>NZ_JWLI01000022.1:3929-4976 GCF_000813965.1 Leisingera sp. ANG-M7 | reverse complement strand
AACGTCAAGCGTCGGGGCCGCGTCGTCCTCATAGCGGAACATGATCTCGCGCAACTCGAAGCGGCCCTCGATCTTCTGGCGGCGCAGGTAGGTGCGCTCTTTCTCTTTTTCCTGCGGCGCCTGAGCGATGGCGTCCAGCCCTTCCAGCGCCGCCTTGACGTTGCTCCAGCGCGCCAGGGTGGCGGCAAACTGCGTCAGCGGCGCCAGCGTCCGGCTGGTCAGGATGCCGGTGGCGATGATGGTGCCGACGGTGAACTCGCCCGCAAACACCAGCAGCGTGCCCAGCACCACCGCGGTGATATAGGTGGCCTGCTGCACTCCTTGCGACCAGTAGGTGAGGGCGCTGGACAGTTTGCGCTGCTCGGTCGCGGAATGCGACGACAGCGTGTTCAGCTCATCCCACAGCCGCAGCACCCGCTCTTCGCCGCGCTGGGTCTTCACGGTGTCGAGTTCTGTGACTACTTCATGCAGCAGCCGTCCGGCCTTGGCATTCGCACCCTGGGTCTGGCGAGTATAGGCGATCATCTTCTTCTGCATGAAATAGGCAGGCAGCAGCATCAGGGTGCCGCCGGCAATGATCACCCAGACCACCGGCCCGGCAATCGAGGCCACCAGCAGCAGGAACACCGCGATGAAGGGGATGTCCGCCAGCGTTGAAATGGTGGAAGAGGTGAAGAATTCCCGCACCGAGCCGAAATCGCGCATCGCGGCAAATAGGCCGGAGGGCGGCAGCGGCTTCTTGTCTGAGCGCATCCCGATCAGGCGGCGCATCAGGTTGTGCTGCACCGACAGTTCGATCTGGCGGCCGGCCGCATCGGTCAGCCGGGCGCGGGCCAGCTTCAGCATCGCCTCCAGCGCAATCGCGAGGAAAGCGCCAACGGCAAGCACCCACAATGTGGCGTGCGATTGGTGTGGCACGACCCGGTCGTAAACCTGGAGGGAAAACAGCGCGACGGAGACCGCCAGTATGTTCGCCACCAATGAGCCCAGCATGATCTCGCCCACTTGGCGGCGGTACTTGGGGAACTCGCTCCAGAACCAATGGCC
>NZ_JWLI01000022.1:0-3916 GCF_000813965.1 Leisingera sp. ANG-M7 | reverse complement strand
CAGCGCATCGTCTGCCTGGCCCAGCACCAGAACGCACTGGCCGCCTGACATGATCGCAAGCGCAGGCCACAAGGCGGGGGCAAGGCTCTGCTTTTCAAGCACCTTGGGCTGCAGGCCGACGGATTGCACCGCCTTGGCCAGCGTGTGCAGTGACAGATCGCCGGGCGTTTCCTGCCACAGAAAGGCGGCGACATCGCTGACGGGCACATCGCTGCCCTTCAGGGCGGCAAGAGTGGCGATCAGGCTTGCCCGGTGCTGGATGCGTGCGGCAGCCCCTTCCAGAAGGGAGCCAACCTCGGGCTGTGCGTCCTGCGGCTTGGGCCGGTTGTCTGTCTTCGGCTTTATCTGCGTGTTTGGCCCGGGGGGCGCGGCAGGGGCCGGAGCCTTGGCGGGTTTGATCCTGTCCTGCGCGGCAGCTTTCGGCGCGGCAGCGGGAACGGCCCGCAGAACCGGCTTATTCCCGGGCGCGGGTTGAGGGCGGGGCGGCTTTTGCGTGGTGTCGGTCAAATCTTGTCCCCATCAGCCAGCAGCCCCAAGTCGCGCGCCAGTTCCAGCTGGATCAGCACCACTTCGAATTTCGCGTCGATATAGGCCTGCTCGCGGCGTACCAGCTCTTCATAGACCTGGATCACTTCCATTACCGGGCGCTGGCCGGCCTCGAATTGCTTCTGGAACAGCTCATATGTTTCGCGGCTGCGGCGCACCAGTGCGGAGGTTTCTCCCTCCTGCCGCTGATAGGAGGCGATCTGCTGCACTTGGCGGCTGTAGGCGCGCCGGGCGGCTTCCTCAGCTTCGCCCACCTGACGCTTGGCGGCTTCCTTTGAAGCTTCCAGAGCCTGAATCGCAGCAGGTGTGCCCAACCCCAGCGGCTGTCCGGTGCCTAGGGTAACACCGGCACCGGAGCCGTCCGTGGTTACATTTCCAGCCGCGGAAATTTGCGGCAGGAGCCCGGCGCGGCCGGATTTGGCCTGGGCAATGGTGCGCTCAGCCTCGGCGCCGGCTTTGAGCACCGACAGGAACTGGCCCTGTTCGGGCGGTGTGCCGATTGACAGATGCGAGGGCTTTTGGTCGAAACTTTGTCCTGTCATTGCATGCAATTCAGCGCGGGCAGTGGTTGCTGCGTCCCGGGCGGTGGCAGCAGCGGTGCGGATGCCGCTGATTTTGCTGTCCACCACGTTGAGGTCGGCGCGGTCGGAGACACCTCCATCGACGCGACCCTGCACAATCCGGCGGAACTCCTGCATCCTGCGCAGGGCGCGGTCGCCATAGGCCGCCTTCTCGTCTCCGCGCAGCGCGGCAGCATAAAGCCCGACAGCAGTTTCCACCCGGCTGTTCATGTCCTGAGACAGGCTGACGGCGGCGACTTCCACATCGGCGGCGGCAAACTCGCGCTCTGCCTTACGGCGGCCGTTGTCAAACAGCACCTGTTCGATCAGCAGTCCGGCGACCAGATCGCCAAGGTCGGTCAGACTGACTGACGGCCCCAAGGTCGGAAACCAGTTCTTGGACGCAGCCTCGGCCCGAAGCTTGGCACTGATCAGTTCCGCCTCCGCCGCGCGGGAGGAGGCGCTGATAGCGGCCGTAGCAACCTGCTCGTAGACGCTGTCTTCTGCCAGCAGCGAGCGGCGCTCCATTAATGCGCTGATCACCTCTGAGGTGGTCTCGCCGGTTTGTGTGAAATTGCTGCGCGGTCCGCTGCCTTGCGCATCGTCAAAGGAAGCCGGTGCGCAAGCCGATAGGCTGCACATCGCTGCGATGGCGCAAAGAAAGCGTCCCGGTTGCATCCTGCCCGTTGCCCTTTTGTTCAAGGCTTTTCATATCTTGGGCCCGGCGGCAGACTGCGCCGCCGGGCCAGTAGATCAGATCACGGTGTTGACGTCTTCATCGACCAGGATCGTAGTTCCGTCATCACCCAACGTGTAGACATCGTAAGTTTCACCGTCGATGGTTTGGCTGCCGTTGGCGGTCGCGCCACTGATGGTCAGCGTGTCATCCAAGCCGCCATGCACGGTCAGCGTGTCGGAATTCCCTGAAAGCGCGTTGATGTCAGTCTCAGTGAGGATCAGATTGACGTTATCTGCATGAACCAAGTTCAGTTCGTCTATGTTAAACTGCGACAGGCCGGCGTGATCCAGAATGGTGGCATCAGCTCCGTCTTCAAACACAACCATTGTGCTTGAGCTGTTGCCTGCATCATCAATGCGGTTCACAACCAGGTTCGACCCGTCCGGCACCGTCTCATCAAAGCTGAAAAGGGTGCTGCCGCCACCAAGATTGGTAGAGGTTCCTTCTATGTCCTCCACGGCTCCGCCGCTCGTCAGCTCATGCGCGGTATCACTGTCCTCATAGTCATCGCTGAAGAAGCCGGTGACACCGGCGCCTGTGTCGATGATATTTCCGACATTCGGCGCGTCGTAGTCCGTATCGACCTCAAAGGTCTCGGTCAGGGTTGCGGTGTTACCTGCCGGGTCAGTTGCAGTGATTGTCGCGCTGCTGCTGTAGGTTCCTTCGGGCAGATCGTCTGCGTCGAACGCCACGCTCCAGTTGCCACTCGAATCCACGCTTGCACTGCGGGTCAGGCCTTCGATGGTGACGTCGACCGAAGAGCCGGGCTCGACGGTTCCGGTCAGGGTCAGCCCTGCAGCGCGTTCGGCGATGTTGACGATGTCATCACTGGTGATGCTGTCTGCCTCAAACGGCACCACTTCCGTGTCGATGGTCAGGGTGTCTGTGATTTGAGCTGTGTTGCCGACAGCATCCGTTGCTGTGACGGTGACATCTGCTTCATAGCTGCCTTCAGGGATGTCAGAGGCCGCGAAGTCGACAGTCCAGTTGCCGCTGCCGTCTACGGTTGCGGTTTCGGTGGCGCTGCCCAGTTGCACAACCACTGTTGAACCCGGCTCAACGGTGCCTGTCAGGGTCACGCCGTCGCTGTGCTCGTCTTCGTTGACGACGCCGTCGCCTTCGACGCTGGCTGTATCCACGGTGAGCGGATCTACCAGTGTGTCCACACGCAGATCTGCGGTGGCCGTTGCTGTATTGCCTGCAGCATCGGTGGAGGTGACGCTGACAGTGGTGTCATATTCACCGGAGGGCAGGGAGCCTGCTTCGAACTCTGCGGCCCAGTTGCCGCTGGAATCCGCGGTCGTCGTGCGGGTCACGCCTTCGACTGTGACGCTGACCGTGGCGCCCGCTTCGGCAGTGCCGGTCAGAGTCACCCCGGCGGTGGCCTCTGCATTGCTCACAATGTCATCACCACCGGCCTGGTTCGCATCAATCGCCACCGCAGTAATGGTGTCCACCCGTACCGTTCCGGTGACGGTTTCGGTGTTGCCATAGGCATCGGTCGCCGTGGCGGTTACGTCAGCGTCGTATTCACCCGACAGGATCTCGGATGCTGCAAAATCGGCGCTCCAAGTGCCATCGCTTGCGGCGGTAACCGTGCGCGTCACTCCCTGGAAGGTGACGTCAACGGTTGCGCCAGCTTCAGCGGTGCCTGTGAGAGTCACCCCGTTTGCGGCCTCTGCACCATTGATCATGTCATCGCCGCCGGCCTGGCCATCATCAATTGAAACTGCAGTCTCGGTATCGATGCGGATGGTGGAATTCGCCGTTGCCGTGTCGCCGGAGGCGTTTGTCGATGTGACGCTGATCGGCGCATCGTACTCGCCGCCGGTAATTTCGGAAGCCGCGAAGTCGGCGCTCCAGATACCGTCATCGGTGGCGGTCACAGTCCGGGTTACGCCCTGAAAGGTCACTTCCACAGTGGAACCGGCTTCTGCGGTGCCTGTCAGGGTCACCCCGGATGCAGCCTCGGAACCGCTGATTGTATCATCGCCGCCAGCCTGACCGCTGTCGATAGTTACAAAGGTGTTGCCGTTGGAGCCGCCTCCACCGCCACCGCCACCACCGCCGC
>NZ_JWLI01000021.1 GCF_000813965.1 Leisingera sp. ANG-M7 | reverse complement strand
CTGCGGGGCGGGGCGGGTCACGACCTATTGATGGGTGGTGCCGGAATAGACGCACTTTACGGTGATGAGGGTGCGGACACCCTGGATGGCGGTCTTGGATCAGATACGTTGACTGGCGGAATGGATGCAGATGTTTTCGTCTTTGCCAGCTTCGATCACAGCCGGGCTGGCGACGGGCAGCGGGATGTGGTTACGGATTTCGACGGCACGCAGGACCTGATCGACCTGAGTTCCATCACTTCCGATGGTGCCTATATCACCGTGACGCTTGATGATGGCGAGTTTGAACTGACACCATCCAATGGAAGTTCACTCCCGGATATTTACATTTACATCGATGGTCATGATGACGGTTTGCTCATCTCTGCGTTTGACAGCAGTGAAGATCAGCTTGATTTTGAAATCCTGCTGCTTGGTGTCACAGAGCTGACGTCGGATCACATTATCGGGCTTTCCGGTGGTCCCTTGGGGATGTAGGGAGCGCTGTCTCTTATCGGGCCGGCTGGATCAGAGGCCCGCGGTTCAGAAAACCTTGCTCGTAGCGGGCGGAAAATTGAGGACACAATGAAAAGCAGGAAACCCAGGGCCGCCCGCCAAATGCCCCTGTTCGCCGCACTATTGCTGGCGCCGGGGCTGGCTGAAGCCGCTGCAGTCACAGGCAGGGCAGTGTTGCAGGAAAACGCCGCGTTGTACCTGCATAAGGCGCAGGTCCGGGGCACGCCTTCGCCTTCTCAGTTCGGGGGAGACTCCGGTAGCGAAGGCAGCAGTATCGGAGAAACGGGCGGTGATGCGGCGGAGGCGGATGGTGTGAGAAGCAGCAGCACTCCTTCCTCTGTTGGCCCGGCGTCTGTCACGAACTCCGTGACCAGCGCTGTGGTCGCTCAGATAAGTATCTCGTCGGCTGCCTGTGAAGCCGTCGGTTCGGTTTACAGAACAGACTGTTTGGCCAAGGAACTGCAAGCACTGGTAAAGAAATTGCCTGCGCAAGGCGAATATGCCGCTGCACGCGAGGCGCTGGCCACCGCCTCCGCTGAACTGGCCGGCCTGTCACGCCAGAACCGGGACAACAGCCAGCCTCGCTTGCGGATCACTGTTCAAGCAGACAGCGAGACCAAGCGCCGTCCGGTTTCGGCTGTTAAACCGGAGACCGTTGCTGAAACCAACGCCAAGGCGCTGGCCATTCTGGAAGACACCACAACCGTTCTGCTGCGTTCGGCAGAGGGCAACAACGATGTGGCGCTGCACTATCAGCGGATTGCCCAGGCGCTGAATTCCAGCAAGGTTCTGCTGCGCTCCTCGTGACGCGGCAGGCCGCCGCGCCCGGTCAGCCTGGCTGGGCCGGGCTGGCTGCGGCAAAGGCTGGATTGGTGGCGCAGGCCGCCTCCACCGCGCAGATCCGCGGAAGGTCGGAAAAATCAGCTTCCCAGCGGCGGGCGTTGTAAAGCTGCGGCATCAGGCAGATGTCGGCCAGCCCCGGAGCATCACCGGTGCAGTACGGCGTCTGGCTGAAGCCCTCCAGCAGGGTTTCGAACGCTTGCAGGCCGGGGCGGATGAAATGCTGCATCCAGGCCTTGGGCATATCCGCCTCGCCGCCGCTGAGGGCAGTGGCGTGTTTGGCGACCTGCAGGTTGCAGACCGGATGCACATCCACCGCGACGGAATGGGCCAGTGCCCGTGCCCTGGCGCGCTGGCCGGGGTCTGCGGGCAATAGGCCAAGGCTGCGGGTCTCATCCAGATAATCGAGGATCGCCAGCGACTGGGTCAGGCGCAGCCCGTCGATCTCCAGCACCGGCACGAACCCTTGCGGATTGCGGGCCAGATGTTCCGGGCTCTTGTGTTCGCCCTTGACCAGATCAACCGGGACCGAAGTGTAGTCGATCCCGGCTAGGTTCAGAGCGATGCGCAGCCGGTAGCTGGCCGATGAGCGCCAGTAATCATAAAGGATGGTGCTGCCCATCGGCGTCCTCCATTACGGTAAAGGCAGCCCGCCGGGCTGCCTTGGCGGCCTGGTCCAATCAGGCCTTGTTCAATTCCTTGGCGTGCAGCCATTCGGCATGTTTGGGTGCCTTCTTGGTCTTAGACCATTCCTCCAGCATTTCCCATTTTACCGAGTCGAGCTTTTGCAGCAGCGCCTCTTCTTCCGGGTCGGGGCATGCCAGCTCCACCCGGTGGCCGTTCGGGTCGAAGAAGTAGATCGAGTGGAAGATTGAGTGATCGGTAACACCCAGCACCTCGACGCCGTTGGCCTCCAGATGGTCCTTGAACTGGATCAGGGTTTCGCGGTCCTTCACCTTGAAGGCGATATGCTGCACCCAGACCGGCGTGTTGCGGTCTCGGTCCATCTCCGGCTTGGTCGGCAGCTCGAAGAAGGCCAGAACGTTGCCGTTGCCTGCATCCATGAAGATATGCATGTAGGGATCGGGTTCATGGGTCGAGGGAACATGGTCCTCGGCAATCGCCAGGACAAAGTCCATGTTCAGCATCTTGTTGTACCACTCCACCGTCTGCTTGGCGTCCTTGCAGCGGTATGCGACGTGGTGGATCTGTTCGATTTTCAAGCGGAGTCCTCCCCGGTTTTCAGCGCGGCAGCAGCCAGCGCCTGTTTCAGGATCGCGCGTTTCCCGATGTGATTTGCGAGCACCAGCACCAGACGCGCGTTCAGCGCATCGCTGTCGGCCTTGCTCAGGTCTTCATGCGCGGCCAGCAGATCGGCATAGAAATCGTCGGCGCGCTCGAGGTTGGCGGTCAGGATCAGTTGGTCTTCGATCATCTTGATCACTCCTTGCCGATGGCCCGGCGGATTGCGTGCCGGAACGGGTTTTCGTCAAAGCTGGGGCGGCGGGCGGCCACATGCTGGTCCGGGCGGATCAGGTAGACGCCGCTTTCGGCGCTGCCCAGGTAGCGGTCCTTCAGCGCCAGCGTCTTGTCATCCTTGATGGAGAGCGCCAGCCGGGTGACCTTGATGCCGGATTCCTCGATCTCATCGGGGGCATCGGCGTCAATGGTCAGCAGGGTGAACTTGTCGCCCAGCTCGTCCAGCAGGAACCCGTCGCCAAGCGGCACGTCGGGGCAGGAAGAGCCGGGGCGGGTGCGCTCCGGCCCGTTCAGCGCATCGGCTGAGTTCAGCGGCGAGCCGTCATAGGTGCATGGCACGGACAGGCGGCCGGAATTCACCAGCGGGCGTGCAAATTCGTACTGTTCGGACAGGTCCAGAACCGCATCGCGCAGCACCCGGCTCATCTCCGACTTGGGGGTGATGAAATCGGTGGAGCGGGAGGAGTTCAGGATGTTCTCATCCGCGCCGTGGATGCGTTCCACGTCATAACTGTCCAGCAGGCTTTCCGGCGCCTTGCCGTCCATCACCAGCTGCAGCTTCCAGCACAGGTTGTCGGTGTCCTGCAGGCCAGAGTTGGCACCGCGGGCGCCGAACGGGGAGACCTGGTGCGCGGCATCGCCCGCGAACAGAACCCGGCCATGGCGGAACTGCTCCATCCGGCGGCACTGGAAGGTGTAGATTGAGACCCACTCCAGCTCGAACTTCACATCTTCGCCCAGCATGGCCTGCAGACGCGGGATCACGTTCTCGGGGCGCTTCTCGCGCTCCTTGTCGATGTCCCAGCCCAGCTGCAGGTCGATCCGCCAGACGCCATCGGGCTGCTTGTGCAGGAGGGCCGACTGGCCCTTGTTGAAGGGCGGGTCAAACCAGAACCAGCGTTCGGTCGGGAAATCCGCCTCCATGATCACATCGGCGATCAGGAAGTTGTCCTCGAACACCCGGCCGACAAAATCCAGCCCCAGCATCTGCCGGGTGGGGGAGCCGGCGCCGTCGCAGGCGATCAGCCAGTCGGCTTCAAGGTTGTAGGGACCTTCGGGTGTGTCGACTTCCAGCGTCACATGGCTGGGATGGGTGCCGATGGCCGAGACTTTGTTGCGGCCGCGGATCTCAATCGGTGCGCCCTGTTCCTGCAGTTCGCGGACCCGGTTCACCAGGTATTCTTCAAAATAATACTGCTGCAGATTGATAAAGGCGGGGCGCTTGTGACCCTCTTCCGGCAGCAGGTTGAAGTCATAGACCTGGCGGTCGTCAAAGAACACCTTGCCGACGTTCCACTGCACGCCCTTGTCCACCATAGGCTGGCCGCAGCCGAGCCGGTCGAGGATTTCCAAGGGCCGCTTGGCAAAGCAGATCGCGCGGGAGCCGAAGCTCACCTTGTCGTTGTCATCCAGCACCACCACTTCGGTGCCGGCTTGCGCCAAGTCGATGGCGGCAGCCAGGCCGATGGGGCCTGCCCCGATCACCACTACCTTGCGGCGCACAGGTGCCGCGGCATCCTGATCCGCGTGGCGCGCGTAGGGGTACAACGGGACTTCAAAGATCTTGTTCATCAGGTCTCCTCCCAATTTCCGGGTGCCGTCAGGCACAGCTTCACCGTTTCCCGGCATGGGCACGCCGGGAGGATAGTTTAGCGTCTCACAGGTTCTTCCGGGGCGATACGATCTGGATCAAAGCGCCCCGGTTGCAAAATCAGCCCTGCAGGGCCTCCCACATTTCCAGATCGCGCTGGGCAGTCCAGATGCGGGGATGCGCAATGCCGCGCGCTTCGTCATAGGCGCGGGCGACGTTGAAGGGCAGGCAATGCTCGTAGATCGCGTAGTCGGCGAACTTCGGGTCGCATTCCGCGCGCACCGCATCCCAGGCTTCTTTCAGCGAACCGCCGCGTGCTGCGATGCGCTGAACCGGGCGGTAGGTGCTTTCGACAAAATCGCGGGTGTTTTCGATGGCGGCATTGACCATCTCTTTGCCGACCAGTGCATCGCCGCGGCCCGGCGCAATCGCGTCCACGTCATAGGCTTTGATGTTGTCGAGCGTCCGGCCCCAATCGGCAAAATGCCCGTCGCCGCAATAGCAGGCTGAGTGGTATTCGACGATGTCGCCAGTGAACATGACGTTCTGATCCGGCACATGGATCACCGCGTCGCCGGCAGTGTGGGCGCGGCCGATCTGTTTGATGTCGACCCGGCGGTTGCCGAGGAAGACAGTCATCTGATCGGTGAAGGTTGTGGTGGGGTAAGTGAGGCCCGGAATGCTTTCGTGGCCTTCAAACAGCCGCGGGAAACGCTGGAACTCGCTGTCCCAGTCCTCCTGCCCGCGCTCCAGCACCATGTTATAGGCGGCGTTGGACATGATCACCTGCTGCGCGCCGAATGCGCTGGCGCCCAGCACCCGCACAGCGTGGTAGTGGGTCAGAACCACATGGGTGATCGGCTTGTCAGTCACCGAACGCACGCATTCGATCACCTTGTTTGCCAGCCGCGGGGTGGCCTGCGCCTCGACGATCATCACGGAGTCATCGCCGATGATCACGCCGGAATTCGGGTCGCCTTCGGCGGTAAAGGCATAAAGCCCCTCGCCGATCTCATCAAAGGTGATTTTCTTTTCGGTCAGGTCCCCTTGGGACGCAAAAGCCTTTGCCATGGTGGTCTTCCTTATCTTGCGTAGGGGTCTTCAAGTGCGGGCAGGACGGTGCCGGTGCAGTCGCCGAACCCGATCGTATAGCCGTCGCCCTTGGCCGCGCCCTTCAGGGTCAGCGTGTCGCCGTCGGCGATAAAGGAACGCTCCTCGCCGGTGTCCAGCGTCAGCGGCTCCTTGCCGCCCCAGCTGAGTTCCAGCAGCGAGCCGCGGCTTTCCTTGGTGGGGCCGGAGATGGTGCCGGAGCCCAAGAGGTCGCCTGCATTCATCGGACTGCCCGACGTGGTGTGATGCGCCAGCTGCTGTGCGGCGGAGTAATACATTTCCTTGTAGTTGGTCCGCGCGATGGTTGTGGCCTCTTTGCCTTCCGGCGCCAGAGTCACTTCGAGGTCGATGTCATAGAGCATCGGGCCGCAGTCCTTCAGGTGGTCCAGCAGCTCCACTTCGCGTTCCGGTGTGTTGCAGCGGAACGGTTCCAGCGCCGGCTTGGTCACGATCCAGGGGGAGATCGTGTTGGCAGTGGCCTTGGCCTGGAACGGGCCAAGCGGCTGGTATTCCCAGGCCTGGATATCACGTGCCGACCAGTCGTTCAGCAGCACATATCCAAAGATGTTGTTATCCGCTTCCTGCACGGTGATCGGGCCGTCGGAGGGCGTGCCGACGATGGCGCCCATCTCCAGCTCAATGTCGAAGCGCGCACAGGGCGCCCAGCGGGGGGTATCGTCATTCGGGCCTTTCAGCTGGCCCCAGGGGCGACGCACATCGGTGCCGGATATCACGACCGAGGACGCGCGCCCGTTATAGCCGATCGGGATATGCAGCCAGTTCGGCGGCAGTGCGTTTTCAGGGCCGCGGAACATGGTGCCGACGTTGAAGGCGTGGTTTTTGCCCGCGTAGAAGTCGGTGTATTCGCTGACCGCAAAGGGCATGTGCAGCTCGGCATCCGCTGCGGCAATCAGCAGGGGCTCCACCTTCTCCTGCTCGGCAGCGCCCTCGGACAGGAGCGCTGTCAGACGATCGCGCAGCGCGGCCCAGACGGCCGGGCCTTCTTCCATCAGGTCGTTCCAGTAGGGAACGTCGAACAGTGGCGCATCGCCCAGCTGGACCAGCCCAGCCTCCTCGGCGGCCTGCATGTCTAGGATCATGTCGCCGATGGCCACGCCGCAGCGCGGGTCATCGCCCTCAACAGAAAACACACCATAAGGCAGGTTGTTCAGCGGGAACGGGTGGTTTGCATCATTGGCCGAGGCCACCCAAGATTTCAGCAGAGGCATAGTGTCTCCAGTTTCCGGATCCGCAGATCCTTTTCATCTTTCCGGAAGTACTCCGGGGGTGAATGGGCCGGACCGGCCCAGAGGGGGCAGCGTCCCCTCACCGTTTCATTTCAGGCCGGGCGTTCCGTCGAACTTCTTCTCGATGTCGCTCCAGCAGTCGATGTAGTCATCCTGCAGCGGCGCGTCCTTGGCTGCAAAGGCTGTCAGATGCTGCGGGAAGCGGGTCTCGAACATGAAGGACATGGTGTTGTCCAGCTTCTCGGGGCCGAGGTTGGAGTTCGACGCGCCCTCAAAGGCGTTCTTGTCCGGCCCGTGTGGCAGCATCATGTTGTGCAAGGACATGCCGCCCGGCACGAAGCCCTGCGGTTTGGCGTCATACTGGCCGTAGATGTTGCCCATCAGCTCCGACATGATGTTCTTGTGGTACCACGGCGGGCGGAAGGTGTTCTCGGCCACCATCCAGCGCTCGCGGAACAGCACAAAGTCGATATTTGCGGTGCCCGGCACGCCGGACGGCGCGGTCAGCACGGTAAAGATCGACGGGTCCGGGTGGTCGAACAGGATCGCGCCGACCGGGCAATAGGTGGTCAGGTCGTATTTGTAGGGCGCGTAGTTGCCGTGCCAGGCGACCACGTCCAGCGGCGAGTGGCCGATCTTGGTCTCGTGGAACTGGCCGCACCATTTGATGGTCACGGTCGAGGGCGCCTCGCGGTCCTCGAACGCTGCCACCGGCGCCTTGAAGTCGCGCGGGTTGGCCATGCAGTTTGCCCCGATCGGCCCGCGGCCCGGCAGCTCGAATTTCTGGCCGTAGTTTTCGCAGACAAAGCCGCGGCAAGGGCCTTCCAGCACCTCCACCCGGTAGACCAGCCCGCGGGGGATGATCGCGATCTCCTGCGGTGCCAGGTCGATGATGCCCAGCTCGGTCGCAAAGCGCAGCCGGCCCTCCTGCGGCACCACTAGCAGCTCGGAGTCGGCGGAGAAGAAGTAGCTGTCATCCATCGACTCGGTGACCAGATAGATATGGCTCGCCATGCCGACCTGGGTGTTCACGTCGCCCGCGGTGGTCATGGTGCGCATGCCGGTGAGCCAGGTGAGGCCTTCATCCGAATGCGGCACCGGGTCCCAGCGGTACTGGCCCAGAGAGATCACGTCCGGATCGACGCAGGGTGCAGACTTCCAATGCGGCAGGTCGATTTTTTCATAGCGGTGCGAATGCTTGACCGACGGGCGGATGCGGTAGCACCAGGTCCGCTCCGGCACATCCGCGGTAAAGGCGGTGCCGCTCAGCTGTTCGCCGTAAAGGCCATAGTTGCACTTTTGCGGGCTGTTCATGCCCTGCGGCAGCGCACCGGGCAGCGCCTCGGTTTCAAAGTCGTTCGCAAAGCCGGGCATATAGCCCTCGTGCGGCCCCTGAAGAGAGGGGGCCTGGATCATTTCATGTGGATCGGCTGGCCGATTCATCGCGCGTTTCTCCTCTTGCTGCTTGCGGGATATTAGTTGTTTTTGTAACTAACAAGGGAGAGGGGACGAAAATGAACGAAAAAGATGATTTCGCTTTGCAGGATTTCCTGCCCTACCTGCTGAACCGCGCCGCCGAGGAAAGCTCTCTGGGGTTCCAGAAACACTACAAGAACCGCTATGGAATGCTGCGAACTGAATGGCGGGTGCTGTTTCATCTGGGCAACTACGGCCAGATGACTGCCAAGGAGATCGGCAGCCGCGCCAAAATCCATAAGACCAAGATCAGCCGCGCGGTGGCCAAGCTGTCGGAGAAGCGGTTCGTGACCCGGACCCGCGATGAAAACGACCGGCGGGCCGAACATCTGGCGCTGACCCCGGCCGGTGAGGCGGCGTACAAGGACCTGCGCGAGCACGCGCTGGAGTTCGACACAAGGATCTGCGCCCGCTTCACCACCGGCGAGGTTGCAATTTTGCGGTATATGCTGCGCAATTTAGCAGGGATTGAACCATAGACATTGCAAGGCCTAGCCCCCAGATAAAGCAGCGGGATTGAAGGTGAAGCGATGATACAGATTGATGTCAATTCAGGGCCGCTGATTGCCTGGCTGATGGAGCAGGGCCTGCATGGGGCGCCGCAGCAGGATCTATTGCAGGGATATTGCCAGCGTCTGGTTGATGCAGGGGTGCCCTTGTGGCGGTTCCATTTGGCACAGCGGGCCTTTCATCCCAAGTTCGGCGGCATCGGCTTCAACTGGACCCGGGCCGACGGCATCAGCCACGAGCATTACGAATACCGCGAATCCCCGCGCGAGGAATGGCTTCGCAGCCCGTTCTTCCACATTCTGGAGCATAATCTGGAAGAGTTCCGCGAGCGGCTGGAAGATGGCGCGCCGGAACAGTTCCCCCTGCTGCCCGAACTACGGGAGCGCGGGGCGACCGACTACTTTGCCAAAGGCGTTCGCTTCTCGCCGCCCGATGACGAACCCAATGATCCGCGCCACCCGCGCGAAGGGATGCTGGTCTCCTGGGCCTCTGACCGGCCCGGCGGGTTTTCCGGCCGTGAGCTAGACCTGATCCGCACCACCCTGCCGCATCTCGGACTGGCGCTGAAGTCTTCCTCCAACCGGCAGATGGCCAGTGACCTGCTGCAGGTGTACTTGGGGCGCGATGCCGGGCGCCGGGTTTTGTCCGGGGAAATCCAGCGCGGCTCCTCGCAGCAGATCGACGCTGTGATCTGCCTGTTCGACCTCAAAGGGTTCACCCAGTTGGCCGAACGGCTGCCGGGGACTGAGCTGATCGAGATGCTGAACGGCTATTTCGGCCTGGCGGTGGAGACCATCCAGGCGCATGGCGGCAACATCCTCAAGTTCATGGGCGACGGCATGCTGACCATGTTCAATCTCGGCAGCATCGAGGAAGACGCCCACGCAGCGCTGGCCGCTGCCAATGAACTGTGCGGCAAGGTGCGCGCTTATAACACTGAACGGGAAGAGCAGGGCCTGCCGACTGCCGGCTTCACCCTGGCGTTGCATGCCGGGACCATTCTCTACGGCAATATCGGGGCCGAGAACCGTCTGGACTTTACCGTGATCGGTCAAGCGGTGAACCAGACCGCACGGATTGCCGGCATGCACCGCTCTGTCGGCCAGAACATCATCATGTCCGAAGATGTGAAAACCGCCGCCAGAGGCACCAATCATGATCTGGTGTCCCTGGGGCGCTACATGCTGCGTGGTGTGGCAGAGCCGATGGAGCTCTACACGATCTACCGTGGCAATTGCGGCTGCGACAGCTAAGCGGCCGCCCAGCCAGAGTCAGAGGCTGATCTCGACCCCGGGCAGGTTAACCTCTTTCATCATGTCGCGCAGCTCCTGGCGCGCGGCGATGTTGGAGATATTCAGCTGCTTCACGCCGATATCCTTTAGGTCCAGGAGCGTCAGGCCACGCGGGAACAGCTCGCGGAAAATCACCCTTTCGGAAAAACCCGGTGCAATGCGGAAGCCGATACGTTTGGACAGCATCTTGATGGCGCGCTCCATCTTTTCCTTGTTCACCATGCGCTGGGTGCCGACCCGGTTGCGGATCACGATCCAGTCGATCGGCTTCAGCCCGGCCTGCGCCCGCAGCTGGCGGGCGTTCCACACCATCTCGGAATAGACGGACGGTCCGGTGATGGTTTCACCCTTCTGATCCACATGCGCCAGCAGGTCGAAATCGACAAAGCTGTCATTGAGCGGCGTGATCAGCGTATCTGCCAGCGAATGTGCAACCTGGCTGAGGCGCGTATGTGAGCCAGGGCAATCTATCAGGATGAAATCATGGCCTGGCTCCAGTGCCGAGACCGCCGCCGAAAGGCGATGGTCATAGATGTTCTCGCCTGGCTGCAGGCTCGCCGGGTCAATCTCCGGCAGCTCGTGGATTTCTACCATAGGCAGATCCAGCCCTGCCTTGGCACAGAACTCCTTGCGGTTCTCCAAGTAGCGCCCCATGGAGCGCTGCCGCAGATCCAGATCCAGCGCCGCCACCTTGTGGCCCAGCCGGGCCAGGGTGGTTGCGACGTGCATGGAAACGGTCGATTTTCCCGCTCCACCCTTCTCGTTGCCGACGACAATGATATGCGCCATGTACAGGTCCCTTCGCTCGTGCTTTGTTGCACGTCTTTTGCTTTGAGACCCTGTATAGGCTCTGGATTCCGCCAAGAAAAGCCGCGCGGACAGTCTGGTAAACTTAGTGTATCACCTGTGTTTTGCAGGACCCGCCGGCTTGCGCTTGGGGTGGGCATCGCCGCCCTTGCCGCCTTTTGCAGTCAGCCCTGCCGCAGCGCGGGCCTTGTTCTTCTTGCTGTTGGGCTTGCCGACCGGCGGTTTGGGGCCTTTGGACTTGAACGGCTTGGCCGCCGACGCGCCGGGCCGGGTCATGCGCTTGGACGGATCCGATGCGCCTTTGGGCTTGGCGGTTACTGCAGGCTTGGGCTTGCTGGGGCGGACATCGCTGCGCGGCTCGCGGCGCTCTTCCCGGGCCGGTTTGTCCTTCCAATCCTTGCGCGGCGGACGGCTGTCCTCGGACCGCTCTGATTTGGCGCGGTTGGGCTTCTCCGCGCTGTCTTTGCCGCGGTAGGGTTTCGGGCCGTCTTCCTTGCCGCGGTGCGGCTTGGGCTTGCGGTCGCCCTTGAAGCCGCCTTTCGGCCCGCCGGGGCCGCGGCGCGGGGCAGGGGCCAGCTCCGGTGCTTCCGCCAGCTGGGTGAGCACTGCGCCCGGCTCCAGTTCGGTCTTGCCGTCCAGCGCCTTCAGGAAGCCCGCGACCGCGCCTTCGCTGATTTCGGCAAAGGTTTCATTGTCCTGCACCCGGATTGCGCCGATGGCATCGCGGTCGATATTGCCGGCCTTGCACAGCATTGGCAGCACCTTGCGCGGGTCGGCGCCGGCCTCGCGGCCGCCGGACAGAGAAAACCAGACTGAGGGGCCGAAGGCTTTGCGTTCCTTGCGCTCCTTGCGCGGCTCGGGCGTGTCTGCCGGGCGCAGGTCCTCGGGCGCTGAGTGGCGGCTGCGGAACAGGCGCAGATAGGTTGCGGCGATCTGTTCGGGCGTAAACGCGTCCAGCAGGGTCTGAACGCCAGCCTGCTCGTTTTCGGCAACCGGCTCCTGCCAGACCGGGTCGGCCAGCATGCGCTCTTCGTCGCGGGCCAGCACATCATCGGCAGAAGGGGCCTCGCAATGCTCAGCCGTCAGCTTGGCCCATTTCAGCAGGCGCAACGCCTTGGAGCGTGCCTTTGGCGGCGCGATCAGGGCGCTGACGCCCTTACGGCCCGCGCGGCCCGTCCGGCCGGACCGGTGCAGCAGGGTTTCGTGGTTCGAAGGCAGCTCCGCATGGACCACCAATTCCAGCCCCGGCAGGTCGATGCCGCGGGCCGCCACATCGGTGGCCACGCAAACCCGCGCGCGCCCGTCACGCATCGCTTGCAGCGCGTGGCTGCGTTCGGTCTGGGACAGCTCGCCGGACAGAGTCACCACCGGCAGGCCGCGGTTGGTCAGGCGGGCCGCCAGACGGTTCACGGCAGCGCGGGTGTTGGCAAAGACGATGGAGCTCGGCGCCTCATAGTAGCGCAGCACGTTGATGATGGCGTTTTCCGCGTCTGCTTGCGCCACGCTCATCAGGCGGTATTCGATATCCGCGTGCTGCTTGGTCTCACCCGCGGTCTTGATCCGCATCGCATCGCGCTGGAAGGTCTCGGCCAAGCTGGCGATTGCCGGCGGCACGGTCGCGGAGAACAACAGGGTGCGGCGGTCTTCGGGCGCTTCGCCCAGGATAAACTCCAGGTCCTCACGGAAGCCCAGGTCCAGCATCTCGTCGGCCTCGTCAAGCACCACACCGCGCACCTGGCTCAGGTCGATGGAGCCGCGCGCGATGTGATCGCGCAGGCGGCCCGGAGTGGCCGCCACGATATGGGCTCCGCGCTCCAGCGTGCGGCGCTCGTCGCGCATGTCCATGCCGCCTACGCAGGAGGCAATCCGTGCACCTGCGCCGCGGTAGAGCCAGCCCAGCTCGTGCTTAACCTGCAGCGCCAGTTCGCGGGTCGGGGCGATCACCAGTGCCAGCGGCGCCGCCGCCTCGCCAAACGCCTCATCGTCACCCAGCAGGTCCTGGGCCAAGGCCAGGCCAAAGCCAACAGTCTTGCCCGATCCGGTCTGTGCAGACACCAGCAGGTCGCGCCCTTCCACCTCGGGTTGGGTCACAGCCTCCTGCACTTGGGTCAGGGTTTCATATCCGCGTTCTTGCAGTGCGTTGGCCAGGGCTTGTTTCACGAGGGGGCTGTCTTTCCCGCAGGGCGCGCATCGGGCCCCAGCGTCAGGAGAAAAAGAAAGAAGGCTGCCCGTCCGGGGCAGCCTTCGGGAGTTCTGAAAAGTACGGCAGGCGGCTTAGAAGCCCAGGCCTTCGTATTTTTTCTTGAACTTGGACACGCGGCCGCCGGCGTCCAGCAGGCGCGACGTGCCGCCGGTCCATGCCGGGTGCACGGTCGGGTCGATGTCCAGGGCCAGCTGATCACCCTCGGCACCCCAGGTGGAGCGCATTTTGAGGATGGTGCCGTCGGTCATTTTGACGTCGATGAAGTGGTAATCGGGATGGGTGTCTTTTTTCATGATACCGCTCCTCAGGCTTTCTTGGGCTTGTAGTTCGCATCTTCTGCGATACGGGCCGACTTACCGCGGCGGGCGCGCAGGTAGTACAGCTTGGCGCGGCGGACGCGGCCGCGGCGCACCACTTCGATCGAGTCGATGTTGGTCGAGAACAGCGGGAACACACGCTCCACGCCTTCGCCGAACGAAATCTTGCGGACGGTGAACGAACCGGCAATGCCCGAGCCGTTTTTGCGGCTGATGCAAACGCCTTCGTACATCTGCACGCGCGAACGCGAGCCTTCGGTCACCTTGTAGCCGACACGGATGGTGTCACCGGCTTTGAAGTCGGGGATATCTTTCCCCAGGGCGGCGATCTGTTCCGCCTCCAGCTGTGCGATCAGGTCCATCGCAACTCTCCTAATTTGCCTGCGGTTCACTCCGCAGAGGTTTGTGCCGTCATGAGAGCTCCTGGTCTTCACCGGGTCCCGCCAAAGGCAGCCCGCCAGAGATCACGCCGTCTGTTCCTTGCTGCTGGCGGGCCGGATCCTGAAGGAAACCGAAGAAGATTTCCGGGACTGATCCAACAGCCAGCGGCCCGGGGCCGATTCCCGGCACCAGACGAGCGGCTTTTAGGCCTGCTGCGTCAATGTTTCAAGGGAATTCTGCGGCCATACTCCGGATCGCAATTGGTGACTTCGTTTTAATCGGCTGCGGGTCTGCGGTTGCCGTCCAAATACGTTGGTTCACGTTGCGGGAGGAAAACCCGGCCAAAGGGCATGCCTCGCCAGGGAGGGAAACAGCATGCCATTAAAAAGAGGAACATTTTCAATAGCGAACAACGCTATAAGGCGGAATTGATGAAGAACTGAAAGGGCCGGATGCCACACCAGGCGATTTCTGCTTGCGGGTGCAGGAAACCAGAAAGGCCAGCCTGTTCAGACAGACTGGCCCTTGCGGTGAAAGGTCTGGTGCGGATCAGGCCGTCTGATCGTCGATGGCTGCATCCGGCGCGTTCTTCTTGACGGACTCGATGCCGCCATCCCGGCCAGAGGCGCTGGCGTAGCTTTGCGAGGTGCCGATCACTTGGCCGTTTGTGGCTTTGAGGTTGAACATGTGCTTGCCGGCCGCGGTTTCCTTGCGCTCATAGCGCGCATCATCGCTTGCGTTCTTCTTTACCGACGCAATGCCGTTCTCAGCGCTGGCCTTCTGTTTGTAGCCTTCGCTGGCCAGAATGTTCTCGCCGTTGCCTGCCTTAAGGCGGAAGCGGAATTCGCCTGCGTTGTCAGTGTAGAGTTCAAATTTCCCAGCCACCCTGCTGTCTCCTGTCATTTAACTTATGCAGGAAGAGTAAAACACGGGTTCGCCATTGCGGCAACGGCTTGCATCGGGGAAAAGCCAGGCTGCTGCATCACTTGCGTTACGGTTTGCGGCGGTCCTTTGTCCGGACGTAGGCCTCCCACAGGTCCGGGCGGCGAACCTTGGTGATCTCTTCGCTCATGCCATGGCGCCACTCTGCGATCTTGCCGTGATGGCCGGACATCAGCACATCGGGGATTTCCCGGCCCTTCCATTCGGCGGGGCGGGTGTATTGCGGATGTTCCAAAAGGCCGGAGGAGAAGCTCTCCTCTTCGGTCGAGGCATGATTGCCCAGAACCCCCGGGATCAGCCGCACGGTCGCGTCGATCAGCGCCTGCGCCGCCAGTTCACCGCCGGTCATCACGAAATCCCCCAGCGAGACCTCCTGGATGCCGTAATGCTCCAGCACCCGTTCATCGACGCCCTCGAACCGCCCGCAGAGCAGAGTGATGCCGTCGCATTGGGCGAAATTGTGCATCATCTGCTGGTTCATCGGCCGTCCGCGCGGGGTCAGGTAGACCAGGGGCCAGTTGCCGCGGGTGTCCGCCATCGTGTGTTCGATCGCCTCGCCCAGCACATCAGCGCGCAGCACCATGCCCGCACCGCCGCCGGCAGGTGTGTCGTCCACGTTGCGGTGCTTGCCAACGCCAAAATCGCGCAAATCGGTGGTCTCCAGCTGCCAAAGCCCCTCCTGCAGCGCCTTGCCTGTCAGGCTTTCACCCAGCACACCAGGGAAGGCATCCGGGAACAGCGTGATGATCTTGGCCTTCCAAACACCGACCAGATCCGGCGTCGGGGTCATCAGCTCACGCGGCTTCAGGGTCGGGCGGATGGCTTTGCGGCCATGGGATTTGCTTGGTGCTGTCATAATGATGCTGTTTAGTTCAGTCAGATTTTCACGCAATACAAAGCTTGGGTGTTTTGATGAATTCAGAAAGGCCGCCAACGGTTGCCGGAGACGGGTTTGCTGCCTCGGACGAGGTGCAGGCCCGCACCCAGGCGCTTTGGCCTCAGGCGGCAGCGGCCGCCGGTCTGCCTGAAGCTGGCGCGAAGTTCCGCAGGATGCAGTCCAACCGGCGCCTGCAGCAAAGCCGCTGCGTGCTGGAGATTGCGACAGCTGCGGGGCAACGGTTTGTGCTGCGGGCCGATTTCCAATCCGACAATCCGCTAAGGCGGGTAAGGGACTTGGAGCGTCATGGGCAAGCTGCCCGGCAGCTGAAGTCTGTCCCTGGTGTGTCGGTTCCGGACGTCTTGTGGCAGGATCCGGAACATCCTTATGTGCTGATGGAATTTGTCCCCGGGGAAACAGCCTACCGGGCGCTGGCCCTGACCGACTACGGCTTTGGTGCCAGGGCTGATGTTCTGCGCCGCATTGGTGGTGCAGTGGCCGAATTGCACAGAGTATCCGACGCCGGGCAGAAGCAGTTCTGGCCGAAACCTTTTTTGAAGTCGGTTTCAGACCGTGCGCAGGCGGTGCGCGAGGGGCAGCTTCAACTGCCGAAACCCAATAGATTTTTGGGGCTGTGCGCACATCTGCACCGGGCTGCAAGGCGCGCGCGGGGATGCGAGTTCCGCAGCGCAGTGGCGCATGGCGACTTGCACCTGCGCAATATTATCCTGTCGGATCAGGAGGTCTCGTTCATTGATTTCCTGAACCATAAGGCTGTTTTCCCGCAGCGCGATCTGGCCGATATCTGGCTGGCAAACTGCCCAGAGCACTTAGCTGCAGAAGACAGTGTCCCTGGGTTCGGGCTGGTGGCCCAAGCGGATTGGGCGGCTTTTGAAGAAGGTTATGGCGCCGGGCTGACAGGGGATCCGGTTTTCCGTTTCTTCTTTGCCTGGCGATTGTTCCGGCTTTGGCTCAGCCTGGGGGCCAAACCGCCCGAGGAGCGTGTGAAGACCCAAATGGTAGCCGTCTGGTCGGTGCGGGTTCTGGATGCCCTTCTGGCGGATGAGGCAGACTGACCTGCCGTCTCAGAACAGCCCTTCAGGCGGGTCAGCGATGATGCGCCGTTGGGTCAGATCCACGGTTGGCACAGCTTCCAGGGTGAAGGGCAGAAGCACCGTGGCCTTAAGGCCGGGGCCGTGGATTTCCAGCAGGTCGGCGGCGCCGTGGTTCTGCACCGACTTCACGGTGCCCAGCAGGGTGCCGCCTGTGTCATAGACCTCCAGCCCCATCAGATCGGCATGGTAGAACTCATCATCCGGCAGTTGCGGCAGCTGATCGCGGCGGGCAAACAGGCGCAGGCCCTTGATTGCGTCGGCGTCCTCCTTGGTTTCCACACCTTCCAGCAGCGCGGCAAAGCCGTTCTTGATCGGGCGGGTGATCGACAGGGAGTAGGTCCTGGAGCCGTCCTCGTTGCTCAGCGGCGAGTAATCCTCAATCTCCTCCGGGATGGCACAGAAGCTCTTGAGCCGCACCTCGCCTCGCACCCCGAAGGATCCGGCAATTGCGCCTACGCAGATCAGATCGCTCATGGTGTCAGTCCTTTGCACAGAACCCCGCGCGCAGCCATTGGCCGCCGGATTGTTCGCAGAGTTCCACTTGGTGGTTGCGTTCAAAGAAGATGCCCGCGGTAAAGGCCACTGCAACAAAAAACACAAGCCTTATCAACCGTCCCATGACGGACTCAGCGGGTTTCGAGCGGCAAATCCGCCATCCGGCTTTCCCAGCCGGTTTCTTCCAATTCCGGCGTATCCGACAGCCGTTCCGGGTAGCCGATGCAGAAATAGCCGATCAGCTGCCAGCCCTCGGGTGCATTCAGGTCGCGGTTCAGCTGCTGAGGGTCCAGCACCGAAACCCAGCCCAGCCCCAGGCCTTCGGCGCGCAGCGCCAGCCAGAACAGGGTGATGGCAGTAACCACCGAATAGCGGCGCATTTCCGGCATGGTTGCGGCGCCAAGGCCGTGGCCCTGGAGGGTCTCGTCGTCGCAGTAAACCGCCAGCTGCACCGGAGCTTCGCGCATGCCGGAAAGTTTCAGCTCTGCATAACGCTCGGCCTTCTCACCGGAATATCCGGTCAGGGCCTGGGCATTGGCGGCTTCGAAATTCTTCAGCGCAGCGGCGCGGGCGGTGCCGCTTTCCACCCGCAGGATGCGCCAGGGTTCGCTCAGGCCCACCGAGGGGGCGAGCTGAATAGCAGAGAGGCAGCGCATCAGCACTGCCTCCTCCACCGGATCATTGCGGAACCGGCGCACGTCGCGCCGGAGCCGCATCAGCAGATCAAGCTGGCTGCGGAACTCTTCGGGAAAAGCGCCCCGCAGCTCCACGGAATTATTCCGCGTCTGCAGCTGCTTCGGCGGCTTCAGCAGCCTTTGCAGCTTTCTCTTCCGCGCGCTCCTGGGCTTTCTTGCCCGGGGTGCCTTTTTTCGGGTTGCTGCGCTCGGTCTTGGCGCGGACGCCTGCGGCTTCCAGCATGCGGGCGATACGGTCGGTCGGCTGCGCGCCCTGGTCCAGCCAGTGCTGCACGCGCTCCATGTCCATTTTCACGCGCTCTTCCGAATCTTTCGGCAGCAGCGGGTTGTAGGTGCCCAGCTTCTCGATGAAGCGGCCGTCGCGCGGCATGCGGCTGTCAGCAGCCACGATGCGGTAGAAGGGGCGTTTTTTGGAGCCGCCGCGGGCCAAACGGATTTTCATTGCCATGGGTACATCTCCTTTGATGGCGTTGTCCGGGGTATGCCCCGGTTGTCCTGTTGTTGGTTGTTATTCTTGGTGTTTCTTGTGGTGGCGGATGACTTCACCGATGATGAAGTTCAAGAATGCCTTGGCGAATTCAGGGTCCAGATCGGCCTGTTGCGCCAGGTCTTCGAGCCGTGCGATCTGCGCCGCTTCGCGGGTGGGATCGGACGGGGGAAGGTCGTGTTCGGCCTTGAGCCGGCCCACCGCCTGGGTGTGCTTGAACCGCTCGCCCAGAGTATAGACGAGGATTGCATCCAGACGGTCGATGCTTTCGCGGTGGCCCTTCAGCAGCTGGGCTGCGCGGGCAACGGGATCTTGGATATCTGTTGTCATCGGGTTCTCCGCAATGCAGCAGGCCGGGGTGTCATCAAGGGGATGCCAGGCGTGCACCGGCTGTGCACCACCTGTGCACCGCCGCAGCGCAGCATCCGCAAATTCGCGCGCAGGTCAGTCAATGGCCCAGCCCTCCGGCTTGAAGAGCGGATCGGCGTAATGGCTGATTTCCATTTCGATCCCATGCGAAATCTGGCTGTCCTTCAGGGCGTCCGGTGCGGGGTGGCGGTAGACGGCGTCGTTGCCGTCGATGGTGGCGGCGCCATGGTCCTTGGCGGCGCCGAGCCGTTCCGCGAGCCGGATCGAGTCGAGATTCTTGGGGTCGATATAGCTGACCGCAGTCTCCCAGCCCAGTTCCGAATAAAAGTGGCGGCGGGCGGCATGCGCTGCCTCCAGCGCGTAGCCCTTGCCTGCGGCATCAGGCCAGATGATCCAGGCAATTTCGCGCTCCGGCCAGCCCGCAGGCTGCCAGCCGCCAGCCATGCCGTAGGTCTCGTTGCTGGCCTTGTCGTGGATCATCCACATGCCGAAGCCGCGCACCTGCCAGTGGCCGATCTCGGCGGCATAAAGCATCCAGGCCTCGTAAGGGTTCAGCGGCCCGCCCATGAAACGGGAGCGGTAGGAGCTGAAGGTAGCCTTGAAGTCGGGGTAATCCTGCGCTTCGGGGCCGCGCAGCACCAGGCGGCGGGTTTCGATCACCGGGATGTCAAACGGCATCAGCGCGCTCCTTCCAGGGGAAGGGCGCGGCAGCGCCAGGATATGATCCCGCGCAGGCGCATCAGTGCAAAAGCCCCGGGGCAGTTTGCTGCAGGCCGGAGCGGCGGGCGGCGGGCGAGTGGCGCCAGCAGCGCAGGCCGGGTGCCGGCTGCAGCGGGAAGGAAACCAGCCGTTCCGGTTTGGCGCCGGCGCGGCGGGCCAGGGCGATGGAGGCGGTGTTCTCTTCCGGCACATAGGAGACGATGGTGTCCCAGCCGGCTGCGTTGAATAGCCAGTCCAGCACGCATTGCACGGCCTCGCTGGCATACCCTTTGCCCTCGCCGGTCTCCATCAGGTGCCAGGACAGTTCCGGTTCCGGCCAGCCCTTGGGGAACCAGGGGCCGACCAGACCCACGGTGTCGCCGGTGCTGCGTTCCACCACGGCAAACAGGCCGTAGCCGTGCAGGTGCCAGTGGCCGATGATGGTGGCAATCGACCACCACAGCGAATCGGCATCATCCGCAACATTGATGAAACGCGGGGAGTCCGGTGCCAGGAAAGCCGCCTGGGCGTCAAACTCCGGGTCCGCCGGAGAAATCAGCATCAGCCGTTTGGAAACCAGCCTCGGATACCGCCGTTGCGCGTCTTTCATGTCATACCCCATTGTCCGGGCAGCGGGCCGCCCGGCGTCTTTTTCACCCATCCGGTGAAGGAGTATCGGGGAGACTGCGTAATTTTCCGTTAAACGGTTGCGGGCCGCGTCGGGCTGCGCAGTGCGGGACAGATGGGAGGTCATGCGTAGGCCTCCATCCCGCCGTCGCGAGGCGCCTCTGGGGCAGGGTGGCGGTAGACCAGCTCACGCCCATGCTTGGGATTGTCGAATTCAGCTTCGAACACTGCGCCCAGCCGTTCGGCCAGCGCTACCGAGCGGGTGTTGCCCGGGAAGATGTTGGAGCAAAGTGCAGGCAGGCCCATCACCTCATAGGCGTGGGTGCGGGCGGCCAGTGCGGCCTCTGACATGATGCCGCGGCCTTCGCCTGCAGGGAAGGCAACCCAGCCCAATTCAGGTTCGGGCCAGCCTTCGGGCTGCCAGACGCCGGTGATGCCAAGCGGCTCGCCGGTCTGCTTGCAGGTGATGGTCCAGAAGCCGAAGCCGCGCATCGCCCAGTGGCCCACCGACATGGTGAACCAGCGCCAGGCCTCGTTGCGGTCCAGCGGCCCGCCAAATCCCCAGGAGCGTGCTTCGTCCGCGAAGAACGCTGCCACCGGCCCGAAATCCGCCGCCTCCGGTCCGCGCAGGACCAGGCGTTCGGTTTCAAGCTGAGGGATGGCGGGGAGCTGCATGGCTTACTTCTTCTTGCCAAATCCGCTGAGGCCTGCGGGCAGGCCCATGCCGCCGCCCAGACCGGGGAGGCCGCCGGGCAGGCCGCCTTTGCCGCCCATTGCTTTGGCCGCCGCTTCCAGCGCCTTGGGGTCCATCTGGCTGGGGTCCATGCCGCCCATATCCGGCATGCCGCCCTTGCCGAACATGCCCTTCATGGCCTGTTTCAGCATCTTGCCTTTGCCCATCTTGCCCATCTTCTTCATCACATCGGCCATCTGCCGGTGCATCTTCAGAAGCTTGTTGAGGTCGGAGACCTCCATGCCGGAGCCGGTTGCGATACGTTTTTTGCGGGAGGCCTGCAGCAGGGCGGGGTTGGCGCGTTCCTTCTTGGTCATCGACTGGATCATGGCGATCTGGCGCTTCAGGACCTTGTCGTCCATGCCCGCGTCCTGCACCTGCTTGGCCATTTTGCCCATGCCGGGCATCATCTGCATCATGCCCTCCATGCCGCCCATCTGGAGCATCTGCTCAAGCTGCATCTTCAGGTCGTTCATGTTGAACTGACCTTTCATCATGCGCTTCATCATCTTTTCGGCCTGTTCGGCCTCGATGGTTTCCTGGGCCTTTTCGACCAGCGCCACGATGTCGCCCATGCCGAGGATGCGGCCGGCGATCCGGTCGGCCTCGAAGGTTTCGAGCGCGTCCATCTTCTCGCCAAGGCCGACAAAGCGGATCGGCTTGCCGGTGACAGCGCGCATCGACAGCGCCGCACCGCCGCGGCCGTCGCCGTCCATCCGGGTGAGCACCACGCCGCTGATGCCGATCTTGGCGTCGAATTCCTCGGCCACCTCGACGGCGACCTGGCCGGTCAGGCCATCGACCACAAGCAGGGTCTCGCGCGGGGAGACCACATTGCGGACGTCCTCGACCTCCTGCATCAGGGTCTCGTCGATGTGCAGGCGGCCGGCGGTATCCAGCATGTAGACGTCATAGCCGCCAAGGGTCGCCTGCTGCTTGGCGCGTTTGGCGATGTCGACCGGTTTCTGGCCGGGCACGATGGGCAGGGTGTCGACGCCGATCTGGGTGCCGAGGACGGCCAGCTGGTCCATCGCCGCCGGGCGGTAGACGTCAAGCGAGGCCATCAGGACCTTCTTGCCCTCTTTCTCCTTCAGCCGTTTTGCCAGCTTGCCGGTGGTGGTGGTCTTACCGGAGCCCTGCAGGCCGACCATCAGGACGGGCGCGGGCGGGTTGTCGACCTTGAGCTTGCCGGGGTCTTCCTCGCCGCGCAGCACGTCGACCAGCGCGTCGTGCACGATCTTCACGACCTGCTGGCCCGGGGTCACCGATTTGGTGACGGCCTGGCCGGTGGCCTGTTCCTGCACCTTCTTGACGAAGTCGCGGGCAACCGGCAGTGAGACGTCGGCTTCCAAGAGCGCCACGCGGACTTCGCGCAGGGCGGATTTGACGTCTTCCTCGTTCAGGGCGCCTTGTTTGGTCAGCCGGTCAAAGACGCCGGATAGGCGTTCGGATAGATTTTCAAACATGCCTGCGGCCTCCTAATGCCGGTTTCAACGTGTGGCGCCCCCGTATGTAGGGGACAAGCGAACCATGCGCAAATGCCCCCACGGGCGTAACACGCTGGTGGGGGGCGATCCCTGGCACGGGCAGGGACCGGAAGACTCAGATCTCCCGGATGTTGGGGCGGGGGTTACGCGGATTGGGAGCCGGAGTCAACCTTTGCCGGGCTTTCGGCGGGGAGCCAGGCGTTTATCGCATCGCTCAGCCGCTGCGGGCCGCCGCCATTGGTGTAGGCCTCGACCACCGGGTGGCGGCCGGCGCTCATGCCGCTGTCCAGCACAAGCACCGGGCGGTAGAGCGTGCGGGTGCGGCCCTCGCGGCGGCTGGTGGTGCTTTCCACCTCGGCATGGGACAGGTCGGCGAGGCGGTGCTCCACCTGGCTGTAGCCGAACACCGACTGGCGCCGGATCACGATGCTGCCGCCGGGCCGGTCGAGGATCACCTGCACCCGGCGCACGAACAGGCAGAAGGCGGCAAAGCCCATCCCGCCGCCTGCGAGAGCAAAGAAAAGGCCGAACCAGAGGTTTTCACCGCCGGTACTGGCGGCCCCCAGGCCTGCGCCGACAAAGACGAGGATAAACAGAATGAGGGAGATGCCGATGAACCAGGGGTTGTCGGCCAGGATCAGCTGCTCAGGCGTGTTGCGGGTGATTTTCATAATTCAAGCTTACCCAAGGGAAAGGCGAGAGGGAGGGGAAATCGGCACCGGTTGCGTCAAAACCGTGCGCGGGGCGCCGCCGCTACGCCCTCTGCGCGCTTGACTCGGGGGCGGACGCTTGGCCAACATCGAAAACGGCCCCTTGCTGCCCACTCACCGGCACGGGGCGCTCAGAAGAGCACCGAGGCAGATCTTTGGCACAGGCAAGCTGCACGCCCTTGGCGGCTGCGGTCCTAGGCGGGCATTCGCATCAGCTAAGGGAGGATCTGAGAACATGCGCGTTTTCACTATTCTGGGACCGTCGCAGTCCGGCAAATCAACGCTGGCGACGGCGCTGGCCAATCTGGACGGCACCGTGGGCAAGAGGCAGGAGGTTGCAGGCGTCGCCGCTTTGCAGCCTTTTTCATTTATGGGGGAGGATTGGGCCGCGATCGACATCGCAGGCGGCGCCGACAATCTGGCGCAGGCGGGACCGGCGCTGGCCGCCAGCGATGCTGCCGTCCTCTGTGTTCCGGCTGATGCCGGCGCTGCGGTGCTGAGCGCGCCGTATCTGCGCAAGCTGGAGGAGGCGGGGGTTCCCGCCTTTATTTTTGTCAACCGCATGGACCAGGCAACGGACCGGGTGGCGGAAATCGTCGCTGCGCTTCAGGCCTATTGCAGCCACAACATCATCCTGCGGCAGGTGCCGATCCGCGAGGAGGGCCAAGTTGTGGGTGCTGTGGATCTGATTTCCGAGCGGGCCTGGCAGTATCAGGAAGGCAAGCCTTCGGCGCTGATCGAGCTGCCGGTTGCCATGTATGCGCGTGAGCAGGAGGCCCGCACCGAACTGCTGGAGGCGCTGGCGGATTTTGACGACACGCTGCTGGAGGAGCTGATCGAGGATCAGCAGGTGATGGCGGAGGAAGCCTATGAGGTGGCCACCAAGGTGCTGCAGCACAACGACCTGATCCCGGCGCTGATGGGATCGGCGGAGCATAAGAACGGCATCCTGCGGCTGATGAAGTCGCTGCGCCATGAAGCGCCGGATGTGGGCGCGGCGCTGGAGCGGCTTTCGCAGGACGGCAAAGTGGTGGCGG
Source organism: Leisingera sp. ANG-M7 (assembly GCF_000813965.1). GTDB lineage: Bacteria > Pseudomonadota > Alphaproteobacteria > Rhodobacterales > Rhodobacteraceae > Leisingera. The sequence goes on along the minus strand of NZ_JWLI01000021.1, from coordinate 66,290 downwards.
TTGGCTGCATGGCGGATCTGGTCAAGCATCTGGGCAAGACGGTGATGGTGCGGGCGCTGGACGGCAATGTCGGCAACGGTGCTTCGGTGGGCGGTGCCGCGGTCGGTTCGCTGACCGGGGTCGGGTCGCAGGCGAATACCAGGCTGACACCTGGCGACCTGGGGCAGGCGGTGAAGTCGGATCACCTGAACCTGGGATTTGCTTACGGGCCGGACGGCGCTGCGCCGCTGCCGGGCTGGGCGCAGCCGCGGCCCTCAACTTTCCGGCGGGTGATCACGCCGGTGAACGAGCGTGATGACGCCCGGCTGTCAGGCGCGCTGGAGCGGCTGGCGGAAATCGACCCGGCGCTGGTGCTGGGCCAGGATGAAGCCAGCGGCCATGTGCTGCTGAACCTGCAGGGGCCGCTGCATATGCGGCGGATCAAGCAGGCGCTGAAGGATGAGTTCGGCGTCGAAGTGGAGGAGGGGCCGGTGCCGCCGGCCCTGCGTGAGACCATCAAGAAAGCGGTGCAGGTGCATCACCGGCACCGCAAGCAGTCGGGCGGCGCCGGCCAATTCGCCGATGTGGTGATCGAGGTGAAGCCCTTGCCCCGCGGCAGCGGGTTTGTGTTCGAGGAAATCGTGAAGGGCGGTGCGGTGCCCAAGAACTATATCCCCTCGGTCGAGGCGGGCGCGCGCGAGGCGCTGGCGCTGGGCCTCAATGGCCATCCGGTGGTGGATATCTGCGTGACCCTGAAAGATGGCAAGCATCATTCGGTGGACAGTTCCGACTATGCGTTCCGCACCGCGGGCAAGAATGCGGTGAGGGAGGCGCTGGCAGAAGCCGGTGCGGTGCTGCTGCAGCCGATCATGCGGGTGCATATCCATGTGCCGTCGGTGTTCACCGGCGGGCTGGTGCCGGTGGTGAGCGGCATGAAAGGCCAGATCCTGGGGTTCGAGGCCGAGGACGGCGTCGCGGGCTGGGACGTGTTCGAGACGCTCTTGCCGATGTCGGCGCAGGATGATCTGTGCAGCACCCTGGCCAGCGCCACCCGCGGCACAGGGTGGTTCAGCACCGACTTTGACCACTACGAGGAGGCGCGGCGGGCGGATTTCGCTGAGGCGTGATCTTTCCGGGGGCGGGTCTGAGCACCCGCCCTGCGGTGCGATGGCGCAAAACCGGGCGCGAAGGGCGGAACAGCTCTTGCGCCCCGGTGATGTTTTTTGTGATCTGCGCTGCAAACCGGAACGGCTTGCGGAGTAAGATCATGGATGCGTCATCGGCCTATCAGGACAGCCTGCCCATCTCCTCGGATGGGCTGCTTAAGCAGCTGGATGATTGGGGCATTGCCTATCAGCTGCATACCCATGTGCCGCTGCGCACGGTGGAGGACGCCAAGGGCGTCGAGGAGCAGTTCATGGTGCCGGGCGAAAACGCGCTGCGGCTGAAGAACCTGTACCTGCGGGACAAGAAGAAGCGGAATTATCTGGTGACGCTGCAGCAGGACCGCGAGATCGACCTGAAGGCGCTGGGCGCTGAGCTGGGCATTGGAAATCTGTCCTTCGGCTCAGCCGACCGGCTGCTGGAGAACCTGGGCATCCGCCCCGGCGCGGTCAGCCCGCTGGCGATGATCACCGGCGCTGGGAAGGGCGTCACCTTCTATATGGATGCACAGGCGCAGGAAGCCGACGTGATCTATATGCACCCGCTGGTCAATGACCGCACGGTGGCGATGAAGCGCGATGACGTGATGGCGTTCTTTGAGCGCACCGGTGTTGAGGTGCGCTGGGTCTAACCGGCCTTTTCGTCCGCCAGCGCCAGATCCAGCGCTGCGGTGACATGGGCAGCGGAGGGGTTCACGAACAGAAAGCCGCCGGCCTCGAAACTGACGTCGTCGATGTGACCGGGGAAGGCCAGCGGCAGTTCGGTGCAGGCCAGTAGGATGGCGGTGCCGGGCTGCGCGTGTTTCTTGCAGAACCGCAGCAGGCGGTCCTGTGCGGTGGCCGATGCGCCGCCGTAGAAATCTTCGTCGATCATCATCTGCATTTCAGCGATCTCGTCCTGCGGCAGGATCTCATTTGCTTTGACCTCATGTGCGGCGAGCACGCTGGCATAGTTGCGGGCCTGCATGGTGACTGTTGTGCCCAGCACCAGTGCGCGGGCGGCACCGGTTGCGGCGGTGGCTTCTGCGGTGGCGTCGAAGATGCTGAGGATCGGCATCACCACGCCCTCGCGGATCGCATGCAGGCGGGCGTGCGGGGTGTTGGAGGCGATCAGGGCGAAATCGCAGCCGGCGCGTTCCAGCGTCAGCATCGCCTCGCGGAAAACGGCATCAAAAGCGGCCCAGCTGGCCTCATCCCCCGCCCGTCCGCGCAAGGACCGGGTTTGCGCCTGCACCACGGATTCGATTGTGATCGGCGGCACTGGCAGCGGTGAGCCCGCGCCGCGGTCCGCAAAGAACCTTCCGGCGCCTTCGCAGATGGCGCGGTAGTAATCGAGAGTGGAGGCCCAGCCGACGCCGCCGAGAATGCCGATCTTCTTCATGGGAATGCCTGTGCTTTGAAATACCGGTGCAGGCAGAGTTGCACAGGCTCCGCCGGGCTGCCAAACATAAAAATGCCGCCAGCCGAGGGGGCTGACGGCAGGTGCGCGGGGCGGTGCAGGGGATCAGGCCGCCAGCGCTTCGATTTGGGTCCGGGCCTTGGCCAGGGCGCCCTCGGCGTCGATGGACATGGCGTCGGCGGCCACAATCTCAACCTCGGTGATGCCGATGAAACCCAGCACATGGCGCAGGTAGGTGGTGGCAAAGTCGATGTCGGACCCGGCCTGGGTGCCGCCGGAGGCCACCGCGATAATGGCGCGTTTGCCTTTCAGCAGGCCAATGGGGCCGGTTTCCTCGTAGCGGAAGGTGACGCCGACGCGGGCCACCAGGTCAATCCAGGCCTTGAGCGTGGAGGGTACCGAGAAGTTGTAGATCGGCGCGCCGATCACGATGGTGTCGGCCTGTTTCAGCTCCTCCACCAGCGCATCGGAGAGGGCGAGCAGCTGTTTGTCTGCCTCGCTGCGCTGATCGGCCGGGGTGAAGTTGGCCCCGATCCAGGCGCCGTCCAGCAGCGGCAGCGGCGCGGCCAGGTCGCGGCGGACCACGGTGTCAGCGCCCAGGCGGCCGACGATCTGTGCGGAGAGGTCCCGGGTCACCGAGCCTTCGGTGCGGGCAGAGGAGTCGAGATGCAGAACGGTGCGGGTCATTTTGGTGTTCCTGTGCTTGTTGCTGACAGGAATTTGGGGTATTGCAAATTTGAACGCAATGGCGGAAAAATAACATGATTTGTGCGCTGGCGCGCAAAAAGGCAGGCAAGGAGACCGGCATGGAAAACTGGGATGAAGTCCGCACCGCCTATCAGGTGGCCCGCATGGGCACGGTCAGCGGCGCGGCCGAAGTGCTGGGCGTGCACCATGCCACGGTGATCCGCCATATCGACGCCATCGAGGCACGGCTTGGGGTGAAGCTGTTCCAGCGCCACGCCCGCGGCTATACGCCGACCGAAGCCGGTCAGGACCTTTTGCGGGTGGCACAGGCGACCGACGACCAGTTCAGCCAGCTGGTCGGGCGGCTGAAGGGGCAGGGCGATGATGTCTCCGGTGAGCTGGTGGTGACCTCGCTGGCGTCTTTTGCGCCGATGCTGGTGCCGGCGCTGAAGGAGTTCCAGGACATGCACCCGGGTCTGATCATCCGCTATCTGACCGGCGACCGCCTGTTCCGGCTGGAATACGGCGAGGCGCATGTGGCCGTGCGCGCAGGCAATGCGCCGGATCAGCCGGACAATGTGGTGCAGCCCTTCATCAAGCAGCAGGTGGGGCTTTATGCCTCCAGGGCTTATGTGGAGAAATACGGCGTGCTGCAGGGCATCGGGGACATGGCCAACCACCGGTTCATCGGCAATGACGATGAGAGCAGCCGGGCGCCGTTTTCGCGCTGGCTGCGGGCCAATGCCCCGGCTGAGGCGATCTCGTTCCGCTGTTCAAACGGGTTCACCATGCAAAATGCGGTGCACAGCGGTGCCGGCATCGGCTTTATGGCGGCCTGGGAGGCGCGGCAGAACCCGAACCTGGTGGAAATGATGGCGCCGCAGGAAGAATGGGAGGGCACCCTGTGGCTGGTGACCCATGTGGACCTGCACCGCACCACCAAAGTGCAGACCTTCCTGAAGTTCCTCAAGGAACAGGCCAAAGAGTGGCAGCTGTGAACGAGGCGCTGCGCGGGCATCTGGCGATGCTGCTGTTTTCGGCGCTGGTGGCGGGGTCGTTCTCGCTGGGCGTGATGGTGGCAAATGAGATCGCGCCGGCGGCACTGAATGCGGCCCGGTTCGGCATTGCAGCGGTGGTGATCGGCGTTGCGGCGATGGTCACCACCGGATTGCGGCGGGTGCATTTCCAGGCCCCTTGGCGGTTTGCAGTACTGGGCGGGCTGTTCGGCGGTTATTTCGTGCTGATGTTCTACGGGCTGCAGACCGCGGCACCGGTCAGCGCAGCGGCGGTTTTCACGCTGGTGCCGGTGATGAGCGCGGGCTTTGGCTGGCTGCTGTTGCGGCAGGTGACCACCCGCTGGATGGCGCTGGCGCTGTCGATCGGGGCCGCGGGTGCGGTCTGGGTGATTGTGCGCGGCGACATGCAGGCACAGGCGGCGTTTCAGATCGGCCAGGGGGAGATCATCTATTTCTGGGGATGCGTGCTGCACGCGATCTACACGCCGATGGTGCGCAAGCTGAACCGGGGCGAGCCTGCGGTGGTGTTCACGTTCGGCATGCTGCTGGCGGGCGGCGCGCTGCTGGCGGTGTTCGGGTGGCAGGACATTCTGGCAACCGATTGGAGGCAGCTGCCGGGCATTGTTTGGATCGGCCTGATTTACCTCGCGGTCTTTGCCAGCTCTGCGACGTTCGTGCTGCTGCAATACGCCACCCTGCGGCTGCCCTCGGCCAAGGTGATGGCCTATACCTATCTGACGCCCAGCTGGGTGATCCTGTGGGAAATCGCGTTGGGCCGCGGCGCGCCGCCGGGCATGGTTCTGATCGGGGTGGTAATGTCGGTAGTTGCCCTGGTGATGCTGCTGGAAGGCGACGCCAAGCCGGTGCGCGCCTGAGCGTGACCCCTGGTGTCGCTTGCGGCAGGTCAACGCAAGCCTCTTGTTTTCCTGTATGCTGGTCCTGAGGGACGCGTCAGGAGAAGGAGGGAAAGATGTTTAAACATATCATGGTGCCCGTTGACCTGCACATGCCCCCGGCGGTCAAGAAAGCCCTGAACGTGGCTGCGGATTTCGCTGCCAACCATGGATCGCGGGTGACGCTGGTGCATGTGACAGGTGAGCAGATTGAAGGCGCGCATACTTTGGGGCCGTCAGGTGATGAGCTGGCAGCACTGGCCGGCAAGATGGCCGAAAGCAGCGGCGCAAGGGTCGAAGGGCTGCCGGTCCACTCTGTGGATGTCGGATCAGAGATGGATTCCGTTCTGGCCCGGACCGCCAAGGAGCTGGAAGTGGACCTGATCGTGATCGCAACGCATATGCCCGGCATCCTGGACTATGTGTTCTCGTCCCACGCCAGCCATCTGGTGCTGCATTCCGAAATTTCGGTGTTTGTCGTCCGTTAGGTTTCGGCCCCTAGGTTTCGGATGGGGCATCCTCAGACAGGTGCTCCGCTTCCAGAAAGCGCTCGAAGGCATCCAGGTTCACCGGCTCGAACTGGCCGAAGCCCTGCATCCACACGCTTGCGGCCCGCATTGCGTCGGGCTGCAGCTTGCACCATTTGACTCGGCCGCGCTTCTCCTGCGCGATGAGGCCGGCGCGGGTCAGGATGGTCAGGTGCTTGGAAACAGCGGCCAGCGACATCTCGAACGGCTCTGCCACGTCTGTGACCGCCATGTCGTCCTCCAGCAGCATGGTCAGGATCGCTCGGCGGGTCGGGTCGGCGAGGGCTGCAAAGACTGTGTCGAGGGTGTCGCTCATGCCTGATACTCCTAAAGGGCAAGAAGCGGGTCGACAATCCTGCAAAAACTGCGATGGATCGGTGCAAGGCATTTCGAGAGGGCAGTTGGCATGGCGTTGCGCTATTGGGCGGTGATTTTCATTCTTGGCATCGGCTGGGGCATGTCGTTCATGTTCAACGCCATCCTGCTGCGCGAGCTGGGGCCGCTGTCGGTCTCCATGGGCCGTGTGGGCTTTGGCGCGCTGGGCTGCTGGATCTACGTGCTGGCGGCGCGGAAGAAAGTGCCGGCTGATGCGTGGCGCTGGCTGGCGCTGTTCGGGTTCGGCGTGCTGAGCTATGCCGGGCCCTTTGCCTTTTACGCGCTGGGCCAGCAGCATATCGCCAGCGGTGTGGCCGGGATCGTCAATGCGACCACGCCGGCGCTGGCGGTTGTAGTGTCGCATTTCTGGCCCGGCGGCGAGCGGGCGACGGTGCTGAAGTCGCTGGGGGTGATCTGCGGGTTCCTGGGCATTGTGCTGCTGTCGCTGCCGATCCTGGAGGGCGGCCAGTCATCGGAAGCCTGGGCGGTGCTGATCACACTGTGCGCGCCGCTGTGCTATGCTTTCTCCGTCAATATCGCGCGCAGCTTCCGGGATATGGAGCCGGTGGTGCTGGTGGCGATTGCGCTGACCGGGTCGACCGCCGCGATTGCGCCGCTGGCGCTGTGGAGCGAGGGGGTGCCGGTGATCACACGCATGGAAACCTGGGCGTCGCTGCTGGTGATCGGCTTTGTGCTGACCTCGGCGGCCTTCATCGCCTTTTACTGGGTGCTGCCCAAGGTGGGGCCGACCAACATCACCATGCCGACGCTGATTGCGCCGGTGTCGGCGCTGTTTCTGGGCACTTACATTCTGGGCGAGACGCTGCTGGCAGAGCACTTGTGGGGCATGGCGGCGATCCTGCTGGGGCTGCTGCTGATCGACGGGCGGATTGTGCGCTGGCGGCTGCCGAAACCGCCCGCCGACTAAAATCAACCTTTTGGTTGAATATGGATTCCGGGATGGTTTGGCGCTAACAGCGGCTGCGGCAGAGCGGCGCGGTGTGTGAGGGTTGGTAAAATATCGCGCATAAACAATGGGATGGACATGTTTTGAATCTTCGATCCTTGTAATTGACTCCTAAGCCCCGTGGCCTTAGCACCCTCACTAGAAATTCGCGTGAGGATGGCGCCCGTGACCGACGACGACCAAAAGCAGCGCATGGCGCAGCTGGAGGAGAAATTGGCGGCGGCGCGTAAGGCCCAGGAGCCCAAGCCGCGCGCGGATGAGCATTATTCCCTGGCCAACCAGGCCTGGCGGATGGTGATCGAATTGGTGGCCGGTCTCGCGATCGGCTTTGGCATCGGATACGGGCTGGACCATCTGTTTGGAACCCTGCCCATCTTCATGGTGCTGTTCATAATGCTGGGCCTGGCGGCTGGGGTGAAGACGATGCTTCGCACCGCGCAGGAGATCCAGAAAGAGAAACTGGCCGAAGAGGCCGACAAAAAAGCGCAAGACCGGGACTGATCCGACGGGATCGGCGACCGGCGACAGGAGAAGCGGACCGATGGGCAAAATTTTCTTTTACGCAGCTCTGGCACTGGTGCTGGCATCCGGCCTGATCTTGGCGCCGGAAGAAGCCAAGCTTGCGATCCACCCGATGGACCAGTTCCAGGTGAGCGCGCTGTTCGGCGGTGACATTTCCTGGTACACTCCGACCAACGTGACCGCATGGATGGCCGCTGCTGTAGCCGCCGTGTTCGCGCTGCTGGTTCTGGGCTCCTCGCGCCGCGCCATCGTGCCGGGCCGCGCCCAGTCGGTTGCGGAACTGGCTTATGGCTTCATCTACAAGATGGTTGAGGACGTGGCCGGCAAGGACGGCGTCAAGTTCTTCCCCTACATCATGACCCTGTTCATGTTCATCGTGATGGCCAACTTCCTGGGCCTGATCCCCGGCTCCTTCACCACCACTTCGCATATCGCAGTCACTGCAGTTCTGGCGGCGCTGGTGTTCGTGACCGTGACTGTGGTTGGCTTCGTCAAGAACGGCGTTGGCTTCCTGGGCCTGTTCTGGGTGTCGAGCGCGCCGCTGGCGCTCCGCCCGATCCTGGCCATCATCGAACTGATTTCCTACTTCGTGCGCCCCGTCAGCCACTCCATCCGTCTTGCCGGTAACGTGATGGCGGGCCACGCGGTTCTGAAAGTGTTCGCAGGCTTCGCCGCAGCACTGGGCATGTTCAGCTTCCTGCCGATCTTTGCCATCACCGCAGTTTACGCACTCGAAGTTCTGGTGGCCTTCATCCAGGCCTACGTGTTCACCATCCTGACCTGCGTGTACCTGAAGGATGCACTGCACCCGAGCCACTAAGGCCAGGATCTGAAAGCTTACCGGGCGGCGCCCTGAACGGCCCTGCCCAACCTAGAAATCACCACATTCCATCGTAAGGAGAGAAATCATGGAAGGCGATATCGCACAACTCGGTCAGTTCGTCGGCGCAGGCCTGGCAGCAATCGGTTCCGGCGCAGCCGCAATCGGTGTGGGCCACGTGGCTGGCAACTTCCTGGCAGGCGCTCTGCGCAACCCGTCGGCAGCTGCCGGCCAGACCGCAACCCTGTTCATCGGCATCGCGTTTGCAGAAGCACTGGGCATCTTCTCGTTCCTGGTCGCTCTGCTGCTGATGTTCGCCGTCTAAGACCTTAGGAACCTATTTCCTTACGGCCGGGCAGTGCAGATCCTGCGCTGCCCGGTGTAACGGCAAGTTCCTGGGAGGACGACATGGCATCAAATACGCAAGAGGCAGCACACGGCGGCGGTTCCGCAATGCCGCAGCTGGACTTCTCGACCTTCGGGAACCAGATCTTCTGGCTCGTGGTCGCCCTGGTCGTGATCTACCTCATCCTGTCGCGCGTCGCGCTGCCCCGCATCGCTGCGGTGCTGGCCGAGCGTCAGGGGACCATCACCAACGACCTCGCCGCGGCTGAAGACCTGAAAGCCAAGGCTGTCGAGGCCGAAAACGCATATAACAAAGCTCTGGCGGATGCCCGTGCCGAGGCTCAGCGCATCGCTGCTGAAACCCGCGCAGAAATCCAGGCCGGGCTGGACGAGGCAATTGCCAAAGCGGACGAACAGATCGCTGCCAAGGCTGCCGAGTCTGAAAAGGCAATCGCCGAAATCAAGGCTGGCGCGCTGGAAAGCGTGAAAGCAGTTGCAAACGATACCGCAGAAGCGCTGGTCGCTGCTCTGGGCGGTTCGGCAGACAAAGACGCAATTGCCAAGGCAGTTGCCGAGCGGACGAAAGGATAAGGACATGCGCAACATTCTCGCTCTTGCCCTGACCCTTGGCGCTGCTTCGCCTGCATTTGCTGCCGGCGGCGGCATGGACCTGTCCAACACCAACCTGGTTGTTGCTCTGGCGTTCGTCCTGTTCATCGGCATTCTGCTGTTTGCCAAGGTGCCGTCACTGCTGGCTGGCCAGCTCGACAACCGCGCCGAAGGCATCCAGAAGGAACTGGACGAAGCCCGTGCCCTGCGTGAAGAGGCCCAGACCGTTCTGGCGTCTTATGAGCGCAAGCAGCAGGAAGTTCAGGCCCAGGCTGACCAGATCGTGGCAGCTGCCCGTGACGAAGCTGGCCGTGCGGCTGAACAGGCTAAAGCGGACCTGGAAACCTCCATCGCCCGCCGTCTGGCGGCTGCTGAGGACCAGATCGCCTCGGCAGAAGCTTCGGCTGTGAAAGAAGTGCGCGACCAGGCGATTTCCATCGCCGTTGCTGCCGCGGATCAGGTGATCTCCAAGCAGATGACCGCGACCGAGGCCAACAAGCTGATCGACGCCGCCATCGCGGATGTGGACGCCAAGCTGCACTAAGCTTTGGCTGATCCTGACAAGTTAAAAGAACCCGGTCCGAGCGGCCGGGTTTTTTGTTTGGGGAGTGTAGCCTGAACTCAAGCCTGCTCTACAAAAAAACTGCAAATTATGATGTGCCCATCGCCATTTGAATGCTGCAGAAAATCGGTATCGTTGCTGCCAAGCAATCCCGTTCCTGACTCGCTAAACCAACGCATGCGAGGATCTGGATCAGACTTTGGTGGATACGGCGTCAAAGACATCGACATCTTGTAGAGACTATCTTTGCGAACGTGATCATGAACATGAACTACTGCAATCACCGGCTCTTCTTCGTGTCAGAAGTTTGGACTATTTCTGATAGTTCGCTTGGAACTGTCATCTCTAAGCCATATGGAAATGTGTTTTTTCACGTCGCAACGCCGCTTGAATAGTCTTCAAACTCCCATGCAAAAAAACGGGCAAGGTAACGTGCAACATCACCCCAATCTTTACCCTCCGCGTTTGTGACCAAGTCAAAAATTGTCGACTCAATTTCGTCTGGATTGAAATATTCCATAAACAGAAAATGCCGCCCAAAGGCTGGCTTGCAGACTTGCTCATGGCTGACGTGAGACCGTGGAGGCTTCAGGACGTTATCTTCGAACCACTTCGGAGAGCAAATTGTTAGAACAAAATTGTCTCCTCCCTCGTGGCCTTGTATTCCGATGTTCATGTCTGCAATTGCGCAAAAGTTAGCTGCGTCTTCTGGCCAGTATTTTTCGCCGCGATAGTCATCGAGGTAAAATTGCTTAATTTCTGCCTTCATGGTTCTGCCTTGCGTCACCCCTTCCCGGTCTCATGCTCCAGCCGCTGCCGGGCCACCTCTGCGTTGCGCTCAGCCCGCTGGTGGTCGGTGAGGGCTTGTTTCACATAGTCCAGATGCGCCTCCACAGCGGTGCGGGCGGCTTGCGGGTCGCGGGCCTGCAGGGCGGCGTTGATGGCGCGGTGCTGCTCCAGAAGCGCCTCATAGGTGGTGTGCTGCTGGAACATGATGCGGCGGTTGTAGAACACGCCTTCGCGCAACAGATCGAACATCGAGCGCATCATGTGCAGCATGATCACGTTGTGGCTGGCATCCATGATGGCGGAGTGGAACTGGGCGTCGAGCCTGGCCGCTTCCTCAGAGACGGCGGGATTGCCGGCCGCCTCCATTTTGTCAAAGATCGCCTGGATCACCTGCAGGTCGTAGTCCGACCCGAACCGGGCGGCGCGTTCGGCAGCGAGCCCTTCCATGTCGCGGCGGAATGAGAGGTAGTCAAACACTGCCTCGTCATGGGTGGCGAACAGCTGGATCAGGGCAGGGGAGAAGGCGGAGCCCAGAACATCGGCGACAAACACACCGGAGCCGGCCTTGGAGGCCAGTAGGCCGCGCGCCTGCAACTCGCTGATAGCGTCACGCAAGGAGGGGCGGGAGACGCCGAGCCGTTCGGCCAGTTCCCGTTCGGCGGGCAGGCGCTCGCCCGGCGAGAGAATGCCGCGCAGGATCAGCTGCTCGATCTGCTTGACGACGGAGGCGGAGAGTTTTTCGGGCTGGACTTTCTGGAAGGGCATCTGGTCGCTCTGGCGGATTGGTCAATTTATATGACCACGCGGGGCGGGCAGCCGCAAGAGCGGAGCGCATCACGAAGGCTGTAACAATAGGTCAGCATTATTGACTTTAATTTGGCGCCACCTACCGTGGCCCTAGTTGTTGAGCGAGGAGAGAGCCATGCAGCTGGACCAGATATTTGCCACCCGCAACAGCCGGATGAAAGCGTCGGAAATCCGCGAGCTTCTGAAACTGCTGGACCAGCCGGATATCATCTCCTTTGCTGGCGGAATCCCTGACCCGGCGCTGTTCCCGGCGGACGAATTTGCAGAGGCGTTCAAGAACGCGCTGACGCCGGAGCGGCAGGCGCAGGCGCTGCAGTACTCCGTCAGCGAGGGCTATCTGCCGCTGCGCCAGTGGATCGTGGCGGAGATGGCGAAGATCGGCATCGTTTGTGAGGCGGAGAACGTTCTGATCACCTCCGGCTCGCAGCAGGCGCTGGATTATCTGGGCAAGCTGTTCCTGTCGCCGGGCGACACCGCGCTGGTTGGCTGGCCGACCTATCTGGGGGCGCTGGCGGCGTTCAACGCCTATGAGCCGCGCTATGACCGTCTGTCACTGAAGGGAAACCGCACTGCGGAAAGTTATGCCGAGGGTGCGGCAGAGGCGGGCAGTGCGGTGAAATTTGCTTACCTGTCGCCGGACTTCGCCAACCCCACCGGTGAAACGCTGGATCGCACCGGGCGGCTGCGGCTGCTGGACATCGCGGACACGCTGGACTGTGCCGTCATCGAAGACGCGGCCTATCAGTCGCTGCGCTATGACGGGGAACCGGTGCCGCCGGTGCTGGCGCTGGAGATTGAACAGAAGGGCTCGATCGAAGATTGCCGCACGGTCTATTGCGGGTCGTTCAGCAAGACGCTTTCGCCGGGTCTGCGGATCGGTTGGGCAGTGGCGGCCAAACCGGTGATTGCGCAGATGGTGCTGCTGAAACAGGCGGCGGATCTGCACACCTCGACCATCAACCAGATGGCTGTGCACGGCGTTGCAGAAGCCTGCTTCGACGCACATGTTGAGCAACTGCACGCGGTCTATCAGCGCCGTCGCGACGTGATGCTGGCGGCCTTGGATGAGCACATGCCCGAGGGGGCCGAGTGGACCCGGCCTGAGGGCGGCATGTTCGTCTGGATCACCCTGCCGGAGGGGATGGACGGTGCGCAGCTCCTGGCGCGCTCGCTTGAGACAGAGCGGGTGGCCTTTGTGCCCGGTCAGGCGTCTTTTGCCGATGGCAGCGGCCAGAACACGATCCGGCTGAGCTTCTCCAATTCCAACCACGCGGCCATCGAGGAGGGCATTGCCCGGCTGGGGCGGCTGTTGCGGTCCGTCTGAGGCCAGACAAGCTCCTGCTTGGCAAAACACCGCCGTTTGGTTCGGGTTATCCACAAGATATGGTGTGGTTTGAACAGAATTCGCCCCGATTTGGGGGTGCGGAGCGTTGACTCAACGGGTAGGAACCGCTGAACTTTCTCGATACGGAATCACGAAGGGGCAGCTTTGCGGTTTTCCAAGCTCAGGCTGAATGGCTTCAAAAGCTTTGTTGATCCTACCGAACTGGTCATTGCCGATGGGCTGACAGGGGTTGTGGGTCCAAATGGTTGCGGCAAATCCAATCTTCTGGAGGCATTGCGCTGGGTGATGGGGGAAACCCGTGCCAAGGCGATGCGCGGCGGCGGTATGGAGGATGTGATCTTTGCCGGCACCTCCTCGCGGCCTGCGCGCAACTTTGCCGAGGTGAGCCTCAACATTGACAATTCGGAGCGGCTGGCGCCTTCGGGCTTCAATGATGCCGACGGCTTGGAGATCGTGCGCCGCATCACCCGGGATGTGGGCAGCGCCTATAAATCCAACGGCAAGGACGTGCGGGCGCGTGACGTGCAGATGCTGTTTGCCGATGCCTCCACCGGCGCGCATTCGCCGGCGCTGGTGCGGCAGGGTCAGATTGCAGAGCTGATAAACGCCAAGCCTAAGGCGCGCCGCCGCATTCTGGAAGAGGCTGCGGGGATCTCCGGCCTCTATCAGCGCCGCCACGAGGCAGAGCTGAAGCTGAAGAATACCGAGGCCAACCTGCTGCGCGTCGATGACGTGATCGAGCAGCTGGCGGCGCAGCTGGCGCAGCTGGCCAAGCAGGCGCGGCAGGCGCAGCGCTACCGCGAGATCGGCGAGAAGCTGCGGCTGGCCGAGGGCATGCTGCTCTACCGCCGCTGGCGCGAGGCGGATGAGGCGCGGCTGGCCTCCGAGGATGAGCTGCGGGTGCGGGTTGAGCAGGCCGCCAAGGCGGAGGCGCTGGTGCGCGCGGCTGCCACGCAGCGCGGCACGTTTGAGGAAAAATTGCCGCCACTGCGCGAGGAAGAGGCCATCGCGGCCGCCATCCTGCAGCGGCTGGTGGTGCAGCGCGACTCGCTGGGCGATCAGGAGGCGCAGGCCCGCCAGACCATCGAACGGCTCAGCGGCAGGATTGTGCAGCTGGGCAACGATATCGAGCGCGAGACCGGGCTGAACAAGGACGCGGGCGAAACCATTGAACGGCTGGAGTGGGAGCAGCGCGAGCTGTCCAAGGCCGGCGATGGGCATGACGGAAAGCTGGCGGAGGCTTCGGAATTGGCACGGGATGCCGGTTCCATTCTGCAGGCGCGCGAGGATCATCTGGCGCAAGTGACCGAGGATGTCGCCCGTCTCGCGGCCCGCCACCAGTCCGCCCGGCGCGCGGTCGAAGACTGCCAGCGTGCGCTTGGCCGCTCCGAGGGTGAAGCGGAGAAAGCCCGCGCGGCCCAAGGGGAGGCGCAGGAGGCGCTGGAGCTGGCCGCAGAGAAGTTTGAGGCAGCTGTGTCGGCTGAGGAAGAGGCGCGCGAAGCCTCTGAGATGGCCGAGGAAGCACTGGAAGCGGCAGACGAGGCACGCACCGAGACCCAAGCCCGAGAGGCCGAGGCACGTTCGCAGCGCTCTGAGGCTGAGGGCGAACTGGGCGCGCTGCGCGCAGAGGTCACCGCGCTTGCCAAGCTGGTGGAGCGTGACACCGCGGAGGGCGGCCAGGTTTTGGATGAGCTGGCCGTTTCGCCGGGCTATGAAAAGGCGCTGGGTGCAGCGCTGGCCGATGATCTGCGCGCACCGCTGGCGGATGCGGACGGGCCGACCGGCTGGCTGTCTCTGCCGGGCTATGACCGCGACGCGGCGCTGCCGGAAGGTGTGCAGCCCCTGGCGCTGTTTGTCTCCGGTCCCGATGCCTTGTCGCGCCGGGTGGCGCAGATCGGACTGGTGGATGGCGATGCGGCAGCGGGCCTTCAGGCGCAGTTGCAGCCTGGCCAGCGGCTGGTGACGCTGGAAGGCGATTTGTGGCGCTGGGATGGCTACCGTGCCTGGGCGGAGGACGCGCCGAGTGCCGCAGCCCTGCGGCTGGAGCAGCTGAACAAGCTGGAAGCGCTGAAGCAGGAGATGGAGCGCGTCAGTGCCACAGCCGATGGCGCCCGCGCCGCGCATGAGACGCTTCTGCGCAAGCTGGAAGAGGTGACGCTGGCCGACCAGAACGCCCGCCAGGCCCGCCGGGTGGCGGACCAGCGGGTGGCGGATGCGGCACGTGCCCTCAGCCGCGCCGAGGCCGACCGCAACCTGGCCGAGGGCAAGCTGGAAACCCTTGGCATTGCGGTGTCGCGCCATGAGGAAGACGCGCTGAACGCCAGTCTGCAGCTGAAAGAGGCGGAAAAGGTGCTGGGGGAACTTGGCGATCTGGACCAGGCCCGTACCGCGGTTGAGGATATCAAGCAGTCGGTGGAGGCGGCGCGGATCACCATGCTGACCCATCGCTCCAGCCATGATGAACTGCGCCGCGAGGGCGAGGCCCGCACCAAGCGCGGGCAGGAAGTGACCAAGGAGCTGTCCGGCTGGCGCCACCGCCTGGAAAGCGCCGAGGCGCGGATCGAGGAACTGGCGGAGCGCCGCGAGGCCTCGCAGGAGGAACTGGAGGAAGCCAACGCGGTTCCGACGGAGATTGCCGAGAAGCGCGAAGAGCTGAATGAGGCGATTGCCGAGGCGGAGGGCCGCAAGTCGGCCGCAACCGAGGCGCTGATTGCGGCGGAGGCCGAGCTGCGCGAGGCGGTGCACAAGGAACGCGAATGCGAGCGGCTGGCCTCCGAGGCGCGCGAGGCGCGGGCACGGTCCGAGGCACGCAGCGATGCGGCCAAGGAAGCCGTCACGCAGGCGGCGGGCCGGATCATCGAGGCGCAGCAGATCACCCCGCAGGCGCTGCTGGAGAAGCTCGGCGTGTCGCCGGATGAAATGCCGGCCTCGGATGATCTGGAGCACGACGTGGACCGCTACAAGCGCCAGCGCGATGCCTTGGGGGCAGTGAACCTGCGTGCCGAGGAAGACGCCCGCGGCGTTCAGAATGAGCACGATACATTAGTGGCGGAAAAGCTGGACCTGGAGGGCGCGGTGAAGACCCTGCGCGACGGGATTTCCAGTCTCAACCGCGAGGGGCGCGAGCGGCTGCTGACGGCGTTTGAGCAGGTGAACAGCAGCTTTACCATGCTGTTCACCCATCTGTTCGGCGGCGGCGAGGCCAATCTGGTGATGGTCGAAAGCGACGACCCGCTGGATGCGGGCCTGGAGATCATGTGCCAGCCGCCCGGCAAGAAGCTGTCGACCCTGTCGCTGCTCTCCGGCGGGGAGCAGACGCTGACCGCGATGGCGCTGATCTTTGCGGTGTTCCTGTCGAACCCGGCGCCGATCTGTGTGCTGGACGAGGTCGACGCGCCGCTGGATGACGCCAACGTCACCCGTTTCTGCGACCTGCTGGATGAGATGTGCCGCCAGACCGACACCCGCTTCCTGATCATCACCCACCATGCGGTGACGATGGCGCGGATGGACCGGCTTTTTGGCGTCACCATGCAGGAAAAGGGTGTCAGCCAGCTCGTTTCGGTTGACCTCAAGAAAGCAGAGGCGATGGTGGCCTGAGTACTGGCGCAGAGGGGATCTGTGCCGGTGCCTGTTTGCAAAGACAAAGTTTTGTGGAGTGACAAATGAATATGCTGAAAGCAATTGCCGCTGCTGCGGTGCTGATGACCCCGGCTGCCGCGATGGCTAGCAATGTGGTGGCCAAGACCGGCGAGAGCGTCGCCAATTTCTTCAAGGACGAGGGTGCCAAGGTTGAAGTGACCACCGACAGCGTTGGTGATCCGAACCTCAAGGTCGAATATTACGGCAACGATTTCTCGGTCTACTATTACGGCTGCAGCGACAACACCAACTGCGAGGCGATCCAGTTCTTCTCCGGTTACCAGACCGATGGCAGCGTGCGCCTCTCCAAGATCAACGAATGGAACACCAATAACCGGTTTGCCCGTGCCTATGTTTCGGAAGAGGGTTCCGCCCGGATCGAGATGGACGTGCTGCTGGGCGACGACGGCATGACACCGGATGATTTTGCCGACGCGGTGGGGCTTTGGAACCGCGCGATGCAGGATTTCGAAGAGTTCATCGACTGGAACTGACCCCTGGTTGTCACCGCATCGTGACAACCGGCTGCAAGATCAATCGTTAGGGTGGGGGCATGAGATGGATCATGCCCCTGTTCTTTTGCCTTGTGGCAGGCAGCGCGGTGGCGGACAGCTGGCAGCTGCGTCCCGGCGACACGCCTTTCGCGCAGGCGGAGCTGGAGGCTCTGCCGGGCCAGTCGTTCCGCTTTTTCGACGGTGGTGAGTCGCAATACGGCAGCGGCGGGGCCTATGCCTATACCTATTCCGCTGAGAATGGCGGCGGCACGGCCTGGGGCACTTACAGGATTGCGGGCGATGGCAGTATCTGCGTGGATTTCACCAATGGGTTTGGTCGTTGCGATCTGTTTGTCCGCAACGGCAGCCGGATCATTCTTATTACCCGCCAGGGCGAACGATTCCCGGTGCGTTAGAGTTTCTTGAGCAGAGCAGGCGTGGGCCAAGCGTCGGCAGGCAGGCCGAGGCGCTTCTGCTCTTTCTGGACCGCAACCCGGGTGCGGGCGCCAAGGATGCCGTCGATGTCACCCACATTGTGGCCAAGGGCCTGCAGTTTCTGCTGCAGCTGCTTCATCTGAGCGCTTGTCAGACCGCCATCGGGCCTGCCAGCTTCATAGATGTCCGCGCCCTGCAGCCGGTTGGCGAAGTAAGCGGCGGTCAGCACATAGGTGAAGCTCTGGTTCCACTCGAAATAGACGTCGAAATTCGGATAGGCGAGGAAGGCGGGCCCCTTGTGGCCCTGCGGCAGCAGCAGCGAGGCGCGCATCGCGGGGTCCGGCAGCTTGCCGTCCCGCGCGGAAACACCCAACTTGCGCCACTGCGCCACGGATTTCTTCTGGGCGGTGCCGCTGAGAGACAGGTCCAATTCTTCGGGGATGGTGACTTCCTGCAGCCAGGGCTGACCGGGCTGCCAGCCCAGATGCGACAGCATCCGCGCGCCGGACATCAGTGCGTCTGGGGCTGAGGTTTTCAGGCTGACCTTGCCGTCGCCATCGGCATCAACGCCATGCTGCAGGATGTCACCCGGCAGCATCTGCACCATGCCGATCTCACCGGCCCAGGCGCCGGTGGTGCGCTTGGGGTCGAAGTTGCCCTGCTTGAACAGCTCCAGCGCGGCAAACACTTGCGGCCGGAACAGCTCCGGGCGGCGGCAGTCATGAGCCAAGGTGACCAGTGCGTCGCGGGTATTGAAATCGCCCTGATAGCCGCCATAGTCGGTCTCAAACGCCCAGAAGGCCAGCAGCACGCCGCGGTCGATGCCGTAGGTGCTCTCGATCCGCTGGAAGGTGGCGTCGTGTTTCTGCGCCATCTGGCGGCCGGCCTTCAGCCGGTTCTGCGAAATCAGGCGGCGGGAAAAGTCGATGAAGGGTTTCTGGAACACGCCCTGGCCACGGTCGGCCTTGAGCACGCGGGAGTCCTGGCGGGTGCCGGCAAAGAAAGCATTGACGGTCGCGGTGTCATAACCGGCCTGAACTGCCTCTTCCTTCATCAGTTTTACGAAGTTCTGAAAACCGCCGCCGCATTGGGCCGCCGCTGCAGCAGGCAGCAGGGCTGCTGCGAGGACAAAGGGCAATAGGCGCATGGTTCTGGCGCTCCTTGGTCTTACCGCTCCCACAGGGTCTTATGTGCTAGAAAACCGCGGCAATGGCAACCGTCAGGGCCAGCGCAAGCGCCCAGGTCTGCCAAAGGAGCGCAACGGAACGGGTGATGGTTTCGGCGCTGGCGCTTTTTGCGCCTCTGGCGTGGACCCAGGCGAAATCGCGCATCTCGCCGTCGTAGGAACGGGGGCCGGCCAGCGATGTGTCCAGCGCGCGTGCCATAGCTGCCTCCGGCCAGCCGGCATTGGGGGAGCGATGCTTGCGCGCATCCTCTGCGATGGCGCGCCAGTGGCGCAGCTGGCCGCCGGCGGCGGCGATCAGCAAACCGGTCAGTCGGGCCGGGATCAGGTTCAGCAAATCGTCCAGCCTGGCAGAGGCCCAGCCGAAGTCTTCGTACCGTTCGTTGCGGTAGCCGATCATGCTGTCGGCGGTATTGACCATCTTGTAGATGATCAGTCCCGGCAGCCCGGCAATCAGGAACCAGAATGCAGGCGCAATGATGCCGTCCGACAGGTTCTCAGCGCCGCTTTCGATGGCAGAGCGCGCGGCCTGCGGTGCGGTCATGGCTTCTGTGTCGCGGCTGACGATCATGGCAACAGCCCGGCGGCCTTCCTTCAGGCTGCGGCGCAGGCCGTTGGCAACTGCGGCAACATGTTCGGTCAGGGACCGCTGCGCGATCAGTATTGCCGCCACCAGAATTTCGACCAGTGTACCGGGCAGGGCCAGCAGTTTGCCCGCAATGAAGCCAGCCAGAACCAGGGCCGCTGCTGCCAGTACGCCTTTGGCGCGGCGGCTGGGGCCGGTGTTGAGCTTTCGGTCAAGGAAGCCCACCAGCCTGCCCATCAGTACCGCCGGGTGGGTCACGCGCGACCACAGCCATTTCGGCTCGCCAAACACGGCGTCCAGCAGCAGGGCCACGGCAAGCATTCCGGCGGTGGTCACAGCGCGGCCTCCAGCCGGCCCCAGCCGTCCGCAGGCGGCAGGCCAAGGCGCAGGAAGGTCTTGGAATAGGGGAAGATGCGACTCCAGATATGGGCGCGGGCCAGCTTTTGCTGCCAGGCAGCGGCATCATCCACATGGTAAAGCCGGAACAGGTCGGTGCCGCCGGCCAAGCTGGCACCCTTGGCGAGCACAAGTTCGTCCAGCCGGGCGGCATCCTGATGCAGCCGGGTGCGAGTGGCTTCGGCCCAGGCATTGTCCTGCAAGGCCAATGTGCCGGTGCGCAGTGCCGGGCCGGAGACCGCCCAGGGGCCCTGCCAGGTGGCCAGCTGCGCAATCAGCTTGGGGTCGCCGATGGCAAAGCCCAGCCGCATCCCGGCCAGGCCCCAGAATTTGCCAAAGCTCTTCAGCACGACAACGCCGGGGCGGGCAGCCATGCGGATCAGGCTTTCACCCGGGCAGACGTCGCAAAAGCTCTCGTCGATGATCGTGAGCGGCGCAGAAAGCTCGTCCTCGCGCCACATCCGGCCATCCGGGTTGTTGGGATGCACAGCCACCTTGGCCTCCGCAGGCCCATGCACCCGGACAATCCAGCCGCGGGCCTCAAAGGCGGCGGCGTGTTCGTTGTAGGTGGGCTTGGTGATCTGCACCCAGCGCGGTTCGGCCAAGGCGGGCAAGGCGGCAATCAGCGCAGAAGCGCCGGGGGCGGCAAGAACAGCGGCCTCCTCCGGGATATTCCAGAAGCTGCGGGCGGCCAGTTCCAGACCGGCCAGCGCATCCGCATCCGGCAGCGCGCCCCAGTCACCGGCGCTGAACTGCGGCAGCGGATAGGGGTGCGGGTTGATGCCAGTGGAGAGGTCGATCCAGCCATCGCGGCTGCCGCCGAATTCGGCAATGGCGGCGCTCAGGTTTCCGCCGTGGTCGCGGGGCTGGGTTGCGGGGTCGTGAGAGAGGTCATGCATCGCGGTCGCCACCGGTGAGAGTTCACACCGGCCAGGGCCGGCTGCCATCTGAGGCACTGCGCGTATTAACCTATGCTGTGCGGGGCGTGAACTCCCTATTTGCGGTGGTGCAGACGCAATCGCGTGAGTCAGCCGCGCCCGTGCGGCTCCTGCCAGTTGATCTCTGGGTTGGTGGGGATGATCCGGTGCGGATTGATGGTGTCATGGCTGTAATAGTAGTGGCGCACGATGTGCTTCATTCCAACCGTCTCCGCCACATCCGGCCACTGGTACAGCTCGCGGGTGTAGGCCCAGAGGTTCGGGTAATCCATCAGCCGTTTGCGGTTGCACTTGAAGTGGGTGTGATACACTGGATCAAAGCGCAGAAGGGTCGTGAACAGCCGCCAGTCAGCCTCGGTGATGCGCTCACCCAGCAGGTAGCGGTGCTGCGACAGCAGATCTTCCAGCCAGTCCAGGCTTTCGAACAGCGGCGCGACGGCCTCGTCATAGGCTTGCTGCGTGGTGGCAAAGCCGCATTTGTAAACACCGTTGTTGATGGTGCTGTAGACGCGGGTGTTTACCGCCTCAATCGGCTCGCGCAGCTCTTCCGGCCAATAGTCGTCACTGTTGCCTGTGATCGCGTCAAAGGCCGAATTGAACATGCGGATGATCTCGGCGCTTTCGTTGGAGACGATGGTGTTCTGCTCCTTGTCCCACAGCACCGGCACCGTCACCCGGCCGGTGTATTCCGCATCGGCGCGGGTGTAGATCTGATGCATATGCGAGTTGCCGAACAGGCCGTCGCCGGTGGCGCCATGTTCGTCGGTTTCAAAGGTCCAGCCTTCGCCCAGCATGTCGGGGTGCACGACAGAGACAGAGATATGCTCTGCCAGCCCCTTCAGCTGGCGGAAGATCAGCGTGCGGTGCGCCCAGGGGCAGGCAAGCGAGACGTAAAGATGATAGCGCCCGCCTTCCGCCGGGAAGCCGCCCTTGCCTGACGGGCCCGCGCTGCCGTCGGCGGTGATCCAGTTGCGGAACTGCGATTCGCTGCGCTTAAAGGCGCCACCGGTAGAGTCGGTGTCATACCACTGGTCGTGCCATTTCCCGTCGATCAAAAGGCCCATCGCGTCTGCTCCTGCTGCTGTGCAAGGCAAACATATGCGGGCAAGGCGCCTGCGCCTATGCAGGCCAGCGCGCAGGCCTTCTGCACTCCTGCACAGCAGCAACAAAATTGCGCGGCCGTCAAATTTTCGAAAATGTTCACTTGATTTTATATATTTGTGACGCACCGTTGAAAGAAGGACCCGTGTAAACCGAAGCATTTGGAAGGCCGCTGACATGAACACCTACGTACCCAAAGCCGTGCAGGAAGCGCTGGACACCGCCCGCCTGCAGGGGATGCGGCGCAAGAGCCGTTTGCGGGTGATGGTGGATAATGAGCTCTATCCGGTGCTGCGGCTGTGGAAGACCGGTTTCTCGGTCGAGGCGGAAACCGCGCCGATGCTGCGCGGGCTGGTTGATATCTACGACGGCGCCCGTCATGTGTCGCAATGCCTGATTGTTGCAGGCGAAGAAGAGGGCGGCGAGATGCGCTATGAATTCAAGCGCTCCACCCCGGCTGCGGACAAGGCGCCGGTGGATTTCTACAAGTCGCCGGACGCGCCTGCAGGGCTCATTCCCTTTGACCAGTCGCAGGGCAAGATCTGAGTCGCGAAGTCAGGGGCGGATTTCCACTTCCGTCCCGATCCCGGCCAGGCGCCAGAGCGTTTCCATCTGTTCATTGCTGACAGCGATGCATCCGGCGGTCCAATCGCCCGGCAGGGTGACCAGATTGCCCACCGCATTCGGCTGCCCGTGGATGAAGATATCGCCGCCCGGGCTGACCCCGGCTGCCTGCGCGCGGGCGCGGTCCTCAGACTGCGGATAATCTATTCCCAATGACAGGTGATAGGCGCTGTTCGGGTTGCGCCGGTCGATGCGGAAGACACCCTCGGGCGTCTTGCCGTCACCTTCCTGCTGTTTGTCGCCCTCGGGGGTAAAGCCAAGCGCGATAGAGAACTCCAGCACCGTCTCGCCATCCCGGCTGGCGGTCAGGCGGCGGGCGGATTTTTCGATCAAAATACGGTCGATCCGGTCCACCGCCGCGGATTGCGGCGGCGGCGCGGGACGCGGGGCAAAGGCTTGCCAGGCCATCCAGGCGGCGCCGGTCAGAACAACCAGCGCCAGCAGGCGCAGCAAGCGCTTCATGCTTATTGCAGGTCCGAGAAGGCTGCGGTCAGACGGCGGCAGGCTTCCTCCACACGCGACCGTTGGGTTGCCAGGTTGAATCGCTCCATGAGTTCGCCGCCGGTGCCGAAGCCGTCACCGGGCGATGTGGCGATTTTGGCGTCTTCGCGCAGGCGCTTGATGAATTCTTCGCGGCTCATGCCGGTGCCGGAGAAATCGACCCAGGCCAGGTAGGTGGAGGCCAGCGGCAGAGACTTCAGGCCGGGCAGCGCGTTGACGGTTTCGTCAAACAGTTTCCGGTTGCCTTCCAGATGCGCGATCTGTGCATCGACCCACTCAGCCCCTTCGGGCGAATAGGCGGCCATGATCATCACGACCCCCAAACCGCTGGGATCATAGTCCAGCGTGGCCTGGCGGTGCCGCATGGCTGCGCGCAGGTCCGGATCGGGGATAATCATGTTGCCGGTGCGCTGGCCCGCGATGTTGAAAGTCTTGGAGGGTGCCGTCAGGGTCACAGTCCAGGCGCGCGCCTCGGGCGCGGCCACGTCCATCGGCACAAAGGTGCTGCCGGGGTAGACCAGATCGTGGTGGATCTCGTCGGAGACCAGGATCAGCCCGTTACGCTTGGCGAATTCGGCCACCGCACGCAGTTCCTCCGGCGTCCAGACCCGGCCCGAAGGGTTCTGGGGAGAGCACCACAGCAGCAGCTTCTCCGTCCCGTTCAGGCGCGATTGTGCGTCGTCGAGATCCAGATTGTAGGTGTCGCCGTCCCGTGCCAGCGGGCATTCGGTCACCTTGCGGCCTGATTTGTTCACCTTATGCGCAAACTCATGGTAGACAGGCGAGAAGATCACCACACCGTCGCCGGGCTGGCTCCAGACGTCGAGGCAAAGCGCGATGGCGTTGCCCAGGCCTTGCGATGTCAGAATCCAATCGGTCTCAATCTCCCAGCTGTGCCGGTTCTTCATCCACCACTGCACCGCCTTCAGGTACTCGGGGTGCTGCCAGGAATAGCCGAACACGCCATGCTCAGCGGCCTTTTTGACGGCCTCGATCACGCAAGGCGCAGTCTCATAGTCGGAGTCCGCCGTCCACATCGCCAGGCCATCCTCGGGGGACACGCCGAACAGCTGCTCCATCTTGTCCCATTTTGAGCTGTGGGTGCCGCGGCGGTCTGTGGGTTTGTCAAAATTCATCTGTGAACTCCCGTATCGTTGGATGCGAAGCTAACCACTGCGGCAGCATGCGCAAGGGGGGCGTTGCGATGGGGCCTGCAATCGCATACATGAAGCGCATGAAAAGACCGATCCTGATCCATCCCGATCCCCGCCTGAAGAAGGTTTGCGTGTCCGTGCCGGACCTGAGCGATGACTTGCGCATTCTGGCGGATGACATGCTGGAAACCATGTACGCAGCCCCGGGCATCGGCCTGGCGGCGCCGCAAATCGGCATCCTGCAGCGGCTGATCGTGCTCGACTGCGTCAAGGAAGAGGACGGCGACCCGCGCCCGCTGGTGATGTTCAACCCTGAAATCATCTCTTCTTCGGACGAAACCAGCGTCTATGAGGAAGGCTGCCTATCGATTCCGGAACAATATGCCGAGGTGACCCGCCCCAAGGTGGTGGAGGTGGAATGGATGGACCGCGACGGCAAGGCGCAGCGCGAAACCTTCGACGGGCTGTGGGCAACCTGCGTGCAGCATGAGATCGACCACCTGAACGGCAAGTTGTTCATTGATTACCTGAAGCCGCTGAAGCGCCAGATGATCACCCGCAAGATGCAGAAGCTGAAGCGCGAACGCGCCCGCGCCTGAGGAAACACCAGATATGACCGTCCGCACCTGCCTGCCCTGGCCCGACAAGCGCCTGCGCACCAAGGCTGAAGAGGTGACAGAGATCACCGACGAGATCCGCGAAATCTGGAACGACATGGTCGACACGATGGAGGCAATGCCGGGGGTGGGCCTGGCCGCCAATCAGATCGGCGTGATGCTGCGGCTGGCGGTGGTGGACGGCTCCACCGAACGCGGCCGCGCGGTGAAGCTGGCTAACCCGGAGATCCTGCATGCCTCGGTTGAGCTGCGCGAGCATGATGAGGCCAGCCCGAACCTGCCCGGCGTCTCTGCCAAGATCAGACGCCCGCGTGCGGTGACCGTTCGCTTCATCAACGAGCAGGGTACGGTGGACCGCAAGGATTTCGTCGGTATCGAGGCGACCTCGGTGCAGCACCAGATCGACCACCTGAACGGCAAGATGTACTTCGACCGTCTCAGCAAGGTGAAACGCGACATGCTGATCCGTAAGGCAAAGAAACTGAACGGCTGAGGCCGGAGATTGAACTCCCGGGCCGCTTGCGGCCCGGTTTGCGCCCGGCGGCAGGCCGCTAGGCAACCGGAGAAAAGAGTGGTGGGCAGATTGCCCATTCTGCGGAGGCATTGATGCGCATCATCTTCATGGGAACGCCTGATTTTTCGGTGCCGGTGCTGGAAGCACTGGTAGAAGCCGGGCATGAGATTGCCGCCGTCTATTGCCAGCCGCCCCGGCCTGCTGGCCGCGGCAAGAAGGACAGGCCAACACCCGTCCACGCCCGTGCCGCGGCCCTGGGGCTGGAAGTGCGCCACCCGGTCTCGCTGAAGGGCGCGGAGGAGCATGAGGCTTTTGCCGCTTTGAATGCGGATGTGGCGGTTGTCGTGGCCTACGGGCTGATCCTGCCGCAGGCCATTCTGGATTCGCCTGAACACGGCTGTCTCAACATCCACGCAAGCCTGCTGCCGCGCTGGCGCGGCGCTGCGCCGATCCATCGGGCAATCATGGCAGGCGACGGCGAAACCGGTGTCTGCATCATGCAAATGGAGGCAGGGCTGGACACAGGCCCGGTGCTGTTGCGCGAGGCCACTGCCATCGGCACGGAAGAAACCACCGCCCAGCTGCATGACCGGCTGTCAGAAATGGGTGCAGCGCTGATCACCGAAGCCTTGAGCCGCCTGCCGGAGCTGACACCCGAAGTGCAGCCCGAAGAGGGCGTCACCTATGCCGAGAAGATCGACAAGGCGGAGGCGCAGGTCGACTGGTCGCGCCCGGCAGCGGAAGTGGACCGCAAGATCCGCGGCTTGTCGCCGTTTCCCGGTGCCTGGTGCGAGATCGAAGGCCAGCGCATCAAGCTGCTGGCTTCACGGCTGGCAGAGGGGCAGGGGGCGCCCGGCGAGGTGCTGGATGACAGCCTGACCGTGGCGTGCGGTGAGGGCGCGGTTCAACTGTTACGCTTGCAACGTGCGGGCAAAAGCGCGCAGGATCCCGATGTATTCCTGCGCGGCTTCCCGGTTCCGAAGGGCAGCCGCCTGTAACCGGAGGGTCTGATGCCCATCATTGCCCTGATCATCATCGGTGCCGCGGCTGGTTTTCTGGCAACCCGGCTAATGAAACTGGAAACCGATATCATCACCACGGTCTGCATCGGCATGGCCGGGGCGCTGGTGGGCGGCCTGGTGCTGCGCGCGCTGCTGGCGGTGATGGGCTTCATGGCCGGTTTCGTGGGTGCGGTGCTCGGCGCCCTGGTGCTGATCTGGTTCTGGCAGAAGTACGTCCAGCGTTAGCAATCCCGCCTAGCTGCGCGGCGGGCGGCTCTTGTAGACCGGCAGGTGCCAGCCGAACAGGATGGAGCCTGCCCGCAGCACCCAGCACACCCCGGCGCAGGCCAGCAGCGCGAACTTCAGTTCAAACCCCAGCCAGATGGCGGCAACGGCAGTGATGGCGCCCGCCATGGCGCAGGTGATGTAGAGCTCACCCTGTTTCAGCACCAGCGGCACCTCGTTGCAGACCACGTCCCGCATCAGACCGCCCATGGTGCCGGTTGCCATGCCCATCAGCACGACGATCACCGGCGGGCTGTCCAGCGAAATAGCGGCGCCGGTCCCGGCGGACACGGCAACCGCCAGGGCAAAGCTGTCGAGCCACACGATCCAGCGCAGGCGGCTTTCCAAGAGATGCGCGCTGAAAAACACCGCCACTGCGGCAAGGGCCGCCAGCAGGATGTAATTGGGGTTGCCGATCCAGAACACCGGGTTGCGGTCCAAAAGCAGGTCGCGCAGGGTGCCGCCGCCAAGCGCGGTCAGGCAGGCAACAAAGGCAAAACCGACAATGTCCAGCTGCGCCCGGCTGGCCACCAGCGCGCCAGAGAGGGCAAAGACCAGCACCGAGGCATAGTCCAAAAGCGCCAGAAAGGTCATACGGCAACCCTGCGCATCAGGCGCTTTTCTTTTTCTTAAAGGGCGCCATGCCCGCGCGCGCCAGCTCATCCGCGCGCTCGTTCTCGGGGTGGCCTGCGTGGCCCTTGACCCATTCCCAAGTCACCTTGTGGCGGGCTTGCGCTTCGTCCAGCCGCTGCCACAGCTCAACGTTCTTTACAGGCTTCTTGTTCGACGTCTTCCAGCCGTTCTTCTTCCAGCCGAAAATCCAGCCGGTGACGCCGTTCTTCACATAGGCCGAGTCGGTCACCACAGTGATCGTGGACGGCCGAGCCAGGCTTTCCAGCGCGTTGATTGCGGCCAGAAGTTCCATCCGGTTGTTGGTAGTCTCGGCTTCGCCGCCGCTCAGTTCTTTTTCTTTGACGATGGTGTCACCATCCATGGCGCGCAGCAGAACGCCCCAGCCGCCGGGGCCGGGGTTTCCAGAGCAGGCGCCGTCGGTATAAGCAAATAATTCAGGCATGCGCCGTCAGTACTACGAACTCCTGGACAGTGCCAGCCAGTCCTTTGCCTGTCCCGCGGCGGGCGCCGGTGACGGTGAAGCCGGCGGTTTCGAGCTTTTCGCGCAGCGTTTCCTCACTGTAGTAGGCATAGAACCTGCCCAGCTCATCACGGCCTTCGCTGTCGCCCAGTTTCATCGCCAGGCACAGCGTGCCGCCGGGGCTCAGCGCCCGATACACGGCAGACAAGTGGACTGACAGCTCCGCCGACGGCACATGCAGCAGGCTGAAGTAAGCCCAGATGCCGTCAAACACCGCCTCCGCATCCAGGGCGTGAAAACCCGCGGTAACGACTTCAATCCCATAGGCCTTGCGGGCCTCCTCAGCCATTTCCGGCGAAGCATCAAGCGCGGCTACCCGAAAGCCTGCATCGCGGAACCGCGCGGCCCAATGGCCGGGGCCGCAGCCAAGGTCCAGCACCGTGCCGCCGTCCGGCAGGCGTGCGGAGAAGGTCTGGAAGTCAGCCTCCTCCCCTGGATCCGTTCTGCCGGTGAACAGTTCGGCGTATTCCGCGGCGCGGTCGTCATAGACGCTGATGGTTCTGTCATCACTCATCTGGGTATCTCCCCTTATAGGGTCAGGCGCGTTCCATAGCCAGCCGGGCAGCAAGCCCCGCAAAGACGGCCGCAAAGCCGCGGCTCATCCACTTCAGGACCCGTTCGCTGTTCAAGAGATAGGTGCGGGCCTGGGCGGCGAACAGCCCGTACAGCACGAATACCGCAAAGGTCATTGCCATGAACACCAGCCCCAGAACCGACATCTCCAGCGTCGCACTGGCGGGATTGCCGCTCAGGAACGGCGGCAGCAGCGCCAGGAAGAATACCGACAGCTTGGGGTTCAGGATGTTGATCAGCGCGCCGCGCCAGGCGATTTTCCACCCCGGCTGGCTGGTGCGGTTCGAGGACACGGCCAGCACACCGCCGCTGCGCAGCGCCTGCCACGCGAGGTAGAGGAGATAGGCCACACCCGCCGCCTTGACGATTTGAAACAGCAGGGCAGAGCTGTGCAGTACCGCCGCCAGCCCCAGCGTCGCCGCGGCCAGATGCGGAACGATGCCGAAGGTGCAGCCAACCGCGGCCCAGATCGAGGCGCGCCAGCCTTGGCCAAGACCGAGGGCTAGCGTGTAGATGACACCCGTGCCGGGGGCGAGGACGACGAAAAAGGCGGTAATCAGAAAGTGCAGCGTGATCATCAAAATGGCTCCAGAAATATTGCCCGGGACCTTAGGCGTACCACGGTTCGCCCGAAGCGGGTGTAATTTCTGTCACTTGGTTTGCACTTTGGTCTGTGCGCTCACGCAGGCTGCCGCAGCACGCGGGGTACCTTGAATTCTACTGTTTCCACCGCGGTTTCCACGACTTCCACAGTCACCTCGTAGCGCTCACGGAATGCGTCAATCACCTCGTTGACCAGCAGTTCGGGGGCAGAGGCGCCGGCGGTGATGGCGATAGAGCGGATGCCCTCCAGCGCGCGCCAGTCGATGTTCTCGGCACGCTGTACCAGCTGGGCGTAATCGCAACCGTTCTTGGCACCGACTTCGACCAGACGACGGGAGTTGGAGGAGTTTGGCGCGCCGACCACCAAGAGCGCGTCTGCTTTGGGCGCCACCGACTTCACCGCCTCCTGGCGGTTGGTGGTTGCATAGCAGATGTCTTCCTTGTGCGGTCCGATGATGTTGGGAAACCGTTCTTCCAGCGCTGCAACGATACCCTTGGTGTCATCCACCGACAGGGTGGTCTGGGTGACATAGGCCAGCCGATCCGGGTCACGCACCTCAACCGTTGCCACGTCTGCGGCGGTCTCAACCAGCAGCACCTCGCCCTCGGGCAGCTGGCCCATGGTGCCGATGGTTTCCGGGTGGCCCTTGTGGCCGATCATGATCATCTGCAGCCCGGCTTCGGCGTGGCGCTGGGCTTCGATGTGCACCTTGGAAACCAGCGGGCAAGTGGCGTCCACATAGATCATCTCGCGTGCCTCAGCCGCGGCAGGCACCGATTTCGGCACCCCGTGGGCAGAGAAGATTACCGGCCGGTCGTTGGGGCATTCGTCCAGCTCCTCGACGAACACTGCTCCTTTCTCGCGCAGGCTGTCGACAACGAATTTGTTGTGCACGATCTCGTGGCGCACATAGACCGGCGCGCCCCATTTGGTGATCGCCATTTCGACAATTTTGATGGCGCGGTCCACGCCAGCGCAAAAGCCGCGCGGCGCGGCGAGGTAGAGGGTCAGGGCTGGCTTGGTCATGGGCGTCTCCTTGCGCGCCAGAGGTAAGCGCTTCGGGCGGCAAGGTCCAGTGCCGCGGAAGCCTCACACAGATGTGACTGGTCCTTCCAGCGCCGGAAGGCGGCAAAGGAAAAGGCCGGTTGGCATCAGAAGCGAGGATAGAATGAAACGGGTGATTGCCGCCTTTGCCGCAGGGCTGGCGGTCGCGGGATATCTTTGGCTGACGGGCGCGGATACCCGGACAGCCGGTATCCTGCCCTATCAGGATCCGCAGGCAGTTGCCGCCGGGCAGCGGATCTATCAGGATCATTGCGCCAGCTGCCACGGCGCAGACCTGCGGGGCGAGCCGGACTGGCAGACGCGGGACAGCGAGGGCCACATGCCTGCGCCGCCGCAAGACGCAAGCGGCCATACCTGGCACCATCCCGACGCGAAACTGCTGGAAATCACCCGTCATGGCATGGAGCGGCTTGTCGGGAACGGCTACCGCAGCCGGATGCAGGGCTACGCCGGGGTGTTGAGCGAACAGGAAATGCTGGAGGCTCTGGCCTTCATCAAAAGCCGCTGGCCTGCGGATATCATCGCCCGCCACAACCAGATCAACAGTCAGGAAGCCGAGTAGCCGGGGCCGGAACAGGCGCCACCCCATCTGACGCTTGTTCCGGTTTGTCTTCCGGCGGTCCTGGTTCAGCCGTGTGCGGCTGTCGCGGAACGCGGTTCGCTCTGCTCGCGCGGCGGCCGGCCGATCACGTCGCGCAGTTCTTCCAGCTCGATGAAGTTGTCTGCCTGGCGGCGCAGGTCATCAGAGATCATCGGCGGCTGGCTGCGGATGGTCGAGACCACCGAGACGCGCACGCCCTGGCGCTGCAGGCTGGCAATCAGCGGGCGGAAGTCCCCATCACCCGAGAACAGCACGATATGGTCGACACGCGGCGCCAGCTCCATGGCATCGACAGTCAATTCGATGTCCATGTTGCCTTTGACTTTACGGCGGCCCATGCTGTCGGTGTATTCCTTGGCCGGTTTGGTGACCATGGTGAAACCGTTGTAGTGCAGCCAGTCGACAAGCGGCCGGATCGGCGAATACTCGTCATTTTCCAGCAGGGCGGTGTAATAAAAGGCCCGCAGAAGCTTGCCGCGGCGCATGAATTCCTGCCGCAGGAGCTTGTAGTCGATATCAAACCCGAGCGCCTTGGCAGCGGCGTACAGGTTCGAACCGTCTATGAACAGCGCGAGCCGTTCGTCCTTGTAAAACATCAAAATTTTCCTTCCGGTATAACCGTCTCGGCCGGGGGTTCCGTGAGTGTGATTTTGAAATCGGCGAAACGGGTAGACTTAATGTAAGTTATTTGTCATTTGCCGCAAGTATACTGTCCGTTTGAATAGGCTCAAAGATGGCCGAAATCCATAAAACGGCGCTGATTGCGTTGGGCGGCAACCTGCCCGCTGACGCTGATGCGCCTCAGATCACCCTGGCAAAGGCTGTCCGCGCGCTGCAGTCGCAGGAGGTTTCCCTGCGCAGCGTCTCCCGGTTCTTTCAGACACCCTGTTTCCCAGCAGGTGCCGGGCCGGACTATGTGAATGCGGCGGTGGCGGTGGACACCACGCTGTCCGCCGGCGGGCTACTGGAGCGGCTACATCAGGTGGAGGAGCAGTTTGCACGGGTGCGGGAGCAGCGCTGGGGCATGCGGACGCTGGATCTGGATCTGGTGGACTTTGACGGTGCGGTGCTGCCGGACGCGGCGGGATATGCCCGCTGGCAGGGACTGCCCTTGGAGAGCCAGATGCAGGAGGCGCCGGGTCAGCTGATCCTGCCGCATCCGCGCATTCAGGACCGCGCCTTTGTGCTGGTGCCGCTGGCCGACATCGCGCCCCGCTGGCGCCACCCGGTCCTGCAGAAAACAGTGTCTGAAATGCTGGCGGAGCTGCCGGATCAGGAAGTGGCTGAGGTAACCCCGCTCTGAGCTGCGCAATGCGGTGTTTTCCGCCCTTGTCAAGAGAAAGATATGGGCGTAGATGTCTGCCTTCTGGACCAGGAATGATATGGAGAGTCGCTGATGGCCCGCGTGACGGTTGAAGATTGCGTCGATAAAGTGCCCAACCGCTTTGAGCTGGTGATGCTGGCTGCGCACCGTGCCCGCGAAATCTCGGCCGGTGCCCCGATCACCGTTGAGCGCGACAACGACAAGAACCCGGTTGTGTCCCTGCGCGAAATCGCCGACGAGACCCAGAGCGCCGATGAACTGCGCGAGCGCCTGATTGAGAGCAATCAGACCCAGATCGAGGTTGACGAGCCGGAAGAAGATTCCATGGCTCTGCTGATGGGCGCGGACAACGACAAGCCGGCTGACGACGACATGTCGGAAGAGAAACTGCTGCGTGCGCTGATGGAGGCCCAGGGCCAGGGCTGAGGCGCGCGTCTGACTATTTGAGGCTGCGGACCGGACATGATTTCCCCTGACGACCTGATTGCTCTGGTCCGCAACTACAATCCCAAGACAAATGCGGACAGGATCGCGGACGCCTTTGCGTTTGGCGAGCAGATGCATGAAGGGCAGTTCCGCCACTCGGGCGAACCCTATTTCACGCATCCGGTGGCGGTGGCCGCCATCCTGACCGAACAGCGCCTGGATGATGCGACCATCATAACCGCGCTGTTGCACGACACCATCGAAGACACCAAAGCCAACTACGAAGAAGTCTCCCGCCGTTTCGGCGAAGAGGTGGCGATGCTGGTCGATGGCGTCACCAAACTGACCAACCTGCAGCTCTCCAGCCGTGAGACCAAACAGGCGGAGAACTTCCGCAAGCTGTTCATGGCGATGTCCAAGGATCTGCGGGTGATCTTGGTCAAGCTCGCCGACCGTTTGCACAACATGCGCACCATCAAGGCGATGCGCCCGGAAAAGCAGGCTCAGAAGGCGCGCGAAACCATGGACATCTATGCGCCTCTTGCAGGGCGGATGGGGATGCAGTGGATGCGCGAGGAGCTGGAGGATCTGGCCTTCCGCGTGCTCAATCCGGAAGGCCGCCAGTCGATCATCCGCCGCTTTGTAACCCTGCAGCGGGAAACCGGCGACGTGATCCACCGGATCACCGGCGACATGCGGCTGGAGCTGGAAAAGGCGGGCATCGAAGCGGAGGTTTTCGGCCGCGCCAAGAAACCCTATTCGATCTGGCGCAAGATGCAGGCCAAGGACCAGGGCTTCTCGCGGCTTTCGGACATCTATGGCTTCCGGGTGATTACCCTGTCGGAAGAGGACGCCTACCGCGCGCTGGGCGCCATCCACCAGCGCTGGCGGGCGGTGCCGGGCCGGTTCAAGGATTATATCAGCCAGCCGAAGTCCAACGGCTACCGTTCCATCCACACCACTGTTTCGGGCCGTGACGGCAAGCGGGTTGAGGTGCAGATCCGTACCCGCCAGATGCATGACGTGGCTGAGACAGGCGTGGCGGCGCATTGGTCCTACCGGGACGGGGTCCGCACCGAAAACCCCTTTGCCGTTGATCCGGCCAAGTGGATCGCCTCACTGACCGAACAGTTCGACGCAGAGGATGACCACGACGAATTCCTCGAAGCCGTGAAGCTCGAGATGTATTCGGACCAGGTGTTCTGCTTCACGCCCAAGGGCGACGTGATCAAGCTGCCCAAGGGCGCCACGCCGATCGACTTTGCTTACGCCATCCACACTCGTATCGGCGGCTCCTGCGTCGGTGCCAAGGTGGACGGTATCCGGGTGCCCTTGTGGACACGTCTGCGCAACGGCCAGTCGGTTGACGTGATCACCGCCGAGGGGCAGACGCCGCAGGTCAGCTGGCTGGAGATTGCCACAACTGGCAAGGCCCGAACCGCCATCCGCCGGTCCTTGCGCGAAGCAGACCGGGCGCGGTTCGTCAAGCTGGGCCATGAGCTGGCGCGCTCAGCGTTTGAGCACGTCGGCAAGAAGGCAACCGACAAGGCATTGGAAACTGCGGCCCGCGCTTTGCGCGCCAGCGGCGTGGATGAATTGCTGTCGCGGCTGGGCGCGGCAGAGATCACGGCCCATGACGTGGTGCAGTCGGTCTATCCGGAGCTGACCTCCACCGGCGACGGCGACGAGATTTCCCCGCGCCGCGCTGTGATCGGCCTGGAACCGGGCCAGAGCTTCGAGCGCGCGGCCTGCTGCCAGCCGCTGCCGGGCGAGCGCATCATCGGCATCACCTACCGCGGCCGCGGGGTGGTCGTGCATGCCGCCGATTGCGACAAGCTGGGCGAGTTCGAGGACCAGCCGGAGCGCTGGATGGACGTCCAGTGGCACAGCGGCACCCACCCGGCCGCCTATGGCACCACGCTGGAGCTGACCATCGGCAACGACGCCGGCGTGCTGGGACGCATTTGCACATTGATTGGCGAGAAAAAGGCCAATATCTCGGACCTGGAATTTGTAGACAGGAAACCAGACTTTTACCGGCTCATGATCAATGTGGAGCTGCGGGATGTGGAACAGCTGCACTCGCTGATGCTGACGCTTGAGGCGGAAAGCGATGTTGCCGCGGTGGCGCGGTTCCGGGAAAAGCCGGAAGAGCGCCATTTTCCGGGGTAAGCCGCTGAAACTCTGAGCCGGGAACTGGGAAGGACGCACAGCTTTGGTATTCAGGCGCCGGGACAGACGTCCGCCCCTCCGGGCGCTGGCGGATTTCCTCTGGCCGCGCGGCGGCTGGGGCAGGGCGTTCCTGTATGTAAAGCACCGGGTCCGGCGCCTTCCCGATTCGCCGGAACGTATCGCCCGCGGCATTTGGGCGGGCGTTTTCACGACCTTCACACCCTTCTACGGGCTGCATTTCTTTGTTGCCGCATTCATTGCCCGGCTGATGAACGGCAATATCCTGGCATCGCTCAGCGCCACCTTCTTCGGCAACCCGCTGACCTATGTGCCGATCGGGGTCGCCTCGCTGCAGACCGGGCACTGGCTGTTGGGGACCGAGTTCGATCAAGAGGTCGACAAATCCCTGGTCGGCAAGTTCATGGCCGCCGGCGGAGATCTGAAGGACAATCTGATCGCGCTGTTCATGGACCGTCCTGCCGACTGGCAGGGTCTGCACCTGTTCTATGACGAGGTGTTTTATCCCTACATGATCGGCGGCGTCATTCCCGGCGTTATCTCTGCCACGGTCTGCTACTTGCTCAGCCTGCCGGTGATCCGGGTTTACCAGCAGCGCCGCAGGGCCAAGATCAAGGCCAAGTTCGAGGCGATCAAGAAACGCGCCGAGGTCGACACCGGCACCTGAGCGGGGCCGCGGGATTGTACCATTATTGCTTGCAGGGTTGCTCTTGCCCGCTGTCCGTCTAGTCTCGGGCCAAGGCTTTGACTTCAGACGGATGAGTGACCTCTCATGACAGATCATCAGCTGCGCTTGGGCGTGAACATCGACCATGTGGCCACCGTGCGGAACGCCCGCGGTGGGGCCTATCCGGATCCGGTCCGCGCCGCAAAGCTGGCCGAAGAGGCGGGCGCCGACGGGATCACAGCGCACCTGCGCGAGGACCGCCGCCATATAACCGATTCTGACATTGATGCGCTGATGGAGGCGCTGACAGTCCCGCTGAATTTCGAGATGGCGGCGACGGATGAAATGCAGAAGATCGCCCTGCGCCACAAGCCGCACGCGGTCTGCATCGTCCCGGAAAAGCGCGAGGAGCGCACCACCGAGGGCGGGCTGGAAGTGGCGCGCGAGGAAAACCGCCTTGCACATTTCATCGGCCCGTTGCGGGATGCCGGCTGCCGTGTGTCGATCTTCATCGCCGCTGACCGGAAACAGATCGATGCCGCCCACCGCATTGGCGCTGAAGTGATCGAACTGCACACCGGCGCCTATTGCGACTATCACGCCGAGGGCCGGTTCGAGGACCGCGACCGTGAACTGGAGGCACTGCGGGACATGTCCGCCTATGCCCACTCGCTGGGGCTGGAGGTGCACGCGGGCCATGGTCTTACCTATGACAGCGTGCAGCCGGTTGCTGCTTTCCCGGAGGTGCGCGAGCTGAATATCGGCCACTTCCTGATCGGCGAGGCAATCTTCCGCGGTTTGACCCCGGCGGTGCAGGAAATGCGCCGCCTGATGGACGCGGCACGGGGGTAGCAGCGATGCAAGTCAATCTGATCCGTTATGGTCTTTGGTGGATGGGGGCCTCTGTTGCGATGCTTCTGGCTGGTCTTTTGCTGGCGCAGTTCGGTATCGGCATGCCGGCCGGGCTGGCGACGGTGCTGCCGCCGATGGTGGCTTCTGTTGTTGAAGGCATGCGCATTGCCCAGGCTACCCGCGCACCGCTGCCCGGCAGGGACGCTTGGATTTGTGCGGCGGCAATGACCGGGGTGGTGGCAGTGCTGACCATCATCCAGCTGCCACTTTACTGGAACAGCCCGATGGTAACAGAGGCACGGCAGACAATTCCGTTTGCCTTCCTCGCGGGGATCTTCCTGCTGTTGCTGGCCGTGATCCTGATGGTCAACCGGCTGTTCCTGGGTCATGGCATCAAACTGGGTCTGAAGCGGCTGGAAGAATGATCCTAGGCATCGGAACCGATCTCGCCAATATCGAGCGCATCCAGCGCACGCTGGACCGTTTCGGCGACCGCTTCCGCAACCGCGTGTTCACCAAGGTAGAGCAGCGCAAAGCCGAGCGCCGCCGCGATGTGGCAGGCACCTATGCCAAGCGCTGGGCCGCCAAGGAAGCCTGTTCCAAGGCGCTCGGGACCGGCCTGCGCATGGGCATCGCCTGGAAGGACATGGCAGTCAGCAACCTGCGCACCGGCCAGCCGGTGATGCATGTGACCGGATGGGCCGCCGAACGGCTGCATCAGATGACCCCACCCGGTCATGAGGCGGTGATTCACGTGACATTGACCGATGACCACCCCTGGGCGCAGGCCTTTGTGCTGATCGAAGCACGCCCGATCCCCGCGAACCCTGCGGAATCGCCCGCCGGAACTTGACTTGCCCCCCTCAGGCCCGCATGTAGCCCCGGACCCTGTTTCCAATCCGGAGAGCCTGATGACGGCCAAAGCAAAGACCGGCAGTTCGATCATCGAGACGATCAAGACCATTGTCTACGCACTGCTGATCGCCGGTGTCTTCCGCACCCTGTTCTTCCAGCCCTTCTGGATTCCATCGGGATCGATGAAGGAAACCCTGCTGATCGGGGATTTCCTGTTCGTGAACAAGATGGCCTACGGCTATTCCTACGCGTCCTGCCCCAGCATCCGCATGCCCGCGATCGGGGTGAACATTGATGCCAAGAACATCTGCGGCTTTCTCGACGGCGACAACACTCGCCTGATCGGCGGCGAGCCGGAGCGCGGCGACGTGGTGGTGTTCCGCCATCCGGTCAACGGCAACGATTTCATCAAGCGTCTGATCGGCCTGCCGGGCGACAAGATCCAGATGAAGAACGGTGTGCTGTTCATCAACGGCGAAGCAGTGAAGCTGCAGGATGCCGGTGACTTTGAGGAAGTGATGGAGCGTCAGGGCCCGCAAGGCTCGATGCCGCGCTGCGAGAACGCGCCAGTGGGCCAGGGCGCCATCTGCAAAAAGTCTCGCCAGATCGAAACCCTGCCCGGCGGCAATGAGCATACAGTGCTCAACATCACCAACCAGGGCGTTGACCACACCAGTGTCTACCAGGTGCCCGAAGGCCATTACTTCTTCATGGGCGACAACCGTGACAACTCCTCAGACAGCCGGCTGCCGCAGTCCGCAGGCGGGGTTGGATTCGTGCCGTTTGAAAACCTGATCGGCCGCGCCGACCGGATCATGTTCTCCTCCGCCGGGCGCTCGATGCTCTATTTCTGGACCTGGCGCAGCGACCGTTTCTTCAAGGGGATCCAGTGAAACTGTCCAAGGAACTGCGCGCGTTCGAGGAGCGGATCGGGCACAAGTTTGCCCGCCCCGACCTGCTGCAGCGTGCCGTGACCCATGCGTCTGTGTCTTCCGCTACCCGGCAGGACAACCAGCGGCTGGAGTTTCTGGGCGACCGGGTGCTGGGGCTGGTTATGGCTACCGCTCTTCTGGAGCATGACAAGACTGCAACCGAGGGTCAGTTGGCGCCGCGCTTCAACGCGCTGGTGCGCAAGGAGGCCTGCGCTGACGTTGCCAAGGAAATCGACCTCGGCGCGGTGCTGAAACTGGGCCGCTCCGAGATGATGTCCGGCGGCCGCCGCAAGCAGGCGCTGCTGGGCGACGCGATGGAGGCGGTGATCGCCGCGGTTTACAAGGACGCGGGCTTTGACGCCGCGGCGGAGGTGATCCTGCGCCTCTGGGGCAGCCGTATCCATCAGGTTGAAACCGACGCGCGCGACGCCAAGACCTCGCTGCAGGAATGGGCGCAGGCCCGCGGCCAGAAGGTTCCCATCTATGTGGAGGTTTCGCGCAGCGGCCCCGACCACGCGCCGGTCTTCACCATAGCTGCGCGTCTTCAGGACGGCACCGAGGCGCAGGCCACCGCAGGCTCCAAGCGGCAGGCTGAGCAGGCCGCCGCCAAGGCATTGCTGGAAAAGCTGGGCTAGGTTTCAGGCCACCTATTCAGACCACCCGGATGTAGCCGGCCAGTCCGGTTTTCTGGTGCTCGATCACATGGCAATGGAACGCCCAGTCGCCGGGATTGTCGGCGACCAGGGCGATCTCGACCACCTCATCCTTCAACAGCAGCAGCGTGTCCGTCACCAGCGGCGGCAGTTTGCGCAGGTTGGAGCGGATCGGCACAAACGCCAGCCCGTGCAGATGGATCGGATGCAGGTTCGGCGATTCATTCCGAAGGCGCAGTACATAGCTCTTGCCCCTTTCCAGCACGGCCAGCGGACCTGTGCCCTTGGCCGCATCCCCTGCCCAGGGCGTGCGGTTGATCGACCAGAAGCTGTAGCCCATGGAGCCGCAGTAGCCGTCATTGGGCGGCCCGCCCTCCGGTGTCCAGCCAAAGACGAAATCATGCACTTCTGCATTAGCCAGATCCGGCCGGGCAACGGGGTTGGCAGGCAGCGGCTTCAGCTCCCGCAGATCCCGCGCCAAACCCGCCCCAACGGACCGCAGCTGTGCCATGGTGCGGGTTGGCTGGCCCGGAAGCTCTGCCAGCAGGTCCGCCGTCTGTTCCTCGCCCGCAGGCATCTGCACCGCGAAATCCACCCGCTGGCCGGGGCCAACCAGCAGCGGCTCCTTAGCTGAGGGCAGTGGCAGCTCAATCTCCGCCGGATGCCCGTCCCACGCGATGATCCGCGCCTGATCCGTGCTCAGATGCAGCTTGTAAATCCGTGTGGTGTCGGAATTCACCACCCTGAGACGCACCAGCCCACCGGCCGGATGGTCATAGACAGGCGCCTGCAGCCAGTTCGCAGTCAGCACGTTGCCGTGGGTGCCGCCCCGCGCCGCGCCGCGCGCGGTGTAATAGGGCAGGAACGCGCCCGCATCATCCAGCCGGAAGTCCCGCAGGTTGACTACCTGATCGCCGTCAAAACCGGGGTCCTCCGCCTCCCGGATCACCATCACCCCGGTCAGCCCATGCGCCATCTGCGCCATGGTCATGCAATGCGGATGATACCAATACGTGCCGGCATCCGGCGGGGTGAACGTGTAGTCAAAGCTTTCGCCGCCTGCGATCGGCATCTGGGTGAGGTACGGCACCCCGTCCATCGCATTGGCAATCCGCAGCCCATGCCAGTGCATCGCGGTATAATCTTCGGTGCCATTCTCTACCCGCAAGTTCATGGGCTCGCCCTGAGTGCCAAACAGAACCGGCGGCGGCGCATCCGGCGACAGGCTCACCAGCCCCCGGGTCGGAGTGTTACGAAAGGCAAAGCTGGCAGGCTGAATGGTCAGCCGCTGCGCCGCGGCGGCACTTGCTAAGCTCCAGCCGCCTGCGCCAAGCGCCCCGGCAGATGCAGCAGTTCCCAGCAGAAAATCACGGCGGTTCATCAGGCAGGCCTCTTGTTGTGCTCTCAGAGAAAGGCCTGGCTGCAAGATTGGCTCGGCACTGCGGTTCTTTCACGGGAATTGCCACAGGTCTTTGACATAGGGCAAGATTATGTGACACCGCCAAAACCGGCGGAAAACGCCTCTGGCCCCTGTGGGTAAATTCCTGTAGAGGCACTGATCTGCTAACAGGACCAGTTGAAATGACCACACGCGCGGGATTCGTTG
Source organism: Leisingera sp. ANG-M7 (assembly GCF_000813965.1). GTDB lineage: Bacteria > Pseudomonadota > Alphaproteobacteria > Rhodobacterales > Rhodobacteraceae > Leisingera. Next base: position 26,513 of record NZ_JWLI01000021.1, on the reverse strand, counting down.
CCCTGATCGGAGAGCCCAACGCGGGCAAATCCACCCTTCTGAACCGCATGGTCGGGGCCAAGGTCTCGATCGTGACCCACAAGGTGCAGACCACCCGTGCCCGCATCCGCGGCGTGGCGATGGAGGGCGATGCGCAGCTGGTGTTTGTCGACACGCCCGGCCTGTTCAAACCCCGCCGCCGCCTGGACCGTGCCATGGTCGCCGCGGCCTGGGGCGGCGCTGCGGACGCCGACGTCGTCGTGCTGATGGTGGAGGCCCACCGCGGCATCACCGAAGGGGTCGAAACCATCCTCGAAGGCCTCGCCGAGATCGGTGAGGGCCGCACCGTGGCGCTGGCGATCAACAAGATCGACAAGGTGCCGGCCGAAAAACTGCTGGGCCTCACCCAGGACCTGAACAGCCGCTACACCTTCGCCGAAACCTTCATGATATCGGCAGAGCGCGGCCACGGCGTCGACGACCTGCGCCAGTGGCTGGCAGGCAAGCTCCCGGAAAGCCCCTGGCTTTACCCTGAGGACCAGATCGCCGACCTGCCGATGCGGATGATCGCGGCGGAAATGACCCGCGAAAAGCTGACCCTGCGTCTGCACCAGGAACTGCCCTACCAGCTGACGGTTGAGACCGAGAAGTGGGAAGAGCGCAAGGACGGTTCTGCCCGCGTTGACCAAATGATCTACGTGGTCCGCGACGGCCACAAGGGCATCGTTCTGGGCAAGCGCGGCGAGACCATCAAATCTGTCTCCCAGGCCGCCCGCGCCGAGCTGGAGGAATTCCTGGGCCGCAAGGTGCATCTGTTCTTGCAGGTGAAGGTGCGCCCCAACTGGCTGGAAGAGGCCGAGCGCTATTCCGAAATGGGCCTCGACTTCAAAGACGGCAATTGACGCCACCCGTGCTTTTCACCTTTGAGAAAATACTCCCGCCGGAGGCACCCCGTATCTCCCCGCACGCTAAGACCGGCGGAGTCACGGCATGACACGCCTCACCGCCCGCTTCTGGGTCGATGCCTATCTGGCCCGTCTGCGGTTTCAGGACATCCCGGCCTTCATCACGTCGCACGGCGACGACACTGCCGGGGCGGTGCTGGTCAAGCTCAACACGCTCGACGGCCAGGCCCGCGCCTTTCACCGTACCTATGACCTGATGAGCGGCAACCGCAAATGGGATGAGCTGGCCGCTGGCGCCGAAATGGACGTAGATGCTTCAATAAGCCGGCAGCGTAGCTTCGACCCCGATCTCTGGGTGATCGAGGTCGAGGACCGGCAGGGCCGCCACCTGCTGGACGAACCCGGCCTGGAATGACCCTGCCGCTTGCAGCCCGTCCGGCAATGCGCTCTGGTAGGGCGGACCGCAGGACAGGGAGGCCCGCATTTGGAATGGCGTGATCACGGCATATTGCTTTCGGTGCGACCCCACGGCGAAAGCTCGGCCATCATCGACGTCTTCACCGAACAGCACGGCCGCCACGCGGGCGTGGTGCGCGGAGGTGCCAGCCGCCGGATGGCTCCGATCCTTCAGCCCGGTGCGCAGCTGGACGTGACCTGGCGGGCGCGGCTGGAGGATCACTTGGGCAGCTATCACGCCGAACCCTTGCGCAGCCGCGCAGCCGCGGCGCTATCCGGCCGGCTGGCGCTGGCTGGGCTGAACACAGTCACCGCGCTGTTGTCCTTCTGCCTGCCGGAGCGCGAACCGCACGCCGGTCTTTACACCCGCAGTGAACAGCTGCTGGACTTTTTGGGCAACGAAGATCTCTGGCCATTTGCTTACCTGCGCTGGGAGATGGCGCTGCTGGAGGATATGGGCTTTGGACTGGATCTGTCGGCCTGCACTGTGACCGGCAGCCGTTTCGGACTGGCCTATGTCTCACCGAAAACGGGCCGAGCTGTTTCACGTGAAGGCGCGGGCGAGTGGGCGGACCGTCTGCTGCCGCTGCCGCCGGTGATGCTGGGCCTAGGTGATGCAGGGGATGCTGAAATCGTTCAGGCCCTGCGCACGACCGGGCATTTCCTGGAGGCGCACCTGGCCCCGTCGCTGGGCAATCACCCGCCGCCAGAGGCGCGGGCCCGGCTGCTGGATCTGCTCAGCCGCCGGCTTTGAACAGCATTTCGCGCCCGGCCTCATTGCTGAGGATCAGAACATCGCCTGAAACCTCTGCCAGCGTCATCTTCTGCAGCGCTTTCAGGAATGCGTCCTCTGCTTCCAGCTCCGGGCAGGCCATGCGCGTCACCGCCAGCGGGCCGGTTTCGAACCAGGGGTAGGGCGCGGTCTGGCTGCCCAGAAACCTGTTGCAAGGCGCCTGACCAGCGATCTTGCCTGGTTCCGGAAAGGTCAGGATAGCCTTGGCGGCAAAGGCGCTGCCGTCAATGCTTTGCAACTGCCATTCCGTGCCCGCGGCGCCATAGGCCGACAGGGTTTCATCGCCTGTGCAGGCGCTTGGCAGCAGCAGGGAAGTGATTAGAACAACACGCAGCATGAAGTCCTCCGGCAGTCGTTTCTCAAGTCACTTTGGATGGCAGCGGGGGACAGCGCAAGACTGTAGCCGGAAGCGGGGCTCCCGCCCGCCGCAGCGGCTTTGAAAATGCTTTACGCCCATCGGATCCGGCACTGCACCGGGGCGCGGAAGCCGCCGTCTTCAGTTCTCTCGGATGATCTCTGCGACCTTGCGGCCGATTTCGCCGCTGGCTTTGATCGACGGGTGGATCATGTCGGCTGCGTGGTAAGAGCGGTCGCCGTAGGGAACCATGTCCTTGTTCGACAAAAAGAAGATACCTTCGTCCTGCTCCGCCAGACGGCCGATGCGGGCTTCCAGTTCGTTGCCTTCGTCCCGGCAATGCTCGATCAATGACCCCACCCCGGGGCTGCGGAGATAGCCGACGTAGATTACCTTGGCCCCGGTTGCGCGCAGCTTTGTCAGCATTGAGGGGATCGCCCCATCAAGCCCGTCAGCCGAGATCAGCTTGTCCATTTTGCGGTCGCAGGCAAAGCAGCCGCAGCCCAGCCACAAGTCGTTGCCGCCGCCGTTCACGATCACCCAGTCCCACTCGCCGGGTGTGTACTGTTTGCCGATGTTCATCCCGGCAGCACCGGATATTGGCAGCTTGTAAAGTATCCGCGCAGCAGAGACCGAACGGTCCACCACCGGTTCCTGAAGTTCCCGCGACACCGTGTCTGAAATGGATTTGCCTGCCAGGCTGTGCCAGGCGAGAAGGGAATCCCCCATTGCCAGAATGCGGGACGGCTGGTCGGATTGCACCGTATCGCCGCAGGCGGACAGCAGGAACAGCAAGGGCAGAAGGAGGCAGCGAAGGAGAGACATGCGCCATTGTTAACTACGATTCGTTAAGGATCGAATAACCAGTTTCGGAAACAGATTTTTTCTGCGCAGCGGTTGCAGGCAGGACGCAGGAAACGCGGTTCCGGTCGGAAAAAAGCCCGGCGCGAACGCCGGGCAAGAAGGGGATTGCTCCCCTGCGGTGGTCTCTGGCGGCAGTCAGCCCAGCAGGCGGCGGGCGATCACCTGCGCCTGGATTTCGGCAGCGCCTTCAAAGATGTTCAGGATGCGGGCATCGCACAGCACGCGGGAGATCTTATATTCCATCGCAAAACCGTTGCCACCGTGGATCTGCAAACCGTTGTCGGCCGCTGCCCAGGCGACCCGCGCGCCCAGGAGCTTGGCCATCCCTGCTTCCAGGTCGCAGCGGTGGCCGTGGTCCTTTTCACAGGCTGAGAAGTAGGTCAGCTGCCGGGCGATCATGATCTCCACCGCCATCATCGCCAGCTTGCCGGAGACCCGCGGGAAATTGATCAGCGACTTGCCGAACTGCTTGCGCTCCTGCGCATACTGCATGGCAATATCCAGCGCCGACTGCGCCACGCCGATGGCACGGGCCGCGGTCTGAATGCGGGCCGATTCAAAGGTCTCCATCAGTTGCTTGAAGCCCTTGTTTTCCTCGCCGCCTAGCAGGTTTTCCTGCTTCACGTGGAATTTGTCGAAGCCCAGCTCGTATTCCTTCATGCCGCGGTAGCCCAGCACCTCGATCTCGCCGCCGGTCATACCAGGGGTGGGGAAGGGGGCCTCGTCGGTGCCCGGGGTCTTTTCCGCCAGGAACATCGACAACCCGCGGTGGTCGGTGGTGTTCGGATCGGTGCGCGCCAGCAGCGTCATCACATGGGTGCGGGCGGCGTGGGTGATCCAGGTCTTGTTGCCGGTGATCTTGTAATCGCCGTTCTCGTCCTTGACCGCGCGGGTCCGCAAAGAGCCGAGGTCGGAACCGGTGTTCGGCTCGGTGAACACGGCAGTGGGCAGGATCTCTGCGCTGGCCAGTTTCGGCAGCCAGTTGGCCTTCTGCTCTTCGGTGCCGCCGCAGAGGATCAGCTCCGCCGCAATCTCAGAGCGGGTGCCCAGCGAACCAACACCGATATAGCCGCGCGACAGTTCTTCGGAGACCACCACCATGGAGGCCTTGGACAGGCCGAACCCGCCGTATTCCTCCGGGATGGTCAGCCCGAAGACGCCCATCTCCGCCAGTTCCTCTATGACTTCCATCGGGATCAGCTCATCCTTCAGGTGCCAGTCATGGGCATTCGGCTCGACCTTCTCCACCGCATAGCGGCGGAACTGGTCGCGGATCATTTCCAGCTCTTCCTCCAGGCCGGAGGCGCCGAACATGGTGGAACCAGCCTGTTCCTCCATCAACTCCACCAGACGGGAGCGGGCGGCCTGGCTGTTGCCCTGCTCGCAGAGCGTCATCACCGCCGGCACCATAAGGGCACGCTGTGCATCCTGCGACAGGCCCAGGTCCTGCAGGCGGGTGATCTCGCCCTGGTTCATCTGGATGCCGCCATAGACCTGCCACAGGTATTCGCCAAAGCCGATCTGGTGCAGCAGCTGCTCCATCTCGCCGAACTTGCCTTCAGCCTGCAGCCTCTCGGCCCATTTCTGCATCTGGCGCAGCGAGTAGACATAAGTGGCAAGCCACGAAAGCCCGTGCGCTGCCACTTGGTTTTCCTCGATCAGCTTTCCGGACACACGGCCGTCGCTGCTCACCATGTCCTTGACGGAGGCGCGCGCGGCCTCAAGCAGCTGGTCCAGCGGTTCCAGCGCGGCGCCGGTCAGCGCCAGCAGGTCGGGAATGAGAGTCGGTTTCATATGCAAGTCCTGTCCGTCGTGGGCCATGAATCAGATCCTTCTTCGGTCGCCCGGTGGTAAATCATTTTGCAGGTGCAGCGCAACAAAAATACTCACGGGTGCGTCATTTGGATCAAATCTTGCGTGTTGATTTTGCCCGTGCAGCACGCTGCGGATGTGGTAGAGCGGAAGGATGACCGCATTGTTTTCGCTTCTTTCCCCGGCTGAGCTGGCAGCGGCCTTTGGCATCGCGCTGCTGGCGGGCACGGTCAAAGGCCTGGTGGGCTTTGCCATGCCGATGATCTTCATCTCCGGCCTCAGCATGTTCCTGGCGCCGGACCTGGCGCTGGCCGGGCTTATCCTGCCCACCCTGGTGACAAACGGAATGCAAGCCCTGCGGCAGGGGCCTGCGGCGGCCATGGCATCGATCCGCAAGTTCCACGTATTTCTGCTGATCGGCCTGATCTGCCTGCTGCTCAGCGCCCAGATGGTGCGGCTGCTTCCGCAGCAGGCGCTGCTGCTGGTGATTGGCCTGCCAGTTACCGTCTTTGCCTGCATCCAGCTGATGGGCAAGACATTCACCATCGCCAATCCCTCCCGCCGCAGCGAAGCGATGGTGGGGGGCATTGCGGGCTTGATCGGCGGTGTGTCCGGTGTCTGGGGACCGCCAACCGTGGCTTACCTGACCGCTCTGAACACTGAGAAAAGCGAACAGATCCGGGTGCAGGGGGTGATCTACGGCCTTGGCGCAGTGGCGCTGCTGGTGGCCCACATCGGCTCCGGCGTGATCCGGGTTGAGACAGCGCCCTTTTCGCTGGCGCTGATCGTGCCGGCGGTGGCGGGCATGTGGATCGGCGGTCAGTTGCATGACCGGATCGATCAGGTGCTGTTCCGCCGTGCGACGCTGGTGGTGCTGCTGATCGCCGGTTTGAACCTGCTGCGCCGCGGCGTGCTGATGTAGCGGGCGGGCAGGGCACCATGCAGCAAAGGTTCAGCGCAGAACAACTTGCAACCGGCTCCATCCTTATCGCTTTGGCAGTGATGGCGCTGAAGGTGGCCGCCTGGCGGATGACCGGCTCCATTGCGCTCTTGTCGGATGCGCTGGAATCGCTGGTGAACATCGGCGGCGCGGTGATGGCCTGGTTCGCGGTGCGCTATGCCCAGCGGCCTCCGGACGCAGGCCACCCCTACGGCCACCACAAGGCCGAATACTTTTCAGCCGTGATCGAGGGCATCCTGATCGTGATTGCGGCCCTGGTGATCCTGCATGAGGCTTTCAGCGCGCTGACCCGCGCAGGCGATCCTAGCTGGGGGGCTGCCGGCATGGTGGTCAACGGTATGGCGATGCTGGTGAACCTGGCCTGGGCGCGGGTGCTGCTGCGCGCAGGCGGGCGGTTGAAATCACCGGCGCTGTCGGCCGGCGGACGCCACCTGATGAGCGACGTCTGGACCTCTGCCGGTGTGCTGGCCGGGCTGGTGCTGGCGCTGGCCACCGGCTGGGCGGTGCTGGACCCGCTGCTGGCTCTGCTGGTCGGCGTCAACATCCTGCGCGAAGGCTGGCTGGTGATCGCCGCCTCTGTGAACGGCCTGATGGACACAGCCGCACCGGAAGAGGAGCGCCGGAAAATCGAGGCTGTCATCCAACGCATGGCGGCAGGCGCGCTGCAGGTGCATGGCCTCAAGACCCGCCGGGCAGGCCGCGCGCTGTTTATCGAGTTTCATTTGGTGGTGGACGGCGCCATGACGGTGCGGGCCTCGCATGGCATCTGCGACCTGATCGAGATTGCCCTCCGGGACGCCTTGCCGGAGGCGCAAGTGGTGATTCACGTGGAGCCGGAGCACAAGCTGGAGCCTGCGGGGATCAAACCGCACTGAAGCGTTTGCAATTCCCTGCCGCCTCCCGTTTAACCGCCTTCAGACAGGCAAAGGAGCAGGCACATGGCGATGGAGTGGAACAGGCTGCTGAACCCGGGGCGGCTGTGCCGGCCGGAGTATCCCGAGGCCCCGGGGCGCGAGGCCTATTTGCAGGACTATGACCGCATTCTGTTCTCTGAGCCGTTCCGGCGGCTGGCACAGAAAACCCAGGTGCATCCGCTCTACAGCCATGACCATGTGCATCACCGGATGATCCACAGCATGGAGGCTTGCAGCGTCGGGCGCTCGCTTGGCGCGGGCGTCGGCCAGGCTTTGCTGAAGGAAGGACGCATCAACCCGGAACAGGTCTTGCGCATTGCCGGCCATGTGCAATCCGCCTGCCTGCTCCACGACATCGGCAACCCGCCCTTTGGCCATTCCGGCGAAGACAGCATCGGCGGCTGGTTCGCCGCGCAGTTCAAGGCAGGCGCAGGGCTCGCCGCCCAGATCCCGGCAGACCGCCAGGCCGAGTTCGCGCATTTCGAGGGCAACGCCCAGGGGCTGCGCATCGCCGGGCGGCTGGAAATGGCCCGGCGCGAGGGCGGCATGCGGCTCAGCTACGCGACGCTCGGCGCTTTCCTGAAATACCCCTGCACCCGCCAGGTGCGCGATGCGGTTTGCGGCGATGGCCCGGCGCCTTATGCAGGCCTTAAGAAATTCGGCGTCTTTGCCGCTGACACCGCGCTGCTCGATGAAATCTGCAGCGCCACCGGCATGATCCGCGAAAGCGCAGGCTGGTACCGCCGCCACCCGCTCGCCTTCCTGGTCGAGGCCGCAGACGACATCTGCTACCGGATCATGGATATCGAGGACGCAGGCGCGGTGGGCGATCTAGATCGCGGTGATGTGGCTGCAGTGCTGGAAGACATCACCGGCAAACCCAACCGCGAGGAAGACGCTGCAATGCCGTTGGGCGAACGCGTTGCGCTCCTGCGGGCGCTTTCCATCGGCGCCGCTACCAGCGCCGCGGTGCAGGCATTCCTCGACAATTACGACGCCATCATGAGCGGCGAGTTCGACGGCGACCTGATCGGCGCTTCATCCAAGGCAGACGCCTTTGCCGAACTGCAGCGTCTGTCGGTGGAACGCATCTTTGCCGCGCGCCGCAAGACAGAGCTGGAGGTCGCGGGCCGCCAGGTGCTGCACCGCATCCTCGGCCACTTCCATGAGCTTTACACCGATCTTGCCGCCTGCGGCTGGGATCAGGCGGTGCTGGCCAAGGAGCACTCTCACTGGGCGCAGCTGATCCGCGCAGTGGACCTCGACCTGCGCGGGGTGGAGGACCCATATACCGCCATGCATTCGCTGGCGGATTTTGTCTCCGGCATGACCGACCGCTATGCGGTCAAGGTCCGGGACATGGTTTCCGGGAGCCTTCAGGCCTGATCCCCTTCCTCCGGGCGCATGATCTTTTCCCGGGCCGCGCTGTCGCGGCCCGCCATCTGATCGGTGATCCGGTTTGCCCAGGCGTTGTTCTCGTCTGCCAGTGCTTTGATTTCACGTGCCAAAAAGGCAAACCCGTGGCCGGCCTTACCTGCCCGCGCCGCCTCGATCCCCGCGTTGATCGCCAGGATCGAAAGCTTCTGCACCGACCGCAGGATGTTCTCTGCCAGTTTCAGGATTTCGGCATTGTCTGCTTCTGTCTTCTGCAGGGTGACTTCCAGCTCCTTGCGCAAGCTGACTTCGGCCGAGGCATCCACCACCAGCCCTTCCAGAAATACCATCTCGCCACTGTCGTCGTAGACTGCGTTGCCACGCTCGCGGACCCATGCGGCTGAGCCGTCAGGCCGCTGCAGCCGGTAGGCAACGTCCCAATTTTCTCCGGCTTCGATAGCTGCGTCCACGTCGGCAAAGACGCGGTCAATGTCATCGGCATGGGTTAGGCCGACATATGACACTTTCGAATTTCCAAGTATGTCCGATTTCGGGCATCCGCACAGCTTCTCGACCTGCCCGGCCATGAACTGCATCGTGAAATTTTCGTCATTGGCACAGCGGTACACAAAGGCGCTGCCGGAACTGAAAATGCTGTTGAAGACCGTCAATGCCTCGTTGCTCATTCTCGCCCCTCCCTGGATGTGGCGCAAATCTGGATTGAACAGCCGCAAAGCTGTGATTGCGGAAAATTTGCGGAGGAAAGGGTTAAGAAAAGGTTTCTGTGAAATTTTATTTCCCCAAATGAAAAACCCCGGCGGAAGGCCGGGGTTTTCTTTACTCAGAGGAATTTGCGAAGCATCAGCCGATGGCTGCGGCCTTCACGTCCTCATCGATGAACGGCAGGTACTGCTCAAAGTTGTCAGAGAACATCTGCACCAGCTTGGCCGCCTGCGCGTCATAGGCCGACTTGTCGTCCCAGGTGCGGCGCGGATCCAGCAGCAGTTCCGGCACGCCCGGCACGTTGACCGGCACGTCAAAGCCGAAGTTCGCGTCCTTGCGGAAATCTGCGTCTGCCAGCGAGCCGTCCAGCGCAGCAGTCAGCAGCGCGCGGGTTGCCTTGATCGGCATGCGCGAGCCGGTGCCATAGGCGCCGCCGGTCCAGCCGGTGTTCACCAGCCAGCAGGTGGCGCCGTGCTGGGCGATCTTCTCGCGCAGCAGGTTGCCGTAAACCTCCGGGCGGCGCGGCATGAACGGCGCGCCAAAGCAGGTGGAGAAGGTCGGCTCCGGCTCGGTCACGCCGCGCTCGGTGCCTGCCACCTTGGAGGTGAAACCGGACAGGAAGTGGTACATCGCCTGCGCCGGGGTCAGCCGTGCGATCGGAGGCAGTACGCCGAAGGCATCGCAGGTCAGCATGATGATGTTCTTCGGGTGGCCGCCGCGGGCGCTGGACGATGCATTGGAGATGTAATGCAGCGGGTAGGCACAGCGCATGTTGGCGGTCAGGCTGTCGTCGTTGAAATCCAGCTCCTTTGTCTCCGGGTCGAACACCATGTTTTCGATCACGGTGCCGAACTTGGAGGTGGTGGCGTAGATTTCCGGCTCTGCCTCGGCATTCAGGTTGATGGTCTTGGCATAGCAGCCGCCTTCAAAGTTGAAGGTGCCGTTGTCGGCCCAGCCGTGCTCGTCGTCGCCGATCAGGACGCGGTCCGGGTCCGCGGAGAGGGTGGTCTTGCCGGTGCCCGACAGGCCAAAGAACACGGCGGTGTCCACCGGGTTGCCCTTGGCGTGGTTGGCGGAGCAGTGCATCGGCATGATGCCTTTTTCCGGCAGCAGGTAGTTCAGCAGGGTGAACACCGATTTCTTGTTTTCGCCCGCGTATTCGGTGCCGCCGATCAGGATCATCTTCTTGTCGAAGTTCATCGCGATGATGGTCTCGGAACGGCAGTCGTGCTTCTTGGGGTCGGCCTGGAAGCTCGGGCAGTTGATGACAGTGAAATCGGCGATGAAATCATCCAGGTCTTCACGGTCGGGACGGCGCAGCATGGTGCGGATGAACAGGTTGTGCCAGGCCAGCTCGGTGACCATGCGGACGTTGATCGCATGCGCCGGGTCGGCACCGCCCACCAGGTCCTGGACGTAGTAGTCCTTGCCCTTCATGTGCTCCAGCATGTCGGCATAGAGCGCATCGAAGCCCTCGGCGCTCATCGCGGCGTTGTTGTCCCACCAGATGGTGTCGCGCACGCTGTCGGTTTTCACGACATGTTTATCCTTAGGCGAACGGCCGGTGAATTTGCCGGTGGTGACCAGGAAGGCGCCGCCATTGCCCAGCGTGCCTTCGCCGCGCTTCAGCGCAGCTTCAATCAGCGCAGGCTCCATGAAGTTGTAATAGACATTGCCCAGACCCTCGATGCCCTGATCCTCGAGGCGGAATTGCGGGTTAACCCGTCCAGATGTCATGCGTTTTTTCTCCTGTGGCGGCGCGGGCGGCACGCAGGCTGCGCGGCTGCGCCAGTGGGGCAATAGAAACGGCATCGCTGCCGGTGGCGCGGTCTTAACATGGCGTTTTGGGCGGTGAACAGGCCGGTTTCAACCAGTTAGCGCCATCAAGGCGATGTTTAGCGCAACCATTGTTCTGCACCGCGGCAAGTGCCCGTCTGTTCAGCGAACGCTAAGGTATTTTTGCCCCAATTGTGTCCAAAGATCGTCCCGATTCTTCAAATGGGATTGATTCGGCGCACCAGAACGGCGATGAACATGGTAAAAACAAAACATAACAGAGCAGATTAGGGGCAATTCCGATGTCGAAGATTGCTTTGGTTGACGATGACAGGAACATCCTGACATCCGTTTCCATGACGCTTGAGGCCGAGGGCTTTGAGGTCGAAACTTATAATGACGGCCAGGCCGCTCTGGATGCTTTCAATAAGAAGCTTCCGGATATGGCGGTGCTGGATATCAAGATGCCGCGCATGGATGGCATGGACCTGCTGCAGCGGCTGCGCCAAAAATCCCAGATGCCGGTGATCTTCCTCACCTCCAAGGATGATGAGATCGACGAGGTTCTGGGCCTGCGTATGGGCGCCGACGACTACGTCAAGAAGCCGTTTTCGCAGCGCCTGCTGGTGGAACGCATCCGGGCGCTGCTGCGCCGGCAGGAAGCAATCAGCAGCGACGCCGAGGGCACCGCTTCGCCGGAGGCAAAGGTGATGGAACGCGGCAATCTGCGGATGGATCCGCTGCGCCACGCGGTCAGCTGGAAGGGCAAGGACGTCTCGCTGACGGTGACCGAATTCCTGCTGCTGCAGGCGCTGGCCCAGCGGCCCGGCTTCGTCAAAAGCCGCGACCAACTGATGGATGTCGCCTATGATGACCAGGTTTATGTGGACGACCGCACCATCGACAGCCACATCAAACGCCTGCGCAAGAAGATGCGCAGCGCGGATTCGGATTTCGCGGCGATCGAAACCCTCTATGGTATCGGTTACCGGTACAACGAAGAATAAGCGGCCTATCCAAGCGGGGCCTTGTGCCCCCGGCCAGGGGAGTGGCGCGGATGCGCGATACCAGTGTTATGCAACGCCAGCAGGATGGCGATGTGGTCTTGGGCGAGGACTGGGTCACCCCGGACCAGTCGGTCACGCGGGAGATGCAGGTCAAGCGTGCCCGCCGCGGGTTCCTGCCGCTCAAGGGTTCGCCGCTGACCCGCAGGATCATCACCTTCAACCTGATCGCGCTGACCATCATGGTTGCGGGCATCCTGTACCTGAATTCCACGCGCCACAGCCTCGTGCAGCAGCGCGCTGGCGCCCTGGTGTCCGAGGCGATGCTGGCCGCCGACGTGTTCGAGGCAGAGATGCCTGCCGCAGGTGCCGTCAGCTTTGCCGCTGGTGACGGCATTCAGGTCGAGGACACGCTGGCTCGTCTCAGCCTGCGCGGCGGCGTTGAGGCCTTTGTCTTCGACACCACCGGCAATCTGATTTCCAGCATCAAGGGCGTAGACCGCAGCGACGCGCTGAACGTCTTGAATGACAGCGGCGAGCGCCGCACCCTGATCAGCGATGCGCTGTCCAGGCTTTGGGGGCTTGCCGGCGGGGCCGAGCAGCAGGCGGCGGTTTCCGGCCCGGCGCTGGAGGATCGTCTCGGCGGGCTGGTGGACCGGGCGATGAACGGCGGCACCGGCGTTGAAACCGTGGTGGACACCAGCGGCAGCCGGGTGATCTCCGCTGCCACGCCGATCATGCATAATGGCACCGCCGTGGGGGTGATCGCCCTGGCGTCGCCCACCGGCGAGGTGGACGCGCTTGTGCGCAGCGAGCAGGAGCGGGTGCTGCAGATGTTCATCGTGGCGCTCCTGGTCTCTGTCGGCCTCAGCCTGGTGCTGGCCTCGACCATCGCGAATCCGCTGGCTGATCTGGCAGAGGCCGCTGAACTGGGCCGCGACCGCGGCAGCCGTAAATCCAACCCGGGCCGGATCCGGATCCCGGACCTGTCCGCCCGCCCCGATGAGATCGGCCGCCTCAGCCGGGCCCTGCGCGGCATGGTCAAGGCGCTCTACTCCCGTATTGACAGCAACGAACAGTTCGCCGCGGATGTGGCGCATGAGATCAAGAACCCGCTCGCCAGCCTGCAATCCGCGGTTGGCACCCTGCGCATGGTCAAACGCGACGACCAGCGGCAAAAGCTGCTGGAGGTGATCGAACACGACGTGCGCCGCCTTGACCGGCTGGTCAGCGACATCTCCAACGCTTCGCGTCTGGATGCTGAACTGGTCAAGGAGGAAGAGGAAGAGTTCGACCTTCTGGCCATGCTCGGCAACCTCAATCAGTACCTGGGCGAGGACGCCCGCGCCAAGGGCATCGACTACATCACCGATCTGCCTGCCCAGCCGGTTCTGCTGCAGGGTCTGGAGGCGCGTCTGGCTCAGGTCTTTGTCAACCTGATCACCAACGCGATCTCCTTCTGCGAGGAAGGCGACGCCATCCGCGTCTGGGCGCGCCGGCGCGCCAACCGGGTGCTGATTGTTGTCGAAGACACCGGCCCCGGCATCCCCGATCAGGCACTTTCCAAGATCTTCAAACGCTTCTACTCGCAGCGCCCGGTGGAGCATTTCGGCAATAACTCCGGCCTTGGCCTGGCGATCTCCAAGCAGATCGTCGAGGCACATGGCGGCGTAATCTGGGCTGAAAACATCCGTCCGACCGAGGCGGACGTCACTTCTGAGCCGCTTGGCGCGCGATTTGTGGTAGGCTTGCCTGTCTGAAGCCGGTTTAGCCCATGTCTGAAACACAAAGCCTCATCCTGCATGCCTCCTGCGTTGCGCTGGAGGGACGGGGGCTTTTGATCACCGGCACCTCCGGCCAGGGCAAATCCGCGCTGGCGCTGCAGCTGATGGCTTTCGGCGCCCAGCTGGTGGCCGACGACCGGGTGCTGGTGCAGCTTCTGGACGGGGAACTTGTCGCTAGCGCGCCGGAGCCGATCCGCGGCTTGATAGAGGCCCGCTACATGGGTCTACTGCAGGCGCAGATCCGCAGCCCGGTACCGGTGACGGCGTTGGTGGACCTGGACGAGGCGGAGACTGAGCGCCTGCCGGTGCGCCACACCACCCTGCTTCTTGGGCAGGAGGTGGCGCGTGTGAAACGGGTTGATGGTGCCCATTTTGCCCCGGCGCTGATGCAATACCTCAGATGCGGGGCGCTGGACCCGGATGCCTGAACAGAACCAAAAGGCGGTCCCGGCGGTGCTGGTCACCGGCCCCTCCGGTGCGGGCCGCACCACCGCGATCAATGTGCTGGAGGATCTCGGGTTCGAGGCGATCGACAACCTGCCGCTGCGGCTGCTGCCGGGCCTGTTCGACGCCGCGGCCGCACCGCGCCCGATGGCGCTGGGGCTGGACAGCCGCAACCGGGACTTCTCGCCGCGCGCGCTCTTGGATGTGATCGACATGCTGTCCGGCCGCCGCGAGCTGGAACTGACCGTGCTCTACCTCGACGCCCACCCGGACGTGCTCCTGCGCCGCTATTCTGAAACCCGCCGCCGCCACCCGCTGGCACCGGCGGAATCCCCGGGCGAGGGGGTGCGCCGCGAATTGGACCTGATGGCGCCGATCCGCGACCGGGCTGACATCCTGCTTGAGACCTCGGACATGAACGTCCACCAGCTGAAGGCCGAGATCGAGCGCTGGTTTGCCCCGGGCGGGCGCACGCTGGCGCTGTCGGTGCAAAGCTTCTCCTACAAGCGCGGCATGCCGCACGGGATCGACATGGTGTTCGACTGCCGCTTCCTGGCCAATCCCTATTGGGATCCCGGCCTGCGGGCGCTCAATGGCCAGGATCCGGCGGTGCAGGAATATGTCCGCGCCGACCTCCGGTTCCAGCCGTTCTTCGACCGAGTGCTGGACCTCACGCGGCTGCTGCTGCCGGCCTACCGGGAAGAGGGGAAATCGCATCTCTCCATCGCCTTCGGCTGCACCGGCGGCCAGCACCGGTCGGTCACAATGGCGGAAACCCTGGCCAAGGCCCTTGCAGAGGACGGCCTGCAAGTGTCAATTAGACACCGCGAGCTGCAAGGCCAGCAAAAGAAGTGAGAGGCCGGGTTGATCGGGATAGTGATCGTAGCGCATGGCGGACTGGCAAGGGAATACCTTGCCGCGGTGGAACACGTTGTGGGTCCGCAGCCCAGCCTGATGGCCATCGCCATCGGCCCGGAGGATGACCGCGCCGCCAAGCAGGACGAGATCTGCGCGGCGGCCAACAAGGTGGACAGCGGCGGCGGCGTTGTGGTGGTAACCGACCTCTTCGGCGGCTCGCCCTCCAACCTCAGCCTCAAGGCCTGCGCACCCGCGGACCGCCGGATCCTTTACGGCGCCAACCTTCCGATGCTGATCAAACTGGCAAAATCCCGCCACCTTCCGGTTGCCGATGCGGTACGGCAGGCGATGGAGGCCGGGCGTAAATACATAAACGCCCAGAACGTAAACCCTGACGGGGAGCAGGCACATTAAATGGCTCTGAAGACGCTGAAAATCATCAATGAAAAAGGGCTGCACGCCCGCGCCTCCGCCAAACTGGTGGAGGTGGTCGAAGCGTTTGACGCCACGGCAGAGGTGCTGAAGGACGGAATGTCGGCCTCCGGCGACAGTATTATGGGCCTTTTGATGTTGGCAGCCTCGAAAGGAACGACTATTGACGTCGAGACTTCGGGGCCCGATGCTGACGCGCTTGCGCATGCGCTGGAGGCTCTGGTGGCCGACAAGTTCGGCGAGGGCTACTAGGCCCCGCGCCGGCGGCGGAACGGGAAGAAGCACATTGGCGGACACCGCACAAGACAGGAAGACCGGCATCGCGCCGGACACCGCTGAGCAGACAACGGGCGAGGTCTATGACCGCCGCACGCTGACGTATGCCAACTCCTTTGACGACCGCTGGACCTCGCTGGCGATCAAGACCATCGAATGGCTGACCGGCAAGTTGACGATCCTGCGCATGGTCAACAAGTTCGAGAAGAACAACGCAGAATACCGCGGCCAGAAGTTCTGGCGCGGCGCGCTCAACACCATGGGCATCGACCTGCAGACCCCGCAGGAGCAGATCGACAACATTCCTGCAGACGGCCCGGTGGTGATTGTCGCCAACCATCCGCACGGGATGGTGGACGGCATGATCTTTGCCGACCTGATCGGCCGCCGCCGCACCGACTACCGCATTCTGACCCGTTCGGTGCTGACCGGCCTGGATGAGGCCGCGACCTCCTTCATGATCCCGGTGCCCTTCCCGCATGACCCCGAAGCACAGCGTAAGATGGTCGATATGCGGGCCAAAACCATGGCCTACCTCAAGGAGGGCGGCGCCGTGGCCCTGTTCCCTTCGGGTGTGGTGATGTCGTCCGACAGCTGGTTTGGCCCTGCGGTCGAGCGCGAATGGAACGTCTTCACCGCCCAGCTGATCCGCCGCTCAGGAGCCCGGGTGGTGCCGATCTTTTATCCCGGCTCGAACTCGCGCTGGTACCAGATCGCCTGCCAGATCTCCCCGATCCTGCGCCAGGGCCTGCTGCTGCATGAAATCGTCCGCTCCTGCAACAAGCCGCAGGCACCGGTGGTCGGCAAGCCGCTGACCGACGAGCAGATGGCGCAGCTGCAAACCGATCCGCGCGGTTTCATGGCCTGGCTGCGCGAGCACACCCTGAGCCTCGGCAAGCAGGGCTGAGCCCGCCTGATCATACCGCTGGAAACGAAAAAGCGCCCCGCGGGGGCGCTTTCTTGTTCAGTCCAGGCTGACTACCGGGTCGGGACCGGCACCTCGCCGCGGTAGTCATAGAACCCGCGCTGGGTTTTGCGGCCCAGCCAGCCGGCCTCGACGTATTTGGTCAAGAGCGGGCAGGGGCGGTATTTGGTGTCAGCCAGCCCGTCGTGCAGCACATTCATGATCGCCAAACAGGTGTCCAGACCAATGAAATCCGCCAGCTCCAGCGGCCCCATCGGGTGGTTGGCGCCCAGTTTCATCGATTCATCGATCGACTTCACCGATCCAACGCCCTCATACAGCGTATAAACCGCCTCGTTGATCATCGGCATCAGGATGCGGTTGACGATGAAGGCCGGGAAATCCTCTGCGCTGGCGGAGGTTTTGCCAAGCCGCGCCACCACGTCCTGGCACGCCTTGAAGGTCGGCTCATCGGTGGCGATGCCGCGGATCAGCTCCACCAGCTGCATCACCGGAACCGGGTTCATGAAATGGAAGCCCATGAACCGCTCAGGCCGGTCGGTGCGGCTGGCCAGCCGGGTGATCGAGATCGAGGAGGTGTTTGAGGTCAGGATCGTATGCGGCTGCAGATGCGGCTGCAGGTCCTCGAAAATGGCCTGCTTCACGGTTTCCCGCTCGGTCGCCGCCTCGATCACCAGATCGGTTGCGCCCACGTCTGCCAGCTTCAGCGACGGCACGATGCGCGCGAGCGCCGCCTTCACATCAGCCTCGGAAACCTTGCCCTTACTGGCCTGGCGCTCCATGTTCTTGTGAATCAGGCTCAGCGCGCCGTCCAGCGCCTGCTGGCTGACGTCATTCAGCACGACATCGTACCCGGCCAGCGCCATGACATGGGCAATCCCGTTGCCCATCTGACCCGCGCCGATCACTCCAACCTTCTGAATTTCCATGCCTCAGGCTCCTGAAATAGCTGCGGCAACCATACTGGCCGGGCGCGGGCAGGCACAAGGGCAGCTTGCCCGGATTTGAGGCAAATTCTCACTTTAGGGAAATTGCAATGGTTGCCCGCCAAGGTGAGTCTCGGGTGAAAAATTGGTGGTACTTATGAGCTATGAACTCAAAAGCCCGGGGGGGCTTGCGGGGGAACCAGTCAGATATGGTCAATCCAGACTGCTGGTGCGGGGGCCGCAAAGGTCCCTGAAGGATCCGTATGTCGCTTTTCTGGGCGGAACCGAAGTCTATGGGCGATTCGTTGAATTTCCGTTTGTGGCGTCGCTGCAGGCCCGGCTGGGCATGGATTGCGTTAACCTGGGCAGCGTGAATGCGGGCCTGGACAGCTTTGCGCAGGATGACACTCTGATCGGGGTGGCCCGCAACGCCCGGCTGACCGTGGTGCAGATGCTGGGTGCGCAGAACATTTCCAATCCCTATTACCGCGTGCATCCGCGCCGCAACGACCGGTTTCTGGCAGCCCAGCCCGCGCTCAAGACCCTGTACCCCGAAATCGACTTCACCGAATTCCACTTCAACAAGCACCTGCTTTGCTCCCTGCGCGACATCTCGGTCCAGCGGTTTGAGCAGGTGCGCGAACAGCTGCAGCGCAGCTGGGTCGACCGGATGACCCGGCTGGTGGAGGAGCTGGACGGGCGCGTCCTGCTGTTGTGGCTGCGCTATGCGCTCGACGCCGAAGCCGGCTTCCCGGAGGAGCCGGTTCTGGTCGACCGTGCCATGGCTGAGGTGCTGCGCCCCAAGGTGCAGGGTATCCTGGAAATCAAGGCCGCCTCCGCCGCCGCAGCGCAGGATATCTCCGGCATGATCTTCGGCCCGATGGAGCTGCCGGCCGCGCGGCACATGATCGGCCCCAAGGAGCACATGAAAATCGCAGAAGCCCTGGCCTGCGACCTGGAACCGCTGTTGCGCATCTGAGCGGCAACCGCCCCGGCCCACAATAGGCCCGCACCCTCAGAACGGAAAAAAGGCCCGCCAAATGGCGGGCCTTCCTATTGGTCAGCTGTCCGGCTGGGCTCAGCCCAGTTTCTCGGTCAGGGCCGGGACGGCTTCGAACAGGTCGGCAACCAGGCCAAAGTCCGCAACCTGGAAGATCGGTGCTTCTTCGTCCTTGTTGATCGCCACGATGACCTTGGAGTCCTTCATGCCGGCCAGGTGCTGAATGGCGCCGGAGATGCCGACAGCGACATACAGGTCCGGTGCTACAACCTTGCCGGTCTGACCCACCTGCCAGTCGTTCGGGGCATAGCCCGAGTCGACAGCCGCGCGCGATGCGCCAACTGCGGCACCCAGCTTGTCGGCCAGGTTCTCGATCAGTTTGAAGTCTTCCTCGGAGCCAACGCCGCGGCCGCCGGAGACAACGATGCCGGCCGAGGTCAGCTCGGGACGGTCGCTTGCGGCAACCTTGTCTTCGACCCACTCGGACAGGCCCGGGTTTGCAGCAGCCGAGATGGTCTCAACCGATGCCGAGCCGCCTTCGCCAGCTGCGTCGAACGACGCGGTGCGGAAGGAGACGACTTTCTTGGCGTCGCTGGACTTCACGGTCTGGATCGCGTTGCCGGCATAGATCGGGCGCTCGAAGGTGTTGCCGTCGACAACGCCGGACACGTCCGAGATCACCATCACGTCCAGCAGCGCAGCAACGCGCGGCAGAACGTTCTTGGCGTCGGTGGTGGCCGGAGCAACGATGTGCTCATAGTCGGACGCCAGGCCTGCGATCAATGCTGCGGTCGGCTCCGCCAGACGGTGGCCCAGAGATGCGTCCTCAGCAACCAGAACCTTGGCAACGCCTGCGATCTTGGCAGCTTCTTCGCCGGCTGCGGCAGCAGAGGCGCCAGCGGCCAGAACGGTCACGTCGCCCAGCTTGGAGGCAGCGGCAACGGCTTTTGCGGTCGCGTCCAGCGCCAGTGCGCCGTCGGTCACTTCAGCAAGGAGAAGAACAGCCATTACACAGCCCCCGCTTCTTTGAGTTTCTCAACCAGCTCGTCGACGGAGCCGACGATGATGCCTGCGGCGCGTGCCGGCGGCTCTTCGGTCTTGACGATTTCCAGGCGCGGCGTAACGTCGACGCCGTAGTCGGCGGCGGTTTTCTCGTCCAGCGGCTTCTTCTTCGCCTTCATGATGTTCGGCAGCGACGCATAGCGCGGCTCGTTCAGGCGCAGGTCCACTGTGATGATGGCGGGCATCTTCACGGAAATGGTCTGCAGGCCGCCGTCAACCTCACGGGTCACCTTGGCGTTGCCGCCTTCGATGTCCAGTTCAGAGGCAAAGGTGCCCTGGGACCAGCCCAGCAGCGCCGACAGCATCTGGCCGGTTGCGTTCATGTCGTTGTCGATGGCCTGCTTGCCGCAGAGCACCACGCCCGGCTGCTCTTCCTCGACCACTTTGGCCAGGATTTTCGCAACGGCCAGCGGCTCGATGTCGGTGTGCACGTCGTCGGCAGCAACCACCAGGATGGCGCGGTCCGCACCCATCGCCAGGGCGGTGCGCAGGGTTTCCTGGGCCTGCTTGACGCCGATGGAAACCGCAACCACCTCATCAGCCTTGCCGGCTTCTTTCAGGCGGATGGCTTCTTCGACAGCGATTTCGTCGAAGGGGTTCATCGACATTTTCACGTTGGCGAGATCGACACCGCTGCCGTCCGCTTTGACGCGGACCTTCACGTTGTAGTCAATCACGCGTTTGACAGGCACGAGTACCTTCATTTTGCGTTCTCTCCTTAACAAACGGCAAGCCGCCCCAGGGCGACTCCCCCTCTATGCTCTCGCAGCGTTGATACCGGCTGGTGTGCGCCTGCAACAGGGCAAAATCGTCACGTTAGCGCACGCCGACGTCGCGTTTGCTCATTTGGAACATCATTTTTGCAAGAATGTTTCCGGTGGGAAATCCGCCTGCCGCAACGGCAGGGGGCTGTTGCCGCAGATGACGCGTTTGGCGCCGGATTCGCAAAAATCCGGCGCCAAAGGGCGAATCAGAGCGGGTTAAACCGGGGCAGGCGGCCTCAGCGGTTGGCGCCGGGCACCCACAGAACGTCGTCCTTGCCGCCATTGTTGGCGGTGCGGGCGGCAACAAAGAACCAGTCGGAAAGGCGGTTCAGGTATTTCACTGCCGCCGGGTTCACGTCCTCGGCGGTGCTGAGGTCGGTGGCCAGCCGCTCGGCGCGCCGCGCCACAGTGCGGCAGACATGCAGATGCGCCGCCAGCTTGGATCCGCCCGGCAGGATGAAACTGCGCAGCGCCTCCAGATCCTTGTTCATGACGTCGATCTCAGCCTCCAGCCGCTCGACCTGCGCCACGGCAACCCGCAGCGGCGGGTATTCGGCTTCGGCGTCCTTCTCCATCTCGGGCCGGCACAGGTCGGCACCCAGATCGAACAGGTCATTCTGAATGCGCGCTAGGGCGGCATCCATCTCGCCGTCGGCTTCCAGCCGCGCGACGCCGACAAAGGAGTTCAGCTCATCCGAGGTGCCATAGGCATTGACCCGCGCCGAATGCTTGGCCACCCGCTCGCCGTTCCCCAGCGCGGTCTCGCCCTTGTCGCCGGTGCGGGTGTAAATCTTGTTCAGAACGACCATCGCCTCTTATCCTCCCTGGTTGCGCAGGTAGACGTAAGTCAGCACCAGCACCACCGCAATGAATTGAAACAGGATGCGCAGCCGCATCATCTTGTTTGCATTGCGGCGGTTGAACTCGCCGCCCTTGCCAAAGCCGCCAATGCCGATGACCAGCGCCACAACCACAGCCGCCACGGCTGCCAGTGCCAGATAATACAGCGGATCGAACATCCTGTCCCCCAAGCGCGTTTATTCCGTTGCACCCCATCTAACCCGCGCAGATGCGGATGGCGACCCTATCCAAGCCTGACAAGGATGCGGTCAATTGCCCGGGTCGGCAGGATGCGCCGCAGAAAGCCCGCAATATGGGTGGGGGTGGTGACGTAGTAGCGCGGCCGCGGCCGCCGGGATTCGCAGGCATGGGCCAGCTTGGCGGTGACGGCAGAGGCAGGCAGTTCGAACCGGTCCGGGCCGCTGCTTTCATAAAGCCGCTTCAGCAGCCGCGATTCATAAAGCTCACGCAGCGGCGATGCCTGCCAGTCGATGAAGCGCTCGAAATGCGGGATCGATTTTTCGCGGATCTTTGACGTCACCGGCCCCGGCTCGATCAGCACCATGTGGATGCCGGTCCCCTGCAGCTCCACCCGCAGCGTATCCGTCAGCCCCTCCAGCGCGTATTTCGTCGCCACATAGGCGCCGCGCCAGGGAAAGGTCACAAACCCCAGGATCGAGGAGTTCTGCACGATCCGCCCGTGGCCTTGACTGCGCATCACCGGAATCACCTGCCGGGTCAGCTCATGCCAGCCAAAGAAATTCGCCTCAAAGATGGAGCGCAAGCCGTCCGTCGGCAGATCTTCCACCGCGCCGGGCAACCCGTGGGCGCCGTTGTTGAACAGCGCATCCAGCGTGCCGCCAGTGGCCTCCAGTACCTCGGCCAGGCCAGCGGTGATGCTTTCTGGATCAGTGTAATCGATGCGCGGGCTCTCGAATCCCTCGGCCCGCATCCGGTCACAGTCGCGCTGCTGCCGGCAGGAGGCAAACACCCGCCAGCCGCGCTCCCGCATGCCGCGGGCCGCATCCAGGCCGATCCCGGAGGAACAGCCCGTAATCAGAATCGTTTTCTTCAAGAGATTGCCCCTCTGCCCGGAGTTTTCCGGGACCAGTTATGGGCGTTTCTTGCTCACCAGGGAAGCGGCAATCCAGCCGACCTTGCCCTTGCCGGGTGCGCGCAGATGCAGCCAGCCGGTGCCGCTGTCCTCGAACACGATCACCTCATCCCCGCCCAGGAGGCGGGTAATCACCGGGTAATTGGTGCCCGGCCCCTGCCGCATGTTCACGCGGGAGGCCCTGATCTGGCGGATGTCCGGTTCCGGTGCGGGCTGCGGCTCTGCCAGCGCGGCACCCGCCGGTTCCGGCGAATCGTTCTGCGCGTCTGCCGCGGCAGAGGCCTGCTGCAGCGCGGCAAGACCGCCCTCCAGCGACGCCAGCTGAAGCGGCGCACCCTCGTCCGCCACCGCCGGGAAAACACTGGTGCTGTCGCCGATCGCCAGCCGTGCCTGGGTGATCTGCCGCAGCGCCACCCGCGACCGCAGTTGCGGATCAGCGGCAGGGCGCACAGGCCGTTCCGCCTCCTGCAGTCTGCCGGCCGGACGGAAAGTCACATTTCTGATCAGGGACTTGGCATCCTCGCTGGCGCTGCTGCTGCGGCTGCCCTGGCGAGTCTCCTCCGGCGCAGCAAATGCGGCCTTGGCAATCTCCAGCGCGTCAGAGCGCTGGTTGCGCGGCTCGAAGTCCGCACCTCCGCTGAGCTCATAAAATCCCCAGCCCAGAAAAGCGAAAGAAACTAAAACAAATCGCGACATAACCCAGTCCCCCCTAGTACCACCACACATGGCGGCTGCACGAAATAGCATTGGTTTGAAAAAGAAACGCACGGCGCAGCTGCCTGGTTCCCTTCTATCTAGGGCAAGTTAACGGCGGGGAAACAGGGGAGAGTCCGCAATCTTCTCCCCCAAAACGTTGGCGCGGCGCTGCATCCCCGCGAATTTCGCGCGCGCCCGCTTTACCAATTCCGGCGGCGGCAGTATCACCGATGCATGACCGACCTGGTAGAAGATCCCGACATGCCGTCTGCCCCTGAACAGGGTGAAATCCTGGAACCGCTGCGCCGCGCCATTGGCGAGCGCTATCTGACCTATGCGCTCAGCACCATCATGCACCGGGCGCTGCCTGACGCGCGTGACGGGCTGAAGCCGGTGCACCGGCGCATCCTTTATGCGATGAACCGCCTGCGCCTCAGCTCCACCGGGGGCTTCCTGAAGTCGGCCAAGATTTCCGGCGACACCATGGGCGACTTCCACCCCCACGGCGACGCCGCGATCTATGACGCGATGGCGCGCCTGGCGCAGGATTTCAACGTCCGCTACCCGCTGGTCGACGGCCAGGGCAACTTCGGCAACATCGACGGCGACAACCCCGCGGCCTCGCGCTACACTGAGGCGCGGATGACCTTCGTGGCCGAGGCGATGCTGGAAGGCCTCAACGAGGATTCGGTCGATTTCCGCGACAACTACGACGGCCGCCTCACTGAGCCGGCAGTGCTGCCCGCGACCTTCCCGAACATCCTGGCAAACGGCGCTGCGGGGATCGCGGTGGGCATGGCGACCAACATCCCGCCCCACAACATTGCTGAGCTGATCGACGCTTGCCTGCATCTGATCAAGACGCCGGACGCGCGCGACGACACGCTCCTGAACTATGTGCCGGGCCCTGATTTCCCCACCGGTGGCATCATCGTCGAGCCCAAGGAAAACATCGCCAAGGCTTACAGCACCGGCCGCGGCTCCTTCCGCCTGCGCTGCAAGCACGAGGTCGAGGACCTGGGCCGCGGCCAGTGGCAGATCGTCGTCACCGAGATCCCCTATCAGGTCCAGAAATCCAAGCTGATCGAGAAGATCGCCGAGTTGATCCAGACCAAGAAGGTGCCGATCCTCGCCGATGTGCGCGACGAATCGGCGGACGACATCCGTATCATCCTGGAACCCAAGTCCAAGAACGTGGACCCCGAGGTTCTGATGAACATGATGTTCCGCAATTCGGACCTGGAGATCCGCTTCAGCCTGAACATGAACGTGCTGATCGACGGCGTGACGCCCAAGGTCTGCTCGATGAAAGAGGTGCTGCGCGCCTTCCTCGACCACCGCCGCGACGTGCTGCAGCGCCGCTCGCGCCACCGGATGGAAAAGATCGACCACCGGCTGGAGGTCTTGGAAGGCTTCATCATTGCCTTCCTGAACCTTGATCGGGTGATCGACATTATCCGCTATGACGAGGATCCCAAGGCCGCCCTGATCCGCGAGGACTGGAGCAAGGACCATCCCCGCGCCTTCACCGAGGCCGAGTATGTCACCCCGGCCCCCGGCGCAGGCGAGCTGACCGAGGTGCAGGCCGAGGCGATCCTCAACATGCGCCTGCGGTCTTTGCGCAAGCTGGAAGAGATCGAACTGACCCGCGAACGCGATGCCCTGCGCGAAGAGCGCGCCGGGCTGGTCGAGCTGCTGGCCTCCGAAGAACTGCAATGGTCCCGCATCTCTGAGCAGCTGAAGGAAACCAAGAAGCAGTTCGGCAAGGATTACGCAGGCGGCGCCCGCCGCACGTTGTTTGCCGAGGCTGGTGAAGTGGAAGACGTGCCGCTGGAAGCGATGATCGACCGTGAGCCGATCACCGTGGTCTGCTCCCAGATGGGCTGGATCCGGGCGATGACCGGCCACATCGACCTGAACCGGGAACTCAAGTTCAAGGATGGCGACGGCCCGCGTTTCATCTTCCACGCGGAAACCACCGACCGCCTGCTGGTTTTCGGCTCCAACGGCCGTTTCTACACCCTGTCCGCCTCCAACCTTCCGGGCGGGCGCGGCATGGGCGAACCGGTGCGCCTGATGGTCGATCTGCCGAACGAGGCGGAGATCGTCGACCTGATGATCCACAACCCCGAAGGCCGCCTTCTGGTCGCGTCGGACGCGGGCAACGGCTTCATCTGCGCGGAAAAGGAAATCGTCGCCCAGACCCGCAGCGGCAAGCAGGTGCTGAACGTCAAGGACGACGAGCGCGCCAAGATCTGCATTCCGGTTGCGGGCGACCACGTCGCCATCGTCTCCGAGAACGGCAAGTTCCTGGTCTTCGCGGTCGAGGAAATGCCCGAACTGACCCGCGGCAAGGGCGTGCGGCTGCAGAAATACAACATGGCCCGCGGCAAGCAGGGCTCGCTGGAACTGGACGGCGGCCTCTCGGACATCACCACCTTCAACTGGGATGACGGCCTGCGCTGGGAAAGGGGCGGCGGCAAGACCCGCCACGAGGCCGACCTCACCCAGTGGCTCGGCAAGCGCGCCGGGGTGGGCAAGCGTCCGCCGCACGGCTTCCCGCGCAATTACAAGTTCAAGTAGGGCAGCAGAAACAAGTAGGGCAGCAGAAACCTGCCGCCTGCCTGTGCCCCCCGCGCCACCCGCGCGGGGGTTGCTGTTTCCGGCTCTTTACCCCGCCCGCCGCCCCCGGCTATCTGGGCGGGACCGACTTTTTCTTGGGGGATTTCCATGATCCGCATTTCTGCCGCGCTGGCTGCGCTGGCCCTGCTCACCGCCTGCGGCGAAACCCAGCTGAACGAGGCGCCGGAGGATCTGGGCGCCTTCCAGGCCCGCGTGACCCACGTCTACACGGAAAAGGCGCTGCAATGGCCGCTGTCGCGCAACGCCGAGCACAGCGAATGGACCGCGCCGATCGAAAACGCGCTGAACACCCGCCTGCGCCGCTACCAGGGTGCTCAGGAGTACGACGTCGCGGTGACGCTCGAAGGTTTCATGCTGGCGCCCCCTGGCGTGCCGGTGCTGTTCTCCCCCAAAAGCGCGGTGGTGGTGAACGTCTTTGTCTATGACGTGGCAGAAAAGAAATTCCTGGCCAAGAAGCACCAGATGGAAATCTTCGAAAGCACGACCGGCGAAAGCGCTGTTCTGGGTTCCGGCCATGCCCGCACAAAGGAAGAGCAGATCCAGGGTCTCGCCATCAATATCGCCGACAAGGTCGAGGAATGGATGGCTGAGCAGCATGAGAAAGAAGGCTGGTTTGCCCCGCGCGCCGCGGCGGAATCCGCCAGCGGCACGGACACGGCTGCGGCAGAGACGCAACCTGCTGGCTGAGGCTTGTGAAAACCGCTGCTGTCAAGCAGGAACGGGTTGATTTTTGCCGGCAAACCAAATAATCCGCCGGCGCAGAGGAAACCGGGTCGGCAAGCGACCCCTCATTTCAAAAGGGCGCCTAAGCAATGGCTAAGGAAAAGTTTGAA
>NZ_JWLI01000020.1 GCF_000813965.1 Leisingera sp. ANG-M7 | reverse complement strand
GCGCCCGCAGCGGCTCCGGCCGCCGCCCCCGCCGCCAAGCCTGCGCCGTCAGCGCATGGCGAGGACGACTGGGCAGTCGAAGCCAGCCCGGTGCCTGCAGCAGCGGCCAGCAGCGGCAATGCCGCACGCGACCTCTGGCAGGACTTCTGAGAACTCACCGGAGGCGCCGCACAAAAAAACGCGGCGCCTTCAGCAGCAGGAATTCCACCGCGCCGGTTAGGTCTGCAAAAAGGCAGCTGCGTCCCTAGGCGCCGCCAAGGGACAGCATCGATCCGACAGCTTGTACCCCTCCCCTTTTGCAGATGAGGACCGCCAGACTGAAGTCTTACGGAAAAACTCCTTTGCGCGGCTTTGCAAACGCTGCGATCTGCCGAAAGTTTTCAGCAAATTTGAAGCGGACCGGTTGCGGCAAAGCTCTATAAAAACTTCAGAAATCATCCCCGCCACGCGTCGAAAAAACGTAAAATCCTTCTGTCTCTACGCGCCACTTAGTTTTCTTTAATCAACGACCCTCAGATAATACCCAAATACGTTATCGAATACGATATACTCAACCTAAAGGCGTGAACACCACATGATCCTTTGCTCCAAGGACCATGTCAATTCAAAGGGGTATAGAATGAGTGACGAAGGTTTTTCAGAGGTGACAGCACCACCTTTCATGCAGCCTGTGATTCTCAACATCCTATCAGTTGATGATGACGAGATTGACAGGCTGCGCTTGAAGAAACTGTGCCGCAAGGCCGGAATGGAGGCCGAGTTCTTTGAAGCTGCGAACCTTGACGAAATGCGGCGGCAACTGGACCAGGAACAATATGACCTCGTGTTTCTGGACCATAACCTGGGAATGGACACCGGCCTTGATGCCCTGAAGCTGCTGCTTACCCACGAAGATCAGGTGCAGGCTGTACCGATCATGCTGACGAGCGTCACCAGCTATCAGACCGCTGTGGAAGCCATGCGGCGCGGTTGTGCGGACTACATAGTCAAAGAAGAACTGTCGGTGGACGCTCTAATCAAGTCAATTGCGTCTGCCATCGAACGGCGGGCGCTTTATGGCCAGTTGTCCAGTGCGCGGGCGTCAGAAAAGGAACTGAGGCGCATATTCCAACGCTTCATAGTCGGTTGTGGTCCCGACCTCCGGCTGCTGCTCAGCCGAACACTTGCAGGCGTCAGGGTTGTGAAGTCTCAAGCCCGTCAGGACGACAGTGTTTCACCCTCCGTTCTTGCAGATGTGACAATGCTTGAGCGCAGCTGCAAAGATCTGGTGGCATTCATGGATGACCTGGATAGCGTCATTGACGATACCCGTGAAGTGACCGCGCGTGTGTCGCCTAATCTACTGCAATAGCAGACTACTATAAGGCGAAGACTGATCCGGGGAACCCTAGTTTGATTTCAGGCTCACTCTTCGACAATCCTAGACCAAAGGAGTGACGGCGGGTTGCAATCTTCCTCTACACCAAACCGCATGGCCTTGAACATTTTCCTTGTGGAAGATGATGATGCAGATACGAAGGCTCTGCACCGGGTCTTCAAAAAGTCGAGAATTGCCAATCCAGTCATACGGTTCGCGGACGGTGCTGAAGCTTTGACCTTTCCGCGCGGAGAACTGAACCAAGCGCCTCCCCCTCATTTCATGATTCTGAGTGATATCAAAATGCCACCTCTGAATGGAAATGAGCCGCGGCGGGAAATCCGTGCCGACCCGTTGCTCCAAAACAACCTGTTCCTCGTGCTGACGATCTCGGGTGACGAGCGCGACATTTCCGAAGCTTATAAAAAAAACCTCGCTGACTTCATTCTGAAGACTAAGGCTGGCGACTTGTTTGCTGATCCTATGGTTACGCTCGACAACTTTAGGCGCGTTGTCGAACTACCGGAATCTCACATTAGAGAGGTAGCTGATGGCAGTTCTCAAAATCCTGCTCATTGACGATGACGCCGGAGACCGGAAGCTGTTACGCCGGCTTCTGACGAAAACGCATCCCGGGGCCAGAATTACCGAGGCTGAAAGCGGCGAAGCTGCACTGGAACACGCCGGAAAACAAACCGATGTGATTTTCCTGGACTATCTGCTTCCAGATGGAACCGGGCTGGACCTTATCGCACGGCTGAATGCAGCCTGGCCGCGAGCGGTGCTGTTTATGACCACAGGTCACGGTGACGAGGAGATCGCCAAAAGCGTAATTCTGGCCGGAGCCAGCGACTATATTCCCAAATCAGCTCTCAGCGCGGTAGCGCTCAATCGGATGATCGCAAACGGGCTGAAGGTCGCAGATATGCGTTGGCGGATCCAAGAGCAGCAAAGCGAGTTAAGGTTGTTTTCAGACGTTCTGATACACGACATGCGAGCACCTTTGCGGGCCATCAAGTTTCTGAGCGAACAGATCCAGGAGGAATATGAGAGCGGTGACCTTGATGAAGTTGCCAGACAGTTCGACCTGATGAAAAAATCGGTAAACAAAACGTCCGAACTGATTGAACGGCTGGCCAGCCATATCAACCCCCACAGCGAAGGGCGGGCGGAGCGCGTTACTGTTGAGAGCCTGTTTGACAGCCTGCGGGCGGTCTTGGCACAAGACCTTGCCGTATCGGGTGCCCGGCTTAGCTGGCAGCCCGGAGGGTTGAGCGTGCTGTGCTTTCCACCTGATATCGTGCAGCTGCTGCAAAACCTGGTCAGCAATGCCATAAAGTACAGCGGCGGTGAGACGCCTGAAATTTCCGTAATTGCAGAACCAGCCGAACCCGGACTGATGATCTCAGTTTCTGACAATGGAATTGGCGTGCCACCGGAATATCAGGAAAAGATCTTTGAACCTTTTAAACGGTTGCGGCGCGGCAGTGAACAGCCTGGCACAGGCCTCGGTCTGGCGACCTGCGCCAAAATCGCCAAGCGGCACAAAGGCCTGATTTGGTGCGACCCTCAGGTTGTTTCCGGCACGACAATCCGATTTACCGTCTGCCTGGACGCAATGGACGCGCGGGGAATCGCTTGACCGTAGCCGCGCATCTGCGCCTTGTCGCAACGTTCCCTTCGCTTTGCAATTCGCCAAGGGCACTTGGACCCGACTTCCATATCTGCGTTCTCAGATCGCGAGAGCACACCGTCCTGCCTGCTATCTTTACCGGCGTCTCTCTCGTCAAACACTGGTTTCGAAAAAAGCTGCGCCACACCGAACGTCTTAGAAACTCATCCCTCCAGAGACACCCAGAGAACTCTGGCGTCTTCCTCGCTAACCGAGACGCAGCCATGGCCCATGCCGCTGTCATAATAAACGGAATCTCCGCCCCCCATCCGCAACGGCCGGTAATGCTCAGTATAAAGGATCAGTTCTCCGCTCAAAACGAACATGAACTCCTCCCCCTGGTGGCGCACCCAATTGTCGAACTCGGTCACATCACGCGCCTTGATGGTGCTGATGTAAGGCACCATGCGCTTGCTGGTCAGTTCGCTGCATAACAGCTCGTGATCATAGGTCGAGGTTTCTTTGTGTTCCCCTTCGCCGGTGCGGGTAAAGTCGCGGCGCCCCGTGACGCCGCTTTGGCTGGACTGCACAAACAGCTGCGGTGTTTCCAGTTCCAGTGTCTGCATCAGACGGCGGATAATCTCAAAACTTGGACGGGTCTGGTTGTTCTCGATCTTGGACAAAGTGGACCTGCCGATGGCGGCGGCCTTGGCGGCTTCCTCCAGTGTCAGGCCCTTTTCCTTGCGGGCTTCGCGAATCATTTTTCCAAGAATTTCGCCATCCGGTGCCTCTACGGCTTCCGGGCCCAGCCCTGTTTCTTCTGAGGGAATTGGTTCCATTTCTGCGAATTCTCCTGATCCGCAAACACCTTAGCTTTGATGTATCTGCGGGTCAAAATTTCCGTAGCAACACTTTTTGTTTGCAAAAGGAAAAAAGTTTCCTATAGGGAACACAGCGTCGCATACGGCGGGACACTTGCCGGTCCTGGACCGCTTTTCGGAGGAGAGACGAAATGAGCGCTTATGATCTGATCGTGGTCGGAGCTGGACCGGGCGGTTATGTCGCAGCGATCCGCGCAGCACAGCTGGGCCTGAAGGTCGCCTGCGTCGAAGGCCGTGGCTCACTGGGCGGCACCTGCCTCAACGTCGGCTGCATTCCATCCAAGGCGCTGCTGACCTCCTCCGGAAAATATGCCGAGCTGTCCCACCTGGCCGCGCATGGCATCGCCGTCGAGGGCGCCAGCCTGGACCTGGGCGCGCTGATGGCCCGCAAGGACAAGATCGTCGGCGACCTGACCAAAGGCATCGCGTTCCTGTTCAAGAAGAACGGCGTCGACCACATCGAAGGCTGGGCCAGTATTCCGGCGCAAGGCCAAGTCAAAGTGGGTGAAGACACCTACACTGCAAAGAACATACTGATTGCCACCGGTTCGGAACCCACCCCCCTCCCAGGCGTGGAGATCGACGAGGTGGACGTGCTGAGCAGCACCGGAGCGCTGGCACTGGAATCGGCGCCAGAGCATCTGGTGGTAATCGGCGCCGGCGTGATCGGGCTTGAACTCGGTCAGGTCTGGTCACGTCTCGGATCCAAGGTGACGGTGGTGGAATACCTCGACCGCATCCTGCCCGGCATCGATGGCGAGATCGCCAAGCTGTCCCAGCGCGCACTGAGCAAGCGCGGTCTGAAATTCCAATTGGGCCGCGCGCTGAAGTCCGTTGAAAGGGGCGAAAACGGCCTGACCTTAACCTTGGACCGCGTGGGCAAAGACAAAGAAGAACAAATCGGGGCTGACAAGGTGCTGATCGCCATCGGCCGCCGTCCGGTAACCCGCGGGCTGGGCCTCGAAGGCCTGGGTGTCTCGGTCAACGCGCGAGGCTTCATCGAAGTGGATGAAACCTTCCAGACCTCGGTGCCCGGCATCTATGCGATCGGCGATTGCGTGCCTGGCCCGATGCTGGCGCATAAGGCAGAGGAAGACGGCGTTGCCTGCGTCGAGATGCTGGCCGGCGAGCACGGCCATGTGGACTACAACACCGTGCCCGGCGTGGTTTACACCGACCCGGAAGTTGCCTCCGTCGGCCAGACCGAGGAAGCACTGAAGGAGGCTGGCACCGAGTACATTACCGGCAAATTTGCCTTTATGGCGAACTCCCGCGCCCGCTCGACCGGTGAAACTGACGGTGCGGTGAAGGTGCTGGCAACGCCAGCGGGTAAGATCCTTGGCGCCCATATCTGCGGCGCCCATGGCGGCGACCTGATTGCCGAGCTGGTTCTGGCGATGACCAAAGGCGCCACCGTGGAAGAGGTCGCGCGCACTTGCCACGCTCACCCGGCAATGGGTGAGGCTGCGAAAGAAGCCTGCCTCGACGCGCTTGGCCGCGCCATTCACGCCTGATCCGGAGCTCCGCCAGATGACGATCCAGCTGCGCCCCCGCCACCCGGAAAAGGCCCACAAGGCCGACAGCTCCATCCCGCGCAAACCCCAGTGGATCCGCAAGAAGAAGATCGAAAGCTCGGAGTATTATGAAACCCGCAAGCTGATGCGGGAGCATGATCTGGCGACCGTCTGCGAAGAGGCCGCCTGCCCGAACATCGGCGAGTGCTGGTCCAAGCGCCATGCCACCATGATGATTATGGGCGAGGTTTGCACCCGCGGCTGCTCTTTCTGCAACGTGACCACTGGCAAGCCGGACACGCTGGATGCGTTTGAGCCAGGCCGGGTTGCGGCAGCGGTCAAGAAACTGGGCTTGCGCCATGTGGTGATCACCTCCGTCGACCGCGACGACCTGGAAGACGGCGGCGCAGAGCACATCGCCCAAACCATCCGCGCCACCCGCCACCAGAACCCCGGCACCACCATCGAGGTGCTGACCCCGGACTTCCTGGGCAAGGGCGAAGCAGCGAAGGCGGTGTTCGAGGCGGCGCCGGATGTGTTCAACCACAACCTGGAAACCGTGCCGCGCCTGTACCCCCGCGTGCGCCCCGGTGCGCGCTATTACACCTCTCTGCGGCTTCTGGATGATGCCAAGCGCGCCAACCCGCAGCTGTTCACCAAGTCCGGCATCATGGTCGGCCTGGGTGAAACCCTGGAAGACGTGCGCCAGGTGATGGATGACCTGCGCGCGGCCCAAGTCGATTTCCTGACAGTGGGCCAGTACCTGCAGCCCACCCCCAAACACCATTCGATCGACCGTTTTTGGTCGCCGGAAGAGTTCGCGCAACTGGAACAGATCGCGCGCTCCAAGGGCTTTTTGCATGTGTCAGCGACACCGCTGACCCGCTCTTCGTTCCACGCGGATGAAGATTTTGCCGCCCTGAAAGAGGCCCGTCAGATGGCCTTGGCAAAGGGCAAATAACCTTAACGCAAGCGGGAGGAGACCCATGGAAGCGTTAAATTCAATCGTAGGAGCCGTAAACGGCGTGGTCTGGGGGCCGATGATGCTGGTCCTCATTCTGGGCGTCGGCTTCTTCCTTCAGGTCGGCCTGAAGTTCATGCCGATCCGCAAACTGGGCATGGGTTTCGGCCTGATGTTCAAGGGCCGTGAAGGCACCGGCGAAGGCCAGATCACCCCGTTCAACGCACTGATGACCGCGCTGTCCGCCACCATCGGCACCGGCAACATCGCAGGCGTCGCCACCGCCGTGTTCCTCGGCGGCCCCGGCGCGCTGTTCTGGATGTGGATGACCGCTCTGGTCGGCATGGCCACCAAGTATTCGGAAGCCGTCTGCGCCGTGAAATTCCGCGAGCGTGACGAAGAAGGCAACTATGTCGGCGGCCCGATGTATTACATCAAGAACGGCCTCGGCGCGAAATGGGCCTGGCTGGGCGTCGCCTTTGCCGTATTCGGCTCCATCGCAGCCTTCGGCATTGGCAACGGCGTGCAGGCCAACGGTGTGGCACAGGTGCTGGAAACCAACTTCGGCTTCAACACCTCTGTAACCGGCATCGTGCTGATGGTGCTGACCGGCGCTGTGATCCTGGGCGGGATTACCCGCATCGGTGCGGTGGCCGGTAAGCTGGTTCCGTTTATGGCAGTCAGCTACATCATTGCAGGCCTGATCGTGCTGGTCATCAATGCAGACGCCATCGGCTCCGCGTTCAGCCTAGTGTTCACCCATGCCTTCACCCCTTCGGCAGCCGAAGGCGGCTTTGCCGGCGCGGCAGTCTGGGCGGCGATCCGCTTTGGTGTGGCCCGCGGTGTGTTCTCGAACGAAGCAGGCCTGGGTTCTGCTCCGATCGCGCATGCTGCAGCTGAGACCAAAGGTCCGGTCAACCAAGGCCTTATCGCGATGCTGGGCACCTTCATCGACACCATCATCGTCTGCTCGATCACCGGTCTGGCGATCATCGCGTCCGGCGCCTGGACATCAGGTGAATCCGGTGCGGCGCTGACCTCGCTGGCATTTGAAACCTCCCTGCCGGGCATTGGCGGCTACCTGATTGCCGTCGCGCTGTCGATCTTTGCCTTCACCACCATCCTCGGTTGGTCCTATTATGGCGAGAAGTGCATGGAGTTCCTGTTTGGTGTGAAGGTCATGCTGCCCTACCGCATCCTGTGGATCGTCGCGATTTACTTCGGTGCAACCGCCGATCTGGGCTTCATCTGGCTGCTGGCCGACACGCTGAACGCGATGATGGCCATCCCGAACCTGATCGCCCTGGCGCTGCTGAGCCCGATCGTCTTCAAGGTGACGAAAGAGTTCTTTGCCAGCGGCGGCAAATCGGAAGAAGCCGGCCACGCTGCTGAGTAAGCTCTCCGGGAGGGCGCGCCCTGCGCCCTCCCTCACCCCGAAACCCTATTATTCAAAGGCTGCACAGGATGACCGACGCACCCAAACGCACCCCGCTTTATGACCTGCACGTCGAACTTGGCGGCAAGATGGTCGACTTCGCCGGCTGGGAAATGCCGGTCCAATACCCTATGGGCATCATGGGCGAGCACAAGCAGTGCCGCGAAAAGGCCGCGCTGTTCGATGTCTCTCACATGGGCCAGGTGATCCTGCGCGGTGAAAACGTGGGCGAGAAGCTGGAAACGCTCTGCCCGCAGGCCTATGCCGGTCTCAAAGAAGGCAAGGCGCGCTACGGCTTCTTCACCAACGAGGACGGCGGCATCATGGACGACCTGATCGTCTCCAACGGCGGCGACCACTACTTTGTCGTGGTGAACGCCGCCCTGCGCCACCAGGACATTCCGCACATGCGGGCCAACCTGAACGGTGTAGAAGTGACTGAGATCTTCGACCGCGCACTGGTTGCCGTTCAAGGCCCCAAAGCCGAGGACGTGGTGGGTGAGCTTTGCCCCGCCGCCCGTGAGCTGAAGTTCATGGAAACCACCCTTGCCGAGATCGGCGGTGTCGAATGCCGCATCTCACGCCTGGGCTACACCGGTGAGGACGGCTACGAGATCTCGATCCCGGAAGCCGACGCGATCCGCGTGTCGAAACTGTTCCTGGCCCATGACGACTGCGAGCCCGCAGGCCTGGGCGCCCGCGACAGCCTGCGCCTGGAGGCCGGTCTTTGCCTCTATGGCAACGACATCGACCAGTCGACCTCGCCGATTGAGGCGTCGCTGTCCTGGGCGATCCAGAAGCGCCGCAAGGAAGAAGGCGGCTTCCCCGGGGCTGCCCGCATCCAGAAGGAGCTGGCCGAAGGCACCGCCAAGAAGCTGGTCGGCATCAAGCCCGAAGGCCGTGCCCCTGCCCGCCAGGGCGTGGAAATCCAAAGCGAAAGCGGCGATACTTTAGGCGCCATCACCTCTGGCAGCTTCGGCCCCACCGTCGGTGGCCCGGTTGCCATGGGCTATGTTGCGGCGGACCACAGCGCCGCAGGCACCAAGGTGAACCTCATCATCCGCGGCAAGGCGCAGCCGGCTGAAATCGTTGCCCTGCCCTTCGTTACTCAGAACTACAAACGCTAAGACATCATCAGGAGAGTCAACATGGCCACCTATTACTCTGAAGAGCATGAATGGATCACCGTCGAAGGTGACGTGGCAACCCTGGGCATCACCCAGCATGCCGCCGACCAGCTGGGCGAAGTTGTCTTCGTCGAGCAGCGCGAAGCGGGTGAGGAGTTCGAAAAGGGCGGCGAGATCGGCGTCATCGAGTCTGTGAAGGCCGCTTCCGAAATTTATGCGCCGCTGGACGGCGAAGTGGTCGAAGTGAACGAAACCCTGGCCGACAATCCCGGTGCCCTGAACGAGAGCCCGGAAGGCGATGCCTGGATCTACAAGATCAAGCTGTCGGACGCATCCCAGCTGGATGATCTGATGGATCTGGACGGCTACAAAGCCCTGATCGGCTAAGCACCCCCACCCCGCCGGAACCGTCCGGCGGGGTCCATTGCCCCAGACAAGGACCTCTGTAATGGCCTTCAAACTTACCGATTACGAAGCCTATGACTTCGCCAACCGGCGCCATATCGGCCCGTCTCCGACCGAGATGCGGGATATGCTGCAGGTGATCGGCTTCAAAACCCTGGACGAGCTGATCGACGCTACCGTGCCGCCCGCCATCCGCCAGAAAGAGGCGCTGGACTGGGGCCCGGCAATGACCGAGCGCGACGCCCTTTTCCACATGAAGCAGGTGGCATCCAAGAACAAGGTGCTGACCTCGCTGATCGGCCAGGGCTACTATGGCACCACCACCCCGGCGCCGATCCTGCGCAACATCCTGGAAAACCCGGCCTGGTACACCGCCTACACCCCCTACCAGCCGGAAATCTCCCAGGGCCGTCTCGAAGCTCTGCTGAACTTCCAGACCATGGTCAGCGACCTGACCGGCCTGGACATCGCCAACGCCTCGCTGCTGGACGAAGCCACCGCTGCAGCCGAAGCCATGGCAATGGCGCACCGCGGTTCGCGCTCCAAGGCGAACAACGCCGCCTTCTTTGTCGACAAGAACTGCCACCCGCAGACCGTCGCTGTGATCCAGACCCGCGCCGAGCCCCTGGGCATCGACGTCGTGGTTGCCGATCCCGACGAGCTGGATCCCGGCGCGGTCTTTGGCGCGATCTTCCAGTACCCCGGCACCTACGGCCATGTGCGCGATTTCACATCGGAAATCGAAGCCATCCACGAGCACAAGGGCATCGCCGTTGTCGCCGCCGACATCCTAGCGCTGGCGCTGCTGAAGTCGCCCGGTGAAATGGGCGCGGACATCGCCATCGGCTCCACCCAGCGCTTTGGCGTTCCGATGGGCTATGGCGGCCCGCACGCAGCCTACATGGCAACCACCGACAAGCTGAAGCGCGCCATGCCCGGCCGCATCATCGGTGTGTCCGTCGACGCGCGTGGCAACAAAGCCTACCGGCTGGCGCTGCAGACCCGCGAACAGCACATCCGCCGCGAAAAAGCCAACTCCAACGTTTGTACCGCTCAGGCGCTGCTGGCTGTCATCGCGTCGATGTATGCGGTCTACCACGGCCCCGACGGCATCAAGGCCATCGCCCAGTCGGTGCACCGCAAAACTTCGCGCCTGGCCGCAGGGCTTGAGGAGCACGGATACAAGGTGCAGCCGGAAGTCTTCTTCGACACCATCACCGTCGAGGTCGGCCCGTTGCAGAAAACCGTCATGGAAGCGGCGGTTGCCCGCGGCGTGAACCTGCGCAAGATCGGCGACAGCCACATCGGCATCTCGCTGGACGAGCAGACCCGCCCGGAAACCATCGAGGCTGTCTGGGGTGCCTTTGGCATCGACAAGAAAGACGACAGCGTTGCCAACCGCGCCTACCGTCTGCCCGACTATGCGCTGCGTGAAAGCGAGTATCTGACCCACCCGATCTTCCACAAGAACCGGGCCGAGGCAGAGATCACCCGCTACATGCGCCGTCTGGCCGACCGCGACCTGGCGCTGGACCGTGCAATGATCCCGCTGGGGTCCTGCACCATGAAGCTGAACGCAACCATCGAGATGATCCCGGTCACCTGGCCGGAATTCGGCAACCTGCACCCCTTCTGCCCGGAAGACCAGGCGCAGGGCTACCACCAGATGATCGCCGATCTGAACGATAAGCTGTGCCAGATCACCGGCTATGACGCGATCTCCCAGCAGCCGAACTCCGGTGCGCAGGGCGAATACGCGGGCTTGCTGACAATCCGCAACTACCACGCGTCACGCGGCGAAGCGCACCGTAAAATCTGCCTGATCCCCACATCCGCGCACGGCACCAACCCAGCGTCGGCACAGATGGTGGGCTACAAGGTGGTTCCGGTGAAATCGGATGACAGCGGCAACATTGACGTCGCCGACTTCCGCGCCAAAGCCGAAGAGCATTCCGCGAACCTCGCGGCCTGTATGATCACCTACCCGTCGACCCACGGCGTGTTTGAGGAAACCGTGCAGGAAGTCTGCCAGATCACCCATGATCACGGCGGTCAGGTCTATATTGACGGCGCAAACATGAACGCCATGGTGGGCCTGGCCCAGCCGGGCAAGATTGGCGGCGACGTTTCGCACTTGAACCTGCACAAGACCTTCTGCATTCCGCATGGCGGCGGCGGCCCCGGCATGGGTCCGATCGGCGTCAAGGCGCATCTGGAAGAGCACCTCCCGGGCCACCCGGAATACGGTACTGCCGTGGGTCCGGTTTCGGCGGCTCCGTTCGGCTCGCCCTCGATCCTGCCGGTCAGCTGGGCCTACTGTCTGCTGATGGGCGGCGCTGGCCTGACCCAGGCGACTAAGGTTGCGATCCTGAACGCGAACTACATCGCAGCCCGTCTCAAGGATGCCTACAAGATCCTCTACACCTCGGAAACGGGCCGCGTGGCGCATGAGTGCATCCTGGACACCCGCCCTCTGGATGAGGAAGGCCACGTCACCGTGGACGATATCGCCAAGCGCCTGGTCGACTCCGGCTTCCACGCCCCGACCATGTCCTGGCCGGTAGCCGGCACGCTGATGGTGGAGCCGACCGAGTCCGAACCCAAGGACGAGCTGGACCGCTTTTGTGATGCTATGCTGTCGATCCGCAAGGAAGCGCAGGACATCATCGACGGTAAGATCGATCCCCAGAACAACCCGCTCAAGCACGCGCCGCACACGGTACGCGACCTGGTCGGCGAGTGGGACCGTCCTTACAGCCGCGAGCAGGCCTGCTTCCCGCCGGGCAACCTCGGCGTCGACAAGTACTGGCCAGCAGTTAACCGGGTCGACAACGCCTATGGCGACCGTCACCTGATCTGCACTTGCCCGCCAATGTCGGACTACGAAGAAGAGTAAGCCCGGGTTTTCCAGGCTTACTGCCCCGCCGGCTTGTCCGGCGGGGCACTCAGCAGCCCGGACAAGCCGGCTGCATCCCGCATGACCCGCTCAGAGGAGAGAATGATGTCCCGTCTCGAACCGCTGACCGTGCCAGCGCCCCGGCAATTCGCTGACAGCGCGGCCCTGGCCCGTTTTCACGATGTCGAAATCATTCTGCCGCAGCCGGATTCTCCCGCCGCAGCCCAGATGATCTGCGAAGTCTTCCGCGCCGCCAATGATCTGTTTCCCGACAGCGGCTACCGTACCGCCGTGCGCAATCTGGCGTCACAAATGCGCAGCGTGCCGGAAGGCTGGAAGCCGCAGACCGTCATATTCCTCGGCGGGATCTCCAGCCGCTGGCCACTGAATTCCGGCGAAAGAGCCAGCCTGCAGCGGATCTGCCGCCAGGCACAGCGCTGCCTGTTTGCCGGCAGCGCCATTTTCCTCCTGCCGGAAACCGGCCTGAACACCGCAGTCGAGACCGCGGTCCATGCAAACTTTGCTGCCGCGGCGGAGGAGGAGCAGATGATCTGCGCCCCCGCTGGCACCCTGACCACGACCTCAGGCCGTATCAGCACCGCTGTCAGCAGCTTTGCCGCGCTGCGCCTGCTGGTCGCCTTCCTGCGCGCCGACCGCGGTGCCTTCATCGCGGATGCGGTCTGCGATTACCTGGGCCTCGCCTTCGGCCCGGCCTCGGAACAATCCAAGGTCTCCTTGCAGCTGCGCCAGACCGCCGGCGGAGATGCGCTGGTGGTCAAGATCCTTGATCTGATGCAGCAGAACCTGGAAGAACCGCTGCTGATCCGCGACATAGCCCAGCAGGCCGGGGTTTCTCCGCGCAAGCTGGAGCGACGGTTCCAACAGAAGGCACAGACCAGCCCGCTGACGGCCTACCGCAAGCTGCGCATCGAGAAGGCCCGCCAGCTGCTGCTGCACACCACCCTACCGCTGGCAGAGATTGTCGCCGCCACCGGCTTCGGCTCCCGCAGCAGCCTGACCGAATGGTTCAAGCGCGAGTATAAGACCAGCCCACAAGCGTTCCGCAAACAATATTATGCCGACCGGCATACGGCTGGTTCCCTGGCTTGAACCTCGCTAGCTGCAACAATGACAAAGGCGGCCCGCAAGGGCCGCCTTTCTAGTTTCTAAGCGGTGCGTTTCAGTTGCCGGAGCCGCTGTCCCCGCCGTCACCTGACAGAGCGTCTGGCTCAAACACATTACCAAACCCTGAGCTGTTGCCCTGCGGCTCCTGCTCTGCTTCCGAATCCGCCTCGCCCTCACCCGACAGGCTGCCCGGCGCAAACACCCCGCCGAAGCCGGAGTTGTTGCCGGAGCCGGTGGACGGCGCGGTTTCGGCCGGTGCGGCCTCACCCTGTTCCTCCAGTTGCTGCTGGCGGCGCAGTTCGCGCTGGCGGCGCAGTTCCTGGATGCGTTCTTCCGTCTCAAGGCGCTTCTGCTCCTGCACGTTGGCAATACACTGCTGCGGGCTGTAGACCGTCGCAGTGCCGACCACTGCCATTGTTGCACAGGCCACAACTACCAGCGCCACCGCAGCAACATTGGAGCTGAGGAAGCCTGGCAGCCGCAGCTTGCCGCTTTCCAGCTCTTCCACGGTTGCCTTCTTGCGCGCTTCGGCCACCAGCTGCTTGCGGCGGATGCTGGCCTCGTTGAAGAGAGCCGCAAACACCGTAAGCACCACGATGATAAAGGCCAGGGCCGAGATCGCGGGCGTGATACCGTAACGCACCTTCTGCGCCAGCTCGATGGTCAGCGTCGGGTATTCACCGAAGGTGAAGGTGGTGGTGTTGTAGTTCTCGAAGCTCGCCAGAAACGCCAGTACGGCTGCCGAAGCAATGGCCGGCCGCATGAACGGCAACAGCACCTTGCGGAAGGCCTGGGCATGGGTGGCCCCCAGATCCAGTGCTGCCTCTGTCAGCGCGATGTCATAGCGCTGCAGACGCGCCACCAGCACCAGCATGCAGTAGCTGGCGATAAAGGTGGACTGGCCGATAATGGTCAGGAACAAGCCGTTCGACAGAAAGCTGTCGGCGCCAAGCCCCAGCATCCGGTTGATACGGTCCCAGAACACCAGTGTCGAGATGCCAAGCACCACACCCGGGATAAGGATCGGCGCAATGATGACGGTGTAGTAGGTCGCCCGCAGCTTGGGCCAGATCTGGGTGAGCATCAGCGCACCCGCCAGACCCATCGCAACAGACAGCACAACCGTTCCTGCCCCCACAAGGATCGAGTTCCAGATGCCGTTCAAAATCCGCTCGTCCTGAAACAAGGCCGAGAACCATTCAAACGTCAGGCACTCCCAGGGGGTCATCCGCGGGAACGAAGGCGAGTTGAAGGCGGTTGCCGACATGATCACCAAAGGGCCCAGCAGATAGGCAAAGAAGATCGCCAGATAAACCCAAAGGCTCAGGCGCATAAAGGTGAAATTCTTCATTTGCCGATATCCCCCATGTTCACCTTGAACAGGCGCATGACGGCCAGAACAAGCAGGATACAGGTGACCAGCAGAACCACCGCATAGGCTGCGCCCTGCGGCCAGTCTGAGTTGTCATTGAACTGCTGGTAGATCAGCTGTGTGAACCACAGGGAGGACGGCCCGCCCAGGATTTGCGGCGCAGCCAGGGCACCCGCCGACAGCATGAACACCATGGTGCAACCCGAAGAAATCCCCGGCTTGGCATAGGGAATGACCACTCGGCGGTGGATCATCGGCCAGCTGGCGCCCATGTCGCGCGCGGCCTCGATCTGGTTGCGGTCGAGGCTCTCGATCACGTTGTAGATCGGGAAGATCATCAGCAGGATGTAGGCGTAGCCCAGGCCTGCATAGAGCGCGATATCATTGCGGATGAAGTCGAAGGGCGTGTCGAAAATACCCAATCCTACCAGCATGTTGTTCAGCACCCCGGTCTCACCGAAGATGATCCGCAGCGCAAAGGCCCGCAGAATCTCGTTGATCCAGTAGGGGATGATCAGCATCAGCGCAAAAATGCGGATGTGATTGCCCTTGGACTGGGCCAGGTAATAGGCGATCGGGTAGCACAGGATCAGGTTGAAGATAGTGACGCAGACCGCCGCCACCAGGGTGCGGAAGAACACCTTGAGGTCCACCGCGTTGTAATCCTGGCTGCCGCCCTCGGGGCCGTAGATCAGGTATTTGTAGTTCTCCAGCGTATAGACGTCCTTGGGGCCGCCAATCTCTGGCGGCGGCAGGTTTGGACGGAACGAGAAGTCGAGCATCGACAGCTGCGGCAGGATGATGAGGCCGATGGTCCAAAACAGGACCAGGCCCAGCATCAGGCTGCCCATGCCGGTGCCGTTGCGTTTGAAGAACTCCCTCAGGAAGCTTGGCATGGCTTGGGCCTCCTTATTCAGCGGCCAGCTCACCAGCCGGAACACAGACGGCGTTCTTCGTCTCGTATTCCAGGGTGATGTTCTGGCCAGTGTGATCGTCAAACGACTGGCCGAGGTTGGGGATGGAGACCTTCAGCTCCTTGCCGCCATCGCCTTCCATGAAGATGTTGAAAACATTTCCTTCGAATTCCTCGTGGTTGACCTTGGCCGTCACGAAATGGTCGCCGGTCGCGCCCT
This sequence comes from Leisingera sp. ANG-M7, assembly GCF_000813965.1. Classification (GTDB taxonomy): domain Bacteria; phylum Pseudomonadota; class Alphaproteobacteria; order Rhodobacterales; family Rhodobacteraceae; genus Leisingera. The sequence continues at coordinate 55,881 of NZ_JWLI01000020.1, read as the reverse complement.
GCGGCGCCAACGCAAAGGCTTCTGGGCGGATGAACATCATGGCGGCGTCGCCTTCCTTCATCTTGCCCTGGTTAGCGGAGGAAATCCGCGCCACCAGATCGCCTGAACGGTTGGTGGAAATCAATGCCTCATTGCCCATGATGCGCTTGACCTTGCCGCGGAAGACGTTGTTTTCGCCGACGAATGACGCGGCAAAAGCGGTCGACGGGTCATTATAGATGGTCTTGCCATCGGCGATTTGGTCAATCACGCCCGCCTTCATCACCGCGATGTTGTCGGACATGGTCAGCGCCTCGCCCTGGTCGTGGGTGATATAGATGAAGGTGATGCCGACCCGTTGCTGGATCTCGCGCAGTTCTGTGCGCATGTGCTGGCGCAATTTCAGGTCCAGCGCCGACAGCGGCTCGTCCAGCAGCAGCACATCCGGCTCTGCGCAAAGCGCACGCGCGATTGCCACCCGCTGGCGCTGCCCGCCTGACAGTTCCGACGGCAGCTTGTCGCCCTGCCCTGGCAGCGCAATCATGTCCAAGAGTTCATCCGCGCGCTTGCGGCGCTCCTTGGCAGAGGCGCCCTTGATCTCCATTGAGAAGGTGATGTTTTCCCAGATTTTCATCAGCGGGAACAGCGCCAGGTTCTGGAAGATCAGCGCGGTCGGGCGCTTGTTCGGCCCGATCCCCTTCATGTCGTTGCCGCCGATCAGCACACGCCCGTCGCTTGGCTCCAGAAAGCCCGAAACCGCGCGCAGGATCGTTGTCTTGCCGCAGCCCGAAGGCCCCAGAAAGGAAAAGAAGTCCCCTCCATTGATGTTCACATTGGCATCGCGCACGGCGACAAAGTCACCGAAACGGATCCAGAGATTCTCGAGATCAACGCCGACCCCAGCACTCATTTGGCTTCTCCCCAGGGTGCAGGCCCCCAATCCGGTGGCACGCCACCGGCCCCGCTAGGCCTGCTTCCTGTTTCTATTCTTTTGTGATTGCGCCGCGCGGCACGTGGCTGACCCCCGGAGGAGCTCCGGGGGTCAAGTGTTTCAGGCGCAGATGTTACGCGCTCTTGAACTTGTTGACGAACTCAGTGCGCACATCGGCGTACCAAGGCGCCTCTGCCGGCCAGGGGTTCAGGTTGGCCAGCGAGTTGCCCGGATAAGCCTCGGCAAAGTTCTTCTTGTACACATCACCGGAGAAACCGTCTGCACCCAGCACCGGCGAGTTGTAGCCGTGGCTGTCGATCGCCTTGCCCGCAGGCTCCTGCTCATAAGCGTAGGAGATGAAGGCATAGACCTGCTCTTCGTTCTGCGCCCCCACTGGCATCGAGATGCCGTCGACCCAAGCCATCGCGCCTTCGACCGGTGCCTGGTAGTGTACTGGCTCGCCAGCAGATTTCAGCGCCAGCGGCGGGCCGTCCCAAGTCTGGCCAACCACAACACCTTCGTTCAGCAGGCCGTTTTTCTGGGTATCCGCATCGTTCCAGATCAGCTTGATGCGGTTCTTGCGCGCCACGCACCAGTCGGTGACCTGCCCCCAAACCTTCCGCATAGTTTCTTCGTCGTCATAGGCCGCCCAGATCGATCCGGGCTCCATCTCGCCCGAGGCTTCCATATAGAGACCCGCACCCAGCATCATCGAATGTGCCCGGCCCATGGTTTTGCCTGCGTTTTCTTCCGACCAGACGTCGCCGTAGGAAGGCGCATCGCCTTCGGGCAGCCAAAGGTCCGTACGGTAAGCAATACCCTCGGTGCCCCAAATATGCGGCAGCCAGTGCACGCCGCCGCCGCCAAAGTTCCAGGCGTCGGTGCCGATCTTGGCCATCGCCGGGTTCACAGCGTCAATGTTGACCTTGCTCATGTCAAACGGCTTCAGCAGTTCCAGCGGTCCCCACTGCAGCGAGCGGTTGTTGGTCGGCGAAACAATGTCGAAGCCCTGGCCCTTGGTTGCCTTCATCTTGTTGATGATTTCTTCGTTCGACCCGATGCCGGTGTAATTCACCTTGATGCCGGTCTTGGCTTCAAAGCCCGAAATAAACTCCGGCGGAAGGTAGTCCGACCACATCAGGATGTTGATCTCGCCGGAAGATGCCAGTGCGCTTTTTGAATAAAGCGGTGCCGCAAGGGCTGCAGCGCCAGCGCTCTTTAAAACGCTTCGCCGCGTCAGCTTACCAGTGTTTGTCATTTATCCAATTCTCCCTTTGGACTGCTAATTGTTGTTCTTGTTGTTTCAACGGTGAAACCTTGCGAAGGCTTGCCCGCCGCCAACAGTGACAGTTTTCAAAAACGATAAGACCAGATAACCCATCAACTTGCGCAACATGGTGCCAGTTTCAGCACAGCTTGAGAACATCCACGACATAAGCGCGATGAGAAACTATCTCTGTAGTAGCACTCTGCGCGCCGCGGGCCGGGCCGTCAACGCTCCTGCGTCTTCAGCCAGCAGAAAGCTTTATTGCGCGGGCAGGTAAAAACATCGTGACACGGCGGGGGCATAGCACCCGGCCCCGCGCCATCGGCTCACCAAAGAGCGGCTGTTTCCTGACTGTTCCATCCGCCGCACATTCCTGCAGTAACTTCTAAAACCGCTCAATTCCGTTTTCGATTTTTTGCTAAGTGCGCCGAGCTATCTTGCCGCAGCAGCCCAGCCGCGGCCTAACTTAGAAATAACAGCCCGGAGGTCTATTCAATGAAGTCGCGCACTAAGGTTGTGGTTATCGGCGGCGGCATTGCCGGCTGCTCAACCCTCTACCACCTCACCCAGGAAGGCTGGAGCGACGTTGTTCTGATTGAACGCAATGAACTTACCAGCGGCACCACCTGGCACTCGGCGGCGCAGGTCACAAATTTCGGCACAAACCAGACCATGGTGGGACTGAAAAGCCATTCTATCGCGCTCTACAAGAAACTGGCAGAAAACCCGGAATACCCAATCAACTACCACCACGGTGACGGAGGCATCCGTCTGGCAAACACACCAGAGCAGATGCAGGGCTACCGCCACTTCACCTCCATGGCGCGCGGCATGGATGTGCATTTCGAGATAATCGATGCCTCCGAATGCGCCCGCCGCCATCCGCTGATTTCAACAGATAACCTGACCGGCGGATTGTGGGATCCGCTGGATGGCGACATCGACCCGGCGCAGCTGTGCCAAGCGCTGGCCTTTCACGCGCGCAAGGCCGGAGCCGAGGTTTACCGCAACACGCCGGTCACCGCCCTCACCCAGCACAAGGACGACACCTGGACCGTTCACACGGAACACGGCGATATCGACTGTGATATCGTGGTGAACGCCTGCGGCTACCGGGCTAATGAGGTGGGTGCGATGATGGGTGTCCACCACCCCGTCGCCTCGATGGAACACCAGTATTTCCTGACAGAGGACATTCCCGGTATCGTCGAGGCAGGTCACAGAATGCCACTGATCCGCTGCCCGATTTCAGACTATTACTGCCGCCAAGAAAAGAACGGATTGCTGATCGGCTTCTACGAGCAGGACTGTAAGACCTGGGGCATGGACGGGATCGACCCGAACTTTGTAAATGCCCTCTGCCCTGACGATCTGGAGCGTGTCATGGATGTGTTGGAGGGCGCCTTTGCCCGCATGCCTGCCCTGCGTGAGACCGGCATCCGCTCGATTGTGAATGGCCCCATAACCTACACTATCGACGGCGCACCTCTGATCGGCCCGATCCCGGGCAAGCGCAACGCCTTCTGCGCCATCGGCCTGCGTGCGGGCCTTGGAGAAGGCGGTGGCCACGGCTGGCTCTTGGCGCAGATGATCGTGCATGGCGAGTCCTGCTATGACACCTGGTGCCTCGACCCGCGCCGTTTCACCGGCCACGCCAACGTTGAGCTGACTGCTCTCAAAGCCATTGAGGATTACCAGAACGAATTCCGCTTCCACTTTCCGCTTGAGCACCGTCCGGCAGGCCGTCCAGCGAAGACCACACCGCTTACCCCCATCATGGCCGCCGAGGGTGCCGAATTCACCGTGGTGAACGGCTGGGAGCGGGTTGAGTACATCAAGCCTTCGCCGGACTTCCATCCCTCGCTCAGCTTCAACTTCGACGAAGCCTTCGATGTGGTCGCCGCAGAGGTGAAGAACGTGCAGGAAAACGTCGGCCTCGCCGAGGTCAACGGCTTCAACCGCTTCGAGATTACCGGCACCGACCGCCACAGCTTCCTCGACCGCATGTTCTGCGGCGCCGTCACCAGACGCGCGGGCCGTGTCGGGCTGGGATACCTCTTGAACCACCAAGGCATGATCAAGGGTGAGGCCACCGTCGCCAACCTCCCCGCCTCGGACCGTGGGCCCAAACGGGTCTGGTACGGCTCTGCCGCGGCCAGCGAATTCCACGACATGGATTGGCTTGCCCAGCATATCCAGCCTGGAGAAGACGTCCAGCTCCGCTCCCTGACCAATGACCAGACCATCCTGGTCCTTGCCGGCCCCCGGGCGCGGGACGTTCTCTCCGCCTGCGCCCGGGGAAACTGGTCCCGTGACGCCTTTCCCTGGCTGTCAGTACGCGAATGCTTCATCGGTTTTGCTCCAGCCACGGTGATGGGCGTCAGCTTCTCCGGCGAACTGGCCTATGAAATTCATATCCCCAATGAGTCGCTCTACGCCGCCTACCTGGCACTGCGGAAAGCTGGCAAAGAACACGGCCTCAAGCTTTTTGGCGCCCGCGCGGTCGAATCTATGCGGATGGAGAAAGGCTTTCTGCACTGGAAGGCCGATCTGATCACCGAATTCGACCCGTTCGAAACCGGTCTGGACCGGTTCGTAAAGCTGGAGAAGGGTGATTTTACCGGCAGGGAGGCTCTGCTGAAACGCCAATCCGAAGGCGCGCGCAAGAAGATGGTCACCCTGAATGTGGACACCACCCATGCCCCGGCCCATGGCGGCGCCTCGCTGATGCAGGGGAACAAGGTTGTGGGCACCGTCACCTCCGGCGGCTGGGGGCACCGGGTGGGTATGAACCTTGCCTATGCGTTTATGGACCCGGAACTGGCCGAAATCGGCAGCACCATGCAGCTAGACCTTTGCGGAGATCTGGTCCCGGCCAAGGTGATCGCCCCGTCGCCTTACGATCCGGGTTTTGACCGCATCCGCGGCTGATCCTTTCCTGAACAGCAAAACGCCCGGGGAACTCCCCGGGCGTTTTGTTTTCGTGGCTGCTCTCAGATCAGCTGCGGCCTTTCCAGGGCACCAGCCAATTCTCTGCCTTGCGCATCAGAATATCGATGCCGTAGCCGATGATGCCAATCAGCACGATGCCCATGATCACGATGTCAGTCAGCTGGAACTTAGAGGCCGCGATGATCATCATGCCGGCGCCCTTTTGCGCCGCAACCAGTTCTGCGGCCACAACCGTGCCCCAGCAAACCCCCATCGCCACCCTCGCGCCGGTGAAAATCTCGGGAAGAGAGTTCGGGACGATCACATGACGCATGATCTGCCATTTCGAGGCGCCCAATGAATAGGCTGCATGGATCTTTGAGATATTCACGCCTGACACTCCGGCCCGTGCCGCAATGGTCATGATCCACAGCGCCGCAAGGAACAGCAGAACGATCTTGCCGGTTTCCCAAATGCCGAACCAGATGATTACTAGAGGAATCAGTGCCAGCGGAGGCACCGGCCTCATGAATTCGACAATCGGATCGAACCAGCCGCGGAACCAGCCGGACAGGCCCATGGCATATCCCAGCGGGATGCCCACAATGGCGCCAGTCACAAAGCCTGCCACAACCCGCAGAAGCGACCATCCCAAGTGCTGCCAAAGCGAAAAATTCTGATAGCCCTCGGATGCGATCTCAAAGAACCGCGCCACCACCGTTTCCGGGGCTGGCAACCAGATAGGATTCATTTGCATACCGCCGTGCGGAGTAAAGCTTATCGCGCCCTTGCCAGTCAGCGTGACGGTTCCATCACCGGTATCCACTGCACTGTCAGCCGCAATCGGCTCGCCGTTAATGGCGACGATTTTTGCACCGTCCCTGCGCTTGGCCTCATCGTTCTTGTCAAACAACAACGTAGTAGACCGCCCTGCCTGTGCCGCCAGCGCGTCATTTACTGCAAAGCCACCGCCTCCCTCGACTTCGAACTTCTCGACGTCCTCGCCAAATCCAAAGACCCGCACGGTGACGTCCGCATCGTCCGTGGCGCCATCGGCGTTTTCCAGCGTGTAGGTGAAGGTGGTCTCGCCGGTGAATGGCCCTGGGACGTGGATCGGGAACAATTTGGAGCCAGTAAATGCCGCCCAAATCACAAAGATCACCAGAACTGAGATAATCGACGCCGCCCGGTCCGGAGTAACCGCGCTTTCGTCGCCGAAGGTCACGGTCTTAAGACTGGTAAAATCCTGCCGCGATTGCATCCCTTTGCGGACAACCTGCACTAGGAAAAAGGCGCCGGCAAACAGCGCGATGTAGAACAGAAGTACACTCATGCCACCTGCTCCGTACGGCCCATGATTTCTTCTTCCATCTCCCAGATCATCGAGAGGATCTCATCCCGGGTCTCGGCAAACCCTTCGGATTTCTTGACGTCGCGCAGGTCGGCATTCACGCCGCGCTCAGCAAAGGGCAGGTTGTATTCACGATGGATGCGGCCGGGCCGCGGCGCCATCACGATCAGCCGCTCGCCCAGCAGCAGCGCCTCCTCCACAGAGTGGGTGATCAGGATGATGGTCTTTCCGGTCTCCTTCCACAGCTTCAGCACCAGACCCTGCATCTTCTCCCGCGTCAGCGCGTCCAAGGCGCCAAGCGGTTCATCCATCAGGATCACATCCGGCTCATTGGCTAGGCAGCGTGCCAGTGCCACACGCTGCTGCATGCCGCCCGACAGCTCGTAAACCGCCTTTTCCTTGAAATCCTGCAGGCCGACGATTTCCAGAAGGTGGTCGGAGATCTTCTCCCGCTCCGCCTTGCCCATCCCCTTCATCCGGGGGCCAAATTCCACGTTGTCGCGCACGTTCATCCATTCGAACAGTGCGCCTTTCTGAAACACCATGCCGCGTTCAGCGTCAGGGCCGGTCACCACATGGCCATTCAGCTCCACTTCGCCTTCGGTAGGGGCCAAAAAGCCAGCCAGAATGTTCAGCAGCGTGGTCTTGCCACAGCCCGACGGCCCGAGTACCGACAGCAACTCCCCCGCCTGCAAGTTCAATGAAACGTCTTTCAGCGCCTGAACAGAACTGCCATTGGGCAGGTCAAAACGCATGGAGACACTTTTGATGTCCAGTCCCGACATCGCTTCCCCTTCCTGTTAGCGCCAGTTTGCAGCCGGCCTGCAAATGCGGATGCGGGCGGCCCGGGATCCGGGCCGTCCGCTTTGGCCAAGTTGTACCAGCTCAGTTCAGCGCCGCTTCCAGCGGATCACTGTTGACGGCACCGTCATAGGAATCCAGCGCCGCCTCAATGCTTCCGGCATTTACGAACACATCCGCTACGCCCTTCATGAAGCTCTGCGCGCCGCCGCCCAGCCATTTTTCGGACAGCTGTTCCTCAGCCGAGGGAAAGCTGAAGGTTGCGATAGTGGCCTCTGCATCAGCCAGATCCATGCCCGCGTCCTTGGCAATCACCGGCAGCATATCATCCTTGTGATCGCCGGAGTTCCACATCGCATTTGCGTCTGCAGTCACTTTCAGGAACTTGCTCAGCAGTGCACTCTCATCCGCGATGAAGCCTGCAGGCGCGCTGGTCACGTCAAATACCAGAATGCCCAGCTCTTCCTTTTCGGCACCGGTCAGCAGCACATTGCCGTGCTCCACCATCCGCCGCAGCGCGCCGCCCCAGCCGCAGACCATGTCCAGGTTGCCCTGTGCAAAGGCCGCTGCGCCATCTGCGGGGGCCATGTCGACAATTTCCATCGAACCGATATCAACGCCGAAATGAGCCATCTGCGACAGGAAGCCATAGTGCGCTGCGGTTCCGATCGGCACGCCAACCTTCTTGCCATTCAGTTCGCCGGCATTTTCCTTGTCGATCTCAAGTGCTTCTGCCACCACGCAGTTGTCATTGTCTGAATAGCTGACTGCCACATCGACAGTCTGGATGTCCTGGCCCGCAGAGGTCGCGACCACAAACGGCGGCACGCCCTGGCTGACGGCAATCTGCACATCACCCGAGGCCATCGCTGCCGACATCGCGGTGCCTGTGTCGAAGGAAACCCAGTTGATCTTGACACCCATCTCTTCTTCATAGGTGCCATTGGCCTTAGCGAACTGGAACGGCATCGGCCACTCCAGGAAATAGGCCACGGTGATTTCGTCCAGGGCTGAAGCCTGTGTCGCGGAGATCGCAGCAGCGGCAGCACAGGCTGTTGAAAGCAGATACTTTTTGATCATATTAATCGTTCTCCCAGTTGTCACACCCGGCCCTTTCTGTGCGGGCCCTAAGGGTTTGATTTTTGCACGGCAAACCATATCCGGGAAGACATTTCGCAGTAGAAGAAAATTACTCTTGCAGTGATAGTAAAACTCAGTTTCGATTTTGCCGGATATGTTGGCGGATTTTTGTGGATAGCTTAAGCAAGCAGCTAGGGAGGACTGCTGATGCAAAAGGGGCTGAGTCTGCGATGGCTGGAAGTATTCCAGCTGATCTCCAAGTCTGGATCGATTCAGAAGGTCGCGGCTGAAACAGGGCTGTCGATCAGCACCGTTTCCAACCATCTGCGCAGCCTGGAAAGCGCGCTCGGCGTTGATCTGGTGGATCACACACGCCGCCCTATGGGCCTGACACCCGCAGGTGTGGTCTTTGCCCGCTATGTCTACGATGGGTTGATGACTCTCCGGCGCGGAGAGGCGGAAATACGTTCCGGCAGCTGGCAGCACGCAACCGATCTGCGGATGGCACTTCTGGATGATTTCGACAATGAAGTCGGCCCGGAACTTTTCCAGTTTCTCTCTACCGCCCTGCCCCGGTGCAGTTTCCGCCACTACACCCGCCCAAGCCACGAGATCATCGAAAAGCTGCAGGCGCAGAAGCTGGACGCTGGCGTTGCGACCCGCCCATCCGGACTGTTGCCAGATCTGATCGAATATCCCTTGATGCGCGATCCATTCATCCTGGTGGTGCCGATGGGCTACGAGGGCAGCATAGATGATCTGACCAAGGCCGATGCGCTGCTGCCTTTCCTGCGCTATTCCCGCGACCACACCATCGGCAAACAGATCGAAACCCAGCTGAGCCGCCTCAAAATCGCGCTGCCCAACCGGTTTGAGCTGGAATGCAATCAGTCCATCATTGGCTTGGTGTCAGAAGGCAGCGGCTGGACCGTCACCACCGCTGCCAGCTACCACCGCGCGCAGCGTTTCCATGAAAAGGTCAAGGTGGTGCGTTTCCCAGGTAAAAGCTTTGCCCGCACGGTCTCATTGTTCACTTCCAGCGTCTACCCTGCGGCCACCTCGCAGCTGATTCACGAGGCCCTGCAAAAGTCCCTGCGCCACCACTTCACCGACCCGATCAGCTCCCGCTTCCCCTGGCTGGCCGAGGAGTTCCGGACGCTGCCCGCTAAAGCCTCTTAGGTGCTGAGCCAATTCGAAACAAACATCCGTGTTTTTCGAAAACTGCCGGTCGCAGCTTGACGGTTTGTCCGCCTGGGCGCTGTTTTAGGCGCACCCCGCGCCGTGCCACCGCAGCACATCCAGCGGCAAGCAAACGGAAAATGAGCTGACCCAAATGGCAATCACCTATCTGAAACAGGCCCAGGCGCGCCCCGCCACTGAAAGCAGCGATATCCGCGACACCGTCGCGGTGATGCTGGCCAATATCCAGCGCGAAGGTGAGGAGGCGGTGCGCCGCTATGCAGAGAAACTGGACCGCTGGACCGGCCCGACCGTGGTGACAGAGGCCCAGCGCCGCGCCGCCTGCAACCGGGTTTCGCAGCAAACCAAGGACGACATCCAGTTCGCCCACGCCAACATTCGCCGCTTTGCAGAGGCGCAGAAGGCCACCATGGGTGAATGCCAGGTGGAGGTGATCCCGGGCCTGATCGCGGGTCAGAAGCAGATCCCGGTCTCAAGCGCCGGCTGCTACGTTCCCGGCGGCCGCTACAGCCATATCGCCAGCGCGCTGATGACCATCACCACCGCGAAAGTGGCTGGGGTTTCGCACATCACCGCAGTGTCGCCGCCGCGCCCCGGCAGCGGCATCCCCGATGCCATAATTTACGCGATGGACCTCAGCGGAGCGGACCTGATCCTGAACCTCGGCGGCGTGCAGGGCATCGCAGCTATGGCACAGGGCCTGTTCAGCGCTCAGCCCGCTGACATTCTGGTCGGTCCGGGCAACGCCTATGTGGCAGAGGCGAAGCGGATGCTGTTCGGCGAAGTTGGCATCGACATGTTTGCAGGCCCGACCGATTCCCTCGTGATTGCTGACCACACCGCGGATGTCGAAACCGTCGCCTGGGATCTGGTCAGCCAAGCCGAACACGGTGCTGACAGTCCGGTCTGGCTGGTCACCACCTGTGAAACCTTGGCAAAGGGTGTGATGGACCGCGCCCAAGCGATGATTGATCAGCTGCCCGAACCCAACCTGTCGGCAGCCCATCGCGCCTGGCAAGAGCGCGCCGAGGTGGTCCTGTGCGATACACGCGAAGAAGCCGCACAAGTGGCCGACCGCTATGCACCGGAACATCTTCAGGTACAGGCAGAAGACCTCGATTGGTGGTTGGACCGCCTCACTGCCTATGGCTCGCTGTTCCTGGGCAAAGAAACGACGGTTTCTTTTGGCGACAAGACCTCAGGCCCAAACCACGTGCTGCCAACCAGCGGCGCGGCGCGCTATACTGGTGGGCTGTCCGTGCACAAGTTCACCAAAACTGTCACCTGGCAGCGCTGCAACGCCGCCGCCTCGCATGAACTGGCGCAGCGCACTGCACGGATCAGCCGGATGGAAGGGATGGAAGGACATGCCATCGCTGCCGAAATGCGGCTGTTGCCCGAGGCCGTTTGAAACCTTGGATAGACGCTGCCCTCAGGACGGCGTCTCCAGCTTCCGGTCCAGATCAACCGGCCCCAGAACAGCATCATCGGGGATGCTCTCCAACCCGGCGACCGAACCGCCATAACGCTTGGCAAACCGCCCGGCGTCTTCCGGCGAGGCAAAGGGCACAACCTCCGGCGCCCCCATGCCGCCCGCGACATTGGAGCCGACCACGAAATGCGCGTCCTTGGCATCAATCCAGTTGTTGGTGCCCGGATGCTCCCAGCTTGCCGCCGCGCCCATGTCGCTGACATAGATCGCAGTGATCTCCGCATCCCGCTCCGGGCTTTTCACATAGGCCGCCAGGTCGCGCACCTGGGCAAAGAACAGCGGAGCCGGAAAGCCGTCCAAGTGGATCTGCCCCTTCGGGCCGCCGTGTTCAGCAACATTCATCTGGCAGAAATAGCTGAGCGCTGCTTCGGTCAGCTCCACCGGAGCTGGCGGTGCCTTGGCTTCCTCTTCCTGACAGGCGGACAAAGCCAAAGCGGCGACAAGAATCAGGCGATTCATGGTTCCACCCTCCGGAACGCGGCACAGGCCAGCAGGAAGCCAAGCGCGGGCCACAGCAGCAGCGACAGCGGGGCAGCCCAGCCGGGCAGCGCGCTGGCAGCCCCAGCCATACCGCTGGACAGCGCCACGCTTTCCGAGGCCGCTACATTCCACAGCCGGAACGCATCTGCCGGGTTTGCGACCATCACCCAGGGAAAGATTTTCTGGGTAAAGACCCCGCCGCTGTCCATCACAACGGCTCCCAGAAGGCCCAGATCATAGAGAACCACAAACACCAGCCACACGCCCGCCGACAGGCCGGCCGCAGCCGTGGCACCGCTGCTGAGAGCCGATAGTGCGTAACCCAGCACCAGGAATACAGCCCCCAGCAGGATCGAGGTCAGCACCAGCCGCCCCAAGGCCATTAGGCTCTCCGCCCCCGCGCCGCCGAACCATGCGGCAACGGCCCCCGCCGCGCCAAATCCGATGCACATGGCAACCGCCAAGGCCGCCAGATGCGCCATCAGCTTGCCCAGCAGAATCTCAGCACGCCCCGCAGGATAGGCCAGAAGCAGGGCAAGGCTGCCGCGGTCACGGTCGCCTGCTACCGCATCAAATCCCATCATCAGCGCCAGGAGCGGAGCGAGGTAGACCGACAAGGTTGTCATCGAGGCCACGGAGACCGTCAGCATGTCTACTCCCAGCGTCCCGGTCGGCGCCGATCCGGCAAAGGACAGCGCCAGCGCAAAGGCCAGCATGATCAGCGTCGCCATGAACAGCCAGCGATTGCGGCGCAGGATCAGCATCTCAGCGCGGGCAATGGCAAAGGCACGTCTCATTTGCGGTCCTCCCCGGAGTAATGGCGATAGAGGTCTTCCAGCCGCGGCGGCACCATGTCGATATCGGCCACCGCATCGCCCATAGCGGCGATCTTGCGCAGCTCGGTCATCTTGTCTTGCGGGCGGCACAGGATCTCGACCGAGGCGCCGTTGATCCGCCGCCCGCCGGTTTCCGTTGCGATCCGGTCAGCGTGCGTGCCGCTGGCCTGCACCCGCAGCTTGACCGGCAGCCCGGCCTGCGCCGACAGGCCTGCGAGCGTGTTGTCCGCCACTTTCACGCCCTTGCGCAGGATGGCGATGCGATCGGTGCGCGCCTCCACCTCCGTCAGCGCGTGTGAGGCGATCAGCACCGCCGCGCCCTGTTCGGCCAGCTCGTTGATGATGGCATAGAGGTCCTGGCGCGAGATCGGGTCCAACCCGCTGGTGGGTTCGTCCAGCAGCGCCAGTTTCGGGCGGCCCAGCAGCACCTGCGCCAGCCCCAGCCGCTGCCGCATCCCCTTGGAATAGGCGCCGATGCGGCGATGCATCGCCTCTCCCAGACCAACCCGCTCCAAAAGGCCATTAATGTCCGCGCGTTCCCCGGCAAGACGGGCGAACAGCGCCAGCTGTTCATGCCCGGTCAGTGCCGGGTGGAAGCTGACTGCTTCGGGTAGAAAGGCGGTGGCAGCCCGCGCCGCTGCACTGCCGGGCGCCGCACCGCAAATGCGGATGCTGCCGCCCTCATGCCGGATCAGGCCCAGCACTGCCTTGATCAGCGTCGACTTGCCCGCGCCGTTGTGGCCCAGCAGCGCCAGCCGCTCGCCGGGCGCGATGTCCAGGTCGATACCATGCAGCACCTGTGTCTTGCCGCGGAACTTGTCCAGTGCGCGGATTTGCAGCGGAGTGTTATCCATCTTGTTCAACCTTTCTGGCGGCGCCGGGCCGCTCTGGGCGCATCAGCGGGTGGCTGTCGATCACCCCGCCGGGCAGCAGCGCCGGGAACGCCGACTGCGACCATCGCACCAGCTGCACCGCGGGCGATCCCATCAAGAGCTTCGCCGCCGGCTGCGTCCACAACACATGGTCCATGCTGTCGTTCGGACGGTAGGGCGTATCGGCGATGCCGTCTCCGTCCACATCAAAACCCGCGAAGTCGGACCAGTAGTTGCCCTGGCCGCCCTCGCTCCACTCCACCCATTTGGTGGAGACAAATTTCACCTGATGCCGGTTGCCGACAAAGGCGTTCCCAACCATCCGGTTGCCGTCGCTGCCTGCGGTGAAGTGAATGCCGATGCCGCAGCCCTCAAACCAGTTGCCGGAAAAATCGTTCTTGTGCGCATTATAGAGGAAGGTGCATTTGTCCTTGGCCCCCTTCACATAGTTGCCCCGCACTTCGCCCTGGTTGGCATAGTTCAGCATCACCCCGTGATCGCGGTCGTTCAGCGACACATTCCCGGTCACCTTGACCCGTTTGGAGAACATCACCGCATAGCCCAGGTGATTGCCGATCGAGACATTGCCCGACACCTCTGAATTGTCGGCATACATGTAGTGCACGGCAAAGCGCAGGTCGCGGAAAGAGTTGTTGGTGAAGGCGTTCTTCTTGGAACTGTTCACAAAGATACCGTCGCGGCCAAATCGGATGTCATTGCCGTCCACCACCGCACCCGGCGCGTTCCAGACATAGACCCCGTTGCCGCGGGCATTCATGTGCCGGTCCAGGCGCCCCTCAATCCTGTTGCCCTGCACCAGGCTGTCCCGGGCGCCGTGAATATCCACACCATAAAGGTTGCCCAGCAGCACATTGTTCAGGATCCGCGGCGCCTTTGCGGTCTTGGTCAGCTTAATGCCGCTGTCGATCTCCTGATGCGAGGAGCCGGAGCCAACAACGATCAGGTTCTGAACGGTCACGCCCGGCCCAGTCACGGTGATTACCGATCCCTTGCCCTGCCCGTCTAATGTGGCTTGGCCCTGCCCGTCCAGAATGACAGGCCGGTCCAGCACCAGGGTTTCGGCATATTCGCCGGGGGCCAGGCGGAGGGTATCGCCATCCGCCGCCTGCGCCAGTGTTTCAGCGATGGCCCCTGCCCGGTTGGGCACATCCCAATCCGCCGCCCACGCGGGCGCCAGGCCGGCAAGGGCCGCAACCAGGAATATGGGCAGGAGCCGTTTCATGGGTTACGCGCTCCGCGGCTCAACCAGCATCCGGCCGCGCATTTCCATGTGCAGCGCGTGGCAGAACCACTGGCAATAGTACCAGTGCACGCCGGGACGCTCCGCCTTGAAGGTGACAGAGGCAGTGGCCAGCGGCCCGACCTCCATCGCGACGCCGAAGTTCGACAGGCAGAAACCGTGGGTCAGGTCGTCGATGTCATCCAGGTTGGTGACATAGACGGTGACCTCGTCGCCCTGCTTGACGGTGAACTTCTCAAGGCTGAAGTTCGGCGCCTGGCTCGACATGTAGACGCGCACTTTGTCGCCATCGCGGATGATGGTGTCCTGGTAGTCGTCCAGATCGACGCCATCCGCCTCGGCCTGCTTGCGCGCGTCTTCCCACATCGGGTCGTTGCGCTGCCAGGTGCTGGCCGGGTTTACCTTGGAGCGATGAACAAGGATCGAGTCATGCGGCTCGGCAAAGGTCGGGCCGTCGTGCACCACTTTCATCTTGTCGCCGGAGATGTCGATCAACTGCTCGTTCTCGGGCTTCAGCGGGCCCACGTTCAGGAACCGGTCCTTGGAGAACTTGTTCATCGAGATCAGCCACTTGCCGTCAGCTTCGGCGGTTTCACCCATGGAGGTGGAGTTGTGGCCCGGCTGATATTGCACATCGACTTTGTCCATGATCGGGTCCACATCGGCACCCGCATAGGCCTCGATCGCCTTGGCGATGTCCCATTTCACCACCTGGCTGTCCAGGAACAGGGTGGTGTAAGCATAGCCGCGGTTGTCGAAGGCGGTGTGAAGCGGGCCAAGGCCCAGCTGCGGTTCCGCCACAATGGCAGAGCGCGGATCGGCGTTGTCGCTGAACAGCGCATCGACCTTCTCAACATCAATGACCGAAACCGTCGGCGACAGCTTGCCGTTGATCATGATGTGCTTTTTGTCGGGTGCAGCGTTCACACCGTGCGGCGAGTTCGGGATCGGAATGTAGCGGGTGAAGTTCTTGCCTGACTCCTTGCGCCCGTCCACGACTTTGGCACCGTTCAGCTCCTGATAGTCGCCCGCCGCAATCGCCTCTTCAATCGCCTTAATGTTGAAGACAACAACGTGATCCAGCTCGCTCTCGGTCATCTCGGCCAGGTTCATACCCATTTCCGAGTTGTAGGAGGTCGAAAAGGCGTATTTGCCCTGATAATCGCAGTCGGTGTTGTCCAGGTTGCCCGAGACGATCACCTGCCAGGCGACTTCCATGGTGTCGCCGTCGATGGCAGAGAAGATGTTCACGTATTGCGATGGATCATCCAGGATCTGGCCATCGTTGATCAGCGGCGCTTCGTGCTCGCCGTTGGCAAAGACATAGCCGGTGCGCGGGAATTTCTGCGGACGCAGGCCATGGATATCCTTGGCGTTCGGGATCTCAATGATCTTGTCGCACTTCATCACGTCGCAGCGCACGCGGGCGACGCGCGTGTTGGCCTTGTCGTTCATGAACAGGTAGCGGCCGTCATAAGTGCCGTCGGTGAACGACATGTGCGGGTGGTGCAGGTCGCCGTTGTCATAGGTGACCTTACCATTGGCAGCCAGGAACTCCTTGGTTTCCGGCAGCAGGCCCTCAGTCAGGATTTTCAGGGACTCATTGGTCTGGCCCCAGCCGGTGGCCGAGCAGCGGTTGAACACCGGCACCCGCATCAGCTCGCGCATGGACGGCACACCCATGATCCGCAGCTCGCCGGTCTGGCCCGAGGACCAGAAGCCGTAGTATTCATCCAGCTCGCCCGGCTCCAGGCCGAAACCCGCCGCCTGCGCAGGCTTTGCGCCCAGCAGAGCAGAGCCGGCGCCGGTGGCCGCCAGAACGGCACCGGAAGCAGTGGCCCCCAGAAGGCCGCGGCGGGTGACGGGCAGTTTGTTTTTCAGGTCTTCAGACATGATGTCCTCCTTCAGGAAACTTTTGTCCTGTTCGCGTTGGGGTGATTGGCAGGCGGGCGGCCCAGAGTGACGTCCGGGGCCGGGCTGCCGGTCTTGGCCCGGCGTTTCAGCTGTTTGATCACAACCGGGCATTTGGCTTCGGATTGGTACAGAACCTGGCAATGCAGGCAGTTCACACATTCGTTCGGGTTGATCTCACCGGTCGGGTGGATGGCCTGAACGGGGCACTCGTTGGCACAGGTCTGGCAGGGGCTGCCGCATTCCTTGTAGCGGCGCAGCCAGTCAAACATCCGCACCCGCGCCGGGATCGCCAGCGCCGCGCCCAGCGGGCACAGGTAGCGGCAATAGAAGCGTTCGATGAACAGCCCGGCCAGCAGCAGCAGCACGGCAAAGACCACAAACGGCCAGTCGCGCACGAATTTCAGGATGATCGCGGTCTTGAACGGCTCCACCTCGGCATAGGTTTCGGCCAGCGGGATCGATACCATCGAAAGGCCGAACAGACCGAGGAAGATCATGTATTTCGCAGGCCACAGGCGCTCATGCAGGCCCCACGGCAGGGTGATCTGCGGCACCTTGAAGGCACGCGCGATCTTGTTGGTCAGCTCCTGCAGCGCGCCGAACGGGCACAGCCAGCCGCAATAGGCGCCCCGGCCCCAGAACAGAAGTGCGGCGGCAACGGCAAACCACTGAATGAAAACCAGCGGATCCAGCAGAAACGCATCCCAGGAAAACCCGCTGCGCAAAGACCCCGCCAGCGCCATCAGGTTCACCACGCTCAGCTGCGCATTGGCATACCAGCCCAGGAACACCAGAGTGATAGTCAGATATCCGATCCGGAACCAGTAGAAGGTGCGCGCATTCGCAGTCGCCTGGAACTGGAAGAAGAACACTCCCGTAAGCACCAAGAGCATCCCCCCCAGCACACCAATCTCCAGCGTACGGTCCTTCCAGATCCGCTGCCACAGCTCGGCTTTCGCGGCTGCTTCCCCGGTCTCATCCTCCACCACCTTGGGCGCAGGCGCGGCGGGCAGCAGGTACTGCTCGGGCAGTTTGTAACCCAGATCAAAGGTCAGGAACGTCCGCTCCAGCGCACCAACGGACCGCTGCACCAGCAATTGCAGGCGGAACGGCTCAGTCGGGTCGAACTCCGCATCTGCCGGGATCTTGAACAGGTCCAGCTCAGTGAAACTCGGGCTGTCAGCCGTTGTCAGCGCCCCAAGCCGTTTGTGCTGTTTGTCAAAGAACCGCACTGAGGCATCGCCCTGAATCAGCTGGATCCGGTCGAAGATTCCGCCCCGCACATAGCCCGAGCCCTTGAAGCTGTAGCTGCCGCGCCCCAGCACCAAAATGGCGTGTTCGCCTTCCTTCAGCCAGGATTGCAGGTTCCGGTACTCCGCCTCGCCCAGCAGCGACTTGCCGACGGAGGGAACGGAAACCAGCGCCATGTGCATGTCTATAAAGGTGTCGTCTGGCGCGCCCGGCTCCGGCCGCTTGATCGCGCGCTGATCGCCAGTGGCCTCAAAGGCCGCGTTGATCTGCCCCACGTCCAGCGTCATCCGCCGAACAGAGCCGTCGCCTGCCAGTGTGGTCCAGTCCGAAACTTCTTCGCGGGCCATATCAACCTCGCGCTTCGGCCCGTCGGCCTGCACCGGTGAAAGGCCGCCCAGACCCAGCGCGCGGGCCACTTTAATACCAGCCCGCACCAGGCTGTCGTCGATCACCATGATCGTGACCGTCGCGCCCGAAATGATGTCGAGGTCGTGGGCATCGCCGCCCGCCGCCGCCTCGGCCTTCAGGTCCAGGCCGGCATAGCTTTCGGTCAGCTTGACCATCTTGGAATTCGGAATGCCAATCAGCACGATCGGCTCGGAGTGCTTGACCAGTTTCACACCAGTCAGAACCGCATCGGTATCAATTGCCGCCACAACATGAATCGGCTTGCCGCTATAGCCAGTGGTGCCGACAAAATCAGAGGTCAGGAAGGCATAGGCAACCGTCTCACCCGCCTTCAGCACCGGTGCCACCGGCACATCGCTGCGCACCGGGCCAAACGCCTCGGCGCCGGGCACCAGGTCTGCAGGTGTTATTTCTGTCAGGAAACTGTCGAGGCTGTCAGCCTCTGCCGCCGCAGCGAAAAACGCGGCGAATGTCATCACAAGGGCTGTCAGCCAGCCCCGGAAGGCGCGTGTCAGGACCATGGCGCCTCTCCTTTGTTTTGAGTGGCTGCCACGGACGCGCGGAAAGCGCGTTCGGATTCTATCTTTGTCACCAGCGGAGGCCCGCGGCCGTCATTCCAGTACTGCGCCGGATTGGGCTGCACAGCGGCGCCCTCTGGCAACAGCACAGCGCAATCTGCCACCCGGCTGACAGCAGGAAGCAACAGGGCTGCCGGCCCGGCCCCAGTTTCGGCCGCGCACAATGCACAGGTGCTGCACTTAGGGCAATCTTGCTGCCCATTGCTGTCTTCACCTGCAACCTGGATCACCACCACGCCGAACTCGCCGCAGATTTCGATCCACTCGCCGCCAGCAGCGGCTTGTGCCGCACCGGGAAAGGCAACTTGAAGAACCAGCATGAGAATGGCGCACACACCCGCCAGCCGCCGGAACAGTCCAGCGCCGAAAGCGGAAGGTATGAGAAAGGTGCGCGGCATCTGTTACAAGAATCTCTTGCTGCATTCGCCGCTGACACTAGAGGGAACTTTAGTGCCGTTATTTGATGTATGTCAGATAAATCAGATTTTCCGGACCAAAATCATCCGGTCCGGAAAACACGCTAAATGCCCGTGTTTTCAGCCTTTCTCAAACCGGCGGAAGGCGAAGGCAATCATCCCGGCGATGGCCATGTAAACCAGTGCCAGCAGCAAAAGCGGCTCGTAGACGATGAATGTATCGGCCCGCACGCGCGAGGATACGGCATAGATTTCCATCACTGTGATCGTCGCCACCAGCGGCGTAGCCTTCAGTTGCAGGATGGTTTCGCCGCCCAAGGTCGGCAGCACATTGCGCACCGCCTGCGGCAGCCAGATCCGCCGGAACATGGTGAAACGCGGCATGCCAAAGGATTTCGCAGCTTCCAACTGCCCCTTGGCAACGCCCGAAAACGCGCCCCGCATAACCTCCCCTTCATATCCTGCATAGGACAGGGTCAGCGCCAGAACCGCATAGGGCCAGGCCTGCCGCAAATAGGGCCACAGTTCAGAGGAGCGGATCCAGGGAAACTGCGGAAACAGCGACCCCAGCCCGTAATAGAGCAGCCATATCTGCAGTAGCAGCGGCGTGCCGCGGATGATGGTGCAGAAGGTGCGTGCCGGAATGGACAGGTACCAGGGTCCCACCGCCTGCGCCAATCCCAACGGCACCGCCAGCAGGAAGCCCAAAACCGTCGAGACCGCCAGGATCCAGATCGTGGTCCAAAGCCCCTCCAGCGCCAGCGGCGCGTATTTCGGGATCCAGTCCCAGCGCAGCGCAAAGGCGCACCAGATCACCAGGGCCGCAAATACCAGCATCATTACAATACGGTGCGGCTGCATCAGATCCTTCAAACCGGTCATCGTGTGCCCCCCTTCAGCGAAGGCTGGCCGCGCCGCGCCCATTTCTCGATCCGGGCAAAGACCGCGCCGGAGCACAGCGTCACCATCAGGTACAGGAACCCGGCCGCCAGAAAGAAGGTGAAATAGGCCCGCGTGCTGCTCGCTGCCTGACGGGTTTCCAGCGTCAGCTCATTGAAGCCAACAACTGCCAGCAGCGCGGTGTCCTTGGTGGCGATCAGCCAAAGGTTTGCCAGCCCCGGAACCGCAAAGCTCATCATCGCCGGGATCGTCACCCGCCGCATGATCATGAAGGCCGGCATCCCATAGGACTTCGCCGCCTCGATCTGGCCCACAGGCACCGCCTTGATGGCGCCGCGCAGCACTTCGGTGGCATAGGCCCCCTGTACCACGCCCAAGACCCAGATGCCGGCCGCAACGCCGTTGATCTCGACCCGGCCGCCGCCCAGACCTTCAGAGATTTTGTTAATGATATCGCTGCCCACGTAATAGAGGATCAGGATCAGCACCAATTCCGGCACTGCCCGGATCACCGTGGTGTAAATGGCGAGAAGATCACGCGTGACCTTCCCGCCGTAGAGTTTTCCGTAGGCCCCGAACAGCCCGATCACCAGCCCCAAGCCAAAAGCGCCAAATGCGATCTGGAGGGAGTTGGCAAGCCCGCGCAGGAGGTTGCCGCCCCAGCCTGACAGCGACAACAGCTCTGCGCTGGCGCCGAGGCCCAGTAGTTCGAACAGTCCGGTCACGGCAGCACCTTAGTAGATGCTGGTGGTGAAGTATTTGGCGGTGATTTTCTCGTGGGTGCCGTCGGCCAGGATCGCCGCGATACCCTTGTTCAGCGCCTCGCGCAGCGCGTCGTCACCCTTGCGCACGCCTGCGCCTACACCACGGCCCAGGATTGCCGGATCATCTGCCACCGCACCCTTGATTTCGCAGCAGCTGCCGGTGTCGGAGCCGACGAAATCCGCCATCGCGATGCTGTCCGCCTGGGTCGCGTCGATGCGTCCCGCGAACAGGTCCTGGTTGGCTTCATCCTGGGTCTGATAGACCTTCAGCTCGGCATCCTTGAAGTATTCCTGCGCATAGGCCTGGTGGATGGTCGAGGCCTGGATGCCGACGATCTTGCCTGCCAGCGATTCCGGGGTTGCATCGATGTCCATCGACTTGTCCGCCACGATCACCGCGGGGGTGTTGTAATAGGGGTCGGAGAAATCAATGGTCTTCATCCGCTCTTCGGTGATCGACATCGAGGCCATGATGGCGTCGATCTGCTGCCCGGTCAGCGACGGAATGATGCCGTCCCAGGCCACCGGCGTGATCACGCAGTCCAGCTCAGCCGCGGCGCAGACCGCGCCAATCACCTCGACCTCCCATCCGACCCAGTTGCCGGAGTTGTCGAGCGAAGCAAACGGCGGATAAGGCTCGGCGGCGATGCCGATTTTCACCTGTTCCGCAGCCGCGGCACCAGCAGTCAGAGCGGCAGCCGCAGTGGCCGCGGCAAGCAATGCTTTCAGTTTCATCTTAGTCTCCCAGTTGGTTATTATCTTGATGGTAGAGGATCAGGCGACCGAGCTTAGAAATTGCTTCAGCCGCTCTGATTGCGGATTGCCAAAGACCTCGGCAGGCGGCCCCTGCTCTTCGATGCGGCCCTGGTACAGATAGACAACGTGGTTTGCGACTTCGCGCGCGAATTTCATCTCGTGGGTGACCAGAAGCATGGTGCGCCCTTCGGCTGCCAGGTCGCGGATTACCGTCAGCACCTCGCCCACCAGTTCCGGGTCCAGCGCCGATGTTGGCTCGTCAAACAGCATCGCCGACGGATCCACCGCCAGTGCCCGGGCGATCGCTGCCCGCTGCTGCTGGCCGCCGGACAGATAGGCAGGATAGGTGTCCTCCTTGCCGCCCAATCCCACCCGGTCCAGCAATTCGCGCGCACGTTCAATTGCTTGCGCCTTGGGCACCTTCAGCACATGCACCGGCACCTCGATCACATTCTCTATCAGAGTCCGGTGGGTCCACAGGTTGAACTGCTGGAACACCATCGCCAGCTTGGTCCGGATGCGTTCAATCTGTTTCTGATTGGCCGGGCTGCCGTCGCCGCGCATCGCCACTTCCTCGCCGCCGATCACGATCTTGCCGGAGCTCGGCGTCTCCAGGAAATTGATGCAGCGCAGCATGGTGGACTTGCCGGACCCGGAGCCACCAATGATGGCCACCACATCGCCCTGTTGCGCGGTCAGATCAACACCCTTCAGCACTTCCAGATTGCCGAACGACTTGTGCAGATCCTCGACCCGGATCGCCTCCCGGCGCGTATCTGTCTCCAAAGCTGATGCGGCTGCTGAGGCTGAGTCCATCTTTGCGTCTTCCCGAATTTTCCGATTGCAGTAAGCCGCGACTCGCGTAATTATGCAAGTGTATAATTTCTCCACCAGCACAAAAACAGGAGCTGAGGTGACCGACGAGCGCCGCAAATTCAAACGCGAACCCGCCGAGGCCCGGAAGGAAGCACTGATTCTCGCCACGCTGGAACTGGTGGCTGAGAACGGCGTGCGCGGCGCCACGGTGCGGGGCATCGCCCAGCGCGCTGATGTCACTCAGGGGCTGATCCGGCACTACTTCAGCTCCAAGGAAGAGCTGATCATCGCAGCCTATGAACACCATATGAACCAGATGACGGACCTGACCTTTGCACCCGGCGCGGCGGCAGGCAGCGCCCGGGCGCGGCTCAGGGCCTTTGTCGATGGCTCGCTGACGCCGCCGGTGGTCGATCCGCGCGCGCTGGCGCTGTGGGCCAGCTTCCTGAACAAGGTGCAGAACGACCCGCAGATGAAGGAAACCCACGAGCGCACCTACGCCTATTTCCGTGACCGGCTCGAGGTGCTGATCGCCGCCGCACTGGAAGAGGCCGGCCGCCCCGCTCCGGCGGCTCGGCTGCGCCAGCTGGCGATTGCCTGCAACGCGGTGATCGACGGGCTGTGGCTGGAGGGCGGCGCCCTGCCGGATGCTTTTGCCCCCGGCGAACTGGTTGAAATCGGGCGGCATTCCGTTGCCGCCATCACGGGATTGGATCTAATGCAGGAGGCTGGAACCTGATGAGGCTGACAGCAATCACCAAGCGGCTGGCCGGACTTGGCGGCGGCAAATGGGAAGTGCACGCGAAGGCGCGGGAAATGGCCACGGGGGGGAGCGATCTGGTTGAGATGACCATCGGCGAGCCTGACGTGCCAACTCCGCCGGAGCTGGTCGAGGCTGCCGCGCAGTCGATGCACGCCGGCCGCACCGGCTATTCCGACGGCCGCGGCGAGGCGCATCTGCGCGCAACCCTGGCAGAAGCCTATTCCAGCAGCCGCGGGCGGGAGTTCGGGCCGGAAAACTTTCTCTGCTTCCCCGGCACCCAAACCGCGCTCTATGCGGTGCTGCAAGGTGTGGCCGAACCCGGCACTGAGGTGCTGGTTGGCGACCCAATGTATGCCACCTATGAGGGTGTGGTCCGCGCCTCTGGTGCGGATATGGTTCCGGTTCCGCTGCGGCCTGAGGCCGGATTCCGGATGCAAGCCAGCGACATCGCCGCTCGCATCACCCCGCGCAGCCGCGCCATCCTGCTCACTACCCCGCACAACCCGACCGGCGCCATTCTGACGCCTCAAGACCTGCGCGACATCGGTGAGTTGGCCGTCCAGCATAACCTCTGGATCATCTCCGACGAGGTCTATGAGCATCTGGTGTTCGAGGGCGCAGAGTTCACCTCCCCCCTTTCCGACCCTGCCCTCGCGGACCGGGTGATCGCGGTCTCCTCGATCTCCAAGTCCCATGCCGCACCGGGTTTCCGCAGCGGCTGGTGTGTTGGACCTTCCGCGTTCTGCGCCGCCCTGCTGCCGGTCTCGGAAACCATGCTGTTCGGAAACCAGCCCTTCATCGCCGACATGACCGAAAAGGCGGTGCGCGAGGGATCCTCGGTGGCCGCAGGCATGACTGCCCGCTTCGCTGCCCGGGCTGCCCTGCTGGAACAGCGCCTGCATGCTGAGACCGGGCTGCACGTGCACCGGCCCGAGGCCGGCATGTTTGCCCTGATTGACGTTTCCGCCACCGGCATGGACGGCGATGCCTACGCCTGGGACCTTCTGGACAGCGGCGTTGCGGTGATGCCCGGCTCCGCCTTCGGCGATGGTCTGCGCAATTGGGTGCGGGTCGCGCTCACCATTGATGACAGCAGCTTTGCCACTGCGCTCGACCGGATCACTGCCCACGCAAACCGCACCGCAAGAGGCGCCGCATGACTACAAAAACAGTTGGCGAAGCACTGGTTGAAGGGCTGAAGGCGCGCGGGGTGACCTGCGTGTTCGGCATCCCCGGCGTCCACACGGTGGAACTTTACCGCGGCCTGGCCGCCTCTGGCATCCGCCATGTCACCCCCCGCCACGAACAGGGCGCAGGCTTCATGGCTGATGGCTACGCCCGCGCCTCCGGCCAGCCGGGCGTAGCATTCGTGATCACAGGCCCCGGCCTCACCAACACGCTCACACCGATTGCGCAGGCCCGCGCGGACTCGGTGCCGATGCTGGTGGTGTCCGGCGTCAACTCCAGTGCAACCCTGGGCAGAGGCTACGGTCACCTGCACGAACTGCCGGACCAGCATGCACTGGCCAAGACCGTGGCGCTGGCCTCCGAACATGTTGCCCGGCCTGACCAGCTGGAGGCCGCACTGGACCGCGCCTTTGCCCCCTTCGCTGCCGGCCGGCCCGGCCCCACCCACATCCAGATCCCGCTGGACGTGGCCGGCACCCCGTCGCAGGACGGCACCCCCGCACCAGCTCCCACGCGGCGGCCGTTCGACAGCGCGCAAATCACCGAGGCTGCATCCCGCCTGTCCAAAGCAAGCAAAGTTGTGATCCTCGCCGGCGGCGGCGCCAAGGGCGCAGGCACGGACCTGCAGGCCCTGGCCGAACAGCTTGACGCCCCGGTGGTTCAAACCGTCAACGCCCGCGGGCTGATGCACGGCCATCCGCTGACCGTCCCCGCAAGCCCCAGCCTGCAATCGGTACGCAGCCTGATTGAAGACGCCGACTGCGTTCTGGCGCTGGGAACGGAACTCGGGCCAACCGACTATGACATGTATGCCACCGGCAGCATGGCAGCCATGGCCGGTCTGATCCGGGTCGATATCTGCTCTAAGCAGCTCGCCCGGCACAGGACAGCGCTTGCAATACGAGCCCGCGCTGCTGACGCTGCAGCAGAGCTGTTCGCCGCTCTGCCCGCAACGCCCAAACAAAGCCGGGGCGCAGAACGCGCGGAACAGGCCCGCACCGCCGCATTTGAGGAGATCGGCCCGGACTACCGCCAGCAGGTTGAGGCCCTGAACGCCATGCGCGCGGTGGTGCCAAACGCCCTGATGGTGGGAGATTCCACCCAGCCCATCTATGCCGGCAACCTCTATTACGACCACGACCGCCCGGGCGGCTGGTTCAACGCCGCCACCGGTTACGGCGCGCTTGGCTATGGCATCCCCGCCGCCATCGGCGCGGCGATAGCCGATCCCTCCGTGCAGGTGATCTGCATCACGGGTGATGGCGGCGCCCAGTTTACCCTGCCGGAGGTCATGGCAGCTGTGGACGAGCAGCTGCCCATCACCTTCGTGATCTGGAACAACCGCGGCTATGGCGAGATCGCCACATCGATGGAAGCCGTGGACGTCCCTGTGGTCGGCTGCGATCCCACCCCGCCGGATTTTGCCGCCGCCGCGCACTCCTTCGGCATCCCGTACACCCGCGCACCCATGGAGCCGCAGACGGTTGCCGCTGCGCTCCTGGAATGCGCTGCACGCGGCACCCCCTCCATCCTCGAAATCGACATAGCCGGACCTGTTCCGGGCCAGGAGTAACCCATGCGAAACCCGACCTTTGAGTTCACCCGCGCCATCACCCGCCGCCCGTCTTCTACTATTGCCTCCGGCCTGCGCGCCGAAGACATTGGCAATCCCAGCCTCGACGGAATGCTGGCCGCCCACGCGGCCTATGTCACCGCCCTGCGCAGCACCGGCGCCGAAGTGATCGAACTGGACCCGCTGGAGGCCTTCCCCGACGCCCAGTTTGTCGAAGACACCGCCCTCTGCCTGCCGCAAGGGGCCATCCTGATGCGCCCAGGCGCGCCATCCCGCCTCGGCGAAGTCGCCGAAATGGCCCCCACCCTGCGCGCCTGTTACGATGTCCTTCGCGAAATCACCGGCCCTGGCCATATCGAAGGCGGCGACATCCTGGTGACCGGCAAGGAAATCCTGGTTGGCCGCTCCGACCGCACCGATGCTGCAGGTGTTACTGAACTGGCAGAGATCGCTGCAGAATGGGGCCATGCCTTGCGCGAAGTGTTTACCCCCGAAGGCGTCCTGCACTTCAAGACCGACTGCTCCCTGATGGATGCTGAAACGATCCTGTCGACCAGGCGCCTGGACGCCTCCGGTTGTTTCGAAGGCTACAGGGTGCTGCATGTGGCCGAGGGCGAGGAGGCAGCCGCCAACGCCATCCGTTTCAACAACCTGGTGCTGATGGCCGCTGGCTTCCCGCGCACGGCAGAAGTGCTGGACAAGGCAGGATATGAGATCGTCGAGATCGACAACACCGACTGCGCCAAGCTGGACGGCGGTATGTCCTGCCTGTCGCTGCGGTTTTGATCACTAGCCTCGCAGTCTCACCCCTTACCTCACGATGCCAACTATTAAAGGCAAGGGCCTCTTCGCCATCCGGCAAACTGCGCAGTTTGACTCGCAGCCTTGGCACTCCTCATGTGCCGGTTCCCATGTCGTAGAGACCTGGGAGCCGCACGGCACCTAGGCGCTGATCTTGCGATTGCCGCGAGGTGCGTACGGTCACCTTCGGAAGCCGAGCGGATTAAGAAGGAATCTTAGAAATAACGTTCCAGCACCCGCCGGGCCGTTTCCAAATAGGCGTCTTGCCGTTCAGAGCTCATCCTGTCCCAAGTCCGGTACACCTGGCGCAGGCGAGGGTTTCCACGCAGCTTGTCAGTGTTGCGCACCAGGAAATCCCAGTACAACGGGTTGAAAGGGCAAGCCCCTTCGCCGGTCTTTCGCTTCACATCGTAGCTGCAGCCTGCGCAATGATCGGACATCTTGTTTATATAGTTACCGCTGGCGGCATAGGGCTTCGACCCCAGCAGACCGCCATCGGCAAACTGACTCATGCCAATCACATTCGGCGCCTCGACCCACTCATAAGCGTCAGCATAGACCGCCAGATACCATTCATGCACCTCGCGAGGGTCGACACCAGCAAGCATGGCAAAATTTCCCGTAACCATCAGACGCTGGATATGGTGTGCGTAGGCCTCTTCCCGGGTCTGGGTGATGGCAGCCGCAAGGCAGGCCATTCCGGTCTCTCCAGTCCAATAAAAATCCGGCAGCGGACGGGAAGCGCCAAAGTAGTTCTGCTCTGTGTATCCCGGCATGTTGAGCCAATAGATCCCGCGCACGTATTCGCGCCAGCCGATGATCTGGCGAATGAAACCTTCGGCTGCGTTCAGTGGGGCATTACCTTCGTAATACGCCCGCTCGACCCGGCGGCAGACCTCCATCGGCTCCAGCAGGCCTGAATTGATGTATTGCGATATAACAGAGTGATAGAGAAACCGCTCCCCTTCCAGCATCGCATCCTGATAGTCGCCGAAGCAGGAAAGGGCCTTTTCTGCAAAATATTCCAAGGCTTGCAACGCGCCCTCTCGCGTCACCGCAAACCAGAACGGGCGCAACGTGCCGAAATGGCCGCCAAACCTTGCCTCCACCAAGTCCAGGACTTCCTCAGTAATTGCATCAGGGCGGGTTTCCAACGGGTGCGGCAGGCATAGATCTCCCTTGGCGGGTTTACGGTTTTCCTGGTCGAAATTCCACTTGCCGCCCTCCGGCTGATCCCCCTGCATTAGCAGTCCCGTTTCACGGCGCATCTCCCGGTAGAAGTACTCCATGCGCAACTGCTTGCGGCCTTCCGCCCAGCTTTGGAACCGCTCATGGGAGCACAGAAACCGGCTGTCCTGCCGCATCTCCAGGACGGCACCGGATGCTTCAGCCCAGGCATCAAGTGCAGATTTCACCCTGTATTCGCCAGGTTCGGTGATCACCACACGGGAAAACCTTTGACCGTCAAGCACACCCTCTATCTCACCGGCCAAACTACCAGAGTTTTCAGGGTCATCCAGCTTGGTATAGCGAACCTTCCAGCCATCCTCCTCAAGCTCCCGCGCGAAATGGCGCATCGCCGAAAACAGAAACGCTATTTTCTTCTTGTGATGCCGGACGTAGCCCGCCTCTTCTGACACTTCGGCCATCAGGATGATGTCCTGATCACGGTCAGCCCCGTCAAGCGAAGAGACTTTCCTGCAGAGCTGGTCGCCCAGGACAAGGATCAGGTTGCGTAACTCCTGAGCGTTCTCTTGGGATGCCATCACATGTACCCGCCAGTTCAATCCGCAGGCCGCATAGTCGCGACCAGCTCAGCCGCCTTGAGGCCAAACTTGCGCATCTCCGACTTGTTAATGATCACCCCATTGGCGGTGAGGTAAAGCCAATCGGTAGCCTGCAACGTATGGCCGCCAGAGTTCGCGGGCAGGATAATGTTATAGGTCAGCCGCACAGTTGAACCGGACACAACACCCTGTGCAACGCCATCCAGATCGTCCGCGGTTGCTGTGAAGGTGTTTCCAGAACCAAGCTCTAAATGCCATTTGCGGCTTTGGGTGGCACCGTTGGAAAAAGTGAACTCTTCACTGAGTGTGCCCGTGTCCCCCTCCCATTTACCAACCATCCGGGCGGTAAAGCTGCTTGTCATCTTGCCTGTTGGGCCAAAAACCACCCCCTCGGACAAGATCTCGCCGGACAAGTGCTCAGTCAGAACAAACTGCGGGCCGCTGCCCGCATAGTCCTGCGGCGACTGAAAGCGGAAGCTGAACACATATGTTTTCGCAATCATTACAAGGAGAGCGATCACGAGGCAGATGGTAAGGAGTTTCATTGTGTTGCTCTTTCTGATGGCAGGGTCAGGGCAAAGGCGAAGGCGACGGTCTTCAAAACGCAGGGCAGAACCGCGTAGGACAGGCTGAGGGCGCGCAGCGCTTGCTGGCTGTTCGCCGCTCCGGGCTGGAAGCCCTGCTGCTCCAGCAGCGGCAGCGCCAGGGCGGCTGCGAGCGCCAGCGCCAGCTTGCCGGCAAAGGACCAGATGCCGAAGGCGGCAGACGCGTTGAGGCCCGCGCGGGTCAGCGCGATGCTGAACATGGCGGGCAGCAGCACCATGTCGGCGCCAAGCGCGGCGCCCGAGGCGGCGCAAATGACGGCAAAGCCGATGAGGCTGCCGGGGGTGAGAAAGGCAGCGCCCGCAAAGCTGGCGATGGCCAGCGGCATGGCGATCAGCAGCGTCTGCTTCGCGCCGATGCGCTGGCTGAGCCGCGTCCACAGCGGCACGCTGAGCCCGGCGCTGAGGAAAAACAGCACCAGCAGCGGGCCGGCATGGCCGGGGAGCTGCAGGCGGTCCTCCACAAAGAACAGAAAGAGGGTGGAGGTGAGCGCCACCGGCAGGCTGTTGAGCACCGCCAGCGCCAGCAGCCGCAGCGCGCCGGCCCGGGTCAGGGCCGTGACCGACAGCGGCTGGCCGGTGACGGCCGGGCGCCGCCACAGCCGCAGTGTGGCCGCGGCGGTGAACAGGGCAAGGCCCCCCAGGACCAGTCCGAAGGCGCCATAGCCCTGGCCTGCAGCCCCGAGCGCCGCCAGAACCGCCGGTGCGATGGCGGCGAGGATCACACCGCTCAGCATTCCGGCCTCTCGGAAGGCGGCCAGTGTCAGCAGCGCGCGCGGGGTGGATTGCCTGGCCAGCGTGGCGCTGCGGCCATAGAGCAGGATCATGCCCAGGCTGTAGGCCGAGAACAGCAGCAGCAGGACCAGCACCAGCTTGGGCAGCGCGAGGGGGCCAGCGGAGAGGCTGAACAGCAGCGGAAATCCCACCGCCAGTCCGCCCGCAGCTGCCAGCGCGAACCAAAGCTGCATCTGCGGCCAGCGGTCGATGGCCCAGCCGATCAGCGGATCCTGCACCAGGTCAAACAGCCGGATTGCCAGCAGGATGCCGCCAAGTGCGGCCAGACCGATCCCCAGATTGACCGATGCGAACTGCGGCAGGTGGATATAGAGCGGTATCCCCGCCGAGGCGAGCATCATCGCATAGAGGCTGACACGGGGGTACAGCATGCTCAGCCCAGAAGCGCGCGGGTGAACCGGGCAGAGCGGGTGTTTGCGCCGACAAAGATCGACATGAAGCTGCGCTTGATGCCCGGCTGTCTGAGGGTGCAGGCGGTGCGGCCGTTGCGCAGAAACTTTACCCGGTCCGGGCCCTGGCTGACCGCGAGATACCGGTCGCCGGGAGAGACGCCTTTGAAACAGGTCTCGAACTGGGCGCGGCCCGGTGCGGCGTATCCAAGCCGCCGCATTTCGCGCAGCGTTGCCTCGGCCAGATCATCCTGGCTCAGGCGGCGCTGATAGGTGAGCTCGATGCCGAAGTCCTGCGCCCAGTCCAGCGCCGCGCCGCCGCGGGTGAACAGGCGGGCCTGATAAACCGGCAGGCCAAGCAGGCGGAAGGTGGCCGCCCCGCGCTGTTCGGCCCCCGGCAGCAGCGACTGCACCGGAGAGGCCGAACCCGCGGCAGGCAGTGCCAGCAGGCACAGGGTCAGCAGCAGCTTACGCATGGGCCAGCTCCACCTGCACCACGTTGGTGTGGCCAATGGCAAAGGAGGCGGCACAGATTTCCAGGTAGTACTGCCAGTTGCGGAAGAACGCCTCGCCATAGCCGAGGTCGTTGATCCGGCGTTTCTGCGCGGCCAGACGCTGTGCCCAGATCCGGCAGGTGCGGGCGTAATCCTGGCCGAAAGCGAAACTGTCCGCCACCTGCAGCCCTGCGGACTTGGCCTGCTGCGCGATCACCTTGTCGGACAGCAGCATGCCGCCGGGGAAGACATACTGGCGGATGTAGTCGGAAGAGGTCCGGTAGGTCGGGAAATACGCGTCGCGCACGGTGATCGCCTGCAGCAGCACCTTGCCCCCTTCGGCGAGGCTGTTCTTGAGCTTGGCGAAGTAGCCTGGCCAGTAGCGCTCGCCGACCGCCTCGATCATCTCGATGGAGACGATGTTTTCGAATTTGCCGTTGATATCGCGGTAGTCGCGCAGCTGGATGTCGGCGCGCCCGTCCAGGCGGCTTTCGGCATAGCTGTGCTGGTTGCGCGAGATGGTGACGCCGGTCACGTCGCGGCCGCCGGCGCTGGCCTGTTCGGCAAAGCCGCCCCAGCCGCAGCCAATCTCCAGCACCCGTTCGCCGTCCCCCAGCCGCGACAGGATGCGGTCGTTCTTGCGGGTCTGGGCCTGGGCCAGATCGTCGCCCTCTGCCCCGAACAGGCCGGAGGAATAGGTCATGCCGTCGTCCAGCCACAGCTGGTAGAACTCGTTGCCGACATCGTAATGGGCGCGGATGTTCTTGCGGGCGCCGCGCTTGGAATTGGCCCGCAAAAGGGTGTCGACGATGCGGAACTTGGCGCGGTTCAGCGGACTGGCCTGATCGTAGCTGCCCAGGTGATCCCGGTTGCGCATCGCCAGCTGCATCAGCCCCTCGACGCTCGGCGTATCCCACAGGCCCTGCACATAGGCCTCGCCCAGCCCGGTCTGGCCGTGCGCCGCCATCGCCGAAACAGCCGCCCAGTCGTTGATCTGCATTTCGGCCTCTGGGCCGGTTTCGCCGAAGCTGTAGCGCGCGCCGTCAGGGGTGCGCAGGGTCAGGCGACCCTCACGCAGGCGCGCGCAGGTGTTCAGGAATTCCGTCTGAAGCGCTTTGTCCGTGAAAGCCATGATCTTCTCCTTTGGCGGGGGAGGGGGTGAGGGTTGTCATCATGCGGACGATCCGCATGGCGCTGGCGATGCCGTCTTCGTGGAAGCCGTGGCGGTTGTAAGCGCCGGCGAACCAGGTGCTGTTCAGACCCTGCATGGCGCGGATCTGCTGCTGGGCGCGCAGCGCCGCCGTGTCAAAGACGGGATGGGAGAATTCCACCTGGTCATAAATCTTGTCCGCGGGAATGGGCCGGGCGGGGTTCAGGGTCACAAACAGCGGGTCGCTGTCCGGGATGTTCTGCAGCCGGTTCATCCAGTAGGTGACGCCGACCCGGCCCTCCTGGCTGCGGTAGGCCCAGCTGGACCAGCAGCTGCGCCGCCGGGGCATCTGGCCGGTGTCGCAGTGCAGCACAGCGGTGTTGGGCTGGTAGCGGATGGCCGACAGCGCCGCGGTTTCGGCAGGGCGGGCGTCGACGCCAAGGATGGCCAGCGCCTGATCGGAATGGCAGGCTAGGATCAGGTCGTCAAAATCCTGCGGCACCTGGCCCTGCGCCTGCACCGAGACACCGCCCGGGTGGCGGACGGCCTGCTGCACCGGCGCGCCGGTGCGGATGGTGCAGCCGCGGGCCAGCAGCGCTACCTCCAGCCGACGGACATATTCGATGCTGCCGCCCTTGACCGTCCACCACTGGTGCTTGCCGGTGCCTGCCAGCAGCGCGTGGTTGCGGAAGAAGCGGACCAGCGATTTCGCCGGGAATGCGTCCACTTCGGCAGCCGGGGTGGACCAGATCGCGCCGCACATCGGCATCAGGTAGTGGTTGCGGAACCAGCTGCCGAGGCCCAGTTCCTCCACAAGTTCGCCGATGGTCTTGCTATCATCGGTGGCGGCGGCCTCGGCCTGTTTGCCGAACCGCAGGATGTCCGCAATCATGCCGTGGAATTGCGGGCGCAGCAGGTTGCGTTTCTGGGCAGTGAGCGAACGCAGGCTGTTCAGCCCGTATTCCAGGCGCCCGTCGTCGATGCTGGCGCAAAAGCTCATATCGCTTTTGATGACAGGCACGTCCAGTTCGCGGAACAGCCGGGTTAGATAGGGATAAGTGGCATAATTGAAAACGATAAAGCCGGTGTCGACCGGCTGGTCGCCGTTGCGACCCGCCAGAACGGTGCGGGCGTGGCCGCCGAGCCGCGGCGCGGATTCAAACAGGGTGACGTCGTGAAAGGCAGACAGGTAATACGCCGCGGAAAGCCCTGAAATGCCGCCGCCCGCGATGGCAATCCTGCGGCGGCGTCCCTGCGTCTGATCCAGCATCTGTCTGTTTTCCTTGCTGTTGTTCTGACCGGATACGCCGCAGGCAAGAAACCGGATCACTCCGTTCGCGAAAAAACTGCAGGGCGGGTGATCCGGAACGGCAAAGCAGGCGTATCCGTTTTATGATCGAACATGTGGCAGCCCAGACCTTTCACGCGCGCAAGGGACGTTTGAAAAACGCCTTCCGCTATGGTGTCGACTACATCCTGACCGACCTCAGCCATGGCGCGCCGCCGCTTTTGTCGCGCAACCACTTCAACCTGTTCTCGATCCATGACCGCCGCCACGGCGGACCGCGCGGCAACGGGCGCGGTGTTGCCTGGTTCCGCGCGGAGCTGGAGCGGCGCGGCTTTCCCCTGGAGGGGGCACGGCTGCTGCTGCTGACCCAACCCAGTTTCCTGTGGTTCCACTTCAACCCGGTCAGCTTCTGGATTGCGGAGAAGGACGGCAGCCCGCGCGCCTTCATCGCCGAGGTGAACAACACCTTCGGCCAGCGGCACTGTTACTTTGCCGCTCACCCGGATTTCCGGCTGATCCGGCGCAGCGAAATGATCAAGGCCGAGAAACTGATGCATGTCTCGCCGTTTCAGCAGGTAGCTGGCCGTTATAGCTTCAATTTCGGTATGACGGATCAGGCTTTCAACATCCGGATATCCTACACCAATGGTGACGAAGGCGTGCTGGCGACGCTGAACGGCCTGCGCCGCCCCCTCACTTCCGGCGGACTGCTGCGCGCTGCCTTGCGTCGGCCGCTAGGGGCTGCGCGCGTGGTCGCTCTGATCTACTGGCAGGCACTGAGGCTCTGGGTCAAACGCGCACCGTTCCTGAAGAAACCAAAGCCACCGGAACCTCTGATCTCTGATAGCGTAACCTTTACGGGTGAAGAGGCGTGACGCCTTTTGCTGGCAAGACCTATTGGTTGGTCGGAGCGAGCCACGGACTGGGCCGCGAGGTCGCACGCCAGCTGGACCGAGAAGAGGCCCGGCTGATCTTGTCGGCACGTTCAGAAGATGCTCTGCAAGAGCTGACCCAAGAACTGCGCCATGCGACAGCTCTGCCTATGGATGTGACAGATACAAACGCGGTTGCAGAGGCCGCGCGTGACGCTGGACCGCTGGATGGTGTAATTTACAACGCAGGCGCCTACGAACCGATGCGGACACAGGATTGGGACAGCGGCTCCGTGCTCCAGATGAGCGATGTGAATTTCACAGGCGCACTGCGCGTGTTAGGTGAGGTCGTGCCCGGCTTTGTCAGGCAAAGGCGCGGGGAGATCACCCTCGTCGGCTCTCTGGCAGGTTACCGGGGCTTGCCGGCATCAATCGGCTACGGCGCCAGCAAGGCGGCTTTGATAAGCTTGGCAGAAACCATGCGCTACGACCTGAAGGGAAGCGGCGTTACCGTCCGCCTGGTCAATCCCGGCTTCATCAAAACCCGGCTGACGGTCAAAAACAGCTTCCGGATGCCACAGCTGCTTGAGCCCGAGGATGCCGCCCGCCATGTGGTTGCAGCGATGCGGACACGCCGCTTTCGCACGGACTTCCCGCGCCCATTCTCCTTCGCAATCAAGGCGCTTCATCTGCTTCCCGACTTGATCGTGTACCGCGGGAAATGAGAGGCACGCACCCTGTGCGCCTCCTTGAATTACATCTCAAATCCGGAACAGCGGCTGCAGCAGGCGCGGCATGAAAGCCCTGAATCGAAGTGGCGCGTCGGTGGCTGCCAAGCAGATGCACGGATCGCCGGCGTCTGCAACCGGAGTATGTTCCAGATTCTCGTCACCTATCTCAACATCGCCGACACCAAACTGCCCGGTTTCGTCGCTGAAGCTGCCCTGCAGAACCAGTGTCAGCTCCAGGCCATTGTGGCTGTGATCAGGCACCGCCTGCCCGGCCGGGATGAACAGCAGGCGGGCAGACCCTTCGCTGTCTTCAAACAGAATGTCCTGCTTCACGCCCATTCCGAGGGTCTTCCAGCGCGGCGGCCTCCCCTTCAGGCTATGTATGACAGGGCCCGGGTAGATCCCCTTTGCCTCGTAGACCGGTTCTGGGACAGCAGGCGCATCAAGTGCGGCCAACACCTTCGATTTCAGGCCTGCATCAACTGCCACGCCCTCCCCTGTCTCGAGCAGCGCTCCGCCAGCGGCCCGGTGCGCGCCAAGCGAGGCCTGGCAATCGCGGCAATAGGACAAGTGGGACGCAACAACCATGGAAAAGGCATGCGGCAAGCTACCCGATACATAGGCAACAATCATTTCATCGGGGATGTGGTGGGTGATTGCAGGCATTTAACGCAATCCTTTTAGTTCCTTGCGCAGCCGCCCGAGTCCCAGGCGGATGCGCGATTTTACAGTTCCCAGGGGCAGGCCGGTCTGACTGCTGATTTCCTGATGGGTCAGGTCACCCATGTAGGCCTTTACGATCATCTCTTTCTGATCGGGGTGCAGTTGCGCTATGGCGTGCTTCAATTGTTCTGCTTCTTGCTCCAGGCCGATAATTTGACTGGCGTCGGGCTCGGTGCCAGGATCTTCACCCAATTCGTCCGGCACGGGTCGGCTTTCCTTGCGGACAATGTCGATATGACGGTTGCGGGCGATCTGATAAATCCAAGCCGAGGCCTGCGCCTTGTGCGGATCAAACAGCGCCGCTTTGCGCCAAATGGTGAGCATTACATCTTGGACAATTTCTTCCGCCAGCGCAGGCCTTGCACCGCACCGGATTACAAAACCCTTCAGGCGCGGCGCCAGAAAGTCAAACATGTCCGCAAATGCCTCTCTGTCACGCTGATCGCGTACAGCAAGAAGCCAAAGGGTAAGTTGCGAAAACGACTGGTCTTTCGGCACGGCGGCATTGTCCTCAGGGGTTGCCCGAAGCACAATTGTTTCTCCCGGCGGCCTATCCAAGTTCAGTGTCACCATAGTCTGATTACGTGCTGTTGGTGAAGCCGGATCACCGCGCAGGAATTTTTTGAAAGTTCTTGCTTTGATGCCGAGCCTCTTTGATCAGCAGAGATCCGGTTGCAAAGTGCCCCAGTTCGAACCGTTACTATCAATGCACTTAAGAAGGTGCTTTAATCGCACCCAAAGTGCAGAAATTTAAATGCCCGCCCGAACCATATGGTACGTTAGCGATCAAAAACCTGGCTCCGGTAGAACATGCGGAACCGAATTGCGTGAGGGAAGCCCAATGAAAACCGTGGACAAAGCGATGTTTCTGCTGCGCCAGTTTTCGCTGGAGAACCTTGAAATCGGCTTGAACGACTTGGCCCGCGCCACGGATCAAGACAAAGCCGTGACTCGCAGATTGCTTCTGTCTCTCATCAATCACGGTTTCATCGAGCAGAACCCGGAAACCCGAAAGTACCGGTTGGGCCACGCCTTTCTGTCTCTGGCGCGCCTGCGCGAAGCCACTGTACCGATGGTAAAGGCAACCCAAGTAGTGACACAGTGGCTGTCCGCGCAGGCAAATGAAACCGTTCATGTCGGTATTCCTGGCGCCGTGGGCTTGGGAACTGCTTCGTTCACTCTGCCAGCACGGGGCAATGTGATCAATCTGCAGCCTGCGGAAACCTACCCCTACCACTCTTCCTCTTCCGGACTGGCGTTTCTGGCATTCTGTTCTGAGGACACCCGGGAGCGGCTGCTAAGCCTAAAACGGGAGAAACTGACACGCTTCACTGTGACAGATGAGGCTGAACTAAGAGATGTTCTCCGTGAAACCCGAAGCCGCGGCTATTCGTGCGCCCGCAACACAGTTGAGATCGGGGTCGCCAGCGTAGCGATGCCGTTTTTCACGGAAGGCAAGGACCCAGCAGGCACCATAGCGATTGCGGTTCCCGATCTAAACCTGGATGCCGCCCGCCAAGCAGAACTGGCCGCGTTGCTGGGAGCCGCAATCCGGCAGCTGGAGACCGCTTTGAACGGTGCACCATCGCCGCACAGTCCGGCCACGCAGATAGTGCAATAATCGCACCTTTGGTGCGAAACATTTCTGTGAATCGAATCTTTCTGCCACAAGTTCTGCATCTGAGCGGCTAAAGCCTGCGCTCTCCAGCGCCTCTCCGCTCCCGGTCTGAAACCTGCGGATCGCCTGCAACAGCGGGCTGAAGGACGATTTGATGGCTTACAATCTCCCGGAACAAGCCCATGTGGTGATCATCGGCGGCGGCATTATAGGTGTCTCTACGCTGTACCACCTGGCGAAACGGGGGGTGTCTGCTGTCCTGATCGAACGGCGCAAGGTCGCGAGCGGCACCACTTGGCACGCGGCTGGGATTGTTGGCCAGCTGCGCGACAGCACCGCCCAGACCGAGCTGGGCAAATACACCGCCCGTCTGTTCCGCGAGTTGGAGGAAGAGACCGGCCAGGCCACCGGCTACAAGCCCAACGGCACCATCAACCTGGCGATTGGCGACGTGCGGCACGAGCAGCTGCTGCGCGGCCATGATCACGCGGCCCGCATGGGGATCGAGAGCTTCCTGCTGTCCCGTTCGGAGCTGCAGGAGAAATGGCCCTGGATCGAAACAGACGATGTGAAATCCGCCTTCTTCGTGCCCTCCAACGGCCAGGTGAACCCGCTGGATGTGACCGTCGCCATGGTCAAAGGTGCCAAGGCGCAGGGCGCAAAGCTGTTCGAGGGGACCAAGGTCAATCAGCTGGTTGTCCGCGGCAGCAGGATTGTCGGCGTGGAAACCGACAAGGGCATGATCGCCACGGACAAGGTGCTGCTGGCCGGCGGCATGTGGAGCCATCTGTTCGCCAAGGCGCATGGTGTCACTGTGCCGCTGCACGCGACCGAGCATTTCTACATCGTGACCGAGCCGGTCGACGGGCTGCCCAAGGACCAGCCGATCCTCAACATCGCCGAGGAGCGCACCTACTGGAAGGAAGACACTGGCAAGCTGCTGATCGGCTCCTTCGAAAAGCTGGGCAAGCCCTATGGCGCCGATGGTATCCCGGAGGATTTCGAGTTCGACGAACTGCCCTTTGACATGGAGCATGTGGAGCCGAACCTGGAAAAGATGTTCGAGCGGATGCCGCCCCTGGGCGAGATGGGCATCCAAACCTTCTTCAACGGGCCGGAGAGCTTCACCCCGGACGGCCGCCCCTACCTGGGGCCGACAAGCGAGATCAAGGGCCTGTTTGTGGCAACCGGCATGAACTCCAACGGCATCCTCAATTCAGGCGGCGTCGGGCTGACGATGGCGGAATGGCTGATCGATGGCGCGCCGTCGCGCGGGATGGGGCCGATGCTGGCCCGCCGCGCGCACCCGTTCCAGCGCAACACCAAGTACAACCACGACCGCAGCGCGGAATCGGTGGGCTTCCACTATGGTGTCTCCTGGGCCGGCCGCCAGATCCAAAGCGCCCGCGGCGTGCGGCGGGTGCCGCTGCATGATCGACTGAAGGCCGCCGGTGCGACCTTTGCCGAACGTATCGGTTGGGAAATACCTATGTACTATGATCCTGAGCAGAATGGCTGGAACGAGGAGCCGAACCTGTGGTGGAAGGACTGGTCGCCGCATGTTGAGGCAGAGTGCTTGGCGGCGCGCGACGCTGCCGTGCTGATCGAACAGTCGATGTACGCCAAGATCCAGGTGCAGGGCCCCGATGCGGTGCGCGCGCTGAACCGGGTCTGCGGCGCGGAAATGGACGTGGCAACCGGCACCTCGGTCTACACCCAGTTCCTGAACTCCCGCGGCGGCATCGAGGCGGATGTCACCATCACCCGCACTGCGGCCGAGTGTTTCATGGTGATCACCGGACACCCCGGCCAGATCCGCGACCAGGCCTGGATCCGCGATCACGCTGACCCGGAGTGGCGGTTCGAGATCTTCGACGCCACCTCAGCCTATGGCCTGATCTCCATCCACGGACCGAAGTCGCGCGAGATCCTATCTGCAATCTCGGGTGATGACCTATCGAACGAAGCCTTCCCTTTTGGTTCGGCTCAGGAGATCGACATCGGCTATGCCCGCGGCTGGGCTATCCGCCGCTCGTTCCTGGGCGAGCTGGGTTATGAGCTGATGATGCCAACCGAATTCACCATCTGCGTCTACGAGGCGCTGATGGACGCCGGGGAACCCCTGGGCCTGCGCCACATGGGCATGTTTGCGATGAATGCCTGCCGCCTGGAGAAAGGCTTCCGCCATTTCGGCCACGACATCGGTGAGGACGACACGCCCTTTGAAACCGGTCTCGGTTTCGCAGTGGCGCTTGACAAAGCGGACAACTTCCTCGGCAAGGCCAAGCTGGCCGAGCAAAAAAAAGCCGACCCGGCAACGCAATACAGGACCGTCTCCTGCATCGCAGAAGGTGTCGGCGCCAAGGATGGGCCCTATCTCATCCACAATGAGCCAATATGGAAAGATGGCGGGATAGTTGGCCATGTAACCTCCGGCGATTGGGGGTTCCGGCTGCATGCAATGGTCGGACTCGCCAGCCTCCACCGCGAGGGCGGCGTCAGCAAGGCTTGGATCGATGAGGGCGGTTTTGAGGTGCAGATTGCGGGCAAAATGTACCCTCTGAAGGTGCAGCTGACCCCCTTCTATGATCCTAAGGGCGCAATCATGCGGGGCTGAAACCTTCAGCGGGAGGGAGGAATTCATGACTGATAAGACTATTCTGGTCATTGGCACATACGACACCAAGAACGCAGAGCTGGAATTTCTGGCGCAGAAGATCCGTGGCTTGGGCGGCGGGGTTTTGACCCTGGATGTCAGCGTGCTGGGCGACCCGGAGCAGCCCACCGATTTCTCTAAGCACAAGGTGGCAAGTGCCGGCGGCAGCTCTATCCAGGCGGCGGTCGACAGCGGCAGTGAACATGTGGCGATGAACATCATGTCGGCCGGAGCGTGTGCACTGGCGCAAGAGCTGCACGGTAACGGCGGCATCGACGGGGTGATCATCCTGGGTGGCACTATGGGCACTGATCTGGCACTGGACGTCTGCCAGGCGCTGCCGGTGGGGCTGCCGAAATACGTGGTATCCACCGTCTCCTTTTCGGCGCTGATCCCGGCGGAACGGCTGTCGCCGGATATCCAGATGATCCTCTGGGCCGGGGGGCTTTACGGATTGAATAGCATTTGCCGGTCCTCCCTTGCCCAGGCGGCAGGCGCCGTTCTGGGAGCGGCGCGGGCTGCTGAGCCTGCAGTCAGCGGGCGGCCGGTGATCGGGGTCACGTCGCTTGGCACCTCCTGCCTGAAATACATCAAAACCTTGAAACCGGAGCTGGAGCAGCGCGGCTACGAGGTGGCTGTATTCCACGCCATGGGCATGGGCGGCATGGCCTTTGAGCAGATCGCGGCGCAGAACGGCTTTGTCTGCGTGATGGATTTCGCCGGCTGCGAGCTGGGCAACCTGATGGCCGGTTCGGTGGTCAACGCCGGCCGTGACCGGCACCTGTCGGCAGGCCGGGCCGGCATCCCGCAAATCGTTGCGCCGGGCTGTATGGATCTGATCGACTTTGCCGGCTGGCAGGACATCCCGGCGCAGTTCGAGGGACGCCCGATCCACACCCATAACAAACTGGTCAAGAACACCTTTTACACCGCCGAAGAACGCCGCGGCATCGCGCGCGAACTGAACCAGCGGATTGGCGAAAGCAAGGCTCCCACGCATCTGATCATTCCAAAAGGCGGGATTGAGGAATGGGACCGCCCCGGCGGCGACTGCCACGATCCGGAGGGGCTGGACGCCTTCATCACCGAACTGAGCGCAACAGTTGCCCCTGCCGTCCAGGCGACGGAGCTGGAAGCGCATATCAACGACCCTGCCTTCACCCAAACGGCGCTGGAGATCCTGGACCGCTGGGTGGCGGTAGGAACTGTCCCGTCCGGCAAGGCGTGATCAACAGAACAAACAGAATTCAAAAGGGAGGAAACTATGAAACTCAAACTTGCAGCTGCCGCCGCCGTGCTCAGCGCCACTGCCGCGATGGCAGAATATCCGGAGAAGCCGGTATCCTTCGTGGTACCCTGGCCTCCGGGCGACCTGGAAGACGTGCTGACACGGATGATCGCAGACAAGTTCCAGGAAATGTACGGCGTGCCCGCCGCTGTGGTGAACAAGCCGGGCGGCGGCGGCGGTCCGTTCCCGGGCGCCGTAGAAGTCGCTAATGCGCCAGCTGACGGATACACTGTTGGCTCCTTCGTGATCGGTGTTCCGGTGGTCGGCCCCGAAATCGGTATCCCGGAGCTGAACCCCAATCCCTTTGATCCGATTGGTATCTTCCTGACCTATCCGTTTGTGGTCGCGACCCTTGCGGACAAACCCTACGACAGCTGGGAAGAACTGGCAGCCTATGGCGCGGAGAATGACGTATCGCTGGGCCATTTCGGCACGTTCCTGGCGCCGACCAAGGTGACCTTTGCAGCGGCCATCAAGTCCGGCTTCGATTTCGCCAGCGAAGCGGCCTACGACCAGCTTGACTGCAACGTGCTGGCGTCAGGCGACGTGGACGTGGTGAACGGCACCCTGCAAACCCTTCTGCCCTGCATCGACAACATCAAAGTGCTGGCGACCATAGGCTCTGAACGCACCGCATTGACCCCTGATGTTCCGACCATGTCGGAATTGGTTCCGGACCTGAAACTGTCCCTGTGGAACGGGCTGTTCGTGCATAAGGACACCCCAGCGGATGCCCGCGAGAAGATTGCCGCTGCTGCCCAGGCCGCGCTGGAATCCGAGGCCGCACAGAACCTGACAAAGGAAACCGGTGTTCTGCTCTACTGGACGGACGCTGAGGCCTCTGCCCAGCAGATCGAGAACGACATCGCCGGTCTGGCCGAGGTCAACGCTTTGGTCGGCGAATAACCTGAACCGGGGCGCCTGTTGTGCCCCGGTTTCTTCCGCGGCAGGAGGAGGACGCTGCGATGACACACATCAAGTATTTTCAGGAACTGTTTCAGCGCTACCGGCGGCCCGGCGATCTGGTTTTTGCCGTGGTTTTCCTGGTATTCGCACTGTTCCTGCTAAGCCAGCTTGGAGAACAGACCAAATGGGTGAAGCGCACCAAATGGTTCGGCCAGCCGTCGCTGTGGCCCAGCATTGCGGTCTGGGGAATGGTGATCTTCGGGGCCTTTCACCTGCTGGGCTCGATGGTGTCACC
The DNA here is from genome assembly GCF_000813965.1 of Leisingera sp. ANG-M7. Classification (GTDB taxonomy): domain Bacteria; phylum Pseudomonadota; class Alphaproteobacteria; order Rhodobacterales; family Rhodobacteraceae; genus Leisingera. The sequence goes on along the minus strand of NZ_JWLI01000020.1, from coordinate 13,678 downwards.
GCGCATTTACGGCCGGTTGAAAGAGATCATGTTCTGGCTGCGATCGCTTGAATACGTCGTCTACTTCCTGGCTTATGTCGCCATTGTCCCGCTCGCCGGCTACCTGCCGTCAACAATCCTGTTTGCCTTGTTCCTGACCTTGCGCGCAGGCTTCCACCGCCCGCAGCATCTGGCTTTTTCTCTTTTGTTTGCAGTCTGCGTCCCGCTGATCTTCCGCGGTTTCCTACAGGTGAAGATCCCTGCAGGCGAGATCTATCAGCATCTGCCCGATGCGCTGCGCGCCTTCGCGCTGACCTATCTGTGAGGCTCCCATGGACACGCTTCTTTCCGGCCTGCAAATTCTTGCCCAATGGCAGGTTCTGGCCGCTCTGGTAATCGGCTCCATTGGCGGTGTCGTCATTGGCGCGCTGCCGGGTGTCGGGCCTGCGGTCGCCATTGCAATCCTGCTGCCTGCGACCTTTGCCTTTGAACCGATCGTCGGGCTGTCGCTGCTGCTGGGGATCTACGGCAGTTCAATGTACGGCGGTGCGATACCCGCAATCCTGATCAATACCCCCGGCACGCCAGCCAACGCGCTGACCACTTATGACGGCTACCCGATGACCAAGCGCAAGGAAGGCCACCGGGCGCTGTCTTTGGCTTATACGGCGTCCTTCTTCGGCGGCATCTTCTCAGTCATCTGCCTGATCTTGCTGGCGCCGCTTCTGGCGCTGGTCGCCCCGCATTTCGGCAGCCGCGAGATCTTTCTGGCTGCCTTCATGGGAATCCTGCTGGTTGTGGTGGCGCACCGCGGCCAGACTTTTGCCGCTGGCATGCTGGCTTGCTTCGGCATCTTCCTCAACACCGTCGGGCTGGAGCCGGTCAAATACACCAAACGCTTCACCTTCGACCAGACATGGCTGTCCTCGGGATTTGACTTGATTGTCGTGGTCCTTGGCCTTTTTGCCCTCAGCCAGGCGTTCCTTCTGCTGATCGAAAAGGACCACGCCCCCGGCGAGGCCCATGTGCAGGGCAACATGCTCTCGGGCATGAAAGAGCTGCTGGGCATCAAGCGCATTGCCACCGTTTCCTCCTCCCTTGGTGTGCTTATGGGCATGATCCCCGGCGTCGGTGAATTCACCGCGCAGTTCCTCTCATACACCTACGCGCAGAAAAGCTCGAAGACTCCGGACGCCTTCGGCAATGGCTCTCCCGAAGGCCTTGTCGCATCTGAGGCCGCAAACAACGCTGTCCCGGGTGCGGCGATGATCCCGCTGCTGGCCCTGGGCATCCCGGGCGAGGCGCTGACGGCGATGATGCTGTCGGTGTTCTATGTTCATAACGTGATCCCGGGGCCGCAGCTGTTCGAAACCCAGCTGGATTTCGTTATGGCACTCTATCTGGCGCTGATCCTGCTCAACGTGATCGTGCTGGTGTTCCTGCTGTTCTCGACCAACCTGCTGTTGAAAATCATCCAGATCCCGACCCGGTTCCTCGGCATGATGATCCTGATCCTGTCCTTCATCGGCGTCTATTCCCTGCGCAATTCGATCACCGACTGTGCCATCGCCGCAGGCTTCGGCGTGCTGGGGCTGATCCTCAAGCGGCTGAACCTGCCGATCGTGCCGATCATCCTGGGCATGGTCCTGGGCGGTATCATGGAGGTCAAGCTGCGCGCGGCGATGGCGGCGGTGAAGACCCCGATCGACTTCATCAGCCGCCCCATCGCTGCAATCATCTTTGTGATGATCATCGGAATTCTGGTGCTGCACATCCGCACGCTGATCCGCGAGCAGAAGGCCAAGCAGAAGCCGGAACCAGTCGGGCCCGACTACGAACATTCCAGCCAGCAGGGGTAACAACATGCTGAACCAAAGCGAAATCGACACCCTCCGACAGCTGGAGGTGCCGGCGCAGGGCCATTTCATCGACGGCGAGGCGCAAGACGCCCTGACCGGCGGCACGCTAAAGGTGATCTCCCCTATCGACGGCCAAACTCTAACCCGGCTGGCCGAAGGAGCCCCCGCCGACATGGAGCGCGCCATTGCCTCTGCGCGGGCCTCCTTTGAGGCCGGGCACTGGTCCCGTATGGCCCCTGCCGACCGCAAGAAGGTGCTGATGCGGCTGGGTGACCTGATCGAGGCGCGGGCGCTGGAACTGGCGGTGCTGGGCGTGCGCGACAACGGCACCGAAATCGCCATGGCAATCAAGGCAGAGGCTCTCTCCGCTGCCGCCACCTTCCGCTACTACGGCGAGGCGATCGACAAGGTCTATGGCCAGATCGCCCCCACGGCGGAGAATGTGCTGGGGCTGGTGCATCACGCACCGGTCGGGGTGGTCGGGGCCATCGTGCCCTGGAATTTTCCGCTGATGATCGGGTCCTGGAAAATTGCCCCGGCGCTGGCGGCCGGCAACTCGATTGTTCTGAAACCGGCTGAAAGCGCCTCGCTCAGCCTGTTGAAGATCGCCGAGCTGGCGGTCGAGGCTGGTGTGCCGCCGGGCGTTTTCAATGTGGTCACCGGCAAAGGCAGCGTGGTGGGCGAGACCCTGGCGCTCAGCATGGATGTGGACATCATGGTGTTCACCGGCTCCGGCACTACCGGGCGGCGGCTGCTGGAATATTCAGCCCGATCCAACCTCAAGCGCTGCTATCTGGAGTTGGGCGGCAAGTCCCCCAACATCATCTTCAACGATGCCCCGGATCTGGTCGAGGCGGCCAAAGTCTCTGCCGCGGGTATTTTCCGCAACTCCGGCCAGGTCTGTGTGGCCGGTTCGCGCCTGCTGGTGCAGGAAGACATAGCCGAGGATTTCATCGTCGAAATGGCCCGCCACGCTGAGGCGTTCCGGGTCGGCGACCCGCTCGACCTCGCCAGCCAGATCGGAGCGGTGCATTCGCTGGCTGAGCTGGAGGCCAACCTGGAGTTTGCTGCACGCGCCGAGGCCGAGGGTGCCGAGCTGCGCAGCGGCGGCAAACGCATCCTGCAGGAAACCGGCGGTTTTTATATGCAACCAACCATAATGACGGGCGTGAAACCGCAGGACAGCCTGTTCCGGAACGAGGTCTTCGGCCCGGTGCTGGCCGTCACCACCTTTAAGGACGACGAAGAAGCAGTCCGGCTGGCCAATGCCACCACCTATGGCCTCTCTGCCGGTGTCTGGACCGCGAACCTCAGCCGCGCGCACCGGATGGTGGCTGGTATCCGCGCGGGCATCGTGCATGTGAACACCTATGGCGGCTCCGACCTGACCGTGCCCTTGGGCGGCGTCAAACAGTCTGGCAACGGACATGACAAATCCCTGCACGCACTGGAGAAATATTCCGACCTGAAATCCGCCTGGATTCAGCTTTGACGCAAGGAAGCGCCATGACCCTGCCCGCCAGATCTCAGGACCTCATCGACCGGCGCGCCCGGCTCTTGGGGCCAAACTTCTCCACCTTCTATGACGAACCGCTGCATATCGTGAAGGGCGAGGGTGTCTGGCTGTGGGATGCGGACGGGCGCAAATACCTAGACTGCTACAACAACGTGCCGCATGTGGGCCATTGCAACCCGCGGGTGGTGGAGGCGATCTGCCGCCAAGCCGCAACGCTCAACACCCACACGCGCTATCTGCACGATGGAATTCTCGACTATACCGAGAAATTGACCGGCACCATGGACGCCTCGCTGGATACTGCCATCCTGACCTGCACCGGGTCAGAGGCCAACGATATCGCCTTGCGCATGGCCGAAGGGATGACCGGCAAACGCGGCATCGTGGCCACCGACGCGACCTATCATGGCAATACTGCTCTGGTCAGCCAGCTCAGCTGCTCGAACACGCCAACGGTGGGCTTCGGGCTAGCGCAGTATTTCCGTTTCGCCGAAGCGCCCGACAGCTACCGCAACCCGGATCCTGACGGCACCAAATTTGCTGCCACCGTGGCCGAACAGATCGCTGCGCATGAGGAGGCCGGCACCGGTTTTGCCGCGCTGGTGATCTGCCCCTTCTTCCTGAACGAGGGCTTCCCGAGCCATCCGGACGGCTGGCTGAAACCCACCGCCGAGGTGGTGCGCAAGGCTGGCGGCCTGCTGATCTGCGACGAGGTGCAGTCCGGCTTCGGCCGCACCGGCACCCATATGTGGGCGCATCAGAAGATGGGCGTGGTGCCGGATGTGATGACACTGGGCAAGCCAATGGCCAATGGACACCCGGTCGGCGGCATCGTCACCCGCAGCGAAATCCTCCAGACATTCCGCTCGGGTTACCGCTATTTCAACACCTTCGGCGGCAACCCTGTGTCCTGCGCTGCGGCAATGGCCGTTCTGGAGGAGATCGAGGACAAGAACCTGCTAACCCATGCCGAGGCGGTCGGCGCCCATGCCCGCGCCCGGCTGCGCGCATTGCAGGAGAAATATGATGTCATTGGCGATGCGCGCGGTTCCGGCATGGTGTTTGGCGCGGAAATGGTGTTGGACCGCGCCAGCAAGGAACCGGCCGTTGCCTTCACCGACCTGGTGATCAACGCCATGCGCCACCGCGGCATCATCCATTCCAAGCTGGGCCGCCACAGGAACACCTTGAAGATCCGCCCGCCGATGCCTTTCTCCAGGGGAAATACGGACCTGCTGTTCGACACCCTGGATGAAGTGCTGGCAGAAACCCCGGTGCAGCCATGACAGCGGCAGCCGTGGAGCAATCCCTGACGCTTTGGGGGATGGAGGGTGCGGAGACCAGCCTGATCGCCACCCGCGAAAACCAGGTCTACCGGGTCGATCACGCCGGGCGCGCCTATGCCCTGCGCCTGCACCGCCCCGGCTACCGGACCGATGCAGAGCTGTGGTCGGAACTGCAATGGATGAACGCCACGGCAGCGGGCGGCTTGCATGTGCCTGCCCCGGTCGCCGCCGCCTCAGGAGAGTTCTTGCATAGGGCCGACGGGTTCCAGGCAGATATGCTGACCTGGCTCTCCGGCGCCCCGATCGGCCGGACTGGTGGCGGCCTGAACTCGGAAGACCGCACTAGCCTCTTTTATGGAATCGGCCGCGAAATGGCCCGGTTGCACACGGTCTCCGACCGCTGGATCCCGCCAAGGGGTTTCAGCCGCTGGTCCTGGGACCGGGCTGGCCTGCTTGGTGTCAATCCGCTTTGGGGCCGGTTTTGGGAAAACCCCAGCCTGACCAAAGAGGACCGTGCGCTGTTTATTGCCCTGCGCGGCGAAGCTGATGCTGAACTGCAGCAGCTGGAAACAGCCCTGGACTACGGGCTTATCCACGCAGACCTCGTGCGCGAAAACATAATGAAAGACGGCGGCAAGCTGCAGTTGATCGATTTCGACGACAGCGGATTTGGCTTCCGCCTCTTTGATCTAGCCACCACCTTGCTTAGAAACATACGGGAGACCGACTACCCGGCGCTGCGTGATGCGCTGATAGCCGGGTACCTGTCAGTGCGGGCGATCGACTTGACCTCACTCGACCTTTTCCTGGTGCTGAGGTCAGCGACATATGTGGGTTGGATCATTAGCCGGATGGATGAGCCCGGATCCAAGGCCCGCAATCAACGGTTCATAGGAACTACCCGCGTGCTGGCACGACAGTATCTGGCAAGGAAAGAGATTCACGAATGAAACGGCTCGAAGGAAAGACTTCGCTTATCGCAGGCTTGCGCCGTGAACGTGGGCTGACAACAAAGCCGGGCAACGCAGATGGGGCTGATCAACACCTAAGAAAGTACTCCAAATTCCCCGATTTTTCATATTCAGCAAATAACGGTTTCCGCGAGGACGATGGCTTAGAGGAAGACCTTTGGCCAACGATCATAGTGGGGCGCTATGCGCCTCCAATCCTTGGCCCTGCCGGGCATATTCTCGAAGCAGCTGTGCCGCCTGCATCTGTGCTTGATTGCATTTGTCCGGCGTTTTGCGTTGCCCCAGTCCGGAATGCAGGCGCGTAGGTGCAAATGACGTAACCTGCCCCCAGCTGGCCCCTCGTTCACAACGAGAGTTTTTGAGGGGCAGGGCATTTGGTTTTGGTAGTCGTCGGTTTCGGGCTGGGCAAGCGCGCCGGGCGCGGAGCCCTCAAATTGCTCAAGCGTCCGGCGCGCTTCGGCCGGTGTTTTGTTCCCGAGCGATGAGTGCGGCCTGACGATGTTGTAATCGTAACACCAGAGCACCAGCTTCCGGCGGGCGTCGTCCAGGGGGTCAAATATCTCCTCGTTCAGCAGTTCGTCGCGCAGGCTGCCGTTGAATGACTCGATAAAAGCGTTCTGCTACGGCTTCCCTGGGTCGATATAGTGCCGCGGAATTGCGTTCTGATCGGCCCACCTCAGAATGGCCCGGCTCGTGAACTATGTCCCCCTCGCCGTTGGGCTCAAACCAATGGCGCCACAATGGCTCGATCGCTGACTTTGCATCCGGGTTTACCGTAGATCCGCACCAGCGTATCCAGCTCACGCGCAACACGTGCGCCGGAGATGCTGGTGCCGGCAATCAGGCACAGGTTTTCGCGGCTGCAATCGTCTATCGCCTCCAGAATGCGGAATTTCCGGGATGGGCCGAAGCTGTCAGCCAGTAAGCCAAGTGACCCGCGCGCATTGGGATAAGCAGCCTCCGGCATCGGTGTGCGAGATCCGCGGGCCCGCTTGCGGCCGCGCCGCCGCTTCACCGACAGGCCTTCCTCCCGTTAGAGCCAATACAGCTTCTTGTGGTTCATCCTCATGCCCTTGCGCTCAAGCAACACGCCGATCCGGCGGTAGCCGAAACAAAACACTGCTCCGCCGCCTGCTTGAAGTGCAGCATTTCTGTGAGTGCAAGGAAATACCGTATCTGGTTAAAGTCAACTTAGACGCATGTTCCCTAGAGTATTCGGGGGCATGCGGTTAGCAAATGGCGTTTAAAGAAAAGTTGCCGGACGGGCTGCTCAAGGTGCAAGGGCCAAAGCCCCAACTTTCCTAGTGCCGAAAGCCAACAGTATTCACAGTTTCCAGCCGATAGGAACGGCCCAAACCGGACATTTATTATAGGCTCCAGCACCTGCCCATCGCCACCGGGACGAAGTCAGCAATTTCTAGCCAGCTAACCTTCAACCTCGGGCGACCAAGGTTGCGCGCGTGGGGGAGATACAGCCAGGAGGTCGACTGCTCGTGCCGCAATCTGTCTGGCAACTTCTGTCAACGTGGTGTGTGGGAGATAGAATGCAGGAACCGGTGGCATGACGATGGCGCCCATCTCAGCTGCCGCGGTCATGTTCCGAAGATGAGCCAGCGTCAGCGGGGCTTCGCGCGCCAACAGCACCAGGCGCCTGCGCTCCTTGAGCTGTACCCCCGCTGCCCGTGTCAGCAGATTATCGTCGAGCCCATGCGCTATAGCGGCCAGGGAGCGCATCGAACAGGGAGCAATGATCATTCCTGAAACCGGAACCGAGCCTGACGCAATGGCGGCGCCGATGTCATCGATTGCATGACTGCGGGTGACCAATGCTTCGAGGGTTTGCAAAGCTTCCGAGCCGCATTCCTCTGCGAGGGTGCGCTTAGCGGCGGAGCTGGCAACCAGGTCGGTCTCAATCCCAAGGGAGGCCAGATGCCGAGCAGCTTCCAAGCTGAGCATGGCGCCGGAAGCGCCGGAAACCCCTAGCACCACCCGCCGGGTGCTCATGCCCCCAGCTCCGGCATGAGGCGGGCAACGAGGTCAGCGGCAAACGCCTGGTCTTCTGCCACGCCGCGCATGACACGCCCCCATTCCCGGGTAGTTTCACTGCCAATCTTCGTTGTGGCGTCAATGCCTATCTTGCCGGCCAGGCCTGGCTGGGGCGACGCGAAGTCGAGGTAATCCATTGGCGTGTTCTCCAAAATCATCACATCGCGGGAGGGGTCCATGCGTGTCGCCAGCACCCAGGCGATGTCATCCCAGTTCCGCGGGTCAGCATCGGCATCGACGGCAACAATCATCTTTGTGTAGCTGAATTGCGGCAGCATTCCCCAAAGCGCCATCATCACCCGGCGGGCCTGGCCGGGGTAGCGTTTTTCTATGCTGACAACGGCAACGCGGTAGGAGCAGGCGGCCGGAGGCAGCCACAGGTCCCGGATTTCGGGGATTTGCGCCTGCACCGTTGGCAGGGCCAGCCGGTTGAACACCTCGCCGATGATGGCGGGTTCATCCGGCGGTCGGCCGGTATAGGTGGACAGGTACAGCGGATTTTCGCGATGCGTCACTGCACTCATCTGCATAACGGGAAAGGGTTCGGCAGGATTGTAATAGCCTGTGTGGTCGCCAAAGGGGCCTTCGGGCGCGGTTTCGTCCGGTGATACCCAGCCCTCCAGAACAATCTCGGCATCGGCGGGCACCATCAGGGGCACGCTCTTGCACGGGACCATGCGCGGCCGGGCTCCGCCAAGCGCCCCGGCAAAGGTTAGCTCGGACACGGTTTCCGGCAGCGGCAGCGCCGCCGACAGCAGCGTTGCCGGGTCCGCACCCAGTACCACCGCCACCGGCATTTTTGCGCCTCGTGAAACCCAGCTTCTATGGTGCGCGGCACCGCCCCGGTGGGGCAGCCAGCGCATGATCAGCCGGGAGCGGTCCAGCACCTGCGCCCGGTAGACGCCGGCATTGCAGCAACTTAGGTCCTGCGGGCTGCTGCCATGCGGCCGGGTGATCACGACCGGCCAGGTGATCAGCGGCCCCGCATCGCGAGGCCAATGGGTCTGCACCGGAAGCTTGGAGAGATCTGCAACCGCTCCTTCGCGCACAACGGCCTGCACCGGTGCCGTCTTGACCATCTTTGGCCGGGTGGCCAATGCGGCCTTGAGCATGGGCCAGCGCGAAAGCGCATCCCGTAATCCCTCTGGCGGAGCGGGTGACCTGAGCGCCGCGAGAAAGGCACCCAGTTCATCAAGCCGGTCCAGTGAAACCCCAAGGCCGGCCGCAACCCTCTCAGCCGTGCCGAACAGGTTCACAATAACCGGAATTTCCGAAGCCAGCCCGCTGTCCAGAACCGGGCGGCTGAACTGCAGGACCGGACCGCCGGCCTCCAGCACAGCGCGATGCACCGCCGTCATCTGATGCTGCACGGACACCGGATCCGCGATTTTCTGAAACTGTCCGGCTCCTGCGCACCAATCAAGGAAGTGGCGCAGGCTGGGGTATGGCGGAAGTGTACGAATGGTACTGCTCCATTGCTGGCTTACGGGGATCCCTAGCAGAGATTTACGCCCTGAATTTGTTCGCGCTCAAACTCGGGAGGCCTGCTGCAGAATAGAACCGCTGTGATCGAAACCACCGGCGGGAAAGGAAAAATATTTGCCACAGCCCCAAGTTCCCCATTGCCCGGCTGCTCTGGCGCGCATTCTGCGGGTGGCGCCGCTTGTGCCGTTATCCCTTGCGCTGACCGCCTTCTGCCGCCACATCGGCAAGCGTCACCCGGGATTGTTCCGCCGCCTGGGCGAGCACAGCCGCGTGCGCTTCGTCCTCAACCCTGTCGATTTACCCATCATGCTCTGCCTGGCCCCCAACGGCGGTGCCCCTACCGTGCGCGCACTGCGCGGAAATTGTGAGGGAGAGGCGCGCATATCCGGCCCGTTTGCTGCGTTGCTGGGGCTGGTCCACGGGGCCTATGACGGGGATGCGCTGTTTTTCTCCCGCGATTTGGTGATTGAGGGTGACACCGGCGCCGTCCTGGCACTGCGCAATGCGGTGGATGATGCCGAGCTGGACTTGTCGCAGGAAATCGCCGCCCTTTCCGGGCCGTTTTCCAGCATTATCCTTCAGACCGCCGCCTTTGCCGAACGGCGTACCGGCGTCAGCATGGCCCGGCCGGAGGAGGATTTGGCATGGTGATGGAAATTGTCTGCCCCGCCGGCACCCCTGCCGCGCTGCGTGCCGCAGTCAGGGCCGGGGCGCATACCGTTTATTGCGGCTTCAATGATGAGACCAACGCCCGCAACTTTCCCGGCCTGAACTTTGACCGCAGCGAAATGCGCGAGGGGGTGGATTTTGCCCATGCGCATGGTGCCAGGGTGCTGGTGGCGATCAACACCTTCCCCCGTGCAGGCGATCAATCAATCTGGCACCGTGCCATTGACGACGCAAAACTCTCGGGCGCGGATGCCGTGATCCTTGCAGATGCCGGACTGCTGGACTACGCCGCACGCACTCATCCTGGTTTGCGTCTGCATCTCTCGGTTCAGGCCGCCGCCGCCAATGCCGATATCATCAATTTCTACGCCGGTACCTTTGGCGTGAAACGCGTGGTTCTGCCGCGTGTGCTGTCGGTGCCGGAAATCGCTGCCATCAATGCCGAAACAGATGTGGAAACCGAAGTCTTTGTGTTTGGCGGCTTGTGCGTCATGGCCGAGGGGCGCTGCTCGCTGTCTTCCTATGCAACTGGTCTGTCTCCCAATATGAATGGTGTCTGCTCGCCTGCAAGCCATGTGAAATACCACGACAACAACGGAGAGCTGGATGCCAAGCTGGGCGGGTTCACGATCCACCGGGCCGCAAAGGATGAGCCCGCCCCCTATCCGACCCTGTGCAAAGGCTGCTTTTCGGCGGGCGGCCAGACTGGGCATCTGTTCGAAGACCCTGTCAGCCTCAATGCCGAACAGCTGATCCCTCAGCTGCAAAAGGCCGGCGTCAGGGCCTTGAAGATCGAAGGGCGCCAGCGCTCCAAATCCTACGTCGCGCAAGTGGTGCGCAATTTCCGCGCCGCGGTTGATGCGCTCGAGGCAGGCAGGCCCTTGCCCGAGGGGATGCTCGCGCGGCTGTCAGAAGGCCAGGCCATGACCACCGGCGCCTACAAGAAAACCTGGAGGTAACAGCATGGAACTGACTGTCGGGCCAAACCAGTTCTTCTGGTCGGCCGAAACCTGGAGCGCGTTTTACGAAGGCCTGGCTGATGCCCCCGTTGACCGCGTCGTCCTGGGTGAGCTTGTCTGCTCCAAACGCCTGCCATTCTACCAGGACCGCATTCCTGAAGCACTCACCGCTCTTGCCAAAGCCGGCAAGGAAGCGGTTCTGACCAGCCTGGCGCTTGTCACTCTCAAGCGTGAACGCAAACTGACAGCGGAATTGGCCGAAATAGGGGTGACAGTTGAGATAAACGACATGACCGCCCTGGCGCATTTGCCCAAGGGCGTGGGCTTTCACGTTGGGCCGCTGGTCAATGTCTATAACGAGGGCACCCTTGCCTGGCTGGCGTCGCTGGGCGCCAGACGGATCTGCCTGCCGCCTGAATTGCCTCTTGCGTCAGTTGAATCACTTGCCCGCGCCGGTACCGGCCTGGGCGTGGCCATCGAGGTCTGGGGACATGGCCGGATGCCGCTAGCGATATCCGGGCGCTGCTATCACGCGCGGCTGCACAAGCGGACCAAGGACAATTGCCAGTTTGCCTGCGAGGAAGATCCGGACGGGCTGGAAGTTCGGACGCTGGAGGGCCGCCCCTTCATGGCGATGAACGGGGTGCAAACACTGTCGGATAGCTATGCCTGCGCCGACTACCAGGTCGAAGCCCTTGCCGCAGCAGGCGTCTCTGCCCTGCGGCTGTCACCGCAATCACATGGTTTCGCCCGGCTTTACCAGCTTTACCGGGAGCGGTTAGACGGCACGCTGCCCGCAGGCGCAATTGCTGACGAGGTCCGGCGAACTTCACCGGAAACCCGCCTGAGTGACGGATTTCTGGTAGGACCCAGCGGCGTATCCTGGTCCGCGGTGCCTGCTTTGCCATGATGCCAATGCGTGATTTCAGCGCGTTGTGGGATGCTCCATACCGCCCCTTGTTTTCCGCAGCTTTCCTTTGCGCGCTACTGTCTGTGGCCTGGTGGCCGCTGGGAGTAAAATTTGGCCTGCCCGCCCCGGGTTTTACACCTGCTGTTTTGTGGCATATACATGAGCTGTTCTTTGGCTTTGCCGCTGCGGCGATTGGCGGCTATCTGCTGACAGCCCTGCCAGGCTGGACGGCGCATCCTCCCCTGCAAGGTGCGGGTTTGAAGGCACTGGTGCTCGTTTGGATCTTTGCACGGATCGCAACCGCCAAATTCGATGCGCTCCCCGTGGCCATTCCTCTTTTCCTAAATGCGGCCTTCTTTGCCGGGCTCGCGGGCGTCCTTTGCCATCAACTGGCCGCTGCCGGATCCTATCGCAAGCTGTGCTATCCAGCTGTAGTTCTGGGTCTTGGCATTTGCGAAGCCGCGTTCCTGGTTGAAGCGGCTGCCGGCAGTGTCTGGAGCTGCCTTGCCCTGTCACGCACTGCCCTGGCGGGCCTGATCCTGCTGTTGTTCAGTGTAGGCGCGCGGGTAATACCCGCCTTTACCCGCAACTGGCTGGCCCAGCAGGGTGATGCTGGCCCGCCAGTCCGGGATGCAGCCCAGCTGTGCTGTCTGCTGCAGGGTCTGCTGCTCTTGGGACTGGCATTGAAACCAGCTGGGTTTGCTGAGGCGGCCTACGCCACTTGGATCGCAGCAGGTGCAATGATGCTGTGGACCATGCGGGGATGGAGAACTGGCACAGCGTTCTTCAATCCTCTGCTGGCTGCGCAGCATATGGCATTTCTCTGGCTGCCCTTTGGCACTCTGGCTTTCGGGGTTATCGGGCTTGACCTCATCGCCTACCAAATGCCTTCGGCAGTTCACGCCATTACCATCGGCGGCATGTCCGGACTCATCATGGCCATTTCCGGCCGGGCGGGCTGTCATCGGCCCGAAGGAATAATGCGCGCAGGTGCCGGTTTCACGGCTGGGTGCTTGCTGATCTGGCTAGCGACCTGGACCCGTTTGGCCCTTCCGTTTTCTTCGGCCTATGCCGAGAGCCTGATCACAGCCGCTGCCGTGCTTTGGTGCATTGGCTGGCTAACCTTCATTACCGGTTTTCTGCCAGCCCTCTCAGGCCCGGCCCGCCGACCTGTCCTTAGCGGCCGGAGCTTCGGGCAGCAGTGACAGAGTTTCAGTAGAAAGGAGAGCTGAATGAAAATTGCCTATGTGACTTCGCAGAGACGTGGTGAAACTGATCGGTTGCTGTCTGAGATTGCAGAAACCCTTCAAGCTGCCGGGCTGCGGCTGGCGGGCATCGTGAAAGACCTCAGCTATACAAGCCGTCATGCCAACGGCTGTGATATGCGGGTCCGCGTATTATCTGAAGGAAGCGTAATCAAGATCACCCAGGATCTCGGCGAGGGATCGGGCGCCTGCCGTCTGGATCCTGCTGCAATCGCTGAAGCGATTTCCCGTGTTGAAGCTGACCCTATGGAAGGCGCCAGCCTCTTCATCCTGAACAAATTCGGACCAGAAGAGTCTGCGGGCCGCGGTTTTTGCCCGCTTATCGCCAGCGCGCTGGAACGTGGAATTCCGGTTCTCGTGGGGGTCGGTAGCGCCAGCGAAGCGGCCTTCTCGAACTTTTCAGGCGGAATGGCCAAATCTCTGCCTGACAATTTGGAAGATATTCATCACTGGTGTGCAGCAGTGATGTAAGATTGAAATGCCTATTAACAGTTATTGTTTCTACGCATACGGCCTGCCGCGCCAATGTCACAATAAAGCGTAGAAGCGACGACGGGCCATTCGTCTCTTCGGCCCAGAACATCCGCTTAAGCTGAAGCTAAGTGTTGCGATGCAACTTTTAGACATCAAAGCGTAAGCGCCTTCGTAAGGTGTCACTGCGGGCACTTATTTCGGGGGTTCGGATGGTTCCGGACGCTGATGCGCCGGAGGTCATCAGCTTGAGCTTTTTGGA
>NZ_JWLI01000002.1 GCF_000813965.1 Leisingera sp. ANG-M7 | reverse complement strand
CGAAGATATGCCAGAAGGTGAGGACGAGGACACGCTTCAGAAAACCAGCAGCTGACCGTCCGCGCTCGGCCTGGGGTCAGGACCCTAGAGAAGAACGCTGCCGGGCATATCCGGAAAATCCTCAACTGCAGAGGCTTCCAGGTAATTCCGAACTGTCGGGTCTATCCGCGTGCTGCGCACCGGATAGACCCCGCAGGCGGCAATCGCTTCGCGTGCCGAAACCCGTTCATCAAGGCGCTTCCAGATTGCCCGTGCAGCATAGGGGCGCGGAAAGGGACGCCAGGCCAATCCCATTGTCATGCCGCGCAGGTATTTCAGCTGCTGCCGGTGCGCCGAGAACAGGATGGTCTGTGCCACGCTGCCCTCATGCGCGCGCTCATGCTCGGTGATGAACAGCCGGTTGCCGCGCTGGGTCACCATGCCTTCATAACGTGAGATTTGCCGGATGCTCTGCTCCGGATCATGGGCGATTTCCAGGTTGCGGGACAGGATGAACCCGTCCTTTTCGATGAAACGGGTCAGGGAGCAAAAGATCCCCTCTCCCCAGGAGGGTGTCCGGAAATAGGCGTGATAAAAGCCCAAGTAGCGCTTCAGATTGCGCTGCTGCCCGCGGAAGGGCTCCAGGAAACTGTCACTTGGACCCGGCGGCGTGGTGCGGGCGGCATCACTAAGCTGGGCTTCAAACTCAGCCTGAGGGGCAAACAACCGCGCCTCCGGAATATCAAAATAGCGCGCAATCCGCCGCAGGTTGTGGGCTGCGGGCAGGCTGGTGCCGTTGAGGTAGCGGTTGAACTGCTGGCGGTTGATTCCAACCTCACGGCAGATTTGCGCAATGCTGCCATGTTCGGCACACAGGGACCGCAAGTTTTCAGAAAAATTCTCCGGCATGGCTGATTTCCTTTCGCGAACTGACGCGTAGTTAATGCATGTCGCGCCGGTTTGCGCATGTTTGCACAGTTCCGTGATCCGCGAAACAGGCGTTTCCTGTTCCCAAGCCGACTGGGTCTGGGGAACCCGGAACCTGCCGAATGACCTGACAGGTTAGCGCCGCCAAGCGCAGGCAGACCGGAGGAGCACAGGCGGAGCGGATCTGATCCAAGGGAGGACATCATGAAGATCGAATGGACCAAAACGGCGCTGGGACGCCGCGGATTTCTGAAGGGTGCCACGGCGCTGGGGGCGGCGGCAGCGCTGCCCATGGGCCTGGGCGGCCGTGCCATAGCGGCAGAGGGCGGCACCTTGCGGGTGCGCTCCTACGGCGACATGCAGAGCATCGACCCGGCGTTTTCCAAGGGCGTGATCGACGAGGAAATCCATGCCTCGATCTATAACAAGCTGATCCAGTACAAGCCGGGCCGAGAATGGGACTGGCAAATGGACGCCGCCGCGATGATCGAACAGGGTGACGACACCCACATCAAATTCGCGCTGCGCGACGACATCGGGTTCACCAATGGCTTTGGCGCGATGACCGCCGAGGACGTGAAATTCAGCTTTGAACGGATCGTGGATGAAGCCACCGACAGCCCCAACAAGCCCGACATGGGGCCGCTGAGCCACGTGGAAGTGACCGGCGAACGGGAAGGCACCATCGTGCTGAAGGAACCCTTTGCGCCGCTGTGGTCGATCGCGCTGCCCTATATCACCGGCAACATCGTGTCGAAAAAGGCTTGGGAGGCCGCAGGCGGCAAAGCAACCACCGACCCGCTGGCGGAATCCGGCCCCTATCTGCGCGACAGCTGGTCACCCAAGGAAAAGACCGTGCTGAAGCGCAATCCCGACTGGAAAGGCGAAGCGCCCGCGTGGGACACCATCGAGATCCTGCCCATTGATGACGAAAACACCGCAGAAATCGCATTTGAAGCGGGCGAACTGGATTTCACCCGCGTGTCACTGGGCTCTGTCGAGCGTTACCGCGCCGGTGTGCCCAACGGCGGCACTCTGCTGGAGTATCCATCGCTGTATTATGCATGGCTCGGCATGAACCTGGACCACCCCAAGCTCCAGAACAAGAAGCTGCGCCAAGCGATCCAGCACGCGATTGACGTGCCTTCGGTTCTGGAAGCTGCCTATTTCGGTGCCGTGGAGCCATCGACCGGTATCATCGCGCCAGGCCTGGCAGGCCACCGTCCGCAATCGCTGGTGCCGCCGCAGGCAGACTTCGCCAAAGCAGCGGAACTGCTGGCGGAATCCGGTGAGACCAACGTCACGCTGAAGCTCGACACGCTGAACAAGACTACCTTCACCACTGCGGCGCAGGTGATCCAGGCGACGCTGGCGCAGATCGGCATCACAGTCGAGGTCAACGTGCTGGAATCAGGGGCCTTCTGGGCCAGCGCCGACAACGAGGACCTGCAGCTGGTACTGAACCGCTACTCGATGACCCCGGACCCGTACTACGCGACCTCCTGGTTCACAACTGAACAGGTCGGACACTGGAACTGGGAGCAGTTCAGCAATGACGAGTTCGACAAGATCCATGCCGAAGCTTCGCAGCTGACCGACCTGGCAAAACGGGATGAAATGTACCGGCGCGCGCAGGACCTGATGGAAGAAAGCGGCGCCTACCGCTTCCTGACGCACGAGGCAACACCAGTGATCCACTCCGCGGGCGTTGTGCCGGCGCTGCGGCCCGACGGGCTGGCGCTGCTGCGTTACTTCGGCAAGGCCTGACACTCCCCTCAGGCTCGGTCCTCCCCCCGGGCCTGACCTGGCACGGCTGCAAAATGCGGCGCGGCCGTGCCGTTTTCATCCGCACAGCGAGAACAAGGGAGCCATGCGGCCATGTTACTTTATGCAACCCGGCGGTTCGGGCTGGCACTGCTGATCCTGATCGTGGCGGTCACCGTCATGTTCCTGATGATCCGCGCCGTCCCCGGCGATCCGGTCCAGATCATGCTGGGCCCGCGCGCCACGCCAGAGCTGCAGGCGCGGCTGACGGCGGAGCTGGCGCTGGATCAGCCCATCTGGAAGCAGCTTCTCATCTTCTATGGCAACCTGATGCAGGGAGATCTGGGGATTGACGTGTTCTCGGGGCGTTCGGTGACCGAGATCGTGTTTCAGCAGCTTCCCCATACCCTTTGGCTCATCCTGGGTTCGATCACCTGGTCCGCGACGCTGGGCATCGCACTTGGCGCCTATGCCGCAGCGCATCCCAATACGGTGATCGACCGGGTCACTGCTGCGATTTCTGTAAGTTTCGTCGCCGCGCCGGCCTTTGTTGTGGCCCTGCTTTCACTGCTGATCTTCGCGGTGAACCTGCAGTGGTTCCCGGCCATCGGTGCGGGCGAAGGCTTTTGGGGCCGCTTGAACCATTTGGTGCTGCCGGCCTTTGCCATCGGCCTCAGCTGGGTCGGCTATATTGCGCGGCTGGTGCGCGCTTCGATGCTGGAGGTGATGGGTGAAAGCCACATCCGCACCGCCCGCGCCTTTGGCATTCATGAACGCCGCGTGGTGATGGTCTATGCGCTGCGCATCGCCATCCTGCCGGTGGTCACGGTGATCGGCGTCGGCATGGGGTTCCTGTTGTCCTCTGCCGTCTTCGCCGAAATCGTCTTTGCCCGCCCCGGTCTGGGCAAGCTGGTGATCGACAGTATCACCACCCGCAACTACCCGATCGTGATGGGATCGGTGCTGATCTCGACCGGCCTGTTTGTGGTCTCCACCGCGCTGGCCGACCTGATTAACGCCTGGCTCGATCCCCGCGCCCGCACGGCAGCATAAGGAGGGCGTGAGACATGGCAAAATCCCGTTCCGAACTGGGCCAGATCATCCACGGCGTCGCCCGCGACCCGCTGGGGCTGATGGGGCTGATCATAGTCGGCACCATCGTGTTCTGCGCCATCTTCGCCTATTGGATCGTGCCCTTCGATCCGGTCGGCATGAACATCAAGTCACGCCTGCAGGGACCGTCATGGACCCATCTTCTGGGCACCGACCAGCTGGGCCGCGATACATTTTCCCGCGTGATTGCGGGCGGCCAGGTGGCGCTGCAGGTCGCGTTGCCAGCTGTCTTCGGCGCCATGGCCATCGGCCTGACGCTGGGCATGATTGCCGGCTACGGGCCGAAATGGCTCGACAACCTGCTGATGCTCTTCTTCGACACTATCCGCTCCTTCCCGACGGTGATGTTTGCCCTGGCTGTGGTGGCACTGGTGGGGCCAAGCCTGCAGACCGTGGTGTTTGTGGTGATGGCAACCTCGATCCCGACTTACGGCCGGGTGGCGCGGACCCAGACGCTGACCTTGCGCAATTCCGAATTCATCTTGGCCGAACGCTCCATGGGCGCCAGCATGAAGCGCATCCTGGGCGTGCATATGCTGCCCAACATCGTTGGCGTGCTGGCGGTGCTGGCGGCGATGGATATTCCCACCGTGATCGCGCTGGAGGCCGGGCTGTCCTTCCTCGGCCTCGGGGTGAAACCGCCGACGCCCAGCTGGGGCGCGCTGCTGAAAGACGGCTACTCGCTGATCCGGCAGACCCCCTGGCTGGTGGTGGGCGGCGGGCTGCCCATCATCCTGGCAACCCTTGGCTTCACCTTCCTGGGCGAATCCCTGCGCGATGTGGTTGACCCGAAACTGAGGAAACAGCGATGACCGATACACTTCTGGAAATCGACCGCCTCAGCGTCGACTATGAAACCGCCCGCGGTGATCTAAAGGCCCTGCGCGATATCTCCTTTGACGTCCGCAAGGGTGAGATTGTCGGCATCGTTGGCGAAAGCGGCTGCGGCAAGTCCACCCTGATTTCCTCAATACTGCGGCTGACAGCGCCGAACACACGGTTCCGCCAGGGCGAGGTACGTTTCAAAGGCGAAGACCTGCTGCAGCTGCCAGAACGCATGATGCGGGATTTGCGCGGTGCGGATATCTCCATCGTGTTCCAGGACCCGATGCAGACCCACAATCCGGTGCTGTCCATTGGCCAACAGATGCTGGATATTCAGCACCGCTCCAAAGCGTCCAAGGCGGAGAAACGAGCCCGCGCAGCACAGATGCTGGGTGCGGTCGGCATCCCGGATCCGGAGGCCAGGCTGGACCAGTTCCCGCACGAATTCTCCGGTGGCATGCGCCAGCGCATCGCCATCGCCATGGCGCTGATGTCGGAACCGGACCTTCTGATTGCGGATGAACCGACCACGGCGCTGGATGCTACGCTGGAGGTGCAGATCATCGAACGCCTGCAGGAGCTGCAGCAGGAATTCGACTGCGCCATCCTGTTCATCTCCCACCATCTGGGTGTCATTGCAGAGCTCTGCGACCGGGTGGTGGTGATGTATGCCGGCGCCGTTGTCGAAAGCGGCGAGGTGCGCGAGATCTTCCATGATCCAAAACACCCCTACACCCGCCGCCTGATCGACTGCGACCCGGGGCACATCAAGGAGCGCGCCCGCGTGCTTCCGACAATCCCGGGCGAGGTGCCGGACCTGGCCAACCTGCCCGGCGGCTGCATCTTCCGCGACCGCTGCGATCAAGCGATGCCGCGCTGCACGTCACAGGTGCCGCCGTTGACGCAGCTGAAGGACGGCCACCACGCCGCCTGCTGGCTGAACCACAAGGAGGCCGCAGAATGAGCCTGCTGGATGTCAAAAACCTCAAGACCAGCTACGGCCCGGTCAATGTGCTGGCCGGTGTCAGCTTCACTGTGGAACCGGGCGAAACTTACGCCTTGGTGGGCGAGAGCGGCTCCGGCAAGACCACGGTGATCCGCGCAATTGCCGGTCTGGCCCCGGCGCAGGAGGGTTCCGTCACCTTCGAGGGCCGGGAAATCCGCGGCGCCTCCGAACGCGAACTGCGCCCCTTGCGCAAGGACATCGCGATGATGTTCCAGGATCCGGTCGGCAGCCTGTCGCCGCGACTGACAATCCGCAGCCTGATCACCGAACCCTACCGCATCCAGGGCATGAAGGACCGCGATCTGGACGCTGAGGCCAAGCGCCTGCTGGAGATGGTGAACCTGCCTGCGCATTTCGCCGACCGCTATCCTTATCAGCTGTCGGGCGGACAGGCACGACGGGTGGGCGTCGCCCGCGCGCTGGCGCTGGAGCCCAAGCTGATCCTGGCAGATGAGCCCACCGCGGGGCTTGACGTCTCGGTGCAGGGGGAGCTTCTGAACCTGATGAACGACCTGCGCGAACGGCTGGGGCTGGCGATGGTGATTATCACTCACAACCTGAACGTCGTGCGCCACGTGGCCGACCGAATGGGCATCATGTACCTGGGCCGACTGGTCGAGGAAGGCACCACTGAGGCCATCTTCAAGGAGCCGCGCCATCCCTATACCCGCTGCCTGCTGTCGGCGAACCCGGAACCCGATCCCGACGCCCGGCTGGAACGCATCGCGCTGAAAGGCGAACCGCCCAGCCTGCTGCGGCGCCCCAAGGGCTGCGAGTTCCGCGAGCGCTGTCCCTTCGCCCAGGAATTCTGCAGTCAAACCCCGCAATGGGAGGTCGAAAATGGCCACGGGTTGCGCTGCCTTGCGCCCTTGAGCTGACGGCCCTTCGCCCGAAACCCCTCAACACCTGAAAGACCATGACCAGCACATTGTATTTCAACGGCGCTGTCCTGACGATGGACGCGGCCAATTCCTGCGCCCAGGCGGTGCTGACCGAAGGCGAGATCATCCGCGCTGTTGGTGCCGAGGCGGACCTGCGCGCGCAGATGCCTGCGGGCACTGTTGAGGTGGACTTGCAGGGCCAGACCCTGATCCCCGCCTTTATCGACCCGCACGGGCATTTCCCCGATCCCGGCTTCATCCGGCTGTTCCGGGTCAATCTGGCATCTGCCCCCAGCGGCGACTGCCCGGATATCCCAACCGCGCTGGACCGGCTGCGGGCCAAGGCAGCAAAAACCCCTGCCGGGGAATGGGTCATGGGGGTGCTGTTCGATAATACCGCCATTGCCGAGAGTCGCATGCCGACCCGCACGGAGCTGGACAGTGTATCCACCGAGCACCCGATCTGGGTGATCCATGCCTCCGGACACAACGGCGCGGCAAACTCGTTGGCGCTGGAGCGCCACGGTGTGAACCGCGACACGCCGGATCCTCTGGGCGGGCGGTTCGGGCGCGACCCGGAGACTGGCGCGCTGACCGGGCTGATCGAAGGCCTGTCGGCAATGGGAGAGATGGGCGATACCGATTTCCTGATTGACCGCGACCGCTTCTGGGCCGGATTCAACAGCTGCCGCGACGAATACCTGGCGCATGGCGTCACCTACGCCCAGAACGCCTGGGCCACGCGTCAGATGCTGGAGCATTTCGCTTCACTGCCTGCGGATCAAGACCCGGGGTATGACCTGATGCTGCTTCCGATCGGCGAGCTGGAACCGGCGCTATCCAACGGCCCCGGTGCGCTGGACTGGCCCGGCAACCCGCATTTCACCCTAGGCCCGCGCAAACTGTTCACCGACGGCGCGTTCCAGCTGCAGACCGCCTTCCTCAGCGCGCCTTACCATAAACCTGTGGATCCAGAGCATCCCTGCGGGATGTCTTACGCAGATGCCGCCGAACACCGCCGCGAGGTGAGGAAACTGCATGATCTGGGCTTCCAAATCCACTGCCACTGCAACGGCGACGCCGGTGCGCAGATGTTCATTGATGCAGTGGCCGCCGCACTGGAGGTCAACCCGCGCGCCGATCACCGCCATACCATCATCCACGGGCAAGCCCTGCGCGACGACCAATTGCAGCAGATGGCAAAGCTTGGCATCACCGTCAGTTTCTTTCCGGCGCATGTGCATTTCTGGGGCGACCGCCATTACGACACCTTCCTGGGGCCGGAGCGGGCGGAACGGGTTTCCCCCTGCGCCTCGGCTGAGCGGTTTGGCGTGCGTTACACAATCCACAATGACGCCTCGGTGACGCCGACCCGGCCCATCCACCTGGCCCATTGCGCGGTGAACCGGCTGACCGCCAGCGGGCGGCGTCTGGGCGAGGCGCAGCGGATCAGCGCCCTGTCGGCCCTGCGCGCCCAGACCATCGACGCCGCCTGGCAAGTCTTCCAGGAAGATACCCGCGGCTCCATCGAACCGGGCAAGCTGGCGGATCTCGCGGTGTTGAACCGCAATCCGCTGGAGAATCCTGACCAGATCGAGACCACCAAGGTCACCCGAACCATCCGCCGCGGGCAGACTGTTTGGGCGCAGGAGCAGTGATGATGCAGGCCAAACCGCGGATCGCCATTGCAGGCTTTCAGCATGAAACCAATTGCTTCGGCACCACCAAGGCCGGGCTGGCAGAGTTCGAAATGGCGGATTCCTGGCCCGCCATGCTGCACGGGGGCGCGGTGGTCGCCGAGACCCGCGGCATGAATCTGCCCATCGCAGGCTTTGCCAACGCGGCACAGGAGGCCGGAATGGAGCTGGTCCCGATCCTGTGGTGCGCGGCGGAGCCCTCCGCCCACGTCACCGATGAGGCCTTTGAGGCCGTCTGTACGAAAATTCTGGAAGGTCTGCGCAACGCCGGACCGCTCAGTGGCATTTTCCTGGAACTGCACGGCGCCATGGTGACCGAAAGCCACCCGGACGGCGAGGGAGAACTGCTGCGGCGGGTGCGCGCCTGGGCCGGACCGGACCTGCCGATCCTGGTCAGCCTCGACCTGCACGCCAATATCTCAGCAGCCTCGGTGGAACTGGCGGATTTCATCGCGATCTACCGCACCTATCCGCATCTCGACATGGCTGAAACCGGCGCCCGCTGCGTGCCGGTGCTGCAGCACCTGCTGGCGGGCGACAGGCTGCACAAGGCATTCCGGCAAATGGACTGCCTGATCCCGCTGCATGCGCAATACACCAGCGCCCCGCCTGCGCGGGAACTTTATGCCGCGCTGACGCCTCTGGAGCAGGCAGGGGTGCTAGCGGACATCGCGCTGGGGTTCACCGCAGCGGATTTCCCGGAAACGCGGCCCTCTTGCGTGGCCTATGCCCGGACTTCTGGCGCCACAGCACAAGCCGCGGACCATATCGCCAGGCTGTTTACCGAGCTGGAACCGCACTTCAGCCACCCGATGCTGACACCGCAGCAAGCGGCAGAGATTGCCTGCCAGCCGCGCGCAGGCAAACCGGTTGTGCTGGCGGACGTGCAGGACAATCCGGGCGCAGGCGGCACCTCTGACACCACCGGGCTGCTGGCGGCACTGTCGCAGTCAGGCGCACAGGGCGTACTGATGGGGCTGTTCCATGACCCCGCAACCGCCGCCGCGGCGCATGAAGCCGGGCAGGGCGGTATCTTCCGCACAGCACTTGGCGGACGTTCAGGCGCAGAAGGCGACCAGCCGTTTGAAGCGGAGTTTCAGGTTCTGGAACTTGGCGATGGCCGCTGCCGATATAGCGGTGAAATGTATTGCGGCGGAGTAGCGGAGCTGGGTCCCGCAGCGGCGCTGCGGCTGCATGGGACAGGCGCAGAAATCACCCTGGTTGTCACCAGCATCCGCAACCAATGCCTGGACCTAGCGCATTTCACTCATATCGGGCTGGATCCCGCGTCCTTTCAAACAATCTGCGTGAAAAGCACCGCCCATTTCCGCGCCGATTTCGAGCCCATCGCCAGCGCAGTTTATCCGGTTGCGGCCCCCGGCGTGTTTCCCTGCGATCTGGGTGCGTTCCCGTACAAGAACCTGCACCCGGACGTCAGAACCATCCCTGCAAAGGGCTGACACCTGTTGCAGGGATGGCCTATGCAGACGGCCAGGGGGAAGCCGCCTGCGGGGAGGATTAGTCCTCGTCCTCGCCGTTCTGGTAAGGCACCACCAGCGTCGGGATCTGCGAGCGGCGCAGCACCCTTTTGGCCACAGTGCCCAGGAACGTGTGGGAGAACCCGTGGTCATGGGCGCCCAGCACGATCAGATCGCATCCCAATTCGACCGAACGGCGCAGGATCACCTCTGCCGGGTGGCCGTCGGTCACCTCAACTGAGGTGACTTGATCGCGGATCTTGGCCTCGTCGCCTTCAAAAGACGCCCAGAACCGCGCCTGCCGCTCGGCCAGCATCTGCTTGACCATCTCATGCCGCCGTTTGGCTGCTGATTTCCGGGTCTCATCGTTCAGCACGAACATCTCAAACGTGATGCGCGCATCCTCTGAAATCGGTTCATTCACATGCAGCACGTGAATTTCCGCCCCTGTCGCATGGGCCAGACTGGCCGCATGGCGCAAGGCCAAAGTGGAGTTATGCGACAGGTCGGTGGCAAACAGGATGTTTGTGATCATCGGTTTCATGCCGGTCTCCTTTCAGATCAGTAGCCGAACAGCCGCGGCAGCCACAGCGAGATTTCAGGGAAGAAGGCGATGATGAAGATCGCAATCGTGTTCACAGCCGCAAAGG
The DNA here is from genome assembly GCF_000813965.1 of Leisingera sp. ANG-M7. Taxonomy (GTDB): domain Bacteria; phylum Pseudomonadota; class Alphaproteobacteria; order Rhodobacterales; family Rhodobacteraceae; genus Leisingera. The sequence goes on along the minus strand of NZ_JWLI01000002.1, from coordinate 136,751 downwards.
GCAGCGCGCGCAGCGAGATCGTTTCGATCGAGATGTTTGAGATGCCCGAAGCGATGAACAGGTTCTCCCCCAATGGCGGCGTCTGGAAGCCGATGCCCAGGGTACAGACCATCACCACACCAAAGTGGATCGGGTCGATGCCCACCGAATAAGCCACCGGCAGCATCACCGGCACCAGGATCAGGATGGTGGCCAGTGTTTCCATGAACATGCCGACAAACAGCAGGAAGAAGATGATCAGCGCCCAGATCACATAAAGGTTCTGAGTGAAGCTCAGCATGCTGTCGGCAATCATTGCCGGGATCTGGTTTTCCACCAGCAGGCGGCCGAACACAGTTGCGGTGAACAGGATCAGCAGCACGCGGCCGGTCAGCCAGGTGGTGGCTTCCAGCGACTGGAACAGCGACGACCAGGTCAGCTCGCGGTAGATGAAGACACCGATCACAAGAGTATAGAAGATTGCCACGATGGCCGCTTCGGTCGGGGTGAAGAAGCCAGTATAGATCCCGCCCAGGATCACCAGGGGCGCCATCAGAGACCAGAACCCGCGGTACATCTCGCAGCCGACATTGCGGATCGACCAGCCGTCGGCAGAGCCCTTGTAGCCGCGCTTCTTCGACATGAAGAAGTTCAGGATCAAGAGGCTGGTGGCAATCAGGAAGGCAGGCACAAAGCCGGCAATGAACAGTTTCGAGATCGAAACCGACTGGAAGGTGCCGTATTTCTCGACCGCTTCCGGCGGCGGCGCCATGCCAAGGGCTGCAATGCCGAAGATCACCATCGGGATCGACGGCGGGATGATGATGCCAAGGCCGCCGGAGGAGGCCGTGACCGCAGAAGCATAGCCCTTTTCATACCCGCGGTTGATCATAGCCGGGATCATCAGCATGCCAACGGCTGCCGTGGTAGCCGGGCCGGAGCCGGAGATCGCGCCGAAGAACAGGCACGCCATCACGGTGGCTGCGGATATCCCGCCGGTGAACGGCCCGGCCAGGCTTTCCGCCACATTGATCAGCCGTTTGGAGATCCCCGCAGCCTCCATCAGCGCACCCGCCAGAATAAAGGCAGGCAGCGCCATCAGCGGAAAGGACCCGACAGAGGTAAAGGCGATCTGCACAAATTTGATCGGGTTTTCGTCCAGATAGAGGAACGACAGTAGCGATGACACCCCCAGCGCAACCGTGATTGGCGCCCCCAGGAGCAGCAGCAGCAAGAATGATCCGAACAGGATCGTGACGATTTCGGTTTCCATAGTCCTGTCCCTCCCGTTTAGTTGCGGTCGTCCGCGCCAGCGGCGGCCTTGATCTCATCAAGGTCGATCTGGTCGGGATCGTGGATATCTTCGCCGCGGACCAGCTTGAGGTAATTCACCTGCAGAATGCGGATCGTCATCAGCGCAAAGGCGATAGGCAGCACGATGTAGATGTATTTCATCTCAATGCCCAAAGTCTGCGACTTCCAGAATTTGTTCATCTTGTTGAAGACAAAATCGGTGGCCAGCCACAGGAAGTAGCAGTTGAAGAACAGCCAAAAGAGGTCGGCAAAGGCTTCGATGTATTTTATCCAGCCGGCCGGCAGGAATTTGAACTGGAAGGTGACGCGGTTATGCGCACCCTTCAGTGCTGCATAGCTGGCCCCGAAGTAGACGAACCAGACGAACATGTAGACCGACAGCTCTTCGATCCATGAAAACGAATGGCCGAATACCTCGCGCGATACGATCTGCACGAACAGCAGAATGACGAAGCCGGACAGCAATAGGCGGCAGATATAGCTTTCTATATTGTCCAGGAATTTCCAGAACATAATGTACTCCTCCCCTGTGCAAAGCAGCGCCGTGGCGCTGCTTTGTTGTTTTTATTGGCTTGCCAGAAGCTTATTGAACCGGGTCGCGGCCGATGGTGGTCAGCACGGTGTTCAGCTTCTCGACACCGCCGATGGAGTCGTAGAACTGCGGCCAGACTGCTTCGGTGGCCAGTTTGATGAACTCGGCTTCATCGTTCGCCGGATCATCGATCTGCATGCCTTTGGCCAACAGCTCGTCTTTGATCTGGGCTTCGATGTCGCGCAGGAACTGGGCCGATTTCACGGTTGCTTCCTTGCCCGCTTCGATCAGGATCTGCTGATCCTCTTCGGACAGGTCCTGGAACACTGCCTCAGACACGATTAGCGGCTCAATCGAGAAGATGTAGCGCAGGTTGGTCACATATTCCTGCACTTCATAGAACTTCATCGCGTTGATGGTGGTGTAGGGGTTGTCCTGACCATCGACAACTTTGGTCTGCAGACCGGTGAAGGTCTCGGACCAGGCCATCGGAGTCGGGTTGATGCCCCAGGACTTGTAGGTCTCGATCATGATCTCGTTCTTGGGAACGCGGATGACCAGATCCTGCAGGTCGGCAACAGTGGTAACCGGCTTCTTGGAATTGGTCAGGCGGCGGAAGCCGGTGTAAGTCCAGGCCAGGATACGCACGCCGGCGTCCCGGATGGTGTTTTCAGTCAGCTCCTGGCCGATCGGGCCCTGGGTCAGCGCCTCGGCGTCTTCCAGCGACAAGATCACATAGGGCAGGGTGAACACGCCAACGGTCGGCGAGAACGGCGTGACGTTGTTGATCGCCAGCAGTGACATGTCGAGAGTGCCGATTGCGGCCTCGTTGACGGTGTCCTGTTCCGACCCCAGCTGGCCGTTCAGGAACATGGTACCGGTGTGCTTGCCGCCGGATTTTTCTTCCAGCGCCTCAATAAAGAACTTGCCGGTGCCTTCCTGCGAGCTGCCAGCGCCGTCGCCCACCGCGATTTTGAAGTTCTTGGCGGAAACAGCGCCGGTGGTCAGCAGCGCAGCGGCGGAAACGGCTGCCGTCAGGGTGCAGACCTTCTTGAGAAATGACATAACTTCCTCCCGTATTGTCATTCTGGGGCCCAAGGTCCGGGGTGGCGCGCCCTCCACAGCGCATCTGCCAGCCGGTTCCAGCCTTGGTCTGCCGGAAGCTACATTGCGTTTGTGGTTTCTTGAATGTAAACTTTTGAACGCAAAGTTTCACAAACATCGAACCTAGTTATGGCCCGGAAATCCAACCTCAAACATGTCGCCGATGCCGATCTCAAATTGCTGCGCGTGTTCAAGGCCGTGGCCGAAAGCGGCGGCCTCGCTGCGGCGGAAACAGAACTGAACATCGGCAAGTCCACCATATCAAAATATCTCGCCGATCTGGAACTGCGGCTGGACCTGAAATTGTGCCACCGCGGTCCAGCCGGGTTTTCGCTGACCGACGACGGCAGCAAAGTGCTGAAATCCGCAGAGGGCCTGCTGCTCTCCGTTTCGGGCTTCCGGGCTGAAGTGAATGAAATCAAGCAGCAGCTGGCCGGCACCTTGCGCATAGCCTTGTTCGATCAATGCGCCTCAAACCCGGAGGCCTTTGTTGCCGGCGCGATCCGCTCTTTCAACAAAGCTGCCCCAGCAGTCGAAATCGACCTGTCGCTGGAGCCGCCCAACGTGATCGAAACCAATGTGATCGGCGGGAAGATCGACGTTGGCATTCTGGCGCTCCACCGGCCTTCGCCCAGCCTGAACTACGCGCCCCTTTACGGCGAAGACATGTTTCTCTACTGCGGCAAAGGGCATCCTTTCATGGAGTGCGATCACGCCGGCCTCCGCCTGGAGGACGTGCGCGCAGCCAATTACGCTGGCATCCGGGTGAACTCCCCCAACCTGCACGTTGGCCAGACGCTGGGCTTCCGCCGCGCCGCCAAGGTCCAGAACGAACAGGCACTGGCCATCCTCGTCATGTCCGGCAGCTATCTCGGCTTTCTGCCCGACCACTTGGCCGACAAATTTGTCCGCGACGGGATGATGCGTAAAGTTCTGCCGGAACAGATTTACTACAGGAGCCAATTTGCAGCCGTCACCCGCAAGCGCCCGGCAATGAATCGCATCACCAGACTGTTTCTCGACCAACTGACCGCAGCGCATTCCAGTAAGCAGCCGGGCGGTATGGCACAGGCACAGACCGCCCCCGTCAGATGATATCCAGCGAAACTTTGACCCGGTCCATCACCACCGAGGACGTAAAGCGGCTGACATTGGATTCATCAAAGAAGTATTCTTGGGTGAAGGCCTCGTACTCCTTTATGTCCTTGACGATGACCATCAGGATGAAATCCGCTTCGCCGGTAGTGTAATAACACTGCTGCACCTGCGGCGCCCTGCGCATCTTGCGCTTGAAGGCATCCAGATGCATCCGGCTTTCACGCTCCAGAACCACCTGCACGATCACAGTCATTTCGCGGCCCATCTTGGCTGGCGATAGGACCGCGATTTCCCTTTCGACCACTCCGGTATCACGCAGTTTCTTAAGCCGCTTCTGCACCGCCGGTGCTGACAGTCCGACTTCCTGGCTGATCGCCTCTGCAGTCAGCTGCGCATTCGCCTGGATCAGCCGCAGTATGTCGTGGTCTTTATTATCCATAGCTGATTTTTGGGCCGGTTTGGCTGGAATGACAACTTGAAAACCTGCGCCAGCCCCACTCGCAAGCAGTTTCGGCAAGGCGCTTGTGGATGTAAAACTCCAAAATGTGAATGTATCACAGGATGACAATTTGCGTCATCTGAACAGCGTATCAACAGCAGCTGCGGCCAGTTCAGCCTCAAAAACAAAGGCCTTTGGCAGCTTTTTCGCCGAAATGCACAAAATTCAAATTTGCGACATCAAATCGGCGAAGATTCCGGAAAACTTCATTTGCGCCCCTCTCACGGTACACGTTTTGTCAGGACTTTCCGGATTATGACTCCTCAAGGCGCCGGTGCGACCGGGCGCCGCAGACTGCAGGAGACCCTGGCCAATGCCCCGACTAACGAAACTGCCGCTGAAGCTGAAACTGCCGCTGATCATGGTGGCCCTGACAGGTGTGTTCCTCGTCACCGTGTCAGTGCTGGTTTACTCCATGGCAGAGCGCAGCATCCGCGAAAACGCCTTTGCGGCCCAGAAGATCGAAGCCAAATCCGGTGCCCAGGCTTTGGGGTTCCTGATCAAAGCGGCGCGCTCCGATCTCTCCAGCCTGGCAGGCCAGCCTGCGGTGTTCCGCGCGATCAGCAACTTCGAACGGGTGATCGGCATGGTCGAGGAAGACGACCCGATTGCCTATCTCAAGCAGACTTATGCCGTCGGGAATCCAAACGCCGCAAACCAGCGGGAGGAGCTGACAGATGCAGGCGACGGTTCCTACTACAACCAGTCGCATGTCACCTATCACCCTACCTTTCTGCAAAGCCTGCGCCTCAACGGTTATCAGGACCTGTATTTGATCACTCCCGCCGGGCAGGTGGTCTATTCGGTGAAAAAGCAGGACGATTTCATGACCGGTGTTCAGGAAGCGCCTGACAGCGGTCTGTCGCAGGTGTTTCAGGCTGCGCTGGAAGCAGAGGCAGGCACAATCGCCGTGGCGGATTTCGCCGCTTACAGCCACAGTCCGGAAGCCGCAGCTTTCATGGCCGCGCCAGTGTTTGCCAAGAACGGCAAGATCGCCGGGGTGATTGCCATCCAGCTCGGCACCGATGGCGTCGTCAAGGCCCTGACCAGCAACCTGTCCGGCGGCACCCATCAGAACATCTATGTGGTCAGCAGCGATGGCGTGGCGCGCAGCCCGTCTTCTGTTGGAGGCCTTTTCCCGGCACTGCAGAAACTGCCGGACACACCGCAGATCAAGGCCGCCAAATCGCATGAAGCAGGCCAATTTGAAGGAGTTCCTTCCTCGCTTGGCGAACGCGCCATTGCCCAGGTGGTGCCGCTGGGCCTGCCCGGTTTCGACTGGTCGCTGGTGCTGGAAACCGATGAGCATACCGCCTTTGCCGTGGTCGAGCGCATCCGCCTGATCGCCGCCGGCATGATCGGCGCGGCACTGCTGGCCGCTATCGGCGTGTCCTGGCTCGCGGCGCGCAGCGTCACCCGCCCGATCCACGCCCTGCGCGAAGCCACCAATGCGCTGGCTGACGCCGACTACAATTCAGAAATCCAGGGCCTTGCCCGCGGTGATGAGCTTGGCGATCTGGCCCGCAGCCTCGACACCTTCCGCGGCAAGCTGAAGGACGCGGATGAGGCCGCCGCCCGTGAGGTGGAAGCCGCCCGCCATACAGCCGCCGTGGTCGAAAGCATGAGCGCAGCGCTATCAGAATTGCAGCGCGGCAACCTGGCCTGCGACATCCGGGCACCTTTTGACGGCCATTACGAAACCCTGCGGGAAAACTTCAACCGCAGCCTCGAACGCCTGCGCGGCTCCATGGCCGAGGTGGTCGGCGCAGCCGGGAACGTTGGCCGCTTCTCCGAAGAACAGCGCGGCGCAGCAACCGAAATGGCGCACCGGACCGAAAGCCAGGCCGCAACCTTGGAAGAAACCGCAGGCTCCATCCGTGAGCTGACCGGCGGCATCCGCGACACGGCAGAGCGCGCAGGCCGCATGGACGACACCATGCGCGGTGCCCGCAGCGAGGCAGAACAAAGCACCGATGTGGTGACATCAGCGGTGGCGGCAATGGATCAGATCCAGGAGGCCTCCGCAGAGATTTCCAAGATTATCAACATGATCGACGACATTGCCTTCCAGACCAACCTCCTGGCGCTGAACGCCGGCGTCGAGGCGGCGCGCGCGGGCCCTGCCGGTGCAGGCTTTGCCGTGGTCGCCTCTGAGGTGCGCGCATTGGCGCAGCGCGCCTCCAATGCAGCCGGGCAGATCAAGGGTCTGACCTCCGCCAGCGAGGAGCATGTCGCCAACGGTGTTGCCATGGTTGGCCGCGCCGGTGATGCGCTGACCCGGATTATCGAACAGGTCTCGGCAGTTTCCGGGCTTGTGACCGAGATCGCCGACGGTGTCCGGGCGCAATCGCGCGGGCTGGAAAAGATCGACGGCGCCATGCATCAGCTGGACAACATGACCCAGCAGAACGCCGCCATGTCCGAAGAGGCTGCCGCCGCCAGCCAGCTGCTGCAGCATGAATCGCAAAGCCTGACAGACATCGTCGGCCGCTTTGACCTGGGTGGAGACAGCGCAGATCAAGGTTTTGCGGCAGACCCGCACCGGTTTAGAGCTTGAACCAGAACCGGCAGGCTGGAGCTAGACTTCAGCCTGCCGGCAACCCCTTTGCTCCCGGCTGATTAAATTTAACATAAGTCTCATTACAGGGCTCTATTTAGACACCGAGGAACCGGACCGCGACATCCGCAGGCAGTTCGGCAATCCGGCCTTCCCAGGCGTTGCTGCCCTTGTTGAGGATCACCGCCCGGTCCGCCACGGCAGCCAACTCCTTCAGCGATTTATCCACCACCAGGATCGACAGCCCGGCCTCGCGTTTCAGCCGGGCAATCGCTGCCCAGATTTCCTGCCGCACCACCGGCGCCAGCCCCTCGGTCGCCTCGTCCAAAATCAGAAGCCGCGGATTGGTCATCAGGGCACGGCCGATGGTCAGCATCTGCTGCTCGCCACCCGAAAGCGATCCGGCGGCCTGTGTGCGGCGCTCCTCCAGCCGCGGAAAAAGTTCTGCAACCCTGGCCATATCCCAGGGGCCAGGGCGGGCCGCGGCGATCAGGTTTTCCTCTACCGTCAGCGGCGCAAAGCAGCGCCGCCCCTCAGGCACCAGACCCACCCCCAGCCGCGCAATCCTGTGCGATGGCAGCTGGCGAAGATCATGGCCGTCGAACGTCAGTTCCCCCTTGGAAGCCGCCAGCATCCCGCAGATCGTCTTGATTGTGGTGGATTTGCCCATGCCGTTGCGGCCCATCAGCGCCACCACCTCGCCCTCGCCGATCTCCAGGCTGACCCCGAACAGCGCTTGCGCCGGGCCATAAGACGCCTCAACCCCTTGCAATGACAGCAGGCTCATGCGGCGTCCTCCTCTCCCAGATAGGCGCGGCGCACCTCTGCGTTGGCGCGGATGTCGTCCGCGGTGCCGGTGGCAATGATCTGGCCGTAGACCAGCACGCTGATCCGGTCAGCCAAGGCAAAGACAGCATCCATGTCATGCTCCACCAGCAGGATCGGCGCCTCCTGCCTCAACCCGTCAAGGAACCCGGTCAGCGCCTTCGACCCGGCGGTGCCAAGCCCTGCCATCGGCTCATCCATCAGGAACAGCCTCGGTTTCAGCGTCAGGGCAACCGCCACCTCCAGCTGGCGGCGCTGGCCGTGCGACAGGTCGGCGGTGCGGCGGTTTGCATCTTCCGTCAGTCCCACCCGTTCCAGCGCGTCCCACGCCCGCTCCAGAAGCTCCGCGTCCTTCATCACATTGCGGAAGAAATGGAACGGGCGGCCCCGCCCGCCAAGCGCCCCCAGCACCGCGTTCTGCAAGACCGTGTATTCCATAGCCAGCGCGGAGATCTGAAACGTCCGGCCCAGCCCCATCCGTGCCCTTGCCACCGTGTCCAATGCGGTCACATCCCGGCCCAGCAGCTCCACTGTGCCGCTGTCGGGTGTCAGGTTTCCCGCAATCTGCTTAATCAGGGTGGACTTACCCGCCCCATTCGGCCCGATCAGCGCATGGATTTCACCGGGGCGCAGGTCCAGCGAGACGTCGCGGCTCGCCTGAAGCGCGCCGAAGCTCTTGCTGAGCCCCTTGGTTTTCAGAACCACATCAGCCATGCGCCTTCTCCCGTCCTGCAATGGCCCCGATCAGCCCGCCGCGGGCAAACAGCACGATCAAGAGCAGCAGCACACCAAGGAAGATCTGCCAGTAATCGCTGATACCGCCCAGAAGATGCTCCAGCAGGATATAAAGCGCGGCACCCGCAACCGGGCCATAGAGCCGCCCGACCCCGCCGAGGATCACAAAGATCATTATCTCGCCGCTGGTGTGCCAGCTGAGCATAGTGGGGCTGACGAAGCGGTTCAGATCGGCAAACAGCGCCCCTGCCAGCCCGGTGATTGCCCCGGAAATCACAAAGGCCGTCAGCCGCAGGGTGAACGGCGTAAGACCAACCGCCTGCACCCGGTCCTCGTTTTGCCGCGCTGCCGCCAGAGCCAGCCCGAAGGGCGAGCGCGCCAGCCGCGACGCGAAAACCAGCGCCAGGCAGAGGATCACATAGGCAATAGTGAAGAACTGGATCGGGTCCAGCGTGTTGAGGCCGGGGAATTCATTGCGCACCCAGATCGACAGCCCGTCCTCGCCGCCATAAGCGCTCCAGCTGATGGCAAAGTAGTAAAGCATCTGGCCGAAGGCGAGGGTGATCATGATGAAGTAGACACCCGAGGTGCGCAGGGACAGCGCCCCGATCACCAGCGCCGCCAGCGCGCTGAAGACCACCGCCACCAGCCAGATCAGCGGCATCTGGTTGCTGCCCTCAAACAGGAACGGCCACTCAAACAGCGGATCATAATTCTGGGCATGGGCGGCCAGGATGCCCATGGCATAGCCGCCGATCCCGAAAAACGCCGCATGGCCCAGGCTGATCAGCCCGCCAAGACCGAGGGCAATGTTCAGCCCCACGCCCGCCAGCGCCAGAATGGCCGCCTTGGTTGCCAGCGTGATGATGAATGGCTCATCCAGCGACCACGCTGCCAGCGGCACGATCAGCAGCGCCGCAATCATCGCCCAGTTGAGCAGGCTCTCGCGCGTCAGCATCATGCGTTCCCTCCATAAAGGCCAGAGGGGCGCACCAGCAGGATTGCCGCCATCAGAATGTAGATCAGCATCGAGGCCAGCGACGCCCCGGCAGAGGCCGCGCTGGCCGGGTCCATAAAGACTGCAAACAGCTGCGGCAGGAATACGCCGCCCAGCGTATCGGTCATCCCCACCAGCAGCGCGCCGGCCAGGGCGCCTTTGATGGAACCGATGCCGCCAATAACAATGACCACAAAGGCCAGGATCAGCACCGGCTCGCCCATGCCGACCTGCACCGACTGGATCGCGCCAACCAGCGCGCCCGCCAGCCCGGCAAGCGCCGCGCCCAAAGCGAACACGACTGTGTAGAGCTTGGAAATATCAACGCCAAGCGCGGCAATCATCTCGCGATCGGCCTCACCTGCGCGGATCTGGATGCCAATGCGGGTGCGGGCGATCAGCAGGAACAGCCCGGCAGCAACTGCCAAACCAATCAGGATGATCGTCAGCCGGTACAGCGGATACTGAATGCCGCCCGGCAGGCTCACCGGCCCCGACAGGTAGGACGGCACGTCCAGGAACAGCGGGAAGGAGCCGAACAGCCAGCGGGTGCCTTCGGAAAAGATCAGGATCAAGGCAAAGGTCGCCAGCACCTGGTCCAGATGGTCGCGCCGGTAGAGGCGCCGGATCACCACCAGTTCCATCAGCGCGCCGGCAGCCGCGGCGGCCGCCAGGCTTGCGATCAGCGCCAGCAGGAACGACCCCGTCCACCCTGCAACCGCGGCAGCGGCAAAGGCGCCCACCATGTAGAGCGAGCCATGGGCCAGGTTGATCAGCCCCATCACCCCGAACACCAGCGTCAGCCCGGCTGCCATCAGGAACAGCATCATCCCGAGCTGGAGCCCATTCAGGATTTGCTCCAGAACTAGAATATAGGTCATTTGATTTTCCGAAGGGGTAGTCTTGCCGTGTGCGGAGGCGCCTCAGGCGCCCCCGTCCGGGTCAGGTCTTACATCTTGCACTCGCCTGCATAGGCGTCGGCATGGTCGCTCAGCCCGGTGGCAATGATCTTGTTGGTGAAGACGTCGCCTTCCTTGATCACCTCGCGGACATAAATGTCCTGGATCGGGTGATGGTTGTCACCAAACTTGAAATCACCGCGAACCGATGCGAACTCCGCCGCTTTCAGCGCCGCGCGGAAGCTGTCCTGGTCAGACACCTCCGCCTTGTCCAGCGCGCTCAGGATCAGGTTGGCGGTATCGAACCCCTGGCTGGCATAAAGAGATGGCAAGCGGCCGTATTTTGCCTGGAAGGAGGCAACAAATTCGGCGTTGGCCTCATTGTCGATGTCCTTGTTCCACTGCGAGGTGTTCTTCACCCCCAGCGCGGCGTCACCCACCGCCTGCAGGATACCCTGGTCGAAGGAGAACGCCGGGCCGACCACCGGCAGGTCCACGCCGCTGCCCGCATATTGCTTGAGGAAGGAAATCCCCATGCCGCCGGGCAGGAAGAAATAGACCGAGTCAGCGCCGGACGCCCGGATCTGCGCAATCTCGGCGGCATAATCGGTCTGGCCCAGCTTGGTGTAGATCTCACCGGCCAGCTCGCCCTGATACATCCGCTTGTAGCCGGTCAGCGCGTCCTGCCCCGCCGGGTAGTTCGGTGCCAGGATGAAGCTGTTTTTCAGCCCCGCCTCATTGGCATAGGCGCCCGCGGCTTCATGCAGGTTGTCATTCTGCCAGGCGACGTTGAAGTAATTCGGATGGCAGCGTTTGCCTGCCAGCGCCGAAGGGCCGGCGTTCGGCGATAGGTAAAACACGTTCTGCGCTGTTGCCGCGGGCACCACTGCCATTGCGAGGTTCGACCAGATGATGCCGGTCAGGATGTCCACCTTCTCGGACTGGATCATCCGGTCTGCGATCTGCACTGCCACATCAGGCTTGCGCTGATCGTCCTCGATCACCACCTCGACACCCTCGCGGCCGTCCTGTTCGATCGCCAGCATGAAGCCGTCGCGCACATCCACACCCAGCCCTGCGCCGCCGCCGGACAGTGTGGTGATCATGCCGATCTTGGTATCCGCCTGGGCCGCAGCCGCCAGCGCCGGGACCGCCGCTGCCATGGCGAGCATCCGAATGGTCTTCATTACGTCTTTCCTCCCAGAATATGCCCCGGCCCTTGGACCAGGGTTCTTGATCAAATGCTTGCGACTTTAACGCTGCCCCGGCAGAAGCCAAGACCCGCCGCAGCGCGCATCTCCCCGGCTGATCTTGCGCCAGCCCTCGGGATCAGCCTACGCAGGCTTGAATATATATTTCAAGCATAAAATAAATAGGGCAATAATGTTGCCCCAATTGCTGCAATTGCTTTTAAAAGGTCCCCGCTGCCAGAGCGAAGAGCCACCCCCACGCGCTCCCCGGAGTAATTCGGGAAAGATGAAACGGTACTGCAAACCCTGTGCAGGCGGCACCGGTCAACCGGGCCCGAAACAACCCGCCAGATGATCAATCAGCGCCCGGATCCGCGCTGTCAGATGACGGCTGGAAGGATAGACGGCAAACAGCGTTGTGGGATCGGTTTCCTGTTGTTCGAAAAGCACTTGCAGCCTGCCGTCGTGCAGAAACGGCAGCACTGTGTAGTGCGGGCAGCGGGCAATGCCGAGACCGCTGGCAGCCATATGCGCCACCGCCCGGGGTGAATTGGCCCGGAAGCTGCCGCCAACGGTGACGGTCCTTTGCGAAGCGCCTTTGCCAAAGGCCCAGGCGTCCGGTTGCGGAGATGTCATCTGCAGCAGGCAGTTGTGGGTCGCCAGCGCCTCCGGCTCTGCCGGTTCGCCTTCTGCCGCCAGATACTCCGGCGACGCCACCACCACCAGCCGCATGCTGCACAGCTTGCGGGCAACCAGCGTCGAATCCTTCAGGGCGCCAAACCGAACCGCCAGATCCACCCCCTCCTCCAGCATCGGAAGATGCCGGTCGGACAGAACAAGCTCCACCATAACCTTGGGATGCGCCTGCTGGAACGTCTGCAGCGCCTCCACCAGTTCACGGCTGCCGAACCCAGTGGGCGCGGTGATGCGGATCGGTCCTGCCAATTCCTGCTGGCGCAGCTGCACCACGTCCTCCAGCTCATCGAACTGATCCAGCAGTGGCAGGCAGCGCTCCAGATAGGCGCGGCCCGTATCTGTCAGCGTCACTTTGCGGGTGGTACGATTCAAGAGCTGCGCCCCCAGCTGTTCCTCCAGCCGGGCGACATATTTGCTGGCCAGCTTGGTGCTGATCCCCAGCTGCCGGGCGCCGGAGGTGAAGGAGCTTTGCGCCGCCACCGCGGCAAAGGCGCGCATGCAGTCCAGCTTGTCCATCCCAGGGCCTCCTGCTTAGTTTGTGAACGTAGCGTACATAATCATTCCATGAATTGGAATATTATCGCCATTTACGGCGGGGTGTATCTACCGGGTGTCTTCAGAAACCAGCGGCCCCTGCCGCAGCAAAGGACCCCAGACATGACACATCAGATCCGCATCCACAGCTTCCCCCTTTCCGGCCACGCCCACCGGGTGGAGCTGTTCGCCAGCCTCACTGGCATCGCCCATGAGGTGGTGAACGTCGACCTCGCCGGCGGCGAGCACAAACAGCCGCCTTTCCTGGCGCTGAACCCCGCAGGCCAGGTACCGGTGATCGAAGACGGCGAAGCAGTGATCAGCGATTCCAACGCAATCCTGGTCTACCTCGCCCGCAAATATGCACCATCCTGGCTGCCTACCGATCCGGTGCAAGAAGCCGAGGTGCAGAAATTCCTGACCCTGGCCGCGGGCGAGATCGCCTTCGGCCCGGCCGCGGCACGGCTGATCAACGTCTTCAATGCGCCGCTGGATGCGGAATTCTGCGCCACCGTTGCAGCCCGCGTGCTGGGCAAGATCAACGCCCATATGGAGGGCCGCAGTTTCCTGGTCGGGGATACTCCCACCATCGCCGACGTGGCCGCATACTCCTACATCGCCCACGCGCCTGAGGGCGGCATCTCGCTGGAGCCTTACCCCAACGTGCGCGCCCTACTGGCCAATATCGAAGGCTTGAAAGGCTTCAAGCCAATGCCCGCCACCAAGGCCGGCCTAGCCGCCTGATCCCGCTGGCGGCGGTCTAGCGGGCCGCCGCCGCACCGCTTTAGCTACAGGAGGTTCCCATGCCCCATGACGCAGACAGCCCCTCGCCCTTCCACGCTGGCGAACAGGAAATGCAGCGCCGCGCGGGCAAGCGCGACATGGCAGAAACCCTGGGCCGCCGGATGATCCGCCCCTTCATGCCAGACCAGCACCGGGAGTTTTTCGCTCAACTGCCGTTCCTCGCCGCCGGTGCCGTGGACGCGGAGGGCTTGCCCTGGGCCAGCCTGCTGAGCGGCCCGCCCGGCTTTGCCGTCTCGCCGGACCCGGAACACCTTCAGGTCGCGATAAACGGAGCGGCCGGGGATCCGGTCCAAGCCGCCATCCGCGAAGGCGCACCATTGGGGCTGCTGGGGATCGAACTGCACAGCCGCCGCCGCAACCGGCTCAACGGGCGCGTAGTTTCCGTAAGCCCGGCAAGCTTCACCCTGCGAGTGGACCAGTCCTTTGGCAATTGCCCACAGTTTATCCAGGAGCGCGATCTGACCCCGGCCAATGACGTGCCCCCTGCAGCCCCGCAGACCTTTACCGGGCTGCTGCCGGAACACAGCGCGCTGATCGCACAGGCCGACACCTTCTTTGTCGCCAGCCATATCCCCGCTGACGCAGACCCTGAACGCGAAGGCGTCGATGTCTCGCACCGCGGCGGGCGGCCCGGCTTTGTCCGGGTGGCGGGCAATACCCTCACCATCCCGGATTTCCGCGGCAACAACCACTTCAACACGCTGGGAAATTTCCTGATGGACCCGCGCGCGGGCCTGGCCTTCCCGGACTTCGAAAGCGGCAGCCTTCTGCTGCTGACCGGCACGGTGGAGCTGCTGGAGGAGGATCACCCGGAGCTGGCAGGCTTTGAAGGCGCGCAACGCGGCTGGCAGGTCACCCTGCACAAGGGCTTGTGGCTGGAGTCCGCCCTGCCCTGGCGCACCGGCCCCGGCGGGTTTGCCCCGCAGACCCTGCGCACGGGCACCTGGGCAGAAGCCGAGGCCCGCGCTGCAACACCAGGTCCGTAACGCAGCCCGCGGCAAGCTCCCGCAGATTTTTCTGGACAAGACTGTCCAGGGTCGCGATGAATTGGACAGAAATGTCCAAAAGGGCGGATTCGGGGAGACTCCCCAGCAGCCCCGAGGCGGCAGACAGGGAGCAAGGCCATGAAGTCGCACTATCGTGCCGTTGTCATCGGGGGCGGCGTTGTCGGCGCCTCCGTCCTTTACCACCTGGCGAAATTCGGCTGGACCGACGTCTGCCTGATCGAACGCTCGGTGCTGACAGCAGGATCCAGCTGGCACGCGGCAGGCGGTTTTCACGCATTGAACGCCGACCCCAACATTGCCAGCTTGCAGGCCTATACCATCGACCTCCTGTCCGAGATCGAACAGGAATCCGGCCAGTCTGTCGGCATGCATATGACCGGCGGCATGACCCTGGCAGGCACACCGGACCGCTGGGAATGGCTGCAATCGGCCTACCGCACGTTTCAGTCGATCGGCATCGACGACTGCCGCCTGATCACACCGCAGGAAGCAGGCGAGCTTTGCCCGATCATGTCCACCGAGGGCATCCTCGGCGGCATGTGGGCCGACCGCGAGGGTTATGTTGACACCACCGGCACCGTGCACGCCTATGCCGGAGCGGCAAAGAAACGCGGCGCCGAGGTGATCGAGCACAACCGGGTGCTGGAGCTGCACCAGGTGGAGGGCGGCTGGCAGGTGGTGACCGAAAAGGGCACCATCCACGCCGAACATGTGGTTAATGCCGCGGGCCTCTGGGCCAAGCAGGTGGGCCGGATGGCGGGGATCGACCTGCCGGTTTCACCGCTCAACCACCACTATCTGATTTCCGACACCATCCCGGAGCTGGAACAGCTCGATTTCGAGGTGCCGATGACCGTCGACCTCGAAGGCTTCACCTATATGCGGCAGGATCAGAAGGGCATCCTGCTGGGTATTTACGAGATCGACCACCAGCACTGGATGATGGAAGGCGCGCCTTGGGAATACGGGTTCGAGCTGCAGCAGGAAGACCCCGACCGGATTGAGCGCGAACTGACGCTGGGCTTCGAACGCTACCCGGCCCTGCAAACCACCGGCGTCAAGACCTGGGTCAACGGCGCCTTCACCTTTGCCCCCGACGGCAATCCGCTGGTTGGCCCGGTGCGCGGCAAGACCGGCTACTGGTGCGCTTGCGGTGTGATGGCGGGCTTCCTGCAGGGCGGCGGCGTCGGCAAGTCGCTGGCCGAATGGATGATCCACGGCGAGCCGGAGGCGGATGTGTTCGGCATGGATGTGGCCCGCTTCGGCGACTACGCCCAAAACAAGCGTTTCATCAAGGAAACCACCGGCCAGTTCTACACCCGCCGCTTCGTGATGACCTACCCGAACGAGCAGCTGCCCGCAGGCCGCCCCCTGAAAAAGGCCCCCGCCTACGACGGCATGACAGCTGCAGGCTGCCGCTGGGGCGCCAGCTACGGGCTGGAAATCCCGCTCTATTTCGCCCGGTCGGAAGACTTCACCGAAACCCCGACCCTGAAACGCTCCAACGCCTTTGAAATCGTCGCAGACGAATGCAAGGCAGTGCGCGAGGCCGTGGGCCTCCTGGATATCTCCGCCTTCTCGCGGTTCGAGGTCACGGGCACAGGGGCCGAGGCCTGGCTTGACCGACTGATGGCCTCCAAACTCCCCGCGCCGGGCCGCGCCAAACTGGCGCCGATGCTGTCGCCCGAAGGCCGCCTCAAGGGCGATCTAACCGTGTTCAACTGGGGGGATGGCACCTGGTGGATCATGGGCAGCTATTACCTGCGCGAATGGCACATGCGCTGGTTCCAGGACCACATGGGCGAGGGCGTCGAGGTGCGCGACGTGACCGACGCGATTACCGGCTTCAGCCTCTCTGGCCCGAACAGCCGCAAGGTGCTGGAAAAGCTGACCGACGGCCCTGTCGCAGACTTGCCCTTCATGGGCTGCACCACACTCGACATTGGGATGCTGCGCCTCAAGGTCGGCCGCCTCTCGGTCGCCGGTGAGCTGGGCTATGAGCTCCACTGCTCCGCCGCCGAACACATCACCCTGCGCGAAACCCTGCTGGAGGCTGGCGCCGACCTCCGCATCCGCGAATACGGTTTCAACGCGCTGCTATCACTGCGGCTGGAGAAAAGCTTCGGCATCTGGAGCGCGGAATTCACCCAAGGCTACACTGCAGCGCAAACCGGCATGGACCGCTGGATCGACTGGGACAAGGATTTCATCGGCCGCGGCGCCGCGCTGAAGGAACGTGACGCAGGCGGCCCGGAACAGGTCCTGGTGACATTAGAGGTGGACGCAACGGACGCCGACGCCAGCGGCTACGAACCGGTCTGGCAGGGCGAAACCCGCGTCGGATTTGTCACTTCCGGCGGCTATGGCCACACCACGGGCAAGTCGCTTGCCATGGCGATGGTGGACCGGGCGGCAGCTGCGGAAGGCACGGAACTGACGGTTCACATTGTCGGGCAGGAGCGTGCCGCGCGGGTAATCGCAGCTTCCCCCTACGACCCCTCCGGCAAAGCGATGAGAGGTTAAGGCCATGACCATCGAAAACGACAGTGCCGCCCGCAGCCGCCGGCGGCGGGGGCGCGGGGGCGACGCCGCCCCGGCCCCGCAGCGCACCACGAACTACCGCCAGCTGAAAAACCCCTTCCCGCTGATGGAGGTCTTCCCGGCGCATCAGATCGCGGACATGCATGAAACCGCGCTGAAGATGCTGGAAGAGCTGGGCATGAAGGTGCTGCTGCCGGAGGCGCGCCGGATCTACGCCAAGGGCGGCGCCCGCGTCGATGAAAGCACCGAAATGGTTTACATCGGCCGCGACATGGTGGAGGCGGCACTGGCCACTGCCCCCCGCACTATCACTTGCCGCGCCGGGGCGCGGGAGCGTGATATCACGCTGGAGCTGGGCAGCCTGGTGTTCCAGGCGGGTGCAGGTGCCCCCAACGCCACCGATCTGGAACGCGGGCGCCGCCCCGGATCTGCCCGGGACTATCTGGAATACCTGCAGCTCACCCATCACTTTGACGTTTTCCACATGATCTCCCCCCAGGTGGAGCCGCAGGACGTCCCCATCCATCTGCGCCATTACTTCACCACCGAGGCGCAGATGACCCGGACCGACAAGTTCCCCTTCATCTTCTCGCGCGGCACGCCTCAGGTGATGGACTGCTTTGAAATGATCCGCGACTTCCGCGGGGTGTCGGATGCGGAATTCCGGGCAGAGCCGCGCTGCTACACAATCATCAACACCAATAGCCCCCGCACGCTGGACATTCCGATGGCGCAGGGCCTCATCGACTTTGCGCGCCACGGCCAGGTCTCGATCATCACGCCCTTCACCCTGATGGGGGCGATGGCGCCGATTACCGTCGCGGGCGCCATCGCCCTCAGCCATGCCGAGGTGCTGGCCGCCCTGACACTGACACAGCTGACAAAGCCCGGCGCACCGGTGTGCTACGGCACCTTCACCTCCAATGTGGACATGAAATCCGGCGCCCCGGCCTTTGGCACGCCCGCGCACTTTCAGGCGTCATTGGCCGCAGGCCAGCTGGCACGGCACCTTGGCCTTCCCTGGCGCTCTGCCGCCGGATCGGCCTCAAACTGCAACGACGTGCAGGCGGCCAATGAAAACCAGATGGGGCTCTGGGGCTGCCTGATGGCCGGCGCCACCGTGATCATCCATTCGGCCGGCTGGCTGGAGGGTGGTCTGTCGGTCTCCTATGAAAAACTGATCACTGATGCTGAAGTGCTGAATATGATTGCCGAACTTTGCGCAGGCGCTGAGGCCGGGACAGACGAAATAGGCTACGCCAGCGCCCTGACACAGGTGGAGCCGCAGGGGCATTTCTTTGCCGCCCCCCAAACCATGGACCGCTACAGCACGGAGTTCTATCAGCCGGTGGTGCATGACTACGCCAACTTCGGCACCTGGACCGAACGCGGCAGTCTGGATGCAAGCCAGCGTGCCACCCGGGTCTGGAAGGAGATCCTCGCCCATGATACCCGGCCGGTGACGGATGAAACCCGCGCTGAGGCCCTGCAGGCCTTCATCGCTAAGCGCACCGCAGAAGGCGGCGCCCCGCCGGAGAGCTGACATGGCCAGACGCGCCGCCCCGGTGCTGCACCGGGACAACCCCGACAAGGAACCCCTCAGCGGCCATGTGAAGGTCACGCCGGAGGACTGGCTGAACGTCGCCCGCGACCTGCTGGTCAGCGAAGGGGTGGCCGGGGTCAAGGTGCTGGCAATCGGCGAACGGCTCGGCGTCTCGCGCTCCAGCTTCTACTGGTACTTCAAAAGCCGCAAACACCTGCTGGAGGCGCTGCTGGACGATTGGGAAGCGCGCAATACCGCACCCATCCTCGACCACTGCGAAATGCCCGCCACCAACATAAGCTGGGCGGTCTGCAATTTCTTCCGCTGTTTCGTCGACCCGGACCTGTTCGACGCCAGCCTCGACTTCGCGGTCCGCGAATGGTCGCGCCGCGACGGCAAGGTGCGCAACCGGATCGACGCGGCGGATGCGCAGCGCCTCGCCGCGGTGACGGCGATGTTCGAACGCCACGGCTTTTCCGCCTATGAGGCAGAGGCCCGCGCCCGGATCCTCTATTTCATGCAATGCGGCTATCACGCGCTGGAAGTGCGCGAGCCGATGCAGGCCCGCACCGCCCGGCTGGAAGGCTACCTGCTGGGCTTCACCGGGGTTGAGCCGGACCCGGAGGCCGTAGCTGCCGCCCGGATATTTGCCGAAGGCAAGATGGACCCCTGAGGCGCCCCCCGGGGCCTTTGCAACCGGAAAGATGCAGCAGAGGCTGGTTCAGCCCCGGCTGTGAAAGATGAAGCCGAGGAAATTCAGCAACAGCTGCGCCGCCAGGATCTGGGTGCTCTCGGAGGGGTCATAGGCCGGGGCGACCTCCACCAGGTCGATGCCCGCCACATCGCCGCGCTGCGCCAGCCCCTGCAGGATTTCCAGCACGTCGTAATAAAGGAAACCGCCATGGCTCGGCGTGCCTGTGCCCGGCGCGATTGAAGGGCAGAAAGCGTCGATATCAATCGTCACATAATACCGCGCACCCTTGGGGATGCGGTCCAGCACCGCCTCGGTGCCCAGCTTGCGCACCTGCCGCACCGACAGGATGTCGGAGCCGCGCGCGCGGGCGTCCTCGTAGCCTTCCCGCGCCGTGGAGGAGACATTGCGGATGCCCAGCTGGGTCATGCCGCTGACATAATCCTTCTCAATCGCGCGGCGCATCGGGTTGCCGTGGCCTTCGGTGACACCATGGCGCTCATCGACAAAGTCCAGATGCGCGTCGATCTGCACCACATGGATCGGGCCGTTCCTGGCGCAGTCCTCCTCAAAGGCGCGTATACAGGGGATGTTGATGGAATGATCGCCGCCGATCACCACCGGCAACGCGCCTGCCTGCAGGATCTTCCGCACCCCGTATTCGATATTGGCGTGGCTTTCCCCGGTCATGGTGTGGACGATGTCGGCATCCCCCAGATCGACAATCCGCACATCCTCCCCCAGATAGGTTGCATCATCCTCGTGATCATAGGCGCCGGCATGGCCAAAGCTGAACAAGGTGGACGCCTCGCGCACCGCCCGCGGGCCGAACCGTGCGCCGGACCGGTACTGGCAGCCGAAATCATAGGGCGCGCCAAGGACCGCAACATCCGCATCAATGCAGTCCCAATCCGCAACATAGGGTTTCTTGCCAAAGGTCGCGATGCCAGTGAACGGCAGGTTCAGGCGGCCAGTCTCATATCCATGTCCGGACATTTGCGTCTCCTACTGCAAGGTTTCAACGCAGTTGATCACAGCTGTTCTCATGAAAAAATATCTTGCTGCTCATCCATACATAAAATAATTTCATGTATCTCGATCACCTGCAAAAGACAGAGCACCCGATGAAACTGCTGCGCAACGCATTGCTGGAAACCTTTGTCACCGTTGCCGACTGCGGCGGCTTCTCCGAGGCGCAATACGCGCTTGGCATCACCCAATCCGCCATCAGCATCCGCATCCGCGACCTGGAGACATCATTGGGCTACCGCCTGTGCGACCGCGGGCGCGGCGGTTTCCGCCTGACAGAACGGGGCGAGACCGTCTACCGCAGGGCCCGTAGCATGCTGCGCAGCGCCCGTGACTTCGACGCCGGGCTGATGGAGCTGCGCGGCACCGTAACCGGCGATTTGCGCATTGGTGTGGCGGACGCCGTGAGCAGCCTGCCCGGCCTCAACCTGACACAGGCGCTGCAGCGCTTCGGGGCGCGGCCGAACGACGTGCAGCTTGATATTACCGTGGCCTCCCCTGCTGAGCTGACGCAGCAGCTGATCACCGGCGCGCTGCATGTCGCCATCGCCCCCTTCCGCAACCAGATCGCCGATCTGGAATATGAGGACCTGTGCCAGGAGGAGCACCGGCTGTATTGCGGTGCCGGGCATCCGTTGTTCACCCTTCAGGGTCAGGAGGCCGCACCGCAGGATATTGCGCAGTACCCCCTCTGCCAGCGGTCCTATGACCGGCTGCCGCTTGCGGGTCTTGCCGCCGGTGAACCCGCGGCCTCCGCCGCCAACATGGAAGCCCTGGCGATGCTGATCGCTACCGGCCAGTACCTTGGCCCGTTGCCCGCGCATTTTGCGGACGCATGGGTCCGCGGCGGCAGGCTGCGGGAGGTGAACGGCCCGGAAATGCGCTGGGTCACAACTTTTCACCTCGCCACCCGCCGCGGCCAAATGCACCGGCGGGCGATCTCCCTTTTCGCCGAAGATGTGCGCCGCAGCTGCCAAACCCCGCCTGCGGCACCCGGCCCGGGCTGACCCGGCAGCCCTGCACGAAATCTGCACAAAAACCCCCTGAAACCTGCGGAGACTGCCCGCCAAAGATGCAAGCGCAGACCGCATCACTGCAGGCAAGCAAAATTGCAAGCAGGAGACAGGACATGAGGCAGGAACTGGTCATACACGGCGTGCCCGACAGCATCAGGCTGGATGCATGGTGGCTGGAGGCCGCAGGCGGGCCGCCGCAGGCGCAGCCCCGCCGCCGCAAGGATGGGGGGCCGCTCTACGCCTCTTTGCGGATGCGCCATGCAATTCCGCTTCTGGCATCGCTGGTTGCCGTTGCGGACTGGCTGTTCTGGGACCAGCCGGCAGGCATTTCGGTTGCCGTCTTTGCGCTGATCCTCTCTGCCGCAGTCATGGCGATGAAGCCCCGTCGGCCAACAGCCCGGGAATGGGCAGGCGCCGCTGGATTTGCCCTGCTCAGCAACCTGCCTGCGGTGATTGAACTGCAGTTCCTGTCCGTCCTGTTCAGCCTCGGCGGCCTGATCTGCCTGACAGCCTGGGCGGTCTACGGTCCGGCCGCCAGCGAACGTCTGGCACTGCGCACCGCCCTGCGCCTGCCAACATTTGGCGCCGTGCTGCTGCTGCGCGATGCATTCCGCGCCATGCCTGCCTCGGACCTCAGCTCAAGCGCCCGCCGCCAGGCGACCGCGCTGGCGCTGCCGCTGCTCATGGGCGCCGTTTTCCTGATGCTGCTGGCCTCTGCCAACCCGGTGCTGGAGGAGTTTCTGGCAGAGCTGGACCCGGGCCGCCTGTTCGAACTGGAGTTCTGGCTGCGGCTTCTGTTCTGGACCATGATGGCGGCGCTGCTGTGGCCCTGCCTCAACCTCAGCGAGGCATGGATGGGCAGCGCCGCGCCTGCCGCCAACGTGCAAAAGGCCGGCCCCAGCAGGGCCGCCTTTCTGATCAATCCGGTGTCCGTGCGCAATTCGTTGGTGCTGTTCAATATGCTGTTTCTGGTTCAAACAGTGATGGACCTCGGAATCCTGACCGGCGGCGTCTCTCTGCCTGAGGGGATGAGCTACGCCTCTTACGCCCACCGCGGTTCCTATCCGCTGGTGGTGACGGCGCTGCTGGCTGGCGTGTTCACACTGGTGACCCGCAGCATGACCGGCGCCGACAAAACCCTGCGTGCTCTGGTCTACCTGTGGCTGGCGCAGAACATGTTCCTGGTGCTGACCGCCGCCATCCGGCTGCACCATTATGTCGGGGCCTACGCGCTGACCTACCTGCGGGTGGCTGCCTTCATCTGGATGGCGCTGGTGCTGGCGGGGCTTGTGCTGACCGTGATGCAGATCCGCCGCGGCCACGGCAATGCCTGGCTGCTGCGCCGCTGCTTTGCCGCACTTGTCGGCACCCTCTACATCTGCGGTTTCGTGAACTTCGCCGGGGTCATCGCCCGCTACAACCTGACCCACGGCAGCACGCTGGTGAAACAGGACACTTACTATATCTGCAGCCTCGGCGCCGGTGCCTATCCCGCTGTCCATGCCTTTGAAACCGAAACCGGACAGCAGGTCTGCAGCAGCGCGATGCACTATGACGTCTACAAAAACGCCATCACCAACTGGCGCGAATGGGGCTTTCGGAGGTGGCGGATCCAAGCCTATTATCAGCAGCAGAATTGAAGGACCCCATTTGATGCCAGCCCGCATTCTTGTTGTCGATGACGATCCCGATATCCTTGAGGTGACCGGCTTCGCGGTGGAAAAGGCCGGCTTTGAGACCGTCTTTGCCAGCGACGGCCTCGCCGCGCTGGATGCCGGCCGGGAGGAAAACCCCGACCTGATTGTGCTTGACATCGGCCTGCCGGAAAAGGACGGGCTGGAGGTCTGCCGCGAGATCCGCAAATCCTCCGACGTTCCGATCCTGTTCCTCACCGCCCGCGATGACGAGATCGACCGCATCGTCGGTCTGGAGCTGGGCGCCGACGACTATTTGACCAAACCCTTCTCTCCGCGCGAACTGGTGGCCCGGATCAAGGCGATCCTGAAACGCAGCGCCCCTGCTGTCCCGGCACAGCCCGAAGCCGTGCTGGCGCAGGGCAGCCTGCAGCTCGATCCGGACCGCCATCTCTGCAGCTTTGCAGCCGCGCCGGTGGCCCTGACCGGGTCGGAATTCCGGCTGCTGGCCACGTTGATGGCCCGCCCGGACCGCGTGCTGTCGCGGGCGCAGCTGGTGGATGCGCTTTACGGCTACAACATCCATGTCTCCGACCGCACCATCGACAGCCATATCCGCAACATCCGCGCCAAGCTCGCGCAGGCAGGCTGCGCCGAGGGGATCGTGACCGTGCACGGCGTCGGCCTCAGGATGGGCGCATGCACGCCAGGCTGAACCGCAACGGGCTGACCCGCAAATGGCGGCCCCGGCTCTGGGCGGTGGTGCTTCTGGTGCTGGGGCTGGTCCTGTGCCTGCCGTTCGCCGGGCTGATCCTGTTCCGCTTTTATGACAGCCAGCTGGTGCAGCAGACCGAGGAAAGCCTGCTGACTCAGGCCGCAGTGATGTCGGCGGCCTACGCAGAACTTTACGCAGGCGCGGCCGGCACAAAGCCCCCCCGCGAGCGCCCGGTCTCCGGCGAACACGCGGTGTTTCCGTCGTTGTCCGTCAACCGCGAAACCGTGCTGCCACCGCGCCCCGACGCCAAGCCGCTCTCCGGTCCTGCAGGCGCCCCCTACCGCAAAATCGCAACCCGGCTGACCCGCATCGCCAATGCCGCGCAGGCGCAGACGCTGGCCGGCTACCGGTTCCTGGATGCCCGCGGCAACGTCTTTGCAGGCACCGCCGAAACCGGCACCTTCCTGGGCCATGTGGAGGAGGTGCAGGGCGCGCTGAAAGGCGAAACCGTCTCAGTTGCGCGCACCCGCGTGCGCGCGGATGCGCCGCCCGCGCTTTATACTCTCAGCCGCGGCGCGCGGGTGCGCGTCTTTGTGGCCATGCCGGTCTTTGCAGACCAGACCCTGATCGGCGCGGTCTACCTCAGCCGCACCCCGAACCACATCTTCCGGTTTCTGTATGGCGAGCGTTT
Organism: Leisingera sp. ANG-M7; assembly: GCF_000813965.1. Lineage (GTDB taxonomy): Bacteria > Pseudomonadota > Alphaproteobacteria > Rhodobacterales > Rhodobacteraceae > Leisingera. Next base: position 112,121 of record NZ_JWLI01000002.1, on the reverse strand, counting down.
CAATCTGGCCAAGGCCGCGGGATTTGTTGTCCTGTCCACCATGCTCATCGGCTATGTGTTCTGGCGCTTCATTACCCGCCCGATCCAACTGCTGATCCAGCGCAGCCATCTGGCGGGCCACGGCAGCCAGACATGGGAGCCGCCGGACCAGCTTGGCACCCGCGAGATCGAGGAGCTGAGCCGCAGCTTCCAGTCGCTGACCGGCCGCCTGCAAAGCAAGCAGGACGCGCTGAAGACCTACACCGCCCATGTGACGCATGAGCTGAAGTCGCCGCTCACCGCCTTGAAAGGCGCCGCAGAACTGCTGCGCGACGACGATCTGCCCCCGGCACAGAAACACCGGCTGCTGGACACCGTGGACAAGGGCGGCAAGCGGATGGAGGACCTGCTGGCCAACATGCGCGCCTTCAGCCTGGCGGATCAGAGCGCGATGGCAGGAAGCTGCTGCCTGAACGAAATCCATGCGCAAGTCTCACAGGCCTTCCCGGCCCTTGCCGTCACAGCGGAGAACGGCACCCTGCCGCTGCCGGTTGCGGCACCCACCCTTCAGATCATCCTGACCCATCTGCTGGAAAACGCGCAGCAGCACGGCGCCAAGCAGGCCGTGCTGTCCGCCTGCCAGGACGGCGCGGCCACCTGTCTTCAAATCACGGACGACGGCCCCGGCATCAGCGAAGGCAACGCAGACAAGATCCTGCAGCCCTTCTTCACCACCCGGCGGGACAGCGGCGGCACCGGCATGGGGCTCAACATCGTCAAGGCAACGGCAGAGGCCATCGGCGGCACCCTGAGTGTCATCCCCTCCAGCAGCGGCGCCTGTTTCCGGCTGACCTTCCGCTGAAAACAGCCGGGCCGCCCTGCATCAGGCGGCCCGGTTCAGCGCATCAAAGGCGTGTCAGACCTGCCCCGGCAGCCACAGCACAATCGCCGGGAAGGCCACCAGCAGAGCGATGGTCACCGCATCGGCAATGAAGAACGGTGTCACCCCTTTGAACACGTCCTGCACGCTCAGATCATCGCGCACGCCGGCCACCACAAAGCAGTTGAGGCCGATGGGCGGGGTGATCAGGCAGAACTCCGCCATCTTCACCACCAGGATGCCGAACCAGATCGCGCACATCGGGCCGGACATGCCAAAGGTGCTGTCCGCGGCGGAAACCGCCTCGCCGCCATTGAGCGCCATCACCGCGGGGTAGACCACCGGCAGCGTCAGCAAGAGCATGCCGATTGCGTCCATGAACATCCCCAGCACCGCATAGGCCAGCAGAATGCAGATCAGGATCAGCATGGGCGGCATCTCCAGCGAGGTGATCCAATCGGCAAAGGCGCCGGGCAGGTTTGCGAACCCCAGGAAACGCACATAGATCAGCACCCCCCAGATGATGGTGAAGATCATCACACTCAGCTTGGCGGTTTCCAGCAGCGCATCCTTCAGTTCCCCCCAGCGCATGCCGTGGCGCAGGGCCATCAGGAACACCACAAACGCCCCGATGGCCCCGCCCTCAGTCGGAGTGCCCCAGGCATCGCCGCCAAAGGGGTTGTAGACAAAGAAGATGATGGTCACGACCACAAACACAATCGGCAGCGCAGGCGGCAGGGCCGCAAACCGCTGGCGCCGGGTGAAACCGGTGACGCGCGGCCCGAAGTCCTTGATCACCATCGCCATGCCAACAATCAGCAGGCCATAGATCACTGCCGAGAACGCCCCGGGAATGAAGCCTGCCAGCAGCAGCTTGCCCACGTCCTGCTCGACGATGATGGCGTAGATCACCAGGATCGCCGAGGGCGGGATCAGCGACGCCAGCGTGCCGCCAGCAGCAACAACACCCGCGGCAAAGCGCTTGTCATAGCCGATCTTGAGCATCTCCGGGATGGCGATGCGGGCAAAGACGGCTGAGGTCGCCACGCTGGCGCCGGATACTGCAGCAAACCCCGCGGTGGCAAAGACGGTGGACACCGCCAGCCCGCCCGGCACCCAGGCCATCCAGCGCTTGGCGGCCTCGAACAAGGCCTTGGTCAGGCCCGCGTAATACGCAAGGTAGCCGATCAGGATGAAGGTCGGGATCAGGCTCAGCGCCTGGCTGGACACTTTGGAGTGCGGCACCTGGCCTGCGGTCTTCACAGCGACGGTCAGCGCCTTGCCGAAACGCGCCGGGTCATAGCCGAACTTGGCCCAGAAGATCCAGATCAGGCCGATCATGCCCGCAGCGGCGGCGGCAAAGGCCACCCGCATGCCCAGGATCACCATCACCAGCAGCCCGGCTGAGACGATCAGCCCAATTTCAATCGGTTCCATGTCAGAAATTCCTCAGCTGTCGTGGCCGGAGACGTGATCCGCCTCCATCGCTGCCTGGGTGGCGGCATCGGCAATCATCGGGACGGCAACGGGGTGGTCCGTGCCGCTGCGAAAGGCCCGCCCGTAGGCCCAGAGCTGCAGCGAAAGCCGCAGGCACAGCACGCTGAACGCTACCGGCGCCAGCAGTTTCGCAGGCCAGAGCGGCAGCGAGATATCCATCGAGCTGTCGGCGCTCCACCACGGCGCGGCAAAGTCGAAACTGCGCTGGAAATGCGCCCAGCTGCCCCAGACCATCAGCAGCATCAGGATCAGTACGGCGGCGGTGGTCAGGAACTCGGCCAGATACAGCGCCCGGCCCCTCAGGGCGCCCACCAGCATATCCATGCGGATATGGCCGCCGTCGCGCTGGGTGAACGAAATGCCCATGAAGGCAATCAGCGGCATCGCCTGCTCGATCCAGTCGACGTAGCCCGGCAGCGGGCTGTTGAACAAATTGCGCCCGCCGACAGAGCCAACGGCCAGCAGCATCAGGGAAAACACCGCCAGGCCGCTGAGCAGGGCAAGGGGCTTTTCCAAGCGGTAGAGGTTCTGGTCAAGTGCGCTGAGACGGCTGCCGTCTGTCAGCACGAGGGATGAGCCGGCCATGGCGGGACTCCATCAGTTTTTCAGGGATAAAAGCAGACGCCCCGCAGCGTGCGGCTGCAGGGCGCGGCGGGGTCAGCTGCCTTCGTTGATCAGGCCTGTCACCAGATTATAAAGTTCCTGCGCAGGCAGGCCGCGGGCCGTGTTTTCCTCGATCCAGGCCTGGGCCGCCGGTGCCGCGGCGGCCTCCTTGAAGGCAGCGATTTCCGCATCCGGGAAGGTCACCAGCTCAATCCGGGCGGCATCCAGCGCAGGTTCCCAGGTGTCCAGAGAGTTGAACTTGTAGAAATCAACGTAATGGGCCAGCGCCTCATCTACCGAACCCAGCAGCGCTTCGCGGTGTTCATCGGACAGGCTGTCCAGCGCATCTGTGTTCACCACCACCGGGCAGTTCACCGTGCCGGGGTTCAGGTTGGTGGTCCACCAGGTGCCGTTTTCAATGGTGCCAAAGGACATATGCGCGTGCGGTGCAAAGGCGACCGCCTTGACGATGCCGCTGTCCATCGCCTGGCGCACCTCAGTTGCCGACGTTGAGGTGGGCACCGCGCCCACTGCTTCCATTGCCTTGCCGATACCGCCGGTTGCGCGCACACTCAGCCCTTCAAAGTCCTTCAGCGTTCCGGGCACATCCCCGGTGCCGACAAGATTGTACTGCGGCAGCGGCGAGGGCATCAGCAGGGTCGCGTTCCAGCGGGCCAGATCCTTTTGCACTGCAGGGTGCTGATAGACCGCTTGCGAAACGGCGATTTCCTGCTCCAGCGATGCCACCCCCAGGAACGGCAGTTCCAGCACGGTAATGGTCGGGTTCTTGTCGCGGTGGTAGCCGGCGCAGAACTGCGCCATTTCAAAGGCCCCGATGGAGATGCCGTCGAGGTTTTCCTTGTTCTTGCTGAGCCCGCCATAGCTGATGTTCAGGGTGAACTCGCCACCGGTCTTTTCGCTGACAAGATCGGCTAGCTTCTCGACGTGTTCGGTAAAGGCCCGGCGCTTGCCCCACAGCGAGACGTTCCATTCGGTGGCCAGGGCTTCGGTGCCAAAGGCGGCGGTGAGGGCGGCCAGCGCGGCCCCCTTGAGATATGTGCGCATCAGTGCTCCTCCCAGATGCATGCGGATATGATTGGGGGAGTATCCGGGACGGCGGGCTGCCTGCCTATGAAGGAAACCGCGCGGCATCTGCGGGCCGCCCTGCGGATTTCCGCAGGGCGTGCGGGCTACAAAAGGGCGTCCTTGTCGAGGCCCAGCTTGACGATTTTTTCGTTCAGCGTGCGGCGCCCGATCCCCAGCGCCTCGGCGGCAGCATCCATGCGGCCCTCATGGGCTTTCACCGCCTTACCGATCAGTTCGCGCTCAAACGCGGCCACCGCCTCGCGCAGGGTATCCGGCACATCATCCAGGGGCTGATCCATGCGGATAGCGTCCGCCATGGTGCCGCAGCCGCGGCGCGCGGCCAGCACCCGGCGCTCACAGACGCTGCGCAGCTCCCGCACATTCCCCGGCCAATCATGCGCCAGCAGCGCGGTCAGATCATCCTGAGAGATGTCCGGCACAGCGGTTTCGTAAAGCTGCGCAAAATGCGCCAGGAAATGCGCCGCCAGCAGCATCAGGTCATCGCGGCGCTGGCGCAGCGGCGGCAGGGTCAGCACCATCGTGTTGAGGCGGAACAGCAGATCCTTGCGCAGGCGGTTCTCCTGCACCGCCAATCCAACGTCCTCATTGGTGGCTGAGACCACGCGGAAGCTGACCGGCACCGGCAGCTGGCCGCCTGCGGGCAGGATCTGCTTGTCCTCGATCACCCGGAGCAGCATGGCCTGCACGTCCAGCGGGCAGGAACAGATCTCATCCAGGAACAGCGTGCCCCCTGAAGCCGCCAGCAGCCGCCCGCCGGACCCGCCATCGGTGCCAAACATGTCAGCCTCAAAGGTGGCGGGCGACAAGGCAGCGCAGTTCAGCGCCAGAAACGGTGCATCGGCATTGGGCCCCAGATCATGCAGCGCACGCGCAACCAGCTCCTTGCCGGTGCCGGTCTCGCCCTCGATCAGAACCGTGGTGCCGGTCTCCGCAAGGTCCAGAATATCCTGGCGCAGCTGCACCACCGGCGCCGACTGTCCCAGCAGCAACCGGTCCAGCCCCGACAGCGCAAACAGCCGCGCCTTCAGCCGCGCGTTGCTTTGCTGCATCCGGTGCTGTTCGGCGGCGTGGCGCAGGATCGCCAGCAGGCGGCGCGGCTCATAGGGCTTTTCGACAAAGCTGTAGGCCCCGTCCTGCATTGCCTTCACCGCCATCGGAATATCGCCATGGGCGGAAATCAGCACCAGCGGCGGCGCGGCAGGTTGCAGCGCGGCCAGCAGGTCCAGCCCCGACATGCCGGGCATCCGCACATCCGACAGGATGACATCCGGCTGCAGCTCCGCCAGCCGCTCCAGCCCTGCCGCCGCCCGCGACGCCGCGGTGACCTGCCAGCCCGCGGCCTCCAGCAGTTCCGCCACCGACTGGCGCATCGCTTTGTCGTCATCTATGACCAAAATGCTGAATGGCCTGGCACTGCTCATTGCTTTTCTTCCTCTGCTGGCCGGACCGGAAAAACGACCCGGAACACCGCCCCGCCCGCGTCCCTGTTCTGGGCCGTCATCGTGCCGCCGTGATCCTGCACGATACCGGCAGAGATCGCCAAGCCCAAGCCCATGCCGCGGCCGCTTTCGCGGGTGGTGACAAAGGGCTCCTGCAAGTCAGCCAGCGTCGCGGCGCCCAGGCCATGGCCGTTGTCCTTGATATCAAACCAGGCCTCGCCCTCCGCAGCGCCGGTGCGCGCCACGATCAGCGGCGCCGCGCTGTCCTCGCTGGCGTCAATGGCATTGCGCAGCAGGTTGGTCATCACCTGCTCAATCCGCAGGCGGCTGCCCTGCACGCTGACCGGTCCGGGGCACAGATCCAGCTGCAGCTCTGCCCCCGCCTCCTCCAGATTGGGGGCCACCAGGGCGGCAGAGGCGCGCATCGCGGCGTTCAGGTCAACCGCGGCCTGAACCTCTGCGTCCGGGGTTGCAAAGAACTTGAGCTGCCGGGTAATCCCCTCCATCCGGTCCACCAGTGCGCCGATCCTGGCTGGCAGCGCAGCGGAGTTGTCCGGGGCGATTTCCGCGGCAACCAGATGGTTCCGCATGGCCGCAATCGGCTGTCCCAGCTCATGCGTCACCGAGGCGGCCAGCCTGCCCAGAGCTGCCAGGCGGCTGGCGCGCTCCAGTTCATCCTGGGTGCGCTTCAGCCGCCGTTCCGCCGTGCGGCGGTCCTCGATCTCGCCCGCCAGCAATTCATTGGCCCGGCGCAGCTGCGCCTCCTCCCGCTCAGCCCGCGCCAGCGCGGCGCTAATCCGGCGCGCCCGCTGAACCTGGAACAGGATCAGCGCCAGTCCGGCAGCAAATCCAACCAGCGAGGTGACCAGCCAGCTGCGCGCCACTGCCCGGTCGTCACTCGCAAAATAATGCAGGGTCCAGCCGTGCGGCGGGATATCTACCGTCAGATGTATCTGCTCCCGCCCGGCAATCACGGCGCGCGGCCCCTCGCCTGCCCGCCACTCCAGCGGTTCCAGAGCCTGCCCCGGAAACTGCCGGGCCGTTGTGATCCGCTGCCGCTGCCCTTCCGACAGCGGCGCCAGTACCCGGTACCGCCAGGCGGGGTCTGAGGCCAGCAGCACAACCCCGTCTTCATTGGCCATCAATACCTGCTCGCCAGATCCGCTCCAGCTCTGCTCCAGCGGCTGAAAGCCGATCTTGATCGCAATCACGCCCGCCAGCGTTCCCTCCGGGCCCCGCACCGCATCGGCGATGAAATACCCCGGCAGGCCGGTGGTGGTGCCAATGGCGTAAAACCGCCCCTGCCCGCCTTGCAGGGCCTGCTGGAAATAAGGCCGGAACGCGTAGTTCTGCCCGACGAAACTGCCGGGCTGGCGGAAATTGGAGGCCGCGATGGCAACTCCGTTCGTGTCCATCAGGTAAATCGCATCCAGCCCCGCCTTGGCAGCGAAGTCTTCCAGCCGCAGGTTCAGCGTGCCGGTGTCATCACCGCCGGCGGCACCTATGACAGAGGCATCCCGCGCCAGCACATGCGTCAGATGGGAAAACCGCTCCAGCTCAGCGACAACGGAGCTTTGATAAAGCGACAGCGGCCCTTCGGCCTGCGAAACCTCTTCCGACTGGAAGTAAACGCTCGAAACCCTGAACACGCCGACCGCGACGGCAATCGTCACCACGAGGGATATCAGGAACGGGATCAGGCGCATTCCCGTCGATAGGCCGCAAAAACGCGCCATGGCAAGACATTAGTGGATCTCAGGCACCATCCGCTCTCAAGGCTGGACAACTTCCGCACGCCTGCCGCACACTCCGCAAACAAACCCCGTGCCGCGCGGAACATTTCCGGGCGGCGGCACGTTGCATCTTTGGACAGCGCTCTGCACCGCGCCTCTGCGGCTCCCGAGGATGTGACCGCCACATGGCTGCAATTTCAGCAGCAATGGCGCAGTCTTGAACAACAATAATGCCAGGCCCAAGCCCGGCCGCAAAGGAGCGAAGGAAACCATGTCCCAGATATCCAGCACCGTCCTGGCGCTGCTCGAAATCCTGTCCTATGCCTTCATCTTCGCCATCGGTGCCGGCATCCTGTGGGTGATCGTGATCTACATCCGCGACAAGACCCAGACCGCCAGCACCCTGCGCCGCAATTACCCGGTGATCGCCCGCTTCCGCTACCTTTTCGAACATCTGGGAGAGTTCTTCCGGCAGTATTTCTTTGCGCTGGACCGAGAGGAGATGCCGTTCAACCGGGCTGAGCGCTCCTGGGTCTACCGCGCCGCCAAGAACGTGGATTCCACAGTCGCCTTCGGTTCCACCCGCGATCTCAGGCCTGCCGGAACCGTCTATTTCGCCAACGCGCCCTTCCCGGACCTGGAACACGGCACAACCCCGCCTGCCGAAGTCACCATCGGCCCCTATGCCGGCACGCCCTACACCACCTCGTCGATCTTCAACATCTCCGGGATGAGTTTCGGCGCCATTTCTGTTCCGGCCGTCCGCGCCCTGTCGCGCGGTGCCAAAAAGGCCGGCATCTGGCTCAACACCGGCGAAGGCGGGCTGTCGCCCTACCACCTGGAGGGCGGCTGCGACATCGTCTTCCAGATCGGCACCGGCAAATTCGGCGTGCGCAAGCCCGAAGGCGGCTTTGACGAGGACAAGCTGCGCGCCGTCGCCGCCCATGAAACCGTCCGCATGTTCGAACTGAAGCTCAGCCAGGGTGCCAAGCCCGGCAAGGGCGGCATCCTGCCCGGCGCCAAGGTGACTGAGGAAATCGCGGCCATCCGCGGGCTGACGCCGGGCGAGGACGCGATCAGCCCCAACCGCCACCCCGAAGCCTCCAATGTGGGCGAGCTTCTGGACATGATCGCCTATGTGCGTGAGGTCACGGGCAAACCGGTAGGCTTCAAGGCGGTGCTCGGCGCGCATGGCTTCCTCGACGGGCTCTGCCAGGAAATCCTGTCCCGCGGCGAGGCCAGCGCGCCGGATTTCATTACCATCGACAGCGCCGACGGCGGCACCGGCGCCGCCCCGATGAGCCTGATCGACAACATGGGCATGCCCCTGCGCGAAAGCTTGCCCAAAGCGGTGGATGTGCTGACCCGCTACGGTCTGCGCCAGCGCATCAAGGTCTGTGCCAGCGGCAAGCTCGTCAATCCGTCAGAGGTCGCCTGGGCCTTCTGCGCCGGCGCCGATTTCGTCAACTCCGCGCGCGGCTTCATGTTTGCGCTCGGCTGCATCCAGGCGCTGCAGTGCAACAAGAACACCTGCCCCACCGGCATCACCACCCATAACCCCAAGCTGCAGTTCGGCCTCGATCCCGCCGACAAGGCGGAACGGGTCGCCTCTTACGCCAAGAACATGCTCAAGGAGGTGACCGTCCTCGCCCACAGCTGCGGCGTCACCGAACCGCGGCTCTTGCGCCGCTACCACGCGCGGATCGTGCAGGACAGCGGGCGGTCCGTGTCCATGGCTGAGCTGTACCCGGAACAGGCCCAGCAGCACGCCGCGCAATAACCCGCCCCCCGGAAAACCAAAGGAGACTCCATGCCAGATTCTGACCTTCCCGCCAAAGCATCCGACCTTCTTGTGGCCGCGCTGGAAGCCGAAGGCGTCGAATACGTCTTTGGCGTCCCGGGTGAGGAAAACCTTGATCTGCTGGAGTCCCTGCGCACCTCAAACATCAAACTGGTGCTGACCCGGCATGAGCAGGGCGCCGGTTTCATGGCGGCAACCTATGGCCGCCTCACTGGCAAACCCGGCGTCTGCATGGCCACCCTTGGCCCCGGCGCGACCAACCTGGCCACGCCAGCGGCCTATGCCCATCTGGGGGCGATGCCGCTGATCATGATCACCGGGCAAAAACCGATCAAGAAGTCGAAACAGGGCCGGTTCCAGATCATCGACGTGGTGGGCCTCTTTGATCCGGTCTGCAAGATGTCGCGCCAGATCGTGCACGGCAACACCATCCCCGCGCTGATCCGCGAGGCTTTCCGCGTGGCCGAAGAAGAACGCCCCGGTGCGGTACTGCTGGAACTGCCCGAGGATATCGCGGCGGAAGACACAGACGCCTCTGTCATTCCCCCGCACGCCCGCCATTACGCCGTGCCGGACGAGGCCGTTCTGACCGAAGCGGCTGACATGATCCGCGCCGCAAAAATGCCGCTGGTGCTGGTCGGCGCCGGCGCCAACCGCCGCAAGGCGCGCTCGGCGCTCTGCGACTTCGTCGAAAAGGTGCAGATTCCCTTTTTCAACACCCAGATGGGCAAGGGCGTTGTCGACGAAAGCTCGGACCTCTTCCTCGGCACCGCCGCGCTCTCGGACGGCGACTACCTGCACTGCGCCATCGAACGCGCCGATCTGATCATCAATGTGGGCCACGACGTGGTCGAAAAACCGCCCTTCTTCATGACCGAGGGCGGCACCAAGGTGATCCATGTGAACTACAAGGCGGCGCAGGTCGATCAGGTCTATTTCCCGCAACTGGAAGTGGTCGGCGATCTGGAGGGATCCATCAACCGGCTGGGAGACATCCTCGGCGGGCCGCTCGATGTCGACCGCAGCTTCTTCCAGCGCATGAAGGCCGAGACTGACAGCCACATCGCCGAGGGCGCCGATGATCCGCGCTACCCGGTGATCCCGCAGCGGCTGGTCGCGGACACCCGCAAGGTGATGGGCGAAAAGGATATCATCGCACTCGACAATGGCATCTACAAGATCTGGTACGCCCGCAACTACAAGGCCTATCACCCCAACACCGTCCTGTTGGACAACGCGCTGGCAACCATGGGCGCGGGCCTGCCCTCGGCGATGATGGCGGCGCTTTTGAACCCGGACCGCCGGGTGATGGCGATCTGCGGCGACGGCGGCTTCATGATGAACAGCCAGGAACTGGAAACCGCGGTGCGGCTCGGCCTCAATCTGGTGGTCACAGTGCTGAACGACAGTTCCTATGGCATGATCCGCTGGAAACAGGCGCATGTCGGCTTTGCCGACTGGGGGCTGGAATTCAACAACCCCGATTTCGTGCAATACGCCGCCAGCTACGGCGCCACCGGCCACCGGATCGAACGGGCCGAAGATCTGATCCCAACGTTCGAGGCCGCCTTTGCAGCGGGCGGCGTGCATCTGATCGACGTCCCCGTGGACTACAGCGAAAACCAGCGGGTGCTGATTGATGAGCTGGCCGCCAAGACCTGCCTGATATGATTGGCCGGATCTAACGGCCTGCCCTTTCCCCCGGCTGCCGCGGCCGCTATGACCGCGGCAGCTTACGCAAGGAAAGGCAAACCCCATGACCATCACCCGCATCGGCACCACCGCCCGCTCCAGCAAAATCGTCAAGCACAACGGCGTCGTTTACCTCAGCGGCCAGGTGTCCGAGGCCGAAACCGCCGCCGAGCAGACCCGCGAGATCCTCGCCAAGGTCGACGCCCTGCTGGCCGAGGCCGGCAGCGACAAAACCCGGCTCCTGCAGACCGTGATCTGGCTCTCCGACATGTCCTATTTCGCAGAGCTGAACGAGGTCTGGAACGCCTGGGTTCCCGAAGGCCATGCCCCGGCGCGTGCCTGCGGCGAGGCCAAGCTGGCCCGCGAAATCCTGAAGGTGGAGATCATCGTCACCGCCGCCTGCGACTGACGCGAACAAGTAAAAAGCGCCGGGCCTCAACAGCCCGGCGCTTTCCTTTTACGGAAACCTTGCGTGCCTCAGGCGCGCAGGTCCTGCTTCATCCGCGTGCCGTCCGGTGCCATCGTCTCAACTGAGATCGGCGACGCCGAAGGATCGTCGTGCAGCGATTTCAGCAAGCCCCAGATCATTGCGATCAGCACAAAGGAAATCGGGAAGGCCGCCGCAATCGACGCCGTTTGCAGGGCGCCAAGCCCCCCGGCCAGCAGCAGCGCCGCCGCCACCACGCCTTCGCCCAGGCCCCAGATGATGCGGAACTTCTTCGGCGGGTTGTCATCGCCCATCGACAGCATGGTGGTGATCACCAGGGTGCCGGAGTCCGACGAGGTGATGAACCACGAGAACAGCAGGAACGTCGCCAGCAGCGACATCGGCCAGCTGACCCAGCTCATGTCGCCCATCCAGCTGGTGGCGCCGATGTTGTCGATGGTCCCGAACAGCGCGCTCGGCAGGTTCCAGTCGCGCACGGTCTGGATGATGCCTGCCCCATCGGCCGAGGCCACACCGGACCCCATGTGCATTTCCTGCCAGATCGCGTTGCCGCCGAACATGCACAGCCAGAAGAACGCGATCGTGGTGGGAACAAACATCACCCCGACCATGAATTCGCGGATGGTCCGGCCGCGCGAAATGCGGGCAATGAACACGCCGACAAACGGTGACCAGGAAATCCACCAGCCCCAGTAAAAGATCGTCCAGCCGCCCTGCCAGGCCACATCCGGGCCTTCGGTCGCGGTCCAGAACCCCATCGGAACGAAGCTGGCAACATAGTCGCCGACCGTGGTCACAAACAGGCCCATCAGCCACTGGAACGGCCCGAAGATCACAAAGGCCGCCAGCAGCACGATCGACAGCCAGATGTTCCATTCCGACAGGATGCGGATGCCTTTGCCAACGCCGGACACCGCGGAAATGGTTGCGATCACAGAAACAACCGCGATCAGAACCAGCTTGGTCCCGATACCGGGATCAATGCCGAACAGATGGTTGAGGCCCGCAGCCATCTGGCTGACTCCCAGGCCCAGCGAAGTGGCGACGCCAAACACCGTGCCGAATACCGCCAGAAGGTCTACCGCGTGCCCCCAAGGGCCATAGATCCGTTCGCCGATCAGCGGATAGAGCGCCGACCGCAGGGTCAGCGGCAGCTTCTTACGGAACCCGAAATACGCCAGGCTCAGACCAACCAGCACGTAGAACGCCCAGCCGTGGAACCCCCAGTGGAAGAAGGTCACGCGCATCGCGTCCACTGCCCGCTGCATGTCCATCGCCGAATGGCCTGCCAGTTCGGCATGCGGGTTGTTGGGATAGCCCCAGACTTCGGAGTTGTCGAAGTAGAAAATCGGTTCGGCCACGCCAAAGAACAGGATGCCGATGCCGATGCCTGCGGAAAACAGCATCGAGAACCAGCTGAAGTTGCTGAACTCGGGGCGCGAGTCATCGTCCCCCAGGCGGATCTTGCCGAAACGCGAGAACATCAGCCAGAAGCAGACAAAAAGCCCGATGGAAAACAGGGTGATGTAATAGAAGCTGAGCCCGTTTTCGATCCAGCTCCGGATCGATTTGTAAAGGCCTCCGGCAAACTCGACGTTCATGACCGTAAAGATCACAAAGGCGGCGATCATGCCCTTGGCTGCAATGCTCATCCCCGGATGAAGACCGGTAAAGAAACCGGATTTCGCCACCAGGTGGCTGTTGGAATTATCTTCAGACATTTGGTCCTCCCAATTGTTTCTGATGCCTCAGCGCCGGGGCCCTCCAGCCGCGGAAAGCTGAGCGGAGCGCGCGGCGGGATGAAAGCTCTCCCGATGGCCCGGCGCTCCGGCATGGTCCTCCCCGCTGCCGCGGTTACAGGCAGCACACCTTCAAAAAACGGGCCGGATCGGGGAGGAGACCCGGCCCGCAAAAGAAACCCGGCAGCGCGCGAGCCGCCGGGTTTCCAAGTCATCCGCGCTGGCCGACGTGGCGCCCGGCGCCCTCGGGCAGCGGCAGGCTTGCGTGCGCCGCGGCAAAGGACGCCAGCTTGTCCGCCACCTCCGGCGACGGCAGCGAAGTGCCGCGCGCGTTCAGGTCCATGTGCAACAGCAGCGTTTCCACCGTCGCCGCCAGCTTGCCCTCGGGGCCGTGCAAGCGGTGGAACAGATGCATCTTCTTGCCTTCGCCCTGCAGAACCTGGGTGGTCACGGTCAGCGCATCACCCTCGTGCAGCTCATCCAGGAAGCGCACGTGGTTCTCGACAGTGAAATAGCTGCCGCCCGCGGCGATGTACTCTGCATCCGCTCCGACCATCTCCATGAACCGGTCGGTCGCCTGGGCCGAGGCCTCGGTGTAATGCGCCTCGTTCATGTGGCCGTTGTAGTCGGTCCAGCTCTGCGGCACCGGGCGGCTGACGGTGACCGGCAGCTCCACAATCTCCGGCACGGGCAGCGTGGCTTCATGGGTTTTGATAACGCCCCCTGCCCCGCTGCCGGACTTCTTCAGCGCCCGCATCATGCCGACCAGGTTGTCATCCCGCAGCCGCTCCAGTTCGCGGATCGGCATGTGGCCAGATTGCGCGTCCGACTGGCCCGCGATCAGGTCGACCAGTTCCTCGGTGAACTCCGGCACATCCATCAGCTTGGTCCAGGGCCATTCCAGCGCCGGGCCGAACTGCGCCATGAAGTGCTTCATGCCCGCCTCGCCGCCGGCAATCCGATAGGTCTCGAACAGACCCATCTGCGCCCAGCGGAGGCCAAAGCCCATGCGGATCGACTCGTCCAGTTCCTCGGTGGTGCAGATGCCGTCCTTGATCAGCCACAGGCCCTCGCGCCAGACCGCTTCCAGCAGGCGGTCGGCAATATGCGCGTCGATCTCCTTCCGCACGGTCAGCGGATACATCCCCACCTCGCGCAAAAGGTCTGCAGCTTGCGCGCAGGTCTGCGCATCCCCCACCAGCTCAACCAGCGGCAACAGGTAGACCGGGTTGAACGGATGCGCCACCACGGCGCGGGCGCCTTCGGCATTCAGCTCTGAGGGCTTGAAGCCGGAGGTCGAGGAACCGATCACCGCATTTGCAGGCGCGTGTTCCTGAATCTGAGCGTGGATCTTGTGCTTCAGCTCCAGACGCTCCGGCACGCTTTCCTGGATCCAGTTCGCCTCACCCACGGCTTCCGCCATGTCCGCGTGAAAGGTCAGTTCGCCTTCGGCCGGCAGCGCCTTGTCATAGAGCGACGGCAAGGAGCGGCGGGCGTTGGCCAGCACTTCGCCGATCTTGCGTCCCGCTTCCGGGTCCGGGTCGAACACCCGCACATTCCAGCCGTTCAAAAGGAACCGCGCGGCCCAGCCGCCGCCGATAACTCCGCCGCCGATGATTGCTGCTGTTTTCATGATCTATCCTCTGATCGCCCTCCCCGTGCGCCCGCCGGTGCACAGGGGGTGTACAGGGGGTGCACGCATGGCACCCCCGCATTTCGGCTTACTTCGCCACCGGCGCGCGCTTGGTCAGGCCCAGCTTTTCACGGACCGCCTCCGGGCCGATGATCCGGGCGCCCATGCCCTCGATCACGCCGACCGCGCGCTCCACAAGCTGTGCGTTGGTGGCCAGCACGCCCTTGTCCAGGAACAGGTTGTCCTCAAGGCCCACCCGCACGTTGCCGCCCGCCAGCACCGACTGCGCCGCATAGGGCATCTGGTCGCGGCCAAGGGAGAACGCCGACCAGGTCCAGTCCGACGGCACATTGTTGACCATCGCCATGAAGGTGTTGAGGTCGTTCGGCGCCCCCCACGGCACCCCCATGCACAACTGCACCAGCGCGTTCGGCTCCAGAATGCCCTCCTTTACCAGTTGCTTGGCAAACCACAGGTGGCCGGTGTCAAAGGCCTCGATCTCCGGCTTCACGCCCAGATCGGTCATCATCTGGCCCATTGCCCGCAGCATGCCGGGCGTGTTGGTCATCACGTAATCGGCCTCGGCAAAATTCATGGTGCCGCAGTCGAGGGTGCAGATTTCCGGCAGGCATTCCGCGATATGGGCCATCCGCTCGGTGGCGCCGATCATGTCGGTCGCGGCTTCGTTGACCGGCAGCGGCGCTTCGGTCGAGCCGAACACGATGTCGCCGCCCATGCCCGCGGTCAGGTTCAGCACCACGTCAACTTCGGAATCGCGGATGCGGTCGGTAAGCTCCCGGTAATACTCAAGTTTCCGGGACGGCGCGCCGGTTTCAGGGTCGCGCACATGGCAGTGAACCACCGCCGCACCGGCCTTGGCGGCCGCGATTGCGGACTCGGCGATCTGCTTGGGTGAGCGCGGCACATGGGGGGATTTGTCCTGGGTGCCGCCAGAGCCGGTCACGGCGGCAGTGATGAAGACGTCTCGGTTCATGGTCAGGGGCATGGTCTCGCTCCTTTGGGGTTAAGCTTGCAATTCAGGGTGATCCGCAAACAGCGCCAGCGCCTGCGGATTGGCGATGCCGGAGAGGTTGCGGACAGGGTGTTTGTTCACCACGTCCCGCACCGCCAGCTCGGCGGTCTTGCCGGATTTGGTGCGCGGGATGTCTGCGACGGCTATGATTTTCGCGGGCACATGGCGCGGCGAGGCGTTCTTGCGGATTTCCGTTTTGATCCGGGCAGTTAGCGCATCATCCAGCGCAGCACCTTCGGCGGGAACCACAAACAGAACCACCCGCACGTCGTTGTCGAAGCTTTGGCCGACAACCACCGCATCCGCGACCTCGTCGATCTTGTCGAGCTGCCGGTAGATCTCCGCCGTGCCGATCCGCACGCCGCCGGGGTTCAGCGTCGCGTCCGAGCGCCCCAGCACCACATATCCGCCGTGTTCCGTGCGGATGGTGAAATCGCCCTGCCGCCAGATATTGGGATAGGTCTCGAAATAGCTGGCGCGGTAGCGGGCATCGCCCGCGTCGTTCAGGAAGCACGTCGGCATCGACGGATGCGCATTGCGGCAGACCAGCTCGCCCGCCACACCTTCAACCGGTTCGCCCTGATCGTTCAGGGTCGCCACATCCAGCCCCAGCATCGGCGCCTGGATCTCGCCCTGGTGCACCGGCAGCAGCGGGCAGCCGCCGATGAAACAGCCCAGAATATCGGTGCCGCCGCAGATCGAAGCCAGCTGCACATCCGCCTTCCAGTCGGCATAGACATGGGCAAAGCCCTCGGGCGACAGCGGCGAGCCGGTGGACAGAACCACCCGCAGCGCAGCCAGGTCATGGCTGTCCGCAGGCCGGTTGCGGCGCTTTTGTGAAGCATCGATGTATTTGGCGGAAATACCAAAATGCGTGACCTTCTCCGCCTCCGCCAGGTCGAACAGGCGGCGCATGCCCGGATACATCGGATTGCCGTCAAACAGCACGATCACGGCCTCGGAGGCCAGCGCCGCCACCTGCCAGTTCCACATCATCCAGTTGCAGGTGGTGTAATAGAACATCCGGTCGCCCGGGCGCAGGTCGCAGTGCAGCTGCTGCTCCACCAGCATCCGCAGCAGGGTGCCACCGCCGGAATGCTCGATGCACTTGGGCTTGCCGGTGGTGCCGGAGGAGAACATCACATAGAGCGGATCGCGAAAGCCCATCGGCCTGCAGTCCAGTGCCGGGGCGTCCGCCTGTTTGAACGCGTCATAGGCGGTCATGCTCTCCGGCAAATCCGCGGCATCGCCTGCGTAAGGCCAGACCACGATCTGCTGAATCGAAGGCACTCGTGCGGCAACCTCTGCAATGGCGGCGCGGGTCTCAAACACCTTGCCGTTGTAGAAATAGCCGTCGGCGGCAAACATCAGCTTGGGTTCGATCTGGCCGAAGCGGTCGACCACCACATCAGGCCCGCTTTCCGGCGCGCAGGATGACCAGACCGCCCCCAGCGAGGCGGTCGCCAGCATCGCCGCCACGGTCTGCGGCATGTTCGGCACATAGCCGGCAACGTGGTCGCCTGCGCCGATCCCCGCGTCCCGCAGCGCGGCGGCCAGCATTTCCACCTCACGCTTCAGATCGGCGCGGGTCCAGGCCATGCGGCGGCCATCCTCGCCGATGAACACAATTGCCTCGCGCCCGTCAGCGTTCTTCAGGAATGTCTCCGCGATGTTCAGCCGCGCTTCGGGGAAGAAGCGGACCTGCATCGGGTCCCGATTGGCCAGCAGCGGAACCGTGCCCTGATCGCCCTCCAGCCCGCAGAAGTCCCAGGCCAGCGGCCAGAAGTCCTGCGGCTGCGCAACCGACCAGGCGTGCAGACCGGCAAAGCTGTCCAGCGGTGTTCCGACGATCGCAGAAGCCTGCGACATGAAACCGGACAGCAAAGGTTTGCGGCGCGCCGAAAGGCCCGGCTGCCAGAGGAGAGGAGCGGTGGTCATGGAGGTATCAGTGGTTAGAGAGCGGTCGTCGGCGGATCGTCAAGGTGCTTGACTTCCTGCGTGATTAGCGCAGGAGTTGACGCTGCGTTTATACAGTTTCGGTCAAAAAACAGACAAATGCCGCCAAATCAGCCTCCCCTATTCGAATTCCTGCTGTTCGACGGGTTTTCCAACATGGTGCTGGCCAGCGCCATGGAGCCGCTGCGCGACGTGCGGATGAGCGCGGGCCAGGATGTTGCCGGATGGCGTGTCACCACGCTGGACGGGGCGCCGGTGCGCAGCTCCAGCGGGCTGCAGATCACTCCCGATGGCGTCTTTGACGAACGTCAGGGAAACCGCACCTTGGTACTGGTCGCAGGCTACCATGTGCGCGAACAAGTGACGCCAGCGCTGCTGGCCAAACTCCGGACCGCCACACGGGCTGCCAAGCCGGTACTGGCGCTGGATACCGCCGCATGGCTGCTGGCTGCGGCCGGGGTGCTGGACGGCCATACAGCCACGATCCACTGGCAGGAGCTGGATGCCTTTGCCGAGACCTTTCCCCAAGTGGAGGTCTCCACCGCGCGGTTTGTACGCTCCTGCGCGTTCCTCACTTGCGGCGGCGCCAGCACTGCCCTCGACATGATGCTAAGCCTCATTCAGGATCTCTACGGCTCTGCCGCCGCCTTCGGCGCCTCGACCATGTTCGTTTATGACCCCTCGCGCCAGTCTGAGCTGAACCGCGGCGCGGCGCGGCTGGAGCAGCGCGGCTCGCCCAAGATCCTGAAGGCGGCAAACCTGATGGCAGAGACCATCGAAACCCCGATGAGCACGGCGGCGCTGGCCAAGCGCGTGTCGCTGTCCGAACGCACGCTGGCGCGCGCATTCCAGCGTGAACTGGGCATGACGCCAGGGAAATACTACAAGATGCTGCGGCTCCAGCACGCCCGCTACCTGTCGGAGGAAACCCATCTGAGCCTGGAGCAGATTGCCCTGCGCTGCGGGTTTTCCTCTGCCTCCTCACTCGGGCGATCGTTCAGCGGGCATTTCGGCCGGACCATCCGCGAGGCGCGGGGACAGGAAAAACCCTGGGTGCAGAGAACCCGCGGTAGCGGGCGCGACTGAAAGCGGCTTCCGGCAGGCGGCAGCGGCTCTAGACGAGGCCCATTGCCACCGGTGAATGCGGCTCAATCCCGAGATCGCGAAACCCCGCAACCCCTTCGCCCACTGTATTATCGCGCCGCATCAGCGCGATCTGTGCCGGGGTAACCGGAGGCCTGGGCAGCAGCGACAGCAGCGCTGCCGCAACCCGCCACAGAACAAACGGCACCGGCAGCAGCAGGCGGCGGCGGCCGGTGCGTGCTGCCAGCCGCTGCAGGATGTCACGGTAGGCCAGCACATCCGGCCCGCCCAGCTCAAACACTTTGCGCTGCGCCCTCGGGCCATCCAGAACACGGGCCACCGCTTCCGCCACATCCTCCACCCAGACCGGCTGCAGCCGGGTCTGGCCGCGGCCGAACAGCGGGATCACCGGCAGTTGCGCAACAAGCTGCTGCAGATCCCCGAAAAATACACCGCCCTGGCAGAACATTACGCTGGGCCGCAAGATCACCGCATCCGGGCAGGCACTGCGCACCGCGGCCTCCCCCTCAGCCCTGGCCCGCACATAGGCCGAGGGCGAATGCAGACTGGCGCCGATGCCGGAGATATGGATCAGCCGCTGGCCCGGGGTCTGGCGCACCAGCCGGGCGATCCTGCGGGCGCCCTCCACATGCACGCTGTGAAAATCCTGCTGCCGGGTTTCCGTGTAAAAGCCGATGCAATTGACCACCCACGCGGCACCGCTGAGAGCACGGGCCATGACGCTCTGCTGTGCCAGATCGGTCTGCACCTGCGCCACCCCCGGTTCCCACTCCTGCGGCGGCGCCGCCCCGGGCGCACGGGTGCCCGCGCTGACGCTGCAGCCCTGCTGCTGCAGACGCCGCACCACCCGGCGGCCAAGAAACCCCGTGCCGCCCAGCACGATCACTCTGCGCGGGCTGATCTGCATCCGGAAACGCTCCCTTTGGGGATCTGCGCCTCCAAATAGTGCGTCCGCACCGCCGCGCCACCCGCCTGCGGCTCTGCCGGATCAATCCAGCCGGAACCCGATCTTCAAGCCGACCTGAAAATGGGCGACCTTGCCGTCCTCGACATGGCCGCGGATCTCTCCAACCTCGAACCAGCCGATGTGGTCAATGGTCTTGGATGCGCGGGCAATGGCCCCGCTGATGGCATCCTCGATGCTGGACTGCGAACTGCCGACCACATCCACTGTCTTGTAAACCGCGTCACTCATCACACACCTCCTCACTCTGCAGCCCTTGCGGCCGCAGTACGGGGTCCAGTGTGACCGGATCCGCGCCCGCGTCCAGAGTTTCCGCAGCCGCGCGGCGCGGATCCCCTGTTCATCTGGCTGGAAATATCCCCGGGGGAGCGCGAGGGGGCAGGCAGCCCCCTTGTTCATGTCCTCAGCAGATCAGCGCATCACAAAGGGGTCGGGGATCGGATCGTCGCTGGTGCGCAGCCAGACTGCCTTCACCTTGGTGTAATCCAGCGCCGCCTGCAGCCCGCCCTCGCGCCCGTGGCCCGACAGGCCGTGGCCGCCAAAGGGGGCAATCGGGCTGACCGCGCGGTAGGTGTTGACCCAGACAATACCGGCCCGGATGCCCCGGATCATCCGGTGCGCGCGGGTGAGGTTCCGGGTGAACACACCCGAGGCTAGGCCGAAGGCTGTGTTGTTGGCAATCTCCAGGGCCTCTGCCTCGGTCTCGAAGTCCACCACCGACAAGACCGGGCCGAAGAATTCATTCGACAAGCAGGGAGCCTCCGGCGCATCGGAGCAATCCAGAACCGTAGGCGGGAAGAAGAACCCCTGCCCTTCCAGAGCTGCGCCGCCGGTGACAACTTTGGCGCCGGCCTGAGCCGAAGCCTCGATCAGCCGCAGCGCATGGTCGCGCTGTTTCAGGGTACAAAGCGGCCCCACTTCGGTTGCCATGTCATCCGGCGCGCCGATCACCACCGCTTCGGCTTTCTCCTTCAGCCGCGCAAGAAACGCATCCTTGATCCCCTTCTGGATCACCAGCCGCGATCCTGCGACGCAGCTTTGCCCGGTGGCCGCGAATATGCCGGAGACCTGCGCATTCACCGCACTTTCCAGATCGGCGTCGTCAAACACAATGAAAGGCGACTTGCCGCCCAGCTCCAGCGAGGTGGAGGCGAGGTTTTCCGCCGAATTGCGCACGATATGACGCGCGGTCTCCGGCCCGCCGGTAAAGGCCACATGGGCAACACCCGCGTGGCTGGTCAGCGCGGCACCCGCCTCCGGCCCGCCGGTGATCACGTTCAGGACGCCAGCCGGAAAACCCGCCTGATCAAAGATCCGGGCAAATTCCAGCATTGGTGCCGGGCCTTCCTCCGACGCTTTCAGCACAACCGTACAGCCCGCCGCCAGCGCCGGGCCGATCTTGACAGCGGACAGGAACAGCTGCGAGTTCCACGGCACGATGGCCGCCACCACGCCCACCGGCTCGCGCCGCAGCCAGACCTCCATGTCGGGCTTGTCGATCGGCAGATGCGCGCCCTCGATCTTGTCGGCGAGGCCTGCGTAATAGCGGTAATACTCCGCCACATAAGCAATCTGGGCCGAAGTCTCCCGGATGATCTTGCCGGTGTCGCGGGTTTCCAGCTCTGCCAGCTTAGGCGCGTGTTCCGCCACCAGATCGGCCAGCCGCATGAGCAGCTTGCCGCGCTGGGTGGCGGTCATCCCGGCCCATTCAGGCGAGAAGAACGCAGCCTCCGCCGCCCGCACCGCCCGGTCCACATCCGCCGGT
Organism: Leisingera sp. ANG-M7; assembly: GCF_000813965.1. Classification (GTDB taxonomy): domain Bacteria; phylum Pseudomonadota; class Alphaproteobacteria; order Rhodobacterales; family Rhodobacteraceae; genus Leisingera. The sequence goes on along the minus strand of NZ_JWLI01000002.1, from coordinate 90,748 downwards.
GACGCGGCAGGCATCTGCGCCCAGGGTTTGCCGGTGGCCGGATCGAGGGTCTCGAAGGTTTCCCCTGCGTCCTCAAACGCACCGCCGATGTACTGCTGGAAGGTCTGCATTCTCAGGCTCCCTTACTGAAACGCGGGCATGACTTCGGTGATGAACCGCTCAAGCGAGGCTTTCTTGCGCTCGAAACTCATGCTGCTGTCGATCCAGAACGAGTATTCATCATAGCCGAGGGCTTCATACTTTTTCAGCCGCTCGATCACTGCCGCGGGTTCGCCGATCACCAGATCGCGTTCCATCGCCTCGGGGCTGTAGAACGGATGCGCCGCGATCTCTTCGTCGCTCAGGGGATCAATCAGGCCCTGGCTGACGTCCCGCTTGTTCATGAACCAGGCACCGAAATAGCAGTAGAACCGGTTCAGTTCCTCCGCCCCGCGTTTCACGTCCGCCGCGCTGTCCGCGACATAGGTGTGCTGCAGCAGCATGATCTTAGGCCGCGGCACATCGGCGTGCTTGGCGCAGGCATCGTTGAACTTGCCCATCAGGTCGGTGATTTCCTCATCACCCTTCCACAGCGGCGTCACCTGCACGTTGCAGCCGTTGGCCACGGCAAATTCATGGCTGTTGGGATCGCGCGCCGCCACCCAGATCGGCGGGCCGTCCTGCTGCACCGGCTTGGGCGAGGATGTGGTTTTCGGGAAGGAATGAAATTCCCCTTCCTGCGCGTAATCGCCTTGCCAAAGTCCCTGAACCGCCGGGATCAGCTCGCGCATCCGCTGGCCCGCCTCCCAGGCGTCCATGCCCGGCATCATGCGTTCGTATTCATAGGAGTACGCCCCGCGCGCGATGCCCAGATCCAGGCGGCCGTCGGTGATAATATCGGTCATCGCCGCCTCGCCCGCCAGCCGGATCGGATGCCAGAACGGCGCAATCACCGTCCCCGTCCCCAGCCGCACGTTCTTGGTGTGCCGCGCCACGTCAATGAGGTTCAGAAACGGGTTCGGCGAGATGGTGAAATTCATCCCGTGGTGTTCGCCGGTCCAGACCGCGTGCATGCCGCCGTCATCGGCGATTTTGCACAGCTGGATGAACTCGTCATAAAGCCGCTTCTGGTCGTCTGCCGCGGAAATCCGCTCCATATGCGCAAAGAGGGAAAATTTCATGCGCCCTTGCTCCCTGTCGCCACGGGGCGGACCTGCCCGGTGGTCTGATTGCCATAATACACCCCGAAATTGCCCATCCGGGCCTCACTGGCAAACCGCTCCAGCATGGTGCACATCGCCGCGTCGGCAATGTCCATCAGCGTGGATTGGGTCAGTGCCGTGAAAACACCCTTGGCCGGTGTGCCGCCGGCCGATTGGCATAGAAACGAGATGTGCTGATGTTCGCGCGCTTTGTCTTCGTAGACGGAATAAATGAACCCCGGCTCCGCCTCGACACCGGTGTCCGCGATCAGCTTGGCCAGGGCGGCAGAGGCGCCCTCCTTGCCGACCCGGATTTCCGGCAGCGTCAGCTTGCCCTGGTCGTTGCCCATGAGCAGCACCTTGCCCTCATGCTCGATCAATGCCGAGACGATCAGCTTGGCGCCTTGGGTCAGGGCCTCGGCCTCCGCCGCGGCCGTCACATAGGCGCCGCGGGCATATCCCAGTCCCGGCGCTGGCGAGGTCTCAAACGCCTCAACCCGTCCGATCAGGATCAGGTGGTCGCCCGCCTCAACCCGGTTGTGCATGGAACAGTCGAACCAGGCGGAAACGCCCTCGAACACCGGGCTGCCCTCAGGCCCCTTCTGCCAGCTGACGGCGGCAAAACGGTCCTCGACCGGGCGGGCAAAGGTGTTGGAGACGTCCTTCTGGTCCTCCGCCAGCACATTGACGGCAAAGCCCTCGGCCTGCTCGAACGCGGCGTAGTTGCTGGAGGAATTGGCAATGCAGACCAGCACCAGCGGCGGGTCCAGCGACACGGAGGTAAAGGAGTTGGCGGTAAAGCCGATGGGGTTTCCCTCGGGGTCATGCGTTGTCACCACGGTGACGCCGGTCATGAAAGTACCGAATGCATTGCGCAGGGCGCGCGGGTCGATCTCGCTCATGACGTTGCTCCTTCCGTATCCAGCCAGTCCTGCAGGGCGGCGTTGACCTCTGCGGGGGCGGTCAGGTTGACCATATGCCGGTGGCCTTCGATGACAACCGCCCTGCCCTGCGGCGCGGCATCCGCCATGGCCTGTGCCATCGCGGGTGTCGAGTTCGGATCGCCATCGCCGGTCAGCGCAAGCAGCGGGCAGCGGATGCCCGCAAAGCCGTCCGCATAGGTGCTGTCGCCGCAGGCAAAGGCGGTATAGGCGGCGGCGTAACCCGCCAGGTCCACGCCCGACAGCCATTCACCCACCTGCGCCCGCGCCGCTTGGTCGGCCTCTCTCTCCCCGAACCACCGCGCCAGCGGTGTTTCCAGATCAAAACTGCCTGCGCGGATTTCCGCAGCCCGCGCCTCAACCGCAGCCCGTGCGTCAGCCGAACGGCGGAACACCCCGTTCAGCAGCGCCACGCGGGCCGCGTTTTCCGGATGGCTGACAGCATAGCCGCCGGCAATCAGCGCGCCCATGGAATGGCCCGCCAGACTGACCGGCTCCAGATCCAGCGCCTGCAGCACGGCATGCAGCCAGGCCACATAGTCCGGCAGTTCTGTACCCTCCGGCAGCGGCGCGCTGCCGCCATGGCCGGGCATATCCAGCGCGATGACCTCATGGGTCTGCGCAAAAGCCTCGATCTGCGGCCCCCAGGCCGCCGACTGCATGCCGACCCCGTGGATCAGCACCAGCGGAGACCCCTCCCCTGCCCTGAGGCAGGCAGCAGGGCCGTAAGGCTCAGACAGCGGCAGGGTTGTCGACGTCATGGCCCAGTTCCTTCAGGTCCTGATAGCGGTCGCCGATCCGGTGATGCGGCCGCCCGCCGATGGAGGCGCCAAGCGCAATCACGATCTCATCCGGTCCAGGCGCATCGGCCACCGACAGCTGGATGGTCAGGTAGTGGCTGCGCCGCCCGCCGTCGTTCTTGTCCATCAGCGGGATTTGCAGCGAGGCGTTCGCGGGCCCGCGGGTATTGGTGAAGGCCAGATAGGATTTCGCCCCCACCGCCTCGCGGAAGTGGTTGCCAAAGCGCAGCGTGTGGATGAGGGCAGAGGCATGTTCCACCTCGCCATTCACCCCGACGATGGCGGATTTGCCGTAGCCCTCAACCTTATCGCCGCCGCCTGCGGCCTCCAGCACCATCGCCGTCAGCTTCTCGCCCAGACCCGGCGCGCAGTCTTGGATCGCCGGGCGCAGGTCCTCGACAAAGCCCTGCCCGGCCCAGGGGTTTTTGATCACCGCCACCGCGGCAATCATTTTCAGCGGCGTTTCAGCTGCCTTGCCGCCCTCGATCAGGGTTTCTTCGACATGCAGCAGCGTCTTGCGGATTTCGGCGGGCATCGGCGGATCTTTCCTGTCTGATTCCAGTTGCCGTAATATGGTATACCATCATACAGTATGTCAATGCAGCCTTGTTCCGCCCTGCCCCGGTTGCTATCGGAGGACTTATGACCAGCCCCATCATGAGCAAAATCGACCACCAGCCGCAGACCCTGCGCGATATCGTGCAGGAACGGATGCGCGAGGCGATCATCTCCGGCCAGTTTGCCCCCGGCGAACGGCTGGTGGAGCGGCCCCTGTGCGACCAGCTTGGCGTCAGCCGCACCGTGGTGCGCGAAACGATCCGCTACCTGGAGGCGGAGGGGCTGGTGGAGATCCTGCCCGGCAAGGGCCCGATTGTGGCGCAGCTCACTTGGGCCGACGCGCGGCAGATCTACGACATCCGCCAGATGCTGGAGACCGCAGCCGCCACCGCCTGCACCCAAAACATCACGCCGGAGCTGACAGTACAGCTGAAGGCCGCGCTGCTTGAGCTGCAAGAGGCCGTGGCGGCAGGCGTGCCCACCCCGATGCTGCGCGCCACGACAGAGTTCTACCGGATCATTTTCGACGGCGCCGGCCACAACGTCGCCTGGGAAATCGCCCAGCGTCTGAACGGACGCATCAGCCGGCTGCGGGCGGTGACGCTCTCAACAGCGGATCGCCAGAAGCCCGGTCCTGCCCATATGCAGGACATCTGCGAGGCCATCGTGTCAGGCAATACAGAAGCCGCACGCACCGCCATCGAACAGCATCTGAGCGACGCCAAACATACCGCAGAGCGCCTGTTGCAAGAAAAATAGCCGGTCTCCTCACTGGAAACCGGCTACCCAAGTTTGTTTGACGGACTGAGTAATCAGCCCAGAATGCCAGGCAGGTTCAGGCCGCAGGCCTTGGCATGGTCTTTGGCGATATCGTACCCCGCATCTGCGTGGCGCATGACGCCGGTGGCCGGGTCGTTCCACAGCACGCGGCCGATACGGCGGTCGGCGTCCTCGGTGCCGTCACAGCAGATCACCACGCCGGAATGCTGCGAGAAGCCCATGCCAACGCCGCCGCCGTGGTGCAGCGACACCCAGGTGGCACCGGAGGCGGTGTTCAAAAGCGCGTTCAGCAGCGGCCAGTCGGAGACAGCGTCGGAGCCATCCATCATCGCCTCTGTCTCGCGGTTCGGGGACGCCACAGAGCCCGAATCCAGGTGGTCGCGGCCGATCACCACCGGCGCCGACAGCTCGCCGTTGCGGACCATCTCGTTGAACGCGAGGCCGGCCTTGTGGCGGTCGCCGAGACCGATCCAGCAGATCCGCGCGGGCAGGCCCTGAAACGCAATGCGCTCCTGCGCCATGTCCAGCCAGCGATGCAGGCCTTCATTCTCGGGGAACAGCTCCTTCATCTTGGCGTCGGTCTTGCGGATGTCCTCCGGGTCGCCCGACAGCGCGCACCAGCGGAACGGGCCGATGCCCTTGCAGAACAGCGGGCGGATATAGGCGGGCACGAAACCGGGGAAGTCAAAGGCGTTCTCCAGCCCCTCTTCCAGCGCCATCTGGCGGATGTTGTTGCCGTAATCCACGGTGGGAACACCCATCGCGTGGAAATCGCACATCGCCTTGACCTGAACTTTCATCGAGGCGCGGGCGGCCTTTTCCACCGCTTTCTTGTCACTCTCGCGGCGCTCCTTCCACTCACCCATGGTCCAGCCCAGCGGCAGGTAGCCGTTGACAGGGTCGTGGGCGGAGGTCTGGTCGGTCACGATGTCGGGGCGGATTCCGCCTGCTTCGGCGCGCTTCACCAGCTCCGGGAAGATCTCTGCCGCGTTGCCCAAGAGACCCACGGATTTCGCCTCGCCCGCGGCGGTCCAGCGTTCGATCATCTCCAGCGCCTCGTCCAGGGTCTCGGCCTTCTCGTCCAGGTATTTGGTGCGCAGGCGGAAGTCGATGCTGTCCGGGTTGCACTCTACCGCCAGGCAGCAGGCACCGGCAAACACGGCTGCCAGCGGCTGCGCGCCACCCATGCCGCCGAGGCCGCCGGTCAGGATCCACTTGCCCTTGAGGTCGCCGCCGTAATGCTGGCGGCCGGCCTCGGCAAAGGTCTCATAGGTGCCCTGCACGATGCCCTGCGTGCCGATATAGATCCAGGAGCCGGCCGTCATCTGGCCGTACATCATCAACCCCTTCTTATCGAGCTCGTTGAAGTGGTCCCAGTTGGCCCAATGCGGCACCAGGTTGGAGTTGGCGATCAGCACCCGCGGCGCGTCCTTGTGGGTCTGGAACACGCCAACCGGCTTGCCGGACTGCACCATCAGGGTCTGGTCCTCGTCGAGGTTCTTCAGGGTCTCGACGATCAGGTCGAAATCCTTCCAGGTCCGCGCGGCGCGGCCGATGCCGCCGTACACCACCAGCTCATGCGGGTTTTCCGCGACGTCGGGGTGCAGGTTGTTCATCATCATCCGCATCGGCGCCTCGGTGACCCAATGCTTGGCGGTGATTTCCGGGCCGGTGGGCGGGAAGATGTCGCGGGTGTTCTTGCGGGGATCGCTCATGCCGAGGGCCTCCAGTTTTTGAGATCAGTCAGGATTTTGGTGAGATGGGCGCGCAGTTGTTCCGCGCGCTCCGGCATATAGGTCCAGGGCGGGCTTTCCTGGCAGTAGGTCGCCTGCGCCAGTTCCATCTGGATCGCGTGCAGCCCGTCCGCTGGGCGCCCGTAATGGCGGGTGGTCCAGCCCCCCTTGAAACGCCCGTTGAGGGTGGAGGTATAGCCATCCGCCGCCTCGCAATGGGCCACGGTCAGCGCCTCGATCGACGCGTCGCAGGTTTCGCCCATGTTGGTGCCGACGTTGAAATCCGGCAGGCGGCCTTCGAACAGGAAGGGAATATCGCCGCGGATCGAATGGCAGTCATAGAGGATGGCAAAGCCGTGGATCGCCTTCACCCGCTGCAGCTCCGCCATCAGCGCCGCGTGATAGGGCGCGTGATAAGCGTCGCGGCGGCGGGTGATCTCCGCCTCATCGGGTTCCTTGCCCTCCTGCCAGATCGGCAGCCCGTCAAAATCCGTGAGCGGCACCAGAGTGGTGGTGTTTTGCCCTGGATAGAGACTGATACCACCCGGATCGCGGTTCACGTCGATCACATAGCGGTGGATCGGCGTGCGGACGGTTGTTATGTCCCCTGCCAGCCCGGAATACAGGTCGTGGATATGCCAGTCGGTATCCGCCAGCGCCCTGCCCGTCTCATTGAGGCGGTCCCAGATTTCCGGCGGCACATCGGTGCCGGTGTGGGGCAGCCCCAGCACCAACGGCGAGGCGCCTTGGGTCACTTCGATCATGCCGCCACCTTTACGCCTGCGGCCTCCGCTACCCGGCCCGAGCGGACCATGGCACTGGCAGCCTCGATGTCGGGCGCCAGATAGCGGTCCTCTGCCAGCGAGGGGATATCGGCGCGCAGCATTGCCAGAACGTCCTGCAGGCGGGCCGAGGTTTGCAGCGGTGCGCGCGCCTCCACCCCTTGTGCTGCACAGAGCATTTCAACGCCCAGGATCACCGACAGGTTGGCGTTCATCTTCGCCAGACGCAGCGCGCCGTGGGCGGCCATCGACACGTGGTCCTCCTGGTTGGCCGACGTGGGGGTCGAGTCGGTCACGCAAGGGTTGGCCAGATGCTTGTTCTCGCTCATCAGCGCGGCGGTGGTCACCTCGGCAATCATGAAACCGGAGTTGAGGCCCGGATCGGGCGTCAGGAACGGCGGCAGGTCGTGGCTCAAGGTCGGGTCCACCATCAGCGCCACCCGGCGCTGCGCGATGGCGCCGATTTCGGCCACCGCCAGCGCGATCTGGTCAGCGGCAAAGCCCACATATTCAGCGTGGAAGTTGCCGCCCGAAACGATCCGCCCCTCATTCACCAGCACCAGCGGGTTGTCGGTAACGGCGTTGGCCTCGATCTCCAGCGTCCTGGCGGCCATCCGCAGCACGTCCAGCGCCGCGCCCACTACCTGCGGCTGGCAGCGGATGCAGTACGGGTCCTGCACGCGCGTGTCGCCCTCGCGGTGGCTTTCGCGGATTTCCGATCCGTCCATGATGCCGCGCATTTCCCGCGCAACGTCAATCTGCCCGGCATGGCCGCGCAGGGAGTGGATGTCGGCCACCAGGGGCGCGGTGGAGCCCATGATGGCGTCGGTGGTGAGCGAGGCAATCGCCATCGACGCCTCAGCCAGGCGCCAGGCGTCGAACAGCCCACCCAGCGCGCAGGCGGTGGAGAACTGGGTGCCGTTGATCAGCCCCAGGCCTTCCTTGGGACCCAGTACAATAGGCTCTAACCCGGCCTTTTTCAGCGCTTCCGCACTGGCCATGCGGGTGCCTTCGAACGTGGCCTCCCCTGCCCCGATCATCGCTGCCGCCATATGCGCCAGCGGCGCCAGGTCGCCAGAGGCGCCTACGGAGCCCTGCGACGGGATCACCGGCACCACGCCGCGCTCCAGCATCTGTTCGATCTGTTCGATCACCAGCCAGCGCACGCCCGACGCGCCGCGGCCCATCGACAAGAGTTTCAGCGTCATCATCAGCCGGGTCTTGTCCTCCGGCAGCGCCTCCCCTACCCCGCAGCAATGGCTGAGGATCAGGTTGCGCTGCAGGGTGGCGGTGTCAGCCGGCGCGATCTTGGTCGAGGCCAATTTTCCGAAGCCGGTGTTGATACCATAGACGGCGTCCTCTCCCGCTGCCGCCTCGGCCACCATCCGGGCCGCAGCTTCCACCGGCTCACGCGCCGAAGCATCCAGCCTGGCCGGAGTCAGGTTGCGGTAGATATCTTCCAGCGTGGACAGCGTTACCGTGCCGGGGATCATCTCGATCATCGTTTTCCCTCATAGATACGGGTGTAAAGCGGGTTGAAGCCGATGCGGTAGGCGAGCTCGCCGGGCGTTTCCACGTCCCAAACCGCCAGATCGGCGCGCATGCCGACGGCGATCTGGCCGCGGTCTGCCAGTCCCAGCGCGCGGGCTGCGTTGCAGGTGACGCCTGCCAGCGCTTCCTCGGGTGTCATGCGGAACAGGGTGCAGCCCATGTTCATCGTCAAGAGCAGCGAGGTCAGCGGCGAGGAACCCGGATTGCAGTCGGTCGCCAGCGCCATCGGCACGCCGTGGGTGCGGAAGTGCTCAATTGGCGGCATCTGGGTTTCGCGGATAGTGTAGAAGGCGCCGGGCAGGATCACCGCAGCAGAACCCGATGCGGCCATCGCCCTGGCGTCGTCTTCGGTGGCGTATTCCACGTGATCGACGGACAACGCGCCGTAACGTGCGGCCAGAGCGGTGCCGCCCTGATGGCTCAGCTGCTCGGCGTGCAGTTTCACCGGCAGGCCCAGCTCCCGTGCTACCTTGAAAACCCGTTCGATCTGCGCGGAGGCAAAGGCGATGTTTTCGCAGAAGCCGTCAACTGCATCCACCAGCCCCTCCGCATGGGCGGCGCGCAGGGCGGGGATGCAGACCTGATCGATGTAGTCGTCGTCCCGGCCTTTGTATTCGCCGGGCGTCGCATGGGCGCCAAGGAAGGTGGTTTTCACCGTGACCGGGCGCAATTCACCGAGGCGGCGGGCAGCGCGCAGCATGTTCAGCTCGGTTTTCAGGTCCAGCCCGTAGCCGGATTTCACCTCCACCACCGTGGCGCCTTCGGCAATCAGTGCATCCAGACGCGGCAGCGCGCCCTGCACCAGATCCTCCAGCGCGGCCTCGCGGGTGGCGGAGACGGTGGAGACGATGCCGCCCCCTGCCCTTGCGACTTCCTCATAGGAAGCGCCATTCAGGCGCATCTCGAACTCCATCGCGCGGTTGCCGCCGAAGACGATATGGGTATGGCAGTCGATCAGACCCGGTGTCACCAGCCGCCCGTCCAGATCAACATGCTTCCAGGGAAAATTGTCAGCTGACAATTCCTGCCGCGGCCCGGCCCAGACGATTTTCCCGTCCGAAACCGCAACGGCCCCGTCCTCAATCAGCCCGTAAGGCGCATCTGAGCCGGCCATCGTGGCCAGCTTGGCGCATGTCAGAACATAGTTGCCAGTCACGCAAATCTCCCCGAGTCGCTTGGTTGCCGGTTTGGCAATAAGCTACTCATTTAGGAGATTATGTCTAGTCATAAAATGAATAAGCTGCGCCTTTGCCTCGCGATGCTAGTGTCCCTCTTTCTGCGGTATCCGCGGGTGCAGATCGTCAATGATGACCGGATGCGCATGCGGGTGGCCGCCTTGCAGATGCGGATGGTCGGGCGGCAGGTCCGGATGGCTGTGCGCAACCGGTGCGGCGCTGTCCGCGGGCCACAGGTGCTGCGCCGCGATCAGCCCGGCGGCGGCCAGCAGCGCCAGCACCAGCATTGCGGCCCCTGCCCCCCAGGCCGCCATCAGCCAGGCCGACAGCGGATAGAAGACCAGCCAGCAGGCATGCGACAGGGTAAACTGCGCGGCAAAGATGGCCGGACGGTCCGCCGCATGAGCCGAGCGCGCCAGCAGCCGCCCTGAAGGCGTCATCACGGCGGAATAGCCAAGACCGATCACGAACCAGGCAATTGCCAGCCGTGCAAAATCCAGCGGCTGTGCCAGCACGGTCAATGCCAGCACCATCAGCGCGGCACTCCCTAGCGCGCCGCCCGCCAGCATCACGCTGCGGTCCGGTACACGCTCCAGCAGCCGCGGCAGCAGCATCGCCGACAGCATTGAGCCGCCGCCGAAACAGGCAAGCGCCAGCGCAACCGCGCTTTCGCCCTGCCCCAATCCTGCACGCACCAGCACCACGGTATTGACCAGCACCATCGCGGCCATTGCCGAGACCACCCAGTTCATAGCCAGCAACCCGCGCAGCCGCGGGGTGCGCAGATAGTTGCGGATGCCGCGGGTGGTGCGCTGCCAGATGGGCCGGGGCGCCTTGGGCGCCGGCGACGGCAGGACGATGGAGACGAGCAGCAAGGCTGAGGCCGCAAACCCTGCTGCGGTGCCCCAGAACAGCGTCGAGGAGCTGACCAGCACCAGGAGCGCCGCGGCCAGCATCGGACTGATGAGGCTTTCCAGTTCATACGCCATCCGCGACAGCGACAGCGCCTGGGTGTAGTCTTTCTCCTCCGTCAGCACATCGGGGATCGAGGCCTGGAAGGCGGGCGTGAACCCGGCTGAGGCCGATTGAAGCACGAAGATCAGCAGATAGACCTGCCAGACCTCGGTGACGAACGGCAGACACATGGCGACCGCCATCCGCACCATGTCCAGCGCGATCAGCATCCGGCGGCGGTCCACCTGTTCTGCCCAGGCGGCGGCGATGGGGGCGATTGTGACATAGGCCACCATTTTGATCGTCAGTGCCGTGCCCAGCACCACCCCCGCGCGCTCCCCGGCCAGGTCAAAGGCCAGAAGGCCTAGCGCCACGGTTGCCAGCCCGGTACCGCTCAGCGCCACGATCTGGGCCAGAAACAGATGCCGGTAGGTCCGGTTCTTGAGGATGGAGAGCATGAAAGCCTTGCCTTCTGGCTGGGAATGATCCTGCCACTGTGGCCGTTGGCTGGCGCGGAAGGCAAGGCTCCAACTTGACCCGGGGCCGAGGAGAAAGTGAAAATTGTCAGCTGACAATTTTTAACAGGTCAGACCAAAAACTGCCGGTGCCACGCTGGGTATTTGTCCCAAGCGCGCACCGCACAGGACACGGGGTCTTGCGGTGAGTTGTCAGCTGACAATTCAGATCCCGGCGCCGCGGTGCGCAAGCTCGGGGACACTGAAAACGGTGCCTGCGTCAAAAACAGAAGGCTCCCGGCGGCTTTGCCATTCGTCCCGCACAGCACTGTTCCGCGAAATTGTCAGCTGACAATCTCCGCACGATTTCCCGCCTGCAGCAGCGCGTTCAGCATCGGGGCGGTGGAAAACTGGCCCGCCCGAGCCTTCTGTGCCAGCCGCCTGAGGTAGGCGCCAGGGCTGCGGATGGTGCTGAGTTTCTCCAGCATGCACATCACCGCTGTTGCTGCGTCCTTGCGGCCCATGGCGGCACGGGCGTCGCTTAGTACCGGCATGTCGATGCCCATCATTGGTGAAAGGGTTTCGGCAATACGGTCGGCGTCCTGCCAGCTGCGCAGCGCGCCGGGGTAATAACTTTGAACCTCGGGGCAAGCGCGCAGGACGGTGGCGAGATCACTGGTATTCTCTGCTTTGACGGGTTTTGCATCAGAATGCTGTGGCTGAAGGCAGGGCGTCTTGGCCTGCAGCTCTTCAGAGTCAGAATCTTTTTTTACTGAATTCTGTATGTGCCGCTCATTCTGGCTGTCTGGACCGCTCATTTTGCGTGCAACTAGGCTGGTTTCCTGTGGTGCGTCTTGTGTCGTACGGCTGGCAATTTCACCGCGCAGTGTCTCGGCCATCCGGCTCAGCTCTGTTTCGCAGGGTTTGCGGCGCAGCAGCTTGCGGGCGGCGTCCAGCAGCGCCTCTGCCATCTCATCACCCACATCCAGCAATTCCTGCCGCAGAACGGCAACGCGGTCGCGCAGCACTGCCAGGTGCTCGGTACGGGCCTTGGCCTCCAGCGCGGCACCGAAGATCTGACCGGCATGGCGGGCGAGGGGGGAGAGATCGAAGCCAAAGGCGAGGGTCGTGTCATCACCGCTGCGGCGCGCGTAACGCTTGCGGTTGGGGCTGTTCTTCCGGCTGACAATTCCGATCCGGGTGAGGGCGGCCAGGTGCCGGCGCAGGGTGCTTTCGGGCATCCCGTTCAGCCGCTCCATCAGCTTACGGTTCGACGGAAACACGATGGCGCTGTCCGGGTCTGCTGGCAATGCGCGTTCCGGGAAGAACGTCAGCAATGCCTTCAGGACGCCAAGGGTGCGGTGGCTCAGTTCAAATTCCGCGGCGGCGTGCGTCAGCGCAGCCAGAAGGTCCCACTTGTCGTGAGTACCCGCCAGCCGGCCGCACAGATCCTGCCGCCCAAATGCGATTTGGGACGCCTGTTCCATGATTATTTTCACGAAAGACAAAGAATTCCCGCCCCCATGCAGCGCATGGAGTTGACACTAAGGAGTCTGAAGGGCTATTCCAAAGGTGCTAAATCTGAGAACGGCCTTCTGGGATGTAATGTCCTGGGGGGCTTTTCTTTTGCCTGCTACGTGCCTCCTGTCCTGTTTTCTCTGCTCTTCTTCAGTCTTCCGGCTGCTCGGGCTGGTCTTGCTGCCAGCGGCCGTGAAGCTCTGCCATGATCTCTTCCGCGTTTTCGTCGAACCAAGCGTCAAAGCCGGGTGCATGTTTGCCGGAGATCGTCAGGGTGATGCCCTTGGCGGTTGTCTTGATGCCTGCGACCTCAGTCCCGTTGCTGCCGGGCAGGGCGCGGGATTTTGGCGGGGCAGGGGGTGCTTTCACCTCTTGGCTCACGCCCTGGGCATGGGTCAGAACCGCCTCGAACCGCCCGTCGGAGTCAAAAGTGGTGAAATCGGGCCGGTTTGTCCGGGTGATGGCCCGGGCCCGCGCCGCGGGATCGTCAAACAGCTTGACCAGCAGCATCCAGCGGTCGCGGCCAATGCCGGGGGCGGAACCGATTGCACGCAGGAAGGGCAGCTCAAACGCGGTGCCGACCTTCAGCATCCGCGACACCATCGGCAGGTCGATCGACAGCGCCGCGGCTATTGTCGGCCGGTCATAGCCGCCGTCCTGCAGCTGCGCCGCAAAAGACGCCTTTTCGATAAAGCTGAGGTCCAGGCGCGAGGTGTTTTCCTGTCCCTGCGCCATCACCAGCGCGTGGTCGTCCAGCTGCCGCACCATCGCCTTCACTGGCAGGCCAAGCTCCCGCAGCGCCATCAGGCGGCGGCGGCCATAGACGATCTCGAACCGTCCCGGCGCCTTGGGATGCGGGCGCAGCAGCACCGGCACCTGCTGGCCATAGGTCCGCAGGCTCTCCTTCAATTGATTATGCGCGGCGCCGTCCAGGCCCAGACGGTCCTCGTAACCGGCGTCGTCGATCAGCGCGGCGTCGATTTCCTGCACCGCGCTTTCCTGCAGTTTGCTGAGCGAGGATTGCAATGCGCCGACCGCGCCGCGGGGCATCATCTTGGGTTTCGGCCCGCCAGCGGATGCTGCCGTGCTGCTGAGTGCCGTGCTGAGAATGCCTTTGCGTGCCATCAACGCCTCCATGCCTGTTGAAGGAGCGATTCTATTTCATCGTTAACTTGATTTAGTGAATCGACCGCACGGTCGTAGGTTGACCTGTGAAACATGGACCTTTCGACCTCATAGACGGTTTGCTGGGTCAGGCCCGCATCGGAAATCGCGGTGGATTTCAACATCGGGGCGACCATCACTTCCTCGCCGAACAATTGCCGCAGAAATGCAACCACCTGTTGCTGCGGGCCGTCGTTCGGCTCGTAACGGTTGATGAGGAAGCGCAGGAAATCGAACTCCAGCGCGGCGCCCGCGTTGGAGACCACGTCCAATAGCTCGGCTGACATCTGCAGGAACTGCGACATCGACGCGATGTCCAGCATGTTCGGCACCACGGTGATGATCACGCCCGTCGAGGCGCAGAGCGCCGACATGGTCAGATACCCAAGCTGCGGCGGGCAGTCGAAGATGATCACGTCGTAATCCTTCTCGACCTCCTGCAGCGCGGCTGCCATGCGCGAGAAAAACGCGGGCTGCACGTTGTTGATCAGCGCCTGCGGGGTCTCGTGTTCGAACTCCTGCAGGATCAGCCCGCCGGGGGCGAGATCCAGATTGGCGAAATAGGTCTGCTGGATGATGTCGCGCAAGGGCAGGGGGTCATCATAGCGGATTGCGTCATAAATCGTCCCTGTTTCGAGGAAATCGACCTCTGGCCGGTAGCCGAAAAGCGTCGTCAGCGACGCCTGCGGGTCGATATCCACCGCCAGCACGCGGTAGCCCTTGAGCGCCAGCCGCTGGGCGGTGTGAATGGACGAGGTGGTCTTACCCGATCCGCCTTTGAAGTTCAGGAAGGACAGCACCTGCACCTTGTCGCCCTCGCGGCGGCCGCGCAGGTAGGTGCCCGGCGTCTTGGCCGCGGCATCCAGGATCTTGCGCATCTCCATCAGGTCGGCGGCAGAATAATGGCGGCGCCCGCCCGGGGTGGTGTGCACCTCGGGGAATTTGCCGTCAAAATGCAGCTTGCGCAGGAAGCTGGGGGAGATCCCCAGCATCTCTGCCGCCTCGCCGGCGCTGAATAGGCGCAATTCCTTCCTTGCATCCGGCGCAAAACTGGCCAGCATGTGGCTGTTGAGGGCCGCACTGAGGTTCTCCGCGTTCTCGCGGATACGCTGATTGATGTGGAGTGCTACTGCCACCTGCTGCCCTCTCGATAGTAACGCTGTTTTGCGTCAGCGCTTTATTTATCGTTTCTATACGCAATGCGAACGCAGTTGTGCAATAGATTCCTTCAGTTAGAGGTTGCAGCGGGGCTTGCCGGTTCCCTGCCTTACACGGTGTATTTCGATCAAATTTCCTGTAAGCCATTGAAATTGAAAGATGCGTTTTGTGTCAGAGGCACATCCGCGGCCTGTGGATAAATTTTCGCTGCGGTATGCATGATGCGCAAAGGCGATGCGGTCCGCGAGTCGCAAAGGCAGGGAGATTCCCGGAAAAACTGCAGATTTAGGGTCTATTTGCATGTTCTGCGCCTTGTGCGGGATTAACGGGTCCTGATCCAAGGCCGGTTCCGCCGGACAGAGTGTCGGTTTCTGCAACCGGATTTCGCAATCCTGCAGGTGAAACCCGATTCATTGGGTGAAACTCACTGTCAAAGGAGACCTCTGCCCATGACTGAGCAAGCCACTGCCACCCGCGCACGCTCCGGCGGCCGCAACGCCCGCCGCGCCCTGCGCACCGCCCCTAAGTTCGACATGCTGCCGGGACTCACCCGCAACATCCCGCTGTGCGAGGTGATGGACGCCGCCCAGGTCGAAAAGATCGACAATGCGTCGATGGACATTCTGGAAAACGTCGGCGTCCAGTTCCGCGACCCCATCGCGCTGGAAGACTGGAAGCGCGCCGGCGCCAAGGTCGTGGGCGAGCTGGTCTATCTCGACCGCGGCCTGGTGCGGGAACGGATCAAGACCATTCCCAGCGATTTCACTTATCACGCGCGTGATCCGAAAAAGAACGTGCGCCTGGGCGGCAAGCATTCGATCTTTGTGCCGATGACCGGCGCGCCGTTCCTGCGCGACCTGGACGATGTGCGCCGCAACCCGATGCTGGAAGACCTGGCGATGTTCCACAAGCTGGCGCATATGATGCCGGCGATGCATTCCTCGGCGCACCACATCGTGGAACCCTATGACCACCCGATCAGCCAGCGGCATCTGCGCATCACCTATTCGTCGATGAAATACTCCGACAAAACGTTCATGGGCATGACCACCAGCCCCAAGAACGCCGAGGACGTGATGGATATGTGCGCCATCCTGTTCGGGGAAGAATTCATCATGAACAATCCCGTAACCACCGGCAACTGCAATGGCAACTCGCCGCTGGTCTGGGATGAAACCATGCTGGGTGCCATGCGCGCCTTCGGTGCGCGCCGCCAGCCGGTGCTGTGCTCGCCGTTTGTGCTGGGCGGTGCCAATACCCCGGCTTCTGTCGCGGCCTCGGTGGCGCAGCTGAACGCAGAGGCGCTGTCGGCGCTGGCATATACCCAGGTCTGCAACCCGGGCACCCCGGCGATCTATGGCCATTACCTGTCGACTGTCAGCATGAAATCCGGCGCCCCGATGGCGGGCACCCCAGAGATTTCGCTGATGAACTTCATGATCGGCCAGATGGCGCGCTATTACGATGTGCCGTGGCGGACCTCCAACACCCTGGGCGGGGCCAAGACGTTCGATGCGCAGGCGGGATATGAATCGGCGACGACGCTCTCGGCGGTCATGCATGCTGGCGCCAACTATATCTGGCACTCGGCGGGCTGGAACGAAGCCGGGATGCATTGCTCGGTTGCAAAATTCATCGTCGATGCCGAGCAATGCTCGATGGCTTACCGGATGGCAGAAGGCCCCAAGTGGCACGATTTCGACCAGGCCATTGCCGCGGTGCCGGATGTCGGCCCCGGCGGCCACTACCTGGGCCACCCGCATACGCAGGAGAACTTCCAGGAGGCGTTCTTCATGCCGGAGCTGTTCGACAACAACTCGATCGAGCAATGGCAGGCCGAGGGCAGCGTCGAAATCACCGAACGCGCCCTGACCCGAGCCAAGAAGCTTCTGGCGGAATACCAGGAGCCGAAGCTGGATGAAGCCAAGAATGAAGAGCTGCTGGACTATATCGCCCGGCGCGAGCGGGAAATCCCCGCGGCGGATGAGCTGAATCAGAGCTACTAAGTTTCCTCCCCGACTGGCCCGCCCCAACGAAGATGGGCGGGCCTTTTTTCCACAGGGCACAGAACATGAAAATCGCGGAAATCCACATCTATCAGCACGATCTGCCGGTGAAGAACGGCCCCTACACGATGGCCAATGCAGAGGTCTGGGCGCTGGACACGACCCTGGTGAAACTGGTGGCGGACAACGGGCAGACCGGCTGGGGCGAGACCTGTCCGGTTGGTCCGACATATGCAGAAGCCCATGCCGGCGGCGCCCGGGCGGCGCTGATTGCGATGGCCGAGGGGCTGATCGGAGCGGACGTGGCGCCCGCGACCCTGCACCGCCGGATGGACGGGCTGTTGAATGGCCACAACTACGCCAAGGCCGCCATCGACATCGCTGCCCATGACCTGCTCGGCAAGCACTTGGGTGTCAGCGTCTCAACCCTCTTGGGCGGCGCAGCTACGGACCGCGTGCCGTCCTACTACGCCACCGGCGTCGGCGCCCCGGACGATATTGCGCGCCTCGCGGCAGACAAACTGGGGGAGGGCTATCGGCGCCTGCAGATCAAGGTTGGCGGCCGCCCGGTGGAACTGGACATCGAGACCATCCGCAAGGTCTGGGAAGTGGTTCGCGGCTCCGGCATGCGGCTGGCGGTGGATGGCAACCGGGGCTGGACCACGCGGGATGCACTGCGCGTCAGCCGGGAATGCCCGGATGTTCCCTTTATCATGGAGCAGCCCTGCAACACGCTGGAAGATCTTCAGAAAATCCGCCCGCAGGTCAGCCATGGCATTTATATGGATGAAAACAGCACCAGCCTGAACACGGTGATCACCGCGGCCGGCACCGGTCTGGTCGATGGTTTCGGCATGAAAGTCACCCGCATCGGCGGGCTGCATCCGATGCGCGCCTTCCGCGACATCTGCGAGGCCCGCAACCTGCCGCATACCTGCGACGACAGTTGGGGCGGCGACATTATCGCCGCCGCCTGCGCTCACATCGGCGCAACTGTGAAGCCGGGTCTGCTGGAAGGGGTCTGGCTGGCGGCGCCGTATATCGAGGGAAATTACGACACCGGGAACGGCATCCGCATCGAGAGCGGCCATATCAGCGTGCCGCAAGGGCCGGGCCTGGGCATCAGGCCGGATGACAGCCTGTTCGGTGCTCCGGTTGCGTCCTTCTAAGAGAGAGAAGAAGATCATGGAATTCCAAGGAAAATGCGCGCTGGTCACCGGCGCGGCGGGCGGCATCGGCGCTTCGATCGTTCAGCGCCTGCGGGCCGCGGGCACCAAGGTGGCGGTGGCCGACCGCGACACCAGCGCAATTGAGGCCGAGGCGCATCTGCCGGGCGATCTTCTGGATGCGGATTATGCCAATGCCTTGCCGCGGGCAGCAGCAGAGGCCCTTGGCGGCCTCGATATCGTGATCAACAACGCAGGCGTCATCACCCGCGGCCCGGTGACCGAAACCTCGGACGCGGACTGGGCGCTGTCGATGGGCGTGAATGTCGAGGCGCCGTTCCGCATCTGCCGCGCTGCAATCCCGCTGATGGCAGAAACCGGCGGTGGCGCCATCGTCAACACAGCCTCCTGCTGGGGCGGCAAGGCGCCGGGGCCGGACCACGCGCTTTACTGCATGACCAAGGCGGCAATTGCTTCGCTGACGCAATGCATGGGAATGGATCACGCCCATCAGGGCATCCGCATCAATGCGGTCTGCCCGAATGAGGTGAACACGCCGATGCTGCGGACCGGGTTCGCCAAGCGCGGCTTTGACCCGGACAGTGCGGTGGCAGAACTGGGCAGGAGCGTGCCGCTGGGGCGGATTGCCGAGCCGGAGGATATCGCCGATGTGGTGATGTTCCTGGCCTCGGACGCGGCGCGCTACATGTGCGGTGCGCTGGTTGAGGTCAATGGCGGGAAACCGGTGTCATGACGCGGTTTCAGGGCAAGGTTGCGCTGGTCACTGGCGGGCGAAGCGGTATCGGTCTGGCAATTGCCCGGCGGCTGCGGGACGAGGGCGCGCGTGTATTCACAGCGCAGCGTGGCTCGGATGCGGAGTTCGAGGCGATCCCGGCGGATTTCACCGATCCGGACAGCCCTGCGCAGGTGGTGGCAGAGATTGCCAGCAGGGCAGGGGGCCTTGATGTGCTGGTGAATAACGCGGGCATGATGCAGGAGGCGCGGGTTGAGGAGATGACCCTGGCCGATTGGCAGCGCAACCTGACCGTGAACCTCACCGCCCCCTTCCTGATGATCCAGGCCGCGCTGCCTTTCCTGCGGAAAACAAAGGGCAGCATCGTCAACACAGGCTCTATCGAAGGGCTGGGCAGCAATCCGGGCCACGCGGCTTATTGCGCCTCAAAGGCGGGGCTGCACGGCCTGACCCGCGCGGTGGCGGTGGATCACGGCCACGAGGGCATCCGCTGCAACGCGGTGGCGCCGGGCTGGATCGACACCGAACTGAACATTGATTTCATTGAGGGGATGCCGGACCCGGAGGCCTTCCGCCGCGATATTGCCGGCATTCACCCGGTGGCGCGCACCGGCAAGCCGGACGAAGTGGCGGCGCTGGTGGCCTTCCTGGCGTCAGAGGATGCCGGCTTCATCACCGGCCAAGTCTATACCGTGGACGGCGGTCGCATGGCCAAGCTGAGCCTGCCCTGAGCACAAAAAACGGGCCTCCAAGGCCCGGATCCCTCTTCATCTGGCTGAAAATATCCCGGGGGAGGCCGCAGGCCGCGGGCCGCGCACCCTCAACCTGCTATTCCTTGCCGGACCGCCATTCCTTCCACATCAGGTAGGTATTGGCGCCAAGCGATGCAAAGGGTTCCGGCGGCAGTTTGGGCGGCAGCGGCTGGGCCAGGAAATGGCTGGCGATCTGTGATCCCCCCTGTAGAACCAATTCGGCAATGCCCATGCCCTGCAAGGTGCCGCGGGCGATGCCGAGGCCGTTCTGGCAGCAGGCGGAATAGACGCCCTGGTCCAGCTCTCCGAAAGCGGCGGAACCATTGCGGCTGAGGCAGAGCATCCCGGCCCAGCGATGTTCCATCTGGACTCCATCCAGCTGCGGGAAGCGTTCTCTGAACTTGCGGTCCTGCACCCATCCTGCGTTGCGCAGGCGCATTTCGCTGGTCTCAATGGTGGGGTGAAAGCTGGAGCAGCTGCGGACCAGGATGCGGTCGCCATAGGAGCCTGAGATCCGCCGCACGGAGGTGCCCATCGGGTCCGCAGGCGTGACCGACCAGCGCGGTGTGCCGCCCAGCCGTTTGATCTGCTCTGGCGTCAGCCGCTCAGTCATCGAAGCATAAAGGCAGATGTGCATCAGGCGGCGCTGGTAGAAGCCGAAGCTTTCCAGGTGGCCGTTGTTGGCGAGGATAATTTTGCCAGTGCTGATGCGCCCCATTGGGGTGCTGACGCGCCAGCCATCCGCCTGTTTTTCAAACGCGGTGGCCGGCGTGTTTTCAAAGACGCTGATCCGGCCTGCCAGATGCGCCGACAGGGCGCGGATATAGGCTGCGGGCTGGATCATCACCGTTCCGGGCGCATAGAGGCCGGAGGTGTAGTGCGGGCTGCCGGTGCGCTCCTGCATGTCCTGCTGGCTCAGCAGCTGATGCGGCTCGTCCAGCCGCTGCAGATGGGCGGCGAAATCGCGGTTGTGCTGGTCGCCGGCCTTGGTCGCGGCGGCGTTGATCTTGCCTGCGGGGTCGAACATCTCCTGCGGCAGGGCGCAGTCCTCCGCCACGCCCTTGGCGAACCGGATGGCCTTGCGGTTAAACGCAATCGCGGCCTTGTCTGCCTCCAGCCCCGATCCGGCGTAGTTGTCGGAGGCCAGATCATGCGGCAGGTCGATCATGAAACCGGAATTGCGCCCGGCGGAGCTTTCGGCGAAGCGCCCGGCCTCCAGCAGCGCCACCTTCAGAGAAGGGTCCAGCTGGTGCAGGCGGCGGGCGGCGGAGAGGCCCGCAAATCCGCCGCCGATGATGGTCACATCGGCGGTCAGATCACTTTCCAGCACCGGCAGCGCGTCCTGCGGCGGCAGGATGGCATTCCATCCCGCCGCGCCGGTCTGCCGGGGCAGGCGTTTGGCAGTGTAGGCGCTCAATCCACGGCCTCGTCTGCGTCGTCGGCCAAGTCGATCCAGATGGTTTTCAGCTGGGTGTACTGGTCGTGGGCGTGAACCGAGTTGTCGCGGCCCCCAAAGCCCGACTGTTTGTAGCCGCCGAAGGGGGTGGTGATGTCGCCCTCGCCAAAGCTGTTCACGGTCACCGTGCCCGCCCGGATGGCGCGGGCGCCGCGGATGGCGCGCTTGGCGTTGGCAGTGAAGATCGACGCGCAAAGTCCGTACTGGGTGTCATTGGCGATCTGGATTGCTTCGTCGAAACCGGAGACCTCAATCACCGACAGGACGGGGCCGAAGATCTCCTCGCGCGCCAGCGTGGCGTCATTGCCCGGCACCTCGACGACCGTGGCCTCGACAAAGGCGCCGCCCTGCGCCTTGCCGCCCAGAACCACGTTGTCAGCCTGTTTCAGGTAGCCGCAAACCTTGTCGAAATGCGCCTGGGACACCAGCGCGCCCATACGGACCTCTGGATCCAGCGGATCGCCGATGTTCCACGCCTTGGCGTGATGGGTGATGCGCTCCAGCAGCTCAGCCTTGACGTCCTTGTGCACGATCAGGCGGGAGGAGGCGGAGCAGTTCTCGCCCATGTTCCAGAACGCTCCGTTGACGATGTGCTGGGCCACGCGGTCCAGGTTCTCGGCGTCGTCCATCACAATGGCCGGGTTCTTGCCGCCCATCTCCAGCACGACTTCCTTGGCGTTGCTCTCGGCTGAGTAGGAGAGGAAGCGCTTGCCGGTCACGGTGGAGCCGGTGAAGGACACCATGTCGATATCCATGTGGCGGCCGATGGGCTCGCCCACCTCGGCACCGCCGCCTGGCACAATATTCAGCACGCCGCGGGGCAGGCCGGCTTCCATCGCCAGCTCGGCAACGCGCAGCGCGGTCAGGGTGGTTTCCGCAGCCGGTTTCACCACCACCGAGCAGCCTGCGGCCAGCGCCGGGCCGATCTTCCAGGCCAGCATCAAGAGCGGGAAGTTCCAGGGCAGCACCAGGCCGACCACACCGATGGGCTCACGTACCACCATGGCGATGTGATCATCCGAAGCCGGGGAGACCTGATCATAGATTTTGTCGATCGCCTCCGCGTGCCATTTCAGGCAGTGGATGGTCTCCGGCACGTCCACGGTTTCGCAGTCATAGATGGTCTTGCCGGAATCCAGGCTCTCCATCACCGCCAGCTCATGGGCGTTGCGGGTCATCAGCTTGCACAGCCGGATCAGCACGTCCTTGCGCTCCGACGGGTGCAGTTTCGACCAGCGGCCGTCGTCGAACGCCTCGCGGGCTTTTTCGACCGCGACATCAACGTCCGCGGCACCGCAGGCCGCGATATCGGCCAGTTTCTCGCCGGTGGCCGGGTTGACGGTTTCGAAGGTCTTGCCGGACGCGGCCGGGCAGAACTTGCCGTCGATGAACGCGCCCGCGGGCAGGTCCAGATTGGCGGCGATGGATTTATATTCGTCCTGAGTAAGCAAAGTCATTCCTTAACCCTCCGCCTCGATATCTGCGATTTTCTGTTTCAGCACCCGCACGACTTGTTCCAGCGCGCGTTTGTCGTCCTTGTTCAGCCCCTTCAGCGGCGCGCGCATGGCGCCGGCCTCGATGCCGTTCATGGTGACGCCGTGCTTGATGGTCTGGATGAACTTGCCGCCCTGCTCCAAGACCCGCATCAGCGGCATCATTGCCGACATGATGCGGCGGCCCTTGGCAAAATTGCCCTCGATCACGCAGGCATTATAGAGCGCAACGTGTTCGCGGGGCAGGAAGTTCGAGCCGCCGCAGACCCAGAAGGGCGCGCCCCAGGCAAAGAATTCCAGCGCCTGATCGTCCATGCCGCAGCCCAGCTGGATATGCGGATAGTCGCGGGCCAACAGGTGCACCCGGTTGATATCGCCGGAGCTTTCCTTGATGCCGCAGAAGTTGCGGGAACGGCCGACGCGGTCGAGGAACTCCTCGCCCATCATGGTGCCGGTGCGGTGCGGGTAGTTGTAGAGCATCACCGGCAGATCTGCGGCCTTGTCGATGGCCAGCGCGTTCAACGCGTTTTCGCGGTCGGTCGGCACCGAGTAGGGGGGCGAGGCCAGCAGGATCGCATCGGCACCGATTTCCTTGGCGCCCTCGGCCAGCGCAATGGAGTCGCTGGTCAGCATGGCGCCGGTACCCACCACCAGCGGCAGGCGGCCCCCAAGCCGTTCATGGGTGAAGCGGGCCAGCGCGATGCGCTCTTCCACGGTCTGGGCATAGTTCTCGCCAGTGGAGCCGCCGGAGATCAGTCCGTGCACGCCGTTCTCAACCAGGTATTCGATCACCTCAGCCAGCGCGTCCCAATTGACGCAGCCGTCTTCGAAATGTGGGGTCACCACAGGGGTGTATATCCCCTCAAACCGGAAAATCGGGGTCATGTCATCCTCATGCAGGGGTTATGCGCGCCACCGTTCCCAGCGGCACGTCAAGCCCGGCGGGCATGACGAACAGCTCAATCTGGTCGCGCGACAGGTTCCAATGGTCAATTGCCAGCTGGCCCGCCGCCGCCTCGTCGCCTGCTTCGATAGCGGCGATGATGGCGTCGTGCTGGGCGCTGGCCTCGCCCAGGTTTTCCGCCATCTGGCGGTCCTGGGGGCGGTAGAAGGTCATGCCGATGCGGGCATGATCGATCAGCAGCCGCTGGAAGGACGGGGTGAGATAGATGTTGTCGGCCATCTCGCCGGTGATCTCGTGAAAGCGGTTGTTGGCCATTGCCCGGTCAGCGCCGGAGCCCGTACGCAGCGCCGCCTTGAAATCCTCCTGCGCCGCCTTCAGCTCCGCGATCTGCACTTCAGTGGCGTTCTTGGCCGCCAGCTGCAGCACCGCGCCGTAGATCATCGGCGCCGCTAGGAAGAAATCCCGCAAGGTCATGTGCGACATCTCGCTGACCCGCGCGCCGCGGTTTTCCCGCAGATCGACATAGCCCTCGCCTGCCAGCTGGCGCAACACCTCGCGCAGCGGGGTGCGGGACAGCTGGAATTCCTCCGACAGCTTCGATTCGTCGAGATCGGCGCCCGGCCGCAGGGCAAGCGTCATGATGGCCGTTTTCAGTTGGCCATAAAGCTCTGCTTTCCTGTTTTTGGACGCGTCCTTCATCTCAGTCTCCATCGTTGCATCTGAACCTGTGCCGGCAGGATGGCCCGGCGGCACAGGTCTGTGCAACCTGATTGCTCATTTTGTGTTATGAGAAAATACAATTTGTGTACAGAGAAAAAATATGCTGTATGCCAGGAAAGTTTTCTGGAGGAGGGGAACAGGTGACGACGCAAGCAGACGAAGCCGTGATCGACTGCCGCAATCTGTGGAAGATCTTTGGCCGCCGCGCGGATGAAGCGATGAAAGCCGTTCAGGAACGGGGGCTTGGCAAGCTTGAGGTGCGCGACCGCTTTGACTGTGTGGTGGGGGTGCAGGATGCCACATTCAGCGTCGGCCGCGGCGAGATCTTCTGCATCATGGGGCTGTCCGGCTCTGGCAAATCGACCTTGATTCGCCATGTGAACCGGCTGATCGAACCCACATCAGGCCAGCTGTTTATCGAAGGTCAGGACGTCAACCAGCTGTCCGCCAAGGATCTGCGCGAGGTGCGGGCGGAGAAAATCGGCATGGTGTTCCAGAACATGGCGCTGATGCCGCACCGCACCGTGCTGGAGAATGTCTCCTTCAGCCAGGAAGTGCGCGGCCACGATCCCAAGGAACGCCGCGACAACGCCATGCGCGCGATTGATGCCGTGGATCTGAACGGCTGGGATCAGAAATACCCCGATGAACTCTCGGGCGGCATGCAGCAGCGCGTCGGGCTGGCCCGCGCGATTGCAGCCGATCCCTCGATTCTTTTGATGGACGAACCCTTCTCGGCGCTCGACCCGCTCATCCGCCGCCAGCTGCAGGACAAATTCATGTCGCTGTCGGCAGAGATGAAGAAGACCACGCTGTTCATCACCCACGACCTGGACGAGGCGATCCGCATCGGCGACCGCATCGCCATCATGAAGGACGGCGCGCTGGTGCAGGTCGGCACGCCGGAGGACATCGTGACCAACCCCGCCGACGATTACGTCGCCGACTTCGTCGCGGGCATATCCAAGCTGGAGCTGATTTCAGCTGCCAAGATCATGACCCCGGTCGAGCAGTACGAGCAGATGAACGGCCCCGCCAACAAGGACGGTTGGCCCGAGGCGCATCCCGGCCAGTCGCTCGACGATCTGGTGAACCTGTCGGTCCAGACCCAGCACCCGGTGCTGGTCAAGGCGGATGGCCGCACCATCGGGGTGGTGACCAAGAACGCCCTGCTGCGCGGCATCCAGGGCGATGTCGCAGACGCCGCCGGCCTGAAGCACTGAGGAGGCACGACCATGGCAGACACAGAATTCAGCATCCTCGACCCGTTTTCGGCGGTTGACCTTGGGCTGGCGGAATCGGCGGACGGGGTCAAGCAGTGGGCAATTGCCAACCGCGCGCTGATCCAGCCGGTGAAGAAATTCTTCAACGAGATGATCGTCGGCATCGACACCGCGCTCAACGCGGTGCCACCGCTAATCATGCTGGCGCTGCTGGTGCTGATCGCCTGGCAGGCCGCGGGCCGCCGGGTGGCGATCCTGGTCGGCGTCAGCATGGTTGCGCTTGGCTTTCTGTCGCCAAACGCCTGGGGGCTGGCGATGACCACCCTCGCCATCGTGGTCTCGGCTGTGGTCATGAGTTTCATCATCGGCCTGCCCTTGGGGGTGCTGGCCGGCAAGAACGACCGCTTCGAGGCCGCTATCCGCCCGGTGCTGGACACCATGCAGACCATTCCGGCTTTTGTGTACCTGGTGCCGGTGGTCATGCTGATCGGCATCGGCAACGTCTCCGGCGTGATTGTCACCGTGATCTTTGCGCTGCCGCCGCTGATCCGCCTGACTTCGCTGGGCATCCGCGGCGTCAATGCCTCGGTGGTGGAGGCTGCGCGCGCCTTTGGCGCCAGCCCGCGCCAGATCCTGTTCAAGGTTGAGCTGCCGCTGGCCACGCCGACCATTCTGGCCGGCGTCAACCAGACCATCATGCTGTCACTGTCGATGGTGGTGATCGCCTCGATGATCTCGGTCAAGGGGCTGGGCAACGAGGTGCTGCGCGCCATGGGCCGCTTGGATGCCGGCAAGGCGCTGGTTGGCGGCCTCGGCATCGTGATTCTGGCCATTGTGCTGGACCGCATCACCCAAGGCATGGGCCAGTCCGGCCGCGAGCGCGGCCACCGCCACTGGTGGCAGGGCGGCCCGGTCGGCGCGGTGCTGCGCCTGACGGGTAAGGCCTGAGGGCAAGACCTGGCTTTCTCTTTCATCTGAATACCCAAGGGAGGACTTACATATGTTCAGGAAAACCGCTCTGGCTGCGTTGGCAGCCTCGACTATGCTGGCAGGCGCCGCCCTGGCAGCGGACAAACCCGGCGAAGGCGTCACGGTGCGCCCGGTGATCCAGCCGATTGCCGAAGAGATCTTCCAGCACCGGATCCTGTTCCGGGCGCTGCAGGATCTGGGCTATGACGTGGCCGAGCCGGAGGAGGTTCAGGCCCAGACCCTGCACCTGGCCCTGGGCACCGGTGACGCGGACTTCACCGCGGTGCATTGGAACGGCCTGCACAACACCTTCTTCGAGGAATCCGGTGGTGACGCGGTACTGGAGAAGGTCGGCACCCTGATCGACGGCGCCCTGCAGGGCTATCTGGTCAACAAGGTCGCCTATGACGCGGGCGTGCAGAACCTGGGTGACCTGAAAGACCCGGCCAAGGCCGCGATGTTTGACGCCGATGGCGACGGCAAGGCGGATCTGGCGGGCTGCGTCCCCGGCTGGGGCTGCGAGCGCGTGATCGAGCATCAGCTGGACGAATTCGGTCTTCGCGAGACCGTCAACCACAACCAGGGTGAGTACAACGCCATCATCGCTGACACCATCGCCCGCAACGAGGGCGGCGAGAACGTGCTCTACTACACTTGGACCCCGTACTGGGTATCCGGCGTGCTGGTTCCAGGTGAAAATGTCGAATTCCTCGCCGTGCCTTACTCCTCGCTGCCCGATGGCGCCGCTGCGGAAACCACCTTCAACGGAAAGGACCTGGGTTTTGCCGTGGACAGCATCCGCATCGTTGCAACGGACGAGTTTCTGGCCGCCAACCCAGCCGCGGCTAAGCTGTTCGAGCTGGCCAAGATCGACATCAACGACATCTCGGCCCAGAACAAGCTGATCGCCGATGGCGAGGACGGCTCGGACGACATCGACCGCCACGTGGACGCATGGATCGATGCCAATCGCGAAACTTACGACAGCTGGCTGGACGCGGCCCGTGCTGCAGCGGAATAATAACAGCTAAACCCATGCCACCGGGCTGCGCGGGGCAACCCCCTCGCGCAGCCCGTCTTATCTGAGGCAAGCCATGACCAAGACACAGCATTTTGCCTTTCTCCTGGTGGAGGAGTTCTCGCATCTGGCGTTTTCCTGCGCGGTCGAGCCGCTGCGGATCGCCAACCTTGTCAGCGGCGAGGCCTTGTACGAATGGTCGTTCGGATCGGAAAACGGCGAGACTGCGACTTGCTCTAATGGTTCGGTGACGCTGGTGCATTACGGGTTTGATGCGACTCCGAAAAGCGACCGGCTGTTTGCCCTGTCAGGCATCCATATGCGCAACCATGTGACCAAACCGCTGCTGGCCGCATTGAGGCGGGAAAAGGCGCGCGGTGTTGCGGTGGGAGCGCTGTGCTCCGGTGCTTGGGTGCTGGCAGAGGCCGGGTTCCTGAACGGGATGCAGGCGGCGATCCACTGGGAGTACCACGACAGTTTCATGGAGGCGTTCCCGGAGGTGAACCTGGTGCGCAGTGTGTTTGTGGCCGACGAAAAGCACGTCACCGCCTCCGGCGGCACCGCCACGGCGGATCTGATGCTGCACCTGATCGAGCGTGCGCACGGCTATGACCTGGCGGTCGCGGTGGCGGATCAGATGGTCTATAACGCAGTGCGCAATGCCACGGCTGAACAGAAGGTCTCTCTGCAATCGCGCAACGGCATGCGCAACGCGCACCTGGCCCGCGCCATCCAGATGATGCACGACCACATCAGCGATCCCATCTCCCCTGCCCGCATTGCAGATGAGATCGGTATCTCGACACGCCAGTTGGAGCGGCTGTTCGGAAAGTACCTCAACACCTCACCCAAGAAGTATTCGATGGAAATGCGGCTGGAGCGGGCCCGCAACCTGCTGATTCAGACTGAGGCGTCAGTCACGGATGTGGCGCTCAGCTGCGGGTTCGACAGCCCGGGGCATTTCTCAAGAGTATACAAGGCGGCCTTTAACGTGACGCCGATGCTGCAGCGCGGGCGGATTGGGTGAGGCTGCCGGAAACCGGCGCAGTTTCCGGCCATGAAAAATCGATTTTTCATGGCCGTTTTTCCCGTGGAAAAACGGCGGGCGCCTGAAATTTCCGGTCTGGCCTTCAAAGATGTTTTCCTCATATTGAAATGAAGACCGCTCATCCGAGCCGCTTGCCAGGAGCCGCAGTATGTCCCGCCGCCACTATAACCTGCCGCCGCTCACCACCCTTGTGGCTTTTGAGGCCGCGGCCCGGCATCTGAGCTTCAAGAATGCCGCGCAGGAACTGTCGGTGACCCCCGGCGCGGTCAGCCACCAGGTCAAGGCGCTGGAGGCAGAGCTGCAGGCGCCGCTGTTCCAGCGCAAGCACCGGGGCGTTGAGCTGACCGAAGAAGGTGAGGCGCTTTTTGAATCCCTGGCCTCGTCGTTTTCAAAAATCTCGCTCAGCCTCAAGACCATCCGCGACCGGCAGACCGGGGATACTGTTACCATCGGCTCCACTTCCGCCGTTGCGTCGCTGTGGCTGTCGCCCTCGGTGGTGCGGTTCTGGGGCAGGCACCCGGATGTGAACGTCAACCAGATCGTCAACGACCGGCCCCTGCGCAGCATGCCGGACGTGGATTTTTATATTCGCTACGGGCGTGAACGGGATACCCAGCTGGAACAGACAGAACTGTACCGCGACCACCTGGTGCCGGTCGGCAATGCAGAGCTGGCGGACAAGCTCACCGGCCGTCCGCTGGAGGTTCTGGCGCAGGAGCGGCTGTTGCATCTGGACTCGGATGACAAAAGCTGGACCACCTGGGCCGACTGGTTTCAGCAGCTAGGCTATGACGGCCCCATCGCGCCGGGCGTGCGGGTCAACAACTACGCGGTGGCTTTGCAGGCTGCACAGGACGGAGTGGGGCTGGTGCTGGGCTGGCAGCGGCTGCTGCACCCCCTGCTGACCAGCCGCCAACTGGTGCCGATCGGCCCGCATGTTCTGGCGGCGCCGCACGGGTTCCATCTGGTAGGCCGGCCGGATGCGGAACTGTCGGAATCCGCCCGTTTGCTTCGTAATTGGGTCATTGACGAGGTCAATCGAAGCTCGGATGAGTTCAGCTAACCTCAGGGCGAAAATTCCTGATATTGAGTTAATCTGCTCTCTCCCTTCAATGGCGCAAAACGCGCACATCTTTTTCCTGCCATGGAGAGACCCCAGATGAACAAGCATGACTCGCTTGCCCCGGTGATGGCTCCGGTCAACGTTGCCAACGGCCTGCCGAACGCCCATTACATCGACCCTGCTGTTTTTGCCGAAGAAAAACGCTCGGTGCTGTTTGCGAACTGGTCGGGCATCGGCTTTGGCAAGGACGTGCCGGAGCCGGGTTATGCGAAGCCGGTGAATTTCCTGGGCATGCCGCTGCTGATCGTTCGCGACAAGGACGGTGAAGTCGGTGTGTTCCAGAACACCTGCCGCCACCGCGGCATGATCCTGGTTGAGAAGGCGGGCAAGATCCGCGGCGCCATCCGCTGTGCCTATCACAGCTGGTGCTATGGTCTCGATGGCCGTCTGGTCTCCACCCCGCATGTGGGCGGCCCCGGCAACAACAAGCATGAAGACATCAAGCTGGACGAGCTGGGCCTGGTGCGCATCCGCTCCTACGTCTGGCGCGACGTGGTGTTCGTCAACGTTGACGGCACCGCGCCGGAGTTTGAAGAGGCCCACGCCGACCTGCTGGAGCGCTGGAAGGAATTCGAAACGCCGGTTCATCACGGCGGCGAGGACTCCGGTTTCAAACTGGAAGTCAAAACCAACTGGAAACTGGCGGTTGAGAACTACTGCGAGAGCTACCACCTGCCTTGGGTGCATCCGGGTCTCAACAGCTATTCCCGGCTGGAGGACCATTACAACATCGAGGTGCCGGGCAAGTACTCCGGCCAGGGCACCCTGGTTTACCGCCAGTTGAAGGGCGAGAACGGCGAGGTGTTCCCGGATTTCGAGGGCCTCAGCAGCAAGTGGGATGAGGGCGGCGAATACACTGCCGTTTATCCAAACGTTCTCTTGGGCGTGCAGCGTGACCATGCGTTTGCGATCATCCTGGAGCCGGTCGACACTGAGAACACCGTCGAGCATATCGAGCTCTACTACGCCAAGACCCCGGACGAGACCCCGGAGCTGGAAGCCCTGCGCACCGAGAACGCGAAACTGTGGAAGACTGTGTTCGAGGAAGACGTCTTTGTTGTCGAGGGCATGCAGAAGGGCCGCCATGGCGAGCTGTTCGACGGCGGGCGCTTCTCCCCGGCGATGGACGGACCGACCCATAATTTCCACGCCTGGGTGGCCGATCAGGTGACCAAGGGCCGCGAGGCATGAGTTCTTTCCTGAAAGACGGGCTGGCCAGGAATTTCCTGGCCGGCGAATGGGTCGAAGGCGACGGCGGTGCGCGCATGGCCGTCGAGGATCCGGGCAACGGCAGCCACGCGGGCGACTGCGCGCTGGCGGGTGAGGAAACCCTGGCGAAAGCGCTGGAAGCGGCGCGGGCCAGTTTCGAACGCGGCGATCTGGCCGCGATGAAGCCCGCCAAGCGCGGCCAGCTGATGCAGCGCATCGCGGCGGAGATCCGCGGTATTGCCGATGAGGGCGCGGATCTGCTGTGCCGGGAAAGCGGCAAGAGCCTCAGCGCGGCGCATGACGAGTTTGAAGAGGCCGCGCAGTATTTCGAATATTACGGCGGCATGGCCGACAAGATCGAAGGCAAGTCGATCCCGCTTGGCCCGGATTATGCCGACTATACGGTCTATGAGCCCTATGGCGTTTCTGCCCAGATCGTGCCGTGGAACTTCCCGGTGTCGATTGCGGCGCGCTCGCTGGCGCCCGCGATGGCCGCGGGAAATTCGGTGATCATCAAATCGCCGGAACTGGACCCGATGGCGCTGGCAATGCTGGGCGTGGCGCTGGAACGCGCGGAGGTCCCCGCGGGGACGGTGTCGATCCTGAACGGCATCGGCTCGGAACTCGGCGCGCGGCTGGTGGAAAGCTCCGCCGTCGACCAGATCGTCTTCACCGGCTCGGTCCCGACCGGCCAGGCCATCCTGCGTGCTGCCGCCAATCCGGTGACGCCTGCGCTGATGGAACTGGGCGGCAAATCCGCCGCGGTCGCGTTTGAGGACGCCAATCTGGACACGCTTATGTCCTCCCTGCAAAGCGGCATTTTCTACAACGCGGGTCAGGTCTGCTCCGCCATGTCGCGGGTGCTGGTGCACCGCTCGATCTACGACGAAGCGGTGGAGCGCGCCGCAGCGCTGGCAAACGGCCTCAGCGTCGGACACGGGCTGGAAAACCCTGGCCTCACGCCGGTGATCTCTGCCCGCCAGCTGGACGGGATCGAAACCCTGACCGCCACCGCCCGCCAAAGCGGCGCGCGGGCGGCCTCGGGCGGTGCCCGGCTGGAGCGCGAGGGCTATTTCATGGCGCCGACCATTCTGGCGGATGTGGACCCCGCGTCCCGCGTCGCGCAGGAGGAGATCTTTGGACCCGTCACCTGCTTTACCCCCTTCGACACCGAAGCTGAGGCAATCGCCATGGCGAACGGCACCGAGTTCGGGCTGGTGGCCGGTGTCTTCACCCGCGATCTGGCGCGGGCGCACCGGGTGGCGAACCGTCTGCGGGCGGGGCAGGTGTTTGTAAATGAATGGTTCGCGGGCGGCATTTCCACCCCCTTCGGCGGTGTCGGCAAGTCCGGTTTCGGGCGCGAGAAAGGCTTGGAGGCGCTCTATAACTACGTGCGCACCAAGAACATCGCGATTTCGCTGAAGGGCTGAGGCATGGAGCGCGCAGAGCTCGACCACGCGCTGCTGAAAGCGCATGAGGACAAGGACAGCGCGGAGCTGGTCCGGCTCTACACGCTGGCCGGTGATCAGGCGGAGGAGGCGGGCAATATTGATGCGGCCTGTTTCTACCTGACCCACGCCTTTGTCTTTGCGCTGGAGGCCGGGCTGCCGGAGGCGAAAGAGCTGAACCGCCGCCTGGCGGAGCGCGGCCGCGCGCATCCGCTGGAGCTGTGATGCAAGATTCAGGCCGGTGGCCCCGATGGGGCATCAGCCTGTTTTGGCCGGCAGGGGAGGGCCGGCCAATCTAATTCCAGAAGGGGAGGTGCGGGCATGATTCCAACTAAAATGGCAGCGGTTCTGCTGACCGGCCACGGCGGCATCGACAAACTGGACTACCGCACCGACGTGCCGGTACCGCAGCCCGGACCGGGTGAAGTGCTGATCCGCGTGGCGGCAGCGGGCATCAACAACACCGATATCAACACCCGAATCGGCTGGTATTCCAAGGCGGTGAACGCGGACACCAATGCGGGCGGTGCCTCGGGGTTCGACAGTGTCAACGACGATGACGCCAGCTGGTCCGGCAAGCCGCTGGAGTTTCCGCGCATCCAAGGTGCGGATGCCTGCGGCCGCATCGCAGCGGTGGGGGAGGGCGTCGACTCATCCCGCATCGGCGAGCGGGTTCTGGTGCGCAATATGCTGCGGACCTATGTGGACTACCGCCCCTATGAATGCTGGACCTTCGGCAGCGAATGCGACGGCGGCTTTGCCCAGTTTGCGGTGGCGCCTGCGCGCGAAACCCATGCGGTGACCTGCGATTGGTCCGATGCAGAGCTGGCCTCGATCCCCTGCGCCTATTCCACGGCTGAAAACATGCTGCATCGGGTGGGGCTGGGCGCGGAAACCGTGCTGATCTCCGGCGCATCCGGCGGCGTGGGCTCCGCCGCCGTGCAGCTGGCGAAACGCCGCGGCGCAACCGTGATTGCGCTTTCTTCCGCCGCCAAGACAGATGAAGTGCTGGCGCTTGGTGCCGACCGCGTGGTCGACCGCAACGCCAATCTGGTCAAGGAACTGGGCGAAGGTTCCATCGACGTGGTGGTCGATCTGGTCGCGGGTCCGCAGTGGCCATCGTTCCTGGACGTGCTGCGCCGGGGCGGGCGTTACACCACCGCCGGCGCCATCGCCGGGCCGATTTCAGAGATCGACGTGCGCACGCTCTACCTCAAGGATCTGACCCTGATGGGCTGCACCTTTCAGGAGGATGAGGTGTTCGCCAATCTGATTTCCTACATCGAGGCAGGCGAAATCCGCCCGCTGGTCGCCAAGACCTATCCGCTGGCTGAGATCGCCGCCGCGCAGGAGGACTTCCTGAGCAAGAAGCACACCGGCAAGCTGGTTCTGATGATCCCCGAGGTCCAGCCATGAAGATCAGGAAGATCGAGCTTTATCAGCTGGACCTGCCTTATTCCGGCGGCGTCTACACCCTGTCGGGCGGGCGGGAATACCGCAGCTTTGATGCGTCCTTTGTGCGCATCACCACAGATACCGGGCTGGAGGGCTGGGGCGAAAGCACGCCCTTCGGTTCCACCTATATCGCAGCGCATGCCCTGGGTGTGCGGGCCGGGATTGCCGAGATTGCGCCGTATCTGTTGGGCCGCGACCCGCGGCAGATGGATCGGATTAACGAGGCGATGGATGAGGCGCTGCTGGGCCACAACCACGCCAAGTCGGCAATTGATCTGGCCTGCTGGGACCTGTTCGGCAAATCGGTGAACCTGCCGGTCTGCGAGCTGC
The DNA here is from genome assembly GCF_000813965.1 of Leisingera sp. ANG-M7. Classification (GTDB taxonomy): domain Bacteria; phylum Pseudomonadota; class Alphaproteobacteria; order Rhodobacterales; family Rhodobacteraceae; genus Leisingera. The sequence goes on along the minus strand of NZ_JWLI01000002.1, from coordinate 56,924 downwards.
TGGGCGGCTCCACCGGCAAACGCCTGCCGGTAATCTCCTCGATCTACGCAGGCAGTCCCGAGGACATGCGCGCCCGCGTCGCGCAGCACCGCGCGATGGGCTATCTGGGTCATTCGGTGAAGATCGGTGCGCTGGACGGCGAGGGCGGCCCGGCCCTGGATGCCGAGCGCATCCGCGCGTCCTTGGCCGACCGCCAGCCGGGAGAGTTCTTTCTGGTTGATGCCAACGGCGGGCTGACGCCGGAAACCGCGCTGCGGATGCTGCGGATGCTGCCCGAGGGGCTGGATTTTGTGCTGGAGGCACCATGCAAGACCTGGCGCGAGACCATGTCGCTGCGCAAGCGCTGTACAGTACCGATCATCCTGGATGAGCTGGTCCAGCAGGATGAGGACATCGCCCTGATGCTGGCAGAGGACGTGGCGGACGGCATCGGCCTCAAGATCTCCAAGGCGGGCGGGCTGACCCATGGGCGGCGGCACCGGGACATGTGCCTGGCGTCGGGTGCCACGGTCAGCGTGCAGGATACTGTTGGATCCGTCGTGGCGTTCTCTGCCATCGCCCATCTGGGCGCCACGGTGCCGGAGAGGTCCCTGCGTTGCATTCTGGACTGCCGCGATATGGTGACGCTGAAAACGGCAGAGTTCGACGCACCGGTGCAGGACGGCGGCGTGCTGGTTCCGGATGCACCGGGGCTGGGGATCACTGTCGACCGGGACCTGATGGGCGCGCCGCTGGCCGTTTGGGAAGCCTGAATACGCAGTATTTGGTAGAATCAGTTTCAACCGCGTGTTGAGACTGAAAGGCAGACTGGCCCGCCGTGGCAGCGCCCGCGGGAATGGGTTGCCGTTTCCGCCTGTCCGCTTTGACGGTTTCTCAAGACCCGTGAGCGCCAACAGTTTGATAAAAGCGCGCAGTACACAGGAAATCGGGAAACAGGCAGGGGCACAGCCTTGCCATTCGGTGCCGAATTTGATTCGAGTGCGCCGGAAATCAGGACAGGCTGTGCGGATGTGCGGAAAACGGCGTTTTGTGCGTTTTCTTTGCCGCCGCTGCCGGAACGGGGTAAGAACCGCCACGGGATTCGGCCTTGGAGGGACGTAGCGCAAATATGAAGACATTTAACTTGAGAAAGGGGCTGGATCTGCCGGTGACAGGCGCACCGGAGCAAGTGATCCACGACGGCCCCTCCATCACCTCGGTGGCCGTGCTTGGCCCCGACTACATGGGCCTGAAACCCCGCATGCTGGTGCAGGAAGGCGAGGAGGTCCGCCGCGGCACCCCGCTGTTCTGCCACAAGGATGCCGAGGCCGCGATGATGGTGGCCCCGATGACCGGCAAGGTCGTGGCGATCAACCGCGGCGCGCGCCGGGTCTTGGAAAGCGTGGTGATTGCGATTTCCGATGCCGAGGATACCGGCATTGATTTCTCGGCCACCGGCAATGCTGACACTGCCGAGGGCCTGACCGAGAAGCTGTGCGCCGCCGGTCTCTGGACCGCCTTCCGCACCCGTCCCTATTCCAAGATGCCGCAGCCGGGGTCCAAGCCCGCCGCGATCTTTGTCACCGCGATGGACAGCGAACCGCTGGCTGGCGACGCCGCCGTGATCATCAATGATGCGGCTGAGGCGTTTGAGGCCGGCCTGAAGGCCGTGACCCTGCTGACCGACGGCACCACCTATCTGTGCCAGAAGACGGGCGACAGCATTCCGGGTGCAAACCTCGCCGGGGTTGAGGTTGCGGGTTTCTCCGGCCCGCATCCCTCGGGCCTTGCAGGCACCCACATCCACTTCCTGCATCCCGTCCGCGCGAACGATCAGGTCTGGACCGTATCCTATCAGGACGTGATTGCCATCGGCCGCTTGCTGCTGACCGGCCACCTGGACCCCTCCACCGTGGTTGCCATCTCCGGTCCCGCTGCGCGCAGCCCCCGTCTGGTCCGCACCGTTGCGGGCGCCTCCACCGATGAGCTGACCCGCGGCGAGATTGCCTCGGACGGTCCGGTGCGGGTGATCTCCGGGTCGATCCTGTCGGGCCGCCAGGCAGCTGGCCCGCTGGCCTTCCTCGGCCGTTTTGCCCGCCAGGTTGCCATTATCGAAGAAGACCGCAAGCAGATCCCGCTGGGCTGGATCCGTCCGATGGGCGGCAAATACGCGGTTCAGCCGGTGCTGGGCTCTGCCCTCAGCCGCAAGCTGTTTGCCCTCACCAGCAATTTGAACGGCGGCCGCCGGGCGATGGTGCCCACCGGCACTTTTGAACAGCTGATGCCGCAGGACTACCTGCCGACGCAATTGCTGCGCGCGCTGCTGGTGATGGACACCGACACCGCACAGGCGCTGGGTGCGCTGGAGCTGGACGAAGAGGACATGGGCCTCGTCGGCTTTGCCTGCCCGGCCAAGTACGAATACGGGCTGGCGCTGCGCGACTGCCTGACCAAGATTGAAAAGGAGGGCTGAGCCGGATGGGATTGCGCAGCTTCTTTGACAGGATCGAGCCCCATTTCGAGAAGGGGGGCAAGTACGAAAAGCTCTTCCCCGTCTACGAGATGGTGGAGTCCTTCCTTTATACCCCGAAAACCGTCACCTCGGTGGCGCCGCATGCCCGCTCATACGTCGATATGAAGCGGATCATGACCTATGTGGTGATCGCCACCATCCCCTGCATCCTGTGGGGCATGTGGAACACCGGCTATCAGGCCAACTCGGCGATTGCCGCGCTGGGGGCTGATGCGGCCACCGGCTGGCGGATCGCCATCCTGCAGATGTTCGGCATCTCGCTGGATGCGGTGAGCCCGATGGCCAACATCGCGCACGGGTTCCTGTATTTCCTGCCGATCTACATCGTGACACTGGTTGCAGGCGGCATCTTCGAAGTCATCTTTGCCACCGTGCGCGGCCATGAGGTGAACGAGGGCTTCCTTGTGACCTCGATGCTTTACACTCTGATCATGCCGGCCTCCGCGCCGCTGTGGCAGGTGGCGCTTGGCATCATCTTCGGCGTGGTGATCGGCAAGGAAGTCTTTGGCGGCACTGGCAAGAACTTCCTGAACCCGGCGCTGGTGGGCCGTGCGTTCCTGTACTTTGCCTATCCGGCGAACATGTCGGGCGACGCTGTCTGGACCCCGGTTGACGGCTTCTCCGGCGCGACCGCGCTGGGTGTGACCGCTGCTGACGGCGTGCAGGCGCTGGCCGCCAAGGGTATCGAATGGTCGGATGCGTTCTTTGGCACCATCCAAGGCAGCTTTGGTGAAACATCGACGCTGGCCTGCGCAATCGGGCTTTGCTTCCTGCTGTTCACCAAGATCGCCAACTGGCGCCTGATCGTGGGCTGCCTTGCGGGCATGATCGCCTTCTCGATGCTGCTGAACCTCATTGGCTCCGACAGCAACCCGATGTTTGCGATGCCGTGGTACTGGCACCTGGTGCTGGGCGGTTATGCATTCGGTCTGGTGTTCATGGTGACCGAACCCGTGTCCGCATCCCATACCAACGCGGGCCGCTACATCTACGGTGCCCTCATCGGCGTGATGGTGGTGCTGATCCGGGTGCTGAACCCGGCCTTCCCCGAAGGCATGATGCTGGCGATCCTGTTCGGCAACGTTTTTGCACCGCTGATCGACTACTTCGTCGTGCAGGCCAACATCAAACGGAGGGCGCGCCGCCATGGCTGATACCCAAAGCAAGGGCCTGATTGGCCGCTTCCTGGCCGCATCGCCGGATTCCGTCGGCAAGACCTTGTTCATCGCTGTTGCCGTCTGCCTGGTGGCCTCGATGATCGTGTCCACCGCCGCGGTGTCTCTGCGCCCGGTGCAGGAAGTGAACCGCAAACGCGACAAGCAGCTGAACGTTCTGCAGGTGGCCGGCCTTTATGAGCCGGGCATCAAAGTGGCTGAGGCCTTCGCCGCCTTTGAACCGCAGGTGCTGGATCTGGAAACCGGTGAATTCACCGACCAATTCGACGCTGCCAATTTCGACGATCTGGCTGCCGCGCAGGATCCTGAGCTGAGCCGCGCGCTGGACAATGATCCGGCGGGCATTGGCCGACAGTCGCGCTACAAGACCGTGTACCTGCTGCGCGAGGAAAACGGCGATCTGGACAAGGTGATCCTGCCGGTTCACGGCTACGGCCTGTGGTCGACCCTCTATGGCTTCATCGCAGTTGAGGAAAACGGCAACGACATTTTCGGCCTGCAGTTCTATCAGCACGGCGAAACCCCGGGCCTCGGCGCCGAGGTGGACAACCCGCGCTGGAAGTCCCTGTGGAGCGGCAAGAAGCTGCATGACGAAAGCGGTGAACTGCAGATCAGCGTTGCCAAGGCGCAAGGCCCGGCCGGGCCGGAGCATCACATTGATGCACTGGCCGGTGCGACGCTGACCTCTGTCGGCGTGGACAACCTGGTGAAATTCTGGATGGGCGAAGAGGGCTACGCACCCTTCCTGGCCGCCCTTAAAGCGGGAGAGCTCTGATGGCGCAGACCAAGAAAGACATGCTGGTCGACCCATTGGTCGACAACAACCCGATCACGCTGCAGGTTCTGGGCATCTGCTCGGCGCTGGCGGTGACCTCCTCTCTGCAGGTGGCCTTTGTGATGACCCTGGCGGTGACCTTCGTGACCGCGTTCTCTTCGATGTTCATCTCGATCCTCAGAAACCAGATCCCCAGCTCGATCCGGATTATCGTGCAGATGGTGATCATCGCCTCGCTGGTGATCCTGGTGGATCAGGTGCTCAAGGCCTACGCCTTTGAGATCTCCAAGACCCTGTCAGTCTTCGTCGGCCTGATCATCACCAACTGTATCGTGATGGGCCGCGCCGAGGCGTTCGCCATGAGCAACCCTCCGGTGGCCTCCTTCATCGACGGTCTGGGCAACGGCATGGGCTATGGCCTGATCCTGATGCTGGTGGGTATCATCCGCGAGCTGTTCGGCTCCGGCTCCCTGTTCGGCATCACCATCCTGGAGACCGTGAACAACGGCGGCTGGTATGTGCCAAACGGCATGCTGCTGCTGCCGCCGTCGGCGTTCTTCGTGATCGGCCTTCTGATCTGGGCGTTCCGCACCTGGAAGCCGAACCAGGTCGAAGAGCGTGAATATAAAATCCAGAACGTGGAGGCGCACTGATGGAAGGGCTGATTTCACTCGCCGTTAAGGCCATCTTTGTCGAGAACCTCGCGCTCTCCTTCTTCCTGGGCATGTGCACCTTTATCGCGGTGTCCAAGAAAATCTCCACCGCGCTGGGTCTGGGGATTTCGGTGATGCTGGTGCAGGCCATCACCGTGCCGACCAACAACCTGCTGCTGACCTACCTCTTGAAGCCGGGCGCGCTGGCCTGGGCGGGTTTCCCGGATGTGGATCTGACCTTCCTCGGCCTGATCTCCTATATCGGGGTGATCGCGGCGATGGTGCAAATTCTGGAGATGATCCTCGATAAGTATTTCCCGCCGCTCTACAACGCGCTGGGGGTCTTCCTGCCGCTGATCACGGTGAACTGTGCGATCCTCGGTGGTTCGCTGTTCATGGTGGAACGCGACTACAATTTCGCGGAAGCAACCACTTACGGCCTCTCCTCCGGCTTTGGCTGGGCGCTGGCGATCACCGCGATGGCGGGCGTGCGCGAGAAGCTGAAGTATTCCGACGTGCCGGACGGCCTGCAGGGCCTGGGCATCACCTTTATCACCGCGGGTCTGATGGCGATGGCCTTCATGTCCTTCAGCGGCGTCAAACTGTAAGGGAGCGTCTGAAGTTATGGAAACTTTCTCGCTCGGCGTTGTCCTGTTCACGTTGATCGTGCTGGCGCTGGTGGCCATCATCCTGGCTGCCCGTTCCCGCCTGGTCGCGTCCGGCAACGTCAACATCACCATCAACGGTGAGAAAACCATCTCGGTGCCTGCGGGCGGCAAACTGCTGCAAACGCTGGCGGCCGAGAAACTCTTCGTCCCCTCCGCCTGCGGCGGCGGCGGCACCTGCGCCCAGTGCCGGGTGCGTGTGCATTCCGGCGGCGGCTCCATCCTGCCGACCGAGGAAAGCCACATCACCAAGCGCGAGGCGTCTTGCGGCGACCGCCTGTCCTGTCAGGTTGCGGTCAAGCAGGACATGGAGGTCGAGGTTCCCGAAGAGGTCTTCGGCGTCAAGAAATGGCGCTGCAAGGTGCGGTCGAACGACAACGTGGCGACCTTCATCAAGGCGCTGGTGCTGGAACTGCCCGAAGGAGAGGATGTGAACTTCCGCGCCGGCGGCTACATCCAGATTGAGGCGCCCGCCCACCAGCTGGCCTACACCGACTTCGACATCCAGGAGGAGTACCGCGAGGATTGGGACCGCTTCAATCTGTGGCAGTACAAGTCTGTCGTGGATGAGCCGGTCGAGCGCGCCTATTCGATGGCGAACTACCCGGACGAGAAGGGCATCATCATGCTTAACGTCCGCGTTGCCTCGCCGCCGCCGGGCAGCAGCGACATTCCGGCAGGCAAGATGTCGTCCTACATCTTCAACCTGAAGCCGGGCGATGAAGTCACCATCTCCGGTCCGTTCGGCGAGTTCTTTGCCCGCGACACTCAGAAGGAAATGGTGTTCATCGGCGGCGGTGCCGGCATGGCGCCGATGCGCAGCCACATCTTCGACCAGCTGAAGCGGCTGGAGAACCGCGATCGCAAGATCAGCTTCTGGTACGGTGCGCGCTCGAAGAAGGAGATGTTCTTTGTCGAGGACTTCGACCAGCTGGCCGAAGAGTTCGACAACTTCGACTGGCACGTCGCGCTGTCCGACGCGCAGCCGGAGGACGACTGGAAAGGCTACACCGGCTTCATCCACAACGTTCTGTTCGAGGAATACCTCAAGAACCACCCTGCGCCGGAAGACTGCGAGTTCTACATGTGTGGACCGCCGATCATGAACCAGTCGGTGATCAACATGCTCCTGGATCTGGGCGTGGACCGCGAGGACATCATGCTGGACGACTTCGGCGGCTGAGCCGGAGAGACCCCAAAATCTAAAGAAGCCCCGGATGGGAACATCCGGGGCTTTTTCTGTTCTCATGAGCGGGCCGGGGAGGGGGGTGACATGCGTGCACCCCCTGTACACCCCCCGTGCACCGGCTCGGCAGAAATCACTCGGCCTTCAGCTCGCTGACGATATGGATGGTGATCGGTCCGGTGGAGAATCCGCCGACGCCGAACGCCTGGTGGTCGATGGTGGTGGTGGCCTCAAACGCCGCCCAGTCGCCCTGGTAGTATTCGATCGCACCGCCCAGCGGGTGCGGGCCGAGGTGGGTCATAGTGGTGTCCAGCACCACGGGCTGGGTGGTGCCGTGAATGGTCAGATCGCCGGTCACCTTGGCGGTCTTGTCGCCGGTCTTCTCAATCCCGGTGCTGACAAAGGTGATCTCAGGGTAGGTTGCGACCTCCAGGAAGTCGGCGCTGGACAGGTGGTCGTCCAGCGGCCCGAACCCGGTGGCGACGCTGTCCGCCTTGATGGTCACATTCAGAGTGGACGCTTCGGGGTTTTCCGGGTCCAGCACCAGAGTGCCCTGGGCGTCGGTAAACTCGCCGCTCTGCATCGAGACGCCGGCGTGGCTCCAGCTGAATTTGACCTCGGTATGGCCCTGGTCGGTCTTGTAGGTGGTGGCGGCAAAGGCAGCGGGGGCGGCCAGCAGCGCGGCGGCGGCGAGGGAGGCAATCCTGATCATCATGGCAGTCTTCCTGTCGGATGGGGTTGGGCCGGGAACGGCTCTTGTTACGTGAGGATGCGATTGATCCAGGATGGATGCTATGACATCTATCTGCCTGCATCCACCGGCAACGGCGGAACCTCTCTCTTGTTCACCAACTCGTGAAGACCGCATGACACCCAGCACACGCGAAACTGCAATCTGGATCCTGCTGAACCGCGCCCACCGGCAGACCCACCGCGACATGGAGGCCAAGCTGCGGGCAGCGGGGCTGCCACCGCTCAGATGGTACGACGTGCTGTGGGGGATCGAGATGGCCGGGGCGGACGGGGTGCGGGCCTATGAGCTGACCCGCAACCTGCTGTTTGAGCAGTCCAACCTGTCGCGCATTCTGGCGCAGATGGTGAAACAGGGTCTGGTGCGCGAAACCGTGTTCGAACAGGACCGCCGCGGCAAGCTGCTGCACCTGACAGAGGCCGGCGCGGCGCTGCGGCTGCAGATGTGGCAGATCTACGGTGCGGCGATCAAACAGGCGATGGAACCGTTGGACTGCGCGGAGGATCTGGAGGTGTTTCTGGAGCGTCTGCAAAAGACGGGCGGCGGGCCGTTTCCGTGACCATCCGCCGCCGGGTGGAAAAGGCTATGCGCTGTCGGCCAAGGAAGATCTGTCAGAACTCTAGAACGCTGGTCGCCAGTCAATTCTGAGGCGAAACACGCCTTCAGAACGGGACAGGCGAAAATTTGGATGCGGACAAAATAGCAATTTGCCGCAAGCAGTAAACCTATCCACCTCGTCTAAGCATCCGCTGTTGGCACCCGTAAAGCTGAAGTTGAACTGTTAGGAAGCAACCGATACTGGTTCTGTCAAAGAACGATTGAAGAGGCAGGAATGCAAAGGAATTGGATCTGGGCGATGGCACTGGTTTCTCTGATGGCGGCTTGCGTGAAACCTGAGACTGAAGACAGTAACTCTGCCGTTCGGTCGCGCCATGGCGCGTGGTCGGTCTTGTGCAGTGACGTTCATGCGAATTGCATCGCTTACCTTCCTGTCGAAGACATGCGCGGAAAGCAGATCGCCTCTATTAGTGGGTTCCTTTTTCCTGAAACCGAAAAGGCTGCTGTTGCGGGATTCACTATCGTGGTCCCCGCCAGAATGATTGCGCCAGGGCGCCCGGATCTGAACGTAAACAAGACAGCCGGGCTCGTGATGTCCGTCGATCACCGGGTCGCGCGGCGATTTTCCATTGAGAACTGCGAACCCGATTATTGCGTGGTGAAGGTGGGAGTGAAGCGTGGGTTCCTGCGTGCTCTTGAAACAGGTAAAACTGCCAAACTTACGCTTGTGTACTCAGGTTCGGAAGAAAGAACGGAAGTGTTTCGGCTTCCCTTGTCCGGTCTGGCCGAGGCGATCAAGGCAGCAGGCTGAATTATTCATCAAGCTGAAGCCTGAGCAGGACGGTCAAGAGAGCTACGGTAACCTATTTGGCTGCTCGGGGTTTGAGCCCACCCAAACGGACACTCATCTTTGATGTGCATCCAGGGAAAGCCTGGCCACTAAACAGGCGAGCGCAAATGACCGCAAAGGGCTCAACCGGTGCTCTGCTGTCTCAATCGTGAATGGCTGCAAGATACAGCAATGACTGCTGCCAGAATTGATCCGCCCGAAGGCGGACCATCTGTTATGAGCCTCAGCCGACGATCATCTGCTTCATGCGGAGGGCTTCGTATTCCAGCTCTTTCAGGCGGAAATTCACCACGTCGCCGACGGTGATCATGCCTGCAAGCTTGCCGTCTTTCAGGACCGGCAGGTGGCGGAAGCGGCCCTCGTTCATCACCTTGGCCACATCAATCAGCAGGTCGTCGGGCGCGCAGGTTTTGACCTCGCGGGTCATGATCTCCTCAACCAGCTGCGGCAGGGTGTGGCCCGGCGTGTCCGCCAGACGGCGCACGATGTCGCGTTCCGACAGGATGCCCTGCAGCGAGCCGTTCTGGTCGGTGACGACCAGCGCGCCGATGCGTTTTTCTTTCAGGGCCTCGACCGCATGGCCGACCGTGTCATTGGGGCGGATTGCAAAGATTGCGTCGCCCTTTGCTTCCAGCAGACTGGCAACTGTCGATTGGCCGTGCGACAAATTCGACTCGGCCGACTGGCTGTGGCTTTCCTGCCCGGCCTTGTCGCCCCGGGTGGGAGGCTGGTATGAGAACGGTGCCATGCGCGGGGTCTCCTCCTGTATCCTGCATCAGGTCATACCCCCATCTTAGCGGCGGATTATGATCCGGGAAGGGGCGAAATGACGCGAGCGCTAACAACAGCGGAAAAACAACATGTTCGAAAGCCTCTACCTGACCCCCGTGACCGGTGCGCTGACCGTGTTCCTGGTGGTGGTCTGCGGCCACCTGTACCGGCAGAACTGGAAGTCCGAGGCGCCAAATGCGCGGTTCCGGGCCTGGCTGTACGGGCTGCCGGCTGCGGTGGGCTTGCTGGCGCTGGCCTTTCTGCCGTTGAAGTTCTGAGGCCTGCCCCGGCGCTCCGTTTGACTCTGCCGCGGGGCAGGGGCATAGCTGCGCCAGTTTTTCCGCCGGAGGTTGCCGAATGCCCTGCCCGTTGCCCAGAAAACTCCTGACCGCCCTGACCCTGCCTGCGGTGCTGGCCATGTCCGGCTGCTGGTTCGGCAGCGACCCGGAAGAGGTGCGGCTGACGGGTGAAACCATGGGCACCACCTACAGCGTGATTGCGATTGGCGAGGATCTGGACGCCAGGGCGCTGGGATCCGCGGTGGAGGGCACCCTGGCGGCGGTCAATGCCAGGATGTCGAACTGGGATCCGGCCTCCGAGGTTTCCACCTTCTCTGCCGCGCGCAGCACCGCGCCGGTGCGGGTGTCGCCGGAATTTGCCCATGTGCTGGCGGCGGCGGGGGACGTGCACGCAAAGACCGGCGGCAAGTTCGATGTGACCCTGGGCCCGCTGATTGAGCTGTGGGGCTTTGGGCCGCGCAAGCCCGAAGATCCGGTGCCGTCGGATGCGGCCATTGCCAAGGCGCTGGAGGGCGTCGGCCAGGCGCGGCTGCTGGTGCTGGATGCAGAGGCCGGCACGCTCAGGAAATCCGCGCCGGAAACCGGTATCAACCTGTCGGCCATTGCCAAGGGCTATGGCGTGGATGCGGTGGCAGAGGCGCTGCAGGGGTTTGGCGTTGAGCACTACATGGTCGAGATCGGCGGCGATCTGGTGACCAGGGGCGAAAACGCCAAGGGCGAGGCCTGGCGCATCGGCATCGAGAAACCGGATGCGGCGGCGCAGACGGTGCAGCTGATCGTGCCGGTCAGCAATCACGGGCTGGCGACCTCGGGTGATTACCGCAATTACTTCGAGCATGAGGGCAAACGCTATTCCCATATCCTCGATCCGGTGGCCGGGCGGCCGGTCACCCATGCGACCACCTCTGTCACGGTGATCGCAGAAAACGCCATGCTGGCGGATGCCTGGGCCACTGCAATGCTGGTTCTGGGCCGCGAAAACGGGCTGAAGCTTGCTGAGGAGCATAAACTTGCCGTGTTTTTCATTGATCGGGACGTGCAAGCCGGGCCGGATGCCTATATGACAGCGGCAAGCAGCGCGTTCGAGGCGCTGACCGCAAACTAACGCCGCGCACCAAGCATCCTGCGAGGGACACCATATGAGCACCTTTCTTCTGGCCTTCATCCTGCTGCTGATCGTCACCCTGGGCATGTCGCTGGGGGTCATTCTGATGGGCAAGAAGATCAAGGGCAGCTGCGGCGGCCTGAATGCGATCTCGGGTGCCGACAAATGCGTGGTCTGCTCCAAGGATGTCGACCCCGACAGCCCGCTGCGGGACAAGCTGCAGTGCAAGCGCGCGCGCAAGATGGTCGAGCAGATGGAACGCGAGGCGCAGCAGGCCTGAGCCGGCTGCGGCGTCCCGTTTCAGCCTATTCTGAAGGTTTCACCGCCACAACGGCGCTGCCCGGATCCTGGTGCGGGACCCATCCCTTGCCCAGGGATATCTGCAGGCTGGACCAGGCTAGCGCCAGGTCGCGCCGCGCGGTGATCAGGGCCAGTTCGTTGTCGCGCAGCGCTTCTTCGGTGTTCAGAAGGTCGAACAGGGTGATTTCGCTGGCCCGGAAGGTTTCACGCGCAAGATCGGCAACCTTGGCTCCCAGATTGACCGCACGGGTCTGGGCGGCGGTGCGCTCGCGGGCGGCGCGCAGGCTGCTTTGCTGCGACTGGACCTCCTCAACCGCGGACCTGACTGCCGCGCGGTAGTCGTATTCGGTCGCCTTGGCCTCGGCGATGGCGCTTTTGTGGAAGGCACGCAGCACCGGACGGTTGAAAAGCGGCAGATTCAGACCCGGCCCGATCTGGTAGAGCGCGCCGGCGCCGCGGGTGGCGCGCACCGAGCCGGAGACTTCCAGCGACGGATAAAGCTCCGCCTCGGTGATGCCTATATCGGCGGCGGCGCCGCGCAGCTGGGCTTCGGCCAACAGCACATCAGGGCGGTTGCGCAGCAGGGTTGCGGGCACGCCCTGTTCCGGCTGGCTGGCGGGGTAAGGCTGCGCATAGCTGCCCTGCATCATCGCAAAAATCTCTGCCGCGTCGCGGTCGAGAAGCGTCGCCAGGGCAAAGACAGAGGATTCGTAACTGGCGATGAAGCCAGGCAGATCTGCCTTGGCGCTGGCGACCTGCAGCTTGGTGCGTTCCACGTCCAGGGCCAGAAGGGTGCGGGCCGCCTGCAGTTCTTCCACCGTTGCCAGGATCTGCTGTCGCAGCTGGATCGTCTTGCGGGTCACGGCGGCGCCGCGCTGGAAGAACCGCGCCTGGATATAGGTGCGGGTGATGGCGTCAATCAGCGCCAGCCGCGCGGTGGCCATCTGGTAAAACGCGGCGTCGCGGTCGGCCACCGCCCGTTCGGAGCGGCGCTGGAATTCGCCGAACAGGTCAAAGACATAGGTGGCGCCGACCTCGGCGGTGTCGGTGCTGGTAGAGCCGTTCTGGGATTCGCGGCGCGAAAAGATGGAACTGCCTTCCAGGTCGCCGTTGACCTGCTGCGGCCGGCCTGTCCCGCGGCGCAGAACCTCTGCCGAGATCAGGCGCTCCTTCGCGGCCTTGAGCTCCAGGTTCTGTTGCAGCCCTGCGGCAACCAGCCGGTTCAGGGTGGCATCGTTCAGCCCCTGCCACCAGGCTTCAGAGGCGCCTTTGGCGGTGGCATAGCTGCGGGACTGGTAATAGCTGGCAGGCACCGCGAAATCGGGGCGATGGTAGTCAATGCCGACAATGGTGCAGCCGCACAGGACTGTGCCTGCGAGCAGCACGGAACGGGCTGTCCAACGGGGTTTACTCATAACTTGCCTCAAGACGCCCTTTTTTCATGGGCTTTCACGCAGGATAGGCACGGCAGCGGCCGTCCGCGAAGCGGTTCAGGTGCTGCAGAGAGGGTTTACTTGCCACTGATGCGCCCAACCCACAGCATGGATTTGTCGAAAACGGACCCGCGAAGTGACGGTTTTGGCCTATTCTGCAGCCGAAAAGGCGGGCAGGCTGCCGGATCAAATGCGCCGTCGTGATCCTCTGGCAGTTGCTACGGCATGCTTGTGTGATGCGCCTCCGTCCAACCCTAGCCGCACTTGCGGTGCAAAAGTGAGAACAGTCTGATGGACCTGCAAAAATTCTATATCGGCGGTGCCTGGGTGACGCCGCATTCCAGCCGGGAATTTCCTGTTCTGAACCCGGCCACGGAAGAGCAGATCGGCACCATCATCCTCGGCGATGAGACGGATGTGAACGCCGCAGTTGCGGCGGCCAAGAGGGCATTTGAGAGTTTTTCCCAGACCTCCCGCGCTGAGCGGATTACGCTTTTGGAGCGGTTGCTGGAGATCAGCAGGGAACGGCGCGAGGAGCTGGCGCAGGCGATGTCTGCCGAGATGGGGGCGCCGGTTTCGATGGCGCGGGACGCCCAGGCTGATTCGGGGATCGGGCATCTGGAGGGCGTTCTGGACGCGCTGAAATCCCAGGAACTGCGTGAAACCCTGCCCAGCGGCGACATTCTGGTGCGCGAGCCGATCGGGGTTTGCGGGCTGATCACCCCATGGAACTGGCCGGTGAACCAGATCGCGCTCAAGGTGCTGCCTGCGCTGGCGACGGGCTGCACCTGCGTGCTGAAACCGTCGGAGCATACTCCCATGTCCGCCGCAGTTTATGCGCAGATGATTCATGACGCGGGCTATCCGGCGGGGGTGTTCAATCTGGTTCATGGCGACGGGCCGACGGTGGGTGCGGGTCTGTCGCGCCATCCTGATGTGGATATGATGTCCTTCACCGGTTCGACGAGGGCCGGCATTGCGGTGTCCAAGGACGCGGCCGACACCGTCAAGCGGGTGACGCTGGAACTGGGCGGCAAGTCTCCGAACCTGGTGTTTGCGGATGCTGACCTTGAGGAGAAGGTCACCGCTTCGGTGCTGGAGTGCATGTATAACACCGGCCAGAGCTGCGACGCGCCGACCCGGATGCTGGTGGAGCGGAGCTGTTACGACCGGGTGCTGGAGATTGCCAAGGCAGCCGCCGAGGGCCAGGCCGTTGGCGACCCGAGCCAGGAGGGCGATCACATCGGCCCGATGTTCGACCGCATCCAGTACGACCGGGTGCAGGAGATGATCCAGAAGGGCATCGGTGAGGGGGCGACCCTGCTGGCAGGCGGGCCGGGCCGGCCAGAAGGGCTGGACAAGGGCTGGTACGTGCGTCCCACCGTCTTTGCCGATGTGACCAATGATATGGCCATTGCGCAGCAGGAAATCTTTGGCCCGGTGCTGGTGATCATCCCCTTCGAGGATGAGGAGGACGCCATCCGCATGGCCAATGACACGCCGTACGGCCTGGCGGCCTATCTGCAGACTGGCGATCCGGAGCGGGCCGAGCGGGTTGCCGCCCGGCTGCGGGCGGGCGCGGTGCATATCAACGGCGGCGGTTTCAACTACGGCTCGCCCTTTGGCGGCTACAAGCAATCCGGCAACGGCCGCGAAGGCGGCATGCTGGGGCTGGAGGATTATCAGGAAGTCAAAACCCTGCATTTCGGCTGAGTTCCCATCCCTCCTGGCAGGAGGATGCCGGGAGGGATGCCGTTTGCGGCCTGCCAGGTGCCGCTTTCTGACCTAATACGTGTCGTAATCCGCCAAGCGTGCCGCCCGGCGGCGGCTCAGGATGGAGACATGACACAGAACTTCATTCCAAAACGCATGGACCGCCGCGCAACCGGGTGCAACCTGGTCGCTGCCTGAATTCCGTTGCCCTTTGCGGGTTCTCACGGTTTCTCAACGGCGGACATTGGAATGACACATGACAGCATCACAGGCGCTGCGCCTTGCCATTGATATTGGCGGTACCTTCACCGACACCGTGCTGGTGGCGGGCGAAGATACTATTCTGGCCTCAACCAAGACACTGACTACCCATCAGGACCCGGGTATTGGCGCGATGGAGGGCGCCGCGCGAGTGATGACGCAGGCGGGGCGGTCTTTGGGTGAAGTCACCGGCTTCATTCACGGCACAACGCTGGCGACCAACGCGCTGATTGAGCGGCGCGGGGCGCGGGTGGCGACGGTCACGACCGAGGGGTTCCGGGACATTCTGGAGATTGCCTATGAGCGGCGCTACTCCCAGTATGACATCAATCTTGAGAAGCCCGATCTGCTGGTGCCGCGGGAGCGGTCGCTGACCATCCGGGAGCGGATGTCGGCGACAGGAGAAGTGCTGATCCCCATGGAGGACAGCGCGATTGAGGCGCTGATTGCGGAGCTGGATGCCAGCGGTGCAGAGGCGGTGGCGGTCTGCCTGATGCACGCCTATGCCAACCCGGACCATGAGCGGCGGCTGCGGGACATTCTGGTGAAACGGCGGCCCCGGCTGACGGTCTCGATCTCCTCGGAGGTCAGCCCCGAGGCGCGGGAGTTTGACAGGCTCTGCACCACGGTGGCAAACGCCTATATCCAGCCGCTGATGGAGACTTATCTGGCGCGGTTTGCCGAGCGCTTTGCTGCGGAAAGCGTAACCTGCCCGATCCTGATGATGACCGCAGGCGGCGGCATGTGCACCATCCAGACCGCGGCGCGGTTTCCCATCCGGCTGGTGGAGTCGGGGCCTGCCGGCGGCGCCATCCTGGCGGCGCGGATTGCGGCGCAGGCGGGGCTGGAGCAGGTGCTGTCCTTTGATGTGGGCGGCACCACGGCCAAGCTGTGCCTTATTGACAATGCCCGCCCGCAGACCTCGCGCCAGTTTGAGATTGCCCGCGCGGCGCGGTTCATCAAGGGGTCGGGGATGCCGGTGCGGATCCCGGTGATCGAGATGATCGAGATCGGCGCCGGCGGCGGCTCCATTGCCGGTGTGGACCGGCTGGGGCGGCTGACCGTGGGGCCGAAATCGGCGGGGTCGGAGCCCGGCCCGGTGGCCTTCGGGCGTGGCGGTACGGAGCCGACCGTGACCGACAGCGACATCACGCTGGGCTATATCGTGCCGGAGACCTTTGCGGAGGGGCATATCCGGATTGACCCGGAGGCTTCTAAGGAAGCGCTGAGCCGTGTGATTGGTTCGCGGCTGGATATGGACGGGATTGGCGCCGCGGACGGCGTCAGCCGGATCGTGGACGAGAGCATGGCCAGCGCCGCCCGCATGCACGCGGTGGAGTCCGGCAAGGACCTGGGTGCGCGCACGATGATTGCTTTTGGCGGCAATGGGCCGCTGCATGCAACCCGGGTCGCGCGTTCCGCCGGGGTGGCGCGCATCGTGATCCCGCCCAATCCGGGCGTTGGATCTGCTGTGGGGTTCCTGTTTGCGCCGGTCAGCTTTGAAATCGTGCGTTCGCGCTATGCGCTGCTGGAGGACATGGATCTGGACGGTATCAACGCTTTGTTTGTCCAGATGATTGATGAGGCGCGATCGGTGGTGGCGCAGGGGGCGAGCGATGCTGAAACGCTGGTCCAGCGCACCGCATTCATGCGCTACAGCGGGCAGGGGCATGAGATCGAGATTGCCCTGCCGGACCGGAACCTGACGGGAGAGGATCTTGGCCCGCTGACGGCGGCGTTTGAGGCGGAATACGCCAAGCAGTTTTCGCGCCCCGTGCCTGGGATGAAGATCGAGATCCTGAACTGGGCGGTGCGGGTCGCGACCCCGGATGCAAAGGTGCCGCCAGTGCCGGAGGTGCCGGAGCTGCGGACCATTGCCCCGGCGGCGCACCGGCCCATCATCTGCGATGTGGATGGCCGCGAAAAGCAGGCGGCATTTGTGCCGCGGGCCAGTCTGAAACCCGGCGACCGCATCCTAGGCCCGGCGCTGATCACAGAGCCGCAGACCTCCACGCTGGTCTCGGTGGATTTCTCCGCCCATGCGGATGCCATCGGCAATCTTGTCCTGATCCAGGATCAGAAAGGAGAAAAGCAATGACCGCCTTGTCACAGGACCTGTCACCGGCTCGCCTGCAAGTGATGTGGAACCGGTTGCTGGCGGTGGTGGAGGAACAGGGGCAGACCCTGATCCGCGCGGCCTTCAGCCCGATTGTGCGCGAATGCGGCGACATATCTGCCGGGATTTTCGACGCACAGGGGCAGATGCTGGCGCAGGCGGTGACCGGCACGCCGGGCCATATCAACACCATGGCCGCGGCGGTCATGCATCTGCGCGAACGCTTCCCGGCTGACACGATGAAGCCCGGCGATATCTACATGACCAACGACCCCTGGCTGGCCTCGGGGCATCTGAACGATTTCCTGTTGATGATGCCGGTGTTCAAAGGAGGCAGGGTGGTCGGCTTCACCTCCTGCACCTCGCATCTGGTCGATCTGGGCGGGCTGGGCATGGGGCCGGAGGGCTCTGACATCTATGACGAAGGGCTGCTGATCCCGCCTTGCAAACTAGTGGAGGAAGGCGCGCCGAACGCGCTGCTGCTGGACATTGTCCGCGCCAACAGCCGCGAGCCGGTTGCCAATGAGGGTGACATTTATGCGCTGATTGCCTGCTGCGAGGCCGGGGCGGCACGGCTGGCGGGGATGATGGAGGAGTTTGGCCTGAGCGACCTGGATGCGCTGGGGGCCTATATCATCGAGACGTCCCGCCGCGGCACTTTGCAGGCCATCGCGGAAGTGCCGGAGGGCGTCTACCGCAATGTTCTGAGAATGGACGGCTACGAGAGTGAACTGGAGCTGCATGCGACGCTGACAGTCTCGAAAGGGGGCATGCATGTGGATTTCACCGGCACTTCGGGCTGCTCCAGCAAGGGCATCAACGTGCCGCTGAACTATGCCACGGCTTATACGGTGTTTGCCCTGCGCTGCATTGTCGGGCCGGACATTCCGAACAATGCGGGGAGTTTGGCGCCCTTTACCGTGGATGGCCCCAAGGGCTGCATCCTGAATGCGCAGCGCCCGGTGCCGGTGGCGATGCGGCATACGCTGGGGCAGGTGACGCCGGATCTGGTGCTGGGCTGCCTGCATCAGGCGCTGCCGGACCGGGTGCCCGCCGAGGGCGCGTCCTGCATGTTCGACCTGCCGATGCGGCACGCGCCGGAGGTGGCACGCGACGGCGGGCGGGAGTTTGCCATCGAGCCGGTCCACAACGGCGGCACCGGGGCGCGGCCCCATGCGGATGGCTTGTCGGCGACGGCCTATCCCTCGGGTGTTTATGGCAGCCAGGTGGAGATCACCGAGGCGGTGGCACCTGTCGTTATGTGGCGGCGCGAGCTGCGGCCCGACAGCGGAGGGGCGGGCAAATACCGCGGCGGGCTGGGGCAGAGGATCGAGATGACCTCCGTCAACGGCGCGCCCTTTATCGTGTTCCTGTCAGTGGAGCGGCTGAAGTTTCCGGCCTTGGGGCGCATGGGCGGCTTGCCCGGCGCGCCGGGGCGTATCCGGTTCCGCGACGGGGCGCAGGACATTCCGGGCAAGGGCGAGCTGCGGGTGGAGGCAGGGGATTATCTGATCTTTGAAACCCCCGGTGGCGGCGGTTTTGGCGATCCGGCGGAGCGCGACCCCGAGGCGCTGGCGCTGGATCTTCGGCGCGGTCTGGTGACGGAAGAAGGCGCGGGCGCCTACGGGGGCGGCAAATGATCCGCGCGGTGCCGCATGTGGCGGCGATGGCGCCTTATGCGTTGGCGGATCTGGGCGAGGCCGGGACGGTCTCGCTGGCGCAGAATGAAAGTGCGTTCCCGGCTAGCCCGGCGGCACTTGCGGCGGGCCGGGCGGTGCTGGATCAGATGCCGCTCTATCCAGACCCGGAGTGGCCGGACTTGCGCGCCGCGGTGGCGGAGGTGCATGGGCTGGACCCGGCCAAGGTGCTGTGCGGCGCTGGTTCGATGGAGCTGATGGGCTGCCTGATCCGCGCCTTCGCCGGGCCGGGGGACAGGGTGCTGGGGACGGATTATGGTTATGCCTTTGTGGCCACCGCTGCGGCGCAGGTGCAGGCGGACTACGTCAAGGCGCAGGAGCGGGACCTGACGGTATCGGTCGAGGATATTCTGGCCGCCGTGACGCCTGAGGTGCGGATTGTGTTTGTCTGCAATCCGGGCAATCCGACCGGTACGCTGATCCCGAACGCGGACCTCCTGCGCCTGCGCGCGGGGCTGCCTGCGGATGTGCTGCTGGTGGCCGATCAGGCCTATGCGGAGTTTGCCGATGCGGAAAACGATCCCGGCGAAATCTTCGTGCTGGCAGAGCGCGGCGATACCGTGGTGCTGCGGACGCTCTCCAAGGCCTATGGGCTGGCAGGGGCGCGGGCCGGCTGGGGGTACTTCCCGCCGGAGATTGCCGGGGAAGTGCGCAAGCTGCTTAATCCAAACAATATCTCCATCCCGTCCCAGGCAATGGCGGCGGCGGCCATGCGCGATCAGGCGCATATGCGGGATGTGGTGTCCCAAACCGTTGCCATCCGGGACCGCTTTGCCAAAGACTGCCGCGCGCTGGGGCTGGAGGTGCCGCAGAGCCATACCAATTTCGTGCTGATCCGCTTTGCCTCGGTGGAGCAGGCCCAAGCGGCAGACAGGGCGCTGCGGGGGCAGAACCTGCTGATGCGTGGAATGGGCGGGTACGGGCTGGGCGATTGCCTGCGCGCCACCATCTGCGGGCAAGACGTGATGGACCGCGCGCTGGACGTGCTGAAGGGAGTGCTCACATGACCTATGAAACCCGCACCCGCGCGAAAATCGGCGTGCTGGTGCCCTTTACCAACACCAACCTGGAAGCCGACATGATGCTGATGCGCTGTCCGGACACCACTGTGCATTTCCAGCGCATGGGCGGCTATGATGTGGAGGAGATCCCCGGCGCCGATCAAATGGCGGGACTGGGGGCGTCTGATATCAGCCATGACCTTCGGATGATTGCAGGCGTTCGGCCTGATGTTGTGCTTTATGGCTGCACCTCGGCGACGCTGACCCACGGGCCGGGGTTCGACGCGGATCTGGCGGCGCGGATCAAGGCGGGGTCGGGTGCCGTCTCGCTGACCGCGGCGGGGTCGCTGGTGGCAGGGATTCAAGCGCTGGGGGCGGTGAAGATCGGTTTTTCTTCACCCTATCTGGGTGAGATCAATTCTCAGGCGATGGCGTTCCTGGCGGCAAACGGGATCGAGACGGTCAAATGCGCGGACATCGGGCGCGAGCTGGGCAACTACGGGCAGGGCGAGCTGACCCCAGATGAGGTGTTTGATCTGGCCTGTCAGGCCGATCACCCGGCGGCGCAGGCCATTGTGCTCAGCTGCACCGACATGCGCGCGGTTGAGGCTGTGGAGCGGATCGAGGCACGCTTGGGCAAGCCGGTTGTCACCTCCAACCAGGCGATGATGTTCTGCCTGATGCGGGCGCTTGGCCTGCCGCGGCATGGCGGGCTGCCGGGGCGGCTGTTTGATCAGCTCTAAACAGGCGTCTGTTTCATCTTTGCAAAAATACTCCGGGGAGCGCGAGGGGCTGGCCCCTCGCGCCCGTCCCATCACGGCTCACCGGACCCGATTTCTTGCTTCCGCCTGGCGACATAGGCGTCCAATTCCTCGCGGATGGCTGGGTCCATCACCGGTTCCTCATAGTCCCGCAGCGCCTGCTGCCAGAGGCCGGTGGCACGTTGCAGCGCGTCCTTGGCACCAGCCGCTTCCCAGTTCTCGTAGTTCTGCCAATCCGACAGCATCGGGTGGTAAAACGCGGTCTCGTACCGTGCCATCGTGTGTTCGGCGCCGAAGAAATGGCCGCCGGTCGGGACCGACTGGATGGCGTCAAAGCCCAGCTCATCGGTGTCGAATTTCATCGGCTTCAGGAACTCGATCATGTTCTGGATGATCTCCACATCCAGGATGAACTTCTCATAAGACGCGGTCAGGCCGCCCTCCAGCCAGCCGGCCGCGTGGTAGATGATATTGGCGCCGCCCAGTACTGCACCCCAGGTGGACATCATGGTCTCATAAGCCGCCTGCAGGTCCACCGTGTTGGAGGCATTGGCGTTGGAGGTCCGGTAGGGGATGCCATAGCGCCGCGCCAGCTGGCCGCCCACGATGTTGGCCTTGGCGTTTTCCGGCGTGCCAAAGGCAGGCGCGCCGCTGCGCATGTCGACATTGGAGGTGAAGGAGCCGTACATGACGGGTGTGCCGGGGTTGACCAGCTGTGTCAGCACCACACCGAACAGCGCCTCAGCGTTCTGCTGGGCAAGGGCTGCGGGCAGGGTCACCGGGGTCATTGCGCCCATCAGGGTAAAGGGCGTCACCGTTACCGGCTGGCCGTATTCGGCCATCGCGATCAGCCCGTCGCCCATCGCGTCGTCAAACAGCCGCGGCGAGTTGACCGAGATGATGGTGATCACACCGGGATCATCCTTCATCTCCTCAGGCGTCTGACCGCGGGAGATCGCCATCATGTTTATCCCGTCCAGCGCCCGGCCGCGGCCGATGGCGGAGCAATGGAACGAGAGATCTGCATAGGTGATATTGGCTAGATAGGTATCCAGATGCCTGTTGTTGGCGGGCAGCTCCAGCGGCGCGGTCACTTGGTTGCCGATCAGGTGGATGGCGTTGAAGTGATGTGCCAGCCTGATGAAGTTCTGATAGTCGGTGAGGTTGCCGGACCGCCGCCCGTTGATGCAATCATGCACGTTGGGCGGGCCTGCCACCAGGCTGAAGGTCACGTTGTTGCCGCCGAGCGTGATCCGCTTGTCCCGGTTTCGGCCGGTCAGGGTGAACTCCGCCGGGACTGTCTTCAACGCTTCAGTGACGATGCTTTCGTCGATGCGGATGGTTTTGGTGTCGCGGTCGACGATGGCGCCCGCGGCCTCGAAAATGCCCATCACGTTCTCGCCCATCACCCGGATGCCGGCCTCTGACAGGATCCGCATTGAGGTGGCGTGCAGCTGGTCCATCTGCTCCGGGTTCAGGAGCTCAAACGCCGGGTAAGTGTTTTTTACCTGGCTCCAGGGGAGCTGGTCGATACTGCCGCCGGAGCGGGAGGATTTTCCGCGGCGCCCGCCGCCGCGTCTGTCGCGTGCCATGTGTCTGTCTTTCTGGTCAGGTTGGTGGCTTAGTTTTCGGGCGCGTCATAGATGAGACGGCCAAGATCGGAGAATTTGCTGCCTTCAGTGGTGAAGCCCAGCACTGCATCGCGGATGGCGCTGGCGCGGGCCTCGCCCAGCGAAGGCGCGGCAAATTCCATGAATTTCCGCTCGATGTCCTCTTGCGAAAACGGCGCTTCGGGGCCGCCGCGGGCGTGGACGTCGCCGGTCTCGAACACCCGCCCGTCGGTCAGCGTCACCACCACATCGGCGACCCGGCAGGCCGGGAAGCGGGCTGAATGGCGCGCGGCCTCTGCCACGGTGATGCGGTCATGGATCGAGGCCACCAGCGGATCGGCAAGGGCGGGGCCGGAGATATGCTCCACCCCTATCCGCCCGTATGCGGCCTGGATGGCAACGGCAAAGCCCAGCGAATACTGTGCTTGGCTGGTGGTAGAGGGGATGCCCGGATAGAGGCAGGCGCTTTCGTGGAAAGTGTTGATGTGGATCTGGGCGATCTGTTCGTGGCTCAGCCCGTGTTCCAGCATCACCTGCCGCACGGCGTCGATCGGCGCATGGGCCCAGCGGCAGATCGGGTAGGGCTTCACATACTGATGCTCCATCTGCCAAAAGCTGCCGAGGTCGTCCCAGTGTTCCGCCACCCTGTCTTCCTCGATGGTGATTGCGGGCGCGCCGGTGAAGCCCTTTTCTGCCAGAACAGCTGCTGACATGCCTGCCATTGCGCCCCAGCCGGATCCGTCGTGCAGCATCGTGGGGTTGGCGATCTCGCGCATCATCTGGCTGCGGGGGCCGTGGAATTCGGCGATCCCCAGCGCCTGGCGCAGCTGATCCCGGCTGAGACCGCGCATCCGGGCTGCAATCGCCGCCACCCCCAGCGCGTTCCAGGCACCGGAGGTGTGGTAGTCGCTGACTGTTGCATGCAGCGACAGCGCCGCGCGGCCCGCCAGCTCATAGCCCAGCGTGGTGATCGCCAGCGCCTCTGGCCCGGAGAAATCCGGCACCGTTTCCGCCAAAGCCGCGATTGCAGGGATCACCACCACGCCGATGTGGCCCTTGGTCGGGTAGTAGCCGTCGTGGCCATCCAGATTGTCGGTGGCGGTGGCGGCGGCATAGGCGGCACCCGCGACGCTGACCCGGCGGCCGTCGAACATCATCCGGGCGCCGTAACCTTCTTCACAGGAGCCATAAAGCGCTGCGGCGGTGTCGCGGGCGATGCGGCCCGCCTCCATCGGGGTGGCGCCGATGGTGATGCCCAGCGTGTCCAGGAACATCAGCGCCGCAGCTTTGCGGGTGGTTTCAGGCAGATCGCCGGGGGTCAGGCCAAAGGTGAAATCGGCGGCGCGGTCAAATGTGGCTGTCATGTCAGGCGGTCCATATAGGTGCGTTGGCCAAAGCCTAGGGGCCGCCGCCGCAGGTGACCCGCAAATAAACCGGGGTCATAGGGCTGCATTATTTCGCGAAGGGTGCGCTAGACGTCGTTTTCTGACCCGTTCGGGGCGTGATCCCTTTGGAATTGCAGCCCAATCCATTGCATGGGAACATGGCCCCGAAACCGCCAGCGGACCCGTTTGATGAAGAACCTGCCCCACCTGACATTCCTGCGCTCTTTTGAGGCCGCGGCGCGCTATCTCAGCTTCACTTCGGCGGCGGATGAGCTGAACTGCACCCAGTCGGCGGTGTCTAACCATGTGCGCAGCCTGGAGGAGTTCATCGGCCGCCCGCTGTTCGTGCGCCATCCGAGGTCCCTGTCGCTGACCGACGTGGGCGAGGCCTATTTGCCCTCGGTCCGCCATGCGCTGCAGGAGATTGATTCAGCGACGCAGCTCTTAATCTCGCAAAGCCACAAGCGGGAGGTCGTGATTTCCTGCCCGGTTAGCCTAGCGGAGCGCTGGCTGCTGGGAGTCATCGAGGAGTTCTCAGCAGCGCATCCGGATATCGACCTGACGATTCACAGCACGATCTGGGTGGATGTGGAGACAAATGTCTCGGACATTTCGATCACCATCAACCACGTGGATGATGTGATGGGGCCGGCGGTCAAGCTTTGGGATGAAAAGCTGGCGCTGGTCTGTGCGCCCGGTTTCAAGGTTGCGGGCGAGGCGCTGACCCGGCCGGAACAGCTGGTGCAGGCGAAACTGATCCACATCCTGGGTCGGCCGATCTACTGGGAGAAGATCGCCAAACATTACGGGCTTACCGGGATCGAGCTGAAGGGCGGCTTGCAGACCAATTCCTCCAACATGGGATTGGAGTTTGCCGCCAATGGAATGGGCTGTGCGGTTCTGCCCAAAACACTGGTCCGGTCCCATGTGGCAGACGGGCGGCTGGTGGAGCCGTTTGATTTCGACCTCGATTGTCCCTGGACCTATTTCGCCACTTTCAAGGACAAGGCGGCAACGCCCTCGGTCAAGCATTTCAAGAGCTGGCTGCTGAAGGCGGCAGCGGAGATGGAGCTGTAGAGGCCATCAGGGCGGGCCGCAGGCAGCATTGAATTCTGGCAGCGCTTCGCGTATATACGAGTATATATACATGAGGCCTGCCGATGATTGAGACCAAGATCAGAAAAGTTGGAAACTCTGCCGTCATCACCCTGACGACGGAGATGCTGACGATGCTGGACGCCAAGGAAGGCGACACGTTGTTCGTGGTGCGCGGCGATGACGGCAGCCTGCGGGTGATGGCGCATGATCCCACGGTGGCTGAGGCGCTGGCTGCGGCTGAAATCGTGATGGACGAGAACCGCGACCTGCTTCAGGCGCTGGCGTGAGCAAATACACATGGGTGCCGCTGGCGGCGGTGACCATTTTCCATGACCGGCAGATTTCGCGCCATGGCGGCGCGGCGGGGATGCGTGACAAGGCGCTTCTGGAAATGGGATGCGCGCGGGCAATGAATCTGGCTGCCTATTCCGATGCAGGCGTGGCGGAGGTTGCCGCGGCTTACGCATTTGGCATCGCCAAGGCGCATGCTTTTGTTGACGGCAATAAGCGGACGGCCTTTGTGACGGCTGTGACCTTTCTGCGCCTCAACGGCTACCAGTTCCGCCCGGACCCGGTGGAGGGTGTGCGGATGATGGAGGATCTGGCCACCGGCGATGTGGATGAGGCTGCCTTTGCGGAATGGCTGAAGGCTGGGATGCTGCCTGTCTGACCCTCAGCCCCTGCTGCCAAAGAAAAGCCGCCCTTCGGGGCGGCTTTTCTGTTTCCGGTCAGGCCCGCAGCCGTGCGCCTGAGGGGTCGAAGGCTGCGGCTTCCAGAATGCGCGCCTTGTGCGGTTTGCCGAGAATATAGACCTCGACCTCATCCCCCGGCTTGGCAACTTCGGGGTTGGCATATCCCAGCGCCAGCGATTTACCGACCGAGTAGCCGTAAGCGCCCGAGGTGACGCGGCCCACCGGTGTGCTGTCGGGTGTGAAAATCGGCTCCCCGCCGGAGGCGTCGGCATCGTTCACCGCGTCGATCTCAAAGGCCGAGAGCATTTCGCGCGGGGCGTTGTCCTTGATCTTGAGATAGGCGTCCTTGTTGAGGAACTCCTTGTCCAGCTTGATGAGACCGGCCAGGCCAACCTCCTGCGGCCAGTATTCCTGGCTGTACTCGCGGCCCCAGGAGCCGTAGCCCTTCTCGATCCGCAAGGAACCAAGCGCACGGCCGCCGACCGGACCGCCGTCGAACTCTGCGGCAGCTGCCAGCAGGGCCGAGTACAGTTTGACCTGATCGCTTTCGGCACAATGCAGTTCCCAGCCCAGATCGCCGGTGAAGGAGACGCGGATTGCCAGGCATTCCACACCTGCCACGTCGATGGTGCGGGAACGCATGAAGCGGAAGGCCTCGTTCGACAAATCCGCATTGGTCAGGCGCTGCAGCATATCGCGTGATTTCGGGCCTGCGACGTTGAAGCCCGCAATGCGGTTGGTGGCGACCTCGAAGGTGGTGCCTTCCGGCAGCTCCACCATGTTGAAGAAGCGCTGGTGATAGCGTTCCGCCATGCCGGAGCCGACCATCATGTATTCGTCATCCGCCACCTTGGTGATGGTGAAATCGCCAGCCACGCCGCCGCGGACCGAGATCAGCGGAGTCAGGCAGGAGCGGCCAACTTCGGTTGGCACCTTGTTGGCGATCAGCTTATCCAGCCACTCAAACGCGCCGGGGCCTTTGATTACGTAGTTGGCGAAGTTCGAAATATCGATCACGCCGACGTTCTCACGCAGCATGTTCACTTCGCGGCCAACCGGCTCCCACCAGTTCTGGCGGGTGAAGCTGTTTGTGTCGGTGGTGCCGGGCACACCCGAGAACCACAACGGGTGCTCCCAGCCGCAGTTGAGGCCGAATACGCAGCCCATTTCCTTTTGCATCTCATACGCGGGGCGCACGCGGGCCGGGCGGCCGGCGCTGCGTTCCTCGTTCGGGAAATGGATGGCGAAGCGGTGCGCGTACTGGTCTTCGACGCGGGCCTTGGTGAATGCCTTGTCGGCCCAGTCGCCAAAGCGCGCGAGATCCCAGGCGAACATGTCGTATTGCGGCTCGCCCTCGATCATCCATTGGGCTGCCAGCAGACCAAGACCGCCAGACTGGGAGAAGCCGGGGATGATGCCGGTGCAGCAGAAATAGTTTTTCAGCTCCGGAACCGGGCCCCAGATTGCATTGGAATCCGGCGACCAGATCATCGGGCCGTTGATGACGCGTTTGACGCCTGCGGTTTCGGCGCAGGGGACACGCTCGGTGGCGCGGATCACGTTTTCCATGATCCGGTCCAGATCGTCGGGGAACAGTTCATGGGCAAAGTCAAGCGGGGTGCCGTCCTCGGCCCAGAAGCGCATGTCCTTTTCATAGGCGCCGATCAGGAAGCCGTTGCCCTCCTGCCGGAAGTAGTATTCGCCGTCGCGGTCGGCGATCGAGGGCAGGCGGCGGCCGAGATTGGCGACCTCGTCTATAGACTCCGTCACGAAATACTGATGCTCGGTCGGCTGCAAGGGCAGGGTGAGGCCCGCCATCGCGGCCACTTCGCGGCCCCAGAGGCCGCCAGCGTTCACCACCCACTGGGTATGGATGTCGCCCTTTTCGGTCTTCACGATCCAGCTGCCGTCGGGCTGCTGCTCGGTGCCGATCACCGGGCAGAAGCGTTCGATCTGCGCGCCCATGGCGCGGGCGCCGGCGGCGTAGGCCATGGTCACGCCCGAAGGGTCAACGTTGCCGCCATCAGGTTCGAACATGATGCAGCGGATGTCGTCGAACTGAGCCAGCGGGTGCAGTTCCTTGGCCTGCTCGCGGCTGACCTCATGGAAGTTCAGGCCGTAGTATTTCGCCTTGGCCTCCTGCAGACGCAGCTGGTGCTCGCGCTCTTCGGTCTTGGCCAGATACAGGGAGCCCGGCTGGAACACGCCGCAACCCTGGCCGGTTTCCTTCTCCAGCTCCTTGTAGAGGTTCATGGTGTAGTGCTGGATGCGGGTCACGTTGTTATTGTCGTGCAGCCCGTGGATGTTGGCCGCCGCATGCCAGGTGGAGCCTGCGGTCAGTTCATCGCGTTCCAGCAGAACAACGTCGGTCCAGCCGAGTTTCGCCAGGTGGTAGAGGATAGAGCAGCCGACCAGCCCGCCGCCGATGACAACTGCCTGTGCATGGGTTTTCATGCGTCATGTTCCCTTGCCTGCGTGCCTGAAACAGCGCGCCCTGCAGGCCGGGGCGGGCCGCCAATTCCTTCCGGGTGAACCTAGCGGCGGCGGGGCTGGATGACCCGTGAAGAATTCAGACCCAATGGCCCCGGATTCGATGGGTCATCCGGCAATCACCCGGTAATCTCTTTCATCACGCCCAGGAACTTCGCCACTTCGCCGATGCTGTTGTAGTGGCACATCGAGACGCGCACGCAGCTGTCCATGTCCAAGGGAGTCAGGATATTGCCGGAATAATGATCCGCTTTGCGCAGATGGGTGCGGATGCCCTGTTCGTTCAGCCGTTTGACCACTTCAACGGACGGCACGCCGTCCACGGTCAGCGAAACCAGCCCCTCGCGGGCCGGGTTGTCCGGGCCGCCCAGGATGGTGACGCCTTCCATCTCTGCCAATCCGGGCAGGTTGCCGGTGCCAAATATCATCGCGTCGGTCAGGGCTTTTTCGTGGGCATGGATTGCTTCGCCCGCGGCCACGAATTTTGCGCGGCGGTCCGTTGCATCGCTGACTTCGCCGCCGAGCCATTCGAGGTAATTTACCACGTCGGACAGCGTCGCATAGCTGCCGGTATCGCGGGTGCCCATTTCCCAGTTGTCCGCAGGCCCGTCAATCAGGCTGTTGTGCGGCAGTTTCGTCAGCCGGTCCGAGATCCAGGCAAGGCCGTAGCCGTGGCGCGAGAACATCTTGTAAGGTGAGATCACATAGCCATCGACGCTGTATGCCGTCAGGTCGATGCGCCCATGGGCTGCGTGCTGGATACCGTCCACAATAATGAAACACTCCGGTGCCACTTCACGGATGGCGGCAGCGCAGGCGGCGACATCCACGCCCATGCCTGTGACAGGAGACGTGTGGACGATTGTGGCCACGACGGTGTCCGGCGAAACCGCCCTGGCATAGGCATCGGCCATGATCGTCCCGGTGGTGTCATTATGCGGGATCAGCACGTGTTTCTGACGTGCAACCCCGGCCCAGCGGGCGCTGGCGGAGCGGGTGGCGGGATGCTCCAGCGTCGAGCCCAGCACGGTACCGCCCTCCGCGGTGCCGAGGCAGGCGTTCATGATCAGGCGGAACAAGAGCTCTGTGCCGCTTTCGCCCGCAAAAAACTGGCCGCCGGGTGCGTTCATGAAGACGCGCATATCGTCCTTGGCCTTGTTGATCACCCGCACCAGCTCGTGGCTGCCGGGGTTGTCGCGGCCCTGGTTGTCGGGGATCGCAGCATAGCGTGCGGATGTTTCCACCACCGAATTGAGCGTCAGTGCGCCGCCTGCGTTTTCAAAGAAGATACGGCTGCCCTGTTCGGGGCAGTTGTCCACCTGGGCAAAACGGGCGCGGATCTGGTCCAGCAGGGCGTCGGAAATATGGGGCATGGCAAATCCAGCAGCAAAGGTTTGTTCTGCGCCACAGTAGGGGGATTGCCCCGGCCGGAGATACAAAAAAATCCGGGGCTGAGGGCTGGAATTCTCTGTGCCAGCCCTCAGCGCATTTTTCAGGTGATGAAACCGTGGAAAGGGGCGCGCAGCGCAGCCCTGTGTACCATCTCAGACAGCGTGATGATGTCGAAGACGGGCCGGTTCAGCGCCGCTTGCAGGGCGTGGGCATAGGGTGGCAGATCGGTGCATTCCAGCACGATCGGGCCTATTTCCGGATTGCGCGCGATCATGCCCATGGCGGCGGCCAGCAGTTCGGCCTCAACCTTCGCCAGATCCATTGCAGTGCGTTCATTGCGCAGGATCACGGTGGAGAACTCTTCCGCGTCATCCAGCCCCTGGACAACCACGGGCGTGTTTTCTGCACCGACGCCGCGCAAATGCGCCTCGGTCAGGCTGGCGGCAGAGGCAGTGATCACCCCAACGGTGCGGCCTGTCATCTGATGCGCCAGCGGCACCTGGATCAGCGAGGAGACGAACACCGGCACATTCACCGCGGTTGCGATCTCCTTCTGAAAGATGGCGAGGAAGCCGCAGGAGCCGGTAATGGCCCGCACGCCCTTGGCTTCCAGCCGCCGGGCGGCCTCGATCAGCCGGCCCTTCATTTCACCTGTCGGGTTGGCCAGCAGTTTCGGCACAGTGATCCCGTCCAGCATTTCATAGAGCGTCGTGAAGGGCAGGCTGGAAGGGTTCTTGATATGGCCGGGCGGCTTGGGGAAGTAGCTTTCCAAAGCCAGCACGCCGATGGAGACGCCGCAGATGTTTTGACCGCCAGGATGGATGGTCATGCTTTGATCCTTTCGTAGCGCCGTGTGCGGAACGGCGAGAGGTCTTCGTTCACGGGTGTTCCGCTGACGATATCCGCCACCAGCCGCCCGGTTTTCGGGGCCATCATCAGGCCGTAATGGCTGTGGCCGAAAGCAGCGATCAGGTCCGGGAACCCTTCAACCTCGCCAATGCAGGGCAGGCTGTCGGGCAGGCTGGGGCGCTGGCCGGACCAGGTTTCCATCTCGTCTGCGCGCAAGTCAGGCAGCAGGGCTTTGGCAAGCTCCACAAGCCCGTCGAGCCTTTTCTGATTGAGCGGCTGATCAAGACCCGCAAACTCGGCGGTGCCTGCCACCCGCAGCCCTTCCTCCATTGAGGAGGCCACGAATTTCATGTCCATATCCATGATCGAGTTGTTCAACGCGACGCCGGGGTTCTGGAACGAAACGTGGTAGCCGCGTTCGGATTCCATCGGGATTTTGATCCCCAGTGGCTTCAGCAATTCGCCGGACCAGACACCCATCGCCAGCACCAGCTTGGGGGTCCAGTCCTGGCCCGCATCGGTGGTGTAAGTCCAGCCGCCGGTTTCAGACGGCAGGATACCCCGCACGGTTCGGGCCTGGATCTCGCCGCCCATGAATTGAAATTTTTCTGCAAGAACGGCTCCGATCCTGCCGGGAGAGAGCGCCCGTGCCTGGCCCTTAATCAGGATTGCAGCCTGAAACTCCGGCGTCAGCGCCGGCTCAAGATCCCGCAGGTCAGCGGCACCGATCCGCTCCATCTCCGCGCCCTGGGCGGCCCGCAGCCGGTTGCCGAGACTGTTCAGGTCAGCTTCCTCCGGGTTGCGCGAGGCATGGACGTAATAGCTGTCCTTGACGAGATCTTCGTGCCCGGTGCCGGCCAGATGCAGCCGGAAGCCTTCGACGCAATTTCGGCAGAGAAAACCCATGGCGTCAGAAATCCGTTGAATCCGGCCCTCGCGTCCTTCAGCCAGGAACCGCATCCCCCAGGGGGCGACCTTGGGCAGGTATCCGGGCTTGACCGTGACAGGCCCTAGCGGATCCAGCAGCCAGCCGGGCACTTTCTTCCACAGGCCCGGCATCGACTGCGGCACCACTGACCAGGGGGAGATAATGCCGGCATTGCCGTAAGACGTCGCCTGGCCGGGTGCATCCCTGTCGATGAGCCGGACCTTGAGGCCCCGCTCGGCCAGGGACAGGGCCGAGCAGATACCGACGATCCCGGCACCCAGGACCGTCACATCGGGGGTAGCGGATGCGCTCATTGCACCGCCTTTGCCTGCAGCTTGCGCTGCTGGTCCAGCTGCTGGATCAGCACCGGCGCCATCACAACAAGAGCCGCAATGTCAGAGCCGCCGGAGGGCGCCACCAGCAGCAGGCCGCCGATGGCCATCAGCAGCCGCCAGACACCGCTGAGCGGGGCCAGGAAATAGGCCGAGACAGCGGTGGCGATGGCAAAGACCCCAAGCGCGCAGGTGCCTGTCACTTGGATGAACCCGGTCCAGGTAAAGTACTCCGGCAAGACGATCAGCATTACCGGTGCATAGACAAACACCATCGGCACCATCAGCTTGCCCAGACCCAGGGTGAAGGCGTTGAGCCCGGTTCGAAACGGGTTGGAGCCCGCAATCCCTGCCGCGGCATAGGCCGAGGCGCAAACCGGCGGAGTGATCTCGGAAATCACACCGTAGTAGAGCACGAACATATGGGTCGCGAGCGGCGGCACGCCCAACTGGCTGAGGGCAGGCGTCGCAACCGCCACCAGCATGATGTAGAGCGCGGTGGTCGGCAGGCCGGCGCCCATCAGGATGCAGGCCATGGCGATCAGCACTAGCGACAGGAATTGTTGGATCGACGGCTGGCTGAACGCCTCGATGGAGGTCCAGTCCAGGAAGGGCGCAATCGCTGCCGCCATATCCGCCGCACCGCCGGTGACCATGAAGCCAAGACGGAAGCCGACGCCGGTGGTGTTGATCACACCTACCACGATGCCCACCGCGGCCGAAGCTGCGCCCACGGCCAGCGCGTATTGCACACCGACGTGGAAGCTGTCGAACAGGTCGCGGAAGTTCTGACGCTCGTTCCGGTGCAGGCAGCCGATGATGGTGAGCGCCGCCAGCATCCCCGCCATCACCGGAGTGTACCCTTCGCCGGAGTAGGGCGAGGCCTTCCACAAGATAAAGCCGAGCAGGGCAAAGGGGATCAGCAGTGTGGCCGGTTTGTCAAAGGCGCAGAAGCCGACAACGATACACAGGCTGAGACCGATAAAGGCCGCCATGTTGGGCGAGTACCCGGAGAACAGCACCAAGAGGAGCGCGATCAGCGGAATGATCGTGTACCAGCCATCCTTCCAGACCTGCAGGAACTTGGGCAGCTGGTCCTTGGGATAGGCGGTCAGGCCCAGTTTCTTGGCGGTGAAATGCACAATCGAGATCACCCCGATATAATGCATCAGTGCCGGCACGATCGCGGCAATCACGATGGTGGTGTAAGGCACTTCCAGATACTCGGCCATCAGGAAGGATGCCGCCCCCATGATCGGCGGAGTGATCTGCCCGCCGGCCGAGGCCGCCGCCTCAACCCCGCCTGCGAAATGTCCGGGGTAGCCCAGTTTCTTCATGTTGGGGATGGTCAGTGAGCCGGTAGAAACCGTGTTGGCAATCGACGAGCCGGAAATGGTGCCGAAGAAGGCGGATGAGACCACGGAAACCTTGGCCGGCCCGCCGGTGTATCGGCCAGCGAGCAGCATGGCGTTATCGACAAAGAACTGCCCTAGCCCCATCCGCTGCGCCACCACGCCGAACAGCACAAAATGGAACACCACGGTGGAAACCACCCAGAGCGTCACGCCAAAAATGCCTTCGGACGGGAAGTACATGTTGTTGACGAACTGCTGCCAATTGACGCCCGGATGCTTGAGGATTTGCGCGGGCATGTAAGGCCCGAACAGCGCATAGATCATGAACACAAGGATGATCAGCGGCAGCACAAAGCCGATGGTGCGGCGCGCGATCTCCAGCACCGTCAGGATCAGCACCGAGCCGAAGAACACGTCCAGGCTGGACGGGTTGCCCTGCCGCAGCGCCTGTTCGGCGATGTCGAAACCGAACATGTCAAAGCCGCGCCAGCTGACCCAAAGGAACAGCGCCGCCGCCATGCTGAGCCCGGTCAGCGCCCAGTCATAAAGCGGCACATTACCTGGGCGCAGCGGATTGGGGCCGCGCCACTCCAGGCTGCGGGCTGACTTGATCAGCGGAAAGCCCACAAAAATAAACAGGAACAGGCCCGCCAGGTGAATACCCATATGCACATGGTCCACCGGGGTGCCGAAACCAGCCGTCCACAGATGGTAGAGGGCAAAGGCGATGCTAGCCCAATAGATGACGCCAGTCAGCCTGGGTCCGTTGTCGCGCGTGTTCAGAGCAGAGTCATACTGCTTCTCCAGCTCCTCTAGCGCCTTGTTGTCGAGATGGGTGTCCATGGACATCGGGGTCTCCAGTCCGGGGGCCGTGCCGGCGCGCGCCATTCACCCGCATTGCGGACAGGGGCGCCGGGAAACAAAAACGGCAGCAAGGCGCACCCTGCTGCCGCAGTTCAGGGGAGGTTTACTTGAGCATGCCGATTTCGCGGTAGAAACGCTCAGCGCCCGGATGCAGCGGCACACCGATGCCCTCGACGCCGTCCAGCGCAGTTTCCAGGGTGATCGCTTTGCCCTTGGGGTGGCCGTTGTCCAGCAATTTGCGTGCGGTGTCGGACCACATCGCCTTGGTGATCTCATAGATCAGATCTTCCGACATGTTGGCATTGGTGACCAGCATGCCGGAGACCGCCACGGTGTTTACATCATAGCCCACACCCGGGTAGGTGCCTGCCGGAATGGTTGAGGGGATATAGTAAGGCACGGTGGTATTGGCCTGCTTAATCTCTTCCTCGGACCAGTTGTGCAGCTCCATGCCCTTGGTGTTGTCGAGCTGGATCATCGCCGCGACAGGCGTGCCGGCGGCGTAGAAATATGCGTCCAGCTGGCCGTCGGCGATACGCTCGGCGGACTGGGCGTTGTTCAGCTCCGCCTCGTCGATGTTGTCGCGGTTGACGCCGTGGTCATTCAGGATCAGCTCCACTGCGATCTGGGTGCCGGACCCGGCCTGGGCGATGCCGACGCGCTTGCCCTTCAGATCGGCGAGCCCGCCCAGCGAATGGCCCTTAGGCAGCACCAAATGCAGGTCCTCCGGGAACAGGTTGGCGATCACCCGCAGATCGGGCTTGGCGTTGCCCTCGAACTTGCCCTTGCCGTGATAGGCGAAATGCAGGGTTGCGGCACCGGACAGGCCTGCTTCCATCTGGCCCGCCTGGATGGCGTTCACGTTGTGCGCGGAGGCATTGGTCGACTGCGCCATCGCGACAAGGCCTGGCACGCCGCAGTTGCCACCCTCGTCACAGGCGCGCGAGCCCGGCGGGTTGGAAATCGCGTTGGCGATAATGCCGCCGATCGGGAAATAGGTGCCGCCTGCACCGCCGGTACCGATGCGGAAAAAGGTCATGTCCTGCGCCACAGCGGCGCCGGTCAGCATGGTGCAGGCCAATGCCGCCCCGGTCAGTTTCTTGAAAAACCCCATAATTTCCTCCCTGGAGTATTGGCTGCGTCTCCTCGCGCGCAGCGCTCACCTGTGATCTTTGCATCATGAGTAAGGTAAAACATAAGTTCAAATTTAAAATTGTACTGTATATATAGATTGAATTTATGTTAGCTTCACGCCTGAGGGCAGATCATGAACTCCCACCAACTTGCGGTTTTCCGCGAAGTCATGAAGACCGGCTCTGTCAGCCAGGCGGCCCGCAACCTGCACCGCACTCAGCCGGCCATCAGCGCTGCCATCAAGACTCTGGAAGAGGAACTGCGCCTTACCCTGTTTTTGCGCGAAGGCCGCCGTCTGGTTCCGGTGCCCGAAGCGCAGTACCTGATGGAAGAGGCAACGGAGATTCTGGCGCGGATGGAAACCGCGCAGCAGAACCTGGCCAACATGCGCGACCGGGTGCAGGGTTCGATCCGGATCGTGGCGATGCCAGGCCCGTCGACCTTTCTGCTGCCGGATTTCATCAGCCGTTTTGTTGCTGGCAAACCCGAGGTGCGGGTGACGCTGGCGACGCGCTCTTCGCCGCAGGTGCGCAGTTTGGTGGCGGCCGGGAGCTTTGACATCGGTTTTTGCGACATGACCCGGTTCCGCGGCGACCGCAAGTTGTATACGGCGGAAGAGCTGCCCAGCAACTGTCTCTGCGCAGTGCCCGCCAGCCATCCGCTGGCTGGCCGCCGTGTGATCACCGCCACCGATCTGAACGGCCAGCCGATGGGGGCACTGCAACCGGACCACAACACTTACCAAGCCACCTCACAGGCCTTTCTTGCTGCCGGCTCCGAGTTCAACTTGCGCTATGACGCGCAGTATTTCCTACCGCTGTTCCACTTCATCGCCGCGGGGCAGGCCTGCGCCGTTGTCGACGTGCTAAGCGCCGAAAGCTACCGGCGCAGCAATGCGGGAGAGCCGCGGATCCGGTTTCTGCCGTTCGACCCTGCGATTCCCTTTGGCTATTCGATCCTGACCCCCAGCGAGCGCCCCCTGTCACAGCTTGCCGCCAGTTTTGCCGATGCCTGGCGGGGATACGTGGCAGACATGCTGGAGCCAGCGTCAGATTAGCTGTTGTTTTTAGAAGAAAATTTTCACACCAGGAATTCTGCTCTGTGAACCGCAGAGTGAAACGAAGGCCTGCGAGTATTTTGCCTTCACAATAGCCTACATTATTGTATACAGTTTGGAGTGCAGAAGCCCGGGCTCCCCCCGGGGCAGCATCTTTGCAGGCTTTGGGAGGTCCCGATGAAGAACACGATGAATGGCGCAGAGGCGATGGTGCGTGCGCTTGAGGCGCATGGGGTTACCCATATCTTCGGCCTGTGCGGCGACACCACGCTGCCCTTCTACGATGCCATGAACCGGCTGGAGCACGGGATCACCCATGTCCTGACCCGCGATGAGCGCAGCGCGGCTTACATGGCCGACGGGTTTTCCCGCGTGACCGGCCGGGTGGGGGTCTGCGAGGGTCCGTCCGGCGGCGGTGCCACATATATCCTGCCGGGGCTGATCGAGGCCAACGAAAGCTCCTATGCGGTGCTGGCGATCACCACCGACATTTCCGTGGGCTCCTACGGAAAATACCCGCTGACCGAGGTCAACCAGGAGGTCCTGATGGGGCCGTTGACCAAGTTCAACACGGTGATCAAGCGCGCCGACCATATCCCGCGCATGGTGCGCCAGGCATTCCGGGCGATGACCACCGGCCGCTCCGGCTCAGCGCATCTGGGGCTGCCTTATGACATCCAGTATGACGATGTTCCGGCGGATGATATCTGGGGCGACCCCAAGCATCAGAGTTACCCGTCCTACCGCGCGGCACCGGAACCGGGCGTGGCAGAGGCCGCGGTGGAGGCCATACTGTCCGCAAAATCGCCGCTGATCGTCTGCGGCGGCGGCGTGGTGATCTCTGGCGCGATGGAGGAGCTGGGCAGGCTTGCCTCCCGCCTCGACATCGCCGTGGGCACCTCGATCTCCGGCAAAGGCTCGCTCGCCGACACCCATCCGCAATCGCTGGGGGTTGTCGGCTCCAACGGCGGCACCGATGAAACCTGGGAGATGATGGAGGGCGCCGATCTGGTTGTCTTTATGGGCTGCCGCGCCGGGTCCACCACCACTTCGCGCTGGGAAGCGCCAAAACCCGGCCAGCGCATCGTGCATTTCGACAATGATCCGATGGTGATAGGTGCCAACTACCTGACCGAGGTCGGTGTGGTGGCAGACCTGAAGCTCAGCTTGCAGGCGGTGAACGCCTATCTGGATGGCCGCGAGGGCAACCTGCCGGGTTTCGGTGCTGCTTCGAAAATCGCCGACATCAAACAGCGCAAGTTTGCCAAGTTCGAGGAGCTGGCACACAGCAAGACCGACCAGGTGCTGCCGGAGCAGATCATTTATGCGCTGAACCAGAACCTGCCCGAGGATGCCATCGTGGTGTCCGACCCTGGCACCAGCTGCCCCTATTACAACGCCTATTCACAGCAAAAGCACCCGGGCCGCCAGTACATCACCAACCGCGCGCATGGCGCGCTGGGGTATTCGCTGTCGGCGTCACTGGGCGCCTGGTTCGGGCGGCCCGGAGCCAAGGTCGTGGGGATGATGGGCGACGGCTCCTTCAACTTTACCTGCGGCGAGCTGGAAACCGTGGTGCGCTGCAACGCGCCGATCACCTATGTGGTGTTCTCCAATGCCAACTTTGGCTGGATCAAAGCCAGCCAGCGCGACGACTGCGGCAAGCGGTACTACAATGTGGACTTCAACCGCACCAACCACGCGGCAGTGGCTGAAGCGTTCGGGGTTAAGACCTGGTGGGTAGAGCGACCGGAAGATCTGGACAGCGCCATCAAGGAAGCCTTTGCCCATGATGGCCCGACCCTGATCGACGTAGTCTGCCAGGCGCTGGAAGAGTCCGCCGCGCCGGTCCGGCGCTGGATGGGGTGAGGGCGAACAAAACGGAAAGTATCACAGGCCGGGACCAGTGCGTTTCCGGTCTTGTCTCTTTTGCGGCGTGCCCGCTATGAATTTGCGGAACCACCAGTCACGAAAGGCGCAGCCGCATGGACACTCCCACCGCTCCCAAACCCGGCGCCATGCTGCATTTGCGTGGCAACACGCTGTCTGAGGGCGATCCGGTGGCGCTGCCTTTGACGCAAAGCTCCATGTACCACCTGCCGGGCGACTGGGCCGGCGGCCCCAGTTATGGCCGGGTGGATAATGCGACCTGGGAGCATCTGGAGCATGTGCTGGGCTACCTGGAGGACGCGCCAACGCTGGCCTTTCCGTCGGGCATGGCCGCAATCTCGGCCTCGCTGTTTGCGACGGTCAAGGCTGGCTCGCGCATTCTTATCCCGTCGGACGGATATTACGTCACCCGGCGCCTCAGTGAGAGGTTTTTGCAGAAGCTCGGTGTTGACGTGCACCAGCGCCCCACCACCGCATTTGCCCTGGGCGATTTTGAAGGCTTTGACGTTGTTTTTGCGGAAACACCTTCGAACCCTGGACTGGACCTCTGCGACTTGCGTGCGATTGCGGAAGCGGTGCACGCTGCGGGCGGGCTGCTGATCGTCGACAACACCACCATGACACCGCTGGGCCAGCGCCCGCTGGAGCTGGGCGCGGATGTGGTTGTGGCATCCGACACTAAGGCACCGGGCGGGCATTCGGATGTGCTGATGGGGCATCTGGCCACCCGTAACGCGGATCTGCTGCAGGCCGCGCGCGAATGGCGCCAGTTCGGCGGCGGCATTCCCGGCCCGCAGGAGGCCTGGCTGGCGCACCGGGGCCTGGAAACACTGGACGTCCGATTTGACCGGATGTGCAGCACCGCTGAGGTGCTGGCCGGACGGCTGGCCGCGCATCCGCTGGTGCAGGCGATCCGCTTTCCGGGGCTGAAATCCGATCCCTCGCATGAGCTGGCGAAACAGCAGATGGCGCGGTTCGGCTTTCTGATTTCCATCACCCTGGACAGCGCCGAACAGGCCGATGCCTTCATCAACACCTGCCCGCTGATCCGCTCCGCAACGTCGTTTGGCGGGGTGCATACCTCGGCTGAGCGCCGCGCCCGCTGGGGTGATGCGGTGGCGCCGGGGTTTATCCGCATTTCGGTTGGCACTGAACCGGCAGAGGAATTGTGGAACGCTATGGCCGCGTCTCTGGACGCTCTGCTGGAATAGCAAAGCCTCAACCGCCGCAGCGAAAATGGGTCGAAAACCGCTTCAGACCAGCGCGTGATACAACGCCATGAGCCAATTGCAGAAGGATTTGACCTCCTCCCGCTGGCCCGCCCTGTCGTTGATCACGATGTAATGCGAGCGCCGTTTCGGCAGTTTGTAGGCCGTCGGAACCACCACCAGCCCCTGCTCAATGTACTGCCGGGCAAAGCTTTCCAGCACCATCGTCACCCCGTGGCCTGCCGCGATGGTCTGCAGC
The DNA here is from genome assembly GCF_000813965.1 of Leisingera sp. ANG-M7. Taxonomy (GTDB): domain Bacteria; phylum Pseudomonadota; class Alphaproteobacteria; order Rhodobacterales; family Rhodobacteraceae; genus Leisingera. The sequence continues at coordinate 17,799 of NZ_JWLI01000002.1, read as the reverse complement.
GCCAGCAGGGAGGAATCCGCCTTGAGCCAGTCCGACGGTGTCTGCAGGTTCAGCCCGTGCAGCTCTGACAGGCGGCCCCAGTCGGTTTCCGAGCCGAAGATCTGCACCACATCGGACCCGGCCAGATCATGGATGGACGGGCTGCCGCCCAGATCGTGCAGGTAGGCGGGGCTGCAGACCGGTACCGCGTTCTCGTGGCCCAGGTGCAAAACGTCGCTCTCCTGCCAGTCGCCGCCATAGCGGATGTCGATGTCCAGCCCTTCCTCATCGAACCGGTTGGCCCAGATCGATGTGGTCAGCTGCACCAGAATATCCGGGTGGGCCGCTTGAAAGCGGCCAAGCTGGGGCGCAATGACAAGGGCCGCGCAGGAAATCGAGGCCCGCACTCTGACAACCCGCTTGCGTTTCTTGCCGAACAACCCGGCAGTGGCCTGCTGCATGTCGATGAAGGATTTACGGATCGGCTGGGCATAGGCCTGGCCGGTGTCAGTGAGCGCCACCCCGCGCGGCAGCCGTTTGAACAGCTGGGTGTTCAGGTGCTTCTCCAGCAGGCGGATCTGCTGGCTGATGGCAGCGGGCGTAAGACCCAGCTCCTCCGCCGCGGCGGAGAAACTGTTCAGCCGTGCCGCGGCCTCGAAGGCCTTGAGCCAAGTTACGTGGGGCAGGTCGGTCATGGCACAAGCTTTAAGCACAGTTAAGTCATAGGGGCAAAACACATTGTTTGATTTATATCTAAGGCGCTGCGCAATCTGAAGGGAGACAAACGGACCGGGCATGCCATGGCGCAGACATTCGACTTCATCATCGTGGGCGCCGGTTCGGCCGGCTGTGTGCTGGCCGACCGGCTGACCGCCAATGGCCGCTACAAGGTGCTGCTGATCGAGGCTGGCGGCAGCGACCGGCGGTTCTGGATCAAGATCCCGGTTGGCTATGGCTTCACCTTCTCGGATCCGAAGGTGAACTGGCGCTACTCCGCCGCGGCGGACCCGGGGCTGAACGGGCGTGCCGCCTATTGGCCGCGAGGCAAGGTGCTGGGCGGCTCCAGCTCCATCAACGCGATGGCCCATGTGCGCGGGCTGCCGCATGATTTCGACGACTGGGAGGCCGCAGGCGCCACCGGCTGGGGCTGGGACAACGTGCGCCGCAGCTATGAGGCGCTGGAAACAAACGATGAATGGCACCAGGGCCGCCGCCGCTTGCGCGGGACGGGGCCGGTGCGCGTTACCGACCTCAGCGAGCGGATGCACCCCTTTGCCGGAAACTTTCTGGCCGCTGGGCAGGACATGGGCTGGCCGTTTCTGCCGGACATGAACGCCGCGGCGGAGGATGGCGCCAATACGCTGCCCGGCGAGGGCATGGGGTATGTCCGCAGCACGGTGAAGGACGGGCGGCGCTGGTCCTCGGCGGATGCCTTCCTGCGGCCCGCGATGAAGCGCGGCAACCTGACGGTGATCAGCGGTGCGCTGGTGGAGAAGGTGCTGACCAGCGGCGGGCGCGCCACCGGCGTGGCCTTCCGGGTGAAGGGCCAGCCGCAAACCGCCCTGGCGGCGCGCGAAGTGATCCTGAGCGCGGGCGCGGTGAACTCTCCGCAGCTTTTGCAACTCTCTGGCATTGGTCCTGCGGCGCTGCTGCACCGCCATGGTATCCAGGTGGCGCATGACCTGCCGCAGGTGGGGCAGGGGCTGCAGGACCACCTGGCGGTCTCGCATTTCTACTGGGCCAATACTGCGACGCTGAACGACCGGCTGGGCAGTTTTGCCAAGCAGGTGAAGGCCGGTCTGCAGTATGTGCTGACCCGCAAGGGACCGCTGAGCGTGCCGGTCAATCAGTGCAGCGGCTTTGTCCGCACGGCGGGCGCAGCACTGCCGGATGTGCAGGTTTATTGCAACCCGGCGTCTTACTCGACGCAGGCAAATGGCAAGCCGCAGATCGACAGGGACAACGGCTTCCTGCTGTGCGTGCAGCCGAGCCGCCCGGTCAGCCGCGGACAGATCACTATCCAGTCTGCGGATCCTGCGCAGGCACCCATGATTGAGCCGAACTCATTGTCGGCGGCGGAAGACAAGGCAACCGCAATCCGTGCCAGCCATCTGCTGCAGGCGCTGGCCGCCACCCCGGCGATGAAACGGGTCACGCGAGAGCGGCGGGTGCCGGATATCGCCGGAATGGATGACACGGCGCTGCTGGAGAACTTCCGCGAGCGCGCAGGCAGCGTGTTTCATGCAAGCTGCACGTGCCGGATGGGGCATACTGCAACCGACTCGGTGCTGGATGCGCGGCTCAGGGTGCATGGGATGGCGGGTTTGCGGGTGATCGACGCCTCATCGTTTCCCAATGTGACCTCCGGCAACACCAATGCGCCCACCATGATGCTGGCAGCCCGCGGGGCGGAAATGGTTCTGGAAGATAATGAAAACTGGCCCTTGGCGGCTGAATGACAGGGAATTTCAGATGAAGCTCGATAAGATCGAAACCTTTGTGTTCGGCAACCCGCCGCCGCGCCATGGCGGGCGCTATTTCATCTTTGTGCGCCTGACCACCGCTTGCGGTATCACCGGGGTGGGCGAGATTTATAACGCCACCTTCGGCCCGGATCTGTGCTGTGCCATGGCAGAGGAGATGTTTGCCCGCCAATTCGTGGGCTGCGACCCGCACCATATCGAGAAGCTTTGGCGCAAATCCTATGGCGCGGGCTATTCGATGCGGCCGGATGTGACGGTGATGGGAGTGCTGAGCGGTCTGGAAATGGCCTGCTGGGACATCATCGGCAAGGCCGCGGGCAAGCCGGTGTATGAGCTGATGGGCGGCCAGGTGCATGAGCGGCTGCGCAGCTATACCTACCTGTACCCGCCGGAAGGCGACGTCTACCCGGACCCGGACACGCCCAATGTCTACAACGACCCGGATATGGCGGCGGAAGTTGCACTGCAGCGGGTGGAGCAGGGCTTTACCGCAGTGAAATTCGACCCGGCCGGGCCGTATACGATCTATGACGGGCATCAGCCGCGGCTGGAGGACCTGGAGCGCAGCGAAATGTTCGTGAAGCGCATCCGTGAGGCGGTCGGCACCCGTGCGGACCTGCTGTTCGGCACCCACGGACAGTTCACCGTATCGGGCGCAAAACGGATGGCGCGGCGGCTGGAACCCTATGAGCCCTTGTGGTTCGAGGAACCGGTGCCGCCGGAAAATCCCGCCGATATGGCAGAGGTCGCGCGGTTTACCTCCGTGCCAATCTCCACCGGTGAGCGGCTCTGCACCAAACATGAATTCGCCCGCGTGCTGGAGGCGGGAGCGGCCTCGATCCTGCAAATGGACTTGGGGCGGGTTGGCGGCCTCTTGGAGGCCAAGAAGATCGCCTCCATGGCCGAAACCCGGCAGGCCCTGATCGCGCCGCATCTTTACTGCGGGCCGGTGGTGGCGGCAGCGAATATTCAGATTGCCACGTGCAGCCCGAACTTTCTGATCTTGGAAAGCATCGGCACTTTCGAAGGCCCCTATATGTCCTGTCTCAAGTCCGCGATCACCTGGGAGGACGGCTATGTGATCCCCTCCAAGGAGCCGGGCCTGGGGGTGGAGCTGGACGATGCAGCCATCGCCGCCAGCCCCTATACCGGCAGCAAACTGCATCTGGAGTTGGCGCAGGAGCCAGTGGTTCAGTGAACACGGCCCCCGGCATCATCTGCCGGGGCGCATCGCCTCCGGCGGCAGTTTGACCGGGAACTTGGCGCGGACCTCTGCGTCGAGCTTGCTGCCGAGGTAATTCGGATAATGCTCGCCCAGGATCCTGTCCGACACCTCGCGGGCGCGGTCGAACATGGTCTGTTTGCCGGCCTTTTCCCAGGTGTCGGTCAGTTCCCGGTCCATCAGGTCGGGGTAGACGTATTCCGTCTCCATATACTGCAGCGTCTGGGTGTTGCCGAGGAAATGGCCCGGTCCAGTAGCGCAGTCGTGGATCACATCAACCGAGAGGGTGTCGTCGCTGACCTCGATCCCTCGCAGGGTGCGGGAGATCATGCCGGCGGCCTCATCGTCGATCACCATCGACTCGAACGAACAGCCCATCAGCGAGCCGACCATGCCGCCGAATTCACACAGGCGGTTGGCGCCGGCGTGGGCCGCTAGGCTGAAGGTCAGCGCCTTTTCCAGACCGTATTGCGCGTCCGGGATCTTGGAATCCGTCATGCCGCAGCCGACGGAGGTGGGCAGGTTGTAGAAATTGCCCATCTGGATCGCGGCAGCGCCGATCAGCGCCTGCTCGCCCGATCCGCCGGTGAACGAGCCTGTGCGCAGATCGGTGATGAAGGGCCAGGCGGCAAAGACGACCGGCGTGCCGGGGTTGATCAGGTTGACGATGGCGACGCAGGACAGGGTTTCGGCCACCGCTTGCGCCAGGGTGCCGGCCAGCGGGGCAGGGGAGGTCGCCCCGGCCTGCGGCGGCACTGCCAGATCGCAGGTCAGGCCCAATTTGGCGGTGTCGATCATGATCTCCAGGTTCTCGCGCCCCAGCCGCAGCGGCGAAACGATCGGGCAGCCTCCGAAGATCACCGAGGGTTTTTGCAGGAATTTCCCCTCTCCGCCGGAGGCGATGTCGAACATTTCGATCGCCGGCTTGATGTGGGAACGGTCGCGGAAGGTGAGGCAGGACGGTTTCTCGCTGCCCGCCAGAATGGAATAGAGCATCGACATGTCATGCTCGAAATCCTGCGGCACATCGGTTCCCAGCACGGTGTCGCCGGTCATGTGGATGTTGTCGAGCCGGTCCACCAGCCGGGTGAAGTCATAGACGTCGCGGATAGTGGAAGGGCGGTAGCTGCGGCTGGCGGCGTCAAAGGTTGTCACCGCGGTTCCGGAGTTGGCGTAATAGACCTTGTCCTTGGTACAGTGCATGTCGTCCTTGCCTGCACGGCTGCCGCGGGCGTGGACGTAAAACTCATTGGCCGCACCGGCCAGAAGATCCTCCATCAGCGCCCGTGGAAAGCAGAGGCGGCCGTGTTCGCTGAGGATGGCGCCCTTGGGCAGCACCAGATCCAGCAGCTCCTCTGTCGGATCCCCGATGCCGGTGCGCTCAAGGATGGTCAGCGCGGCGTTGTGGATCTTCTGCATGCCGGCATCCGACAAGGGCCGATAGCGGCCGCCGGAGATGCCGGGCCAGATCGCCTGGCTGGCGGTGGACTGGCTGCGGGCCGCGGCGCGGGCATCGCGGCCGCCGCTGCGGCGCCGGGTTCGGGTCTTGGTGACGTCAACCATATATCGGTCTCCGGAAAGGTCTGGGCAGGCCGTGCGGGCGGCCTGCGGTAGAGTTTAGGGCTATGGCTGTTCAGATCATGCTGAAATAGCTGCGGTAGAAGCCGGGCAGGCTCCATTCCATCTCTGACAGCGGACCGGGCGCAAAACGGTACGAGTTCACGCCCTCCTGATTGTGGCGGATGATGCGCTCATCATCGAGTGAGGTGACATGCCACAACCAAGTCAGGGCTTCCTTGGTATAATCGCGTCCCTCTTCGGCATCGCCGCGTACGTACCAAGCGATCTGGATGTCGGTTTCCTGCAGGCCGCGAGGCACAAACCGGTAACCCACCAGATGGTCGGCATAGATCAGGAAGTAGTTCAGCGTGCCAATGGCCAGATCGGTGGCCCCGCCGTCGTGGCCGCTGAGGCTGCCCAGCGGGGGCGCCAACGGCTCGCCGTCCCTGCTGCCGGTCTGGTAGCCGGGGAAAAGAGGGTAACGGCGCCAGTAGACGTCCGAGCCCGGCGCCTGTGCGTTGGGACCGGTCAGGTCCAGCTCTTCTACCGGCAGGCCGATGGAAGCGGAGCGTTCGCGCAAGTCCGCGCCGTATTTCGCCACATCCGCCGGATCCTTGAGCGAGTGGCTGCGGGAATACTCCTGATGCGATGGGGCGCAGTGGTAGCATTCCAGGTAGTTTTCCAGCGCCAGCTTCCAGTTGGCAGGCACCGGATAGGAGGCCTCATGCGCCAGTTTCAGGTTCTCCAGCTCCATCGGAGCTGACAGCGGTGCCAGGCGGTCCAGGCTTTTCGCCAGCGGCGGCGGGTTTTCATCGGCGCAGATGAAGATGAGCCCCTGGAAAATCTGCACCTGTACCGGGAAAAGCCCGTAGTCGGACGGGTCGAAATCCGGCCCCATGGCGCGGCCGCCGCGCAGTTTCCCATCCAGCCCGAAGGTCCAGGCGTGATAGGGGCAGGAGAACACCCGCGCCGTGCCCTGTTTTTCCAAACACACGCGGGAGCCGCGGTGGCGGCAGACATTCAGATGGGCGCGCACTTCGCCTTCGCGGTCGCGCACGACGATCACCGACTCCGGGCCGTAGTCAAACAGGAAATAGTCGCCGGGTTCCGCAATCTGGCTGACGTGGCCCACCCAGATCCAGTTGCGGTTCCAAAACATCTTGATGTCGTGGTCATAGACCGCTTCCGAGGTGTAGAAATGCCGTTCCAGCGCAAATCCCTCGCGGTGGCTCTCCATCAGCTCACGCATCACTTGCAAGTCGTCTTTGGGCATCATGCGCCTCCCATGTCTTCGAGGGAAATCAGTTCGCGGCGGAACCAATCGGCATCTGCCGCCGCCGGGTCGCGTTCGAAATTGCGGGCCGCCAGATGGCCGGCAAAGACCGCATCGGCAATCAGGCCGGGGGAGGCCGCGTCGCCGATCAGCTCCAGCGTGGTGAAACTGTCCGCGTGATCTGCTTTCAGCTCATCATAAAGCGCGGTGTCGCGCTGGCGGGAGGTGACCAGCAGCAGGCTCGCACAGTCCACACGGCGGGTGCGGCTGGTATATATGCAGGCCAGTTCCGCGCCGTCGCCATCCGCGGATTGGAGGGAATGCAGCGGGATGATTTCCACACCTGCCTCCAGCAGTTCCGCCTGCACCCGGTGCTGTTCAAGCGTCAGATCCGTGAAGGCCGAGGCAATGGCACCCGGCGTCACCAGCACCACCTTGCGGCCTGCGGCGGCCAGATGGCTGGCCAGCACGCCGCCGATGTAGCCCTGATCGTCGTCATAAAGCAGCACAGGACCATTGTCCGGCGGCAGGGTGCCTTCCATCACGTCGTCGGGAGTGAAGACGGGTATGTCCTTGATCTCCAACGGCAGCGGAGAGGTGCGGCCGCGCCCGTCGCGGTGCCAGGTGCTGCCGGTGGCCAGAAAGACATTGGGGATGCCGAGTTCTGCAACCTCAGCGGCGCCAAGTTTGCTGCCGGTGAACATCTGAACATTTCCGCGCTGCTGCAGGTCCCACAGGCGGTTGTCGGCGACCCGTTTCCAGGCGGACAGGCCCTTCAGCCTGCTTTCCTTCAGCACCCGGCCGCCGAATTCCTCTGCCGCTTCGGCCAGCGTCACCTGATAGCCGCGCTTGGCCAGTTGCATCGCGCATTCCAGACCGGCAGGGCCTGAGCCGACCACCAGCGCGGCCTCTTCCTGCTGTTTCGGAGCGACCTGCTCAGGATGCCACTTGCGCCGCCATTCCTCGCCCATCGTGGGGTTCTGGGTGCAGCGGATCGGGACGCCGAGATTGTCGGCAGAAACACAGATGTTGCAGCCGATGCATTCGCGGATTTCCTCGATCCGGCTTTCCTCAATCTTATTCGGAAGGAACGGATCAGCGATAGAGGGGCGGGCGGCGCCAATGAGGTCCAGCACGCCCTTGGAGACCAGCGAGGCCATCAGGTCAGGCGAGGTGAAACGGCCGACGCCTACCACCGGCTTGTTCGTCACCTGCTTCACGAAATCGGTGTAGGGGATCTGATAGCCATCTTCAGGCTGAAACCGGGTGGTCTGGCTATCGTTGCTCCAGTCGGCGACATTCACATCCCAGAGATCGGGCAGATCCGCCAGCATCTCGACTACCGCACGGCCCTCTTCGCTGGCTTGCATTCCGTCTGCGCCCATCATCTGGTCAACGGCAAAGCGGAAGGCGACAGCGCAGTGGCCGTCCAGCACCTCGCGGGTGTCTTCAAGCAGTTCACGGGTCAGCCGGACGCGGTTTTCCAGCGAGCCGCCGTATTCATCACTGCGGGTATTGTACTGCGGCAGCAGGAAATGATGCGGCAGTGTCATCTGGTGGCCTGCGTAGACATAGACGATGTCAAAGCCTGCCTCCTTTGCCCGCAGTGCCGCGTCGCGGTGCCAGCGGCGCAGGTCGCGGATGTCCTGCTTGTCCATGGCGCGGGCCTGTTTCGGGTAGACCGCATCAATCGGGCGGTCGCTGACCCCCAGCGCCGGAGCGCGGGTCAGGTGGTTGGTGGCGTGGTGACCGTTATGGGCCAGCTGGATCGCCGCCAGCGACCCCTTGGCGTGGACCTGGTCCGTCATCAGCCGCAGCGCCGGGATGTCGTGCTTGTCCCACAGCCGATGCTCGGCGTAGGGGCCAAGATCAGAGGTCGGATGGATCTCCGTCTCCTGGGTTGAGACCACGGACCAGCCACCCTCCGCCTTCATCGCGCGCACCGCGGCCTCGGCCTGCGGGCGGACGTGGCCCAGACCGGTGCAATGCGGCACCTGGAAAAAGCGGTTGCGGGTGGTGACGGGACCGATCTTCACCGGCTCGAACAGAATGGAATACCCATTTGCGCCTGGCATGCTGGCACATCCTTTTACGTTTTGGTTTTTGGTCTGGGCGGGACGGCGGGCGTCAGGGCCCGCCGCTTGCGGGGATCAGAAGCCGGCCTTGATGCGCTCGAACTCCTTCAGCATCCGGCCCTCCAGCTCAGGGTTGACCGCATCGAAAAACAGGCTGCCCTCGAAGAACTTGTCGACATCGGCAAAACCGTAGGTCTCGATCAGGCTCTGATCGGCGGATTTGAAGGCATCGGCATTGGCATGGGCATAGCCCCAGTTTTCGATGATGTACTTGCCGCTGGGCTCAGAACTCAGCGCATTCAGCATGTCATAAACTTGCTCGTCGCTCTGGGTCGAGGAGTTCAGATGCACATAGCCGCAGACCCAGGTCGCAATACCTTTGTCTACGTCGCGCATCATCTTGGCCGGTGTTTCGTTCCAGATCAGGTTCAGCTCCGACTGGTTCCAGCCCCAGCCCATCAGCACCTCTCCGCTGGCGATGGCCTGATCCAGCTGGCCCGCATCGGACCAGTAGAACCGCACATTCGGGTGGATCTGGCGCAGAAAATCAGACGCTTTCTGGAATTCCTCGTCCGACATGTCGGTATAGCTGGAGGCGCCGGTCGCCAGCGCCGCCATTGCATAGGCCGAGGAGGCTGCATCAGGAATGGCGATCTTGCCCTGATAGGCGGGGTCGGCCATCAGCTGCAGAGAGACAGCACTCTCATCAATCTGGTCGGTGCGATAGATCAGCCCGGTGTTGCCCCACTCAAACGGCACCATATAGGTCTGGCCGTCAATGGTGACGCCGTCCACATCCTTGATCTGCGGCAGAAGGCTGTCCCAGTTGCTGATTTTCGAGGTGTCGATCGGCTTCAAGAGCCCCGCCGCCACCCATTTGCGCAGGCCGTCGGTGCAGGGGTGGGCGAGGTCGGCGGCAAAACCCGATTGCAGCTTGGTGAAAGCCTCCTCGACACTGCCGAAATAGGTGTAGCTGGGCGCGCCGCCGTATTTGGCAACGTAATCGCCGTAGAACCCCTGATCCTCGTAGCCGGACCAGTCAAAGACCGACAGACTGGCGGCGTCGGCGGATGCGATGCCTGCCGAGGCGGTTAAGGCCGTAGCCGCGGCCAGTACCGTTGTGAAGTGTTTCATTGTCTTCCTCCCTTTATTCTCATGCCTCGCGGGCGCCGAGGTCGATTACAGAGGCGTTCTGCACGCCCAGCCAGACCGGATCGCCCTGCTTGTGATCAACCGTGTGGAAGTAGTTCGGCACCGATACCGCGATGGGCTGCGACAGGCCGTCGGTGGTAACGTGGTAATGCACGTTCTCGCCGTAAAAGGCGGCATTGGTGACAGTGCCCTGCAGATAGCCGTCGTAGCCGTCGGGCTTCTGCGCCGATATTTCCAGCTGTTCTGGACGGATGCCTGCCAGCAGCTGCGGCCCGCGCCGCGCCACATTCGGGTTCACGTCGATGGACAGCGGCCCGAAGCCCTGCAAGTCAGCGTGCAGTTTGCCGTTTACTTCTCCGGTGACAGCCGCATCCAGGAAGTTCATGCCGCCGATGAAGGCCGCGACTTCCTGGCTGCAAGGGCGGGCATAGAGCACTTCGGGCTTGTCGACCTGCTTGAGCTGGCCTTTGAACATCACGCCGATGCGGTCGGACATGGTCATTGCCTCGTACTGGTCGTGGGTGACCATGACAAAGGTGATCCCCAGCTTCTGCTGCAGGCGGCGCATTTCGAACTGCATCGCCTCGCGCAGGTTCTTGTCGAGCGCTGATAGCGGCTCATCCAGCAACAGCACCTTGGGGCGCATCACCAGCGCCCGGGCCAGCGCCACCCGCTGGCGCTGGCCGCCGGACAGCTCTGTTGCCTTGCGCGACTGCAACCCGCCCAGCTCCACCATCTCCAGCGCCTCGGCGACGCGCTCTTCGGTCTCGGCCTTGCCCAGCTTCAGCTTACGCAGGCCAAAAGCAACATTGTCGCCAACGTTCAGATGCGGGAAGATCGCATAGGACTGGAACACCATATTGGTCGGCCGCTTGTTGGCGGGGATATGCTCCATGTCCTGGCCGCCGATGCGGATGCTGCCGGCGTCGTGGTCCTGGAAGCCCGCGATCATTCTGAGCGCGGTGGTCTTGCCGCAGCCGGAGGGTCCGAGCAGGGAAAAGAACTCGCCCTCCTTCAGCGTCAGGTTCAGGTCGCGCACCGCGGTGAAGGTGCCGAACCGTTTCTCAACCCCGGAGATTTCGATGATGTTCTGAGTGGTCATCTGGCTATCCTTCATCAGGCGGACTTGGCGGAGCGGCGGCGGAAGTATTCGGCGGTCAGCAACAGCAGCACCGAGGCGAGCAACAGGAGCGAGCCAAGCGCGAGCGTGTTCGGCAGCTTGGCCGGGAAGCGAATCTGGCTCCAGATATAGACCGGCAAGGTGGGCTGGTTGCCGGACAGGAAGAAGGCCAGCACGAATTCGTCGAACGAGACGGTGAAGGTGACCAGCAGGCTGGCAACAATCCCCGGCGCCACAATCGGCAGAGTCACCCGGCGGAAGGTGCCGATGACACTTTCGCCCAGGTCGAAGGCTGCTTCCTCCAGCGACTGGTCGAAGTCGTCAAAGGCGGATTTCATGATCGAGACCGCAAAGGGCAGGGCTACAAATACATGGCCCAGGATCACCGTCGTCAGCGACGGCTTCAGCCCCAGCGAGATGAACAGCACCAGCATGGAGGAGGCCACGATGATACCCGGAATGACCAGCGGCAGCATCACCAGCCCCTCCGACAGTTCGCGCCCTTTGAAGCGGTAGCGGACATAGGCGCGGGCCGCGAACAGTCCCAGCGAGGTGGCCACTAGCGCAGTGACCGCGCCGACGATCAGCGAGTTCACCATGGCCTGCAAGAGTGTGTCCTGCTCGCCCAGCTGGGCGTACCATTTCAGCGTGAACCCCTTCATCGGAAAGGCGACGATGGTGCCGTCATTGAAGGAGAACAGCGGCAGCAGCAGCACCGGCAGATACAGGAAGATCAGGTATCCGATAGCATAAACCAGCAGCCAGGGGAAACGGATGGGTCTGCGCCGCGGCTTGCTGACAGCAGCGCTCAGCTGCTTGTTCAGGGGTTCGCTAACCGGAGTGCTCAACGGATCCTCCTCCCCAAAGCGGTGGCCAGGATGACGAACAGGATGGCGACAAAGCCGACCGAGGCCATCGCCACCAGCGACAAAGTTGCGCCCAGCGGCCAGTTGTTTGCCGGGCCGAACTGCACTTGAATGAGGTTCGCCACCATCTTGCCCTGCGAGCCGCCGACCAGCGACGGAGTCACATAATCGCCGACGGTAGGGATGAAGATGATCAGGCTGGCGGCGATGATGCCGGGCACAGTCAGGGGCAGGGTAACGCGGATGAAGCGTTCCAGCTTGGTGAGGCCCAGGTCGGTGGCCGCCTCCAGCAGCGAGCGGTCGATCTTCTGCAGCGATACATAGATCGGCAGGATCGCAAAGGGCGCCCAGGCGTGCGCCAAGGTCAGCACCACGGCGAATTCGTTATATAGCAGGAAGGTCAACGGCTCGGTGATGATCCCCAAGGAGATCAGCGCCGAGTTCATCACCCCGTTGAAGCCCAGGATCAGTTTCCAGCTGAACACCCGCAGCAGGTAGCTGGACCAGAACGGGATGGTGATCAGCAGCAGCCACAGGGTTTTCTTATGTGTGCGGAAAGCAATGAAATAGGCGATCGGATAGGCCAGCGCCACGGTTGCCGCGGTCACCGCCCCGGCAATCAGGATCGAACGCAGCAACAGATGCCGCACCAGCGGATCGGTGGCGGCTTCCAAGTAATTGGCCCAGGTCAGCGTTTTGTCGATCTCGACATAGGTCTGGGTCCAGAAGCTGTAGGCGACCAGAATACCCAGCGGTGCGGCCACCAGAAGCCCCACATAAAGCGAGGCGGGAGCGCTAAGCGCCAGGCCTTTTCCAGCCTCGGTTCTGAGAAATCCGGCCATGTGTCTCCGTAGCTTGCAAGGTGTGCGGGCAGAGCGCTGCCATTAAAAATGGACAATCGTCCATCAAAACCTGACGGCTGGCAGGGGGTTCTGTCAACAGGATTCTGTAAAAAATGTACAAACGTCCATTTTTACTGGAGAAACCGTTTGGCCTGTGTCTAAACTGGACAGGCGGTACTGCTTGCCGCACAGGATTGATCCGCGTAACAGCAGTGGAAACGACCAGGACCCAAGGAAAAGATGGCCGGAAAACGGGAACAGAATCGCGAGCAGAACCGCCTCGCCCTGATCGGAGCGGTTCTGGATTCGGTAGCAGAGAAGGGGATCTCCGAAACCTCCGTCAGCGAGATCATCCAGCGCGCAGGGCTGTCACGCGGCATGATCCACCTGCATTTCGGCGGCAAGGAAAACCTGGTTCAGGCAGCGGCGCACCATTCCTCGGAAGAGTATTACGACGGGCTGGAAGCGCTTTTGCAGACCGCTGGCGACAGCCCGCAGGAGCGGATCGAGATGATCGTGCGCGGCGACCTCAGTGAGCGGGTGCTGAACCGGCGCAATGTCAACATCTGGTACGCGTTCCGCGGCGAGTCCCGCAACCGCACCGCCATTGCCGAGCATTCAGACACCCGCGACGGACGCCTGCGCGGCATGATCCACAATGCCTTTTCCCGGATCGTGCGCGAGGCAGAAACCCCGGATGCCTCCGGCGCGGCGCGCGACGCCACCCATGGCACCCTGGCGCTGCTTGAGGGCATGTGGACCGACTTCCTGCTGCACCCTGACCGGTTCGACCGGGAGGAGGCGGCGCGGATCATCTTCCGCTTCCTTGCGGCAATGTTCCCGGCGCATTTCGCGCTCTCGGGAGCGATCCGGCCCCAGCAGGAGAAGGGGGCCGCACCCGCAGCCCCCGAGGCGTCAGATTCCTGACTTCACCTTGGTCCAGGCCCGGGTGCGCTGGCGCAGCGCTTTGGCGCCCAGGCTCTTGTCCGGGAACAGGCGCGCAAGGGTGGCCGCATCCGGATAGATCCCCGGATCAGACAGCACCTCCGGCAGCACATGGGCATCCGCCGCCGCATTTGCATTGGCAAAGAACACGGCATTGGAGACCCCGGCAATCACCTCCGGCCGCAGCATGTAGTCGATAAAGGCATAAGCCGCATCCACATTGGGCGCGTCTTCCGGGATCGCCATCAGGTCGATCCACATCAGGGTGCCTTCCTTGGGAATGGAATAGAGGATTTCGACGCCGTTATCCGCATCCATGGCCCGGGCCTGGGCGATGCCTGCATCACCGGAATACATCACCGCCAGGCAGACATTGCCCGCGGGCAGGTCGGTCGAAGATTTTTGATTGTTGAAATAGCTGACATTCTCCGCTGCCGCGGCCAGCAGATCCTGCGCCTTGGCGACTTCCGCCTTGTCTTCGGAATAGGGATCGGCGCCCAGGTAATTCAGGGCCACCGACAGCAATTCCACCGGCGAATCCAGCACCCCGATGCCGCAGTCCTTCAATTTGGCGGCTTTGGCCGGGTCGAACAGCAGGTCCCAGCTGTCAACGGGGATGTCCCCCAGCCGCTCAGCCACCAGTGCCGGGTTGTAGGCAATGCCAATGGTGCCCCAGGTATAGGGCACGCCCAGCTGCCGCCCGCCCGGCACTTGGTCGAGCGAAGCCAGGATTTCAGGGCGCAGGTTGCCGTAGTTTTTCAGCCGCGCGGTATCGACCGGATGCAGCGCGCCCGCCTGCAGTTGCCGTTCGGCGTTGGAGGCAGCGGGAAACACCACGTCATAGCCGGAGCCGCCCGCCAGCATCTTGGTTTCCAGCACCTCGTTGCTGTCGAAGTAATCCAGCGTGACCCTGGTGCCGGTTGCCTCCTCGTAACCGGAAATGGTTGTTTCGCCGAAATAGTCCGCCCAGTTGTAGATCGCCAGATCACCGGCAGAGGCTGGCGCCGCCAGGGCGGCGGCCAGCAAGATTGCAGTCATGATATTGTTTTTGATCATTGTTTCCTCCCTGTTTTGCGCCGCCTCAGCGCTGACCGGAAGGTCCGGCAGCGTAGAGGCAGAGCAGATCGTTAGCGATGGTGGCCGCCGCGATGGCAGTGATTTCGGAGATGTCATAGGCCGGGGCGACCTCGACCACGTCCATGCCCACCACATCGGTGCCCGCCAGCCCGCGGATGATCTCCTGCGCCTGGTAGGGCGAAAGGCCGCCAATCACAGGCGTGCCTGTGCCGGGGGCAGAGGCTGGTTCCAGCGCGTCGATGTCGAAAGTCACATAGGTCTTATGATCGCCTACGATGCCGCGGATCTTTTCCGCAACCGCTTCGGGCCCGGTCTTCTGCACCTCGATGGCGTCGATGATATTCATACCCAGCGGGTCGGGGTTGTGGGTGCGGATGCCGACCTGAACTGACCGGGCCGGGTCCACCAGCCCTTCGCGGATCGCGTGCCACAGCATAGTCCCGTGGTCGATGCGGCCTTCCTCATCTGCCCAGGTGTCGGAATGGGCATCGAATTGGATCAGGCTCAGCGGCCCGTGTTTCTCCACATGCGCGTGCAGCAGCGGATAGGTGATGAAATGGTCACCGCCGATCGACAGCAGCGCCGTGTCTGAGGCCAGAATATCCCGCGCCGCCTGGGCGATTTCGCCCGGCACCTTGTGCGGATAGCCATAGTCGAACTCGCAATCGCCGAAGTCGACCACCCGCAGCACTTCGTAGGGATCAACCTTCCACGGCCAGGGCGCCGACCAGGCGATATGACTGGAGCCTGAGCGCACAGCCCGCGGCCCCAGCCGGGTGCCGGAACGGCTGGACACAGACAGGTCGAACGGCACCCCCATCACTGCCACATCCGCACAGCTGAGATCGCGGGAGTAACGCCGCCGCATGAAGCTGAGCGCGCCGGCATAGCTGGCCTCCGCCACCACGCCGCGGTCGCTTTCGCGGGTAAAGGCCAAGTCGCCCTGCACGGGGTTCACGCTGGAGGAATCAGTCATTTGGGTCTCCGTCATGTTGAAAATTCGCTTGGACCCAGTTTGACTTTTGCGCTTATGCCGGCAAACTTGGCCAAAGGCATATATCTTTAGGTATAGTGATGGACGATCCAATCTTCCCGCTGCTGCCCGATGGCTGGGCCAAGGCGATGACGGCGATGGCGGGATTCATCGCAACGGAGCGCTTTCCCGGCGCGCTGCGGCAGATCCTGTCGCAATGCTGCAGCTTTGATTCGATGGTCGTCTCGCACTATGCGGGCGCGCAGCCGCCGGTGCCGCTGTATCAGGATCTGGATGAGCTGCAGGCGGCGATCACAGTGGAGTTCTACGCCAGCGGCCCCTACCTTCTGGACCCGCTGTATCAGGCCTGCCGCAACGGCTGCGCTCCCGGCGCCTACCGGCTGATGGATCTAGCACCGGAGGCATTCTACCGCTCGGAATACTACCGCGCCTTTTACCGCAAAATCAGCATCAGCGACGAGATCGGCATCCTGGTGCAGGACGGGGCAGAACGCTGGTTTATCGTGTCGCTGGCCCGGTTTGCCCGCCAGCAGCGGTTTGAAGCGGCCGACACGGAACGGCTGAATGCCGTATTCACACTGATTGATGCAGCCGTCCGGCGCCAATGGGGACAGACGGAAGACAGCGCGGCGGCCCACCAGCCTGCGGACTGGGAGGACCGCATGCAGACCTTCGGCACTGGTGTCCTCAGCCCGAGGGAACGGGAGGTGGTGCAGCTGATCCTGCAAGGCCATTCCACCCCCTCCGCTGCCGCCTATCTCGGCATTGCCGAAGGCACCGTGAAGGTCCATCGCCACCACGCCTATTCCAAGCTGGGCATCGCTTCGCAGGCGGAATTGTTTTCAATGGCCACCCGGTACCTGGCGGGCGCTGGATAGCCTGGCCCAGGCCCATCAAAGGCGCAAATTCCCGAAATTTGCGCCATAAACGCAATTATTCGGGCGGAATTTTGGTTTTCCGGTCATTTGACGGGCTTTTTTGTTGACGAAATCCACATTTTTACAAATTCTACCAGCCAATCCGGTCGGATGACACCCTCTCCGACCTCTGGAATGAAGGCCACAACGATGCCCACAACAAAAACCCAAGCCGACCACGCCATGCAGATCGCCGGGATCGCCGCAAAGGCCGCGCGCGGCTACTTCCGCGGCCGCCTGGGGATCGAGTTCAAGGCAGACGAAAGTCCTGTCACCCAAGCCGACAAAGCGGTCGAGAGCGAGGTGCGCGCCTATCTGGAGCAGCACTTCCCGGACCACGGCATCTTTGGCGAGGAACATGGTTTTGCCGGGGCAGACCGTGCAGAGGTCTGGATAATCGATCCGATTGACGGAACCCGCTCCTTCCTGTCCGGGCACCCGCTCTTCGGCTTCCTGCTGGGGTACCTGCGCGATGGTATCCCGCAACTGGGTGTAATCGGAATGCCCGCGCTGGACGAGACCTTTCTCGGGGTGCGCGGACAGGGGGCCACATTGAACGGGCAACGCATCCAAGTTTCGGACCGGACCCGGCTGGATCAGGCGGTTCTCTATGTGAATGAGGGCGACAAGATCCACCGGGACTATCCGGAGCTGTTCGCCCGGCTGATGCAGGCAGGCCAGACCCGCCGCTTCGCTTATGATTGCTACCCCCATGCGCTGCTGGCGGCGGGCCACGTCGATGCGGTGATCGACTATGACCTGCAGCCTTATGACTACCTGCCGGTTTCTGCAGTGATCGAGGCCGCGGGAGGGGTGATCACCGATTGGCAGGGCAACCCGCTGGGGCTGGGCTCGGATGGCCGGGTAATTGCCGCTTCAACACCGCAGCTGCACGCGGAAATGCTAGCGCTGATCGAAGGATAAACCTATGGCCATTTTAACCTTTCTGATCAGCCTTGCGGGAGCCACGATGCTGCTTTTGTATGCGGTTCGGATGGTGCGGACCGGGATTGAGCGCAGTTACGGGGCCTCGTTCCAGCGGCTGCTGACCGCACGCCAAAGCCACTTGCAGGCGGGGCTGATGGGGCTGGTCCTGGCGATCGTGCTGCAAAGCTCGGCGGCGGTGGCGCTGCTCACATCGGGCTTTGCCGCCAGCGGTTATCTGGCCTTTCCCACCGGGCTGGCGATCGTGCTGGGCGGCGATCTCGGCTCGGCGCTGATCATCCAGATCCTGTCGTTCAAGCTCGACTGGCTGGTGCCGGTGCTCCTGGCGGCGGGCGGCTACCTGTTCGTC
>NZ_JWLI01000019.1 GCF_000813965.1 Leisingera sp. ANG-M7 | reverse complement strand
GACGGTGGAGCAGGTGATCGCCGCCGCCGCCAGCATCCGCAATGGCGCCTCCGAGATCAGCCAGGCCTCCGACGACCTGTCGCACCGCACCGAAAGCCAGGCAGCGACGCTGGAACAGACCGCCGCGGCGCTGGATGAGCTGACCGCCTCCGTCAAATCCGCCGCCGAGGGCGCCCGCAGCGTCGAGGCCACCATGGAAGACGCAAAGCAGGAGGCCCGCAACAGCGGCGAGGTGGTGCAGAGCGCGGTCTCGGCGATGACCGAGATCGAGGAAAGTTCCAATAAGATCAGCCAGATCATCTCTGTGATCGACGATATCGCCTTCCAGACCAACCTGCTGGCGCTGAACGCCGGCGTCGAGGCGGCGCGGGCCGGCGAAGCGGGCCGCGGATTCGCGGTTGTTGCCAGCGAAGTGCGGGCGCTGGCGCAGCGGTCCTCGGACGCGGCGATGGAGATCAAGACGCTGATCTCCGACAGCTCCGGCCAGGTGGCGCGCGGTGTGGATCTGGTCGGCAAGGCGGGCGACGCGCTGCAAAGCATCGTCAGCCAGGTCACCCATATCTCGCAGCTGGTTTCCGGCATTGCCGAGGGCGCCGCGGAGCAGTCCACCGGCCTCAATGAGATCAACACCGGCGTCACCCAGCTGGATCAGGTGACCCAGCAGAACGCGGCGATGGTGGAAGAGGCCACCGCGGCCGGCCACATGCTGAAAACCGACGCAGGCAAGCTGGCCG
>NZ_JWLI01000018.1 GCF_000813965.1 Leisingera sp. ANG-M7 | reverse complement strand
GGGTAGGGGCCATGGCGGCGGCGGGAAGGGCAGCGGCTGCGGGGGCGGCGCTGGCAAGCCTGTCTGCGGGTGCCTGTGCGGGCGCGGTTGTGGAGATTTTGGCCGCCGCGGGAGTGAGGCTGGCTGCGGCGGGGGTCTTGGGCTGCGCCCTCGACTGGGGGATGCTGCCAGCGGCGAGGCCCTGGGTTTGTGCTTGACTTTCAGGGGCTTGTTCGCCTTCGGCTGCCTGCGGCACGGCCTCTGACCTTGGGATGCGGTGGGCCTGGAGTTTGAGGCTGCTTTCGGGCGTTGGCTGCTGCGGCAGCGGGTCTGGGGTCAGCGAGATCAGCAGCGCGCCGGCGCCGCCTGCGTGGACCACGGCGGAGGCGGCCAGCCCCAGCGCCCATATGAAGGGCGCGCGCATCATCCGCCGGTTTCCGGGGTGACCACCAGCACCACGTCAGTGAACCCCAGCGCCTCGCCCTCGGCCACCAGCGGCAGCACGTTGCGCAGCTCGGCTGTGCGGTGGGCGTTGATGCGCAGCCGCAGGTCCGGATCGTCTGCCAAGAGGGCCGAGAGGGCAGGGGAGAGGGCGTCGCGGGGGATCGCTTCGCCGTCAAGGGCCAGGTCGCCGGTGGCCGACACAGCCAGGGTGATGCCGCCAGCGGGCATGTCGCGGCCGGTGACGGCGGTGGCGGGGCGGACATCGAAGGGCGCGGTGGCGTCCATGCGGCCGATCAGCATGAAAAACACCAGGAGGAAGAACACCACGTCAATGAGGGCGATGATGGTTTCGGAATGGGACCCGCGGGCCGGGCGGTTGAGTTTCATTGCGCCGCCTCCAGCCGCAGGACGCGCAGGCGGGTGACCCCGGCCAGGGCGGCGGCGTCCATCACGGTGATCAGCGCCTGGGTTTGCGCGGCACCGGAGGGCAGGATCACCACTTGGGTGAGGGTTTCCTCTGCGACGGCGGCAGAGAGCGTGGATTGCAGGGTTTCCGCGTCCAGTGCGGTGCCGCGCAGCACCGGCACGCCATCGGCGCCGAGGCGGATCATCAGGGTGCCTGCCGGGGATTGGGTGTCGCCCGTTGCGGTGGCCTCGGACGGTTTCACCGCCGGGATCATGTCGAGGTTCAGATAGGTGGAGGTCACCATGAAGAACACCAGAAGGATCAGCATGACGTCGATCATCGGTACCAGCGAAATCAGGGCGCGGGGGCGGGCGGGCCGGTTGATCATCATGGCGGCGTTCCCCCGTGTCAGCGCGACCCGTCGATCAGCAGCAGGCGGCCGGCGGCGCTTTCGATGGCCTGGGCGGCGGCGTCGATGCGGGCGGCGAACAGGCCTGCGGCTATGGCGGCGGGGATGGCGACCAGAAGGCCTGCGGCGGTGGTCAGGAGCGCCTGCCAGATGCCGCCCGCGAGCACCGACGCGTTGGCGGCGCCCTGCGCCAGTTCCAGTTCCTGAAACGACTGGATCATGCCAAGGACGGTGCCGAGGAGGCCGAGTAGGGGCGAGACCATGGCGATCAGTTCCAGGAGGCGGATGAGGGAGTTCATGCGGCTTACTTCCTCATTGCCGCGGCGTTGCAGTTCGTCTTGCAGGAGCGGGCCGCGCAGACCTTCTTGCAGCGCCTGCATGGCGTAGGTCATGACCCGGTCGGCGGGGGATTTACCGCCCGCAACGCTGTCCTGCGCCTGCTTGCGGTCGCCGTCTTTCCATTGGGTCAGCGCCTGTTCGCGGGCTTGCCCGCCGGATCGCACCGGCCAGAGCTGGATCAGTTTGACGGCAATCACCGTCAGCGACAGAAGCGACATCAGCGCCAGGATCACGATCACTGGCCCGCCGGTGCCGAGCATATCCCAGGTGCCGGCCATGGCTTATTTCACCAGCGGCGCGGCAGCGCGGGAGCCAAGTTCCAGGATCGGGAAACAGTCTATCGGATCCTCGTTCTGGGGCTGGCAGGAGGTGATGTCGTGCAGCAGGATCTCAGAGATGTTGCTGCAGGATATCACCGGGATCTCGAACAGTTTCAGGGTGGTGCGCTGGACAGGCAGGGGGGCGGCGTCGATCGACAGGAGGCGGTCGATCACGCCCTGGCCGTCGAGGATGGCCAACGACATCTCGAAGCCTTCGAAGCTTTTGCCGGTCTGGTTGCGGAACAGGAAGAAGGCGCGGCAGCCGCCGCCCTCGATTTCTTCTGTCTTGTTCAGCTCAACCCGCAGCGGGCCGGTGTCCGCCGCTGCGGTGAGCGGCAGGCAGGTCAGGGCGAGGGCAGTCAGCAGGCGGGTCATGGGCATCACTGTCTCCGGGGTCCGGTGGGATGCCCAGCCCGCAACCGCTGCGGGCCGGGCTGTGTTCGGGGTCAGACCAGGGCGGTCAGAGCCTTTTCGATCTTGTCCATTGCGTCGCGGGCCGAGTCGAGATCGCGGCGCTTGAGGTGGCGGGCGGCCACATGCAGGGCACGGCCCAGCCGGTCGCGGACCTTGCCCGGGGCGCGGGCGACATTGGCCTGCAGAGACTGGGCGCGTTTGACCTGGGCACCGAGCGAGCGCTGGTCCATCTCGCGCTGGCCGCGTTTCATCGACTTGGCCTCATCCTCGCGGTCGGCGCCGATGCGGGCGACGGCACGTTCGATCACTACGATCATGGTTTCGGCCTCCTGCAGGCGGCCGTCGTTGATCAGGCTGACGGATTTGGCCAGCGCGCGTTTCAGTTTCAGCTCCAGGGGGCCGGGCGCAAGGCCGATGCGCGGCTGGATCCGTTTCAGGCGGCGTTTTAGCGGTGCGATTGCCTTGGCGTCGATGCCGGAGGCGTTGATGTCGGAGGCGTCATCCTCTGTCACCTGGCTGTCGGAGGCCTCAGGTTTGAGACTGTCCAGGAGGTTGCCGCCGTCATCATAGAACAGCACGTTGACCTTGGCCGGGTTGCGTTTGAGGAATTTCTTGAGTTCAGTGACCATGCGCTGCGGCGCGCTTTCGCAGATCATCTCCATATTGCCGGAGCGGACCACATAGGTGCCCCAGGCCATGGGCGGGCCGCCCCCCTCTTTCTTCATCGGGGCCTTCAGCGTTTCAGGTTTCTTGCCCGGCTGGATCATCAGGAGCGGGTCCTTGCTGGCGTCGAGGCAGAAGGCGAAACTCATCCGCTTCTTGGCCCCTTCGCGAACCATCTCTTTGACTTCCTTGCCAGAAATACGATCAATACTCATCATTCAGCCGCTATTGAATGCTTGGAAAAGGTTTGACATTAGGATGGCGATAAGGCTCTGTTGGGGTCAAGTTATTGTTTGAGGTTTCCGCGGGTTTAACCACCAGGCTCAAAAAGAGTGGCACCTGCTTTCCGTTACGTTACCACACGGGAACGTGACCAAAAAAGAATGCACCCAGGGGGGCGAAAGACAATGGATCCTGCAGTATTGCTGCAATCCAAAGGGGATGATGCCCCTAGCGGTGAGAATCTCGAATATGATCCGGCTTTCACCGAGATGGAGCTGGCGGCCCAACCGGGCGAGGAATCGGTGGTGGGCAACGAGACGATCGAAGCCACTGATCCCGATTACCGCGAAGTTCAGAAGAAAGCGCTGGAGGTGCTGGAGCGCAGCCACGATCTGCGCGCGGCGGTGTTTCTGGGCGATGCGCTTTTGCATTCCGAGGGGCTGCCCGGCTTTGCCGATGTGACCACCTATATCCGCGGCTGCCTGGAGGAGTTCTGGGAGACCTGCCATCCGGAGCTGGATGAGGACGACGGCGACCCCACGATGCGGATCAATGCGATTCAGGACCTTTGCGGCCAGCCGGACGGGATGGCGGGGGCGTCGCCCTTGTACCGCTCGCTGCGCCGGGCGCCGCTGAGCGAAAGCCGCGGCTTTGGCCGGTTCTGCCTGCGCGACATTGAAATCGCCGAAGGGGTGATGGCGGCGCCGGAGAGCATGGAGCATATCCCGGACAGCGCCACCATCGGCGCGGCGTTCCAGGACAGCGACGAGGAAATCGTTGCGGCGCGGCTGGCGGCGGTGAAAACGGCTGAGGAAAACGTGCGCGCGATCTCTGCGGTGTTTGACGAGCAGACACCGGGGCAGGGGCCGGACCTGAGCGCGCTGATCAAGCTGCTGCAGCAGATCGGCAAGCGGATCGGCACCTATGCCAATTTGAGCGCCGAGGACGATGCTGCCGGGGATGAGGCCGAAGAGGACGGTGCGGAAGACGGCGGCGGCGGCGCGGCGCCGGCTGGTGGCGGACGCGCGATGCCATCCGCGCCTGGGGCGATCAACTCTCATGCCGATGTGTCCAACACGCTGGACCGCATCATCAGCTATTACCGGCGGGCGGAACCTTCCAGCCCGCTGCCGATCCTGCTGGAGCGGTGCAAACGGCTGGTGGGGGCCGACTTCCTCACCATTATGAATGACATGGCGCCGCAGGGGGTGGAGAACGTCCACCTGATCGGCGGCATTGATGAAGACGATGACGACTGACGGACACGGGGATTTCTGCGGCGGAACCTGCTGCGGATCCCGTGAAAGCAAGACGAGTAAGGAGACCTAGATGGCCGGAAGTTCACAGAAATTCATTGCCCGCAACCGGGCACCAAGGGTCCAGATCGAATATGACGTGGAGCTGTACGGCG
Organism: Leisingera sp. ANG-M7; assembly: GCF_000813965.1. Classification (GTDB taxonomy): domain Bacteria; phylum Pseudomonadota; class Alphaproteobacteria; order Rhodobacterales; family Rhodobacteraceae; genus Leisingera. The sequence continues at coordinate 42,770 of NZ_JWLI01000018.1, read as the reverse complement.
CCGAGAAGAAGGTGCAGCTGCCCTTCGTGATGGGCGTGATGAGCGACCTGGTGGGCAAATCCGAAGTGGAGCAGCCTGCAGTCGCGGACCGCAAGTTCCTGGAAATCGACGTGGACAACTTCGATGACCGGATGAAGTCGATGGCACCGCGTGCCGCCTTCACCGTGCCCAACACGCTGACCGGCGAGGGCAACATGGCGGTCGACATCACGTTCGAGAGCATGGACGATTTCAAGCCTGCTGCGATTGCCGCCAAGGTGGAGCCGCTGCGCGAGCTGCTGGAAGCGCGCACCCAGCTGTCGAACCTGATGACCTATATGGACGGCAAGACCGGCGCCGAGGATCTGATCTCCAAGATCATCCAGGACCCGAGCCTGCTGAAAACCCTGGCCGCGCAGCCGAAGCCCGGCGGCGAAGCCGACAGCGAAGAATAAGAGCGGAGGACGAAGATGGCTGAAGAAGAACTCCAGGCGGAAGCCGCTGCCGGTGAAGCCGCCTTTGGCTCTGCCGAATTCGCGAGCCTGCTGCAGAAAGAATTCCGCCCCAAGTCGGATCAGGCCAAGACTGCGGTTGAAAGCGCGGTCAAAACCCTGGCCGAACAGGCGCTGGCAAACACTGCGCTGATTTCCGATGACGCGCTGCGCTCGATCGAGAGCATCGTGGCGGCGATTGACGAGAAGCTGACCGAGCAGGTCAACCTGATCCTGCACAACGAGGAATTCCAGCAGCTGGAAAGCGCCTGGCGGGGCCTGCATTATCTGGTCAACAACACCGAGACCGATGAGCAGCTGAAAATCCGGGTGATGCCGATCACCAAGAAGGAAATGTCGAAGACCCTGAAGAAATTCAAGGGCACGGCATGGGATCAGTCGCCGATCTTCAAGAAGATCTACACCGAGGAATTCAGCCAGCTGGGCGGCGAGCCCTACGGCTCTCTGGTGGCGGACTACCACTTTGACCATTCGCCGCCGGATATCGAGCTGCTGGGCGAGATGTCCAAGATTGCAGCAGCCGCGCATGCGCCGCTGATCACCGGCGCCAAGCCGACCCTGTTCCAGATGGACAGCTGGGCGGAACTGTCGAACCCGCGCGATCTGACCAAGATCTTCCAGACCCCTGAATATGCCGCATGGCGGTCGCTGCGCGACAGCGAGGATGCGAAATACGTGGGTCTCGCGATGCCGCGCTTCCTGGGCCGTCTGCCCTATGGCTCCAAGACCGACCCGGTTGAGGAGTTTGCATTCGAGGAAGACACCGCCGGTGCCGGCAGCGACAAATACGGCTGGGTCAACGCGGCCTATGGCATGGCGGTGAACATCACCCGTTCGTTCAAGATGTACGGCTGGTGCTCGCGGATCCGCGGCGTTGAAAGCGGCGGCACGCTGGAGAACCTGCCCAGCCACACCTTCCCGACCACCGATGGCGGCGTCGATCAGAAATGCCCGACCGAGATTGCCATTGATGACCGGCGCGAGGCGGAGCTGGCGAAGAACGGCATGATGCCGCTTATTCACCGCAAGAACACCGACGTTGCGACCTTTATGGGGGCGCAGTCGCTGCACAAGCCGGCCGAATACGACGATCCGGACGCCACCGCTAACGCCAACCTGGGCGCGCGGCTGCCGTATCTGTTCGCCACATGCCGGTTCGCGCACTATCTGAAGTGCATGGTGCGAGACAAAGTCGGCTCGTTCAAAAGCCGTCAGGACATGGAGTCCTGGCTGCAGGACTGGATCAACAACTATGTTGATTTCAACGCAGACATCTCTTCGGAGAACGAGAAGGCGCGCAAACCTCTGGCCGCAGCCGAAGTGGTTGTGGAAGAGGTCGAGGGCAACCCGGGGTATTACACCTCAAAATTCTTCCTGCGCCCGCATTACCAGCTGGAGGGGCTTTCTGTCTCGCTGCGTCTGGTATCGAAACTGCCCTCGGAAAAAGGAGGCTGATTTCCCACTCCCCAGCCTTAACCAAGCATAGTGCAGTAGAGTTCTTAATTTTTGAAAGGATAGCAAAATGGCTGCAAACATGTTCGTACAGATCTCGGACATCGATGGCGATGCAACCGAGGAAAACCACAAGAAGTGGATCGTGATCCAGTCGGCGAGCTGGAACGTGGAGCGCGCGGTGGAAATGACCGATCTGGGCTCGACCCAGCGGATGCACGCGAACTCCAACTTCGGCAAGATCGAGCTGACCTCGCAGATGGGCAAAGCCTCGAACGACCTGGCGCTGTCGGTTGCCAATGGCACCGTGCGCCCGGAAATCATCATGCACTGGTGCCGTTCGGGTGACAGCGCCAGCCAGGGCCTGCTGGTCTATTCGGTCTGGAAGCTGAAAGACGTGGTTGTCGACAGCTACTCGATTTCCGCCAGCGAAGACGGCATTCCGGAAGAGACCTGGTCGCTGGCCTATGCTGCGATCGAGCACGAGTACAAGTCGACCAACCAGAAAACCGGCAAGCTCACCACTGAAGGCACCTTCAAGTGGAACGTGCAGACCGGCAAGGTCGAGTAAACCATTTGACTGGCCCCGGGCGTATTGCCGCCCGGGGTCCGTTTTTTCTGACGTATTTCCAGCATCCATCCCCGTTGCGGAGTAGAGCCCCATGACACCTGAAGAGCATTTGAAAGCTGGTGATCCCAAGGCGGCGCTGGAGGCGCTGCAAGCCAAGATCCGCGCGGATGCGAGCAATCCCAAGCTGCGGGTGTTTCTGTTTCAGCTGCTGTGCGTTCTGGGCGACTGGAACCGGGCGATTGCGCAGCTGAAGGCGGCGGCGGGATTGGACGAAGGCGCCACCGTGATGGCGCAGGCCTACCGCGAGGCGATCATCTGCGAGGTCTACCGCGAGAAGGTGTTTGCGGGTGAGAAGTCGCCGCTGATCCTGGGCGAGCCGGAGGAATGGCTGGCGCATCTGATCGAGGCGCAGAAACTGCTGGCAACCGGCAATCCCAAGGAAGCAGCAGAGCTGCGCGCCAAGGCGTTTGATGCGGCACCTGCCAGCCCCGGTGAGGTGAACGGCAAGCGGTTCGAGTGGATCGCGGATGCTGACATGCGGCTGGGACCGGTGCTGGAAGCGGTGATCAACGGTAAATACTACTGGCTGCCGTTTTCCAAGATCGTCTCCTTTGAAGCAGAGGAGCCGAGCGACCTGCGCGATGCGGTTTGGACCGCGGGCACGCTGACCCTGGCGGGCGGCGGTGAAGTAGCGGCGATGATCCCGACCCGTTATCCCGGCAGCGAGAAGGCAGACGGGCTGTCGATGCTGGCGCGCGCCACCGTGTGGCAGGATGCCGGCGCGGAAACCTATACCGGTCTGGGCCAGCGGCTGCTGGCGATCGGCGATGAGGACATTGCCATCATGGACGTGCGCACACTCCGGATGGATGGGCACGGCGAAGAGAATGGCTGACAAGACACTGGCCGAGCGCCTGCAGCCCTCGCTGCTGGACCGGCTGACCGACAATGCGCCTGCCGATCAGAAGGAAACCCGCGAGAGCCGGGTGATTGATCTGGTGCGGCTGCGGGAAATCATCCAGCGCGATCTGTCGTGGCTGTTGAACACGCAGAATGTCGAAAGCCATTTCGATGCGGAGAAATACCCGGCGGTGTCGGCCTCGGTGCTGAACTACGGTCTGATTGAAGTGGCGGGGGAGGCCTCGACCACCGAGAAGGCAGAGGCGATCCGGCGCTCGATCAAGCAGGCGATTGCCACCTATGAGCCGAGGATCATCGAAGGCTCTGTCGATGTGCGGTTGCAGGATGGCACCGACGCGACCGAGATGACCGTGGGGCTGGAAATCCGCGCCGACATGTGGGCACAGCCGATGCCGCTGGAGCTTTACCTGCGCAGCAAGGTCGATCTGACCACCGGCGAGGTGGAAATGGAAAGGGCCATGTGATGGATACACGGTTGCTGACCCATTACGAGAATGAGCTGAACTATCTGCGCGACATGGGCGCGGAGTTTGCGGCTGCCTATCCCAAGATTGCGGCCCGTCTGGGCATGGAAGGGGTCGAGGTTCTTGACCCTTATGTGGAGCGTCTGCTGGAGGGCGCCGCGTTCCTGACCGCGCGGGTGCAGCTGGAACTGGAGCTGCAGTATCCGAATTTCACCTCCAACCTCCTGGAAATCATCTATCCGCATTACCTCGCGCCGACGCCCTCGATGATGATCGCGGCGTTTGAGCCGGATGTGGCGAACTCTGCCGTCAAAAGCGGCTATGTGCTGCAGCGCGGCTCAACCCTGCGGTCGCGGCTGACCGAGGGCGAGCAGACGCCTTGTGAATTCCGCACCGCCGCTGATCTGACCATGTGGCCGATCCAGATCACCGAGGCGCAGTATATTGACGGCCGCGGTGAGCTGGTGGCGGCAGGGGTTGCCACCGGATATGACGCGCGCGCAGGCATCCGGCTGCGGATCAAGCGCATTGACGGCGACCCGATCAGCAAGCTGGAAATGGACAAGCTGACGCTGTACCTGACCGGCGAGGCGGGCAACAGCTGGCCGCTGCTGGAACTCTTGTGCACGCAGGTGCAAGGGATCGTGGCGCGCTCCACCGACCGCCGCGCCGACTGGCAGCTGCCGCTGCGCGAGGCCCGGGTGGCGCAAAAGGGGTTCAGCCCAGAGGAAGCGCTGCTGCCGCTGCCGCGCCGGGTCTATGACGGCTACCGGCTGCTGCAGGAATATTTCGCGATGCCGGAGCGGTTCCGTTTTGTCGAGCTGCAGGGGCTGCGCGAGGGTTTGCGGAAATCCGAAGGCAATGAGGTTGATCTCTATATCCTGCTGCGCGAGGGGATGCCGGAGATTGCGCCGATCGTGGTGCCGGAGGTGTTCAAGCTGAACGCGGTGCCAGCCGTGAACCTGTTCGAGAAGCGCTGCGACCGGGTGCGGATCGCGCCGATTGACACCGAGCACCATGTGATCCCGAACCGTACTGCGGGCCTTGATTTCGAGATCTACGGTTTGCAAAGCGTGGTGGGCATCAGCGGTGAGGGCGAGGACGACGTGGTGTTCCGCCCGTTCTATTCCGCCAATGATTTCACCGCTGCCGGCGAAAGCCACCCGGCCTATTACACAATCAAGCGGCGGATGCGGCAGCGGTCGGAGAAGGAACGCCTGCGCGGGGTGCGCAGTTCTTATCTGGGATCGGAAGTGTTCCTGACGCTGGTGGACCGGGCGCAGGCACCCTATTCCGCCGGGCTGGAGCAGCTGGCGGTCAAGGCGTTGTGCACCAACCGCGATCTGCCGATGCTGCTGGCCACCGGCAATGACGATGTGTTCCAGTTGCCCGAGGGCGGTCCGGTCAAGAAAGTGACGCTGCCGGTGTCGCCAACCCGTCCGCATCCCACCCTGGCGCAGGGGGATACCGCCTGGCGTCTGATTTCTCACCTCAGCCTGAACTATGTCTCGATTGCCGAAACCGGCAAGGGCCAGTCGGCGGAAGCGCTGCGGGAGCTGGTCGGGCTTTATGCGCCCCTGGGCGACCGGGTGACGGAAAAGCAGCTGGAGGGCATCCTGTCGGTCAGCGCCCGGCCCATCGTGCGCCGGATGAGCGATGAGGTGCTGTCCACCGCGGTGCGCGGGCTGGAGATTACCCTGGGCTTTGACGAGAGCTTTTTCGAGGGCAGCAATATCTATGCGCTGGGGGCCGTGCTGGAACGGTTCTTCCGCGGCTATGCCAGCATCAACTCGTTCACGGAGACCGTCCTGAAAACCGAAAAACGCGGGGAAATTGCCAGATGGCGACCGGAAAAGGGCCTCGGCCGGATGATCTGAGTCTTTATGGCCGGCTGGCCATGGATCCTGAAAAACACCACGTTTTTCAGGCCCTGCGTGTATTGGAGGCGCATTTCGATGACGCCCCGCGCCTGGGCGAAAGCCGCCGCCCGCGGCAGGACCGGCTGCGTCTGGGGCAGGAGGCGGAACTGGCTTTCCCGCCCTCCACCATTGCCGCGTTCAAACCGGCGGAGGGGGACAAACCGGCAGTTCTGACCAACCGCTTCTTCGGCTTGTTCGGCCCGCAGGGCCCGCTGCCGCTGCATCTGACCGAATACGCCCGCGACCGCAAAAGAAACCACCGCGATCCGACGATGGTGGCCTTTGCCGATATGCTGACGCACCGGCTGATGAGCCTTCTGTACCGGGCCTGGACGCAAGGCTCGCCGGCTGTGAGTTTCGACCGGGCTGATGATCCGATGGCGCGCAAGGTTGCGTCGCTGATCGGATACAACGGGTTCAAATTCGGCGACCGCGACGACATGCCGGACCTCGCCAAGCTGCATTTTGCGGGCCATCTGGCGAAGGGGGCCAAGAACGCCGAGGGGCTGGTGTCGATCCTGTCGGCGTTCTTTGAGGTGCCGGTGACGCTGGAGGAATATATCGGCAGCTGGCTGGAGCTGGAGCCGGATGACCGCTGGCAGCTGGGCTATGGGGGGCTGGGGCAGACCACCAGCATCGGCGACAAGGTCTGGAGCCGCACCGCGAAATTCCGCATCCGCATCGGGCCGCTGAAGCTGGAAGATTATGAGCGGCTGCTGCCGGGCGGTGAGGCCTTGAAGCGGCTGCGGGCCATTGTGCGGTCCTATGCCGGCGATGTGCTGGACTGGGATGTGAACCTGGTTCTGGCGGGCGACGAGGTGCCGCGGGCATCCTTGGGCGGCACCACGCGGCTGGGGCATACCAGCTGGGTGCGCTCGCGCCCGGATCCGGATGCGGATCAGCCGGATGTGAATGATTTGTACCTGTACCCGGGATTAGGCGCCGGGGCTGAGATGCCTGTAGAGGGAGGGATTTGAGATGACCGAGATCAGCCGCGTGGCGCTGTTTGGCAAGTTGAATAAGCTGGGATACCAGGCCGTCGAGAGCGCAACCGTGTTCTGCAAGATGCGCGGGAACCCTTATGTGGAACTGGTGCATTGGATGCATCAGCTCTTGGCGCAGCAGGACAGCGACATGCACCGGATCATCCAGCATTACGACCTGGACACCGGCAAGATTGCCAGCGAGCTGACCCGGGCGCTGGATATGCTGCCGCGCGGGGCCTCGACGATTTCCGACCTGTCAGATCATCTGATGGATGCGATGGAACGCGGCTGGGTCTGGGGCTCGCTGCTCTATTCCGCGGGTCAGGTCCGCAGCGGCCATCTGCTCTTGGGGATGCTGAAGACACCGGCGCTGCGCAACATCCTGTCGAACATGTCGCCGGAGCTGGCCAAGATCGGCGCGGATGATCTGGCCGACAATTTCCACAAGGCCACCGATGGCTCGCCCGAGGAACGGCTGGGGGCGCAGGACGGCTCCAACGTGACCGGCGGCGGCGCTGAACCGGGCGAGGCCTCCGGCTCGATGGCGCCGGGCGCGATGGGCAAGGGCGAGGCGCTGGAGCAATTCTGCACCGACCTGACCGAACAGGCCCGAAATGGCGAGATCGACCCGATCGTGGGCCGGGACGAGGAGATCCGCCAGATCGTCGATATCCTGATGCGGCGGCGGCAGAACAACCCGATCCTGACCGGTGAGGCGGGCGTGGGTAAAACGGCTGTGGTCGAGGGCTTTGCCCTGCGGATCGCCCGCGGCGACGTGCCGCCCGCGCTGAAGGATGTGCGGCTCTTGGTGCTGGACGTGGGCCTGCTGCAGGCAGGTGCCAGCATGAAGGGCGAGTTTGAAAACCGCCTGCGCCAGGTGATCGACGAGGTTCAGGCAAGCCCGACGCCGATTGTGATGTTCGTGGATGAAACCCACACGCTGGTCGGTGCGGGCGGTGCGGCCGGCACCGGCGATGCGGCGAACCTCTTGAAACCGGCGCTGGCGCGCGGGACGCTCAGGACCATCGGCGCCACCACCTGGGCCGAGTACAAGAAATACATCGAGAAAGACCCGGCGCTGACCCGCCGCTTCCAGGTGGTCAAGGTCGAGGAGCCGGGCATCCCGAAGGCGATCCTGATGATGCGCGGCATTGCCTCGATGCTGGAAAACCACCACCGGGTTCAGGTGCTGGACGAGGGGATCGAGGCGGCCGTCAGCCTGTCGGCGCGCTATATCCCGGCGCGGCAGCTGCCAGACAAGTCCGTCAGCCTGCTGGATACGGCCTGTGCGCGGGTGGCGGTAAGCCAGCACGCGGTTCCCGCCGAGGTCGACGACAGCCAGCGCAGGATCGAGGCGCTGACCACCGAGCTTGAGATCATCGGCCGCGACGAGACCGCAGGCTATGAGGTTGCGGACCGGCGCGAGGCGGTGGAAGCCGCCAAGGCTGCAGAGGAGGAACGGCTGGCCGGGCTGACCGAGCGCTGGGACAACGAAAAGGCGGTGGTTGAGGGCATTCTGGAACTGCGCGCCAAGCTGCGGGAGGGCGCCGCGCCCGTGGACGCCCCGGCGGATGCCGGGGAAGACGGCGCGGAGGGCGCTGCCGGTAGCCCGCTGTCGGATGAAGAACGCGCCAAGCTGATGCAGGAGCTGAAGGACAAGAACGCGGAGCTGGAAGCGCTGCAGGGCGACTCTGCGCTGATCCTTCCGATTGTCGATCATCAGGCGGTGGCCTCGGTCGTGGGGGACTGGACCGGCATCCCGGTGGGCCGCATGGTCAAGGATGAGATCGAGACCATCCTGAACCTGGAAGAACGGCTGTCGCAGCGTGTGATCGGCCAGGATCACGCGATGAAGATGATCGCCAAGCGCATCCAGACCAGCCGCGCCGGGCTGGACAATCCGAACAAGCCGATCGGGGTGTTCATGCTGGCCGGCACCTCCGGCGTCGGTAAGACCGAAACCGCGCTGGCGCTGGCAGAGGTGCTGTATGGCGGCGAGCAGAACGTCATCACCATCAACATGTCGGAGTATCAGGAAGCCCATACCGTCAGCTCGCTGAAAGGCGCGCCTCCGGGCTATGTCGGCTATGGCGAGGGCGGGGTGCTGACCGAAGCGGTGCGGCGCAAGCCTTATTCCGTGGTGCTGCTGGATGAGGTCGAGAAGGCGCATCCGGATGTGCATGAGATCTTTTTCCAGGTGTTCGACAAGGGCGTGATGGAAGACGGCGAAGGCCGCATCATCGACTTCAAGAACACGCTGATCCTGCTGACCTCCAACGTCGGCACCGAGACGATCATGGACCTGTGTTCCGACCCGGAACTGATGCCGGACCCGGAGGGCATGGCAAAGGCGATCCGCGATCCGCTCTTGAAAGTGTTCCCGCCGGCGCTGCTGGGGCGTCTGGTGGCAATTCCCTATTACCCGCTCAGCCCGGAGATGATCGGCGAGATCACCAAGCTGCAGCTGGGCCGCATCCAGAAACGGGTACAGGAGGCGCATGGGGTGCCGTTCGAGTATTCGGATGCTGTGGTGGAAGAGATCGTCAACCGTTGCCAGGAGCTGGACAGCGGCGGGCGGATGATCGACGCGATTGTCACCAACACTATGCTGCCGGAGATTTCCAACGAGTTCCTGCGCCGCTTGATGGAGGGCGCGGAAGTCGAGAAAGTCGCCATCGATGTCAAGGACGGAGAGTTCACCTACGCATTCGAATGATCGCACAAAACGGTAACAAGTAGGGAAGGAGTTCCTATGGTTAAACATGTTGTCATGGACATGAAGAACGTCGAAGTCGGCGCTTCGGGGCTGGAGATGGTCAAGCCGCCCCAATTGTCCTTCAAAGTTGTGGTCGAACTGGACAAGAAAATGGAGAAGGGGGTCGAGAAAGACCCGCTTCTGCAGCAGGAATTCCATGCCGGTGCCAGCGAGGTCTTTGAACAGACCCGCGATACCATCGAGAAGAAGTGCAAGGTGTTCGACAAGGCCTTTGTCGAGATGGCCAACAAAGGCGCCGACAAGAAGGCGATGGAGAAGCAGCTGAAGGGGCTGAACGACGCCATCAAGAACGACATCAAGGTCGGCGAGAAGGCGGCGGAACTGGCCGCGCAGAAGGCCTGGACGAACCTTCAGAAGAAGAAAAAGGAATGGTCCAAGTTCAAGATCAAGGTAGGCGTGTCGATTGCCGGCACTCTGGCCGGGCTGGCGGTGAGCATCGCGGCGATGGCGACCTCGCCGTTTTCCGGTGGCGCCGGCGCGGCCTTTGGTATCATCGGGCTGATCAAGTCCGGCGTGTCGCTGGCCAAGGACATCGGCAAGCTGGCGATCGACATCAACCAGTCCAAGACCATTCTGGTGAAAAACCTGGTGGTGGTGGAAAAGGCAGCCTCCAACCCGGCGCTGAATGCCGCGAATGAGGTTTCGGCAGCGGTGTTCCAGGAGTTCCTGGGCATCTCACAGCCGTCGGTCAAGACGGTGGAGGATGCGGCCGATACGCTGAAGGCGAAATATGCCCAGATGGTCGTCAAGATGCATGACCTGTCGAAGACGCTGAACAAGATCCTGAAGGAGCAGGAAAAGCTCAAGAAGGAATTTCTGGCGGAGGTTGGCAAGAAGCTGAAGAAGCACCCGGTGAAGGACAAAAAGACTCAGCTGGTGATGATCAGCAAGGCGCTGGATACGGCCCTGGCGGGCAACTACGCTGAAGTTCAGAAAGCCATCGACAAGATCCAGATCATGTATGCGGACGCCCGCGGCTGGGCCAACAACATCAAGGACCTGATGAAGCGGGTGAAGGCACTGACGATCAAGGATCCGAAGGCGTTGAAGGTGTTCCGCGAAGGGCTGAAGTTCGCAGCCCTGGCGCTGTCGCCGATCGACGGCAACTCGATCGCCACCGGCGCCAAGGATCTGGCCCTGGGTGTGGGCGGCGCGGTTGGCGGCTATGCCTATGACAAGATCACCAGCAAGGTGCTGGACGGAACCGTGTTTGACGCGGCCTGAGACCAAACAAGACAGCTGGGCGCAGACTGCGTCCGGATAACTGAAAGACCGGTGGAGACACACATTGGACAGCAGCGCGCAATCCGCAGAGACGCTTCGGGACAAGGCCCGCGAATTTGTTGAACGCAGGTCGGTGACCAATGCCATTCTGGGCATCATCATCTTCAATGCGATCACGCTGGGCCTTGGCACCTCGGCGGCGGTGCGGGCGCATGCGGGCGGGCTGCTGGATGTGATCGACACCGCTGTTCTGGCGATCTTTGTGCTGGAGCTGGCGCTGAAGCTGTTTGCCTATGGCTTCCGGTTCTTCTCCTCTGCCTGGAACATCTTCGACCTGGTTGTCGTCTCCTTCGGGCTGTTCCCGGACAGCCAGGGCCTGTCGGCGCTTCGCGGCCTGCGGGTGGTGCGGGCACTGCGCCTGCTGTCGGTCATTCCGCAGATGCGGGCTGTTGTGCAGGCGCTTCTGGATGCCTTGCCCGGCATGGGCGCGGTGATTGTGATGATCTCCATCGTGTTCTACGTCTTTGGCGTGATGGCGACGATGATGTATGGCGCCGCCTTTGACGAATGGTTCGGCACGCTCGGCCGGTCGCTCTATTCGCTGTTCCAGATCATGACGCTGGAAAGCTGGTCGATGGGGATCGTGCGCCCGGTGATGGAGGAATTCCCGTTTGCATGGTCGTTCTTTGTGCCGTTCATCGTGATCACCGCGTTTTCGGTGCTGAACCTGTTCATCGGCCTGCTGGTCAACACCATGCAGTCGGCGGTGGAGGCCGATGCCGAGGCGGAGTTCGAGAAGCTGCGTGATCTGGTGAAGTCGGAGACCGACGTGGTGGATGCGCATGTGATGGAGCTGCATGACGAGATCAAGGCGCTGCGGGCGGAGATTGCCGAGCTGAAGGGGCAGGGCAATGGCTGACAGTTCGCAGAAGTTCATCGCCCGGAACCGGGCGCCCAGGGTGCAGATTGAATATGACGTGGAGCTTTATGGCGCCGAGAAGAAGGTGCAGCTGCCCTTTGTCATGGGGGTGATGAGCGATCTGATTGGCAAGTCCACGGTTGAGCAGCCCGCGGTTGCGGACCGCAAGTTCCTGGAAATTGACGTCGACAATTTTGACGAGCGGATGAAGGGCCTGGCGCCGCGCGCCGCCTTCACCGTGCCCAACACGCTGACCGGCGAGGGCAACCTGGCGGTGGATCTGACGTTTGAGAGCATGGCGGATTTCGCGCCCGGCGCGATTGCCGCCAAAGTGGATGCGCTGCGCCCGCTTTTGGAGGCGCGTACCCAGCTGCAGAACCTGATGGCGTATATGGACGGCAAGACCGGCGCCGAGGCGCTGATCGAGACGATCCTGAACGACCCGTCGCTGCTGGCGGCAGTATCGGCACCGGCAGCGGATGCGGACAGTGCCGCGGCGCTGGACAGCCTGCGCAATCTGGAACTGCCGGAGGAAGAGGCGGACACCACGGGTGACGTGCTGGCCGGCCTCGCCGTGAAGGCGCCGGAAGATGCCGGGCCTGAGGATACCTCCGGCGGGGTTCTGGATGCGCTGCGCGACGCCGCGCCGGAAGCTGCGGAGACAGAAGACACGTCAGCGGACGTGCTGGCCGGTTTGAGCGCGGCGGCGCCTGAGGACACAGACCAGCCGGATGAAGCCGCAGATGCCCTGGCGTCGCTGGTGGCGGCTGAGGTTCCCGAGACCGCTGAGGAGGACACCTCTGCGGCGGTGCTGGAGGGGCTGGCCCAGGCTGACCTTCCGGAAGAAGAGGAAGATACGTCCGGTGAGGTGCTGGCCGGGCTTTCCGCACAGGCCCCGCAAGAAGCTGAAGCAGAGGATGGCTCCGGCAGCGTTCTGGATGACTTGCGGGCTGCTGCGCCTGAGCAGGCTGAAACGGATGATGGGTCCGCTGATGTGCTGGCGGGACTGAGCGCTGCCGCACCCGAAGAAGAAGACCAGGGCGATGAGGCCGGAGAAGCGCTGGCCTCGCTGGCTGCGGCGGAAATTCCGGATGCTGAAGAAGATGATCAGACGGGTTCTGTCCTCGAAGGGCTGGCGCAGGCCGACCTCCCCGAAGAGGAGGAGGACACCTCCGGCGATGTGCTGGCCGGGCTGGCGGCGCAGGACGTGGAGGAGGCGGCCGAAGAAGATACCGCGGGAGCGGCGCTGGAAAGCCTGGCGTCCGTTGAAGTGACTGACGCGGAAGAAGAGGATCACGCTGGTGTGCTGGATGCGCTGGCGGATCTGGAAGTGCCGGAGGAAGCCGATACGGCTGCTGATGATGCGCTGGAGAGCCTCGCCTCTGTCGAAATTGCGGAGGATGGCGAAGAAGATCATTCCGGCGTTCTGGATGCGCTGGCAGATGCCGCGGTGGAAGAGGATGAAGACACCGCGGCGGAGGATGCGCTCGAAAGCCTGGCCGCTTTGGAAACCGGCGATGCCGCGGAAGACGACACTGCCGGCGCGGCCTTGGAGAGCCTTGCGGCTGCGGATGTGCCGGACGCTGACGAGGAAGAGGACCATGCCTCGGTTTTGGATGACCTGGCCGCGATCGAAGTAGAGGATGAGGCCGATGATGCTGCGGGCGCCGCGTTGGACAGCCTTGCAGCCGCAGAGGTGGCTGAGACTGAAGATGAGGACCATTCGGACATTCTGGAGGGGCTGGCAGATCTGGAACCGGACGCGGCTGAGGAGGAGGATGAGTCTGGTGCGGCTTTGGAAAGCCTGGCTGCGGTGGATGTTGCCGAAGACGAAGATGACGATACTTCCGATGTTCTGACCGGGCTTGCAGATACGGATCTGGCAGAGGAAGACAGCGGCGAAGAAGCGGCTGCTGCCCTGGAGAGCCTGGCGGACGCGGTTGTGTCCGATGATGAGGAGGACGCCGGACTGGACGACGTGCTTGACGGGCTGCTGCAGGAGGCGCCCGGGGAGGACGAAACCGCCAGCGATGCGGAAGATGCGCTGGAAAGCCTCGCCGCCGTTGAGATTGAAGATGCGGAAGATGACGGCTCCGACGATATTCTGGACGGACTGCTTGACGCTGCGCCTGAAGAGGATGACGCGGAAGACGGCGACCTAGGCGCCGTTCTGGACAGCCTTGATGCGCCCGAAGAAGCCGGAGAGGCGGATGATGCCGGGGATATTCTGGCCGGGCTGGCAGAGGACGCGCCTGAGGAAGACACCGGTGCCGGCACTGATCTGGATGACATCCTGAGCGGTCTTGAGGAACCGGAGGACGACGCCGGCGAAGAGGATCTGAGCGCGGCGCTGGATACGCTGGAGGCTCCTGAAGACGCTGAAGCAGACGACGGCGGTCTGGATGATCTGCTTGCGGATCTTGGCAGTGATGAACCGGAAGAGGCCGCGGAGGATGGCGCTGATGATGTGCTGGCGGGCCTCGCGGACGCCGGCATTGACGAGGATGCTGAAGGCGGCGGGGCCGGTTTGGAGACCTTGCTGGCGGAAGACTCCGCGGGAGACAGCGATCTGGACAGCCTGTTGGGAGACCTGGGCGGCGAGGATGATGCCGCGGACGATCTTGATGCGCTCATGGGCGGTGCGGAGGAAGAGACCGCAACTGAGGCTGCTGACGGCGAAGACGGGTTGGATGATCTTCTGGGCGGTCTGGATACGGAAGCGGAAGACACAGACAGTTCTGATCTGGATGCACTTTTTGCTGGCGAAGAGGATTCCGCAAACGCGGAGGATGATCTGGACGCGCTGCTTGGCGGCCTGGATGAGGCTGGCGGGAATGCCGATCTGGATGACCTGCTGGGCGATCTTGGCAGCGATGAGGAAGAGAACGGCGATCTGGACGGTTTGCTGGCGGGGCTTGGCGAGGAAGCGGAGGCCGAAGAGGCAGAGGACGCGGACAGCGCCGAAGATGATCTCGACGCGCTGCTGGGCGGGCTGGGGGACGCGGATGCGGATCTCGACAGCCTGATTGGCGGTGACGGCGGGGATATGGACCTGGATGATCTGCTGGGCGGGCTTGGCGGTGATGACGAGGACTCCGCCGAGGCGGGCGGCGACGATCTGGATGCGCTTCTGGGGGATCTGGACGCAGGCGGCGATGAACCGGCAGCGGCGGCGGCAGAGGCCTCGGACGAGCCGGAGTTTGCCTATGGCACCATGAGTGCCGAACGGCCCGCGGCCTCGAGGCTGGAGCGCAAGCGGTTCCGGATGGCTGTTCTGGGGGACTTTTCCGGGCGGGCGGCCAAGGGGCAGGTTGAGACCGGTGATGCGCTGGCGGCGCGCAAGGCAATCCTTCTGGACCCGGATACGGTCGAAGATGTGATCGAAGGTTTTGCCACCGAACTGGTGCTGCCGATTGGCAAGGACGGTGCGGGCATTGCGGTCAAGCTGGAGGACCTGGACGGGCTGCACCCGGATGAGTTGTATGAAAACGTGGAACTGTTTTCCGAGCTGGTGGGCCTGCGCAAGCAATTGCAAAGCGGCGCGACGGCGGATCATGCAGCCAAGACGCTGAAAGCCTGGGCTGAGAAATTCGGCACCAAGGCGCGGGCGCCCAAGCGGACATCTGCCGGGAACTCGGTGCCGGCGGACAAGCGGCTGAGCGCCTTTCAGCAACTGATTGGCGATACCGGCAACACGCTGCGCGAGGCCTCGCCGGTGGAGGAACTGCTGGCGCGCGTTGTTGGCCCGCATATCCGGGCACTGCCGGACCCGCAGGTGGCCGAGATGCAGAAGGCGGTGGATGAAGCGCTGTCGGATGCAATGCGGCTGGTGCTGCATCACCCGGAGTTCCAGTCGGTCGAGGCGCAGTGGCGCTCGTTGGACCTGATGGCGCGCTCCATTGAGGCAGACGATACGCTGGATGTGATGCTCTATGACATCTCGGCAGAGGAGCTGGCGGCGGATCTGGCGGCCGAAGACGACCTGTCCAAGACCGGCCTCGTGCGGCTGCTGACAGAGGAGCCGCTGGACGAGGAAAACGGGCGCGGCGGCTATTCGGCGCTGATCGGGATGTATCAGTTCGAGGAAACCCCGCCGCATGCAGAGCTGCTGGGCCGGATCGCAAGAGTCGCGGCACATGTGGATGCGCCGTTCTTTGCGTCGATTTCACCGGAGTTTCTGAAAACGCCCAAAGCAGAGCGGCCCAAGCTGGTGGCTGATTCTTGGAACACGCTTCAGGGCATGGCGGAGGCCGGCCATCTGGGGCTGGCCAGCCCGCGGTTCCTGCTGCGCCGGCCCTATGGTGAAAAAACCGATCCCTGCTATGAGTTTGATTTCGAGGAGTTTACCGAAACGGAAGGCCTGAAGGGCTTGCTCTGGGCCAATCCGGTGGTGCTGGTTGCGATTTTGCTCGGGCGCTCCTTCAAGGAAAACGGGCCATCGTTGCAGCTGGGGAAAATTATGTCTCTGGGCGGGATGCCCTATCATTATGTGAACGACAAATTCGGCGACCAGGTGGCGTTGCCCTGCACTGAGCGCAATATTGATCTGGACAAGATCGCGCTGGCACAGGAACGCGGGTTTATGGCGGTGAGTGCGGTCAAGGGGCGGGATGAGGTGCGGCTGACCTCTTTCAACTCCCTGAAGGGTGCTGAGATCCTGGGGCCCTGGACCGGATTGCCGGCGCCTGAGCCCTCGCCGCCGGACCCGCGCGGGCTGCCGAAGCCCAAGCCGCCTGCCGGGGGTGGCGATGAAGACGAAGAGCTGGATCTTGATTTGGATTTGGGCGGAGACGATGAGGACGATCTCGGCCTGGATGATCTTGATTTCGGAGGCGATGACGGGGATGACGATGGCCTCGGGGATCTGGATGACTTGCTGTCATCGTTTGGGGATGACGATGACGGCGACGATGGGGATGATGACGAAATGGATGCGGACCTCGCCGCGCTTTTGGATGATTTGTGATGCGAATGTTTGAGAACACTGCCGGCGATTACCGGCCCCGTTCCCGTCGCGGAAAGGAGGAGACATGGTTGTAAGCAAGGGCCATGAGAACGACCTCGCCTGGATGTCGGGGACATATTCCACCGACGGCCTGATGATGAGCCGGGCCATTGTGCGCGAGGGGTTGAGCAAACTCACCGAGACCACGATCGAATTTGCCGCCACCAAGAAGCAGCCCAAGCTGGAGGATCTGGTCGGCAAGCAGATGAACGTGCATGTGATGCGCCAGCAGACGGAGCATCAGTTCAACGGCATGTGCGTCTCTGTCGAGTACCTGGGATTCCGCAACGGCTATGAGATGTATGTGGCCGAGGTGCGCCCGTGGTTCTGGATGCTGACACGGACCGCCGATTTGCGGGTGTTCCAGGACAAGACCACGGTGGAGATCATCAAGCAGCTGTTCGGGGAATACGGTTTCAGCGATTTTTCTGACAAGCTGAGCGAGTCTTATGAAAAGCGGGAATATTGCCTGCAGTACCGCGAGAGCGATTATGCGTTCCTGTGCCGGCTGATGGAGGAAGAAGGGATCTACTTTTACTTCGACAGCGTAGCTGGCGATACCGCTGTCGAAAAGCTGGTACTGTGCGATGGTGTCGGCGCCCATCCCTTGATCAATGGCGGTTCCGATGTCGAGTTCCACGCACGCGACGACAGCGACCGGCGGCGCGAGGAGCATATCTCGGAATGGACCAAGGATGAGCGCATCACACGCGGCAAGGTCACGCTGAATGACTTTGATTTTCTGACGCCATCGGCGGATCTGAAGGCGACGTCATCCATTCAGAAGGGCAAGCATTCCTACAAGGACTACGAGGTCTACGATTACCAGGGCCACTACCGGAAGAACTCCGGCCTGGGGACCAAGCTTGCCCGTGTGCAGATGGAAGCGGAAGCGATCAAGCACATCACTTGGCGCGGGGCCTCAAGTGTTGCGACGCTGGTCACTGGCAACACCTTCAAAATGAAGAAGCACCCGGTCTCCGAGAATAACAAGGAATACCTGGTCATCAATGCCGAGCACCACATCAAGGTGGCTTGGGATTACGGCGAGCGCGAAAGCCAGAAGACCAAACAGGTTGCCACCAAGGGCGCCATGCGGCGGGATCTGAAGCCTAAAAACATGGATGTGCCGGAGGAGATGGAGCACGACGTTTACGCGTCGACGTTCTCGGCGATTTTGAAGTCGGACCAGTTCCGGGCGCCGCTGGTGACGCCCTGGCCGGAAGTGCAGGGGCTGCAGACCGCCACTGTGGTCGGCAAGAGCGGTGAGGAGATTTGGACCGACGAGCATGGCCGCATCAAGATCCAGTTCCACTGGGACCGCGAGGGCAAGAAGAACGAGACTTCGTCCTGCTTTGTGCGGGTGGTGACGCCCTGGTCGGGCAAGAACTGGGGCATGGTGGCGATCCCGCGGATGGGGCAGGAAGTTGTGATCCAGTTCGAGGACGGCAACCCGGACCGGCCGATCTGCACCGGCATGCTTTATAATGCCGAAACCATGCCGCCCTATACCTACCCCGACGATCAGACACAGCTGGGGATCAAGACAAATTCCTCGAAGGGCGGGGGCGGCTATAACGAGCTGATGTTCGACGACAAGAAAGACAGCGAACTGATGCGGGTGCAGGCCGAGAAGGATCACCAGATGCTGGTCAAAGACCGCTCGACGGTGACGGTTGGCCTGGATGCGCCATCGCCGGAGGTGACCTCGGCGGATGAGAAAAGCTATGTCATGACGGTTGAGCAGCATGTCACCGAGACGGTGAACAAGGGCGACCGCACCGAGACCGTCAAGATGGGTGATAAGTCCGAGACCATCGAAAAGGGCAACATGACCCTGGACGTGGATACCGGCAACCTGACCGAAACCATTGCCAAGGGAAACCATTCGGAAACCGTGTCGCTGGGCAACCTGACCGTGGATGTGACGGCAGGCAAGATCGCGATGAGCGCGGGCCAGGAGATCAAGCTGACCGTAGGCGCGTCCTCGGTCAAGATCGACAACTCGGGCGTCACCATCAAGGGGCCGATGATCAAGATTGAAGGCACCGGGATGGTTGAGGCAAAAGCGCCGATGACCACCGTCAAAGGCGAGGCCATGCTGACCCTGAAGGGCGGCCTCACGATGATCAACTAGGCGGGTGCAGATGTCGGCAAGATTTGAAAAGCTGGTGAAAATGCCCGCTGACCCGGTAGCGAAGCTGCTGTCTCGGGCAAATGTCATCCTGAAAACCCCGCTGGAGGCGCCGCCTACGGCGCAGGCAGGGGCTGTGCTGGAAGAGCTGGACCGCAAGGGCGCTCTGGTTGATCTGCTGCGCACGCTGGCCGTGCTGCTGCCCCCGCGGGAGCGGGTGTGGTGGGCTTGCCTGGCAGCGCGCGATTACATCGGGCCGCGGTCGGACAAGGACCCGGCCTCGCTGACCGCGTCAGAGGCCTGGGTTTTCGAGCCCAGCGAGGAAAACCGCGACAAGGCGCGGATCACCCTGGATCATGCTTATGTGGATGATGACACGGTGAATTGCGCGCTGGCGGTGCTTTATGCGGCCGGAACGCTGGGACCCGGAGAATTGAATCAATATCCTGCCCCGGCAGGGGCCTCTGAGGCGGCTGCCTTTGCCATGAATATGGTGGCCTTGGGTCAATTGTCTGATAAGTTTGAAGAACACGGCGCCGTTCTGATCGAGCGGGCGCTGGATATTGCGCGCGGTGGCAAGGGGCAGGTGATCGAAGTCCCGATGCAGGCTGCGCACGACTGAATGGGAGGGTTGTAACAGATGGGAATGCCACAGGCCCGGGTGACGGATCTGCATGCCTGCATGCTGCCCTCCACCCCGCCGCCGCCGGTGCTGCCGGTGCCGACGCCGATTCTGCCGCCCTGTGCGGTCACTGTGCTGGTGGCCAAGCTGCCGGCCGCGCGGCTGAGCGACATGTGCACCGCGGCGCCATCGCCGCACCCGATCATCAAGGGGTCGGCAACTGTGCTGATCAACAACCTGCCGGCCGCGCGCATCCTCGACAGCACCGCCTGCGGCGGCATGGTTGCCAAGGGTGAAGTCACCGTTCTGGTGGGAGGATAAGCCCAGGCATGGGAGTGACACTGAAATTCCAGAGCTCGGGTGCGATGCCCGGCGATGCGGCCCCTGTTCCGATGCGGGGGCCGAGCCTGACCGTGGGGCGCGGCGCGAGCTGTGATCTGGTGCTGCCGGATCCGGACCAGATGCTGTCGCGCAACCATTGTGTGATCGAGGATCACAATGGCAATGTGGTGGTGGTGGACCTCAGCTCCAACGGCACCTTCCTGAACTATTCGAAGATCCCGCTGGGCCGCACCCCGACACCGCTGAACAATGGCGATGTTCTGTGTGTCGGCAATTATGAGCTGGTGGTGGAAATCCGCGATGATCTGGCGGATGTGGGCGACATGATTGCAGCGCCTGCGGCACAAGGGCCTGCCTCGCACGGGAATGCTGCCAATGCACCTGATCCGCTGCAATTGCTGGAGGATGCCGGGCCGGGCGGTGATTTCCTGGACGATCTCTTGGGCGAGGGGCCGAAGGGGCCTGCGCAGTTCAATCCAGTGGACCCGATCGACGAGTTGCTGCCGCCGTTGGGCGAAGAAGAAGATCCGTTCTTCCAGAAGGCCAGCGACGGGCGGGAAGGGGAGGGGGCGAGCCTGCCCAACCATAACCCGACCGCCTCGGACGGGTTTGCTGCGCCTGCGTCGCAGTCCAGCCTGATCCCGGACGATTGGGATGATGATTTCCTGTCCGGCATCGGTGAGCCTGAGGTCCCCGCGCCTCAGCCGGATCCGCAGCCTGTGCCGCCGCCGCGCGAAGTGCCGCCGCCGCCAGCAGAGGTGCCGCCTTCGGCCCCGCCGCATGAGGCCCCGCCTGCGCCGCCGCAGGAAATCCCGCCGCAGCAGGACAGCGGTGAAAAGACCGTCGCGCCAGCCGCGCCGGCGTCCTCGGAAGCATCGCAAGAGGCGGTCGAGGCCTTTCTCAAGGGCGTTGGTGCGGAAGCAAGTCTTGATCCCGCAGACCACGCCAGCACCATGGCGCGGATGGGCCGGGTGATGAAGACGCTGGTGACGGGGCTGCGGGAAATCCTGATGACGCGGACCTCAATCAAATCCGAGTTCCGCATTGAGCAGACGATGATTTCCGCCGGCGGGAACAACCCGCTGAAATTCTCGATCACGCCGGAGCAAGCCATCGAGGCGATGGTGCGGCCGGCAACCAAGGGCTACCTGTCGCCTGAGACTGCTGCCGAAGAGGCGCTGCGGGATATCAAGGCGCATGAGGTGGCGATGGTCACCGGCATGGAGGCGGCGCTGAAAGGCGTGCTGAAGCGGCTCGACCCCAAGGCGCTGGAAAGCCAGATCGAGACCAAGGGCGGCTTCAGCGGCCTCTTGCGTGGCAAGAAAGCGCAGTATTGGGACGTCTACGAGCAGCTTTATGCGGAGATTTCCGACCAGGCTGAGAATGATTTTCACGACCTGTTCAGCCGCGAATTTGCGCGGGCCTACAAGGACCAGCTGGACAGGCTGAAGGAATGACCGGCACCGCGCCCCGCGCGCGTGCCCGCAAGTAAGAGGAGATCCCGGTGTCCTGGGACAGCAAGGTACTTTGGACGGAGGGGCTGTTTCTGCAGCCGCACCATTTCCAGCAGTCCGACCGTTACAACGAAGCGCTGGTGGCCGGGCTGGCGCGGCGGCTCAGCCCCTATGCCTGGGGTGTGAACGGGCTGGAGATCGACCATGAGGCGCTGAAGATCGGCCAATTCGCGGTCAAGTCCTGCGAGGGGCTGACCCATGACGGCACGGTGTTCCGGGTGCCGATGGCAGACCCGCATCCGCCGGCAATGGAAGTGCCGACCACCGTCAAGGACTGCATTGTCTACCTGACCGTGCCGCAGCGCCGCCAGGGCGCGACCGAGGTGGATCTGAGCGGCGCCGAACGTTCGGCCAGCCGCCTGCGTCCCGACAAGGTGGAAGTGACCGATGTGACCTCGACCGAGCGCAAACCGGTGGAGCTGGACGTGGGCAAGATGCGCCTGCAGTTTGCGCTGGAGGTTGATGATCTGGCCGACCTGCTGGCGGTGCCGGTCGCGCGTATCATCGAGGTGCGGCCGGACAAGGAGATTGTGCTGGACCAAGCCTTTATCCCGTCCTGCCTGGACGTGCGGGCGGCACCTGCGCTGAGCGGTTTCCTGCGCGAGCTTGAAGGGCTTCTGGCGCACCGGATGGAGGCGCTGGCGGGACGCCTGTCGGAGGCGGGCGGCGCCCGCGGTGTCGCGGATGTGTCGGATTTCATGCTTCTGGCCGTGGTCAACCGGATGCTGCCGCAGGTGCGCCACTTGCGCAACATCGAGAACCTGCACCCGGAACGGCTGTTCACCACCTGCGCGGGCATGGCGGGGGAGCTGTCGGTGTTCATGTCGACGGAAAAACAGGCGCCGGAATTTCCGCCCTATACGCACGACAATCTGGTCGAATGCTTCGCACCGGTGATCCGGGTGCTGCGCCAGTATCTGAGCTCGGTGCTGGAGCAGACCGCGATTCCGATCAAGCTGGAGGCGCGCAAATACGGCATCTCGGTGGGGGTCATTGCCGACCGCAAGCTTTTGGGCAACGCGGGTTTTGTGCTGGCGGTCAGCGCCGACATTCCGGCCGAGGATGTGCGCAAGCATTTCTCCGGCCAGGCCAAGATCGGCCCCGTGGAGGAAATCCGCCAGCTGGTGAACTCGGCCCTGCCGGGGATCACCCTGCGGCCCCTGCCGGTGGCGCCGCGGCAGATCCCCTATCATTCAGGTGTGGTCTATTTCGAGATGGATGCGGACAGCCCCTATTGGCGCAAGATGACCACTTCGGGCGGTATCGCGGTGCATGTGTCGGGACAGTATCCGGGGCTCAAGATGGAGCTTTGGGCGATCCGTAATGCATAAGGGAAGGCGCTGAGATGGCTGATTATGACGATCCCTTTGCTGAACCGGGGGATACCGACAAGACGGTGATCAAGCCGAACCCGGGCGGGCGGCGCACGGCCACGCCGATGCAGCAGCCCGATGTGCCGCAGCAGACCCAGCCGGTGCCGGAACAACCTGCGGAGCCTGATCTGGATGCCTATGGGGTGCCGCAGGCGGCGGCACCGAAACCGCAGGCCGCGGCGGGCGGGGCCAAGGCGCCGAAGATGGCGCTGACGGGGATGAACCAGCTGACGGCCTGCGCCTCGACCCTGTTTGCGCTGATTTCGCGCATCCGCAACCGGGCGCAGCATATGGATCCGGACGCATTGCGCAAAAGCGTGGTGGCCGAAGTGCGCGCGTTTGAAAACCGCGCCCTGCAGGCGGGCATTGCCGCGCAGACGGTGAAGGTTGCGCGTTACGCGCTGTGCGCGACGCTGGATGACGTGGTGCTGAACACGCCCTGGGGCGGCCAGTCCGCCTGGGGGCTGCAGTCGATGGTGGCCACCTTCCACCGCGAGGTGGTGGGCGGCGACCGGTTTTATGACCTGCTGGCACGGCTGGAGAAGGAGCCGGGCAACAATATCGACATGCTCGAGTTCCTGTACATGTGCCTGTCGCTCGGGTTCGAGGGCCGACTTCGGGTGGAGCAGGGCGGTTCCGAGAAGCACCTGCAGATCCGCGGTGCGCTGGCCCGGATCATCCGCAACCAGCGCGGTCCGGTAGAGCGCGATCTGTCGCCGCATTGGGAAGGCATCATTAAACCGTTCAAGGCGCTGTCTGTGTGGCGGCTGGTGTGGATCACCATGGCGGCGACCTGTGCCATTCTGGCGCTGCAGTTTCTGGGCCTCAGCTGGATGCTGTCTAACCAGACCGAAAACGTGGTTGGTCAGCTGACAATTGTGGATTCCGGCCCCAAGGCAGAGCTGGAGCGGCGCGCACCGCCGCCGCCGCCGCCGCCATTGGCGCCGACGACCGAAGAACAGGTCGCCAAGGTTTCCGGTTTTCTGGAGCCTGAGATCAAGGAAGGCATTGTGCAGGTCTTCCAGAAGGGCAACACGCTCATCATCCGGCTGACCGGCTCCGGCATGTTCGGTTCCGGCTCGGATCAGTTGAGCAAGGCGTTCGTCAACCCGGTGAACCGGGTGGCCGAGTCGCTGAATGACGAAAAGGGCAAGATCATCGTGGCAGGGCATTCCGACAACGTGCCGATCCGCTCCTCCCGGTTCCCGTCCAACATGGCGCTGTCGCTGGCGCGGGCGAAATCGGTGATGGCGGGCATGGCCAAGGTTATGACCGACCCGGACCGGCTGTCGGCAGAGGGCCGCGCCGATAAGGAACCGATTGCAGACAACGGCACACGTGCCGGCCGGGCTAAGAACCGCCGGATCGAGATTCTGCTGGTTCAGGAGGTTGAGGGATGATCCGCCGTTATATCTTTCCCCTGTTCCGGTCGATCTACACCATCCTGCTGATCCTGGCAGCGGTGCTGTCGGCCTGCGTGTGGTATTTTGCGCCGTTCATCGGCGGCGAGGAGTGGCGCCCGTTTGACAGCGTGATGGCGCGGCTGATCACCATCGGGGTGATCTTCCTGCTGTATTTCATCATTATCGGCATCATCTTCTGGCGCCGCCGCCGCAAGGACAAGGAGATGACCGAGGAGATGGCGGAGGCTGTCGACACCTCGGAAGACGATGTCTTGTCGGAGGAAATTGGCGAGCTGCGCGGCAAATTCAAGGACGCGATGAAGGAGCTGCGTAAGTCCAAGGGGGGACGGCGCCATCTGAACGATCTGCCGTGGTACATCATGATCGGCCCGCCGGGCGCGGGCAAGACCACTGCCATTGTGAACTCTGGCCTGCAGTTTCCCCTGGCTGAGAAGATGGGCAAGGCCGCCATCGGCGGCGTTGGCGGCACCCGCAATTGCGACTGGTGGTTCACCAATGAGGCGGTGCTGATTGATACCGCCGGGCGCTATACCACGCAGGAAAGCGATGCCGAGGCGGATAATGCGGCCTGGCTGGGCTTCCTGGGACTGCTGAAGAAGTACCGCAAGCGGCAGCCGATCAACGGCGCGATCATTGCGATCTCGCTGTCTGACCTGTCCTTGCAGGATGAAATCACCCAGAAAAGCCACGCCGCTGCCGTGCGCCGCCGCCTGGCGGAGCTGCGCGAGAAACTGGGCGTGCGTTTCCCGGTCTATGTGCTGTTCACCAAGGCCGACCTGATTGCCGGCTTCCAGGAATTCCATGATTCATTAGGCAAGGAGGACCGCGAGCAGGTCTGGGGCTTCACCCTGCCGCTGCCCAAGGGCAAGAAGGAACAGCCGCCGATTGCCGGGTTTGACGAGGAATTCGGCCTGCTGCTAGGGCAGATCAACGCGCAGCTGCTGGAGAAGATGCAGACCGAGACCGACCACCAGCGCCGGGCCCTGATTGCCGGTTTCCCGGCGCAGGTTGCCTCGATGCGTGCAGTGGCGCGCGAGTTCCTGATGGAAGTGTTTCAGGACAACCGTTATGAGCAGCGCCAGATGCTGCGCGGGGTCTATTTCACCTCTGGCACCCAGGAAGGCACGCCGATTGACCGGCTGATGCTGGGCATGGCGCAGACCTTTGGTATCGGGCGCCAGGCGATCGGCACGGGGCAGGGGACCGGCAGAAGCTTCTTCCTGACCCGTCTGTTCGAAAGCGTGATGTTCCCGGAAGCAGGGCTGGTGTCCGCCGATGACAAGGTGGAGCGCCGATACCGCTGGACCCGCCGGATTGCGATCACTGCCACCGTGCTGGTGGCGCTGGCAATGGGCGCGCTTTGGGTGCGGTCATATCTTAAGAACACCGACCTGATCGCCCAGGCAGAGGGACAGGTTGCCGCCTATCAGGCCGCCGCGGCGCAGCTGCCGCCCAGCCCGGTTGGCGATACCGATCTAGTTCCGGTGGCCGCCGCGCTGAACAATCTGCGCGATATGCCGGGCAATCCCGTGCTGTCCGACCCGGAGCCTGAGGGGGCCATGACCTATGGGTTGTATCAGGGCGAGGTGATCGGCACCCAGGCGGCGCAGACTTATCGCGGGGCGCTGAACCGGCGCTTGCTGCCGCGCCTGCTGGTGCGGCTGGAGCAGCAGATTGAGGGGAATATGAACAACCCCGACACGCTGTATGAGGCGCTGAAGATCTATCTGATGCTGGGCCTGCAGGGGCCGATGAACCCCGATCTGGTCAAGGAGTGGATGCGGCTGGACTGGGAAAACATTGCCTACCCAGGCATTGCCCGCAATCAGCTGCGCGCTGATTTGATGGATCACCTTACGGCGTTGCTGTCGCAGCCCATGGAGGAGATCGCGCTGAATGGCCCGTTGATCGAGCAGGCACAGAACATCCTGTCGGAGATGCCGCTGGCCCAGCGGGTTTACAACGGCATCCTGAATTCGCAGCAGGCGACCGCGCTTCCGAAATGGCGGATCACCGATGTTGGCGGACCGTCGGTTAAACGGGTACTTGTGCGCAGTTCCGGCAAGCCGCTGAATGATGGGATCGAGGGCATTTTCACCTATGACGGCTTCCACAACGTGTTCCTGCCGGAGGCGGTCAGCGTTGCCGAGCGGGTCCACCGAGAGGCCTGGGTGCTGGGTGAACAAAGTGAAGCGGCCCAGAACGAGGCGGTGCTGCTGAAGCTCAGCCGCGATGTGCTGGATCTCTACTACAACGACTACATCAGCCGCTATGATCAGATCCTGGGCGATATCGACATCGTGCCGCTGGAGTCGCTGTCCCATGCGGTGGAAGTCACCAATGTGCTGTCGGGGCCGACCTCGCCCATCGTCAATATCCTGACTGACGTCAGCAACGAAACCCGGCTGAACGAGGACAAATCGCTTCTGGACGCGGGTACGCTTGCCGCGGGCGCTCAGAACGTCGCAGCGATTGAGGCGCGTTCAAACCTGTCGATCCAAGGGCAGATCCTGCTGGAGGCGCTGGTCGGCTCTGCCGAAAATGCGCCTGGCCAGGCAGCCAAGCCGCCGGGGGCCTATGTGCAGGAACGGTTCCAGTGGCTGTATGACCTGGTGAACCGGCCTGAGGGCCAGCCCTCGCAGCTGGATGATCTGATGGGGCAGCTGCAGCTGGTCTATCAGGAACTGAACAAGATGTCCTTCTCTGGCGTTGCCAACGGCGGTCAGAGCGGTCAGGCGCTGTTGCAGTTCCAGCAGACTGCAAGCCGCATGGGCGGGCCGCTGCCCCGCTGGGCCACGCAGATCTCGGCAGGCTCGTCGGGCATCACCTCGGAAGGCACCCGCGCTTCGATCAACGCGCGCTGGCAATCGGCGGTGCTGCCTTTCTGTGACAAGGCGCTGTCCAACCGCTATCCGTTCAACCGCTCGGCGCGGGCGGATGTGGCGATGGCGGACTTTGCCAAGCTGTTTTCCCCGAACGGAATGATCGACAGCTTCTTCAACGAACACCTGCTGAAATATGTCGACACCCGCAGCCGCCCCTGGACCTGGAAGCGGGTGAATGACGTGGATCTGGGCATCAGCCCCGCGGTGCTGCAGCAGATGCAGTATGCGTCTGAGATCAAGGAGGCGTTCTTTGCCGGCGGCGCGCAGCCTGCGGTGAATTTCCAGATTACTGTCAACGCGCTGGATCCCAAGGCCAAGGAGGTGCTGTTGGAAATCGACGGTACCAAGGTCGCCTATAACCACCGATCCGGCGCGCCGACGCCGGTGGCCGTAACCTGGCCGGGCTCGGTCGGGCTGGCGCGGCTGACCCTGCTGCCGCAGAAACGCGATGCTGAGAACGTGCTGTCGCGGGACGGGCCATGGGCCTGGTTCCGGCTGCTGGACGCGGCGGAGGTGCGGCGCACCAATGTCTCTGACCGGCGGCGGGTGAACTTCCGCGTCGGTGGGCGGCTGGCACTGTTCGAGCTGCAGTCCGGGTCTGTCATCAACCCCTTCGCCCTGCCGGCCATGGCGAAGTTCAGCTGCCCGAAGTCGATGTGATGGCGGGCTTTGGTGCCTTCGGAAAGATGCCTTCAGCCGGGGACTTTTTCCGGCTGAACACACCCGGCGGCTTCGTGCGCATTTGGGACGCTTGGCTGCAACAGCTTATGCTGGACGGCAAGACGGCATACGGCGCTGGCTTTGACGCGCATTACATGACCGCGCCGATCTGGCGGTTTACCTTACCAGCAGGACTGGCAGGGGTGGCGCCGGTCTGGGGCGTGATGATGCCGTCGGTTGACCGGGTCGGGCGGCGGTTTCCGCTGACCTTGGTTGCACCGCTGTCGGCGGTTGCCGATAACGGCCCTGGCCACCTGGGCGCAGGCGTCTTGTTTGAGCGGCTGGAGGATTTGGCCTTGGACGCATTGGAGGACAGCATGACCAAAGACAGGCTAGCAGACCGGCTTGCAGCACTGACGGTGCCCGATGATGTTCAGTCAGAGGCAACGGATGTGGTCAAGGCCGGGCCCAAAGGCCTGGAGCGGCTGACGGTTTCGGAATCTGACGGCCGGATCCATCCTGGCCTTGCAGACTGCAGCCTGTGGACCGCGGTTCTGGACGGGGTGCCGCGGACACTGGCTTGCAAGGGGCTGCCAGCGGGAAGCGTCGCCTTGGGCCTGTTTGATCTGGGGGCGCCGGTCTGGGCCGGGGTTGAGGCTGCATGATGAATCAACTGCGCAAGTACCGCTATACCGCGCAGACCCATGTGGGACTGAAGCGTAAGGTCAATGAAGACTCCGTTCTGGCGTTGCCTGAACATGACATCTGGCTGGTGGCTGATGGCATGGGAGGCCATGACGCAGGTGATTTTGCCAGCCGCTTGATCGCGGATGCCGTGGCGATGATACCGCTGGGCCTTGACCCGGCGGCGCGGATGCATGCGCTGCGCGATGCCATCCAGAATGCGCATAAGGCGATCCGCGCCGAGGCCGCGGCCCGCGGTGGCGGGACCATCGGATCAACCGTTGCGGCGCTGATCATGGCAAACCAGCATTTTGTTGGTCTCTGGGCCGGGGACAGCCGGATTTACCGGCTGCGCAATGGCCATATCGAGATGCTGACAGAGGATCATTCCGCGGTGGCGGAATACGTTCTGGCGGGCAAGATGACCTGGGACGAGGCAGAACAGCACCCCCATTCCAATGCCATTACCCGCGCCGTCGGGGTCGGGGATGAGCTGGAGATCGACAAGATCCGCGGCGATACGGAGCCTGGCGACCGGTTCCTGGTCTGCTCGGACGGGCTGACAAAATATGCCACTTTCCAAATTCTGGAGGACTTGCTGGGCAGCGCACCATTGGAAACAGTGGGGGATCAGCTGATCCAGATTGCCCTGACCGGAGGCGGCGCGGACAACATCACTGCCGTTGTGATTGACGTTTTGTAGGGCAATTGTTTCCGGCTTAGAGGACGGCCCGGGAAACGTATGTTTCCCGGGTCGAATTTTGTTTCAGTATGGATATCCGGTCAGGGTTTGGCGGTGACCAGGATACGGCTGTCGAGCGAACGGATGCGGCTGGAGTCTGCCTCGTAGCTTGCCTTCAGCGCTTCGGCGAAACCCACCGCGCTTTCCGAGGTCGGGCGCATGCCGTCAAACAGCGGTTCAGCGGAATGCAGCACCAGCACCTTGCTCTTGCCCAAGGTGCTGTCGTCGACTTTGAAGGCAATGCCGCCGTTGGCCGCCGATTCCTCCAGGCTGTAGGCAACCCGCACCGGGATCTCTCCGGCGGCGCCGTCGCGCAAGTTGGCAACCGCATTGTCTTCGCGCGAAATGTTGGGCAGCAGGTGGAACACATTGCCCGAAACATCGAGGATGGAGACGGTCAGGTAGCCGTCGGTCACGTCATCAGGCAGCACCACATCGATCACCGGGTTCTCACCCACAAAGAAGCGGCCGGAAGGGTTCGGCTCCACCGTGGTTCCGCCGACTGCAAACTCCACTTCGGCACCGCCCGGCGGGGCCTTGGGCAGGTGCTGTTCAACCACGCAGAGCGAGTCGTTCAAAACTTCGACATCCAGAACCACCTGGCGTTCGTGCGCCAGCGCGCGCAGCGCATCGAACAGTTCCAGCCGGGTGGCCGTGCTGGCAACACGGCCGCTGATCAGGATCGGGTCTGCAGGGCCGTAGCCGTCGAAATGGCCATTGCCCTGGCGTGCCAGCGGTCCGCAGTCCGCAAAGCTGTCCATGATTGCCTTGACCTCAGCCACCGGCAGCACCGGCAGCTCA
Organism: Leisingera sp. ANG-M7; assembly: GCF_000813965.1. Classification (GTDB taxonomy): domain Bacteria; phylum Pseudomonadota; class Alphaproteobacteria; order Rhodobacterales; family Rhodobacteraceae; genus Leisingera. Next base: position 12,861 of record NZ_JWLI01000018.1, on the reverse strand, counting down.
AACCGGATTTCGGCTTTGCCTTCCAAGGCCCCGGGCAATCCGTTGCGGAACAGCTCATTCAGCATCTCTGCCACGTTGGTGTCATCCGTGGTGCCGGTCAGCCGGGCCTTGTTGTTGCTGATGACCAGACGCCATTCGCGCAGGCCTTCAAGCGGCTTCACGGTATCCAGGACGTCGGCCCCCCAGGTGTCGGCAATCGCGCCGGATGCCAGAGTGAGGTCAGCATCTTGAGACACCGCCAGTAGCGCATCCCGCACTGCCTCAGACGGCACGTTTCCGACAATTTCCACCGGGCCATCGGCTGGTTTTTCGGCAATGAAGGAATAGGGGCGCACTTCCGGGTAGCCAGGATCGAGGACACTGTCGAGAAAGCCGCCGAAATAGGCGCCCGCCCCGCCGCCGCCCAGCAGCAGGAGGACAGCCAACGCAGCCCAGAGCCCGCCGCCACCGCTCTTCTTTGCTTTGTCCGGCGCGGGCTTGGAAGCCGGAGGAGAAGCTGGAGCTGGCTTGCTGGCCTTCGGCACAATGATGGTGGCGTCTTCGTTCGGGGCATCGAGCACGTCGTCCAGACTGCCGCCGTCGGGATTGTCGAGGAAAGCCAGCACTTCGCCTGCATTCTGGAACCGGTCGGCAGGATCTGGCGCGCACATCCGGCCGATCAAAGTCTTGAGCGGCTCAGGCACACCGTCGGTGTCCAGCGGCTTTTGCTTGTTTTCAACCACTTCCATCGGGTTGGCGCCCAGCTTGGGCGCGGCGCCTCGGAAGTTGGCAAGCAAGAGCGCGCCCAGCGAATAAATGTCTGAGCGGGCGTCTGTATCACCGCTCATCTGTTCCGGCGCAGCGTAAGAGTACTTGCCGGCAAATTCATTGCCGACAATGGTTTGGGCACCCGGGTTGGTATCTTTGGCAATACCGAAATCGATGATTACGGCTTCTGCCGGGTCGCCGCCGCGCAGGATGATGTTGTCCGGGCTGAGATCGCGGTGCACGATATTGCGCGCGTGCGCCGCCTGCAGACCCTGAGCTACCCGGCGGCAGATCACCATCAGGTCTTCAGCCGGCATCGGCCCCTGCTTCAGGCGCTTGTCGAGGCCGGGGCCGTCAACATAGTCCATCAGCAGGTAAATGTGGCCGTCCGGCGTGCGGTGGTTCTCAGAATAGCGCACCACCGCCGCATGGCGGATTTCGCGGATGTTCTCCTCGCGCGCCATCAGGACGGTAAAGTCCTCATTCGCGGCGAGTTCCTGTTTCAGCACCTTCAGGGCAACCAGGTTGCCGGAAATTTCCGACCGGGCCTTGTACACGTCGGACGTGCCGCCGCGGCCCAGCAGGCATTCGATCCTGTAGGTATTGTTCAGCAAATCACCCGGCTGGAACAAGTCGCCAGGGCGCGATTCAAGCATGGAAGTCTCCCTGACCTCTTATCCGGCGCGGGTCCGGGCTATTGTTAGCCCAGAGCCTGGAACTCAACGCGGCGGTTTTCATCGGCGCGCGTGTTGTCCTGATTGAACGGAGCGGTCTCACCCATCCCGATTGCTTTGAGCATATCCTCGCGCACGCCGCAGGAGCTGATCAGATGGCGGCGCACTTCCTGCGCGCGCAGAAGGGATAGCCGTTCGTTGTAGGCGGCTGAGCCGGAGCTGTCGGTATGGCCGATGATCTGGAAGACGGTACCGTCCAGCGCTTTCATCGAGGCGCACATATTCGCCAGTTTCGGCTCCTGATCGGCGCGCAGGGCTGCGCTGTCGAAGTCAAAGGAGATCTGAATGTTGATCTGCGCCTGCTGATCAACGGGGGTATATTCCTCCGCAGCAGCGGCCACGGTTGTGGCCTCTTCGGTGCTGTCCTGGCTTGCGTCCGTGCTGCTGGGCACGATGACCAGACCGCGGGTCTTCTGTTTCTTGAACGCTTCGGTGATCTCTTCGACCGACAGTTCGCCGCTGTTCGACTGCGCCTGCGCCATCGGTGCCAAAATCAGGCCGGCGCCCAGAATACTTGTGAAAATACCTTTCAGGCGGATCATGCTCTGCGCCCTCCCCTACCGTTTCAACATTGCAGGCAGTCTATACCAGCACTATCAGGCTGCCAATGGCGGGCAGGGCTGCGCACGGGAAAAAAACACGGTGTTTCCGGCAAGTTGTAAACAGGGGGTTTACTGCCCGGCGGCTAGGGATTGAAATGGGCGCAAACGGTCCTGGAGGAAAAATGCGGGTTTTACCAGCAGTGATTATCGCGATTGGCCTGGTGCTGGCCCCGGCTATATGGTTCGGGCTCAGCTGGCTATTGAGCGAGGAGGACTATCAAGGCGCCGGAGGCGTTGATTCCACCGCGCGGATCGAGATCGAAATGCTGCGCCAGCAGGTCGAAGATCTGCAGGCCCGGATGTCAGATCTGCAGAATGAAGTCGCCAGCCTGCCCGCAGGAGGGGCAGGCGCCGGAAGCCCTTTCACTGATGACGCGGCCGGAGAGGCCGCGATCTGGAACCAGACCGGCGGCGCCGATCTGGATTATGCCCAAGTGGTGCTGATCGCCGACCGGCTGAACGTGAACCGCGGCCTGCGGGTCACCGGCGGCTCTTATCTGACTGAGAGGCTGGGCCGCCCGCGGGAAGATCTGAACGACACCTGCCAGCCGATGACCAATCCGGATCTCAAGGAAAAGTTGGTGACTGAACAGGTCGGGCCGATCCGGGTCAGCATGCTGCGCCCGGCCATCGAAAGCCTGAAAGTGGTGTTTGAGAACATCCGCCAGGCCGACCCCGACCTTTATGCCCGGATCAACACCGCCGGGGCGCTGTGCGTGCGGCGGATCCGCGGCACCACAAATTCGCTGTCCACCCACAGCTATGGCCTTGCCGTGGATCTGAACATTGACGGCAAGCTGGACAATTTCACGGATGGCAAAACCCAGCTTGGGCTCACCATCATGGCGGATTTCTTTTACGATCAGGGCTGGGTCTGGGGGGCTGGTTTCCGGCGCGAAGACAGTATGCATTTTGAAATCAGCCGCCGCCAGTTGGACCAATGGATCGCTGACGGGCTGCTGTGACGCGCGGTGAGTCCGGAATATGCTAGCTGGACCGCAGCAAGACCTTGCTGGAGCCGATCGCGGCGGCGATTTGCTGGTAGTTGACCGCCCGGGACGCGGAATTCTCGGCAGAGCGCAGCAGAAGAGTTTCCGCCTCTTCCAGCACTGCCACCGCCGCAGCCAATGCGGCAGCTTTCCGTTGCGGGGCTACCGCGACAATCGGGCGATGCGAGGATTGTTCAGGGCTTCCAGATCGCAGCTTGATCCTTGGTTGCTGCGGGTCACGGTTCTCGCGGGCGATCCCGCGCAGGCCGCGGGCGGTTTGCGCTAGAATTTCACGCACCGGCGCATGCCCGGCCAGCAAAGCCATATCCTTCTCCATGGCTTCAAACCGTTCAGCCATACAGTCGATTTTGTAATCTCCAGCAGCACCGCATAACACCTCGATTTCCGCAATGCGCGCGGGCACGCCGGAAGGCGCCGTGATCCGTGTTGTGATGGAGCGGCCTTCTGCGCTGGCTCCGCCTTCACCGCTGTGGCTGCCGCCTGTTTCAGCAGAAACGCCTTCTTCTCCTGTGCTGCCTTCACCCTCGTCGCCAGTTTCTTGCCCGTACAGAGGGCCCGAGAGGCAAAACACTGTTAGAATAGTAAAAAATGACCGATGCACACGCGTATCCTCGTTATAAAATGTCAGCCTTCAAGCCCGTAAGCCTGACGGATGCCCCGCTGTGTTCCGGGCCCGAAGTCTCCGTCAATTGCCCCGGCATAGAAGTTGTTCTCTTTCAGCTTCTGCTGAAGAGCTCTCCGGGTTTCGGTGGTGAACATGTTCGGGCGCTCACTCAGAAGGTCAAGAACGTCAGAACTTCCGCTGCGCAGCGCAGCATAGAGGTAATGGGCGGAATCCCCCGGACCTTTCGAGGGGATCAGCCCGTCATCAATCAGCGCAGCAAAGTTGAACTGGGCCTGCGGATGGCGCAGGTCGGCAGCCCGTTCAAAGAATGTCAGCGCCTTTTTCGGATTGGCCGGCAGACCTAAGCCGCCCTGATAGTGCAGGAAGCCGAGGTCGTTGATCGCATCGGCGAAATCCTGGGCGGCCGCGTCCTGGTAAAGCTCCAGCGCTTTGGCGGGGTCCGCGTCGACACCGGTGCCGCGCTCATAGAGCTTGGCAAGCTCGAATTGCGCCTCGGGTGAGCCGGCATCCGCTGCACGCTGCAGGAAATCCACTGCAGCCTTAGGGTCGAAACGGCCCTGGTTCGGGTTTAGCCGGATGTAGGCGAGACCCAGCATTGAGCGGGTGTCGCCCAATTCGGCAAGTGCCAGCAGCTGTTCTTCCTGGTCTGGCTTCAATGCGGCCCAAGCAGCAGACGCATCAGCAACGGAAACTGGAGCGTCATTTGCGCCGGGGCCCGCCAGGTAGAAGGGCACACCGGTCAGCGAGCCATAGGTGTGCGGTTCCTGCAGGTTCGCGGTGCTTTGCAGCACCTGATCGCGCACCTGGCGGAACATCAGGCTGATCTCCAGCCCGGGCTGCACCATCTTTTCCATCAGCGCGGTGGCATAGGGTGAGTTGCTGCCGCTGCCGTCCAGCGCCACCTGGCCGTCCTTGGCGGCAAAGGCCACCAGGGTGCCGCGATCCGGGTCAGCGGGTGCCATGCCGCCGCCGCCGCGGGTGGTTTCCGTGGTCTCGGTTGTTTGGCTGATGCTTGCCTCCAGCGCAATGGAATCCCCAAGCGGGTTGTCGCGGCAGCTGTCCAGGATCACGATCCGCATCTTGCGCGCCCGGTCGACCGCATTCAGCAGCTGCTTCAGCGACAGTGACTGGCGCTGCACATCAAGGTTGCTGGCCACCTTTGCGTCGGCAGGGATCAGAAAGTTCTCCCCCTGCACTTCGATCCCGTGGCCGGCAAAATAAACCAGCGCCAGATCGGCGACTTCAGAGCGGAAGGCAAAATCATCGAGCATCTGCTCCATTTCGGAGGTGCCGGGATCCAAGGCCAGGCTCACATCAAACCCGATGCCCTCCAGCGTATCCGCCATGGCAACAGCATCGTTGCGGGTGTTCTCAAGCGGCGGCAGATACTGGTAGTCCGCCACGCCGATGACCAGAGCGATGCGATCGCTTGCAGCCTGTGCGCCGGCAGCGGTGAGCAGGCACAGTGTGAAAATCAAGGGTTTGAAAAGAAAGGACATGCGGGTACCCGGGCTCGCGAATTTTGCTATGCCCCAATGTACGCGTTCGCGGCGGCAAATAGAAAGCAAATTTGCCCGCGGCATCTGCCCCACCTGTTTCCGGGCGGGGCAGGGAAGTTTCAGGTACTGGCCATGCTGCTGGCCGAGCGGAGCCGGTCACGCAGCTTTTCAAGGGTGACTCCTGCCGCAGCGGCCGGAAGATCTGCCGGGCCGGACTCGTCGACCTGGGACTGCACCCGCCTGTAGAACCCGGAGAGGCCCGACAAGGTCTGGATCACCAGGTCGAAGTCTTGCAGCGAGCGCAGCTCCTGGCTGGTTGGAGCGGTGCCCCGTTCCAGAACGTCGAGGACAACGTCCTCCAGCGCTTGCATCTGGCTGCGCAGCTGCTCCATTTCCCAGGCCGATGCGGCACAGAGTTCGCCCAAGGCTTTGTCGGGATGCTCCATGATCAGAGCCGCCCGACGACCTGTTCGATGGCCTGCTTCATGGTGGCTACCGTGAAGGGTTTGCGGACGATGTTGTTCAGGCCGATCTGCTTGCCAACCTGGATGATCTCCGGTGTCGGCTTGCCGGTCACCAGGATGAAACCGACGCGCTGGGTCACCTGATGGCTGCGCAGTGCCTTCAACAGTCCCAGACCGTCCATGCCAGGCATGTTGTAATCGGACAGCACCAGGTGAACCGGGGTCTGGGTCAGCTTCTGATAGGCGCCCTGGCCGGAGTTTTCGACCATGTAGTTCTTGATGCCGATCTCATCCAGGCTTTGTGTGATGATTCCCCGGCTCGTCGACATATCGTCAACAACCATGACGCGGAGAGAGTCTTTCAAGCTCATTTTTCTTTCCTTCTGCTCTGCTTGCAGCCGTGGCCAGGGTTACCTGCCAGCGGGTGAGTTGACGTAAGTGGTGATCCCGGCCGTCTTCAGGTGCTGCGCAGCCGGGCCTGACATGCGCTCGGAATGACCGATGAAGAGGGTACCGCCCGGGTTCAGGGCATTCTGAAAGGCGCTCCAGACTTTCTGCTGGGTCGGGTTGTCGAAATAGATCGCAACGTTCCGGCAGAAAATCGCATCGAACTTCCCTTTGAAGGGAAACGGTTCAATCAGGTTCAGCACCCCGAATGTGATCAGCTTGCGCAGGCTGTCCGGCAACCGCCCGTCAGGGTCGCGTTTCGGCACCAGCTTGCTGTATTTGGCGTCGATCTGGGCCAGCTCGTCCTCAGGGTATTTGGCCGCCTGGGCATGGCGCACAACCACCGGGTCGATGTCTGTGCCCAGGATCTTGATGTCGAGCTTTGCGGCTTCCGGGCATACGTCCAGCAGCGTCATCGCAATCGAGTAGGGCTCCTGCCCGTTGGAGCAGCCTGCCGACCACAACCGCACCCGGCCGCCGCGCCGCGCCTGTTCCACCAAGGGTGGCAGCACGTCATTGCGCAGGGTTTCGAAGTGATGCGGCTCCCGGAAGAAATGGGTCACATTCGTGGTTAGCAGCGACAGCAGCCCGCTGCGTTCGTCGTCGGCATTGGGGCCGTCCAGGCTGGCAAGATAGTCCTTGAAATTGGTGATGTTACGCTGGCGCAGCTTGCGGGCCAGGCGCGACGACACCAGGGGCTTTTTGCTGGCCGCCATGGCCAGGCCGAAGTGTTTATGCGCGAACTGCGCAATGGCTTCGAATTCCTGGTCCGACAGCGAAAAGCTGTCCGCATTGGGAGTGATGGTACCTTCAGCGCTCACGGCATCACCTGCTCCGGAGCCGAGATCACCGCATCAAGATTGATGATGCGCACCATGGTGTCATCATGCGAGATGATACCCTGGATGTACTCCATCGTGTTGCGGCTATCCACCGGCGGGGTGTCCTGGATGTCGTCCGGGTTGATCGAGATGATCTCGGAAACCGACTCAGCCAGAAGGCCCACCGGTTTTCCGTGCACGGAGACGACGATGACCACGTTGCGCTCGCTTGCTTCGGTCTGCTGCAGGCCGAAACGGGCGGAAAGATCATAGATCGGGATCACCGCGCCGCGCAGGTTCATAACCCCCAGAACGTCGGCCGGGGCATGCGGCAGGATGGTCACCGGAGACCAGCGCCGGATTTCCCGGATCTGGGTGATCTTCAGGCAGAACGCCTGTCCGGCCACGGTGAAGCTGACAAACTCGCTGTGTTCAGCGTGTCTCACTTCCTGATCGGTTTGCTTCGCTTCAGCTTGCATTGCTCATTCTCCGCTCGGTGTCAAAGGCGGCCGCAGTGGGCGAGGCCGCAATGATGCTTTCAGGGTCCAGGATCATGGCGATTTTACCGTCGCCAAGAATGGTCGCCGCGGCGACGCCGGGGATTTCCCCGCAGACGCCGTCCAGGCTTTTGATCACCACCTGGCGCTGGTCGTGGATGTCATCCACCGCCAAGGCGCAGCGCTGGCCGGTTTCAGTTTCCACCAGAAGGTAGACGCCGGCCTGCTGGTCGCTTTCACGGTACAGGCCAAGGGCGCCGGCGACATCACAGATCGGCACGAAATTGCCGCGGATCGACAGCAGGGTGCCGTCGGCCCCCAGGCTGTTGATCATGTCGTCGCTGCCGCGCATGGTTTCGACGATCGAGGTGATCGGCACCACCATGGTCTGATCGGCAACCGACACCACCATGCCGTCCATCACCGCAAGCGTCAGCGGCAGGATGATGGTGAAGGTGGAGCCTTTGCCCGGCGCGGAAGAGATGTTGATGCGTCCGCCGAGGCCGGTCACCGCATTCTTCACCACGTCCATGCCGACGCCGCGGCCGGAGAGATTGGAAATCTCCTTGGCCGTTGAAAAGCCGGGCGCAAACAGCAAGTTGTCGATCTCGCCATCGGTCAGTTCAGCGTTTTCCGGGATCAGCCCCTTCTCGATCGCAATCTGCTTGACGCGCGGACGGTTCACACCGGCACCGTCGTCCTTGATCTCGATGCAGACGCTGCCGGACCGGTGGGAGGCTGACAGCCGGATCTCACCGACCTTGGACTTGCCCGCGGCTTCCCTGTCCTCGGGCTTCTCCACGCCGTGGTCAACCGCGTTGCGCAGGATATGCGTCAGCGGGTCAGACAGCCGTTCGATGACCGTCTTGTCGACCTCGGTGTTTTCGCCTTCGGTGACCAGCTTGCAGGTCTTTCCGGTGGCAGCCGAAGCCTCGCGGACAATCCGGGCCATCCGCTGGAACAGCGGCTTCACGGGTTGCGCGCGAATGGCCATGACACCTTCCTGGATGTCGCGTGCAAGGTTTTTGAAACCTTCCAGCTCGGTCTCGACGTCGCGGGTATCCGAAACGTTGAGATTGGCGATCTGCTGGGCCAGCATCGAATGGTTGATGATGAGCTCCCCGACAGCGTTGATCAGCCGGTCCACCCGCTCGAGCTCGACGCGGAGCGTCGGCTTGGGACCGCCGCGCTGCTCCTGCTTGCCGCTCTCGGCTTTCGGGGCCGAGGCCTTTTCTTCGGCGGCTGCCGGTTTGGCTTCGGGTTCAGGTGCGGGGACCGGCGGCTCAAAAGGGGCTGCAGGCGCCTCCCCCTCAGGGGCAGCTGCGGCATCTGCGGCTGGCGGTGCAGCGAACATCGCATCCAGCGCGGCCAACGCATTGGCTTCCGCCTCGGCATCGCCATCACCGTTGATCGACAGCTCGCACAGGCCCTCAACGAATTCGAACACGGCCTCAACCTTCGAACGCGTCTCCTTGGTGACCAGCACCAGATCCCAGGCCAGATAGGCTTCCGCCATGTCCATGGCATCAAAACCGGGCAACTCATTCTCGTCCATGGTGACGGTCAGCTCACCCAGATCCTTGAGCGCCTGGAACAGGAAGAACGGCTCGTTGCCGGTGCCATACATTTCCTTCAGCGGCTGGAAGCGGATCCGGTAGGTTTCTTCCTGCGGTTCCGCCGGGGCGCCGCCCAGATCGCCAAGATCCATCATGGGTGCCGGGCCGCCGAGCCCCATCGGCTCGAAGGTGAGGTCTTCCTCTTCTTCCGGAATGTATTCATCCAGCGCCGCCAACAGCGTATCATTGTGCGCTTCGTCGATCTCGCCACCGTCCCGGGCAACTTCGACCAGTGCTGACAGTTGATCGCTGGAGCGCAGCAGCAGCTGGATCAGCTTCTCATCCAAGTCCAGCCGGTTGGACCGCACTTCGTCAAACACCGTTTCGAACCGGTGGGCAAAGGCCACCAGATCATCGAGGCCAAAGGCCCCCGCGCCACCCTTGATCGAGTGCACGGCGCGGAAGATCGCATTGACCACCTCAGGGTCGTGATCGCCTCCTTCGATGGCGGTCAGACCCTCATCCGTTGCTTCAAGGAGCTCTTCGCACTCCTCAAAGAAGGTATCCTGAATAGATCCCGACATCTTAGGCCGCGGCTCCGGTCACGCGCTTGAGCGCGAAAATCAGCGAGGCATCGTCAAACGGCTTGGTGATCCAGCCGGTGGCACCGGCGCCGCGGGCACGGGCCTTCAGCTCAGGTGCGCTTTCGGTGGTCAGAACCAGGATCGGCACCTTGGAATTGATGCCGGTGCCGCGCAGTTCCTCAATCACGCCGAACCCGTCCAGGTTGGGCATATTGATGTCGGTGATCACAACATCGGGATCCACGTCGGGGTACATGTCCACACCCTCGCGGCCATCAACCGCACAATGGTATTCAAAACCCGCTTCTTCCAGGGTCGCGGCCAGAAGATTCCTGATCGTGCGGGAATCGTCGATTGCCAGAACTTTGGTTTTCATGCTGTTTCCTCGTCTTCAAAACGGTTGGGCTCCAGCCCCAGAAGCGTCAGGGACTTGCGGCAGGATTCGGTGATATTGGTGACTGCGAAGCCCACCCCCTCGGACCGCCATTGCTGCTCTGCACCAAGCAGAAGCTGCAAGCAGCGCGAGGGCATCAGGGCAACACCGCTGCAGTCGATTTCGACCGCCTTGGCGCGCGCCCCTTGCAGGAAGGCGATCAGCGGATCCAGCTCCGCGAAGGCGTTCGGCAGATCCAGATTATGCTTTTGCGTTTCCGTAGTCATTGTCGGCGATTCGCACCCCCGTTGTCGGCGATCAGTTCGAGTTCGATGAGGCAATTCTTAGGGGCGGGGCCTTAACATTTGATTGCCGCCACACCCGTGCAGAAGGGGATTCATAAGGAGACCGGCGCAATTTTCGCGGCAGAAATCCGATCAATTTTTATCTGTGTTCTGACGGTCGGAGAATCACCCGGCGGGGCCTGAGAAGGCGTGTTTTTCAGCGCTCAAAACAACCTATGGCCGCATCTTTACCAGGTCTTCAGAAAGTGACGCCGGAGCGCAGCAGGATTCGGCCGGATTCCACATTGAAATGCGGCAGAGGCCCTGCGCCGTAAGCGGCAAATTAACATCTGCCCTCCAATCTGACTGGCATCACTATTGCGGTGGCCTAGACCGCACTTCTCTTAGGAGGACGGAATGAAAACGTTCAAATCGCTCAAGCTGGCACATAAATTGCCGCTGTTTGTTGTTGGGTTCGGTGTGCTTGTGACGGCGATTCTCGTCACCATCAGCACGATCAGCTTCCAAAAAAGCGCCGAGAAAACCGCGGAAGACCAGTTCCGCTCCATGGTGGCGGACCGGAAGTACTCAGTGCAGACCCTGCTGGACGGCATTCACGCGGATGTGCAGACGCTGGCGGCTGTTCCATCGACGGCAACCGCCATCGAATGGCTGACGATGACCTGGAACGACCTGGAAGGAAATCCGGGCCAGATCCTGCGCCAGGCCTATATCGACGACAACCCGAATCCGATCGGGCAGAAGCACCTTTTGGTGCGCGGCCAGGGTGAGTCGCCCTACCACATGCACCATGAGACCTTCCACCCGGCCTACAAGACACTGATCGAGAGCAAAGGCTACTATGATGCTTTCCTGATCAACCTGGCCGGCGACATCGTCTATTCGGTGTTCAAGGAAAACGACTTCGGCACCAACATGATGACCGGCCCGTTCAAGGACTCCGGTCTGGCCGATGTTTACCGTGCAGCCCTGGAAGGCAGCCGTGGCGAAGTCTTCTTTGCCGACATGAAGCCATATGCGCCCTCCGGTGGTGCAGCTGCCGCTTTTGCAGCCTCTCCGGTGGTAAATGATGCCAATCTGACCGTCGGCGTGCTGGCCGTGCAGATCCCCGTGGACCTGCTGGGTGCCATCGTCAACAACGAGCAGGGCATGGGGCAAACCACACAGGTTTATCTGGCCGGCGCAGACATGCTTGCACGGACCAACTCCCGGTTCGAAGGCGGTTTCGACGTGCTGTCGCAATTGCCGAAAACGGAACAGGTGCAAACTGCCTTTGACGGCGAATCACATGTTCTGCAAGGTGTAACCGGCCTCAATGGCCAGAAGGTTCTGGCCTATTCCGAACCGCTGCCGCTGGCCTTTGCCAACTGGGCAATCATCGCCGAACAGGATTGGGCAGAACTGATGGCGCCTGCAGTTGAGAAGCGGAAAATCATGATCCTGATCTCTCTGATCTGCGCTGGGGGCATCTCCTTCTTCGGGTGGCTGTTCGCCCGGTCGGTGACCAAGCCGATCGACCGGATCTGCGCTGACATGGAGGCCGTGTCCTCTGGCGATCTCGATACTGAGGTCGAGGCGGCCAGCCGCGGCGACGAGATCGGCAAGATCGGCAAGACACTGGTCTCCATGCAGGACGATCTGAAACTGGCCCGCGCCGCCGAAGAGGAACGCGCCGAGATGCAGCGCCAGCAGCAGCAGGTGGTCGAGAAACTGAGTTTCGGCCTGGTGCAGCTCGCCGATGGCGATTTCTCGCAGCCGATCACCTCCGCCTTCCCGGAAGAGTACGAGCAGCTGCGGCAGAACTTCAACAGCACCGTCAGCAACCTCAGCACCACCGTGCAGCAGGTGATCGAAGCCTCCGGCAGCATCCGCAACGGCGCTGCCGAGATCAGCCAGGCCTCCGACGACCTGTCGCACCGCACCGAAAGCCAGGCGGCAACGCTGGAGGAAACCGCGGCAGCGCTGGATGAGCTGACGGCATCGGTGAAATCCGCCGCCGACGGCGCCCGCAGCGTCGAGGCCACCATGGCCGAGGCCCGCACCGAGGCGGAAAACAACCGCGAAGTGGTGCAGAGCGCGGTCGCGGCAATGACCGAGATCGAACAGTCCTCGAACCACATCAGCCAGATCATCTCCGTGATCGACGACATCGCCTTCCAGACCAACCTGCTGGCGCTTAATGCCGGCGTCGAGGCGGCGCGGGCGGGCGAGGCCGGCAAGGGTTTTGCGGTCGTTGCCAGCGAAGTGCGCGCCCTGGCGCAGCGTTCCTCGGACGCGGCGATGGAGATCAAGACGCTGATCTCCGACAGCTCCAAACAGGTGGAGCGCGGAGTTGACCTGGTCGGCAAGGCCGGCGAGGCGCTGCAGAGCATCGTCGAGCAGGTCACCCATATCTCGCAGCTGGTCTCCGGCATTGCCGAGGGCGCGGCGGAGCAGTCCACCGGCCTCAACGAGATCAACACCGGCGTGACCCAGCTGGACCAGGTGACTCAGCAGAACGCGGCGATGGTCGAAGAGGCCACTGCGGCCGGCCACATGCTGAACACCGATGCCGGCAAGCTGGCCGAGCTGGTGGCGCATTTCCGGGTCTCCGGCGG
>NZ_JWLI01000017.1 GCF_000813965.1 Leisingera sp. ANG-M7 | reverse complement strand
GGCGGTTTTCTGTTGCCCGGCAGGCTCCCGCGCCCCGCCTGTGCATCGAAGATGCCCCGGCAAGGGCCTTGGGCCCGGCAGCGCCCCTGGCGGGGCGCTGCCCGCGCCGTGCAGCCGCACGGCGACCCGCCCAGCACTTGCAGGCCTGCCGCAAGCAGGCCGGAACGGGGCGGGAGAACAGCCTGCCTGGACCTCTCCGGGTAAAGCCGCGATAGTGCGGCGATGCCAGACAATGATTTGAAACAGCTCAGCAAATTTCTCAGCTATATCCTGCGGCACAACCCCGGTGCCCTGGCATTGGACATGGACCCTCAGGGCTGGGTCAGGGTGGAGAGCATCCTTGCCAAGGCCGAAGCACCCGTGACCCGCCATCAGATTGAAGAGGTTGTACGCACAAGCAGCAAGCAGCGGTTTTCGCTGTCACCTGACGGCCTGAAAATCCGGGCGAACCAGGGCCATTCCTTTGCCGTGGATCTCGGGCTGACCCCCTGCCGCCCGCCGGCGACGCTGTTTCATGGCACCGCGGAGCGCGCCCTGCCTGCGATCCTGTCCGAGGGGCTGAAACCGATGCAGCGCCAGCATGTTCATTTGTCGCCTGACGCCGCAACAGCCCGGACTGTGGGAATGCGGCACGGCAAGCCGGTCATTCTGAGCGTTGATGCAGAGCGCATGGCGGCAGAGGGCCATGTATTCTTTCTGTCTGAGAACGGTGTCTGGCTGTGCCCTGCGGTCCCGGCGCAGTACCTGATGCACTAGAACAGCCGCCCGCATCTTTCAGCGGGCGGCTTGCGGCTATGGGCGGACAGGCTGAACTCAGAAGTCCTTCTTGGTGTCCAACAGCGCATCTTCCAGCAGTTTTTCGTTGCGGGCATCCTCGATCTTGCGGATGCGGTCCTCGCTGGAGCGGTGGTCGAAACGGTACTTTACCACGTTGATCAGGCTCAGCGTCAGCAGCAGCACCGCCATGCCCCAGTAGCCCTTGGTCGCCAGCGGCACGTCAGTCGAGAGCCACAGGGAAATTCCCAGCATGCCATAGGCGATTGCGACGCCGGCAGTGTTCAGGAAAATGATGAGCTTGTTGTCGGTGTTTTCGGTATACATTTGTTTTCTCCGGTAAATTCTATGAAGTCAGCGCTGCCCGGCAGGCCGCGTGGTATGAGAGTGGACGGGTCAGCCCCTGGGTTTGAGGCGGCTCAGAACATCTGCTGCGGTGCTGCGGCTGCGGGGGCCGAAGCCCGCGTCGGCCAGATCGTCGGCAATCGAGGTGTTGTTCAGCTCGCCGTCGATCTCGCGCAGGATTTCGCCCTGCTCGAAGGGGTCGTCGCGCTGCAGCACATCGCGGATCAGCGCCTCGGCCTCCTCTGCCGGGCTGTCACCGCCGGTGTGGCGGCGCAAACGGCGCTGGATGTCCTGCTCGTGCCGGGTGGCGCGGGCGGCAATGGCGCCCTGCTTGAGATCGGCGATGCGGCGGCTGGCGGTTTCCACCGACTGGCGCAGTTGAAGGATGCGGGTGTCGAGCCGGTCCAGGGTCTGGCGGCGCACCGTCAGCTCGTTTTCCATGTCGGCCACTGCCTGGGCGGCGCTTCGGGCCAGGTCCTCGCGCCCTGCCTCCAGCGCCTCGCCTGCCCGGGCCATCAGGTCGCGGACGCGCTCCTCCAGTGTTTCCACCTGGCGCTGCTCTGCCCGCTGGCGCTGGATCAGGCTGGCCAGCGTCAGCTTTGCCGCCTTCAGATTGGCGTCCGCCTCGCGGATCTTCTGGGTGATCAGCTCAATCGAATAGGTCTCGCGCAGCTGCTCTTCTGCCCGGTCATTGGCGCCGGTGATCAGGGTCTTCAGAGTGTTGAACATTGCTTCCTCCGCAAACATGAACATCGTTCACAGGAATCATGTAGCAATATCCTGAACGTCGTTCAAGTGCTTTCTTGAACGACGTTCAAAACTACCTGCCGCCGATTTGCTCCAGCACCTGGGCGATCATCTGCTCGATCCGTTCCGGCGGCACGCCGGAGATGCGCTGCTCCAGCCCCAGGAGCACAATACCGTGCACGGCAGAGAACAGCGCCCGCACCATCAGGGATGCTTCGCCTGCGTCCTTGTCCGGGAACAGTTCACCCACGGGCCGGGCGATATTGGCAAACAGGTCATCCAGCGCGGTCAGATACCACTCCGGTGCCTTGTCCTCAGCCGTCATTCGCAGGTCGAACATCGCCCGCCAGAGGTTGGTGTTTTCCACCGCGAAATGCAGGTAGGCGTTGCTCATCAGGATCAGGCGGCGGGTGGGCGGTTCCGCCTCGCGGCCTGCGACCGAGGCCTCGACCGCGGCGCCGAGTTTCTGGAAGGTGCGGCCGTTCACCGCCATGATGATGGCGGTCAGATCGTCGAAAGCGTTGTAGATCGCCCCGACCGCGCAGCCTGCATCCTGCGCCAGGTCGCGGGCGCGCAGCGCCCCTGCCCCGTCGCGCGCGATGCGGATCTCTGCCGCTTCCACCAGTTTCTGCCGCAGCGCTGTCTTGCGCGCTTCCACCTTGCCTGCCATGGCGTCCTGCCTTTGTCTTGAACTGCGTTCAAAATACCGCCGGCAGACGCGGCGTAAAGCAGGAATTCAGATCAGGCCGCGCCAGCGCAGCACCACCACCAATAGGATCAGCACGCAGAGGATGGAAAATGCCATGCTGCCAAGCACGCCGAGCCAGAAGCCCTTGCGGCGGTCGGCAAGGTCGATTTTCTGAAGATGCGCCTTTACCTCGCGGGCGGCGCCCTGCAGCGGCTTTTCGTCCACCGTCATCCGCAGCTTGGGGTGCGCCAGCAGCGGCAGCGCAGCTGCCAGCCGCATGCCCTGCTTGTAGACCCGCCGCGGAATGCGGCGGCGGACATGCTTTAGTGCGGTGGCAAGGTCGCCCGATGCATGCTCGCGCTCCTTCAGAAGGGTGCGGATGTCTTCAATATCCTGATCCAGGCTGGCGGCCATTCCGGCACTCTCCCCTTGCTGCGCTGTGGCGCCACCCTAGCCTGCCCCTTCGGTTGCCTCAATGGGGGTGGCAAGCCTCCGCCTGCGCGGCTATCAAGTGCGCATGCTGAACACGATCATTCATGGCACTGCCACTGCAAACACCCCGCTTCTGATTGCCCACGGCCTTTATGGCTCTGCCCGCAACTGGGGCGTCATCGCCAAGCGCCTGTCGGATGAACGGCAGGTGGTGGCCGTGGACATGCGTAACCACGGCGACAGCCCGCGCGCGGAAAGCCATACCTATCCGGAGCTGGCGGATGATCTGGCAGGGGTGATTGCGGCCCATGGCGGGCAGATGGATGTGATCGGCCATTCGATGGGCGGCAAGGCTGCGATGATGCTGGCTCTGAACCACCCTGAGGCGGTGCGCAAGCTAGTTGTCGCCGACATCGCGCCGGTTGCTTATGGCCACACGCAAATTCAGTATATCCACGCGATGAAATCGCTGGATCTGGAGAGTATCGAGCGCCGCCCGGAGGCCGCCGCGCAGTTGGGTGAGGCCGGGGTGGAGCCTGCGCTGCAGAGCTTCTTCACCCAGTCGCTGGACCTGCCGAACAAGCGATGGAAGCTGAACCTGGACACGCTGGCGGATCAGATGCCGAACATCATGTCCTTTCCGCCAACGGACGCCGTTTGGGACGGGCCTGCCCTGTTCCTGTCTGGATCGAAGTCGGATTATGTGCTGCCGGAACACCGTGAGGAGATCCGCGCGCGTTTCCCCAATGCCCGCTTTGCCAAACTGCCCGGTGCGGGCCATTGGCTGCACGCCGAGAAGCCGCGGGAGTTCGAAGCCGCTACGCGGGTATTCCTGAACGCCTGACGCGCCTCAGGCGCCTCGGGCGTAAAGCTGTTTCGCCACCAGCCAGGCCACTGGCAGCGCCAGTACCGCCCCCACAGCGGCGGCGCCGATGATGGCCTGTGTGGTGACCAGCCCGGCTGCCAGAACCACAATCACCGCCGCCCCTGCCAGGCTGCTGCCGATCAGCGAATAGAGAATGGATGCAAGGCGCAACATGGGCTTTCTCCTATGCCTTTGACTGTCCTGCGGTCAGGCATAGGGAATCGCGAATATGTACGCCTTGATCCTGATCAGAATCTGAAAACCTCAATTCTAGCGGGTGTACATCTGCTTCTTGAAAGCCCGGGTCCGCTCGGTCGCTGCGGCGGAGCCGTCGTGGTAGGTGCCGAACCACTTGTCAAAGGGGATTTCCGAGGTGCCGTAGTTGCACTCGAAATAGCGGTGGTGCAGCTGATGGAAGAAATCGCCTGCCTTGGCGGCCTCTGTTTCCCTGGCGATCACCCGTTCAAAGCCGGAGTGCGACAGCACCGGGCTGATCTGCTGGAACATCGCATGGAAGGCCAGATGCAGCGGGTGCGAGGGCACGATCAGGTGGATGAAATAGGTTGTGAAGTAGAGCAGGTTTTCATACCAGTGGTTGGAAATCCCCGACCACGGCCCGGTGTTGACGTTGCGGTGGTGCACCGCGTGGACGTGTTTATAGAGCCGCGGGTGATGCTCCAGCCGGTGCACCCAGTAGAAATGCAGGCCGGACCACATCGGGATGAACAGCATCCAGACCACGCACCACACGGGGGCCTCTGCGAAGGTCACGACCGGCACCCAGCCGTTGGCCATCAGCCAGTAGATGCCCCATTGATAGACGGTGGCCACGGTGATGGCGCTGCCCAGCGTCCACCAGATGTTGTCCCAGACCTGGTTCTTGAAGGTGAAGGTGCCATTGCCGCGCGAGAGGTCGCGCTTGTCGAACTTCTTCTGCATGCCCTGGCCCTTGCGCATGTAGAGCCACCAGTGCAGGCCGCCGGCCACTGCGGCCTGCGGCACCAGATTGGCAAGCCAGACCTGCAGCATCCAGCCGGGGTGGAAACTGGCCATCTCCGCCAGCGGCGGCAGGAACCACGCATAGGCCATCAGCGCCAGTACAAAGGGCACACTCAGCGCGGTGATCTCCATCCAAGCGCCGCGGTACCAGCGCAGAACCGCCGCCGGGCGCGGCGGCCAGCTGAACAGCGGATTGAGCGGCACCGGCCCCTTGGGGTGGTAGTGCCAGCGTTCGGCCTCGCGGTCGCGTTCCGCGGTGTGCAAAGTTCCGTCCATTGTGCCGCCTCCCTTTCTGGCGCTCAGCTTGCGTAGTTGGAGCCTTCGTCGTCGAGGATCGCCTTCAGCTCCGCCAGATGGCGCTCGGCCTGATCCGGGTAATCCTCCAGCTCCTGCGCGGTCTTCTCGGCGATCTCGTCGCTCAGCACCCGCAGCTTCTGCCCGGTTTGCAGCGCGCGGATATAGGTCTCCGCGGCGCGCTCGAAGTAGTAAAGCCGGTTGAACGTGTCCGCGACGCTGTCACCGATCACCAGCACGCCGTGGTTGCCCATGATCATGGTTTTGACCTTGGGATCGGTCAGCATCGAGGCGCAGCGAGCGCCCTCGCCCTCAAACGCCAGCCCGCCAAAATCGCCATCCACCACATAGCGGTTGTAGAAGGTGGCAGTGTTCTGGTCGATCGGAGGCAGGGTGCTGTCGGCGAGGCAGGCCAGGACGGTGGCGTGGATCGAATGCACATGCATCACGCAGCGCGCATGCGGGCACAGCCGGTGGATAGAGCCGTGCAGCCCCCAGGCGGTCGGGTCCGGCGCGTCGGGGCGATCCATGGTCTTGGGGTCGTTGGCGTCCAGGAACAAAAGATCCGAGGCCTTGATGCGCCGGAAATGCGCCTGGTTGGGATTCATCAGGAACTGGGTGCCGTCCTCGTTCACCGCAAGGCTGAAATGGTTGGCGACGCCCTCATGCATGTCCAGCCGCTCGGTCCAGCGGAAGGCCGCGGCCATGTCCACGCGCTCCTGCCAATGGGTGAGGTTTGGGCTGAGGTCCGCTTGTTTGTTCATCTTGGGTCTCCAAATTCGCTTTTCCTAGTGGTGACAGCCGCAATTCCTGCTGACAAACGATTGATTCAGCCGCTATGCATTAATTGAACTAATGCATAGGTCATACATCGATGCTGACACCCGGACCGCCCTTCTCCTCCCTGCCGCCGCTCACCTGGCTGCGCGCCTTTGAGGCCAGTGCGCGGCACCTGTCATTCACCCGCGCCGCGGCGGAGCTGAACCTGACCCAATCGGCAATCAGCCAGCATGTGCGCAGCCTGGAGAACTTCCTGGGACGCGAGCTGTTCATCCGCAAAACCCGGGCGCTGGAACTCAGCGAGGCCGGGGCGAATTACATGCCGATCGTACGCGAGGCATTTGAGCTGATTGCGGCCGGCACCCAAGCGTTTACCGGCGGCGATCAGGGGCGGCATCTAGTCTTGCAGTGCAACATGGCGTTTTCAGTCTTCTGGCTGTCGCCGCGGCTGCCACGGCTGTATGAGCGGTTCCCCTGGCTGGTGCTGAACATCGTGACGCCGATTTGGGACCCGGAACGGCACGCTAGTTCCGCCGGGACCGAAATCCGCTTTGGCCGCCCGAATGACATGTCGGCAGCGGCTGTGCGGCTGACCAATGACCGGTTCTACCCGGTCTGCGCGCCGGGCTATCAGGATGGCAAGGTGGACTTCAGCACCGCAACGCTGCTGGATTGTGCCGGCGTAACAGGGTCCTGGGGGGCCTGGTTCAAGTCGCAGGACCTGCCGTTTGAGCGCAACCACGAGATCAACCTGGCCTCCACTTACGTGATTGCAATGACCGCGGCTGTGAACGGTGCGGGCATTTCCATGTCCCACGACACGCTAGCAGGCGGGCTGCTCGAGAGCGGTCAGCTGGTCCGGGCCAGCGAACACTCGGCGGAACTGCTGGAGAACTATTTTCTGATGCCGCCGCCCAGCCATGCCAGCACCCCGGCGTCGCGGGCGTTTCTGGAGTGGCTTGAGGCAGAGTTGCCGCCCGTTTAGGAAGCCGGCCCGGCTGATAGCCACTTTCAAGTTTTTCCAATAAGTCCTGAAGAATGTGCGCAATCCGCCCAGCTCTTGCGCGTTAAGCCATGCGCAGCTATACGCGCCGCACCGGTCGCAGCCTACCCGGTCACCAAAACAAGGGTTCAAAAATGAAGACTATCGTTATCTGCTCGGGCGGGCTGGATTCCGTTTCGCTTGCCCATATGGTCGCTGAAGAACATCAGCTGACCCGTCTCGTCTCCTTCGATTACGGCCAGCGCCACAGGAAGGAACTCGACTATGCCGCCGCCGCCGCCAAACGGTTGGGCGTGCCGCATGACATCATTGACATGAGGGGCATAGGTGCCGCGCTTTCGGGCTCTGCCCTGACCGATGACATCGACGTGCCGGACGGCCACTACGAAGAAGAAACCATGAAGGTCACCGTGGTGCCGAACCGCAACGCGATCATGCTGACCATCGCTTATGGCATCGCTGCCGCAAACGGCGATGACGCTGTGGCGACCGCAGTGCATGGCGGCGACCACTTCATCTATCCGGACTGCCGACCGGCCTTCACCGAAGCATTTGACGCCATGCAGCGCGCGGCGTTGGACGGCTATGCCGACGTGCGGCTCTATACGCCCTTCGTGCACCGGACCAAGGGCGATATCGTGACGGCAGGCGCCAAGCACAACACCCCCTTTGCCGAGACCTGGTCCTGCTACAAGGGTGGCGACAAGCATTGCGGGCGCTGCGGCACCTGCGTGGAACGGCGCGAGGCCTTCCATCTGGCCGGTGTCGAGGACCCGACGGACTACGCCGACCCGGATTTCTGGAAAGCGGCAATTGCCGCCAAGGATGGCGCCTGATGTTCCGGATCACCAAGGAGTTCCATTTCTCCGCCTCGCATCAGCTGACCCTTCTGCCGCCGGACCATCAATGCGCCCGGCTGCACGGCCATAACTATGTCGTGGTGGTTGAGCTGGCGGCGAAGGAGTTGAACGCGGACGGCTTTGTGCGCGACTATCACGAGCTGAAGCCGCTGAAGGACTACATTGACGGGACCTTCGATCACCGGCACCTGAACGACGTGCTGGAGGGGCATTCGACCGCGGAAAACATGGCCAGGCATTTCTATGACTGGTGCCATGCCCGCTGGCCTGAGGTTACTGCTGTGAAGGTCTCGGAGACCCCCAAGACCTGGGCGGAGTACCGGCCATGACAACCTTGCGCATCGCGGAAATCTTTGGCCCCACGATCCAGGGCGAAGGCGCCCTGATCGGGGAGCCCACGGTGTTTGTGCGCGCGGGCGGCTGCGATTACCGCTGCTTCTGGTGCGACAGCATGCATGCGGTCGACAGCGCCAACCGCCACGACTGGGCGGTGATGGCACCGGAACAGGTGATGAGCGAAGTGCGCCGCCTGTCCGGCGGCAAGCCGCTGACCGTCTCGATCTCCGGCGGCAACCCGGCGATCCAAGACTTTGCACCGGTCATCGCCTATGGCAAGGCCGAGGGCTACCGCTTTGCCTGCGAGACCCAAGGCTCGGTCAGCAAGCCCTGGTTTGCGGACCTCGATACCCTGGTACTGAGCCCCAAGCCGCCCTCCAGCGGCGAAACCGTGGACTGGAAGGCCTTTGATCAGTGCCTGAAGGCGGCCAAGGGCTGCGGCCAGGCAGTGATGAAGATCGTGATCTTTGACGACAAGGACTATGCTTGGGCCAAGGCCGCGGCTGAGCGCCACCCGGAGCTGCCGCTGTATCTGCAGCCCGGCAACCCGGAGGTCGATCCGGAACTGCCGGTCGACCTGAACCAAGCCACCGACCGCCTCTTGTGGCTGATTGAAAAAGTGACTGGCGACGGCTGGTTCACCCCCCGCGTCCTGCCGCAGCTGCATGTGCTGGTCTGGGGCAACAAGCGCGGCGTCTGAACATAGGAACCCTGATATGTCTGACAGTATCTACAGCAACCTGAAGCAGCTGGGCGGCGACACCATCGTTCCGCAAAGCCCGGAACAGGCGGAACTGGAGCGGGTGCAGAACCCGCAGGCCGATGTGGCCTACAACGTGCGCTTCACCGCGCCAGAGTTCACCTCGCTCTGCCCGATGACCGGCCAGCCGGATTTTGCCCATCTGGTGATCGACTATGTGCCGGGCGAATGGCTGGTGGAGAGCAAATCGCTGAAGCTGTTCCTGACCTCCTTCCGCAACCACGGCGCTTTCCATGAAGATTGCACCGTCTCCATCGCCCGCCGCCTGGCGGACTTCCTGGAACCGAAATGGCTGCGCATCGGCGGCTACTGGTACCCGCGCGGCGGCATCCCGATTGATGTGTTCTGGCAGACCGGCCCGATGCCCGAAGGCGTCTGGATCCCGGACCAGGGCGTTCCGCCCTACCGCGGCCGCGGCTGACACAACTTAGAGCCCGCATCACACGGATCAGCCCGGCAGCAGCGCTGCCGGGCTTTTTCTTTGCAAAACTTAGTCCTGCTGCCGTCATACCCCTTGTGCGGCATGGCACGGTGCTTCCTCGAAGGAACTAACAATTTACCGCAAAAGTAGTTTTGAGTTTAGTGGTCCTGTCCCGGCTGGCGACGCCATTCGGGGATCCGGCAAGCCCGGGCAAATAACAAAATGACGGGGGACCATGATGAACTCTTTGGACTTGGGGAAAACGCTTTCGGGCTATTTACAAGCGCTTTCGCAGGCGGGTCTGCAGGTCGAAATGTTCACCGATTTCGAAAAAGTACCCGAAACCGCCCTGGCGTCAGGACGCCAGTTCCAGATGCCGGGGTTTGCCATCGAACGGGCCGACCACACCGAAAACTCCGCATTCTGGCTGTTCCTGAAGGACGGCGACAGCTATATCGGCGGTGCCGCCTCAATGCTGCAGGACCTGGGCCGGGAGTCGCTGGCGGAGTACCTGCTGCGCACCTCGCGCCACCAGTTTCCCAACGATGCCGGCGGTGGAGTGGAAAGCGTGGCCGAGCCGCTGGCTCGCGAAGTGCGCGGGCGGCTAGCCTATGTGGGTGAGCTGACCTTTCTGCCCGGCCACCGCGGGCGGCGGGCGGAACGGCTGGCGCCGTTCATGCGGATCTTTCTGATACTGGCGATCCAGAAATGGGATGTGGACTGGATCTATGCCTTCATACCCGACCGCCACATGCAGGCGCGGCTGGATCTGGTTTACGGCTTTACCCGCGCGATCCCGCGGGCGCAGAAATGGCGGGACCCGGAACCTGAGGTGCGCAGCAGCACCGAATGGTTCGTCGGCGCGCCCCGGCTGGAGATGGAGCATATGCTGCAGAGCGACCTAGCCGGTTTTGATGTCCTGTGAGAAGTTGACCACCAGCAGCTTGCCGTCAGGCAGATAGACCGGTGCCAGCACCCGGCGGTACTGACGGGTGAAGCGGCGCCCGTTCAGCAGTTTCACGTCCAGCGATGGATGGGTGATCACCGGCTCGCCCCGGCTGATGGCTTCGCTGTGAGCCATCACCAGATCGGCGTTCACATTGTCGCTGAAGCCGTTCAGCGTGCTGCGCAGCTGGTTGCTGTCCGAGACTTCAAAACAGATCGAGGCGAGACTGGCCGGGCCGGATCGAATCGGCTGGATACGGTTCTGTTCCGCATCCGGCGGGTTGAACATGTCGACCGCATGCTGCAGCCGGTCAAAGCCTTCCAAGCGGCCGCTGTTGGTGAACCACCAGTCCAGGAAATCCTGCAGCGACACGTCGCAGCCACTGTACTGGCGGGTTCTCGCGGCGGCCTGCAGCCGGGTATTGAGAATCTCAAATGCCTTCACGGCAGCCGCGTCCGCACGAATATCGGGCAGCAGTTCCAGCCCCGAAGTCTCGGAGGAGAAGTAATGGAACGACACCCCAAGCCCACGCGCCAGCGCGTCCAGCGTGCTCCAGCCTATCTCGCGCTCGTGCTTCAGCGCACTGTTGAAGGTGCCATAGGGAATGCCGCACTTGAGCGCCGCCTGCCGGTTGGACAGGTTCATATCCTCCAGTAGAGCCGAAATTTTTTCGTGGATGAGCGCCATATGTGCCGGATCTTTCACATTCCGCGAAACATCTTGCACAAATCTACCGTCACAGCAACGCAAACCCAGCGCAAGCACTGAAAGCGCTGCGAAATGACTGGCAACGCTCTGCCTTGCGCGGAGCGGCAGGCTTTACAGAAAGCTGATCTAAGGAGCGCAGCGATTTTGATTGGCTGAACTGGTGCGGACGGCGGGACTCGAACCCGCACGGCCATACGGCCAGGAGATTTTAAGTCTCCGGTGTCTACCATTCCACCACGTCCGCACACGGGCGCCAGCACCCGGCGCCTGCCCGCAGGTCTAGCCTCCTGATTTCATGCGGACAATGCGTTTTCGGCCAAGACCGCAAAATTTTCCCGCAGCGCGAGCAAAGCTACAACTCCACATCCCCCGCCCCGGGCGGCGCCAGCGGCCCGCCGGGGTCAGCCAAATAGCGTTCCGGCAGCCAGGGATTGAGCTTCAGTGCCGCGGCCAAGGCCTCACGCGCTTCCTCCAGCCGGGACAGGCCGTAAAGCGACAGCGCCCGCCCGCTCATCGCGGCGATATGGCGGGGCGACAGCTCCAGCGCCCGGTCCAGATCGGTCAAGGCGGCAGCAAAATCCCGCCGCAGGTAATGCACAAAGGCGC
Organism: Leisingera sp. ANG-M7; assembly: GCF_000813965.1. Lineage (GTDB taxonomy): Bacteria > Pseudomonadota > Alphaproteobacteria > Rhodobacterales > Rhodobacteraceae > Leisingera. Next base: position 171,909 of record NZ_JWLI01000017.1, on the reverse strand, counting down.
GCTGATTGTAGCCTTCGGCATAGTCCGGGCAATAGGCGATCAGCTCGTCGAAATCTGCCAGCGCCCCGAGAAAATCAAAGGCTGAGCGCTTGGTCATGCCGCGGTCCAGAATGGCCTGCGCCTGCGCATTTGGCGCATCCGCCCAGTATTCCCACATCCGGTTGGCAATTTCCCGTGCCTGGGTCTCGGTGTCAGCGTCCTGCACCTCGCTCAGCAGCGCCTCCAGCGGAGTGCTGTGGTCAGGGGGCGCAGGGCAGTCCGAAGCCTGCACCGGAAAAGCCGCTGCGATGAGAACCGCGGCAAGAGCAAACGGGGGGCGAAACAGGGCAAGAAACATACCCCATGCTCGCACAAATGCGGTTTCGATCAAGTCAACTGAACGTGCGCGCCCTGCGCCCCGTCAAAGAGGCCCCAGCGCGCCGTCTTCCTTGACCGCCTGCATCGCCACATAGGTGGAGGTGGAAGCCACATGCGGCAGCGAAGAGATCTTCTCTCCCAGCACCGCGCGGTAATCCGTCATGGAGCGGGTGCGGACCTTCAGCAGGTAGTCGAAATGCGAGGCCATCATATGCGCCTGCTCGATCTCCGGCAGCCGCGCCACCGCGGCATTGAACTTGGCCAATGCCGCCTCGCGGGTGTCATCCAGCTTAACCTCGACAAAGGCCACGTGGTCCAGACCCAGCCGGATCGGGTCCACCAGGGCGCGGTAGCCGGTGATGATGCCCTCCGCTTCCAGCCGTTTGAGCCGGGTCTGGGTCGGGGTCTTCGACAGCCCGATCCGCCGTGCCAGGTCAGCGATGGAGATGCGGCCATCCTCGCTCAGCACGTTCAGAATCGCCCGGTCGAAGCGGTCGAGATCGATGGAGTTCATTTGGACTTTCCTAGCTTCGCATTTCGCTCATTCGACCTGCGTCTAGCACATCTTCAGGCGATTGTCCTTTCCGAAAGGGTGTATTCTTAACAAAAGCCCTGCACACCCTTTGTGGAGTTCCCCGCATGACCGCTCAAACCAAGCTGCGCTACCGGATCGACGCCGGCACTTATGCCGATCAAACCGTGATGCGCGACCAGCTGATGGCCCAGGCCGCCCTCACCGATGCTGACCGCAAAAAAATCTGCGCCAACGCCGCCGCGCTGGTGCGTGATATCCGCGGCCATTCAGCACCGGGCCTGATGGAAGTGTTCCTGGCCGAATACGGCCTGTCCACCGATGAGGGCGTTGCGCTGATGTGCCTGGCCGAAGCGCTGCTGCGGGTGCCGGATGCGGACACCATCGACGCGCTGATCGAGGATAAGATTGCACCGTCGGATTGGGGCAAGCACCTGGGAAAATCGACCTCCTCGCTGGTCAACGCCTCGACCTGGGCCCTGATGCTGACCGGCAAGGTGCTGGACGAGGAGCGCAGCCCGATCGGTGCGCTGCGCGGCGCCATCAAGCGCCTGGGCGAACCGGTGATCCGCACCGCCGTCAGCCGCGCGATGAAGGAAATGGGGCGCCAGTTCGTGCTGGGCGAAACCATTGAAAGCGCGATGAACAGAGCCGCCGGGATGGAGGCCAAGGGCTACACCTATTCCTACGATATGCTGGGCGAGGCCGCCCGCACCGAGGCTGACGCGTCGCGCTATCACCTGGCCTATTCCAAGGCGATTTCCGCCATTGCGGCTGCCTGCAACAGCGACGATATCCGCAGGAACCCCGGCATCTCTGTCAAGCTGTCGGCGCTGCACCCGCGCTATGAGCTGGCGCATGAGCACAGCGTGATGGAAGCGCTAGTGCCGCGCCTGAAGGCGCTGGCGCTGCTGGCGAAGGCGGCCAAGATGGGCCTGAATGTCGATGCCGAAGAAGCAGACCGCCTGTCGCTGTCGCTGGAAGTGATCGAGGCCGTGGTCTCTGACCCGGCGCTGGCGGGCTGGGACGGTTTTGGCGTGGTGGTGCAGGCCTATGGCCCCCGCACTGGGCTGGCGATTGATGCGCTGCACGAAATGGCCGAGAAATACGACCGCCGCTTTATGGTGCGGCTGGTCAAGGGCGCCTATTGGGACACCGAGATCAAGCGCGCCCAGGTCGAGGGAGTGGACGGCTTCCCGGTCTTCACCTCCAAGCCGCTGACCGATGTGTCCTATATCTCCAACGCCCGCAAGCTGCTGGGCATGACGGACCGGATATATCCGCAGTTCGCCACCCACAACGCCCACACCGTCGCTGCAATCCTGCATATGGCCGAAGGCGTCGGCAATGAGCGGTATGAGTTCCAGCGTTTGCATGGCATGGGTGAGACCCTGCACCAGATGGTGCTGGAGCAGAACAAGACCAACTGCCGGATCTACGCGCCCGTCGGCGCCCACCGCGACCTCTTGGCCTATCTGGTACGCCGGCTGCTGGAAAACGGCGCCAACTCCTCCTTTGTGAACCAAATCGTCGATGACAACGTGCCGCCCGAAGTTGTCGCCGCGGACCCGTTTGAAGCCATCGCAGATGTGACCCGCAAGATCCCGACCGGGCCGGAGCTGTACGCGCCGGAACGCCCGAACTCCAAAGGGTTCGATCTGGGCCACGCGCCAACCCTGGCCAGGATCGAAGAGGCCCGCGCCCCCTGGCGCAGCCACCAGTGGCAGGCCGCGCCGCTGCTGGCGGGCGATGCCCAGCCGGAAGACGCCAAGGATGTGACCAGCCCCACCGACCAGAGCGTCGTTGGCACCGTTGCCCAGTGCAGCCCCGAGGATATCGAACTGGCGCTGGCGTTGGCAGACCCTTGGGATGTACCGGCAGCAGAACGTTCTGCAGCTTTAAACAAGGCCGCCGACCTTTATGAAGAGAACTTTGGCGAGTTGTTTGCCATCCTCGCCCGTGAGGCCGGCAAGACCATCCCGGATGCGGTTGCCGAACTGCGCGAGGCGGTGGATTTCCTGCGATACTACGCGGCCCGCAATTCCGATGCGCCGCCCGCAGGCATCTTCTCCTGCATCTCGCCCTGGAACTTCCCGCTGGCCATCTTCACCGGCCAGGTCTCAGCCGCATTGGCCGCGGGCAACGCCGTGCTGGCCAAACCCGCCGACCAGACGCCGCTGATTGCCCACCGTGCCGTGCAGCTGATGCATGAAGCAGGTGTGCCGCGCAGCGCCCTGCAGCTTGTGCCTGGCCGCGGCAGCGTGGTTGGCGCTGCCATCACCTCTGATCCGCGCGTTAATGGCGTGGCCTTCACCGGCTCCACTGCCACCGCCCTGCGCATCCGCAAGGCAATGGCCGACAACCTGCAGCCGGGCGCGCCGCTGATTGCGGAAACCGGCGGGCTGAATGCGATGATCGTCGACTCCACCGCGCTGCCGGAGCAGGCGGTACAGGCAGTGATCGAAAGCGCCTTCCAGTCGGCGGGCCAGCGCTGCTCAGCGCTGCGCTGCCTGTATCTGCAGGACGACATTGCCGACAACGTGCTGAAGATGCTGAAAGGCGCGATGGATTGCCTGCAACTTGATGACCCCTGGCACCTGTCCACCGACAGCGGTCCGGTGATCGACGAAGGCGCCCGCGCTGGCATTCTGGCCCATGTCGGCAAGGCCCGCGCCGAGGGCCGGGTGCTGAAGGAAATGCGCGCGCCGCAGGGCGGCACCTTTGTTGCGCCCACAATGATTGAAGTTTCCGGCATCAGCGATCTGAAGGAAGAAATCTTTGGCCCGGTCCTGCATGTGGCGCGGTTCAAGTCGCAGCAGCTGGATCAGGTGATTTCCGACATCAATGCTACCGGCTATGGCCTCACCTTCGGGCTTCACACCCGGATCGACGACCGGGTGCAGCATGTCTGCGACCGGGTGCATGCGGGCAACATCTATGTGAACCGCAACCAGATCGGCGCCATCGTCGGCAGCCAGCCGTTCGGCGGCGAGGGCCTGTCGGGCACCGGCCCCAAGGCAGGCGGCCCGCTCTACCTCAGCCGCTTCTGCGCGCCGGACCGCCAGTCCAGCGCCGGCGGCTGGGAGCAGAGCATCACCGACCTGAAGTCCCCGAGCGGCGTGCCTAGCCAGCCGGTCACCACCTCCCTGCCCGGCCCGACCGGGGAATCAAACCGCTTGACCGTCTCTGCCCGGCCGCCGCTGCTGTGCATGGGTCCAGGAGCTGAGGCTGCGGCAGCGCAGGCCAAGGAGGTGATCAGCCTCGGCGGCACTGCAATTGAGGCGCACGGCCTTCTGGATCTCAGCCAGTTGGAGAGCATCCAAGGCATTTCAGGTGTTCTATGGTGGGGCGACGAAGCGACCGGCCGCGACATCGAGCAGAGCCTTGCCAAGCGCGAGGGCGCAATTGTGCCGCTGATCCCGGGCAAGCCTGACCGCGCCCGCGTGCTGGCCGAGCGCCACGTCTGCGTCGACACGACTGCTTCGGGTGGCAACGCGCAGCTCTTGGGCGGCATGGCCTGAGCTTTCCTTGCTAAGCACTTGACGCTGGGCCGTTTCCGGCCCAGCGTTCCCCCATGTTTCCGATCCGCGACCACAACCCGTCCGGCAGCAGGCCATACATTGTCTATGCGCTGATCGCCGCGAATATCCTGGCCTATATCTACTACTCCGCCAGCTACGCCTCGCCCCGCGCGCTGGCGTATTTCTATGACGCCTACGCGGTGGTGCCTGCCGAGATCAGCCACGGCTACGGGTATGAGACGCTGTTCACCTCCCTGTTCATCCACGGCGGACTGATGCACCTGGGCGGCAACATGCTGTTCCTGTGGATCTTCGGCGACAACCTGGAGGAGGAAATGGGCCACCTGCCCTTTCTGCTGTTCTACCTCCTCAGCGGGTTTGGCGCAGGGTTGATCCATGTGCTGTCCGCACCGGGTTCCATGGTGCCCACCATAGGTGCCTCCGGCGCAATTGCAGGCGTGATGGGCGGCTACCTCCTGATGTACCCCAAGGCGCGCGTCGATATCCTGCTGGTGCTGATCGTGTATTTCCGCATCTTCACCATCCCCGCCTTTGTCATGCTCGGCGTGTGGCTGGCGATGCAGTTCTTTGGCGGCCTCGGCTCTGATCCAGACCAGGGCGGCGTCGCCTACTGGGCCCATGCCGGCGGCTTTGCGGTAGGGCTGGTCCTGTGCCTGCCGCTGTGGCTGCGCCGAGGCGGCCCTGCATTCTGGGACCAGACACACGGGACGCCTCCGCATCCGGAAAACGAGTATGAGTATTCCGCCAGCCGCATCCCGAAACTGCCGCGAAAGAAGCGTAATTCGGGGCCGTGGGGGAAATGAAGCGCCCCCTCAGTCCGGTTTTCGTTTGCAGGAAGAAAGTATCAAGACGGCCTGCGGAACCATGGGAACAGGCTACTGATTAACACGCAGGCCGCCACCCCGACGGGCATCGGGGTCAGGTAATGGTAGGTCTGCTCCCGAGAGGTTTACGGGGAATTATCGAAGGTTTTACTCAAAATTTGCCAAGCATGAGGAATAGCCGTGACACTTTTGAAAGCCACCTGCCACTGCGGCGCCGTTGAAATCGAGGCGAAGTTTCCTGAGGGCCTCGCCTCTGCCGCGCGCTGCGACTGTTCCTTTTGCCTGCGGCGCGGGGCTGCTGCCGTTACGGCCCTGACCGCCAGCCTAAAGGTGCTGAAAGGGGCAGAAAATCTCAACCTCTACACCTGGGGCACCCATACGGCGAAACACTACTTTTGCAGGACTTGCGGCATTTACACCCACCATCAGCGCCGGTCCGATCCCGAGGAATGCGGCGTCAACCTGGGCTGTATCGAGGGCGCCAATCCGCGGGCGCACCCGGAAACCTACGGCGAGATCCCCTGGAACGACGGGGTGAACCATCCGTCAGATAAAAAGTGATAGACCGCCTAGCCGTTTGGCCGAACGCTGCCTTCAAAGTATTACTAGACCCGCTCAAATCAAAAAACGCGGCTCAATGGCCGCGTTTCGTAGTCTCAGATTTCCGGGCGAAATCAGCCGCGGATCACCTTGGCGAAGTTCTCGAAGATCGGCTCGTTCGAGCAAACCACCGAGCCGCCGTCGATGATGCCCGCTTCCGGGTCGATCGCCTCGGCCAGGCCGCCAGCCTCTTTCACGATGATGATGCCTGCGGCCAGATCCCAAGCGTTCAGGCGGCGTTCCCAGAAACCCTCGTAGCGGCCGGCGGCCACATAAGCCATGTCCAGCGCGGCGGAGCCCCAGCGGCGCACACCGGCGCAGGCGGGCATCAGGCGGGCCAAGTCCTGCAGGGTCAGCGGCAGGTCGGCGCGGCCGCCAAACGGCACGCCGGTGGCAAAAATGGACTCGATCATCCGGTGACGGCCTGAGACGCGGATGCGGGTGTCGTTCATCCAGGCGCCGGCGCCCTTCTCGGCAAAGAACATCTCGTCCTTGGCGGCGTCATAGACCACGCCGGCAACGATCTTGCCCTTATGCTCCAGCGCGATGGAAATCGCCCAGTGCGGCAGCCCGTGCAGGAAGTTGGTAGTGCCATCCAGCGGGTCGACAATCCAGCGGCGGGTGGGGTCTTCCCCCTCAATCTCGCCGCCCTCTTCGGCGATCCAGCCATAGGTCGGGCGGGCATTGCGCAGCTCTTCCTTGATGATCTTCTCGGCGGCGATGTCGGCCTTGGAGACAAAGTCACCCGCGCCTTTCATCGACACCTGCAGGTTCTCCACCTCGCGGAAGTCTTTCACCAGGGAACGGCCTGCCTTGCGGGCGGCCTTGATCATCACATTGAGGTTTGCGCTGCCAATCATGTCTGCAGAATCCTGTCACGTCGGGGAGATGCCGGGTCAATGCGTGCCTATACGCGCCCTGCCGCGGAATGCCAAGGGGTTAAGCCGGAAACTGCTGATCCAGCCTGACGCCGCGGCGCGGGGCACGGAGGCGGTTGAATTCCGCCGCCACCGCACCCAGACTTTGCTGCAAACAGAACAAGGAGTGCCCCCATGCCCGACCAGATGCAGCGTATCGTTCTCGCCAGCCGCCCCGAAGGTGAGGCCAGCGAGGAAAACTTCCACCTGGAGACTGCGGCCCTACCCCAGCCTGGCAATGGAGAAGTGGTTGTTAAGGTTCACTATATGTCGCTTGACCCCTATATGCGCGGGCGCATGAATGCCGGCAAATCCTATGCCCCGCCAGTGGAAATCGGAGAGACCATGACTGCGGGCGGCGTCGGTGAGGTGATTGCCTCGGGGCACCCCGATTTCCAGCCCGGCGACTTTGCCTTGGGAATGTTCGGCTGGGCCAGCCACGCCTGCGCCAAAGCCTCTGAATTGCGCAAGCTGGATCCGGATTTGGCACCGCTCACCACCGCGCTTGGCGTTCTAGGCATGCCGGGGTTTACCGCATGGCATGGCTTGGATGCCTATGGCCGCCCGCAGGCAGGCGAAACACTGGTGGTTGCCGCCGCGACTGGCCCGGTCGGCTCAATGGTCGGCCAGCTTGCCAAGCAGAAGGGCCTGCGCGTTGTCGGCATCGCGGGCGGCGCGGACAAATGCAAGCTGGCGGTAGATACCTTCGGCTTTGACGCCTGCCTCGACCACCACGCCTATGACAGTGCCGAAGCGCTGAATGAGGCGCTGGCGGCGGAATGCCCGGACGGTATCGACATCTACTATGAAAACGTCGGCGGAAAGGTTCTGGAGGCGGTGCTGCCACTGATGAACAACTTTGGCCGCATACCGGTCTGCGGCATGATCGCCTGGTACAACAGCGCCGAGACGGATCTGACGGCCCCGGCCATCTGGCGCGCGGTGCTGACAAAGTTCCTGTCGGTCAATGGCTTCATCATCTTCAACCACTACGACCGCTACCCGGCCTTCCTGCAGGAAGTGGCCCCCAAGATCGCCAGCGGCGAGATCAAGTACCTGGAGGATATTGCCGAAGGTCTGGAGGACGCCCCCAAGACCTTCCTGGCGATGCTGCACGGCGGCAATACCGGCAAGCAGATCGTCAAGCTGGTTTGAACCGGGCCCTGGCGCCCGCCGGATCACGCAACCGCGCGGAGCGGGCACAGGCGTCGGAACGGCGCAGGCCGCTCCGCGCCACCGCAGGCGGCAGTATCTATTGATGCTGCAGCTTGCGCGCCTCGACCTTGGCCAGGCGGATCAGCTCCTGCATGAAGGGCTTCCCGCGGTCCTCCGTTCGGATCGCCGCATAAAGGCTGCGGGTGATGCCGGATTTAGTCAGCGGCCGGGTCACATAGTCGGAGGAGTATTTCACCTCCCGCACCACCCAGTCCGGCAGCACGGAAACCCCGCGGTTGGAAGCAACCAGCAGCAGGATCACCGCCGTCAGCTCCACCTGCCGGATCGAGGCAGGCTCCACCCCGGCTGGGATCAGCAGCTGGCTGAAAACATCCAGCCGGACCTTGTCCACCGGGTAGGTGATCAGATTCTGGCCGATGAAATCCTCTGCCTCCACATAGGCATTCGCAGCCAGCGGATGCTGCGCCGAAGCGACAAAGACAGGGTTGTAGTCAAACAGCTCGATGAACTCGACGCCGTTGATGTCCTCCGGATCGGAGGAAACGACCAGATCCACCTCCTCCTTCAGCAGCGCGGGCAATGCGTCAAACGCAAGGCCCGGGCGGATGTCCACATCCACATCGCCCCAGTTCTTGCGGAACCCCTCCAGCACCGGAAACAGCCATTCAAAACAGGCATGGCATTCGATGGCGATGTGCATCCGGCCTGTGTTGCCGTCGCGCAGAGAGGAGAATTCTGCTTGCGCCGCTTCAACTTGCGGCAGGACCTGCTCTGCCAGCCGCAGCAGCCGCAGGCCTGCCGGTGACAGCTTCATCGGCTTGGAGCGGCGGATGAACAGCTCGACGCCGGCCTGTTCCTCCAGCCCCTTCACTTGGTGGCTCAGCGCACTTTGGGTGATGTTCAGCTGCTCGGCAGCGCGGGCCAGACCGCCAGCCTCATGGATGGCCTTGATGGTGCGGAGATGGCGGAATTCGATATGCATCCTATCAGATCGCTCATGTTAATCTTGAGTATTATGAAATTGTCTCACATTGCTGCGCATGCAACAAGAGGTGACATCAACCTAGTGAGAGACCTGAGATGACGACGCCCAAGATTTCCTTTGAATTCTTCCCGCCGCAAAATCTCGAAGCCTCCTTCCGGCTTTGGGACACCGTGCAGGTCCTCTCTCCGATGGGCCCGCGTTTTGTTTCCGTTACCTATGGCGCTGGCGGCACTACCCGCACCCTGACCCGCGACGCGGTTGCCACGCTGCACAATTCCTCCGGTCTGAATGTGGCGGCGCACCTAACTTGCGTGAATGCATCAAAGGCGGAAACGCTTGAGATCGCAGACCAGTTTGCCGAGGCAGGCGTGACCGAGATCGTGGCGCTGCGCGGTGACCCGCCCAAAGGCGAAGGCAAGTTCACCCCGCACCCCGAAGGCTTTGCCAATTCGGTTGAGTTGATTGAAGGGCTGAAGGCGCGCGGAAATTTCAGTATCAAGGTCGGCGCCTACCCGGACCGCCACCCGGACGCAGCCGATCAGGCCGCGGATGTGGAATGGCTGAAGCGCAAACTGGATGCCGGCGCCGATGAGGCGCTGACACAGTTCTTCTTCGAGGCTGAGACCTTCTTCCGCTTCCGCGACGCCTGCGAGAAGGCCGGAATCGACGGCACCAAGCTGACTCCCGGCATCCTGCCGATCGAGAACTGGAAAGGCGCCCGCAATTTCGCCAAGCGCTGCGGCACTGTCATTCCCGATTGGGTCGAGAATGCCTTTGACAAGGCGCTGCGGGACGGACGCGAGGAACTGCTGGCGACTGTGATTTGCACCGAGCTGTGCTCTGACCTCCTGGAAGGCGGCGTGGACAAGCTGCACTTCTACACGCTGAACAGGCCGGAGCTAACCCGCGACGTTTGCTTTGCTCTGGGTGTCACCCCCAAGGTGTCACTCCAGAACGTGGCGTAAGCGTTGCGCAAAACGGCACGCGGTTTCTAATGGCCGGGATTTCCCGCCAAGGACCCGCGCGCCATGTTCTATGCCAAACAACCCTCTGACCTGCTGACAATTGATCAGATATCCCGGATTTCGGGGCTGGATTTCATGCGGGGGATCCTGGAAGGCCGCCTGCCCGGCCCGCCGATTGCCGAAACCCTGGGCTATCATCTGCACAGTGTCGAGGACGGCCAGGTGGTGTTCCGCGGCACGCCTGAGTTTCATGTTTGCAATCCGATGGGCACCGTTCATGGCGGCTGGTACGGAACACTGCTGGACAGCGCAATGGCCTGTGCAGTGATGACCAAGGTGCCGCTGGGCGCCGTCTACACAACGCTGGAATACAAGATCAATATTCTGCGGCCGATCCCGCTGGGCACCACCATCAACTGCACTGGCAGCATCGACCATGTGGGCCGCTCCACCGGCGTGGCACATGGCGAAATCCGCGGGCTGGAGGACGGCAAGCTCTACGCAACCGGCTCCACCACCTGCATTGTGATGCAAATCGCCCCGCAGTAACTATTGCAGCGCCGCCTGCAGCCTTGCCTGCTGCGGATTCCCACTTAAGTATCTGCAAGCAGATCAGAAACCGCAGAAAGGCTGGCCATGCCGCCAAACCGCCTCGCTTGTGCCGCGACCGCCCGCATTCAGGTTCTGGCGCCCGCCAAGGAGCTTGATTTCCTCGACACGCAGTCGCTGGTATTGCCGGTTCCAGTGACGCCGCTGGAAGCCTGGAACATCATGCACCAGCGACCACTGCCCGGCATGAAACTGGCCTTTCGGCTGCGCGACGCCATCTCAACTCTGTTCGGGGTCAGACGGATCGGCGGGTTTTCCGGTCGGCAGGGTCAGGATGTTTCGGCCGGGGACAAGCTGGATTTCTTTCTGGTAGAAGCAGTCTCGGATCAGGTCCTGACTCTTACCGTGCGGGACCGGCATCTGGATGTCATGACCTGCGTGACCAGCAACAGCGGCGTGCTGAGCATCACATCCTCCGTAAAGACCCACAACTTGTTCGGCCGCATCTACATGCTGCCTGTCCGCCCAGCGCACAAACTGATTGTGTCAGTTTCCTTGAAGCGGCTGGGACGAGAACTGGCGCAGCGCCAAGCTGCCGTCCGGTAGCGCCACAGCCTCACCGGACTTGCCAAATCTGCCGCTGCTGTCCGGCCGCGGCCCGCTGCAATCAGGTCTTGGAAAACTTGGCCAGCCAACCGCCCGCGGCGGACGCTTTCTGCCTGCCTGCACCGACGCTGCTGTGCAAACGTTCGCTGGCGTCCAGACCAACCCGGCGGCGGCTGCGCAAGAGGAAGATCTTGCCCCAGCCCTGCCAGGTGCCGACAGAGGGCGCCTGAGGATCGACCGAGAACCGCATCCGCCAGTCCAGCGGCAGCGGCAGACCGCGTTCCTCGGCTTTCTCCAGCATCCAGATCAGTGACACATTGGCCAGCGGCCGCGCGTCCTCATAACCGCCCAGCTGACCTCCGACATCGCCATGGGCACCGCGGAACCAGACCTGTTCCACATGGCCGTTCCAGCCCTTGGGGCAATCCCAAAGCACCGGCCTGAACACGTCGCGCGTCTCATCCAGAGCCAAAGCGTGATAGCCGCTCTTGATATGCGGACCCAGCGTGTGGTTGTGGAAGTTGTGCTGCCGTTCCGCCCAGCGCCACAAGAGCGGCAGCCGCAGGCCCAGCGCCTTGACGGTATCCCAGACTCCCACCATCTCGATCTCGACCGCGTCGTGGCAATGGGCGGCGGTAAAGGCAGCACCGGAATTGGAGCGCCCGTTCAGCCGGTAGTGACGGTAGGCCGTGCGGATGTGGCGGACGGTGGCATGTTCGGGTTTCAACAAGCCGATCCGGTCAATCACACCGGCCAGAGAGCGCACGGCATAGGCACCGCGGGAATAGCCGAACAGATAGATCCGGTCGCCGGGACGGTAGCGGGAGGCAAGATAGCCGTAGGCACGGCGGATCTGCCGGTTAATACCGCGCCCCATCATCACGTCGGGGGCGCTGCCCCATCCCTTCCACTGGACACCGGATTCATAGAAGACCGACACTTGGCCGCCCATTTCCTGGCACAGCCGGTACAGCTGACCTGCGTGGGTTTCATGGCCCGCCTCCAGCGTCGACATGGTGCCATCCAGGATGATCACATGGGCATGCGGCCCGCGCAGCTTGGTCTCGCCGGAATGCTCCGAGCGCAGCGGCCGTCCAAGCCACCCTAAAACCCTCTTACTCAGCTGCTTCAGAAACATCCCTAAGCACTTCCCAAATCCTCAGCGGGGTGAACGGCATGTCCACTTGCCGCACGCCGCGGTCCCAGACCGCGTCCTGCACCGCATTTGCAACTGCTGCCAGCGCACCGACGGTGCCCGCCTCGCCGCAGCCTTTCATCCCCATCGGGTTCTGTGTCGAAGGCACCGGCTCGGAGGTAAAACCAATCATGGGGACGCCGCTGGCCCGCGGCAAGGCATAGTCCATGAACGAAGCCGTGAGCAATTGCCCGTCCTCATCGTAGACAACCCGCTCCAACATGGCCTGTCCCAGCCCCTGCGCCACCCCGCCATGCACTTGGCCTTCGGCCAGCATCGGGTTGATCAGATTACCGAAATCGTCCACTACAGTGTAGCGCTCCACGTCGGCTTGCCCAGTCTCCGGATCAATAACAATTTCGGCAATATGCGCGCCGTTCGGAAACGAGCGTCCCGGCAGCCGAACCCGCGCCGCGTGACGCTGCAGATCGGTGCGGCCTTGCGCGCGGGCCATCTCTGCCGCCTCCAGCATGGTGGGGGTCAGGTTGGATCCCGGCGCCCGGAAGGTATCGCCGTCAAACTTCACGGCATCCTCTTCCACGCCCATCTCTTCCGCCAGGAAAGGGGTAAAGGCGGCAATCATCCTTTCCACCGCCGCCAGCGTCGCGTTGGCCTGGGTGGTGACAGAACGCGAGCCCCCCGTGCCGCCGCCCTTCGCGATGCGGTCGCTGTCGCCCTGGATCACCTGGATGCTTTCCGCCGGAATTCCGCTCTGGTCGGCAAGGAATTGGGCATAGACGGTCTCATGTCCCTGGCCGTTGCTTTGCGTGCCGACATAGATGTTCACCCGGCCATCCTCCAGAAACTCCACTTCCGCGCCTTCTGAAGGATCGCCCAAAATGCTTTCGATATAGTAACAGACCCCGACGCCCCGGTACTTGCCGCGTTTACCATTTTCGGCGCGGCGGGCGGCGAATCCCTTCAGGTCCGCCTCCTCGGCGGCGCGGGTCAGCACTTTGTCGAAATCACCCACGTCATAGGTCTCCCCGGTCACGGTGCCATAGGGAAACGCCGCAGGCTTGATGAAGTTCCGCCGCCGCAGCTCCAGAGGATCCATACCCAGTTCGCGCGCGGCGCGGTCCATCACCCGTTCCAGCACATAGATCGCCTCAGGCCGCCCGGCGCCGCGGCAGGCGTCCACCTGAGTGGTGTTGGTATAGATCCCCTCCACCTGCAACCAGGCGGTCTGGATGTCATAGACACCTGCCAGCACCCGGCTGAACAGCTGGGTCTGGATCGGCTGCCCGAAATGGGAGTTGTAGGCGCCGAGGTTGCAGCGGGTGCTGACCCGGTATGCGGTGATCTTCAGGTTTTCGTCAAAAGCCAGTTCCGCCAGCGAGGTCAGATCGCGGCCGCCGTTGTCGCTCAGCATGGCCTCAGACCGGTCTGACATCCAGAACACCGGGCGGCTCAGCACCGTGGCGGCGTGGGCCACTGCAAAGTATTCGGGGTAGGCAAAGGCCTTCATCCCGAAACCGCCGCCGACATCCGGCGTGGTGACCTTGATGTCATCTTCATTGAGCCCCAGCTTGGAAGCCAGCTGGGACTTCATCCCCCAAACCCCCTGACCGCCAAAGGTGAAATGCAGCCGCCCCTGCTGCCATTCGGCGAAGCAGCCGCGCGGCTCCATGGTGCTGACCATGATCCGGTTGTCCTCGACCTGGAGGGCAACGGTATGGGCGGCAGTGCGAAAGGCCTCCGCCGTGGCCGCCTCATCCCCCATGCCCCAGTCAAAGGCCTTGTTATCGGGTACGCTGCCGTGCAGGGCCTCGCCGCCCGGGTGAAGGTCCAGCTTGACCGGCAGGTCGTCGATCTCCAGTTCGATCAGTTCACCCGCATCACGGGCCTGGTCCAGCGTTTCAGCCACGACAACGGCCACCGGCTCCCCGACATAGCGGACCTTGCTACGGGCCAGCATCGGGCGTTCCGGCGAAGCGCCGTCCGTGCCATCCCGGTTTTTCACCGTGGTGCCATCCATAGAGACGTTGATGCCCGCGGCCTCAAGATCCGCCAGGGTGATCACCGCATGGACTCCCTCAGCCTCCAGCGCGTCCTCGGTATGCAGGGCCGTAATTATCCCATGCGCCACCGGGCTGCGCAGCACCCAGGCGCGCAGGGCACCCGCCGGGGCGGCGTCTTCGATATAATTTCCCTGCCCGGTCAGGAATCTGACATCCTCGACCCGTTTTACCGGCTGGCTTTTCCCGAATTTGTCCATGCTCGCCCCCTGTCCGCGCTGACTGGCTGTCCGGGGGCGAGAGTACCCTTAGCTGGCCGGTTGTCCAGCCAGCTCAATCACCGTCGCCACGTCAGACAGGCCGTAGCCGTTGAACTGCGTGCTCATGGCAGAGGAATAGGCGCCAAGCCCCGGAAACAGGACATAGTCGCCGGTGGCGGCATCGCAAGGCAGCGGCAGCCCGTCCGGCAGCCTGTCCAGGCTGTCGCAAGTGGGGCCGAACACCACCCGCGGCTTGCGGTCGCCCGCGCGGTGTTTGCCGTCAGAGCCGACGACCTCGACCCGGCCCGGCAGGCCCATGTCGCGGATATCAACCAGCCCGCCGTAGATGCCATCGTTGAGAAAGACCACCTCGCCTGCTTTGCGCATTCCCTTGATCCGCGCCGCCAGGGTGAAGCTTTCGGAAACCATTGCCCGGCCCGGTTCGCAAATCAGCTTGGGCTTGCCTGCGCCAAAGGCTGCATCCGCAGCCTCTCCGATCGCGGCAAAGACCTTCTCCAGATCCGGTGCCACGCCATCGCGATTGGCGGCGAACCCGCCGCCGACGTTCAGCCGGGTGATCTGCACGCCTGCCTCGTCAATGATCCGCTTGGCGGCGTGGACATATTCGACCCAGGCGCTTTCATCCTCGCATTGGGTGCCGGGATGAAAACACAGCGCCGGGGTCCAGCCGCGGGCGGCAACCTGCTTCAGCAGTTCGACGGCCTCCTCGGGGGCAGCACCGAACTTGCTGCCGAAATCATAGACCGCGCCTGCAACCGGCAGCGCGAAACGCACTGCGATTTCACAGGAGCGCGGCACCGCGTCCAGCTTCTCCAGCTCGCTCAGCTCATCCACCGACCAGCTGGCGACGCCGTGCTCAATGCCTGCTGCAACCTCTGCCTCCGAACGCATCGGGTTGTTGTAATGCATGACTGCGTCGGGGCTGGCTGCGCGCACCGCCTCCATCTCCGCAGGTGAGGCCACGTCAAAGGCGGTGATCCCCGCCGCTACCAGATTGGACAGCACCGCGGGATGCGGGTTTGCTTTGACCGCGTAGGTTACCAGACCCGGAAAGCCTGCCCGGAACCTCCGCGCCACCTCATGCAAGACACGCGGCGAGAAATACAGGATCGGATGATCCGGCGCGCTGCGGGCAAGGTGGGACTCAGGCGAAAGCCAAAGCGGAGGAATCTGCTGCATCGGGTAACCCTCATTCGTTTTACATATTTTGCGAGAAATGATCGTCGATTCCGGCCGGCACATTTACTATAGTGACGAAATCAACCGTCATATCGCAGGTGCATTATGCAATCCGACGAAACAGATCAGCGCCTTGTCACCCTGCTGCGGGAGAACGCCCGTCGCCCGGTGGCTGAACTCGCCCGCCACCTGAGCCTGGCCCGCACCACAGTTCAGGCGCGGATCGAGCGGCTGGAAGCCACCGGTGTCATCACCGGCTACACGCTCAAGACCTCTGCGGCTGCCCGTCCGCCGCTGCAGGCCACGGTGCTGATGTCGATTGAGCCGCGGTCAGGACCGGAGGTACTGGCCCGCCTGCGCAACCTACCCGGTGTTGAGGTGGTGCACACGACCTCCGGCCGGTTTGACTTGCTGGCACAAGTGGTCGCCCAAAGCACGGCTGAACTCGATGAAACCATTGACAGCATCGCCGAGGCCCGCGGCGTGCGTTCCTCCGAAAGCCTTATCCACCTGGCCACAAAGCTGGACCGGACCGGGCAGTAGCGGTCAAACGGAGCGGACGTAGTCCAGCAGCCAGTCGCGGAACAACCTTGCCACTGGCCGCATGGCGCCGCGGTCAGGATAGATCAGGTGATAGGCCTCCTGCCCCGGTACGGAAACCTCGGGCAAACACGGAACCAGCCCTGCAGCTTTTATTGCAGCATCAGATGCTGGTGCCCGGGCCAGCGCAATACCGACTCCCTGTGCCGCCAGTTCCGCCGCCATCAGCGAATTGTCGGCAAAGAAGTAGCGCGCCTGCCCAGGAGGCAGCCGCAAGTGCTCAAACAGCTGTACCCAGCTGGCCCGGTGGGTGGAGACTTCGATTAGAGGGAATTGAAACAGATCCTGCGGCGACTGGATCTGTGCGGCAGTCTCTGGCGGGGCGGCCGGAAACAGCACCTCTCGCAGCAGTTCGTCGCTGTCGGTGCCAAACAGTGCAGGATTACCGAAAACAATCTGCAAGTCGGTGAACCGGTTAGCAAAATCCGCCGCCATGTTTCCTGTGCTAAGGGCCAGGTTTACCTGTGGATGCGCCGCCTGAAAGCCCGGCAACCCGCATGCCAGCACCCCATGCGCAAACAGCAGCACCGACTGCACAAACAGCCGCTGCTCGCGGCTTTCCCCGAACAGCCCGGTGGTGGCGGTTTCCAGCATCAACAGCGACTGCTGGACCGAGGGCAGATAGGCCCGCCCTGCCTCTGTCAGCGTCACCGCATGGGCATGCCGGTGAAACAGCGGCGTGCCCAGTTGCGTCTCCAGCGCCTTTACTTGCTGGCTGACAGCCGCAGCTGACATGTTCAGCTGCGCCGCCGCGCGGGCAAAGCTTTCAGTGCGCGCCGCGGCCTCGAACACGCGCAGCCAGTTCAGGGAGGGAATTCGGGTCGCCATGTGCGCAGGCTAAGCAAAACTTATCCTCACTAGCAAGACATACCGTTCTGGGATTTTCCGCCCCTCCCCTAGGGTTCATGGCAGCGAACAGACCCCGCGGCGGCAGCCGCTCCACTAGCGAGATGAGAGACGAGACATGACAGGTCCCGCCAACGCGCCGCGCCCCAAGCGCAAGATTTGGAACTTCACCCCCGCGCTTCCGATCCAGACCTCCCCCTATTGGGATTGGCCTTTGAGGCCGCTGGCCTCGATCAAATACCTGCTGCAGAGCTGGAACCCGCTGGCCCTGCGGGCGCTCTTGTTGGTCTTTGCCATCATCACCTGGACCTTCTTCACCCCCTCATTGGACCGCATCGCCACGCTCAGCTGGGACTGGGTGGCTGAAATCTGGTTCCGCAACTTCTGTATCCTGATGGTGGTGGCCGGCGGGCTGCATCTGGCGCTTTGGAAGTACCGCACCCAAGCGGATGAGTACCGCTATGACATGCGCCCGATGATGAAGGGCGCAAAGGTCTTCACCTTCAAGAACCAGGTCTGGGACAACATGTTCTGGACCCTTGGCCCGGCACTCACCTTCTGGACCTTCTGGGAGAGCCTGATCCTTTACGCCTATGCCAACGGCTGGGTCACCATGATCACGCTTGAGGAAGATCCCGTCACTTTCGTTCTGATGACCATCTTCATCCCCATATGGGCGGGCTTTCACTTCTACTGGCTGCACCGGCTGCTGCATGTGGGTGTGCTCTATAACAAGGTGCATGCCTGGCATCACCGCAACATCAACACCGGTCCCTGGTCCGGCCTCGCGATGCACCCGGTCGAAAGCTTCTTCCTGATGTTCGACACGATGATCTTCTTCCTGCTGCCGGGGCATCCGGTGCTGGCGATCTTCCTGCTGTTCCACCACGGCATCGGCGCCCCAACCTCGCACGCAGGGTTCGAACACCTGAAGCTTGGCAATAACACCAAATTCCTGGTCGGCGACTTCTTCCACCAGCTGCACCACCGGTTCTTCGACTGCAACTACGGTACATGGGAGACGCCCTGGGACGAGTGGTTCAACACCTTCCACGACGGCACCGATGAGGGCAACGAAATGGTAAAGGAGCGCCGCCGCAAGATCTGGGCTGCCGAGTAACAGGCATCACGGAATACCCTGCCGGGCCGCTTTGGCCCGGTTTTCCCATTTGAGAAACAGGCAGAACCCATGAAAAACATCTATACTTTCGGCCGCCGCCCGGCGCGGCGCAACTACACAGTCAAGGATCTGATCGACCTCAAGAAAACCGGAGAGCGCCTGACCATGTGCAACCCGGCCAATGAGGCGGAAATCCAGGCCTGCGTCGATGCGGGTATTGACCTGCTTACCCTGTGGGACGTGCACTTGGCCATGGCGCGTGAAATCGCCCCCACCCATTTTGCAGGCACCGCGATGAATTGGGGCCAGTTCGCCACCAATGACGAGATCATGCGCCACGCCATCCAATGCATGGAAAACGGTGCGGATATGTACTTCACCAACCGCTCCTATGACGTTGTGGAAATGCTGGCCAAAGAAAGCATCCCGGTGCAGGTGCACATGGGGCTGGTGCCATCGCTCAGCCACTGGTGCGGCGGATTGCGCGCCTTCGGCCGCACAGCGGAGGAAGCGATGCAGATCCATGAAACCTTCAAGCGCTACGAGAATGCCGGCGCCTTTGCATGCGAGATTGAATGTGTGGCGGAGGAAACGCTGCGGTTGCTCAATGACCGCACTTCAATAGTCACCATCTCCCTCGGCTCCGGCAATGCGGGCGATGTGGTCTTTCTGTTCATGGCCGACATCTGTGGCGAAGCGGATAACCCGCCGCGCCACGCCCATGCCTTCCGTGACCTGGGCCGGCTTCACAGGCAAATGTACCAGGAACGGGTGGAGGCATTGCAGGAGTTCCAGTCAGAGGTACGCGCCCGGAACTTCCCCTACAAGGCGCAAGCGATCTCCATGCACGAGGGTGAATTGGAAAAACTGCACGAGGCACTGGACAAAATTTGACGTCCGCTGCACGAACAGCACCGGGCGCCCCTTTGCACAGTATAAAATCGTGCGCCCGGCCCGTACCGCGGAATGCGCGTCAGCAGGGGCCGGGCGTCTTTGGGTGCGGCGCCGGACTCCGGCGCCTGAAACTCAGCGCACCCGGCGGAACCGCGAGGTGCATCGTGCAGGTAAAACGCCACCACCTGCCGTTGGTTCCCAAAAACCTGCCGTTAGCACTCGAAAATATGTGCCTGCCAAAGCGCGAGCGTTCCTCCTGCCAGCCGCCGCGCCTTAGGGTACTTTCCCTTTGCCGCCCCTTTCGGTAAGGGATAGCCCGACCCGAAATGACACCCACGCAGGATCGAGCGCATGGCGATGGAAAAGACATTCAACGCGGCTGAAGCCGAAAGCCGCCTTTACAAGGCCTGGGAAGAGGCTGGCTGCTTTAAGGCAGGCGCCAACGCCAAGCCGGAAGCCTCCACCTATTGCATCATGATCCCGCCGCCGAACGTCACCGGCGTCCTGCACATGGGCCATGCCTTCAACAACACGCTTCAGGATATTCTGATCCGCTGGAAGCGGATGCAGGGTTACGACACCCTGTGGCAGCCGGGCACCGACCATGCGGGGATCGCCACCCAAATGGTTGTCGAGCGTGAGCTGGCAAAAAACCAGCAGCCGTCCCGCCGGGAACTCGGCCGCGAAAAGTTCCTGGAAAAGGTCTGGGAATGGAAGGAAAAATCCGGCGGCACCATTGTTGAGCAGCTGAAGCGCCTTGGCGCGTCCTGCGATTTCTCCCGCACCGCCTTTACCATGGCGGGCGCGCAGGGTGATACCCGCACCGGCCACGAGAACTCCCCCAACTTCCATGACGCCGTGATCAAGGTGTTTGTGGAAATGTACAACAAGGGGCTGATCTACCGCGGCAAGCGGCTGGTCAACTGGGACCCGCATTTCGAAACCGCGATTTCCGACCTTGAGGTCGAGAACATCGAGGTTGCAGGCCACATGTGGCACTTCAAATACCCGCTCGCGAACGGTGCCACCTACACCTATGTGGAGAAGGACGAGGACGGCAACGTCATCCTCGAGGAGGAGCGCGACTATATCTCCATCGCCACCACACGGCCTGAAACCATGCTGGGCGACGGCGCAGTGGCGGTGCATCCGTCGGATGAGCGTTACGCACCTATTGTGGGCAAACTGTGCGAAATCCCGGTCGGCCCCAAGGAGCACCGCCGACTGATCCCAATCATCACCGATGAGTACCCGGACAAGGACTTCGGCTCGGGTGCTGTGAAGATCACCGGCGCGCATGACTTCAACGACTATCAGGTTGCCAAGCGCGGCGGCATTCCGATGTACCGCCTTATGGATATGCGCGGCCAGATGCGGGCCGACGGCGCGTCTTATGACGAGGCCGCAGGCGTTGCCATGGCGGTTGCCAAGGGCGAGCAGACCCTGAGTGAAATCGAAGCCGACGCCATCAACCTGGTGCCGGACGACCTGCGCGGTCTGGACCGGTTCGAGGCGCGCAAACTGGTGGTCGAGCAGATCACCAGCGAAGGGCTGGCGGTCATGCACACGGTCACCAAGACCGATCCGGAAAGCGGCGAAGAGGTCCAAGTGCCGGAGCCTTACGTCGAGAACAAGCCGATCATGCAGCCCTTTGGCGACCGCTCCAAGGTTGTGATCGAGCCGATGCTGACCGATCAGTGGTTCGTGGACGCGGAAAAAGTTGTCGGCCCCGCACTGGATGCAGTGCGCAATGGCGATGTGAAGATCCTGCCGGAGAGCGGCGAGAAGACCTATTACCACTGGCTGGAAAACATCGAGCCCTGGTGCATCTCGCGCCAGCTGTGGTGGGGCCATCAGATCCCGGTGTGGTACGGGCCGACCAAAGAATGGCTGGCTGAAGCTCTAGAAGAGCACGCAGCACAGGACGGGTCTGGCGACGAGACGTATCTGCTTCCCAGCGGTTCCGACTGCGTATCATTTTGTGCGGCTTCAGAAACAGAAGCAGCACAGCTTGCTAAACAGTATTATTCCGATCTTACAAACATCAATGTTTCGGCCGTCTCCTTTAACGGTTCCCTACCTGTAAAGTCATCTCTCGATGTTCATGGCATCAACCCAGACCCGGCTAGATTAGAGGCCGAACTTTGCATTGGCCGCGACCCTGACGTGCTGGACACCTGGTTCTCCTCCGGCCTCTGGCCGATCGGCACGCTGGGCTGGCCGGAAGACACCGCCGAGATGCAGAAGTACTTCCCGACCTCGACCCTGGTCACCGGTCAGGACATTCTGTTCTTCTGGGTCGCCCGGATGATGATGATGCAGCTGGCGGTCGTTGATCAGATCCCCTTCGACACCGTCTACCTGCATGGCCTGGTGCGCGACGCCAAAGGCAAGAAGATGTCGAAATCCACTGGCAACGTGGTAGACCCGCTGGAAATCATAGAGGAATTCGGCGCCGACGCACTGCGCTTCTCTTCTGCTGCGATGGCGGCGCTTGGCGGCGTGCTGAAGCTGGATATGGAGCGCCTCAAGGGTTACCGGAACTTTGGCACCAAGCTGTGGAATGCGGTGAACTTTGCCCATTTCAACAACGTCTATGATGATAACGTCCCGGCCTATGTCTGTCCGGATGCGCAGGCTGCCGTGAACCAGTGGATCATCGGTGAAACCGCCAAGGTGCGGGTGGAAGTGGACGCAGCACTGGAGGCCTACCGGTTTAACGACGCGGCCAATGCGCTTTATGCTTTTGTCTGGGGCAAGGTCTGCGACTGGTACATCGAGCTGTCGAAACCGCTGTTCGGCTCCGAGGATGAAGCGGTGATTGCTGAGACCCGCCAAACCCTGGGCTGGGTGCTGGATCAGTGCATGATCCTGCTGCACCCGATCATGCCCTTCATCACCGAGGAGCTGTGGGGCAACACCGCCAAGCGCGAGAAGATGCTGGTGCATGCCGAGTGGCCGACCTACGGCACCGAGCTGGTCAACGCCGAGGCTGATGCCGAGATGAACTGGGTGATCACTGCGATTGAGAACATCCGCTCCACCCGCGCGCAGATGCATGTGCCGGCCGGAGCCAAAATCCCGATGGTTGTGACCGAATTCTCCGATCAGGCGCGTTCCGCCTGGGAGAAGAATGAGGCGATGATTCAGAAACTGGCCCGCATTACCGTGCTGGAACAGGTGGAGAGCTTCCCCAAAGGCTGTGCTTCTGTGGCGGCCCCCGGTGCTTCCTTCGGCCTGCCGCTGGCGGATGTGATCGACGTGGATGCCGAGAAGGCGCGTCTGGAGAAAACCCTGGGCAAGCTGGCCAAAGAGCTGGGCGGCCTGCGCGGGAGGCTCAACAACCCGAAGTTCGCGGCCTCCGCGCCGGAAGAGGTTGTGGCGGAAGCCCGGGAGAACCTTGCCGCACGCGAGGAAGAGGAAGCCAAGGTCAAAGAGGCTCTGGCACGTTTGGCAGAGATCGCCTGATCCCATTGCCAAGCTTTTTTGAAACGCCCGCCCTTCCGGCGGGCGTTTCACTTTATGCAGCAGCGCACTGAAATCGTTCATCTTTCCAGAAATACGGGGAAATTCCTGATAACCGCCCCATTGTCTTTGCAGCCGTTTTGTATCAGCCTGCCCGCAACCATAAGAACAAGGGAGGCTGCAGCCATGGCCGAAGGATCCGCACCCAAGGGATACTGGGTGGCCCATGTGGATGTGAACGACATGGAGCGCTATCAGTCCTACATAAACGCCGCCCGCCCGGTGCTGGCTGAATACGATGCCAAGTTCCTGATCCGCGGCGGTGAGCGGGAAGTCCGCGAAGGCGCGTTCCGGGCCCGCACTGTGGTCCTTGAATTCAAGGATTTCGAAACCGCCAAAGCCTGCTATGATTCCGTGGCTTATCAGGACGCCAAGGCCTTTCGCGATCTGGTCTCGACGGGTGATATGCACATCATCGAAGGGTACGCGGGCTGACCCGCCTGCCCTGCCGCTCTGCCTGAGGTCTGCCGATGCCTATGCTCAAGAAGCTCTTTCAAGCGTTCCGCCCCTCTGAACCGCCTGCTCTGCCTGATCCAGACGCTGAACTTGCGCTGGGGGCGCTTCTGGTGCGGGTGGCGCAGTCCGACCGGGACTACAAGCTGGAGGAGATCAGCCTGATTGACCGCATTCTGGCGCGGCTCTACCAGCATAACGCGATCGAGGCGGCCAAGGTGCGCGCCACCTGCGAAAAACTGCACGCCGCGGCCCCAGAGACCGACACTTTCGGCAGGCTGATCCGTGAAACTACCGGGCTGGAGGAACGGCTGGCAGCGCTGGATGCGCTGTGGGAAGTCGTGCTTGCGGACGGCAATGAGCATGAAGGCGAAATCACCATCATCGAGGATGCCCGCAAGGCGATGGGCCTGTCCTATGCCGACAGCCAGAAAGCGCGCGCCCGCGCGGTGGCTAAATTCTCCCCCACAGCGGAGGACAGCTGATGTTCAAGGAACTGCTGAACCGGCTGCTGGAGCCAGCGCCCGCGCAGCTGGACGACGAAGGCGCAAAACTCGCACTGACGGCGCTGCTGGTACGGATTGCCCGCTCAGACCACAATTATTCCGAGGTGGAGAAGGACCGCATCGACCGCATCCTGACCACCCGCTACGGGCTGGACACCGGCGGTGCACTGATCCTGCGCGAACAGGCTGAGGCGATGGAGGCTGAGGCGCCGGATACTGTCCGCTTTACCCGCGCCATCAAGGATGCGGTGGCTTATGAGGACCGAACCGGCGTGATCGAGGCGCTTTGGCAGGTCGCGCTGGCCGACGGGCACCGGGACGCAAACGAAGACGCACTGCTGCGGCTGTCGGCCAGCCTGCTGGGGGTTTCGGACGTGGACAGCGCCATGGCGCGCAAACGGGCAGAGGCTGTGAAATGATTGCACATCTCGGCATGTACGACCGTCCGGAGACCGCGGCGGCCAACGACAGGTTCTGGGCAGAGATCCGCAAGCATCTGAGCGGCGGCCCGGATCAGCTGACCCGCGGTACAGATTTCTGGCAGGTGTGGAAATCTCCGGAGCTGCTGCTGTCGCAAACCTGCGGCTGTCCCTACCGCACCCGTCTCTATGGCGAGGTGGAGCTGGTGGGAACCCCGGATTACGGCTTGCCCGGCTGCGAACCCGGTTACTACAACAGCGTCTTCGTAGCCCGCAAGCAAGACGCGGGCCAGCCGCTTTCGTCGTTTGGCGGACGCCGCTTTGCCTATAACGAATCCCTGTCGCAATCGGGCTGGGCGGCGCCAATGGTGCATCTGCACGACCGAAGCATCCTGCCCGGCGCACTGGTGGAAACCGGCGGCCACCGGCTGTCTGCCGAAGCTGTTGCCGTAGGCCGCGCCGACTTTGCCTCTCTCGACGCGCTGACCTGGGAATTGATCCGGGAGCACGACTCATTTGCCAGCAGTCTGATCGAGATTGAACGTACCGTTCCAACACCCACCCTGCCCTACATCACGGCCTTGGGCAGAGATGCGGACGAGCTGTTCACGGCCATAGAAACCACCATCCGCGATCTGGATGAGGACACCAGAGCGTGTTTGCATCTGAAAGGTCTGGTGCGGTTCACCCCCAGCGACTATCTGGCGGTGCCGACCCCGCCCGGCCCGGTGTTGACCGAACAGCGCATCCGCGCGGCGGAGCTTACGTAGCGCTCCTTCCGAAATGCACCGCCAAACCCGCCGTTTTGACAACTGAGGTGACAGCTTGTGCGGTTTGAACGTTGCATTCGGTCTTTTTTTCGGTCCAATAAGAACGAATTTCCACTCACAGGGACAAAGACACCTTGACCGATACAACGCCCGTTCTGCAAATCCGCGGCCTGCATAAATCCTATGGCGAGCTGGAAGTGATCAAAGGCGTCGACATCACCGCCAAGAAGGGCGACGTGGTGTCGCTGATCGGGTCTTCGGGGTCTGGAAAGTCCACCTTGCTGCGCTGCTGCAACCTTCTGGAGGACAGCCAGCAGGGTGAAATCCTGTTCAAGGGCGAGCCGATCACATGGACCGGCAAGGGGCTGGCGCGCCGTCCGGCCGATGCCAAACAGGTTCTGCGAATCCGCACCAACCTGTCGATGGTGTTCCAGCAATTCAACCTTTGGGCCCATATGACCATCCTGCAAAACGTGATGGAGGCGCCGGTCACAGTGCTGGGCCGCGACAAGGCTGAGGTCGAGGAAAAAGCGCGCCATTATCTGGCCAAGGTCGGCATCGGCGACAAATGCGACGTTTACCCGGCGCAGCTGTCCGGCGGCCAGCAGCAGCGCGCGGCGATTGCCCGGGGCCTGTGCATGGAGCCGGAGGCGCTGCTTTTCGACGAACCCACCTCAGCTCTGGACCCTGAGCTGGAGCAGGAAGTTGTGAAGGTGATCAAGGATCTGGCCGCTGAAGGCCGCACCATGCTGATCGTGACCCACGACATGAAGATGGCAGCTGATGTGTCCAGTCACGTGGTGTTCCTGCACCAGGGTCTGATCGAGGAAGAAGGCACGCCGGATGACGTCTTTGGCGGAACCCGCTCCGAACGGTTGCGCGCGTTCTTGTCATCGACCCGCCACGACCAATAATAACGAAATCAATAACCAACCAAAAATGGGAGTAACTTGATGAAATCTCTGATCCTTGGCACCGCCGCCCTGGCGCTGACCGCGGGCATGGGCCTGGCGGACACCGTGCGCCTGGGCACCGAAGGCGCCTATGCGCCGTGGAACTTCGTCAACGACGCCGGCGAGATCGACGGCTTCGAGCGCGAACTGGGCGATGAACTGTGCAAACGCGCCGAACTGACCTGCGAGTGGGTCAAGAACGACTGGGATTCGATCATTCCGAACCTGGTTTCCGGCAACTACGACACCATCATCGCCGGCATGTCGATCACCGACGAGCGCGATGAAGTCATCGACTTCACCCAGCCCTACACTCCGCCGGATCCGTCCGCCTATGTGGCGCAGTCGGCTGACGTCGACCTGGCAGGCGGCGTGATCGCGGCCCAGGCCACCACCATCCAGGCGGCCTTCATCGCCGAGCAGGGCTGGACCCTGGTCGAATTCGCCACCCCGGAAGAAACCGTCGCAGCCGTGCGCAATGGCGAAGCTGACGCGGTTCTGGCCGACAAAAGCTTCCTCGACACCGTGGTTGGCGACGATCTGGTGATGCTGGAGAAATCCGAATCCCTTGGCGGCGGCGTTGGCATGGGTTTCCGCGAGTCGGATGCCGAACTGCGCGGCAAGTTCGACGCAGCAATCCAGTCGATGAAAGACGATGGTTCGCTCAATGAACTGATCGCCAAGTGGGAAGTGTCCTCCCAGTGGTAATCTGATCCTGTTGCAGGATCTTGCAGGCCCGCCGCTGCGGCGCGCGGGCCTCATTCATTCTCTTCCGGCGCCTCGCGTGCCGGGCGTGAACTCGAGAAAGACAGGGTACATATGTTTTCCTATTGCACGGACCCATCCACGCTTGAGGGGCTAAGCTGGCTAAGCTGCTATCTGACCACCGGCAAGCATGTGAATCTCTACATCTCTGTCTTTGTGGTGCTGACCCTGCTGGCGATCACCGCCCCGGTGGCACTGCTGTTCGGTTTCGGCGCTGCCAGTGCTGCCCGCTCCAAGTTCCTGCCGCTGCGCTGGTTCGGCAAGGGCTACACCAGCATCGTGCGCGGTGTGCCGGACATTGCCTTCTTCCTGTTCTTCGTCATCGCACTCGACCAGGCGTTTGAGTGGATGCGCCACAAGGTGAAATGCCCGGATTGGGACCAGCCGATCCGCCAGGGCATCGACTTTGTGGTCTGCGACGCAGCCAAGCTGCCACTTTCAACTTCGCCGCAGTGGGTGCATGAAACCTATGGCTTTTTCCTGGCCGTCCTGACCTTCTCCATCGTGTTCGGGGCCTTCGCGGCCAACGTCCTTTACGGCGCCATGCGGGCCGTGCCACGCGCCCAGATCGAAACGGCGGAGGCCTATGGCATGACCCATCGCCAAGCGTTCTGGCGCATCCTGGTGCCGCAAATGTGGGTCTATGCACTGCCCGGCCTGTCGAACCTGTGGATGGTGTTGATCAAGTCCACGCCGCTGCTGTTCCTGCTGGGTGTTGAAGACATCGTCTATTGGGCACGTGAACTGGGCGGCACCAAGACCGCGCGCTTCACCGACTACCCGCACCCGAACTGGCATGTCTGGTATTTCGCGGCGCTTCTGGTGTTCTACCTCTGCTTCACCAAAGTGTCCGAAGTGGTTCTGGACCGTATCATGACCCGCCTGACCAAGGGCCAGGCCACAGCAGCAGGTGAAGCACAAAGAAAGGCAGCGGCATGAGTTGCGTTGAAACCATCCAGGCCTATGCCTTCCGCTCCCTGGGCTTTGGCGAACGGCTGTTGCCGCGGGGCGAATATACCCTGTGCGAGCATTTCACCCTGATCGGCTCCGGCCTGATCTGGAATGTCTATTTCGGCGCGCTGGCGCTGATGACCGGCTTTTTCCTGGCGGTGGCGCTGGCGGTGGGCAAATCCAGCCCCAACCCGCTGTGGCGCAAGCCCGCGGAGTGGTTCATTTTCGTGTTCCGCGGCAGCCCGCTGTTCATCCAGTTTTTCTTTGCCTACGCCTGTTTCCTTAGCCTCAAGGGCGTCTCCAGCTTCTTTGACCCGTTCACTTCCGCCTGGCTCGGCGCGCTGGTCGTGCTGTTCTGCAATACCGCGGCCTACTCGGGCGAGATCTTCTATGGCGCGCTGCTGTCGATCCCCAAGGGCGACATCGAGGCAGCTGACGCCTATGGCATGACCGGCTGGAACCGCTTCCGTCGCATCACATTCCCGACCATGCTGCGGCTGGCCTGGCCTGCCTACACCAACGAGGCGATCTTCCTGTTCCATGCCACCACACTGGTGTTCTTCTCCGGCTTCCCAGCCTGGCGGCAGCAGGGCGATGCACTCTATTACGCCAGCTATTTCGCGGACAAGACCTTCAACCCGTTTGTCCCCTACCCGATCCTGGCCTTCTACTTCATCCTGCTGACGCTAGTGATTATCAGCCTGTTCGGCTTTGTGAACCGGCGGCTGAACAGGCATCTGCCGCAGGAGCGGCGGGCCAAGCCCAGACTGAGAATAAGCCTGATCCGCTAAAAGCAGAATGGCTCCTTCGGGAGCCATTTTCTTTGGATGCAGGCAAACTTGCTGAGCATCAAGCAGCCGGGCAGCAACCGCTGCAACAGGCCCCTCTGCTGCCGCATCAATCTTTTGATCAAATTATCTTGGCGAATGGATTTCCTTAGGCTAGGGTTGGCGCAACGCACTTATGGAGCCCCAAATGGACCTGCCCGGACTGAAGACAATCCGCATTGCCGCCTGCGATATGAACGGCCAGATGCGCGGCAAGCGGCTGCCCGCGAGCCAGGCCGGCAAACTGGAGAGCGGCGGCGCCCGGATGCCGGTGTCCGCCCTTAACGTCGACCTGTGGGGCCGCGACGTCGAAGACAGCCCGCTGGTCTTTGAAACCGGCGACGCCGACGGAGTGATGCTGCCCACTGAGCGCGGCCCGGTGCCAATGCCCTGGCTCAAGACCGCCT
Organism: Leisingera sp. ANG-M7; assembly: GCF_000813965.1. Lineage (GTDB taxonomy): Bacteria > Pseudomonadota > Alphaproteobacteria > Rhodobacterales > Rhodobacteraceae > Leisingera. The sequence continues at coordinate 143,207 of NZ_JWLI01000017.1, read as the reverse complement.
CGGCGCTGGTGCCGATGGCGATGTACTGGGAGGATGGATCCCCCTTCCTGGGTGATCCCCGCCATGTGCTGGCAGATGTGCTGTCGCGCTACGCTGCGCGCGGCTGGACCGTGGTTGCCGCCACCGAGATGGAGTTCAGCCTGCTGGACGACAGCGGCACCCGCCCGGCCCCGCCGATCGACCCGCTGACGGGGCGCGAGTTGGACCAGCAATCGGTTCTGTCGATTGCCGAACTGGACGCCTTTGATGAGTTCTTCTCAGATCTCTATGACGGTGCTGAGGCGATGGGCATTCCCGCACAGGACGCCATTTCGGAGGCCGGCCTCGGCCAGTTCGAAATCAACCTCCTCCATCAGGAGGCCATGCGCGCCGCAGATGATGCGTGGTTGTTCAAGGCTTTGGTAAAAGGGCTTGCGCGCAAACACGGATTTGCCGCGACCTTCATGGCCAAACCCTATGCCGAGGAAGCCGGCAACGGGATGCATGTGCATTTCTCGGTCGAGGATCAGGACGGCAACAACATCTTTGATGACGGCAGCGACAAAGGATCTGATCTGCTGATGCACGCAGTGGCCGGCTGTTTGGCGGCGATGCCTGCCAGCTCGCTGATTTTTGCCCCGCATGGCAACTCCTATGACCGGCTGGTGCCGGGTGCCCACGCCCCGGTCAGTGCCGCTTGGGCATATGAAAACCGCACCGCTGCCATCCGCATTCCCGGCGGCAGTCCCAAGGCGCGCCGGATCGAGCACAGGGTCGCAGGCGGCGACATCAACCCCTACCTGATGCTGGCCACGGTGCTGGGCGCGACCTTGGCCGGTATTGAAGACAAGATGCAGCCGCCCGCCCCCTCAGACGGCAACATCTACGAGATCGAGGGCCTGCCGCAGCTGGCCTCCGACTGGGAGACCGCAATCAACTGGTTCGACACCGACCCGCTGATTGCCCGCATTCTGCCCGATCTCGCCATCCGCAACCTGGTGATGACCAAGCGGCAGGAGCTGAAAGGCTTTGCGGAACGCCCCAGGGAGAGCCATTGGCTGTCCTGGCTGGAGGCGGTATAAACCCGCTTTGCCCGCGGCGTCCGGCAAGGCCCTTGCCCGCCCTGGCATCCTCGGCTAGGCTCAATTTGATCAAATTTGGTGACTTATGAAAATCGGCATCCTGCAAACCGGCCATTCCCCCGAAGACCTGTTCGGCAGTTTCGGCGACTACGACGCCATGTTCCGCGACATGCTGGACGGCAACGGGTTTGAGTTTCAGACTTGGGCGGTGGTGGACGGCATTCTGCCGGACGGGCCTCAGGACGCCGACGCCTGGCTGATCACCGGCTCCAAGCACGGCGCCTATGAGGACCACGCCTGGATCCCGCCGCTGGAGGATCTGATCCGCGCCATTCACGCGCGCAAGCAGCCGCTGGCGGGCATCTGCTTCGGCCATCAGATCATCGCCCAGGCGCTCGGCGGCAAAGTCGAAAAGTATGAGGGCGGCTGGGCCGTAGGCCGTGTCACCTATCAGGTGGACGGCAAGAACCTGACCCTCAACGCCTGGCATCAGGACCAGGTGGTGGATCTGCCCGACGGCGCGCGGGTGCTGGGCGGCAATGAGTTCTGCCGCAATGGTATCCTCGCCTACGGCGACCACATCATCTCCTGGCAGCCCCACCCGGAATTCCCCAATGCCTTCGTCGGCGGCCTGATCGAAAAACGCGGCCGCGGCGTGGTGCCCAACGACCTGCTGGACCGTGCAGCCGCTGAGCTGGACGCCCCCGTGGACAACCAAGATATCGCAACCCTCCTCGCAGAATTTTACAGGAAAGAGAGGATCTAATGTCAGCCTGGCTCGACACCCTTCCCGAAGCAGCACAAGCCTATCTGGAGGGGCGTCGTCTCGACGAAGTCGAATGCGTTATCTCGGACCTTCCCGGTATCGCCCGTGGCAAGGCGGTACCGGCATCGAAATTCGCAAAGACCGACTATTTTCATCTGCCCGACAGCATCTTCTACCAGACCATAACCGGGGACTGGGCAGATGCCGCGGATGAAGACGGCTGGATCGAAAAGGACATGACCCTGAAGCCGGACATGTCCACAGCAACAGCCGCCCCCTGGACAGGCGACTGGACGCTGCAGGTGATCCACGATGCCTACGACCGCGATGACAAGCCGATCCCCTTTTCTCCGCGCAACGTGCTGAAGCGTGTGGTGCAGCTGTACCATGACAAGGGCTGGAAGCCGGTAGTGGCGCCGGAGATGGAGTTTTTCCTGGTTGCCCGCAACATCGACCCGGCCAAGGAAATCGAACCGATGATGGGCCGTTCCGGCCGCCCGGCTGCGGCGCGGCAGGCCTATTCGATGACCGCGGTGGACGAGTTTGGGCCCGTCATCGACGATATCTACGACTTTGCCGAGGCGCAGGGGTTTGAGATCGACGGCATCACCCAGGAAGGCGGCGCAGGCCAGCTGGAGATCAACCTGCTGCACGGCGACCCGGTCAAGCTGGCGGATGAGGTGTTCTACTTCAAGCGGCTGATCCGCGAGGCAGCACTGAGGCATGACTGCTTTGCCACTTTCATGGCCAAGCCGATCGAGGATGAGCCCGGCTCTGCCATGCACATCCACCATTCGATCCTGGACATTGAAACCGGCCAGAACATCTTCTCCGGCCCGCAGGGCGGCGAGACGGATGCGTTTTACAACTTCATCGCCGGCCTGCAGAACCACCTGCCTGCCGGGCTCGCGGTGATGGCCCCCTATGTGAACTCCTACCGCCGTTACGTGAAGGATCACGCCGCGCCGATCAATCTGGAATGGGCGCGCGACAACCGCACCACCGGCATCCGCGTGCCGCTGTCCGGCCCCGAGGCCCGGCGGGTGGAAAACCGCATCGCCGGCATGGACTGCAACCCCTACCTGGGCATCGCCCTGTCGCTGGCCTGCGGCTATCTCGGCCTGGTCAACGAGGAGCGCCCGCGCAAGCAGTTCAAGGGCGACGCCTATGAGGGCGAAGGCGATATCCCGCAGGTGATGGGTCAGGCGCTTGACCTGTTCGACGAGGCCACGGAGCTGCACGAAGTGCTGGGCCCGGACTTTGCCCGCGTCTACTCCATCGTGAAGCGCGCGGAGTATGAGGAGTTCCTGCAGGTCATCTCCCCCTGGGAGCGCGAGCATCTGCTGATGAACGTCTGAAGCCGCAGGCGCTGCGCCCCGATGCAGCGCCTGTGCAATTGAGTATTTGGGCAAAGAAGAACAGCGGGATCCCTTCCGGGGACTCCCTCCAACAGGTGAGGTGCGGGATGGCGATGAACCTGCTCTATTCCAATGATCGCAAGGGTGAATATCCTGACAGCTGGTATGCGGCCACCACCGCGCCGCTGGAGCGTTTTCCAGCGCTGGATGGCGATGCAAAGGCGGACGTGTGCATCGTCGGCGGCGGCTATACGGGCCTGTCGGCTGCGCTGCATCTGGCGGAGGCCGGGGTGTCCGTTGTACTGCTGGAAGCGCAGCGGGTCGGCTTTGGCGCCTCGGGCCGCAATGGCGGCCAGCTGGGCAGCGGCCAGCGGATGGAACAGGACGGGCTGGAAAAACTCGTCGGCCAGGATGATGCCCGCAAGCTTTGGGATCTGGCCGAAGATGCCAAGGACCTGGTGAAGGATCTGGTGGCCCGCCATAGCATCGACTGCCACCTGAGGCCTGGCGTCGCGCATGCCTGCTTCTCCAGGGGCGAGACAGCGCATGAACACGCCTATGCCGAACATCTGCAAAACCGCTACGGCTATGATCAAATCGAACTGCTGGACCGGGACGCGATGCAGGCGCTCTGCCCCTCGCCTGCCTATGTCGGCGGCTCTCTCGACATGGGCGCAGGCCACCTGCACCCGCTCGCCTATGTGCTGGGCCTTGCCCGTGCAGCCGCCGCTGCCGGGGCCGTCATCCGCGAAGGCAGCGAGGTTCTGGATATTCAGGAAGGCAGCCAGCTGCGTATCCGCACTGCGGGCGGCATCGTCACAGCAGACCATCTGATCCTGGCTTGCAATGGTTATCTCGGCGGATTGAACGGCCAGGTCGCAGCGCGGGTGATGCCGATCAACAATTTCGTGGTGGCCACCGAACCGCTGGGCGATGACACCGGCCGTGTTCTGGCCCGCGATGTGGCCGTCGCGGACACCAAGTTCGTGGTCAACTACTTCCGCCTCAGCCATGACAAGCGGCTGCTGTTCGGCGGCGGCGAAAGCTATGGCTACCGGTTTCCGGCAGACATCTCCGCCACAGTGCGCAAGCCGATGGCGGAAATCTTTCCGCATCTGAAGGACGTCAGGATCGACTACGCCTGGGGCGGCACTCTGGGCATCACCATGAAACGGATGCCTTATCTGGCGCGGCTGGCGCCCAATGTGCTGACCGCCTCCGGCTACTCGGGCCACGGTGTCGGCACTGCCACCCATGCGGGCCAGCTGATGGCGCAGGCCATTCAGGGCCAGGCCGTGGGGTTTGATACCCTGGCCCGCGTCCCCGCCCCGCGCTTCCCCGGCGGGCCGCGGATGCGCTCACCGCTCCTGGTGCTGGCAATGACCTGGTTTGCCATGCGCGACCGTCTGGGCGTCTAAGCAGTGGCCTAAGCCGGATTCCGCGCAACTCCGCAACAATTCTGTGAAATTTCGCCGGACGCAGCAGATTCCGCCGCGTCCGGTCTTGGCATCCTGGAGAGTTAGTTTTACATTTCCCAAAGCAACAATTCAGGATTTTGAAATATGGCTCTGCCGCCCAACGTTCATGACGCTGAACCCATTCCCGCAGCCGCCCGCGACGCCATCGACGCCCTGATGCAATCGGGCGACCTGTTCCGCTACACCGCGTCGGAGAATGCGCCGGTCACGCTGCTGGAACAGGAATACGCAGAGCTTCTGGGCTGCAAATTTGCGCTGGCGGTGTCTTCCTGTTCGGCCGCGCTGTTCCTGTCGCTGAAGGCGCTTGGCCTGCCCCGTGACGCCCGCGTGCTGATTCCAGCCTTTACTTTTGCTGCTGTACCCTCCTCCGTAGTGCATGCCGACTGTGTGCCGGTGCTGTGCGAGGTGGCTGACAACTACCGTATCGACATGGCCGATTTCGAGGCCAAGCTGGACGGCGTGCAGGCGGTGATCATCAGCCATATGCGCGGCCACACCTCCGACATGGATGCGATCATGGCGCTGTGCGATGCCCGCGGCATACCGGTGGTCGAGGACGCAGCCCATTCGCTCGGCACCACCTGGAACGGCAAAAATATCGGCACCATCGGCAAGGTTGGCTGCTTCTCCTTCCAGTCCTACAAGATGGTCAACGCAGGCGAAGGCGGCATCCTGATTACCGACGACGCCGACCTGGTTGCCCGCGCCGCGATCATGTCCGGTGCCTATGAGCACAACTGGAAAAAGCACAAAGGCCCGCATGGGGAAAACACCCCGGACCTGGAGCAGGCCTTTGCCAAGTGGCAGAACCAGCTGCCGCTCTATAACCTGCGGATGAGCAACCTCTCAGCCGCGGTGATCCGCCCGCAGCTGCCGGAACTGGCGCGCCGGGTGCGCGACGGCCTAGCCAACCACGACTACGTGGCGGAACGGTTGAATGCCTCCCCTTTCTTTGACGTGCCCGCACCGCTGGATCCGGAACGCCGCGCACCAGATTCGATCCAGTTCAACCTGGTGAATTTGAGCGAGGCGCAAACCCGCGCCTTTGCCGCCGCGGCTGAGGCCAAGGGCGTCAAGGTGCAGGTTTTCGGCCTGTCGACCGACAACGCCCGCGCCTTCTGGAACTGGCAGTTCCTGGGCGAACAGCCCGATCTGCCGCAGACCCGCGCCATGCTGATGAAGGCCTGTGACGTGCGCCTTCCGGTGCGGCTGACCCGGGCAGAGCTGGACGTGATTGCAGACATCCTTCTGGCTGCCGCAGAAGAGACCATAAGCAAGGCTGCCGCCTGAACGAAACGGGTGCTTCAGTGCGTAAACGCCCTGGCCCGCGCCGGGGCCTTTTCATGATTGCAATCCTGGCTTGTGCCGTTCACGGTGCCGCCCATGAAAACCCCATTGAGATTCAAAAGGCGCCCGGCCACCGCGCTGGTGGCCATGGCAAATTCGCTGAGCATGGGGGACGCCGTCCCCGGGGGTGAGCTGAGCCAGATCATTGGCGCGGTTGTTTTGGACCAGGCAGAACGGGCTGCGCTGCTGGCCGCCATCCGCGCCTCCAACGACCCGGACTGCGGCCTGGCCGTGGCCGACCTGCTGGCCGCCTATGCTACCGAGGCGGCAGAGGCCGAGGCGCAGGCCCGTGACGCGGATCAGGTGATCGGCCAATGGGCCCAGCGTCTGGCTGCCGGCGCGCTGCTGGCGAGCTTTGGCGCAGCAATTGCCGGCACAGTGACCGGCGGGCTGGCTTTTGGCCTCACCCTGCTGTCGTTTTCAGGCTTCATTTTCGCAACCGCCTCCCGCATCGGCGGGCGGGGCAAGATGCGCCGCCGCGCGCAAGCGCGGGAAAGCGCCGATTCCCTGGCCCGTCATGTGCTGGAAGCAGGCAAACTCAGGAAGGAGGGGAAGTGATATGGAAATTTCAGCAATCCTCCCCTATATTGGCAGTGCAACCGGAGAAACGCATGTTTGAAGCCATGGGACTTGAGACTGTTATCGTCAGCACGATCATCGGCGCCTGCGCCCTGTCTTTTGGTGCCAGCGCCTATTTGTTCATGCGCGCACGTCCGGCACCCGCGGCAAAGGATCTGGACAAGATCGTGAAAAACGCGCCCTATCACCGCCTGCACAACGTGCTGAAGGTTGAGGCCGGGTCCTGATCCGCACCCGCAAATAACTGCGCATGAAAAAGCCCCCGCCGAACCGGACCGGGGGCTTTGTTGTCAATGCCGCCAGGCACTGGGTGTCATTTCATCTTTGACAGTTTTTCCTGTAGCGCGGCCAGCTGCTTTTTGATGTCGTCCAGATCTTCGCCGCTGCTTTCGGATTTTTCTTCCTCAGCACCGCCGGTCCAGCCCGCAGCACCGAAACCGCCGGTCATCGCCTTCAGGAACGCCTCCTGCTGCGCCTTCATCGCCTCGAACCCCGGCATCTTGGACATCGGGTTCATTGCATTCATGTTTTCCATCATCTTCGACTGGCTCTCGCGCAGCATGTCAAAGGAGGTCTGCAGGAACTGCGGCATCACTCCGCCGCCCGGCACCATGTAGCTTCGCACGAGATCGTTCAGCACATTGACCGGCAGCACGTTCTCGCCGCGGCTTTCATGTTCGGCAATGATCTGGAGAAGATACTGGCGGGTCAGGTCGTCACCGGTTTTCAGATCGACGATCTGCACCTCGCGGCCTTCCCGGATGAACCCCGCGATATCCTCCAGCGTGACATAATCGCTGGTCTCGGTGTTATAGAGCCGCCGGCTCGCATACCGTTTGATCAGCAAGGGTTTGTCCTGTTCTGCCATGTGTTCCCTCCCCGGTCATGACGCATTGCAGCGAAGCCTATGCCAGTGCAGAACAAAAGGGAAGCCTTGGTGTGTTTTCCGCAACAATTGTTCTGTACACCTCTGAAGCATCGGCATCAAAAGCCGCTTGACCTGAACCCGGCTTGAGCTTTTATCAGTACCCCCGCAACAGGTTTTTGAGCGGGAGCACACAGCTATGAACATCCTGATCCTTGGCGGCACCGGCTCCATCGGCACCGCCGTCACCAGCGAACTGGTCCGCCGCGGCCACAATGTCACCGGCCTCAGCCGGTCTGAAACCTCGGACCGTAAGCTGGAGGCCCTGGGCGCCCGCCCCTTGCGGGGCGATCTGCGCGCACCTGGCGCCTGGGTGCGCGAAGCGGCCCGTACCGATGGCCTGATCCAGCTGGCCGCAACCTTCGAAGATGACATGGCGGAGGCCGATACCACGGCCATCACCGCAATCCTGCGGCAAGCCGCCCTGCGCCCGCAGCCGCTGCGGATGATCTACACCGGCGGATGCTGGCTCTATGGCACCACTGGCAGCCGCGTTGCCGATGAGACCAGCCCGATGCGGCCGATCAAGCCGTTTGCCTGGATGCAACATAACGCCCGCACGGTTCTGGACGCTCGGGGCGTTTCTGCGGCGGTGATCCACCCGGCATTGGTCTACCACGAAAACGGCGGCGCCTTCTCCCGCTATCTGGAGGCCGCCAGCGAAGCCAAACCGTTCGAGATCTGGGGCAGCATCTCCACCCGCTGGCCGCTGATCCAGCGAGAGGATCTGGCCCGTACCTACCGGCTGCTGCTGGAAGACACGAACCTTACCGGCCATTTCAACGCCAGCGCTCAGGATGGAGTGCCGGTGGCCGAGATCACCCGGGAGATTGCCTGCCGCCGCGGCCATGACGGAGGCTATGTGGTGCGCAGCCTGAAACATGTGCTGTGCAAATACGGCGACTGGGCCGAAGGCCCGACACTGGACCAGCAGATGGGCTCAGGCAAGCTGCGCGATCTGACCGGCTGGCAACCGCAGTTCGGCAGCTTCCGTGATGCGCAGTTTTAAATCCCGGGCAGAAGCCCTTGAAGAAAATATCATATTTTTTGCATCTAAATTTTCGAAAAAACTCTCAATATGATATAATGAGATCTAGGTCTTTGAGTCTGTGGTGGCAGGGAATATGGCTGACCAAGGGGACAGACAGAGACAAGCTGCCATTCTGATTGCTGACGTGGCCGGCTTTTCCGCGATGGTGGAAACCGGGGAACCCGAGGCCGTTGCGGCCGTGCGCAAACTAGCGGACCAGATCATCGTGCCCGCTGCGCGCCAGTATTCAGGCCAGCTTGTCAAAACACTGGGGGACGGTTTCCTGCTGGAATTTCCCTCCTCCCTTCAGGCTGTAAAGGCAGCCCTGCTGATATCCAGGAAATCAACGGGCCCGGCAGCCAGCCTGGGTTCCAAGCGTCTGGAGCTGCGCATGGGAATCCACACCGGGAATGTGATCTCATCCGGAGACGACCTGTTCGGCAATTGCGTCAACATCGCCGCGCGGCTCGAAAGCCTTGCCGGGCCCGGTGAAATCTGTGTCTCCGGCACCGTGCAGGAGCAGGTCCGCGGGCGGATCAATGCAGCCTTTGATGACCTGGGCCTTCAGGTTATCCGCAACATCTCCGATCCAGTGCGGATCTTCCGTATTGCTGAAAACACCATGCCGCAGCTGGATCCTGAAGGCCCGGTCTATGAAATCTCTGTTGCGGTTCTGCCGTTTGCCGGAAACCCTGATGCGTCGGACAGTGCAAACGGCCTGGCGGAATCCCTGACCGAAGACATCACGATCGGCCTCTCCCGCTTTCGCGAACTGCGGGTGATATCCCGGACGACGGCGCTGCGCTACGCCCGCAGCGCCTCAGAGACTTCGGTGGCCGCGGTTGAGCTGGGGGTGCGCTACCTGGCCGAGGGCACAGTGCGGCAGCTGCCCGACAAACTGCGGATCGCCGTTTCTCTGGCAGATGGGTTCAGCGGTACTACGCTGCTCAGCGAGCAATACCATCTGGAGGCCGGCGCTGATATCAGCCAGCAGGATGCCCTAACCCGGCAAATCACGCAGACGCTGGCAGGACAGCTGCAAGCCACCGCAAAACGGAAATCGGCCGCGCTTGCGGCAAACGAAACCCCTATGACTGCCAGGGATCTTGTGCTGAAGGCAAAGGCGCTGATCCTGGATACCCATGACGCGCTGTTGCAGTGCCGCAGTCTGTACCAGCAGGCCAGCGACGCCGACCCCGGTAATGCCACGGCCTGTTCAGGCCTCGCGCTCACTTACCTGGTGGAATGGATGAGCGGCTGGGGCAAATCACCTGCTGAAACCCTGGACCGGGCCTTCCCGCTGCTGCGTCGTGCCGCCCGCATCGACCCTTTGGACAGCGTCGTGCAGCGCCGCCTGGCCGTCATGCACCTGTTTAAGGGGGAGTTTTCCCTGGCAGAGGATCATTTCCAGCGCGCCCTGGCGCTCAACCCGAATGACACGGACGCCATGGCCTTCCGTGGCTTGGCAATGGTCTACCAGGGTAAGCCGAAACAAGCCCTCGCCGAGCTTGAAGAGGCCACCGCACGCAACCCATTCCATCCAACCTATTTCCATTGGTTCAAGGGACTGGCGCTGTATATGTGCCAGGAATACCAACCGGGCATCTCTGAGGTGAACAAGGCGGTCGGGCTATTCCCAGGCTTCCCCGCACCCCGCCGCCATCTGGCGGCCTGCTACGGTCAGTTGGGTGACCAGGCTGCTGCAGCTCAGGAATGCGGGCGTATCCTGCAGCTGGAACCCGGTTTTTCTGTCGCCCGCATCCGCAGCACGCTGCCCTTCGCCAGGCCAGAAGACCTGGAGCATTACTGCGACGGCCTGCGCCGCGCCGGTCTGCCTGAGTGAGATGTGAAATCCGGGTGATCCCTGAAATGCAAAAGGACAGGCCTTGCGGCCTGCCCTTCTTCACGGTCCGGCTCCGTCAGGGAGGAGAGCGAGGGCCGGATCGTGGTCGTTCTTACTTGGCTGCTGCCGAAGCTTTCTTCGCTGCGGTGGTCACCTCTTCGGTGGCCTTTTTCACGGCAGCGGTTGCTTCTTCGGTTGCGTCTTTGCCAGCAGCCATCAGCAGCTCAACGGTGTCCATCTGGACCTTCTTGGCGATCTCGGCAAATGCAGCCATGTTCTCGGCAGCCACTTCAGCGGAAGCGGAAGCGAAATCGGTTGCGGCTTTGGCGTAGTCGGCCGGCTCTGCCTTGACTTTGGAAACGTCGCCCAGCTTGGCGATGGTTTCTTTGGTCCACTTGCTGGAGATCTCGGCGGATTTGCCGGCTGCGTCCAGGGCAACAGCGGACAGCTTCTCGTTCAGAGCTGCGGTGTTCTTGAATGCGTCTTCCATCGCTTTGGTGTCGACCGGGAAGGCGCCCATGAAGTCTTTCATCATCGCGGTGAAGTCTTGGGTCTTTGCCATAGTTCTAATTCCTCAGAAAGCTGCAGCAGGACCATCCTGCGCTCTTAGCATGAGGGGAATATGAGTGCCGCACCGCAGCATTTCAAGGATTTTTTGCTGCGGTGCAGAAAAAATACTTCTGCACCTGCAAAATCAACGGTTTGCCTTCACCTTCACATAGGATCCCGGCGCCGGCATCAAAGAAGGGAAGCCCGAATCTCCCACTTCGCGGGCGGGAACCTGCTTGCCGGAGCGTTTCCTCAGCCAGTCGTTCCAGCGCGGCCACCACGACCCCTCGTGGAACTCTGCCCCCGCCATCCAGGCCTCCTGATCGCCCTTCAGGTCTTCGTTGGTGTAATGGCCGTATTTCTTCTTGCTGGGCGGATTGACGATGCCCGCGATATGGCCGGACTCCGACACGATGAAGCTCTTGCTGCGCGACCCCATCTGCTGCACACCGGCATAACAGTCCTTCCATCGGGCGATATGGTCGGTCTCGCAGGTGATCGCCATCAGCGGCACATCCACGTCCTTGATATGCAGCTTGTGGCCCATCAGCTCAAAGCCCTCGCCGACAAACTCGTTGTTCTGGCACAGGCCCCGCAGATACTGCACCGCCATCCGGCCCGGCAGATTGGCGCCATCACCGTTCCAGTAAAGCAGATCAAACGCGGGCGGCGTCTCACCCATCATGTAGCTTTTAACCGCTGGGCCGTAGATCAGGTCCTTGGAGCGCAGGAATGACATGGTCCGTGCAATAACCCAGGAACGCAGCAGCCCCTCCTCTTCCACCTGCGCCTCAATTCCGTCGACGAAATCATTCTGCAGAAACGGCGTAAACTCGCCCTGATCGCCGAAATCCGTGAGCGTGGTAAAGAAGGTCGCCGATTTCACCGACTTGTCGCCGCGCTGTTTCAGCAGCGACAGCGTCAGGCTCAGCGTAGTGCCCGCGATGCAATAGCCCACCGCGTTGACCTGCTTGACCTTACAGATCTCTTTGGCCTTATCAAAAGCAGTCAGGAAACCCTCTTGGATGTAATCCTCCATGCCGACCTCGGCATGGCTGGAATCCGCGTTGACCCAGGACACAACAAACAGCGTGTAGCCCTGCTCGGTTATCCATTTGATCAGACTGTTCTGCGCCTTGAGGTCGAGGATGTAGAACTTGTTGATCCAGGGCGGGAACAGTACGATCGGCGTCTCATGCACGGTCTCTGTTACCGGTTTGTACTGGATCAGTTCCATCATCCGGTTGCGGTAAACCACGTCTCCCGGCGTGGTGGCGATATTGCCGCCCAGCTCAAAGGCGCTCTCATCCGCCAGCCGCACCACCAGCTCGCCGTTGTTGGCTTCCAGATCTGTGACCAAGTTTTCCAGGCCGTCGATCAGCGACTGGCCTTCGGTCTCCACCGCCTTTTCCAGCGCATCCGGGTTGGTAGGCAGGAAATTGGTCGGTGCCATCATCTCAATGATCTGATCGGCGAAATATGAAAGCCGCTGCTTGTCCTTGCGGTCCAGGTCCACAGCTTCCTGCACCGCCTTGCGGATCGCATCCGCGTTGGTCATGTACTGCTGCTTCACGAAATTGAAGTACGGGCTGGTCTCCCACAGCGGATTCGAAAAACGGCGGTCCTTCGGGCCGCCGTCATCCGTATTCTCCAGTTTTCCAGCCAGGGCTTTCTGCGCTTCGGCAAAATTCAGCACGGATTTGCTCCAGTACTCGACCTGCTGTTCCAGGATCTTTGCCGGGTTCTGCATCGCTTCGGCCCAATAGGCAGTTGCTGCGCGCGCATAAAGCTCTTGATTCGGACCGTCCAAAGCCGGGTTATGCGGCACCTTCCTGGACATGACATCAGCCAGACGTTTGCTCAGCTCCTCCACACGGGTCATGTTTTCCTTAAGCTTTTCAATGCTCTCAGAATTCGGGGCTGCGGATAATTCGTCACTAGTTGTCATATAAAAGAATCCCTCATAGGCTTTCTGCTATGCAGAATACTCTTCTGCAATTTTCAGGGCAAAGCGGCGATTGGTCCGATAGTCCGGATTTGTTGGTCCGATGACGCTGGGGCAAAGCCCGAAGGAGACGCGCATGCGATACATGATGACCTACGACCTGATGGAGACCGTCCGGAACACCAACCAATGGTTGGGAGCCACCGCCCTCTCCATGGCATCTTACCCGGTCTTTTCCGCCTTGCCAAACCCTGCCCTCAGCTGGATGGCCGCCTGGGGCGAAGTGACGGAACGTACTTACCAGCGCATGGTGGTGAAACCCGATTGGGGCATTCCCTCCTTCACCTGCGAAGACGGCAAGGACCACGTCGTTGAAATCACCAATGTGGTGGAACGCCCCTTTGGCGACCTCATCCATTTCAAGGTCAGCGGACGCGAGGAGCAGCCGCGTAAAGTACTGCTGGTCGCCCCGATGTCCGGCCATTACGCCACGCTCCTCCGCTCTACCGTTCAAAGTCTGATCAGGAACTGTGAAGTCTATGTGACGGACTGGCACAACGCCCGCGACATCCCTGTTTCTGCAGGTAAATTCGACGTTGAGGATTACACCCTTTACCTCGTCGACTTCATGCGTGAGCTGGGTCCCGACATCCATGTTGTTGCGGTCTGCCAGCCGGTGCCGCTGACCCTGGCTGCCACCGCTTATCTGGCAGAGCAGGATCCCAAGGCGCAACCGTCCTCGCTGACGCTGATCGGCGGCCCGGTGGACCCGGACGCCACCCCGACCGAAGTCACCGACTTCGGGCGCCGTGTCACCATGGGCCAGCTCGAGGAAACCATGATCCAGCGCGTCGGCTACAAGTACAAGGGCGTCGGCCGCAAGGTCTACCCGGGCCTCCTGCAGCTGGCATCCTTCATGTCGATGAACGGAGAACGGCATTCCAAGGCCTTCATGGACCAGATCCAGCGCGTGTCCCGCGGCGAAGCCTCCGACCACGATGCCCACAACCGCTTCTATGACGAATACCTGGCGGTGATGGACATGACGGCAGAATTCTACCTGTCCACTGTCGAACGCATCTTCAAGAACCGCGAAATCGCCCGCAACGAGTTCGTCGTGAACGGCCACAAGGTGGACTTCTCCAAAATCACCGATGTGGCGGTCAAAACCGTTGAAGGCGCCAAGGACGACATCTCTGCCCCCGGCCAATGCATCGCCGCACTGGACCTCTGCACCGGCCTGCCGGAAGAGAAGAAAGCCAGCCATGTGGAGCCCGGTGCCGGCCACTACGGCATCTTCGCGGGCCGCAGCTGGCGCAACAACATCCGCCCGCTGGTGATCGACTTCATGAACGCCAACAGCCGCCAGAAGACGCCGGACCGAAAACCCGCCAACAAGAACACGGCCGCCTGACCGCATGGCGGACGGGCTGGCGTTTTCCTGCAATTGCGGGACCTTGCGCGGTGAAGTTGCGGCGCAAGGCATCAAAACCGGCACCCGCGTTGTCTGCTATTGCGCCGATTGCCGCGCCAATGAGCTGTACCACGGCCAGCCCGACCCGGCCCCGGACCCAGTCGATCTGTTCCAGCTCGCCCCTGATACAATCTCCATCACCCAAGGCGCGGAGCATCTGAAGGCGCTCCGCCTCGGCCCCCGCGGGCCGTTGCGCTGGTATGCATCCTGCTGCGGCACACCCTTTGCCAACACCCTGGCCAAACCCGGGCTGCCCTTTGCCGGCATGCGCTCTGACATGTTTCAAGACAAGTCCGCCCTAGGCAAGATCCGGGCCAGGGCCTTCATCCCCGCCCCCGACAAACAAGCCCGCACCAAGGGCGGCGGCGCCATGGCCTGGGGCATCCTCAGCCGGATGATCACCGCGCGGCTGTCCGGCCGGTGGAAGGACACGCCATTCTTTGATGCGGACACCGGCAAACCGGTGGCAGAGCCTCAGCTGATCAGCAAGGCAGAGCGCGCAAAACTCTACCCCTGAGCACACATGGCGGGGGTGGTATCCGGTTCGGCAACCGGCTCTGCCAGCCAGTGCAGCAGCGCCCGGTTCACTGCATCCGGCTGCTCCAGCACCGGAAAATGCCCGGCATCCGGCAGGATTTCCAGCCGCGCATCGGGGATCAGCTGTGCCAGCAGGTCCAGCTTGGCCGGCGGCACGATCGTGTCATGCTCACCGCCCAGAACCAGTGTGGGCACATGCACCCGCCGCATCGCGGCCTGCTGGTCCGGCCGCCGCTGCAGCGCACGTGCCTGCGCCACATACAATTCCGGCCCCAGCTCCATGCCCATCCGGCAAAACAGCTTGTGCACCTCCAAGCGCAGGGGCCCCGGGGCAAGCGCTTCAGTCGGCATCGTCTCGCGCAGCACATCCTCCAGCCGTCCGGCGCGGGCTGCGACGATCTGCGGCTCCCGGCTGGCGGCCTGGTCCGGCGTCTCGGCCAGCGGGCTGGCCCCGATAACACACAGGCGGCTGATCCTCTCCGGCGCCCGGCGCACCAGTTCCATTGCCAGAATGCCGCCCATCGAAAATCCCGCCAGGGCAAAACGCGGCGGCAGATGGCTCAGCATCCGGGCAGCGATCTTCTCGACCGTGTCGCCGCCGGCCAGCGGCAGCACCATCACCGGCATGCTGCCGGAAAACGTTCGAACCTGAGCGTAGAAAATCCGGCCGTCGCACATCATGCCCGGCAGCAGAACCAAAGGTTCGCGGCACGGTTGCTGATCATTAGGCATGTCCTGCCCTCGCGGTTTGCCTCACACCCGTAAGGGAATTCTGCGCACAGCAAACCTGCGGATCAAGGAAATCCGCGGAATGGCGGCAATTTACAAAAGAACTGCCGCCAGCGCGCCACGCTCAGTAACCGTTCCAGCGGAACGCACCGTTCTCGGCCAGCGGCGAGAACGGGTTAAAGGCGACTTCCCAGACATGCCCGTCCGGGCTGCGGAAATACCCGTGATGGCCGCCCCAGAACACATCCTGCGCAGGCTTCAGCACCTCCGCCCCCGCGTCCTCTGCCGCTGCCAGAAGCTGTGCCACCTCCTCCTTGCTGCGGGTGTTGTGGCTCAGCGTCATGGCGCCGGTTCCCAAGGCCTCTGGCGGCAGGCCGATATCCTCCGCCAGCGCCGCCAGCGGATAGAGGCCCAGTGTCTGCGAAATCAGATCAAATGCAATGACGCCATCCGGGCTTTCAGCCCGCTTCCAACCCAGAGCCTCGTAAAAGGCGGCGGCCTTTTCCATATCCGGCACGCCCAGTGTAATCAGGCTCACCCTTTGTTCCATCATTCAAATCCTTGTGTTTTCAACCAATTCAAAATGCCGTCCACCGTTGCCTGCGTCTGGCTGGGCGACACGATATCCCCGGCCAGAATATGGCCATGCACATCGTCCGCAGCCCCCGGCGGAACCAGGCTCACCGCAACCGGGCCGCCCCAGGCCGCGGCGACCTCCGCTGCAAGGTCCGGCCGCACCACTTTATCGCCAACGGAATACCAGAACAATACGGGAACATCAGTATCGCTGAGATCCATCTCCCGGACCGCATTCACCATTGCCGCCATTGGCAGCACCGCCTGAGACGGATAACGCGTGGTCCAGAACCGTTCATAGGCTTCGCTGCGCACCGGCAGTTCAATCTCGCGCCCGGCCAGCGGCGGCAGCCAATAACGTGCTGCAGGCCAGGTCAGCAGGGGTGCAAACACCGAGTTCAACCCGTAATTCGGCGACATCAGCACCATCGCATCGATGTTCTGCGCCAGGTCCGTGTCCAGCGCTGCCACAGTCGCAAGGGCTGCACCTGTGGAATTGGCAATCACAACGACCCGGTCCCCAACGTGCGCTGCAGCCGCCAGCGCCTCGGCGGTGTCCTGCATCCAGGCCTTGGGCGTGCCTTCCAGCATCGCCACGCCAGTGCGCCCATGGCCGGTCAGCCGGGTAAAGACCAGATTGGCGCCAAGGCCTGCAGCCACCCGGTCCGGCACCGGTCGGACTTCCTCGGAGGTGGCGGAAAACCCATGGATGTAAAGGACTGACACCGGCGTCCGTGTCTCTGCTTGCCCGGCCCAAACCACGCGCTTTTCCGTGCCGGGCGTAATGTCATCGAACCGACTCTCGACGCTTTCGAAATAAACCTGAACACCTTCGCCAAACTTGCGTGCATCGAAACTGGCGGTCAGGTCCACCTCCTCGTAAGGGCCAAAGACCGTCAGCGCCGCAACGGGCACCGCCAGGGCCAGCAGCCCTCGCCCCAAGGCACGCCCGAACCGGCGCATCAGGCGGTGCCCAGGACGTCCAGTACCGCATCCTCGATCATCTGCAGACAGGCCTCGTCCGAGAACCGGTGATCCGCGTCCTTCACCAGGTTCAGCCGCATGTCGGGACAAGTCGCATGCTCCATCAGCCGCAGCGCGGTCTCTGTCGACACCGCGGTATCCGCCGTTCCCTGCAGACAGCGTACCTTGAAGGGCAGGAACAGCGGCGTCCGCAGCACCAGCCGCTTGCGTCCGTCTTCGATCATCCGCTTGGAGATATGGTAGGGCTCCATATAGTCGCTCGGCAGCTCCACATAGCCGCGGCTCTCCAGCTCGGCCTTTTGCGCATCCGAAAAATTGGCCCAATAGCCGTCCTCGGTGAAATCCGGCGCCGCCGCGATGGTCACCAGGCCCTTGATCCGTTCCGGCATCTCCCGCGCCAGCAATAGCGCCTGCCAGCCGCCCATGGAGGAGCCCACGGGTACGATCACGCCTTCAGTCAGCTGCGCAACCGCCTCCAGCGTGTCCTCATGCCAGTCGCCGATGCAGCCTTCCTCGAACGTGCCGGAGCTTTCGCCATGACCGGAATAGTCGAACCGCAGAAACGCCTGTCCGCGTGCCTTCGCCCAGGCCTCCAGATGCACCGCCTTGGTGCCTTCCATGTCCGACTTCAGCCCGCCCAGGAATACCACGCACGGCCCTTGCCCCTCGCTCAGATGATAGGCAATCCGGCGGCCCTGGGCGGTCTCAAGGTATGATGCAGCTGGCATGTCTTTGCTCTCCTGTGCTTTTCCCAAGATGTGGCACGGCTCCGCCCGCCCCGCAAGCAGCTGCACTGCCTGCTTGCAACTCCCCTGCCGACTTCCTTATGGTCCGCAAAATTTTTTGAAGGACCCCGGGGGCATGTTCAGACTCATCAAGGGCATTTTCACTGGCGCCGCGATCATTGCAGTGGCCCTGGCAACAGTTTGGGCCGTCATGGCCCTATGGTACCGGCTGCCCTTTGAGACACTGGGCCGCGGGGCCTTGGCGAGCGGCTTTGGCCTGCTGGGTGTTGCCGTAATCGCAAGCATGTTCCGCCGCCGCGCCTTGCGCGCGCTCACCACTTTTGCGCTGGCGATGGCTGCCGTCATCCTGTGGTGGTCCACCCTCACCCCGCCCGCAGAGCGCAACTGGTCGCCCGATGTGGCCCGCCAGGTGACCGGCACGTTCGAGGGCGACATCCTCACCCTCGAAAACGTGCGCAACTTCGCATGGGAAACGCCGGAAGACTTCGCCGAGGCCTGGGAGACCCGCAGCTACGACCTGACCAAGCTGCAATCCACCGACCTCTTCATGTCCTATTGGGCAGGCCCGCAGATGGCACATATGATCGTCAGCTTCGGCTTTGAGGGCGGCGACCACATCGCCTGGTCCGTCGAGGTGCGGCGTCAGCTGGGCGGCGGTTTCTCTCCCATTGCCGACCTGTTCAAATCCAACACCCTGGTTCTGATCGCCGCCGACGAGCGCGATCTGGTCGGCACCCGCACCAATGCCCGCGGCGAGGATGTGCAGCTGTTCCGCATCGGTGTGAGCCCCGACACCGGGCGGGAACTGCTGCTGAAATATGTTGAGACCGCCAACAGCCTGGCAGCCCGGCCCCAGTGGTACAACTCCCTGACCACCAATTGCACCACGGTGGTGATGACCCTGATCCGCAGCTTTGCGGACGAGGTGCCGCTGGACTGGCGGGTGCTGGCCAATGGCTACCTGCCGGAGTTTGCCTGGGAGCAAGGCGTGCTTGACCAGAGCCGCAGCGTCGAAAACCTGCGCGCGCTTGGCAGCGTCACACCGATCGCACAGGCGCATGGGGTCGGTCCCGACTACTCCGCCATGATCCGCGAAGGCGTGCCCTCACCAGCCCAATAAACCGGGATCGTCTTCATCTGGCTGAAAATATCCCGGGGAGCGCGAGGGGCTGGCCCCTCGCTTGCCCGGCGGAGGATCAGGACAGTCCGGCGGCAGGTGTCCCGCTCACCTTTTGCATCTGCAAACGGCCCAGCAGGTTCTGAATCCGGCTCAGGACCTCCCCGGTCTGCACCGCCTTCTCCATGTTTGCTCCGCCTTCGATCTGCGCGCCGTGCTCATAAGACAGATGGCGGTGCGACAGGATTTTCTGCGACTGGCACAGTGCGGTTTCAATCAGATCCACATCTTCAACCGTCAGGTCAAAGTTCGGGTTCGGGCGGGTCATCGGAACACTCCTGGTATGTCCATTGGGCCTAAGATTTCGGCCACCCTGCCCCGGATCGCCATTCATGGCAACAATTTTTTTGTTATTTTTCAATTGCTTAGCGGTATACATATTTGTACAATCGCATGCACAGGCACACAAACGGAAATTCCTGCGCAATTACAATCACATGCAATGCCGCCTTGACTTGCCCTTGTATTGGCAGCAAAACGCGCAGACCAAACACATACCCGCAACCGGGCGTTCTGTGGGCGCCAAACCGACGAGGAGCAGCCAGACCATGGCCCAAATCTCTCTCACTTTCCCCGATGGCAATGCACGATCCTACGACGCAGGTATAACCCCTGCGCAGGTGGCTGCCGGCATCTCGACCTCGCTGGCCAAGAAGGCCATCTCTGCCACCGTCAACGATCAGCACTGGGACCTGCAGTGGCCAATCGAAGGCGACGCCACCATCGCCATCCACACCATGAAGGATGAGGTCCAGGCCAATGAGCTGATCCGCCACGACCTGGCGCATGTGATGGCGCGCGCGGTGCAGGAAATCTGGCCCGACACCAAGGTCACCATTGGCCCGGTCATTGAGAACGGCTGGTACTACGACTTCGACCGGGCTGAGCCCTTCACCCCGGAGGATCTCGGCGCCATCGAGAAAAAGATGAAGGAAATCATCAACAAGCGTGATGAAGTCCGCACCGAAGTGTGGGAACGCGACCGCGCGATCCAGCATTACACCGACAACAACGAACCCTATAAGGTCGAACTGATCGAAAGCATCCCCGGCAATGAGCCGCTGCGGATGTACTGGCACGGCGACTGGCAGGACCTTTGCCGCGGCCCGCACCTGCAGCACACCGGCCAGTTGCCCGGCGATGCATTCAAGCTGATGAGCATCGCAGGCGCCTACTGGCGCGGCGACAGCTCCCGCGCAATGCTGCAGCGGATCTACGGCGTTGCCTTCACCGGCAAGGAAAAGCTGAAAGCGCATCTCCACATGCTGGAAGAGGCCGCCAAGCGCGACCACCGCAAACTGGGCCGCGAAATGGACCTGTTCCACATGCAGGAAGAGGCACCGGGCCAGATCTTCTGGCACCCGAACGGCTGGACCGTCTACACCCAGCTGCAGGACTACATGCGCCGCCAGCAGCGCAAGGGCGGCTATGTCGAAGTGAACACCCCGCAGGTCGTCGACCGCAAATTGTGGGAAGCCTCGGGCCACTGGGACAAATACCAGGAGAACATGTTCATCGTCGAAGTCGACGAGGAGCACGCCCGCGAAAAGGCGGTGAACGCGCTGAAGCCGATGAACTGCCCCTGCCACGTGCAGATCTTCAACCAGGGCCTCAAATCCTACCGCGACCTGCCGCTGCGGATGGCCGAGTTCGGCTCCTGCAACCGGTATGAGCCCTCGGGCGCGCTGCACGGCATCATGCGGGTGCGCGGCTTTACCCAGGATGACGGCCACATCTTCTGCGCCGAGGATCAGATCGAATCCGAAACCGCGGAGTTCATCGACTTCCTGTCAAAGATCTACAAGGATCTGGGGTTCGAGAAGTTCTCGGTCAAATTCTCTGACCGCCCGGACACCCGCGCCGGTTCCGATGAGGTCTGGGACAAGGCAGAGGCCGCGCTTCTGTCCGCCACCCGCGCCGCCGGGATCGAGCCGGAACTGAACCCGGGCGAAGGCGCCTTCTACGGCCCCAAGCTGGAATTCGTTCTGACCGACGCCATCGGCCGCGACTGGCAGTGCGGCACCCACCAGGTGGACTTTGTTCTGCCCGAACGCCTGGACGCCACCTATATCGGCGCCGACGGTGCCAAGCACCGCCCGGTCATGCTGCACCGCGCCACCCTCGGCTCCTTTGAGCGTTTCATCGGCATCCTGATCGAGGAACACGCTGGCAAGCTGCCGTTCTGGCTGGCGCCGCGCCAGGTGGTGGTCGCCTCGATCACCTCCGACGCCGATGACTATGTGCAGGACGTCGTGGCCGAACTGAAGAAAGCCGGCGTGCGGGCCGAGGCCGACATCCGCAACGAGAAGATCAACTACAAGGTCCGCGAACATTCCGTGGGCAAGGTTCCGGTCATTCTCGCCGTCGGCCACCGCGAGGTGGAGGAGCGCACCGTCTCTGTCCGCCGTCTTGGCGAAAAACAGACCAAGGTGGAAAGCCTCGAAAATGTTACAAAGGCACTGGCGGTGGAAGCCACCCCGCCGGACCTTCTGTAACATTCCGTCCCGAAAACAGCATCAGCGGCCCCCATCCGGGGGCCGTTTTGTTTCAAAATCCGGTAAAACCCCGCGATTTCAGCTCTTTGCGCTGCAATCCTGTCTCACATACGCTGACGCAGACGTGAGACACGGCCTCGTGACTTAAATTCCTGAAAACCTCGGGTTAGTGTTTTCCTGTCAACACGACACCGCACGTTAAACCGAAAGGAATTCACGAGATGTCGACCACCGCAAAATCCCTGGCCGTTGCCAGCGCCGTTGCCGCCGCTCTGACCGCAGCTTCGACCATCCCCGCTGCTGCTGCCACCAAGGAAAAATGCTACGGCGTTTCGCTGGCAGGCCAGAACGACTGCGCCGCCGGCCCCGGCACCACCTGCGCAGGCACCTCGACCACCGACTACCAGGGCAACGCCTGGACTCTGGTTGACGCAGGCACCTGCGAGGGCATGGAACTGCCGGCGATGGCAGACGGCACTGAGCGCAAGGGCTCGCTGGAGCCGCTGGAGCGCGACCTGCCGGCATAACACCGGCTTGATTTCCGGGGCGGGAGTGTCAATTCCCGCCCCTTTTGCACCCGGACCACAGGACCCTCCATGCTTGACACCGCTGCACATGACAGGCTGCCCGCCGCTCCCGGCGTCGGTTACAAGCCGCAGCATTTCGCCCAGATCACCGCCGATCCGGGCAGCGTCAAGTGGCTGGAAATCCACGCCGAAAACTACATGGGTGACGGCGGACGTCCAATTGCGCAGCTGCGCCATTTGTCTGAAAACTTCGCCATGTCGGTGCATGGCGTCGGCCTGTCGATCGGCGGCGAAGGGCCCCTGGATACCGACCACCTTGCCCGGCTCAAGCATCTGGTGGGCTGGCTGAACCCTGCCAGCTTCTCTGAACATCTGGCCTGGTCCACCCACGACAGTCATTTCTACAACGACCTGCTGCCGCTGCCTTACACGGACACCAGCCTGCAGCGGATCTGCGATCACATCAACGAACTGCAGGACACCATCGGCCGCCGGATGCTGCTGGAAAACCCCTCCAGCTACCTCGCCTTCGCCGAGAGCACCTGGTCCGAGCCTGAGTTCCTGGCCGAAATCTCCCGCCGCACCGGCTGCGGGCTGCTTCTGGACGTGAACAACGTCTTTGTCTCCGCCACCAACCTCGACTTCTCGCCGCAGGGCTACATCGACGCCTTCCCGCTGGACAAGGTCGGCGAGATTCACCTTGGCGGCCACGACGAGGATGAGGACGGCCACGGCCGTCCCTTGCTGATCGACAGCCACGGGCGCGAGGTGGTGGACCCGGTCTGGGCGCTCTTGGATTACACGCTGGCAAAATCCGGCCCCAAACCGGTGCTGATCGAATGGGACAACGACGTGCCGGACTGGCCGGTGCTGGAGGCAGAGGCCGCCCGCGCCGCAACCGCGCTGGAGCGCGTCCCGGCATGAGCGTCAGCCAGACAGAGTTCACCCGCGCCATGATGGATGCGGGCCAGCCGGTGCCGGACGGTCTGATCGACCATCAGGACCAGCCCGCCGGGCGCCGTTTCAGTGTCTACCGAAACAATGTCGCCGTCTCGCTGACAGAGGCCATGCACAGCGCCTTTCCGGTGATTGCCAAGCTTCTGGGCAAGCAGAACATGGACGGGCTGGCAGGCATCTATCTGCGCCAGCATCCGCCGTCCTCGCCGCTGATGATGTTCTACGGCGAACACTTCCCCGCCTTTCTGGAAGGCATGGAGCAGCTCCAGCATCTGGGTTACCTCGGCGATGTGGCCCGGCTGGAGCTGGCTCTGCGCCGCGCCTACCATGCCGCCGATGCCGCGCCAATTGCGCCTGACGCGCTTGGCGCGCTAACGCCGGGTCAGCTGATGGATACCCGCCTCTCTCTTGCACCCGCGGTGCAGGTTGTCTGTTCTCCTTGGCCAATCCACGCCATCTGGCGCTACAACACCGAAAACGGCGCGCCCAAGCCTGAGCCGCAGGCCCAGGACGTGCTGGTCACCCGTCCTGAATTCGACCCCATTCCCCAGGTTCTGCCGCCCGGCGGGGCCACCTGGATCCGCGCCCTTATGAAGGGCGCCACCATCGGCGAAGCGCTGGAACAGGCCGCCGCCGCAGACGAAACTTTCGACCTGGGTGCCACGCTGGCCCTGCTGTTGCAGGGCGGCGCGATCACCGGATTGGACAGCAAAGGGTAAATCCATGCATGCACTTGTCTCCATTCACGACGCCGTCTTCCGCCAGGTGGAAAGGGGCGGCAACTGGCTGCTGCCGCTGGCAGCGCGCTTTGTCTTCGCCTCCACCCTGCTGCTCTACTTCTGGAACTCCGGCCTGACCAAGCTGGGCGACGGCATCCTCGGCCTGTTCAGCCCCTCGATCGGCGCCTACAGCCAGATCTTCCCGAAACAGCTGGAGGCTGTCGGCTATGACGTCTCCCAGTTCGGGCTGTTCCAGAAACTGGTGGTGCTGGCCGGCACCTACGCCGAGTTCATCCTGCCTCTGCTGATCGTCATCGGCCTTCTGACCCGCCTCGCTTCGCTCGGCATGATCGGCTTTGTCATCGTGCAATCGCTGACCGACATCTACGGCCACGGTGCGACCGACGACAAAACCCTTGGCGCACTGTTCGACCGCTTCCCCGACGCGGTGATCCTGGACCAGCGGCTGTTCTGGGTTTTCCTTCTGGCGGTTCTGGTGGTCAAAGGCGCAGGCGCGCTATCCGTGGACGCCCTGCTGCGCAACCGGATGGAACCGGCCATCGCCTGACACCACCAGTTGTCAAACGCAAAAGGCGCCCTGCCCCGGCAGCGGCGCCTTTTTCATGCGGTTTCGCTATGGATCAGAAATGCGCCTTGGGTTCGTCCGGCTTGCCCGCCGCAAGCGCCATCAAGCCGCCCACCGCGGCAAAGCTGAGCGGGAAAATGGTAAAGACGTTGAGGCCAAAGCCCGCATACATCCCCGCCGCCGACCCCAGCAGCAGAATACCGCCCCACAAGGCCCGCGCCCGTGCCATCGCCCCGCCGGCAATCGCCAGCATAGGCGACAGCACCGCCAGCAGCCGCAGCTTCTCGACGTTCTCGACCTGCTCGGCCAGCCCCTCAACCTCGCCGAAATGCTCCACCGCAGCGGTGTAGCCATAGCCGAACAACCCCACCACCATGCCGAAAATCCCGGCGATGATCCCCAGAACAAGGGCTGCATTACGCATCAATTCTCTCCCAGAAACTGCGGGAATGACATATGCGCCGCCTCAGGCCGCGCCAAGAGCCGCCTTGGTGTTCTGATCCCAGCCCAGGAATAATTCCCCGTCACGCTCGATCAGCGGCCGCTTCATCAATGCCGGGTGCGCCCGCAGCAGGTCGAGCGGCTCGCTGGCGCGCTCTTCCTCGCTCAGGCCTCTCCAAGTGGTCGACCGCGTGTTGATCAGCTTGTCGCCGAACTGCGTATGCGCAGCCTCCAGCAAACCCTCCGGCATGCCATCCGCGCGGATATCCGACAGAACCGAATCAGGAAGCGCTTTCAACGCCTTGCGGCAGGTGTCGCAGTTCTTGAGCCCATAGATTTTCATGATGCCTTCATGCTCCCCATCCGGAATTCACACAATTTATGGTAGAATTCACCGGTTTCTCTTGATTTTCATTCAGCCCGTGCAAAACTCTAGGTTGTTCGGTTTAACCATGTTCCCCGCAATCAGGGAACGGGCCGGATACCCCTGGGCATCCCGGGGCGACGTGCAAAGTAGAAGGAGACACGGGAAATGCCAAGCGGCACCGTGAAGTGGTTCAACACCACCAAAGGGTACGGGTTTATTGAACCCGATGAAGGCGGCAAGGATGTGTTTGTGCACATTTCAGCGGTGGAGCGGTCGGGCATGACCGGTCTCGCCGACAACATGAAAGTCGGCTATCAGCTGACCGAGGGCCGGGACGGCCGGCAAATGGCGGCCGACATCAAGGCGATGTAAGGTCTCATGCCTGCGCTGCGCCCGGACATTGACCGGGCGCAGGCACTGACGTGCTGTCTCAGCCCTTCCGCAAGTATTCCACCATCACACAAGCCGGATCGCTTCCGCGCAGCACCGTTTCCCCGGCCTTTGCCCAGTCGTCAGCCTGAAACTCCGGGAAATAGGCATCTGCATCCTCGATGGTCAGATCCACCTCGGTAACCAGCAGCCTGTCTGCCATCTCCAGCATTCCGCGATAGATCCCCTCGCCGCCGATGCCATAGACGCGCCGGTAGCCTTGGGCATAGGCTTCCTGCACCGCAGCCTCGATCGAGGGCAGCACGATCTCTGCCGCCTGCGGGTTGGAAGACACCACCAGATTGAGCCGGTTCTTCAACGGCTTCACCGGCAGGCTGTCCCAGGTATTGCGGCCCATGATGATGGCACCGCCCAAAGTCTCGCGCTGGAACGCCTTCAGATCCTCGGGCGCAAACCACGGGATATCATTGTCCTTGCCGATGGCGCCGTTGCGCGCTCGCGCAGCGATCAGGGTAATCATGCCTGTTGTCCTTGTGTCTTAAACCGCCACCGGCGCCTTGATCACCGGGTCGGGGTCATAGTTCAGGATCTCAAAATCCTCGAAAGTGAAGTCGAAAATCGAGTTCACCTGACGCTGGATCCGCAACTGCGGCAGCGGCTTGGGGCTGCGCGACAGCTGCAGCTGCACCTGCTCCACATGGTTCGAATAGATATGCGCGTCACCCATGGTGTGCACAAAATCCCCGGCCTCGTAACCGGTCACATGCGCCACCATGGCCAGCAGCAGAGAATAAGACGCGATGTTGAACGGCACCCCCAGGAACATATCGGCAGAGCGCTGATACAGCTGCATGTGCATCTTGCCGCCCGCAACCCGCACCTGCCACAGCGTATGGCAGGGCGGCAGCGCCATGTCCGGGACATCTGCAGGATTCCAGGCCGACACGATCAGGCGGCGGCTGTCCGGGCTTTTGCGGATCATCTCCACCAGATCCGCGATCTGATCGACGCTGCCCGCACGGTACAGCGGCTCATCCCCCAACGTGCCCTCTGCCAGCTCCAGCTTGGGGAACCGGCGCCATTGGTGGCCGTATACAGGACCCAGGTTGCCATTCTCATCAGCCCACTCGTCCCAGATCGACACCCCGTTTTCCTTCAGGTAGCGGATGTTGGTGTCGCCGGACAGGAACCACAGCAGTTCATGGATGATGGAGCGCAGATGCAGCTTCTTGGTGGTCACCAGCGGGAAGCCGTCCGCCAGGGAATAGCGTGCCTGCATCCCGAAACAGGACAGCGTGCCGGTACCGGTGCGGTCGTCTGACGGCACCCCGTGATCCAGAATGAACTGCAGCTGATCGTGATACTGTTGCATGGCCTGCTCCCTGCCCTCTGGCGCTGGCCCGGTCTTACCTTCCGGACCGGGCGGGGCCAAGCGGGAATCCCTTGCGCCCTGCCCCTAGGGACATACTACATCTGGCCCGCCCGGAATCAAAAGCCGCAAAATGAGCACAGGATCGTGACGGAAGCCCCCTCTTTGCCGCTTTTCCTTCTGCCCAGCCCGGTCAATACTGCCGGCAAAACCAATCAGGGGAAAACCATCATGCCGCTTACCTATCTGCACACCATGGTCCGGGTGAAGGATCTGGAGAAATCCATGGCCTTCTTCGAACTCCTCGGCCTCAAGGAAACCCGCCGCTGGGACAATGAACAGGGCCGCTTTACCCTGGTCTTCATGGCGCCTCCCGGCCAGGAGGACGCCCCGGTCGAGCTGACATACAACTGGGACGGCGACGATGGGCTGCCCAGCGACAGCCGCCATTTCGGACATCTCGCCTATGGCGTGGATGACATCTATGCCACCTGCCAGCACCTGATGGACAACGGCGTCACCATCAACCGCCCGCCGCGCGACGGGCATATGGCCTTTGTGCGTTCGCCCGACAATATCTCGGTCGAACTGCTGCAGAACGGCCCCTCCCTGCCCGCGGCAGAGCCCTGGGCCAGCATGGAAAACACCGGTCACTGGTAGGCCCGGTCACTGATTGGTCTGGTCACTGGCGGGCCGCGTCACTGTCAGGCCTGGATGTTGACAGAGCCGGCCGCAGAGTGAGCTGGCCTCTGACTGCCAGCCCTGTATCGCTTTCGTGGTGCAGGGCGTAAGCCAAGGCCGGCACAAGCGGATGCCGAAGCGAGTGCAGCCACCGCGAACAATAGCCCGGAACGCAACAGGCACCCACGCAAAAATGCCGGCTCAGCCCTGCCTGGGCTGTCCGTGCAAAAACGCCTGTTCTGTGCCCGTTCATACCAGACGGAAAGGGCGGCTGCTTCTGCAGCCTCAGCCGTGGCCTGCGCGAGACCCGGCGCCTTACCCATCAATCCGGTCAGAGCACGGTTTCCCCTCATGCCCTGTCAGCGGCCTGCCGGTGTTCCCCGGCTGCGCGGCCTGATGCCTGCTGGAAAGTTTTCCCGGCAGACTCTTAGTAAATGTAACGGATCTGGTCGGACCAGTAGCGTTCCATACGCTTCAGCGAGGCGGTAATGTCCTCGATCCCTTCGGAGGAAATCACGTTCTTGCCTTCCAGCCCTTCGGCATGGCGGGAGAACAGCGCCGAAACGATATCGCGGATCTCGCGGCCGCGCTGGGTCAGGCGCACCCGCACAGAGCGGCGGTCAATCTCGCAGCGCTGATGGTGCATATAGCCCATTTCGACCAGTTTCTTCAGGTTGTAACTGACATTGCTGCCCTGATAGTAGCCGCGGGTTTTCAATTCCCCGGCGGTCACCTCGTTGTCGCCGATGTTAAACAGCAGCAGCGCTTGAACGGCATTGATTTCCAATACACCAACGCGTTCAAACTCGTCCTTGATGACATCCAGCAGCAGACGATGAAGGCGCTCAAGCAGACCCAGCGCCTCCAGATAGCCAGTCATGAAACCCTTGCGGTCCACCTGGCCAATTGGCAATTCCATACTCATTCGCATCTCCGACTCGAATTTGCTTCTGAGACAAGATGCCAACAATTCCCGAAAAATCGGTTAAGCCGGAATTTTATTATTTTTGGTGGGTTTGTGCGATTTCTGCAACCAGGGTGCGGAACCGCTCCTGCGGTTCCGCCTGGCCGGTCACCCACTGGTACAGATCCTGGTCGTTCTCGAGCAGCAGCTGGTCATAAAGATCCAGCTGCGCCGCGTCCATCTGCTCCAGGCTGGCAGCTGCATAGGCCGACAGCAGGATATCCATTTCCTTGATACCCCGGCGCATCGAGCGCATCTGCAGCCGCTTCAGTCGGGTGGCACGGTCTTCCTGCATCACTTGGCCTCAGACAGTTTCGGCTGCCGGTGCGTCATTGACCTGCAGCAGGGTGCGCAGTTTCTTTTCCAGCCGCGCAGCACGCTCGGCGTTCTGGCGCATCTCGCTGCGCAGCGAACGCAACTCATTCAGCACGCTGGCAAAATCACCGGCTTCAAGCTCCAGCGGCGCCGGTTCCGACATGCCTTCGCCTTCGCCGGTCAGCAGCCAGGACATCGACACGTTCAACAGGCCTGCCAGCATTGTCAGCTTGTTTGCACGCGGCTCCGACAGGTCCCGCTCCCAGGCACTCAGGGTCGACTTCTTGACACCCAGGCGCCGCGCCAGCTGGCCCTGGGTCATCCCGGCTGCTTCGCGCGCCGCGGCAACGCGGTCGCCGAAAGTTGCTGCATCCGGGCCGTACCAGTCTGTGTTCTGCTCAGTCATTGTCAGTTCTCCTAACTCAAAGTGCCAATGCAGCTTGATCGCTGTTTGGCGGCAACCTATGACAGTTCCGCAGAACATACAAACCGGGGCACCGCCAATGTCTTTCCTGTCCGAGACCTTATCCCGCGTCAAACCGTCGCCGACCATCGCAATGACCGCAAAAGCGGCTGAGCTGAAGGCGGCAGGACGCGACGTAATCGGCCTGTCAGCCGGTGAGCCGGATTTCGACACGCCGCAGAACATCAAGGACGCAGCTGTCGCGGCCATCGCCGCGGGCAAGACCAAATACACCGCCCCCGATGGCATCCCCGAACTGAAGCAGGCGGTCTGTGCCAAGATGAAGCGCGATCATGGCCTCGACTACACGCCTGCGCAGGTCTCGGTCGGCACCGGTGGCAAGCAAACGCTTTACAACGCGCTGATGGCCACCCTGAACCCCGGTGATGAGGTGGTGATTCCCGCCCCCTACTGGGTCAGCTACCCGGACATGGTGCTGCTGGCCGGCGGCTCCCCGGTGATCGCTGAAACCTCACTGCAGACCAATTTCAAGCTGACCGCCGATCAGCTCGAGGCCGCGATCACACCAAAGACCAAATGGTTCATCTTCAACTCGCCCTCCAACCCGACCGGTGCGGGTTACAGCAAGGCAGAGCTGAAAGAGCTGACCGACGTGCTGATGCGCCACCCCCATGTCTGGGTGATGACCGACGACATGTACGAACACCTCGCCTATGACGGGTTTGAATTCTGCACCCCAGCGCAAGTGGAGCCCGGCCTGTATGAACGCACTCTCACCTGCAACGGTGTCTCCAAGGCCTACGCAATGACCGGCTGGCGCATCGGCTATGCGGCAGGCCCCGAGAAGCTGATTGCCGCCATGCGCAAGGTGCAGTCGCAGTCCACCTCCAATCCCTGCTCCGTCAGCCAATGGGCCGCGGTGGAGGCCTTGAACGGCACCCAGGACTTCCTGGCGCCCAACAACGAAAAATTCGTGCGCCGCCGCGACCTGGTGGTCTCCATGCTATCTGAAATCGACGGCATCACCTGCCCGGTGCCGGAGGGCGCGTTTTACGTCTACCCCTCCATCGCAGGGCTGATCGGCAAGACCACACCCGCGGGCAAGGTGATTGAAACGGATGAGGATTTCGCCACTGCCCTGCTGGAGGAAGCCGACGTCGCCGTGGTGTTCGGTGCCGCCTTCGGCCTGTCGCCCAACTTCCGCGTCAGCTACGCGACCTCCGACGAAGCGCTGGAGGAGGCCTGCCGCCGCATCCAGTCCTTCTGCGCCGCGCTGACCTGACAGGAGACAAGAGCATGAGCGCCGATCTGCCGGAGTATTACTTCCGCGTCCGTGAGAACGGCGCTTTTGTCTTCCGGGTCGATACCGCGAACCGCAACCGGCGGATCGAGATGGACCAGATCGCCGTGGTGAACATCCGCAACGGCGAGATCAAACCGCACGGCCAGCGCCAGCTGAGCGAACAGGACCTTGCTGAGATCAAATCCTGGATGGAAGCCCGCGCCGCCACCCTGGCAGCCCGCGATGTCGACGACATCCACCGCGCCATCGACCATTTGAACCTCACCGCCCATTGGGTCAATAGCCGAGCCACGGATGCACAGCTGGAGGAAGTCACCGATGCGCTTCTGATGGCCATGCACGACCTGCGCAACGTTCTGGTGCGCAAGAAGGCCGACCGGCTGATGAAGGACCGCGGCGGGGAATAGAGGCACAGGCCACCGGCTCATCCGCAATACAGCGACCTGACAGAATAAGACCGGAACCCGCTTTGCACCTGCGGCAGGCCCGGCCAAGCCCTATGCGGCGGGTGCCTGGGCAGGTTCGGATTTCCCAGAACAAACTGGCCGCGCTGCCACAGGGCGTCCGGCGTGCCCGGCTCCACCCCTGTCAGCCCCAGCCGCCATCTCAAGTGCGTTACGGCCCTTGCCTGCGCATCACCGCCCAAGCCGAAACCGCGAAACCGCTCCGGCTCTGCCTGCTGCGGTTTTATCCCCTCCAGGCCGGCAATCTGGCAGACGAACTGGCCCTCAACCTCTGCCCGCAGACCGCCGTGCAGCGGCTCCCCGGTCAGCGTAACCAGATGACCCGCCTTGATCCCTGCGCCGCGGACCGCAAACTCCAGCGGCTCAGGCAATTCAAAAATCCCGGTGTCCGGCCCGAACAACCGCGCCTCGCCCAGCCAGTCGGCACCGCCGGCGAAACGCAGCGCAAAGCGACCTGGCGGCACCAGAACCTTAAAGTACTCCCCACCCCGGATATAGGCCGCCAGCGCATCACCTTTGCTGCCGGACAGCACCAGGAAATAGTCGTCACCTTCAGGTGTCCTGACCTGCAGGGGAAAGACAGCGGGCAGGCCGCTGCGGTTCCACATCAGCCCCGCTGGCGGGCGTTCCGGTTCACCGTCCCCGGCGGCCACTGCCGCAACGCTCCAGAAAAGCGCCAGCAGCCCGCAGAGCAGGCACGCTGCAGCCGCGTGGAACGCCCCGTTGCTGCCCGCGGGTGCAGACTTAGCCGGTCCGCTCCCCAGCCATTTTTTGCAATTGATCGAGACAGAGTTCATTTCGGCATTTGACATTTTGAAACCATGCGCCCCGGATAGAGCCATGCCCTACCGCCTTGCAAACAAACCCACCGGAAACGAGCGAGCCCCTGCTTTCGCTCTCACCTCGTCGCTAAGCGTCTGACTGCTCGACGGTTTTCAATCCCACGATGGCTCCGCAGGCCTGCTTTATCCCGCTCATGATTTCCAACGCCACACCTAGCTCCTCCGGTTCCAGCTCCAGCTTTGCCAGAGCTTCTGAGAGTTCACCCAACGCTTCCGATTGCTGCGCAATCGCATTCAGCAGATCTGCCAGCGAATCCGCGTACTGCTGTTCGGGCTTTTCCGGGTCCGCATCGTAATCCTCCAGAATACGAAGCTTGGCCAAAACACCCAGTTCAGTATTTTGCATCAGCTCCGAAGCCCCAAAGGCACGAAAATTCTCGGCCAGTTCAGACGCCCGGCCAGAGATCTCGGACAGTGTCTCGACCATCTCCTCGGCCGTAACATTCAGGTAGCTGCGGTAGGCGGCATCAAGCGTCTCTTCCAGATCCAGCGCTTCAACAACGGCTATGACAACGCCTTGGTCAGGGTTGTTGCGCGTTTGCGCTTCAAGAATTCTCTTGCCGTATTCCTCATAGACGTCCTGCGCCTGTGCAACCAGCCAAGCAAGGCAAAGCCCGAGAACAGCCAGGGAAACCAAGTTTACCGGGGTTCTTCGCATTACTCGCCTCCTTTGCACAACGTGCGCAGCCGCGCCTGCCGGAATTCCAGTTGACCGCTCTCCGGGAGATACGCGCCAAACTTAGTTGGCTCGTACAATCTGCATTGCTCTTGCAGGATCGCATCCCAGGATTCCGCCGTCATCCCGCCCTCGGAAACCAGCTTTTCAATATAGTCGAACCGCAAATTCCATAGATTATATGCCTCTGTCTGGCGGTCGCCGTCGCTGGTGGAGGCCATAACTGACAGCAGATCGTTGGCATTGCTTGCCAGTTCCCGGCGCACCTCAAATGCATTGCCAAGATTCAAAGCTTTATTTGCAGCTGATAACTGGCAGATGGCTACAATTGCAGCCACCAGGGTAACCCCTACACCTGCCTGCGCGATACGGATAGGGTCATCGAACACAACCAGACACTCCGCCAAGAAAGTCCATACTCGTTAAAAGGGCACCGAAAACGAAGGCACCCGCCCGTGCTACACTTCCAATACGATACAACCAAAACTTGATTTTCGCCAGCAGGAACCAAAGTCAGCCGTCTAGGCCGCCCCCTGGGAAACAGAAGCCGCCGCTGTACCGTTAAAGTATAGCAGCAAGGCTCCGTTCACCTGACATTCAGAAACAAGGGTTCTTCCGGTCATATCCGCCGGAAGCATCTGAAAATCCGCCCGGCACCTCAGGACGCCTTGGCGCCTGCCGCGTCCTTCATCGCGTCCACGCCCTTCTTCCACAGGTTGCCCTGCCACAGTTCTTCCAGCCCGGTCTCACCGCTGGCGCCCTTGGTGGTCAGGTAGTCATAATAGGACGTCGGCTTGTGGCCGGTGATGTTGTAGAAATCCGGGCTGCAGCGGGTGTAGAAGCCGTTGGTCAGATATTCGAAGAATTCCGCCCGGGTGGCACCGAAATCCGCCTCGAACTGCTCCATCGACTGAGCACGGTATTCGATCTCCTTCCCCATGGCGCGGCCCAGATCGGCAGCGATTTCCGCCATCGACTGCGGCGCCGGGCCGGTGATGTCATAGAACTTGTTGCCGTGCCGCTCCGGCCCCTCCGCCAGGACCACTGCCGCCGCCTCGGCAATATCGCGGGTGGCGACAAAGGAGTTGCGCATACCCCCCAGCGGATTGGAGAACCAGCCTTCGTTTTCAATAGTTTCGCAGTCTGTCTTCAACAGGTGGTTCATGAAGAAGTTGTTGCGCAGCGCGGTGACATTCAGCCCTGCATCAATCAGCGCCTTCTCCCCCCACCAGTAGTGCTGCAGCATCAGCGGAATACCCGCACCGGCGCGCGACGCATGGGTACCGGCATCATAATCGGCAGTGTTAGTGTCCGCTCCCATGCAGCTGACACGCACCACATGCTTGATCTGATCCTTGCGCTCTCCGAGCGCCTTGCAGAAGTTCAGATGCCCCTCCAGCATCGGATCCAGCGAAGCGGAATAGACCGCCGATACGCCTTCCAGCGCAGCCGCCCAGGTGCCCGGGTCCGACAGGT
Organism: Leisingera sp. ANG-M7; assembly: GCF_000813965.1. GTDB lineage: Bacteria > Pseudomonadota > Alphaproteobacteria > Rhodobacterales > Rhodobacteraceae > Leisingera. The sequence continues at coordinate 109,107 of NZ_JWLI01000017.1, read as the reverse complement.
CGAATTTCACTGCCTCGTCTGCTCCCAGAGCCTTCAGCTGTTCCGCCTTAGCCTCGCTGAAGTAGCACGCGCGCACGGTGAACTGCTGCCCTTGCGCCAGCCGCGCCACCAGTTCACGGCCGATGCGGCCGGTGGCCGAGGTGATAAGAACAATCGGTTTGGACATGGCAGAGCCTCCTGACGGCGTGGGCCGCTGCCCGGCGCACGAGGTTTCAAATCTGCGCTGACCCTACAGGCAAGCCGCCTGGTGCAGCCCCCGAAACCCGACGGGAAATGCACCGCATCCGCCACCCCGCCGGACATGTAAAAAAGGCCCCGCAATCCGCGGGGCCTTTTCTGCGCTGTGCCGTCACCTGCGCGGCTGGAAGGGACGATGCGCCTCCCCCCGAAAGGCAAGAGGGGTGCAGCAAGACGGCGCACCAGCGGCTTTGGCCGGGATCAGCCTGCCTGGGTCAGAACGCCCGCCTCGATCGCTGCGCTCACTTCTGCCGCATCGGCTTCGCCATCCGCATTGGCGTCAATGGTGGCAAAGGTTTCCGCGGTCAGCTCAGGGAACGCCAGCTGAAGCTCTTCCAGCGAGAAAGTACCGTTGCCATCGGCATCCAGCTCTGCAGCCAGGTCCTTTGCAGCCAGCGGCGAAGCGGTCAGAGCAGCAACAGCGGCGGCGGTCAGGGCAAACTTTTTCATGTGAGACACTCCAGTCATCATTTGGTTTGTTGCAGCCCGCGGTGTGTCCCGCGAGCCGTGGCAAACAGCTATGACGCGCCCTGATGCGGTACCATCCCCCAACCGCATCCGGCTCGAAACCCGGCGCAACGGCGCCGTTTTTCCTGTTTCAAATAAGCAGGTTACCGCCCTTCCAGCCAGACCGGCCTTTGTCCGCGCAGGCCCGCGGCCCCTTCCTGCAACTTTCCGCCCGGCCTATGAAAAATGCACCGGTGGCGGGAACCGATCCGCCATTCCGTTTTCGCCCTCCAGCCCCGGCACCCCGAATCCTATTCCGCGATGTCCTCCGCCCACAGCTCTGGCTTCTCTCGGATGAAGCGGTCCATCAGTGCCATGCAGTCCGGATCATCGGCAATCACAACCTCGACGCCCTTGGCGCGCAGGAAGTCCTCGTTGCCGCCGAAATTCTGCGTGTCGCCGATCACCACCCGCGGGATGCCGAACTGGACGATGGTGCCGCTGCACATCATGCAGGGCGACAGAGAGGTATAGAGAACCGTGTCCCGGTATGTTTTCTGCCGTCCGGCCTTGCGCAGCGCGTCCATTTCGCCATGGGCAATCGGATCCCCCTTCTGCACCCGCTGATTGCGTCCCTGCGCCACCACCTGGCCGCCGCGGGCCAGTACTGAACCGATCGGGCAGCCGCCCTCGTCAAACCCGGCCTTGGCTTCCTCATAGGCAATGCGCAGCAGGCGCTTGTCGTCGTCTGTCATCATGGGAAACGGCCTCTTTGTGTATGAATACAATGCTCTCACGAAAGCCTGCCCGCAGGGTTCAGGCCGGTCAAGCCCGTCAGGGAACGGGGTAAATCAGCTGTGAAGCCCGGCTCAGGCGGCGGTGCCCACCTTCTGGATTGAGCGGCGCCAGAACCGCAGCATCAGGAACAGCCCGGCGCAGGTCAGGCCGGCAACCAGCCCCATCCATACCCCCAGGCCTTCCCAATCCAGAAGGAAGCCAAAGACATAAGAGGCCGGAATGCCCACCGCCCAATAGCTGAGCGCCGCAATCACCATCGGCACACCGGTGTCCTGCACTCCGCGCAGCAATCCCAGCGCCACTGCCTGCATCCCGTCCATCAGCTGAAACAGCGCCGCCGCCGCCAGCAGACCGCCGCCAATCAGCAGAATCGCATCCTTCTGCGGATCTTCCGCGTCCAGGAACAGCGACATCAGCGGGCCCGGAATGGTCAGGAACAGGACTATCGCCACCGCCGACACCGCCAGCGACATCACCGTCACCGCCTTGCCGCCGCGCGCCAGGTGCTCCCGGTCGCCGCGGCCAAAGGCATTGCCTGCCCGGATGGTGGCGGCATTGGACAGCCCCAAATGCACCATGAAAGTCAGCCCGCCCAAAGAGATCGCAATGCCATGCGCGGCCAGCGGCACCGTGCCCAGCCAGCCCATCAACATGGCGGACGCCGCAAACAGGCTGGCCTCCGCCAGGGTCGTCAGCCCGATCGGCGTGCCCATGCGGAAAACCTTGCCCAGCATCTCCCAGTCCGGCCGGTGGAAATTCTTCAACAGTTCATGCTGCGGCAGCACCTTCAGCGCATAGGCCAGCACCAGCACAAAGGACACGCCGTTGGTCACCAGTGAGGCGATCGCCGCCCCTGTGATCCCCAGCTCCGGCGCGCCCCAGTTGCCGAAGATCAGCGCATAGTTCACCAGCGCGTTGATCACCGCGGCAAAAACCGACAGCCACAGCACGATCTGGGTGCGCTCCAGCGCCGCCAGATAGGATTTCGCAACCATGTACAATAGCGCCGGAAACAGCGACCAGCCGGCAATCCGCAGGTATTCCGCCGCATCATGCGCCACCTTTGCCTCCTGCCCCAGCGCCAGCAGGATCGGCTCCGACCACCACAAGAGCGGCATCGCCGCAACGCCATAGGCCAGCGACAGCCACAGCCCCATGCGGGTCGAGCGGCGGATCTGCCGCTCCTCTCCCGCGCCGGCCGCGGCCGCCACCATCGGCATCACCGCAAAGGCAAAGCCGGAGCCCAACAGGAAAATCGAGAAGAAATAGGACGAGCCCAGCGTCACCGCCGCCAATTCCGCCACCCCGTACCAGCCTAGCATGACGGTATCGGTGAGGCCGATGGCAAACTGCGCCACATGGCCGCCGATCAGCGGCAAGCCTAGAACGGCAATCGCCCGCACGTGGCCGCGCAGGGGCATCTCGGTGTGTTTGGTCGCTAACGTGCTCATCCCGCCAGCCTTAGGCGCCCCCGCACGCCCCGGCAAGAGAAGAGTTTCCTTGCCTGCGCACAGGCCCATGGTGGTATTCTGCACAGGCAACCCTTCGCAGGAGCCCTTTTGAATGACCGACGCCTTTGCCCAGCTGATCCCCGACGCCCGCACCTTTCTCGGGGAGCTTGCGAAGAACAACAGCCGGGACTGGTTCACCGCGCATAAGGACCGGTATGAGACGCAGCTGAAATCCCCCACGCTCCTGCTGATGGACGAGGTGGCGCAGGCGATCAGCCGCCGCAGCGGCGCGCAAGTCACTGCCAAGCTGTTTCGCCCGCAGCGCGACGTGCGGTTTTCCAAGGACAAGACGCCGTACAACACTCACCTGCACATGATGTGGACCCTGAACGGCGCAGGCTGCGCGCTGTTCTTCGGCATCGCGCCGGATTACTGTACGGCAGGCGGCGGCCTCATGGGCTTCAGCAAGGCGCAGCTGCCGCGCTGGCGGCAGGCCATCGACGGCGCTTTCGGCGATGAGACCGCAGCCCTGGTGGATATTCTCGCCCTCAAAGGCTTTGCCGCCAAAGACCCGGAGCTGAAACGCGTCCCCGCCCCCTATGGCAAGGCCCACCCCCACGGCGCGCTGCTGCAGCGCAAATCGCTGACGGTCTGGCATGAGATGAGCGCGCGCGAGCAAGCCGCCCCGATGGGCGCGCTGATGTCCGCTTACCTGACGCAGGAACCGATGTTTGCCCTGCTGGACAGTGCTCTGGCTGATTGAGGCCTACAAGGCCCGCAGCATGATCTGGCTGGCCAGCACCGCCACCACGGCTCCGGCAAGGATCTCCAGCACCGCCGCTGCGCGCAAGGCACCAGTGCCTTCCATCTGCGCCAGCGCGCCTTTGCGCATTGTGACGGCTGCAACCGCCACCGCGACCGTCACCGTGGCGGTGCCCAGCCCCATGGCAAAGGCACCGGCAATCCCGGCCCACAGCACCCCCATCCGCCAGGTCAAGAGCAGCAGGAACACCGCGCCGGTGCAGGGCCGCAGCGCCACCGCGCCGATGATCGCCAGTGCATCGCGCAGCGAATGCACGTTGGCCGCTTCCTCAACCGTCGGCCCGTGCTTGTGGCCGCAGGAAGCGCAGACCCCGTCATCATGATGGTGGTGATGATGATCGTGACCGTGGTGCCCTTGGTGAAGGGGTTCAGGGTGGCTTGCCGCCTGAACAGTACGGCTCGCCATCAGCCTCCGCAGCCCCCGCACCAGCAGCCAAAGCCCGACCAGCGCGATCAGCCCGTATGACAAGGGCGCCAGAACATTCTCCGCCGCACTGGTCAGCTGCTCGCGACCCCAGTCCAGCAGCAGCAGCCCGCCCGCCACCAGCAGAACGGCTGTACCCGCCTGCGCCAGCGAAGACGCCAGTGCCAGCCCCGCCAGCCGCATGAGCGGCACCGGTTTGCCCATGCCATAGCCGCCGATTACCAGCTTGCCATGGCCCGGCCCGGCAGCGTGAAAGAAGCCGTAGGCGAAGCACAAGCTGAGCAGCGCTATCAGCGCACCAGGCTCCCCGGCGCGCAACGCCCGCAGCCCCCGCGCCATCGCATTCTGCGCCTCGCGCTGACCCTCGGCGGCCCAAACGGACACCGCCCCGGCGCCGCCAAAGCCCCAGAGCCAAACTGCCAACGCCGCTACGCCCAGCGCTGCAATTGTTAAGAAAATCTTCACCTTACGCACCGCAGCTCAAGCGGACGGTATCGGCAAAAGCCTCGCCCACTTCCGGGTAGGCCTCCTCAGCCTGATCCGCGGGCATCGCATAGAGCAGCTCCTCCACCAGGGTATAGGCCTGATCCAGATTGGGCGGGGTGATACTGCCCTGGCAGCCGCCGCTGACCTCCAGCCCCTGGTTCACCGTGTAGGCCGTGTAATAGGTCGGGTCATAAGCCTTGATCACCACGCCGTCCGCCGCCTGCGGCTGTGTCAGAACCCGCCGGTGCCTTGTGGTGATCCGCCCGTCCTTCACCTCGGTCGACAGATGCTCCGGCGCGCCCAGGCCCAGCGCCTCGCCGCCAAGGGTCAGATAGGTGTCGCCCTGAAAGCCCTCGCTCCAGGCCAGATCGAAGCCTTGCAGCTGCGCCAGTTCCTCTGCCGTCAGGCTTCCGTCGAAATCACTGTCCAGCCCCCGGTCCTCAAAGATCAGCAGCGAATAGAACTCATCATAAGCCCAGGTGATCTCCACCGCCTGCAATTGCCCGCCGTCTGAGACCACCAGCTTCATTCCGGTGTCGACAAAGATATGCGGATGCGCCCCGGCACCCGCAGGGGCCAGCAGCGCAAGTGCCAGAAGTGGAGCAAGATGTTTCATGCCCAAAGACTTAAGCCCAGTTCGGCGGCCCCGCAAGCGCAGGGCCGCACCGCAAGCGGGGATCAGCGCGTCCGTGTTTCAGGATGCAGCGCCTTGCCCAGGATGTGATCGGACTGGTGGATCACATGATGCGCCTGGCCGACAATCAGCGGATCCGGTGCCCGCGCGATCTCCGGGTCCTTGCCCGGATAGTCCAGCGAGGCCAGGAAGTGCCGCATGCAGTTCAGCCGCGCACGCTTCTTGCAGTTCGACTTGATCACCGTCCAGGGCGCGTCCGCGGTGTCCGTATAAAAGAACATCGCCTCCTTGGCCTCGGTATAATCATCCCACTTGCCCAAGGACGCCTTATCGATCGGCGACAGCTTCCACTGCTTCAGCGGGTCGGTCTCTCGCGAGTCGAACCGCCGCTTCTGTTCGGCCTGGGTGACCGAGAACCAGTATTTGTACAGCCGGATACCCGACCGCGCCAGCATCCGCTCAAACTCCGGCGCCTGGCGCATGAATTCCAGGTATTCGTTCGGCTCGCAGAAACTCATTACCCGCTCGACGCCCGCGCGGTTGTACCAGGACCGGTCATAAAACACGATCTCGCCGCTGGTCGGTAGATGCCGCACGTAACGCTGGAAATACCACTGGCCGCGCTCCTCGTCCGAGGGCTTGTTCAAGGCGACCACCCGGGCAGAACGCGGGTTCAAATGCTCTGTGAACCGCTTGATGGTGCCGCCCTTGCCTGCCGCATCGCGGCCCTCGAACAGCAAAACAAACTTCTCGCCGGTCTCCTGCGCCCACAATTGCACTTTCAGCAGCTCTGCTTGCAGCCGCGCCTTTTCCGCCTCATAGGCCTTGCGCTGCATCTTCTTGGGGTACGGGTACTTGCCGCTCTCAAACGCCCGGCGGATGTCCTCGGCACTGGGTCCCCGGGCCTCGGCCGAGGCGCTGGCGGGGGGCTGAACCGGCATTGGGCTTGCGGTTTTACCGGCACTCTTTTTCACTGCGGCGTCCATCAAAAACTCCTTCTTTCAATCTGCGCCGCAACCCTAATACTGCCACCGCTCCCCCGCCCTGACCTGCATCAAAAGATTAGCCGTCTGCACAACAAAAAAAAAAGACGGCCGAAACGGGCCGCCTGTTTCTTTCTGGTCTCAAACACTCCAGGGGGAGACCCAAACGGGCCGAGGGGCAGCGCCCCTATTTATGCCCCCAGTCCTCCGGGTTCTCCGAATTGTTCGGGCTCAGCCCCAGCACGTCGCCTTTGGTGGAGCACCCCAGCCCCAGCACTGTCCGGTTCGCATAGGAGAAATAGGCCGTCACCTGGTTGATCTCCAGGATCTCGCCATCCTCGAACCCCGCCTCGCGCAGGGCCTCAATGTCTGCCTCGCTCACACTGGCAGGCTCCTCGGTCAGCATCCGCGCATAGCCCATCGCCAGCACCTGCGCCGGCTCCAGCGGCGCGGCACCCGGATCGCGCGCCTCGATCGCCGCCCGTATCGCCAGACCGCGATCCGTGTCGCCCAAAAGCCGCTGCAGCCCGGCAAAGTGATGCTCTACGCAATAGGCGCAATCGTTCAGCGACGACACCCAGACCCCCAGCACCTCCAGAAACCATTTCGGGACCTTATTGCCGGTGTGGTGCAGCACATTCTTGTACAGCGCCATATGGCCTTCCATCGAATGCGGCCGAAGGGAATGCACCATCATGATGTTGTCAACGTTGCCGCCCGGCCCGGTCACCCGCTCATACAGCTTCTTCAGCTTGCCGGTTGCCTCTTCAAACGGAACGGTCCTGATCCAGGCCATGTCTCTCTCCCTGATTATTGGCACGGAGAGTAACGGGATCTGACGCGACGGAAAGACCGAACCCAACGTCACGGCGCGCCGGGCTCATCGCTTTACTTCGCCGCCTCCCGCGCCACCGCTGCAATCGCCGCCCGCACATCCGCCTCGCGGCTGCGGTGGTTGGTGATAGCGGCGCGCAACATTACCCTGCCGCCTGCACGGGTGGTTGAGAACACCGCCTCGCCGCTCTCCTGGAGGGTCTGGGCGATATCCGCATTCAGCGCTGACTGCGCCTCCGGGGCCAGATCGCTGCGCGCGGTGAACACGCAGACGTTCGACACCACCGGTGCCCCCAGCGCCATTAGAGGCTGCGCCTCAACCTCTGCCGCCATGAAACCAGCCAGCTCACAGTTGCCGTTGATCGCCTCAGAGAACGCCGCCTCGCCATAGGTTTCCAGCGCCGTCCAGACCTTCAGCGCCCGGTTGCCTCGGCTAAGGTCGATGCCGTAGTCGCAGAACCAAGGCTCGCCACCCGCCAGCCCGCGCTCGGCCCCTTCCAGATACGCAGGCCGCGCCGCAAAGGCCGCCCGGTGCTCGTCCTCGTTCCTCAGCAGCGCCATGCCGCAGTCATATCCGACATACATCCACTTGTGGAAATCAAGCGCAATACTGTCGGCCCGCCCAATGCCATCAGACAGCGACCGGTAGGGTTCATCCGCAATCCGCGTCCAGGCGCCAAAGGCCCCGTCCACATGCAGCCACAGCCCCAGCGCCGCCGCAGCATCCGCCAAGGCATTCAGATCATCGAACAGCCCCAGATCCACCGTGCCCGCATTGCCCACAACCAGAAAGGGAACGGTTCCGGCAGCCTTGTCCTCGGCCACCATCGCCGCCAGCGCGCCGCAGTCCAGCTTGCCATCGGTCAGGGGCACCTTGCGCAGGTTATCAGAACCGATGCCCAGCAGCTCCACTGCCTTCAGCGTCGCATTGTGCACGCCCTCACCCGCATAGGCCGTAAGCCGCACCGCGCCCTGCCCGGTCCTGCGAAGATCCTTCATGACCCGCAGCCGCGCTGCCTGAAAGGCAATCACCGTCGCCTGCGAGGTGCCGGTCACCAGAATGCCGCTGGCGCTCTCCGGCATCCCCATCCTGGCACGCGTCCAGTCCACCACTGCGCGCTCCATGTAGTTCGCCCCGTGATCGCGGCCGCCCATATTGGCATTGACCGCCGCCGCGGCCAGAGAGCTGATCAGGTCCGAGGCCAGCCCCGAGCCCTGAACCCAGCCCCAGAACCGAGGATGGATATTGCCGCCATGATAGGGCAGCACGTCCTCGATGATCCGGTCCACGGTCTCCTGCGGCCCGCGCGCCTCAGCCGTCACCGCATAGCGCGCCTCAATATCCTCCGGCACCGGCTGCCACGGGCGCTCCGCCGCCTGCTGCATCTGATCCAGCGCCGCATCCAGCATCCGCTGCGCCTCCGCCCGGAACGCCGCCCAATCCTGCGTCTTGATCCCTTTCTCAGCCACCCGCGCGCCCTCCTCCTGCCTGCCGCTGGCGAAGGTTTAGCCTGCAAATGCTGCACCCGCACGGAGAATATCGCCGCAGCCTGATTACCGGAACTTACCTTCGAAGGATTGAAAACTTGCTCCGCACGAACTGCCAACTGGAAACAGACCCGCGGCGCAGCTCGGCAACTCCGTTCAATTCCCAAAACAATGCAAAGCACTGGCCGCCTTATCCACAGCCCCTTGCGTCCCTCTTCCACCCGGCCCCAACACCTGCCATAATGCTCACCAATCAACACCAAGGAAGAGCAGCTCCCGCACATGGCCGACGACCTCCTCAGCACGCCTGCATCGGAAACCTATGACGCGTCCTCTATCGAGGTTCTGGAAGGCCTCGAACCGGTCCGCCAGCGCCCCGGCATGTATATCGGCGGCACCGATGAACGCGCGCTGCACCACATGGTGGCGGAAATCCTCGACAACTCGATGGACGAGGCCGTCGCAGGCCACGCCAACCGGATCGAGGTGACGCTGCATTCCGACTACGCCGTCACCATCTCCGACAACGGCCGCGGCATTCCGATCGACCCGCACCCCAAGTTCCCGGACAAATCCGCGCTGGAAGTAATCCTGTGTACCTTGCACGCAGGCGGCAAGTTCTCCGGCAAAGCCTACCAGACCTCGGGCGGGTTGCACGGCGTCGGCTCCTCGGTGGTGAACGCACTGTCGGATTCCATGGTCGTGCAAGTGGCCAAGAACAAGGAGCTGTTCGAGCAGCGCTTCTCCCGCGGCCTGCCCCTCGGCCCGGTTGAGAAAATCGGCGCCGCCCCCAACAAGCGCGGCACCTTCGTGACCTTCCACGCCGATGAGGAAATCTTCGGCCACCACCGTTTCAAGCCCAAGCGCCTCTTCACCCTGGTGCGCTCCAAGGCCTACCTGTTCTCCGGCGTCGAAATCCGCTGGAAGTCCGAAATCGACGACGGCGAGACGCCCACCGAGGCCACCTTCCACTTCCCCGGCGGCCTCAAGGATTACCTGACAGAGGTGCTCGGCAAATCCTCCGTCTACGCAGACCAGCCCTTCGCCGGCAAGGTCGAGTTCCGCGAGAAATTCGGCGCGCCGGGCTATGTCGAATGGGCGATCAACTGGACGCCCTCGCGCGACGGCTTCACCCAGTCCTACTGTAACACCGTCCCGACGCCCGAGGGCGGCACCCACGTGACCGGCTTCTGGGCCGCGATCCTCAAGGGCATCAAGGCCTATGGCGAGCTGGTCAGCAACAAGAAGGCCGCCCAGATCACCCGCGACGACCTGATGGCGGGCGGCTGCGCGCTGGTCTCCTGCTTCATCGCCGACCCCGCGTTCGTCGGCCAGACCAAGGACCGCCTGTCGACTGAGGCCGCCTCCAAGATGGTGGAAAACTCGGTCCGCGACCATTTCGACAACTGGCTGGCCGCCGACACCAAATCCGCCGGCGCCATCCTCGACTTCCTGATCCTGCGCGCCGAGGAACGCCTCCGCCGCAAGCAGGAAAAAGAGACCCAGCGCAAATCCGCCACCAAGAAACTGCGCCTGCCCGGCAAGCTCACCGACTGCACCTCCAAGGACCGCGCAGGCACCGAGCTGTTCATTGTCGAGGGCGACTCCGCGGGCGGCTCCGGCAAGGGCGCGCGCAACCGCACCAATCAGGCGCTTCTGCCGCTCAAAGGTAAAATCCTGAACGTGCTGGGCGCCGCCTCCAACAAGCTGGGTTCAAACGCCGAGATCAACGACCTCTGCGAGGCGCTTGGCGTCGGCCTTGGCACCAAGTTCAACCTCGACGATCTGCGCTATGACAAGATCATCATCATGACCGATGCGGACGTCGACGGCGCCCATATCGCCTCGCTCCTGATGACCTTCTTCTTCACCCAGATGCGCCCGCTGATTGACGGCGGCCACCTCTACCTCGCCTGCCCGCCGCTGTTCCGCCTGACCCAGGGCGCCAAGCGCGTCTACTGCCTGGACGAGGCAGAGCGCGACACATGGCTGGAAAAGGGCCTGGGCGGCAAGGGCAAGATCGATGTGAGCCGCTTCAAGGGTCTTGGCGAAATGGACGCCAAGGACCTGAAGGAAACCACGATGGACCCGGCGACCCGCAAGCTGATCCGCGTCACCATCGACGAGGACGAGCCCGGCGAGACCGGCGACCTGGTCGAGCGCCTGATGGGCAAGAAACCCGAGCTCCGCTTCCAGTATATTCAGGAGAATGCGAAGTTCGTGGAGGAGCTGGATGTTTGAGAGGCATACCTTTTGAGGAATCTAGGCTATCAAAGATGTATTCTTTGCAGGCAGAGGCCGCCCATAAAGAACAGTCATGTCATTCCAAAGTTCGTTTTCAAGTGGATGGTTGAAACTGGCGGAACAAAATTCCTCCGAAATGCTGGAAGCCCAAATAAGCGGGTGCAAGATGGTCTAAAGGCCCCGCTACTTTGCAAGACATGCGAAAGAGAGACCAGTGTATTTGAGAACGAGTTCTCGAGGGACATTTTCATACCCTCAATCGGAGACGGCGAGCTTCCAAAAAATTTTAAACGGTCAACCTACCAATTCGTAGCCAGCGTTCACCATAGAATTCAAACATACTACGTTAGAAACAGTGACAAGCTGGATGAGCTGACGCGACATGAGAGAAAAGCCCTTCTTCATTCAATCGCAGAAATTCGAGGGTATTTGAGCGGCCAACGTTACTCGGTATCGCCTCAGAAATTGTACCTCATACCTTTCGGCCTTGGCGTTCCGAACAATCTTCAAGATATGCCCTCAAATTGGCACAGGTATATTAGGCGACACACCGAAATGGACCTAATTCACTCTGAAGGTGGAAGCATCTTTGGAAGTTACTTCAAAATCGGTCCTTGGTTGTCTTTTTGTCTTATTCGAAACAATGGTCAACCTTGGTACGGCGGGGAGGTTTTTCCTACCTCCAGTAAGATCACTAATAAACGAGCAATTTTCCCTCCGACCTTACACGAGTTCATGATTGATCGCGCCGAACTCGCCAAGTCTGCGACTGAGACAATCTCTGATCGGCAGCAGGCAGTTATTAACAAGGCCGTAAGTGAGGCAGACTTTTCGGGGAAGAGCAAGCCGATGCTAGATGCAATCGCTGAAGATGTTCGAGTGTTCGGAAACGCTGCATTTAGACGAACACCCAAGACTTCCTAACTGTTCATAGTGTCTTTTCGTACGGTCATTTGTTGATCTCTTCCACAACACAAGGCCCGCGCCTGACCTTGGGAGGGCGCGAATGCGCCTTCCCGGGGGGAAGGTCAGGCGCGGGCCGTGCCGCTGCGCGCCACGTCCCAAGGCAGAGTGAACTCAGGCTGCATCGGTCCCGTTTTTGCCGAGTGACGTAAGAACCGACTGCTTCAGCTCCTTTGGCGTTGTTCCCTTCTCCACCTCGAGAAGCCGGATGCCAGCGCGGCGCAACGCTTCCTTTTTTACCGCGTCCCGAATAAACGCTGTTTCCTGATGGTGTCCGCTGCCTTGATATTCGACTGCCAGTGCCACAAAACCGAATTTATCAATCACCGCAAAATCCAATCTCTTGGAGTTGATTGAAGCAAACGCATTCTTGCGCTCCTTCCAGTCCCCGGAACTGGACTTCGGTTTTATCACCTCACCCAAGCTGGTTTGCGCCATGACGCGATAGCCCTCGTCCAGATCAGCGATTATTTTTTCCAAAGCCGCAAACACGCGAAACTCAGACGCATTCATAAGCTTGGTCTTCTCAAAGTTGACTTTCGCCACAGCCGCCGCTTGGTTCTTGGGATCCGTCAATCCCCAGTTATTTTTGCGGCTTGGCCTGTCCGCCTGCCTTTCAACGGGTTCCGGCCTCTCCAGTGGCCGCGGATGTTTTCTGTAGGAGTAGCTTTTTCTGTTTGACCTTATCACAAACCAAACCGCCACCCCGACTGCGGCTAATAGTACAAATTCCATATTGCACACGCTTCCTGTTGCCTATGGGCTCCGCACTACCATAAGCTGATTTACCCTGCCAGACCCTCGCGCTCCCCTAAGTTTGAGCTTTGAATACGTACTCTGCCACCCCCCGTTGCGCCAACTCCCAATCCACCGCACGCCCCGGTTGCGCGCCCTTAACCCCGCTCTGCCATACTCCAATCCGTCGCGACACCGGTGCGGACTGACACGCCGCATCAACAGGAGATACGGGAGCCCCCAAGACCACCTCTTCACCGGGTGCAGGGGTTCTCCGCACAACGGAAGCTTTCGAGCGGACATGGGGGCTTGCGACCCCCTGCCCGGCCCTCCGCCTCCGGCCCCTCCAGGCCTCTTGGCGGCGCCGCCACCTCTTATCCGGCCAGCACGAAACGGCCACACAAACAAAACGGCCCAACGGCCCCAGACAAGCAGACGGCCAGACTGACGGCCACCGGACAGGGACCCCCTCCCGCCCGGCCAAACCCGCGCATCCGGTGACAGCTTCGTGAGGGCTGTTGCCTGAAACCGCTTTCCCTTCTTATGGTTAGGCCAGCCAATCACAGAACGGGGACAGCCATGGCCTTCATCGCGGACAACCAGCTGCCCCTGCTCCTCTTGTTCTTCTTCGCGGGCCTCATCGCCACCGCCTTCCTGTTCCGCAAGCCGCCGGGCCACCGGGCCTGGAAACTGGCGGATCTTGTCTGGGTGCTGCTCGGCGGCTTCGGCGCGCTGGTGGCGGTGATCTCCGGCATCTACGCCGCGGATAGCTCCCGGCTCGAACGCCAGATCGACATCGCCTATGCCGCAACGGCGGCCTTTGACCGCGACGCCGCCCGCTTCCGCCTGCGCTTCTGCGACCCGGCCTATGACGCCGACATCGCGGTCCTGTGCGAAAAGGTCGAATTCCTCTCCGCCTCCACCGCGGGCAACGCCGAATTGCCGCTGTTCATCGCGGTGACAGATGAGGTCGCGCCGCTGCAGGGCCTCAGTTTCCTATTCGGCGGCGGCCGCGCTGAGATGGACGAGATGAAGGACATGGAAGCCCAGGCCAGCGCCTTTGACCCGGAAGCCTTCCTGGTTTTCACCGCGCTTGACACCCCGACACAGGCCGCCGTCGACACCATGCGCCGCAAGGTCCCCGCCATCGCCGGCGATTTCCTGATCATCGCCCGCGCCTATGACGACCTCATCGCCCATGTGTCCAAGCTCAAGGAGGAATGGGAATACCTGCAATCGAACGCCCATATCCTGGTCTTGCAGATTATCGCGCTGTGCCTCGTCAGTTTCGCCGCCCCCTTCCGCCTCGGCAAATCCATTGTCGAGCTGCGCGCGCGCCGCTAACCTGAAGCGACCCAGCAGGACCCGCCCATGCGCAGCTTTGACGAGATCTATGCCATTTCCGCAGACCGCCACGGCGGCCCCGCTGCGCTGGAGGAAAAACTCTCCAAACCCGACCCGAAGGTGACGGACCTGCCGGAGGACCGCTGGCTCGCCACCATGACCAAATGCATCTTCCAGGCGGGCTTCAACTGGAAAGTGATCGAGGCGAAATGGGACGGGTTCGAGGAGGTCTTTCACGGCTTCGACCCCGGCCCCTGCGCCTTCATGAGCGAGGACGAGTTCGACCGCATCCTCAGCGACACCCGCGTGGTCCGGAACGGCGCCAAACTCGCCACGGTCCGGCAAAACGCCGCCTTCCTGATGGAGCTGCGCGATCAGGGCGGCGCAGGTCAGGTGCTGGGCGGCTGGCCCTCATCCGATTACATCGGGCTGCTGGACATACTCAAGAAACGCGGAAGCAGGCTGGGCGACAACACCGGCCAATACGCCATGCGCTTTGCCGGGCGCGACAGTTTTATCCTGTCCCAGGACGTCACCGCCCGCCTCATCGCCGAAGGTGTGATCGACAAACCCGCCACCTCCAAGACCGCTCTGAAGTCCGTGCAATCCGCCTTCAACACATGGATGGATCAATCCGGCCGCACCCTCACCGAAATCAGCCGCGTGCTGGCGATGAGCTGCTGAGGCACAGCCGCATATGATCCGCTGCCTGCTCCTCGCCCTGCTGATCCTTTCTGCCTGCGGACGCCCGCTGACAGAGACCGAACGCGCCTATCTGGCCACCTTGCACGGTACCAGCCTCAACACAGATAAGGTCCGCCTTGTCGAGGGCGCGCCCTTGGGGCCGGTCACCTTCCGCCGCATGCCGCGCCCGCGCGTCACCTGCCGCGAGCGCATCCTGCCGCCCGTGAAGGAAGAGATCGTCACCGCCAAACCCGCCGCCGTCGCGCTGTTCAACCGCATCTTCTTCACCCGCGACTGGTATCTGGACAATTACCTGCCGGAACACCCGGACCGGCTGCATCTGGTGGAGGCGATGCTGCTGGCGCATGAGGCCACCCATGTCTGGCAATGGCAGAACCGCCGCCAGACCGGCTATTCCCCCTTGCGCGCTGCGGCGGAACACGGCCAGGACCGAGATCCCTATCTGTTCGACCTGGAAGGCGACCCCAGTTTCCTCACCTACGGGTTTGAGCAGCAGGGCGCCATCGTCGAGGAATACGTCTGCTGCCGCGCCCTCGCGCCGCAGGCCGCCCGCACCCGGCGTCTTCACCGGATGCTCTCCGCTGCTATGCCCGTCAGCCCGCTGCCGCATAGCCGCGAGAGCGCGGTCTATCTGCCCTGGAAGGACGCGGAACTGAACGGCATCTGCGATTGATCAACCGTTTTCATGCAATGAAAACGGCCATGAAAAATCGATTTTTCATGGCCGGAATTCGCGCCGGATTCCGGCGTTGCGCCGCAACGTAGGGCTTGTCTTGACGCCGGATTTCCGGCCACAAATCCACCAAGCAATCTGCAGGAGCCGCCCAATGACCCAATACGCCCTCATCATGCTGGCCGCGGGCCTTGGCATTCCGGTGCTGGCGGCTCTGAACGCCGCACTGGGCAAGCTGATCGGCTCCCCCGCCTCTGCCGCGGTGGTGCTGTTCCTGATCGCGCTGATTGCCACATCGCTTTATGCGCTGATGGCGGGCCCGCAAGCACTGGCCAAGATCCCAGCCGCGCCCAAGCACCTGCTGCTGGCGGGCGTGCTGGTGGCCTTCTACGTCCTGTCGATCACCTATGTGGCGCCGCATTTCGGCGTCGGCAACGCGGTGTTTTTCGTGCTGATCGGCCAGCTGATCTCTGCCGCCGCCATCGACCATTTCGGGTTGTTCGGCGCCCAGGTCAGCCCGCTGACCCTGACCCGCGCGGCCGGCATTTCGGTGATGGCGCTGGGGGTCTGGATCACCCAGATGGCCTAACCGGCCACCTTCTTCACGAACTGCGACTTCAGTCCGATCGGCCCGACGCCCGGCACCTTGCAGTCGATGTCGTGATCGCCGTCCACCAGCCGGATGCCGCGCACCTTGGTGCCGACCTTGATCACCGAGGACGTGCCTTTCAGTTTCAGGTCCTTGATCACCGTCACCGTGTCGCCGTCTGCCAGCAGATTGCCGACACTGTCGCGCACTTCCTTGGCATCGCCTGCGGCCTCACCCGCCGCCCATTCATGGGCGCATTCAGGACAGATCAGCAGGGCATCCACCTGATAGGTATAGGCAGAGGAACACTCGGGGCACGGCGGCAGGGTATCAGTCATGCCCGGACTGTTAACCTGCCAGACAGGCCGGGGCCAGACGCAAACCGCCTGACGCCCGCCGAAGCGTCTGCGCTTACGCGCCGTTCGTCTTGCCGCTGACCTTGATATTGCCCTGCAGCTGGGCGCCGTTCTCGGTCGACATGGTCTGCGCCGAGACATCCGCCTGCACCTGCGAGCTGGCTGCCAGACGCAGGTCCTCGCATTGGATCTTGCCGCTGTAGGCGCCTTCCACGGTAACCGATTTCGCACTCAGCGCCCCATCCACGGTGCCGCCTTCCAGCACCGTCACCGCCAGCGCCGACACATCACCGACAACCCGGCCCCGGACCTCGACGCTGCCCTTGCTGGAGGTGATATTGCCTTCAACCGTCACATCTTTCTCGATTACCGAATTCACCACGTCTCAGCCCTTTCTGCGCAACCCCGGACAGCCTAACCCGCCCGGACCAATTTGAATAGCTGATAGCAAACAGCTGTCCAAGGGCCAAAGCCGCACCTTCTCCGCCGGCAAGGTTCCGCCGCCTTGCCCGCCGGCGGCCCTGCGGCTAGGCTCCCCAGCAGCTGATTTTCATGACGGAGTTTTTCTGATGGCCTGGTCCGAAATTGCCGCGTTTGCCTTTGTCGCGGCCCTTCTGGTGATGTCGCCCGGCCCCAATGGGTTCCTGATTGCCAAGACCGTCCCCGCTTCCGGCCGCAGCGCGGGGTTTTCCAATATCGCGGGCTTCGTGGCAGCCTTTTTCCTGCATGGCGCGCTCTCGATCCTGGGCCTGTCGGTCATCCTGGTGAAATCGGCCACCGCCTTTGCCATCGTGAAATACCTGGGCGCCGCCTATCTCTGCTGGATCGGGGCCAAGGCACTGATCGCGGCCTTCAACAGCATCAGCCCCGCCGCCCGCGTCACCCCGGCCAAACGCCGCCGCACACTGGCCCGCGCTTTTGGCGAGGGCTTCCTGACCAACGCGCTGAACCCCAAGGTGTCAATGTTCTACCTTGCCGCCTTCCCGCAATTCATCACCGCAGGCGGGACACCTGCCGCCTCTGCCTTCCTGCTGGTGGCACTGCACGCGGCGATTGCTGCGCTCTGGTTCGGCGCCATGGTTCTGCTGTTCACCCGCCTGACAGCGGCGGCCGGCAGCCCCGGCTTCCAGCGCTGGCTGAAGGGGATCACGGGTGTGGTGTTCATCGGCTTCGGGCTGAAACTGGCGAGCTTCCGTCCAAGCGTCTGACAGACCTTAGTCCACCTGCGGGAACGGTACCGGCACACGAAAGTGTGGTCGGGCGGAATGCAAGAGACTGACCGTCGAATCTTCCCAAGGGACCTCAGCCAATGATCTAAACCGGCACCAGCAACCCGTTCTCCAGCTTCACCTGCCGGTCCATCCGCGCTGCCAGCTCCAGATTGTGGGTGGCAATCAGCGCCGACAGGCCGGTGCCGCGCACCAGCTCCATCAGCGCCGCAAACACCTGATCCGATGTGCCGGGATCCAGGTTCCCGGTCGGCTCATCCGCCAGCAGCACCCGCGGCGCATTGGCCAGCGCCCGGCAAAAGGCAACCCGCTGCTGCTCGCCGCCCGACAGCGCCGCGGGGCGGTGATCGGCGCGGCCTGCCAGCCCCACGGTTCCCAAAAGCTGCGCCGCCCGTGCCACTGCGGATTTCTGCGAGGCCCCATTGGCCAGCTGCGGCAGAACGATGTTTTCCAGCGCGGTGAATTCCGGCAGCAGGTGGTGGAACTGGTAGACGAACCCGACTTCCTGGCGGCGCACCCGGGTGCGGCGGCGGTCGCCCTTGCGGGTAACGTCCTCACCGGCCACCCGCACCTCGCCCGCGTCCGGCGTGTCCAGCAGGCCTGCGATATGCAGCAGCGTCGACTTGCCCGCGCCTGAGGGCGCCACCAGCGCCACAACTTCGCCTGCCTGCAGGCTCAGGCCGGCGCCGCGCAGCACGTCGACCTGCCCCGGCGTGCCGGTCAGGTAGGATTTGGTGATCCCCTTCAGCTCCAGCGTGATCTCACTCATAGCGCAGCGCCTCCACCGGGTTGAGGCGCGCCGCGCGGCGGGCCGGGAAAATAGTCACGAAGAACGACAGCCCCAAGGACAGCGCGGTGGCCGAAACCACATCCGCCAGCCGCAGCTCGGCGGGCAGCGCATAGATGCCGCGGATCGACGGATCCCAGACGCCGCCGCCCATGACGTAGTTCACAAAGGAAAAGATCGGATCGATGTAAAGCGCAAACAGGCAGCCCAGCACCACACCGCAGATTGTGCCAAGGACGCCGGTGAAGGCGCCGCAGATGAAGAACACCCGCATGACGGACCCTTCGCTGAGGCCGATGGTGCGCAGGATGCCGATATCGCGGCCCTTGTTCTTGACCAGCATGATC
The DNA here is from genome assembly GCF_000813965.1 of Leisingera sp. ANG-M7. Lineage (GTDB taxonomy): Bacteria > Pseudomonadota > Alphaproteobacteria > Rhodobacterales > Rhodobacteraceae > Leisingera. Next base: position 90,531 of record NZ_JWLI01000017.1, on the reverse strand, counting down.
AGGCCGGAGACGATGTTCATCGCCGCGATCAGCACCAGGATCGACAGGATGATGAACATCACATTGTCCTCGACCTCCAGCGCCCGCAGGAAGCCGCCGGAGGCATCGCGCCAGGTCCAGACGCCCGCAACGCCACCCGCTGCCGTCAGGATCGGCAGGGCGATTTGATCCACGTTTTCAGGGTCTTCCACCATGACCTCGATCTCATCCGCGACACCCTCGCGGTTAAAGAAGCTCTGCGCCTCACCAAAGGGCAGATAGACCCGGGTGCGGTCGATGTCCCAGCGGCCTGCGGTGAAGACATAGACCACCTCATAGGCATTGACCCGCGGGCTGGTGCCAAAGGCGGTTTTGACGCCATTGGGGGAGATCAGCTTGATCTTGTCGCCGACCGAAACCCCCAGTTCCCGCGCGACACCGGAGCCGATGGCGATGCCCTCCTCGAACCGGGCAAGGTCGCCGATGGCTTCTTCGCTCTGGGCGACGCCGGGGATGCCTTGGATGTCCTCGGCGGAGATGCCGAACACCTCGACGCCCGCGTTGCGGTCGCGCAGGTTGGCCATCACCTGCCCCTTGACCAGCGGCGCGGCCCGGGTGACGCCGGGGACCGCGGCGACGGTCTTCGCCAGCGCCTCGTAGTCTTTCAGCGAGCGGTCCAGCACGCCCGCCTCATTCACCTCGCCATAAGAATAGACGGTGACATGGGCATTGGCGCCCAGAATGGTGCCGACAAACTCTGAGCGGAAGCCGGAGCGTACCGCCAGCGTGGCAATCAGCGCAAATACCGCCAGCGTAATGCCGATGAGGCTGATCCAGGTCATTACGCTGACCCCGCCCTCGGCCTTGCGGGCGCGAAGGTAGCGCCAGGCGATGATCCATTCAAAACGTGAAAACGGCGGTGGTGTCGTGGCCATAAGCGGTCCTGCCCGGAAATTTTGCGCGACCCTAGGAGGGCGGCGGGACAGGGTCAAGCAGCCAGGCCAAGCGCCCGGAACGGCAGGCGGAGAACCGATAGGAGCAGGCCGGCCGCCAGTACACCTGCCAGCACGCCGCCGCCGGCAAATATCAGCCCGTCCGCGCTGACTGGAATTGCAGGCTGGAAACTGGCCCAGGCGGCCGTCGCAACCTCCGGATCGGAGAACCGGGCAGCGCTCAGCACCCGTTGCAGCGGTGTCAGATCCTGCAGCGCCGCCATATCGGCCTGCAGCTGCTGGAACCGGGACAGGACTCCCGCCATGGTTTCCGCCCGCTGCGCGCCCATCGCGCCGCCTTCGGACAGCTGTACCAGGGCCTCCTGCCGGGTCAGCCCCAGTTCCGCCGCGTCACTATCGAACCCGGCCGCAATCCGCCGCAGTTCGTCCACTGCGCCGTCCAGCCGCTGCAGATACTGCTGCGAATACTCCGGGAACTGCGAACTGGCCGCCGCCCCGAAGGTGCCGCTTGCCAGGGTGATGATCCTCGCCAGCATTGCTGCTCTCTTTTCTGCCGCCTGGTTTTCTTTCAATCAAACGCCAAACGCTGCGCTCAGGCAAGCGGATCCCGCACGCAAATCTTTTGAGGAAGAGATTTGCCAAGAGTTTTCCTTCAAAACTCTTGCGCACCCGTTCCGCACGGCGTCACCGCATCGTGACCTGCCGCATATGCCCATTGCCTTGTATTCGCCCGGTGCTAGGGCTTTATCAGGCGGGTTCCGGTTTTAATGGGTGGAAACGATGGACAGGTACTTCAAACGCGCGCTGCCGCATCCCTCGCTGCGCATGGTGATCATGGCGGGGCTTGGCGCCTTTCTGGCAATTGCGGCGCTGTCGCTGCTTACCACCCACGCCAATCTGCTGCTGCTGATGGCCCCCTTCGGCGCCAGCTGCGTGCTGTTGTTCTCGGTCCCTGCCAGCCCGCTGTCGCAGCCCGCGCATGTGGTCGGCGGCCATGTGCTGGCGACCGCCGTCGCCCTGGCACTGAACACGCTGCTGCCCGATACCTGGTGGGCGCTGGCGCTGGCGGTTGGCCTTTCGATTGCCCTGATGGCAGCGCTGCGGCTGACCCATCCGCCCGCGGGCGCCGACCCGCTGGTGGTCTTTGCCACCGATCCCGGCGTCTCCTTCCTGCTTTTCCCGGTGCTGACCGGGGCCGTGGCGCTGGTGGCGATTGCCGCCCTGTTCCACCGGTTCTCAGGCCACGAATACCCGCTGAAACAGGGCTGATCGGAGCTTGCGTCAGAGCGCCAGCATCGCCGCCACCGGCAGCCGCAGCGCCTGGCCCAGGGCGCGCGAGTCCGCCGCCTCCAGATGGTAGCCATCCGCGGCTGAGGCCCGCGCCACCTGGCCGGAATCGAAAAAGCCGCAGCCAAGCCGGTCTGCCAGCGCCTCGATCACGTCTGCCAGTGCCTCTGACTGTTCGACCATCGCCGGGGTCACATCCGAGGTTTCGCACAGCGTCACCGGCGGCGGCGAGACCAGCAGCACCTGCGGCGCCACCGGTTCCGGCATCCGCCAGGGGTGGTGGCGGATGATCTCGACCAGCCGCTCCAGACCGTCGCGGATCAGATGGTTGGGACGGGTCTCGTAAATCTCGTTGGTGCCCAGCATGATCACCACCAGATCCAGCGGCGCGTGGCTGTGCAGCAGCATCGGCAGCACTGCATCGCCGCGCATCTCAACGCAAGCCGTGTGGCGGGAGTGAGCCGCTGTGCGCCCGCGCAGCCCTTCGGTGATCACCTCTGCATCCGGCAGGCCTTCACCCAGCGCGACCGGCCACCGGTCCGCTGCCGCATGGCGCCCGCCGGTACGGGGGTCGCTGCCCCAGGTCTGGCTGGCACCAAAAGCCAGGATCTGTTTCATGCCGTATCCTCCCGTTTCCGGCACCCTGCGGCGGACGGGTGGTGCGGGCAAGAGAAAAGACCGTCCCTTTGTGCTGCGGACTGGCGGGCGCGGTCCGCGCAAGGACTACGTTCCGCGCACAACCTTTGCCATTGCAGCATAGGAACCTTCCAGCTCCTCAGCCGTCGGCTGCGGGTCCGGTTTCTGGTCTGGCTCGGCCAGCCCCGCCGCCCTGACAATGGTGTTGATGAAGCTGAACATGCCGCAGACCTCCACCACCTCGTAAAGCGCCGCATCGCTCCAGCCCGCGCTGGTGGCGGCCTCAAAGGCCTGCGAGATGCCCTCTGCCTCCTCTTCGTGCAAGGCGTCGGCATAATCCAGCAGGGGCCGGATCCGGTCCTGCGTCGCCGCAACCGGGCCGCAGAACACCTCAGAGAACAGGCTGTGGAAATGGACGCAATAGGCCACGCCGTTCAGGCCGGAGACATGCGCGGCTATTGCCTCGCGCTCGCCCCGGGTCAGCGCACCGCCGCTGCACATGATGCGGTCCAGCAAGCGCAGCAGTTGTTCGGAGTTCTGCGGAAAGGAGGACAGCACATGGGTCAGCCCGCTGTCTGCTGCGATACCGCTGAAATTGCCCATGCTTGCCCTGCCCCTGTTCCGGTTCAGGACAAGGTTAGCATCCGGGCCGCCCTCTGTCAGCGCCTTGCAAGGCAAAGGAAAACCCCGCCAGCTCTCGCCAGCGGGGCTGTATCCTTCAAACCGGCAGGCTGGCTCAGAAACCGCGCCCGGTGGGATGCGCCTTGTAGACCTCAACCACCTTCTTCACGGCCTCTTCCGGGGACAGCTCCTCGCTCTCGCCGGTGCGGCGGGAGGTCAGCTCAACCACGCCGTTCTTCAGCCCGCGCGGGCCGACGGTGATGCGCCAGGGCAGACCGATCAGGTCCATGGTGGCAAACTTGCCGCCCGCGCGCTCGTTGCGGTCATCATAGAGCGGGTCCAGACCGGCCGCGGTCAGTGCCGCATAAAGCTGGTTGCAGGCGGCATCCGCTTCGTCGTCGCCCTGCTTGAGGTTGACGATACCGCAGTGGAACGGGGTCACGCCTTCGGGCCAGATGATGCCCTTGTCGTCGTGGCTGGCCTCGATGATCGCACCCAGCAGGCGGCTGACGCCGATGCCGTGGGAGCCCATGTGGACCGGCACGTTCTTGCCGTCGGGGCCCTGCACGGTGGCGCCCATGGCGTCGGAATACTTGGTGCCGAAATAGAAGATCTGGCCGACCTCGATGCCGCGCGCCACCCGGCGGCGCTCCTCGGGGATCTGGTTGAACAAGGCTTCGTCGTGGGTCTCGTCGGTGCGGGCGTATTTGGAGGTGAACTCCTCCAGCACGCTCTGGCACTGCTCGACGCTGTCATAATCGATCTCGCGGTCGCCGAAGGTCAGATCGGTGACGGCGCTGTCATAGAAGACTTCGGACTCGCCGGTCTCGGCCAGCACCAGGAATTCATGGGTGTCGTCGCCACCGATCGGGCCGCTGTCGGCGCGCATCGGGATCGCCTGAAGCCCCATGCGCTCATAGGTGCGCAGGTAGCTGACCAGGTGGCGGTTGTAGGCGTGCAGCGCGTCTTCCTTGGTCAGGTCGAAGTTGTAGCCGTCCTTCATGTAGAATTCGCGGCCGCGCATCACGCCGAAACGCGGGCGGATCTCGTCACGGAACTTCCACTGGATCTGGTACATGGTCAGCGGCAGGTCCTTATAACTGCTGACGTGGGCGCGGAAGATGTCGGTGATCAGCTCTTCGGCGGTGGGGGTAAACAGCATGTCGCGGTCATGCCGGTCCTTCACCCGCAGCATCTCCTGGCCGTAAGCCTCATAGCGGCCCGACTCGCGCCACAGGTCGGCCGACTGCATGGTCGGCATCTGCATCGGAATATGGCCCGCGCGGATCTGCTCGTCATGGACGATGCTTTCGATCTTCTTCAGCACCTTAAAGCCCAAGGGCAGCCAGGAATAGATCCCGGCAGCGGATTGCTTGATCATCCCGGCGCGCAGCATCAGCCGGTGGCTGACGATCTGGGCTTCCGAGGGGTTCTCTTTCAGAACCGGCAGAAAATAGCGGGACAGGCGCATCTTGGCTCCATCGGTGATGTGTGTTCGAGTTCCCGCCCGGTTTAGTGGGTGATGGGGGTGCGGGCAAGAGGAGGATCCGCCCTTACAGGGATGCCGCAGCACCTGCTTGAGCCGAAACATTGGCCGCCCGTCACTTTGGGACGTGTGGCGCCAGCCGCACGGCCCGCGCCTGACCTTCCCCCCGGGAAGGCGCATGCGCGCCTCCCCAAGGTCAGTCCCGGGCCTCGTGGTGCAGAAAATGCGCCCCTAAACCTTCACCCCCAGCCCGTCTGCCAGCATCCGGATCTCCGCCCAGGTGGCTTCCGGCAGCAGGATCGGCTTCTCCGCATTCTCCGCCCGTGCATCGGCCTCGCGCTCGCCGGGGATTTCGACCCGGTCGAACCCGGGCGCCGGCGGGCAGTTGCGGAACTCGTCCAGAATGCCCTCGGCAATCTCCTGCAAGCGGCTGGACTCCTGATACAGGCTGCAGTCCAGCGCCAGCATCAGCCAGTTGCATTCGGTGGTGACCGGCCCCAGCATCGCCTCGGCGATCATCTCAGCCGCCACCGACAGCGCATAACCCTTGGCACCGCCCGCCGTCAGGATGGCGCCGCCCTCGAAATAGGCCTCGGGGTCGGTGCTGGGGTTGCCGTCGCGGTCGATCAGCACGCCCTCCGGCAGCTTGGCGCCAGCAATCCGCGCGCCGTAGACCCAGCCCGCAGCCGCCGCTGAGGTGGCGAAATCAACGATCACCGGCCCGCGCCGGCCGCCGGGAATGCCGATGGCATAGGGGTTGGTGGACATCAGCGCCTTGCGTCCTCCGTAAGGGGCGACCAGCCGCCAGGCCTCGCGTCCGCCGCCGCCGATGATGATCGCCAGGCAGCCCTGTTCAGCTGCATATTCGGCAAAGGCCCCCAGCCGCCCGGTATGGCCGGCCTCAATAACAGCGATGGCCGCAATGCCACTATCCTGCGCCCGCGCCACCACATCGCGGATCGCAATCGACATTGCCGGAATGCCGATGCCGCCATGGCCGGTAACACTCCAGGCGCCGCGGGCGTTCTGCTGCAGCTCCGGGCGCGCCCCGGCGGTCAGATAGCCGCTGTCGTAGTAGCCCGCATAAGGCAGGATCCGCCACACACCGTGCGATTCCACCCCCGACAGGTCGGAATCGACCAGATGCGCCGCCACCTCAGCCGCGATGTCCGCGGGGCAGCCCTTGGCAGACAGAATGGCCTCGGCAATGCGGAAGGCCTCGATCTGCGGCACCGCCACCCGCGGCGTGTCCTTGCTGTACTTGCTGCGTGTCATGGCGAATCGCGCTCCCTGCTCTGCTCCCAAGACTCAGGGTACGGGACAGGCGACGCCTGCCGCGCGCATTTGCGACATAACTAAAGAAGCAGATAGAGAACGCTGCGGGCGGTCTCTCCGCCCGCAGCACTGGCCTGTTACATTTTCGCCCGCTCAGCGCGCAGCGCCAGCCACAGGCAGTAACACATCATCAGCACCACCAGCGTGAACGGGATGCCGGTCGAGACCGCCGCGCCCTGCAGCGCCGACAGCCCGCCGCCAAGCAGGAGCGCGATGGCCACCAGACCCTCCAGAGTGCACCAGAACACCCGCTGGATCACCGGGGCGTCCATCTTGCCGCCTGCGGTGATGGTGTCGATCACCAGCGAGCCGGAGTCCGATGAGGTCACAAAGAAGATCACGATCAGCACCAGCGAGATAGGTGCGACGATCGAGTACAAAGGCAGCTCCTTGAGGAAGCCGAACAGCGCGCCCTCGGGCTTGTAGCTGTCGATCACCGTGGCCTTGACGCCCTCGGCGCCGCCGGCGTTCAGCATGTCGATGGCGCCGCCGCCAAAGGTCGACATCCACAGGGCACAGACCGCGGTCGGGGCGATCAGCGCGCACAGCACGAACTCGCGTACCGTGCGGCCCTTGGAGATGCGGGCAATGAACATGCCGACAAAGGGCGACCAGGCAATCCACCAGGCCCAGTAGAAGGTGGTCCAGCCGTGGAAGTAGCTGGTGTCCTCGCGCCCGAAGGGATTGGAGAGCGCCGGAAGCAGTTGAATATAGTCCACCATCACGTTGAAATAGCGTGCAATTGCAGTGCCTATGCCAGTGACCAGCAGAACGAAGATGAACAGCGCCACCGCCATCACCATGTTGATTTCCGACAGCCGTTTGACACCGGCATCCATGCCCATCAGCACCGAGCCCAGCGCAATTGCGGTGATGCCGATGATCAGCAGCACGACAACCGTCGGAGATGGCTCGATCCCGAACACCTCATAAAGGCCGGCCGCAACCTGCTGCGCGCCAAGGCCCAAGGAGGTGGTCAGCCCGAACAGCGTGGCAAAGACCGCCAGCGTATCAATGGCATGGCCCCACCAGCCCCAGACCCGCTCGCCCAGGATCGGATAAAAGGCCGAGCGCAGGGTCAGCGGCAGGTCGAGGTTGTAGCAGAAGATCGCCAGCGACAGGCCGACCGCGGCGTAAACCGCCCAGCCCTCCAGGCCCCAATGGTGAATGGTGCCGACAATGCCGATGTATTCATTGCCCGGCTCATTGATATCGATCCCCAGCGGACGCGCGGCGCCGCCTTCTGAGAAGTTGTAGTAGACCGGCTCAAGCACGCCGAAGAACAAGAGGCCGATACCGATGCCGGCCGCGAACATCATCGCAATCCACCCGGCATAGGAATAATCCGGCTTGGCATCCTTGCCGCCGATCCGGACAGAGCCGACCGGCAGGACGATCAGTGCCAGGCAGAACAGGGTGATGGCATCCACCGACAAGACCAAGAACCAATCAAAGGTGCTGGTCAGCCAGGGCCGCAGCCAGCCGAAAAAGGCCGCTGCCGCTTCCTGGTTGGCAAGCGCGATCAGCACGAAGGCGGCAATCAGGATACTGGAAATCAGGAAGACAGGATTATGGATGTCCAGGCCGAACGGCCGGATGTTGTCCTGTCCCAGTTCATACTCTGTCTCGAAGTCCCAGACCCTCGGGTCGGGATCGAGCATTTTCTTTGTTTCAGGCATGACGCCTCCCCTCTTACTCGTTAATTCTGCCTCAAGTGTCGCATTAAATTCGGAAATCTCCTAATTTGCGCCGCAAACCCGCCCTGGGACCGGTATGCGCCCCTCTCTCAGCATGATGTCGCTTTTGCCGCATTCTGGCGCAAAGGAACTTGAACCGCCGTTCAAGATTCGAAAGTGTTAGCGGAAACGCCAAACACGGCGGCACGACTTAGGGAGAGAGACGTGGCCAAAACAATTACCGAACCGGCCCGCGAGATACCGGTTATCCATGAAACCGAAGTGCTGGTCGTGGGCTCCGGCCCCGGCGGGCTGGCAGCGGCCTTGGCGGCGGCGCGGGCGGGGGTGGAGGTCGCTTTGCTGGACCGCTTCGGCTGTTTCGGCGGCAATATCACCACCGTGGGGGTCGAGGGCTTTGCCTGGTACCGGCACGAGGAAACGGTGGAGGCCGGCGGCATCGGCTGGGAGTTCGAGGAACGCGCCAAGATGATGGGCGCGGCGGTGCCCGAAAGCCAGTCGCTCAGCTATGAGCTGGACAGCGAGGGCTTCAAGCTGGTCGCGGACAAGCTGGTCGAAGAGGCCGGCATTCACCCGATGCTGCACCGGGTGTTTGTCGCCCCGATCCGCGAGGGAAACCGGATCACCGGCGTCATCGTCGAGAGCAAGGCGGGCCGCGAGGCCATCCTGGCGAAACGTGTGATCGACGCCACGGGTGATGCGGACATTGCCCACATGATGGGCGCGCCGACCCTCAAGACACCGGTGGAGCAAATGCAGGCGGCCAGCGTGATGTTCCACATCGCCGGCGTCGACAAGCAGAAGTTCATGGAGGGCGTGAAGGCTGATCCGCAGACCTACGCCAACTGGTCGACCGGCGAATGGCAGGTGGAGACCTCAGGCAAGGAGGATGAGATGTTCTCCCCCTTCCTGGCCAAGCCCTTTGGCCAGGCGATCCGCGACGGGGTGATCCCGGCGCATCTCAATACCATCGGCGGCACCTGGGGCGCGGTGCATGACAGCGGCGAGATGACCTATATGAACCTGGTGCATCTGGCAGGCATCGACGGCACCGACCCCGACAGCATGACCCGCGGCGAGATCGAGGGCCGCCAGCAGGCGATGCACGCCATCAACGCACTGCGCGCCTATACGCCGGGCTGCGAAGGTGCGCGGCTGCGCAACTTCGGCATGACCATCGGCATCCGCGACACCCGCAAGATCGACGCGCATCACAACATCACCGAGGACGAGACACGGAATCAGGGCCGGTTCGAGGACACCATCGGCATCTACCCGGAGTTCATCGACGGCTACGGGGTGCTGATCCTGCCCACCACCGGGCGCTACATGCAAATCCCCTACCGCTCGATGCTGCCCAAAGGCGTGCAGGGGCTGCTGGTCACCGGCCGCGCCATCGGCGGCGACAAGATCGCTCATGCCGCCACCCGCAACATGGCCTGCTGCGCCGTGGCGGGACAAGGCGCGGGCATCGCCGCGGCGCTGTCCGTGAAATCGGGTTGCGAGTTTGACGCGGTGGATATCACCGCCGTGCAAGGAGAGCTGAAGCGCCAGGGGGTGCGGATCCATTGACCCAAGCCATCCCCACCATCGACATCACGCCACTGCGCGAGGCGGGCCATCCCCGGCGGCAGGAAACGGTTGCCGCGATTCTGGCCGCGGCGGAGGATATCGGGTTCCTCTCGATCACCGGCACCGGCGTCGCGCGGGAAACCGTGGAGGCGGTGCGGAACACGGTGCAGACGATCTTTGCCGTACCGGAGAAATCCAAGTGGGATCAAGCAATTACGCGGGAGAATTACCGCGGCTACATCCCCATGGGGTTCTTCACGCCGAATGACGGCTCCGGCACGGCGGACAAATACGAGGGTTATAAACTGCACCATGAGGTGGCGGCGGACGATCCGGTCCGCAGCGAATGCCCGCTCTACGGCCCCAACCGCTGGCCGGTTGAGGTGCCGGAAGCGCGTGACGTGATCCTGGGTTACTGGACCGAACTGGACGATGTGTTCCACCTGCTCCTCGGCGCGCTGGCAGAGGGGCTGGGGCTGGACCCGGCAGCCTTCCGCGAACCGTTTGAAGCCCCGCTCACCAACATGTCCCTGCTGCACTACCCGCCGCAGGCGCCGGAGGAGGAAGGGTTCGGCATCCACCCGCACAAGGACACCGACGCGCTGACCATCATCGCGCCGGACCCGGTCGGGGGCCTTGAGGTGCAGACCCGGGACGGTGGCTGGATCACTCCGGACTGCCCGCACGGCGGTTTTGTGGTGAACATTGGCGACATGCTGGAGCTGTGGTCCGGCGGCCGTCTGGTGTCCACCCCGCACCGGGTGGTCAACAAAACCGGGCGGGAACGCTACTCCTTCCCCTATTTCGCCGTGCCGCGCCATGACGTGGTGGTGCAGCCGCTGCTGCCTCCGCTTCCGGGCTTCGACCGTCCCGCCGTCCATTGCGGCCATTGGTCAGCGGAAATCTGGCGCACCAACTGGCCGGATGAGAACGCGGGCGAAGACACGCCGGAGCTGGGCACGATCCACAGCTGATGAAGATCATGCGTTCACACCCGTTCACGGACGCGTGAGCGGAATAATCCAATCCCCCTGCTGGCGCCGTAACGCTCGTGTCATGACGCCAAACACAGCTTCAGCAGAGAGGACTTTTCATGTTTTCCAAGATCAAACACGCGGCCTGTGCCGCCGCCGCCGTTCTGAGCTTTTCCAGCGTTGCGTCCGCAAACACCATTGTCGACATTGCCGCCTCTGACGACCGGTTCTCGACCCTGGTTGCCGCCGTCCAGGCAGCCGGGCTGGCTGAAACCCTGCAAGGCCCCGGTCCCTTCACCGTCTACGCGCCGGTCAACGAAGCCTTTGCCGCCCTGCCCGAAGGCACGGTGGAAACCCTGCTGAAACCCGAGAACAAGGATCAGCTGACAAATGTGCTGCTCTACCACGTCGATGACAGAAAACTGACGGCTGAGATGATCCCCAGCGGTTCCAACTATTTCAAACCCGTTCTGGCCTCTGAACGGCTGTGCATCAGCAAAACCTCCGAAGGCGTCAGCATCGCTGACGGAACCGGCAGTTCCGCCAACGTCGTGATTGCGGACATCAAGGCGGACAATGGTGTGATCCATGTGGTCGACAAGGTTCTGCTGCCCGGCGCCCGGCCTGACTGCCACTAAGGCGCCCCTCCCCCTTGGCATCTGAGCCCGGATCAATTTGGTCCGGGCTTTTTTGCAGGTTCGCCCAAGCGTTGCATGGCAAAGCCATCCCCCAGTTGCCCCCGGCCTTTTCCGCCTTATCCCCGCCTTGCCCACAGGGGATTTGCCCTGCCCCCTTGCAAGCCCCTGCGGCATCAGGAAAGACTGGCGCCAGGAACCTGATACAAACGGACCAAGGGCGGCACGCGGACCATGGCCTTACCGGCAAAACAGCAGCTGAAATACTGGGGCATCGCGGCGATTGTCTTTGCGGTGGTGATGTGGGCGCTTGGCAATGTGCTGATGCCCTTCGTGCTGGGCGCGGCCATCGCCTATATGATCGATCCGGTGGCCGACCGGCTGGAGGCCTGGGGCATGAGCCGCGCCGGCGCCACCGCCGCGATCACCGTGGGCACCCTGCTGATCTTCCTCCTGCTGCTGGTGGTGGTGGTGCCGACGCTGATCTCGCAGATGATCGACCTGGCGCAGGTGCTGCCCCAGCTGCTGCGCGATGCCCGCGCCTTTGCGACCGAGCATTTCCCCACGGTTTTCGAGGAGAACAGCCGCATACACCAGGCTGTCACCTCCTTCATGCAGACGCTGCAATCGCGTGCGATGGAGGTGCTGCAATCAGTGCTGGGCGGCGCGGCCTCCTTCCTGAACATCGTGATCCTGCTGGTCATCGTGCCGGTGGTGGCGGTCTATCTGCTGCTGGACTGGGACCGGATGGTTGCCCGGATCGACGAGCTGCTGCCGCGCGACCACCAGCCGGTGATCCGCCGCCTGGCGGGCGAAATCGATGCGGTGCTGGCCTCCTTCATCCGCGGCATGGGCACCGTCTGCCTGATCCTGGGCACCTATTACGCAGTGGCGCTGATGCTGGTAGGGCTGAACTTCGGCCTCGCTGTCGGCTTCATCGCGGGGCTTGTCACCTTCATTCCCTACCTCGGCGCCCTCATTGGCGGCGCGCTGGCCATCGGCCTGGCGCTGTTCCAGTTCTGGGGCGACTGGGTGTCGATCGGGCTGGTGGCCGCCATCTTTGCCATCGGTCAGGTGGCAGAAGGCAATATCCTGACGCCCAAGCTGGTGGGCGGCTCGGTGGGTTTGCATCCGGTCTGGCTGCTGCTGGCGCTGTCGGTCTTTGGCGCATTGTTCGGCTTTGTCGGCATGCTGGTGGCGGTGCCCGTGGCGGCGGCGCTTGGCGTGATCGCGCGCTTTGTGACTGAACAGTATCTGGACAGCCGCCTGTATCAGGGCCAAAGCCATCCCAATGCTGAGAAACGCGACGCAGGCGCGGAGTAACCCGATGGCACAGCAGCTGAGCTTTGATCTCCCGGCGAAACCGGCGCTGGGGCGGGAGGATTTCTTTGTCGCGCCCTCCAACGCGATGGCGGTGGCCCTGCTGGACCCGCAGTTCGCCTGGCCCAGTGGAAAGCTGGTGCTGACCGGCCCCAAAGGCGCAGGAAAAACCCATCTGGCGCATGTCTGGGCCAGCCAGACCGGGGCGCGGATCCTGTCCGCTGCGAGCCTGAGCGAACAGTTGGTGCCGGAGCTGGCGCAAGGCCCGGTCGTGGTTGAGGACGTGCCGCAGATCGCCGATGACCAAGAGCAGCAGAACGCCCTGTTCCACCTGCACAATCTGGTGCTGGCGCAGGGCCATTCCCTGGTGATGACCGGGCGCGGCGCACCGAACCTCTGGGGACTGACGCTGCCCGACCTGCAAAGCCGGGTGCAGGCCGCCACCCATGCTGAACTGCAGCCGCCCGACGACCAGCTGCTGGCAGTGGTGCTGGCCAAGCTGTTCAACGACCGCCAGATCACCCCCAAGCCGGATGTGATTCCCTATCTGGTGGCGCATATGGACCGTTCCTTTGCGGCCGCGGCGCAGATCGTGCGGCGGCTGGACCAGCTGTCCTTGGCCGAAAAACGCAGCCTGACACGGCCCCTGGCAGTGCGGGCGCTAACGGAAGTGCGCGAAGAGGCGGCGGAAAATGACGCATCCGCAAGCTGTTGACCGCTGCCCGCCCATCCCCCATCCTGTCCGCGGATCGCAAGACGGAGCCCTCATGAACCTGTCCCAGGACCCCGCCGCCGCCGCCACCGATTGGGGCCCCTTCGGGCGTCCGATCTTTGATGACCCCAAGGCCCGGGCGCTGTCGCGGGTGGGGGTGGTCGATGTCGGCTCCAACTCGGTCCGCCTGGTGGTGTTTGACGGCGCCGCCCGCAGCCCGGCCTATTTCTACAACGAAAAGATCATGTGCGCGCTGGGTGCCGGCCTGTCGGAATCGGGCCGCCTGAACCCCGAGGGCCGCGCCCGGGCGCTGTCGGCGCTGCGCCGGTTCCAGCATCTGGCCAAGGGCATGGGGCTGCCGCCCCTGTCCGCTGTCGCCACCGCCGCGGTGCGCGACGCTGAGGACGGGCCGGAGTTCTGCGAGGAAGTGCTGCGCGAGACCGGCCTCAAGATCCACGTCATCGACGGGCGTGAAGAGGCGCGTTTGTCGGCGCAGGGCGTTTTGCTGGGCTGGCCCGGCGCCTATGGTCTGGTCTGCGATATCGGCGGCTCCTCGATGGAGCTGGCGGAGATCCAGGAAAACTCTGTCGGGCGACGGGTGACCTCATCCCTTGGGCCGCTGAAGCTGCGTGATATCAAGGGCGGGCGTCGCGGCCGCAAAGAGCACATCAAGGAAGTGATCGAACGGCTGAAGGGCGAAATGGGCCCGCAGCGCGACCGCCTGTTCCTGGTCGGCGGCAGCTGGCGCGCGATTGCCCGCATCGACATGCACCGCCGCGGCTACCCTTTGAAAGTGCTGCACGAATACCGGATGTCCGCAAAGGACGTCCGCGAAACTGCCCGTTATATTGAGACCAGCGATCTGGATAAGCTGCGCGGCGCTTGCGGGGTGTCCGCCAGCCGGATGTCGCTGGTGCCCTATGCCATCGACGTGCTGACCCGGCTCGTGAAAACCTTCAAGCCCAAGGACATCGCGGTCTCCAGCTACGGCATCCGCGAGGGGCTGCTGTACGAGCAGATGCCGCAGCGGCTGCGCGCCCGCGACCCGCTGGTCGAGGCCTCGCGCTTTGCCGAGATGAAGGACGCCCGCGTCCCGGGCTTTGGCAAGACGCTTTATGACTTCGTGCATCCGCTGTTCGCCAATGCCCGCCACAGCAAGCGGCGGCTGGTCAAGGCGGCCTGCCTGCTGCATGACGTCAGCTGGCGGGCGCATCCCGACTACCGCGCCGAGGTCTGTTTCGACAACGCCACCCGCGCCAACCTCGGCGGGCTCAAGCATTCTGAACGGGTGTTCCTGGGGCTCGCGCTCTTGCACCGCTACAGCAACAAGCGGCACGGCAGTTCCTTTGAGTATCTCTATGATCTCTTGGACGAAAAGGGCCAGCACGAAGCCGAGGTGCTGGGCAAGGCGATGCGCTTCGGCGCCATGCTGATGGTGACCAGCAACGGCGAAATCGGTGAATTGCAGTGGCAGCCGCGCAAACGGGTGCTGCATGTGACCCTGCCGGACGCGGCCCGGCCGCTTTACGGCGAAGTGGCGGAATCGCGGCTGAAGTCGCTGGCCAAGGCGCTGGGGGCGGAGGTTGACCTGAAGTTCAGCAAACCCGCACCGGAAGCTCTGCCGGAGCAGGCGCCGGAATAACAGCTACAGGAGGCCGCAGCGGCGTCAGATTTCAGTGACGCCTTCGTCCTCATCCTTGTCTTCCTTGGCAGGCGCGTTGTCCTTAGGCTTCTTGCGGATGATGATATCGCCGTTGGGCAGGATTTCCGGCAGCTCATAGGCGCTCCAGTCCTCCACCTGATCGGCAATGTCCGCCAGCGCCGGCCCCATCTCGGCCAGGAAGGCACCCATCGAGGGACCGATCTCCTCCATCATGCCCTGCAGGTCTTCCAGAGCGGGCGCCATCTCCTTGCGCAGCCCTTCCCAGAACAGCTCCGCGCCGCGTTCCATCAGCGACGGGCCGGTACCCTCCTCTTCCGCCTCCTGAGCGGAAAGCGGCGCGGACATCAGGGTGATCAGAGCGGCAGGCAGGATGAGATGTTTCATAGGGCTAATATAGGGAGCGGCTGCGGGGTGTAACAGGGGGGCGGGAGGTGGCGCAGGGCTGGACAAAGCCAGTTTGGCAAAACTCTTGCAGGCAACGCCGATCCCGGTGCGAACGGCGCAGATTGCTCAGCACCATCGTTCCGCATCAGACAGCAGCAGATCCTTTCTTGGTGGCTCGCCGGTAATGCCGAAAAGTTCCAACTGTTCTTTTGAAACTGTGCATTGAAAACTTCGGTATGAAACGCTGAGTGTCAGGCTCACTGCGTCTCCCAGCTTAGTATTTCGGTAGCTGTATTTTTTGAGCAGTCGGTAAGGGGTAGCCTCGTTGGCACTGAATAAGTACTGCCACTGGGCCAAGTGATCCAAATCATCCCCCTTCCCGGTTCGCTCAGAGTAAAGGCCAGTGGAAGGAAGATCCGGCAGGATTGCTCGAAATGCCTCGACATGGTGCTCACCTCTGCCGTCAGTTTCCACTGTTATCGAACACTCCTTGCGTCTGCTGATGGTGATCGTCTTGACGAAGCTGCTGGGATCGAAGGAATGCCATGAGAGGTCTTTTCGACCGTCAAATTCGGCGCCATATTTTCCAACCGCGATCTCTTTGGAGTGCCGGAATTCAGGGAGAGTATCCAAGCAGATGTCTTTGAACATTTCTGCCGCTTGGTCAAAACTTGCCCGAGAAGGTTTGCCCGCAGCCTCTCCTGCAGCCTCAATGCTTGAAACCGGACTAGCCAGCACTAGCGCAATGGCACCCGCAAAACACAAGCGGCCAGTAAACTTCGGCATAAAAATCAAATCCTTAAATGTGAAGATGAAGAAACGTCATCTAGAGCAGAGCATAATCCACCTTTACACTTGCATCGATACAGTTGCACTCAAAATGGTGCCTTACAGATCGGTAACAGATGCCTGTTGAAAGCTAATAGTTTTTGATTCAGGCGGCACTTGGCCCTACGGTCAGGTTGTCCCGGTTCGGGTGAACTGCACCGCCGCAGTTTACGAAGGCCTGCCTCCCGGATCCGGCCCGGTCAGCGGTTCCGACAGGATCAGCGGCGGCTTGCCAGGGCCGGTGCTGCAAGGGGGGCAGCTGTGCCCTGCGGCGGCTGGAGCCTTGCCCGCGGCAGCCGCCGGATCCGACACATAGGTCTGCAGTAATGGCTGGCTGTTCTTTTTGTGGCGGGCGATCAGCTTGCGCTGCTGCTTGCCCGCAGGGATCGGACGCGCAGGCCCGGGTGGCGGGGCCGCGCCGTCCAGCGCCGGAAACAGGCGCTTGAGCCGGGCATGTTCGGCGGGCGGCAGGGTCTTCAGCGCCTCCGGCCCCATCAGCAGGCTTTCCGCCGGGGTGCCTTCGGCCAGCACCACCTCGTGCTGGCCGAAGATCAGGTGGAAATACTCTATCTCAGCCACCGTGTCGTCGATGCGGATGCCGGGCAGCGCCGTCAGCTGGCGGGCAGCCGCAAGCACCTGTTCCTGACCGAACATGCGGCCTGCAATGCGGGAACTGACTAGCAGCCGGTGCTGGCGTGACACCCGCAAGTCCCGCAGCGGCAGTCCCGCGCCCAGCGCACCGGCGCGGATCAGCACCGGACACAAATTCGGGTTGCGGCGGATCTGTTCTGCACTGACTGCGCGGCAGGTCACCATTTGCAGCACGGCATAGCCGCCATCGGCGGTCAGGACCTGCTGCCCCGGGCGCAGCATCTCCACCGGACAGGGGCCCTCGGCGGTGCTGATCAGGGTGCCGCGGGCGAAACAGACCACATCCGCATAGTTCCAGCCGCTGGTATGGCTTTGATAGCTGCCCAGCGTGGCACCGGTGGTGAAGGCAGAGCCCGGCCCCGGCACGAAATACCACTCCCCGCCGGTATTGAAGAAATAGAAGGTTTCGGTGTGCTGCGCCCCGTCAGTGCCGGTGAAAGAGATGTCGATGGCATAAGGGTCGCCGGCGGTCTTGCCGAAGGAGCCGCCGTCGATGCTGATGCGCTCTCCGTTGTCGCCTTCGCCCTGGTAAGCAGCATCGTTGTCCTTGAACACCGCGGTGTGGGAGGTGTTGTACTGCGCGTTGTAGCCGGTGCCGGACCACTTGAAGGCTTCTGCCGTATATTCCGCCATGGCAAAGCTCAGCCCTGGCCCGCGGGTTCGGTTTCCTCCAGCGCCTTGAACAGCGCGCGCAACCCGCCCGGACGCAGCCGGCAGCGGGCCGCATCCCGGCCCAGTGCCTGCGCCGCGGTTTCGCGCTCGCGGCTGTCAAGCTCCGCGCCGAACCGGGCTTCCAGCTCAGCCGCAAAGACCCTGTTTCTGTCTTGCTCGCTCATACTCCGGCACCTGCGTATGCGGATCACACCGCGAACGCCGCCCACCACAACCAAAAGTGGAGGGCAGCACGCGCGCCCGCAAGTGCAAGTCTGCCGCTAGTTGCCTAAAATTTAATGAAAACCAGAACGGAGCCCATGCCTTTCAGGCGCTGGCTATCTGAAAGGCCAGCGCGAATTCCGCGCCGGCCTTCCCCGTCAAACCGTCCGGGGTGCACAGATCCGGGTTTCAAGCACCTAGCCGTATGCGGAGGTGTCCCACATCTCTGGCTGCATGAACTCAGGAATTGCCGTCGTCTTGCCACTCAGCTTTGCAACGGTTCCGGCGGTCAGTTCCAGTGCCATCCAGGATTCCGGAATGGTCAGCAGATCCGGGTACGGCGTTTGCTTGTCCGTCGGGACAAAGCCGTAGCGGGGATAGAATGCGGGGACGCCCAGCACGAACACTGCGTCAAATCCTGCGGACCTGAGGTGTGCGATGCTGCTTTTCATCAGCTCCTTGCCCACTCCATGGCCCTGATACTCCGGCAAAACGCCGCAGGGCGCGAGCAGGCAGCATTTTGTGCCGGGGTGGTCCTCGAAAACGAAGGGCGTGAACAGCACATTGCCCGCAATCCTTCCCTCCCGGCTGACACTGATTGAGATCGTGTCGGGGTGATCAAGGAAGCTTTCTGCAAGCTTTGCGACTTCCGGTCCTTCCTCCGGGCCAAAGGCACGGCGGTGAACGTCGATGATGTTTTCTTTTTCCATGCGGTCCATTTCTGGTCTCCATTGGATGAATAGCATGGCCGCCCTGCAAGGGGCGACCTGTTGAAGGCGGTCAGGCACCGGGCATCGCCATCTTCCGGCTCACCTGTCCGGAAGGTTCGTGAAGCACGCCCCCGGCAAATTCGAAGCCGTAGCGTTCATAGAACGGCCGCCCGATGGTGTTGTCTCGAAAGACCTCCACCTTCAGCGGCCCCTTCAGGGCAACGGCATGATCTACCAGCGCCTTGCCGTATCCCCGACCGTGTCTGGACGGCTCCAGGAACAGGCCGCCGATTTCATTGCCAAGCAATGCAATGAAACCGATGACGGCGCCTGCCTCCTCCAGCACCCAGGTTTCCGCATTTGGCAGATAGATGCTGCGCATGGCCTGCTGCACCTCTGCCGCGAAGTCCGGGCTGAGGAACGGATGAGCAAGCGCGTTGGCCCTTTGCCAGACGGCAATCACCGCATCCGTGTCACCGGCGCGGTAAGGGCGGATAGAGAACGTGTTATCTGTCATCTTTTTCTGTCCTATCGCTGGTTCATTTGCACGCGCACGGATTGGTTCCCTAAATGCGTGATGCGATAGGGGCTGCCGTTCTTCGACTTGATGAAGCGCTTGTCTTTCAGGCGCTTGAACACGTCCTTTGTACAGGTGGAGAGGACAAATCCGTCACGTGTAAAACACTGGACGGAGTGCACTTTGCCGTTGCCGCCGCGTGCGTATTTGATCTCGCCGCCCAGAGCGAGTTCATGCAAAACACGTTGCTCGTGCTTTGAGATATTCATTGGGATGTCTCGATTTTATGAAAGCACAGAAACAGGATCACTCAGCGTCAGCGCGTGAGTGTGCCTATCTTTGCGGGTGTTCCTGTGAAGTTCGCCAGGAACGGGCGTCAGGCCCGGGACTCTTTCATAAAATCTCCATTGCAAGAGGCATCATGCCCCTCGTGCGGCGGTCACGTAATCTGTGGACTGGAGCCTGTCAAGCTAAGCGTGTCTGCGAAAGCCGCGAATGCTCCGGTAGAGGCGGCCACTGCCCCCCGTCCCGATATCCTGCGCCGCCGGGTAATGGTCCGGTGCTGGTTCCTCCCGCGCAAACTCCGGGCATCATACCGCCCTTCGGCCGCCCTTAACTGCGCAGCATCTGCAACCCCTGAATAGAACGATCGCGACGGCCGGACAGCCGAGCGCGCAGACTGGCACGCATGTCGCGAAAATCATTTGTAAGATAGAGGAAAAGACGTTTTCCCGGTGTCACCGACAGAAGTTGCCGGCTGTAGGTTACCCGACATCTTTCGTGGCTGATGGGATCAATGCGGAATTCCACTGCGTAGGCAACTTCGTTGCCCTTCGCCAGGGGGTCCGCACGGTAGCTCAGGTGCCGCGGCGCATCAGATTTGTTTATCCGGATTTCAACAAGCACATCCTTGTAGATATCCTTACGAGGCAAGCTCAGAATAAAATCCGCACTGCTGTTTTCCTTCGACGGCAAAAAGGACGCATCAGGCCAGTAATAGCTCTCCTTGTGAGCGGGAATGGGGGCAAGTTTCGCCCACACGATTTCCGGAGTGCCTGGAACAGTAAATGTTGTGGTGCACGGCTTCAGATCGCGGCGCCATGACCGAGGCTGCCAGGAGCCGTAGATAAAGCGTTCTACGGCCACAATGAGCCCTGCCAGCAGGAAACAACTGATCCAATCCGGTGCCCCAGTCTTAGCCGCTACCAACTGCCAGACCGGTTCCAAAGGCAAGCTGAGCAGGAGGGCCAAGAGGACAACCTCTACCATCGGCAGCCAGGCCGGGAGGAGCAAAGTGAATACGGTGATCAGCAGCCCCATGAGAATAACGACGGCAAGGATCAGGGATATGGCAGTCAGGACAGGAGGCCCTTCCACCTCAAACGGTTCAGAAAATCCGAGTTCAGTTGCGAGTATTGTGCCCAGCGTCAAGAGAGCACAGCCAAGTAAGAAGCGGCGGTATTGGCGAAAGATGCGGGAGAACATAGAAAATCTCTTTTTAGCAATGTAATAGGGAGAATTTCCCCTGAGTATCAGGCAGATTTGTGGCGTGAGAATGGTATCAGCGCAAAATGTGCTTGCTGCGGTCTGCCTTTTGCCACGCGGTCGCTGCTGCACCGCCCGCGTCTCACCCCGCCTCAATATCCAGTGTCACCGGAAAATGGTCGGACGCATCCAGCAGCGCCTGGCGCATGTCTGCATCGGCGTAGCATTCGCCGTCCTCAAACGGGTGCCAGATACGCCACTGGGGGCGCAGGCCCATCAGGCTTTGCGAAATCATCACGTAATCCAGCAGCGCCCGGGTGAAACGCTTGGTTTCCGCATTATAGAACCTCGAGGTGCTGGGCGGGATGGCCGGGCGCGGCTGCAGCAGGCTTTGGGCGTGGGGGTCGTGCAGCAGATCGCCCATCACGATCTCCACCGAGGACTGGCCGAACAGCTGTTCATACTGGTCAAGCCCGGGTCCATCATTGAGATCGCCCAGCACCATCACATGCTCGCCTGCGGCGACGTGCTCCTCAACCCGGCGGTGCAGCCAGATCGCCTGCGCCAGTTGCTTGCGGCGGTTGGCGGTGGCGGCGGCAGGGATGGCTTCCGGCGGTTTTGGCCCCTGCGGGGCCTTGGGTTTTAGGGGCGCGCCCATCAGCCGCAAGGCGGGGGCCCCCCTTGGGGGCACCCGCCGGCCCCGCGGGGGGGTTGGGGGAGGCCCCCCCTCCCCGGCCGCNNGGCTTCCGGCGTTCTGGCCCCATGCGGTGCCTTGGATTTCAGGTGCGCGCCAATCAGCCGCAAGGCGGTGCCGCCCTTGGTGGTCACCGCCAGCTCCAGCGGCGGTTTGGAGAACGCCACCTGATCCAGCCGCTCATCCACGTCGAGGTCGATTTCGAACACCCCGTCAAACCGCGGTGCGGCAGGGCTGGAGCGCGCGTCATGCACCGCGTCCAGCACATCCGGGTCATAGAGCAGCGCGATTTCCTGATGGGTGTCGTTCGGGAAGCCGCTGACCGCCTCGCGCGCGCGCAGTCCTGCCTCAGCAGCGAAGTTTTCCAGCGCCCGGGTGGTGCGCTGGCTGCGGCCGGTATTGGGCGCCTCGACCACCATGATGGCATCGGCGTCGATACGCTGCAGCACATGGGCGATGGCGCGGCCTTGGGTGTAGCGGTCGACGCCATGCACGCCCGAGGGCTTGGCGTCCAGCATCAGGGTGTCGTCCTTGTCGAACAGATAGGCGAACCACTCGATATTATAGGTGGCCAGCCGCATTGCCGCCGCATCCGCTGATTTCATCCCAGGCGCGGTTGATGTCGATCATCCGCTTCTCCGCCAGCCGCACTGCTTCCTCCGGCACCCCGCGGGCGATCATCGCATCCGGGTGGGTGTCGCGCACCAGCTGCCGCCAGTGCTTGCGGATCTCCTCTCGGGTCATCTCAGGGCTGACGCCCAGCACCGTATAGGGATCCTTGGGGGCATCCGGCACGAAACGCGCCCGCAGCGCCTGAAACTGCTGCGGGGTCTGGCCGAAGATGCGGCTCACCTCCTCCAGGAACTCGTTTTCGCCGGGGTGGTAGAAGCCATCAGCCATGGCGATGTGGAACAGCCCCTCCATCAGGTCGCAGAGCGTGGTGGGGTCGTTTCCGAACATGCGCTGGATGCGGCGGGCGTATTCCTGGTAACCGGCCACATCGGTGCGCGCCATGTTAAAGACGCGGGCCGCGCCGGCCTCGTCATCCTGGGCGATCTGGAACACCTCGCGGAAGGCGGTGACCTCGTCGCGGGTGACCTGGCCGTCGGCCTTGGCCATCTTGGCACCCAGCGCGATGACGGCGATGGCAAAGGCCACCGTGCGTTCGGGCGGCGCGCGCAGCTTGTCAAAGACGTCGGTGAGGCTTTCGCCTGCGGCAAGCGCGGCCAGCGCGTCGGATATGCGGGTCCAGAGTGACATGCGGCGAGCCTATCCGGGTTTCGCGGCACTGTCAGGGGCGGGAATACCCGGCGTCAGGATTTTCTGCATGAAAACAGTGTCGAGCCAGAGACCGTTCTTGCAGCCAAGCTCCGGCATCCGGGCGGTTTCCGCATAACCAAGCGCGGCGTGAAAGGCGATGGCGCCCGGGTTGGCGCTGCTGACGCTGGCGATCAGGACGTGGACCTGCGATTCCTTGGCCTTGCTCTCCAGCGCCTGCATCAGGCGGCGGCCGGCGCCCTGCCCCTGCGCCGCGGGCAGCAGGTGGATGGTGTGCTCGGCGGTGAAGCGGTAGCCGGGACCTGGGCGGAACGGGAAGAAATGCGCGTGGCCGAGGATCTCCCCGTCCTGCTCCGCGACCAGATAGGCGCCGTTGCTGGCGGTGATCTGCTCGCGCACCTGTTCAGGGGTCTTTTCAATCGTGTTGAAGGTCGCCAGCGTGTCGCGGATCACCCAGTTGGCGATGGCACAGACAGCCTCGGCGTCTGCTGCTGTAGCGGGGCGGATGATCATCTGAGCTGCCTCTGCCCGTGCGGCGTACCAAACTCAGCCATCATCGCAGGGGCGCCCTGCTCCACTGCGATGCGCGGGTCCGCGATGATCCTGTCCAGTGCCTGCTGCAAAGCCGAAGCCTCCGGGTGGCTGAGGATCAGGCGGCTCAGGCGGCAGCCCGATTGCGGCAGTCTCGCTGCGGGCGGGTCGGCCTGCCACTGCAGAACTGCGGGAAAGAGGTTGTCATAAGGCAGCAGCCCGTCCGCGGGCACCGTCATCAGCCAGCGCAAATCCCCGCGCTGCATCGAAACATGCCGCTGGGCATGAGGCGGCAGCAGGGATTTCTCCGCTTCCAGATCTTCACTGCGCAGGATCCAGTTGCTGAGCCGTGCAGGGCCTGCAAATTGGTCGAGGTTGAACCAGCGCGGCTGCTCCTGCGGCTGGGTTTCCGGGTCGACGGCGATCGCCTCAAGGTAAAGCCCGTCCTCCAGCCCGATCAGCCGGTTGCGGGTGCCGTAACGGGCATGGGCGCCGCCGGGACCGAGGGGGATGCCGAGGGACTGCTCCACATGCGCGGCGGCGTCTTCCAGCGTTGCGCCGGCTACCGCCAGGTGATCGAGTATCATTCAGACGCCTCCCCTTTGCGCGAGAGACTAGCGGCGCTGCGGCGGGGTGCAAGGCGGGAAATCGGCAGGGTACGGGCCTGCCGCTTAAACCCAGACCGCCAGTGCCCAGATACCGGCGATCACCGTCGGGTAAAACGTCCCGGCAAACCCCAGCCCCCGCATTGGCGGCGACAGGTGGTAGCCAGCCCAGAACAGCACCCGCATCAGCGCAAAGGAAAGGCCAAGGGCAATCGCCACGGCGCCGCCCAGGGTGACGGCCGCGAAGGGCCAGATGGCCAGTGCCAGAACAAGCTGCTCGACAGTATTGGTAAGCACCCGCTGGTCGATTTCTGCCGCGGAACCGGGCGGGAAAGGCTCGCCGTCGATGATAGCGTCATCAAAGAACCGCCGCTGCGCTAGGCGGCCGATGATCAGCGTCAGCACCAGTCCCGGTGCCAGGAAGGCGCCTGGCAAAGCGATGGGGGCCGGAATGTATGGCAAGCCCAGCCATTGCGGCAGGCCAACTACCAGCACGCCCCAAAGGGCGCCAAGGGCCATGCCGGTAAGTATCTGGCGGCGTTTGGATCGCAGCATGGCGCCACTCAACCACCGTGCCGCAGTTTTGCCAAGGCGCAGTGCGCACGTTCCGGCGGAAAGCTGCGGCATCCGCCGTCAAGTTACTGAAAACGGGGCACTCCCGCCCGCCGCTGGCTTTGCCATTGGCACACCCGCACCGGTTGGGCACGGCATCGCGCGGAGGCGCGATGCAGGCAGCCCGCCCCATCGGGGCGGGCTGCCGGACCCAAAGCCGCCAAGGGGGCGGCCCGAAGGGCGGGCATCTGCGGGTGCGGGAGAGCCTCCCCTGCCCCGCAGATGCGGTTTTTCAAGTCAGGCGCGCGCTTCGCGGATCAGGCGCAGGATGTCCTGGGCGGCTTCCGGGATGTTGGTGCCGGGGCCGAAGATTGCCTTGACGCCCTTGGAGTACAGGAACTCGTAATCCTGCTGCGGGATCACGCCGCCGCAGATCACGATGATGTCGCCCGCGCCTTCGGCCTTCAGCGCCTCGACCAGTTGCGGTGCCAGCGTCTTGTGGCCCGCGGCCTGTGACGAGATGCCGATCACGTGGACATCGTTGTCGATGGCGTCCTGGGCGGCTTCCTCCGGGGTCTGGAACAGCGGGCCGACGTCCACGTCAAAGCCGATGTCTGCAAAGGCGGTTGCAATCACCTTGGCGCCGCGGTCGTGGCCGTCCTGGCCCATCTTGACCACCAGAAGGCGGGGGCGGCGGCCTTCCTCCTCGGCGAAGTCCTCGATCGATTTCTGGATCGCAGCAAAGCCCTCGTCGCCCTCGTATGCAGCGCCATAGACGCCGGCCAGGGTTTTGACTTCCGCGCGGTGGCGGCCGAATTCCTTTTCCATTGCCATGGAGATCTCTCCGACTGAGGCCCGCGCGCGGGCGGCTTCGACTGCGGCTTCCAGAAGGTTGCCCTCGCCCGATGCGGCGCGGCGGGTCAGTTCATCGAGGGCGGCCTGGCAGGCGGCCTCGTCGCGGGTCTCGCGCATCTTTTGAAGGCGGGCGATCTGGGCGTCACGCACCGCGTGGTTGTCGACATCCAGGATGTCGATCGGGTCTTCCTTGTCCTTGCGGTACTTGTTGACGCCGACGACCACCTCCTCGCCGCGGTCGATCATCGCCTGGCGGCGGGCCGCCGACTCTTCGATGCGCAGCTTGGGCATGCCGCTCTCGACGGCCTTGGTCATGCCGCCCATCTCCTCGACCTCTTCCATCAGCGCCCAGGCCTTGTCGACCAGTTCCGCCGTGAGGCTTTCGATGTAGTAGGAGCCGGCCAGCGGGTCGACCACATTGGTCACACCGGTTTCCTCCTGCAGCACCAGCTGGGTGTTGCGGGCGATGCGGGCAGAAAAATCGGTGGGCAGCGCGATGGCTTCATCGAGCGCGTTGGTGTGCAACGACTGGGTGCCGCCGAGGACCGCCGACATCGCCTCATAGGCGGTGCGGATCACGTTGTTGTAGGGGTCCTGCTCCTGCAAGGAGACGCCGGAGGTCTGGCAGTGGGTGCGCAGCATCTTGGAGCGTTCGGACTTGGCGCCGAACTCGGTCATCACCCGGTGCCACAGGGTGCGAGCGGCGCGCAGCTTGGCGATTTCCATGAAGAAGTTCATGCCGATCGCAAAGAAGAACGACAGCCGGCCGGCGAACTTGTCCACGTCCATGCCCGCATCCAGTGCTGCACGCACGTATTCGCGCCCGTCCGCGATGGTATAAGCCAGCTCTTGCACCAGGTTCGCGCCGGCCTCCTGCATGTGGTAGCCGGAGATCGAGATGGAGTTGAACTTGGGCATCTCGTTCGAGGTGTACTCGATGATGTCCGAAATGATCCGCATGGAGGGCTTGGGCGGATAGATATAGGTGTTGCGGACCATGAACTCCTTGAGGATGTCGTTCTGGATGGTGCCCGCCAGCAGGGATCTGTCGTGGCCCTGCTCCTCACCGGCGACAATGAAGGACGCCAGCACCGGGATCACCGCGCCGTTCATGGTCATCGAGACCGAGACCTTGTCGAGCGGGATACCGTCGAACAGGATCTTCATGTCCTCAACTGAATCGATGGCAACGCCCGCCTTGCCGACATCGCCGACCACACGGGGGTGGTCGCTGTCATAGCCGCGGTGGGTGGCAAGATCGAAAGCGACCGAGACGCCCTGCTGGCCCGCGGCCAGGTTGCGGCGGTAGAAGGCGTTGGATTCTTCTGCGGTGGAGAAGCCCGCATACTGGCGGATGGTCCAGGGGCGGCCTGCGTACATGGTGGCCTTCACCCCGCGGGTGAAGGGACCGAAACCGGGGAGCGTGCCCATGTGGGGCAGATCCCTGGTGTCGTCTTCGGTATAGAGCGGCTTGACCTCGATGCCTTCCAGCGTCTGCCAGTTGAGGTCGTCAACAGCCCGTCCGCGCAGCTCTTTCTCAGCCAGAGCCCGCCATTCGTCTTTGTTTGTCATCAGGTCTTCCTCTTGTCAGTGCGATACGGGGCGGGTTCGTGCCCGCCGCCTGTTTATCCGGGTCTTGTGCCAGCGCCGCGAGGCCGTCTGCCCCGCCCGCAAGCCACATCATGTCGTCGGCATAGGCCTCGCGCAGGGCAGCGGTCTGGGCGTCGCTGAAGGGGCGCCAGCGGCCTGTCCCATCGGGCAGGTCGGCTGCCGCTGCCGGCGGCAGGCTGGCGCGCAGGTCCTGCAGGCACAGCGAGGCGTTGAGGCGCACCCGCGCATGGGCGCGCGGTGCCTTGATGCCGGTGAGGGCTGTCAGCGCCGCCTCAGGCCGGGTGCCGAAGGTTTCAAACGGCAGCACATGCAGGGTCACGCCCGGCATGGCCGCAACAATGTCGGTGATCACGTCGCGCCAGCTGCGCGCGGAATACGCCAGCCGGTCGAGGCTGCCGGCGGTCGGCATCTTGTGCCCGCGCGCCACCGCATAGGCGAGGCCGGAGGTCCAGTAACTGTCGAGGCTGCGGATCGAGAGCGCCACATCGGTCACTGCGCCGCTGAAGGCCTGCGCGTAACGCGCCATCCGTTCGCCGACGCCGCCGTAAAGGTCGCCGAGCCGCAGGTTCTGGCGCACCGCGCCGATCATGTTTTCCTCGCTCACCAGCAGCTGGCTGATGCCGCGTTCGCGGCAGCCCGCCAGGCGGACCTGCAGCCTGCCTTGCGCACGCTGCACCAGATCGCGGCCCGTCACCTGCGCCGGCCCCGGCTGGATGCCATGGAACAGCCCCTTGCGGGTGCGGTACGGCCCCCAGAAGCCAATGCCCTGCCGGTTCAAACCGGGCACATTCTGGCGCATGTATTCCTGGAACGAGGTGGTGGCGCAGCGGTGAGCGCCGGTGTGCAGGATGACTTTCATAGCGTTACGGGGCCTCTTATGGAGGGCCGCAGGCCGCAGCCCGGTCAAGGGGAATGGCACGATCATGGCCGGCAACCCCTCATTATCCCGTTAACGAAGATGTTTTTTGTCCAAGTGGCGGAATTCACAGTCGCATTTGCCGCCGGCGCACATATATTCAACACAACAGGAGAGATCATGAGAGCAATCCTAAGCGTTGTTTTGGCAGGCTTCCTGCCGCTGGCGGCTGCGGCGGCAGATGGAACTGCGGCCGATTTGATCCAGCCCGGGTATGATGTGGAACTGGAGGAATTCCAGTGGACGCACCGCCCTGTGGTTGTGTTTGCCGACAGTCCCGAGGACCCGCGGTTCCATGAACAGATGGAACGGCTGATGGAGGGCATCGAAGCACTGAAGACGCGCGATGTTGTGGTGCTGACCGATACCGATCCGGCTGCCAAGTCCGCCCTGCGCAAGAAGCTGCGGCCGCGCGGCTTCATGCTGGTTCTGGTGGGCAAGGACGGCGGCGTCAAGCTGCGCAAGCCGCACCCCTGGACGGTGCGCGAGCTGTCCCGCACCATCGACAAGTTCCCCGAGCGTTTGCGCGAAGTGGAAGAGCGGCGCGGCGGGTGACCCCGCCCTGCAAGTCCGGTCAGCCGTTGCCGCGGACGTAGATCAGCGCCATCGCCTGCTTGTCCAGGATCACCATCGCACCGGTTTCCGGCACGAAGACCAGGCTGGAAGCCGGGTTGCGGATCGCCTGGTAATAGACGGATTTGACCAGATCCGTCATGCAGCTGACCCCCGCCAGTCCGGAATTCAGCACCCCCAGCCCCTGCGGCAGGTCGCGGGACATGATGTCCTCTGTCACCGCGTTGGGGGATTTGCCCGCCACTGCAAACATCACGGGCTTGCCGGCATCCAGCATCTTCATGCCAGTGTTGAGCGAGCGGGCGCGGTCCACCAGTGAAGTGATGCGCGGATTTTCCGCGGTGTGAAACACCGCTGCGGTGCAGCTCATCGAGCTTTGGAAAAAGAACGTCTCCCCCAGCTCCACCCAGGCGGAAAGCTGAACGCGCAGCGCCTCTTCCTTGTCCAGCGCGCAGGCGGACAGGACAGCCAGAGCGGACAAAAGACAGGTCAGGAGACGGGTCATGCGGCACCTTGGGGTCGTCAAACGGTGCCAGTGTCGCAGAAAAACCTGAAGATTTGGTGCATACGGAGATGCTGTCCGGGGCAGGCACGGCTGCGGGGACGGGAAAACCCGCCTGCCCGCGCGCATATGTGCCTGCCCCGAGGTGCATTATTCGAACTCCATGATCACATCATCAACCGCCAGGCTGTCGCCTGCGGCAGCGTTGATCTTGGACACCACGCCTTTCCGCTCAGCGCGCAGGATGTTTTCCATCTTCATCGCCTCAACGGTGCAGAGCGCCTGGCCTTCCTGGACCTCCTGCCCCACTTCGACGTCGACCTTCACAATCAGGCCGGGCATCGGGCACAGCAGCATCTTGGAGGTATCGGGCGCGACCTTCTCAGGCATCAGCTCGGCCAGCTCAGCCTGGCGCGGGGTGCGCACCTTGACGGCAAGGTCGGCGCCGCGGGAACGGACGCGGAAACCCTGGGTCACCTTGCCGACCTTCAGCACCAGGGTTTCGCCGTCCACATTCAGCGTGGCCAGCTGGTCGCCCGGGGTCCAGTCAGAGGTCACACGGTAGCTGCCGCCGCCCTCGAAATTGACGGTGGCGCCCTCTCGGTCGGCGTCAATCACCACGTTGAAGGACTGACCTTGCAGGGCGACAACCCAATCGGTGCCGACCTTGCGCTCATGGTTGTCCATCCGGCCGGAGACGCGGGTGCGGCGGATTTCGGCAACCCGGTGCATCGCGGCGCAGGCGGCGGCGATCTTGCGCAGATCGTCGCTGTGCAGCTCAACGCCCTCGAAACCGTCGGGGTACTGTTCCTCGATGAAGGCGGTGGTCATGGAGCCTTCGATAAAGATCGGATGATCCATCACTGCAGACAGGAACGGCAGGTTGTGGCCGATGCCCTCCACCTCGAAGCTGTCGAGCGCGGTGCGCATGGCGCCGATGGCGTCCTCGCGGGTCGGCGCCCAGGTGCAGAGCTTGGCGATCATCGGGTCGTAATACATCGAGATCTCGCCGCCTTCGTAAACGCCGGTGTCATTACGCACGGCGGTCTCACCAGCGGGTGCATCACCTTGCCATTTGCCATTGACCAGCATCGGGCCGGCAGCCGTTTCTGCCGGCGGGCGGTAGCGGGTCAGGCGGCCGATGGAGGGCAGGAAACCGCGATACGGATCTTCGGCGTAAAGGCGGTTTTCAATCGCCCAGCCGGTGAGTTTCACATCCTCCTGGCGCATCGGCAGTTCGGCGCCGTCGGCGACACGGATCATCTGCTCCACCAGATCGACGCCGGTGATCAGTTCAGTGACCGGGTGTTCCACCTGCAGGCGGGTGTTCATTTCCAGGAAATAGAAGTTCTTGTCGCCATCGACGATGAATTCCACGGTGCCTGCGGAGGAGTAGCCCACGGCCTTGGCCAGCGCGACAGCCTGCTCACCCATCGCCTTGCGGGTCTCTTCGTCCAGGAACGGCGACGGGGCCTCTTCGACGACTTTCTGGTTGCGGCGCTGGATCGAGCATTCGCGCTCACCCAGGTAGATGCCGTTGCCGTGCTTGTCGCAGAGCACCTGGATTTCGATGTGGCGCGGCTGGGTGACGAATTTCTCGATGAAGATCCGGTCGTCGCCAAAGGAGTTCGCCGCCTCGTTCTTGGAGGACTGGAAGCCTTCGCGGGCCTCTTCGTCGTTCCAGGCGATCCGCATGCCCTTGCCGCCGCCGCCGGCGGAGGCCTTGATCATCACCGGATAGCCGATCTCGTTGGAGATCTTCACCGCCTCGTCAGCGTCGGCAATCAGGCCCATGTAGCCGGGCACAGTGGAAACGCCTGCTTCCTGGGCAATCTTCTTGGAGGTGATCTTGTCACCCATCGCCTCGATCGCGCCCTTCGGGGGGCCTACAAAGGCAACGCCTTCGGCCTCCAACGCCTCGGCGAACTTGGAGTTCTCGGACAGGAAGCCATAGCCCGGATGCACGGCCTGGGCGCCGGTCTGGCGGATCGCCTCCATCACCTTGTCGATGACGATATAAGACTGGTTGGCGGGCGGCGGGCCGATGTGGACGGCCTCGTCGGCCATTTGCACATGCAGGGCCTGCTTGTCGGCGTCAGAGTAGATGGCGACGGTCTTGATACCCATCTTGCGCGCGGTTTTGATCACACGGCAGGCGATCTCGCCCCGGTTGGCGATCAGGATCTTATCAAACATAGGCAGTCCCTTGTTCCTTGGTCTTCCGGAATGCAAAACGCCGCGCCCGGGGAGAGCCCGGACGCGGCGTTTGCGCGATGTCAGAAGCAGCCCGCGAGGGGCGGCTGTTCAGAGCGGCGGCAGGTGCGTCAGCACTTGCGCGGGTTTTGCTCGCAGTAGATGAGGTTTGCGGCCACGCCGACAGCGGCGCCGGTGACCAGGTTAGCATCCAGCACGGCTGCGCCAAGCGCGCCTGCGCCGCCGCCGTAGATGATGCGCTCGCCGGTGGTGTCGCCACAGGCCGCCACGAGGCCGCAGAGCGAGAGCGCTGCGATGAGAGATTTTGCCCGCATGTCCAGGTTCCTTCTTCCGGGGACGTTACTGTCCCGGCCGAATTTGCAGGCTGCACGGGACGGTGCAACGCTGCCGGCTCAAACTGCGGCTGTTGAGCGGAGGCTTGCCGCACCGGGGGGGGGATACGGCAAGCTTCCGCCAATGCCTGAAGGGGATAAAAGACGGGCAGGCCGCGGATGGGGGCGCGTACCTGCCCGTTCAGGCGAAGGGGCCGGAACAGATGCTCGGCACAGCAGCGTGGCTGCGCTGCTTGACTCACGATGCACCGGGCACGCGCCGCTGTAAGCCCCTGAAACGCAAGATCCGGCAATTTGGCAGATTCCTGCTGAACTGGAAGGCCCATGTGCAGATTCACGCCGAAATTGCGGCGCCCCGGACGCCCGTATTGGCTGCGCGCAAGGAACCGCGCTGCCGTGCCGGAGGTATGCGTCCGGGGGTGCGGCATCAGTCGAACGCCTCCGGGAAGGACGCGCGCGCAACCGCTTCATTGATGACCAGCAGCGCCTCGTAGCTTTCGGGATCAAAGGGATCTTCGGCTGGGATCACTTCGCGGCCGAACAGCCAGCTGAGCCGACCCGCATCGAGGTTGCCGCGTTCAAACGGCTGGTCGCCGAAATGCTCCCACAGGGACTGCATGAACATCAGGTCGACGCGCTTGTCGACGTTCTTGCGGTCGCGGAAGCGCTCGCGCCGGGTCAGCGGCGTAACCCCTTTGGGGTTGGGGCGGCGGATGGTGAATTGGAAATCAGTGCCGGGCATACGGCCCGGGAACCCGCGGTGTTTCAGCATTTGGGTGCCTCCGGTCCGGCACCCCACGGGGCGGCGGGGGCCGGCCGCAGGGCCGGACCCCTGTAGTGCTTAGTTGTACTTGCCGGTGAAGACCGGTTCTTCAGAAACCGGCTCAACAACGACGAATTCTTCTTCCTGCTGGGCGCAGGCAGTGACGGCGGCCAGCAGGCCGGCCAGGGCGAGAAGCTTGATGCTCTTGGACATTTCTGTCTCCTGATAAAATTTGTGAAACCTGCGGCGGCGCTGCCGTCCGCGTGCCTCAACCTCAATGCGAAGGCAGCCGTGTGACTGCCCGCACCGAGGATACCCGGCTTTGCGGGCAAGTCACATGCAAATCGCGGCAATTGACGGGGCTGTGGCTGCAATGCCGCAAGATTCCGCCGATCCTGCTCATGGCCCGCAAGATATTGTGGAAACATCAGAAAGCCTCCCAAATGCAGGCCGCGCCCTCGGGGCGGTAGGCTTCGAAAAACTGGGTTGCCTCCGGGTCCTGGGCGCCAAAGGGCACCATCCGGTCCGACAGCGAGATCACCACCCGCGCCGCGCTCAGGCCGTGTTCGGCCAGATAAGGCAGCGCGATTGTGCCGCAAAGGTGGTCCATGTCAGGGGCAGCCGCTTCATAGCTGACCGTTCCGCTTTCGCGGGCGATCTGTGGCGCCAGGAAGCGGAACCGCGCCCAGGTGTCTCCGGCCTGGCTGGGGGCATCATCCAGGACCACCTCTGCCAGGGTCACAGGCTGACCCGAGGGGACAGGCACGGCATCCGCCGCCGCAGCAGCGAACGCACAGAGAGCAAAGGGGATTGCCGCCAGATATCCGCAGCCCCGGCCCCCGGTCACCCGGGCTCCTCCGGCCGGAGCTGCAGGCGCTGCGCAAGTGGCGCGCGCTGTCTGATATCGGCTGGAGCGGATCATGACGCTGATTCGCTCTTCATGTCAATTTTTGCCGCGATTCTATGCGAATCCTTCGCATCTGCCCGGGAATCGGGCAGAGCGGCGTCCTTGCGCCTGCTGGCATGGCGGATCCAGCGGGCCCGGCGGCCTGGATTTTCCAGCATTTCAGTGATTTGCGCGGCAGCATTGGCGGGCACCCGGCCCATCACCTGCCCGCCCGCGCGCACCCGCATCCCCTGCCCTTCGTCAGTGATTTCCACCACAGGGGAGAAGCCGCGCAAGTTCTGCAGCTTCCGCCACATATCCTGCCGGATCTGATGCGCCAGCCGCAGGGGATCAGCAGCTGGCAGCACCGTTTCCGCCGCCACGTCGAAGCGTGCAGGCAGGCGGCGCGACAGCGTCAGGCTGCTGTCCGTGCGGGTGATATGCCAGTGGGCGCGGGTCACAGCTTCTTTCCAAACAATCGAGCCATGAAGCCCAGCTTCTCTTTCTTGGAAAACTGGGAAGAAGAGGCAATTCTCGGCACCTCATCTCTTCCAGCCTGCTTCATCAACACGTCGAAATAGAATGGCAGACTATCTTCCGAGCCATTCTCAACCCGTTTCCACACCTTACTAAACGGAACAAGCAGGCTGCCCTCAAATTTCATCATAAGAGGAAATCTCATGACCTCTGGAACATTGTCGCCGGCCTCGTCGCCATTCAGCCATTCTGCTCCCGCAACACGCCGTAAAACTTCACCCAAGTAGCAAGAGGCAACTGCAATTGTTCCTTGCATTTCCTCGGGGTTACCCCCTGATGAATGAAATCCGTCAAGCAACTGATCAAGCAGTATGACAGACGGAGCCGAGTAATCGAATGGCCCATCTCCATGCTGGCTGGCAATCGCAACGAATTGCTCAGCCATTTGACCAGCTGTTTCTTTGCTCAACTCCATAACCAACTCACAGCGGAATGTTGTCGTGCTTTTTCCACGGGTTTTTGAGCTGCTTGCCCCGCAGGGAGGCAAAGGCGCGGCTGACCCGTTTTCGGGTGGATTGGGGCATGATCACCTCGTCGATGAAGCCGCGTTCCGCCGCCACGAAGGGATTGGCGAAACGGTCTTCGTAGTCCGCCGTGTGGGCCGCGATCTTGTCCGCATCGCCAAGGTCGGCGCGGTGGATGATCTCGGTGGCGCCCTTGGCGCCCATCACCGCGATCTCCGCCGTCGGCCAGGCGTAGTTGAAGTCGCCGCGCAGGTGCTTGGAGGCCATCACGTCATAGGCGCCGCCATAGGCCTTGCGGGTAATCACGGTGACCTTCGGCACGGTGGCTTCGCCATAGGCGAACAGCAGTTTCGCACCGTGTTTGATGACGCCGCCGTATTCCTGGGAGGTGCCCGGAAGGAAGCCCGGCACGTCGACGAAGGTCAGGATCGGGATCTCGAAACAGTCGCAGAAGCGCACGAAACGGGCGGCCTTGCGGCTGGAGTCAATGTCGAGGCAGCCTGCCAGCACCATCGGCTGGTTGGCGACGACGCCGACGGTCTGGCCCTCAAGGCGGATAAAGCCGGTGATGATGTTCTTGGCGAAATCCTCCTGGATCTCGTAGAAATCGCCCTCATCCGCGACCTTGGTGATCAGCTCCTTCATGTCGTAGGGGCTGTTGGGGTTTTCCGGGATCAGGGTGTCCAGGCTTTCCTCGATCCGGCCGGGCTGGTCAAAGAACGGGCGCACCGGGGGCTTTTCGCGGTTGTTCAAGGGCAGGAAGTCGACCAGGCGGCGGACTTCTGCAAGGGCTTCGACATCGTTTTCAAAGGCGCCATCCGCGACGGAGGACTTCTTGGTGTGGGTGGAGGCGCCACCCAGTTCCTCAGCCGTCACCACCTCGTTGGTCACGGTTTTCACCACGTCGGGGCCGGTCACGAACATGTAGGAGGTGTCCTTGACCATGAAGATGAAGTCGGTCATCGCAGGTGAGTAGACCGCGCCGCCGGCGCAGGGGCCCATGATGACAGAGATCTGCGGGATCACGCCGGAGGCCATGATGTTGCGCTGGAAGATCTCGGCGTAGCCTGCGAGCGCGTCGACACCTTCCTGGATGCGGGCACCGCCAGAATCGTTGATGCCAATGACCGGCGCGCCGTTCTGCACGGCCATATCCATGATCTTGCAGATCTTCTGGGCGTGAGTGGCGGAGACCGAACCGCCCAGCACGGTGAAGTCCTGGGAGAAGACATAGACCTGGCGGCCATTGATGGTGCCCCAGCCGGTGACCACCCCATCGCCTGCCGGCTTGTTGTTTTCCATGCCGAAATCAGTGCAGCGGTGGGCGATGAACATGTCGAACTCTTCGAAGCTGCCCTCGTCCAGCAGCAGTTCGATCCGTTCGCGGGCCGTCAGCTTGCCGCGCCCGTGCTGTGCGTCGATGCGGCGCTGGCCGCCGCCCAGCCGCGCGTCCTGGCGGCGGTCTTCCAGCTCGGAAAGAATGTCCTTCATGGCTCATATCCCCTGTCAGTTTCAGCGCGACCATATATTGCGCTGCGGCGAAGCCAAAGGACATTATCGCAAATTTGCAAACCGTTTGCATACGTGGTTAGCAAAGTTGGAAATCAGCAAATACCCCTCGCATTCCTGTAGGGCAGAAGAAAAATCTGGTGACTTCCCTGCCACTCGCCTTTAAGCGAAGCGCCACAAAAAAATGAAGACACTCAAGGGGCTTTGAATATGGCTTTCTTTAACCGGCGCAGCTTTTTAGCGCTCGCTTCCGCAGCTCTGCTTGCCGCATGTGAAGAGCACACCGCTCTGGTCGACCCATCTGTCAGCTCAAACATCAACGTCGTCGATGTGCAAATCAACCCGGGCTCCCTGCCCCTGAAGGAAGACGGAACAGTGCGGACCGGCCGGGAGTACACACTCTCTGAAACGCAGTTCATTCAGCAGCTCGATGCGGCACTTACGCGCCAGATTCAGGCGCGTGGCATGAACGGCGGCACCAAGGCCGTTCTGACGGTGACACCAACAAAACTGGCGCTGGTTTCCCCTGGGCAATCCTTCGTGGTCGGCGGACGCAGCCAGATTGAAGGCATTGTAGCCCTTAAGACCACCCAAGGCGAAACCCTTGTGGCTCCCGTCACGGTCAAGGGCTTCACCGACGAGTTGCGCTCCGGCGGCCTATTGGGCGCGATGACCGCCCCCTCCGCCTCGGAAGATTACCGCCGGACACTGGATGGGTTTGCAAACAACGTGAGCCGGAAACTGTTCGAGAACCTTACCGTCGGCATTGGCGGCACGGTCATCAACTAAACAAGCACAATATCAGGGCCGCCTTGTCAGGCGGCCTTGGCAATTCCGGCGATCTGGCGCAGGGCGCTGCCCAGCGGCGCGCGGACGGGGGCGGAGATGCCAAAGGGGTTGTCTTCCACCAGGGCAATCACCGGATCATCCTTGAGGAACTTGCCGTAAGCCGTGACCTGTGCCAGCAGCGCCTGGGCGGCTCTCTTGCGGGCATCGCCGGTGGCGGATTTCATTTCAAACAGCGCCTTCATCAGCGCGGTCTGGTTGCCGTCGGTGGCGCCCGCCAGCCCGGCATCTGCAATCTGCGCCAGCACCGGGTGGTTCTGGGAGCGCAGGGCGGCCTGCAACTCCGAGATGCCGCGGTCCGCCTCTTCCTTGGCCGCTTGCCAGATTGCCATGACATCCGCCTGCGGCGCCTTTGCCTCTGCCGCGGCGTCCAAGGCCTGCGCCAGCGCCTTCAGCCCTGCCGCCGCATCATCCAGTGCGCCGGACTTCAGCTGAGCGGCAATCTCCTTGGCCCGGGCCGCCAGAGGTGCGGCCTGTTCCGGCGGCAGCGCTTTGATCTTGGCTGCCTGTTCCTTCAGAAGCTTGCTGAGCCGGGCCGCCTGCTCCTGACCTGATGAGGGTTTTGCAGACTGCCCCTGAAGCTTGGCCAGTGCTGCCTCCAGACGGGTCAGGCGGGCAGCGCACCCCTCATGATCGCCCTGCCCCAAGAGCTTGACGCTGGCCTTTACCTCCAGCGCAAGCTTGCCGGCAATGTCCGGGCTACCCAGCGCCTTTACCATTTCCGCAGCAGCGGCGATGCGCTGCTTCAGAGCGGCGGCGGTACCGTCATCCATCTGGGCCGGTGCGGCGGTTTCCTGCGCTTCGGCGTCGTCATCCGGCAGGGTTTCCTCGTCGATTATGCTGCCGTCAGGGCCAATCAGGACTGGTTTGAACTTGACCATACCCTCCTTCATGAACCGCTTCTTCAATTGCTTGACGATGCCCTTCAGCGGTTTTTCGGGTTGCAGGAAGACCTCGTTTTCCTCCACCCGCAGGGTGCCGAAGCAGGTTTTCTTGATACCCGGCATCTTCTTCAGGTCGCCGCGCAGCACCTTGCCGGGCTTGCGCAGGTCGATCATCAGCCCGCAGGTTTCCGGCTTAGCCCCGAGGCCGAAGGCAAAGGGCAGCTCCTTGCCGGAGGCCTTGGATTTCTTGATGAGTTTCAGGACGGCATCGGCGTCAAAAGACTGGTCGGACATGACAACTCCCTCAGGCGCCGGTGAAGGCGTCCCACTCCTCTGCGCTCATTTCAACAAACTCCAGATCGGCCTCATCGCCGGGCTCGGAAAGCGGCTGGCCAGGCCAGATCATGCCGTATGCGCGGCGGAACAGCGCCTCCAGCTCCTGATCGGAAAACGGGTACTGCTGGCCTGCAAACCGGCCGATGCGCCCGTTCGGGCTTGCGATCAGCGCGTCCAAGGCGAGGCGCAGCCAATCGAGGTTGCCCTCCTTATAGGCGCGCTTGTGCATGGCGCGGATGTCGGCGTCGAATTGCGCCAGATCGGCCATCGGGTCGGGCGCGTTCACTGCCCGGCCCATGGTCAGGAGCCGCGTGTAGCCTTCGATCAGTTCCTTGCGGATTTTCATGGGATCATGTTCCCCGGATTGCCATTGGTGTAGGTCTTGGTTTCATTGTCCCAGCCATCAGCGACCGGGTATTGCTGCATCATCACCCAGCGGCCCTTGATCCTGGGTGGCGGGGCGCCGTGGCGGGTGGTGTATTTCACTACGTAGTCGGCGTTATCCTGCGCTTTTTCCTCGTCGTAATGCGTGCCCGGCGCGGGGTGGCCGGTGGTCTCGTCCGGCAATAGCTCCGGCTCCCAGATGAAGTTCACATAGGCGCGGGTCAGCCCCTCGATCTCCTCGAAGGTTTCATAGGTCTTGTCGGAGATCGGCTCGCCGCTGTCATCCAGGCGCACATGTTTCTTGTGGCCGATATAGGCCTTATCGATCGGGCGACCGTGCTCGACGGTGAAATCAGCGTTTTCGTCCGGGTCGGTCAGCGGGTCGCCGGTGAAGGTCATTTCCGTCACCGTGATGTCGATGCCGTTAGCCAGTGCCGCCTGTGCGGCCAGCTCGCGCCCCGCAAGCCAGTCCTGCGGACTGTGGAACTTGGACGAGGCGCCAGTATAGGAGCGCTCATCGTCCGAATGCGCATTGGGCGGCTTGCCGGTCTTCAGGCGGGTGATCAGGTCCTCGTCGCTGACATCCGGGCCGTGGCGGTCCAGGGAGTGGCCTGCGTTGCTGCCAGCGCCATCCGCGGCCTCGCAGTCCAGCGCCACACTTGCACAAAGCGCGCCGAAATCTGCGCGGATGCTGTCAAAATCGGTCTTGGCCTTGGCAAAATCCGGCTTCTTGGCCTCCCCTTCTGCGTCGGCAATACGGACCACGAAGGGGTCCAGCATGTCCGCGTCCGTGGATGCGCGCTGCAGCGCCTTGAGGATGCCCTGAACCTGGTAGCGGGCGGTGGCCATCGGCTTGGCCTGCTTCAGAAGCGTCAGGTGCGCATCGAGCAGCAGGAAAGCGTCGCCGTATTCGCCGTCATCATCAGCCCGGTCCGTGGCGGTTTTCAGCGAGGCATCGAGCGCAGCTTCCGCCTCCGCCAGTTTGAGGTATTTCTTGGTCCGGGAGTGTTCCTTTTGGACCTTGGCGAGCTTGGCGCGGTAATCGGACATCGCCAGCATCAGATCCAGATAGTCGGTGCCGTCCAGCACCCCCTGCAGGTCCGCCGTGGCCTTGGCCGGATCGCCGCCGCGGGCGGTCAGGTCTACTGACTGGATCGCGTCACCCAGTGTGCTGCGCAATTCTGCCGGATCACCGGGCAGAGCGGCCAGAAGATCCAGAGCCGTCTGGCGAAGAGCCAGGTAATCCGGCATCGCCTGCAACAGCTCCAGCGCCCCCGGTGCGGCGGCAACCGCTGCCGGGTAATTCGCCCCGGTGAGTGCATCTGTCACCGGCTTGTGGAAATCATACCCCTCAGCCGCCGGGTGCTGGCGCAGGATAGCGTCCATCTCGCGGCGGCTGTCGGTGATGGCTTCCAGCTTGAACAGCTGATCAAGCTTGGCGTGGTACTGCGGCGCACCGGTGTCCATGTCGAAATTATCGGCCTCGGCCAGCATCTGATGCGCGCCCCAGGTGGCGTTGAGGTCACTCAGCTCCGGCTCCTTCAGCACCTGTTTCAGCGCGTCATAGCGTTTCTGCAACGCCTTGAGAATCTGGGTGGAATAGCTTTGCCCCATGATCGCGGGATGCGCTCTGACCCAGGATTTCAGATCCTTGAGCGCCTTCTTGGGGTCATTGTCGCCGGCAGCGGCCTGTTTGGACTGGGCCGCCAGCACCGCATTGCGGAACTCCGCATTCGGCATCATCGACATGTCAAACCCGCGCAGGAACTTGGCCAGTGCCGCGCGCTCCTTGGTGCCATAGGCGATGAGGGCGTTCAGCTTGGCTTCCGCCTCCGGGAAGCTGCTGTCGGTATAGGCCAGTTTCTTGGCGTCCTTCAGGTGATCACGGAAATCCCTGGCATCACGCAGCTGGCTGCTGAGGATGTTCTGGCAGCGCTTGTGGTGATTGGCTTCGTACTCACACAGAAGGGCGTCGAAGCTGACCGCGGCCGCCAGGTGATCCTCGGTATCAAGGTTGCTTTTCCAGGCCTCCAGCGCCGCCTTGGCACCATCGAAATCCCCCGTCTTCGAGAGCGCTGCCGCCGCCGCCATCTGTGCCGCGCGTTCGGTGGTGGCGGTTTCCTTGGCCGGATCATCCATCGGCTTGATCAGCAACAGCGTCGCTCGGGTCCAGTTGTCGAAAAAGATGCCATAGGCCTTGGCGTCGTCCGCCTTGGCGGAGATGTCCTTGGCCTGCACCTCCACCGCTTCGAATTGAGTGTCGGAGACAGCGGCAGCGAAGGCCTTTTGCGCTGCCTTGATCAGGGTTTCGAGGAAGGTGAACGCTCCCTGGTCCAGGCTGTCGCGCTCCTTGGCGAATTTTTCCTCTGCCTCGGCAAGCGCGGCCTGCGCCTTCCCGCGGACGGCGGCAATCGCCAGCTGAGCTGCGATCTGGTCCTTCAGCGCCACGATATCGCTGTCAATCTGATCAAAGGCCTCCGCCGCGTCCGCGCTGAGGATTTCCTTCTTCAGCGCCTTACGCCCGCCTGCAAGGCTGCGCCGGGCGCCGGAACTGAGTGCTGCGGGAATGGCAGTCTTGTTCAGCTCAGCCAGCGCCGCGGTGCGCCGTTCCTCCAGTTCCGCTCCGCCGGCGTCCGGCATGTCCGGCATCTCCCAGGCCTTAACGGTATAGAAGCGTTCGGCCCAGAGCCGGATGGCAGGGTTGTTGGCAAGCGGATCGGGGGCATTGGCCATGGATCACCTCGGCAGCAAATTAGGACGGGACTGAAAAACACGAAAAAATGCAGTAGCGCCCCCAGCATAGGCGGCGCATAGTTTTACAGGCAAGTATCTTCTGACGCGGCGTCAACCCTGTGCGCCGCTGCACATGCGGCAGATGGACAACCCAGGCCGACTGCTCTAACCCGATGGTATGTCCACATATGATACCCGGGCCCCTGGCCAGCGGACGCCTCCGCGCATTTTCACTCTGATCCTGCTGGCAGGCCTGTCTGCGCTTGGCATGAACCTGCATTTGCCCTCATTGGCAGGGATGGCGGAGTACTATGCGGTCGACTACCGGGTGATGCAGCTGTCGGTGGCGCTGTATCTGGCGGGCAATGCGGTGGTGCAGATCTTTGTCGGGCCGATTTCCGACCAGATGGGGCGGCGGCCAGTTATTCTGATCAGCATCGTTTTGTTCCTGCTGTCCACATTGGGCTGCATATTTGCGCCGACGGCCGAGCTGTTCCTGCTGTTCCGGGTGGCCCAGACGGTGGTGGCCGCAACAATGGTGCTGAGCCGCGCCGCGGTGCGCGACATGTATGACACCAACGAAGCCGCCAGCATGATCGGCTATGTCACCATGGGCATGGCGGTGGTGCCGATGATCGGCCCCGCCATTGGCGGCTTCCTGGATCAGTGGATGGGCTGGCAAGCCAATTTCTGGCTGTTGTTCCTGGTGGGTGCTGCGACGCTGCTCATCACCTTCAGCGATTTCGGCGAAACCGCGCACAAGAGCGGCAAGACGCTGGTGGCGCAGTTCCGCGAATATCCGGAATTGCTGCGTTCGCCGCGGTTCTGGGGCTATTCGCTGTCTTCCGGTTTGGCGTCGGGTGCGTTTTTTGCCTATCTGGGCGGCGCGCCTTTTGTCGGCACCGAGGTCTATGGTCTCAGCACCGCGGAGCTGGGTGTCTGGTTCTCGGCGCCTGCAGTGGGGTATTTTGCCGGCAACTTCATTTCGGGACGGTTTTCCACCCGGGTTGGCGTCAACCGCATGGTGCTCTGGGGCTGTGTGATCAATGGCGGCGGGGTTCTGATGTCGCTGCTGATTGCAATGGCAGGCGCAGACAGCGTGTTCACCTTCTTTGGCCTCATGTGCTTTGTCGGGCTGGGCAATGGCATGGCGATCCCCAACGCAACCGCCGGCGCAATCTCTGTGCGGCCGCATCTGGCGGGCACCGCCTCCGGCCTCAGCGGTGCGATCATGATCGGCGCGGGCGCGGTGCTGAGCGCCTTTGCGGGGATGCTGCTAGTGCCAGGGTCCACCGCGGTGCCGCTCTTGGTGATCATGTTCGCCACAGCGATGATGGGGCTGGTTGCCATTCTGCTGGTGGTCTGGCGGGAGCGGCAGATCGGCGCATGATCCCGGCCACGGGCTTGCAGGGGTGAGTTTGCAATTATACCATTCGCAAGAAATGGATTTGCAAAGGCGCACCTCATGGCCACCCAGAAACTTTACGCCGGCGCCAAGCTGCGCGAGATGCGGCAGCGGCTGGAGCTGACACAGAAGGATTTCGCCGCCAAACTGGGGGTATCCCTGCCCTATCTGAACCAGATGGAGAACAACAACCGCCCGGTGTCGACAACGGTGGTGCTGGCGCTGGCGCAGGAATTCGGCATGGATGTGACCGAATTGTCAGCTGGGGACAGCGAACGGCTGGTCAGCGACATGCGCGAGGCGATGGCGGATCCGGTGTTTGCCGATGATGCGCCGCCGCTGGCGGATCTGCGGCTGACCGCCTCAAACGCACCGGCGCTGGCGCGGGCCTTTCTGGCGCTGCACCGGGCCTACCGGCAGACGCACGAACGCCTCGCCTCATTGGATGAGGCGCTGGGGCGGGAGGACGCGCGCATTCAGGCCAGCCCATGGGAAGAGGTGCGCGATTTCTTCCACTACTGCGACAACTA
This sequence comes from Leisingera sp. ANG-M7, assembly GCF_000813965.1. Taxonomy (GTDB): domain Bacteria; phylum Pseudomonadota; class Alphaproteobacteria; order Rhodobacterales; family Rhodobacteraceae; genus Leisingera. The sequence continues at coordinate 48,276 of NZ_JWLI01000017.1, read as the reverse complement.
CATCGATGCGGTGGACCACGCGGCAGAGCGGTTTGCGGCCACCAGCGACATCCGCGCGGCAGCGATTGCAGAGCTGGAGCGCGGCGGCATCAAGGTGCGCCAGACCGAAATGGAGGGTCTGCGCCATTACGACGCCGAGGCGCAGGTGCTGCATCTGTCGAACCGCTCAGCCCCGCAGACGCAGCTGTTCCAGATGCTGCTGCAGGTGGCGCTCCTGCGGCAGAACACCTTGCTGGAAGCCACACTCGATTTTGCAAAGTTTCAAAGCGAGGAGGCCCGCGCCATCGCCAAGATCGGCCTGGCCAATTATTTCGCGGGCGCGGCGCTGATGCCTTATGGGCGGTTCCTGGAGGCCGCTCAGGCCTGCCGCCATGACCTGGAGCTGCTGGCGATCCGCTTTGGCGCCTCGATTGAACAGATTGCGCACCGGCTTTCGACCATGCAGCGGCCCGGCGCCAAGGGGGTGCCGTTCTTTTTTGTGCGGGTGGATCAGGCGGGAACGATCACCAAGCGGCACTCAGCCACGCGGCTGCAATTTGCCCGCTTTGGCGGCGCCTGCCCCCTGTGGAATGTGCACCGGGCGTTTGAGACCCCGGGCCGGTTCCTGCGCCAGCTGGCGGAAACGCCGGACGGGGTGCGCTATATCTCGCTGGCGCGGGATGTGTCTAAGCCGGGCGGCTCGTTCGGCGCGCCAGTGCGGCGCTATGCGATTGCGCTGGGGTGCGAGGTGCGCCACGCGGACGCGCTGGTCTATGCGGACGGGATGGACGTGAGCCAGGACAGCGCCTATGAGCCGATCGGCATCTCCTGCCGCATCTGCGAGCGCAAAGATTGCCATCAGCGCTCTGTGCCGCCGCTGGAACGGCGGCTGACGATCAACACCGATCAGCGCGGTGTTCTGCCCTACGAGGTAAGCTGAGGGCGCCGCTGGCGGTGGCAAATTTCTTGCAGGAAAATTGCCAAGGACATTCGAAAATCCTTGACAGCGGGTGCGGGAAATTCAGGCGCGCAGACGGTCCAGCAAGCGGGACATCAGAGCACGGTCTTTTGCGGCCGCTGCCCGCGGCGGCTGATTGGGCTGGACTGCCTCTGCTGTCTGCCATTGCTGCACGCGGCCGGGTGCGGGCTTCTGCTCTTGCACCGGGTCTTCGGCTGCCGTTCTGACCACACTGCGGACCGCTGCCAGCATGTCCGCATCAGAGGTTTCGTCGGGCACGCCTTCGATCTCTTGCCAGCGCCCCGGCTGATAGACCTGTCCCATCGGTTTACTCCTTCACACAACTGCACAGCAGGCACTCTGAGACCGTTTTTCCTGCTGCAGGCAAGATATAGAGCGGCCGGTCACATTTTTGACGAATTTGCCTTAAATTAACCTGATTTGCTGGAAATTCTGGAGCCATTCGCCAACATTCCCGGATCAGTTTGAACATTGTCTCCACATTTAGATCAATCCGGCAATTGCGATTCGCACTTGGGTTGAAACCAGGGCGCCATTCCCGCGCGCGATGGTGAAGAGGCGCTCAGGTGTGCTGCGGATATGAGGGCAGAACCAGCGAAACGCGCAAGGAAGGCAACATCCATCAAAAAGAACGCACGCGGACTGTCCTGCGTCCAATCACTTGCTGAGCCCGAGGGTATCGTTGACTTTTTCAGCAATTGAGAACAAAACAGGAACTCAATTCACCATCAGAGGAAAGGCACCCCATGGAAGAGAAACTCAGCATATCCCGGGATTTCGATTTTGAATTCGGCCGATGGAATGTGCGTCACCGCAGGCTGAAAGAACGCCTGGCTGGCTGCGATGAATGGGAAGAGTTCCCAGGCACCTCGGAAACCCGGCCTGTGCTGGGCGGGAATGGTAATGTCGAAGACAATCTTCTCAAATTTCCCGGCGGGGCCTACCGGGCAATCGCGCTGCGGTCTTTTGATACGGCCAGCCAAACCTGGGCAATATGGTGGTTGTCAGCCAACGACCCGCATCAGCTGGACGTGCCAGTGATCGGCAAGTTCAAGGACGGTACCGGCTCTTTCTTTGCAGAAGATACCCTGCGGGGTGACCCCGTGGCGGTCAGGTTTCTTTGGCTGCACACACGAACTGAGACCCCCCGCTGGGAACAGGCCATGTCGCAGGACGGCGGCAAGACCTGGGAAACGAATTGGACTATGGATTTCACGCGCGCGTGATGCGCGCCGCGCCCTGGTAGCTGAAAAGGAGCGCCACCGGCGCTCCTTTCCCTATGCTGGACTGTGGTCCGGGCCTTATGACTTCGACAGGATCCCCCAGATCTCGTCCTTCAGCGCGGCGCGCTGTTTGCGCAGATCGGTTTCGGCCTGGGCGCTGACCGGCTCCACGTTGGTTTCGGCCCGGTGCACGGCGCGGTTCACTTCGTGGTATTCGTCCGACAGCTTGGCGAAATGCGCATCCGACTGTTTCAGCTGGCTCATCAGCGCCGCTTTTTCCGGGAATTCCTCGGCCAGTTCATGGGGAGTGTTGGACACCTGCTCGCTCCTTCTTCCTAGGGTCGTCTGCAGGGTATTGCCTTCCCCGGCCCGCAACTTTGACGCGGATCAAAAGATGCGGGAAAGGCGCTGATTTTTGAGGAAAAAGTAAGCCGCCCGCACAAAGGGGAGGTGGCGGGCGGCTTGCTGGCAGTGCAACAGGATCAGCGTTGCGCTTCACGCCAGTTCGGGTTGAACCACGGCTCTGCGTTCGACGACGGCAGGCGGCGGCCCAGGATGTGGTCGGAGGCCTTCTCACCGGTCATGATCGATGGGCCGTTGAGGTTCCCGTTGGTGATCCGCGGGAAGATCGAACTGTCGGCGACCCGCAGGCCGTCGACACCGATGACACGGCATTCCGGGTCAACGACCGACATCGAATCATCCGCCGCGCCCATCTTGCAGGTGCCGCAGGGGTGATAGGCGCTTTCCACGTGCTCGCGCAGGAAGCCGTCGATCTCGTCGTCGGTCTGCAGATCAGTGCCAGGCTGGATCTCGTGCTTGAGGAACGGCTTCATTGCGTCCTGGGCAAAGATCTCCCGCGTCAGGCGCACGCATTTGCGGAAGTCGATCCAGTCCTGCTCGGTCGACATGTAGTTGAACAGGATGTTCGGCGCGTCCTTGGGATCTTTCGACGCCAGCGTGACCTCGCCGCGCGAGGGGGAGCGCATCGGGCCGACGTGGGCCTGGAAGCCATGCCCCTCTGCCGCCGCCTGGCCGTCGTAGCGGACTGCGATCGGCAGGAAGTGGTACTGGATATCCGGGTAGTCGACGCCTTTGTCGGAGCGGATGAAGGCGGCGCTTTCGAACTGGTTCGAGGCACCCAGGCCGGTCTTGGTGAACATCCACTGGGCCCCGACAAGGCCCTTGCCCAGCAGGTTCCAGTACTTGAACAGGGTGATCGGCTGCTTGCAGGCGAACTGGAAGTAGAATTCCAGGTGGTCCTGCAGGTTCTGGCCGACGCCGGGGCGGTCGGCGACCACGTCGATGCCGTGCTCGGCCAGGTGCTTGGCCGGGCCGATGCCGGACAGCATCAGCATCTTGGGGGAGTTCAGCGAGGAGGCAGCCAGGATCACCTCGGCATTTGCGCGGATCACCTCGACCTTGCCGCCGCGTTCGATCTCGACACCCACGGCGCGGCCGTCCTCGATCACCACCTTGCGGGCGAAAGCGCGGATCAGGTCGCAGTTCTCGCGTTTCAGGGCGGGCTTCAGATAGGCGTTGGCGGCAGACCAGCGGCGGCCCTTGTAGACCGTCATCTCCATCGGGCCGAAGCCTTCCTGCTGCTCACCGTTGTAGTCGGAGGTGACCGGGTAGCCCGCTTGCTCGCCCGCCTTGACGAAGGCGTCATGCAGCGGGTTGTCGCGGGGGCCGCGGGTCACATGCAGCGGGCCGTCCTTGCCGCGCCAGTCCGGGTCGCCGCCGTGGCCGCGGTCATTCCAGGTTTCCATGCGTTTGAAGTACGGGAGCACGTCGGCATAGGACCAGCCCGCTGCGCCCGACTCGGCCCAGTGGTTGTAGTCGCCTGCATGGCCGCGCACATACACCATGCCGTTGATCGAGGAGGAGCCGCCGATCACCTTGCCGCGCGGGCAGACCAGTTCGCGGCCGCCCAAATGCGGTTCGGGCTGGGATTTGTAACCCCAATCATAAAGCGGCATGTTCATCGGGTAGCTGAGCGCGCCCGGCATCTGAATAAACGGCCCGGCATCGGTGCCGCCGTGTTCGATCACCAGAACCTTCTTGCCGGCCTCGCTGAGCCGGTAGGCCATGGCACAGCCCGCAGAGCCGGCCCCGACAATCACATAATCCGCGTTCATTTCCATTCTCCATCCGGCAGCGGGAAGTTCTGGACTGCTGCCGTTTTCGTTTGATTGGGCGGGCGCACGTGGCGCCCTGCCCGGCCGTTGTTTTCTAGATGCGCGGATCAGAACGCTGCTTCGACGTCGCCCATGCGGACGTAGACGGATTTCACCTGGCTGAAGTGCTTGATCGCCTCTTTCGAGTTCTCGCGGCCAACACCCGATGCCTTTACCCCGCCGAACGGCGCCTCGACCGGCGCGTCGTTGTAGGAGTTGATGAAGCAGCTGCCCGCTTCCAACTGGCCGATCACCCGGTGTGCGCGGGTGAAGTCGCTGGTGAAGACGCCGGCGGACAGACCGAATTCGGTGTCATTGGCGCGCGCGATCACCTCTTCCTCGGTGTCGAAGTCGAGGACGGACATGACCGGGCCGAAGATTTCCTCGCGCGCGATGGTCATGTCGTCGGTCACATCGGCAAAGACGGTCGGCTGAATGTAGTAGCCGGGCATGTCCGCACGCGCGCCGCCGCAGACAACGCGGGCGCCTTCTTCTTTGCCCTTTTCGATGTAGCCCAGCACGATGTTCATCTGGTTTTCAGTGACCATGGGGCCAAAGCTGGTGGCCTCATCCATCGGGTCGCCGAGGATGGCGTTGCCGGTGCGTTCTGCCAGACGGGCGAGGAATTTCTCCTTAATGCCTTTCTGCACGAACACACGGGTGCCGTTGGAACAAACCTGGCCGGAGGAGTAGAAGTTGCCGTTGATGGCGCCGCCGACGGCGTTGTCGATGTCTGCGTCGTCAAAGATGATAAGCGGCGACTTGCCGCCCAGCTCCATGGTAACGTGCTTCATGCCCGCGGCGGCGGCGGCATAGACCTTCTTGCCGGTCGGCACCGAGCCGGTCAGCGAGACCTTGTCAACGCGCGGGTCGGTGACCAGCGCACCGCCCACTTCGCCCATGCCCTGGATGACATTGTAGATGCCTGCCGGTGCGCCGGCCTCATGCAGAATCTCTGCCACCTTCAGGGCGCAGAGCGGCGTCGTCTCAGAGGGCTTGAACACCATCGAGTTGCCGCAGGCCAGCGCAGGCGCGCCTTTCCAGCAGGCGATCTGGGTCGGGTAGTTCCAGGCGCCGATGCCCACACACAGGCCCAGCGCCTCGCGCACGGTGTAGACCCAGTCCTCGCCCATCGGGATATGCTCACCGGTCAGGGAGCCAGCGAGGCCGCCGAAATACTCCAGCGCGTCGGCGCCGGAGGTGGCGTCAGCCACCAGGGTTTCCTGCAGCGGCTTGCCGGTGTCGTAGGTTTCCAGAACGCTGAGCTCGTGGTTGCGCTCGCGCATGATATCGGCGGCGCGGCGCAAGATGCGGCCGCGCTCGGTACCGGTCATTTTCGCCCATGCCTTTTGCGCTTCTTTGGCGGTGGATAGCGCCTGTTCGACGATTGCAGGCGTTGCGGCGTAGACAGTGGCGATCTGCTCACCCGTCGCGGCGTAGATCACCGGGATCGGGGTGCCGCTGGTATCTTCGACGTATTCGCCGTTGATGAAGTGGCTGGCCTTGGGCTGTGCGGGATGTGTCATGTTGTGTGTCTCCAGCGGGGGTCTTCAGCAGGGGAGATGCTGAGTAGTTGCTATGGTTATTCGCCGCGGGGAAAGCGTTTGCTTTCCTCGAGGTTGTCGAGGTTCATGTGGTTGCGCATGTAGCGCTCCGAGGCTTTTTGCAGCGGCTGGTAATCCCAGGGGTAGTAGCCGCCCTGGCGCAGGGCCTCGTAAACAACCCAGCGGCGGGCCTGGCTGGCGCGCACCTCTGCGTCGAAGGTCTCCAGGTTCCAGCGCGCCTCCGACTTGGCGCGCAAGGTGTTCAGTGTGCCTGCATGGGCCGGATCGTCCGCAAGGTTGTTCAGCTCGTGCGGGTCGGCCTCCAGATCGAACAGCTGGTCGGGGTCGAGGGTGCAGCGGTTGTACTTCCACTTGCCATAGCGCAGCGACACCAGCGGCGCGTAGGACGCCTCAGCCGCGTATTCCACAGCGACCGGTTCCGTGCGTTCCGTTCCTTTGGCCAGCGGCACCAAATTGTGGCCGTCGGTCCAGGGTTCGATTTCAGCCATATCGACACCGGCCAGCGCGCCCAGCGTCGGGGTCACGTCCAGCGTGGACACCGGGGTCTCGATCAGGCCCGCGGGCAGGTCCGGCGCGGAGATCATCAGCGGCACGCGGGAGGAGCCTTCGTAGAAGCTCATCTTGAACCAGAGGCCCCGCTCGCCCAGCATGTCGCCGTGGTCTGAGACAAACAGGATGATTGCCTCCTGCCTTGTGGTTTCCAGCACGTTCAGGATCTCGCCGATCTTGTCATCCAAGTACGAGATATTGGCGAAATATGCGCGGCGGGAGCGTTTGATGTTCTCTTCAGTAATGTCGAAGCTGCGCCAGTCGTTGGCGTCAAAAATCCGCTTGGCGTGAGGGTCGTGGTCCTCGTAGTCCATCGCCGGGACTTGCGGCAGCAGGTGCTCGCAGTCCTCGTAGAGATCCCAGTATTTCTTGCGCGCCACATAGGGGTCATGCGGATGTGTAAAGGAGACCGTCAGTGCCCAGGGGCGGTCATCGAGACCGCGCGAAAGTTCATAAAGCTTGGCAGTGGCGTTGTAGGCGACCTCGTCGTCGTATTCCATCTGGTTGGAGGTTTCCGCCACCCCTGCCCCGGTAACGGACCCCATGTTGTGGTACCACCAATCGATCCGCTCGCCCGGTTTGCGGTAGTCCGGGGTCCAGCCGAAGTCGGCCGGGTAGATGTCGGTGGTCAGCCGGTCCTCGAACCCGTGCAGCTGGTCGGGGCCGACAAAGTGCATCTTACCCGAGAGGCAGGTGTAGTAACCGGCGCGGCGCAGGTGGTGGGCATAAGTCGGGATGTCGCTGCGGAATTCCGCCGCGTTGTCATAGACGCCAGTACGCGAGGGCAGCTGGCCGGACATGAAGGAGGCGCGGCCCGGCGCGCAGAGCGGCGACGCGGTATAGGCGTTTTTGAAGCGGGTGGAGCGTTCCGCCAGTTTCTTCAGGTTCGGCGCATGCAGCCATTCGGCGGGGCCGTCCGGGAAAAGCGTCCCATTCAACTGGTCAACCATCAGGATCAGGATATTCGGGGCACTCATCGCGGACCTCCCAAGTATTGGCGATGCTTTGCAAAGGCGCCTGGCAGACCCGAAAGCGCTGCCAGGCAGTTAAAAGCTGGTCCCCTCATTCGGGGAAACTTGGGGGCCAGCCGGGAGACCGCCCTTAGTGGGCTGTCTTGATCTTTTCGAAGTCGAGCGTGTTTTCCTCGGGCGAGGCGTCGATGCTCATCACTTCGCTGCGCTTGAACAGAACGATGTAGCCAAGGCAGGCGACATAGATGCCGATGACCACGGTGCCGATCCACTGGATCTGAAGCCACTGGCTCTGGAAGGCCAGAGTCAGGCCGAAGAGCACAACGGCGTTGCCAACAACATAAGGGATAGTGCCGAAACGCTTGGCCGACAGGTTCAGGTTGTCGGTGTAGAGGCGGATCAGCGAGTCAAAGGAGTTGACCACGAAGATGATGCCCACCGCGACCATGGAGACGTTGATCAGCAGTGTCGTTTCGATGCTGTTCAGGTGGTAGTAGTACAGAACCGAGAACCACACCCCCAGCGGGATCGACGGGAAGATCAGCAGCGCTGCCAGAACCTGCCAGGTGCGCAGGCCGCCGACAAAGCGCGAGGTGAACTGGCCGATCATGATCGACCATGCGAACCACCAGAACAGGTAGAACTCGTGGTAGTCGGTCAGCGGCAGGATGAACTTGTGGATGTTGGCGAAGTAGCCGCCGATGTTGCCTGCGGTGTCGGCAAAGGCGCCCAGGCCCATGCCCGCATAGGCCCACATGCCCAGGATCAGCGCCAGGAACAGAACGGTGGAGCCAACCGACAGGATACGGACGTATTTGATGTCGGTGGAGGAGAAGGCGGCAAACAGGATCACCAGGAAGGTGATGACATAGAAGGCCGGGATCACCGTTTCGCCGTCACCCATGAAGGTGGCGTAATACGGCAGGTAGATCAGGAACAGCGCGCCGGTAAAGGCGCAGGTTCCGATGATCACGATGTTGTTGATCCATTTCACCAGCGGGATCTCAAAGAACTTCACCCGCGGTTCGATCACGCAGAAATAGAAGGTCGTCAGGAAGTAGAAGCCCCAGATCAGGAAGCCCCAGAAGCCGAATTCCAGCGCCAGCGGGTTGGTGAAGCCATAGGCTGGTTCCGCCGCGGTGTCCGCATAGAGCGGGAAGTCCCAGGCCAGCGGGAACATGATCAGGCCCACGTCCAGACCGGAGGTGAACAGGATTGCGATGAAGGTGAAAAGGTGAACGGGGGTTACGCCGACATTGCGGACGTTCCACCACTTGATCACGCAGAACGCCACCAGCGCAAAGGCCAGCAGAATCCCGAACGAGATGATTGAAGTCATATGTCCCTCCCATTTCCGGACGGTTTCCGCCCTAAGACATGGAAGGAGTACATATCACAGCGGGCTGAGCCGCCAAACAGTTTTTTAAACGGTCATTCAAGTTTCGGAATCGCGCGAACAACAGTTGAAACGCTGGCCCAATTGCCGCACAACTTAATCATGAGCAGGAAACGCATCCGGGACATCCGCAACGAAGAGCTGATCGAAGCCACTATCGTTGCCGTGCACAAACGCGGTTACGGTGTTGTAACCATGGCGGAAATCGCGCGGGAGGCCGGGGCTTCTGCGGCCTCGATCAACTACTATTTCGGCTCCAAGGAAGGGCTGATGGAAGCCACCATGCTGCACCTTCTGGGCAAGCTGCGCCGCGCAATGAGCGAGGGATATGCAACCGCGCGCACCCCGCGCGAGCGGCTTTATGCGGTGATGGATGCGAACTTTGCCGACGGGTTGTTCACCGTTCCCCAGTGCAGCATCTGGATGCAGTTCTGGGCAAATGCCCCCTATTCGCCACGCCTCAGCCGCCTGCACCGAATCAACCGCGCCCGTGTGCGCAGCCATTTCCTGGCTGAGCTGCGGGCGCTGCTGCCTGCGGACCGGGTGGAGACCGCCCGGCAGGCGCTGCAGTGCTATATGGACGGGGTCTGGCTGCAAGCCGCGCAGTCGGAAGATGCACTGGATCCGGACGAAGCCCGCGCCGCGGCGCACCGGGTGGTTGATCTGGTTATCCCCTGAGACTGACCAGACTATGGCACCCGCTGGTAATCCAGCCGGATGCCGCGCGGCAGGTAGACCAGCGTCATTCTCTCATCGGTCAGGGATTTGATTTGGTAACACAGGCTGGAGCCGCGCAGACTGTCCCAGGCCAGCAGGAAATCCGAACCTTCGGTGCCTTGGCAATTGTCCTGGACCGAGACAAATTCCGGTGTCATCCGGCGCCCGGCGTAACTGACCCGGCGCACAGCGCCTGAGATAGAAAACCTGTCAAGCGGACTGCGCTCTGACTGCCAAACACCTTGCATCTTCTGCAGTATCTTGTCGAACCGGTTCGGGATGCGCGGAGTGACACTGTGCAGATCCAGCTCGCCGAACGAACCGAAGCTTGACGTCATTTCACCGTCGATCTCCAGCGGGGTGCCGCGCAGCAAGCCCAGCAGGTAGGTAAAAACTGGATCGTTTATCTGCAGCCTGCCATCGGAGCCGATTTCCATGCCGTTTCCAATAAATTTGCAGGTCACAGTCTCTTCCACCGTGTTCAACCTGCAGCCCTGAAAAACCACCTGGCCCGTGTAGTGCTGCACGCCTTCTGCCGCGTGATGCAAATCATCCGGTTCAGGCGCGTGCGCCCCGCCTTGGCTGTCTACAGAACGGGTGCTCAGAAGAACCTGCTGCGCTGGCATATCCAGAGGCATCTTAGCAAACCGCCGCCACGCCTGGCCTTGTCCGGTACATTCGCCGCCATGGGGGATCCGGAAACGGTCTGGCGCGGTGCAGAACCGCACACTGTCATGCCGGAAACGGTATCCCGGGCTTTCTGCACGGAAATAGAGGAACTTCCCCTCATACTCTGGCGGGGCCGGGTCCGCACAATCCCCCGGATGCAGGTGCTGCCAGCCCTGTGCAACCCAGCTGCCGCCGTCACGCAAGACCAGCGCCAGGTGATGCAGAGCCTCCGTATCGTTACAGATCCGAGGCCCGGCCTGCGCCGCTGTCATATCAAGGAGTGCTGCCAGCAGCAGGGCCGGCAGCCAAAGGCATTTCGTCATCCGCCCCCCCGCGAGCGTCCGTGAGATCGGAACGTTACCCAATATTTGTAACATCCATAAGACGATCAAACGCCAGGAGCATTACCGGAGGATGAAAGCTGTTTTCTTTTTATCCTGGCTTCACGCCAGGAAATGAAGCTGACCGCCGCCAGGATCAGCCCGCCGCCCGAGATCACCCAAATGTCGGCAGGCTCGCCAAAGGCCAGCGCGCCCAGCAGGGTCGCCCAGACCAGTTGCAGGAAGGTGACCGGCTGGGTGACCGCCACGGGTGCGGCGGCAAAAGCCAGGGTCATGGTGTAATGGCCTGCGGTGGCAAAGCAGGCGACACCGAACAGGATCGCGACCTCTGCCAGTGTCGGCGCCACCCAGACCGCCAGCGCAAAGGGGGCGAGGCCGATGGTCACGAAGACAGACAGCATCCCCACCACAACCGCCGGGCTGTTGCTGCCGACGGTGAACTTGGCAATCAGGTAGGAGGCGCCAAAGGAAATCGCGGTGAACAGCATCGCGATATGGCCGGGCGAGACTTCGCGGAAACCCGGGCGCAGGATGATTATTGCCCCGATCAAGGCCACGGCGATTGCGGTGATGCGGCGGAAGGCCAGTTTCTCGCCCAGGAACAGCGCCGCGCCCAGGGTGACATAAACAGGAGAGAGGTAGTTCATCGCCGTGACCTCAGCCAGCGGGATCTGGGTCATGGCGTAGAACCACAGGATCACACCCGCCGTATGCACCACGCCGCGGCCTGCAAACAACGCCCAGAGCCGTGGGGTCAGATGCGCCCTGCGCAGCGCGCCGGCCATCGGGATCAGGAACACGAGCCCTAGAAGATACCTCAGAAAGGCGCTTTCGGCGGGCGGGATACGGGTGCCGAGTGACTTGACCAGCGCCGTCACCGCCACGAAGCAGAGGCCGGTCACAACCATCCAGAACACGCCCCTGAGCGGGTTCTGTGTGTGCTGAACGGGGGCGGCGGATTGGCTCATGGGCTGACAGAACACCCGTTCGGGCGGCGGCGCAAGACTTCACATGTGAATTATTTCCGGCCCTCGGGCAGCGGGATGAATTCTTCGTCATCGCCGGGCGGCAGCTGAAAGCGGCCATGCTGCCAGTCGCCTGCAGCCCAGGAAACCTTGGCCGCTTCGATCCGGTCGCGCGAGGAGGCGACGAAATTCCACCAGATGTAGCGCGGCCCGTTCGGCGTCTCGCCGCCCAGCGCCATCAGCCGGGCGCCCTCAGGCCCGGCGGTCACCGTGATCTCGTCGCCGGGGCGGAACACCATCATGCGGCCCGCCTCAAAGGTATCGCCAGCGATTTGCACCGAGCCTTGCGTGACATAGAGCCCCCGGTCCTCGTGATCGGAGGGCAGAGGCAGCTTGGCACCCGGGTGCAGCACCACATCGGCATAAAAGGTTTCCGAATAAAGGGTTGCCGGGGCTTTCTCACCCCAGGCATTACCAAGGATCAGGCGCACGGTCTTGCCTTCGCCCTCCAGCACCGGCAGCGCCTCCTTGCCGTGGTGTTCAAAGGCGGCGGGAACATCTTCGTGGCTTTCGGGCAGCGCGATCCAGGTCTGGATACCGAACAGGCTGCTTGGGTTCTGGCGGGTGGCGGCAGAGGTGCGCTCGGAATGGGTGACGCCCTGGCCTGCCACCATCCAGTTCACCTCGCCCGGGTAGATCATCTGGTGGGTGCCCAGAGAGTCCCGGTGCTCGAACTCTCCCTGATACAGGTAGGTTACGGTGCCGAGGCCGATATGGGGGTGCGGGCGCACATCGATGCCCTGCCCTGTCAGAAACTCGGCAGGCCCGGCCTGATCGAAGAAGATGAACGGCCCGACCATCTGGCGGCGCGGTGCGGGCAGCGCGCGGCGGACCTCAAATCCGCCGATATCACGGGCGCGCGGAATGATCACCGTCTCGATCGCATCAAGGCTGCCCGCATCAGGGCATTGCGGTTCCAGTGCCGGGTTCCAGCTCATCCTTTCCTCCTGTCTGCTGACCTGAAGCAAAGGTAGGGCATTTCTGCGTCGGCGTTAGGCCCGCCGGTGCACAGGTGCTGTTCGTCACATCAGGAGGAGCTTGGCGGCGATCGCCCACATGGTAAGACCGACGATGGCATCCAGCACCTGCCAGGCGCGCGGGCGGGCAAAGACCGGGGCCAGCAGGCTGGCGCCATAACCCAGCGTGAAGAAGAAGGTGAAGCTGGCAATGGCGGCTCCGGCGGCAAAGACCAGCGGGTCGGAATACTGGGCGGAGATCGAGCCAAGGAGCACCACCGTATCGAGGTAGACATGCGGATTCAGCCATGTGAGCGCCAGCACGGTGGCTAGCACCGGCAACAAGGCTGCGCCAGCACCCTCCTGCGCGGCCTCCAGCGTTTCGCCGCCCCGCCAGGCGGCGCGCAACGCGCGGGCGCCGTACCAGATCAAGAAGGCGGCACCGCCCCAGCGCATCGCCTGTTCGAACCAGGGCACGGCCACCGCTAGCGTACCGAAGCCAAGAACACCTGCGGTGATCAGCAGCGCGTCCGAACCAGCGCAGGTGAGGCAGATCCAGAACACATGCTGGCGCCGCAGCCCCTGGCGCAGGACAAAGGCGTTTTGGGCGCCGATCGCCATGATCAGGCTGAGGCCTAGGGCAAATCCGGCAATCAGGCTGGGGGGCATTGCAGTCTCCTTCGTTGTGCTGGGATTTGACTACTGCTCGCCCACCCATTAATCCAGTTAAAGGTTTTCAGGTCAGATTAGAGTTGCTAATGCAGATGGATCCCAGCCAGCTGGCAGCATTGAGCGCGGTGCTGCGTCTTGGCTCGTTTGAGGCGGCGGCGCATTCCCTGAATGTGACACCTTCAGCCATTTCACAGCGGATCAAGGCGCTGGAAGACAGGACCGGCACCGCGCTGGTCTTGCGCGGGTCGCCCTGCACTGGCACCGTCGCGGGCCTCAGGATTGCCAAACATGCCGAAGATATTGGCCTGCTGGAGGCGCAGCTGGCGCGGGAGCTGGCGCTAGAAGCAAGCCACGGCCCGGTGCGGTTGCGGATTGCGGTCAATGCCGACAGCCTGGCGAGCTGGTTCATCGATGCGATGGCGGCGGTGGAGGGCGTGCTGTTCGACCTGCTGGTCGATGATCAGGACTACAGCGCGGAATGGCTGAGACGCGGGGAGGTTTCCGCGGCGGTGACCTCCAGTTCAAAACCCGTGACCGGGTTTGACGCCTACCCGCTGGGCGCGCCTGATTACGTGGCAACCACCAGCCCGGATTTTATGGCGCGCTGGTTTCCCGACGGGGTGACGCCGGAGGCCGCCGCAAAGGCCCCCTGCCTGATCTTTAACGCCAAGGACAACCTGCAGCGGCTGTGGCTGGAGCGCAATGTGGCCCCCGGTCTGGCACCGCCCGCGCATTTTCTGCCATCGACCCAGGCGTTCATTGATGCGGCTGCTGCGGGCCTGGGCTGGGGCATGAACCCGCTGGCAATGGTTGAGCAAGACATCCGGTCCGGACGCCTGGTGCCGCTGATCCCGGACACAACGCTGCCGGTGCCGCTCACCTGGCAGGTGGCGCGCGTGATGGCCCCGGCTCTTGCCGAGGTGACCCGCGCCGTGCAGAAATCGGCAAGACAGTATTTGACGCAAAGCTAATATGGAAAGACCGCCTATGTTTGCCAAAGATGCGCTTAGCTATGATCCGATGCCACTCCCCGACAGGGCGATGTATTCTGACGCTCAGATGCAGGAAAAGGCAGGTGCCTTCCTGGCGCATATGCAGCGGCGGCACACTGTGCGGGACTTCACCGAACAGCCAGTGCCGCGGGCGGTGATCGAGACATGCATCCACGCTGCTGGAACCGCACCCTCGGGCGCCAATCACCAGCCATGGTTCTTTGCCGCGGTCTCCAACCCTGCGCTGAAGTCGCAAATCCGCGCAGAGGCCGAAGAGGAAGAACGCCGGTTTTATGCCGGCGGCGCCGGTGATGAGTGGATCAAGGCGCTGGAGCCGATCGGCACCAATGAGGATAAACCGCACCTAACCACCGCGCCTTGGCTGATCGTGGTCTTTGCCCAGCGATGGGGCGAGTTTGACGATGGCACGCGATACAAGAACTATTACGTGCCGGAAAGCGTGAACATTGCCACCGGTGTGCTGCTGACGGCGCTGCATACGGCGGGGCTGTGCACACTGACCCACACACCGAACCCGATGAAGTTCCTGAACGGCGCCCTGGGCCGCCCGGCGTCGGAAAAGCCGACGATGATCATCGCGGTTGGTCATCCGGTGGCGGATGCCATGGTGCCCGCCGTTGCCAAGATGAAGAAACCGCTGGATCAGATCTGCCAGGTGTTTGAATGAAACCGCCTGCCAGATGACGGGAAGCCCGGCCTCCCTGCCCCGCAGCCTGGCGCTGCAGGTGGTGCTGCCGCGGGCGGCTGTGCTGCTGGTGTGGCTGGCTCTCAACCATTGGATCCGCCTTCCGGTGCCGCTGGCCTTCGCGCTGATGGCAGCGGACGGGCTGTTTCTTCTGTGGCAGGCGAGGGCCTTTCTGCACAGTGCCGATGCCCATGTGCAGAGCACCGGCGCGATGGCGCCGGTCTGGGGCGGCTACCTGCTGCTGCTGTTTGCGGGCTTTGCCGCGCTGACGCAGTGGTGGGATGCGCTGTTGATTGCCCGGGCGGTGGAGGAGCCCGCCTATGCCGAACAGCGGCGGAAGGAGCGCGAGGCACTTTACAGCCTGTCGGTGTCTGCCGATGGCCGGGCGCTGATCTTTGACGGCGAAATCACCTTTGGCCTGACCAAGCGGATGCGGCAGCTGGCCGAGGAGAACCCCGGCGTGGTTCAAATTGCGCTGAAGGGCTCCGGCGGACTGATTGCAGAGGCCCGCGGCGCAGCACGGCTGATCCGGCAGAACGGCTGGGACACCCGCGCCACCGGCGTGTGCGCCTCGGCCTGCACGCTGATGTTTGCCGCCGGCACGGAACGCAGCCTGGGGCCGGACGGGCAGCTTGGTTTTCACAGCTATGCACTGCAGTTCAAGAGCGGTCTGCCGCAGATCGACCTGCAGCAGGAACAAGAGAAAGACCGCGCCTTCCTGCTGCAGCAAGGCGTCAGTGCCGAATTTACCGACCGGATATTTGCGGTGCCAAGCGCGGAACTGTGGCTGCCGGGAAGAGATGAGTTGCACCGCGGCGGACTCATCCACCCGGGCACGCGCTGATCACCGGCGCTGCGGCCCAGCAAGTCAGCCGCTGAGCGGCTTGGTCATCCGGTAGTTATGCAAGGTTACACCGCGGCGTCTGATTTCCTGCCGGGCCTCAACGGTGAAGCCCTGGCGCAGAAAGAACCGGCGGGCAGCCTCGCTGGCCTCCACATAAAGTGCGGTGAGACCGAGGCTGAGGGCTTCGGCTTCCAGCCGCTCGTACAGCATCGCTCCGGTACCGGTGCCCGCAACCTGCGGGTGGCAGTAGAAACAGTCGATGTGGCCATCCGTCTCCAGCTCGATGAAGGCTTGCGGCTGGTTTCCAGCATCCACGGCGACAAACACCCGGCGGCCATCGGCGACGCGGCTGGCCCACACTTCTGCCGGGGCAGGCTCCGGGCTCCAGGCGCTCACCTGTTCCGGACTGTAGTCACTGGCACCGATTCCGTGCACTGCAGCATGAAATATCTGCGCAAGCGCTGCGGCGTCTTCGGGACGGAACTCTCTGATCTGCATTAGGTGGCCCTTGTTCTTTTTCGTGCGCTTGAAAGCAAAAGGCCCGCCGGTCTGGCGGGCCTTGGAAATCGCATCAAGAGCCGGCTCAGAGCTGCGCCATGACCTCGTCGGTGGCCTCAAAATTAGTGGTAACACGCTGGACGTCGTCATCATCTTCCAGCGCATCGACCAGCTTCATCAGCTTCTGCATGCCTTCCAAGTCCAGCTCGGTAGTGGTGGTCGGCTTCCAGACCAGCTTGGTCGACTCGGATTCGCCCAGTTCGGTCTCAAGCGCGTTGGAGACATCGTTCAGGTCGCTGTCGGCACAGTAGATGATGTGGCCGTCCTCGGAGCTTTCGACATCCTCGGCCCCGGCTTCGATCGCGGCCATCATCACGGTGTCGGCGTCGCCGACGGAGGCCGGGTAAGTCACTTCGCCCTTGCGTTCGAACATGAAGCCGACCGACCCGGTCTCACCCAGGTTGCCGCCGTTCTTGGAGAAGGTAGAGCGCACGTTGGAGGCGGTGCGGTTCTTGTTGTCGGTCATCGCCTCGACGATCACCGCAACGCCGTTGGGGCCGTAACCCTCGTAGCGGATCTCGTCATAGTTCTCGGCGTCGCCGCCGATGGCCTTCTTGATGGCGCGTTCAATCACGTCCTTGGGGACGGATTGCGACTTGGCTTCCTTGACCGCCAGGCGCAGGCGCGGGTTCTTGTCGGGATCGGGGTCGCCCATCTTGGCGGCCACGGTGATCTCCTTGGCCAGCTTGGAAAACAGTTTCGACCGTGCCGCATCCTGACGGCCCTTGCGGTGCTGAATGTTAGCCCATTTTGAATGGCCTGCCATGGTGCATCCTTGCTGCTGTATATCTGAATTGGCGCTCATATAGCCTTGGGATGCGCCGGCTTTCAAGCGCCCCTGCCCCGCTTTGCCCTTGTTCCGCGGGGTTTCGGGGATAAGCTGGCGTCATGACATATGATCAAGCTGTTTTGTTTGCGCTATTTGCTGCTGTCTTTGCCCTGCTGCTGTGGGGGCGTTTCCGATACGATCTGGTGGCCTTTGCCGCGCTGATGGCAGGCGTGGTGCTGGGGGTTGTGCCTGCGGGCGAGGCTTTTGCGGGCTTCGGGCACCCGGCAACGCTGGTGGTGGCGCTGGTGCTGATCGTCTCCGCCGGGCTGGTGCGGTCCGGCGCCGTGTTCCTGATCACCCGGACGCTGGTGGACAGCGCCCGCGGTCTGGGCGGCCACATCGCGCTGATGGGCGGGGTTGGCGCTGTGCTGTCTGCCTTCATGAACAATGTGGCTGCGCTGGCCTTGCTGATGCCAGTCGACATCCAAACCGCCAGGAAGGCGGGCCGTGCGCCGGGGCTCAGCCTGATGCCGCTGTCTTTTGCCACCATCCTGGGCGGCATGGTCACGCTGATCGGCACGCCCCCCAACATTATCATCGCCGCAATCCGCGGCGAGACGCTGGGGGAGCCGTTCAAGATGTTCGATTTCGCCCCGGTCGGCGGGATTGCCGCGCTGGCGGGGCTTGCCTTTGTAGCACTGATCGGCTGGCGGCTGATCCCCGCGAGGGAGAATGCAGCCGGTGCCTCGGAGGCGCAGCTGGCGCCCTATATCGCCGAGCTGACGGTGGGCGACGGCTCTGAGCTGATCGGCAAGCGGCTGGGGGAACTGGATGAAGAGGCCGAGAAGGCCGATGTTGCCATCCTGGGCCTGATCCGGGACGGCAAGCGGCGCTATGGGCGCTCCGCCGCGGCCACGCTGCGCGAGGGCGACACCCTGGTGATCGAGGCAGAGCCTGAGGCGCTGGACGAGTTTCGCAGCGCGCTGAAGCTGGAGTTTGCCGACGCTGCGCGGGCCGAGAAGCTGACGGCGGCAGGCGAAGGGCTGGAGCTGACAGAACTGGTGGTGCCGGAAACCGCACGCATCCGCGGGCGGACCGCGCAGTCCATCGGGCTGGCATGGCGCCAGAGCGCGGTGCTGCTGGGGATTTCCCGCCAGGGCACGCGGATCACCCGCCATATCCGTCAGACAGAGGTTCAGGCCGGTGATATCCTGCTGCTGCTGACACCGCGCGGGCGCAGCGCCGATGTGGCGGACTGGCTGGGCTGCCTGCCGCTGGCCGCGCGCGGGCTGGCGGTGACCGCCAATGACAAGACCTGGGCCGCCATCGGGCTGTTTGCCGCCGCAGTGCTGGCGGCCTCTGTCGGGCTGCTGTACCTGCCGGTGGCGCTGGGGCTGGTGGCCATCGGCTATGTGCTGCTGAAGATCCTGCCGGTGGCAGAGATCTATGACCACGTGGAATGGCCGGTCGTGGTTCTGCTGGGGTCAATGATCCCGCTGGGGGCGGCGCTGGACACATCCGGCGGAACAGCGCTGATTGCCAATGCACTGACCGGGCTGACCGCGGGCCTGCCCGCCTGGGCGGTACTGACGGTGCTGATGGTGGTCACCATGACCCTGTCGGATGTGCTGAACAACACCGCCACGGCGATTGTGGCAGCGCCTGTCGGCATCCAGATGGCGGAAACGCTAGGGGTCTCTCCGGACCCCTTCCTGATGGCGGTGGCAGTGGCAGCTTCAGCCGCGTTCCTGACCCCGATCGGGCACAAGAACAACACGCTGGTGCTCGGGCCTGGCGGCTATCATTTCGGCGACTACTGGCGGATGGGACTGCCGTTGGAAGCGCTGGTTATCGCCGTGTCCATACCGGCCATTCTGGTTTTCTGGCCCCTGTAAGGGCCACGCGGAGGCAGCCGCTTATTGCGACTGTTCCTGCTCAACCGGGAGTGCGCGGGCGGCACCGGTGGTCTGGACTTGCGACACCAGAGCAATCGCAGTGGAGCCTGCGAGAACGACAAACAAAAACACTTTTCTGAAACTCATGGTCCTGGCCCTTGTGAAGACACTGCTCCTCTCCATATGGGCAATAGTTTAACAGTTTCATGTAACCACGGTCACAGAAGGCGGCTTTTCGCCGCCTTTTTTGCTGGCTTGGGCAGGCTCAGAGCGGCCAGAAGAACGGAATGAGCAGCGAGGCGACCATGCCGACGGTCAGGTTCAGCGGAATGCCGACGCGCAGGAAGTCGGTGAATTTATAGCCGCCGGGGCCGTAAACCAGCGTGTTGGTCTGATAACCGATCGGGGTCGCAAAGGACGCCGAGGCTGCCACCATCACCGCCACCACAAGGGGGCGCGGATCCACCCCCATCGCCTGCGCGAGGCCGATGGCAATCGGGGTGACAACCACGGCAACGGCGTTGTTGGACACCAGTTCCGTCAGCACCGAGGTCAGCAGATAAACCGCCCAGACCAGCAGGAACGGCGGCAGCATCGACAAGCCTGGCGCGATGGCGTTGACGATCAGAGCCACCGCGCCTGAGCTTTCCAGCGCCGCTCCGATGGCCAGCATTGAGAAGATCAGCGCCAGCAGCCGCCCGTCGACAAAGGAAAACGCCTCATCCGCGTCAATGCATCGGGTTATGAAGACCAGCGACACCATCAGCAGCGACAGCATCAGGATCGGCGCAACCCCGAAGGCGGCCAGCAGCACGATGCCAAGCAGCGCAACGACCGCAATCGGCGCGTGGCTGCGGCGGTAGGCGCGCTGGGTCGGCTGCGAGACATCGGCAAGGTCCATGTCAGCCGCCAAGCGCTGGATATCGGCGGGCGCGCCCTCCAGCAGCAGGGTATCACCGATCCGCACCACCAGGTCATCGAGCTGCACACCGATGTTCTGGTTCCGCCGGTGCACCGCCAGCGTGTAGACACCATAGCGGCGGCGCAGGCGCAGGGCGCCGAGGCTGCGGCCCACCATGCGGCAGCCGGGGGTGATCAGAACTTCGACAGTTTGGGTCTCGATGGCGGAGACCTGATCGACCCGCTTCAGCTCCTTGTTGGATTGCAGGCTCAGAAGCTCTGTCATCCGGGTCCGCAGCACGACCCGGTCGCCGACCTGCAGCTCCACGCCCTTGAGGTTGCGGCGCAGCGAGGCATCGCCGCGGATCACGTCGATGAGGCGCACGCCTGGACGCTTGAACAGCTGCACGCCAGTGACTTCGCGGCCAATGAGGTTGCTTTCGGGTGGAATGACCGCCTCGGTAAAGAATTTCATCTTCGACTTGTCGCTCAGCAGCTCTGCCATGCTGTCGCGCGCAGGCAGCAGTCGCGGCGCGATAAAGCGCAGGTAGATCATACCGTAGGCAACAAGGATCAGCCCCAGCGGGGTGACCTCGAAGATCGTGAAAGGTTTCAGCCCCTGCGCCCGGGCCACACCATCCACAAGCAGGTTGGTCGAAGTCCCGATCAGCGTCAGGGTGCCGCCAAGGATCGCCGCATAGCTGAGCGGGATCAGCATCTTAGAGGCGGAGACATTGAGGGTGCGGGCGATCTGGATGAAGACCGGGATCATCACCACAACCACCGGCGTGTTGGAAACCACGGCAGAGGCAGTGACGACAAACGCCATCAGCAGGGCCACGGCCAGCTTGGGGTTTACCTCCGCCTGTTTCTTGGCGATCTGGGTAAAGGCATCCAGCGCCCCGGTGCGCACAAGCGCACCCATGATGATGAACATCGCGGCAATGGTCCAGGGTGCCGGGTTGGACAGAACCGGCAGCGCCTCGCCATAGGGCAGAATGCCCGTGGCCAGCATCGCCGCCACGCCGGTCAGCGCCACAACTTCGGTCGGATAGGTTTCCCGCAGGAATGCCACGAACATCGCCAGGACTATTGCAAGCGCCAAAAACGCGCTGCCGGTGTCACCAAGTTGGAAGTATTGCATATACCGTGACTTTGCCCATTTTGTTCAAGGCAGACTGCGCCCTGCAGACGCACCGCCATCGCGCAGTTTCCCCGAAACCGGAAGCCTGAGCAAGAATTTCCGCAATTGCAGCCGCTTAACCGCCTGCATTCGGGATTTTTTACGGCAAACGGCCGCCACAGCGGCAATTCCTCCCGTCAACAAGCCGGGCCAAGGGCTCAAAGTGCAGCCTAGGGGGCAGCTTCCTGCAGCAGACCGCCGTTGCGCACCATGCGAATCTGCTTGGCCGCGCCGGTGCGGTCATCGGTCTCGACAAACACGCCGGACAGCGTCGCCTCGCCATTCGCCGGGGTAAAGCGGGCCTTGGGCATGCCGGTCAGGAACCGGCGCATCGGCTCGGCCTTATCCATGCCAATGACGGAATTGTAGTCGCCGCACATGCCCGCGTCGGTCAGATAGGCAGTACCCTCTGACAGGATCTGCGCGTCTGCTGTCGGGACATGGGTATGGGTGCCCACGACAAGCGATGCGCGGCCATTGCAGAAGTGGCCCATCGCCATCTTCTCGGAGGTGGCCTCGCAATGCATATCGACGATAACCGCCTGCGCCAGCCCGCCGCGGGGATGCGACTTCAACACCGCCTCCACCGCGCCAAAGGGATCGTCAAAGGCGCGTTTCATGAACACCTGCCCCAGCGCCTGCACCACCAGCACCTTACGTCCGCCCGGCGCGGTGAACAGCCTGTAGCCGCGGCCAGGCGCGCCCTTGGCAAAGTTCAGAGGACGTATGATGCGCTGCTCTTTCTCGATGAACTGCAGCATGTCTTTTTGATCAAAGGCGTGGTCCCCCAGCGTCAGGCAATCGACGCCCGCATCCAGCAAAAGCTTGGCGTGCTCGCCGCTCAGCCCCATGCCGTTGGAGGCGTTTTCGCCGTTCACCACAACAAAATCGAGCCGCCACTCATCACGCAGCCGCGGCAGGGTTTCGGTGATGGCTCGGCGCCCGGCGCGGCCCATCACATCGCCAAGAAACAGAATTCGCATTGCGGCGTGGTACGCGGTTGCCGGTCTCAGGACAAGAGCCGCGTTGGCCGCGCAAAACTTTTCAAAAAATTTTGCCAAGATTTTTCGAAAAATCTTGGCTGCCCTGCGCGAAGTCAGCGGCTGAACTGCAGAATGCGGCTTTCGGTGACGAGCATATCGAGCGGCTGATCGGTGGGCTCCAGCGGCAGATCATCGGCTTCTTGCGCGTCAAAGGCAAACCCGATAGCCAGGGTGGCCCGCTTGCCGCGCAGCAGTTCCAGGGTGCGGTCGTAAAAACCGCCGCCATAGCCCAGCCGCCCGCCATTGGCGTCAAATGCAACCAGCGGCACCACTAGAATCTCCGGCTCAAAGAAGTCGTCGAACTCAGGCACCATTGCACCGAATGGGCCGTCTCGCAGCGCGCCATCGGGCTGCCAGCGGCTGAATTTCAAGGGCTGCCCTGCTCCCATGATCACCGGTACACCGACGGGGCCGTGCGCCGCGGCCTCTGCCATCGCAGGCACCGGGTCGATCTCAGTGCGGATTGGCAGGAACCCCGACAGCGGCACGCCGCGGTAGCCGGCCAGTACTTCCGACAGGTGGCCTGCCGCGCCGGGAATGTTGCGGGCATGGGCCTCCTTGCGGCGGGCAAAGGCGGCTTTGCGGGCGGCGGCCTTGATTTCAGTCAGATCCGTCATGGCGGTCTCCTAAAGCAAAAGAGCGGCCGCAAGGCCCAGGAAGGCGAAAAAGCCCACCACATCGGTCACTGTGGTCACAAAGGCGCCTGAGGCCAGCGCCGGGTCAATTCCGGTTTTCTCCAATAGAACCGGGATCACCGTGCCCGCCAGCCCGGCCACGACCAGATTGACCACCATAGCGACGGCGATCACCACGCCCAGCATCGGCGAACCGAACCAGGCCAGCCCCACCAGCCCCATGACGATGGCAAAAATCACCCCGTTTACCAGCCCCACCAGCACTTCCCGCCGGATAACGCGCCAGACGTTGGAGCCGGTGAGATCGCGGGTGGCAATGGCGCGCACCGCAACTGTCAGCGACTGGGTGCCCGCGTTGCCCCCCATGGAGGCGACGATCGGCATCAGCACGGCCAGCGCCACGATCTGGGCAATCGCTGCCTCAAACTGGGCAATCACCAGCGAGGCCAGAACTGCCGTCACCAGGTTCACCGCCAGCCAGGGGAAGCGGCGCTTGGTGGTTTCGATCACGCGGTCGGCGAGCGAGCTTTCCTCGCCAACACCGGCGAGGCGGAGGATGTCCTCCTCGTGCTCCTCGTCCAGCACGATCATGGCATCGTCGATGGTGATGACCCCGACCAGCCGACCCTCGTCATCGACCACCGGGGCCGAAATCAGGTGGTACTGGTTGAAGGCATAGGCCACGTCTTCCTCGTCCTGATCAGCGGGAATGACCTGAAAGGTATCCTCGACCAAATCGGTCAGCGTCACATGGCGCTTGGCGCCCATGATCCGGCCCAAAGTGACATTGCCGACGGGGTGCAGGCGCGGATCAACCAGAACGACATGATAGAACTGCTCCGGCAGGTCGTCAGAGTTGCGCATGAAATCAATCGCCTGCCCGACATTCCAATGCTCGGGCGCCATCACCACCTCGCGCTGCATCAGGCGGCCTGCAGAGTTTTCCGGGTAGCTTAGCGATTGTTCGACCGCGACCCTGTCAGCGTCTTCCAGCGCGTCCAGAATGGCTTCCTGCTGCGGCACTTCCAGGTCTTCCAGCAGGTCGACGACATCGTCGCTGTCCATCTCCCGGACCGCGTCGGCCAGCACCAGCGGGTTGAGGATCTCGATGACCTCCTCGCGGATGCTTTCATCCAGTTCCGACAGAATCTCGCCGTCGAATTCACGGTCATACAGGCGGATCAGCCTGGTCCGGTCGTCGGAATCGATCTGTTCCAGAAGGTCGGCGATGTCGGCTGCGTGCAGGTCTTCCAGCAGCTCTGTCAGGGTTTGCTGATCGCCCTGCTCTACCGCGTCCAGAACCTGCGCGACCATCTTGCGGTCGAGGTCATAGGCATCTTCCTGAGACTGGTCGCCGGTGATGTTGTCGCCGCTGCTCATCTGATGCCCCCCGGAATTTCTTGGTCTTTGCGTGCAAAATAGAAGAGCCCGCCACTGGAAAACAATGGCAATGCCGCAATTTACCCGCACCCCTTCGGCGGGTATCCTGCGCGGAGCCATTTTGCAAGGAAAGGGTTCAGCGCATGGGCACCGGTTTCATCCTGAAGGGGCAAGTTCTTGCCTTTGCCGCATCTCCCTTTGCCGGGGAGCGCCCAGAGGACGCAACCCTGCTGCGGGAAACCGTCGCAGTGAAGGACGGGAAGATTGCGGGCGCCGGCACGCTGGCAGAGATGCAGGCGCTGCTGCCGGAGGCGAAGACCATGGACCACTCCGGCAAGCTGATCATGGCGGGGTTTGTCGATGCCCATGTGCACTACCCTCAGACCGCGATCATCGCCAGCTGGGGCAAGCGTCTGATCGATTGGCTGAACAGCTATACTTTCCCTGAGGAGATGCGGTTCGGCGACCGCAGCTATGCAGACGAAATCGCAAGCCGGTACCTAGACCTGACAACGGCCCACGGCACCACAACGGTTTGCAGCTATTGCACAATCCACCCGGAAAGCGTGGATGCGCTTTTCTCCGCTGCGAAGGTGCGCGGGCAGCGGGTGGTGGCGGGCAAGACCTGCATGGACCGCAACGCGCCGGAGGGACTGCGGGACACTGCGCAGTCAGCCTATGACGACAGTGAGGCATTGATTGCGCGCTGGCACGGGGTGGACCGGCTGGAATATGCGATCACCCCGCGGTTTTCGCCCACCTCGACGCCGGAACAGCTGGAGGCGATGGGGGCGCTTTGGGCCAAGCATCCGGAATGCCTGATGCAGACGCACCTGAGCGAACAGACGGATGAAATCGAGTGGGTTAAATCTCTGTTCCCGCAGGCCCGTGATTACCTGGATACCTATGAGGAGTTCGGCCTCTTGGGCGCCAAAGGGCTGTATGGCCACGCGATCCATCTGGAGGAGCGCGAGCGGCACCGGCTGCGGGATTACGGCGCAGCGCTGATCCATTGCCCGACATCCAATACCTTCATTGGCTCCGGCCTGTTCAACATGGCAGGGCTGATGGCGGAAGGGCACCGGATCGGCCTTGCAACCGACACCGGCGGCGGTTCCAGCTTTTCGATGCTGCGCACGATGGCGGCGGCATATGAGGTCGGCCAGCTGCGCGGCATACCCCTGCACGCGGCACAGCTGCTCTGGCTAGCGACGCAGGGCTCCGCCACGGCGCTGCGGATGGAGGCGAAGATCGGCAATATCGCACCTGGCATGGAGGCGGATCTGGTGGTGCTGGACCTTGCCTCCACTCCAGCCATTGCCCAGCGGTCCGCGCGGGCCGAAGATATCTGGGAGGCGGTTTTCCCGACTATCATGATGGGCGACGACCGGGCCGTTGCCGAGGTCTGGATAGGCGGCAAGCCGGTTACTGGCAGATAGCAGCCCGGCTTCAGCAGCCCGGACGCGCCAGAACCATCACCCAGATATTGCCCGCGCCGCGGGCAATGGCGAACTCGGTCACCTCGCGGCTGAGCATGTTTCTGCGGTGGCCTCGGGAAGCCTGCCAGCTGGCCATCGCCTCAGTCAGGCCGGGCTGGCCCTTGGCAATGTTCTCGGCCGCCGCGCACCAGCCGTAACCAGCGCGCGTCAGGCGGGTTTCAAGCGTGCTGCCGCTGCTGCCGGTGTGGGAGAAGAACCCTTTGCGTGCCATGTCCCCGGCATGGGCCAGCGCGGCCTTTTCCAGCCCGGCGGAATAGGCCAGCGGCGGCAGGCCGGAGCCGGCACGCAACCCGTTTAGTCCGGCCAGGGCGGCGGAACGGTCCACGGCTTGCGCGTGGGCCTGCGCAGCCCAAAGGATAAGGAAGGCTGCGGCAAGCCGCCGTTTCCTCATTGTGTCATCCTTCCATCAGTTTTTGTGCCAGCTTGCCGTGGCTTTCGATTAGCCTCGGCAGGTCCAAGGTGGTCAGTTCACCGCCGCGGACGATCTGCCTGCCCTCGACAAACAGGTGCTTGACCCGGGTCGGGCCTGCTAGCAGCAACGCGGCCGCATCCCAGCAGCCGCTGGAGGCAACGCCCCTGGTGTCCCAGATGGCAATATCGGCGCGCTTTCCCGGCTCCAGCCGCCCGCAGTCGGGACGCCCCAGCACATCAGCGCCGCCGCGGGTGGCGATTTCCAGCGCTTCATAAGCGCTCATAGCGTCGGCCCCGTTTGCCACCCGTTGCAGCAGCATGGCCTGACGCGCCTCAGAGCTGAGGCTGGCCATGTCGTTGCTGGCGGAACCGTCAACGCCCAGACCCACCGGCACGCCCGCATCCCGCATCGCACGCACCGGCGCAATACCGCTGCCAAGGCGGCAGTTCGAACACGGGCAATGGGCAACCCCGGTGCGGGTTCTGGCAAAGAGGTCAATCTCTTGCGCGTCAAGCTTAACACAATGCGCGTGCCAGACATCATCGCCGGTCCAGCCCAGTTCCTCGGCATACTGGCCGGGGCGGCAGCCGAAGTTAGCCTCGGAATAGGCGATATCCTCATCGTTCTCGGCCAGGTGTGTGTGCAGCATCACGCCTTTGTCGCGGGCCAGCTGGGCGGCATCTCGCATCAGTTCACGGCTGACGGAGAACGGCGAGCACGGCGCGAGGCCTACGCGGCACATGGAGCCTTCGGAAGGATCATGGAAGGCGTCCACCACCCGGATCATGTCGTCGAGAATGGCGCGCTCATCCTCGACCAGGCTGTCGGGCGGCAGACCACCGTCGCTTTCGCCGATGCTCATGGCACCTCGGGTCGGATGGAACCGCACACCGATATCGCGGGCAGCATGGATGGTGTCCTCAAGCCGGGAGCCGTTGGGGTAGAGGTACAGGTGGTCGGAGCTGAGGGTACAGCCCGACAGCGCCAGTTCGGCAAGACCCAGCTGGGCGGAGATGAACACTTCGTCCGGACCAAAGCGCGACCAGATCGGGTACAGGGTCTGCAGCCAGCCGAACAGCAGCGCGTCCTGTCCGCCCGGCACTGCGCGGGTCAGGTTCTGGTACAGGTGGTGATGGGTGTTCACCAGGCCCGGAGTAACGACGCAGCCGCGGCCTGAGACCACGTCGCCGCCGGTTTGCAGCCCCTGCCCGACTGCGGCAATTTCACCGCCGCGGATCAGCACATCGGCGCCATGCAGCACACGGCGTGAATCGTCCATCGTCAGGACGGTATCTGCGTTTTGAATCAGGATCTCTGTCATATCCACACACTCCAATAGACCGCCCGCTTCATAGGAATGTGTGATCGGCCGATGGAAAACGGGCGAAGAACCGGCCTGCACGGAAACTACAAGCCGGGGCTGCCATTTTCAACCCGTTTAGGTCTGGCGCAGCAGGTCCAGCGCTGCCGCATGGAGTTCCGCATTGGCCGCCGCCAGGGCGCGGCCGCCGTTGTGGGCCGGCTTGCCGTCCCAATCAGTCACGATGCCGCCCGCCGCCTGGATCACCGCAATCGGCGCCTGGATGTCATAGGCGTTGAGGCCAGCCTCGATCACCAGATCCGCCTGCCCTGCCGCCACCAGCGCATAAGCGTAGCAATCCATGCCGTAGCGGGTCAGCTTGGCTTGGGCTGAGACCCGTTCGAAGCCTGCCCTCTCCGCAGTGGTTCCGACCTCAGGGAATGTGGTGAACAGAATTGCTTCCGACAGGGCCGCAGTGCCGCGGGTCTTCAAGGGCATCTCGCCCAGCGGGCCGGTCATCGAAGCAATCTCCGCCCCGCCGCAGAAACGCTCCCCGGTGTAGGGCTGGTCGATCACGCCGAGAAACGGGCCATTTTCGTCCGCCAGCGCAATCAGCACCCCCCAGGTCGGTGTGCCGCTGATGAAGCCGCGGGTGCCGTCGATCGGATCCAACACCCAAATGCGGCCGGACTTGCCGGCCGCGGTGCCAAACTCTTCGCCCAGAATGCCGTCATCAGGGCGCAGATCTGCCAGAACCGTACGCATCGCCTGTTCGGCAGCGCGGTCGGCAACGGTCACCGGATCAAACCCGCTGTCGAGCTTGTTCTCGGTATTCAGGGAGGGGGTTCTGAAATGCGGCAGGATGGCAGCGCGTGCCGCGTCTGCCATCCTGTTCGCTACGTCGAGGTCCGTGAGTGATGCCTGTGTCATACCCGAACGGGTGCCACTCAGGCGCTTTCATTGCAAGCGCAAACCCCGCCACTCACCGGTTTTGCGCTGCAATTCCCTGACGGGCCGGGATCCGGATCCCGGCCCTGCCCCGTCTTCAGGCGACGTCGCTCAGCACGCGGGCCAGCTCAAACAGGCGGCGGCGCTGATTTTCAGGAATCGAGTAATAGGACCGCACCAGATCGAGGGCTTCCTTGTCACCCATCAGGTCCTCTGGCACGGAGGCCTTTTCCGCCGGGGCCTTGCCCTCTTCCTGCAAGCCTTCGAAGAAGAAGCTCACCGGAACTTCCAGCGCGTCGGAAATATCCCACAAACGGGAAGCGCTGACCCGGTTGGCACCGGTTTCATATTTCTGAATCTGCTGGAATTTGATGCCGACCTGCTCGGCAAGCTGCTGCTGCGTCATGCCAATCAGCCACCGGCGGTGGCGGATGCGCTTTCCCACGTGCACGTCTACGGGATGAGCCATGCGTTTCTCCTAACTGTCATTTCGGCCAAAACCCGGACCGCGCTACCAATCAAACTGTTCTGGCAGCTTTGGATGCCTGCCGGAAACATGTTTCCCCATCAGCGCGATCAGTCTTCAACCTCTGAGCAAAAGTGTACAACCCTTACGGTTGATTGCAAGACTGCCGTCGCGCATGACGTGGCCTAAAGTCTCAAGCGCATGATTTCACGAAGCATTTTCCCAAACGTTTTATTGCCAATTGACTGGGGATCGCGTACCTCCCCAGAAATAGCGAGGTGCAGACCGCAAGTTCGCCCCGGCAGTGTGCCACGGCGAATCACGGTGATTCCCGCAGAAGGTGAGGAGAACACATGCAGGCTTTCCAAGTCTCCGCTTTTGGCACACCGCCAATTCTGACGGAAACGCAATGCCCGACCCCCGGTCCCAGCGAAGCGGCAGTTGCCATTCACGCCTGTGGCCTGAACTTTGCCGACCTGCTGATGACGAAGGGCACCTATCAGGACACACCTGAACCGCCCTTCACCCTGGGGCTGGAGGCCGCTGGTTTGGTGACAGCGCTTGGTCGTGGAACCGAAGGCTTTTCCGTCGGCGACCGGGTGGCGGTGTTCAGTGGCTCCGGCGGGCTGGCGGAAGCAGGTGTCTTTGATACCGCGCGGCTGATCCGGATCCCCGATACGATGAGTTTTGAACATGCCGCGGCGATGCAGATCGCCTATGGCACCAGCCATATGGCACTGGATCACTGCGCCCGGCTGCAGCCGGGGGAAACGCTGCTGGTGACCGGTGCCGCCGGAGGTGTCGGGCTGACAGCGGTCGAAATCGGCAAGCTGATGGGGGCCACGGTGATCGCCCAGGCCCGCGGCCGGGACAAGCTGGACGTGGCCGCGGCGGCAGGCGCCGATCATCTGATTGATGCCAGTGAGGACCTACGCAGCGCAGTCAAGGCGCTTGGCGGGGCCGATGTGGTCTATGATGCCATTGGTGGCGATGTGTGGCAGGCGGCTTTCCGCTCTGCCAATCCCGGTGCGCGGCTGCTCCCGGTCGGTTTCGCAGGCGGTGAAGTGCCGCAGATCCCGGCCAACCATCTGCTGGTGAAAAACCTGACGGTGATCGGATTCTACCTGGGCGGCTACATGAAATTCCGCCCCGAAGCGGTGCGCCAGTCTTTCGAGAAGCTGTTTGCCTGGCACGGCGAGGGCCTGATCAAGCCGCACATCAGCCACATCCTGCCGCTGGCGCAGGCCGAGGAAGGGCTGGAACTGCTGCGCAGCCGCAAGTCCACCGGCAAAGTGGTGATCACCATGGGCGGCAATTGACAATCCCGGCGGCCGCCGAAAGGGCTCCCGCCCGCAACCAGCGCATTTCTGCGAAATGCACCGCAGGCGCTGAGCCTGGCCCAAGACCTCCAAGGGTGTGCTGGCAAAGCCTGGGCAGCCTGCGGGCGCGGGAATTTCGCCCTGCCAGCGGGTCAGCTGGCAGCGCGCAGCGGTGTTGACCACAGCCCCTGGAAACCCTGCCGGATGAACGCCGCCAGTTCCTCGACATAGGGCGCATGCACGCGCTCCGCCCCATACAGGTTGATATGCTGCATCGGCAGTTCCGGCAGGCTGCAGCCCGGGCCGATCAGTTCCTGATAGGACGGCTGGGTGCCCTCCAGCAGCACTCCGACGGCCAGGTCGGCGCTGACCGTTGCCTCGACAGTGCGGTCCGAGTCGCTGTCCAGCGCCATTTCCCATTCGATACCGGCCTCATCCAGCGCTGCAGTCGCCACCGGGCGGAAACTGCAGTTACGGCAGAATCCCAGCCGCAGGGGCCGCTGCCGCCAGACCGCCCCGTCCGGCGCGCCAACCCAGCGCAGGGGCATGCTGTGAATGGTCTCACCGCCCTCGCCCGCGCCGGTTTCGGTGGTCAGGATCAAATCAAAGGCACCGCGCGCAAACTCAGTCTTGAGATCGCGAGTATTTGAGGTGCAAAGGTTCACATTGACCCGCGGATAGCTGAGGCTGAACCGCTTCAGCACCTGTGGGATGACCGGGTGCACCACATCATGCGGCACCCCCAGCAGCACCTCGCCCTCAAAGGCCTGATCGGTCAGCCGGCTGATCACTTCGTCATTCAGCGCCACCATCTTGCGGGCATAGCCCAGCATCTGCTCGCCCTCGGCCGTCAGCGCAATGGTGCGCCCGGACCGGTCCAGCAGTTCCAGCCCCAAGAGCTCCTCCAGCCGCTTCATCTGCATCGAGACCGCAGACTGGGTCAGATGCAGGAAACCGGCGGCACGGGTCACCCCGCCGTATTCCGCCACCGCCACAAAAGAGCGGAGCGTGGTGATATCGAGATTTCTTACCATCACAGAACCTGATTCATTGGATCAAAAACATTCGTTTTCAAAATATGCCATAGCGCCCCATATTCATCAACACAATTGATCACCCAGAAGGGATGCATCACAAACCCAACTGAAGGACCAAGCCAATGACCCTCGCGACCTCTACCTGCACCACCTCTTGCCACAGCGCCAAGCCCCAGCTGTCCCTGACCGCCCGCCTGCGGCTGCACATGGCTGCCTGGCGCCAGCGCCGACAGCTGGCACGGCTGGATGACCGCGCGCTGAAGGACATCGGCGTGACTCGTGCACAGGCGGACGCAGAGGCCCGCGGCGGGCTCTGGAAGGCACCGGATCACTGGAGTTTCTAAGAAAGCCGCCCCATTCCTGGCGCACTATTCCGGACGGGCCGCCGCAGCGCGGCCCGTTTGGTTGTTTTTTCATGTATTTCTTTGTCTGAAATACTTGAACCGAAGCCTGCTTCACCCGATATTTGGCGGGAAAGCTGCGGCCCGCGGTCCCATTCGTGTGCCGGCAGCGAGGGAGTAGATTACGGAGACCATTCAATATGGCACAATTCGACACCATCCGCTCTGCTGCAGGCGCTCGCGCCCAGCAGATTGATGAGGGCCTCCGCGCCCACATGAACAAAGTCTATGCCACCATGTCGGCTGGCACGTTCATCACTTTCCTGGCCGCCTGGGCGATTGCCGGGCTGGCAGTCACCTCGGACCCGGCCAATGCCGTGGCCCAGCTGAGCGCTGACAAGTACCTGACCAACATCGGCTATGCGCTTTATGCCTCGCCGCTGAAGTGGGTGATCATGTTTGCCCCGCTGGCCTTCATCTTCGGCATCGGCGCCGCCGCCAACCGCATGTCCGCGGCCGGCGTGCAGCTGCTGTTCTATGTCTTCGCCACCGTGATGGGCCTGTCGATCAGCTCGATCTTCCTAGTCTTCACCGGCGAAAGCATCGTGCAGGTGTTCCTGATCACCTCCATCGCCTTTGCGGGCTTGTCGCTGGTGGGCTACACCACCAAGAAGGACCTCAGCGGCATGGGCTCCTTCCTGATCATGGGCCTGATCGGCCTGATCGTGGCCTCGATCGTCAACATCTTCCTGGCGTCCTCCGCGATGGCGTTTGCGATCTCGGTGATCGGCGTGCTGATCTTTGCGGGCCTGACCGCATATGACACCCAGCGCATCAAGAACGACTACCTGCAGATGGCCCATGCGGGCGACCAGGAGTGGCTGGCAAAGTCCGCGATCATGGGCGCCCTGAGCCTCTATCTGGACTTCATCAACATGTTCATGATGCTGCTCCAGCTGCTTGGCAACCGCGAATAACCGCAGGCCACATACCAAAACAGCAAGGGGCGGATCTCAAGGATCCGCCCCTTTTCAATTGAACAACAATAACAAGGGGAACACCCATGAAAATCATTGAGATACAGGCCTCCGAGGCAGGCCGCTTGCTGCCGCTGCTGCAGGACCTGCACGCACTGCACGCGGAACATCAGCCAGAGCGCCACATTCCGGCGCCCGGCAGCAGCGATCTGGCCGCCTGGCTGCAGGACTGGCTGAAACAGGACAACGTCTGTGCGCTGGCCGCTGAAAGCCCGCAGGGAGCGCTTCTGGGCTACCTGATCTATGAACTGCAGAACCGCCCCGCCCTGCCCGTCCGGGCGGCTGAAACACTCGCCATGCTGCACCATATTTCCGTCACCGAAGCCTGGCGCCGCATGGGCGTGGGCAAGGCGCTGGTGGAGGCGATGAGGACGCAGGCGCTGGCAGAGGGGGCCACTGTGATTGCGGCCACCTATGCGCCATTCAACGGCGCCTCAGCCGCTCTGATGCAGGGCATGGGGATGGAGCCCGTGCTGACCGTCGCGGAATGGCGCGCCTGAGGTCAGGCGCCTGAGCAATCAAGGCCGGCGGAGATGGCAAGTGTCCCCTGCCGGCCGGCAACCGGCCGCGGGTCTCCGTCCACACGGCAGCCGGATGCGCTGCGGATCACTTCCCGCAACTGGGCTTCCGCAACAGCTGGCAGAACAGGCACCGCACTGGTTCCGGCAGCGCTCAGCACCGCAACACCGGCACTGCCTTCGCGCATCACGCTCAGGGTCAGCCTGCGTCCGTTGATGCCAATGCTATGCTCAGAAACCATCTGACGGGCTGTCCCGCCCTCCCCGTCAGCTCCAGCTGCGGGCAAAGGCGCCGCGGTGACCGCCGGGGGCAACGGCACCGCCGCCTTGGTTTCAAAGAAGCTGGAGACCGGTGCCCCGGCCACTGACATTACCGCTGCCAAAAAGAAAACCCGCACTGCACATCCACCCGTTCAATTAATCACCCTGGCCGTCAGGCTAGGCGTGAAATGGGGCGAGAAGGTGCCGGGGTGCAGGACAATGCACGCAGCATTTTTCGACAATTGAAGGCAGCAGGCCGGCGGACCACATGCCCCAAAAGAAAACGGGCCGCGCAGCGCGACCCGTTTCCGGAAATCCGTCAGTTAAGAAGGCTTACTTGATTTTGCCTTCTTTGTACTCGACGTGCTTGCGCACAACCGGGTCATACTTCCGCACAACCATTTTCTCGGTCATGGTGCGTGCGTTTTTCTTGGTCACATAGAAGTGGCCGGTGCCCGCGCTCGAGTTCAGGCGGATCTTGATGGTGGTCGGCTTCGCCATGGTGCTTCTCCTGCGTCCGAAAAGGCAGGGGCCTCTCGGTAAATTCCTATCTGAAGCCCGGCTTTTACCCGCCCTGCGCCCCAAGTCAACAGCCAAATCGCCCGGAACAGGCCCCGGAGGGCCAATTCTGCCGCCCCTGACGGCAGAACCAGGGTTTTGGGCGGCTTCCACCAGCAAGAGCGCAGTGAAACATGGCCTTAACAGCTGTTTGCCCCATTTCATTGGCATAACCCGCCGCGCCACATACCGAAAGCCTTGCCGATGCCTGAGCACGGGGTCCCCCGCCAGACAGATCCGCAACCGAATCTTCTGGTGCGCGCGGTGGCCGGCCTGCAGGTCTCGTTGCGCTACAAACTTCTGGCAGCATTTCTGACCGGAACCGGGCTGGTGATTGCCCTCGCACTGCTTGGACTGCAAACGCTGCAGCAGGCGAATGAACGGACCAGGCAGCTGATCCGGGACCAGCAGCAGATCGCGGCTTACAACAGGTTCTATCAAAGCGCGGGCGACGCGCTTGCCTTTGCCCTGGCCAGCATCTCGGAAAATCCTGGACGCATGGGGCTGCCCTTGGCACAGGCGCTGAATGAAGCCAATGATCTGACAGTCATTGTCGCCCGCTATGTGCGGCAAGTGGAACGGCAAAGCCTGCCCCGGGATTCCCGGCTGTCCGCCCTGCAGCGGACTGCACAGCGCCTGCCGCCCGCTGCTTCAGCCCTTGCAAAAGCACGGCAGTCCGGCGGCACCGCGGGGGTTGCCGAACTGGTCGAGAAGCAGTTTACCCCGATTGCACTGAGCATCCAGCGCGACGCCTATACAATTGCCAAGGACATAGAGGCCCGGATGAACCTGCGTGCGCAGGAAACAGCCCGGGCCTATGTGCGTGCCCGCGCCCTGGTTATCGGGG
This sequence comes from Leisingera sp. ANG-M7, assembly GCF_000813965.1. Classification (GTDB taxonomy): domain Bacteria; phylum Pseudomonadota; class Alphaproteobacteria; order Rhodobacterales; family Rhodobacteraceae; genus Leisingera. The sequence continues at coordinate 13,609 of NZ_JWLI01000017.1, read as the reverse complement.
CGTGCGTGGCCGCAGTGCTGCTGTCGCTGCTCGCTGGCTATGCAATTTCCTCCTCGGTGCTGTGGCCCGTGGAGCAAATCGGCCGCACTCTCAGTGCCGTCGCCTCCGGGAAATTCACCGCCCGGGCCAAGATTTCAAACCAGGATGAATTCGGCGGGCTGGCACGTAACGTCAACAGCATGAGCCGGAAGCTGGGCGCGCTGTACGCGGAAGTCAATGCGCAGAAGGAGGAGCTGAAGTCCTGGAACAGCCAGCTGGAGCGCAAAGTCGCACGGCAGGTCGCCGAGCTGGAGCGGACCAACCGTCAGCGCCGCTTCCTGCCGGAGCCAGTGGCGGCAATGATCGTCAATGCCGGCGGCGGCAGCACCCTGCTGAACAGCCAGCGCCGCACCGTGACGGTGCTGTTTGCAGACTTGCGCGGCTTTACCGCCTATGCCAGCGCGGTTGCCCCCGAGCAGGTGATCGCCGCGCTCAACGCCTTCCACCAAGCCTCTGGCCCGCTGATTGATGAGGCTGGCGGCACGCTCGAGCGGTTCCTTGGCGACGGCCTGCTGGTTCTGTTCAATGCGCCGCTGCCCTGCAAGGACCCGGCCAGGCAGGCGCTGACACTGGCTGAGCAGATGCAGGATGCATTTCCCGGCGCGGTGAAACCGTTTCAAACCGGCGGCAGCCGGATCGGCCTGGGGATCGGGATTGCCACCGGCGAGGCGACGCTGGGCCAGATCGGTTTCGAAGGGCGGCTGGACTATGCAGCCATCGGCGCAGCTCCCAATCTGGCAGCCAGGCTGTGCGACAAGGCAGGCAGCGGACAGATCCTGCTGTGCGAAACAACAGCCCGTGCCATTGGCTCAGGCCTGCAAATGGCCGGTCAGTTCGAACTGAAAGGCATTCCCGGAAAGGCCATCGCCTATGAGCCGGAGAAACGCGCAGAAGGCCTGTAAGCCGGATCCTGTCCCCCCTGCCCCGTAAGGCAGGGATCGATGGCCATTCATCTAGGCGGCGCATTGCTGCGCCGCTCAAGCTGCCAACCCGGTCCCTCTCGGCTGAAGCGAACCTAGCGGCGGTTTTCCGGCGAACCGGAACCTGCCCGCGCGGGGACCCTATTTGGCATTGCTCCCGGTGGGGCTTGCCGTGCCGCCCCTGTTGCCAGGGGCGCGGTGGGCTCTTACCCCACCGTTTCACCCTTACCAGCCCAGAGGCTGGCGGTCTGATTTCTGTGGCGCTTTCCGTCGGGTTTCCCCGCCCGGGCGTTACCCGGCACCGCTGCTTCATGGAGTCCGGACTTTCCTCGCGGAGCTTACGCTCCCCGCGGCCATCCAGCCTTCTGCGCGTGGCGAGGCGTAGGAACAACCGCGTGCGGCGTCAAGCGGATAGTTCGGCAGCAGGGGCTTTGCCCCTCTTGGCCCTTGGCCAATTCACCTCAGAAATTTTCAGCCAGATGAAGAGCGGATCCTCTATTCTTCTGGCCCCAAATATCCCGGAGCGCGAGGCAGAGCCTCGCAAAAGCCCGGCCCTAGCGGACCAGAGAACTAAGAGGCAGAAAGTCCGCGGCGCAGAGCGGCCCTCGCCCCCAGGGGCGGAAGCGCAGCCGCACGGCTGCCAGAAGTGTCTGGTCGTCTGCGGGGGCTGTGAAACCAGCAGCGGCAGCAGCCTCACGGAAGTGCGCGAAGGTAACCGTCTGCGGCAAAGGTGCGCCTGCCAAACCTGCAGCCAGTCCTTGCCGGGCCAGCCGGCCCCAATCGAACCGCGGGCCGGGATCCCATTTGCGGCCCGGCGCCATGCAGGAATGGCCGATCACCCCCTCAGCCGAGATGCGCCAGCGCTGCATGATGCCGCGCATCAACCACTCAAGCGCCGCCATCTGCGGTTCGCTGAACGGATGGGTGCCGCGGTTGTCGAGCTCTATGCCGATGGAGCGGGAGTTTATATCCTCCTGCCCGGCCCATTCTCCGGCACCTGCATGCCAGGCGCGGTTGCCCTCGGCCACCATCTGCCAAAGGGTGCCGTCCCCACCGATCAGGTAGTGGGCGGAGACCTCCACTGCAGGATTGCAGAGGCGCTCAAGCGCTGCTTGGGCACCATCCATGGCCGTATAGTGCAAAACAATCAGGGACGGTGTCAGACCGTCCCTGCGCGGCCCGAAGTTCGGGCTTGGGTGCCAGATGGCGCCTGACTGATCAGGCGTCATCAGTTCTGGACGGCCAGCCGGTAGGGCGCCGGATCCCAGCCGCAGGCAAAGCCGTCACCATCCGGGTCCAGCACCTTGCGGTCGCGCTGAGGGCCGCCGCTTTCGAGGAAAGCAATCTGGGCCTGATCAGGCGAGGCGAATTCAGCACAGTTGCGCGCGCTGCGGGCCTTGAGGTTGATACCTGCGCGGGTATAGAGGCGCACACCCTTGGGGTTGGAGGTGCTGAGCGCGTATTTGACGATGTTCGGCCCGGAATCGCCGGAGCGCTGCGGGACCGCGGTAGGCTGCACCTGCTGGTACTGCGACCGCTGCCGTTGCAGCCGTTCAGCATCGCTTTCGATCGACTGGCGGGAAGCAACCGCCTCAAAGTCATTCTCGTCCGAAATACCGGCGTTGCCGATCAGCTGCGGTGCCGGGTTGGAGGGGCTCGCATCCAGCGGCGCGGTGCCAGCGCTGGAGCTGCTGCGCGAGGCTGCCAGGGCAGCCTCTGTCTGGCGTGCGATGTCGGCATCGCTGGACGACGCCGCAGCTGTGCTGAAGGTGCCTGCCGTCGTTGTTGAAGCGCCGCTGCGCGGAGCGGCTCCTGAAGGGGACGGCACAGCTTCAGTCGACACCCGCGCCGGCGGCACCAGCGGATCGCCATTGATCGTGGTGCCCGCGGCGGGCGGCGGCGCAAACGGGTCGCCGTCGATGCCAACGCCGGCGGCGCTGTCCGGAACCTGGGGGGAACAGGCAGCCATAACCAGAAGGCTGCCTGCGGCGGCGTAGGATGCGAATGCGCGCATGGGGTACCTGTCAGCTCTGCTCAATTGCTTGCGCAGATGTTTACCACCATTGCTGCGGCTTGGCTACAAAGCCGGCCGCATTCTCTAGCGCATAGGCAGTGTTCAGCAGATCGCCCTCTTCCCAGGGCTTGCCGATCAGCTGCAGACCCAGCGGCAGGCCTTGGGCATCCAGCCCTGCCGGCACCGCAACACCCGGCAGGCCCGCCAGGTTCACGGTGACGGTGAACACGTCGTTCAGGTACATCTGCACCGGATCCGCCTCGGTCATCTCACCCAGGCCAAAGGCCGCGGAGGGAGTGGCCGGGGTCAGGATTGCGTCGACACCTGCGGCAAAGGCGTCCTCAAAGTCCTTCTTGATCAGGGTGCGGACACGGCGGGCGCGGTTGTAATAGGCATCGTAGAAGCCAGCCGACAGCACATAGGTGCCGACCATCACGCGGCGCTGCACCTCGTGGCCGAAGCCCTCGGCGCGGGTCTTTTCGTACATCTCGGTGATGCCGTCGCCCGCGTCCAGCGTGGCGCGGCGGCCATAGCGGACACCATCATAGCGCGCCAGGTTCGAGGACGCTTCTGCCGGGGCAATCACGTAATAAGCGGGCAGCGCATATTTGGTGTGGGGCAGCGAGATGTCGACGATCTCGGCACCGGCTGCTTTCAGCATCTCGGCGCCGTCGGACCACAGTTTCTCGATCTCGCCCGGCATGCCGTCCATACGGTATTCCTTGGGGATACCGATCTTCTTGCCGCGGATGTCGCCGGTCAGCATCGCCTCGAAATCCGGCACCGCCAGTTCGGCAGAGGTCGAATCCTTGGGGTCGTGGCCGCACATGGTTTCCAGCATGATGGCTGCGTCGCGCACCGATTTGGTCATCGGGCCGGCCTGATCGAGCGAGGAGGCAAAGGCGACAATGCCCCAGCGCGAGCAGCGGCCGTAGGTCGGCTTGATGCCGACAGTGCCGGTGAAGGCGGCAGGCTGGCGGATCGATCCGCCAGTGTCGGTGCCGGTGGCCGCCAGGCAGAGATCGGCGGCAACGGCAGAGGCGGAGCCGCCGGAGGAGCCGCCCGGGGTCAGCTGGGCGTCGTCATTGCCGCGGCGCCAGGGACTGACGGCATTGCCGTAGACGGAGGTTTCGTTGGAGGAGCCCATGGCGAACTCATCCATGTTCAGCTTGCCCAGCATGACGGAGCCGGCATCGGCCAGTTTCTGGCTGACGGTGGATTCGTACTCCGGCTTGAAGCCTTCGAGAATCTTGGACGCTGCCTGCGACGGCACGCCCTTGGTGCAGAACAGGTCCTTGATGCCGATCGGCAGGCCGCACATGGAGGGCGCATCGCCCGCCTTGATGCGGTCGTCCGCCGCCTTGGCGCGTTCCATCGCAAGCTCGGGCGTCTTGTGCACGAAGGCGTTCAGAGCATCAGCCGCGTCGATTGCCTTGAGGCAGGCTTCGGTCAGCTCAACGGAAGTGGTGTCGCCCTTGCGCAGCGCGTCGCGGGCCTCTGCCAGGGTCAATTTATTGAGTTCGGTCATTTTATCGCCTCTCTTGGGCAAATGTCATTGGGCTCCGCCCGTTCACAGCTGAAACCGTCCCCCGGACGGTTTCCAGGACGCTGCTCACTACTCCACGACTTTGGGCACTGCGAAGAAGCCTTCGCGGGCGTCCGGCGCATTGGCCAGAACCTTGTCCTGCTGGCTGCCGTCTGTGACTTCATCCGCGCGGCGTTTCAGGCGCTGCGGAGTGACGGAGGTCATCGGCTCGACGCCCTCGACATCCACCTCGTTCAGTTGCTCGATGAAGCCCAGGATGTTGTTGAACTCGTCTGCCAGCGCCGGCAGCGCGTCGTCCTCGACCTTGATCCGGGCCAGTTTGGCCACCTTGGCGGCGGTGCTTTGGTCAATCGACATGGAAACCCTCATCTGGTGTTGGCTAGGCATTTACCGCCGTGCCGCCTGCGCTGCAAGCCTGCAACGGGCGGCCGGGCCGCAAACGGGGTGGCGCACCCATTTTCTGGCACGTTTGCATTCCTTTTCACCCGCAGCCTGTTAGGCTGCTGCCAAGAACGGCATCAGGGCCAACGGGAGGAGAAAACCGATGAAGATCATTTGGCTGGGCCACGGCTCATTCCGTATCGAAGCAGGCGGCCTGGTGCTGCTGGTGGACCCCTGGCTGAGCGGCAACCCGGTGCTGCCGGAAGACAGCCATGACGCGGCGGTTGCCGGTGCCACCCATATCCTGCTGACCCATGTGCATTTCGACCATGTGGTGGACGTGCTGCCGCTGGCCAAGCGGCTGGAGGTACCGGTGGTGGGGCAGTACGACCTGATGGGGCTCTGGGGCGAGACTGAGGGTGTGCAGACCACCGGCTTCAACAAGGGCGGCACGGTGGACCTGGGCGGGGTCAAGGTTGCGATGGTGCCGGCCTCGCACAGCTCCACCTTCAACACCCAGGACGGGCTGCGCACCGGCGGTTCGGAAGTGGGCTACATGCTGATGGCGGAGGGCAAGACGGTCTACCTGTCCGGCGACACCGCGATCATGGCCGACATGGAGTGGATGGGCGATTACTACAAGCCGGACGTTGGCATCCTGTCGGCGGGCGGCCATTTCACCATGGACATGAAACAGGCGGCCTACGCGGCCAAGCGGTACTTCGACTTCAAGACGGTGATTCCCTGCCACTACAAGAGCTTCCCGGTCCTGGAGCAGGACGCCAAGGATCTGATCGAGGGGCTGCCAGGTGTGGAAGTGATCGAGCCGGAAGTGATGACGGCGATCGAGATCTGACGCCTCCAGGCTGGCGGGACCCTCCCGCCCGTCGCCGGATCTGCGGTGCAGATCCGCTCCCGTTGGGCGTGGCGCCGGACCTGGCGGTCCGGCGCGGACAGGTTTCAGGCCGCCGGTTTCATCTGCGGCACGGTGAACGCCGCACGGGCCACGGCGGCCCTCTCCCGGCAGATGCAGCCGCGGGCGTGGTCATTGATCAGCCCCATCGCCTGCATGAAGGCAAAAACAGTGGTCGGGCCGACGAATTTCCAGCCGCGTTTCTTGAGCGCCTTGGACAGCGCCACGGATTCGGGGCTGGTGGAGGCGGTCTGCGGTTCCGGCAGGTTTTCAGGGTTCGGCTCATAGCTCCAGAAAAACGCGGCGAGGGATCCCGCCTCCGCCACCAGTTCCTGCGCGCGGGCAGCATTGTTGATCACCGCCTCGATCTTGCCGCGGTGGCGGATGATGCCCTTGTCCTGCAAGAGCCGTTCAACATCCGCCGCACCGAATTCCGCCATCTTGTTGAAATCAAACCCGGCAAAGGCGGCGCGGAAATTTTCGCGCTTATCCAGAATGGTCCGCCAGCTGAGCCCGGACTGAAAGCTTTCAAGGCACACCTTCTCAAACAGGCGGATGTCATCGACCACCGGGTAGCCCCATTCCTCGTCGTGGTAGCGCAGGAAATCGGGCGCCGAGGCGGCCCAGGCGCAACGGGGATGTCCATCAGAAGCGGTGTACAAGCGGCTCATTCGCCGCCCCGCAGGAAATCAAGCCGGGGATCCATCATGGTCGGCGCCACGCCGATGATCTCCGGCTCCACCACGCCCCCGGTCACAAAGGGGTCCTGCGCGACACGGGCAAACAGGGCCTCCTCGCTTTCACCCACGGCAAGGATTGCGCCGCCCTCACCGTCAGTCATGGATCCGGCGGCAAGGAAAACCCCGTCCTCGAACCCCTGCTGCAGCCAGGCTTTGTGGCCGTCCAAAAACTCGGCCAGGCGGCCTTTCTGCTCTGCGAATGTCAGCAAAATGAAATACATGTTTTTCTCCTGTGATGCGTTTAACGGGGGTGATCCTGTGGCAACTGACACTTGAGCCAGTCCTGCATCAGCGCCACTTCGCGGTTGATGAATTCCACATCGCCGAATGCCTGCGCCAGCGCCGCCGCCCCCTGGCTGCGCGCCAGCAGGTGCATAGCCAGTGCATCCGATTCCGTGCCGCAGCCCAGTTCTACGAACTGGCGGCAGAGCCACGTCCGGAACAGCGTGAAAACCGCATTGGCCTGATCCTGCGCCGCATGGTTCAGCTTGCCAAGCTCCGCAACCAGTGTCCCGACCGGACAGCCGTAGAGGGTGATCTTGGCCTGGTTGGCGATCAGGATGCGGATAAAGCAGATGACCCGCTGCTCCGGGCCGGCGCCTTCCGCCTGCCAGGTGTTCAGCATGGTGCGGGTTGCAGCCAAGCGGCGCGCGATCACCGCTTCAAGGATCTCGTCCTTGGTCTTGAAATGATAGTAGAAATTGCCGCGCGAGATGCCGACAGCCGCAGCGATATCCGCAAACGATGTGGCCTCAAACCCGCGTTCATAGAACAGCTGGTCCGCGGCCTCAGCGATCCTGTCTTTGGTTGCTGGCTGTGGCATTCCCACCCCTAGGACGTTTGACCTAAGTGCAACCTAGGACATTTGACCTACAGGCGCAACCGGCAAGCCAAGCGACGGCACGTCTCCGTCCAGTTGATCAGCGTTTGCCGGCAAAGAATTCCTTGAGCAGCACGCTGGCCTCGCCTTCAGCAATCCCGTCATAGACCTCAGGCGCGTGGTGCGCCTGCGGATGGGAGAACACACAGGCGCCATGCGCCACGCCGCCGGACTTGGGATCAGCGGCACCATAGTAGACCCGGCGGATGCGGGCGGCGGCGATGGCGGCGGCGCACATCGCGCAGGGCTCCAGCGTCACATAGAGGTCGTATCCAGTGAGGCGTTCGCTGCCCAAAGCCGCACAGGCCGCGCGGATGGTCAGGATTTCGGCGTGGGCGGTGGGGTCGTTCAGTTCGCGGGTGCGGTTGCCTGCCAGCGCCGCCACCTGCCCGTCCGGTGCGATCAGTGCGGCGCCCACGGGGACCTCGCCGCGCTTTGCCGCCGCCCGCGCCTCAGCCAGCGCCTTGTCCATATGCGATTTGAATGCCATGCCCCTTCCTGCCCGCGAATGCCCGCTTTCGCAAGACGGCAGAATGCTCTATGGCACGGGCATGAGCAAAACACCTGCATCCCCCAAGGGCAAACCGGCCCCGAAATCCCAGCCCCGCAAGGCGACCGCCACTCCTGAAGGCACAGCCCCCGAGGGCGACCGCATCGCCAAGGTCCTGTCGCGCGCAGGCGTCGCCTCGCGCCGCGAGGCCGAGCGCATGATTGCCGAGGGCCGCGTGTCGGTGAACGGCAAGAAGATCGACAGTCCGGCCCTGAACGTGACCGCGGCTGACCGGATCAGTGTTGACGGCCAGCCCCTGCCGGAAGCCGAAGCGCCGCGGATGTGGCTGTATTACAAGCCAACCGGCCTTGTGACGTCGAACAGCGACGAAAAAGGCCGCAAGACCATCTTTGACGAGCTGCCGGAGGATATGCCGCGGGTTATGACAGTCGGCCGGCTCGACCTCAACTCCGAAGGGCTTTTGCTGCTGACCAACGACGGCGGCATCAAGCGCAAGCTGGAGCTGCCCGCCACCGGCTGGCTGCGCCGCTACCGGGTGCGGATCAACGGCCGCCCCAAGGACGAGGATTTTGCCCCGTTGCGCAAGGGCCTGGTGATCGAGGGCGAGAAATTCCAGCCCATGACCGTGACGCTAGACCGCCAGCAGGGCGCCAATGCCTGGCTGACCGTGGGCCTTCGCGAAGGCAAGAACCGCGAAATCCGCCGCGCGATGGAGGATATCGGCTACAGCGTGAACCGGCTTTTGCGGGTATCCTACGGGCCGTTCCAGCTGGGCGATCTGAAACCCGGCGATGTAGAAGAACTGCGCCCGCGTGTGGTGCGCGACCAGCTGGGACTGGAGCCAGAGGAGGAAAAGCCGACCGGCCGCCCCACCCGGTCCCGCAGCGGCAAGCCTGCTGGCAGGCCCGCGGGCAAGCCCGGCAGCAAACCGGCAGGCAAGGCGCCGGTGAAAGCCGGGAAACCGGGCGGCAAGCCTGCAGCACCGCGCGGCGACCGCCCCGCCCAGCGCGGTGGCGGCAAGCGTCCGATCGGCAAGAATCCCCGCCGCTGAGCCATTTCCCGCAGACTTCCCCCTAGCAACACCGCCAGCTATCCCCTAGATTTCCAATCAGTTAATCTTTGCTGGCGGTTTGGGGGAACGTTCGCGTGCAGAAATTTGCCTATGCTGCCCTGTTGATCCTGATGTTCGGCCTCAGCACCGGCTGGATCGTGGGAGGCTGACCGCATGGCACAGCGTTATGGCGGCAAACACAGCCCCGGCAGCAATGCCGGAAAACAAGACAAGCCCCCCGCACAATCCTACCGCAATGCACAGGTGGACCCGGCGGGCGTCCGCGCCAACGTGTTGTTTGTACCGCCCGCGCTCTTGGCCCTGCTGTCATTGAACGACGGGGCCACAGGTTTTGCGCTTGGACTGATCGGGGCGGGTCTATGGACCGGCGGTGCCTTCCTGCTGCGCGAGGGGCTGAAGGCAGAGGCCGCCTATGCCGCCCGCAAGGTGGCGCGCAAACCCGCCCTGCCCCGCAAGATCCTGGCAGCTCTGCTAACAGGCGGCGGCGCCGCACTGGCCGCCTGGAAGGCCGAACCCGGCATCCTGATTGCCGTCATCTATGGCGCCGCGGCGGCGGGACTGCATATCACCGCCTTTGGCATCGACCCGCTGCAGGACAAGGGTGTCGAGGGCGTCGACGATTTTCAGCAGTCCCGGGTGGCCCGAGCGGTGGATGAAGCCGAGGAAAACCTTGCGGCGATGAAAGACGCCGCCCTGTGCGCCCGTGACCGGACTGTCGAAGCGCGGGTGGAACAGTTCCAATCCGTTGCCCGCGAACTGTTCCGCACGGTGGAAGAAGACCCGCGCGACCTGACTGCCGCCCGCAAGTATCTGACCGTCTATTTGCAGGGCGCCCGCGACGCGACGGTGAAATTCGCCGATATCTATGCCCGCAGCCAGGACGCCCAGGCCCGCGCCGATTACCTGGCGCTGCTGGACGATCTGGAACAAAACTTTGCCGCGCGCACCCGCAAGATGCTGGTGGAAGACCGTACGGACCTGACCATTGAAATTGATGTGCTGCGCGACCGGTTGCAGCGTGAAGGGGTCCATCTGGACCAGAACTGATTAAGGGGAGCCATTCATGTCTGAAGCCGTTCAACAGAAGGCCGCCCAGGCCGAAGCCCTGGTAACGGAAGTCACCGCCATTGAACTGCCTGAACCCGTGACAGAGGTTCAGCCGCTGGAACAGGCTGATGAACCAACCAGCAAGGCGATCCGGCAGCGGATGGACCAGATCGATATGGGCGACACCAACTCGATCATCCATTTCGGCTCTGCCGCCCAGGCCGAATTGCAGACCATCAGCCAAGCGATGCTGTCTGACGTGCGCAACAAGGACGTTGGGCCTGCGGGCGACAGCCTGCGCAACATCGTGACAACGATCCGCGGATTTTCGGTGTCCGAACTCGACATTCGCCGCAAGCCGACCTTCTGGGAAAGGCTGTTGGGCAAGGCTGCGCCTTTTGCCAAATTCACCGCGCGCTATGAGACCGTGCAAGGGCAGATCGACAAGATCACCGATGACCTACTGGGACATGAGCATATCCTGCTGAAGGACATCAAGTCGCTTGATCTTCTCTATGAAAAGACGCTGCAATTCTACGATGAGCTCGCGCTTTACATTGCCGCGGGCGAGGCCAAGCTGGCGGAACTGGACGGCACCGCGATCCCGGCCAAGGAGGCGGAAGTGCAGGCAGCCCCCGAAGGCGACCAGGTGATGAAAGCGCAGGAGTTGCGCGATCTGCGCGCTGCCCGTGACGATCTGGAGCGCCGGGTGCATGACCTGAAGCTGACGCGCCAGGTCACCATGCAGTCGCTGCCTTCGATCCGGCTGGTGCAGGAAAACGACAAGTCGCTGGTGACCAAGATCAACTCCACCCTGGTGAACACCGTGCCGCTGTGGGAGACCCAGCTGGCGCAGGCGCTGACCATCCAGCGCTCGGCCCAGGCGGCGGCGGCAGTGCGCGATGCCAATGACCTGACCAATGAGCTGTTGACCTCCAACGCCGCAAACCTGCGTCAGTCGAACGAGATGATCCGCCAGGAAATGGAACGCGGTGTGTTCGACATCGAAGCGGTGAAACAGGCCAACGCGGACTTGATCGGCACCATTCAGGACAGCCTGAAGATCGCAGATGAGGGCAAGGCCAAACGCGCCGCGGCAGAGGAAGAGCTGCAGAAAATGGAAGCGGAGCTGCGCGACACCCTGGCCGCTGCCAAGGCCCGGCGCGACGGGGTTGGCGATAATGCCGGCACCGCAGTTCCGGGTTAAGAAAGGCAGCATAAGTGCAGGCAGTCCAGACACTTTGGAAAAGCGCGGCAGCCCTTACCGGGCTGGCCGCTCTCACGGCCTGCCTGCCCTTTGACCAGGCGGAATCGCTGGTGCCGCAAGCCCGCCCCGCAGTGCCCCAGCCTGCCGTCTACAAACCCTCAGCCGACAGCGCCCAGCTGGCCTATTACTACAATGCCCTGCAGCGCGACCTGCTGACCCGCGGGTTGTTGCGTACAGACGGTGGCGGGCCGGACACACCTTATGACGCAGAGGATCTGGCTAGAAGCTTTGAACAGCTGGCCTTTTATGACGAATACGGAGGTGCGGGCATCTCGGGCGGCCTGGGCCGCTGGTCCGGGCCGGTGCGCATTGCGGCAGAATTCGGCCCCTCGGTTCAGGCGGGCCAGCGGGCTCAGGACCGGGAAACGCTTGCGGACTATGCCGCGCGGCTGGCCCGTATCACCGGCCATTCCATCAGCACCGTCAGCGGGCGCGCCAATTTCCACGTGATCTTTGCCAGCCTCGACGACAGCGCCTTTGTCGCCGAACGGGTGCGCGAGCTGCTGCCCGCGATCAGCGCGCGCGACCTGTCGCTGCTGGCAGCGCCGCCGCGCAGCTACTATTGCCTGGTGGTGGCAGGCGGGCCGCAAACCGATCCTTTGTCCTATACGCGCGGCGTTGCGCTGATCCGGGCCGAGCATCCCGATCTGGTGCGCAAGAGCTGTGTGCATGAAGAAGTGGCGCAAGGGCTGGGCCTCAGGAACGACAGCCCGCGCGCACGGCCGTCGATCTTCAACGACGACGACGAGTTTGCACTGCTGACCAGCTTTGACGAAAAATTGCTGCAGATGCTGTATGATCCAAGACTGAAGGCGGGGATGAGCCTGGAAGAGGCCCGCCCCATCATCCGCATTCTCGCCCGCGAGGCGATGGGCCAGGAACTATAGGCCGCCACTGGAAGAGGACCTGAAACATGGGTATTTTCGATTTTCTCAAAGGCGAATTCATTGATGTCATTCACTGGGTGGACGACACCCGTGACACCATGGTCTGGCGGTTCGAGCGCGAAGGCCACGAAATCAAATACGGCGCCAAGCTGACCGTGCGCGAGGGCCAGGCGGCTGTGTTCGTGCACGAAGGCCAGCTGGCGGATGTCTTCACACCAGGTCTCTACATGCTGGAGACCAACAACATGCCCGTCATGACCACGCTGCAGCATTGGGACCACGCCTTCCAGTCGCCGTTCAAGTCTGAGATCTACTTTGTAGATACCACCCGGTTCAGCGATCTGAAGTGGGGCACAAAGAACCCGATCATCTGCCGCGACCCGGAGTTCGGCCCGGTGCGGCTGCGCGCCTATGGCACCTATACGATCAAGGTCGCCGACCCTGCCCGCTTCCTGAGCGAGATCGTCGGCACCGATGGTGAATTTACCATGGACGAGATCTCCTACCAGATCCGCAATATCATCGTGCAGGAGTTTTCCCGCGTCATTGCCGGCTCCGGCATTCCGGTGCTGGACATGGCGGCAAATACGGCTGACCTGGGCAAGCTGGTCGCGGCGGAGATCTCCGGCACGCTGGCGGACTACGGTCTGATGATGCCGGAGCTGTACATCGAAAACATCTCGCTGCCGCCCGCGGTGGAAGAAGCCATGGACAAGCGCACCCAGATGGGTGTGCTGGGCGATCTGGGCCGCTACACGCAGTTCTCAGCCGCCGAGGCAATGACCGCCGCCGCGAAAACCCCGAACAGCGGCATGGGCGCCGGCATGGGAATGGGCATGGGTATGGCGATGGCCCAGCAGATGGGCCAGGCGCTGCAGGGAGGTGCGGCATCTCAGGCAGCGGGTCAACCGTCCGGGCCATGGGGTGCGCGGCCCGAACCCGCTGCACCGCAACCGGCTGCGCCCGTGGCGCCGCCCCCGCCGCCGGTCGAGCATGTCTGGCATATCGCGGTGGACGGGCAGACCTCCGGGCCGTACTCCAAAGCGCGGATGGGACGGATGGCGCAGGACGGAACCCTGACGCGCGAAACCCACGTCTGGACCCCCGGCCAGGACGGCTGGAAACGTGCAGGCGAAGTGATGGAGCTGGCGCAGCTGTTCACCATTCTGCCGCCCCCGCCACCGCCACCGCCGCCAGCCGGGTGATACCACTCCGGGGGTGGCCAACGGCCGCCCTCCCCCTTCCCTGACTGACACCGCCCGACAGGTTGCCTCCCCGTGGCGACGCCCCCGCCACCCCCCCCTGAAACCGTGCCTCCCCCCGCCGATCAAACCCACCGCTCCCCCTGCGAGCAATGCGGCGCGGATTCCACCCATGACCCGGCCCGCGGCA
>NZ_JWLI01000016.1 GCF_000813965.1 Leisingera sp. ANG-M7 | reverse complement strand
TCCAAAAAGCTCAAGCTGATGGCCGCCCGGCGCATCCGTGTCCGGAACCGCCCGAACCCCCGAAATAAGTGCCCGCAGCGACCCCGTCGCCTCCCGCCGCACCTCTGGTGCATTCAGGGCGCCAGCAAGATCTTCGATCAGCTCCCGGTACCGGGACGACAGGCTCGGGTGCAGCCGCAGGGCAGTGGGCTCCGGGTTGTCCGCGATGACCGCCTTCAGGCGGGCCTTCTCTCTCCAGTTCAGACATCTTGTCCTTCATCGAGGCCGTGTACATGCCGTCCTCAATAGCGGTCAGGATGTTTGAGATCCGGCTCTCCGCCTTCTTGAGAGAGCGTTCGGCCTTCTGCCGGTCCTGGCAGGCCCCCGTGGCGGCGTCGTTGAACGCCTTGCGGTAACCCTCCGCGAACTGCGCCAGCAGGTCCGGTGCCAGCAGGCGCTGCTTCAGCCCGGAAAGCACCCGCTCTTCCACTTCTGCCCGGCCGATGGTGGCGCGGTTGGTGCAGACCGCAGCGCCCATGGTGCGGGCACCTGCGCAGCCGTAGCGTGTCTTGTTGATCAGCGTGTAGCTGGCGCCGCAGCAGGCGCAGCGCAGGAGGCCTGACAGCAGGTAGGTTGGGCGGCGCGCGCGTTCCAGCTTCGGCCGTTCCGTCAGAACACCCGCCGGGTTCATCGCTTGCCGCACCTCCCCCTGGCGCGTCTTCACCGCCTGCCAGAGCTGATCATCCAGAATACGAAGCTGTGGGACTTCTTCGATCTTCCAGTCTTCGGGCGGGTTGAGGCGTGACAAGCGTTTGCCGGTGTCCGGGTTGGTATCATAGGTCAGCCGGTTCCAGACCAGGCGCCCGATGTACAGCTCGTTGTTCAGGATACCGGTGCCGCGCTTGATGTGCCCGGAGACCGTTGAGGGGTTCCAGACTCCGGTGCCCTTGCCGCTCTGGGGAGCAGGCACTGCTTCGGCGTTCTGCGCGGCAGCGATTGAGCGCGCGGAAAGGCCGTCTGCGTAATCCTGGAAGATCCGGGTGATGACGGCGGCCTCGTCCGGCTCGATCTCCCGGTCGCCGGTGCTGACCGTGCCGTCGGGCAGGATCTCACGCTTCACCCGGTAGCCGTAGGCAATCTCGCAAGCAGATTTGCCCCTGGCAATGCGTCCTTCCAGCCCGCGCCGTGTCTTCTGGGCCAAGTCCCTGAGGAACATGGTGGACACCAGCCCGCCGATCCCGACCTTCATGTCATCCAGCTCATTCTCCGAAGCCGTGTGGATCTTGACTCCGAAGAAGTTCATGCGCTTCAGCAGGCTTGCGGAATCCGCCATGTCCCGCGAGAGCCGGTTCTGACTCTCGGCGGCAATGACGTCGTTCCCGCCACGTTCTGCAGCCTGGATCAGGTACTGGTATCCCGGACGCAGGGCATTCTTGCCGCTGAGCGCGTGATCCGTGAAAACTTCCGTTACCTGCCACCCCTTCTGTTCGCACACCCCCAAAAGACCGGGCAGAATATCGCGACACGACCATGCGACAGTTGCGGACAGCGCTCCGATGAGCATCGCAGGCACACTCATTTTCTAGTTGCCCCAAATCAGGTGGCAGCCAAATGGTCCAACCGGCGCTCCTAAGTAAGCTCCAACCCTGTTTTGACTGCAAACCATTTGCGCAGGGCTGGCTGTTCGATCTGCGGCCATTATCAGCCGTTACAGACGGAGGACATGTACCGAACAATGAGCATGGCGAACGACGAACGCGGCGGTCGAACCCAGAAAGAACTCCTTCATCCCGGGTTTGTGCGAGGCAAGGACGATACAGTCGATTTTGTGTTTGTTGGCATATTCCGTTATCGCGCGGCCCGCTGACTGGCTTTCCAGAATGACGGAGTTCACATCCGCTTCTCCCTGCAACCGGTCAGCCAGGCTTGCCTGGGCTTTCTGGTAGGATTTTTCGACAACATTTTGCTCCATGTAATACATGATCTGCTTGTTCGGCGGCTCGTGAATATGGGCTGCGGTGATCATTCCACCCTCGGACAGAAGCGCACGTGCCGTGGAGAGTGCCTGTTCGCTGATGCCATGTTCCAGGGAAAGCGCTACGAGTATGTTGCTATACATGGTATTCCTCTTGTGTTCAGTTTCTGGGGCTGAAGGTTCGCGGCTGCCTGTCCGGCATCCGCCGCCGGCAGGGGAGCGCCCCCGGTCCGGGGGGCGCAGGAATAGGTGGCCCCCTTATTTGCTGAGCAGGAGGTCGGGCAGGAAGAGCGCCAGTTCCGGGACAAAGGTCGTCAGCATCAGCGTCGGCAGCCAGGCAAAGACGATGAAGATCAGCGTCGGCCACAGCATGCGCGAGACCGGTTCGTCACAGACCTGGGCACCAAGATAGAGAAGCGGCGCCGTGGGTGGTGTGATGTTGGCCATGCCCAGATTCACGCCGATCACGGCAGCAAAATGGATCGGGTCCATTCCGGTGCTCTGCGCGATGGGCAACAGGATCGGGGTCGCCAGAAGCAGGCCCGAGATATCATCCATCAGCATCCCGATCAGGATCATCACGATGTTGATCATCAGCAGGATCACAATCGGGTTGTCAGATACGGAGTAAACCAGATCTTTGGCCAATTGCGGTGCGCCCTGCGAGATCAGGTTGTCCGACACGATCAGCACCATGAAGATCATGACCATCACCACACCGATTGTGACGCCGGAATTCTGGATGGTCTGAGCCAGCGTTTTCCAGGTCAGGCCGCGGTAGAAGTAGATCGCAATCGGGATCGAATAGACCACGGCGATACCGGCGGCTTCGGTCGGGGTCATGATACCGCCGTAGATTCCCCCCAGAATGATCAGCGGCATCATCAGGGCAGGTCCCGCCAGGCGCGCCTGGCGGCCAAAGGTGGGCAGAAAAGGCCTGGGGCGTTCTGTCAGGTTAATGCCATCGTATTTCCGCAGCATGAACTGGTTCACGACGATCAGCAGGGTGATCAGTATGAACGCGGGGATCACGGTGGACAGAAAGCATTTCAGCACGTGCTGCTGTGCCACCCAGCCATACAGGATATGCGACGAGCTTGGCGGGATCAGGAGGCCCAGAGGGCTTGCTGCCACGATCAGAGCGGCCGACTGCCCGCCGGGATAGTTGGCCTTTTTCAAGTGCGGCATCATGATGCCGCCGATGCAGGTCAGGGTGGCGTTGGCGCTGCCGGAAATCGAGCCAAAGACCCCGCAGGCCAGGACGCCCGCAGCGCTCAGCCCGCCCTTGATATGGCCGATGAACATTTCGGCGAGTGAAACCAGAGGCGCCGCGATCCGGCCTTTTTCCATGATGCCGCCCGCAATCATGAACAGCGGGATGGCCAGCAGAACCAGCGACCGGATTCCCGTGGACCCCGTCGGCAAATACCCTGTGATCGACTGATCACCGACCATGGCAATGAAAATCAGGACGGCCCCGAAGGCCACAAAAACGCTGACCCCAAGAAGCAGCATGGCGCAGACGATAAGAAGACTACCGGTGATGATCATTTTGCGGCCTCCTTGGCAGCAGCTGATTTGAGCGGGAGACCGAGACCCTGACGGATATGCACGTACAGATACGCGGTGGTGAACATCGCCATGAAGCCAAAGGCGGCCATGATCCCGATCCGCCAGGTGACAAAGGGGATGCGCAGCACAGGGGTTGCGCGCAGCCGCGGGAACGAGAAGTCGTCAAGCAGCGAGACATAGCACGCGTACATTAGAAACAGGATCACCAGCAACTCGACCGTCAGCACGATGAACCCGCGCCACCAGATCATCCGCGGGTTTTGGATGACGATGCCCAGAATATCCGCGTTGATATGCAGATTGCGCGCAGAGGCCAGAACAGCACCTGCAAAGAAGCCCACGATGCTAATGCCCAAAAGCCATTCTTCGTAGGCGAAAAGATCGCCGCCAAAGCCGTATCTGATGACAACAACCGCGCCAAAGGTGAATGCCATCAGGAACCCTGACACCATTACAATCTGTCTCATGACAAATGCGATCGCCTTCATCGGGTAGCCAATGATGACCGGCAATTCGTCGGTTATTTTGTTCCGAATGCCGTGAACTTCGTTCCCGGCGGCTGGTGGTTGTTCGCTTACCGAAACGGACATCTTTCTCCCTCCCATTGTTTCGCTCAAGAACAAAAAAGGGCCAGCTGGTCTGCCGGCCCCTTTCCTGATCATTTGTTCTTGGCTGCCAGCAGGCGGTCGATGATGTCCTGACCAACGCTTTTTGCCATCTGCGGCCAGACCGTTTCCTGAACATGCGCGGCCATCGCAGCCTGTTCTTCATCGCTCAGGCGAAGGATGGTGTAGCCTTTATCAAGCAGCTTCTGACCGAAAACCTCGTCGTTTTCTCGGTTGTAGCTGAAGAAATCATTCGACGCTTTGGTTAGAGCTGCCTGCAACGCGTCACGCTGTGCGTCATTCAGCTTGTCCAGCGTCCGCTGCGATGCATAGAACGTTGTTAGTTCGGAGATCGAGTTGTACTCGACGAAGTGGGTGCCGACATCCGACTTGGCGAAGATGGAGTAGGTCGCGGTTTTGGTGCAGCAGATCGCACCATCGACGATACCGGCTTGAAGCGCGGGGAAGATGTCCCCCCATGCCATGGTTGTTGCCTGGTAGCCCAGTTCTTCAACCATCGACTTCACAACGCTGGACGACCAGACACGAATGTTCATGCCTTTGTCTTCAAAGCTGCTCCAGTTCTGGGGCTCTTGCGAAGCAACGATGCCGATGAACCCTTCAGGGTTTTGAGCCATCACCCGGACGCCGTATTCGTCGGTGATCTCCTGCAGGATGGTGTTGAACTCGGAATCCATGTTGAGCAGCGTATTTTCCATGTCATCCCATCCTCCAAGCAGGAACGGCATGGACAGGAACTCAAGGCGCGGATCGGTGTCGGCGTAGATAAAAGCGGAAGCCAGATCGATGTTGCCGCGGGCGACATCTTCGAACAAGGCTTCACCGGAACCGAGCTGGTTTGCAGGGAACACGTCGATCTTCAGGCCAACATTGGCTGCTGCAACATCTGCGGCAACCTGTTCCATCATTTTTGTGCCCTGGTGGTCGATCGGGAACACGCCAGCAAAACGCAGGGTCATGTCTTCGGCGAAAGCCGCGGTCGACATCAGAGTGCTCAGCGCGCCAGCGGCCAGACCTTTGGTAAACTTGTTGAAACTCATCGGGTAGTTCTCCTCCTGTTTGACGAACAACGCCCGCACAACGGTATTCTGTTGCGGGCGCGGATTTGCTTAAGTCAGCAAATTTCTGGGGTCCTCGAAGCCGTATCCGAGGTCATCGGCCACGGCCTTGCAGGTCACCTCGCCGTAGGCCACGTTCAGGCCATTCAGCAGGTGATGGTTGTCGGCCAGCGCTTGCCGCCAGCCCTTTTTCGCAATGGCGATGGCATGCGGCAGGGTCACGTTGTTCAGCGCATAGGCCGAAGTCCGGGCCACCGCGCCGGGCATATTGGCGACGCAGTAATGCACAACATCATCAACGACATAGGTCGGGTCTGCGTGTGTCGTTGACTTGGAGGTCGCAAAGCAGCCGCCCTGGTCAATGGCAACATCCACGACCACTGCACCGGGTTTCATTTTCGCAATCAGATCACGCGAAACAAGCTTGGGTGCGGCGGCGCCGGGGATCAGAACCGCCCCGATCACGAGGTCGGCATTGGAAACCTCTTCCTCCAGCGCGGCCTGGGTTGAGTAAACCACCTTGGCGGATGCCTCAAAATGGTTTTCGAGCTTTTCCAGAACGGCCGGGTTACGGTCCAGAATGGTGACGTCAGCGTGCAGGCCAACGGCCATCTGCGCCGCGTTGAAACCGACAACACCGCCGCCGATGACAACAACATTGCCGGGCTTCACCCCAGGCACACCGCCCAGGAGAACCCCGCGCCCGCCCTGGGCCTTTTCCAGGGCACCGGCACCGGCCTGGATCGACATCCGGCCTGCAACCTGGCTCATTGGCTTCAGGAGCGGCAGACCGCCATTGTCGTCCGTTACTGTTTCATAGGCGATGCAGACCGCGCCAGAGTTCACCAGATCTTTGGTCTGCTCCGGATCTGGAGCCAGGTGCAGATAGGTATAGAGGATCTGCCCTTCGCGCAGCATCGCACGCTCCGCTGCTTGCGGCTCCTTCACCTTTACGATCATTTCGGCGTGGGCAAACACCTCGGCTGCGCTTGTCGCGATCTCCGCACCAGCAGCACGATAGGCATCATCATCCGCACCGATGCCCAGACCCGCACCGGTTTCGACCAGCACCGCATGACCGTTCGTGATCAGCTCAGCCACGCTCTCGGGCGTAAGCCCGACGCGGTATTCGTGGTTTTTGATTTCCTTGGGTACGCCAATGTACATCGTTTTCACTCCAGGAATGAGAGGCTTACTTGGCCGTCGGCATGACGAATTCAGCACCTTCCGAGATGCTTTCAGGCCAGCGCTGCATGATGGACTTCTGCTTGGTGTAGAAGCGGACGCCCTCTTCGCCATAGGCGTGCATGTCGCCGAACAGGCTCTTTTTCCAGCCGCCGAAGCCATGCCACGCCATCGGCACCGGGATCGGAACGTTGACGCCGACCATGCCGACCTGAACCTGTTTGCCGAACTCACGCGCGACGTTGCCGTCCCGGGTGAACAGCGACACTCCGTTGCCGAACTCGTGGTCGTTGATCAGCTGCAGGCCTTCGGCAAAGTTCGGCACGCGGACACAGGCCAGAACCGGGCCAAAGATCTCTTCGCGGTAAATCTTCATGTCCGGGGTGACGTGGTCGAACAGGGTGCCGCCCAGGAAATAGCCGCCTTCGTGCCCTTCGACGGTGTAGCCGCGGCCATCGACCATAAGGTTGGCGCCTTCTTCGACGCCGCTATCAATATAGCCCTTGATCCGGTCGCGCGCGGCGGCGGTGACGATCGGGCCCATTTCTGCGTCCAGTTCGAGACCGTTCTTGATCTTCAGGGTCTCGGCGCGTTCTTTCAGCACCGGCATCAGCTTGTCCGCGGCATCGCCAACCAGCAGAGCAACCGAGATGGCCATGCAGCGCTCTCCGGCCGAGCCATAGGCTGCACCGATCAACGCGTCGGCGGCCTTGTTCATGTCGGCATCAGGCATCACCAGCATGTGGTTCTTGGCCCCGCCCAGGGCCTGGACGCGCTTGCCGTGGCGGGCGCCGACTTCGTAGATGTAGTTGGCAATCGGGGTCGAGCCGACAAAGGACACGGCCTTGACGTCGTCATTTTCAAGCAGCGCATCCACGGCCACCTTGTCGCCCTGAACGACGTTGAACACGCCATCGGGGAAGCCTGCCTGTTTCATCAGGTCGGCATAGAGCAGCGAAGCCGAAGGATCGGTCGGCGACGGTTTCAGAATGAAGGTATTGCCTGCGGCGATGGCGATCGGGAACATCCACATCGGCACCATGACCGGGAAATTGAAGGGCGTGATCCCGGCCACGACGCCCAGGGCCTGGCGTGTGGTCCAGTTGTCCATGCCGGTGGACACCTGCTCCGTGTAATCACCCTTAAGGAGCTGCGGGATGCCGCAGGCAAACTCGATGATATCAATGCCGCGCTCGACCTCGCCCTGGGCATCGGTGAAGACCTTGCCGTGCTCGACAGTGATGGCGCGGGCCAGGTCGTCCTTGTGCTGACGCACCAGCGCCAGGAAATTGTTCATCAGCCGGGCCCGGCGGATCGGCGGCGTGTTCGACCACGCAGGAAAGGCCGCCTTGGCCGCAGCAACCGCAGCGTTCACGGTTTCGACGGTTGCCAGGGACACATCGCCGGTGTGTTCGCCGGTTGCAGGGTTATAGACAGCCTGGGTGTTTTCGCCGTCGGGAACTGTGTTTTGGCCACAGATATAGTGGCCGATCGAAGCGATCGGGGCAGCATCTTTCATGATTGCAGTCCTTTGGATTTAGAGGGGAAAGGTCACGGAAGCTCAGCCAGAACTTTGCCAAGTGTCTGAACAAGCGTGTTGATTTCAGGTTCCGAGATGATCAGCGGCGGAGAAAGTGCGATGATGTCGCCGGTCACACGGATCATGATCCCAGCGTCCCAGGCGCGTTTCATCGCGTCATAGGCCCGCGCACCCGGCGCGCCTTCGCGCGGGGCCAGTTCGATGGCGCCGACCAGCCCCAGGTTCCGGATGTCAATGACATTGGGCAGGTCTTTCAGGCTGTGAAGCTGATCCTCCCAAGGCTGCGACAGCAGTGCCGCGCGGCGGAACAGGTCGTTCTGCTCATAGCTTTCCAGCGCGGCCAGTGCGGCTGCGCAGGACACCGGGTTGGCCGAGTAGGTGTAGCCATGGAACAGCTCAATCGGCGCATCGGCGTTTTCCATGGCAGAGTTGTAGATTGCGTCGGACACGATGACCGCCCCCATCGGGATGACGCCGTTTGTCAGCCCTTTGGCAGTGGTGATGATGTCCGGATTAACGCCGAAATATTCCGACGCGGTCGCTGAACCCAGCCGGCCGAAAGCGGTGATGACCTCGTCAAAGATCAGCAGGATGCCATGCCGGTCACAGATCTCGCGCAGCCGTTGCAAATACCCCTTGGGCGGCAGCAGCACACCGGTGGACCCTGCCATCGGCTCGACGATGACGGCCGCGATGGTCGAGGCATCGTGCAGTGCCACGATGCGCTCCAGATCATCGGCCAGTTCGGCGCCATGCGCGGGGCAGCCGCGGGTGAATGCGTTCTTTTCCAAATCTTGAGTATGACGCAGGTGATCAACCCCAGTCAGAAGCGTGCCGAAATGCATGCGGTTCTTCACGATGCCCCCGACCGAGATGCCGCCGAAGCCGGTGCCATGATAACCGCGTTCACGCCCGATCAGACGGGTGCGGGCACCGTCGCCGCGCATCCGGTGGTAATGCAGCGCGATCTTGAGCGCGGTGTCGACGGATTCAGACCCGGAGTTGGTGAAAAACGCGTGGTTCATCCCGTCCGGCATCATCGCCGTCAGCTTGCCCGCCAGCTCGAACGCCTGCGGGTGGGCAAACTGGAAGTTCGGAGCGTAGTCCAGCTCGTGAACCTGCTTCTGCACTGCCTCTACAATCAGCGGATCACGGTGGCCTGCGTTGACGCACCACAGCCCCGCGGTGCCATCCATGATCCGGCGGCCGTCCGAGCTGGTGTAATACATCCCTTCGGCAGACTGGATCATGCGGGGCTCGCGAAGGAAATCACGATTGGCCGAAAACGGCATCCAGAAAGACGACATGGTATTTGACTGAACGGGCATGTCCATTCCTCGCAAGGCAGATTATTATTTGATGAGAGATACTTGCAAAGTTTCAGCTTTTCGCACACCCGGCTTTGTAGGAATGTGTAAGTCATTGAAAAACTGATCGGGCCGGCCTAAGGTGCTTTCGATCAGAAGCAGGAAATCACAATGGGCGACTCTTCGGCACCCGATCTGGAAACCGCAAGACGCCTGCGATTGATTCGAACCTCAAAAGGTCTCAGCCAACGCGAGATGGCCAAGCGCGCGGGGGTGGGAAGCGGTACGATTTCTCAGATCGAGAGCGGATCAACCCAGCCTTCAGTGGCTCTGCTCAAGAAAATTCTCGCAGGTGTCGATGTTAACTTGGGCTTTTTCTTCAGCTTCGAACTGAAGAACGAGGACAACTTTTTCTTTCCTCACAGCGGCATGCGGGACCTGGGGTCGCCGGGCGTATCCTACCTGCTGGTCGCAGGTGAGCGGCGGAATCGAAAGCTGCAGATGCTGATTGAAGAGTACGGTGTCGGTGCAGACTCAGGCCGTGGAGCCCTGTCGCATGAGGGCGAAGAATGTGCGGTCGTAATTGAGGGGCGTCTGGAAGTAACGGTAGATGGACAATCCCGAATTCTAGGCCCAGGAGACGCTTATTACTTTTCCAGCATCCTGCCACACCGGTTCCGCAACGCCGGGGACAAGGTGTGCAAAGTCATCAGCGCGTGTACGCCATCATCGTTCTAGGCCGGGGCGAGTGTCCGGGGCAACGATGTTCCAAGATGATTTTTTCAGGTGGTTTCGGCCCCTGTGTCCAAACCTTTGGTTTCAGAGAGTTCATAGAATTGTGCCGACTTTAACTATGTCACGTAGCCTGGGCTCCGGTTATCTGAGGATGCTGCGTGGCACAGGAACGGCTGTCTGACCAAGCTGCACCGCGACGGCTATAGGCGGGGCGAACGACGGCTTTGCTCCGGACTTGCTTCGGCCAATGGCGGCTTTGCGCGCGTTGTGCAGTTTCACAGTTTCAACTCCGCTGCACCCGGCGTGAATGGCTGAGATCTCCGCTGCACCGCAGGCCGGTTTACCATGCCAGCGCAAAAAAATTCTTCCACTTTGCACGTGCAGCACAATTCTGACAGGTCCGGATAGGGCTCATGCCGCAAGTTCGCCGCGCCCGACCTGAATGGCTGATCTCCGTGACAGAGGCTGTTCGCCTGGTCGGGCTTGGACTTTCAGTGACGGGACAAAGCGGGCTTTCGCCGCATACGCGGCATCGGCACTCAGAAGCAGCAGCTTTATGCGAGGGTGCCGACTTTGCAAAGCCAGTTTATTTGAATTGCCTTGAAAGTGACCATGCTGCGCCACTGCAATTCAAAGCAGACGGGTGCGTCAATGTTGCCCGTCACCGCCATGGGTTGTATACATTGCTCATTTGCGGCCTGAGGCTTGGAAGCCTCAGGTTCTTTTCCTGAAAGATACAAATTTTTGTTGTCGGATCAAACATGCTGATACGTAGCGAAGCAATCTTCTCCCCCCTTGCGCCGAACGAACCGTTGAGCGCATCGCATTTAGCTGCGATGAACCTTGAGGACGGGAGTGTCGTGGCTGTTTTTGACGCTGCTGCCAACCATCAGGTCCCGGAACTGCTGCAGGCGGATTCCCAAACGGCAAGTTGCCTGTGGCAAGGAAAGGCCAAAGAACATCTCGGTGATTGCGCACCTTGGATAGGGGGGCTGCAACCGGATTCGAAAGCCTTGCAATACTTATTCACCGAAGGGCCTGCGCCCTGGCACTGGTGGACATTTTGGCCCGGCATATTGTTCCGCCCCCGGCGCAGCCCGGAGGACCTGAGACGGCATCTGAGGCGTTTAAGCCGTGTGACAGATGCGCAAGGCCAGGCATATTTCCTGCGCTTTTGGGAACCGCAGACGGCGGAATCCCTTTGGGCCTCGCATGCACAGGATCCTTCTCATGTTGCTTGGCGCTTTGGGGAAGATATTGCAGCTGTTATCTGGCCGACGTCTGAAGGCATCGCACAAGTGGAACTGCCCGACCCCGTGACGGCAGGCCCTTTGCCGGAACGGGGCATCGATGCCTACCGCCCGCTCTTCCGGACAGCGCGATGGCAGAACTTCACAAACCGCGTTTTCACTGGCCTGGGCAAAGAGGGGCCACTGTTTGATATCTTCACGCAGCAAGAGGTGCAGGATATGTGCAATGCCGCACGCCAAGCCGGGTACCGGCGGGAGGGCGCAATCTGGGATGTTGTGCGTGCAGGTATTTTGCTGCGGTCGGCGGGAAGAGATTTCAGCCAGGAAACATTAGTGGCCTGGGGGGATGCTATGCCGCCGGACGATGTCAGCGCGGCCCGCCGCCTGCTGGCACGCGCCCGCTTGGTTGCAGCTGAATAGCCGGGAGAGGCCATCATGGCGGAACAGTTTGGACGGGGCGAAGCAGGTGACGATTGCGCACATTGCCCGCCCAAGACAGAAAACATTGTCATTATCGGTTCAGAATTTGAGTATGAACGTGCCGGTTTCCAGCTGAAGCTGATGTTTCTGGCCTGCGGCTACGCAACCGCATCAGGCGTGCGGGTGCCTCCAGGATGGACAACAGCAGACCGGACAACGATTGGTTATGTGAACCGGGGCTACAACCGCTGGGAGCTGCTCAATCTGGACTATCTGAAGGAGACGCTGGGGGTTCGGGTTGTACCCATGACCTCTGTTTCAGACCTTACTTCTCTTTTGCGGGAACGGGGCGAGGGCTCAGAACGGCATGAGATCAAGAACCTGGCTCTGTATTGCCATGGTTTGCCAAGCTATTTGTCGCTCAACTACGACGACTGGGGAGGCGATTGGATGAATGTACGGATACATCATTTCACAGGCCTGCCTGCTGATCTGTTCGCTCAAGACGGGAAGATCTTTTCCTATGCTTGCCGGACGGCTATGGGGACTTACGGACAGGAACTCGCTGATCATTTCTCTGTGCAGGTGAGAGCATTCAAGCGGCGTACGAACTACGGAAATGTTGTTCGCGACCGTTCCCGGCATGAAGAAATTGCCATGCAAATGAGCAGGGCCCGCGAAGGGCACGAAGGAGAACGTATCGGTTTGCCGCCAAATCACGAGGCCTATCCGCACCCGGGCCTTAGTACAGGAAGGATACCCGTGATCGCAGATGGTGGTGAAGCGGAAGGAATTAATGACTATGCCTTGTGGCGGCTGAATGGAGCACGTGCCTTGCCAATAAGCGGGAGTACGCCGGAAGATCAGCCTTCGGGGGTGTTCACGTTGGAGCCTAGCTAGAATGACCCGCTCCCGACTGGTTGTTGCCACCCTCACATGTTTTGCTGTTCTTACTTTTGCCGGAAGTCAATTTATGGATGATACCGCCCCACTAGACCGCTGCCACCATGTTGAACCCGCTGAATGGAATGAGTTGGCAGCGAACTTTCAGCGTCAAACGATCACCAAACCAGCGGCCCCATTCCGCGATCTGGAGTTTGTTCTTGATCCTCCGTTTTACTTGAAACCGGACGATATTCTGATTTTCAACGCCTACGCTGACGGTCGTGGCATTGACCATGTTGTCTTTGACGGCAACATCCCTGCCGATGGGCGTATTCACGCACGCCTTGCCGTTGCCGCAAACTCTTCGGCGGAGGTTTTTTGGCTCGGAATACGGCTGTTGCGTCCTGGCACGTCCACTGTGTGCCGCTGGAGTTTGGAAGAACGCTTTGAACTGCCGCCTCCGCCGCACGCAAGCAGCTGGCGGATCAAGCTCTTGCCTGAGCGGGTTCCAACCAGTGACGGCGGGTTCCGGACAACGCTGGTTTCCCCCTTGGATTGAGAGGCAACGAAAGCCTTCATGAGCCGCCGCAGTATTTTTTGGACCGGTGCTATTTGCAGTATCTGTGCAATGCTTTTTTTCCTAGGAAACCGGTTCATGAATGATTTTGCTATTAAGAACGCCTGCCACAAGATCGAGCCAGCCGAATGGGCAGAGGTGGTCTCCAGCTATGAGCGCCGCCCGGTTGCTGCTCCCGCTGCGCCCTTCCGCGACATTGAATTCAACATAGAATTTCCGTTCCCGGTAAGTGCTGATGACACCTTACTGCTCGGGGCTTATTCGGTTGGCCGCACTATTGACCAATGGTTTCATGACGGACCGCCGCCGCGCGATGGCCGGATTGCTGCACGTTTGGCAGTTCCGGACCCGGATGCAGCCGAGGAATATTGGCTTTGGGTGGAGTTGATCCGTCCGGGCAAGTCAATGACCTGCGGCTGGTCGATGGAGGAACGCTTTGATTTGCCTGCTCCGCCGCATGCAACCCAGTGGCGTCTGGAACTTCTGCCAGACCGCATTCCGACCGGCGATGGCGGGTCCCGGCGAACCAGGATTTCACCGCTATGATACGGCGGGCTATAGTCTTTTTTGGTTGTCTCTGTTTGTGTGCCGGCGGCCTGATCGCCTATACGCAAGTCATGATCCGCATCGGCTCCGGCAGCCCGCCGGTCATGGCCGCCCCCGGCCAGCAGGCAGACATGATTGTCGTCGACAAAACCGCGCGGACGCTGACCCTGCTGCAAAAGGGCAGCCTCATCCGGGTGTACAAAGTGTCTCTCGGTGCCCATCCCCAGGGGCACAAGACGCAGGAAGGCGATGAGCGGACCCCCGAAGGCTCTTATGTGATCGATTGGCGCAACGACAATTCCATTGCGCATCTCAGCTTGCACATTTCCTACCCAAATCAGGAAGATGCCGACCAGGCTGCCGCGCGGGGCATTTCGCCAGGGGGAAACATCATGCTCCACGGCATTCTCAATGGATGGGGCGGTCTGGGAGGATGGCACCGGCTATGGGATTGGACAAACGGATGTATTGCAGTGACCAATGAGGAAATGCAGGAGATATGGTCTCTGGTTCCGACCGGTACGCCTATCCGCATTGAAGCGTGATACCTGCTTTCAAGACGTTTGACAGATCGTGAGTTGAGAGGCGCCTGTATGGTTCATGGATGCCCGCTTTCGGCAAGGCTGCCACAGTACTTCGCACTCACAACGGAATGGCGAAGTGCCTTGCACGAAATTCGGGCAAGGATATGCTGCGGCAGCAAGGGGGCTGACATGGGCAGTGGCCGTTCTGGGCTCGCAGCCCAATTTCGCCGCATCGGGCACGAACTCACCCTGAGCGCGGGACAAAGCTGCCGTTGACGAAGGAAGAGCGGTCAGACACTCTGATGCCGCACCGGATGAGCGAGGGAACATGGCGCGGCGCGCACTCTTTCCGGCCAGAGAGTCACGGGCAACGGCTGACCAGATCAAGCTTTCACCGGGGGTCATTTCTGGCAACCATGTCTTTGTGACGGGCATGACTGGAAGCGGCCAGGACGGCGAGACGCCAGAGAATCTGGAAGAGCAATTCCGGCAGGCATTCGAGAAGATCGGTGCAGTCCTTCGGGAAGCCGGACTGGACTTCGACTCGATTGTCGAGATGACGACCTATCATGTCGGCCTTCGGGATCACTTCGATAGGTTCTGCGCGGTCCGTTCCAAATATATTTCGGCCCCCTTTCCCGCATGGACAGCGGTTGAGGTCGCAGGATTGCGCAGGGAGGGCGTGGTCGTCGAGATCAAGGTGGTGGCCGCCATGGAGCCAAGCTAACTTTTGGGGCATGAATGGGATCGGACCAGGGTCTCATCGCGCGCCGCGCGAATGGCCGTTCCAGAACGGAATACCCCGGCCCTGCAGTTCGCGACCTGGCTCCGCCCGCGTTCTGCCTGCAGTCCAGGTGCGGCGAAAATTGTTTCAGGTGGCACTTCGTTCGCAACCATTTGCACGTGGCTCTTTCAGCGCGAGCATCTGATAGCTAATCCTGGAAGAATGAGAAAACCTGTTGTGCTACTTGGCTACCAATTCAGCGTCTACAGTCGTATTGCGCGCGTGGCACTACACGAAAAGGGTGTCCCGTTTGAAGAGTGACGCGGATTATGTGCGTGGCCTGCGTCAGAAATGGGAGCCGGAAGATGAGGCGCGGCTGTCAGGGATCTCGCGTGGGGTAATGTGCAGCGGACCGAAAAAGGATTGAGACCCCTCATTTGGCACGTTAGCATGGAAACTCAATCTCTAGTTTGGGCGTTTTGGCGAGACTTTGGCAGGTGAGAATGTCTCCTTGCTCAATGTCTCTTTCGGTAAGAGCCATTTGCGTTCGCATGCGAACCTTGCCTGATTTAAGCCGCGCCTTGCAAGCACCGCAGACCCCGGACTGGCAGCTGTAGGGAGGTTTCAGCCCGAATGCGAGCGCCGCCTCCAACAATGTCTGATTTTCGGCCACCGCAATGCTCTGGCGGCTGCCGTTCAGGGTAAATGAGGCTGTGGTGGCAATGCCTTTGATCGCGGTAACGGTTTCCATTTCACCACCGCCGAAGCTCTCCAGGCGAATGCGGCCTGCAGGCACATCCAGTGCCATCAAAGCGTCGCGCACACTTTTGTTCATCGCCCCCGGGCCGCAGATCCAATATCTTACGTCCTGCGCCACCGGCGGGGTTTCCGCGAAGGCTGCACTGATGGCCTCAGCACCGATACGGCCACTGCGCCAGGGGGAAAACCAGCTCCACATCGACGGTAACGAGAGCATATAACGCAGAGTGAATCGATCCGGGTGTTCGTCGGCGAGTGCGTCCAATTCCTCTCGGAAAAGGATCGTGTCAGCAGTTTTGTTGCCAAATATCAGGTGGGCAACTGAATGCGGTTCATGCACCAGGAGCTCTTTGATCATAGCGAACAGGGGCGTAATTCCGCTGCCGCCGCCAAAGAAATAGTGGGTGCGGCGCGCCATCGGGTCGGGCTGGAGAGAAAACTGCCCTAGTGGCGGCATCGCCTCCACGGATTGGTCGGCCTTTAGGCTGTCTGCGATATGGTTCGAAACCACACCGTCTTTGAGCCGCTTGACCGTGATGCGCAGAGGAGCACCGGGCGGGTTGGAGATTGTGTAACAGCGGCGGTGTTCTTTGCCGTCGATCTTAAACCGCAAGGGCAAATGCTGCCCGGCTCTCCAGCTAAAGGTTTCGTTCAGCTCCGGCGGCACGGCAAAGGTAACGCTGGCGGCGTTGCCGCCAATCTCCTGGCGGATGCCTGCAATGGTAAGGGTATGAAATCGGGTATTCATTGCGGCCTCAGCGGTAGTCATACGTGGAAGTCAGCGACCGTATCAGAGGCCGCCCAGCAAGAGTGGTGATGTCAAAGCGGTCGGTCTGGGTCATCACCCCATCATATTTACCCCAGACATAGCTGACCTGTGTCCGGGCGGTAATGACACTTGCGCTGCCTTCTGGGGTAACTTCCAGCACCGCTTCGGATCGGCCGGTTTCCTTATAGCCTTGCATGGCTTCCATGAGCCTGGGGTCCTCGGTCCAGTTGGGCTGAACTTCCCATTCGGACAATGAATAGCTGAATTTCCAGTCTGGTGCGCCCGTGCCCAATTGAACGATAATGCTATGGGTGGCTTCCGGGTGCCAATCGTGCCAGTGCGCGGCAGGCACCGAGATTGCAGAATAATGGCGTTTGACTAGGTCTTCAGGCGTGCCCCTAGGGGCTGCAATTGCCAGCCCGGCAGCAAGAAAAGTTCCGATTGCGGTAGCAGTGACGCGTTTCATTCAGCGGCCTCCATTTTGTTGATGCGTGCAGTGATTTCGGACAGGCGCGAAAGCGTTTGCAGGGTCATCGGCAGGATCAGAGCGCTTTCAACGAAGTCCCAGCTGTAGGTGACGATAGAAAACACGCCGCCAGCAGAGACTCCCAGCGATTGGGTCGCAAACCAAAGGTTGAACATCTCCATGCCGAGGAGGGCGGCGAGGATCATTCCGTAGATCAGGCCCTCGGTGTCAGAGATGCGGATTTCTGATTTGCGTAATGAAAGAAGATGCGCCCCCAGCCGCGGGGGCGATCGGGTTTCCAGCACGCCAACCTGCTGCTCAGCCCGCGCGTTGAGAGCTGCATTCAGGCGGAAAAACCTTTTGTGCGCCAGTGTATAAGTCAGCATGGTTGCTGCCAACGCCGCCAACGCAGCCAATGCCAGCACTGGGTGGAAACCTGCCAGAATGACAACTGCGGCAAGGACCCGGATAACTGCCGTCATGCTCTGAGGAGCCTCGGATTCCAGGAAATCCACAAGCTCGCGCCCCATGCCAAGTCGCGCGTTAAGCCGCGTGACAGGAGTGCCTCCCGATCTCTTTGCTAGCTCTTTGCCGAGTTCGACCCGCATAACGCCATAGGCGCGGGTGTCGTACACCCGGCGCAGGGTGCCAAGGAGGACAAGCCCGCCCAACACCGCACCAAGTTGGATGAACGCTTCGAAATTTGCGGCCAGCAGCCCGTCGATGGCCTTCCCTATCAGCAAGGGGATTAGCGCGAACATCATCACTTCGGCCAGGGTCAGTCCCCAGGTGACACTGACCTGCGGCCAGAAAGCCCCCAGCAGCCCTTGCAGGGTGAGCGGCCTGCCTGTCAGCCGTCCAGAGGGACGCCTTGTAGAGGACCTCATGCGTTTCGGGCCTCCTGCGCTGCAATGAAGTCCAGCACAGCTTGCTGGTGCCGGGTGACCGGACTTTCGCCCGCGGCCGCCGGGCCGACCTCAAAATAGGGGCTTTGCAGAGATTTCTGCTGCTGCTCGCACGCATAGATGTCCTCGGCGGTGAAATCGCCCGACGCCATTGGGTCATCTTCGTCCGAAACGTCATCCCCTTCGTATTTCGCGCCGCCGAAGTCTTTCCAGAAACTGTGGCTGCTCCAAGCCTGCTTGCTGTAGTCCCAGTCTGAGACGTTGGCGAGTTTCGTGCGGTTTTCGACCCGCGTCAGTTCCGGGCCCAAAGGAGTGATAGTGAACAGGTTCCAGCTGTCTTCGCTGGCACCGATGCCGATGCCGGGAAACAGCATTGGAACCCAAGTGCCGCGATGCGGTTCAGGGATCACCCGCGGGGTTGGCAGGTTTTTTTCCAGCTCCTTGCCATAGGCCTCGCTGGGAGGTTCCCAGAAATGGTAGTGCGGCCCTACCCAGCCGTATTCAGCCTGAGAATGATCGTACATGTGCAGCGTGTTCGCGTGGAGATGGCTGAGGTGATAGACGTCGATGTAATTTTCTACGACGATTTTCCAGTTGGCTTTGATCTCGTAAGAATTGCGCGCTTCGGTGTATTCCGCCAGTTCTTCGGGCTTATGAGGACCCAGATGCGGATCCACAGCACCGAACCATTGCGTCAGGCTGGAGGCCTGCGGGTCCGGATGCACAAACAGCATGCCGCGCCAGACGTCGACACTTGCAGGCTTCAGGCCAAGGCAGCTCTTGTCGATACCGTTTGGATACTCGCGCTCCTCGTCGGGAACCGAGATCAAGTTGCCTTCCAGATCATAGGTCCAGTCGTGATAGGGGCAGGTCAGCGCCTTCTGCGATTTGCCGACAGCCCGGATCAGCTGGGTTCCGCGATGGCGGCAGATGTTGTGAAAGGCACGCAGACGGCGGTCGCGGCCCATCACAATGAAGAGGTTGTTCAGCCCGGCCTGAACTGAGATGTAGTGGCCAGGCTCCGGCACATCTTCTGCAAGCCCGGCATAACGCCAGCTGCGGGAAAAGATCAGAGCTTGTTCATGGTCGAACCATTCCTGCGACGTGTAAGCGGAGACGGGGAGGTTGTGATACATACGGGTCATTTTGCTGCCTCAGACAAGCCATGGGGCGTATTGCGGGTACAGGCTGGCCGCGATCATCATGACCCCGGCTAAAGCCCAGAGGATTACCACTGCCCAGAACAGCAGAGGATCCTTGCTGCGGCTGACTTCAAAAACGAAATGGGCTTGCCCGCTTATCACAGCAGGGACCAGCCACCACAGAAACAAAAGCCCCCAAATCCAATAGATGCCAAGAACTGCAGCAGCCCCGAGGATCGGAAAGGCGATGTAGTTCAAAATCCTTTGGCGGTTCATGCCGGAACCTCCAAAGTGCGCGCCAGAAGCAGGGCTGCCTGTTTCAGCTCCCGCCGCCATTCCGCGGGTGGTGAAAGCGGTGAAAGGGAATCGAGCGTCACGAAACATGACGAGATACCTTGTGCCACAGCCCGGGTCTTTGCGGGGGCTGCCGCGGGCACAATCCGGTGCAAAGTGTCGCTAAGCACTTTCAGAAACTGCTCGAGGCTGTCCAGCAGGTCAGCCCGCATTTCCGGGTTCTCGCCTGAGGAGACTGACAGCCCCTGCCAGGCGAGCAGTAGCCTGGGATCATTGACTGCATCCTCAGTAAACAAGAGTTCAACCATGTCATCCGCGTTTAGTGCGCCGGCCAATGCAACAGCCAGCGTATCCGTCAGCTCGTTGAAAGTCTCAACGACATGAGCGTTCAGAGCAGCAACCATTTGATCACGATTGCCGAGGTAGTGACGCAGAAGCGGGCGCTTAACTCCGGCTTCTGCGGCGATCCGTTCTTGTGTTGCCCCTTCCAGCCCAAAGCGGGCAACGCAAGTCAGGTAGGCGTCTAGGATTTCCTCGGAACGCTGGTCTTTCAAACTAGGGCGCGGCATGGCAGCTCCATTAATTGTCACTTTTGACAATAATGGTGTTGGATTGATTGTCAATATTGAAAAATATACGTTCGCTCTGTCCTTGCGCCTCAGCAAGCCTCCCCAGAAATTGCGATTGACGGCTCCGCCGTGTGCTGTCGAAAATTGTTTACTTGCAATGCTGTACGATGAGCCAAGGTCCCCAAAAGCGGGCTGCATGACGGCCTTGATACAGGCTGTTGACGGTCAGCTATGGGTCGGCTGTGCCGGTGAGGTGCTAACTGCATAAATTGGTCCACTGAAAGGCCTTGGCTGGTCGTTTCGACCAGTTAAGGAGGGGGCAAAAGCTCCGGTAAGCGCCTTTGTTGAGCCAAAATGCTGAAGGGCGGGCGAGAGTTTCTATAGGACCAATGTCTCTCACGCCCGCCAGCAGAATATTTAGCCAGGCTATTGATGCGTCCGTGTCTTTTGCGGGTCGTAGACCGGGCTGCCAACCACTGTTGCGGCGGTTTGAAGAGTCTCGCTTTTAAGCCGCAGAACCGATCCCGCGTCGATCCCAGGGCGGACATGTGCCAGCGCCAGCGATTTGCCCATCCGTTGCGAATAGCAGGGGCTGTTGATCACGCCGATCTCTTCACCATCCAGCAGCAAGGTCTCTCCGCCCGCCACCATGTCCGAATGATCAATATCGAGGCAGACGTTTGAAGTCTTTTCGCGGCCCTTCGACGCCATCACCGCCTCTCTGCCGCGGAAGTCGCCCTTCGTGGCGCTGACTGTGAAACCCAGGCCGACCTCCCATGGAGTGTGCACCTCGGTCATGTCATAGCCGTAGAACAGCAATCCCGCTTCTATCCGCACCTTGTCGAGCGCGGTGAAAGAGCACGGCATGACACCCGCCTCTGCCAGCTTGTCCCAGATATCAATAATCACTGCGGCGCTGGCAAAGATCTCATAGCCGCGTTCGCCCGAATAGCCGGTGCGCGAGATCCGGCAGGGGTGGCCAAACAGGGTTGCCGGGGCGTGTTCAAAATACCGCAGCCCGGCAAGATCGATGTCGCAAAGGGCGTTCAGGATGTCCAGCGCCGCCGGACCCTGGACCGAGACGTCGTGCAGGTCGTCGGTGAACTCCAGCCAGACGTCACGGCCCTTTGCCGAGGCTTGCAGCAGCGCCATGGTATCGCCGGATCCATGCACGATCATCCACTCATCGCCGCCGTTGTTCGAGACAATGGCGTCGTCGGCAATGCCGCCCGCTTCGGTCAAAACGCAGAGGTAGGCAGCTTTGCCCGGCGCCAGTTTGGACAGGTCGCGTGTGGTCAAGTGATCCAGCACGGCCTGCGCGTCCTTGCCGCGGACAAACACCTTCTTCAGCGGGGACATATCGAACATGCCGGCACGCTCGCGCACTGCGTCGTGTTCATCGTTCGGGTCGGTGCTGTAGGTCCAGGCGGTGCCCATACCGTTCCAGTCCTCAAGCCCTGATCCCAGGGCAATGTGGCGGGAGGCAAGCGCCGAGGTGCGGTTCAGTTCTTCGGTCATGTTTCAGGGTCCTTTCTCAATACCATTCGTCGGGCATTGCGGCTTTGCGCTCCGCCACGAAGTCATTCAGGGCTGTGCGGGTGGCTGCTGGCATTTCCGGTGGCTGAAATTCCGTCAGCATCTGACGCCATCGGGCCGCGGCCCGCTGATCAGCGGTCTGGCGGCCGTTCTCGTCCCAGGTTTCAAAGGGGCCGCCTTCGGGCACCCGCGGTTCAAAATTGGCGGTTGTGTAGTGGCGCAGGGTGTGGCTGGTGGACAGGAAGTTCTCGCCCGGTCCGGCCTCGGTATAGGCGTCGCGGCCAAAGGCCTCGTCGTCCGTGCTGAACCCCTGCAGCATCTTCAGCATGGCGCCGCAATGGTCGAGGTCCATCACGAACTTCTCGTAGGACATCACCAGCCCGCCTTCGAGCCAGCCTGCCGCGTGCCAGACCTGATGCCCGCCGGACAGGAGAGTGGCCCACATCGCACCGGCGCTGTCCTGCATCGCCTGGCCGTCGGCGGTATTGGAGGCAGTGACCTGACCGCCGCCGGACCGCACCGGCACCCCCAGCCTGCGGCCCAGCTGGCTCAGTGCCATGGTGGTGAGGTTCGCCTCCGGAGAGCCAAAAGTCAGCGCGCCGGTGCGCAGGTTCATGGAAGAATGAAAGCTGCCGAAGACGACCGGGCAGCCAGGGCGCACCAGCTGGGTGAGGGCGATACCCGCCATCGCCTCTGCCAGGGTTTGGGCGGCAACCGCTGCCGGTGAGAGCGGTCCCATGGCGCCGGCAAAGATGGCGGGCGAGATGCAGACGCATTGGTTGGCCGCTGCATAAATGCGCAGGGAGGCAGACATCACCCCGTCATAGATCAGCGGCGAATTAACGTTGATATTGGCCTGCATCACCGCGTTTTGGTCCAGGAATCCCGCGCCGAAGGCCAGCCGCGCCATCTCAACGCTTTCCTGCGCAGCTTGCAGGGAAGTGACACCGCCCATGAAGGGTTTGTCCGAAAGGGTGAGATGCGCCAGCATCATGTCCAGATGCCGCTTGTTCACCGGTACATCGGTCGGTTCAACCACGGTGCCGCCGGTATGGTGCAGGGCGGGCGACATATGCGAAAGCTTCACGAAGTTTTCGAAATCTTCCAGCGTGGCATAGCGGCGGCCTTGCTCCAGGTCGGTGACAAAGGGCGAGCCATAGCCGGGCATCAGCACTAAGTTGTCGCCACCCAAGGTCACCGTGCGGGCGGGATCACGGCCATGCAGCTGGAATTCGGCGGGAGCGGTTTTGCAAAGCTGGCGCACATGGCCCGGTTCGAAGCGGATCCGGACGCCCTCAACGCGTGCCCCGGCTGCGGCAAACAGCGCAAGTGCTGTGTCATCACCGCGGAATTCGACGCCGATATGCTCAAGGATCCAGTCCGCCTGAGCTTCGATGCGCCGGAGTGCGGTCTCGTCCAGCAGATCGTAGGCAGGGATCTGACGGCGCCTGTACACCGGTGCCGCCTGCGGCGCATTGTGCCGGGTCAGCCGCCCCCGGCGCGGCTTTCCGCGCTGAGTGATATGGGTGTCGGCGTTCATATTTTCCAACGATGCAACTCCTGGAAATGTGTTTATTGATCCATATTTTTGGGAATTTAAGCCGCCAGCAATCGATATAATTTGCCCGCAGCGTCTAGGGAATTTATACGAATTACATCATGCCCATAGAATTCCGCCATCACGACAGCCTGCGCCTGTTTGCTGAGATCGCCCGTTACCGCAGTTTTTCAGATGCGGCCGGAGCGCTGAACATGACCAAGGGCGCGGTCAGCTATCAGGTGAAAACGCTGGAGGCGGATCTGGGATTTGCGCTGTTTCATCGCAATGTCCGCGGGGTCGAGATGACGCCGGACGGAGTCAAGCTGCTGGCTGCCTGTCAAAGCCATTATGAAGAGATCGAGGCTGGTATTCTGGCCCTCAAAGGGGGCTCTGCCAAAACCCTGACGGTGGGTGTCTCCACCTATTTCGCCGCCCGCTGGTTGTCACCGCGGCTGATGTCCTTCATGCAGGCGCATCCGGATATCCAGCTCCGGCTGCAACCGATGATCCGGCTGTTCGACCTTGAAGCGCAAGGCATTGACATCGCAATCCGCTGGGGAAATGGGCAGTGGGGGGATGGCGACGTTGCGCCGTTCCTGCCTTGCCCGGCCTTTCCCGCAGGCAACGCTGCAGCCCTGGAAACGGTGGAGCGGCTCGGCTGGGAGCAAGCGGTTTCAACCTTTACGCTGCTGCGTGATCATGATGACAGCGATGCTTGGACTGACTGGCTGAATACCGCGGGGCTGCCGCACCGGACGCGCCGGGACACGCTGATCATCCCTGACCCCAATGTGCGTGTTCAGGCGGTTGCAGATGGCCAGGGGATCGCCCTGATGGACACGCTGATCGAACGGGAATTGGAGGAGGAGAAACTGTTCCGCCTGTCACCGTATATGCTGCAGGACTACGGCTACTTTCTGGTCCGCCCGCGCAAAGCGGCTTCCCAAGACTGCGCCGCGGTGTTTTCAAGATGGTTGCAAACCCAATAGACTGGCACATCTTGCTGAATTGCTTCTTCTTCCTTTTACGCGAACAGGCTTGTCTCCAATCGCGCGAGTGCGGGCCCAGCACGGTTTCGCGCTGGCCGCGAAAGTCCGAAATTGCGGGCCGCACGGCAGCAATTTGAATGCCGCACATACGGCAGCTTTGGGCCGATCATGGCGGCGGATCTCTTCGTCATCGCCATAGCTCTGCGTTGAAACCGATGTCGGCTGTGAGCAATTGCGGAAATGCTATTAAAAGCTGCGAGCGGGCGCTGCGCGAAAACCTTCTGCTCTGCCGCTAATCCGGCTTTGCTAAGCAAAACGAACTGAAATTGTCTTGGAAATGCACAAACGGCTTGAAATCGTAAACCTGCTCAGTGCGGAACCGTGTTTCCTTTTGAGGAGACTGAAGCAATGCCAGCAACCCAACCGGAAGCGGTTATTGTGATGGATGCTGGGTGCAACATGATCGGGAAGAACTGGTCCAACGTCACTACTGACCGAAGCGGTATGTGACCTTGGCTGCACTTCCGAAACGCATCGCCAGAACGATCAATTCGGATCAAGGCTAACCTGAATGCAAGCTGCTGGGCGGCGTGCAGCAATTTCATTGCAGGTCAAACCCTTTGCTCTGGCCCCCACTACGGAAGTTTTTCACAGAACCTGCCATCGGGGACACGCTTCAGGGTTCCCGCCTCCTCCTGGGCATCGCGGGTGTCGAGCTTTTCCAGCCTCAGGCCTTCATGCCGGTACACCGGCGAGCCCGCGGCAGCCATACCTCTAAGCGGCGCGGCCAAGGCGTGCTTTTTGCGGACTTGAGACGGCTGAAAGGCGCCGAACTGGCGGGGGGATCTCTGCGTCGGCGGAGAGGCTCCCGGCTTCGCACCCGGCGCGGCAAAGTTGCTCGCCAGCCGCTTTCGTCAGCCTACATCTCGACATGAGTTTTCTGGAAAGCGCGGCCGTCGCGCGTTTCGATCCTTGTCGGTCCGGGGTTGCCATGGCCCCGGTAGCGGGACAGTGCGACGTATGTTTCGGACAGCTTGCAATCATCGAGCACGGCCACGAGGTTTCTGGCCAGCCGCTGATCGGTTTTAGCAACTTCGCGCAGCGCGCCGGCATCGCAGGGTTTTGCAATAACGGCAAAAGGCTCGTCGCGGTCAAGCGCCGCTTGCAACCCGGCCAGTGTGTCGCTTGGGCTATAGCGCGATCCTGCGCGCTGCAAGAGCTGGCTGGGCGTGTCGCTGAGACACCAGACCGATCGCATCGGTGCTTGCGGGCCGGCGGCGCAATGCAGGATGAAACGTGCCTCGCTGGACCGAAGCAGGTGTGCTGCAAGCGCGGTCAGGACACCGCCCGCCGCCGCCCGGAACCGGGTGTCAGGATCGCTAGCCCAGGCCTCCTGCATCCGGTAGTAACCCCCAGACTGCGTCCCAGAGCGGGGCGGTTTCGCCGTTGGGGCGGGCAACCGCCCCGGTGCAGGCCTGCAGTATCTCCGCATCAGATCCTGCGACCATCCTGGATGGACGCAGGCGGCCCTGCGGCGTATGGGCCACTTTCCAGCGTTCAGGCGTCAGGGCCTCGCACAGTCCGCAGCCGATGCATAGACCGGCTTCGACGACTTCTTTCACTGACCCGCGCTGCCGTATCCTCCAAATACTCCTGCCTAAGCCGGCGGATTGCAGAACACGCAGGCGGTGTTTGTACAGGTGATCGTAGTGCGGCCTCATCCGGTGGTGTACCCGTTGGACCCGTTCCCGCGTGTCCTCAAGACGGATGTACCTGCGCCTCTGCGGCGTCAGGCCGGTGGATTGCGCCAGGTTTGCATGAAACGACCCTCCGTCCCATCAGTTGTGAGCAAAAGGGTCGCCTCCGGCTTCCCATGTCAGTGCCTCTTGTGAGAAGGAGATGCCAACTGCATCGCAGAAGGCGCGTGCCAACTCCTCCGAGTATTCCAGCAGGTCGTCACTGTCGACAACCGGCGGAGTTTTGCCTTTCAGCGCCGTCAGCAATTCGAACAAGGCCCGCTGCTCGGGGAACCCGACTTCCAGCCGGGCCACTTGTGGTGCATAGACGTGATGGTTTTAGCCGGATTGCGGATCAGAAAAGCATGGGTGAAATGGGAGAGGGCCGCGTACCACATGTGATTGATGTAACGCGGAAAATCCTTGATGAAGACCGGGCCCTTGCGCGCCCGTATCCCGGATGCCGCCCTAAGCGCTGTCCAAAGTCAGGTTGGGGGTTGTCTTTTCCCCCTTCCTGAAACGCGGCCAGAGCGGGTCCTCTCCCTAATACCAGGCTTAGCCAAAAGGTTCGTGCAGGCAGACAAGGTTACCGCGTTGCTGAATCATCCATTCGAAGGCGGTGAAACTGGAGCTGGGAATGGCCCAGAGGGCAACGATCTTGTGCATGGTCAGTCTTTCAGTGAGGAGAGCAAACTGCCCTGTTCGGTTTCCGGTGCAATTCCGAGGGTTTTGAAGATCCGCCAGTAAAGCGCGATGTCATGGCCGATGACCGGCTTGCCCTGGCGCTCCTCCAACGCGGCGGCAATATGGATCGGGCGCTGAGCAATCCCGTCCGAGGGGCGGCGGTAGTTGCTCATCCCGTTGATCAGGTACAGATCTTCACCCGGCTCATCGACGGATCATAAAGAGGTGAGAGCTGCACCTTGCAGGGGACGCGTTCGGTGGCGACCTCCAACTCGTAGTCCCCGCTCAGCACGTATTCGGCATCCACGCCATCGGGATTGCGGATGTAGCCGTAGCCGATGGACTGCCCGACGGTGTGGCCATAGCCGCCGGAAGTCAGCCAGCCGGCGCGCTTGCCGTTGCGGTAGATCGTCTCGCGGCCCAGGAGCACCACGCCCGGATCTGTGGTGAAACAGGCGAGCATCTTCTTGACGCCTTGCGCCTTCTGCTCTTCGGCGGCGGTACGACCCTTGAATGGGATATCCTTACTGAGCTTGACCGCCCAGCCGAGCCCGGCCTCGAACGGGGTGTGGTCGGGGCCGATGTCCGATCCCCAGGCGCGATAGCCTTTTTCCAGACGAAGGGATTCGATCGAGCGGTAGCCGGCATTGACCAGCCCGTGCGGTTTGCCTGCCTCCATCAGCGTGGCATAGACGGTATGGGCGTATTCCACCGGCAGGTGCAGTTCCCAGCCAAGCTCGCCCACATAGGTCACGCGGAGCGCCTGCACCGGGCAGCCGGCGATGCCGATGGTGCGGATGGTGCCGAACTTGAACTCGTCGTTGGAGACATCGTCGCGGGTGACAGCGGCGAGGATGCTGCGCGCCTTCGGCCCCATCAGCGACAGCACCGCGTTGGAGGAGGTGATATCGAACAGCTGGCAGTTCATGCCGTCGGGGATATTGCGACGGATCCAGTCGAAGTCATGGGTGGCGTAACCGGTGCCGGTGACGATGTAGAACTCGTCATGCGCGACGCGGCCCACCGTGAGATCGCATTCGATGCCGCCCTTGTCATTCAGCATCTGGGTGTAGGTCAGAGTTCCCACCGGCTTGTTCACGTCGTTGGCGCAGATCCAGTTCATCGCGGCCAGCGCATCCGGGCCTTTCAGCGAGAATTTGGCAAAGGATGTCTGGTCATACAGCACTGCCGCCTTGCGCGCCGCCTTGTGCTCGCGGCCCACTGCGTCGAACCAATTCTGGCGGCCGAAGCTGTAGACGTCCTTGGGAGTTTCGCCACGGGCGGCATCGGCAAACCAGTTCGGGCGCTCCCAGCCGAGTTTCTCGCCAAAGCACGCCCCCTGGCTTTTCAGCGTGTCGTACAGCGGCGACTTGCGGCAGGGGCGGCCGCTGTCGTGCTCTTCATACGGCCAGGCCATGGTGTAATGCTTGCCGTAGGCTTCCACCGTGCGGGTGCGGACCCAGTCGGTGTCAAAATGCGGGCGGCCAAAGCGGCGAATGTCAGCGGACCAGAGGTCAAACGGCGGCTCGCCGTTCTTCACCCATTCCGCCAGTGCCATACCGGCGCCGCCGCCCGCGGCGATGCCAAACGCGTTGAAGCCCGCGCCAACATAGAAGTTCCGCAGCTCCGGCGCCTCGCCGATGATGAAGTTGCCGTCGGGGGTGAAGCTTTCCGGCCCGTTGGTCAGGGTTTTGATGCCGGCGTTTTCCAGTGCCGGCACCCGGCCAAGCGCCTGTTCCATCAACTGCTCGAAATGGTCGAAGTTGCTGTCCAAAAGGGTGTAGTGGAAACCCTGCGGGATGCCGTCAGTGGCCCAGGGGATCGGGTTCGGCTCATAGCCGCCCATCACCAGCCCGCCGACCTCTTCCTTGTAGTAGGTCAGCCGGTCCGGGTCGCGCAGGGTAGGAAGGCCGGAGGGCACACCCTCAAACGGCTCGGTGACCATATACTGGTGCTCCATCGGCACCAGCGGCACGTTGACCCCGAACCGCTTGGCAAAGGTTCGGGTCCATTGGCCGGCACAGCAGATCACCTTCTCGCATTCGATGCGGCCATGTTCGGTAATCACCGCGCGGATCTTGCCGTCCTCGATCTCGATATCGGTGACTTTGGTGTCCTCAAAGATCCTGGCCCCGGCCATCCGCGCGCCCTTGGCCAGCGCCTGGGTGATGTCGGAGGGGTTGGCCTGGCCGTCGGTCGGCATGAAGGCGGCGCCGATGACGTCGGAAATATCCATCAGCGGCCACAGCTCCTGCGCCTCTTTCGGGGTCAGCAGCTCCATCTCCAGACCGAAGGAATGCGCTGTGGTGGCCTGGCGCTTGACCTCTGTCCAGCGTTCCTCGTTGCAGGCCAGCCGCAGTCCGCCGTTCATCTTCCAGCCGGTACCCAGGCCGGTTTCCTCTTCGATCTTGTTGTAGAGATCGACCGAATACCCCAGCAGCTGGGTGATGTTGGCGTTCGAGCGCAGCTGCCCAACCAACCCGGCGGCGTGGAAGGTAGTGCCCGAGGTCAGCTTTTTCCGCTCCAGCAAAACGGTGTCGGTCCAGCCCAGCTTGGCCAGGTGGTAGGCAGTGGAGCAGCCGATGATGCCGCCGCCGATGATGACTGCCTTGGCAGTTGAGGGAAGTTCAGTCATGTCAGTCCTCAGGTGTTTTGAAAGTCGTCAAGCGCCGCGCGGAAGCGCGCGAGGTTGCTGGCGGTGTAGGCCGCGTAGTCAAAGTCGATTTCGGAAGTGATCTCTGACACCATGCTCCACATGGTCTCGCGCAGAAGCGAAGCACATTTCATGGCACTGTAGCGATGCAGCAGGTCATCGGTCACAGGTGCCTCGAAGTAGGATTCCAGCAGCCATTGCTCCTGCGCCTGCGACAGCCCGTTATTCGAGGCGAGGCCTCCAAGGTCGAACAGCGGCGAGTCGAAGCCGGCATAGTCGAAGTCGATCAGCCAGAGCCGTTCCCCGTCATCAAGGAAATTGCCGCACAAGAGGTCGTTGTGTCCGAAGACTATGTCGAAGGGGCCTGCCTCCTGTTCCAGCATGCTGCCGATGCCTGCCAGTTCCAAGGCCAGTGCCGCATGCGAGCTGTCCATATCCCGCAGGGTGGCCGCATAATCCCGGATCACATGGAAGACCCAGAACACCAGCGCCGGGCCGCGCAGATGCCCGGGCACATCGCGGTGGCAGGATTTAACCAGCTCCAGCACCCGCGGCAGCATTGCCGGATCGCCCACGTCCTTCTCGGTCAGGGTACGGCTTTCGATGAACTCCAGCACCGTCAGGCCGACTTCGGCATGCAGCACCGCAGGCGACAGGCCTGCAGCATGGGCGGCGCGGCTGGCGGCCAGTTCGTTGAAGCGCAGCACCTGATGCAGCGGGATGTCGTCGCCCGCCCGCACCACGTATTTTCCGGCGCTGTCCTCAACCAAGTAGTTCTCGTTGGTGATGCCGCCTTTCAACGGAGCAACGGTGATATCCCCCTGCCAGA
The DNA here is from genome assembly GCF_000813965.1 of Leisingera sp. ANG-M7. Classification (GTDB taxonomy): domain Bacteria; phylum Pseudomonadota; class Alphaproteobacteria; order Rhodobacterales; family Rhodobacteraceae; genus Leisingera. The sequence goes on along the minus strand of NZ_JWLI01000016.1, from coordinate 234,078 downwards.
TGGGCAGTGCGCGGATTTTGTGAAGCAGGTCGGATTGGCTCATGCTCAGCTCTCCAGTCCAAAGCGGATGCGGGCGCCGCGGGCTCCGGCATTGACCAGCCGGTCGGCGATGATGGCGATAAAGGCGATGGCGAGCCCGGCGACCAGACCGCGCCCAGTGTCGGCCTTGGTCAGTGCAATATAGACCTCCTGACCCAGGTCGCGGGTGCCGACCAGCGCGGTAATCACCAGCATCGAAAGCGCCAGCATGATGGTCTGGTTGATACCCAGCAGGATTTCCGGCAGCGCCATCGGCAGCCGCACAAGGCGCAGCAGTTGCCATTTGGTGCAACCGGATACCAGGCCTGCCTCAATCAGCTCGCCGCTGACGCTGCGCACCCCGTGGGCGGCATAGCGGACAGCCGGTGCCAGCGCGTAAAGGACGATGGCGATCATTGCGGTGAAGTCGCCAACCCGGAACAGCATCACCACCGGGATCAGGTAGACGAAACTGGGCAGGGTCTGCAGCGTGTCGATCAGCAAGTTGATGGCGATGCCCGCGCGGCGGTTCAGCGCCGCCAGCACGCCCAGGGGAACCCCGATCAGGGTGGCAAGGATCACCGAGGCACCGCAGAGATAGACAGTGACCATCGCCTTGGCCCACAGGCCGCTGACTGCAATCAGGGCAGACATCGCGCCGCACAGGGCTGCCAGCTTCCAGCCGCCGGCGCGCCAGCCAAGCAGCGTCAGCATGGCAATGGTCCAGGGCCAGGGAATGCCGAGCAGGGTTTTCTTGATTGGCAGCAGGAACCACTGCAGGAAGAAGATTTTCACGGCCTCGAACGCATCGAAGTAGTTCACGTTCAGGTACTTGACGGTGTCATTCCAGAAAGCGCCGGTGGTGATGGTTTGGCTTTGCGGGTAGTCCAGCAGCAAGGGCGAGAATCGGCCCAGCACCCAAGTGACCGTCAGCAGGCAGAGCACCAGCACTGTGCGCTTGTTTCGGGCGGCCCAGGAGCCAGGCTTGGTGTGGTGGGCCTGGCCAATGCGCTCTGCGAAGGCCTGGCTCAGCCGGTCCACCGCAATCGCCAGGACTACGATTGCGATGCCTGCCTCAAAGCCTGCGCCAATGTCGAGGCGGCGCAGCGCGGCCAGCACGTCGAAGCCAAGACCGCCCGCGCCGATCATCGAGGCGATGATCACCATGTTGAGCGTCAGCATGATCACCTGGTTGACGCCGATCATCAGGCTCTGGCTGGCCGAGGGCACAAGCACCCGCCACATCAACTGCCGCCGGGTGGTGCCGGCCATCCGCCCGAAGTCGAGGATTTCCGGGTCCACTGCCTTGAGCGCCATGATGGTGATGCGGATCATCGGCGGGGTTGCATAGATGATGGTGGCGACCAACGCCGATACCGGACCAAAGCCGAACATGAACAGGATCGGTACCAAGTAGGCGAAGATCGGGATGGTCTGCATCAGGTCCAGAACGGGGGAGAGGATGCGCTCACCCAGCGGATGGCGGTAGGCCCAGATGCCGGCCAGTAGCCCGCCGCCCGCGCCGATCGGCACCGCGATGAGCACTGAGGCCAGCGTGACCATGGCGCTGTCCCATTGCCCGAAAACCGCGAGATAGGCAAAGCAGGCGCCGACAAGCGCGGCCAGACCCCAACTGCGGCAGTAATGCCCCAGGGCGATCACCGCAGCGGTGACGGCGATCCAGCTGGCGGCTGGGAGCAGAACCTGCGGCTCCGGGCCGGGATCGAACAGAAAGCCGTGTGCCAGCAGGTTCAACGCCAATTCATAGGGCTGCTCGATCAGCCAGGCGATGGAACGGGTGGCATCGGTGAAGGAGACCGGGCCGACGGCTGCCTCCTCCATCAGCCAGGCCATGGCAGCGGAGATGTATGTGTTGAACGGGATATCCCAGGAGGGCGGAACCTTGACCAGCCAGCGCGCATCCAGCGCCTTGGCTAGATCGCGGCCGAACCAGCCCAGCAGAATTGTCGCCAGCACAAGCCCCCAGCAGATCGCAGCCTGCCGGGTCAGATGCACTTTCATGCCGCCTCTCCCGTGCCGAACAGCACCCGTGCCACCGCCGTGCGGCCAATGCTGCCGACGATCCGGCCGTTCGCATCACACACCGGGCGCGGGGCATCTGCGGCAATGATCTGTTCCGCAACTTCCGACACCCGGGCGGCTGCCGGAACGGGCACGCCCTCGGCTTGTGCGTCCGGGGTCATGATGCCCCCCACCGTCAGCACCTTGGAGCGCGGGATGTGGCGGGTGAATTCAGCGACGTAAGCCGTGGCTGGGTTCAGCACGAGGTCCTCCGGAGTGGCGACCTGAATGATCTCGCCGTCTTTCATGATGGCAATGCGGTCGGCGAGGCGCACTGCCTCCTCGAAGTCGTGGGTGATAAAGACGATGGTTTTGTGCAGGCGTGCCTGCAGGCGCATGAACTCGTCCTGCATCTCGCGGCGGATCAGCGGGTCAAGCGCAGAGAAGGGCTCGTCCAGGAACCACAGGTCGGGTTCCGTCACCAGCGAACGGGCGATGCCGACACGCTGCTGCTGGCCGCCGGACAGCTCTCGCGGGTAATAGTCCTCGCGCCCCTTCAATCCGACAAGTTCCACAACTTCCCGGGCCTTGGCTTCGGCTTTGGCCCTTGGGGCGGCCTGAACGGTCAGCGGGAACATCACGTTCTGCAGAACGGTCAAATGCGGCAGCAGGGCAAAGTGCTGGAACACCATTCCCATCTTGTGGCGGCGGATTTCAATCAATTCCTGCTCGCTGGCACGCAAAAGGTCGACGCCGTCAAACAGCACTTCGCCGCCAGTCGGTTCGATCAGCCGGGACAGGCAGCGCACCAGGGTCGACTTACCGGAGCCGGACAGCCCCATGATGATGAAGATTTCCCCCTCGGCAATGTCGATGCTGGCATTGCGCACGGCACCGATGATGCCTGCACGCCGGATATCTTCGCCGCTAGGGGCGGGATTTTCGCGCAGAAAGCTTTCAGGGTTCGCGCCGTAAAGCTTCCAGACATTGCGGCAGGATAATTTGGTCTTGGGTGTCATCACGCAGCTCCGGACCCGGCCCGCAAGGGCAGCCGGGGAAAATTGACGGGTCAGAAGAAAAGCCGGGGCCGCCTGAGAGCGTAAGGGCAGCCCCGGAGGAGTGGGATCAGTTGCTGATCCAGCCGGACCAGCGATCCTTGTTCGCAGCCATCCAGTCGGAGACCACGGCGTCCACTTCAACGCCTTCCAGGTCCGCCTTGCCGACCATGGCGCTCATTTCTTCGTTGGTGATGCTGTAAGCCTGAATGACGTCATAGGCGCCCGGCCATTTCTCCGGCAGGCCGGCCCAGGCAGCTTTCCAGATCGGGCCGCGCGGCTTGCCGCAGTCATAGGCCATGTCCGGGTTCACGCCCACCGACGGATCAGAATAGCATTCCGGAGAATAGGCGGGAAACTCAACAAACTCCCCGTCGTATTTCGAGGGAGCCCAGTGGGGAACATAGACCCACAGGACAATCGGGTCCTGGCGCTGATATGCGGATTCCAGTTCTGCAAACAGTGCCGCATCGGTGCCGGCATGCACCACCTCAAACTCAAGCTCCAGCGCTTCGACGCGCTCTTCGTCGAAACCACCCCAGGTTACCGGACCGCCGACATAGCGGCCGTAGGGCGAGGTTTCCGCGGTGGCAAATTCGTCGGCGCAGTCCTTCAGGGCCTGCCAGTCGGGCAGACCCGGGCAGCGGTCCTTCATATAGGCTGGGTACCACCATTCCTCGATCGCCATCAGACCGGTCTCGCCTGCATTGACCACCTTGCCAGAGGCAGTGGCCTCGTCCAGCGCTTCGCGGCCCGTTGTCTCCCAGATCTCCATGGCCAGATGCAGGTCGCCGGTCTTCAGCCCGGCAAACTGCGCGATATAATCCGCCTGGACGTATTCGACGTTGTATCCGGCCTCCTGCAGGATGCTGCCCATGATCTTTGTGTTGATCAGCTGACCGGACCAATCGTGCAGTGTCAGTTTGATCGGATCGGCGGATTCTGCAGACCGGGCGGATGATACGGAAAGGGCGGCTGTCAGCGCAGCGGCTCCCAATATACTGAGATTCTGTCGCATGTGGATTTCCCTGTTGTGTGGTGTTGTGTGCGATTCTTGACGTCGCGTAGGGGTATCGTGCAGTTTGCTGGGCTTTTCGTCAATAAAAACCACAAATAACAACATAATTGCGCCCAATATGCCGAGATCAGCGCCAAAACACGAGGTTTCGTGTTGCATTGTGTGGCTTTTTTAAGTACGGCTAAGGGGGCGCCAAGAACAATGTCCTGCTTGTGAAATGAACCAGAAAACCACAAATCAGCGAGAAGAAGAGATACTGCGCGAGCTTCATCGCGCAGGAGGATCCTGCCGCGTAAGCGCGCTTGCGGAGCAGCTGAACGTCTCCAACGAAACCATTCGGCGCAACGTCAAGACACTCGAGGAGCGCAGAATAGTGCGCAAGGTGCATGGCGGTGTGCATCTGAATGAAGATGTCATCGAGCCGCCTTTTGAAAACCGCCTCAGCGCACATGCCGATGTGAAAACAGTACTGGCCCAAGCCGTGGCGGACACAATTAGCGACGGAGATTCAGTATTTCTGGATATCGGGTCGACAACGGCCTATGTCGCGCTGGCGCTTAGAAATCACAGCAACCTGTTTGTGGTTACCAACTCGGTTTTTGTGGCACAAACGCTGGCCACGCGGAACAACAACCGGGTTTTTCTGGCAGGCGGCGAGCTGCGCGCCCATGACGGCGGCGCTTTCGGCGCGGAGGCGCTGGACCTGGTGCGGCGCCTCAATGTTCAATTGGCGGTGTTCTCGGTTGGCGCTGTGAACAGTGAACTGGGCTTCATGCTGCACGATCTTGAGGAAGCCAATATTGCGCGCATCGCAGCTGAGAATGCGCAGGTCTGCATCGTCGTGGCGGACAGCGGCAAGTTCAACAAACGCGCTCCGGTCTCTCTCGACAAGATGTCGGCGATCGACGTCTTCTTCACCGACACCCCTCCACCGGACGGCATCAGGGCCATGCTGGAAAAGCACGAGATCGAAACCGTCATTGTCAAAACTGAAGGCTGGTAAGCTGGTTCGGCAAAGTTAACGGCAATGAGCAAAGTATTTTCCCGCGCATTTCAGGAATGATCTAAGAGGAGCCCCATTGATTTTCGGCGAGTGAGCTACTCGCATCCTTCGTGCAGAACCTAAGGCAATTTGAGCTCTTCTTTCGCCGGACCTGCACGATCGACCGCTATGATCAGCCGCCTCTGCGAACGCGTCTTGATTGCCGTCCAAACGATCTCGCCTCCGGCGAATGGCTGTTCGGCCGGTTCAGCCTTCACCATGACATCATCCAAACTGGCAACGAATGCTGGTGCTTAATGTAAGCGGAAGTAATTCTAAGAAAACCGCAGGTCCAGAGGTCGGGCACCTCATCCTGCAGCAACTTTGTGACAATCTCGTCGAACTTATGCAGCTTCGTACCCATTCTGATCCACCGTTTTCCAAGCATAACAGCGGACCACTTCAGGAGTGGAGAAACACGTAGCTTGGCGGACAGCGAGGTGGATGCAATCATGGGTGGCGTTGTGTTGCCGGGTGAGTCCTTGGGTTGCATTTTATGTATAAAAACACCCGTGAATGCACGTTATGGGTGCATTGGTATCTCGTTGTTAACAGCTGTCCCCCAACTTGGCCTCGAAACGTTTATATGAGTGAGGCGAAACTATGGGTGCGAATGAAAAAGCCGCGACGCCGGAGTCAGATCAGGCTAGCAAGGACGTTCAGGGGGTCGTGGACGCCATTAACCGTGTTCAGGCTGTCATTGAGTTTGAGCTGGATGGCACAATCATAACTGCGAACGAGAATTTCCTTGCAACGGTCGGATACACGCTGGGGGAGATCGAAGGCAAGCACCACCGCATGTTCTGCGATCCGGCCTATGCGGCGTCTGACGAATACCGGGACTTCTGGCTTCAGCTCGCGATGGGCGAGTTTTCGGCCGGCGAATACAAACGCCTGGGCAAGAATGGCGCAGAAGTGTGGATCAATGCCTCCTACAATCCGGTCTTCAGCGCGGATGGCAGGCCGTACAAAGTCGTTAAGTTTGCCACCGATGTTTCCAAGCAGAAACAGCTGGAACAGGTGAACCTGCGCAAGACCACGGGGTATGAAAATGCGTCCGCGGCCATGATGACCGTTGACCGCGACTTCATCGTAACCGATGTCAACGCAGCGACCCGTGAGTTGTTGAGCCGAAGTGCAGAAGCTTTTGCACAAGTCTGGCCGAATTTCGATCCGGCTCATATCATCGGAACCTGCATCGATCAGTTCCACAAGAACCCGGCCCACCAGCGCAAGCTGCTGTCGGACCCAACCAATCTTCCGTACAAGACCGACATTACAATCGGGGACTACAAGTTCGCGTTGAATGTTGGCGGTGTCTTCGATCAAAGCGGTGAATATGTCGGCAACATGCTGGAGTGGGCCGATGTGACAGAGGCCCGGATGAATGCCGGCGTTCTTGCCGCTCTGGACCGTGCGCAGGCCATCATCGAATTCACGCCGGATGGCAAAATCACCAACGCCAACGAGAATTTTCTGGCAACGGTGGGATATTCGCTGGATGAGATCGTCGGTCAGCATCACCGGATGTTCTGCGACCCGGATTACGCGAGCTCTCCAGAATACAAGAAGTTCTGGGCCGATCTGGCCGCCGGAGAGTTTGCGGCCGGCGAATTCAAGCGCTTCGGCAAGGGCGGGGCGGAGGTCTGGATCAACGCCTCTTACAATCCGATCCTGGATGCAGGCGGCAAGACCTTCAAAGTGGTCAAATTCGCCAGCGACATCACCGAAGAAAAACAGCGCACCGCTGAACAGGATGGCAAAATGGCGGCCATCTGCCGGGCCCAGGCCATGATCGAGTTTGAACTGGACGGCACCATTCTGACCGCCAACCAGAATTTCCTGGCCACTGTAGGGTACTCCATGGATGAGATCGTCGGTCAGCATCACCGGATGTTCTGCGATCCGGAGTACACAAGCTCGCCTGAGTACAGGAAGTTCTGGGCAGATCTGGCCTCAGGCGAGTTCTCGGCCGGCGAATACAAACGCTTTGGCAAGGGCGGCAAGGAGGTCTGGATCAATGCCTCCTACAACCCGGTGTTCAATGCCGATGGCAAACCTTTCAAGGTTGTGAAATTCGCCACCAACATCACCGCTGAAAAGCAGGTGGCACAGGAAGTGACACGGATTGCAACGCAGTTTGCTGAACAGTCCAAGAAGATTTCGGAGCAGGCCCATACTGTTGCCGGCGGTGCCCAGACCCTCGGCTGCACAACCGAGGAAATCAGCGCCTCCGTTGAGGAACTGAGCGCCTCCATCGACTCGATTGCACAGAACAGCAATCATTCCGACGAGATCGCCCAGAAAACCAAGGAAGAAGCCGACTTGGGGGCAAAGGCGATTGAACGGTCTATTGAGGCCATGGACCTGATCAACGCTTCTTCCGAGGAGATCAGCGAAATCGTCAAGACGATCAGCGAGATTGCCGGGCAGACCAACCTGCTGGCCTTCAATGCCGCGATTGAGGCAGCGCGGGCAGGCGAACACGGTCTCGGCTTCTCTGTGGTGGCTGACGAGGTGCGCAAGCTAGCGGAGCGGTCGTCGCAATCCGCCAAGGAAATCAGCAAGCTGATCAATGAAACGGTGAAACGCGTGACCCTGGGCAGCGAGGTCTCGAGAGAGGCTGGCGCGGCCTTCACTAAGATCCTGACGGGCATCTCGGATACCACCGATTCCATCGCTCAAATCTCAGTGGCAGCAAATGAGCAGCAGACCGCGGCGCGGGACGTCTCTGAAGCCATCCAGAGCATTGTGGACGCGTCCGAAGAAGCTGTCATCGCGTCGGATTCCATCGCCGCTGCGACCGAGGAGCTGAACAGCGGAGCGCAGGAACTGAAGACGGAAGTCGGCCGGCTTGGCTGCTGACCCATTGTATTGGCGAAAGGACCGGGGATGAGAAAACCTGACACCGACATCACCATGAGCGATGGGGACTTTACCAAACTCCGCGCTATCGTTCACCGGAATACTGGAATAACAATCGGCGAGACCCGCAAGACAATGCTGGTCAGCCGTTTGCGGCGGCGGCTGCGGGAGGTCGAAGAGCCGAGCTTCGCGTCTTATATCTCCCGTCTCGCCTCTGACCCTGCGGAGATGCAGGAACTGACAAACCGGGTGACCACCAACGAAACCTATTTTTATCGCACGCCGCGGGTTTGGGACTATTTTCAGGATGTGTTCCTACCGGAATTCCAGGCACGGGGCGAAAACCTCCGGATGCGGGTCTGGTCAGCCGCGGCTTCAACCGGGGAGGAGGCCCATACCATCGGCACCATCCTGGAGCAGAAGCGGCTGGAGAAACCGGGTTTCGACTATTCCGTGCTTGGCACGGATGTTTCTTCGCGGGTTCTGGATGTGGCGCAAAAGGGGGTTTACAATGGCCGCTCGATTGCCCGCTTCCGCAAAGAAAAGCCCGACCTGTTTGCCAGCCACATGAAAGGCAGCGATGCGGACGGATACAAAGCGGTGCCGCAGATCCGGGCCCGGCTGAAGTTTAAGTTGCATAACCTTCTGGAAAGGCTTGGCGGCACCAGCCCGTTCGATGTTGTTTTCCTGCGCAATGTGCTGATTTACTTCACTGACGAAGATCAGGAGAAAATCCTCCAGCATGTCAGGGAACTTATCAAACCAGATGGTGTTCTGTTCATCGGTGAAAGCGAGACACTGAACAATCTTCGGACCGGGTTTGAGCAGCTGGCACCGATTATCTACCGGCCGTCCGCCAGGGTAAGCAGCCCATGTGCGTGAATGATGTTCAAAAAATCCATGTGCAAATCGGACAGGTGAAAACCGGCCGGGCAGGACAGTCGCTGAACGCTATTCTCGGCTCCTGCATCGGTCTCGGGATTCTGCACCCCGCCAAGGGGATCTATGGGCTGGCGCATTGCCTGCTGTCCAAGTCTCCGGATACCTCGGAGGCTATCAGCGGCAGGCATGTCGATCAGGCGCTCAGATCATTGCAGTCCCTGATGGAGGTGTCCGGCAAGGATCTGCGCAAGCTTCAGGCAATTGTCGTTGGCGGCGCCAATATGACGATGCCGGCAGATACGGATCCAAAGCGTCTTGTCGGGAGCATCAATGCGCGTTCAGCCTATCGGGCGTTGCGGGACGTCGGCGTCCGCAATATCCACGAAGATGTCGGAGGTATGCAGGGGCGGCAAGTGACCATCGACTGCTCCAGCGGTGAGTTCACTGTCAAACCCATTCCGCGCTTAGGGGGGGCGTCATGAAAACAGAAACCTCGACGCCTCTGATCCTTGGCGCGGAAGGTGCATCCCATGGACGAGTGGGCTGTTCCTCGGTCGGGGCGGAGGGCCGCGCAGCAGCTGGGCCAGCCACTGTATCGCCGCCCTCGGCCAAAGCGAAGCGCAGCCACTCCAACAAATACGGGTCTTTCCTGATTGACGACAGCGAATTTGCCATACCGGTCTCCTCGCTCCAGGAGATCGTGAACGAACCGGAGGATATTTCACCGGTGCCGCTTGCTCCGTCTTTTATGCTGGGGCTGTTCAACCTTCGCGGCATGATTGTTCCGGTGATAGACTTGCGCAGCCTGCTGGAGTTCCCAGCGACTGGCAGCGTGACTGCGCGCAAGGTGGCAATCATAGAACACGGTGAACACTGCATTGGCCTGCTCTTTGACAGGACCGGCGAGGTCTTGAATGGAAAAGGCGTGGCTCGGGTGGATTTCCGGCCCAAAGGCGACGGCATCAAGGATGTGGTCATCGACGGGGTGCTGAAATTCGACGGCGGCGAAAGGCTGGTGCAGATACTGGACCCGCATGAATTGCTGAACCTGGAGAAGCTGCCTCGGGCGGACAATGAGGCCAGCAAGGAAAGCGTCAAGCTCAACAGGGGCAAAAAGCTCGCCTGTGTATCCTTTCAAACCGGGCACACGACCTGTGCAATTGACCTTCGCTTCGTGAAAGAGGTTAGAACGGTTCCCGAGTTGGAGCAGTCCCTGCTGACCGGTGGCAACGTGATCGGTACCGCAAACATGCGCGGCGTCATTCTGCCAGTGATAGATTTTCGCGGTTTCATGGGCGATGACGCAAAATTTAAGCTTGGGGCAACCATCCCCAAGGAACGGCGCATGCTGGTGATAGATACCCGCGAGGGGCCGGTAGGGCTCATGGTCTTCTCGATTGACAGCATCCTGCCGTTCTTTGAGGACGAAGTGCTGCCCTTTGCCAAGCTGGCCTTGCCGCGCGGCGACCTGGTGAACGGGTGCCTTCTGGACAAAGACAATCAGATCGTCATGATGCTGGACCCTGGCAAGCTACTGCAGGAGCCGAGCTTTCTGGCTGCCGCAAAGGCATGTCAGGAGGTTTTCCCGCCTGAGACGGCAGAGGGCGAGGCTGAGGAGCAGGAAGCCCGGTCGGCGCGGCGCACCTTCATTAAATTCACTTTTGAGAAAAGGTTTGCGTTGGACACCGCGCACGTCAGCGAGATCATCAACCGGCCCAAGGATCTTCTGGAACCGCCGTTTTCCTTGGAATTCGTCGAAGGCATCCTCAATTTGCGGGGGGAGTTGATTACCTTGTTCAATCCCCGGGTGCTGTACGGTCTGCCGCCGGCATCCAGCCGGGATCAGAAGGTTCTGATTTTCAGGCACGGAGTGCAGAAGTTCGGGATACTCGTGGACTCTGTCGACGAGATTATTATTTCGACGGAAAACCGTGTGGCTGAACTGAAACCCCTGGATCAGCAAAACACCTCGAAGAGTATCGCAGAGGATGTGTCCGGCTGCCTGCAGCATAAAACAGCGGATGGCAGGCACGAGTCGATTTTGATCCTCGACACAACTGCGCTGGTGGAGCGCTGCTTCCAGGCCGCCTAAGGGCAGGTGGTGCCGCCCGATAGCGATCTGACAAGGAAGCAGCTGTGTTTTCTGTTCACAGTTCTTCGCAGCATGTGGCATTGCTTGGCGTGTTCGGGGAAATCAGCTTTCCAGTGAAGTTTTTCTTGCCGCAAGAGAGGTGATGCGCTACCCGCGCTTTACCGGTCCTGCAAGGGCTAAGAGGGAATCCGCGGCGCCGTCTGGCGCCAACCGGAACTGCCCCCGCAACTGTAGGCGGCGAGTGCTGTGCCATAAAGTCACTGGACCATCTAGTCCGGGAAGACGGCACAGGCAATGACCCGCCAGTCAGGAGACCTGCCGGTGAAAACTGAAGCACACCGGACGGGGTTGTCCGGGGAGGTTGCCGGTGAATTGCGCCACCAGTACTGGAGGCTGCAAGAAGGGCCAAAACCCTTCGTCTGACCGGTCAATGCCCTTTTCACCCGTTCTCCGGTCATTGACACATGGAGATCGAAATCATGTTCCTGCGTTCTGGCCTGATGGGCCTTTACTTCATTGCGGCCGCTCAGGCAGCCGCCGCCAGCGAGACCTTTCCGCTGACCCTTCAGAACTGCGGTGAGACCGTCACTTTCGAGGCGCCGGTTGGGTCCTCCGTGACCGTTGGCCAGGCGGCAACAGAGGTGCTCTATGCGCTGGGCCTGGGTGATAAGGTGCTGGGCACCTCGGTCTGGTTCAATGACGTGCTGCCCGAATATGCTGAGCTGAACGCCAAGGTCGAGCGCCTCGCCGACAACGACCCGAGTTTTGAGAGCGTGGTGGCCAAGCGCCCGGGTCTGGTGGCGGCTCAGTATGAATGGCACGTCGGCCCCGAAGGCGTGGTCGCCAAGCGCGAGCAGTTCCACGACCTCGGCATCCCGACCTATGTGATGCCCGCGGATTGCGTCGGCAAGGACAACACCACCGGCGGCGACGGCACCCGGACCGAAATGTTCACCACCGACAGCCTTTATCAGGGCATCGAGGAATTGGCAGCGATCTTTGGCGAGGCCGAAAAGGGTGCAGAACTGGTTGCCGACTACAAGGCTCGTGAGGCGGCAGCGGTTGCGAAGGCGCAAGAGGTTGCGCTCGAAGATGCCTCTGCCGTGTTCTGGTTTTCTTCGCCTGAAATGGAAAGCGATCCGTTTGTGGCCGGCCAGAAGGGGGCACCGGGCTACATGATGCAACAGCTGGGCCTGCGCAATGTCATCGAGACTGACGAAGAATGGCCGACTGTCGGCTGGGAAACCATCGCCAAAGCTAACCCGACGGTGATTGTGATTGCCCGTATGGACCGCCGCCGCTTTGCCGCCGACGACTACGAGAAGAAGCTGGAATTCCTGCGCAATGACCCGGTTGCCAGCCAGATGGACGCGGTCAAGAACAACCGCATCGTGGTGATGGACGCCCAGGCGATGGACGCCACCATCCGCGCCATTCCGGCGCTGGAGGACCTGGCTGCTGAACTCAGAGCGATCGGCAACGGCGTATGAGTGCAGCCGCCGCACTGGCCTTGCAGGGCATCCGGGGCGTCTGCCTGGCCCTGCCGGTTCTGGCGGCGGCGGTTCTGGCGGGCGCGATGATCGGGGAAACCTCGCTTGCGCCTGACCTTGTGCTGGCCGTTCTGGCCAATAAGCTGGCGGGCGCAGGCCTGCCGGTTGATCCGGTGGACCAGGGCATCATCTGGAGCTACCGGGTGCCGCGGGCACTGGTGGCAGCGGCTTGCGGAGCGGCGCTGGCAGTGGCTGGCGTGGTGCTGCAGGCGCTGCTGCGCAACGCGCTGGCGGACCCTTACATTCTAGGCATTTCCGCTGGCGCCTCGACCGGGGCGGTTGCGGTGGCCATTGCAGGGCTTGGCGGCGGTGCCCTGTCGCTCTCTTTCGGCGCCTTCAACGGGGCGCTCCTGGCCTTTGGCTTTGTCGCCATCCTGGCACGCGCCGCTGGGGCAGGGGGCAATCGTGCGGCCGCCGCGCAGATCGTGCTGGCCGGCATTGCGGGCTCGCAGCTGTTCAATGCGCTGACCGCCTTCATCATCGCCAAGTCTGCCAACGCCGATCAGGCCCGCGGCATCATGTTCTGGCTGATGGGCAACCTCAGCGGCGTGCGCTGGCCGGATGTGTGGCTGGCAGTGCCGCTGGCGCTGGCAGGCTGGATGATCTGCCGGTTTCATGCCCGCGCCCTTGACGCTTTCACCTTTGGCACCGATTCCGCAGCTTCGCTTGGTATCCCGGTCCGCCGCGTGCAAGTGGTGCTGATCTTTGCCACCGCACTGATGACCGCGGTGATGGTGTCGGTTGTCGGCTCCATCGGCTTTGTCGGTCTGGTGATCCCCCATGCGGCGCGGTTTCTGGTCGGCCCCGGCCACCGCAGGCTGATGCCTGCCGCAGCACTGACCGGTGCGGTGTTCCTGATTGCTGCCGACATCGTGTCCCGCGTCATCATCCCCGGCCAGGTGCTGCCCATCGGAGTTGTCACAGCGCTGATTGGCGCGCCGTCCTTTGCGGTGATCCTGGTGCGTGGGCAAAGGGCTGCGCGATGAAGATCGAAGCCCGCAGCCTGTCCTTTGCCGTGCGCGGCAAAACCCTGCTGCAGGATGTGTCTCTGTCCGTTCAGCCGGGCGAGACGCTGGCGCTGGTTGGTCCCAACGGCTCTGGCAAGTCGACCCTGATGCGTCTGCTGTCCGGCATCGCGAAGCCCTCGCAAGGACAGGTGCTGCTGGCAGACAAGCCGCTGGCGCAGCTGACACGCCGCGATATCGCCCAGCGGATTGCCATTGTCGAACAGCAGGCCGACACGGCCGAGCGCATCACCGCACGGTCCGTCGTCGAGCTGGGCCGCACCCCCTGGCTGTCGGCGCTGAAACCTTGGAGCGGCGAGGATACGGCTCTGGTGGACAAAGCGCTGAGCACGGTCGAGATGGAAAGCTTTGACAGCCGTGAATGGTCCACATTGTCTGGCGGCGAACGGCAGCGGCTGCATATCGCCCGCGCCCTCGCGCAGCGCCCGGGGCTGTTGCTGCTGGATGAGCCGACAAACCATCTGGACATTCACCATCAGCTTTCGATTTTGAACTGCATCCGGAACCTGAAGGTGACCACTGTGGTTGCCTTGCATGACCTCAACCAGGCCCTGACCTGCGACAAGGTAGCGGTGCTGTCGCATGGGCGTCTGGTGGCCTTTGGCGAACCAGGGCAGGCGCTGGCTCCGGAAACAGTGTCGGACATATTCGGGATCAAGGCCCGCTGGGTCCGGGATGCCGAGGGCACAGCCCCCTTTCTATCGTTCCAGCTTGCCTGAAACTATCTGCCTGAGCAGAGGGCCACAGGCAGGAAGTTTCAGCTAGGCTCGCCGGACAGGTTGCACGATTGGATAAAGGCGCAGCACTCCTCTGTCAGCGCGGCAAAGCGGGACCGCTCGCGCTGGTACAGGTAAACCGCGCGCTTGTCGGGCAGGTCGGCAATCGGACGGAAGGCGGTGGCTTCCGGCATGAAGCGGGCAACGGTCTGCGGCAGCACCGTCACCCATTTCCCGGTGCGCACCATGGTGATCAGCGAATGGGTGTTGTGGATCGTCACGTCGGCATTGCTGCTGGCCTCCACAAAGCACTCGTTGCGGATCAGGTCGCACAACGCATTGCGGACAAAGGATGCGCCGGTCACATCGGCGATGGTTGGGGCGGCCTGTTGCCGGTACAGCGGATGATCCGTGGCACAGACCAGTCCAAAACGGTCCTCGAACAAGGGAACCGCCTTAACACCGTTCAGCGGGTGGTAGCCGGAGGCGATGCCGATGTCCGCCTTGCCTTCTGCCAGCGCATCCAGCACCTCCTGAGTGTCCGTGTCGCGCAGTTCCACCTTGAGACCGGGGTGGCGCGCTGTCATGTGCTCCAGCACTTCCGGAAAAACCAGCGCCGCAACCGATGGGACAGACACGATCTGCAGCAGTCCGTGCGCTGCTTCCGCTGCCAGTTCGATGCTCTGCACGGTCTGGTCAAAGCGGCGCACTTGCTGCTGGGCCAGCTCAAAGACCTGCGCACCCAGCGGCGACAGCTGGTTCTTGCGCTCGCCCTCAAACAGCTTCTTTCCCAGATGGTCCTCCATCTGCTTCAGCGTCATTGAAACGGCGGATTGGGTCCGTCCCAGCCGGTTTGCGGCTTCTGACAGGTTGCCGGTCTGCGCCACAGTGCAGAAGGCGCGCAGCATTTCGACTTTTAGGGCCACGCTTTAAGTTTCCTGAAGTTGCTTACAGTTTATTGAGTTTGACTGATGTGGTCCGTGGAGTCCATCCTGCTGTAAACCTGAAATTCTGCATCTGGGGCTTTTCCGTGACCAAACTGAACCTGATTGCCGGCGAATGGCTGGCGGGCGAAAGCGAAATCGAAAACCGCAACCCTTCGGACCTGAGCGATCTGGTTGGTATGTTTGCCCAAGCCAGCTCCGATCAGCTAGACGCCACTCTGGCTCAGGCGCAGACCGCACAGCGCGAATGGGCTGCCTACGGGCTGGAGCGCAAGCAGGCAGTGCTGATGAACATCGGTAATGAGCTGATGGCCCGCGCCGAAGAACTGGGCACGCTCTTGAGCCGCGAAGAAGGCAAGCCGCTGGCCGAGGGCAAGGGCGAAGTCTACCGCGCCGGCCAATTCTTCACCTATTATGCGGCCGAATGCCTGCGTCAGATCGGTGAAAATGCCGACTCCGTGCGCCCTGACATCGAGGTGGACGTGCGCCGCGAAGCGGTGGGCGTGGTGGCAATCATCTCTCCTTGGAACTTCCCGACCGCAACCGCATCCTGGAAAATCGCGCCGGCGCTGTGCTACGGCAACGCCGTTGTTTGGAAGCCTGCGAATATCACTCCGGCATCCGCTGTTGCCCTGACTGAAATCATTGCCAAGCAGGACATCCCCAAGGGCCTGTTCTCGCTGGTTATGGGTTCGGGCCGTTCGATCGGCCAGCGCCTGGTCGAAAGTCCCAAGGTGAACGCAATCTCCTTCACTGGCTCGGTGCCGGTGGGCAAGGGCATTGCGTCTGCTGCTATCCAGAACCTGACCAAGGTGCAGATGGAGATGGGCTCCAAGAACGCGCTCGCCGTAATGGACGACGCCGACCTGGATCTGGCCGTCTCCTTGGCGCTGGGCGGTGCCTTTGGCGGTACCGGGCAGAAATGCACCGCTTCCTCCCGGCTCGTGGTCCACGCGGCCATTCACGATGCCTTTGTCGACAAGCTTGTCGCCGGGGCGCAGGCCATGAAAGTGGGCCACGCGCTGGAAGAGGGCGTGCAGATGGGGCCGGTGGTCAGCGAGCAGCAGCTGAATGAAAACCTGGCCTATGTAGACCTCGGCAAATCTGAAGGCGCCGAGCTGGCCTGCGGCGGCCAGCGCCTGGAGATGCCGCACGAAGGCTTCTACATGTCCCCGGGCGTGTTCCTGAACACCACCAACGACATGCGCATCAACCGCGAAGAAATGTTTGCGCCGCTGACCAGCGTGATCAAGGTCGGCAGCTACGACGAGGCGCTGTCCGTGGTGAATGACACCAACTTTGGCCTTACCTCGGGAATTGTCACCC
The DNA here is from genome assembly GCF_000813965.1 of Leisingera sp. ANG-M7. Classification (GTDB taxonomy): domain Bacteria; phylum Pseudomonadota; class Alphaproteobacteria; order Rhodobacterales; family Rhodobacteraceae; genus Leisingera. The sequence goes on along the minus strand of NZ_JWLI01000016.1, from coordinate 217,523 downwards.
AGTCGCTGGCCCGCGCCACCCACTTCCGCCGCAATGCGCGCACCGGTGTGGTGACCGTCAACCTGCCGACCGCAGGCACCGACTACCACGTGCCCTTCGGCGGCCGCGGCGACAGCTCCTATGGCCCGCGCGAGCAGGGCAAGGCAGCGGCGGAGTTCTACACCACCGTCAAGACCGCCTACATCAGCGCCGGCAAGCCGGTCTGAGAATGAAACCGTGGCAGCGCCGGACCCCGGCATGCCAGTTTGCGGAAGCGCCCGCCCGCCTTGTTTCCCCTGCGGCGGGCGCTTCCTGCCCGCTGCCTGAGGGCCGGGTGCTGGACTTATAAAACCGAGGTGCTTGAATGACCGGATACCGTATCGACTGCCTGCAATATGCCAACTGGTCGGAAAAGATCTTCCGCCAGCTGCGCGAAGGCAACGTGGACGCGATCCATGTCACCATTGCCTATCACGAGAACTTCCGCGAGACGGTCCTGAACTTCGAGAAATGGAACCGCTGGTTCGAGCAGTACCCGGATCTGATCATGAAGGGGCAGTGGGCCTCGGACATCGACAAGGCCCGCGATACCGGCCGTACCGCGGTGTTCTTCGGCTTCCAGAACCCCTCGCCGATGGAGGACGACATCGGCCTGGTCGAGATCCTGCACACGCTCGGCGCCCGTTTCATGCAGCTAACCTATAACAACCAGTCTCTGCTGGCGACCGGCTGCTACGAGGCAGACGACATGGGGATCACCCGCATGGGCAAGCAGGTGATCAAGGAAATGAACCGGGTCGGCCTGGTCGTGGATATGAGTCATTCCGCCGACCGCTCCACCATTGAGGCGGCGGAGATTTCCACCCGTCCGATCGCCATCACCCATGCCAACCCGCATGAATGGTCGCCTGCGCTGCGCAACAAGAAGGATGATGTCATACGCGCAGTCACCGGCCACGGCGGCATGCTGGGCTTTTCGGTCTATCCGCACCACCTGAAGGACAAGTCCGACTGCACCCTGCAAAGCTTCTGCGAGATGATTGCACGCACCGCAGAAAAATACGGGGCAGAACATCTCGGCATCGGCACCGACCTTTGCCAGGATCAGCCCGACAGCATCGTTGAATGGATGCGGGTCGGTCGCTGGACCAAGGAAATCGATTACGGCGAAGGATCAGCCGCCGCTCCGGGTTTCCCGGAAATGCCCAGCTGGTTCAAGGACAACCGCGACTTTGGAAATATCGAAGAAGGCCTTCGCGCGACGGGCATGAACGATGACGAGGTCAGCGGCATCATGGGAGGGAACTGGTACCGGTTCTTTGCCGAAAACTTTGGCCCAAAGGGATAGGTCATGGAAACAACCGCGCAGACAACGATATCACGACGGGATCCGGCTCGGGTGATGCGCCTAAGCCGTCTCGGCTCCCTGCATCAGTGCCGCCTCAGCTTCATGCGGGTGCTGACACGCCGCATGGCCCGGGAAAACTGGAGCTTTGCGCGCCCCAAGTTCGATATCGATGCTAAGGGCGTCGGGGTGGCGGTCTATACCGCCACCGGCCCTGCGCGGACCTATTCCTTGATTGCCTTTGCCCACGATCTGCCGCCGGAGATGCGGTCGGACCGGGTGATCGCCACCGCCTGGGATGCGACCTTTACCCTGTTCGACGGGGTGCCAACAGATGCTGACATTGAGCGTCTGTCTAAGAACGTGCCTTATCAGGAAGCCGGGCGGGTCAACGAGAAATCCTTGTCTGTCTCTCGCGCCAATCGCTCTGTGCGCCTGTGGGCGCATTTCGTCGATGCTTTGTCGCAGGGCCAGCAGCCGGATCCCGCGCAGGTGGACGCCGTCGGCTACTTGATGCGCACCACCGCCGTCTACGGCTCCGGCAAGCTGGGTGCTGCCGACCGGGAGGCGATTGCGGACCGCCCCGAACTCAACGCGCCGTTCCAGGCAGAGATGCTGTCGGTTTACCTCACCCGCGTCTTTGTCCGCGATCTGGTCGAGTACATGGCCCGTGCAAAGGGCGGCGAAAACGCCGTGCCGCTGGCGCCGGAAACCGCGCTTCGGCTGGGTATCGGAAACTCCACCGGCCTCGGTATGGCGCCCTACATCGTCAACCACCCGGTGCTGTTCAACAACTGGATCATGGCGCGGGAAGAGGCGATTGCCCGGGTGCGCTCGGTTGAAACGGCCACGGCAGAGGAAGCAGCCTGCTTCCGCCGCATGCTGCGGCGGAGTGAGCTGTCGGCAGCGCGCTGGCGCTCCGAACACCCAGTTCAGATCGAGAAGCTGGCCAGTCTTCACAGGGACCTTGAGGCTCTGGCCGCATGGACCGCCTCAGATGATCTGCTCAATGATAAACCCTGGGACCGCTTGATCCGCTGGAGCGAGACAGAGCTGAGCCTGGAGGGGCAGGAGCTGGCGGCCTCGCTGATCCTAGAACCCTATGCCGATCTGGTGGACGGGCTGTCTGACTGCATGGCTGACGCCAACAAGGATGCTTTCATCATCGACGGTGCAATGCCGGTCGCGCAGGTGCGGCAGCTGCTGAAAGACAGCTTTGGCTGGGCGCTGGAACTGGATTGGGCTGCCCGTGAAAACATCGCCCGCGCCTGGTATGTTTCGGAGGAGAAACTGGAACCGCGCATGGGCGAACGCTTTGATGAGCCGATTGCCGAGTATGAGCAGCCGCTGGCCCCGGCCCGTGACGCGGCCTTGGCCCATGCCGCGCTGGCAGATTGGCAAGCGGAGGAGCCCATCGCAGCCTTCCTGCTGCGCCACCCGGAACACCGCCATACCGTGCGCCGGGCGCAAATGAGCCTGGTGGCGCCTTACGGCGAAATCCGCAGTAACACCATCAGCGACCGGGTGCTGCCAATCGACATGCTGCGGGCGAAACTCTCGTTTTTCGGGGCGACGCATTTCGACCCACGCTCCGACCGCTGGGTGCGGATCTGCATGTATGCAGGCGCGCCCTACCCGGAGGACCTGACCACCGCCAATGCCGACCTGTGGGTTTATCCGGAGGCAGATCAATGAGCTATTCGCTGAACGAAGTCGAAGCCACCGCCAAACGCGCCGCCCGCGGCGCTGGCTACAGCTGGGGTCTGGCCGAAGAGGCTGCAAAGGCCACCCGCTGGCTCTCTGCGCAGGGGCTGGACGGTTCCGCTGTGCTGGCAGGCCTGCTTGAAGCGGGACATGCCGCGGACTTGTCCGCCCATGCGCCGCAAAGCTTGCAAGGAGAGTGGCAGGCAGGGGCACCTCTCTGTCCGCTGGCAACCGGCGCAGCCTTGTCGGACTGTGCTGCCGGTCTTAAGCAGGCACCGCTGGTGCTCGGATCTGTCACACAGCCCGCGATGATCCTGCCATTCGCCGCGCTGGCGGCCCGCCAGCTTGGCGCCTGCATCGCTGTCGAGGCGGAGGGCATTCAGGCCGTCACCGACGGGTTCCAGCTGCAGTGCGAAGGCGAACTGCCGGATGCGGCGGACAGGCTGACAGTCCGCGCTGAGGGCACTGTTGCCCGTCCGAACCGCAGCCATACTCGGGCTGAACCAGCGGAGGCGGCCTGGGCCGTCCTCAACCGCTTTGCCCATAAAACCTACGCTCCGGCCACCGAGGAGTCGCGCCTGCTGGGCGCCGGCGCCGGGTTGTCGGACAACGACTGAAGAGGCGTCGACATGACCGAAACCAGAACCATGACCCTTGCTGAGATCGAGGATATCGCCTTCCGTGCCCTGGTGGCCGCAGGCACGTCCGAGGCCAATGCCCGTCCGCTGGCGGTTGCCACCGCGGCCACCGAGGCGGACGGCGTTGCCAGCCACGGCCTCGCTTACATCCCGATCTATGCTGAGCATGTGCAATGCGGCAAGGTGGACGGGCAGGCGGCTCCGGTTCTGACCCGTCCCCGTCCCGGTGTTGTTGCAGTGGATGCGGCCACTGGTTTTGCCCATTCCGCCATCGACCAGGGCTTTGAAGCGCTGATCCCTGCCGCCCGCGAGCAGGGCGTTGCGGTGCTGGCCATCCGCAACAGCTACAACTGCGGTGTTCTGGGCTACCATACCGCCCGCCTGGCGCGCGCCGGACTGGTGGGGCTGGGCTTCACCAACGCGCCGGCCTCAATCGCGCCCTCCGGCGGCAAGAAGCCGGTTGTCGGCACCAACCCGTTCTCCGTTGCTGTACCTGGCGCGGATGGCGAGCCGGAGCTGCTGATCGACCAGAGCGCCAGCACCATCGCCAAAAGCGAAGTAATGAAGCACGCCCGGGAAGGCAAGGAGATCCCGTTGGGCTGGGCGCTGGATGCCGACGGCAACCCGACCACCGATCCGGACGCGGGCCTCAAAGGCTCAATGGCGCCTTCGGGCGGCTACAAGGGCGTCGGCGTGGCGCTGCTGACCGAAATCATGGCTGCTGCGCTGACCGGTGCCACGCTGGGCATCAACGCCTCGCCGTTCTCCGGCACAGCAGGCGGACCGCCGAAAACCGGCCAGATGTTCATCGTAATCGACCCGGTTGCGACAGCAAATGACGCTTTTAGTGCCGGAATGGCCGGGATCGTAGAAGCGGTGCGCGGCCAAGACGGCGCACATCTGCCCGGAGACGGGCGGCGGGCAAAACGCTTGCAGGCCCGTCAGGACGGCGTCGCTGTCAGCGTGGCAACGCTGGCAAGGATCGAAGCCCTGCTGGGCTGACGCCAGATACCGGCGGTTGCGCGAACCGCCGGACAATCCGCACCCCGGTGCGGCACGTGCGAAACGGGAGGAAACGCATGTCAATAAAGCAACCTTTTACGGATCTGGAGATCAAGACCTCCGACGAGGGCTTCTATAAGGGGCACAGCGTCGAGATCGCCTTGCTCAGCAAGGGGATCATGGTCGCCCTGGTTCTCTGGGCCCTGGTCTGGCCGGCAAACGCCACGGGCGTTCTGGGCAGCCTCAATTGGCGGATCCTTGAGGATTTCAACGCCTTCTACATCATCATCGTCGGTTTCTTCGCCTTTTTCCTGTTTGTGGTCGCCGCATTGCCGCAAACCGGTAAGCGGATCATGGGGGGACCGGGCCAAGGCAAGGAGTTCTCGGATTTCTCCTGGTTCTCGATGATGTTCGGCGCCGGATTGGGCGTCGGCCTGATGGTCTTTGCAACCGCCGAACCGCTGGGCCTCTGGGGCTCCAACCCGGTGGTCCTGGCACAGGAAGTGACTGCCAACACCGAAGAGGCCGTTCAGTCCGGCTTCCGCTACACGTTCCTGCACTACGGCTTCCATGCCTGGGCGATCTACGTGGTGACCGGCCTGTCGCTGGCCTACTACGCCTATACCCGTGATATGCCCCTCACCATCCGCACCGCGCTGACACCGCTGTTCGGCAAGCTCATGAACGGCTTCCTGGGCCATGTCGTTGACGTGCTGGGCGTTGTTGCCACCATCTTGGGTGTCTCCGTGACCATCGGCTTCGGCGTCTCGCAGTTCGTGGACGGCGTCTATGCCATCACCGGCATGGAATGGATGATGGACATGAGCGGCGACGCGCCTGCTCCGGGCACCGTTGGCCTGCTGGCCGGCCTGTTCGCAATCATGGGCCTGTCGATCATCTCGGCTGTGTCCGGTGTTGGCCGCGGCGTGAAGTATCTGTCGAACCTGAACCTGGTTCTGTCGCTGATCCTGCTGCTGACCTTCGTGGTCTTCGGCTCCTTCATGTTCGCCATGACCACCTATGCCTCGGCTTTCGTGGACTACATCCTGCACTTCACATCGCTCAGCTTCGGTGCCTACGGCCCGCAGTCCCCGGCTGACTTCGCAGCAGCCCTGCCGGCTGAGGCAGCACCTTACGCCGACGCGCTGCGCGGCGGTGCAACCAACGCCTGGGGCTCCTTCGATGGCTTCAAGTCCGGCCTGGAAGGTGAAGCCGCAGCTCTGTCCGACGACGTTCTGGCAGCAACCTACGCAGCCGGTGAGGCGCAGCGCCAGTTCGGCTGGCAGGCAGGCTGGACCACCTTCTATTGGGCCTGGTGGATCGCGTTCTCGCCCTTCGTGGGCCTGTTCCTGGCGCGCATTTCCCGCGGCCGCTCGGTGCGTGAGTTCATCCTCGGTTGTGTGATCGCTCCGGCACTGGTCTGCTTTGCCTGGATGGCCATCCTGGGCGGCACTGCCATCGACCTGGAACTGAACGGTGCAGCCGAAGGTGCCATCATCGGCGCCTCCAACACCGCCAAGCTGTTTGTGACCCTTCAGAGCATGATCGACGGAGGCCTGCTTTCCGGCATCACCATCATGTGCGTTGTGCTGATCATGACCTTCCTGGTCACTTCGGCAGACTCCGGCATCCTGGTGATGAACACCATCATGTCCGGCGGCGACCAGAACATCGGCAACAAGCACAAGATCGTTTGGGGCCTGATCCTGACCGCCGTGATCGGCACCCTGCTGTTCGCAGGCAAGCAGAATGGCGGAGCCGACCCGATGGAAGCGCTGAAAAGCGCGATGATTATCGGCGCGCTGCCTTTCACCATGGTCATGGGCCTGATGTGCGTGTCACTGGCCAAGGCGCTGTTCCGCGACGGCCAGCGTGAAAAGGCTGCGGCTCCGGCCGAATGAACAAAACACCGGGCAGCGCTGCCGCGTTTGCCCGGCCGTTTTCGAACCACCCCTGATGGGGTTGAGAAGCCGGAGGAGAGATCCTTCGGCTTCTTTTTTCGCCGTGCAGCGGCGGGCTGGAAAACCGCGCACAAAAAAGCGCCCCGGATATCCGGGGCGCCTCTATGTCTTGCCTGTGGCGGTTTATGCCGTCAGGTCGAACCGGTCGGCGTTCATCACCTTGACCCAGGCCGCCGCAAAGTCGCGGACAAAGGCTGCGGCGCCATCATCCTGGGCATAGACCTCCGCCAGCGCCCGCAGCTGTGAGTTTGAGCCAAACACCAGATCCGCGCGGGTGCCGGTCCACTTGACTTCGCCGCTGGCCCATTCACGGCCCTCGTAAGTGCCGTCGCCAGACGGTTTCCACTCAACACCCATATCCACGATGCCGCTGAAGAAATCGGTGCTCAGTACACCAACCCTGTCCGTGAACACACCATGCTTGGAATCGCCGTGGTTGGCACCCAGCACCCGCAACCCGCCAATCAGCGCGGTCATCTCCGGCGCGCCCAAGGTCAGCAGTTGCGCCCGGTCCACCAGCATCTTTTCGGCTGGGACGCTGTACTCCGCCTTCTGGTAGTTGCGGAACCCATCGGCCTCCGGCTCCAGAACCGCAAAGCTCTCGACGTCGGTCTGCTCTTGCGTGGCATCGGTGCGGCCCGGGGTGAAGGGCACATCGACCGGGTGGCCTGCCGCCTTGGCGGCTTCCTCGACACCAACGCTGCCTGCCAGCACGATCAGGTCAGCCATCGACACTTTCTTGCCGCCGGACGCATTGGCGTTGAAGCCGCTCTGCACCTGTTCCAGCGCTTTCAGCACCTTGGCCAGCTTGACGGGCTCGTTGACCTCCCAGTCCTTCTGCGGCGCCAGCCGGATGCGGCCGCCATTGGCACCGCCGCGCATGTCGGAACCGCGGAAAGTCGAGGCCGAAGCCCAGGCCGTGGAAACCAGTTCTGCAACTGAAAGCCCAGTGCCCAGAATGGCCGCCTTCAGCTGCGAAACATCCTGTGCATTGACCAATGGGTGATCAGCGGCCGGCAGGGGGTCCTGCCAGATCAGGTCTTCCGCGGGCACGTCGGTCCCCAGATAACGCGACTTCGGCCCCATGTCGCGGTGGCACAGCTTGAACCAGGCGCGCGCAAAGGCATCGGCGAATTTCTCCGAGTTGGCATGGAAATCGCGCGAGATCTTCTCGTATTCCGGGTCCATCCGCAGCGACATGTCGGCGGTGGTCATCATCGGGGCATGGCGTTTGCTGGGATCATGGGCATCCACCACCATGTGTTCGGGCTTTACGTCCTGTGCTTCCCACTGCTGAGCGCCTGCCGGGCTTTTGACCAGCTTCCACTCATAGCCGAACAGCACGTCGAAATAACCCATGTCCCAGGTGGTCGGGTTCGGCTTCCACGCGCCTTCGATACCCGAAGTGGTGGCGTCTCCCCCTTTGCCGGTGCCATGCGCATTGGCCCAGCCAAAGCCCATCTGCTCCATTGCGCCTGCTTCCGGCTCGGCTCCCACCAGCTCCGGGTCGCCCGCGCCATGCGCCTTGCCAAAGGTATGGCCGCCTGCCACCAGCGCCACGGTTTCCTCGTCGTTCATGCCCATCCGCGCAAAGGTGTCGCGCACGTCGAAGCCTGACGCCACCGGGTCCGGATTGCCGTTCGGCCCTTCCGGGTTCACGTAGATCAGGCCCATCTGCACTGCGGCCAGCGGGTTCTCCAGGTCTCGGTCGCCGGAATAGCGCTTGTCGCCCAGCCACTCGGTCTCGGTGCCCCAATAGATGTCTTCCTCCGGCGCCCAGATATCCTCGCGGCCGCCGCCAAAGCCGAACACCGGCCCGCCCATCGATTCAATTGCGCAGTTGCCCGCCAGGATCATCAGATCCGCCCAGGAGATCTTGTTGCCGTATTTCTGCTTGATGGGCCACAGCAGGCGGCGCGCCTTGTCCAGGTTGCCGTTGTCCGGCCATGAGTTCACCGGCGCGAACCGCTGGTTGCCGGTGCCGCCGCCGCCGCGCCCGTCGGCAGTGCGGTAGGTGCCGGCACTGTGCCAGGCCATGCGGATGAACAGGCCGCCGTAATGGCCATAGTCGGCCGGCCACCAGTCCTGGCTGTCGGTCATCAGCGCAAACAGGTCTTTCTTCACCGCTTCCAGGTCAAGAGTCTTGAACTCCTCGGCGTAGTTGAAGTCCGCTCCCATCGGGTTCGACTTGGGCGAATGCTGGTGCAGGATCTTCAGGTTCAGCTGGTTCGGCCACCAATCCTGGTTCGAGGTGCCGCCGGCGTCGGTGTTCAGCGCTGCGCCGTGCATCACCGGGCATTTTCCTGCGGGGGTATTTCCGTCCATTTCCATCTCCGATCGTGGCTTCAATTGTTTGAACTGCGATGTGGGGGAGGCCTCCCGGAACCAATTCGCGAGCCTGAGTGCCGCCTGGAAATGCAAGCGGGTCACAGGCTGCCTGTGCCGGGTCTCCCTGTCTTTCTGATCATGAGGCTAGCAGGGAAAAGCCATTGGGATAAGTTGCATTTATTCATCGCTCTGATAATCAATTCCTATGATAAACGTGACCCTTCGCCAGATGCGCTACTTCGAGGCGCTGGCCCTGCATCGCCATTTCGGACGCGCGGCCGATGCCTGCGCGGTTTCTCAGCCGGCTTTGTCTGTTCAGATCAAAGAGTTGGAGGAGGCACTGGGGGTGCAGCTGGTGGAACGCGGCGCCCGGCAGGTGCGGCTCACCAGCCTGGGCGAGGATCTGGCCGCCCGTGTGCGCGGCATCCTGCGCTCGGTGGATGAGCTGGGCGAGCTGGCCCGGGCCTCGCGTGACGGGCTGGCAGGGCGGCTGCGTATCGGGGTGATTCCCACCATTGCCCCCTATCTGCTGCCCTCCATCGTGGGCACGCTCACTCGTCAGTACCCCGAGGCCGACATTCGCGTTCGCGAAACGGTGACGCCCAAGCTGCTGGAGGAATTGGGGGAGGGGCGGCTGGACACGGCCATCGTCGCACTGCCGGTTTCTGAGCCATCCTATGAAGAGGTGCCGCTGTTCTCCGAGGACTTCGTCCTTGTGCGCCCTGGCGAGGATGCGGGCACCCCTGCTCCTGGCCCGGATGGCCTGCGCGAAATGCGCCTCCTGCTTCTGGAGGAGGGGCATTGCTTCCGCGATCAGGCGCTTTCCTTCTGCAATATGCAGTCCGCCGCCCCGCGGGAACTGCTGGACGGCAGTTCTTTGTCGACACTGGTGCAAATGGTCAGCGCCGGAATAGGCGTGACGCTGATCCCGGAAATGGCGGTGCCAGTGGAAACCCGGTCTGCCGTGGTGTCAGTTTCCCGCTTCCGTGATCCGCAGCCCTCGCGCACCATTGGCATGATCTGGCGCCGCAGCAACCCGCTGGCACGGCAGCTGATGCAGGTGGCTGAAGTGGTCCGCCAGGCTGCGGACGGCCTGCGGGCCAGCTATGCTCCAATGAGCTGAAGCGGGGCAGGGGCCCGTTGTGGTGAACAGCTGGCCGCCTGCCTCCGTGGCAAGGCGGACGCATCAGGACCAGATGCCCCAGAAATGGTGCGCATTGGGCACGCTCACAGGCATTTTAACGGCTCACTGTTTCCAGTGGCGCGTCACATTGTTAACGTACCGTTAATAAAAGACGAAGCAGGCATACAGGCAGATGAAAACGGGCTTTCGTGGCACGTTTGTTATTTCCTGGTCGCAAACTGAGATCGACGGCCTCCCGGCTGCTCCCAAGGACGCACTTGATGCGGGGGCGGCGTGGTCCTGGCACGGAGATGCCGTGCAGGTGGATGGGCCTGCAGGGCTGTTGCGGCTGGGTGGGGCAAACGGCGAGGCAGAGTTGCGCCGCCGGGCGGCACGTTCTGTGCGCAGGCTGGTTGGGGCTGCGGTGCAGAACCGGACCGATGTCGATGCGGTTGAAATTGACGAGCCGCTGATGGACAGCTGGTTTGTCGTCACCAATGGAGTGCAAAGCTTTACGGCAACGCTAATTGAGGCAGGGCCGGACCAGAACCCGCTGTTGATGTTTGTCGATCAGCTGCCGCCACGCGGAACCGACCTGTGGGTCGTGCACCACGTGCTTGGCACCGCCGGGACAGCCCGCCCAGGCGGCGAAGCCGGGGTCATCTGCTTTACTCCTGGCACGCGGATTGCAACCCCTGACGGGCCGCAGCCGGTGGAGCAGCTGCGCGAAGGCGGCAAGGTTCAGACCCGGGACAATGGCGTGCAGGAAATCCTCTGGATCGGTTCCCGCCGGATCAGCGGCGCACGGCTGTACGTCATGCCGCAGTTGCGGCCAGTCCGCATTCAGGCGGGGGCCTTGGGCATTGACCGGCCGGAGCGGGAACTTCTGGTGTCCCCTGATCACCGGATGCTTCTGCGCGGTGCCGGAGTGCGGACACTGTTCAACACGCCCGAGGTACTGGTTGCTGCCGGTGATCTGGTCAATGGCTCCACCATCCAGCCCGACACCTCCGTGCGAGAAGTCACCTACATTCACCTGATGCTGGCCAATCACCAGGTGCTCTGGGCCAACGGGGTGGAAACAGAGAGCTTCCATCCCTGCAACACATCGCTGACTGCACTCAGCCAGCCTGACCGGGAACGCCTGTTCCACCTGCAGCCGGAGCTGGAGCACGATCCGCTGGCCTATGGCGCCCATGCGCGCCGTAACCTCAGCGCCACGGAGGCGGCGATTCTGGGGCATGAGGCAGCCTGACCCCTTTCGGCGGCAGGGGCAGAGGGTTACTTCACGGCCAGAAGCGGGGAGGCGATGCAGATTTCCTGCCGGACAGGCAATCACTGTGTTGACTCTGCCCCATCCCCCTATATAAGCGCGGCTTCATTGGTGTTGGTGGCCCCCGCAAGGGGATCCCTGTCATGCCGAAAAGGCAAGAGGACAACGCCCTTCGAAACTTAAGAAGGAGATCAGCCGTGACCAAACGCACGTCTGCCAAGTACAAAATCGACCGCCGCATGGGCGAAAACATCTGGGGCCGCCCGAAGTCCCCGGTCAACCGCCGCGACTACGGCCCGGGGCAGCACGGCCAGCGCCGCAAGGGCAAGCTGTCCGACTTCGGCATCCAGCTGCGCGCCAAGCAGAAGCTCAAGGGCTACTATGGCGACCTGACCGAAAAGCAGTTCCGCCGCATCTACGGCGAAGCCGTGCGTGTGACCGGCGACACCGGTGAAAACCTGATCGGTCTGCTGGAGCGCCGCCTGGACGCCGTCGTCTACCGCGCCAAGTTCGTGGCAACCGTCTTTGCTGCCCGCCAGTTTGTGAACCACGGCCACGTGACCGTGAACGGCAAGCGCGTGAACATCCCCTCCTACCGTGTGAAAGAGGGCGACGTGATTGAGGTCCGCGACAAGTCCAAGCAGATGGTTGCGCTTCTGGAAGCCACCCAGCTGGCTGAGCGCGACGTTCCGGACTACATCGAAGCCGACCACTCCAAGATGACCGCAACCTTCGTGCGCACCCCCGGTCTGGGCGACGTGCCGTACCCGGTTGTGATGGAACCGAACCTGGTCGTCGAATTCTACGCCAAGAACTAAGCCTGCTGCCCACTGGGGCATCTGGCGGAAGGGCTGTCCATTCGGGCAGCCCTTTTTCTTTGCCGGTTTGCCAGGCTGGAACCGTGCCGGACGGGCACCCCAAAAGCGGTGGCTCGGCGGCGGTATTGGGTCTATCCTGAGGCAAAACATCAGGGAGTGACCAATGAAGATCTTGATGAAAGCCGCCGCCGCGGCAACGCTCGCGGTGCTGGCTGCATCGGCTGGCGCCGCACCGCTGAAGCTCACACCAGCGAATCCCCAGCCCTCAGGCGTCATGCCTGGCCTGGCGGTGGTTTACGCTTATCCACAGGATGTGAAGACTCTGGCCGAAGCCTCCTCAGCGCTGAAAATCAGCAGCGAACCGGGCCGTCCGATTGCCGGGCTGGACAACCGAGATACCGAAGAAGGGCAGAACACACTAACTGCCAAACGGCCGATGCATGTGGCGGCCCGCATCACCGGCTATGTCAAGCTGGACACCCCGGGTGTCCACAATATCGACTTTCTGACCAACGACGGGCTGCTGGCTAGGATCGGCGGTCAGGTCGTGGGTGAATACGATGGCCGTCAGTCCTGCGACAGCACCATCCTCACCCAAGTCGAGGTACCCTCGGCCGGCTGGTACCCGGTTGACATCCTCTATTTCCAGCGTCTTGGCACCGCCTGCCTGCACATGCGGATGGGGCCGGATGGCAAGCGGCCGAAATGGATGAAAGACAGCGCCTTCGGGCACTGACAGTCAAGACTGCGGGGCAGGGTGCGCATTCCCTGCCAGCATCCTCACAAGGGCAGCGGGCGCCCCTCAGTGATGGCTTCCATCGCAAAATAGGATGTCACGCTGTCCAGCTCCACGCCTGCGATCAGCCGCTGGTAGACCTTGTCATAGCTGGCCATGTCCTCGGTCACCACTTTCAGCTGGTAGTCGTAGTCGCCGCCGATGCGGTGGAAATCCACCACTTCCGGGATGGTCAGCACGTGGCGGCGGAACTTCTGCAGCCAGTCCGCCGAATGATGCCGGGTGCGCAAGAGCACAAACACCACCAGATCCAGCCCCAGCTGCTTGCGGTCCAGCCGAGCGGTGGAGCCCTTCAGCAGCCCGCTTTCGTTCAGCGCCTTCAGCCGCCGCCAGCAGGCATTCTGCGACAGCCCCACTTGATCCGCCAGCTCCCGCTGGGACAGGCTGGCATCCTGTTGCAGGGCACGCAAAATGGCGCGGTCAATCTTATCAGCATTTTTGCTCATGGTGCGATCATATGACACAAAAAATGCGATATCTACTCAGTTATTGATAAAGTTTACGCGCCAGTTTCCGTTCATAATTCTTCAATAGAATTCGGAGGCGCGACATGACCTTGGCAGCATTCAAACAGACAGTCCGGCAAGCCGCACAGGACGGCACCCTTGGCCGCAGCGTGATTGGCGACGGGGTGATGATCCCCGGCCTCGATGGCGATGTGCCGCTGGTCTATGCCGACTATGTCGCCTCTGGCCGCGCCCTGCGCCAGGTGGAGGATTTCGTGGTCGGCCAGGTCCTGCCCTTCTACGCCAACTCCCACACTGAGGCGTCCTATTGCGGCACCCAGATGACCCGCCTGCGCCGCGAGGCACGGGCCGAGATCGCCCGTCTCACCGGCGCCACTGCACAGGACGCGGTGATCTTCACCGGCTCCGGCGCCACTGCGGGCCTCAACCGGCTGGTCAGCCTGTTTGGTGTGAACGAGGCCGCCCGCCCGGTTGTCTTCATCGGCCCGTATGAGCATCACTCCAACATCCTGCCCTGGCGCGAAAGCAAGGCAGAGGTGGTGGAGATCCCGGAGGCCGCAGAAGGCGGCCCGGACCTTGCGGTGCTGGAATTGGCGCTGAAGCAGCATGCGGACAGCGAGCTGAAAATCGGCAGCTTCTCTGCCGCTTCCAACGTCACCGGCATCGTGACTGACCCCGATCCCATCAGCCGCCTGCTGCGCGAACACGGCGCGCTGTCGGTCTGGGATTACGCCGGCGGCGGCCCCTATTTGCCTATCGACATGGGGCAGGGCGGCGCTGCGCGCAAAGATGCTGTCGTGGTCTCGCCGCACAAGTTCCCTGGTGGCCCCGGCGCCTCCGGCGTGCTGATCGTCAACCAGACCGCAGTGCGCCGCCGCTGCCCGTCCTGGCCCGGCGGCGGCACCGTCAGCTTTGTTTCTCCCTGGCGGCATGAATACAGCCAGGACCTGGCCGCCCGCGAGGAGGCCGGAACCCCCAACGTGATTGGTGACATCCGTGCGGCGCTGGCGTTTCTGGTCAAGGAAGCCGTGGGTCAAGAGCAGATCGAATCCCGCGAGGCGAAATTCGCGCAGATGGCCTGGCAGGGCTGGTCCGCCAACCCGCGCCTGCGCATCCTCGGCCATCGTGGTGCGCACCGGCTGCCGATCTTCTCTTTCCTGGTCAGGGATGCGGCCGGCAACCCGGTGCACCAGCAACTGTTCACCCGTATGCTCAGCGATGTTTACGGCATCCAGGCCCGCGGCGGCTGCGCCTGTGCAGGCCCGTATGCGCACCGTCTGCTGGGCATCGCGCAGCCGGAATCCGAAACCCTGTTTGCCGACCTGCAGGCGGGGGAAGAGATGAAGAAACCCGGTTGGGTTCGGCTCAACTTCTCCTACCTGATGGAGGAGGAGAAGGCGCAGTACATCATTGATTGCGTCAATGACCTGACAAAGAAGGCAGGGGAATTTTCTGTTCGCTACAATGCTGACCCTGCGACCGCGCGGTTCAAATCCCAGGCCGCCTGAAGCAAACGCAAGGGGTGCTTTCCTGCTTTAGGGAAGCACCTCACATACTTGTGATATGTAGGCAGCCGCCCCCGGTATTTAAAGGGGGAATGTCTATTCCAAATCCCCCGCGACTGCACGCCGCGGGCATGTCAGGCTTCCGACAGTAGTTATTTTGTTGGAGCAACGTCATGGCTCTCAAGCTTTCCGCCCCTGTTGGCGACAAGAAACGGATTACCAAGCCGGACCCGAAAACCGGCGAAAGCAAATTCAAACCGGTCAAGAATGCCCCGGCAGATGTCGAACTTGTGCGCCTCATGCTCAAGGCGAACGGCTATTCCATCGGCATCAGCACCAAATGCGATTCCGGACTGATAAGCACCATCAAGGATTTCCAGAAGAAGAAGCTGGGTTTCAGAAAGCCCGACGGCATCGTCGATCCCGGCATGCGCACTTGGAACGCGGGTCTGCCCAAACTGGCAGCAATGCATGCCGCCGACACCAAGATCGAGCGGGTCGAGGTGGTCGAGAACGGCAAAACCAAGCTCATCACGGTTGCTGAGTTCGAGGCCGGTCAGGAGGAACTGCGCCGCAAGCTTCTGGCCAAGGCCAACATGATGTACGGCCAGGCGGAATCCTGGGTGGATTTCTGTAACGAAGTGGAGAATACCCGCCAGGGCAACGAAACCTTTCTGAATGCGCTGACCGAATTTGCCGTCAGCATGGTTAACGACAAGACCGATCCGCCTTGGACCCCGATCCTGAATGCGCGATCCGAGGCAAGCTTCCTCAAGACACTGACCAGCAAGAAAAAACCGGACTGGAAAAAGGTCTACAAGCAGGATGTGAAGGCCTCCAAGGCCTATAACACCGGTGGCAAGGCTTTCAAAAAGTTTATCGACCAGCGGATCGCCACGGCCGGCGGCATAGTCTGGAAACTGGAAGTGGTGCGGGAAGTCTCCTTTGCCGTGGTCGAAACCTACATGACAGCGCGTCTTGTGGCGACCAAGGGTATGTCACCGGCCAAGGCCCACGCCATCGCGGCAGCCAGCACCGAGGCTCTGAAATCCAGTGCAGGCCAGCTGGGTGAGCATCTGGCAGGCAACAAGGTCACCTGGGACGGTGCCGCCAAGAAGGTCTTCATCGACAGCTTCATCGCGGGCCTCGCGGGCGCAGCGGGTGGCAAGCTGACGGCCAAGCTGTCCGCGGGCCTTGCCGATGACCTGGCCAAGGCCGCCGCCTCCAAGCTTTCGCGCGAGATGCCCAAAAAGGCGGTGAAGGTCTTTTTCGAAAAGTTCCTGAAGTCCAAGGCCGGCGAAGCCATGGTGACAGAAGCCTTGAAGGAAACCATCGGTCTGGCCAAGCCCCTAATCGAAAAGGGCCGCCCGCCGAACACCAAGGAGATCAAGGAAAGCATCGCCAAGATCCTGACCGCGGGCATCATGTCCGCAGGTGCTGGCAAGGTGCTCGACAAATTCTCTTCGGGTTTCACTTCGGGTGCCGAGAAGTTCCTCAAGACGAAACTGGCCCCTGCCGCCATGGAGGGCGCGGTCAAGAAGGATCTCATCGCCAAATACGGCACCAAGGCGACCGAGGATTTTATCAAGCTGCACGGGGATGCCATCTATGGCGAAATCGCCAAGCAGATTTCCGGCAAGACGCTCAGCAAATATGCTGGCGAGGCGCTGAACGGCGCGGATGGCTCGCAATCGGCCTCGACCATGCAAAAGCAGGCAAATGAGGCGATGCGCAAAGACATGGAGCTGCGTAAGCAGATCCAGAAGATCATCATGGCAGAAGCCAAACGCAAAATGCCCAAGGGCGCAGCCGCGCATTAACGCGAGCATGCGGCCGGGGCAGGCTGCCGCTGGGGGGTGGCAGCAAGGGGGAAGCGTCATCTTGGTGCTTCCCCGCCAGCGTTTGGGCCGTTATGACGGGTTGGAATTAAGGAGCCCGTATTATGACCCAACTCACACCGCAGCCCGGTATCATGGACATCGCTCTGTATCAGGGCGGGGCTGCCCATGTGAAAGGGGTGAGCAATGTTGTGAAGCTCTCCTCGAACGAGAACCCGCTTGGCCCCAGCCCGCGCGCCGTTCAGGCGATGCAGGATGCGGCGGCGAATATGCACCGCTATCCCGGCTCGGATCACGCGGCGCTGCGGCAGGCGATCGGCGAGGTGCACGGGCTGGAACCGGAGCAGATCATCTGCGGCGCCGGCAGCGACGAGATTATCGCCTTCCTGTGCCAGGCCTACGCCGGCCCGGGGGATGAGGTGCTTTACACCGAACACGGCTTTGCGATGTACCGGATCAGCGCGCTGGCTGCCGGCGCCACCCCGGTAGAGGTGAAGGAGCGCGAGCGTGTTACAGACGTGGATGCGCTGCTGGCAGGCTGCACCGCCAGGACCAAGCTGGTGTTCATCGCCAACCCCAACAACCCGACTGGCACCATGATCAGCGAGGCCGAGGTGGCCCGGCTGGCCGATGGCATCCCCGCGGGTGCGCTGCTGGTGCTGGACGGCGCCTATGCGGAATATGTCGAGGGTTTTGATGCCGGCGCGGCCATCATTTCCTCCCGCAGCAACGTTTTCATGACCCGCACCTTCTCCAAGATCTACGGTTTGGGCGGCGCCCGGATCGGCTGGGGCTATGGACCCAGGGAAATCATCAACGTGCTGAACCGGGTGCGCGGCCCCTTCAATGTGTCCAGCACAGCGCTGGCCGGGGCCGAGGCATCGGTGCGCGACACGGATTACGTGGACCACTGCCGCGCCGAGAATGCCAAGTGGCGCGCCTGGCTGGCCAATGCGCTGGCCGAACTCGGCGTACCGTCTGACGTCTCCAGCACCAACTTTATTCTGGCCCGCTTTTCCAGCCAGGCGGAGGCGGAGGCCTGCGATCTTTACCTGCAGGCGCAGGGGCTGATTGTGCGCCGGGTGGCGGGCTACAACCTGCCCACCGCATTGCGCATTACCATCGGTGACGAGGACTCCTGCCGCCGTATTGCGCAAGGTGTCAAAGCGTTCAAAGAGGGCAAGGCATGAGCGAGCAAGTATATGGCCGCGTCGCGCTGATCGGCCTGGGCCTGATTGCTTCTTCAATGTTCTGGGCGATGAAACGCGCAGGGCTGGCAGGCGAGGTTACCGGCTATGCCAGGAGCGAAGAAACCCGTGCGACGGCTCGCAGGATCGGCCTCTGCGACCGCGTCTGCGACAGCGCACGCGAAGCGGTGCAGGACGCCGATCTGATTGTGCTCTGTGTGCCGGTCGGCGCCATGGGGCCGGTGATGGAAGACATCGCGCCGGTGCTGAAGCCCGGCGCGACCGTGTCGGACGTCGGCTCGGTCAAGCGCCATGTGATCGAGGCGGTGCAGCCGCATATTCCAGACGGTGTGCACTTCGTCCCCGCTCACCCGCTGGCAGGGACTGAGCATTCCGGTCCCGAATCCGGGTTTGCCGAACTGTTCGACAACCGCTGGTCGCTGCTGGTCCCGGTCGAAGGCACCGACCCCGAGGCCACCGCCCGCCTGCGCGCGCTTTGGGAGGGCATGGGGGCGCATGTCGACGAGATGGACGCCGACCACCATGACCTGGTGCTGGCCGTCACCTCGCACACGCCGCACCTGATTGCCTACACCATGGTCGGCGTGGCGGATGACCTGCGCCGGGTGACAGACAGCGAAGTGATCAAGTATTCCGCCGCCGGTTTCCGCGATTTCACCCGCATCGCCGCCTCGGATCCCACCATGTGGCGCGACGTGTTCCTGACCAACAAGGACGCGACGCTGGAAATCCTGGGGCGCTTCACCGAAGAGCTGTTTGCCCTCCAGCGCGCGATCCGCACCGGCGACGGCGACCACCTGCACGATTATTTCACCCGCACCCGCGCCATCCGCCGCGGCATCATCGAAGCAGGCCAGGACACGGACGCGCCGGACTTCGGCCGGGGGCAGAAGAAATGATGCGTGCGGGCGTGCTGATCCTGGCTGCCGCGTTCGGCGGGGCATCTCTGGCCTCGACACCGGATGCCTCGATGGAGCCGCCCGCACGTCCGGTACCGGACGCGCGCCTTGAAGCCGCGGCAGCACCGTTGCCGGGCATGCGCCCGGTCTCCCGTCCGCCTTCGGAGCAGCGCCTTGCAGCAGCCTCACGGCCCGCGGACCTTCCGCTGCTGGCCCCCGGTGCATCCTTGCAGCCATTTGCACGCCCGGACAGCCTGGCAGAACAAGTGCTTTTCAAACGCCGCCAGCGCCGCAAGGGCTCGGTCTGCGGTGACATCGACATCCAGGGGGACGATGTGGGCCATGTCTCTGGCACGCTGCCGGGCTGCGGTGCCAAGGACGCGGTGAGGGTGCGCGAGATCGCCGGGGTGCGCCTCAGCCAGGCTTCGCTGATGACCTGCAACACCGCCCGGGCGCTGAAGACCTGGATCAACCGTGAGGTCGAAACCGCCTTTGGCCGCGGCAACAAGGTGGTGTCTCTGCGCGTTGCCGCCCATTACGCCTGCCGCACCCGGAACAACCGCCCCGGAGCCAAGATCTCGGAGCACGGCAAGGGAAAGGCGATCGACATCTCCGGTTTTACGCTTGCCAGCGGTGAGACTGTCACAGTCCTGCACGGCTGGCAGAACCGCAAGACCCGCAAGAAGCTGAAAAAGATCTGGCGCGCCGCCTGCGGCCCCTTCGGTACCGTGCTGGGGCCAGAGGCGGACCGCTATCACAAGGACCATTTCCACCTGGACGTGGCTCGCCACCGCGGCGGCACCTATTGCCGTTGAGGCCCCGGGCAGCAATCCAGGATCCCCTGTTCCTCTGACCCCCAATGCCCCGGAGCGCGAGGCAGAGCCTCGCGAAAAATTCCCGGATGGATACGAGCCAGCGTTTGGCCTAGCGGATGATCAGCCGCGGTGCGTAGCCCAGCGGCAGCGGACCAAGGGTGACATAGCCGTCCGCAAACCCCAGCGTGATATCCAGGTTCTGCGGGTTGCCGCTGGCGCCGGCCAGCAGTCCCAGCACCCGCTCCACCGAGTTGCGCAAGGAAGGGGGCAATGCGCCACTGCGCTCAGCCATCAGCACTAGCCCGCGCCAGTTTTCCGCCTGCAGGGCAATCTCTCCCTCCGGCAGACCCTGTTCATCCACCGTCAGCGCGCCAGTGGCCTTGAGCCGCAGATCGCCCCAGCGGGCATCGGCCAGCTTCAGATCAATCCGGCGCGGCTGCGGCCGCCGCTGCTCCAGTGCGGAGCGGTCCCAGGGTGCGTCAAAGGCCACCGTCATCTCAAGCGCCAGCGTGTCGAAGCGCTCCGGCAGCGGCGCACTGGCCGCCAAGAGCCGCCGCCAGGCGGCCCGCGGGGCAAACTCCCTGATGTCTGCAGTGATCCGGTAGGTTTCCAGGCTCTCCGACTGAACCGCCCGCAGATCCAGCGCCGCACCGCTCAGCACCGTTTCGCCATCCCTTGCAATCTGCCAACTGTCAGCAACAGCCGCCATCTGCTCCAGCTCCAGCGCCGCACCAGGCTTCAGATGCAGGCTGGCCTGCAGTCCGTTAGCGGTGGTCACCGCGGTCTGGTCATAATAGGACAGTCGCTGCGCCGTCGCCGGGAAATGCAGCTCCAAATGCCCGGGCCAGGCGGCGGGGCTGTCCAGGTCCAGCCAATCCGCCCGCCAGGCAGTGCCGCTGCGCGGATCCGCCAGCGCCAGGCGGCTGATCCGGGTCTGGTGGCGGAATGGATAGCCCTGCGTCTCCAGCCCTGCATACTCCGCCTGCCAGCCGCGGTTTTCCTGCACTTCGAACCAGGCGGCAATGCCGCGCTTCAGCCCCCATGCGGCCGCTGCCCAATACAGGCTCCACAGCAGCAGGGCCGCAATCAGCAGTTTTGCCAGGCGCATCGCATAGCCTCTTTTGTCCGGGTCAGGATTGCTGTTTATAGGGAGGGCACGGAAAGGGCCAGATGACATGACAATGTGGGTTTTCGGATACGGATCACTTCTTTGGAACCCCGGTTTCCCGGTGGCGCGGCGCGAGGTCGCGGTGCTGCACGGTTATGCCCGGTCCTTCTGCATGTCCTCGATCCACCACCGCGGCAGCGAGGAAAAGCCCGGCCTGGTGCTGGCGCTGGATGCCGTTCAAGACGCCCATTGCAAGGGCATTGCCCTGGCTGTCGAAACGGGCAACGAGGAACAGACCCTGGCAGAGCTGCGGGAGCGCGAGCTGATCTCCTCGGCCTATCTGGAGCGCGACCTCAAGGTGGAACTGGCGGATGGTGCCTTGGTCACCGCCGTCACCTACGTGATCGACCCGCATCATGTGCAGTACTGCGGCGGCCTCAGCCTGGAGGATCAGGCCCAGATCATCGCCCATGCCGTGGGCGGCCGCGGTCCCAACACCGAATACCTTTATAACACGGCGGAGCACCTGGCCGAGATCGGCCTGCATGACAGCGATCTGGACTGGCTGGCAAGCCGGGTGCGGGAAATCACCGCATAAAGCCTTGGCGGTTCTGACACTTTGCTTATAGGCTGCGTGGCAACACGAGCAGACAAAAGTGTCAGGAGCCACAGGAAATGGCGCAGCCAGACCGTAAGACCCGGCCGCAGTTCTCCCAGCCGGTGCGGCAGATCATCATGATGCTGATCGCGCTGGGGCTATCCGGGTTTGGCGCCTTTGTGGCGCTGCCGCGGGTGCTGCCGGTGTTCCAGGCCAATCCTTGGCTCAACGGGTTCATCGTCTTTGTCTTTGTGATCGGGGTGCTGGCCTGCTTCTGGCAGGTGGTGCAGCTGATCGGCTCGGTGCGCTGGATCGAACGCTTTGCCGGCGGCGACAATCAGGAGCACCGCCGCCCGCCCTCGATACTGGCGCCTCTGGCCTCGCTCCTGGGCTCGCGCAGCGCCCGGATGCAGCTGGGTTCGGCCTCCACCCGCTCCATACTGGACTCGGTGGCCAGCCGTATTGACGAAGACCGCGAAATCACCCGGTATATCGTCAACTTGCTGATTTTCCTGGGCCTTCTCGGCACGTTCTACGGCCTTGCCACCACCGTTCCCGCCGTCGTCGACACCATCCGCAGCCTGGCGCCGCAGGAGGGCGAAGAAGGCCTGTCGGTTTTCAACCGCCTGATGACAGGCCTTGAAGCGCAGCTGGGCGGCATGGGCGTGGCCTTCGCTTCCTCGCTGCTGGGCCTTGCCGGATCGCTGATCGTCGGCCTGCTGGAGCTGTTTGCGGGCCATGGCCAGAACCGCTTTTACCGCGAGCTGGAGGAATGGCTTTCCTCCATCACCCGCGTCAGCTTCTCCTCAGGCGAGGAGGGCGCCGGCGAAAGCGGCGTGGTTTCCCAGGTGCTCGACACCATGGCGGAGCAGATGGAGATGCTTCAGGAAATGTTTGTCGAGACTGCCGAAGGCCGCGCAGCGGTGGACCAGCGGCTAACCGAGCTGGTGGAAACCATTCAGGAAATGAACCGCCGCCAGGATCAGACCGGCACCATCACCGCGGCACTGGACCGGGTTGCGGTAGGGCAGGAGGCGCTGACCGAGATCCTGCGCGCGCAGGGAGAGCACGGCGGCATCGACGCCGAAAGCCGGATGCGGCTGCGCTCCATCGACGTGCAGATGCTGCGCATCCTCGAAGAAATCTCCGCAGGCCGCCAGGAGAGCCTGGCCGAACTGCGCAAGGATATCGACCTGATGATCAAGGCCTTCGCGCGTCCGCGCGGACTGTCCCGCGGCGGTCTGCCGGACCGGGGCCCGGGGGAATAACGGATGGCCCTTTCCCGGCGCACAGGGCAGCGGTTCCAGGCCTCGATCTGGCCCGGCTTCGTCGATGCCATGACCGGGCTGCTGCTGGTTCTGATGTTTGTGCTGACCATCTTCATGGTAGTGCAATTCGTGCTGCGCGAAACCATCACCGGACAGGAAAGCCAGCTGGATGAACTCTCCGCCGAGGTCCGCGCACTGGCCTCAGCACTGGGGCTTGAGGAACGCGAGAACAGCCGGCTGAACGCCCGGCTGGGGGCATTGACCTCGACCCTCAACACGGCGGAACAGGATCTGGCGCATGCCCGCAGCCTGATCACCTCGCTGACGGCTGAACGCGACCGCCAGGCCGGAGAACTGGCCGAGGCTGCCAGCCGCATCACCAGTTTCGAGGCCCAAGTGGCGGCTCTGATCGCCAGCCGCGACGCCGCCCAGGCGCGGGTTGCGGATCTGGACGCCGAACGCGAAACCCTCGAGGCAGCCCGCGCCGCACTCCTCAGCGAGCAGGACGCCCTGAACCTCGCGTTGGCCCAGGCCCGCGGCGAAATCGATGCCCAGGCAGAAGCCGCCCGGCTGGCGGCGGCCGAGCGCGAGGCAATGGAGGCGCTGATCGCCAGCCTTGAATCGGAGCAAGCCGCGAGAACTGAAGAAATCGCGGGCCTGCAGGAGCAACTGAATGCGGAGGAAACAGCCCGGTTGCTGGAGGCCGCAGCCGCCGAAGCCTTGCGCGAAAAACTGCAGTCGGCGGATGCCGAACTGACCGCCATGACCCTGGCCTTGGAGGCGCAGCGTCAGCAGGCGGAGGACACCCTGACCCTGCTGGCCGCGGCAGAGGCGGCGCGAAAGCAGCTGGATGCGCAGCTCTCTGAACTGGAAACCGCACGTGCAGGCTCAGACGCTGAGGCCGGGCGGCTGGAAGCTGAACTGGCCGCGGCCAAGGCAGCTCTGGTCGCGGCGGAAACCCAGTCGGAAGACCTGGATGTCCTGCGCCAGCGCCTGCTCGCCGCACTGGCCGCGCAGGAGACTGCAGAAGCCAGCGCCGCTGAGCAGTTGACCCGGGCCGAAGAACGCGCCGCCCTGCTGGCGCAGGCGCGGGACGCGCTGTCGCAAGAGCAGGCCGTGTCAGAAGAGGCCCGCCGCGAAACCGCGCTGCTCAATCAGCAGGTCGCGGCCTTGCGCGAACAGCTGGGCGGACTGCAGGCCATCCTCGACGACTATCAGGCCCGCGACGCGGCGCAGCAGGTGCAGTTGCAGAACCTCGGCCAGGACCTGAACGCGGCCCTGGCCCGCGCGGCATCCGAAGAACGCAAGCGGCGGCTGCTGGAAGAGCAGGAGCGCAAGCGGCTGGAGGCCGAAGCGGAGGCGCTTACCGCCAAGGCACAGGACCTGGAGCGCTACCGCTCAGAGTTCTTCGGACGCCTGCGCGACCTGCTGGGCACGCAGGAGGGCGTCCGCATCCAGGGCGACCGCTTTGTCTTTGCCTCCGAGGTGCTGTTCCCACCCGGCAGCGCCACCCTGTCGCCTGCGGGCCGGGTGGAGATCGCCAAGGTGGTGTCGATCCTGCAAAGCGTGATGACTGCGATCCCGCCGGAGATCAACTGGATCATCCGGGTGGACGGGCACACCGACAATACGCCTTTGGGAGTGCATCCGAAATTTGCCGACAACTGGGAGCTCAGCCAAGGCCGGGCGCTGTCTGTCGTGCGCTACATGGTTGAGGCGCTGGGCGTGCCGCCCTCGCGGCTGGCGGCCAACGGTTTCGGGGAATATCAGCCGGTGAACCCGGAAGACACACCGGAGGCGCGTGCGCAAAACCGCCGGATCGAGTTGAAATTCACTGAAAAATGAACCGGATAACTGTGCCGGATGACCACAAGGCCAGGTTGCTGGTGGCCGGCGTCTGCCTGTCCTGCGGCCACAGCAAGGTGCAACCCGCTTCACTAATGGAGACAAGCTACTAGTTACACGCGGGTTGCGGCCCCGCCGGGCAGCAGGGCTAGCTATAAACTATTGCGGATGCGGGCTTTATCAAATCCAGCAGGTGGATTTCCGGCCTCAGTCCAAGCACCATATGCAGGCGCGGGAGGCTCGCGGCCGAAGCTAATTCGCCCTTGCAATGACGGCTGCGCCCGTTGGGCCAGGCAGCCGCGCTGCGGCTCCAGGTCGGTTTCCCGGGCGCGTTATTGGGCCGCTACAGTCATGCTGCGGGCGAAGCGGGCAATCTCCTGACCGTCCCGGAGCAACCGGGCTACACCGGTATAGCTGCCCGCAGGCCATTGCCCGCCGCGCAGGCGCCGCCCGGCGGCGCGGAACAACTGAGCCTGTGTCCGCTCCAGCGCCTCGCTGTGGGAGACCAGCTCGCCGCCCGGCCCTGTTACGTTCAGTTCCAGCCGGTCGCCGGCCTGGCTGCCATAGGCATAGGCCCAGAACACCAGTGCAGGCGCATCCGCAGCCAGTGGCGCCTGATTGGCGGTGCCGGCCTGAATTGCGTCGAACTCCGGAACGGCAGTGGAAAAACCAGCTCCGATCAGCCCGCCTGGCTGGTAGGGCAGGGGATCAGCCCAAAGTGTTTGCGCTGCGGGGCTGCCGCAGGTGTCCAGTGCGCCTGGGGAAAACGGATCCACGACCGCACCGTCCTTGCGCACTGACAGATGCAGATGCGGGAACTGGGTCTTGCCAGAAAGGCCAACCTCGCCCAGAACATCACCGGCCTTCACCTTCTGGCCGTTCTCCACCAGCACCGAACCGCGCTTCATGTGGCAGTACTGGGTCTCCCAGCCGCCGCCATGGCGCAGCACCACGCCATTGCCGCATTCCTTGCCGTCGATGCTGTCTGCATTATCCGCTGTGGCATACTGGTCCGCCATTGTGTTGCGGGTGCCCAGCACAACCCCGTCCGCGGCCGCACGCACCTGAACGCCTGCCTGCATGTCCGAAAGGTAGGGCAGGGCGATGTCAGTGCCCTTGTGCCCGTCATAGCTGAGCGTGCCGCAGGTGAAATCCGTGGCCCCCTTACCGGGGTCGCGGTCCACGAATTGCTGGATGCGGCAGTCCTCGCCCAGGGTACAGTCCAGCGGGAACTGCAAAACCAAATCGCCCGCCGCGGCAGGCGCGGCGAGCGATAAGGATGTCATCAGCGCTAGGAGGCGCATCAGTCCGCGGTCAGAAGCGGCGGCTTGTCGCCAGAGATCCGCGGCTTGCTCGGGCCTTCCAGTCGCAGGTCCAATTTGCCATCCTTGATGCCGACCTGGACCACGCCGCCCTTGGTCAGCTTGCCGAACAGCAGCTCTTCGGCCAGCGGTTTCTTGATGTGCTCCTGAATGACCCGGCCCAGGGGACGCGCGCCCATACGGTCGTCGTAACCCTTGTCGGCCAGCCATTCGGCAGCCTTGCGGGTCAGTTCGATCGAGACGTTGCGGTCCATCAGCTGCGCTTCCAGCTGCAGCACGAACTTCTCGACCACCTGCAGGATCACCTCTTTGCCCAGCGGCGCGAAGGAGATCACCGCATCCAGGCGGTTGCGGAACTCCGGTGTGAAGGTGCGCTCAATGGCGGCGGTGTCCTCACCCTCGCGGCGGTCGCGGCCAAAGCCGATGGCGGCCTTCGCCTGCTCCGATGCGCCCGCGTTGGAGGTCATGATCAGGATCACGTTGCGGAAGTTCACGGTGCGGCCGTTGTGGTCGGTCAGCTGGCCGTTATCCATCACCTGCAGCAGGATGTTGTAGACATCCGGGTGCGCCTTCTCGATCTCATCCAGCAGCAGCACGCAGTGCGGGTGCTGGTCAACACCATCCGTCAGAAGGCCGCCCTGATCAAACCCGACATAGCCCGGAGGCGCGCCGATCAGGCGGGAAACCGCATGTTTCTCCATGTATTCCGACATGTCGAAGCGCAGCAGCTCGACGCCCAGCTGATCCGCCAGCTGTTTCGCGACCTCGGTTTTGCCGACACCGGTGGGACCTGCAAACAGGTAGTTGCCAATCGGCTTTTCCGGTTCGCGCAGGCCGGCACGGGCCAACTTGATAGCGCTCGACAGGGCGGTGATGGCATCGTCCTGGCCGAAGACCACGCGTTTCAGCGACTTCTCCAGATCCTTCAGCACCTCGGCATCGTCCTTGGAGACGTTCTTGGGCGGGATGCGGGCGATCTTCGCCACGACAGCCTCGATCTCCTTGACGCCGATGGTCTTGCGGCGCTTGCTCTCGATGATCAGATGCTGCGCGGCGCCGGCCTCGTCGATCACGTCGATGGCCTTGTCCGGCAGCTTGCGGTCGTTGATGTAGCGCGCCGACAGCTCCACCGCGGTCTTGATTGCATCGCCGGTGAACTTGATGCCGTGATGCTCCTCGAAATAGGGTTTCAGGCCCTTCAGGATCTCGATGGAATCCTCCACCGTCGGCTCGTTCACGTCGATCTTCTGGAACCGGCGGGACAGCGCGCGGTCCTTCTCGAAGTGCTGGCGGAACTCCTTGTAGGTGGTGGAGCCCATGGTGCGCAGCTTGCCGCCCTGCAGCGCAGGTTTCAGCAGGTTGGACGCATCCATCGCACCGCCAGAGGTGGCGCCGGCACCGATCACGGTGTGGATCTCGTCGATGAACAGCACCGCGTCCGGGTGTTCCTCCAGTTCGGAGACGACAGCCTTCAGGCGTTCCTCGAAATCGCCGCGGTAACGGGTGCCGGCCAGCAATGCGCCCATGTCGAGCGAATAGATCGTGGTCTCCGACAGGATCTCCGGGGTTTCGCCAGAGACAATGCGGCGCGCCAGGCCTTCCGCGATGGCGGTCTTGCCGACACCGGGGTCGCCCACCAGCAGCGGGTTGTTCTTGCGGCGGCGGCACAGCACCTGGATGCAGCGCTCCACCTCGTGATCGCGGCCGATCAGCGGGTCGATGTCGCCGTCGCGGGATTTCGCGTTCAGGTCGACGCAGTATTTCGCCAGCGCCGACTCTTTCTTCTCGCCCTCGGGCGCGGCGGTCAGGTTGTCCTCTTCCTGCTCGGTCGCGCCGGTTACGGGGCGGGATTCCCCGTAGGCCGGGTCCTTGGCGACGCCATGGGCAATGAAGTTGACCGCATCATAGCGGGTCATCTCCTGGTCCTGCAGGAAATAGGCGGCATCGCTCTCGCGTTCGGCAAAGATGGCGACCAGCACATTCGCCCCCGTTACCTCAGTGCGGCCAGAACTCTGGACGTGGATCGCGGCGCGTTGGATGACGCGCTGGAAGGCAGCAGTCGGCACCGCCTCCGATCCGTCGATATCGGTCACAAGGTTGGCAAGATCCTCATCCACGAACTCCACCAGCGATGATCGCAATTCACTCAGGTCGACACTGCAGGCGCGCATCACGCGGGCCGCGTCGGGCTCGTCGATCAGGGCCAGAAGCAGATGTTCCAGGGTTGCAAATTCATGACGGCGTTCATTCGCCAGCGCCAGCGCTGCGTGAATGGCCTGTTCCAGGGTGCTCGAGAATGAAGGCACGGTCGTGCTCCTCTGATCTTGGGTTGGCCGGTGGGGCGGTATTAACCAACCCCTCAGTTCAACCATGTGCTTATAAGGTTAGAGTTTGGTTGATAGAGCGCCGGCTTCAAGGTCTTTTCTTCATTTTGGGGTCACAATTATTTTCTCGCTGTTGCGCCCCGATACACTTGATTGGCTCAGAAATTGTCCTTCCGCTGGCGAATTTCGGCAAAAACTTCTGAATCTTCAGCGTCTTGCATGCCCAAATGCGCTCTAACAGCAGTGTCAGCAGCGCGCAGGAAGGGATTGGTGTCAAGTTCCAATTGCAAAGAGGACGGCACCGTCGGGACACCGTTTTCCCGGGCCTGTGCGATATCGCTCACCCGCGCCTGCAACGCCGGGTTGCCGGGGTCCACGGTGACCGCAAAGGCACCGTTCGTCTGGGTGTATTCATGTCCTGAATAAACCATAGTTTGCGGCGGTAGCGTGGCAAGTTTTGACAGGCTGGCCCACATCTGCTGCGGTGTGCCTTCAAAAAGCCGCCCGCAGCCCAGCGCCATCAGGCTGTCGGCGGTGAAAACCGCCTCGGCGCCGGGCATGTAAAAGGCGATATGGCCGACCGTGTGGCCGGATACATCCATCACCTGCACCTCCTCGCCTAGCAGGGTGAAAGTGCCGCCGTCCGCAACGGCCATATCCAGCTCTGGCAGCCGGTGCGCGTCCACCGCGGCACCGATCACCTTGGCACCATAAGCCGCGCGCAGCTCCGCCACACCGTCCACGTGGTCCCAGTGGTGGTGGGTCAGCAGGATCCAGTCCAGCCCCCAGCCGCGCTCAGACAGGGCGGCCTTGACGGCGCCTGCCTCGGGCGCATCCACCAGCGCGGTCTCCCCGGAGGCCGGATTATGGATCAAAAAGGCATAGTTATCCGACAGGCAGGGCAGGGTGATGATCTCAAGAGGCATGGTCATTCGCCTTTACATTGCTAAACTGCGCCCAGATTGGCCGAAGCAGCAGGCGCCCGCAATGCATCTTGATGTTCAGGATCTCAGGAACTTCTACTACCGCAGCACCCTGGGGCGTGCGGCGCAGGCTTCGATCCGCGGCCGCCTGCTGGAACTGTGGCCAGAGGCAGAGGGGCTGACCGTGGCGGGCTTTGGCTTTGCCGCTCCGCTGTTGCGTCCTTACCTGCCGGAAGCACGCCGGGTTATGGCGCTGATGCCAGGGCCGCAGGGGGTGATGCAATGGCCTGCAGGCCTGCCCAATGTCTCGGTCCTGTGCGAGGAGACCAGCTGGCCCATCGACACCGGCCGCGCCGACCGGCTGGTGGTGATGCACGGGCTGGAAACTTCGGAACGCCCCAGCAAGCTGCTGGAGGAATGCTGGCGGGTGCTGGGACCGGGCGGGCGTGCGATTTTCATTGTGCCGAACCGGGCCGGCCTCTGGGCGCGCTCCGATCTGACACCTTTCGGCTATGGCCGCCCCTACACACTGCGCCAGCTGGAGGGGCAGCTGCGGCAGCATCAGTTCGCCATCGAGCAGCACACGGCAGCGCTCTACAGGCTTCCCAGCCACAAACGGTTCTGGCTGAAATCCGGTGCCATGCTGGAAAAGATGGGCCGCAAGCTGCCCGCAATGCTGGCCGGCGGCGTGTTCATGGTTGAGGTCAGCAAACAGACCTATCCGCAGAAGGGCCACATGACCCGCACCAAGGCCCCCAGCCGCATCCGGGTGCTGGAAGGGCTCTCTAACCCGATGCCGGAACCGGTGTGACCCGAAGGGTGGCGGATTTCGATTCCCTGAAACTGCTGCAGCGCCTTCCGAAGCGCCCGGAACAGCGGTTCAAAGGGCATATGTGACGATTTTTGCCGCAAATGCCGCTTTCCGGAATCGCCAAATCCTGCAGTTCAGCCGCACTTTTTTAAAAATCATCTGTGGTCAAAGGGCCGCACTTGCTGCAAGCCATTGAAAGTAAACGAAACATGCTTTTTCCTGTTACCGTTATAGGCAGTTGATAGGTCGCATCCGCTCTGCTAGACCCACGCTGATTTCAACGCCCCGCTGCCAAGGGGGATGTCTCACGCCCCCGGACGCCTCCTGATCGCCAGGTACGCCAACCGGGGCCAAAAACATATCGGAAGGGTGGACGTGTCCGAACCAGCTTCGATTTCTGCAGGCATTGCCGCGCGCTATGCCACGGCGGTGTTCGACATCGCGGAAGAGAACAAGGCGCTCGACAGCCTTGAAACCAGCATCAATGATCTGGCAGCCGCCCTGGCTGACAGCGAAGAGCTCAACAGCCTGATCCAGTCGCCGCTGGTGTCGCGCGAAGAGCAGGGTGCCGCAATCACCGCGGTGGCAGACAAGATGGGCCTGGACCCTGTGCTGCGCAACACCCTGGCGCTGATGGCCGACAAGCGCCGTCTGTTTGTGCTGCCCGCGCTGATCGAGGCGCTGCGCGCCCGTCTGGCCGACGCCCGCGGCGAAGTCACCGCCGAGGTGGTCTCTGCCAAGGCGCTGACCAAGACCCAAAGCGAAAAGCTGGCCAAGACCCTGGCCGAGCGCGTGGGCAAGAAAGTTACCATCAATGCTTCCGTCGATGCCTCCATCATCGGCGGTCTTGTCGTTAAAGTGGGCTCGAAGATGATCGACAGTTCGATCCGCTCCAAGCTCAACTCCCTACAGAATGCAATGAAAGAGGTCGGATAAATGGGTATCCAAGCAGCAGAGATTTCTGCGATCCTGAAAGACCAGATCAAGAATTTTGGTCAAGAAGCCGAAGTGGCAGAAATCGGCCGCGTGCTGTCCGTCGGTGACGGTATTGCCCGCGTTTACGGCCTCGACAACGTCCAGGCCGGCGAGATGGTCGAATTCCCGGGCGGCATCATGGGCATGGCGCTGAACCTCGAAGCCGACAACGTCGGTATCGTGATCTTCGGCTCCGACCGCGACATTAAAGAAGGCGACACCGTCAAGCGCACCAACGCGATTGTGGACGTTCCGGTCGGCAACGGCCTCTTGGGCCGCGTTGTTGACGGCCTGGGCAACCCGCTGGACGGCAAGGGCCCGATCGAAGACGTCACCCGCGGCGTCGCCGACGTGAAGGCACCGGGCATCATCCCGCGTAAATCGGTTCACGAGCCGATGGCAACCGGCCTCAAGTCCGTTGACGCGATGATCCCGATCGGCCGCGGCCAGCGCGAGCTGATCATCGGCGACCGTCAGACCGGCAAGACCGCCGTTGCTCTGGACGCGATGCTGAACCAGAAATCCTACAACGACGCCGCAGGCGACGACGAGAGCAAGAAGCTGTACTGCGTTTACGTCGCGGTTGGCCAGAAGCGCTCCACCGTTGCCCAGCTGGTGAAGAAACTGGAAGAGTCCGGCGCGATGGAATACTCCATCGTTGTGGCCGCAACCGCGTCCGACCCGGCACCGCTGCAGTTCCTGGCACCCTATGCCGCAACCGCAATGGCGGAATTCTTCCGCGACAACGGCCGCCACGCGCTGATCATCTATGATGACCTGTCCAAACAGGCGGTTGCTTACCGTCAGATGTCGCTGCTGCTGCGCCGTCCGCCGGGACGTGAAGCCTACCCGGGCGACGTTTTCTACCTGCACTCCCGCCTGCTGGAGCGTTCGGCCAAGCTGAACGAGGACTTCGGTGCCGGCTCGCTGACCGCGCTGCCGATCATCGAGACCCAGGGCGGCGACGTGTCCGCGTTTATTCCGACCAACGTGATCTCGATCACCGACGGCCAGATCTTCCTGGAAACCGAACTGTTCTACCAGGGCATCCGTCCCGCCGTGAACACCGGTCTGTCGGTTTCGCGCGTTGGCTCCTCGGCTCAGACCAAGGCGATGTCCTCGGTTGCAGGCCCGGTTAAACTGTCGCTGGCCCAGTACCGCGAAATGGCTGCCTTCGCGCAGTTCGGCTCCGACCTGGACGCCGCCACCCAGCAGCTGCTGGCCCGAGGCGCCCGTCTGACCGAGCTGATGAAGCAGGCGCAGTACTCGCCGCTGACCAACGCGGAAATCGTCTGCGTCATCTTTGCAGGCACCAACGGCTACCTCGACAAGGTCGACGTCAAGGACGTGGGCCGTTACGAGGCAGGCCTGCTGGCGCATATGCGCAGCAAAGGCAAAGACGTCCTGGATTGGATCACCAACGAAGATCCCAAGATCAAGGGCGACGCCGCTGACAAACTCAAGGCTGCGATCGACGAATACGCCGCCACCTTCGCATAAGGAGAGAGTCGGGACATGCCTTCTCTCAAAGACCTTAAAAACAGGATCGAGTCGGTCAAATCGACCCGCAAGATCACCAAAGCCATGCAAATGGTGGCCGCGGCGAAACTTCGCCGCGCCCAAGAAGCTGCCGAGGATTCCCGGCCCTACGCCAAGCGGTTCAACGCCGTGATGGCAGGGCTGGCGGCCTCGGTCGGCGGCAGCGACTCCGCGCCCAAGCTGCTCCGCGGCACCGGCTCGGACCAGGTTCACCTCCTGGTCGTCATGACCGCCGAACGCGGCCTCTGCGGCGGCTTCAACTCGAACATTGCCAAGCTCGCCCGCCAGAAGGCGGCTGAGCTCAAGGGCGCGGGCAAGACGGTCAAGGTTCTGACCGTCGGCAAGAAGGGCCGTGATGCCCTGAAGCGCGACCTCGGCAGTGATTTCGTCGGCCATGTGGACCTCAGCGAAGTCAAGCGTATCGGCTATGTCAACGCGCAGACGATCGCCAAGGACATCCTGACCCGGTTCGACGCTGGTGAATTCGACGTTGCCACGATCTTCTACTCGGAGTTCGTGAACGTCGTGACCCAGATCCCGACCGCGCAGCAGATCATCCCGGCATCCTTTGAGGCCGAGGAAGGTGAAAGCTCTGGCGCCGTCTACGACTATGAACCGGGCGAAGAGCAGATCCTGGCGGACCTGCTGCCGCGCGGCGTGGCGACCCAGATCTTCTCTGGCCTGCTGGAAAACGGCGCATCCGAACAGGGTGCCCGGATGAGCGCTATGGACAACGCGACCCGCAACGCGGGCGAGATGATCGACAAGCTGACCATCGAGTTCAACCGTTCCCGTCAGGCCGTGATCACCAACGAGCTGATTGAAATCATTTCGGGCGCTGAGGCGCTCTAAGAGACAACCGGAGACCAACAAATGGCACAAGCAAAAGGCAAGGTGACCCAGATCATCGGCGCCGTTGTGGACGTCCAGTTCGACGACCACCTGCCCGCAATTCTGAACGCACTGCACACCGAAAACGATGGCAAAACCCTGGTTCTGGAAGTTGCCCAGCACCTCGGCGAAAACACCGTCCGCACCATCGCAATGGACGCAACCGAGGGCCTGGTCCGCGGTCAGGCCGTATCCGACACCGGCGCGCCGATCTCGATCCCGGTCGGCAACGCCACCCTGGGCCGCATCCTGAACGTTGTGGGTGAGCCCGTGGACGAAAAGGGCCCGGTGAACGCAACCGAGACCCGCGCGATCCACCAGCCCGCACCGGAATTCAACGACCAGTCCACCGAGTCCGAGGTTCTGGTGACCGGCATCAAGGTGATCGACCTGCTGGCACCCTACGCCAAAGGCGGCAAGATCGGCCTGTTCGGCGGCGCCGGCGTGGGCAAGACCGTTCTCATCATGGAACTGATCAACAACATCGCAAAAGTGCACTCGGGCTTCTCCGTGTTCGCGGGTGTTGGCGAACGGACCCGTGAAGGCAACGACCTGTACTGGGAAATGATCGAATCCAACGTGATCAAGCCGGACAATCTGGAAGAATCCCAGGTGGCCCTGGTTTACGGTCAGATGAACGAACCTCCGGGAGCCCGTGCCCGTGTTGCGCTGACCGGCCTGACCCTGGCCGAACAGTTCCGCGACCAGTCCGGCACCGACGTTCTGTTCTTCGTGGACAACATCTTCCGCTTCACCCAGGCTGGTTCTGAGGTGTCCGCTCTGCTCGGCCGTATTCCTTCGGCTGTGGGCTACCAGCCGACCCTGGCCACCGACATGGGCGCCATGCAGGAACGCATCACCTCCACCAAGAACGGCTCGATCACCTCGATCCAGGCCGTCTACGTTCCCGCGGACGACCTTACCGACCCGGCACCGGCAACCACCTTTGCCCACCTGGACGCGACCACTGTTCTTAACCGGGCGATCTCCGAGCTCGGCATCTACCCCGCTGTGGACCCGCTCGACTCCTCGTCGCGCCTGATGGACCCGCAGATCGTTGGCGAAGAGCACTACAAAGTGGCTTCCGACGTTCAGCAGATCCTCCAGCGCTACAAGTCGCTGCAGGACATCATCGCCATCCTCGGCATGGACGAACTGTCGGAAGAGGACAAGCTGACCGTTGCGCGTGCGCGTAAGATCCAGCGTTTCCTGTCCCAGCCGTTCGACGTTGCGAAGGTGTTCACCGGCTCCGACGGTGTGCAGGTTCCGCTGGAAGACACCATCTCGTCCTTCAAGGCCGTTGTGGCCGGCGAATACGACCACCTGCCCGAAGGCGCCTTCTACATGGTTGGCGGCATCGACGAAGTGCTCGCCAAAGCCGAGAAGATGGCTGCGGAAGCCGCCTAAGAACGGATTTTCCCCCGCGCCCCGCGGTGCGGGGGGACCCTGAAAGGAGGCCCCAATGGCACAAACGATGCAATTCGACCTCGTGAGCCCCGAGCGCGCCCTGGCGTCGCTGCAGGCCAGCGCGGTTCAGATCCCCGGCGCCGAGGGCGATATGACAGCGATGCCGAGCCACGCGCCGACAATCACCACCCTGCGCCCCGGCGTGCTGAAGGTCGAAAGCCCCGAAGGCAACTCGGAGTATCTGGTGACCGGCGGTTTTGCTGAAATCGCAGGCGACAGCCTGTCGGTTCTGGCCGAACGCGCGATCCCGATGGCTGAAATGACCCGCGATCAGATGAACGATCTGATCGAGGAAGCACGCGAGATGTACAAGACCGCGAAAGAGGAAGATCAGCCCCACGGCCTGGTCGAGGACGCAGCCAAGCTGCTCGCCGACATGGAAGCCCTGGGCACCCATATGTCCCTCTGATCCAACCGCGGCTTGGACGATTTAGAAACCGGCTCCCTTTGGGGGCCGGTTTTGTTTTTTGGGCGGGAGTGAGCCTCGACACGGAGATGAGCGGCGCGTTATGTTGAGCTAATCGGATCCACGTTTTTTCTCGTCTCACTTATTAAAGAAACCGAAGGCCAATCAGTGGGCTACCTCGCCTTTTGTACCGGTTGCATGGAGGATTGCTTTGGTATCCGTACGCCTTTTGAGAGTGGGGCCGAATGAAAATTGAGCGGGAAATTTGGAGCAGAGCTGAATGTGACCTGATGGTTGAGCTGTGTAAATACCATGCTCAAGCACTGTTTGCGTTCACCACCAACTTTGATGTGGAACATCTGTCCATTGACCCGCAGACGCTTGCAGACGGAACAGTGCCAGCGGGAACCATTCTAGTGGATCATGCGCTGACCGCCTATGAGTTGGCCATGGGGGCTTTGTTAACATGTGGGTTTGCGGTCAAAGTTCAGGAGCCGTATTTCGCCTGCAAGCTGATCCTTTCAAGCGATAAATTTGAGCTGCAAACATCACCGTTACTCCCCCTTTGCAACCAGTCTCACTTGGGAAACGCTTTCTCTGCGGTGTTCAAAATGTATCATAAAAACGAGAAGCTGGGGCATCCAGGAACTTTGCAAGGCCTTTTCCAACGGTTTTCAGCCGCCGGAGTTGTCGAAGAACAGTATGGCTATCTTGAGTGGTCCGACAAAGCGTACCATCTGGCTCGGCGCCCCAAACCAGATGGTTCACCGTGGACCCGCGATGACCTTCTCTGGAATGTGGATACATTTGATTGGTTTGTCGAAGAAGCCTCTCGTCAATGGTTGAACAAACGCGTGGGATGACGCCAGCCGCAGAAAATCAGGTGTCCAGGTCAATAATTTGACCAGGTTTTTGGGAAACGAACCGACGTAAGTGCTGTGCCTGCCGGCCCTGTTCCTCCGCATCCTGGATTTGTTTTCTGCCATGTCATTCCCTGCTCCTTAACCCAATTCTCACCAAATTTTCCGAAATTGCCCTGCAGGACGTTTACCCAAACAGCAGGATTCTCCGTGACAGATTGGACCTCCGGCTATGTCGCCGGCATCGACTACACTTTCGACTTCCACCGCCAGCTGACCCCGGCCTTGCTGGGCTTTGCTGCTACCGCGCAGGGGCTCCGGCACGGGCTGGACGGCGAAAACATCACCTTTTGCGAGCTGGGCTGCGGTCAGGGCTTCTCCGCCAACCTGCTGGCAGCCGCCAACCCGCACATCGAATTCCATGCGATGGATTTCAGTCCCTCGCATATTGCCGGCGCAGCTGAGCTGGCGCAGGAGGCGGCGCTGGAGAACGTGCGCTTCCACGAGCGCAGTTTCGAGGATTTCGGCGAGACTTCCGGCCTGCCTGCGTCCTTCGACATCATCGCGCTGCACGGCGTCTACAGCTGGGTGTCGCAGGAGAACCGCCAGCACATTCTGCGCTTTATCGCAGACCGTCTGAAACCGGGCGGGCTGGTCTATGTCAGCTGCAACACCCAGCCCGGCTGGGCGGCCGCCATGCCGCTGCGCCGGATTCTGATGGCCCGGGCTGAACAGGGCAGGGGCACCCTGCCGGAACGCATCCAGGAAGCGATGGCGTTCGGCCGCCAGCTGGCCGGCACCGGCGGCGGTTATTTCGAGCGCAATCCCGCGGTTGCTGCCCGCCTCGATCACATGGCATCGATGCCTGCGAATTACGTGGCGCATGAGTATTTCAACACGGACTGGACCCCCTTCTTCTTCGAGGATCTGGCCGCGGAACTGGGCACCGCCAAGCTCAGCTTTGCAGGTTCTGTCAGCTTGATGGACAATCTCGATGCCCTCCGCTTCAACCCGCAGCAGCGCGCCTTGCTGGACAGCGAAAGCGATCCGGTCCGGCGTGAAGGCCTGCGCGACGTTCTGCTGAACGAGCACTTCCGCACCGACGTTTTTGTGAAGGGCAAGCTGGCCCATACCCCGCGCGGCGGCATCGGCGCCTGGTTCGCCACCCCGCTGGCGCTGACCCGGCCCTACCATGGCGGGACGCTCAAATTCCACCACCGCGGCCGGGATGTGCCGCTGAAACAAGCGGACTACGCACCGGTCCTGCAGGCGCTCAGCACAGGTCCGGCCACGGTGCGCAGCCTGCTGGATCAGGGCGCGTTCGGCGCCATGGAGTGGGGTGCCATCACCCGCATGCTGATGGTGCTGGCCAGCGCCGGCCAGATCGCGCCCGCGCTGCCGCTGGAAGGGCTGGAGAGCCGGACCGCCGCCTGCCGCGCCTTCAACCTCGCGGTTTGCAAACGGGCCGAAGACAGCGATACCCTGCGCTATCTGGCTTCGCCGGTCACCGGCGGCGGGGTGGAGCTGGACCGGTTCGAGCAGCTGTTCCTGCTCGCGCGCAGCGAGGGGCTGGAAACCCCGGCAGAATGGGCGGATCTGGTCTGGCGCATCCTGGCCCCGCAGGGCCAGCGCCTGCAGCACGAGGGCAGGGTTCTGGAAACCGAAGAGGAAAACCTGGCGTTGCTGCGCGCCCGCGCAGGCAATTTCGCCGCCCGCCGCCTGCCGCTCTGCCAAAGTCTGGGGGTGACGCTTGAGGACAGCAGCCAGCCCGCAGCGCAGATGCAGGAGGCCGCAGCCTGAACGGTGAAAATGCCGGGGCGGGAAAGCACCCGCAACCCGCTCCGCATTAGCATTTCGGCAAGCACTGGCCGGTAAACAGGTACGGCACGAGACAATCACTGACAGGAACTGAAACGTGTCCTTTGAAGACCGCGCGCTGGCTGCTCAATCCACTGGCCGGGAATCGGCTTTTGCTCTTGATGAAGTGTTCTTTTCCCGCACCGATCCCCGCGGAGTGATCCGGGCCGGCAATGCCGTGTTCACCCGGGTCGCCAAATACCCGCTGGAGGAACTCCTGGGCGCGCCGCACAAGGTGATCCGGCACCCGGACATGCCGCGTGCCGTCTTTCAGCTGTTGTGGGACACAATCAAGGCCGGGGAAACCGTTGGTGCCTATGTCAAAAATCGCGCCCGTGACGGCAGCTATTACTGGGTGTTTGCCGTGGTTACACCCTGCGACGGCGGCTACCTCTCGGCCCGGATCAAGCCGACCAGCCCGCTGCTCAAGACAGTGCAGCAGGAATACAGCACCCTGCGCCAGGCCGAACAGGCAGAGGAGCTGAGCCCCGAGGACAGCGCCGCCCGCCTGTTGGCCCGCCTGAAGGAACTGGGCTTTGCCGCCTACAGCGATTTTGCAGGCCATGCCCTGGCAGAGGAATTGCTGGCCCGTGATACCGGCCTGAAACGGCCGCCTTGCGCCCGTCTGGCGGAACGCCGGGCGATGCACGCCACCGCCGGTCAGCTGTTTGAGGAGACCGAGGCGCTGGTGCAGGATTTTGAATCGATGCGCACAATCCCCCACAACCTGCGGGTCATCGCCTCGCGGATTGAACCGGCCGGCGGGCCGGTGACGGTGCTTTCCCAGAACTACAGCGCCATGTCGCGCGAGATGTCGAACTGGTTCGAAGCCCACGTCTGGGGCAAGGACAGCAACTTCCGCGCCATCAAGGGCACGGTGACTGCGGCCATCTTCGTCGAAGGCCTGGCCCGGATCCTGACCGAATGCGGGCACCAGCTGGAGCAGGAAAGCGCCGCCGCTGCCGTCGACATTCCCCGCGAGAAGGGCATTCTGAATGACCTGACGGACGTCCAGTTCAGCAAAGCCCGCGCCAGCCTGCAGGCGGTCCGCTTTGAGGCCGGGCGCATCCAAAAGGCCTGCCTGACCCTGCACCGCCATTTCATGGCGCTGACCACCACCCGGGTGCTGTGCAAGATCGAATGCGCCCGGCTGGGCAATGTCGGGGAATCGCTGAATTCAATCATTGATGAGCTTGGCGTGTTCCAAGACCGCATTTCCGCCCGGCTCGAACGTATTTCCGAACTCAGCACCGCCCTCGCCAGCGAAGAGGCCTGACCCTAACCCTTTTTCTCGGCCCAGCTCTTGCGGAAGGACGCGGGCGATTGCCCGTATCGCTTCTTGAAACGGATCGACAGCTGGGTGGCGCTGCTGAAGCCTGTGGCGGCGGAAATCTCGGCCACCGTCATGTTGGTCTCGTTCAGCAGCGCCAGTGCCCGCCCCACGCGCAGGTCGATATAGAACTGCACCGGCGAGGTGCCGACATAGCGCTGGAACAGCCGCTCCAGCTGGCGCCGCGAGATCTGCGCGTGCTCTGCCACCACGCCAACCTCCACCGGTTCCTCGATGGTCTCATGCATGAACTGCATGGCATTGATCAGATGCTGGTTGCGGCTGCTGA
The DNA here is from genome assembly GCF_000813965.1 of Leisingera sp. ANG-M7. Classification (GTDB taxonomy): domain Bacteria; phylum Pseudomonadota; class Alphaproteobacteria; order Rhodobacterales; family Rhodobacteraceae; genus Leisingera. Next base: position 178,011 of record NZ_JWLI01000016.1, on the reverse strand, counting down.
GCGCCACCGAATAGGCCGACTTCTGCAGCGCCTCGCGGTTGTTGGAGCGGAAGTGGATGCACATGTCGGACACGATCACCGCCAGGTCCTTGCCGTGGTCGGTCTGGATCAGTTCCAGCATCATGTCAGTGGCCGCATTGCCGCCGCCGCAGGTCATCAGCCCCTTGTCGATCTCATAGAGGTTTGCAGTCGGCTCCAGCCTGGGGAAATACTCCGAGAACGACGGCTGGTTCTCCCAGTGCAGGGTAAACCGCTGCCCCTGCAGCAGCCCCGCCTGGGCCAGGGCAAAGGCGCCGGTGCAGATGCCGCCGAAGCGGCTGCCGTGGGCGTTCTGCCGCCGCATCCAGGCCAGCACCCTGGGGCTGGCGCTCTCCGATGGCTCGATGCCCGCGCAGACAAACCCGAAACTGCCCCGCGGCAGGTCCTCCAGCGCCATGCCGGTGTTGATTTCAATGCCGTTGGAGCAGGGAACTGGTGCGCCGTCCTCGCTCAGCAGGAACCAGCGGTACAGCTCCTTGCCGGTGACCTGGTTGGCAATCCGCAACGGCTCCACCGCGGCGCTGAAGGCCAGCATGGTCAGCTTCGGCAGAAGCAGAAAGTAGATGTCTTTGGGCGGCCCGTCGTAATCGACCCGGAAACTGGCCGCACCCTTCGGGACAAAGCTGCGGAATGTCATATCGCTAACCTAACAGATGGGGCGTTCACAGTGAAACGCGCGCCGGAGGGGAGGCTCCGGCGCGCGCGGGGAAGGATCAGGCGGTCAGTTCCTGCACCGGCTCGCCGCTGTCCTCCCAGGCCGCGATCTCGTCGTCGCTTGCCTTGGGTGAGAACAGCCCGGTCATCGCGTAGAAGATACCGATGAGCGGCGACAGCCAGCAGGCAAAGGCCAGCGGGATGTACAGCAGGTTCTCAAAGTTGCCGTCGGCAATCCCCAGCGCCAGCGCCGAGATCACAAAGGCGCCGCCCGCGTTCCAGGGGATCAGCGGTGACACCAGCGTGCCGCCTTCCTCGATGGCGCGCGACAGGTTCAGCGGCGAATACTTCATGCCACGGTAAACCGGTGCGTACATCCGCCCCGGCAGCGCAATCGACAGATACGGATCACCCGCCACGGTGTTGGTTGCCACCGAGGTCAGAATGGCCGAGGTCTGGATACCGGCAAAGCTCTTCACCCGGGCGATGATCACCTCGATGATCGCCTGCAGGCAGCCGGTGCGCTCCAGTGCGCCGCCGAACCCAAGCGCCAGCAGCACCAGCGAGATGGTCCACATCATCGACTGAATGCCGCCGCGGTTCAGCAGCGGGTCGATTTCCGCCACGCCGGTGTCGATGGAATACCCGCTGTTGGCAAAGGTGAAGGTCTCATGCAGGCCCGCGCCCTGGCAGGCCATCGCCATGATGCCGCCGACAACAGCACCGGCAAACAGCGACGGGATCGGCGGCTGCTTCTTCACCGCCAGCACGATGACCAGCAGCGCAGGCAGCAGCATCAGCGGCGAAATCCAGAACGCATCGTCCAGCGCCGCGGTGATCGCGTCGATCCGCTGAAACGAAACTTGCGAGGTGTCGATCAGGGTGAAGCCGACAACTAGGTAGATCCCCAGCGCAATCAGCATCGACGGCACGGTGGTCGGCAGCATGTTGCGGATATGGTCGAACAGGTTGGTGCCGGTGACGGCCGGGGCTAGGTTGGTGGTGTCCGACAGCGGCGAGATCTTGTCGCCGAAGAACGCGCCGGAAACCACCGCGCCTGCAGTCCAGTACATCGGAATGCCGAAACCCGCGCCGATCCCCATCAGCGCCAGGCCGACGGTGCCCACGGTGCCCCAGGAGGTGCCCAGCGACACCGACACAATGGAGCACAGCACCATGCCCGCAGCCAGGAACAGCTCCGGCGACAGGATTTTCAGGCCATAGTAGATCAGCGTCGGCACGGTGCCGCTGGCAATCCAGATGCCGACGATCATGCCGACGGTAATCAAGATCGACACCGACGGCAGCGAGATATTGATGACGTGGAACACGCCCTCTTCGATATTGTTCCACTTGTGGCCCAGCTTCAGGCCGACCAGCGCGGTGATGGCAATGCCGATCGCCAGCGGGATATGCGGGGTGAAATCCCCGAAATAGAACAGCTGGATGCCCAGCACCAAGAGGGTCAGCAGGATCGGCAGCAGCGCCAGTCCCAGACCGGGTTTTGCGGTATTCGGATCAGATGGTGACACGGGGTTTCTCCTCCCTTGGGTCAAAAACGCCTGGCATTGGCGGATGCGAATACACACCAGAGATCGCCGCCGCGGACTCGATGCCAGCGCGCCGGAATCCACAGATATTGCGACATTCGGGGAGAATGGCCCGTTTCGGGGAGATATGGACGGTTGAGGGGAAATTTCCCTCGTTCTGGCCGTTTCTGCCCGTGCCGTTAAGGGAAACGCGGCTGCAGCACCGCCGTATTCCGCCGTGCGCGAAAGGCCACATATTCGGCCGTATTTCGGCTGGTTTCTGGATTATCCAGCTGTATGACTTACTCTGAGAAGCGGGCTAACTGCTTGGGAACTGGAATGAAAAGGCTGCGTAATCCCCGGACCGGGGTCGAACAGGGCGATGTCACCGTTTTCTCGGATTTCGAGGAGGGCGGCGAAATGTGGACCGGCACCGGGCCGCGGGTGCGACGCCAGCCGGTTGCTTTCAGCACGCCCTATGCCAGCCCGCCGGCAGTGCATGTCTCGGTGTCGCTCTGGGATATGGCCACCACCGCTCCGATCCGCGCGGAACTGGTGGCGGAAAGTATCACCTGCGACGGGTTCGAGGTCGTCTTCCGCACCTGGGCCGACAGCCGGGCCGCCCGCCTGCGCGCCGCCTGGCTGGCTATCGGCGAACTGCCGCACGCCGACGATTGGGACGTCGATTAAACCTCCGCCGTGATCGACCCGGCCTGCAGCAGCTTTTGAAACTTCGGGCATTCCAGATGGCTGGGCGCCGGGCAGTCCGCCACATGGCGCAGCGCCTCCTTCAGCAGCGTCAGCTCGCGGATCTGCGCCTCCAGCGCATCGGCACGCTCGTGCAGCTGGTCCCGCGGCAGATCGGGCTGGCCGTCCTTGCCGAACATGCCCTCGACCTCCTGCAGCGAAAATCCTGCCGCCTTGCCCAGCGTGATCAGCGACAGCTGCAGCAGGACCTCTGGCCCGAACTGCCGCCTGAGCCCCTTGCGCGCCGCAGAGGTGATCAGCCCCAGGTCCTCGTAATACCGCAGCGCTGACGGCGCCACGCCGGAGCGTTCCGCGACCTCACCAATATCCAGAAGTTTCATCCTTGACCTCAAGTTGGCTTCAATTGGCAGGCTGCCAGCCTTGAACGGACAGGACAAGGAAAATCCCCGATGACGAGCAACAACCAAAGCCTTTGGCGGAATCCCCAGGCCATTGCGCTGCTGATGGCCGCCAGCCTTACGGTGATGGCCAACGCCACGATCAGCCCGGCACTGGCAGGGCTGGAGCGGGAATTTGCAGAGGAGCCTGATGCGGGTTTCCTGGTGCGGCTGCTGGTCACCGCGCCCTCGCTCGGGGTGATGCTGACCGCGCCGCTGGCGGGCTGGCTCACCGACCGCAAGGGGCGGCGGCCCGTGCTGCTGGCGGGGATCTGGCTGTTCCTCCTGTGCGGCACCGCGGGGTATTACCTGCCGGACCTGCCCCTGATGCTCATCAGCCGCTTTGGACTTGGTATTGCCGTCGGGCTGATCATGACCGCGCAGACCGCGCTGATCGGCGACTATTTCACCGGTGCCAGCCGCCAGATCCTGACCGGGCTGCAGATCTCCGCCCGCAACTTCGGCGGGCTGGTTTTCATCGGCACCGCCGGGCTGGTCGCCACCCTGTCGCCGCGGCTGCCGTTCCTGATCTACGGGCTGGCGGTGCTGTGTCTTTACACCGTCTGGCGCCACGCCCCCGAACCCCGGCGCAGCACCGGCAGGGCAGGGCTGGTGGAAACACCGGGCCACCCGGCCTGGCTGCTGCTGGTCATTGCCGTCTCTGCACTGCAGATGCTGACCAATGGCTTGTTCTTCATGATGCCGACCCAGCTGCCGTTCTTCTTTGCCTCCCAGGGCCTCAACAGCGCGCTGATGACCGGGGCCGGGCTGGGCCTCTTGTCGCTTTGCGGTGGTATCGCCGCGCTCTTTTACGGCCGGCTCAAATCCAGGCTGCTGCACAGTGCCGTATTTGCCCTCGGCTATGGCGCGCTTGCTCTGGGGTTCACGGTGCTGGCACAGCAGGGCAGCGCCGTCCTGTCCCTCGCAGGCGCGATGGCTGTCGGCATCGGCTACGCCACGGTTTCGCCGGGATTTGTCGCGATCGCCCTGGCGCTGGCTCCGTCCGGGCGCCGCGGCACTGCGGGCGCCATCCTCACGGCCTCGGTGTTCTGCGGTCAGTTCCTGTCGCCGTTCTTCACCACGCCGGCCATTGCCCGGTGGGGCTACGGCGGCACATTCGGCATTGCTGCAGCGGGTATTTCGCTGATGGCACTGGCGGCCTTGACCGTTGCCCTGTCCGCAGGCCGTCGCCGCGTTGCCCCGTAAAAGAAAAGCCCCGCACAACGGCGGGGCTTTCTCAAATCCTTCAAACAGGGCTTCCTCAGCCGCCGTTGGAATAGAGGCTCTCGTAGATTGGAACCAGCGTCTTGTCCTCGAACAGCGACGAAACGCTGGTGCCGTGCCAGATGTTCAGGATCGCTTGGGTGAACAGCGGTGCGGTGGGCACGATACGGATGTTCGGCGCAGCCTTCACTTCTTCGGTCGGCTGGATCGAGTCGGTCAGCACCAGCGATTTCATCACCGAGTTGGTGACGCGCTCAACCGCTGGGCCACTCATCACGCCGTGGGTGATATAGGCGTGCACTTCCTTGGCACCGTTGTCCAACAGGACCTGGGCAGCCTTGCACAGGGTGCCGGCAGTGTCGCACATGTCATCGACGATCAGGCAGATCTTGTCCTTCACGTCGCCGATCACGGTCATCTCCGCCACTTCACCGGGCTTCTCGCGGCGCTTGTCGACGATCGACAGCGGCGCGTTGATGCGCTTGGCCAGCTCGCGGGCGCGGGCCACGCCGCCAACGTCCGGCGACACCACCATCAGCTCGCCCATCCGGTCCTTGAACTGGTCCTTCACGTCCAGCGCAAAGATCGGGCTGGCATAGAGGTTGTCCACCGGAATGTCGAAGAAGCCCTGGATCTGCGCCGCGTGCAGGTCCATGGTCAGAACCCGCTCGATGCCCGCACCGGTCAGCATGTTGGCGACCAGCTTGGCCGAGATCGGCGTGCGCGCCTTGGTGCGGCGGTCCTGGCGGGCATAGCCGAAGTAGGGGATCACCGCGGTGATGCGCTGGGCCGAGGAGCGGCGCAGCGCGTCGGCGATGATCAAGAGCTCCATCAGGTTGTCATTGGCCGGGTTCGAGGTCGGCTGGATGATGAACATGTCCTCGCCGCGGACGTTCTCATAGACTTCGACGAAGATCTCGCCGTCATTGAACCGCTCGACGCGGGCATCCACCAGCCCCTGGTCGACACCGCGGTGCATGCTCATGCGGCGGGTAATGGCTTGGGCAAGAGGAAGGTTGGCGTTCCCAGCAATCAGCTTGGGTTCGTTCAAGGTCGGCATTGGCTGTTATCCCCAGGCAGCAATGGCAATGTGTCAGATTCGTGATATTGAACCCCGCTTATCATGCACTTACCCTCGCGCATAGTTCTAAGCGGGAGAAACAGCTTTTGGTGGCATCCGGGAAACCCCCTTCAACCCCGCGTCAAACTTCGTGCCGCGCCCCCCAGGTGTACCACCGCAACTTCGGCAACGGCCCGCGCCCCGTGCTGGCGGTGCATTGCTCGCTGGCCCACTCCGGCGCCTGGCGCGGGGTGGCAGAGCAGATGGCGGAGGAGGTCACCCTGTCCGCCTTCGATATGCTCAGCCATGGCCGCAGTCCGGACTGGGACGGGCAGGGCAACTACCAGCTGCTGAACATGCAGGCAGGGCTTTCGCTGCTGACGGCCTCCGTGGACCTCGTCGGCCACTCCTTCGGCGCCACGGTGGCTTTGCGGATGGCGATGGCCCGGCCGGACCTGGTACGCAGCCTCACCCTGATCGAGCCGGTGCTGTTTGCTGCTGCGCGCGGCGAAGACCCCGCAGCCTTTGCCGCTTTGGAGGAGGCCAGCCAGCCGGCTGAAGCTGCATGGGCGTCTGGCGACCGCGAACTGGCAACCCGTTTGTTCAACCGCATGTGGGGCACCGGCGAGGTGAAATGGCCAGACCTGCCAGAGCCTGCCCGTGCGGCAATGCTGCGCGCCATGCCGGCGGTGATAGGCAGCCACGGCACGCTTTACGACGATGAAAACGGCATCCTGGCCCCGGGCGCGCTGGATGCGGTCGCCATGCGGGTTCAGATCCTGACCGGCGCGGACAGCCCGCCGGTGATCCCCGCCATCGCCCGCAGCCTCAGCCGCCGCCTGGATGCCGCGCACACTGCGGTGCCGGGCGCGGGCCACATGCTGCCAATCACCCACCCGCAGGAGACCGCCGCGTTGCTGCGCAACTTCTGGCACCGGCACTGACCCTTTGCACCACTGCGATGGACGGGGCAGGATAGGGACCATGGCCCCTTATGGAGGAGACGGCACAGATGGCATCGAAAAAGGACCTGCTGAAAACCCTCCTCAAAGGGCTGGAGACCGGCGACCCGGCCTCCGCCGCCGTTGTGAACGAGGCAAAGTACATCCAGCACAACCCGCAAACCCATGAGGGCAGCGAGGGGCTGGCGGTGCTTTTCGCCCGCTTGGCCAAGACCTCGCCCCGCGTCACCTTCAAACGGGTGTTCGAGGATGGTGATTTTGCCTTTGCCCATATCGAATATGACTTCTCCTCGCTGCGCGCAGCCTTCGAGGTGTTCCGCTTTGAGGATGGCAAGGCGGTAGAGCACTGGGACAATATCCAGCCCCTGCGCGGCCCCAGTCCGTCGGGGCGCGGCATGCAGGACGGCGCCACGGAAATCACCGATCTGCATAAGACCGGGGAAAACCGCTCTCTGGCGCGCCGTTACACGGAGCTGGTGCTGATCCAGCGGCAGCTGGACCTGCTGCCGGATTACGTCCGTGCAGACCTCATCCAGCATAACCCGGATCTGACCGACGGCCTGCCTGCCTTGAATGACGCACTGTCAGCCATAGAAAGCGGCATCCCCGCGATACGGTACAAGCATCTCCACCGGGTGCTGGCAGAGGGCAACTTCGTGCTCTGCGCCTGCGAGGGCCAGCGGGGCGGCATCCACACCAGCTTCTACGATCTCTACCGCATCGAGGACGGCAGGATCGCCGAGCACTGGGACACCATCGAGGCCATCCCCCCGCGCAGCGAGTGGAAGAACGACAACGGCAAGTTCTAAGCCCGGCTCGTCCTCACCAGGGCTTCGCGCCCTGCTTGGTCCAGACGTCCAGGAAATTGCCGTGGTTCGGCATCTTCACCGCAGGCAGGGTCTCTGCCGTCATCGCGGTCTGTTCATCAATCACTCCGTTGCGCTCCAGGATATAGGCCGCCAGCGCGTAAACCTCGTCATCGCTCAGCGACTTCGGAGCCTCTAGCGGCATCGCCCGGCGGATGTAATCAAACAGCGTGGTGGCATAGGGCCAATAGCTGCCCGCGGGCTTGGCCCAGATGTCATTGGGGCCAACCGGCGGCATCACCGGGCCTTCGCTGCCGGTCGCGCCGTGGCAGGTGGCACATTTCGCAGCATAGATTTCCGCCCCCTGCGCCGCAGTGCCGCTGCCAGCAGGCAGGCCGGTGCCCTCAGGCGTTACATAGGTGGCGTAAAACGGAATGTCCGCGGCTTCCAATGGCTGCCCCAGCCCCGGCCCTTCGGCCCGGGCGGCAGCGGCTGTCAGCAGAAGGGCGGCGGTGGCGGTGCATTTAAAGATAGACATTCTGAACCGCTCCTTCTGCCGTGACCTGCCAGGGCTGGATGGCGTTGTAGTGCAGGAAGTTCGACGCGTGATAGCGCGCCTTCCAGTCGGCGCGCGGAGGCTGCACTGCGCCGGTCTCGTCCCAAGCGCGGCTCATCAGCACCAGCGGTGATCCGTCCCAGTGCCAGGGCAGGCTGAACCGCGTCAGCGCTTGCGGCAGCACCGGGCCTGCCAGTGCGCCCTCGGCCCAGCTGGTGCCGCCGTCGGCTGACACCTCAACCTTGGCCACCTTGCCGGAACCGGTCCATGCCAGCCCGGAAATCTCGTAAAACCCCGGCCCGCTCATCGTCATGGTCGAAGACGGATGGGTGATGAAGCTCTTCACCCCCATTGCAAAGGTGAACTGGAGGGAGGAGCCATCGGCGAGGATTTCGGTGTATTCGCCCGATTCATCCTTGGTATGCACCGGCGCCTCCGTCACCCACAGGCTGGTCAGCCACTTGATGTTCATGTTGCCCTCGAACCCGGGCAGCAGCAGCCGCATCGGATAGCCCTGCTCGGGCCGGATCCGCTCGCCGTTCTGATAGAGTGCCAGCATCCCGTCGCTCATGATCTTTTCCATCGGGATGGAGCGCGCCAGGCTCGGCCCGTCAGCACCCGCGGCGACCACCCATTTGCCCTCGGGCTTCACCCCAGCTTCCTCCATCAGAACGCGCATGGGAATGCCTGCCCATTCGGTATTCGACACCAGCCCGTGCAGCATGTCGCAGCCCGCCTGCATCGGCTCAGGCATCACCGCGTTGAACAGGCTGTTGCCAGCGCATTCCAGGAAATGGGTCGCCGTCACCATCGGATAGCGCTCCAGCACGTCCAGGTCGAACTGGAGCGGGCGTTCCACCAGCCCATGGATCATCAGGCGGTGGCGGGCCGGGTCAATGTCCGGCCGGCCGCCGTGGTGCACCTCGTAATGCAGCCCGCTGGGGGTGATGGTGCCGCGCAGCTTGTGATGCGGCGTGCCCGACAGGCTGAAGGCCGGCGCCACATCCTGCCAGGGTTCGATAATGGCGCGTTGCACAGCGGACTCTGCCGCCGCGGGTGCGCCATAACCACGCGCCCGCGCGCCCGCCGCTTTGGTCCATTCCGGGATCTCTGCTTCTGCGCGGGCCATGCTCGGTTGCAGCAGCCCCGCGGCGCCTCCCGCTGCGGCTGAGGCCAGCAGCATCCGGCGGCTCAGCAGCCCGCCGCCCGCGGCATACTCCAGCGCCGCGCTATCCTTGGTGGATCGTGTCATGAATGTCCCCTCCCTCGCTGGCAATTGCTGCTCGCACAGGGCCCCAGGACGCGGGTTTTCTCACCCGCCGCTTCCGCAACTCTATCACAAAACAGCCTGCAACAGCAGGGGGCAGGCAGGCCGTGTGTGTGGATAAACTGCGTCCCGCTGCTAAACTCTACCGCAGGAGTGACTGACAGGAGGCCCCCATGCCCGGACTGGATTTCTGGTATTCTATCGGCAGCACCTACAGCTACCTGACGGTGATGCGCATAGGCGACGCGGCGGCGCAGGCCGGCATTCCCGTCCGCTGGCGCCCATTCAACGTGCGCCATGTGATGACGGTGCAGAACAACATCCCGTTCAAGGACAAGCCGGAAAAGACCGCCTATATGTGGCGTGACATCGAACGCCGCGCCGGGCGCTACGGCCTGCATGTGCGGCTGCCCGCGCCCTATCCGCTGCCGGAGCTGGTGCTGGCCAACCAGGTGGCGGCGCTGGGCGTGGCAGAGGGCTGGGGCGAGGCCTATACCCAGGCCGCCTACCGCTGCTGGTTCGAGGCCGGCCAGCCCGCGGGCGAGGACCCGAACCTTTCCGCCAGCCTGCAGGCCGCGGGCCAGGACCCGGGCAGGGTGCTGGCAGAGGCGGTGTCGGACAAAACGGTCAAAATGCTCGCGGACGCAACCGAGGAAGCAATGGCGCTGGGCATTTTCGGCGCCCCCAGCTTCGTCGTGGCGGGCGAGGTGTTCTGGGGCGACGACCGGCTGGAAGACGCGCTTCTCTGGGCGCAGGGCAAACGCTAGGCGCCGCCCTGCAACAGATCAGAGCAGCGACAGAAACGCCCGGATGTCCTCTTCCGGCACTGACCAGTCGCAGACAAACCGGGCTGTGACCATCTCGTTCTCCGGACCCTGCAGCAGCCCGTCCCACAGGTGGTAGATCGCACCTGCAGCGAACAGCTCCTGATGCTTGCGGCGGGGCAGGGCGGCAAAGATCAGGTTGGCCTGGGCGGGATGGGTGAAATGCGCGCCCGCCGCCTCCAGCCCCTCGGCCAGCAGCGCTGTTTTCGCGTTGGCCGCGCGGGCGTTCTCCAGCCACAGATCGTCGCTCAGGTAGGCCAGCATCTGCGCCGACAGATAGCGGTGCTTGGAAAACAGATGCGCGCCGCGCTTGCGGCGGTACTCGAATTCCTGCGCGTGGCGGGGATCAAAGAAAATCACCGCCTCCACCCCCATGCAGCCGTTCTTGGTGCCGCCAAAGGACACCGCATCAACGCCGGCTTTCCAGGTCATCTCTGCGGGCGTGCAGCCCAGCGACACCAGCGCATTGGTAAACCGGGCGCCGTCCATATGTACCGGCAGCCCGTACTCCTTGGCCGCTCCGCAGATGGCCTGCAGCTCCGCCAGACTGTAGACGGTGCCGAACTCCGTCACCTGCGTCAGCGACACCGGCCCCCGCTGCGGCCCGTGCACGCCGCGGGTCTCCTCGCCCTCGATGGCCGCCCGCAATCCTTCGGAGGTCAACTTGTCCGCGTCCGTCACCAGCGTCAGCTTGGCGCCGCCGGTGTAAAACTCCGGCGCGTTGCATTCGTCCATGTTGATATGGGCGGGCTTGGTGCAGAACACCGTCTGCCAAGGCTGCGCCAGCGTTGACAGCGCCAGCACATTGGCAGCGGTGCCGGTGGCCACCAGATAAACAGCCGCCTCAGGCGCTTCGAAAATCTCGCGGATGCGCGCCGTCATCTCGGCCATTTCCGCATCGGCGCCATAGCCCATGGCATAGCCCCGGTTGGCCCGCGCCAGCGCGTCGAGGATCTGCTGCGGCACCGGGCCGGAGTTGTCAGAGGCGAAATGCATCAGCGAAGTCCCTTGATCTGCCAGTGGTATTGCCTAGCAGTAGGGAGTTCCGGCGCCGGTGCCAAGGCCGTTCCGGGCAGCCGCCGGGTCAGAACATCTGCGCAAACAGCAGCCCCAGCACAATGCCGGAAATGGTTCCCGCCGTGGCCCAAATCATCAGCTGCTTGCCAAGGCGGTACTGGTGCCAAGCCTTGATTTCACTGGCTTGCTTGCTGCTCAGACCCAGAGTCGAAAGGAACTCCCGGGCTTTATAGGTCTCTCTTTCGCTGAAATAGGTGCCGTGCTCGAATGGCATCTGCCGCCCTCCTCATTGGGAAACCTTTTGGGATTCCCTCATCATGGCGGCGGGGCTGCGTGCAATGCAACCTTAAATTGCATTTCTGTTTAACAGCAGCATCCCTTGCGCAGGCTGCAGGCTCAGCCGGTCGGCTCTTCAATGATGTGGTCTTCCCACTCATCCTCGGCGATCTCGAACTCCGACACCGTCCAGCCGCGCACTGAAACGCCAGCCTCATGCACGCTTTCCGGCGTTCCGGTCAGCAGCGGGTGCCATTCCGGCAGCGGTTTGCCCTGCCACAACAGGCGGTAGGCGCAGGTTTCCGGCATCCAATAGGCGTGGGTGTCCAGGTTCTCCGGCTTCAGCACGATGCACTCGGGGATGAACTGATGGCGGATCGGATACTGGGCACAGCGGCAGGTTGCATCATCAAGCAGGCGGCAGGCCACCCGGGTCAGCGCGACCTCGCCGGTCTCCTCATCCTCCAGCTTGTTGAGGCAGCATTTGCCGCAGCCGTCGCACAGCGCTTCCCATTCCTTCTGGCTCATCTTGTCCAGCGGCTTCTTCTCCCAGAAGCGCTGGCCCAGGCCGGAGCGGTCAATCACGTCTTTTGCAGGTTTCATAGCGCCGCCAGAATTTCACGCGCCTCGGCGCAATCCGCGTCCATCTGCGCGATCAGCGCGTCCAGCCCGTCAAACTTCATCTCCGGCCGCAGGAAAGCCACCAGCCCCACCGACAGCGTCGCGCCATAAAGATCGCCCGAGAACTCGAACACGAAGGTCTCGATATTCGGGACCACGCCGCCGAACATCGGCCGCACCCCGACTGAGGCGGCGCCGTGATAGCTGCCCTTATGCGGCCCGTCCAGGACATCAACCAGCACCGCATAGACGCCAAAGCACGGCTGATGCAGCCCGTCGATCGACATGTTGGCCGTGGGAAAGCCCAGCTCCCGCCCGCGCTGCTCGCCGCCGATCACGGTGCCCTCGATCCGGTGCCAGTGGCCCAGCATCTCCTTGGCATCGGCAGGCCGCCCCTCGCTCAATGCATTGCGGATCGCGGTGGAGGAGACCGCGTGTTCGGAATATTCCATCAAGGGCGCAATCGTTACGCCAAACCCGTACTGTTCGCCAAAGCGCTGCAGGTCTTCGGCATTGCCCGCGCGCCCCTTGCCGAAACAGAAATCGGCACCCACCACCACATGCGCCAGCCCCAGACCTTCAGAGATCACGTCGCGGGCAAACTCCTCCGGCGTCAGGCTCGACAGCGCGGTGTTGAAGTTCAGCTCATAGAGCCGCTCCACCCCCAGCTTCTCCAGCCGGTGGGCACGGGTTTCGGCCCGCATCAGCCGGAACGGCGGCGCATCGGGGGCAAAATATTCGCGCGGGTGCGGCTCAAACGTCATCACCCCCAAGGGCGCCTCGGGGGCGGCCTTGCGGGCCAGCTCGATCACCGACTGATGGCCCAGATGCACGCCGTCGAAATTGCCGATGGCAACGGTGGCGCCCCGGTCCTGGTGTTCGACGAATTGATAATCTCTGACGATACGCATGGCGCATGCCTATCCGCACCCGCGCGGCGGTTCAAGCAGCCAGTGGCGGGAGAGCGAGAGAGCCGGGCGGGCGCCTGCCCGCGGGGTGGCGCTGCAACGGTTATGCATGGCAGTTTATCCCTGCACCGTCCGTACAACTCATCATGGGACTACTGCACTTGCCAAAGCGCCAGCCCGGTGGGGCGGCAGGCGCTCGCCCGGCGGCGCTGCGCGCCTTGATTCCGGGCGGGATGGCCCACCCTCACCGGGGCGTTGCGTACCCACCGTACGCCCCCTTCACGCAATTCTCACCCGGCTCTGCCAGACTGCCAGATGATCGCGATCCCCCGCCATGGCTCCGCGCATGGGCCATGATACGAGGCGCAGGCATCTGTGAGGCTGCCTGCGCGACACCCGGAGACCGGCCCTGATAAAAAGGGGGTCGTCCAGGATATCCTGTCCGAGCAGGCCCCCGGCGGGGTCTGTCCACCTCCACCCGGCGGCGCCGCCCCCTTAATTGGGTTTCAGCGCAACAACCGAACGGAACGAACAGAACAACAGACACGGCAAGAAGAAACCGCCAAGGGCAACGGCCCCCGGCGGCTGAAACGGCTGCGTGCGGAAAACTCAGTCGAACTTGCGCGAGGGCGCCATCACCATGGCTTCGCCCACCAGCACCTTCTTGCCATCCACGATGCAGCGGCAGTCCAGCTTGACCCGGCGCTTGTCAATTACGATGTCGGTCACCTCGACCTCCGCCAGCACCAGATCGCCCGGGCGCACCGGCGCCAGGAACTTGAGCGACTGGCTCATGTAGATGGTGCCATGACCGGGCAGCTGCTCGCCGATGACGGCTGAGATCAGCCCGGCGGTCAGCATCCCATGGGCGATCCGCCCCTCGAAGATGGTGTCCTGGGCATAGTCATCATCCAGATGCACCGGGTTGCGGTCGGTGGAGACCTGGGCGAACTTCTCGATGTCCTCGTCGGTGATGACTTTGCGCAGGTAACGCACCATGCCCATCTCGATGTCTTCGATGCAGATGGTTCCGCGCGGCATGTTGTCCAACATTTCATCCTCCGTTCGCCCGGTCCTGATCATGCTGGCTGACCGTTCGGCGTTGTAACTTTTGCGCGCCGGAATGGCCGCTTGCGCAACTTTATTACTTTGCAACTGCAGAAAATCAAGACATTTCTGACAAAAGAAAACCCCGCCCAAAGCGGGCAGGGTTGCAAGGCAATGTGTGCTGGCAAGCGTGCCGGTCGCTGTATTTACCGCAGGAAACCAATGGCATAGGTCGGCGCGGACTGCTCCTGCGCCAGGTATGCCGCCAGCGCGTCCGGATCCGGCTGGACTGATGTCTTTGTTTCTCTGGCCGCAAGCCCGCCGGTGATGAACAGGGAATCGATGCCTTCGCCCATGGCGCCGGCAATATCCGTATGCGGCCCGTCGCCGATCGCCAGGATCTCGGAATCGGCAATTCCCGGGGCGACCTCCTGCAGCCGCAGCCGGGCCAGGTCATAGATCGGCGGATGCGGCTTGCCGAAGTACAGGCTCTCGCCGCCCATTTCTGTATAAAGCCGCGCCAGCGCCCCCGCGCACCACTCCCGCTTTTCGCCCCGGTCGACGATGATGTCCGGGTTTGCGCAGAGCAGCTTCATGCCCATCTGCTTGGCATAGAGGAAATCCGCCCGGTTCACCTCCGGGTCCGCCATGGTGTCGAACGGCCCGCAGCAGACGATGCCCTCGGCATCCTTCAGCGGCACCCGGGTGATCTCCACGGGATCATGGATCACATGCAGCGGCTCGAAGAAACCCGCATCGCGCTGCCATTCACCCATGAAATAGACTTTGTTGCCCACCGCGCCGGTGAACATCGCCGCCCGCGCGGAATCGCCCGAGGTGGAGATGGTGTCATAGGCATCATCCGGCACATTGAACTGCCCCAGCTGCGCCGCCACGCCTGCGCGCGGTTTCGGCGAGTTGGTGACCAGCACCACGATGCCGCCCGCCGCTCGGTAGTCCTGCAGCGCCGCCACCGCATCCGGAAAGGCGGTGATGCCGTTGTGCACGCAGCCCCACAGGTCCACGAACAGCGCCTTGTAGCGGCTGGAAACTTCGGACAGGGAGTTGATGATCTGGGTCATGGCCGGGCCTTCGCGCATGTTTCACTTGCGGCCAGCTATGGCAGAGACAAACGCGATAGGCCAGTGCCGAAGGCCGTGGCCCCGTTTCCGCAACGGCCGTTAAATTCCGTTAAGAAAGGTCTTGTTCCTCTGAACTGCTTTCGCTAGGCACGAGGGGTTTTTAATGTGAATCTTCTTATGAGTGTCTTTTGAACCTTGCTTCGGAGAAGCTGCGGTGTGCCAGCCCGGCTGCTGCCTCTCCCAGCCCGAATTTTGAAAGAAGCCAATGCCCAGCGCAGCCAACGTAAGCAGAACATATGATGCCAAAGTCGACGGTATTTTGTGGGGAACCAAATGGGCGGATTCGTCGCTGACCTATTCCTTTCCGGATTCCGCGAGTGACTATTCCTACTCCTCGATCTTCGGTCTGGATCTGACTGGAAGCTTCTCCGGCTTCAACAGTGCGCAGCAGGCGGCTGCCACTTATGCGCTGGACACCAGCGACGGAAACACCGCAAACGACGGGTTTGCGGTGGAAGGGTTCACCAATTTATCGCTGTCCTATGATGACAGCGGCGCGGGCACGCTGCGGTATGCCAATACCAGCGCCAGCGGCCTGAGCACTGCCTTTGGCCTGCCGCCCGGAACGGCCACGGATCTGGGAACCGTCAGTGAAGCCGAAGGGGATATGTGGTTCCGGACCTCGACCTATTCAGCGCCACAGGCGGGCAACTATTCCTGGGCAACGGTTCTGCACGAAACCGGCCACGCGCTGGGCCTGTCCCACCCGCATCAGAACCTCGGCGGCTTTGGCACTGTTCCCTACAGCTATGACGCCATGGAATACACGATCATGAGCTACCGGTCGTATGTGGGCGCATCGACCTATACCGGCTATACCAATGATACTTGGAGCTATGCCCAGAGCTACATGATGCTCGACATCGCGGCACTGCAGCATATGTATGGCGCGGATTTCAACACCAACAGCGGCGACACCATCTACAAATGGGATCCGAACTCAGGTGACACCCTGATCAACGGATCGGTTGCCATTGATGCCGGCGGCAATGTCATCTTTGCAACCATTTGGGATGGCGGCGGCACCGACACCTATGATCTGTCGGCCTATTCCAGCAATCTGAATGTGAACCTCACCCCCGGGGGCTACTCCAATTTCGGCTCATCGCAGACCGCCAATCTGGGCAGGGGGAATTATGCCAAAGGCAATATCTACAATGCCCTGCAGTATCAGGGGGATGAGCGCTCCCTGATTGAAAATGTGATTGCCGGCTCCGGCAATGATTCAGTCACCGGCAATGCAGCGGCCAATACCCTGCACGGAGAAGGCGGCAACGACACGCTGTCGGGCGGCGGCGGCGGAGACCGCCTGTGGGGCGGCACTGGCAACGACTCTCTGCTGGGCGGCGACGGCAATGACCGGCTGTGGGGCATGGACGGATCTGACCGGCAGTATGGCGGCGAAGGCAACGACCAGCTGTGGGGCGGCCAAGGAGCCGACAGGCTGTACGGCGAGGCAGGTGCCGACACGCTGGACGGCGGCTGGGGTGATGATCTTGTCTCAGGCGGCGGCGGCGATGACCAGTTGCTGGGCGGTATCGGCGCGGACACGTTGTCAGGCGGCGACGGTCATGACACGCTTTGGGGCGGCGGCGGCGACGACGAGCTGAATGGCAATGATGGAGCAGACCGGCAGCATGGCGGTGAAGGCCATGACTCGCTGTTGGGCGGCACCGGGTCGGATTCGCTTTACGGCGATGGCGGGTCGGATACCCTGGACGGCGGCTGGGGTGATGACAAGCTATGGGGCGGCGACGGCAATGACCTGCTGCTCGGCGATACCGGTGCGGACACGCTGTCGGGCGGCAATGGCAATGATACCTTGCGCGGCGGCGGCGGCGACGACCGTCTGTGGGGCTGGGACGGCTCCGACATGCTGGAGGGCGGCAATGGCCACGACCTTCTGATGGGCGGTAACGGTGCGGATTCTCTGTACGGCGAAGGCGGCGCGGACACGCTCGATGGCGGCATGGGCGATGACCAGCTGACGGGCGGCGGTGGCAATGACCGCCTGCTGGGCGGCATCGGCGCCGACACCCTGACGGGCGGCATCGGCCACGACACCCTGCTGGGCGGCGGCGGTGACGACCAGTTGCTGGGCAGCGAAGGCGCGGACTGGCTGTACGGTGAAAAAGGTGCGGACACGCTGGATGGAGGGGCCGGCAACGACGTTCTGGCCGGCGGCGACTACACCGACACTTTCGTGTTCAACAAGGGCTACGATGCGGACCGGATCACCGATTTCGGCCTTGGCAATGACAGTCTTCTGCTGAGCGGTTTCAGCTTCTCGACAGAGCTGGATGCGCTCGGCTATGCCACAGAGGTGTCTGGAAATGTGTTTTTTGACTTCGGCGATGGCGACACCCTGACATTGCTCGACCTGCAGCTGCAGGATCTGAATGGCCATATCTTCTTTACCTGACAGGCTGATCTGAACTTTGGCAGGCGGGCCGTGCAGCAAATGCACGGCCCGCTTTGCATTTGCAGTGCCGCGGACGGGATAAAGGCCCCCAGCGTTCAGCCACCGTTAAAAATGCAGCAGGGGCTGGAGAGATTTTTTAAAAATTAACCCGGGTGATTTTGTCTGACTGAAAACAACCTTGTGGTGATTTTGTTATGTTTCGCAGCCCCTCTATGTTCCGCACAATGCCTCTGAAGCGCAGGCTGAAGCTGTCTGGCGTTGTCGCGATGTCCTCGGTTTTGATCCTTGCTGCGGTGTCGCTCTTCAGTCTGTGGCAAAGCGAGTTGAATCTGGAGCGCCAGATTAATGTGACACAGGCGGTCCGGCATGAGCTGACGGCGGACATCGCTCACAGCCATATCAGTGCTGCGGTGGTTTCTGCCGTGGTGCTGGGCCAGGACGGCGCAGAGAACCGCAAGGCGGAACTTCAGGCGGTGATCGCCTCGGAGGCAGAGAGATTCCGGTCTGAAATGGATGCGCTGCGCGCGCTCGAGCTGCCGGAGCATATCCGCAGCATGGTGGCGTCGCTGCTGCCGCTGGTGGATGGTTTCAACCAAACCGGGGCCGAGGTGGCAGCGCTGGCATTCACCAATACCGAGAATGCCGTCGGCGCGCTGCCGGCCTTCCAGTCCTATTCGGCCACGATCTCGGAAAAGCTGGCGAAACTCGGCAAGGCCATCAAGAAGTCGGCGGCGGAAACCGCTGCTGCGGCGCGGCAGCACGACAAGAATCTGATTTACCTGGTGCTGGGCATTTCCGCAGTTGCCACGATCATCATGCTGCACAACTCGCGCAAGGTGACGCTCAGCATAATCCGCCCCATCGAACGAATGCGGGCCGCCCTGCGCGAGGTGGCGCAAGGTGATTTCTCTCTCAAGGTTGCCGACCGGATGCGGGCTGATGATTTTGGCGAAATTGCCCATGATATCGACGCGGTCTCGGGCCGGGTGGTCAAGGCGCTGGAGGAGCAGAACAAGCTGCGCCAGGAAGGCGAGGCAGTGATCGAGCGGCTGCGCCAGGCGTTGAAGCATCTGGCCTCCGGGGATTTCAGCGACCAGATCAACGAGCCTTTCGGCGCCGAATACGATCCGCTGCGCGTGAACTACAACGAAACAGTCGACAAGCTGAACGCGCTTCTGTCCCAGGTGGTGCAGGCCGGCGGTCGGCTGAACACCCAGGCTGACGGCATCCGCACCGCGGCAGAGGACCTGTCGGCGCGCACCGAAAGCCAGGCCGCGACGCTGGAACAAACCGCCGCCGCGCTGGAGCAGATGACCGCCAGCGTCAATTCCTCGGCCCAGAATGCGCAGGAGGTGCAGGGTGCGGTTGAGGCCGCCCGCGCTGATGTGGAGCGCAGCGGCGAGGTGGTCGAGGGTGCGATTGCGGCGATGAACGAGATCGAGACCTCCTCGAACCAGATCAGCCAGATCATCGGCGTCATTGACGACATTGCCTTCCAGACCAACCTCCTGGCGCTGAACGCCGGTGTGGAGGCTGCCCGCGCAGGCGAGGTCGGCCGCGGCTTTGCGGTGGTTGCCTCCGAGGTGCGGGCACTGGCGCAGCGCTCCTCCGGTGCGGCGATGGAGATCAAGACGCTGATTTCCGCCAGTTCCGGCCATGTGCAGGACGGCGTGCACAAGGTGGATGGCGCCGGCAAGGCATTGGAGACCGTGGTCACCCAGGTCAGCCGCATCACCGAACTGGTGGCCGGTATCTCGCGCCAGTCGGCTGAACAGGCGCAGGGGCTGAATGAGATCAATATCGGCGTCGCCCAGCTGGACACGGTGACCCAGCAGAACGCCTCAATGGTGGAGGAGACCGGCTCCGCCATCCGCGCGATGAGCGGCGAGACCGTGGAACTGAACCGGATGGTCGGTCAGTTCGTGCTGCTCGGCAGTGCCCGCCCGGATGCGCTGGAAAAGCAGGGAACGCCCGCGTCGGCACCCAAGGCCAAGCCGCAGCCGGATCCGGATGCCGGGTACGCTGAGGCCATGGCGGCAAGCTTGGAAGAAGACCGCTGGGAAGACTTCAACGGCGAAGACGAAACTTGGACCGGCGGCGAAAACGCGGCAATGGCGTCCCGGTCCGCCTGACCGGCCGGCCGGGACCGATCACGCAGGCGGCGGCCCGGGCAGGGCCGCCGCTTTTGGATTCGCGGCTACAGGGAAATCAGCCCCTGTTTCAGGGCCAGCGCCAGGGCATGTTCGCGGGTGGCAGCCCCCAGCGCCCTGCGGGCATTGGCGAAATGCAGCGACACCGCGGCCTCCGACAGGCCCAGTTTCTCGGCGATGCGGGCGGTCATCATACCCTCCGCGAGCAAAGACAGAACCTCCCGCTGGCGCGTGGTCAGCAGCGGCGGGCCCGGGGGGCTGTAGCGCTCACGCGGCGGCGGGGCGTCCTGTTCGATGGTGCTGGCCAAGAGGGCTGAAAACAGCTGCATCTCCAAGGCGCTGTTGGACCTGGCAGTGCGGAGGTCCTCGGCGTAGCCAAGCGTGACATATTTTCCCGCTCCGCGCGGCGGGCCGAAACGGGTGCAATGCAGAGTGGCAAAGCCGGCGCCCCTGAGCCCGTGGTTATAGGCCACAGCTTTGCCCGGTACATCCCCGCTCTGCTGTAACGAGCCACACTCCAGAACCATGCTGCCGGGGCGTGCAGCCAGCTCACTGACAAGGGGGTCCACTTCGACATATCCCTCGCACAGGTATTCCTCCATCCAGCTGTCCGGCATGTCGGTGCTGATCCAGCTGATGTCTTTCAATGTGCCGTCTGCCTGGGCAACCAGAATGCTTTTGACGCCCATCCGCTGCGCCACATCCTGCGCGGCCTGCCACCGCCCGGCAGGGTCCTGCGGATGCAGCAGCCTGTCCAGCGTATCAATCAACTCGTTCTTCATACCCGCCCCGAACGCAAAGCTGCCGGAATTACTCCGGGCCAGCCGGGGCCGTGTCCACCCCTGGGAGAATTCGTAACCCTATAAATATCCATAGGTTGGCCGACCGACGGCTTTCACGCAATGTTTTTTCGCGGCCGGAATATTCCCGGGGCCGCTGTTTCCGGCGGGGGCGCGGTTAATGAGTGAGTGGTGGCCGTCCCGTTTCGGCCTGGTTTCAGGAGATCTGGAGCAGGCTGCGTGGGGGGCTTTTGCAGCGCGCCCGCCGGAAGCCTCCCGGCGGGGTCGCGCAGGATCAGATTTCAAGGAGCATTCAGGATGACATCAGTGAAACAGCACCTTTTGGCAGCGGTTGCAGCCCTCGCCCTGGCGGCTGTGCCGGGCGGCGGTGCCCTGGCCGGGGCCAAGCCCAAAGGAGCCAAGGCAACGCCGCCGGAAGCGATCATGCAGCTTTATGCCGGCAAAACTTCAAACTGGAGCCGTGGCGGCCACGCCTATTGGGCGCCGGACGGAAGCTTTCAGGGGGTCAACAAAACCGGCGATGCGGTGGGGATCGGCAAATGGTATGTGACCCGCAAGGGCAAGCTGTGCAGCGAGGCCGACTGGCACAAGGCGGTCGACGGTGTGCTGCAGGTCGTATCCAGCCAGAACTGCTGGCAGTTTGTTACGGCGCCGGATGGCACAGTGTGGGAACGCTATCTGGGCGAAGACAGCAACTGGTACCGGCACAAGGCCGAAAAGCAGGTTAATGGCAACAGCGGCAAACGCCAGTTCCGGAAAGTCAGCAAACGCCTGGGTCTGTAACGCGGTCCCGGTCCTGGGCCAGGGCGGGCAAGCCATTCGGTTTTCCTTTAACTCCAAGACCTCCCTCGACAAAAAAGGCGCCCCGCGGGGCGCCTTTTGCCGTCTGGCTCCGGGGACGGATCAGACCTTGAGGTTCGGAATGATCTGCTTCTTGCGCGACATGATGCCGGGCAGCACCACGGTGTCGCCGTCGGCATCGGCGCCAAAGGACTTGGCGGCGACGGTTTTCACCAGGTCGTTCGGCACCAGCAGGGTGGCTTCTTCGTTCAGGATGTCGACCACGAACAGCAGCACCTGATCGACGCCATCCTCAGCCGCGACAGAGGTCATCGACTCCATCAGCGAGGCCTTGCGGTCCAGCACCACGCCCGGCGCGGTGGTTTCCAGAACGGAGACGCGGAACTTGGTGCCGTCGACCTCGTATTCTTTGGAATCCATGCGGATCAGCTCGGCATCGGAGAAGGAGGAGACGTCGGATTTGGCGGCAAACATCTCAGCGGCGTATTCGGAGATGTTGATGCCCAGCTCACCCGCCAGCTTCTCGGCCACGGCCTTGTCATGGGCGGTGGTGGTGGGGGAGCGGAATTCCAGCGTGTCGGACAGGATGCAGGTCAGCGCCGCGCCCTTGACGGCTTCCGGCATCTTGGCGGCATCGTCGCCCATCAGGTCGTGCATGATGGTGGCGGTGCAGGCCAGCGGGCGGATGGTGATGTCGATCGGGCCTTTGGTTTCCAGGCCGCCGACCAGCTTGTGGTGGTCGATGATCGCCTGCACATCGGCGCCGTTGATGTTGGCGGGCAGCTCAGCCGGGTTGTTGGTGTCGACGATGACAACAGCCGCATCATCGGCCACGTCGGCGATGATCTCCGGCTTCTCCAGGCCCCAGCGCTGCAGCATGAAGGCGGCTTCGGTGTTCGGTTCGCCCAGCAGTTTCGGGGCGGCGGCGACGCCTTTCATCTCGTTCAGGTACCAGGCCCAGACAATCGGGGAGCCGGTGGAATCGGTGTCGGGGGATTTGTGGCCGAAAACTTGGATGGTCATGGGGCTGTCCTGTTCATGCATAAGGTCAGAAAGGCGGGATTTGCGCGCCTTATAGGGCTGGCGCGCAAGCTTGTCACCCCGCTCATGCTGCAATGCGGCGTTGTGTTCAGAGCGGGGATCGGGGCAGGGGGTGGAGCTTGTTTCAGAACAGGTTTCAGAACGGCGCGCGCTCAAGCGTGTAGCCCTGTTGCTGCAGCAGGTTCAGAACGCCGGTCTCACCGGGCAGGTGCAGCGCGCCGGCAGCGACAACGATATGATCGCCTGCCGCTGCCTCGATCACCGGAATCCAGTTGCGGTTGCGGGTGTCGATCAGCTCCGTCATGGTTTCCTGCCACAGTGCCTCGCGCTCAGCCCGGGTCAGCGCGCCGCTGTCCAGGAAGTCGCGTTCGCTGAGGAACAGGGCATAAAGCGCTTGCTCGTCGAAATAGGATTCAACCGTGGTGATGAAGCCGTCGGTGCCGCTGCCCAGCATGGCGGCAAAGGCGCGCAGCTGGCGGATCTGCTCCTCCAGCGGGTCGGAGTCCATCAGCCGGATGATCGTCATCGGATCCTCCAGCGACTGCACCGGCACGCCCGCGGCTTCGGCAGCCTCGCCCAGACGCAGGTCGAGGCCGCGCTTGATGTCCTTGTCCTGGCGCAGGCAGGGCGGGAAGGCCAGCGACAGTGCCAGGAACCAGGGCCGCATCTTAGCGGCCATCCAGACCGGCATGCCGTGGTTACGGATGATGGCGGCCAGTTCTTCCCACTCACGGGGCGGCAGCCGGTCGATCAGGCTGGGGCCTTCGGTGATCAGCATCAGGGAGGGGGTGCGGCCCAGTTCGGCTTCGAAATCCGCCTTGTCGGCGGGGCTGGCTTCCATCAGCAAAAGGTCCGCCTGCTGTACCAGCGGGGCGAGGTCCGCGGTGATCTGCGCCATCCGCGGATCATTCACATGCAGGGTGCCGATCACATGCACGGTGCGGCTGCCGCGCCGCGCAATCCAGTGGTTGCCTTCGGCAAACGGCATCGCGGTGATGCGGGCCTCAAGCCCGGCGCGCTCCTGCGGCGTCATGGTGGTGCGCAGGTCGGTGCCGGTGCAGGCGGCCCAAAGGGAGGCCGGCAGCAGCAGGAAAAACACGGTCAGAAAGAGGCGCATGAAATATCAGTCCTGAAAGAGTGGAACGGCTTGGCCGGGGGAGCCTACCACGGGGCGCGGGTCAGGCTGAAGCCCCTGGACTGGAGAAGGTTAAGCAGGCCGTTTTTGCCCGGCAGATGCGCCGCGCCGACGGCGACCACAATCCGGTCCTGGCGGGCGGCACCGATCACCTGCATCCAGCGGAGGTTGCGCTGGTCCAGCAGGCGGCGGTTGTATTGCGTCCATAGCCGCTGGGTTTCGGCCCGGGAGAAGCTGCTGTACTGGGCGCTGATCCAGGGGGCGAGCACGAAGGAGGTCCAGACGCTCTGGTCGAAATAGGCTTCCACCGGGGTGGCGTCCTCGGGCTTGCCGGATTGGATCAGCTGCAGTTCAAGCTCCAGCATCCGGGCCTGGTCCCGCAGCGGCAGGCCGGAAATGGCGGCCAGCGCCTGCTCTGGTGTTTCCAGAGCGCCGAGCGGGATCCGCTTGCGGCGGGCGAAATCGGAGATCCGGTCGTCCAGTCCGCGGCGCAGGCCGAAGCCATAGGGGCGGCAGCCGCTTTGCACTACGAACATCGAGATCGCCCAGGGCTGCATCCGGTTCATGGTTTCCAGGCTGGCGCCGCTGACCTGGGTGGTCAGCTTGAAGCGCTGCCAGGCTTCGGGCGTCAGCAAGTGGCGCAGCTCGCGCCCCTGCGGCAGCAGAAAGCTGCGCGCCATTGCAGGCGGCATCCGGTCCAGCCGCTCCATGTCCTGGTCCGAGGTCTCAAGGTAGATCGCCTGTGCCGAGATCAGCGCCGGGCGCAGGGTGCGCATCACCTTGGCCATGCGGGCATCGCCGCCGTGCATGGTGCCGATCACATGGATGGTGCGGCGGCCCTTGGCGGCGACCCAGTGGTTTCCTTCGGAAAACGGGGTGGCGGCCATTTCGCGGTCCAGCTGCGCTTGGGTGCCGGGCGGCAGGTGGTCGCGGTAGTCGATGCCGCGGCAGGCGGCAAAGCTGGCGGTGGCTTGCAGCATCAGCGCAAGTGCCAGTGCTATCCGTTTCATCACGCGCCCTTTCCCCGGGGTTCCGGATTTGTGGCCTGAGCTTATGAGCCTAGGGCGGGGCAGGGGGGGCGGCAATGTAAAACCCTGCGTTGTCCCGTAAAACCCGGGCAGCGGATTGCCTTTGGAGCGGCTTCCTGCCAGTCATGGGGCATGGAACGCGAGGATCAGCTCTATGCGCCGGTGAAGGCGCTGCTGGAGGCACAGGGCTATGCCGTGAAGGGCGAGGTGGGGGCGGCCGATGTGGTGGCCGTACGCGGCGCTGAGCCGCCGGTGATTGTCGAGCTGAAGCTGAAGTTTTCGCTGTCGCTGTTTCATCAGGCCATCGCCCGGCTGACCATTACCGACCATGTCTATATCGCGGTGCCGCGGCCCGGCGGGCGGCAGGCGCGGCGGATGATGAAGGACAATCTGGCGATGTGCCGGCGGCTGGGGCTGGGGCTGATCACGGTGCTGGCGGACGGGCGGGCAGAGGTGCATTGCGATCCCGGCCCTTATGCCCCGCGCAAGTCGAAGAAAAAGCAGGCGCGGCTGCTGCGCGAGTTCCAGACCTTGCGCGGCGACCCCAATGCCGGCGGCGCCACACGCCACGGCATTGTCACCGCCTACCGCCAGGACGCGCTGGCCTGCGCCGCGCATCTGGCCGGGGCGGGTGCCTGCAAAGGGGCCGCGGTTGCCAAGGCCACCGGCGTTGCGCGCGCCACCCAGCTGATGGCCAGGAACCATTACGGCTGGTTCGAGCGTGTTGAGACCGGCATTTACCAGCTGACGGATGCGGGCCGCGCGGGCCTGGTGCATTGGGCGGAGAGCTGGGAGGAACAGGGGGGCTCCGGTCCGGAGTTGTCCTGAGGTTCTGGTTTTTGTCATAAAAACAATAACTTGCTTGCGTCTGATCTGAAGCTGTCAACGGCGCGGAAAATCCTGCAATTTTTCTTTCACGAAGATGTTGACTCGGCCCGGATCGATGCCTAGCTTCCCCTCGTTAGCACTCAGCCCTGTTGAGTGATAACGGCCCCGCCGGGGAGGCGGAGGTCCCATAGATAACAACCTTTGAGCCTTTCAAGGAGCTGCAAAGATGGCATTGAAACCGCTGCATGACCGTGTGCTGGTGCGCCGCACCGAAAGCGAAGAAAAAACCGCGGGCGGCCTGATCATCCCCGATTCCGCAAAAGAAAAGCCGAGCGAAGGCCAGGTCGTCGCGACCGGCGAAGGTGCCCGCAAGGACAGCGGCGAGCTGATCGCAATGGCTGTGAAAGCCGGCGACAAGATCCTGTTCGGCAAATGGTCCGGCACCGAAGTGACCGTCGACGGCGAAGAGCTGCTGATGATGAAGGAAAGCGACATCATGGGCATCATCGAGTAAGCCCTCCGGCTTCTCTGATCCCACTATCGCTGAAACACACAGAATTTCTCTAGGAGAGTGAAAAATGGCTGCTAAGGACGTCAAATTCGACACCGATGCCCGCAACCGCATGCTGAAAGGCGTCAACATTCTGGCCGACGCCGTGAAAGTGACCCTGGGCCCCAAAGGCCGCAACGTGGTTCTGGACAAATCCTTCGGCGCACCGCGCATCACCAAGGACGGCGTGTCCGTGGCGAAGGAAATCGAACTGGAAGACAAGTTCGAGAACATGGGCGCCCAGATGGTGAAGGAAGTTGCTTCCCGCACCAACGACGAAGCCGGTGACGGCACCACCACCGCAACCGTTCTGGCCCAGGCGATCGTCAAAGAAGGCCTGAAGCAGGTTGCAGCCGGCCTGAACCCGATGGACCTGAAGCGCGGCATCGACCTGGCAACCGCCAAAGTCGTGCAGGGCATCAAGGACATGGCCCGCGAAGTGAAAGACTCCGACGAGGTTGCGCAGGTTGGCACCATCTCCGCCAACGGCGAAGCTGAAATCGGCCGCCAGATCGCTGACGCGATGCAGAAAGTCGGCAACGAAGGCGTCATCACCGTCGAAGAGAACAAAGGCATGGAAACCGAGACCGACGTGGTCGAGGGCATGCAGTTCGACCGCGGCTACCTGTCGCCCTACTTCGTCACCAACCCCGACAAGATGGTCGCGGATCTGGAAGACTGCATGATCCTGCTGCACGAGAAGAAACTGTCTTCGCTGCAGCCGATGGTTCCGCTGCTGGAGCAGGTGATCCAGTCGCAGAAGCCGCTGCTGATCATTGCTGAAGACGTCGAAGGCGAAGCGCTGGCAACCCTGGTTGTCAACAAGCTGCGCGGCGGCCTGAAAATCGCAGCCGTCAAGGCACCGGGCTTCGGCGACCGCCGCAAGGCCATGCTGCAGGACATCGCGATCCTTACCGGCGGCCAGGTGATCTCCGAGGATCTGGGCATGAAGCTCGAGTCCGTCACCATGGACATGCTGGGCACCGCCAAGAAGGTCTCCATCACCAAAGACGAAACCACCATCGTCGACGGCGCTGGCGAGAAGGCCGAGATCGAAGCACGTGTTGCCCAGATCCGCACCCAGATCGAAGAGACCACCTCTGACTACGACCGCGAGAAGCTGCAGGAACGCGTTGCCAAACTGGCAGGCGGTGTTGCCGTGATCCGCGTCGGCGGCATGACCGAAGTGGAAGTGAAAGAGCGCAAGGACCGTGTGGACGATGCGCTGAACGCGACCCGCGCTGCTGTGCAGGAAGGCGTGATCGTCGGCGGCGGTGTTGCCCTGGTGCAGGCCGGCAAAGGCCTGGAAGGCCTGGAAGGCGCCAACGCCGACCAGAACGCAGGCATCAACATCGTCCGCAAGGCCATCGAAGCGCCGCTGCGCCAGATCGCCGAGAACGCAGGCGTCGACGGCGCCGTCGTTGCCGGCAAGATCCGCGAATCCTCGGACAGCGCCTTCGGCTACAACGCGCAGACCGGTGAATATGGCGACATGTTCTCCTTCGGCGTGATCGACCCGGCCAAAGTGACCCGCACCGCGCTGGAAGACGCGTCCTCGGTTGCTGGCCTGCTGATCACCACCGAAGCCATGGTTGCCGACAAGCCCGCCAAAGAAGGCGCGGCAGCCGGCGGCATGCCCGACATGGGCGGCATGGGCGGCATGGGCGGCATGATGTAAGCATCAGCCATCCATCCGGATGACTTTGGGGCTGCCTTCGGGCGGCCCCTTTCCGTTTTGAGCAGAGAAGAAGGCCGTCTTGCGGGCTTGCCTGCGGCGCGAGTATTTGTGCAAGGGTGAATGCGGGAGGTTTAGAATGGTTGTTGGGCCGGATACTTCGAACAGCGTTAAGGAAGAACACTTTGACGAGGTCGAGGAGCTTCTGCTTGCCGCCTTTCCCACCGATGCCGAAGCGCGGCTGGTGCGGCAGCTGCGAGCTGATGGAGACATGCTGTACGAGTGCCGCAAACCCTGGGAGGGCAAGATCGGCGGCTACTACGCTTTGAGCAGGATGCAGGCGCCGGCGGGGTGGGCCTGTCTGGCGCCCATGGCGGTGCGGCCGGAATGGCAGGACGGCAAGCTGGCAGACAGTCTGCCCAAAGTCCATGCGGCGGGAGTAGAGGTGAAGAGGCACCGGCCGTCTTTCAGGTTCGGTTCCCTTATGCTGCAGCAGCTGGAAGCCATGTTTGAGTTTCCGCTCGAAAGACTGCCTGCCGGTGTGCCCAGGACCATCGTTGTTCTTGGAAAACCCTCCTTTTATGGCCGTTATGGTTTCAGCCTTGAGCGGGCGCGGAAGCTCAAGAGCCCCTATCCGCTGGAATACACGCTGATCCTGCGCCGCGGCGATGATGTGCCGGAGGCGGAGCTGGTCTATCCGAGGGCATTCTCCAGCCTTTGACACGAAGAATTCACTGGCCCGCGCTTGGGTTGCAAGGTAGCGGTTCCGTATGCGCTTGTTTCTCCTTATTTGCCTCACCATGATCGCCTTTGCCGCGAACTCGATCCTCAGCCGGATGGCCATTGGGGACGGGCATATGGATGCGGGCAGCTTTGGCTTGCTGCGGCTGGCCTCGGGGGCTGCGATGCTGGTTGTTCTGTGCCGGATGCAGGGGCTGGCGGTGCGGCAGAGCTTGGGGCCAAGCCTGGGCGGCGGGGCTGCGCTGATGCTTTATATCGCCGGTTTTTCGCTGGCCTATCAGCAGCTTGATGCTGGCCTTGGCGCGCTGATGCTGTTCGGGGTGGTGCAGGTCACGATGTTCCTGTGGGGGGCGCTGCGCGGCAATCCGGTCAGCGGCGGCCAGGTGGCGGGCGCGGTGCTGGCTTTTCTGGGGCTGGCCTATGTGGTCTGGCCCGATGGCTCTGGCACGGCGCCTTTGGGCGCGTCTCTGCTGATGGCGGCGGCTGGGCTGGGCTGGGGGATCTACAGCATTCTGGGGCGCGGAGCGGTGCAGCCGCTGGCGGCGACGGCGGTGAATTTCCTGTGGTCCTCGGCGATGTTCCTGCCGGTTGCGCTGTGGCTGGGCGGCAGCACGGTGAGCACATACGGCGCGGTGCTGGCGGTCGTGTCGGGCGCGGTGACCTCCGGCATGGGCTATGCGCTGTGGTACCGGCTGCTGCCGCAGATCCTGCCTGCGGTGGCCGCCACCGTGCAGCTGAGCGTGCCGGTGATTGCCATCCTTGCCGGGGCGGCGCTGCTGGGCGAAAGCATCGGTTTGCGGCTGGTCTTTGGCAGCGCGGCGGTGCTGGGGGGCATCGCGCTGGTGGTGCGGCGGGCGCCTGCGCGCAAAGCTCTGGCGGCGAAGTAGGAACCGGGGGCTTCCCTGTGCCGCCGCTTGCGCTTATCTGGGCGTCATGCGTGATGTTCTGAAATCCCTGTTGACCGCTGCTGCGGTGCTGCTGCCGCTGCCTGCGGCGGCTGATTGCGTGATCCTGCTGCACGGGCTGGCGCGTTCAGAAACCTCCTTTGCGGTGATGGAGGAGGTGCTGCAATCGCGCGGGTTTGACGTGGTGCGGCCCGGCTATCCCTCGACCGAACAGCCAGTTGAAGTGCTGGCAGAGCAGACCTTGCCTGCGGCTTTTGCAGACTGCGGCGGGCAGAGAACCCATGTTGTGACCCACTCGATGGGGGGCATTCTGCTGCGCCACTGGCTGCGGGGCAACAGACCGGAAAACCTGGGCCGCGTGGTGATGATGGGACCGCCCAATCAGGGCAGCGAGCTGGTGGATGAATTGGGCGATTGGGAGGTTTTCGGCTATCTGAACGGCCCCGCCGGGCTGCAGCTGGGAACCGGAAAGGACAGCCTGCCGAAGCAATTGCCGGAGGTGGGGTTCGAGCTGGGGGTGATTGCCGGCAGCGAGACACTGAACCCGGTGTTCTCCGCGCTGATCCCCGGAGCAGATGACGGCAAGGTGTCGGTGGAGAGCACCAAGGTTGCGGGCATGGCGGCGCATCTGACGCTGCCGGTCACCCATACCTACATGATGAACAACCCGCAGGTGATGGCGCAGGCGCTGCATTTCCTGGAGGAGGGGCGGTTTGAGCCCGGCCTGGGCTGGCTGGCGGCAGTGGAAGAAATCATTGGCGAGGCCTGCCAGCTGAATGGCGGCTGTGAAGAGGCGGAACAATGACGTTGGAACTGACGCTGCAGGGCGGCGATGTGCTGCGCCCCGGCGGGCTGGAAACAGCTGGTGAGATCGCCATCGCGGGTGGTCTTGTGGCGGATGCGCTTGCCGGGCGGGTTGTGGATCTGTCAGGCTATCTGGTGCTGCCGGGGATCGTGGACGCCCATGGCGACGGGTTTGAGCGCCACCTGGCGCCGCGCCGGGGCGCTATGAAGCAGATGGCCGAAGGCGTGGTCGCCGCCGAGGCGGAACTGGCCGCCAACGGGATCACCACCGCAGTGCTGGCGCAGTTCTATTCCTGGGAGGGCGGCCTGCGCGGCCCTGAGTTTGCGGCGCAGGTGTTTGAGGGCATCCAGGCGGTGCGCGGCTCTGTCGTGACCGATCTGATGCCGCAGCTGCGGTTTGAGATCCACATGCTTGAGGATTACGCCGGGCTGGCTGCGAAAGTGGCCGGCTGGCAGGTGCCGTATGTGGTGTTCAACGACCACCTGCCGCATGAGCGGCTGGCGCAAGGCAAGAAGCCGCCACGGCTGACCGGCCAGGCGCTGAAGGCGGGTCGCAATCCGGAGGTGCACTGGCAGATGCTGAAGGACATGCACGCGCGCCGGGATGAGGTGCCGGGCCGATTGGACGCGCTCTGTGCGGAGCTGGCGGAGATGGGCGTGCGGCTGGGCAGCCATGACGACCAGACGGCTGAAGACCGCGCGATCTGGCGCGAACGGGGTGCGCGGATTTCCGAATTCCCCGAGACGCTGGAGGCGGCGGAGGCCGCGCGGGGCGCGGGCGATCCGGTTATTCTTGGCTCTCCCAATGTGGTGCGGGGCGGCTCGCACAAGGGCAATGCCTCCGCCGTGGAGCTGATCGCCATGGGGCTGTGTGACGCGCTCGCCTCGGATTACCACTACCCCAGCCCGCGCCGTGCGGCGCTGATGCTGGAACGCACTGGCCTGCTGGATCTGGCAGGCGCCTGGCGGCTGGTCTCGAAAGGGCCTGCGCAGCTGCTGGGCCTCAACGACCGTGGCACGCTGGAGGCAGGTAAGCGGGCCGATTTCGTGGTGCTGGACAAGGCCACCCAGCGGGTCGCGGCGACAATTGCTGGCGGGCGGGTCAGCTATATGTCCGGGGATGTGGCGGGCCGTTTTCTGGCATGAGGAGGAAGCGCCGCGCATCAGGCCGGATGGCCCTCTTTGCGGCGCGTGAAACCGGCGGTGCCGCTTTCACCGGGGGGCATTGCCGCAGAGGGGAGCCCCGCATAGGCTGCGGCCAAAGCCATTTCCTGCAGAAGAATTTTTTGACATGACCCGAAAATACGGCCGTACCTTTCACCTGCCGCAATCGCCAGGGGCAACCAGCGATGACAAGATT
The DNA here is from genome assembly GCF_000813965.1 of Leisingera sp. ANG-M7. Taxonomy (GTDB): domain Bacteria; phylum Pseudomonadota; class Alphaproteobacteria; order Rhodobacterales; family Rhodobacteraceae; genus Leisingera. The sequence continues at coordinate 146,694 of NZ_JWLI01000016.1, read as the reverse complement.
CTGCAGGATACCTCAGCGTTGCTGGCGGAGGCGCAGGTGGTGATTACTGAGAAGATGGACGGTGAAAACACCACAATCCACGCTGGCGGTTGCCATCCGCGCAGCCTGGATGCGCGGTATCATCCGTCACGGGACTGGATGAAAGCCTTTGCTGCGGGTATTTCCCCGGCGTTGAAGGAGGGGGAGCGGATTGTCGGTGAATACCTGTTCGCCCGCCACGCCATCGCCTATCCGGCACTCCCCAGTTACTTTCTGGGGTTTGCATGGATCGTGGATGGCGTGATTCAGCCCTGGGAGGAAACGCTGGCCCGGTTTGGTGCGCTGGGGATTGCCAGTGTTCCGGTGCTGTACCGGGGACCGCCCTCTGAACAGGTCATACAGGGGACCATCTCGGCGCTGGATTTGGAGACTCAGGAAGGGTTCGTAATCCGCGCCGCTAGAGGGTTTGGCGAGGCGGATATGCAGACGCTGCTGGCCAAATACGTCCGCGCGGATCACGTGCAGACAGAGGTGCATTGGATGAACACGCAGACTATTAAAAACGGCCTCGCCTGAGGCCGCCTGCTTCATCTGGCTGAAAATATCCCGGGGGTCTGGGGGCAGCGCCCCCAGCCTTGGCAGGCTGGTCCCTAGGCCTGCGGTTTCTGCACCCGGTTCACATGGCCCATCTTGCGGCCCGGCTTGGCTTCGGCCTTGCCGTAAAGGTGGATGGCGCAGTCCGCCTCTTTCGCCAGTTCCGGGATACGGTCCACGTCATCGCCGATCAGGTTTTCCATCACCACGTCGGAGTGGCGCTGGCCGTCGCCCAGGGGCCAGCCGGCCACGGCGCGGATGTGCTGTTCGAACTGATCCACGGTGCAGCCGTTCTGGGTCCAGTGGCCGGAGTTGTGGACGCGCGGGGCGATCTCGTTGACGATCAGTCCCTGGGGCGTGACGAAGAGCTCGACGCCGAGGACACCGACATATTCGAGCGCGTTCAGGATCTTGCCCGCCATCAGCACCGCGTCCATGCGCTGGGACGTGCTGAGCCGTGCGGGCACGGTGGTGGTGTGCAGGATGCCGTCGCGGTGGACGTTCTCGCCGGGGTCGAAACAGGCGATCTCGCCGCTGGTGCCGCGGGTGGCGATCACCGAGACCTCGTGGGTGAAATTGACGAAACCCTCAAGGATCGAGGGGGCGCCTGCCATGGCGGCGAGCGCTTCGCCGGCGTCTTCCGGGGATTTGATGCGGGCCTGGCCTTTGCCGTCATAGCCGAAGCGGCGGGTTTTCAGGATCGAGGGCGCGCCGATCTCGGACAGCGCTGCATCCAGGCTGGCTTGGTCGGTGATGTCGGCAAAAGGCGCGGTTTGCAGGCCCAGGTCCTGCAGAAAGGTCTTTTCCGTCAGGCGGTCCTGGCTGATCCGAAGCGCCTCGCGGCCCGGGCGGATCGGTTTTTGCGATTCCAGCAGGTCCAGCGCGGAGGTCGGGATGTTTTCGAACTCATAGGTGATGACGTCAACAGAGGCGGCAAAGGCGGCCAGCGCTTCGGCGTCTTCGTAGCCTGCGGTGGTCACGCGGTCGGCGACATGGCCTGCGGGCGGGTTGGCGCCGGGTTCAAAGATATGGGTCTTGAAGCCGAGACGGGAGGCCGCAACCGAGAGCATCCGGCCCAGCTGGCCGCCGCCGAGGATGCCGATGGTTGAGCCGGGAGCGAGCACGTCAGTCATCGGAAGGTTCCTCGGGGATGGAGGCAGAGAGCGCCTCGCGCCAGTCGTCGAGGCGCTGGGCCAGTGCGGGATCCTGAAGTGCCAGGATGCCTGCGGCCATCAGGCCCGCGTTGGCGGCGCCGGCGGCGCCGATGGCCATGGTGGCAACCGGGAAGCCCTTGGGCATCTGCACGATGGAATAAAGCGAGTCGACACCGGAGAGCGCGCGGGTCTGTACCGGCACGCCCACAACGGGCACGCGGGTCTTGGAGGCGACCATGCCGGGCAGGTGGGCGGCCCCGCCGGCGCCTGCGATAATCACCTGCAGGCCGCGGTCCGCCGCGGATTTGCCGTAGCTCCACAGCCGGTCCGGGGTGCGGTGGGCGGAGACGATCTTGGCCTCGTATTCGACGCCCAGTTCATCGAGGATATTGGCGGCTTCCTTCATGGTGGGCCAGTCGGATTGGCTGCCCATGATGATGCCCACTTTGATGTCACCCATGGATGGTGGCTCCTGTCGCGGCTTGTGGAGCGCGCACTATAGGGAAAGTTGCAGTTTTCGCAATGCGGGCCGGGCGGGAAAACCGCGGGATTTGCCCTGTTTTGCAGGGTTTGGCGCTATGCCGCAGGTCTGCGGGCAGGGGAGCGCTCCCGCCCGCGCGGGGATGCAGGCAAGCTGCACCGCCCCCGCGGTTGGGCGTGGCGCCGCGCTGGCGCGCGGCGCGGGCGCATGCGGCGGGGCTTGCGGGATACTGGCAAGCGGGGCAGGGTGACGGCTGGATCAGGGAGGAGAGTATGCTGGAACTGCGCCCCAATTGCGAGCTGTGCGACAAGGATCTGCCGCCGGAGGCTGCGGATGCGCGGATTTGCAGCTATGAGTGCACTTATTGCGCGGACTGCGTGGAGCAGGAGTTGCACAATGTCTGCCCCACCTGCGGCGGCGGCTTTATGCCGCGCCCCATCCAGCCGAAACGGGCGTGGCGTCCGGAGCTGGAACTGGGGCTGGAGAATGACCCGCCCTCAACCCAGCGGGTACATTCGAAGTTCAGCCGCGAGGATATCGCCGCGCATGTGGAGCGCATCCGGCATCTGAAGCCGGAGGAGCGCTGAGCAGGGCCGCTAGCGCGGCCCTGACTCTTTTCAGGATCAGTGCCGCTGCTGCGGCAGGATCAGGTTCAGAAGCAGGCCCGCAACGCCGGAGAGGCCGATGCCCGCGAGGGTGAAGCCTTCGCCGAATTGCAGCGTGAGACCGCCGAGGCCGATGATCAGCACGGTGGAGATGATCACCATGTTGCGGGCCTCAGACAGCGCCTCGCCCAGTTTGGCGAGCACCGACAGGCCGACCACGGTGACCATGCCGAACAGAAGGATCATGATGCCGCCCATCACCGGCATCGGGATGGTCGAGAGCGCGCCGGAGAGCTTGCCCGCAAAGGAGAGCGCGATGGCAAAGAGTGCGGCCCAGGTCATGATCGCCGGGTTGAAGGCGCGGGTCAGGGTGACGGCGCCGGTCACCTCGGAATAGGTGGTGTTGGGCGGGCCGCCCAGGAGGCCCGCGGCGGCGGTGGCGAGGCCGTCGCCCAGCATGGTGTTCTGGATGCCGGGTTTCTCCATGTAGTCGCGTTTGGTCACGCTGGAGATCGCCATGATGTCGCCGAAGTGCTCAATCGCGGGGGCAATGGCGACCGGCAGGATGAACAGGATGGCGGCGAGGTTGAATTCGGGCGCGACAAAGCCCGGTACCTTGAACCAGGGCGCATCGGCCAGCGGGGCGGTGTTGACCAGCGTCTCGCCAGAGACGGCGCCGATCACCAGCGCGGCAATGTAGCCCGCGGCAACGCCTGCGAGGATCGGCACCACCCGCATGATGCCGCGGCCCAGGATGGCCGTCAGCATGGTGGCGCCAAGTGAGATCGCGGCGAGCAGCAGGGCGGTGTTGCGCGGCATCACCTGGGTGTCGCCCGCAAGTCCGGTGGCCATGTTGACGGCTACCGGCGCCAGCGACAGGCCGATCACCATGATGACGGGGCCGACCACGACGGGCGGCAGCAGCCGGTGCAGGAAGCCTGCGCCAAAGGCGCGGATGGCAAAGGAGAGCGCGACGTACAGCAGGCCCGCTGCCGCAAGCCCGCCGGAGGTGGCCGCCATGCCCCAAGTCTGCACGCCGTAGATGATCGGCGCGATAAAGGCGAAGGAGGACGCCAGGAACACAGGCACCTGGCCGCGGGTGACGATCTGGAAGATCAGCGTGCCAAGCCCTGCGGTGAACAGCGCGACGCTGGGATCAAGCCCGGTGAGCAGTGGCACCAGCACCAGCGCGCCGAAGGCGACAAACAGCATCTGGGCGCCGACAAGGGCTTGTTTCGGGGTGAATTTGTAATCGGTTCCGGGGGCGGCGGGCGCGTCGGCGGGGTCGCTGGTGGCGGTCATGGTCTCGCTCTTATCTCAGGTGTTTACGCTGGCCCGGACCGGGGTGTTGCCGGGGTGCGGGCAAAATTGCAGTGCTCCTAATGGGAAAATCCGGCTTTGACCATCCGGTCAGAGGGTGTTTTTGCGGCCTGCGGACAGGGTGTCGCAACAGGGGCCGGGGGATGCCGGTTTTCTGCAAGCCGGATGGCGGCCGGGCGGCTGTTCTGCTGGGGAGATTTTGCCCGGAAAATTCCTTCATGACCCAGCAGACCGACCCGCTCCTCCAGCCTTTGCAATTGCGCCACCTGACCTTGCGCAACCGGATCATGAGCACGGCGCATGCGCCCTCGTTCCAGGAGGGCGGCCATCCGCGCGACCGCTACCGGCTGTATCATGAGGAGAAGGCTAAGGGCGGCATCGCGCTGACGATGATCGGCGGCTCGACCAATATCGCGCCGGACAGCCCGTCGGTGTTCGGGCAGCTTTATGCGGGCGATGACAGCATCATTCCGTGGTTCCGGCAGCTGACGGACGGGGTGCGCAAGCATGGCGCGGCGGTGATGTGCCAGATCACCCATATGGGCCGGCGCACCGCCTGGGATGACGGGCACTGGCTGCCGGTGCTGGGGCCGTCGGGACGGCGGGAGCGGGCGCACAGGGCGTTTCCGAAGGTGATGGAACAGGAGGATATCTCCCGTGTTATCAAGGATTTTGCCGCCGCTGGTGAGCGCTGCCGGCAGGGCGGGTTCGATGGTATTGAGCTGCTGTCGCACTCGCATCTCTTGGGGCAGTTCCTGTCGCCCTTGGTGAACTGCCGGGAGGATGATTACGGCGGATCGCTCGACAACCGGCTGCGGCTGACGCTGCAGGTGCTGGAGGCGGTGCGCGCGGCGGTGGGGCCGGATCTGATCCTCGGTATGCGGGTCACTGGGGATGAGCTGGCGGAAGGCGGGCTGAGCGCTGCCGACTGCATTGAGGCCGCGCAGAAGATTGCGGCGACGGGTGCGGTGGATTTCCTGAACGTGCTGGCAGGGGCACCCTATGACGATCTGGGGCTGGCCGGCTGGGTGGCGCCGATGGGAATGCCCGCGGCGCCGGATCTGAATGTGGCGGGCGCGATCCGCGCGGCGGTGGATCTGCCGGTATTCCATGCCGGCGGGGTGGCCGATATTGCCACCGCCCGCCATGCCATCCGGGAAGGCCAGGCGGATATGATCGGCATGACCCGTGCCCATATGGCCGACCCCTATCTGGTGCAGAAGCTGCGGCAGGGCGCGGAGGAACGCATCCGCCCCTGCGTGGCGCTGGGCTATTGCGTCGATCGGGTCAATCAGGGCAAGCCTGCGGTCTGCGGCCATAACGCGGCGACGGGGCGCGAGATGGTGATGCCGCATGTGATTGCACCCGCGGAGGTGCGGCGCAAGGTGGTGGTGGCCGGCGGCGGCCCGGCAGGGCTGGAAGCCGCGCGGGTGGCGGCAGAGCGCGGCCATCAGGTGGTGCTGTTCGAGGCTGGCAGCAGGCTTGGCGGCCAGATTGCGCTGGCGGCCAAGGGCATGACCCGGCGCCAGATCTGGGGCGTGGCCGACTGGCTGATCTGTGAGGTGGAGCGGCTCGGCGTTGAACTGCGCCTCAATACTTACGCCGAGGCGGAGGACATTCTGGCGGAGGCCCCGGATGCGGTGATTGTGGCCACCGGCGGCTGGCCGGAGGCGCTGGATATGCCCGGCGGGCATCTGGTGACGTCCAGCTGGGAGGTGCTGAGCGGTGAGGCGCGGGTTGCGGGTGAGGTTCTGCTGCTGGATGAGGTCGGCGATCACGCGGCGCTGGTTTGCGCCGATGTGATGGCGCGGATGGGCTGCACGGTCACGCTGGCAACGCCGGACCGGATGGCGGGGCATGACCTGGGGCCGACGAACTCTGCCGTGGTCCTGCGCGATCTGGCAAGGCAGGGGGTGGTGTTTGAGAGCCTGCTGGAGCCTGTGTCTGTGGCTGCTGAGGGCAACCGCAAGCGCATCACGCTGCGCCATGTGCTGACCGGTGAGCTGCAGGAGCGGGTGGCGGATCATGTGGTCTCGGAGCACGGGATCACCCCGGCCGAGGAGTTGTACCATGCGCTGAAGCCGGGGGCGCGCAATCTGGGGCAGCTCGATCATCAGGAGATGATTGCGGGCCGCAGCCCCTTTGCGGAGGTGAACCCGTCAGGGGCATACTGGCTGGCCCGAGCAGGCGATGCTGTGGCGGGGCGCAATATCCATGCGGCGGTCTATGATGCGCTGCGGCTGTGCAAGGATCTGTGACACCCGCCGCACAGTGCAGCCGCAGCGCGCCGTCAGGCGCGCTGCCAAGCCCAACGCCTCCCGTCGCAGCTTGCCTGCGCGGAAGAGGGGGCGGGAGGCCCTGCGGATTACGTGAAAACGCTGCGTTCTGCAGCTTGTCCCCGTGCGCCTTTGGCACAGGGGGGCGCGCCGTACACCCGGCGCGGGGTCAGGCGATGATGTCCGGGGTCAGCCGGTCTTCGATCAGGGCAATCTTGTCTTTCAGGATCAGTTTCTGCTTTTTCAGCCGCCGGATGGTCAGCTGATCGGCGGTGCCGCGCTCTTCCAGCGCGGCGATGGCCTCGTCCAGATCACGGTGCTGCCTGCGGAAAACCTCGAGCTCGACCTTCAGGACCTCGTCCGTCTTCATCGACACATCTGTGGGTGCATTCATGGGGGACTCAATCGGGCTTATGAATGAAGTGAGAGTGAAGATACTTCGTTAAGGGCTTTTCCGCTAGACCTATGGGCACATGGTCTTGTGAATCCATAAAGAACTTCCCATATTCTTGGGGAAGCGGCTGCCGGGACCGGGGCCGCGCGCATACGTCGCTTTGGCATAAAGGACGAACAACGTGTCGAAACTAACCTTGGGCTCTTACCCGCATATGCTGGGGTTCGAGCAGCTGGAACGCCTCCTGGAACGCTCGGCAAAATCGGGCAACGAAGGCTATCCCCCCTATAATATCGAACAGACATCAGACCATTCCTACCGCATCACCCTGGCCGTGGCCGGTTTCGCCGAAGAGGATCTGGCGATCACCGTCGAGGACCGCCAGCTGGTAATCCGCGGCCGCCAGCGCGACGACAGCGAAGGGCGGGTGTTCCTGCACCGTGGCATCGCGGCGCGCCAGTTCCAGCGCATGTTTGTGCTGGCCGATGGCGTCGAAGTCGGCGAGGCGGTGATGGAAAACGGGCTGCTGCATGTGGATCTGACTCGTGCGCGTCCCGAAACCGTGGTTCAGACGATCAGTATCAGAAAGGGGTAAGAGCAATGCATACACCGTTTGACTTCAAGGAGACCGGCGACCGGACCGTCTATGTGAAGGCGGTTGCGGTGGTAGATCTACCCAGGGATGTGCAGGAGAGCGCGGGTGATCGCGAGCAGCTTTATGCGGTGCACGACGCTGAGGGCGGCCAGCTGGCGCTCGTGGCCGACAGGCACCTGGCCTTTGTGCTGGCTCGTCAGAACGACATGACGCCGGTGCCGGTGCACTGACGTCCGGGCATCCGCCGGAAAACACTTGCAATTCCGAGAGACAGGCTCCCACTTTGGGGGCCTGAACTGTTTTGAACGGCTGAGATTGCAAAAGAGGCATTGAATGATCCGGAATATTCGCCCGCTGGCTCAGGCGCTGGGGCTGGCGTTTGGGCTGTCCGCCCTGGCAGCGCCGGCAAGCGCAGATCCTTTTGTGGCTTGCGTGCAGAAACAACTGGCGGATCTTGGCTATGATCCGGGCCAGCCTGACGGGCGGCTGACGCCGCGGACCAAAGCCGCCTGGCAGGGGGTGAAACAGGCGCAGGCCGGGGCCGGGGTGCTGGGCGCGCTGCCGCCGCTGAGCCAAAAGACCGCGATCCACTGGTGCCGTGAGCTGCCGGCGCTGAAGTCTGGCTTGGAGCAGCATATGCCATCCGCGGCGCCGGTGCGGATTCTGGCGGATACGCCCAACGTGGAAAAAGGCATCCGGCAGGCCTACGACAAGGTGCTGCGCTTCATGGACCGGGAATACGGCATCGTGCTGGCCGGGCATATCGGCATCGGTGCGGCGGGCAATACCAAGGACGTGCAAGCCTATGTGCGCCGCCTGCTGCGCGACATGTCCAGTGCGCGGTTCAACCCGGATGCGGCGATCGCGGCCCATTGCAACAGGCCTTTCGGCGTCGCGGGCGCGGCCTATCTCAAGTTCATGTACATCTGCTGGGACAACCCGCATCAGGCGGACGGCGCCTGGCTCAAGCGGTCGCGCAAATGGCTGGGGATGATGATGGCGCATGAATACATGCATCTGGTGCAGGCGGAACTGGGCGGCGCCCGCGCCGAGGGTTTCAACGGCGGGTCGCTGCGCGCCCGCATGGGACCGGCCTGGCTGGTGGAGGGCAGCGCCGAGGTGGTGGCGGCGCGGTTCGGCAAACGGGCCCTGCGGCTGCGCGCGCCGGGGCTGGCGGAGCTGCGGGAGATGTCGCTGAAGTCGAAAAAGAGCCTGCAGGGCATGCGCGCGCACAAGACCGTCCGCACCAGCGGCGACTATGATTTTGCCCATTACGCGGTGCATATCCTGACCCGGATCAGCGGCGAGGAGGCGCTGTTCAGCTTCTGGCGACGGCTTGGTGCCGGGCAGAACTGGGACCAGGCGTTTGAGGGCACTTTTGGCATCCGCATGGCGGAGTTTGAGGCTCAGGTGATGGAGATGCGCAAGCGGCCCGGCTCCGCGCGGGCCTATATTTCCAAGATGCGGCGGAAGCAGTCTTGAGAGCTGGCGGGAAGCTCCGGCGCCTTGTGCTGGCGGCCGGGCTGGCACTGCCGGCGGCATTCCCGGCTGCCGCGGACCCGTTTGTCGCCTGTGTTCAGGGGCAGTTGGCGGAGCTGGGGTATGATCCTGGCCCTGCGGATGGCGTGATGGGGCGGCGGACACGGGCGGCTTGGCGGGTCATGAAGGACGCGCATGAAAGCAGTTTCTCCGGCTACCTAAGGGATCTGCCGGAGCTTTCCCGCGGGAACGCGATCCACTGGTGTCGGGAGTTGCCGGCGGTTGATGCAAGCATAGCAGCGCTTCGGCCGTCTTCGCGCCCGGTTAGAATTTTGGCAAACTCAAATCTTGCTGAGCAGGTGGTGCGCCAATCGTATGTCTCGGCTCAGGCATTCGTGCAGCGGGAGTTCGGAATTGTTTTGGCGGGGGACATAGGAATCGCGGCAGGTGATGAGCCGGAGGTGCTTAAAGACCACGCTTCGCGCATCAAGGCGGAAACGTCTGCGATCGCGTCAGATTCCGACAAAGCGATCCTGAATAAATGCGGTGGAAAGACGCGGATCGTTGGAGGGGCTTACTTGAACTGGATGTATTTTTGCTGGCCTAGGCTGAAGAAGGTTTCAAAAGAGCAACTTCGATACAATCTTCGTTTCTGGGCCGGTGAAGTTGTGATTCATGAATATGTGCACCTTGTCCAAGCGGAACTGAGCGGTGCCCGGACGAATGTGCGCAGCCTTGAGGATCAGTCGCGTTTGATGGGGCCTGCCTGGATGTTTGAGGGCGTCGCGCAAGTTATTGGTGCAATGTATGAAGAGGCAGTGCTGGGGCGCGAGCAGCCTTCGATAGAGCAACTCTGGCGTAAGGCGAAGGCTGCGGAGGTGTTTCTTTACGAGTTGCATGGCTTAGCAACAGTCAGGAGCGATGAGACATATGACCTGTCTCGTTATGCTGTTGAAGTACTTGCCCAGGCCCATGGAATAGGTGCGCTTTTTGAGTTTTGGCGCCGCCTGGGAGCAGGAGAAACTTGGCGGGAAGCCTTTAGGGCGTGTTTCGGCGTGGAGATGGACGAGTTTGAAGGCAAGGTAATCAAAATACGGATGGACCCCAAGACCGAGCGCCAGTTTTCTTCCGGGAATGCTTTGCAAAGGCAACTAAATGCAATTCCAGATCCCATCAAAATAATTCCGTTGCGGCCTGTCACGAGCTTCGATGGTCTGGAGCCAAAGGATCTCTTGCGTCCTGGATTTCCGTAAAGGCAAATGAAAAAGACAACAGGGAGACTGAAATGGCACAATTAGATTTCGACTGGGTGGATGCCTTTTCTGACCGCGCCTTTGGCGGCAACGGCTGCGCGGTGGTGCATGGCGGGGCGCATCTGCCGGTGGATGTCTGCACCGCTTACGTTCGGGAGACCTCGCTGGTGGAATGCACTTTCACTGGGCCGTCGGAGGTGGCGGATGTCAAGGTGCGCTATTTCCTGGCAAGCCGCGAGATCCCCTTTGCAGGCCACCCGACCATCGCCACGGTGGCGGCGATGCGGGGTCGGGGGCTGATCGCGGGCGGCAGTATCACTCTGGAGACCGGCGCCGGGATCGTGCCGGTGACGCTGGACGGCGATCTGATCGAGATGACGCAAGTTGCGCCGGAATTCGGCCCCTATGCTGATCCGGCGCTGGCGGCGGCGGCGGTGTCGCTGCCTGTGGAGGCCATCGTGGGGCAGCCGCAGAAGGTCTCCACCGGGCTGCCGTTCTGCGTCACCGTGCTGCGCGACCGCGCGGCGCTGGAAGCGGCTGAATTGAATCTGGAGGCGCTGGCCGTTTTGGGCAAATCGCTGGGTGCTGACGGCATCGACATGATGGAGCCGTTTCTGGTGACGCTGGAAGGTGCGACCGCGGCGGGCGACACGTTCTCGCGCTTGCTGATGGCGCCGCCGAGCCCGCCGGAGGATCCGTTCACCGGGTCGGCCACCGGGGCGATGGCGTCTTACCTGTGGAGTCATGGCCTGATGGAGAAGGCGGAGTTCACCGCGGAGCAGGGCCATGGCCTCGGGCGCCCCGGCCAGGCACGGGTGGCGCGGGTTGGCGCGCCGGATGCGCTTGAGGGCGTGCGGGTTGCAGGCGAGGGGTTTGTGCTGATGCGCGGCACGGTGGACCTGCCGGAAGCGGTGTAGCCCGCTTGCGGGCAGGCGGGCCTTGACCCTAGCTGTTCAGCGTGTCTTTCAGCGATTGGGTGCCACGGTCACTTGCCTTGGGCACGATGCGCCAGGCGGCGTTGACGAAACAGACCACGGCAAAGCCCAGGAGGCCGATGCACAGAAGGGTCACCAGGATCTGGCCGTAGGCTTTGTCCTGCAGCCAGTCGAAGGCGGTGCCGATCCCGCCGGCCTGGTGGCTGGAGGCATAAGCGGCGGCCTGCACCATCAGAAGTCCGATGATGGCAATGACGGCACCATGGGCGGCCATGCCGGCCTTCAGCACCAGGTTCAGATGCAGGGTGGCCGGGTTGCCCTTCAGGTGGCCGCGGTAGCCTTCGCTCCAGGCCTTGTGCAGGTAATAGGCGCCGGCGCCGAGGGTGAGCGCCCCGGCGATGCCCGCGGCAGCCTGGCCCGCGGGGGCGGCGAGCAGGCGGTTCACCAGCTCTGTCTTTCCGAGCCCGTCGCGGCGGCCCAGAAGCACGGTGATGGCCAGCCCGCCAAGGCCCAGATGCACCAGCCCTGTGGTGAGCATTCCGGCGCGGGCGATCAGGCCCTTGGCGCTGCTTCCGTAGTCCTCGAGGTCCCAGATGCTGTCAACTGCGCGCCAGGCGGCATAGGCAAACATGCCAAGCGCAATCAGCACCAGAACGGCGGTGCCAAGCGCACCCTGCAGGCGGCTCATCGCTTCGCCGGTGCCTTCGGCCTCGCCGCCGTGCCAGATCGACCAGAGCGAGGCGCCGCCCACCAGCAGGTAAACCAGCCCGCGTCCGGCGTAGCCGGCCTGCATGACCGGAATTGCCCAGGCGAAACCGCCGGCAGGAATGTCTGCTGGATCGTCGCGGCGGGAATCGGGCGGGGCGGTATGCTGCGGCATGCGGGTCCTTCTGAGCACGCGGGTTTGCGGGGATGGGGGAACAACGCCCAAGCGGACGGAAATGTTCCCTGCATGCGCTGCCGCTGCAGTGATGCGGGCTGATCAGGCTTTGCCGGCTTTGATTTCTTCCCACTCATTTCGGGCTGGCGGCGGGCTGCCGCTGCGGCCAGAACACCTCGAAGAACACCGATCCGGACACGACAATAATTGCGGCAAACTGCAGCCAGGTCGGGCTGTCACCCAGGAAGGCGATCGCCAGTCCGGCTGCGATTACGGGCTTGAGGAAGAAAAGATAAGACGCGCGTGTCATGTCGGTGGCTGCAGCCAGCCCGCCAAGCCATAACAGCTGGGTGATTGTGGTGTTCCAAAGCCCGAGGACAACCAACGGCCAAACCGCGTCAGGCTGCATCCCGGCAAGCGAGACTGGATTCACCCATGTGCCCCAGAACGCGCCGACTCCGGCCCACAGGCCAACCGCCCCGATGGCAATGGCGATCGTCGTTATGCGCATGCCGCCATGGCGGACCATAAGCGGTTTGGCGATGACAGAGTAAGCGGCAACAAGCGCTGCGCAAAGCAGCGCCATCAGGACGCCCCACAAAGACGCACCCCCGGCGGTCAGCACGTCCAGATATCCATCCGTGAGCAAAGCGGCGACCCCTGCCACAGCCAAGAGGCCAGTGATCAGCTTGACCGTGGAAACCGGTGTGCGATTGACCGCCGGATTGAGAAGGCCGACGAATATCGGGATCGTCGTAACCAGCGTGGCGACCTGAATGACGCTGGCGAAGTCCAGGGACCAGTGAAAGAATAGATAGGCAAGCGAAATCCCGATCAAGGACAGCGGAACGAGCATTCTCCAGTCTTCTTTGAGCGGCGTCATCAGGTCACGCGTGTCGCTGCGCAGGAGTGACCAGACCAGCAGCCCGGCGGCGCCGATGAGATAACGCCAGACGGACACTTCCGGGTCGGCCACCGGGGCGATGGCGTCTTACCTGTGGCGTCATGGCCTGATGGAGAAGGCGGAGTTCACCGCGAAGCAGGGCCACGGCCTCGGGCGCCCCGGCCAGGCGCGGGTGGCGCGGGTTGGCGCGCCGGATGCGCTTGAGGGCGTGCGGGTTGCAGGCGAGGGCTTCGTGCTGATGCGCGGCACGGTGGACCTGCCGGAAGCGGTGTCGGTTTATCGGAACGCAGAAAATGGGAATGGAGAGTGTTTGCGGCCGGGGCAAGGCAGCCGTTGATATGGCTAGGTCTTGACTGGTCCGCTTCCGCATCTTGGGATTGGGCGCCCGCGATCTGCGTAGGCGAGAAACATGACAATCTCATCCGGCGCCGGTCCGTCCGGAACACAGAGTGTCATTGTGTCAAAATGATCAAAGGACCAGGGATTGTCCTTATGTCCAAGTGGCAGGTCGATCGATGCGCCGACAGGACCGACCTTTACGTTTGAAGGAATGACCGCGTCACCGCCGCCAGCCGCCGCTCTCATCGGTGCGCCCAACCGAGGGTGAATCACGGCGCCCCCTTGCTCCATATCGCCCGAGACACCGACAATTGCAGCCTTGCCATACGAAACCGGTGGATACTTCAGCAGGTCAATAGCCTGCTCTGCAAGGCGCCGGCCCAGCTCGGCTCCTATCTCGAAGAGCGGCGACAGGTCGTTCTCAAAACGCCCCGCGAGCGGATTCTTGAACACGGCTGCGACAGCGACACGCGTCACGGGTTCGCAAGGTGCGCCGAATGAGTCGGTCTCAATTCGTTCCTGCAAAAAAACAGTCTTGCGCGTTTGAAACATTCGCAACTCCCGTGCAACCTCTTTGAAAGAGCATCGCCTCAATTTCCCCAAAAGTCGAGCGTTCCTGCAGTCTTGGGTATGACTGCGTATGATGGGCAAGTTCCGCTGAGGGCTCAGATCCGGCCATCGCATGTGCAACGCAAAACGGCCCGCCAATTGGCGGGCCGTTCTCATGTCTCGCTGTGCCGTCAGGCTCAGGCCTTGATCAGACCCATGCTTTCCAGCTTCAGCAGAACCTGGTGGGCGCAGTTGTCGACATCGACGTTTTCGGTCTCGACCGACAGTTCCGGGTTCTGCGGCACGTCATAGGGGTCGGAGATGCCGGTGAACTCTTTGATCTTGCCTTCGCGGGCCAGTTTGTAGAGGCCTTTGCGGTCGCGGCGCTCGCATTCCTCGATCGAGGTGGCGACGTGCACTTCGACAAAGGCGCCGAACTGCTCCACGTCCTCGCGCACGGCGCGGCGGGTTGTGGCATAGGGCGCAATCGGGGCGCAGATGGCGATACCGCCGTTCTTGGTGATCTCGGACGCGACATAGCCGATGCGGCGGATGTTGAGGTCGCGGTGCTCCTTCGAGAAGCCCAGCTCGGAGCTGAGGTTCTTACGAACGATGTCGCCATCGAGCAGGGTGACCGGGCGGCCGCCCATTTCCATCAGCTTGACCATCAGCGCGTTGGCGATGGTGGATTTGCCGGAGCCGGAGAAGCCGGTGAAGAACACGGTGAAGCCCTGCTTGGAGCGCGGCGGCTTGGTCTTGCGCAGCTCGGAAACCACCTCGGGGAAGGAGAACCACTCAGGGATTTCCAGGCCCTCGGCCAGGCGGCGGCGCAGTTCGGTGCCGGAGATGTTCAGGATGGTGACGTTGTCGCGGTCTTCGATCTCGTCGTTCGGCTCGTACTGGGCGCGCTCCTGCACATAGACCATGTGTTTGAAGTCGACCATTTCGATGCCCATTTCACCCTGGAACTCGCGGAACAGGTCCTGCGCGTCATAGGGGCCATAGAAATCTTCGCCGGCAGAGTTCTTGCCGGGGCCTGCGTGGTCGCGGCCGACGATGAAATGGGTGCAGCCGTGGTTCTTGCGGATCAGGCCGTGCCAGACCGCCTCGCGCGGGCCGGCCATGCGCATTGCCAGGTTTAGCAGCGACATGGAGGTGGTGGCGGCCGGGTATTTGTCCAGGACGGCTTCGTAGCAGCGCACGCGGGTGAAGTGGTCGACGTCGCCCGGCTTGGTCATGCCGACCACCGGGTGGATCAGCAGGTTGGCCTGGGCTTCGCGGGCGGCGCGGAAGGTCAGCTCCTGGTGGGCGCGGTGCAGCGGGTTGCGGGTCTGGAAGGCGACAACCTTGGTCCAGCCCAGCTTGCGGAAGTAGGCGCGCAGCTCGTTCGGGGTGTCGCGGCGGCCGCGGAAGTCATAATGCACGGGCTGCTGGATGCCGGTCACGGGGCCGCCCAGGTAGACCTTGCCTGCGGTGTTGTGCAGGTAGTTCACGGCGGGGTGGGCGTCGTCATCGGCGCCAAAGACCTTCTCGGCCTCTTTCGCCTTGTTCGGCACCCAGTTGTCGGTGACGGTCATGGTAGCGAGGATCACGCCTTCCTGGTCGCGCAGAGCAATGTCCTGGCCCGCTTCCAGCTTGGCCGCAAAGTCCTCGGACACATCGAGGGTGATCGGCATCGGCCACAGGGAGCCGTCGGTCAGGCGCATGGTGTCGACGACGCTGTTGTAATCAGCCTCGGACAGGAAGCCCTTGAGCGGGTTGAAGCCGCCGTTCATCAGCAGTTCTAGGTCGCAGATCTGGCGCGGGGTCAGGTCCCAGCTGACCAGGTCGGCTGCTTCGACTTTCAGTTTCTGGGCGCTTTCGTAGGAGACATAAAGCTCAGGGATGGGAGCCAGATTGCTTTGCATCGGGTTGGTCCTGTGTTTGAGAGGGGGGAGGCCGCTAGCGGAGCCGGTGAGTTCCGCGTGCAGCGCATTGTATTCTGCGAGCTTGCGGGCAAGGAATTGATCGGTGAGCCGCACTTTTTCCGCCGCACCCCGGGTGGTCAGCGAATAGGCAAACCGTTGCCGTTTGTCCGGGCCGGAGCGGGCGCTGATGGTGATCAGGCCGCTATCGGCGGCAGCGCGCAGCAGGGTATTGAGCCGCCCCAGCGAAATTCCGACCGCGGCGGCGGTCGCGCGCTGCGAGGCGTCCGGAGCCGTATCAAGCTGGCGCAGGAGGCGGAACAGCAGGTCTTCGCCTTCCGGAGTGGATATGGATGCGGTTTCGGTCACGGGCAGCAGCAGTACGGTCAACGGGTTAAAAGTGTGTTCACGCGTGAACGCATTGCATGATCCGCTGTGGATGCAAAGCGGAAACTGGGGGCGGGCAGCGAAATTCTGCTGCGTTGCAGGGCTGCAACGCGGGCGGGTGGCGGTGCGGTTGTTCTCTCCCGGTGTGCCGGGCTGGATGGCTGGCACGGGCTGGCGCGGCAGGGGAAACAGGCGTTTTGTGCTTGGGCCCCCGGGCCTAACGCTGTTCTCCGGCCAGAGTGCGGGGCAGGGCGGCGGCATGGGGCACAGGAAGGGCGTCCAGCGGCAGGGAGACGCCGCGCAGCTGGAAGGTTTCAAGCGCCAGATGCGCCGAATCATAGCCTGCGGCCTCTAGCACCTGGGCGGAAATCAGCAGCTCCACGCCCAGCTCCTTGGTCTTGGCCTCCAGCCGGCTGGCGGTGTTGACACTTCCGCCGATGATGGTGCGCGGGGCATGGGCGGCGCTGCCGATCTCCCCCAGCACCAGATCGCCCAGGTGAATGCCGATACCGATCCTGACCTCCGGTTCGCCGTCAGCGGCCAGTTGCGCGTTGAAGTCCTGCAGCGCGGTGCCGATGGCGGCGGCGGCCTCCAGCGCGGCTGCGGCAGAGCGGGCAGGGGTTGGGGCCTCAAACAGCGCCAGCAGCCCGTCGCCGAGGTATTTGTCCACCTTGCCGCCCGCATTTGTGATGGCGGGCACGATGGCGTCGAAAAAGCGGTTCAGCAGGAACACCACGTCATAGGGCAGCTGGCCTGCGGTGCGGGCGGTAAAGCCGCGCATGTCGAGGAACAGTACCGCCAGCTGCTGTTCGCTGCCCTGGCTGGCATGGGCGCGGCCGCGGCGGCCGTCGGGGCGGAACAGGCGGGTGACGGTCAGGGGCGCCTGCGGGCGGATCTGGCAGGCCAGCCGCATGTTGGCGGGCGCCTTGACCCGTTCCAGGCTGCGGGCCTCGGGCGGCTCAGGCGGCGGCAGGTGCTCGCCGCCCTCGTCCACCACCACGCGGCAGGTGGTGCAGCGCCCCTTGCCGCCGCAAAGCGAGGTGTGCTGGACACCGCCCGTGCGCGACATCTCCAGCAGGGTCATGCCGCGCTCTGCCCGGATCTCCGGGCCGAAGGCATAGCGGATGGTGACCGCCCGGCGGCGGCGGATGAGCTTGCGCAGGAGGTAGGATGCGGCAGCAAGGCCGAGCAGCGCAAAGAAGATCATCAGCCACTGGCTTTCGGTTGCAAACATCTCAGCAAAGGCCTGCTGGCTGGGCCAGTTGAAATCCTCCATCAGCGCGGCGCGCTCGGTGCCTTCGGCAAACAGGTCATAGATGCGGCGGCCTTCTGTCAGCAGGCCGGCAAAGGCAAAGGCGGGGATGAACACGGCAAGCCCGGCCATCCAGGGGATCAGCGGGCGCCACCAGCGGGTCAGCCGCAGCCAGTAGTGCAGCCCCATGCAGCCGTGGATCCAGACTGCCAGCAGCAGGAGGCTCTGCTGCCAGATCTCGGGCGAGGCCCACATCAGGATGATCTGATAGGGCATCTCGTCATTGGTGCCATGGACCTCGTGCGAGTAGCGGGTAAAGACGATGTGCGCGATGAGCTGCAGCGGGATCAAAAGGCCAAGCACGGTCTGCAGCGCCTCGCCCCAGCGCATCCGCAAGGTGCGGCGGCGGGCCAGGTTCCACAGCGCCAGGCCCGCGTGCAGGATCAGCGAGGCATAGAGGATCAGGCTGCCCAAGAGGCTGCGGGTGATCACCTGGCGGGCGTCCTGGAACTCATCCATCCATTCGGGTGAGATCAGGCCGAGGCCGATGTTCAGAAAGTGGAAGAAGGCATAGGTCAGCAGCACCAGCCCGGTGATGATCCGGGTGCGGGTGATCCAGTTGCCTTGCCAGAGTGCGCTTGCCACGGTCTGCCCTTCCGCTTGCCTGTTCTGCTGCCAAACTGGCCGCGGCGGGCGGGGCGGTCAAGCCAGCGGCTGGCTTGATTGCCCCCTTAGGCCTGTGCAACGGTTCCGTGGCATTGGTTTAGCGGGGATTGATATCGTGTTGAATTATCTGAAGGCTGCGCTGCTGGCAGTGATACCGTTGCTGTGGTCTGCGCCGCTGGCAGAGGCCGGACGGCGGATCGCGCTGGTACTGGGCAATTCGGATTATGAGAACGCCTCCTTTCTGCCCAACGCGGAGCGGGACGCACGTGATATCGCAGCGGCGCTGCGCAGCATCGGGTTCGAGGTGCACGACGGCTACAACCTGGGCCGCCGGGACACCCTGCGCCTTGCCCAGCGGGTCACTGGCCAGCTGCAGCAGGACGACACCGCGCTGTTCTATTACTCCGGCCACGGGGTGCAGCTGGGGGCAGAGAATTTCGTGTTGCCGGTTGATGTTGCGGGATCGGATGAGCAGGAGCTGAAGTCCGCCTCGGTAAGCCTGCAGGCGATCCTGCGCGAGATGGAGCTGCGCGCCGGGCGTAACATCATCGTGCTGGATGCCTGCCGCAACAATCCGTTCCAGTCGCGGATGGCGGCACGCAGCCTGGGCGGCGCGGCGCGGGGGCTGGCGCGGGTGGATGCGGGCGTCGGCTCTTACATCGCGTTTTCCACCCAGCCGGGCAATGTGGCGCTGGACGGCAGCGGCCGCAACAGCCCGTTCACGGCGGCGCTGCTGCGGCATCTGCCGCGCAACGAGGACCTGCACGCGATGATGCGGCGGGTGCGGGCCGACGTGGTGGCGGAAACCGGCGGCAGCCAGGTGCCGTGGGAGAACTCCTCGCTGATTGATGAGGTCTTTTTGGCGGCGCGCGGGCAGGCCGCGCCTGACCCGGCTGGCGCTGCCGTTCAGGCGGTGCCGTCCGGGCAGATCCAGCCGCGGGCGCAGCAGTTCGGCTATCGCGTCTCT
Organism: Leisingera sp. ANG-M7; assembly: GCF_000813965.1. GTDB lineage: Bacteria > Pseudomonadota > Alphaproteobacteria > Rhodobacterales > Rhodobacteraceae > Leisingera. The sequence continues at coordinate 127,781 of NZ_JWLI01000016.1, read as the reverse complement.
GGCCTGGATCCGAACGGTGACGGGTTTCTGGCCCTGCGGGACGGCACCACATCCGGTGCGCGGCGGCTGGCCAAAATGGTCGAGGGCACGCGGCTGGCGGTGCTGGCGCAGCGCGGGCGCTGGCTGCAGGTGCGGACGGAAACCGGGCTGGAGGGCTGGGCGCATTCGAACTGGATCCGCAAGGATGCCGCCGCCAGCGCCGCTGCGCCTGTTGCGCAGAACCAGTGCGACGCCCTGTGGTTCCAGCGCAATTCGATCTTTGCCCGCCGCGGCTATTGCTTTCAAAGCGCACGCGGGCAGGCGGCGTTTTCCAATGCAGGCTGCATTCCGGGCATGCGCGCAGGCGAAGTGCCGCTGAGCGCGGCGGAGCGCGAAGAGGTCAGCCGGCTGAAGGCGCAGGAACAGCTGCTGGGGTGCCGTTAGGCCTGGTGTCTGCAATCGGTGCCGTTGCCTGCCCGATGCGCAGGCTTAGCCCTCCAGCCCCCAGCCGTCCGGCGCAAAACCGTGCGGCAGGGCGGTGCGGGTGGCCAGTTCCTCGCCGATCCAGATGCCGGTGGCAGAGATGATCTGGTCCGGCAGGGTAGCGGCCAGATAGGGCGCATCTTCGCCTTCGGCCTCAAAGAACTCGCAGGCAAAGCCTTCGCGGCTCAGCTCCTCTGCCAGCGGGCGCCAGTCTGCGCCGTCGCTGGCGGGGACGAAGAAATAATCCACGTCCGCCACCTCCGGCAGGCCGTGTTCGGCCTGCAGATCGTTGAATGCCGCAACGGTTTCAGCCCGTTGCGCGGTGAAATCATGCGGCATCCCTGTTACTCCTGCTCAGCCAGGAAACGCTCGGCGTCGAGCGCGGCCATACAGCCCATGCCGGCTGAAGTGACCGCCTGGCGGTACTTGTGGTCCGTCAGGTCGCCCGCGGCATAGATGCCGGGGATCGAGGTCTCGGTGGAGCCGGGCTTGACCTTGATATAACCGCCGTTGTGCAGCTCCAGCACATCCTTGACCAGCTCTGTCGCCGGCGCATGGCCGATGGCGACAAAGACGCCCTTGCAGGGGATTTCCTTGACTTCGCCGGTCTGCACATTCTTGACCACGACGCCTTCGACCCCCAGCGGGTTGTCGGTGCCGACGACCTCTTCCAAGGTGTGGAACCACAGGGTCTCGATCTTTTCGTTCTTGAACAGGCGGTCCTGCAGAATCTTCTCGGCGCGCAGCTCGTCGCGGCGGTGGATCAGGGTCACTTTGGAGGCGAAGTTGGTGAGGAACAGGGCTTCCTCGACTGCGGTGTTGCCGCCGCCGATCACCACGATCTCCTGGCCGCGATAGAAGAAGCCGTCGCAGGTGGCGCACGCCGAGACGCCGAAGCCCTTGAACTTTTCTTCCGAGTCCAGGCCCAGCCATTTGGCGCGGGCGCCGGTGGCCAGGATCACCGCATCAGCGGTGTAGGTGGTGCCGCTGTCGCCCTTGGCAACAAACGGGCGGGCGGAGGTGTCGAGCGAGGTGATGATGTCGCCGATGATCTCGGTGCCCATCGCTGCCGCGTGTTCCTGCATCTTGATCATCAGGTCGGGGCCCTGCACCTCGGTGAAGCCCGGGTAGTTTTCAACTTCGGTGGTGGTGGTCAGCTGGCCGCCGGGCTCAATGCCCTGAACCAGGATCGGCTCCAGCATGGCGCGGGCGGCATAGACCCCCGCAGTGTAGCCGGCAGGCCCGGAGCCGATGATCAGAACCTTGGTGTGGCGCGTCTCGCTCATGTGTGTTCCCCACGTAATGCAGCCTGGCGGGTGTGCCGCCGTCAGGCAATGCATATAGCGGCAGGGCGGGCAGGCTTAAACCCCCTAGGCATTGCATGCTGCGGGACACAAATTTGCGAGGGATCGGCGCATTGCGTCTTGCACTGCTGTGCCGCAAAGAATATTGCGCGACGATGAAACAATATTGCGCAGCCCGGCGGCGGTGCTATAAGAAACGCAAATCTCACAGGAGTTTCCGGCATGGTCACAACCCGTCTTGATCCGATTGATCGCAAGATTTTGTCGGAGCTTCAGGCCGATGGGCGGATGACCAACGTGGAACTGGCCAAGCGGGTCGGGATTTCGGCGCCGCCGTGTCTGCGCCGGGTGCGGGCGCTGGAGGAGGCCGGGCTGATTCACGGCTACCACGCAGATGTGAATTCTCGCGAGTTGGGATTTGAAGTGCAGGTCTTTGCCATGGTGGGGCTGGAAAGCCAGGCCGAGGCAGAGCTGAGCGCGTTTGAGGAGAAGTGCCGCAGCTGGCCGCTGGTGCGCGAGTGCCACATGCTGAACGGCGAGGTGGATTTCATCCTGAAGTGCGTGTCGCCGGACCTGAGCACGTTCCAGAGCTTCCTGACCGGCGATCTGCTCACCACGCCGAATGTAGCCAGCGTCAAGACATCGCTGGTGATCCGCGGCGCCAAGGATGAGCCGGGCGTGCCGTTCGAGGTGCTGGAAGAGCGGCTGGCGCGCGAGGCCTGAGGCACGGCAAGGGCGGGCAAGATATAGGCGGGCCTGGTCGCCCGCCGGTTTTCCGGTTTACAAGATCGAAGTGCCAGGCCGGCTGACGCTGTCGGCCCTTGGATGGGCCAGCGGGCCGAAGCCCTGGATGCTGTCCGTATGGGCAAACAGGTTCAGGAACAGCGTCTTGATCGCATAGCTTGCCAGTTTCAGCGCGTCCGGGCCCGGGTGGTAGGTCTCAAAGGCCAGACCGCCCACTGTGATCACTGCGTGGCGCGGCAGGCAGAGGTGGTAGAGATCCACAGGTGCCGGCGGCGCGGTTTCAAAGATGCTCATGCCATCCTGGAATTCGGATGCCAGCGTCAGCAGCCGGCCGTCGCCTGCGCCTTGCATGTGCGGCGGTGTGCGCAGCAGGCGTGCCGCGGGACCGGCCACGAGGCTGGCAGAGGGTTTCTGAAGGCCCAGGCTGTCGGCCATGAAGCTGGTCAGGGTGCGGCTGCGGGCGCCGGAGCGGCCGGGCAGCACGCTGGTGCGGCCGATCCAGACCAGCGGCTGGCTGCAGCCGTCCTGGGTTGCGATCTCATCGCCGGGCAGCAGATCCTCGACTGCAATCGGCCCTTGGGCCGTTTCCACCAGCGAGCCCCGGGTGAAGGCGCAAAAGGCGTCCTCGAACAGCGGCAGGGCCGGGGCGATATGGCGGGTTTCCGAGATGCCGCCGCCGGGCAGCAGGCAGCTGACCTCGTAGCGGCGCAGCTGCGGCTTGCTGGTGCTGCGCAGTGCAGCGGGGTCCTGCAGGATTGCAGTGGCCTCAACGGCATTGGCTGCAGCCCTGTGCAGCGACTGGGGGATGGTCATGACAGCAGACCTTTCCTTTCAAACTGCCCGCTTGCATCGGCCCCCACCGGCAACACAGACGTGCTTGAACGATATGATAGGCCCAGCTTTCCCGGATTTAGCTCAAATTGTCAAAAAATCTGAAGCAAACTGGTTAATGCACTGGTCTATTCAGTATGGGGGAGGGCGGCGCAGCGCCGGCAGGCGGCTTTTCAGGCCGGTTGGATGCCCCCTTGGCGGCTGGCCGGGCTGGCGCAGATGCGCCAGGGGTGGCCGCTTTGGGGGCATCCGTCCCCGGCGTTAACCCAGTTTCCGCGCTGATCCCTGAAGGTGCGCCTGGCCGGAGCGGCGGCGGGCACATCCCCAGGGCAGGGGTGCGGCTTCGCTCCTGGCGGAGCGGATGATTGAGGCAATGAAGCGCTTGTTCATTTTCATGGTCAGTCTGTCCTTCGCCCGGCAGGTCCGCCCGTCGTTGCGGGCGGCTGCAGTTTTTTTCTTGTCTGACCTGTTTATGGGTAACCTTTGCGCCCTGAATATGACCCGCACAGGGCATTTTCGGTCCTGCTGCGGAAGCATCTGCCGCCGTGCACCGCGGAGCAGTGTTTCGTTATGCGTCTGAATTTATTCGCAAAACCGAGGCGTGCCGGGAGGATTTCCGCCGCGGAAACAGCGAATGCGGCGAATTTTAATAAAATCCGCCACAATTGAGGTGGTTAACGGAAGCTTAAAGTCGGATGCAAGAGATCAGGCGGCCGTAGTCGGCCTCTTTCGCGTGGGTTGCACGGCGGAAGGAGAAGAACTTCTCTGCGTCGGAATAGGTGCAGTGGCGGCTCCACTCGGCTGCGCCGATGCCTGCCTGGCGCAATTTGTACAGGCCAAGTCCAGGCAGGTCGAAAAGGTAGCGGTCGCCTTCACCGTTGGCGAAGAAACGGGCGTAGGCATCGTCCTGCATCATGAAGTCGTCAAAGAACTCCGGGCCGACCTCATAGGCGCGCTGGGAAATTGTCGGGCCGATCACCGCTGCGGTGCTGCCGCGGCTGGCGCCGAGATTTTCCATCGCGTCCAATGTGGCCTCCAGCACACCGTCCAGAGTGCCGCGCCAGCCAGCGTGGGCGGCACCGATGACGCCGGCTTCCGGGTCGCAGAACAGCACGGGCTGGCAGTCGGCGGTCAGGATCGAGAGAGCAATGCCCGGCACATTGGTGACCATTGCGTCTGCTTTAGGGCGCTCTTGCGAGGGTTCGGTGACCACCTGCACATCGGCGCTGTGGACCTGGTGCACGGCGCTGAGGTGTTCTGGTGGCACATCCATCGCGACGGCCACGCGGTTGCGGTTGATCTGCACTGCCTCGCGCTGATCGGTGGAGCCGAGGCCGCAGTTCAGGCCGCGGTAGATGCCGGAGGAAGCGCCGCCCTTGCGGGTGAAGAACCCGTGCCGCACCGGGCCAAGCAGATCGGACGTGAGAATTTCAAGCGTCATGGGTTCAATCCTGGCGGAGGGGCGGCCTGCGAAGGATAGAGGCCGAGCACTTTGAACAGGTTTCCCATTTCATCGGGGTGCGTCAACCGCCGATGTGCGGCGATCAGGGTTTCCAGACCATCGCCCTGAAGGGGGGCGGCCAGGGCGCGGGCGCGGTCGGTGATGCCGAGCCGCTCCAGGAAAACCCCCTGCGGGGTAAGGCGGGTAAAGGCGCAACCGGCGGTTTTTGCGGCCAGTGCCAGTGCCTCGAAGTCCACATGCGCGGTCAGATCGGCCTCTCCCGGTGTCTGCAGCGGATCGGCGGGTTCATGCGCGCGCAGGGCCTGCAGGGTATCCCCCAGTGCCCGCCAGTCGCCGTAGTCGGCGATCAGCGCGGTGCCGCCATGGGCAGCGATTCGGGTGGCGATGGCGTGCAGGATGGGGGCGGCGGCCTCGCACAGTTCCACCAGATCCCCCTCGCGGGTGTCTGCCAGCCGGTGGTCCAGCGCGGGCTGGGGTGCGGCAGGGCTGAGGCCGAAGGCAAGCGCGCCGTCCTGCAGGCCGATGCGCTTTTCGCTCCAGCCGTCGCCTGCGCGCAGGAACTGGCGGATGGGCAGGGCGTCGAAAAACTCGTTTGCCACCAGAAACAGCGGCTGATCGGGCAGGGCGTTCACGCTATTCAGCCACTGGGGTGCGTAGCCTTCCAGCGCCTTGGCCTGGGCAGCGCGCAGGGGTGGCGAAGCCTCGATCAGGTGGATCTGCATGGCGGCGTGGAAACCCGGCACGCCGCGGGTGGCGCGCAGCAAGTCCGCCATCAGGGTGCCGCGGCCCGGTCCCAGTTCGGCGAGGGTGAAGGGCGCAGGCGATCCCTGACCCAGCCAGGCCTGGGCGAGGGAAAGACCAAGGAGTTCGCCGAACATCTGGCTGATTTCCGGCGCGGTGGTGAAATCACCCTTGGCGCCCAGCGGGTCGCGGGTGGTGTAATAGCCGAACTGCGGATGCAGCAGGCAGTCGGCCATGTAGTCGGCCACTGACATCGGGCCATCGGCGCGGATGCGGGCGGTCAGGTGGTCCTCAAGGCTCATGCCGTGCTCCGGGCCGCGCGGCGGGCGCGGATCAGGAACCAGAGACCGATGGCGATCATCGGCAGCGACAGCGCCTGGCCCTGGGTGAGGCCGATGCCGTCAATGTGCCAGGCCAGACCCAACGGGTTGCCGGGGGTGACGAACTGGGCGTCCGGCTGGCGGAAGAATTCGACAATGAAGCGGGCGAGGCCATAGCCCGCGAGGAACACGCCCATGAGGCGGCCCGGGGTGTGGAAGGCGCCGTGGCGCCAAGCAAGATACAAGAGCAGGGCGCCGAGGATCAGCCCCTCCATCAGCGCCTCATAAAGCTGCGAGGGGTGGCGGGCGCAGAGCTCTCCCAGCGCTTGGCCGCAGTCCTGTGCCGCCTGCCCGGGGAAGGCAACACCCCAGGGCAGATCGGTCGGGCGGCCCCAGAGTTCTGCATTGATGAAGTTCGCCAGCCGCCCCAGCAGCAGGCCAGGCGCGACGGTATGGGCGACGAGATCGGCGATTTGCAACTTTGGGATGTTGTGGCGCGCGGCATAAATCAGGGTTGCTACGATCACACCGATGAGGCCGCCGTGAAAGGCCATTCCGCCCTGCCAGATCTTCAGGATCTCCGCAGGGTTCGCTAGGTAATAGGCCGGCTGGTAGAACAGCACAAAGCCAAGGCGTCCGCCAAGGATCACGCCGAGGATGATCCAGGTCAGCAGATCCTCCACCTGTTGCGGTTTCATCGGCGGCTGGCTGGCGGGCCACAGCGCGGGGCGGCGCAGCGCGGCCACGGCCAGGCGCCAGGCGATGACAATGCCCGCGATATAGGCCAGCGCATACCAGCGCAGAGCAAATTCGAACGAGCCGAGGGAGATCGAGAAAATCTCGGGCGAGAGGTCGGGGAATTGGATCATGGCCTGCATGGGCGTCTGAATGCCTTTGGTCCTTGGGGGAAGTCAACGGCTTGCAGCCGCGCGCGCGCTTCCCCATATAGGGATCAACCCCGAGACGGAGAAGAACATGCAGACCCGCAATAAGATCCTGGACGATATTTCGCAGCTGATGACCAATGCGATGGGCGTGGCCCAGGGGGCCAAGGATGAGGCGGACATCGCGCTGAAGGGCATGATCGACCGCTGGCTGGCCGACCGGGATTTCGTCACCCGCGAGGAATTCGACGCTGTGCGCGCGATGGCCCAGAAAGCGCGCGAGGAAAACGAGGCGCTGAAGGCCCGTCTGGACGCGCTGGAGGCGGCGCAGAAGTAACCGCGCCTGTCTGGTGCTGAGCGCGCCTGCTGCGGAGTGATCTGCAGCGGGCTTTTTTGTGCCGCGTGATCGCAGAGTGGAACGGGCGCGCGGATCGGCGTGCGGCGGCGGCCTGCATCCCGTGCATAGCTGACCTGCGGGCCTGCGGGCAAAAACAGGTCGCTTTCCGCCTGCGGGGTCGAAAACTGCGCAGCGGTTTGCGGGCCGGGCGGTACATGCTGCCACAGCTTCATCAGAGGGATCACAGCATGGTGTCTGTCTATACGGTGCCGGGGGCGTTCAGCACGCAGGAATGCGCCGAAATCATTCGCAAGGCGGAAGAGGCGCCCGACAGCGAGGCGCTGCTGGTGGGCCAGACCCGCGATCACAACCTGCGCCGCGGCAGCGTGGTGTGGCTGGACGATGTGCCGGGCACCGGCTGGGTGATGGACCGGCTGATCTCTGTGGTGCGCCGCGCCAACAAGGAGCGGTTCGGCTTTGACCTGCGCGAGTTTGCAGAAAGCCCGCAGGCGGCCAGCTACAAGTCCGAGAACGGCGGTCATTTCGCCTGGCACTCCGACATCGGTGACGGGCCGGTTGCGGGCAAGCGCAAGCTGAGTCTGGTGGTGCAGCTGTGCAAGCCCGGGTCCTATGACGGCGGCGATCTGGAGATCATGCCGGGCGCCCATGTGGTCGCTGCCAGCCGGGTGCAGGGCAGCGCCACTGTGTTCCCGAGCTTCCTGCTGCATCAGGTGACGCCGGTCACCCGCGGCACCCGCAAGTCGCTGACCGTCTGGGCGCACGGGCCGGCCTTCCGCTGAGCCTTGGGCCGGCCGGCGAATGACGCCGACCGGCCGGTCAGGTGCTTAGCCGCAGCAGCCGCTGCTGGCGGCCGCCTTTTGCTCCGCAGGCGCTTCGTTCAGGTTGGCGCCGCGGCCCAGCCATGTGCGGTCTGCAAGATAAAAGTCAGCGAATTTCTGTTCGAAGTCCGCCGGTACTGACTTTTGCGGGACGGCGCTGGCCAGCAGCGCCTGCTGCCAGGCTTTGACCTTGGGGTAGGCGGCCAGCATGTCGTGGCCGCTGTGCTCTGCAACAATGGCGGCGCGGTGCAGCAGCGGCAGCCAAGCGATATCGACGTTGCCAAGCGCCCGGCCCGCAAAAAACGGCCCGCTGTCCAACTGGGCCTCCGCTTTTTCAAAGGCCTTTGCGAGTTTGGCGCTGCGCTCCGCCCAAGTTGCCCTGTCCGCGCTTTGCATGGCGGAGCATTGCACCAGGTAGTGCTTGCTGGCCTGATAGCTCCAGGCGCGGTTCAGGGCGCGCTGTTCGGGAGACAGGCCGGGCTGCAGCGGGGCGGAGATCTCGTCCAGGTATTCGGTGATGGCGTCGGATTCAAACAGCGCGGTCCCGCCTGCTGTCACCAGCAGCGGCACCTGGCCGGTAGGGGAGATGTCGAGGAACCACTGCGGTTTGTCGCTGAGGCTGATGTAGCTGATCTCATAGGGCAGGCCCTTGGCTTCGAGCAGGGCCGTTACCCGCTGCACAAAGGGGCAGATCTTGAAGCTGATTATACGGATCATCGTGTTGTCCTTTTTCCGATGGTTTCGCCCTGTAAGACGCGCGCCACGGGAAAAAGACGAAGGTCAGCCTAACATTTTCTGCAAGTATCTGACTTTTGGTCGTATTCCGCGATGCTGCCGCGGGCATCCAGCGAGAAGTTGCAGCAGTCCTCGAAGGCCTTGCGCAGTTCCTTGCGGCCTTTTTGCAGCCGCGACTTGAGGGTGGAGTAAGGCAGGCCCTGCTGATCGGCGTAGTTTTGCTGGGACATGCCTTGCAGGTCGATGGCGGTCAGCATGCGGGCGGTTTCCGCAGGCAGAGACTGGATGAACGGTTCAACGCAATGCTCCAGGTCCTGGCGCACTGCGGGATCATCGCTGGTGTACCAAAGGTCGTCCGGGTGGACGGATTTGGCGCGGGCGCCTTTGCGGTAATGGTCGATGATCGTGCGCTGGGCGGTCTGGAACAGCCAGGGTTTCAGCTTGGCGCTGTCTTCCAGTGCGGGCAGGCCGGTGAAGACCTTGATCGAGATCTCCTGCAGCAGGTCTTCGGCATCTTCGGGGTTTGAAACCCGGGAGCGCAGGAAGGCACGCAGGCGGCTGCGGTACTGGGGCCAGATGTCTTCGATGGTCATTTCCGGGCCTCCGCAAGGAGATATGCGCAAATTTTGATGTGTTCTGTTATACTGGCGGGGGATGCCGGTGCAACCGGCGCCCATGTGTGTTGAGCGGGGGATGGGAACAATGACGGCACAAAACGGCTATATGCTGATAGCGGATATTTCCGGGTACACCCAGTTTCTGACCTCATCTGAACTGGACCACGCCAATCCGATCCTGCAGTCGCTGCTGCAGGCGGTGGCGGAGCAGGTTGGCGCGCCGCTGCACTTCTGGAAGCTGGAAGGCGACGCGGTGCTGGCCTATTCATCCCGGGCTGAGCTGGTCTCCGGCGATCTGCTGCTGACGTTTTGCGAGAATCTGTACAATGCCTTTGCCGAACGGCGGCAGGATATCGTCGCCAACACCACATGCCCCTGCCGTGCCTGCGCCAATGCGGGCGGGCTGGATCTGAAGGTGATCGTACACTACGGCGCCTTTGAGGAGATGCAGGTGGGGCCGGTCAAGGATCTGTCCGGGGCCGATGTGATCCTGGTGCACCGGATGACCAAGACAGAGGCTGCGGCGGAAACCGGGGTGCGCAGCTACGCGCTGTTCAGCGATGCGGCGGTGCAGGAGATGCAACTGCAGGCAGCGATGCAGCCCTATTCGCAAGCCATCGAGCATTTCGGCGATGTCACCATGCAGGTCTATGACCTGGCCCGCGCCTGGGAGCACTTCCGCGCCGGGCAGGCGCGGGATTTCCTGGAGGAGGCCGACGGGGTCTGGACCTACCGGCGCCGGTTCGACGCTGCGCCGCAGCTGGTCTGGGAAGCACTGACCGCGCCGGAGTTCAAGCTGCGGTGGATGGATCAGGTCAGCGCGATGCGGATGGAGAACCCGCAAGGCCGCTTGGGGCCGGGATCGGTTTATCACTGCGCCCATTCTCTGGCGGAGTTTGTGTACAGGATCACGGACTGGCAGCCGTTTGAGTATTTCTCCACCCGGATCAAGGATCCAGGCCGCGAAGGCATCGAACTGCCGGAGACGTACCAGCTGACGCCGGACGGGGACGGGACCGCGCTGCGCTATACCATCGGCCGGGCCTATGACACTGCGGGCAACCGGTCGGAGGTGTCAGAGCAGGAGGCAGTGGGGTTCCTGTCGGAATTCTGGCCGGTGTCCTTTGACGCGATGGAACCGCAGGTGTCGCGGCTGTCCTGATCCCGGCAATTCGCAAGGTGCAGATCAGGGCACAAAATACAGGGCCCGGGCGGTTGTCCGGGCTTTACCTTTGCAGCCGCCCGTTTCATAGTCGTGCAGCCGGCATTTAGGGGGCTGTGGATTGTTCATCCACAAGTTATTGCAGATATCCCCAAAATAAAGGGTTGCCAGATCACCTTTTCGGCTCCACCATATCTAGTATGGGAGCGGGGATGCCTCCCCGGCCCATAGCACAAAAACCTAGCTATAGGGTGCCTATGTGCCCTGATGTGCTAGGCAAAAAGAGAGGTGGCATCATGGCACTATCCGAGCTTCACCTGGAAGAAGACGTCCATCCGATCGACATCGTTGAGCATCTGGCGTCGCACCACGACTGGGACTTCGACAGGGTCGGGGACGATCAGATCGCGATGTCCGTGGAAGGGCAGTGGCGCACCTATTCGCTGACCTTGGCCTGGTCGGGCTATGAGGAATGCCTGCGGCTGGTCTGCAGCTTTGAGATGGAGCCGCCGGAGGCGGAGCTGCCGCGGCTGTATGAGTTGATAAACAGCATGAACGACCAGTGCTGGGAGGGCTCCTTCACCTATTGGGCAGACCACAAGCTGATGCTGTTCCGATATGGTCTGATGCTGTCCGGCGGCCAGATGGCCAGCCCTCAGCAGATCGACGCGATGCTGAATGCAGCTGTCGCCAATGCGGAGCGCTACTATCCGGCGATCCAGCTGGCGGTCTGGGGCCAGCGCAGCCCGCAGGAGGCGATGCAGGTCGCCATTGCAGAGGCCTACGGCCGGGCGTAAACCTGTGCCCTGAACCTGACACCAAGGGGAGGGGCGAAACATGGATATGCAGGATATCGCTGCACGCGGCCTGGTGCTGCTGGGCTGCGGCAAGATGGGATCGGCGATGCTGGCCGGATGGCTGGAGGGCGGACTGCCCGCATCCTCGGTCTGGGTGATTGACCCGTACCCGTCGGACTGGCTGAAGGGCACCGGCGTTCAGATCAACGCAGAGCTGCCCGCGGCGCCGGGAATCGTCCTGATCGCGGTGAAGCCGCAGATGATGGGCGAAGCACTGCCCACGCTGCAGAGCTACGGCAACGGCTCCACACTGTTTATCTCGGTGGCGGCAGGCACTTCGATCGCAACCTTTGAGGATGTGCTGGGCGCGCAGTCACGGATCGTGCGGGCGATGCCGAACACGCCGGCCGCCGTCGGTCGCGGCATTACCGCTCTTATCGGCAACGCCCATGCGGGCGATGCCGATCTGGATCGCGCCGAGGGGCTGCTGCAGGCCGTGGGTCAGGTTGTGCGGCTGGACAGCGAGGGCCAGATGGATGCGGTCACCGGCGTCAGCGGCTCCGGTCCCGCTTATGTGTTCCACCTGATCGAAACCCTGGCCGCCGCGGGCGAGGCGCAGGGACTGCCCGCCGAACTGGCGATGCAGCTGGCCAAGGCAACTGTTGCGGGCGCCGGCGCGCTGGCAGAGGCGGCAGAGGAAAGCCCCAGCCAGCTGCGCATCAATGTGACCAGCCCCAACGGCACCACCCAGGCCGCTTTGGAAGTGCTGATGGATGATGACGACGGCTTTCCGGCGCTATTGAACCGGGCTGTGGCGGCGGCGACCAACCGCTCCAAGGAGCTGTCGCATGGCTGAGATCAATTTCGACGACTTCATGAAGGTTGACATCCGCGTCGGCGAAATCATCCGTGCGGAGCCGTTTCCCGAGGCGCGCAAGCCGGCAATCAAGCTCTGGGTCGATTTCGGGCCGGATATTGGCGTAAAAAAGAGCTCAGCGCAGATTACGGCGCATTACATGCCGGAAACGCTGGTGGGCAAGCAGGTTCTGGCCGTCGTAAACTTCCCGCCGCGGCAGATCGGCAAGTTCATGTCAGAGATCCTGGTTCTGGGCCTGCCGGATGAAAACGGAGAGATATTCCTGGCGGGCCCCGATGGACAGGTCCCGCTGGGCGGGAGGATGCACTGAAATGAAAATCTGGATTGCGCGGCCGATGACGGCAGCGGTCACGGCACGGGCGCGGGAGGCGTTTGCCGATCTGGAAATCCGCGAGACCAATGCGGTGATGAGCGAGGCGGAGATGCTGCGCGCATTGTCCGAGTTCGACATCGTGGTCCCGACGCTTGGCGACAAGTTCACGGCAGAGATTTTTGCCAAGGCGGGCACGCCCCGCTGCAAGCTGCTGGCCAATTTCGGCGTCGGCTACAACCATATCGACGTCGAGGCCGCGCGGGCGGCCGGTGTCGAGGTGACCAACACGCCCGGCGCGGTGACCGATGCCACCGCCGATATCGCGATGACGCTGATCCTAATGTCGGCGCGCCGCGCTTCCGAGGGCGAGCGGATGCTGCGCAAGGGCGATTGGGAGGGCTGGCACCCGACCCAGATGCTGGGGCTGCACGCCACCGGCAAACGCGTCGGTATCGCGGGCATGGGCCGCATCGGCCAGGCGATTGCGCGGCGCTGCCATTTCGGGTTCGGCATGGATGTGTCTTATGTGGCGCGTTCCCCCAAGGAGCTGGACTTCCCGGCGGACCGGGCCGAGAGCCTGATTGCCATGGCGGGCGAAGTGGATTTCCTGGTGGTGGCGGTGCCGGGCGGGCCTGAGACCACGCATCTGATCAACGCCGAAGTGCTGAACGCCATGCAGCCCCATGCGCATCTGATCAACATCGCCCGCGGCGAAGTGGTGGAGGAGGCGGCGCTGATCGAGGCGCTGCAGAACCGCCGCATCGGCGGCGCGGGTCTGGACGTCTATGAGTTCGAGCCCAAGGTGCCGCAGGCGCTGATCGATCTGGACAACGCGACCCTGTTGCCGCATCTGGGCACCGCGACCGAGGAAGTGCGCAGCAACATGGGCCATATGGCGCTGGACAATGTCGCGGCCTATCTGGCCGGGGCTGAATTGCCAAACCGGGTTTAAGCCGAGCTGGTCGTGCGGCCGGAATGATGCAGCCGCCCTATGGGGCGGCTGTTCTGTCTTTGGGGGTATCGCCCACCGCCTCGCGCCAATGACGGCGGCAGAGCGAGACATAGGTTTCATTGCCGCCGATCTGCACCTGGTCGCCCTCGGTCAGCACCTGGCCCTGATCATCCTGGCGCACCACCATCGTGGCCTTCTTGCCGCAATGGCAGATAGTGCGCACCTCGCGCATCTCGTCGGCCAGCGCCAGTAGGGTGGCGGAGCCGGGGAAAAGGTTGCCCTGGAAATCCACCCGCAGCCCGTAAGCCAGTACCGGCACCCGCAGGTCATCGACCACGCGGGCCAGCTGCCAGACCTGTTCCGGCTCCAGGAACTGTGCCTCATCGACAAAAATCGCGGCCAGCGGGCCGCGGGCCAGGCGCGCCTCGATACGGGCATAGAGGTCGTCGCCGGCAGAGAACATGTCCGCTTCCTCGCCGATGCCGATGCGTGACGCGATTCTGCCGGTGCCTGCGCGGTCGTCCAGACGGGCGGTGAGCAGGTAGGTTGCCATATGGTTTTCGCGGTAATTGTGCGACGCCTGCAGCAGCACCGTCGACTTGCCCGCGTTCATGGTGGAATAGTTGAAATAGAGCTTGGCCATGGCGGCGGGTTTACCCGCATGGGGGCGCCGGGGAAACCGGATTCTTGGACGGTGCGGCGGATCAGCCGGGGCGCAGGAAGGCCCCCCGGGGCAGACGCGGCCAGGGTGGAACAAAACCCTTTTTGGCGGCCAACGCCATTTGCCCCGGAGAGCACAAGTTCCGGGCAGACCAATTACCCTGAAAGGCAGGACGTCACTCACCCATCCTGCTTTGCACTGGACAACAGATGCCAATTGCACCATGTCACTTGCTAAATCCCTGAAAACCTGAGGGATGGATAAGGTATCGCAATTCCTCTACAACTCGGATATGGGAAATTAACTGGTTCGTTCCCCATGGGGGCACGGCGGGTCAAGCCAGGCAGGAAATTTATGGCGGAAATCGGGACGTATCTGAAAAAGCACACCGAGGCGCTGGTCAAGGATGTGGGCATTGAAGCTGCCTGCCAGATCACCGGCAAATCCAAGGCCACATTGGGCCGGTATTATTCGGACAATGCCGAACATGCCGACCGGTTCATGCCGGTGGATGCTGTGGCCAAGCTGGAAAGCGCGGCCTCCTATCCGCATGTGACCTCGGCGCTGGCGGATCTGAAGAACATCACGCTGTCCTACAATGGCAACGGCAGTGCCGAGGAAACCGGCCGCAGCGGCGGCGTCAATTCGGATGTGATTGCCCTCAGCCAGCGGTTTGCGCAGCTGATGTGCGAATACCAGGCCGCGATGGAAGACGGCATCATCACCGTGAACGAGGCCAAGCGCCTGCTGCGCGAAACGGTGCTGCTGCAGCAGGTGCTCTTGGACATGAAGCTGCACCTGGAAGAAGAAAGTGCCTGACAGCCCTGACTTGAGCGATCTGCCCGGAATAGCGGCGGATCAGCTGCATCCGGTTGACGTGGGCTTGCTGACTGCACCGGGTGATCCGCGCCACCCGCCGCGCATCCTGCTGCTGTACGGCAGCCTGCGCGAGGTGAGCTATTCCCGCAAGGCGGCAGAGGAGGCGGCACGGGTGCTGCAGGCCTTGGGTTGCGAGACGCGGATATTTGACCCCTCCGGCCTGCCGCTGCCTGATGATGCAGGCGCGGCAGAGCACCCCAAGGTGGCAGAGCTGCGCGAGCTGGCGGTCTGGTCCGAGGGCATGGTCTGGTCCAGCCCGGAGCGCCACGGCGCGATGACCGGCATCATGAAGCTGCAGATCGACTGGCTGCCGCTGTCCCTGCAGGGCGGCATCCGCACCACCCAAGGCAAGACACTGGCGGTGATGCAGGTGTCGGGCGGGTCGCAAAGTTTCAATGCCGTCAACCAGATGCGCATCCTCGGCCGCTGGATGCGGATGCTGACAATCCCGAACCAAAGCTCGATCCCCAAAGCCTGGCTGGAGTTCGAGGAGGGCGAGCGCCTGCCCGACGGCCCGTTCTACCGCCGCCTGGTGGATGTGATGGAAGAACTGGTGAAATTCACTTGGCTGGTGCGCGGACGCAAGGATTACCTGACGGACCGCTATTCCGAGCGGATCGAAAGCGCCGAAGAGGTGCACAAGCGGGTGTCGCAGAAATAAGCGGGGCGCGTTTGCCTGCAACCAAACTCACTGAGCCCCGTCAGTGCCGGGGCTTCATCGTTTCGGATCGTTCAAGACGGATGCAGGAGAGCTGTCCGCCTCCTTGCTCGCCTCATGGGTGCGGGCGGGCAGTTAAGCAATTGGGCGGTATGGATGCTGCTCATTAGCGGGTTGTTAAGGCTCATTTGCGCCGCAAATGGGCCGCTGTGTTACCGGCGGCTCTGGAAAATCCGCAAAACCAGCGAAAACCGCGGATTTTCCTCCTAACGAAACAGTTCGGATTTTCGCGTGTTTTTCAGGGGTTTTTCCGAAATTTGATGGCACCCGTTAAGTAAATAAGGCGTTTACGCGCAGCGGCAGAGGCAAAACGGTTGCCTGTTAAGAGTCTGTTAACCCTGTCTTATTCTGCACATCTTTCTGCCCGCGCGCCACCTCAGCAGGCCCCATTCCAGCCTCACAGCTCACCGACATTGGCGATGTGGGAACATGGAGTGAGTAAAATGAGACGACTACTGGGAATTGCCGCTGTCGTAGCCGTTGCCGGCCTGTGCAGCTCAGGCGCCGCCGCCGCAGGGGGGCAGGTGGCCGCAGTACAGACGGTCCCGGGCTGGCAGGCGGTGGGCCGTCTGAACATCGGCGGGCGTGCGATGTGCACGGCCACGCTGATTGCGCCTGATCTGGTCCTGACCGCGGCCCATTGCATGTTCGATATCCGCAACGGCCGCAAGGTGAATCCGAACAGGATCAAATTCGAGGCAGGCCTCAACGGCCGCCAGTCCAAAGCCGCGCGCAAGGTGGCCAAGGCGGTGATCCATCCCGGCTACCGCCATGGCCAGACCAGCCAGTTCCAGACCGGCACCGACATTGCCGTGCTGCGCCTGGACCGGGCGATCAGCGGCGATGTTGTCCGCCCGCTGTCACTGGCGGCTGCACCGCAGAAGGGCGCGCATGTGGACGTGATGTCCTATTCGCACAGCCACGCCACCTCACCCCGGCTGCAAAGCGCCTGTCAAGTGATTGCGGCGCGCCAGAGCTCGGTCATTACCACCTGCCGAGTGGATTACGGCGCCTCCGGCTCTCCGGTGCTGCAGACGCGGCCCGGGCGGCTGCCTCAGCTTGTGTCGGTGATCTCCTCCAAGGCGCGGATGAGCGGCAGGGGGGTGTCGCTGGCAGCGCCGCTGGGGCATGAGCTGCAGGCGCTGATCCGTCAGGCGGGCTGAGTCAGGCCTGAGTACAGATACTGTTGCTGCCAGAGCGTGGCATCAGAATGCGAAACAGCCCCGCTTGGTTCCCCCGGGGCTGTTTCCATGTCCGGCGGCAAGGCCACACCGCAAAGCAAAAAGCCCCGGGAATTCCCGGGGCTTTTCTGTTTCAATCCGTGACGGCAGGGCGTCTGCGGGGGATTACCCCTGCAGCGACTTCACCTCGACGTCCCCTTCGGCCTGCGCCTTGATCGCACGCGCAGCGGCGTTGGAACCGGCCGCGGTGGTGAAGTAAGGGATCTTGTCATAAAGCGCGACCGAGCGCATTTCCTTGCTGTCTTCAACGGCTTGCGCGCCCTCGGTGGTGTTCATCAGCAGCTGGACGTCGCCGTCCTTCAGCATGTCGATCACGTGCGGTCGGCCCTCATAGACCTTGTTGACCAGATCACAGGCGACACCCTGGCTGTCCAGCCAGGACTGTGTGCCGCGGGTGGCGACCAGGGTGAAGCCCTGCTCGACCAGGATCTGCGCCGCCTCCAGCATCAGCTTGCCCTTGTCAGCGTCCTTGATCGAGATGAAGGCGCGGCCCTTGGACGGCAGCACCATGCCGGCGCCCATCTGCGCCTTCAGGAAGGCGCGGGCAAAGGAGCGGTCCCAGCCCATGACTTCGCCGGTGGAGCGCATTTCCGGGCCGAGGATGGTGTCGACGCCCGGGAAACGGGCAAACGGCAGCACCGCTTCCTTGACCGAGAACCAGGGCATGTCCGGATCGGCCAGGGTCATCGGGTCGGCGATCGGCGTGTTGACGTCATAGCCGGCATCGGGGCCGTAGGGCGGCCGCATCGGGAAGTTGGTGAGCGGCTCGCCGGCCATCACGCGGGCGGCGATGGAGGCGATGGCGCTGTCGGTGGCCTTGGCCACAAACGGCACGGTGCGCGAGGCGCGCGGGTTCACCTCGATCAGGTAGATCTCATCGTCCTTGATCGCAAACTGCACGTTCATCAGGCCGACCACATTGAGCGCCAGCGCCAGGGCGTTGGTCTGGACCTTGATCTGCTCGATCATGTCCTTCTCAAGCGAGTAGGGCGGCAGTGAGCAGGCACTGTCGCCGGAGTGCACGCCGGCCTCCTCGATGTGCTGCATGATGCCGGTGACGTGCACGTCCTTGCCGTCGCACAGCGCGTCCACGTCCAGTTCCACCGCGCCGGCCAGATAGCTGTCGAGCAGCACCGGGCTGTCGCCGGAGACCACCACCGCCTCGGCGATGTAGCGCTTGAGCTGGTCCATGTCGCGGACAATTTCCATCGCCCGGCCGCCCAGAACATAGGACGGGCGGATCACCAGCGGGAAGCCGATTTCACCGGCGATTTCCAGTGCCTGTTCGTCGGTGGAGGCGATGCCGTTCTTCGGCTGCTTCAGGCCCAGCTGGTTGACCAGCGCCTGGAAGCGCTCACGGTCTTCGGCCAGGTCGATGGCGTCGGGCGAGGTGCCCAGGATCGGGATGCCCTCGGCCTCCAGCGCATTTGCCAGTTTCAGCGGGGTCTGGCCACCGAACTGCACGATGACGCCGTGCAGGGTGCCGTTGTCCTGCTCGACCCGCAGGATTTCCATCACATGCTCGAACGTCAGCGGTTCGAAATACAGCCGGTCCGAAGTGTCATAGTCGGTCGACACGGTTTCCGGGTTGCAGTTGATCATGATGGTTTCATAGCCCGCGCCGGTCAGCGCAAAGCAGGCGTGGCAGCAGCAGTAGTCGAACTCGATGCCCTGGCCGATCCGGTTGGGGCCGCCGCCGAGGATGACGACTTTCTTCTTGTCCGAGGGGCGCGCCTCGCATTCGACGTCGCCGAATGCCGGGGCCTCGTAGGTCGAGTACATGTAGGGCGTTTGCGCCTCGAACTCGGCGGCGCAGGTGTCGATCCGCTTGAACACGGCGTTGACGCCGGCGGCGCGGCGGGCCTTGCGGACGTCGGATTCGCTTGCGCCGGTCAGCTTGGCGAGGCGGGCGTCGGTGAAGCCCAGCATCTTGAGCGCGCGCAGGCCGGCTGCGTCCGACGGCAGGCCACCGGTGCGGATTTCGGCCTCGGCCTCGACGATTTCGCGGATGCGTGCCAGGAACCAGGGGTCGAACTTGGTGACCG
This sequence comes from Leisingera sp. ANG-M7, assembly GCF_000813965.1. Lineage (GTDB taxonomy): Bacteria > Pseudomonadota > Alphaproteobacteria > Rhodobacterales > Rhodobacteraceae > Leisingera. The sequence goes on along the minus strand of NZ_JWLI01000016.1, from coordinate 108,860 downwards.
CCTGGATTTCGTCGTCAGACAGGCCGTGCCGCATCGCCTGGGCGATGGTGCGCATCCGGTCGGGGGTCTGCTGGCCGATCGCCTTGATCACCGCGGCCTTGTCGCCTGCGGGTTCCCACGCACCGGCGCCGACGCCGTCGATCATCACCTCGTCAAAGCCGGTCAGGCCCGATTCCATCGAGGCCAGCGCCTTTTGCAGTGATTCATGGATGGTGCGGCCGATGGCCATCGCCTCACCCACAGACTTCATCGCGGTGGTCAGATACGGCTCGGAGCCCGGGAACTTCTCAAAGGCGAATTTCGGGATCTTGGTGACGACATAGTCGATGGTCGGCTCGAACGACGCGGGCGTCACCTTGGTGATGTCGTTGTCCAGCTCATCCAGGGTGTAGCCCACCGCCAGCTTGGCCGCGATCTTGGCGATCGGGAAGCCGGTCGCCTTGGAGGCCAGCGCCGAGGAGCGGCTGACCCGCGGGTTCATCTCGATCACCACCATGCGGCCGTCGGCGGGGTTCACCGCCCACTGCACGTTGGAGCCGCCGGTCTCGACGCCGATCTCGCGCAGCACGTTGATCGAGTGGGTGCGCATGATCTGGTATTCTTTGTCGGTCAGCGTCAGCGCCGGAGCGACGGTGATCGAGTCACCGGTGTGCACGCCCATCGGGTCGACGTTTTCGATGGAGCAGACGATGATCGCGTTGTCCGCCTTGTCGCGGACCACTTCCATCTCATACTCTTTCCAGCCCAGCAGGCTCTCGTCCACCAGGATCTGGTTCACCGGCGAGGCATCCATGCCGGAGCGGCAGAAGTGGATGTAGTCGTCACGGTTATAAGCCACACCGCCGCCGGTGCCGCCGAGGGTGAAGGCCGGGCGGATGATTGCGGGCAGGCCGATCTCGTCCAGTGCTTCCAGCGCGATGCGGACGCCTTCGTCCAGGTCGGCGGTGCCGTTTTCGCGCTTGGGCGCGGTGACGATGGTGGCCTTGGGGTTTTCAATGCCCAGACGGTCCATCGCTTCGCGGAACAGCTTGCGGTCCTCGGCCATCTCAATGGCATCGCGCTTGGCGCCGATCATCTCAACGCCGAATTTCTCCAGCACGCCCATTTCTTCCAGCGCCAGCGACGTGTTGAGGCCGGTCTGTCCGCCCATGGTCGGCAGCAGCGCGTCGGGGCGCTCTTTCTCGATGATCTTGGCGACAACCTCGGGCGTGATCGGCTCGATATAGGTGGCGTCAGCCAGGCCCGGGTCGGTCATGATGGTGGCCGGGTTGGAGTTCACCAGGATGACCCGGTAGCCTTCTTCGCGCAGCGCCTTGCAGGCCTGGGCGCCGGAGTAGTCAAACTCGCAGGCCTGCCCGATGACGATGGGACCAGCACCGATGATCATGATCGACTGGATGTCCGTTCTCTTGGGCATGGCAGGCTTCCTTTGGTTTTTCGCGCGAGCAGGCTTTGAATCACGGGCGCTGGCGTGCGCCCAAATTGTCCTGCGTTATAGGGACCGCGCCGAAAGGTTCAAGGGGTATCGGAAACGGAATTGGAAATGCCGCATCCACCCCTTTTGTTCGCATAGCGAACAGATATATGTGGGGGCAAGAAACTCGCGGAGGTTTTTTCAGTGCGGATTCGCTTTGACCGGGGCCCCAAGGGGGCTGGCACATGCTTTGACCAGCCGCTGCGCATGATCCGCGCGGACGGGCCGGAAGAGGTGCCTGCCGCGCTGGCGGCGCTGGATTCGGCGCGGAACGCCGGGCACTGGCTGGCGGGCTATGCGTCTTATGAGCTGGGCTACGCACTGGAGCCGAAACTGGCGGCACGGATGCCTGAGGGGCGGCGGCTGCCGCTGATCTGCTTCGGGGTTTATGAAGAACCGCTGCAATCAGACACAGAGGGCAGCGCCCGGCCGCGGGGGAGCGATGCGGGTCTCGAGGGTATTACCCCTCGTTGGGGCCAGGAGCGTTACACTGAGGCCTTCACTGAGGTGAAACGCAACATCGGCAAGGGTGACATCTATCAGGCCAACCTGACCTTCCCGATTGATGCACAGGCCTACGGCACCTCTGAGGAGCTTTATGCCGCGCTGCAGGCGAAACAGGCGGTGGGCCACGGCGTTCTGGTCGAACAGGACGGGCTGCCGGACCTGTTGTCGCGCTCTCCGGAGCTGTTCTTTCGCACCGATGCAGATGGTGTGATCGAAACCCGTCCGATGAAGGGCACCCAGCCCCGCAGCGACGATCCGGTCGAGGACGCCCGCCGGCGCGACTTCCTGCGCCAGGATGAGAAGAACCGCGCCGAAAACCTGATGATCGTCGACCTCTTGCGCAATGACATCAGCCGCGTGGCGCAGACCGGCTCGGTGCATGTGCCGGAGCTGTTTGCGGTCGAGAGCTATGCCACCGTTCATCAGATGGTCTCGCTGGTGCGGGCGAAATTGCGGCCTGATGCCGGCCTGGCGGCTATATTTGCAGCGCTGTTTCCCTGCGGCTCCATTACCGGGGCGCCCAAAATCCGGTCGATGGAGATCCTGGCAGAGCTGGAACCCTGGGCGCGCGACATCTATTGCGGCACCATCGGCTGGGCGGCGCCGGATGGATCGTCCGAGTTCAACGTGGCAATCCGCACCCTGATGCTGGAAGACGGCCGCGCGACGCTCAACGTGGGCGGCGGCGTGGTCTGGGACAGCACCGCGGAATCAGAATATGAGGAAGCGCTATGGAAAGCCCGGTTCGCCCGCGTGACGCCATCCAGAACGATCCCGCTTTCCGCCTGATCGAGACGCTGGGCTGGCATCCGGGCGAGGGGTTCCGGCACCTGCAGCCGCATCTGGCCCGGATGGCGCGCAGCGCGGCGGCGTTTGGCATTCCTTTCGATCCTGATGCGGCGCGGGCGGTTCTGGCCGGGGCCGCCGGAGATGCACCGCTGCGCTGCCGGCTGACACTGGATGCGGCTGGCCAATTGGAACTGACCACGGGACCGCTGGGAAACAACCCGTCTGAATGGCGCCTCGGCATCGCGGAGACACGGCTTGATGCGGATGACCTCTGGCTGCTGCACAAGACCACCCGCCGCGCGCTCTATGATACTGCGCGCGCTGCGCTGCCGGCGGGAGTAGACGAACTGCTGTTCCTGAACCAGCGCGGCGAGGTTTGCGAGGGCACCATAACCAATCTCTTTGTGACCTGTTCTGACGGCCGGATGGTGACGCCGCCGCTTTCCTGCGGCCTGCTGCCGGGTATTCTGCGGCAGGTGATGCTGGAGCGTGGAGAGTGCCGGGAGGCGGTTCTGGGTCTGCGGGACCTGAAACGTGCGCAAGCCATCCACATGGGCAACTCGCTGCGCGGGCTGATCCCGGTACGGCTGGTCTGACAGGCAGTGCTCCCGCGCACAATAGGCCCCCTGGCTGGCGCCAGCGGGCCGTTGTCCTTGGGCCCGGCAGCGCACCTGTCGGTGCGCTGCATGCCGCGCCGCAGGCGCGGCGCCCGGCCCAACGCTGAAGGTCCCGTCGCGGCAGCGGCGGGGCTGGGGGGGGCGGGAGATCCCCGATAGCGTGCGGAACCGCCGATTTCAGGTGTTCGTCCGTGCTGAAATGGCCCTGTTTGCTTGACAAGCGCGCTGCAACCTTGTGTACCACCCCGGACGAATTCCGCGCCCTTTTGCGCATTTCCCGAATGACGGTCCCCAAGGACCCGCGACCCGCATAACGAAAGGCCGAGCCATGCACGCCTACCGCAGCCACACCTGCGCCGAACTGAACAAATCCAACGTCGGTGAAACCGTCCGCCTGTCGGGCTGGGTGCACCGCGTCCGCGACCACGGCGGGTTGTTGTTCATCGACCTGCGCGACCACTACGGCGTCACTCAGGTCATGGCTGACCCGGACAGCCCGGTCTTTGCCGAAATTGAGAAGGTCCGCAGCGAATGGTGCATCCGCATCGACGGCAATGTCATGGCCCGCGACGAGAGCCTGGTGAACCCGAAAATCTCCACTGGCGAGATCGAGGTCTTCATCCGGGACATCGAAGTTCTGGGCAAATCCGAGGAACTGCCGCTGATGGTCTTCGGCGAGCAGGAATACCCCGAGGAAACCCGCCTGCGCTACCGCTACCTGGACCTGCGGCGCGAGAAGATGCAGAAGAACATGGTGCTGCGCTCCAACATGATCCAGTCGATCCGCAAGCGCATGTGGGACATCGGCTTCAACGAATACCAGACCCCGATCATCACCGCGTCGTCGCCCGAGGGCGCGCGCGACTTCCTGGTGCCGTCGCGGCTGCACCCGGGCAAGTTCTACGCGCTGCCGCAGGCGCCGCAGCAGTTCAAGCAGCTGATGATGGTCTCGGGCTTTGACAAGTATTTCCAGATCGCGCCCTGCTTCCGCGACGAGGACCCGCGCGCTGACCGCTCGCCCGCGGATTTCTACCAGCTCGACATGGAAATGTCCTTTGTCACACAGCAGGACGTGTTTGACACCATCGCGCCGGTGATGGCGGGCGTGTTCGAGGAATTCGGGCAGGGCCGCAAGGTGGACGCCGCCGCCGACTGGCCGCAGATCTCCTACAAGGATGCCGCCAAATGGTACGGCACTGACAAGCCCGACCTGCGCAACCCGATCAAGATGCAGGACTGCTCCGAGCATTTCCGCGGCTCGGGTTTCGCGATCTTCGCGAACCTTCTGGAAAACGAAGGCACTGAAATCCGCGCCATCCCGGCGCCGACCGGCGGTTCCCGCAAGTTCTGCGACCGGATGAACAAGTTCGCCCAGGGCGAAGGCCTGCCGGGCATGGGCTATATCTTCTGGCGCGACCAGGGCGAGGGGATCGAGGCCGCAGGCCCGCTGGCCAAGAACATCGGCCCGGAGCGCACCGAGGCGATCCGCCAGCAGCTGGGCTTGGGTGTCGGCGACGCGGCCTTCTTCCTGGGCGGCAAGCCGAAGGCGTTTGAAGGCGTCGCGGGCAAGGCCCGCACTGTGATCGGCGAGGAGCTGGGCCTTATCGACAAAGACCGCTTCGCCTTTGCCTGGATCGTCGACTTCCCGATCTACGAGAAGGACGAGGAAACCGGCAAGATCGATTTCGAGCACAACCCGTTCTCGATGCCGCAGGGCGGCATGGACGCGCTGCTGTCCGACCCGCTGGCGGTCAAGGGCTACCAGTACGACCTCGCCTGCAACGGTTATGAGCTGGTCTCCGGCGCGATCCGGAACCACAAGCCGGAAATCATGTTCAAGGCCTTTGAAATCGCCGGCTACGGCGAGGATGAAGTCAAGAAGCGCTTTGGCGGTATGGTCAACGCCTTCCAGTACGGCGCCCCGCCGCACGGCGGCTGCGCGGCCGGCATCGACCGCATGGTGATGCTGCTGGCCGATGAGGCCAACATTCGCGAGGTCATCATGTTCCCGATGAACCAGCGCGCCGAGGATCTGATGATGTCGGCGCCTTCCGAGCCGTTGAGCGAGCAGCTGATGGAGCTGGGCCTGCGGGTGATCCCGCAAGATCAGTAACCGCTGCCAGAATCTTTTAAGGAGGCCCGGGCAAATGCCTGGGCCTTTTCATTTGCCGGTGCGTGCTGCCGGAACTTTGTGAGGGTTCCCGCCCGGGAAACGGCTCCAGGGAAAGACGCAGGGCAAACGGCGGAGAACGCGGAAACTTGCGTAACATTTGAAATTCACCTGTGGACCGGGGCGGCGTTGCTCTAACCTGCGGGCAGGCAGGGGATCCAGGGAGAGAGCAGGGCAATGCGGTTTGACAGTGAACTGGCTGAGATCCGCTTTGGTGCCGGACTGTCGCCGCTGCTTCAGCCGCCGGAGTCGGCAGGGGATATGCTGGAGCGACTTAAGGGGGAGGATGAGGCCGCGCGGGTCTTTCCGGTGCCCCGTTTCGATGAGGCGATTGCCGGGGCCCGGACCTTCTGGCAGCTGAAGAAAGAGCGCAGTCAGCAGGAAGGCAAGCCCGGATACAAGGCCGCCGACAAGGCCTTCACGGACTTCCGGAGGGCACGCAATCACGCCCGCATCGGATGGCACGGCCAGCACCTGCTGCGCCATGTCCACACCCGAGACGGTTTTCGCGAGAGGCTGGTGTTGTTCTGGGCCGATCATTTCACGGCGCAAGGCAAGAACGCCGCTTTACGGGTTATGGCGGCACCCTATGCGGAAACCGTGGTCCGGCCGCATCTGGCGGGCCGGTTCGAGGATTTGCTGATCGCGGCCGTCACCAGCCCACTGATGCTGCACTATCTGGATCAGAGAAACTCTGCCGGCCCGGCCAGCTGGGCTGCGAAGCGGCGCAAGCGGCTGGCGGGGCTGAATGAGAACCTGGCGCGTGAGGTGCTGGAATTGCACACGCTGGGGGTGGACGGTCCTTACAGCCAGACCGATGTGCGCCAGCTGGCTGAACTGTTCACCGGGCTTTCCTTCAATGCCAAGGATGGGTTCATGTTCCGGCCCGGGATGGCGGAGCCGGGCGCTGAGACGGTGCTGGAAAAGGCATACGGCGGCGGCAAGCCGGAACTGGGGCAGGTTCTGTCAGCCCTGCGTGATCTGGCCCGCCATCCCGCGACTGCGCGCCATATCGCCCGGAAACTGGCGGTGTATTTCACCGCTGACGTTCCGGATCCCGAATTGGTGGATCACATGGCAGCGCGGTATCAGGCCAGCGACGGCGGCCTGATGCAGGTCTATGCAGCGCTTCTTGAGCATCCGGCGGCCTGGGTGCCGGAGCTGCGCAATGTGAAGCCGCCGTTTGATTTTCTTGCCTCCGCCTGCCGGGCGTTGGCGGTGCCGCAGGCCCGGGTTGCACGCCTGAAGCCGGGGAAGCTGAACCGCTTGCTGCTGGCGCCGCTGACGCCGATGGGACAGCGCTGGGAGTTTTCCAGCGGGCCGGATGGCTGGTCCGAAGCGGACACCGCCTGGATCACCCCGCAGGCCCTGGCCGCGCGGTTGCGATGGACGATGGCGGCGCCGCGGCAGTTGCTGCAAGACCTGCCGGACCCGCGGGAATTTGCGGAGGCTGCCTTGGGGACATATGCCAATGAGCGCGTCCGTTTTGCGGCCCGCGCTGCCGAAACACGAACCGAAGGGGTCGGACTGATCCTGTCCTCTCCCGCTTTTCAGCGCCGCTGACAGGAGGCCATTGTGATGAACCTGACCCGACGCTCGCTGCTGACCCGCTCCGCCGCGCTGGGCTGTTCGCTGGCGGCCAGCCCGCTGCTGACCCCGGTCACCCTAGCCGCTGCGCCTTGGGACACACGGCTAGTGGTTATCATCCTGCGCGGCGGCATGGATGCGCTGGATGTGGTGCAGCCCTATGGCGACCCGGACTATGCTGGGCTGCGGCAGAGCCTGGCAGGCGGCCCGGATGCGGGGTCGGCGGATCTGGACGGGTTCTATGCCCTGCACCCGGGGCTGGCGCCGCTGCTGCCGCTGTGGCGCGCGGGGCAGCTGGGGTTCGTGCAGGCGGTCTCCACGCCCTACCGCGACCGGCGCAGCCATTTCGACGGCCAGGATTTGCTGGAAGCAGGCACTGCCGGGCCGGGGCAGGCTGAGGGGGGCTGGCTGAACCGGCTGCTGCAGCTGATTCCGGGGGTCGAAGCGCGCACCGCCTTTGCGATCGGCCAGGAGCGGATGCTGCTGATGGAGGGCGGCGCGCCGGTATCGCAATGGGCGCCGGGCGCCGGGCTGATGTTGAGCCCGCAGGCGGAGCGGCTGGCGGGTCTGCTGATGGAGGAGGACCCGCTGTTCCACGCCGCGCTGAACGAGGCGCTGGAGTTGACCCGGCAGGATCTCTCTTTTGGTGCCGGGGGCGGCGGCAGCGATGCCGATGACATGATGATGTCCATGATGACTGCTCCAAAAGGCAAGGCACACACCGAAGTCGCCGCTTATGCGGCGCAACAGCTGCGCGGCGATAGCCGGATTGCGGCGTTTTCCATCAACGGCTGGGATACCCATCATCGTCAGGCCAATGGCCTGAAAAACGCGCTGGGGCGGCTGTCAGAAAGCGTTCTGACCCTGCAGTCCGGCCTGGGGCCGGAGGTCTGGGGCAAGACGGCAGTCGCTGCAGTGACTGAATTCGGCCGCACCGTGCGTGAGAACGGCACCGGCGGCACCGACCATGGCACCGGCGGCGCGATGCTGCTGGCAGGCGGTGCCATCCGCGGCGGGCGGGTGCTGGGGCGCTGGCCGGGGCTGGCGGAGGCGGATCTCTATGACCGCCGAGATCTGATGCCAACCGCGGATGTGCGCAGTTCCCTTGCCTGGCTGCTGCATGGGCTGACCGGTGCAGGGCGGAGCGGGCTTGAAACTGATGTGTTTCCCGGGCTGGACATGGGCAGCAACCCTGGGATGTTGCTGTAGAGCCCTGGTATCAAAGGTGCTAAGCCGGGGCAGGCGGCGGCTCCCGCCGGTTCGGCCCCGTTCAGGGAACGGTCCGTCCTGTTGGGCCCGGCACCGCCTTACAGGCGGTGCCGGGCCCAAGGCCGCCAAGCGGCACGACGCGATCCGTGCGGCTGCGGGCGCGGGAGAGTTGCGGGAAAGGCGGGGCGAGGAGGGGGCGCAGACTGATCCTTCCGGACCGTTGCGCTGTTTGCAGAATGGCGCTGAAGGATCCTGCTGGCAGCGGGTTTTCGTATTGCAGCCTGCAGACGCGGCAGCAGTTGGTTCTGTCCGGGCTTAACGTCCGCGCGGCTGCAGGATCAGGGCATGGCCGCGGGCTGTGCGGGAACGGTTGCGGCGGATGGCGCGGGCTTCCAGGCGGAGCTGGCCGTAGAGCACGATGACCAGCGTGGTGAGGGCGAGCAGGCAGGCTTCCAGCATATCAGATCGCCGCGCGGCGCTGCAGCCGCTCCTGCACCAATCCGGCAAGCGTGGCGGCGTCCTGGGTTAGCGGTTTGCCCTTCTGACGTGAGCGGGCCAGCCGGTCGGCAGCATCGGCCAGCGGCCGGTCGCCGGCGCTGCGGGCAACGCCGCCCACGAACTGCGCCAGGTAGGCCAAGGTCTTTTCCTCCTGCCCCATGTTCAGAACATCAGCGGCATGGGCCATGTCGTCGCGGAAAGCAATCAGGTCCGGTTCCACGGTTTCATCGCTGAGCGCGCGCGGGCCGGAAGGCTGGCGATCGGCGGGCATGCTGGAAAGCACCGCCTGCTGGAAAGCGGCCAGCGAGGTGATCGGCTTTTCCAGGAAACCTGCAGCGCCGGCCTCAATCGCGGTCTCCGACAGGCTGGAATCGCCGGAAGTGGCGAGGATCACGCTGGGGCGCGGGCTGGCGTCCGCGAGTTCGCGGATCAGGTCAAGGCCGGAGCCGTCCGGCAGCCCGACATCGGCGATCAGTACCGAGGGCCGGTAGACCTGAAGGTGGCGGCGGGCGGACTTCAAGCAATCGGCGCGCCGGATCCGGGCACCGCTGCGCAGGCACAGAAGGCGAAGCGCCTCGCAGGCAAAGCGGCTGTCTTCCACCACCAGGATGGTCAGCCCCAGAAGCGGGCGGCGGGTGGTGGGCAGGCGCTGGGCAGCAGCAAACAGTTCCGAATCGTCCATGACATATGCTCCTTGCGGGATATGATCCGACGCTAGGGAATCGAGGCTAATTACTCGTTAACGCCGCGCGCGCCGGTGCCCGCAGGCACCTGCCGTGCGGATTGGCGCACTTGCCGCGGCGCAGCATCCGGCCCATAACCGGAGCCGAGGAATTTCTGTGAGAGGAGCACGAAAGAGATGATCGGCCGACTGAACCATGTTGCCATTGCTGTCCCCGACCTGGAGGCTGCATCCGCGCAGTACCGCAACGCGCTGGGGGCCAAGGTGGGCGACCCGCAGGATGAGCCGGATCACGGCGTCACCGTGGTGTTCATCGAACTGCCCAACACCAAGATCGAGCTGTTGTATCCGCTGGGAGAGAACTCCCCCATCAACGGCTTTCTGGAGAAGAACCCGGCCGGCGGCATCCACCATGTCTGCTATGAGGTCGAGGACATCCTGGCGGCCCGCGACCACCTGCAGGCCGAAGGCGCGCGGGTGCTGGGCTCTGGCGAGCCGAAAATCGGGGCCCATGGTAAGCCGGTTCTGTTCCTGCACCCCAAGGATTTCAACGGCTGCCTGGTGGAACTCGAAGAAGTTTGACGCTATGAGCACCCTGTCCCGGCTGCGGGACAGGGCAATTCCGGGAGGCCAGACAGATGGGCATTACATCCGCAATCGTGCTTTATGCGGTGATCTGGTTCATGACCTTTCTGGTGATCATCCCGATCCGGCTGGAGACCCAGGGCGACAAGGGCGAAGTGGTGCCCGGCACCCATGCAGGCGCCCCGGAAAAGCACTTCCTGAAGCAGAAGGCCTGGATCACCACCGGCGTCGCCGCAGTTCTGTGGGCTGTCGTCTGCGCGATCATCATCTCCGGCGTGATCTCGGTGCATGATTTCGACTGGATGGGGATGCTGCCGGAACGGCAGTGATCTGCGCCAGCATCTGATAAGCGAAACAGCAGAATCTCCCGCCTGATCCGGGGAAGTATTGCCATGCCTCGGGACCGGTTGGGCGTGGCGCCGCGCGGCTGCGCGGCGCGGTTGCGGCCAGCCCGGCGGGCTGGAGCGGGCCGGGGTGCCAATAGGCAGTCAGAAGCAATTTGCTGAGAAGCGCTTTAAGTGCAGTCCTGCACTTAAAGACTCCAGTTCGAGTGTACTCAGGCCTCCGCCGCGTCAAGGCTGAACCGCGCGTGCCGCGCGGCGGCTTAGGCCGGCCTTGACCCGGCGCAGGCCGGAGCGCGCCGCCGGCTTATCTGCGCGCCAGCGCGTGGTAGATATGGGTGAAGGTGGCGGCGCCCAGGATCGGGATTACCAGGTTCACCAGCGGCACCGACAGCGGCACCGCCATCAGCGTGCCCGCAGCCCAGATGGTGGTGGAGTGGCGTCGGCGCAGTTTCTTGGCCTCAGCCGTGCCGACGCGGCGCGCGGCAGCAAGGGTGAAGTATTCCCGGCCCAAGAGGAAGCCATTGAGACCCCAGAAGATGAACAGCGCCGCGGGCGGGAACATCACATAAAGGAACAGCGCCAGGATGTTGGCCGCGATCAGCAGGCCGAGGAAGTTCACCGTGTCCTTGACCGCGTCCCAGAACGGCACCTTGGCCGCCGGGGGCAGAGCCGGGTAGTGTTTGTCTTCCACCGCCTGAGCAACTTCGTCCAGGAACATCGAGGTGAAGGCCGAAGCCACCGGGATCATCAGGAACACAGATAACAGCAGTACCAGGAAAACCGAGCCGACGGACAGAATGTCGTCCAGCCAAGTGACTTCCCCCAGGAGCGGCAAGGCTGCCTCCGGCCCCACCAGCCACTGCACCAGCAGATAGAAACCCACACAGGCCGCGATCAGCAGGGCAATGGTCAGCCCCAGCCCCAGAAACAGCACCTTGCGGAAGCGCGGGTCGCCGGTCTGGCCGAGGGTCTTAAAAAAGGCGGTAAAGATCATGCGCTCATCCAGGTTGTGATTGCGTCGAGGTCGGGGCGCGGGCGCTCCGGCGGGGCAGAGCTTTCGGTGGCGATGTGGATGATGCCGGCGATGCGTTCATTGTCCGCCAGGCCAAACGCAGCTTTGCAGAAGCCACGGTCATGGCTTGCCCAGCCGGTCAGCCAGTTGGCGCCCCAGCCGGCGGCCAGCGCAGCGTTCAGCAGCGCCAGGCAGACGGCGCCGGCGGAATAGGTCTGCTCAATGGCGGGCACCTTGGGGCTGTCCTTTTGCACCTCAACCACCACCACGGCGAGCTGGCCCTGGTCGAACTGGCTGCGGCCCTTGGCGGTATCCTCCGGGCTTTTTTCGAGGCGCTGGCCGGTCTCTTCGGTCAGCTCCGCCAGCCGCGCCATCGCGGGCTGCTCCACCACGACAAAGCGCCAGGGCTCCAGCTTGCCGTGATCGGGGGAGCGGGCGGCGGCGGTCAGGATCGGCAGCAGCTCCTCGCGCGTGGGGGCGGGCGCCACCAGCGTCTTGGCCGGGCGGGAGCGGCGCGACAGAAGAAATTCAAGGGCTGCGTCATTGCGTGCAGGCATATGTGAAACCTTTTTACATCTGTTGCTGCCTATCTCGGCAGCTGGGGGCGTTTTTTCAAGAGCCAATGGGCCTTGCGTGCCATCTGTGCCGGAAATGCAGCAGGCGGCGGGGCTTGGGTTTCGCTGTGCGGGTGATAGCTGCGGGAGGATGGCAAAGTCTATGGCTTTTGCCGACTGCACAGGGCATGTGTTGCTGCATGGGGAAGCCAAGAAAGAAAGACCTGCCGGATCTGAGCCATTTGTGCGTTCCGGGCGCGGAGATTGCGGTGCGCGCCACGCCCAAGGCGGCGCGCAATACAATCGTGCAAGCAGAGGGCGCGCTGAAGGTCTCTGTCACCGCGGCGCCGGAGAACGGCAAGGCGACTGAAGCTATACGCAGCCTGCTGGCCACGGCGATGGGGACGGCGGCGTCGAACCTGGAATTGCGCCGGGGCGCAACCTCCCGGGACAAGGTGTTTGCCTATACCGGGCCGGCCTGAGAGACAGGGTCCTGAGCGCTAGTCTTCGCCAACCAGGCGGTAGACGCCTTCGGGCAGGTCAAGGGCTGCGGCGAGATCCCGCACCTGCAGGTGCGAGAGGGTGATCTTCTGTACGCTGTCGGTGCGCGGGTCGTATTGCTCAACCGTGACGCATTCGGCAAAGGAATTGATGGTCACATCCTCGTTGAGCGGAACGCCGTTCTCGTCAACAAGGGTGATGACCGTCGAGTCGAATTCATGTTCGATGGTAAACATGCCCCCAGCCTGCACCGCGCACCGCCTGCTGGCAAGGCCTTGCAAATGCACATGATCATACCAATGTAACGGCGAACTTCCGCCGCCGGGCAATTGCCTTCCCCAAGGCTTGCGCGGTACGGTGCGGACGAATTGCAATAGGATGTGCCATGCGCCGTTTTCTGTGTCTCATCGCCCTGACTGCCAGCGCCTGCAACATGGTGGTGGAACCCGCGCCCCAGCCTGTCCGGACCGCACCGCAGCAGCCGGTGCAGGGGCTGGCGCCAGGTGAGGCAAGCAGTGCCTTTGCCGCGGTCACCCGCCGGGTGGAGCCGGTGGCGGAGCGCGAATGCCGCAGCCGCACTCAGGGCTTGAACTGCGATTTCCTGATCCGCATCGACCCGAACCCGAACGCAGCCCCAAACGCCTACCAAAGCCTGGACCGCAACGGCCGCCCGGTGATCACCTTCACCCGGCGGATGCTGGGGCAGATCGCCAACCATGATGAGCTGGCCTTTGTGATGTCGCATGAAGCCGCCCACCACATCCGCGGCCACCTGGCGCGGCAGGCGCAGAACTCGGCTCTGGTCAGCGTTGGCGCCGGGCTGATCACCGCGCTGGCGGGGGGCGGGTCTGCCAGCGTGTCAACCGCGCAGGATATCGGCGGCTTTGTCGGCGCCCGCACCTATTCCAAGGATTTTGAGCTGGAGGCGGATGAGCTGGGCACCATCATCACCCACAAGTCCGGCTACCGGCCCAGCGTCGGCGTGCGCTTCTTCAACCGCTTGCCGGATCCGGGCGATCGCTTCCTGGGCACCCACCCGGCCAACCCGGACCGGGTGCGGGTGGTGCAGGCGACCATCGACCGCAACAACCTGAACTGACCGTGGCTGCCAGGGACACCTCCGCCCCCGCGCTGGAAAAGCTCGGCGTGGTGCTGACTGACCGCGGCTCCAAATACGCGGTCACCAGCGCGCAGGTGGCCTCGCGCGAGGAGGTGGATGCGGTGCTGGCGGAGCTGAAGTCTGAGCGCGCCTACGCCAAGGCGACCCACAACACCTGGGCGGCAATGCTGCCCACCGGCGGGCTTAAGGCCGACGACGGCGAAAGCGGCGCAGGCATGGTGATTCTGCGGATGCTGGAGCGGGAAGGGATCACCGATCACGTCATTATCGTCACCCGCTGGTACGGCGGCAAAAAACTGGGCGGTGACCGTTTCCGCCGGGTGCAGGACGCGGTGCGCGCCTATCTGGACCACCGGGGCGGGAATCCGGCCTGAAATTTCCCGCTGGTTGACCTGAGTCAAATCCCGCGCCGCCGCCAGCGGCTAAGCTGCCCCGGCAATGCATGATTACGGGGTATGCGCGATGACCGCCGAAGCTGACCTGAAAACCCACGCCGAACTGTTCGACCGGATGGCCTGCTCCGTCGGGCTGGACCTGGAGGAAGAGGCCGTGGCCGGCACCCTGCGTTTTGACGAGATTGCCGAGGCGGTGCTGCGCTGCACCCGCTGCGGCGGCGTCGGCGCCTGCCGCAAATGGCTGGCAGAGGGCCAGCGCCCGGGCGCTGATGCCCCGGATTTCTGCCGCAACCGCGACCTGCTCGGCTATCTGAACGAAAGCCACGCGTAACAGGAGCTGATGCCATGCAGCCGCTGGGCGATCCCCTTTACCATCTGCGCCTGATGTCCCGGATGGGCCAGGCCACGGGCGTTGACCTGTCCGCCGCCTTTGCCTCAGGCGCCATCAGCCACGAGGACTGGGCGGCAATGATCACCCGCTGCCGCGGCTGCGATGCGCCCGCACAGTGCGAGGCCTTTCTGGATGCCAATACCCGCGCCGGTGCGCCGATGCCCGGCTGCCGCAATGCGGACCAGCTGATGCAGCTGAAGGGCCGCGGCGCATGAAAGACATGGCAGCGGAGGCAGAGGGCCTTGGCAATATCTTCCGCCACCTGTGGCTGTTGCGCGCCGTGTCAGAGGCCGCAGGCGTCGATCTGGACGCGGCGGTGAAGGCAGGCCGCCTCAGCGGTCTGGATTATGCCCGCATGGTCACCAGCTGCCGCAGCGCCGGGTGCAGCAAGTCCTGCGCCCTGTGGCTGTCCGCCCGCCGCGATGACGCGCCCGCGGTGCCGGAGTTCTGCCCCAGCGCCGGTGTCTTCAAGCGGCTGATGTCCGGTTCCTGACCCTAAAGCTTGGAATGGCTGCCGTCGCAGAGCGGCTTCTTGCCCGAGTGCTTGCAGCCGCAGAAGAACACTTTGCCGTCCTTCTCCGCCTTATACTTCACCGGCTCGAAATCCGTGCCCTTGTGCGAGCCATCGCAGAACGGCTGCCGATTGGACTTGCCGCAGGCGCACCAGAAATAGGTCTTTCCCTCTGTCACCTCGACGGGGAAGGGGGCTTTCTGGGCGATTTCCGGAGTGTCTGTCATGGCTGGGCGCTCTCCCTGGCTGGTTGCGGTTTGGGGAGAGCGTAGCAGACAGGGAGCGAAATGTTAGCTGGTAGACTTTGTCCATAATGGTCCGTGCTGCCTAAACCTTTGCAATGTCTTATAAGTTGTGCAAAATCATTCTAAGATTGTATATTCATAGGAATTTACTGAATTTGCGAGAGGGGCTTGGAGGGCATCATGGACAGACCAGAATATCTAAAACAGGGGGAGCCTGCGCGCCTTTTCCCGGTGTTGTCCAACAACTCCAAAGAGGGACGGACGACGTCAATTCTTTTGGCGTGCCTTTCCAAAGTTGAGGAACTTGCATCAGAGTTGTTAGCGTCTTTGGGGCAACGAACCGGGAAGCGAACAACCGTGGAGACATTCACGGAGGTAGTCTTTGACGGTCAGAAAGAGGGAGGCAAAGATCGCCCTGACGGGCTGATTGTCGTGAGAAACGGCTCTCGAGAATGGCGCGCCATGGTGGAGGCCAAGATTGGCAATAATCCCCTGACTGCAGAGCAAATAGAAAAATACCGCAGCCTGGCAAAGGACAACGGGATTGATTGCGTCATTACAATTTCCAACCAGTTTGCGACATTGCCCGCCAGCCATCCGCTTGAGGATGTCCGTAGAAGCCGCTCAAAGGTCCCGGTTTTCCACTGGTCATGGATGTTCGTCCTGACAACGGTTGACTTACTGATCAGCAACGACGGTGTTGCCGACGACGATCAGCGTGTGTTGCTGAATGAATTGAGGCGCTTCTTAACTCATGAAAGCGCAGGTATTCGCGGTTTCGACCGCATGCCGCCAGAATGGAGCGAACTGAACAAGCTTGTTTCAGCAGGAGGCAAGATACTTGCCAAGTCTTCAGAAGCGATTGCGGTATTGGATGCTTGGCATCAGGAAACTAAAGATCTGTCATTAATCTTGAGCAGACAGACGGAAACAAGCGTAAGAGAGCGTTTGAATCGGAAACACGCAAAGAATCCAGCCGACCGGCACAAAGATGAACTGAACCAACTAAGGGAAGATCACCAACTGCAAGTCAGCTTTGAAATACCAGATGCTGCGGCAAATTTGGAGGTCGTGGCGGATTTAAATCGCCGGACGATTGAAGCAGGGATGACGCTCAGAGCACCCGAAGACAAGAAGTCTTCTAAGGCAAGATTGAATTGGCTGCTTCGCCAATTGAAGAGCGAAGTCAGTGATGATCTCTTTGTTCGAATGACTTGGCCCGGCCGCAGTGAAGACACTCAATTCTCTCTGTTGGAATTGATTGCTGACCCTGATCTCTGTGAGAAGGACAAAAACGGGCTCCAAGTTGTCAGTTTTCATATCTATGTGGCAAAGCGGTTGGGGGTAAAATTCACTCAGCAAACGAACTTTATTGCGGAGCTTGAGGAGATCGTTCCAAAGTTCTATCGCGAGATTGGCCAGGATCTTTCTTCTTGGAGGAAACCTGCACCAAGAATCCGAGAGCCACAGACGGATGCCAGTGTCCAATCTATTGAAGAGGAAGCTGAGGTAGAGGCACTGCGGGCGCAGTGAAAATGCTGCGCGTTGTGCCTTAGGCGGTCCTAACGCCCCACAAGTCATACTCTCCCGCCTCGTCCACCTCGACCGTCACCAGATCACCGGCCTGCAACCCGTCCGTTACCTCGTCAATGAACAGGTTGCCGTCGATCTCCGGCGCATCCGATTTGGTGCGGCAGGTGGCGATGCCGTCTTCGTCAATGTCGTCGACGATAACCTGCATCGTCTGGCCGACCTTCGCCGCCAGCTTGGCCTCTGAGATCGCCTGCGCCTTCTCCATGAAGCGTTCCCAGCGCTCCTGCTTCACCTCTTCCGGCACATGGTCCGGCAGGTCGTTGGAGCGCGCGCCGTCGACGTTTTCGTATTTAAAACAACCCACCCGGTCCAGCTGCGCCTCATCCATCCAGTCAAGCAGATGCTGGAACTCAGCCTCGGTCTCGCCGGGGAAGCCGACGATGAAGGTGGAGCGCAGGGTGATATCCGGGCAGGTGGCGCGCCAGGCGTTGATCTCGTCCAGCGTCTTGGCTGCCGCGGCGGGGCGGGCCATGCGGCGCAGCACATCCGGGTGGGCATGCTGGAAGGGGATGTCCAGATAGGGCAGCAGCGCGTTCTCCGGGTCCGCCATCAGCGGGATCAGCTCACGCACATGCGGGTAGGGGTAGACATAGTGCAGCCGCACCCACAGATCCTCCGCCGGGGCCAGCTTACCCAGCTCTCGGGAGAGGTCGAGGACATGGCTGCGCACGTCGGCGCCCTTCCAGGGATGCGTGGAATACTTGCGGTCCAGCCCGTAGGCGGAGGTGTCCTGCGAAATCACCAAGAGTTCGCGCACCCCGGCCTCAACCAGTTTCTCCGCCTCGCGCAGCACCGCGTGCACCGGGCGCGACGCCAGCTTGCCGCGCATGTCCGGGATGATGCAGAACTTGCACTTGTGGTTGCAGCCCTCTGAAATCTTTAGGTAACTGAAGTGGCGGGGGGTGAGTTTTACACCCGCTGCGGGCAGCAGGTCCACGTAAGGGTTCGGGCTGGGTGGCACCGCGGAATGCACCGCGTCCAGCACCTGCTCATACTGGTGCGGGCCGGTGACGGCGTGGATGCGCGGGTGATGCTCGCGGATGTAATCCGGCTCGGCGCCCAGGCAGCCGGTCACGATCACCTTGCCGTTTTCCTTCAGCGCTTCACCGATCGCCTCCAGGCTCTCTGCCTTGGCGCTGTCGAGGAAGCCGCAGGTGTTGACGATCACTGCATCAGCCCCGGCGTAGTCGGGCGAGATGCCGTACCCTTCGGCGCGCAGCCGGGTCAGGATCCGCTCGCTGTCCACCAGCGCCTTGGGGCAGCCGAGCGACACCATGCCAAGGGTCGGCTGGCCGTCACGGGGTGCCTCACGGAACTGCGGTTCCGGGGCAAGGTCGGGGCGGAGGCTGGGCGGGTTGCTGGACGGGGAACTGGTCATGCGCGCGCATATATCAGGAATGCGGCAGGAGGCAAGGAAAAGGGGGTGTCCTGCGTGCACCCCCTGTACACCCCCTGTGCACCGGGGAAGTGCATTTTCGCCGCCTGTACCGCGGTCCATTGCGGGCAGGTGTGGGAGCAATCAACACTTGTTATGCGACGCTAGGCACAACTTCAGGAGTTTCACGCATAGAGGAAGAAATGCCACAGGCAAGCAATCTTAAGCATACACAATTGACCAGGGCGCGGACCTGTGAAACCAGCGCAAAAAACTTGAGGGACACCTGATGAAAAAAGCTTTTTGCCTGCTTGCGCTGGCTTCTCTGACCGCCTGTGGCGAACCTGCGCTGAAAATTGAATCCGAACCGGCCTCCTTTGCGTTCCTGGCAAGCGCCCCCAAGGAGCGGCTTGG
This sequence comes from Leisingera sp. ANG-M7, assembly GCF_000813965.1. GTDB lineage: Bacteria > Pseudomonadota > Alphaproteobacteria > Rhodobacterales > Rhodobacteraceae > Leisingera. Next base: position 90,287 of record NZ_JWLI01000016.1, on the reverse strand, counting down.
CAACGGCAACACCAAAACCACGGTCCGTGTATTCAATAGCGTTCAGGGCAGTGGCGGCAAAACCGTCAGGAAGGAAATCAGGGGCGCAAAGTGTACTCTGACCTCCGACCACCTGCGGGCGGAAGTTGTTACGCCGCAGCAGGTTGTGCTGCCCAAGTACGATCAGGACGCCAAATTGGAAGCTCGCGGTGTGCCGCCGTCGATTCTCATTTCCTGCAAATCCGGCGATCTCAACGGCTCGTTCCTGCTCGCCGCAAAACCCGGGCAGATTATTTCCGGTTCCGGCAACCTTGTCGCCGACCTTATCCTCATCACGGGATCCGCAATTGCGGCAAACACCGCCGACTGGCGCTATCCGGAAGCCGTTTTTGTGAACGTTGAATGATGTGGAAATATTTGGTTCCGTTTCTTGCACTTTCTGCGTGCGGGTCAACTTCACTTCCAGTTGAAGAAACTTTCACGGCCAGCCGCCTGGCCACCTTGGGGAACGAGTATAAAACGCAACCCTCTCTGGTCAGGAGTTATGCCGTCGGTGAGGATGGCAAGCGGGTTGAGGTGAAGGGGGCTGTTTGTTCAGCTTCCAGTACCTTGGTCTCGGTAAAAAACGTGACTACCCCAGCGCTGGTGAAGACACCGATGTACTTGCAGGCCGAAAGGTTCCCGGAAAGGGGTAAGCCGCCTGCTTTGAATTGGCGGTGTTCATACCGGGGCAAGGTGGTCAAGCTGACCACCGAGCCCTCCTCAGGGCGCAACAATACTGTGACACAGGGTGTGTCCACGTATGACGCGGCCACAGGCACCTATTCGCAACCCACGTCAATTGTTCTGACCGGCCGGTTGAGCTCTACTCTTCCTTGGAGCTATCCGAATGTAGAGGTTGAGTTCTGACCCGGCTGTGAAGCCAGTAACAAGCAGGCTCCGCTCTTCGTAAAAGGCGGACTTTCGGGAAAAGGATTCCTGAAGAGCGGGGCTTTCAAACTTATGACGCCAGATCCCAGCACTTCCAGGTTAGGGTGGTTCTGCCGCCACTTGGCCAGGAACTTTGCTGCCCTGCCTCAGACGTGCCGGGGTTATGAGCATTATCCTGCATTGCACCCGCCCGCCTACGAGTTAAGCTGCGCAAAACCCATTGGGGAACATGGGGCAAGGCATAAAGGAGTGGGGTGATGAAGCTGATAATCCGGGTGGTGACGGCGCTGGTTCTGACGGTGGTGCTGCTGGCGGGGCTGGTGCTGCTGCTGCCGGGCGAGAAGATCGCGCGGCTGGCGGCGGATCAGCTGGAAACGCAGACCGGGCGCAAGCTGGCGTTTGGCGGCAAGGTGCGCTTTACCTTCTGGCCCACTCTGGGCGTCAAGGCCGATGCGGTGACGCTCTCCAATGCGGACTGGGCCGGGCCGGAGCCGATGCTGCAGGCCGAACGGCTGACCATCGGGGTCTCTGCCGCCGACCTGATGCAGGGCGATGTGCGGGTCACCGAGGTCTCTGCCATTCTGCCGCATCTCAATCTGGCAACCAATGCCGAGGGCGTTGGCAACTGGGTGATGGGCGGCGCCGGGGGGGCTCAGGACGGCAGCGCAGCGTCTGACGGCGGCGCCGGCTCAGCCGGCGGGGCGCTGCCGCTCCGGATCGAGGCGGTGGAGCTGACCGGGGCCTCGCTGCGCTATGCAGCCCACGGCGACGCGCCGGTGGAGATGAAGAACATCGACCTCAGCCTGCTGTGGCCGGATCCGGCGGGCACTGCCAGTGCAAAGGCCACCCTACGCCCGGCGGGGGAGCCGGTGCAGGTGGACGCAGAGATCGGCACCTTTGCGGGGTTTCTGGCCGGTGAGGTTTCCTCGATCGGGGCGACGGTGACGGCACCGGGCGGCAAGGGGCGGTTTGACGGCCATGCCGGTATCAATGGCGAGGCCAGCGGGCGGCTGACCTTCGGGGCGCAGGATGCCCTGAAAACCGGCGTGGCGCTGGGGGTGTTCCTGCCCGATGCGCTGGCGCAGAAGGCGGTGTTTGCGGCGGATGTGACCTATACTGCGGACGGGCGGCTGTCGATGCGCGACCTGGCGGCCGAGCTGGGCGCCAACCGGCTGACCGGCGCGGCGGACGTGGAATTCAAGGACCGCCCAAAGATCACTGCCCAGCTGCAGGGCGGGGCGCTGGATTTCAGCAGCTTTGCCGGCGGGCAGGGCGGTTCTGCCAGCGGGTCCGGCACTGCGGGCGGTGCCTCTGCTGCCAGCGGCTGGCCTGAGGAAGCGATTGATGCCTCGGCGCTGGGGCTGGCGGATGCGGCGGTGGACTTGAGTTTCGACAGCCTGCGCACCGGCGGCGTGAACCTTGGCGCCAGCAAGCTGAACCTGACGGTGGAGCGCAGCCGCGCAGTGCTGAAATTCCTGCCCGCGGCGATGTTCGGCGGCCAGGTTCAGGGGCAGGTGGTCGCCAACAACCGGGGCGGTTTGTCAGTGGGCGGCAATCTGACCTTCAACGGCATCCGGCTGGAGCGCGCTTTGGGGGAGACCGCCGGTTATGACCGCTTGAACGGCGAGGCGCTGGGCGCGCTGGACTTCCTTGGCTCCGGCAATTCGGTGGCGGCCATCATGCGCTCCCTTAGCGGTAAGGGCTGGCTGGAAGCGGGCAAGGGGTTTTTCACCGGCTTCGACCTGGAGCAGCTGATGCGCTCAGGCGGCAATGGCGGCAGCACCGTGTTCGACCAGCTGACGGCCAGCTACACGATCGAGGGGGGCAACCTGCAGAACCAGGATCTGCTGGTGCTGCTCAAGGGGTTCCGCGCCGAAGGCAAGGGCCGGATCGGCTTGGGCGCACGCGACATCGACTATCTGTTCGCGCCGCAGCTGGTGCGGGCGGGCAGCGATCAGGTGCTGACCATCCCGGTCCGTATCCGGGGCAGCTGGGACAATCCGGACATCCGGCCGGACTTCGGCCAAGCGCTGCAGCCGAAGATCGACGAGATCGAGCAGGAGGCCAAGGACCGGGTACGCCAGAAGCTGGCCGAGGAGCTGGACCTGGAAACCGAAATCGCGCCGGACCAGGACATCAACGATGTGTTGAAGCAGCGCATCGAACAGGAGGCCCGCGACCAGCTGCTGAAGCTGCTGGGCGGCGACTGAGGCCCCACAGCCGGAAGCCGGGTCAAGGAAGGCCGCGAGGCCTCCGGGCAACGCCCGGCGCGTCCTTGACGCGGCTGCAGGCGTCTTAAACTGGGGAACGCGCACCTAGGGCAAACCTGCCCTTAGGTCGCTTCTCAGCCAAAAGAAAAGCGCCCGCCGAAGGCGGGCGCGGATCGCCTGCGAAGCAGGCGAAATCCCTCTTGATCGGTGGATCAGATGGTCTGGTCGTAGTCACCGACCAGCGGCTCGGTTCGGATCACCGCGTCGATATCGGCAAAGATCGCCCGCATCTCGTCTTCGCTGTCGGAGCTTTCGCAGACCACCACCAGGTTCGGCGTGTTGGACGAAGCCCGCACCAGCCCCCAGGAGCCGTTGTCGAGGATCACCCGGGCGCCGTTCACGGTCACGACTTCCTTGATTGCCCGGCCTGCGAACAGCTCGCCTGCCTCATGCTTGGCAACCAGCTTCTGCACCAGCCGCTCCAGAACGTCGTATTTCTCGGTATCGGCGCAATAGGGCGACATGGTCGGGGTGGACCAGGTCTTGGGCAGCGCTTTGCGCAGGTCCGACATCGACATGTCCGGGTTGCGGTCCAGCATCTTGCAGACCTCAACCGCGACCCGCATGCCGCAGTCATAGCCGCGGCCTACCGGCTCGGCCAGGAAGTAGTGGCCGGATTTCTCGAAACCCGCGAGGGCGCCGATTTCCTTGACCCGCCGCTTCATGTGGCTGTGGCCGGTCTTCCAGTAATCCGCAGTCACACCGTTCTTCTGCAGCTCGGGGTCGGAGGCAAACAGGCCGGTGGATTTCACATCCGCCACAAAGGTGGAGTTCGGGTAGAGCTTCGACAGATCGCGGGCCATGATCACGCCTACCTTGTCGGCAAAGATCTCCTCGCCCTCGTCGTCGACCACGCCGCAGCGGTCGCCGTCGCCGTCAAAGCCAAGCGCCAGATCGGCGCCGGAGGCCTTCACCGATGCCGACATGTCGTGCAGCATCTCCATGGCTTCGGGGTTGGGGTTGTAGTGCGGGAAGGTGTAGTCCAGCTCGTTGTGGCTCTCGACCACTTCGACGCCGATGCGCTTGAACAGCTCCGGCGCAAAGGCGGAGGCGGTGCCGTTGCCGGTGGCGCAGACCACTTTGAGCGGGCGGGACATTTTGAAGCCGCCTGCCAGGTCGTCCAGATAAGCTTCCTTGACGCCTTCCACGAACTCGTAAGAGCCGCCGGGTGCGGGCTGGCCTTCGCCGTTCAGCACGATGTCGCGCAGCTCGCCCATCTCGTCGGGGCCGTGGGTCAGCGGGCGGTCAAAGCCCATCTTGACGCCGGTCCAGCCGTTGGGGTTGTGCGAGGCGGTGACCATGGCGACCGCGGGCACATCCAGGTGGAACTGGGAGAAATAGGCCATCGGCGACAGCGCCGGGCCGATGTCCTTCACTTGGATACCGGCCTGCATCAGGCCCAGAATCAGGGCGTTCTTGATTGCCAGCGAATAGTCGCGGTAGTCGTTGCCCACCGCGATCACCGGTTCGATGCCGCGCTTGCGCATCTGGGTGCCGAGGCCAAGGCCCAGGGCGGTCATGCCGGGCAGGTTGATCTCCTCCGGGTACTTCCAGCGTGCGTCATATTCGCGAAAGCCGGTGGGCTTGATCATCGCGTCACGCAGGAAGCTCCAGGTGTTCGGGGTCACCTCAGGCTGCGGTTTGGTCATGTCTGAAATCTCTTTACTGGATCAAATACGGATGGGGTCGGCCTTGGCCAGCGCATCAAAGCGCATCAGGCTGCCGATCAGCTGCGGCATCTGGTCAAGGTAAATCATGTTCGGCCCGTCGGAGGGGGCATTGTCCGGGTCCTGATGGGTCTCGATGAAGACGGAAGCGATGCCCAGCGAAACGGCTGCGCGCGCCATCAGCGGCGCAAATTCGCGCTGGCCGCCGGTGGAGCCGCCCTTGCCGCCGGGCTGCTGCACGGAATGGGTGGCGTCCATCACCACGGGGTAGCCGCCCTGCGCCATCTGCGGCAGCGAGCGCATGTCGGCCACCAGGGTGTTGTAGCCGAAGGAGGTGCCGCGCTCGGTCAGCAGGATGTTCTGGTTGCCGGTGCTTTCCACCTTGGCGACCACGTTGGCCATGTCCCAGGGCGCCAGGAACTGGCCTTTTTTGATGTTCACGGCCTTGCCGGTGTTGCCCGCGGCCAGCAGCATGTCGGTCTGGCGGCACAGGAAGGCCGGGATCTGCAGGATATCGACGGCTTCAGCCGCCACCGCGCATTGCGCCTCAGTGTGGACATCGGTCAGCACCGGCACGCCGAACTCGCGGCGGATGGTGTCCAGCACCTTCAGCCCCTCGTCGATGCCCAGCCCGCGCTTGCCCGAGAGCGAGGTGCGGTTGGCCTTGTCATAGGAGGCCTTGAACACGAACTGGGCGCCTGATTTATCGCAGGCTTCCTTGAGCTGCCCGGCAATCATCCGGGCGTGGTCTGCGGTTTCCAGCTGGCAGGGGCCGGCAATGATGGTCAGCGGACGATCATTGCCGACGGTGAGACCGGCGATATCGATGTTTTTCATGGGTACCCGATGGCTTTACGATGACACCTGCTCCCGCAGGATGGACGCGGTGAGCGAACACATCAGGTAGATACCGGAAAAGATCAGGAATGCCAAAACGGTATTCTCGAATTTGCGCGGATAGGAGGGTTCCTGACTGGCAACCGGCTCCACCGCGGTGGTCAGGTAGCGGACCTGGCGGTTGGCCTCCATGCGGGTGGTTTCCATTTGCTGCAAGGCCGATTGCAGCATCAGATCGCGGGTAGCGAGGTCGGCCTGGGCCATCTGAATCTGGATGCGCAGGCTAGCCAGCGAATTTTCGCCGGCGGAGGCATCCACCATCCGGTTGTTGAGGCTGGCAATCACCGCCTTTAGCCGTTTGATATCCGCTTCGGCGCCAGACACTTTGGCGCGGTTGGGGCGCGCATTGTCCTGCAGCGCGGCCAGTTCCAGCCGTTTTTCCTCCAGCTGGATCTCAAAGTTGCTGATCTGCGACCGCAGCGCAGCCACCACGCCTTCGGGGTCCAGAACCGCGCCCTGCTGCTGCAGCACCACCAGGTTGTGCTGCGCGGCCCGGCGCTTTTCCTCGGCGGCGGTCAGCGCGGCCTCGGACTCGGCCATCTGGTCGGCCCGTTTCTGCTGCGAGAGGTTATTCACCTTTTCCTGCGCATAGGAGATCAGCCTGCGGGAAAACTCCGCGGCCACTTCGGGGTCGGCGGCGGAGACTTCCATCCGGACCACGCCTTCGGTGGGGTCATAACCGATCTTCACGTTGCGCTTGTAGGTGGCAAAGGCCTCCTCGTTGGTGGGGTCCGCTTCCAGGCGCTGGATCGGATCCAGCCAGTCCTGGGTGAAATGCGTCTTGAAGCCGGATTCCGCGTCCAGCCGCAGCATCGCCTCCTTGGATTGCAGGTAATCCTGCACCGCGATCGAATCCTGGCTGGTGGCAAACTGGGTGCCGCTGAGCAGCCCGCCGACGCCGCCGCCCGCGCCGCCATCGGCCTGCAGCACCAGGAAGGCGGATTTGGAGGAGTACATCGGCGTGGCCACCGAATAGAAATAAAAACCGGCAGCCAGCGTCGGCAGCATCACGAAAAATGCCAGACGCGCCGCCAGCAGCGACAGCTTGCGGCGGCGGCGGCGGGCGATGTCGCGCTGGATGTCCTGGATTTCACGGGCGCGCCGCTCCGCCGGGCTCAGCTCAGCTGCGGGCAGATTGCTCCGGCTGGACGGAACCGTCTGCGGCAGCTGGATAGAGCCCGGCGCAGGCGGGCTGCCCGCGGGCTGCGCCTTGTTCTGGGGAACCACCAGTTCCAGCATGTTGGCGCGTTTGAACGGGTCGATGCCGCGCTCGCGCAGCATCCGCACCGCCTCAAAATCAGAGGTGGCGGGCAGGTTGTGCTTTTGTGCCATCCGCCGCGCCAGGCGCAGCTGACGGCCGGTCAGACCTTCCTGGCGAATTGCGTCTAGATCGGTTTCCATCTTGGTTTCGCGGGCAGAACTGACCATGCCGGAGAGCGGCGGGGCAGACGTCCCGGCACCGGAGGATGCGGGTGCGGCAGCGTTCGCCGCAGGCCTTGCGGCTGCCGCGGCAGGCTGCTCCGGCGCCTGCGGCTTGGCCTCGCTGCCGTCCGCAGGGCTGCTGCGGCGGATGCGGAACTTCTTAGCTCTCGGTTTCGTAGTCATAGAGCTGTTTCGCTTCTTCCAAAGTGTCAAACATGTGCAGCTGCCCCTGCAACAGGACGGCAGCTGAACGGGCAAATTTTTCCAGTGTCTGGGCCTGGTGCGAGACGATGATGATGGTGGTGGTCTGCAGCCGTTCCTGCAGGATCTCGCCGGCCTTGCGGTTAAACTCCACATCGGTGGTGGAGGGCATGCCTTCGTCAATCAGGTAGATGTCGAAATCCAGCGCCAGCATCAGCGAGAAGCTGAACCGCGCCCGCATGCCGGAGGAATAGGTGCCCACCGGCTGGTCGAAATATTCCTTGAGCCCGCAGAGCCAGCGGCAATAGGCCTCCACGTAATCCGGGTCGAGGCCGTAGAGCTTGGCAATGTAGCGGCAGTTCTCCATCGCCGACAGGCGGCTGATGACGCCGCCCATGAAGCCCAGCGGAAAGGACACCTTGCAGTTGCGGCGGATCTCGCCTTCGTCGGGTTTTTCAAGTCCCGCCATCATGTTGATCAGGGTGGTCTTGCCGGTGCCGTTCGGGGCCAGCACGCCCAGCGATTTGCCGGGTTCAATGCGGAACGACACGCGGTCAAGGATAACCTTGCGCTGGGTTCCTGTCCAAAAGGACTTGCTGACGTTTTCAAACTCAAGCATCGCTTGTTCCGGTACTGCCCGTGCGGCCCTGTGGCGGGCTCTCTCAATTGCCTCATTGCCTGGGAGCTTACAGCGCGCCCATGGCCCTTTCTTATCAAAAGAGTGTTAATGGCCTACGGGGTGAATTTGGCCTTATTATGTCGAATTGTGACATAAATCATCAACCAAGTCTTAACCAATTTACCGCCTGTGCGGGCCGCAGGTGCCGGAAATTGCAGGCAGAAGAGGTTTGCTGGGCACAAGATGGCTGTTTCCAGTTCTGAAACAATGAAGGCCGGCCAGCGGCTGAAGGACCAGATTCGCAGCTGCCGGATCTGCGCGGACCGGTTTGCCGCCACCGCCACCGCGCATGAACCGCGCCCGGTGGTGTGGTTCCGCCCCTCTGCGCGTATCCTGATCGCAGGCCAGGCGCCGGGGTTGCGGGTGCATGAAAGCGGCCGCCCCTTCACCGATCCCTCCGGCGACCGGCTGCGGGCCTGGCTGGGGCTGAGCGAGGCGGAGTTTTATGACAAGGGCCGCGTGGCGGTTGTGCCGATGGGCTTCTGCTTTCCCGGCTACAACGCGAAAAAGGCCGACCTGCCGCCGCCTGCGGTCTGCGGCAAGACCTGGCATCATCAGGTGATGGCGCATCTGCCGGAGGTGCAACTGAAGGTCTTGGTCGGCGCTCATGCGCAGCGCTACCATCTGGGACTGAAGGGGCCGGTGACGGAGCTGGTCCGCGGCTGGCGGGATCATGCGCCGCAGGTCTTCCCCTTGCCGCATCCCTCGTGGCGTAATACCGGGTGGCTGAAGAAAAACCCCTGGTTCGAGGTGGAGCTGCTGCCAGTTCTGCAGGCAAGGGTGAAGGAGCTGATGCGATGACAGACGAAACCCCGCTGGATCTGGCCCATGCCGCGATGGAGGCCGCGCCCGAGGATGATGCCGCCCGGCTGCGGTTCTATGAGCGGCTGGCGGATGCAGAGCTGTTCCTGATGCTGGAGAAGGAAGCGGAGGGAGAGCAGATCTCGCCAGTGCTGTTTGATACGCCCGACGGCGCCTTTGTGCTTGTGTTCGACCGGGAGGAGCGGCTGGCGCAGTTTGCAGGCCAGGCGGTGCCTTATGCCGCCCTGTCAGGCCGGGTGATATCGCAAATGCTTGCCGGGCAGGGGGGCGGCCAGAGAATTGGACTGGGGCTGAACCTGGAGGTGGCGCCCTCCGCCTTTCTGATCCCGGCAGAGGCCATCAGCTGGCTGCACCAGACGCTCGGCCATGCACCGGAGGAAGTCGAGGCAGGCGTCACCGAATTCACCGCCCCCAAGGGCCTGCCGGAGGCGCTGCTGACCGCGCTGGATGCCAAGCTTGCCACTGCGGGCGGGTTGGCGGCGGCGGCCTATCTGGCCGGGGTCCGTTACAAGGGCGGCGGGCAGGGGCATCTGTTGGGCTTTGTCGGCGCCAAGGAGGCCGCGCAAGCCTCGCTTGCCAAGGCGGCCAGCGAGGCGCTGACCTTTTCCGGCATCGAGGCCGGGGCGATGGACGTGGGCTTCTTTGAGGCAGAGGACCCGGTGGCGGCCAGTCTGGCCCGCGTCGGCCTGCGATTTGACCTGCCGCAGCCGAAGGCGCCGCAGGAATTGAAGCCTGTACAGCCGGGCAGCGACCCGGACAAGCCGCCGCGGCTCAGGTAAGCATTTCTCGCCACCCGCCGTTTTCGCCTTATCTGCTGCTGCAAGGGCAGGGCTGCGGCCCGTGCCCGCCACACAGCAGGGAGGGGAAAACCATGTCCATCAATCAGACCGCACATGACTTCTGCGAGGCCTGCGATGCAGGCAAGGGCTGGGACGTGTGCCGGGAATGGTGCGCGCCGGACGCGACATTCTCTGTCCAGGCGGACGCGCTGGCAGAGATCAGGACGATTGCGGATTATACCGAATGGGCCAAGGGGCTGCTGACCCCGATGCCGGACGCCCATGCGAAGTTCCAATCTCTCACTGTGGATGAGGACGCCGGCCGCGCAGTCCTGTTTGCAATCTTTCATGCCACCCATACGGTTGACGCCGGCAACGGCGCGCCGACGGGCAAGAAGGTCGCCTCGGATTACGTCTATGTGCTGGACTTCGACGGCGGCAAGATCCGCCACATGACAAAGGTCTGGAATGACGTGCACGCCCTGACTCAATTGGGCTGGATGTAGCCGAAAAAGAAAACGCCCGCTGCGAGGCGGGCGTTTTGAGTGTCTGAAACCTGCCGGTTGCAGGCGGTGCGGTTATTCCGCCGCTTCCAGTTTGTCCTGGGTGCGGGTGTCGAAATCGCTGGCGTCGTGGCGCTCATGCAGTTGGGTGGCCGGATCGCCGGAGGTGCGGTTCACCATGCGGCCGCGCTGCACCGCCGGGCGGGCGTCGATGGCCTTGGCCCAGCGGACCACGTTGGTGTAGCTCGCCGCATCCAGGAACTCGGCGGCGTCGCCGTAGTTGCGGCCCAGAACCAGCTGGCCGTACCAGGGCCAGATGGCGATATCGGCGATGGTGTATTCTTCGCCTGCGATGAACTCGCGCTCCGCCAGCTGCCGGTCCAGCACATCCAGCTGGCGTTTGGTTTCCATGGTGAAACGGTCGATCGGATACTGGAATTTCTCCGGCGCATAGGCATAGAAATGGCCAAAGCCGCCGCCCAGGTAGGGCGCGCTGCCCATCTGCCAGAACAGCCAGTTCAGGGCTTCAGTCCGGGCCGCGCCCTCCTTGGGCAGGAACGCTCCGAACTTCTCCGCCAGATGCAGCAGGATAGAGCCGCTTTCGAACACCCGCACCGGCTCCGCGCCGCTGCGGTCCAAGAGCGCCGGGATCTTGGAGTTCGGGTTCACCTCGACAAAGCCGGAGCCGAACTGGTCGCCGTCGCCGATCTTGATCAGCCAAGCGTCATATTCGGCATCCGCGTGGCCCGCGGCCAGCAGTTCTTCGAACATTACGGTGACTTTTACGCCGTTCGGAGTCGCAAGCGAGTACAGCTGGAACGGATGCTTGCCCGCGGGCAATTCCTTGTCATGGGTGGCACCGGCGATGGGGCGGTTGATGGAGGCAAACTCGCCGCCGTTCGCTTGTTCCCATTTCCAGACTTTCGGTGGGGTGTAGGGGGTGTCGCTCATCTGTCGGCCTTGCTCTGATTGTTTCCTGTTGCGTCTCAATCGCTCGCGCTGCGGCGATCAGCTTTGGCAGAGATAAGGGGTGTTCCGGAAATTCCAATGACTGGAAGGTCTGCGCGCGGAAATTTTACAATCTGCTCACATCCTCTCGTCCCCGGACACAGAGCCGTGAGCCCCCCTTCGCATTTGCCGCCGCCGCGGTAATGTCAGTGCCAAGGCCGGTGCGTTGGACCGGTGCCCAAGTTAAAGCGATCACCGATGAAAGGGATGATTTCATGAAGCGTCTTGCATTTGCTGCTGCGGCAGCGCTGTCCTTTGCCCTGCCGGCCTTTGCCGGGGAGCAGTATGTCGATGGCACCGGTTATGCGGTGTCCGGCTACGACGTGGTGGCCTACCGCAGCCTTGAGATGAACCCGGTCGGCACCCCGCAGACCGCGCCGGTGCGCGGCAGCACGGAATTCACCGCTGACTACAATGGCGCCACCTGGGCGTTTTCCTCGGCAGAGAACCGCGATAAATTCGCCGCCAACCCGGACTATTACGCGCCGCAGTATGACGGCCACTGCGCCTATGGCGTCTCCAAGGGCGGCAAGGTGCCGGCCAACCCGAACCTGTGGCGCATCGTCGATGACAAGCTCTATCTGAACATCACCGATGTGGTGGTTGGCTTCTGGGAAGAAGACATCCCTGGCAACATCAACCTGGCCGAAGGCAACTGGCCGGGCATCGAGCCGAAGGCAGCGTCTGACAGCGTGATCCCCAAGTTCACGTCTGAGGGCCCGGTGGCGAACTGATCTGAGCATGCAGGCAAGGCGAGGGTTTTGCCTGCAAACCCAACCCAAAGCAGCCGTTGCGCCAATCTGCAGCGATCGAAGGCAGAGAGTGTGCAACGGAAGTGATGAGTTTTTCTGCGTGCGCAGGCGGGGCACCAGTGCACTGCACCGCCGAGTATCTTTCGCCGCATAGAAGACAAGAGTGCTGCTGCTGTTGAAGCATTGCGCGGCAATGACTGCCGGAGTTTCAGTCCGCAAACGTCCCAAGTCCGCTTTCCACTTTTGGGGATATTGCTCGTCGGTAAGGGCAGGGGAAACCGGGTACTGCGTGCAGTGCTGAACCGCCGGTCGTTCGCGCGAAGCGCAAACTTGCATCAAAGGGCAAATCTCCTTGCACGCTGCTTGCAATCAGATCGGAGACATGAACTCTCCAGAAGCTCAGCCAATCCGGTCTGCAAATCGACCTGCGGGGACCAGCCTTCAAGTTGCTGACTGCCGGTCCAGTGTTTCATCCGCTCACCAGATTTGTAGGGGCGGGCGCCCCAGTTTGCCGGGACTTTCCTTCCTGACAGGTTTTCGATTTCCCGGGCAAGAAGCCTTGGCGTGATGGTTTGTCCGGATGTGACCTGGCATATGCGGTGGCGGCCGGCTGCTTCAGGTTTTGCAACTTTCTGCGCGGCGAGCATGACAGCAGCAACGGCATCCCTGACATGAAGGACATCCAACTCCTGCTCCCCCGGTGACAGATCTATTGCCTGGCCGCTGATTGCGGCGTCAATCAGCAGCCGGACAAGCCTGGGCCGGTTCTCGCCCGGGCCATAGATCACTGGCGCCTTCAGCGTGATGGCGGCGGCATGGTTCTGTTCGCAGTAGTAAGAGATGATCGAGGCTGCCGCGACCTTGGTTGCGGCATAGAGGCTGTTCGGGCTCAGCCTTCCGGACTCGCCATGCTCAAGGCATGTGCCAAGGTTCACGATGCGCAATCCGCCGCATAGATGCCCCGCTTCGCATAGCGCGGTTGTCAGAAGCAGATTGCTCTGAACCAGATCATCGACGTCGCTCGCCAAGTGTTCAGTTAAAACGCGGCCGCCGCAGTGAAGGATCAGGTCTGGTGCAAAGCCGCGGACGGTTTCGACAATGGCCTCCGTTTCTGTCGGGCTTTCGAGCCAGGACACGTTCTTTGATGCCGGGCCTTTGCGTCCTGGGCGAACCAGGCATCCGACCTCTTTTCCGGCTTCGATTAGGGCGGTCTTGACGTGTTGCCCGAGGAAGCCGATTGCCCCTGTCAAAAACACACGGCTGCTGGAGAAGTTCATTCGTCCGCCTTTGCGGTATAGCTGGAGATCTGGGAGCGGACGAGATCGTTGCGCGCTTGCAAATCCGGTGATTTGTACCACGCTGCTGTCATCCCGATCATGTCCCGCCACGCCAGCTTCGGCCGCCAGCCCAGCAAGTGCCTGGCCTTTGTGCAGTCCAAAGCCAGCAAGCCCGCCTCGTGCAGGCCGCCGTGGCAGCGTTGTGAACTCCAGGAAAGTTCATGGCCGAGACCTTCGGCAAGTGCATCGACGGTCTCCGCGACTGTTCTGGTGGAACCGGCATCCGGGCCGAAATTCCATCCCTGTGCGGCCTTACCGGGGTCTGTTGCCCCTGTTTCGGCAAGCAGGAGATAGCCGGAAAGAGGTTCCAGAACATGCTGCCATGGCCGGGTTGCCTGCGGGCAGCGGATGTCCAGTTGCCGCCCTCCGCGCAGCGCACGCACGGCGTCGGGTATCAGGCGGTCCACACTCCAGTCGCCGCCGCCGATGACATTGCCGGCACGGGCGCTCGCCAGGCTCACGCCGTGGCTGGAATGCTGGTCAGGCGGAAAATAAGACGACCTGAACGCGTCCGTAACAAGCTCCGTGCAGCCCTTGGAGCTGGAGTACGGGTCATGTCCGCCCATCTGGTCGGTTTCGCGGTAGCCCCAGACCTGTTCACGGTTTTCATAGCATTTGTCACTGCTGACAACGACGATGCTGCGCAGACCAGGCAGATCTCGGCATATATTCAGCACATGCACGGTGCCCATGACATTGGTTGAATAAGTGCCAACCGGGTCAGCATAAGATTTGCGGACGATGGGCTGTGCTGCCAGGTGCAGCATAACTTCCGGGCGGAACGCTTCGATGGCCGCACGCAGCGCGGCCTCGTCGCGTGTGTCGCCGCAGATGTGATCCATCCGTGACGCCAGGTCCAGTTCATCAAAGAGGCTCGCCGTTCCTGCAGGCAGCCCTTCGGTTGCGGGCGGCAGCGCAAAACCGCGCAGGTTTGCGCCAAGGTCCAGCAGCCAGGATGAGAGCCAGCTGCCCTTGAAACCTGTGTGGCCGGTCACAAAAACACGGCGGTTGCGCCAGAAACCGGAGGATATGCCTTGCATCAGTGAAGCCCTTTCCAGGATTGCGGTAAGTGCTGCCGGGGAGCGGAGGGCTGGACCTGGGCTCCCTCCCAAAGTTTCCAGGGTGCGCGGCCCTCTTTCCACAGGGTTTCGAGCGCGACCTTGTCGCGGAGGGTGTCCATCGGCTGCCAGAACCCGTCGTGGTGGTAGGCCGCCATTTCGCCGGCTGAAACCAGCCGCCGCATTGGCGCGTCTTCCCACATGTCGCTGTCGCCGCCGATGGTATCCAGGGCTTCGGGCTCCAGAACGAAGAACCCGCCGTTGATACGGCCGCCTTCGCCCCGCGGCTTTTCGACAAACCCAGTCACCGACCGGTCGCTCAGTTCCAGGAGGCCGAAGCGGCCCGGTGGCGCCACAGCGGTCACGGTGGCCATTTTGTCGTGGGATTTGTGAAAAGCTACCAGGCTGGAGATGTCGATATCGCCGACTCCGTCCCCGTAGGTCATGCAAAAAGTGTCGTCGAGCAAGTGGCGCACCCGTCTGAGCCTGCCGCCGGTCATGGTTTCCTCACCCGTATCGATCAGGCTGATCCGCCAGGGTTCGGCGCTGGCACGGTGCACCTCGACGGAGCCGCGCGCCATGTCCAAGGTCACGTCTGACATTTGCAGGGCGTAGTTGGCAAAGAACTCCTTGATCAGGTAGCCTTTGTAGCCCAGGCAGATGACGAAATCCGTGATGCCATGGGCGGTGTACATCTTCATGATGTGCCACAGGATCGGGCGGCCGCCGATCTCGACCATGGGCTTGGGCTTGAGGCTGGTCTCTTCGGCCAGTCGGGTGCCGAGGCCGCCTGCCAGGATCACGGCTTTCATTGCGCAGCTGCCTTTCCGCCAATCAGCTGGGTGCGGGTCACCTCAGCAAGCGTGTCGACCATGTAATCCAGCTGCTCGGCGCCAAGGCCGGGCCAGACCCCGATCCAGAAGGCGTCGTTCATCAGCTTGTCCGTTACATCAAGGGATCCGGCGACGCGGTAAGGCGCGCGGGCAAAGGCCGGCTGGCGGATCAGGTTGCCGGCGAACAGCAGCCGGGTGCCGACTTTTTTGTC
This sequence comes from Leisingera sp. ANG-M7, assembly GCF_000813965.1. GTDB lineage: Bacteria > Pseudomonadota > Alphaproteobacteria > Rhodobacterales > Rhodobacteraceae > Leisingera. The sequence continues at coordinate 74,938 of NZ_JWLI01000016.1, read as the reverse complement.
TTCAAGCGCGGCCGTCACGTCGCGGCGGCTAAGCGGAACGCCATCCCGGATGGTCAGCAGAAAGCCGAACCATGAGGGGTTGGTGCCCGGCGTCGGTTCCGGCAGGTGATAGTATTCTTCAAGGCCGGCTGCCCTGACCCGTTGCACCAGCCCATCAAAATTCGCCCGCCGGGCCGCAATGAAACGGTCCAGTTTCCGGAGCTGGCTCAGGCCAACCGCAGCCTGCATGTCGGAGACCTTCAGGTTATAGCCGATATGGCTGTAGGTGTATTTATGGTCGTAGCCTTGCGGCAGGTCGCCAAGCTGCCAATCGAACCGTTTGCCGCAAGTGTTGTCGGTTCCCGGCGCGCAGTAGCAGTCGCGTCCCCAGTCCCGGAAGCTTTCGCAGATCCGCGCCAGGCGCATGCTGCTGGTCAAGATTGCACCGCCTTCGCCCATCGTGATGTGATGTGCCGGATAGAAGCTGAGCGTGGCCACATCGCCAAAAGTGCCGACGCCCCGTGCCGAGCCATCGGATGTTGTGACCGTGGCGCCGAATGCATCGCAGCAGTCCTCAATCAGATACAGCCCATGCGCACGGCAGATTTCGGCGATCCGCACAACGTCAAAGGGATTTCCCAGGCTGTGCGCGATCATGATCGCGCGGGTCTTGCTGCTGATGGCGGCCTCGATCAGGTCAACGTTCACGTTATGGGTCGCCAGGTCCACATCGACGTAGACCGGAATGCAGCCGTTCTGCAGGATCGGCGCAACGGTTGTGGGAAAGCCCGCCGCAACGGTGATGATCTCGGACCCAGGTTCAATCCGCGCCTTGCCCAGCTTCCAGGACGTGAGCGTTGTGAACGCCAGCAGGTTTGCGGCGGACCCCGACACCGTCAGCTTGGAGAGCTTGGTTCCGAACACTTGCGCCAGCTGCTTCTCGAAATCAGCCGCATAGCGGCCCGCGGTCAGCCACATGTCCAGCGCGGCATCCACAAGGCTGGCGCAGTCGTCCCCATCCATGACCTTGCCGGAGGGGGGAAGGTAGGTCTCTCCCGGCACAAAGGCGGGTTTCGGCTGCTGTTCAAAGAACTTGTGCGCGGCAGTTACAATCTCTTCTCGGGATGGCTGCTCTCGTTCCATGCTCATGATCTCTTGGTTGTTAATTTCGGGGGCAGGGGCCTGTTCTTTCTCCGGCTCAGCCTTAGGTTCGCTGCGGCGGGCTGTTCCTAGGTGTCTGCGAGCGCGGCCATTACTTCTGTTTCCGAGGGGAGTTGCCCCTTGATGGACGCGCGCATCACGCTGTTGTCGCCCAGGTACAAACGCATGAAGCCAGGTTTCATGGCCTCGTAGCGCGCTGAGGGCATAATGTGTTTGCAGGCCCCGAAATACTGCACGAGGCCGTCAAAAACCGCCCGGTGCCTGGCCCAGGCCCCATCCTCTTTTTCATCCGCGTTGAAATACACCAGCGGGTAGCCAAAGTAGTGCGCGGTTCCCTTTTGCCAGGCCAGGTGAAACGGCACTGCATACAGATGCAGGCTGCCGATGAACCCTTCCAGCTTGCCGTGGATCTTTTGCAGATGCGATGACTTGTAGAACAGCCCCGCGTGCCGCGGGATGTAAAACAGCATAGCCTTGTGAAAATTGGGGCTGTCCGGCTCAAGGAAAGACACTCTGTTGTATGGTCCTTCCTTCAGTTTGTAGTCTTTGGGAGCAGCCTCGGATCGCAGTTCGAAGTGATCGAACAAAACGGCGTCCTGGTTCTGGCGGACTGCAATCTCAAGTAGATCGAAGGGATGCGCAAACCCTTTTGCAAAAAGGTCATCGTCGCTGATCGACAGCACGAAGTCGCAGGTCTGGCTGACACGCTCGAAGGCTGAGTACATGTTGCTGTCGAAGCCATCTCCGGGGTTCACCAGATAGCTGTCGCACAGCGCCTCGATCTCATGGCGTTGCGGGTTGCCGGGGTCGCTGTCGGTTACGCAGATATCGAAAGAAAGATCCCCTTGGTAGGTAGACCTGTATTCTCCGATCTGGTGCAGCAGGCGAAGAAGGCTCGCGTGGCGCTTGTACGTGGGGATCAGAATGCAAACCTTCATGTTCTGCCTTTTCTGAAATTGTGCTGAAAAATTTTCTTTGCTTTTGAAGGGTGTAGCTTTGAGTCGGTTAACAAGGGGTCAACAGGAGGCAATTTCAGGTTGTGTTTCGTCGTTTTCAGTTGCTTTGCTCGGTGGAGGAGGCGGCAGGCTAAACCGGCTCAGTTGCACACCTAAGAAAGCAAGCCGGGGCGCAACAAAAGCCGGGTTTGAAAGGGACTGGAACCGCCGCGATCAGGCGATCCGAAGTGAGGAACTTGTAGTAAGCCAACATAGCTGAGTTGGTTTGCGTGCTGGAAACACATGCCGGAAATTACTGTTCCGGCATCCCGTTTGTCCGGCCTGGAAAAGGTGAAAGGTCTGCACGAAAACCGTCTGTTTCCGCTGACCAAAGTTGCACCGGTGGAAAGTCCATCATGCTAGCGGTAGTCCCGTTATGCGGGAGTGGGGCCCTTCACCAAAACGATAACTCAAGCCGCAGCAACCCGGATTGCCAGCTCCTCGACGGCCGAAACGGCTGCAGCGAAAGAGCGGCTTCACGGCCGTGCTTCGGACAGTTCTTGAATGACTGCTATCGCAGCATTGGCTGTAAGGCAGCGGTGAGTGCGCCGGACCTGCGAGCGGATGCTGTATCAGCAAGCACACGGACAGGCAGCGGTGGCAGAGGCCCGCAGAGATGTCACTCAGTTCAATACCCGGAATGTCTGATCCATTGTGCAGACCGGACACAGTTTGATGATTGGGCTATGCCGCGAAAGTTAACCGCCAGATGCGGTAGCTTATGGGGAACGCATTCTGCCACACGGCCTCAATTGCCAAAAGGCAGGCAACACAAAAAAAGCCCCGGACGCAATGCCGGGGCTTTGAATTCTCTGATCGGCGCCGGTCAGCGGCGGCGGTCGCGGCGCGAGGACATCGGCTGGAACGCCACGCCCACATGCGCCTCGCAATAGGGTTTGCCCTGCTGGGAGGGCAGGCCGCAGAACCAGAAGTCCTCAGTTGCGGGGTCGCCGACCGGCCATTTGCAGGTGCGCTCGGTCAGTTCCATCAGGCCCAGCTTCTTGGCCTTTTTCTCGACCTCGTTCACCTTGGCCAGCGCCTCGGGGCTGATTTCATTGGCCGAGGGCTGCGGCGGCAGCGGCTGGCCGGCAGGGATGATCTGGCGGCGCGCAGGCGTTGCCGGTTTTGCGTCTGCCGCAGGCTGGGCGGCTGCCGGGCGCGCTGGTTCGGTCTTGGGCTGCGGCTTGGGCTTGGCTGCGGCGGCAGGTTTCGGCGTTGCTGCCGCGGGGGCTGCTGCCGGCTTTTCCTTCGGCTCAGCCGCCTTGGATCCGCCGCTGTTGCGGTTGGACAGGCCGAGGCGGTGCACCTTGCCAATGACGGCGTTGCGGGTGACGCCGCCCAGTTCCTTGGCGATCTGGCTGGCCGACTGGCCCTCGCCCCACATTTTCTTGAGCAGTTCGACGCGCTCGTCTGTCCAGGACATCTGTTGCCTTTCCAAGCTAATAGCGGCCCCAGGGGTTCTGCGGCCGCCATCATATTCCGTGTGATCGCCCTATTCTAATCACTGCGGGCGGAGTTACAAGGCATCTTGCGCCTATTGGCACAGCCGTTATGCAGTCCGGGCAGCGAAATGCAGGGGGCAGCATGGCAGAGCAGGGCTATCAGGTGGAATTGGGCGCGCGCCGTTTCGGGCGGGTGAACTGGCTGGGGCTCAAGGCGCTGGCCTGGCGCGAGGTGAAACGGTTCCTGGCGGTCTGGACCCAGACCCTGCTGGCGCCGCTGGTGACCGCGGCGCTGTTCCTGATGATCTTCAACATTGCCATCGGCCCCAAACGCGGTGATGTGATGGGGGTGCCGTTCCTGACATTCCTGGCACCGGGTATCATGATGATGACGGTGATCCAGAATGCCTTTGCAAACACCTCATCCTCCATCGTTATTGCCAAGGTGCAGGGCAATATCGTCGACACGCTGATGCCGCCTCTGTCGGGGCTGGAGATCCTGCTGGGCTATCTGGCCGGCGCGGTGGCGCGCGGCACGCTGGTGGCGCTGGGCATCGGGCTGGGGCTGATGGCGGTGCTGCAGATCGTGCCCGCGCATCCGCTGGTGGCGCTGGTGTTCATTGTGCTGGGCGCGGCCTTCCTGGGCGGCCTGGGCATCGTCGCCGGCGTGTTCGCCGACAAGTTCGACCAGATGGCGGCGATCACCAACTTCATCGTGACTCCTTTGGCGTTCCTGTCCGGCACGTTTTATTCAGTGGAGGCGCTGCCGCCGGTGCTGAAGGTGATCTCGCATCTGAACCCGGTGTTCTATCTGATCGACGGGGTGCGATTCGGGGTGATCGGCACCTCCGACAGCCCGCCCTTGCTGGGGCTGGCGGTGTGCAGCGGCGCCACCTTTGCCGTCTGCCTGCTGGCCTGGGCCATGCTGCGCACCGGCTACCGCCTGAAGCCCTGAGGCGGCTATTCCGCGGGCAGCGGGTCCTCCGCAGGCGGCGCGGCTTTCCTGCGTCCCAGCCGCGGGTGCAGTTTGCCCGCCAGAAGCGCGGCATAGGCGGCAGCCGCGGCGCCGGCGGCAAAGATCCCGGCCAGCGGCGACACCATCAGAACCAGCCAGGCCACCCCGGGTGTCAGAATGCCGGAGATATCCCGGTAGCTGGAATAGACCGCCGACATCTCTGTGCGCTCCGACGGTTTCACCGCCATCAGAAACGGCAGACCGCCGCAGATATCCAACAGGATCAGCGCCGCAGACCCCGCCATCAGCAAAGCCACTGCGGCCGCAGGCCAGTCCTGCAGCGCCGCTGCGGCGCCGAAACAGGCCGCAACGGTCAGAAACCCCGTACGCACGGCCAGACGGATCGAATGCCACTGCACCCAGCGCTGCAGCAGCGGTGCGCCGAAAAGGCAGGCGTTGGTCACGGACAAGAGGATGCCGCCCAACTCCTGCCCGAGCCCCTTTTCGATGGCGAAGATCGGCAGGTAGACCACGTAAATCCACCAGCCGGCAGACCGGATCACCGCAAACAGAAAGCCGGTGATCAGCCGCGGCTGCTCCAGGAAGCGCGGCAGGTATTTCAGCGGGTTGGAGGCCGGGCCGCGGGCGCGGGCGATCTGCTTGCCGTTGCCCATCCGCATCCACCAGAAGGCCGCCAGCATCAGCAGTGCCGCCGCGGCGGAGATCAGGAACGGGGCAGGCGGCCACCAGTCCAGCAGCAGCACGCCGGCCATCGGCCCGGCGGTCCAGCCAAGGGCCGAATAGAACATGCGCGAGGTCTCGCATTTGCCCAGTTCCACCCGGGAAATGTAGTCCAGCACATAGGCGTTGAAGCAGATGAAGGTGGTGACGGCGGCCACGGTGTTGAGCGCCAGCGCCGCCAGCACTGAGGCGGGGCTGCCCTCGATCGCCAGCGCTGCCGAGGCCACGAACATCGCCGCTCCCAGGGAGTAGGCCCAGCGGCGCGGCACCAGCCGGACCAGCGCAGGCACCATCAGCCCCGCCAGCAGCGACAGGATGCCCACCGCGAAGTAGGAGGCCGAGACCAGCCCGGCGTTCCCCAGCGCCCGGTACATGATCAGCGGAAAGACTGAGATCAGCGTGCCGCGCACCACCGCCTCAAGCCCCGCCAGGATGCCGAAATCCCGGACCGAGGGCACCGGCGCGTGGCGCAGCCATTCGGGGATTCGCCTCTCGTGCATGGTCGCGCTCCTGTCCTGCTTAGGGGCAGGGTGGCGTGCCAGGCAGGCGGAACATGCCAGTTTTCGACCTCGGCGTCGCCACGGGGCATTTGAAGAAAATAACTTTTTGTGAGGGCAGTGGGGAGCGGGTTATTCCGCGCCCGCTGCCGCGCGGCCTGCGGGCGGCCGAACCCGGCCTTCACGCCAGGCCAGAATGGCAGCACCCGCCAGGATGATGCACGCGCCGAGGAAGGAAATGGCATCCGGCACCACGCCAAAGCCGAGGAAGTCGTAAAGTGCTGCAAACACCAGCGTGGCATAGCTGAACGGCGCCACGAACGAGGCATCCGCCCGTGCCATGCCGTTGATGAAACAGGCCTGCGCGCAGGCCATCAAGAGCCCCAGCGCTGCCAATGCGCCCCATTGCCCGGCGCTCGGCATCTGCCAGACCGGCAGCACCGCGCAGCTGGCTATCATCATGCCCAGAAGGTTGTTGAACCACAGCACCTGCAGCGGCCCTTCGCGGCCTGCGAGCTTCTTGATGAAAATCAGCTCCAGTCCCATCACGGCCGCCGCGCCGAGGGCCAGCAGTGCCGCAGGCTGGAAGCTGGCGGGCGTGGGCCTCAGCAGGATCATAGCCCCGATCATCGCAATCAGCGCCGCGCCCCAGCGCCACGGTCCGACCCGCTCGCCTAGCAGCGGGATCGCCAGCAGCATGCCGAAGACCGGATTGAGGAAGGTGATCGCGGTGGCATCGGCCAGCGGGATATAGGCGACGGAGGCAAACATCAGTGTCACCCCGGCCCAGCCGAAGGAGGTGCGCCCGATGTGATAGCCCCAATGCGGACGGATGAAGCGCGGGCGCAGGATCAGCACAGCGGTAGAAATTGCCATGAAGGCGAACAGGAAGCGCCCGTGGCTGATCTGCAACGGATGCAGCGGTGCACCCAAGCTCTCCGTTCCCAACGCCTTGGCTAGCAAAGTGGTGCCCGCAATGAAGGTGGTTGCCGCCAGGATCAGGGCAGCGGCCAGGGCCGGGTTCTGCGGGGTGTTGCGCGTCATGGCACAACCGGTGCGGCAAGCCGCCGCGGGATGCAAGGGGAAAGGTTTCGGTCCCTGACGTATTCTGCGGGCGCGGCTGCGCAGGCTTGGGAAGGCGAGGGGCGCCGCCCCTCTTGGCCTGGCGGCCAATTCACCCCGGAGTATTTCGCCAAAGGTGAAAAGGCCGGGCGGCGCATTGGCGGGGCAGGCTGCACAAAAGGGGTTTTCTTTCGCTAAAACCTCCACTATGGAACCCGCCTATGATCAAACGCGCATATACCACCATCTCGCGACGCCGACGCCGCCTGGCGTGACCGGCCCTTTGATCCCCTGTGCCTGCCGTGCAGCACATCCCCCATTCGAAATCCAATGATCCACCGTTGACCCAAGGCCAAGCTTACGTCACAGCTTTGGCTTCTACTTCTGAAAAGGATGATCCTGATGATCCCGTCCGTTCTGCCGACCTACAACCGCGCCCCGCTTGAGTTCGTCAAAGGCGAAGGCGCCTGGCTGACCACGGCGGACGGGCGCCGCTTTCTGGATCTGGGATCGGGCATCGCGGTTAATGCGCTGGGCCATGCCCATCCGGCGCTGGTGGAGGCGCTGACCTCCCAGGCGCAGAATCTGTGGCATGTCTCCAACCTTTACCAGATCCCGCAGCAGCAGGCGCTGGCGGACAAGCTGGTGGAGCATACCTTTGCCGACACCGTGTTCTTCACCAACTCGGGCACTGAGGCCTGCGAGCTGGCGGTGAAGATGGCGCGCAAGTATTTTTATGACAAGGGCCAGCCGGAGCAGGTCGAAATCATCACCTTTGACGGCTCCTTCCATGGCCGTTCCTCTGCAGGCATCGCCGCCGCAGGCTCCGAGAAGATGGTCAAGGGCTTCGGCCCGCTGCTGCCCGGTTTCGTGCATCTGACCTTTGGCGATCTGGACGGCGTCACCAATGCAATTTCGGACAGCACTGCCGCTATCATGATCGAGCCGGTGCAGGGTGAGGGCGGCATCCGCCCGGTCCCGGATGCAGAGCTGAAGGCGCTGCGCCAGATCTGCGACGACAACGGCCTGTTGCTGATCCTCGATGAGGTGCAATGCGGCGTCGGGCGGACCGGCAAGCTGTTTGCCCATGAATGGGCAGGCATCACCCCGGACATCATGATGGTGGCCAAGGGCATCGGCGGCGGCTTCCCGCTGGGCGCGGTGCTGGCCACCGAGGACGCCGCCAGCGGCATGACCGCGGGCACCCACGGCTCCACCTACGGCGGCAACCCGCTGGGCTGCGCGGTGGGCTGCGCGGTGATGGATCATGTGGCTGATCCGGACTTCCTGGCCGAGGTGAACCGCAAGGCGGGCCTGCTGCGGCAGAAACTGGAAGGGCTGGTGGCCGACCACCCCGAGGTGTTCGAAGAGGTGCGCGGCTCCGGCCTGATGCTGGGCCTCAAGTGCGCGGCGGCGAACATTGATGTGGTCAACGCGGGCTACGCCAACGAACTGATCACCGTTCCGGCCGCGGACAACGTGATCCGCCTGCTGCCGCCGCTGACCCTGACGGACGAGGATATCGCCGAGGCCGTCAGCCGCCTGGAGAAAACCGCCGCCCAGGTTGAAACGGCCTGATCTTATTCTGGCCAGTAATATCCTCGGGAGTCCGGGGGCAGACAGCCCCCGGCTTCCGGCAGAACAAAGCGACAAAGTTATGAACCATTTCCTCGACATTCACAAAACCGGCCCCGCTGACCTGCGCGCAATCATCGACCAGGCCAAGGCCACCAAGCAAGCGCGCTTGGGCCGCCCCAAGGCAGCGCTGGATGATGAGCTGCCGCTGAAAGACCGGATGGTGGCGCTGATCTTTGAAAAACCCTCAACCCGGACCCGTGTCTCCTTTGACGTTGGCGTGCGCCAGATGGGCGGCCAGACCATGGTGCTGTCGGGCAAGGACATGCAGCTGGGCCACGGCGAGACCATTGCCGACACCGCCCGCGTCCTCAGCCGTTATGTCGACATGATCATGATCCGCACCTTTGATGAGACCGTGCTGACCGAGATGGCGGAGTATTCCGACGTGCCGGTGATCAACGGCCTGACCGACCGCACCCACCCCTGCCAAATCATGGCGGACGTGCAGACCTACGAGGAGCACCGCGGCTCCATCAAGGGCAAGAAAGTGGTGTGGTGCGGCGACGGCAACAACGTCTGCGCCTCCTTCATCCATGCGGCCGGCCAGTTCGGCTTCGATCTCACCTTCACCGGGCCTTCGCAATTGGACCCGGAGGAAGAATTCATGGGGCTGGCGCGCAAGGCGGGATCCAAGATCGTGGTTGAGCGTGATGCCGTGAAGGCCGTGGAGGGCGCCGATCTGGTGGTCGCCGACACCTGGGTGTCGATGCATGACAGCCAGTCCTCCAAGGAGCGCCGCCACAACATGCTGCGCCCCTATCAGGTCAACGACGCGCTGATGGCGCATGCCAAGCCCGACGCGCTGTTCATGCACTGCCTGCCGGCCCACCGCGAGGAAGAGGTGACCTCTGCCGTCATGGACGGGCCGCAGTCGGTGATCTTTGACGAGGCCGAAAACCGCTTGCACGCACAGAAGGCGATCATGCGCTGGTGCCTGGGCGGCTGAGGCTGGTTGCCATTCCGGTTTTGCCAGGGCGCGCAGCAGTAACATCTGCTGCGCGCCTTTTTTGTGCGCTATGCGCCCGTGACGCTGGGGCAAAGGAGTTTGCACTGGCCGCCGGGCGCGGCTTCGGCAAACCTTCTGTCAAGGAACACATCGCAAGGATATGCCCATGGACCGCAGCACAGCCCTGTTGATCGTCGACATGCAGCAGGAGATGGCCAATGTGGCTGCCTCGGGCCGTCCGCAGGCCAACCCGCAGGCGGAGGAGACGGTGGCGGCGCTGGCCGCGGCCTTCCGCGCCGCGGGTCTGCCGGTGGTGCATGTGATGCATGACGACCCGAGGCCCGAGAGCAAGTTCCGCCGCGATCTGCCCAGCGGCCAGCCCTTGCCCTGCGCTGTGCCGCAGGCGGGCGAGGCGGTGTTCTGGAAGACCGGCTCATCCGGGTTCTACGGCACCGGGCTGGAGCGCCATCTGCGGGACGCCGGGATCACCCGGCTGGTGATCGTTGGCGGGGTGGCGGCCTTCTGTGTCAATTCCACTGCCCGTTCTGCCGCCAACCTCGGGTTTGAGATTGAGGTGGCGGAGGATGCGCTGATCGCCTTTGACATGCCCGCGCGCAAGGGCGGGATGCTGGATGCCGGAACGGTTCTGGAAGTCACCCTGTCCGCGTTGCATGCGGGCTTTGGCAAGGTCCTGACATCGGCAGATGTTCTGGCGCAGCTGCCTGCCGGGGCAGAGGCCTGACACGGCCGCGGGCCAAGGCGGGACCCCATTTCCCTTGTGCCGGTGCCGGTTTCCCGCCAGCATTTCCCTGTTTCGCATGGGAGGTGCATCATGGGCACATCATCCAAACCGCAGGCTCTGATCGTCGGGGCAGGAACCGGACTGTCAGCCGCCTTTGCCCGGCAGCTCTCGTCCGCCGGTTACGCAGTGCATCTGGCGGCGCGCAATACAGCCAAGCTGGAGGCGCTGGCGGCGGAAGCCGGGGCCGCGCTGCACGGGCTCGACGGCACCGATGCCAAAGGGACGTCCGCGCTCATCAACAGCCTGCCCGGCGATCTGCGGGTCGCCTGCTACAACCCCTCGGCCCGGCTGCGCGGGCCGGTGGCGGAGCTGGACCCGGAGGCCGTGCGCAAAGCGGTGGAGGTGACCGCCTATGGTGCCTTTGTGCTGGGGCAGGCAGCGGCCGGGCGGATGCTGGCGCAGCAGCCCGAAGACGGGCGGCGCGGCACCATCCTGTTCACTGGCGCCTCGGCGGGCGTCAAGGGCTTTGCGCACTCCGCGCCCTTTTCGATGGGCAAGTTCGCGCAGCGCGGGCTGGCGCAGTCGATGGCGCGGGAGCTGCACCCCAAGGGCATTCATGTCGCCTGGGTCAATATCGACGGCGGCATCCGCAATGCCGCGCGGCCGGAGCGGACAGAGGCGGCAGACAGCCCCGACAGTATGCTGGACCCCGACGCCATTGCCGCTGAGTACATGCACCTGATCCTTCAGCACCGCTCCGCCTGGAGCGATGAATTGGTGCTGCGGCCCTGGGTGGAGCGGTTCTAGGGAGCCACGCAAGGCAAAGAAAAACCCCCGCAGCCTGACGGCGCGGGGGTTCGTTTTTGTTGCGGCGGTGCGGCTCAGCCGACGAACGTGTTGAGCAGCAGGTAGATCACTGCGGACAGCAGCGCGGCGGCCGGAACGGTGATCACCCAGGCGGCCACGATGGTCATGAAGTGGCTGCGGCGCACCAGCTTGCGGCGGCGGCGTTCCTCGGGTGCGATGCGCTTCTCCACCGGGCGGCCTGCGGCGGATTTCTTCAGGCGGCGCTCCATGTGCCACTCGCGGAAGAAGCCGACGCCGAACACAGCGCCCACCGCGATATGGGTGGAGGAGACCGGCAGACCCAGCCAGCTGGCGACAATCACGGTGATCGCGGCCGACAGCGACACGCAGTAGGCGCGCATCGGGTTCAGCTTGGTGATCTGGCTGCCGACCATGCGGATCAGCTTGGGGCCGAACAGGAACAGACCGAAGGAGATGCCGAAGGCGCCGATCACCATCACCCAGGTCGGGATGGCGACCTTGGAGGCAAAATCGCCGAACTCGGTGGCGTGCACGATGGCGGCCAGCGGGCCGACCGCGTTGGCGACGTCATTGGCGCCGTGGGCAAAGGACAGGAGACCTGCGGAAATCACCAGCGGCAGGCCGAACAGCGCCTTCAGCGACTTGTTGCGGTTCTCCATGCCCTCGGACTGGCGCTTGATCAGCGGCGCGGTGATAACATAGGAAACCGCCCCGATGCCGGCCCCAATCAGCAGGGCGGTCTGCAGGTCGATCTTGACGATCTTCTTGAGGCCTTTGAGGGCCAGATAGGCACCAAAGGCAGCGGCCATGACGGCGACCAGCACCGGCACCCAGCGCCGTGCTGCGGCGATCTTGTCGTCCTGATAGATGATCTTGGCCTTGATGAACGCGAGGAACAGCGCAGCGATGATGCCGCCCAGCACCGGCGAGATGACCCAGCTGGCGGCAATCTTGCCCATGGTGGGCCAGTTCACCGCGGCGGTGCCTGCGGCGGCCACACCGGCGCCCAGCACGCCGCCCACGACGGAGTGGGTGGTGGACACAGGCGCGCCAACCCAGGTCGCCAGGTTCACCCACAGCGCCGAGGAGATCAGCGCTGCCATCATCGCCCAGATGAAGATGCTGCTGCTGCTGACCGCGGCGGGATCGATAATGCCCTTGGAAATGGTCGAAACCACGTCGCCGCCCGCCAGCAGGGCGCCTGCGCTCTCACAGATGGCGGCAATCACGATGGCGCCGCCCATGGTCAGCGCGTTTGCACCCACCGCCGGCCCCATGTTGTTGGCAACGTCATTGGCGCCGATATTGATCGCCATATAAGCGCCGAACGCGGCGGCGGCGATCACTACCATGCTCATCGCCGAGCCGCCAAAGAACACGCCGGCGGCAAGACCGGCCAGCACGATGAAAGCGAGCGCTATACCCGGCGCCACCAGCGGGCGGGAGGCATAGCTGGTGGCCAGCTCCAGCTGGGAGATCCTGTTCAGATCCTTATCCAGCGTGTTCCATTGCGGGCGCTGATCTTCGTGGCTCATCGTCGCATTCCTGATTCCGGGGTCTGGGCACGCGCCTACCCCCGCTCAGGAAACGGTTCAAGCTTCTGACATGAAAATGTCACATAACTTTTACAATTGACGCAAAACGGCCTGCAATTGCGGCTCGTGCACCAGCCCGGCGGCTTGATCCGGCGTCATCCACTCACGGGTGCGCTCGGTGGATTCCGGATAATCGTCTTCCAGCTGCTCCACCTCGGCTTCGAAGATCAGGGTGGTCACTGGCTCTTCGGTGCCGTTGTCGTGGCGCTTGGTGAAGTGGTATTCGCCGATCGGCTGCGGCGTGATGCGTGCCGCCTTGACACCGGCTTCCTCCCAGGCTTCCTGCAGTGCCGACTCCGGACCGTCCTTGCCCTCGACCGGCCAGCCCTTGGGCAGGATCCAGCGTCCGGTGCCGCGGCTGGTGATCATCAGCACCTCCTTGCCATCCGCACCCATGCGGTAGCACAGGGCGGCAACCTGCACGCGGGCAGGGCGCTGCAGCATCGGTTTGATGATCTCGTTCCAGGCGCGGGTCAGCGGGCTTGTCATGGGTGCTCAGCCTTTGTTGTTGGGGAAGTTCCCGTGTTTATGTGTGCAATTGTGGGAATCTACGCATGAATTCCCGGGGGTGCAAGGCGATCTGTGAGTTTGCCGTGCATCAGACCGCAGGTCAGAGGCGGGGCTCCCGTCCGCTGGTCTGTGCATCACAGATGCGCCGCGTTGCGGCCTGCTATTTGCGCCGCTTCGCCCTGAGCGTCGGGTCTTCCTGCGTCGGGTCTTCGGGCCAAGGGTGCTTAGGGTACTGGGCGCGCATGTCCTTTCTGACATCGGCATAAGAGCCGGCCCAGAAGCCGGGCAGGTCGCGGGTGATCTGGATCGGTCGCTGGGCGGGCGATAGCAGCGAGACCTTCAGCGGCACGCCGCCCACGGACGGGTGGCGGGTGACTCCGAACATCTCCTGCAGGCGGACCGATATTTCGGGGATCTCGCCGTCATAGCTGATCGGGATCTTGCGGCCCAGCGGGGTGATGAAGCTGCCCGGCGCCTCGCGGTCCAGTACTTGCGTCTGCTCCCAGCTGAGCACCGCCTTCAGCGCGGGCAGCAGATCAAAGCGTTTCCAGTCTTCGGCCGATTTCACCCCGTCCAGCATCGGCAGAAGCCAGTCTTCCAAGCTGTCCGTCAGGCCGGGCAGGGAGAAGTCCGGCAGGTCAATACCTTCCGCCCGCACCAGCTCCACCCGCGCGGCCAGCCGCGCTGCCGCACCCGATAGCCGCAGGCCCAGGTCGCGCACCCCGTCCAGCATTGCCCGCGCCACGGCGTCCGGCGGCACGTCCTTCCAGATCCGGTCGTCGAGCACCACGGCGCCGAACCGTTCCTGCTGGCGCGCCACCACCCGGCGGTCGCGCTTCGACCATGCGCAGCTGTCCTCCCAGGCAATCTGGCCGGCAAACAGCTCCCGGATGTCGCCCTGCGAGATTTGCGCCGCCATCCGGATCTTCGCTTCCCGCGGGTTGCCGTCAGTATCCAGCGCCACGATGAACGGTGCCCCCGCCAGAGTGTCGCCGCCGTCCAATATGGCGCCCTTGCCGCCGGACAGCACAAACCGTGGATTATCGCCCTTGCGGCGCTGGCCGATGCGGTCGGGATAGGCCAGCGCGGCCATCATTGCCGCCGACAATCCCGCATCGCGGCGGCCCGCTTGTTTCTCCAGCCGACGCGCCTCGCTCTTGATCCGTTCTGCCACCGGGCGGTTCAGCTGATATGGATGGCCGCGCATAAACCCCTTGGGGTCCCGCAGCGCCTTCAGCCGCAAGGACAGATCCGCGGGCGCCCCGCGCAGCGGGTCGCGTTCGCCCAGCAGGGCCGCCAGGGGCGCAGCGGCAGGGCCTGCCTGCAGCAGCATATGCCCAAGCCGCGGGTGCAGCGGCAGAGCGGCCAGCGCCTTGCCATGCTCCGTGATACGTCCCTGCGCATCCAGGGCGCCGAGCATGGCAAGCAGTGCTTGCGCCTCTGCAATTGCGCCTGCGGGCGGCTGGGTCAGGAACATCAGATCGTCAGGAGCGGCGCCCCACAGCGCCAGCTCCAGCGCCAGCGCAGTAAGGTCGGCGCTTTCGATCTCGGCAGGAGGAAACGCCATCAGCGCACCTTCCTCGCCTTTGGTCCACAGCCGGTAGCAGATGCCCTCCGCCACCCGGCCAGCGCGGCCCTGCCGCTGGGTGGCCTCGGCGCGGGTCACTTTCTCTGTCACCAGCCGCGACATGCCGGAGCCGGGATCGAACCGCGCGCGCCGCGCCTGGCCCATATCGACCACCACCCGGATGTCTTGAATGGTCAGCGAGGTCTCGGCGATCGAGGTCGCCAGCACGACCTTACGGCCCTGCGGCTCGGGCTGGATCGCCGCGCGCTGCTCGGCAAAGGGCAGGGCGCCGAACAGCGGCCGGATATGGCAGTGGCCGGGCAGGCGTTTTTCCAGCGCACCAGCAGCGCGGCGGATTTCGCCCTCGCCGGGCAGGAAAACCAGGATGCCGCCGCCATTGCCGGGTCCGGCAGCGCGGGTTTCCTTCTCTGCCTGCACCACCAGATCCGCCAAGGCGTCCACGCGCCGCGCTTGCGCGGGCAGGGGGCGCTCCAGCCAGCGGGTCTCCACCGGATAGCTGCGGCCCTCGGAGGTGACCATCGGCGCGTCCATCAGTGCCGCGACCGGCCCGGCATCCAAAGTCGCGGACATCGCCAGCAGCATCAGGTCATCGCGCAGTGCACCTGCCACCTCCAGGCACAAGGCCAGCCCCAGGTCGGCGTTCAGGGAGCGTTCGTGGAATTCGTCAAAGATCACCGCGCCGACACCGGGCAGGTCCGGGTTCGATTGCAGCATCCGGGTCAGGATGCCCTCGGTCACCACTTCGATCCGCGTCGCCTTCGAGACCTTGGCATCGCCGCGCACCCGGTAGCCGACGGTTTCGCCTGCCTTCTGCCCCAGCGTTTCTGCCATCCGCTCCGCTGCGGCACGGGCGGCGAGGCGGCGCGGTTCCAGCATCACGATGCGGCCCGCGGTCAGCCCGGCCTCCAGCATTGCCAGCGGCACCCGTGTGGTCTTGCCCGCGCCGGGCGGTGCCTGCAGCACGGCACGGCCGCGGGCGCGCAGGGCGTCCAGCAGTTCGGGGAGGGCGTCTTCGATCGGCAATCTGGTCATCTCAGCCTTATCGCCAAAGGCGCGGGGGAGGTCCAGCGGCCTTGCAGCGCCCGGCACTGCGCAAACCGCACCCACCGCGGCGGATTTGCCGCCTTTCCTGCGGCGTGTGCTGATGTAGGGTGCGCGCCAGACGGCAGGGGCTGGACTTTGCGGCGCGGCTTGCGCCAAGGTCCGCCCATTACATCAGGAAGGCACGCATGGACACCGAACAGCTGACACAGAAGATCCTCGATGGCGACCGCCGGGCGCTGGCCCGTGCCATCACCCTGGTGGAAAGCGGCCGCGAGGATCACCGCGCCAGGGCGGGCGAGCTGTTGTCGGAACTGGCAAAGCACAAGCGCCAGTCGCTGCGCATCGGCCTGTCGGGCACGCCCGGGGTGGGGAAATCCACCTTCATCGAAAGCTTCGGCATGATGCTGACGGGCCTTGGCCTGCGGGTGGCGGTGCTGGCGGTTGATCCCAGCTCTGCCCGCTCCGGCGGGTCGATCCTGGGCGACAAGACCCGGATGGAACGCCTGAGCCGCGAGCGCAATGCCTTCATCCGCCCGTCCCCCAGCCAGAGCCACCTGGGCGGCGTCGCCCGCCGCTCCCGCGAAGCGGTGGCACTGTGCGAGGCAGCAGGCTTTGACGTGGTGCTGATCGAAACGGTCGGGGTGGGGCAGTCGGAAACCGTGGTGGCAGAGATGTCGGACCTGTTCCTCCTGTTGCTGGCGCCCGCGGGCGGCGATGAGCTGCAGGGGGTGAAGCGCGGCATCATGGAAATGGCTGACCTCATCCTGGTGAACAAGGCAGACGGGCCGCTGAAACCCGTCGCCACCCGCACCTGCGCCGACTACGCCGGCGCCCTGCGGCTGCTGCGCAAGCGCCCGCAGGACCCTGAGGGCTTCCCCAAGGCGCTGATGGTCTCCGCTGTCGAGGAGCACGGGCTGGACAAGGCTTGGGAGGAAATGCAGGCGCTGACCGCCTGGCGCCGTGAAAACAGCCACTGGGACCGCCGCCGCGCTGATCAGGCCTGCTACTGGTTCGATCAGGAGGTGCGGCAGGCACTGCTGGCACGGCTGGAAACACCGGAGGCCAAGGCGCAGATGGCAGAACTGGCGGGAACTGTGGCCGAGGGCGGCAAAAGCCCGGGCGAGGCGGCGTGGATCATGCTGAAGGCGCTTGGCGCTGCCTAAGGCCCCTCCGGCAGGGCCGCAGCGGCGGCTGCCGCAGGCCCCTTGCAGCGGGCCGGAAAAGGGTGCAGTAAGCCCGGCAAGAAAGCTGAGTTGAATCACTTGACGCTGTTGCCGGTTGAGCGTAAGAGCAGCGGACCAGTTTTCGGGCGCAGCCAATGGCCGCGCCCCTTGTGATTTGGCACCGGACTGCCGGAGCCACCAAAAACGAAGGATGAAGATATGTCGCGCCGTTGCGAACTGACCGGAAAAGGCCCGATGACTGGCAACAATGTCAGCCACGCCAACAACAAAACCAAGCGCCGCTTTCTGCCCAACCTGAACGACGTGACCCTGCAGTCCGAAGTTCTGGGCCGTGGCGTCAAGCTGCGCATCTCCGCAGCTGCCCTGCGCTCTGTCGACCACCGCGGCGGCCTGGACGCGTTCCTGGCCAAAGCCAAGGACGAAGAGCTGTCGGCAAACGCGCTGAAAGTGAAGAAAGAGATCGCCAAGGCACAAGCCGCACAGGCTTAATTTCCTGGCCTGATCCCTTCACCGGATCGGATTACGGACACCGCGCAGAGGCAACTCTGCGCGGTGTTTGCGTTTGCGCAATCTGCCGCAGAGCGGGGCCTTGCGGCGGGCACGCCATGGGGGCATACCTGCCTGTGATGATGCACTTCTTGCGCATATCCCTTGGCCTGTTCCTGGCCCTGGCCGTTGCCTTGACGGCGCACAGCGCAGCCGCCCGGCAGGGGGAGCACGGCGCTGCAGGCCAGATGGTGATCTGCACCGGCACCGGCCCTGTCACAATCTATGTGGACAGCGAAGGCCAGCCGGCCAAACCGCCGCACAACTGCCCCGATTGCGTGATGCATGTGCTGGACGCGGTGGTGCAGCCCGCCGGGCTGGCGCTGCCGGTTTTGCTTTACAGCGAAATGACGGCGGGCCGGCAGGCCGTGCCAGCCTCGATTCAGTTGCTGCTGCGCGCCACCGCCCGGTCGCCTCCAGCGGCTGCCTGACCGGCCACGCACACTCCCAATTTGAAAACTGAATACCTATCAAGAGGAGACAGGATATGTCCCTGAAGTCTGTTGTCTTTGCAGCCGCGGCTGCCGCTGCCTTTGCCACCTCCGCCCTTGCAGGCGATGCGATGATCATGGTGCATGACCAATACGCACGCGTCTCGTCACCCACCGCCAAGGCCGGCGCTGCCTTCATGGAGATCATGAACAAGGGCGAGGCTGATGATCAGCTGATCGATGTGCGCTCTGACGTGGCCGCCAAGGTGCAGCTGCACACCCACAAGGAAGGCGATGACGGCGTCATGAAGATGATGCATGTGGAGGAAGGCTTTGCCGTCCCTGCAGGCGAAACCCACATGCTGATGCGCGGCGGCGACCACATCATGTTCATGGGCCTGAAGCAGGCGCTGAACCACGGTGACGTGGTCAAGGTGACGCTGGTCTTTGAGAAGGCGGGCGAGGTCGAGATCGAAGTGCCGGTGGATCTGGAGCGCAAGGCCGAAGGCCACTCCGGCCATTCCAACTGATCCGGGCAGGGCGGGCGCGGCGTCAGGCCGCGCTGCAGCCCTCCTTCGCGCCCAAAGCCCGCCGCGTGGCGGGCTTTTTGCCGTCTAGGACTGGCGGAGCAGCTCCGCCACCCAGGCGGGGACAGTTTCGCTGGCCGGGCCAAAGCGGCGCTCTGAAAAGCGGGAGGCGGTGGCCGACGGCTCCAGGTTCAGCTCCACCGTATGGGCGCCTGCCAGATGCGCCTCATCGACAAAAGCCGCGGCGGGGTAAACCTCGCCCGAGGTGCCGATGGCGGCAAACAGATCCGCCCCGGCCAGATGCGCATAGATCTCCTCCATGAAATACGGCATCTCACCGAACCAGACCACGTCGGGCCGCCCGGCAGGGGCCGCGCAGGCAGGGCAGGGCTGGCCGGTCTGCATTTCCATCGGCGCAGCCCAGCGGTGGCTGCAGGCGGCACAAAGCGCGCCCGCCAGTGTCCCGTGCAAATGCAGAACACGTTGCGCGCCGCCGGCCTCATGCAGCCCGTCGACGTTCTGGGTGACAATCACCACCTCGCCCGGATGCTCCCGCTGCAGCCGCGCCAGCGCCTGATGCGCAGGGTTGGGATCTGCGCCCGCTGCCTGAACGCGCCGCGCATTGTAGAAGCCATGCACTAGGTCCGGATTGCGGGCAAAGCCTTCGGGCGTTGCCACATCCTCGATCCGGTGCTGCGCCCACAGGCCGCCCGCGTCGCGGAAGGTGCCCAGCCCGCTCTCGGCGGAAATCCCGGCGCCTGTCAGGATGACGATCTTCTGACTGCTCTTTCCCATAGCCGCAGAACCTCCTATCACTGACCCCGGATCACAGGAGCCCTTTGCCCATGCCTACCCGTATTCTGTTTGTCTGCCTAGGAAACATCTGCCGCTCCCCCGCGGCCGAGGGCGTGTTCCGCGCGCTGTGCCCGGATGCCGAGACTGACAGTGCGGGCACTGCGTCCTACCACGTGGGTGAGCCGCCCTACGGCCCGATGCAGGCGGCAGCAACGGCGCGGGGGCTGGATATATCGGACCTGCGCGCCCGCCAGTTCCGGCGCGGCGATTTTGAAAGCTTCGACCTGATCATCGCCATGGATGCCAGCAACCTGGAAAACATCGAGGCCCTGCGTCCGGCTGGCAGCGAAACCCCGGTGCGCCTGTTCACGGACTACGCGCCGGAAGCCGGTGCCGACCATGTGCCCGACCCCTACTACACCCGCGACTTCGACGGCTGCCTGGACTTGATCGAACAGGCTGCCCAGGGCCTCAAGGCGGCGCTGTAGCTACTCGCCTATCACCCTGAAACCGCCCGCCAGGAACGGCATCTGCTGCACCGCAGGGTCGATCATATGGCTCTGCACCAGGCGGCGCACGGTCTCGGCCACATCCCGCGGCACCCGGTCGGCCCAGTCGGCAGCGGTGAACAAGGAGATCGTGCGGGACATCTCCCCGAACGGCAGCGGGAAAGCGTCGATCTGGTCGTGGAACCGGCCCGCGCGCATGTATCCTAGCGGCGTGGTGATCGCCCAGCCGATGCGCCGCGCCACCATTGCCATCAGCGCCAGATGCGAGCCGACCTCAAACCGGTCTTCGAACTCCAGCTTCTGGCGCCCCAGCAGCCCTTCGATCTGCTGTGAGATCAGCTGTTCGCGGGCATAGCGCAGGAACGGCAGATCCTGCAGCTGCTCTGCCGCCTGCGCCGCATCCGAGACCGCGCCGCGCGGCGCCACCAGGATGAAGGGATCGCGCACCAGCGGGTATTCCACCAGCCCCTCGTGCAAGCCCCCGGCGGTGGCGGCGATGGCGATATGCAGCTCCCGTGCTTCCATCGCCCGCACAACGTCATGGCTGGAGGCGGTGATCATCTTGAACCGGCATTGCGTCAGGCTATCCGCAAGAATAGTGGCCAGCCGCGGTGTCAGATCATTGTCGAAATCGTCAATCAGCCCGATCGACAGCGCCTGCAGGTGGGTCAGGTCCATCACCGTCAGCTCGCTCTGGGCCAGCCGCAGCTCGCCCAGCACTGCCTCGGTCCGTGCCAGAAAGCTGCGCCCGGCGGCGGTCAGCACCATCGGGCGGCGGCCATGGTCGATCAGCTCGCTGTCCAGCGCCTTCTCCAGGTTGCGCATCTGCTGGCTGACGGCCGGCTGGCTGAGACCGGTCATCTCGGCGGCCTGGGCCACGGACCCGGTCTTGGCCAAAGCCTCAAACACTTCCAGCCCGCGCAAGGAAACGCCCTTGATCAACATATCAACTGCTCCAATACCTTAGGCCGTTCTTTGCTGTTTGGCGCTGCGCGGTCAAGGGTGGCAATGCCGCAGTCTTTCCCCCTTGCGAAAATGCCGCAGCGCAGATGCATCAATGAAAAAGGCGCCCCGCAGGACGCCTTCAGCAAAGGTGATTGTGACGCCGCCTCAGCCGCAGCTGCGTGCCGCGTGGTCGCCAAAGGCCTTGTAGCGCAGCCACAGCCGCTCGTCGCTGCGGTTGGAGGACTGGCGCACCACCTGGGCCTGGTGCGGGTCGGCAAACCACTTGGAGACGGTCTTGCGCTCCGAGGCGGTCAGGCTGACGTTGGCGACCTTCTGGATGCAGTTGCAAAGCGAAGGCGAGGCCGCAGTGCGGTCCGACTGGCGGCAGGCGCGCTCAATCGAACCCGCCTCAGCACCTGCGGGTGCCAGTGCTGCAAGAAATCCAGCGCATAGCGCGGTTGTCAGGAAAGTTTTCATCTGCTCATGCCCCGTTCTTGGCAAGCGGGTCTGATGCCCGCGGAATTGCCCGCAGTATGGCGCAGTCCGGTGCCGTTTTCAATCGTGGTGAACGGGGAGTGAAGGCGGCTGGAGAGCCGCCTTCCACGGCCCTCCAGCGCTGGTTCCGGTCAGGTCTGGTTCGGCCCGCGCATCGCGCGGACGGCCTGGCGGACGGCTTTCCAGTCTGCCGCCTCGCTGTCCTTGCCGACCTCTTCGCAGGCGCGCATCTTCTGCGCGGCTTCGGCCTCAGCCTTGTCGCCATGCGCGCTGTAGAGCGCGCGGGCATATTCAGCGGCTTTAATTGCATCCATGCGGATCGTCCTCCTTTGCTTGTGTCTTCCGCCACAAGGGGTGCGCGTCCCGGGTACCGCAGCAGTATAGCGCATTTCTTCGCTGCGTGCAGGCGGCGCGGAGAATTTGCCGGGTTTTGGCAGGGATGCGCGGAGGGCAGGGGCCGTCCGCGGGCAGCATGTGTTCCCGGCCCCGGCAGCCTGCGCCGGATTGATGCGCCGGGTGCAGGCGCGCTAGCCCGCGGCGGCGCCTGCGCAGGTCTTGCACAGCGGGGCGGCGGGCAGCAGGTCCAGCCGCGCGTCCGAAATCGGATCTCCACAGGCAGCGCAGATGCCATAGGTGCCCGCCTTGATCCGGGCCAGCGCAGCATCAATCCGGCGCAGCTCGTCCAGTTCGGCGTTGCCGAGGCTTTCCAGCACCTCGTCGCCCTGGCGCTCCGACGCGCGGTCCTCCCAGTCCTGCGGCATCGGCGCGTCCAGCGTGTGCTCCACCTTGGCAAGATGCCCGGTCAGCTCGGCGCGGCGTGCCTCCAGCGCCTGTTTGCGGGTCTTCAGGTCCATGGCTCTGCCTCCTCGTGACTGTTCGTCCAAAGCCTAGCCCGGCGCGCACCTCACGGCCTTGACCTCGCTCAACTGCATCAAAGCCTCTGGCCGGCGCCCCAATGGCTTGCTAGACATTTTGCCAACAGAGAGAGCAGATTTGAGGAGTGACCGGAATGATGCGGATTTTTGCCTGCGCGCTGATGCTGCTGGGGCTGGCAGCCTGTGAGACCGCCAAGGGCGCGGGGCGCGATATTTCCAAGGCCGGCAACGCGATCAGCGGCGCCGCGCAGGACGTGCAGGACGCGCTGTAAGCGGACCAGCCTTCGCGAGGAGACGCAAAAACGCCCGGTGTGCCGCCGGGCGTTTTTCTGTTTCTGCTGCGGGGCCTCAGATGCCCAGCATCGCCTTGGCTTCTGCCAGGGCCGCAACCGAGTTGGCATGGTCGCCGCTGTCATGCAGGCTTTGCCCCTCGTCGCGCAGTTCCTGAACGGTTGCCAGATCGGCCTCCGACAGTTCGGTGCCAGCGGCCAGCGCGGCGTCGATGGCGGCAATGTCGGCGGGGCATTGCCCGGCCAGAAGCGGCGACGCCAGGAGGGTGATCGCGGCAGCCAAAGTCAGGTGTTTCATGGTGTTATCCTCCCCAGATGAACGGGGTAGAGGATAACACGGAACGGGTGCGTTTTCAGCGGGTTGGTGCGCAGAGGCCGCGGATGGGCGGAGAGTGGCGCACATAGGTTTAGAGAGGAGCGGCGGTTGGCCGACATCGCAGGGCGTGCCTGCCCTGCGGCGATAACGCCTCCTCATATTGAGAGGCAACGCCCCGACACCCTGGCTTTTGCAAGGTTTAGATCAGCACGCAGAGGGCAGCGCCCGCCCCGTGGGGGCGGGACGGGCGCTGCCCGGCCTGGCGACCAGGCGATACCCTCTATTCGTCAGGTAGGTCAATCACCTGGTGAACTGCCAACACCTTGTAAACAATTGCTTTCTCACCTCGAAACTGCACCGAGACGTCAACATTGAAGCCCTTCTTGTAGATATTTTCGTCAGGCTCCCGAATTTCGTGCTTAATTTTTTCCTCTGCCAGTTCAGACGCATACATAATCGGCAAGTCTCTTTCTGAGATTGTACTAATAATAGCACGCTCGCCACTTCGCTTTTCAATTGGCGCGTTGCCAATGTCTGATCGAGTAAAGTACATCAGGACTCGCTCATGGGTCTGCTCGGTTTGCTGCTCCAAGCGTTTAAATTCACCCTCAATTGTTTTTTCGATTGCGCGTGCGTCGCTAGTGGTAAACTTGAAGGCGGCTTTAACCTTTCGTTTTCCATCCTCGAAAGTGGCAGCCTCCAGCAATTGGTTTGCATTAGGATCACTCGCAACGGCCTGCACCGCATCTGTGAAAGTCTTCAGTTCGGATTTTGATAGGCCTTCAGGAACTAAACCGTCTTTCAATTTTGTAAGCCGATCAGCCCAAGTGTTCACGAAGTCAACAGCTTGCCCCAATTGCTCGACACTAGCTGCGACCACCGGGAAAGCTGTTGCGATCACAGGCATCAAATCCGCAACAATTGAACCGGACCGGACTTCAGTTATGTAAAGCTTAGCCTCGGCATCTAGCCCCTTGTTCTCCAGCCCCTTTCTATAATCCGAAGCGAGAGAGGTGAACGCGCTTACAAAGGCACCAAGCTCTATTGGCTGGCTATTATCCAGATTAAGTGTGAGTACTACCTTCGAATGCTCGAAATGCTCGTGAGAAATCGCACCGGCCATAATTGCTTTTCGCCACTCAAATTCAATCCTGAGGGGAATTTGGAGCCTTACCGGCAGAAAATCAACGGGAATTTGCGACAAATGTTTGCACAATGTCAAAGGGTCGCGCCCGGTCCGAGGGTGGGTGCGAAGCGCCCGCCCGTGGGGGCGGATCGGGCGCTGCCCGGCCTCTCGGCCGGGCGGGACTTTGATAGGTCAGCGACAAAATACGGGGCCGTAGCCCCGTCTTGCAAAGAGTAGAAAAGTAGCGTTTCCACCGCAGAACGCCGGGGTGCGGGCACGCAATTGGCTGCGCCAACCGCTTTCGCCCGCCGTCCCTTAAAATGGACAGCCTCAGCTGTCCATTTTAAGGGCGGAAATAAACGCCTCTTGCGGGATGTCCACCTTGCCGAACTGGCGCATCTTCTTCTTGCCCGCTTTCTGCTTGTCCAGAAGCTTCCGCTTCCGGGTGGCGTCACCGCCGTAGCATTTGGCGGTCACGTCCTTGCGCAGGGCAGACAGGGTCTCGCGGGCGATCACCTTGCCGCCGATGGCGGCCTGGATCGGGATCTTGAACATGTGGCGCGGGATCAGCTCCTTGAGCTTCTCGCACATGGCGCGGCCGCGCATCTCTGCCCGGTCGCGGTGGACCATGGTGGAGAGCGCATCGACCGGCTCGTCATTCACCAAGACCGACATCTTGACCAGGTTGTCCTGGCGGTAGCCGGTCATCTGGTAGTCGAAGGAGGCATAACCCTTGGTCACCGATTTCAGGCGGTCGTAGAAGTCGAACACCACCTCATTGAGCGGCAGGTCATAGACCACCATGGCGCGGGAGCCGGCGTAGGACAGGTCCATCTGGATGCCGCGGCGGTCCTGGCAGAGCTTCAGCACGTCGCCGAGGTATTCGTCCGGCACCAGAATGGTCGCCTTGATGCGCGGCTCCTGGATGTGGTCGACCTTGGAGGGGTCGGGCATGTCGGCAGGGTTGTGCAGCTCGATCATCTCGCCGGGCTCGTTGTCCTTGCCCTTCATGTAGACATGGTAGATCACGCTTGGCGCGGTGGTGATCAGCTCGATGTTGTATTCGCGTTCGATCCGGTCGCGGATCACCTCAAGGTGCAAGAGGCCGAGGAAGCCGCAGCGGAAGCCGAAGCCAAGCGCGGCGGAGGTTTCCATTTCAAAGGAGAAGGACGCGTCGTTCAGCGCCAGCTTGTCGATGGCGTCGCGCAGGTCCTCGAATTCAGCTGAATCGACCGGGAACAATCCGCAGAACACCACCGGCTGGGCGGGTTTGAAGCCCGGCAGCGCCACCTCGGTACCATTGCGGTCGTTGGTGATGGTGTCGCCGACGCGGGTGTCGCGCACCTGCTTGATCGAGGCGGTGAGGAAGCCGATCTCACCCGGGCCCAGTTCGTCCACCACCTGCATGGCAGGGCGGAACACGCCGATGCGGTCGACGTGGTGCAGGGTGTTGTTCGACATGAACTTGACCCGCATGCCCTTTTTCAGGACGCCATCCATGATGCGGACCAGAACGATCACGCCGAGGTAGCTGTCGTACCACGAGTCCACCAGCATCGCCTTCAGCGGCGCGTCGCGGGTGCCTTCGGGTGCAGGCAGGTGCTGGACAATGCTTTCCAGCGTTTCGCGGATGCCCTGGCCGGTCTTGGCAGAAACCTGGATGGCGCCGGTGGCGTCGATGCCGATTACATCCTCGATCTGCTCCGCCACCCGGTCGCAGTCGGAGGCCGGCAGGTCGATCTTGTTCAGGACCGGCACGATCTCATGATCCGCGTCGATGGCCTGGTATACGTTGGCCAGCGTCTGCGCCTCTACCCCTTGGGTGCTGTCCACGACCAGCAGCGAGCCTTCAACCGCGCGCATGGAGCGGGAGACCTCATAGGCAAAGTCGACGTGGCCGGGGGTGTCGATCAGGTTCAGCACATAGGTCTCGCCGTTCTGCGCGGTGTAGTCGATGCGCACGGTGTTGGCCTTGATGGTGATCCCGCGCTCGCGCTCGATGTCCATGGCGTCGAGCAGCTGTTCCTTCATATCGCGGTCCTTCACCGTTCCGGTCTCCTGGATGAGCCGGTCAGCGAGGGTGGATTTGCCATGGTCGATATGGGCGACGATGGAGAAATTGCGGATGTGAGCGAGGTCAGTCATGCTGAGGCATATGATTTGGAATCACGTATTGGTCAAGAAGGGACCGCACTGTGCTGCACTCCTTTGCGGATGATCTTCAGAAATTTAGATCCCTTAATGACATGCAACGATCAGCTTTGGCTGGCAGAGTGTTTTTGAGAGCTTTTTCGTTGCTCAGCCAAACTCCTTCAGGAGGCGGCGACATAGTACTCCTCAACAGCTTGAAGCTAGTCCTAAGAATTTGCGTGGAGCCAGAGCGGCATTCCCCCGGCAACAATTCTGAACTGTTCTGGGAGACTTACGAAAAGGAAGACGGGATTGTTTTCAATGCAAGCACGCACGCCATAGAGTTTCACGTTGAATACAGTGCTGAAGGTGCGCTGTACGAAGCGCAGTTGGAACAAAGTGACGGCAGCGGCACAGAAAAAATTGTCGTCGACTCCAGAGATCGCCAGCTGCGGCACGACCTGCCTTACAAAGAAAGCGATTTGTTCTGCGACACTCTTCACTTCGACAGGAATCATTCACCTCGAAACGTTTTCTCCGCACCGCTTTCCACGTTCAGAAGCCAAAGCCTCAGAGCAGACTTCGAACACCTTTTTGGCACCAAAGCCGGTAGCAACCAAACTTGGATATTTTGGCGCGATTGGTATCTAGGATTTCTTAAGGGAAGCCCCCTTGGCTGGGGCCTCCAATGCCAAGTTGCCTCGATCGACGAAAAAGTCTGGGACGCTGGCCCCGAAGCCGTCGCCGCCGAAATCGAGCGTATAAGGGCTGAATTCAAAGCGCCGCCGTCAGGCAAGGAAAGGTTCCCCAAGCACGAACCCAAGTCCGTAAGCCACTTATTCGAAAACCGGATTATTGCCTCTGCAAGCCTGCAAGGCCTCGCCGCGCAAGTCACCCAGAGTATCGAACGCTTTCATGCGGAAACCGGTGCCAATGCGCTCCCTGAAGCGCTGGAACCTCTGACGGCTTTGCCTGCTTTGCTGCTGGCAGTGAATTCAACAATTCAGGATGCCCCCAGCGACCGGGCCATTGCGAGTGAAACAGAAGATCAGCTGCGCGCAGAGATTGGCCGCCTCAATGCGAAAGTCGCTCAGCTCGAAAATGAACTTCAGAAAGCGAGCATCTCAAAACCCTCGGTTTTCTCCGATGCCTTCAAGAGGCAACTGGGCACAAGCTTGGGCGACTGGAAACTGTACGCGGCTCTTTGCACTGGCCTGTGGTTCGTAAGCGGAGACGCGGAAGGCACACAGCGTCGGCTTGAGAACATTTCTCACTATCGCGACATGATTTTTGGAGAGGTTTCTTCGCCTTCCAAAGGCGTTCCCGCACGAACACCGGCGTCTGCAGAGAGCACGCTAGAAATCTAACCTCCCGCCCGGCCCCAAGGCCGGGCCGCGCCTGACATTCCCGTCAAACCACAGGCTTGCCTCCGGCAAAGCGGGAAGGCGCGATTGCGCCTCCCCAAGGTCAGCCGTGCCCCTCCGCCCGCATCCTCCGTCGATGGGCATTTACCAGAAATTTGCAACTTATAGGATAGTGCATTCCCCGTAAATCGCGAGTATCTTGACTTGGATCAAGGAAATAGAACTGACCCAGGGACACGTTGCGCGAAACCTGAACTGGAGGGCATGGACTATGGACTTTTCCGCCAGAAAACAAATACTTGAAACGCGGCGCCAGCAACTGGCCGGGCTGCTGTCCCGGACCGGGCAGACGCCGCGCGCGCGGCGAATGGGGTCTCACCGCCAGCCGCGGTCAGAACGCGGCGCCGGCTGCGCGATTGAGGTTCTGCCTTATGCCAGCCATGAAGAGCTGCGCCGGATCGAGGCTGCGCTGGCCCGCCTGCGCGACGGCTCTTACGGCTACTGCAGGATTTGCGGTGACGACATGGGCGACGACTGGCTGGACCAGCGGCCGGCCTCTGCCTTCTGCAAAACCTGCTCCCAGTAATCGCGGCGCCCTCAGCGGCGCGGACGTGCTTCTCTCTCCGATTGCCAGCAGTCTGCCGGGCTGCTGGCCTTTTTGCGTCTGCTTTGCGCCTGCGCGCAACGACCCGTTGCCCCGCGGCAGCGCTGCACTACTTTAGCCCTTCACGCGCACAGGCCCCGTTGCCGTGCCGGGCGGGATATGCCACAACCGGCCTGACCGACTGAACAAATGAGTTTAGCAGATGCCAGAATTCACTGAGCGCCGCCGCATGATGGTGGATACCCAGATCCGTCCTTCGGATGTCACCAAATACCCCATCATTGAGGCCATGCTGGCAGTCCCGCGGGAGAAATTCGTGCCCGATGCGCAGCGCGAGGGGGCTTATGCGGACCAGAACGTGCCGCTGGGCGGCGGCCGGGTGCTGCTGGAGCCGCGCACCCTGGCCAAGATGCTGGACACGGTGGATCTGCAGAACGACGAACTGGTGCTCGATGTGGCCTGCGGACTGGGTTATTCCACGGCTGTTGCGGCGCGGATCGCGCAGATGGTGATCGGCGTCGAGGAAGACGAGGACATGGCCGCGGACGCCCAGGAACTGCTGTCCGAAACCGGCGCCGACAATGCCATCGTGCACACCGGCCCGCTGGCCGAAGGCGCGGCGGAACACGGCGCCTATGACGTGATCCTTGTGCAGGGCGGCGCCGAGGAGCTGCCCGCAGCGTTGCTGGACCAGCTCAAGGACGGCGGCCGTGTCGCCGCGCTGATGATGACCGGCAGCCTGGGCGAGGTGAAGATCGGCTACAAGACCGGTGGCCGGATTTCCTGGCGGTTTGAATTCAACGCCAGTGCCCCGGTGCTGCCGGGCTTCGCCGCGGCAAAGGAATTCGCGCTCTGAGCCTTCGGGCCGGGCGCTGCGGCGGCACCGCCGCACACCGATGAAGAGGCCGGGCGCTGCGCATTCAGGCGCCCGGGACAGCGACCAAACCACCGCGGCTGGCGGCGCGGCAAAAGATAAGGCAACCGATGCGAATGAAATTTCCTGCGAGTGTGTTTAAGGCTTTTGTGTTTGCCGGCAGCGTGACAGCCACTGCGCTGATGCCGCTCAAGGCCGCGGCGGACAACCTGTCCGATGCGATGATCGGCGCGTATAAGACCAGCGGCCTGCTGGAACAGAACCGGGCGCTGCTGCGGGTCGCGGACGAGGATGTCGCGATCGCGCTGTCGCAGCTGCGCCCGCTGATCGAATGGACCGTTACTGCCAGCCACAGCTATTCCCGCGGCGCCAATCAGTTCGGCACCTTCAACGAGCTGACCAGCAACGACATCAGCACCCAGCTGCAGCTGACCCAGCTGCTTTATGACGGCGGCGAGACGCGCTTGCGCAAGGACGCCGCGCAAGAGCTGGTGCTGGCGACCCGCCAGCAGCTGCTCGGCGTGGAGCAGCAGGTGCTCCTGTCCGCGGTGCAGGCCTATGTCGGCGTGCTGCAGGGCCAGGAAAATGTCGCCTTGCGCCGCAACAACCTGCGCCTGCTGCAGGAAGAGCAGAAGGCCGCCCAGGACCGTTTCGAGGTCGGCGAGGTCACCCGCACCGATGTTGCCCTGGCCGAAAGCCGGGTCGCCGCCGCCCGCGCCAACCTGACCGATGCCGAGGGCACTCTGCTGACCGCCCGCGCAACCTATCAGCAGGTGGTCGGCCACGCGCCCGGCAGCATTGCCGGTCAGCCGCGTCTGCCCTCCCGGTCCTCCTCGCTGGACCGCGCGCAGTCCATTGCGCAGCGCAACCAGCCGGATCTGCTGGCACAGCAGCACGCGGTCAAGGCCGCCGACATCCTGATCCAGGCCGCAACCCGCGCCCTGGGGCCGAGCGTCAGCTTCCGCGCCACCGCCGGGCTGAGCGACGACATCAACGATGGCAACGGCATCAGTTCGGATGCAACGGCGTCGGTAATCATGTCACAGGAGCTGTATACCGGCGGCCGCAACGCCGCCACCCGGCGCCGCGCCATCGCCAGCGCCGATGCGGAGCGCGGCACCCTGATCACCACCCAGCGTTCGGTGCGCCAGGCGGTCAGCGCCGCCTTCTACAATGCCGAAACCGCCCGCGTCAGCCTGATCTCCTCGGGCGAACGGGTGCGCGCCTCCAAGGTCGCCTTTGACGGTATCCGCGAGGAAGCCACCTTGGGCGCCCGCACCACGCTGGACGTGCTGCAGGCGGAGCAGGAATACCTCGACGCCCAGACAGAGCAGGTGAACGCCCGCGCCAGCCAGGCCATCGCCGCCTACCAGTTGCTGCAGTCGCAGGGCCTGCTGACTGCCGAACACCTCGGCCTGGCGGTGGAGATCTATGATCCGACGCTCTATTACAACCTTGTCAAGGACGCGCCGGCCCAGCACAGCAAACGCGGCAAGGATCTGGACCGCGTGCTCAAGGCCTTGGGGCGGGACTGACAATTCACTCTATCTGTTGTGCGGGGACGGGAAGGCCGCTACACTCTGACTCAAGAGGCAAGAGTGGTAAAATAAATGTCCGACCCAGTTACCCACGCCGAGATTGAAGATGTCCTGTCCTCGATCCGCCGGTTGGTGAGCGAAGACACCCGGGAACAGCCTGCGGCGCCGGAACCGGCGGCACGGCTGGTGCTGACGCCCGCCCTGCGGGTGCAGGAATCCGCCACTCGCAACGATCTGCCGTCTGACCATGCGGCGGAGCCTGCTGAGCAGCCGGAAACGCAATCACAGGCTGAGCCCCGGCAGACCGCCTCCGGCGCTGCCGCGGATGCCGGAACCGCTGCTGAGGACGCTGACAGCCTGCTGATTGAGGAACCGCCGCTGGCTTTCCGCCACCACAGGGAACTGTCCCGGTCGCGGCGCAATGCTGCCGCGGCGGATCCGTCTGAAACAGAACAAGCAGATACCGATCAAGCAAACCCGGACGCGCCCTGGGGCAATCCGGAAAACACCCTGTTTGCAGCCGCGGCCGGTGCCGGTAGGCACGGCGGCGCTGCGGCGGGAGAAGCTGAGATTGAGGCCGCTGACCCGGCGCCCGTCCTGCTCAAGGACGGCGGGCTCGCGGGCGGCACTGCCGGCGCCCGGGCCGCCTCCGTGGTCCGCAAGATCGCCGAGATGGAGGCGCGCGGTTCTGCCGCGCAGGCCAGCACTCAGCAGGCCAGTATCCAGCAGGCCGGCACGCAACATGACTGGGAACCGGATAGCCAGACCGAAGCGCCTTTTGCCGGCGCCGACACCATCGAATGGCGCGACGAGCCGCTGCCGCTGCGCCGCGAACAGGACCCAGAAGAAGAAATCCTGGATGTTCCGGCGTCCTGTTTCGAACCGGAATCCGTCACAGCCCCGGACAATCCCGAGGCTGCACTGAACCCGGACACAGCCGCAGCCTCTGCGGAAGCGGCAGTGGAAGACGCCGTCACCGGCGCGGCCATGGACACCCTGGCGGACGAGGGGGGCGACAGCTACCTCGACGAGGACGCCCTGCGCGACCTGGTAGCCTCCATCGTGCGCGAGGAACTGCAGGGGCCGCTCGGCGAGCGTATCACCCGCAATGTGCGCAAACTGGTCCGCCGCGAAATCCAGCGTGCTTTGGCCGCCCACGATCTGCTTTGATCGGGGCGGGCTGAAGTCTTCGCTTCCGGCTCAAGAGAAAACGGGGAAGCCGTCCCCTTTCCCCATCGCCTTCACAGACAGATGCCTATGGCGCACAGGCTTCTGCATCAAGGACGCTGCGCGCCAGCAAGCTGGCAAATCCTTGACGCAGAACCCCGTCCGCCATTTTCCGGCATCAGCGAAGGCGACGGAGAAAGGGGACGGCGGGCAGCACCGCGCCCGGGGTCAGGCCTGCACTTCCTGCGCCAACTCCAGCAGCTGATCCAGATCCATGTAACGCTCCAGATGGTCCGCCAGCGCGTCCAGCACCTCCTCGACGCCATCCTCATATCCTGCCTGGCTTTCTGCCCCGAGGCTCGCCAGCACGCTGGCGCGGAAGGCGTCTTCGGAAAACAGCCCGTGCAGGTAGGAACCCTTGACGCGCCCGTCAGCTGAGGCCGCGCCCTCAGCTCGCCCATCGATGCTGAGCCAGGCGCGGGCGCAGTCGGCACCGGTGGTGCGCCCCATGTGGATCTCATAGCCGCTCACAGGCAGGTTGCCGTCCCGCGTGACCGCCTCGGTCAGCGTCACCCGCTTTTCCCCCGCCATCACCGTGTGCACGTCCAAGAGGCCCAGGCCGTCCACCTTGCCGGGCCGCCCGTCGACGCCCTCGGGGTCGTCGATGGTCTTGCCCAGCATCTGGTAGCCGCCGCAGAGCCCCAGCACATGGCCGCCGCGGCGGTGATGCGCCAGGATGTCGATGTCCCAGCCCTGCGCGCGCAGGTAGGTGAGGTCGCCGATGGTCGATTTGCTGCCGGGCAGGATCACCAGATCCGCATCGCCGGGCAGGGCGCGCCCGGGCGGCACGATCTCCACCGTTACTTCCGGTTCGGCCGCCAGCGGATCCAGATCGTCGAAATTCGCCATCCGCTCCAGCTGCGGCACCACCACCTTGCAGGCGCCGCCCGTGCGCGAGGCGATGTCCATCATGTCTTCGGCCGGCAGCTTCCAGGCATCCCAGAACCACGGCACGACGCCAAGCGACGGCCAGCCGGTGCGCGCGGCAATGTCGTCCCGGCCGCCGTCAAACAGGCTGAGGTCGCCGCGGAAGCGGTTTACCATGAACCCCACGACACGCTCCAGATCATGGCGTTCAAGCACTGCATGGGTGCCAACGATCTGCGCAATCACCCCGCCGCGGTGGATGTCGCCGGCAATCACCACTGGTACCCCGGCGGCGCAGGCAAAGCCCATGTTGGCAATGTCATTCATGCGCAGGTTCGTCTCGGCAGGCGAACCCGCGCCCTCGATCAGCACCAGATCGGCCTCCGCCGCCAGCCGGTGAAAGCTTTCCAGCGCCGCTTCCAGCAGGCCAGACTTGTCACGCATGAAAGAGCCTGCGCCCTGGGTGCCGCGGCGCTTGCCCTGCACGATCACCTGGGCGCCGGTGTCGGTCTCCGGCTTTAGCAGCACCGGATTCATATCGGTGTGAGGCGGCCGTTTAGCGGCGCGCGCCTGCAGCGCTTGTGCCCGTCCGATCTCGCCGCCCTCCGGCGTGACGGCTGCGTTGTTGGACATGTTCTGCGGCTTGAACGGCGCCACCTTGAGACCGCGCCGCACATAGGCGCGCGCCAGCCCCGCCACCAGCAGTGACTTGCCGACATTGCTGCCGGTGCCCTGGATCATGATTGCGCGTGCCATCCGCTGCTCCCTGCCTGCGCCCCGTCGTTCACGGGCCTGCATAGCAGGTTAGACGCCCCCGTCCATGGGGGCTGTGCCGCAAGCGTCCCGCGGCGGCTGCCGCGCGACAGGGTTACCCTGCGGAAACCTCGGCGTTCAAAAGAAAAACGCGCCCCTAGGGGCGCGCTTTTCAGCAATGCGCAGGGGAAGCCTCAGGCGGCTTCAGCCTGCGCAGCGTTGCGGCGTTCGCTTTCTTCACGCGACAGAGCAACCGAGGTCCGCACACCGCGGCCCACGAAGTCCATCAGGCCTTCCACAACCCGTTCGTTCGGGTCGATGCCCGCGCAGGACAGCACTTCGCGGCCATCGCGCGAACGCGCCCAGCGGGCGATCTGTTCCGGGCCATTGCCGTATTTCTTGTCGTCGGCGATGGCATCATCCAGTGCGGCCAGGACAACGGCTGCAAACAGTTTGCGGGCGCGGTTGCCTTGCTCGTTATTATAAGCGGTGCCGTCTACGAAATCTCGCATCTCGTATCCCTTGTTGTTCTTGCTATTGCAATTTTCGGCGTAGCGCTGCTTATGACGGAAGTGTGACGATTCGGATAGAGCGCAGATGCATAGCTTTCATGCAATTTGCGCATATCTTATTCACAGATCTTCCATACCATATCCTTGTCTTGCCAGCGATCAGCCCGCCAGATATAGGGTCTTGCAAATTATCATCAACCATCTGAAAGGCATTTTCCCATGCCCAAGATCAACGGCAACGAAATCCGTCCCGGCAACGTGCTGGAACATAATGGCGGCCTTTGGGCAGCGGTGAAGGTCGACCACGTCAAACCCGGCAAGGGCGGCGCCTTTGCCCAGGTCGAGATGCGCAACCTGCGCAACGGCTCCAAGCTGAACGAGCGCTTCCGCTCCGCGGACAAGGTGGAGCGCGTCCGCCTGGAGCAGAAAGACCAGCAGTTCCTCTATGAGAGCGACGGCATGCTGGTGTTCATGGACGCAGAAACCTATGAGCAGATCGAACTGCCCGCGGACCTGCTGGGCGACCGCCGCCCGTTCCTGCAGGACGGCATGACCATCGTGGTGGAATTCTACGAGGCCGAGGCGCTGAACGCGACCGTGCCGCAGAAAGTGACCTGCAAGATCGTTGAGACCGAGCCAGTCGTCAAAGGCCAGACCGCGGCGAACTCCTTCAAGCCTGCGATCCTCGACAACGGCGTCAAGGTCATGGTGCCGCCTTTCGTGGGCCAGGACGAGATGATCGTGGTCAACACAGAGACCATGGAATACTCCGAGCGCGCCTGATCCGGGACGCCTTCGGAAAACGGAAAAGCCGCCCTCCCTCGGGGGCGGCTTTTTCTGTGTCTGCGCACCGCCCAAAACTTTTCAGAAAGCTTTTGCGCTGGCGGCGGGGCGGATCACCCCGCAGGCAGTGCCAGGCTGAAACCGCATTCATCCATCATCTTGCCATAGGCCGCGGTGAACCCGCTGAGCGAGGCCTCATAGAACATGTCGTTGCCGGCCCAGATCTCCACCCAGCTTCCCTTTTTCATTGCCTGCAGCATCACCAGATGGTCCTGGAACCGCAGCGCGCTTTCGGCTTCGGCCAGGCCTTCCTCATTGATCCAGGAATTGATCCCGGCAGAGAGCGAGAAACTGCGGTCGAAGTCAAAGATGAAATCCACCGTGCCGCCCTGCTGCATCAGCGTCGGGTAGTGGCGCGGCGCATATTCCTGCACCTTGGCCATCGGGTAGAATTCCGGCGGGCCGGCATCGCCGGAAAACACCTCCAGCGCCAGCAGCGGGTCGCCGTCGCCGCCGGTCCAGGCGCGGCAGGTCAGGTAGCTGTCCTGCTCCGTCTCATGGGGTTCCGTGGCGACATGCCAGTCCTTGTAGCTCCAGTAGTCGGCCCAGGCAGGGGAGGCCGCCAGCACGGCGGCGCAGGCTGCAAACATCAGATGCATCAAATACCCTTTCAGCAAATCCTGCGGCGACCCTAACGCAATCAGGTGAACAGAGGCTTGTCAGAAGCCCAATGCCTGCAGCCGCGCCTCAACCATGTTCCGGTAGCTGGCACCGAATAGCCGCAGATGCACCAGCGCGGGCCACAGCTGATAGAGGGCGCGGCGTGCCTCAAATCCCGGCTCCAGCGGTCCATAGGCATCGTGAAAATCCGCAGGCGGCGTTCCGAACAGATGCAGCATCGCCAGATCCACCTCGCCATGCCCCCAGAAACAAGCCGGGTCGATCAGATAGGCCTTGGGGCCGCTGAACAGAACATTGCCGCTCCACAGATCGCCATGCAGCAGCGCAGCGGGCGGCGCGGCAGGCAGCAGCTCCGGCAGCCGCGCGCACAGCGCCTCAACCCGCAGCCGCAGATCACGGGGCAGGGCGTCCGGATCTGCCAGCAAGCGGCGGCTGGCCCAGAAGTCCGCCCAGTTCTCCAGCGGCGCGTTGGGTACCGCCACCGGGCCAAAGGCGTAATCCTCCGCCCAGCCGTAGTGCGGGCCTGTGGCAGAATGCAGCTGCTGCAAGGCATGCCCCAGCGCCTGCCAGCCCTTTGCGTTGGCCCCGGTCTCCTCCAAAGCCTCCATCAGCAGCAAGCCACGGCCTAAGCCCAGCACCTCCGGCGCGGGCGCGCCCGCGTCCCGGATCGCGCGCAGCATCGCAGCCTCCGCTGCTGTCAGAGGCCCGGTTTTGGCCACCACACGGCGGCCATCGCTTAAGGAAAGAAGCTGCACGTCAGACAAATCGCCACCATGCAGCGGCCGGCTGCGCAAAACCTCCGCGCCCAGCAGGGACAGAACGGTATCGTTCAGGCCGCTCACCGCTGCCCGCTCATTCTTGCCAGGTGACGCGTGCGCCGCCCGCCTGCATCCCGCCCTTGGCGCGGTCAAACCGCAGGTAGGCAATGCCCTTGCCGCCGGACTGGGTGTAGAGCGTGCCCACCGGCTTGCCGCCGGCCGTGATTTCCGTTCCGGCCGGCGCCGCGCCCTCGACCTCTACAGTCCGGAAGCCCTTGCGCAGCTCGGTCTTGTGCTTCATCCGTGCCGTCACCTCCTGACCGACATAACATCCCTTGCGGAAATCGACGCCCTTCAGCGCCTCAAAACCTGCCTCCAGGATATAGCTGTCCGGCCCCAGCTCGATGCCGGTTTCGGGAATGCAATGGGCCACCCGGATCGCGTCCCAGTCGCTGCCGTCATCGCCGCCCTCAGGCCCATAGAGCCGCCAGCCCAGATCCGCATGGCGCGGATCCGCCAGCGCGCCCTCCGGTGCCGTGCCCGTGCCGCGCTTTACCTGCAGGTCCGTCATTTCCACCTGCACATCGGCGCGCAGTCGGTACATGTTCAGCCGTTTCATCAGGCCATCTGCCAGCGAGGCCTCCACGTCCAGGAGCACCGCATCGCCGTCTGCGGCCAGAAAGAAATCTGCCAGGTATTTTCCCTGCGGCGTCAGCAGCGCGGCATAGACCAGCCCGTCTTCCAGATGGTCCACATTATTGGTCACCAGCCCCTGCAGGAAGCTCTTGGCGTCGGCGCCGGTCAGGCGCAGGATGCGGCGGTCGCTCATTTGTGTCTCCGGGTTGCTGCCAACGGCGTTTCATTGCCTGGCCCAGTGATATAGGAAGCAGGGCGGAAGAAAACAGCAAATCCGCACTCAGGAGCCCCCATGCCCGCGCCGGTCAGCATCGTGATCCCCACCCTGAACGCCGAAGCTGAACTGCCCGCCGCGCTGGAGCATCTGATGGAGGGGCTGGCGGCGGGATTGATCCGCGAACTGGTGATCACCGATGGCGGGTCCACGGATGCGACCCGCGCCATTGCCGAAGCGTCCGGAGCTGAATGGATCACCGGCACTCCGTCCCGCGGCGGCCAGCTGCGGCGCGGCTGCGCGGCGGCGCAGGGGGAGTGGCTGCTGGTGCTGCACGCCGACACCCGTCTGGAAGCCGGCTGGGCCGCATCGGTGGCGAAGCACCTGGCAGAGGGGCAGGGCAGGTCTGCCTGCTTCCGCCTTCAGTTCCGGGCCAAGGGGCCGATGGCCGCCTGGGTTGCAGGCTGGGCCAACCTGCGCACGCGGCTGTTCGCGCTGCCCTATGGTGACCAGGGCCTGCTGATCCGCCGCGATATCTATGAGGCTGCAGACGGCTATCCCGATCAGCCGCTGATGGAGGATGTGGCGCTGGCGCGCCGCCTCAAGGGGCTGACGGTTCTGCCGTCCGCCGCACTGACCAGCGCCGCGCGTTACCAGCGGTCCGGCTGGCTGCGGCGCGGGGCGCGGAACCTGTGGACGCTGATGCGGTACTTTCTGGGTGTGGCGCCGGAACGGCTGGCAGGGTCCTACAGCAAGTGAACGTCCCGCCCGGCCGGAAGGCCAGGCGGGCACGTGCTTTGCTGCTTACCCGAACACCTTGCTGGCAAAGCGGCGGAACCAGCGGTTCTTGCCGCGGGCGCTGCCGCCGGGAACTTGTTCCGCCTGGGCGGCGATGCCCTTGGTGTCCACCACCGTCTTGCCGTCCTGGAACTGCAGCCGGTAGAGATCGGCATAGATACCGCCGCGCGCCAAGAGCTCGTCGTGGCTGCCCTGGTCCACCACCCGGCCGCGGTCCATCACCACGATCTTGTCGGCGTTGCGGATGGTCGACAGCCGGTGCGCGATCACCAGCGTTGTGCGGCCGCCCGCCAGCTTGTCCAGCGCTTGCTGCACCACTTTCTCCGACTGCGCATCCAGCGCTGAGGTCGCCTCGTCCAGCAGCAGAACCGGGGTGTTGCGCAGCAGTGCGCGGGCGATCACCACCCGCTGCCGCTGGCCGCCCGACAGGGCTGAGCCGCGCGGCCCCACCGGGGTATCCAGCCCGTTGGACAGCTTGGGCAGGAAGTCCGCCACATGCGACGCCTCCAGCGCCGCCTGCAGCTCTTCATCGCTGACGTCGGTGCGGCCCAGAACAATGTTTTCCCGCAGCGTCTCGTCAAACAGCAGCGCATCCTGGGTCACCACCGAGAACAGGCTGCGCAGGTCATCGGTCCTCAGGTCATTGACCCGGACACCGCCCACCGAGACGAGTCCCTCCTGAGGATCAACCATGCGGGTCAGCAGGTTGAAAATGGTGGACTTCCCCGCACCCGAGGCACCGACCAGCGCGGTGGTCTTGCCGCCTTCGGCCACCAGATCCAGGCTGTGCAGGATCTTGCTGTCCCCGTAGCTCAGGCTGACGTTGTCGAGGTTGATCGGCGGCAGCCCTTCGGGGGCCGGTTTCGGATCTTCGGGCTCGGTCAGCATAATCGGCGCATCCAGCAGTTCCTTGACCCGCTCCAGCGAGGCCGCCGCGGATTGCCAGACGCCGGAAATCGCCGCCAGCC
The DNA here is from genome assembly GCF_000813965.1 of Leisingera sp. ANG-M7. GTDB lineage: Bacteria > Pseudomonadota > Alphaproteobacteria > Rhodobacterales > Rhodobacteraceae > Leisingera. The sequence continues at coordinate 36,469 of NZ_JWLI01000016.1, read as the reverse complement.
GCCGCATCGGCTCAAACGACAGGCCGACGGAGGTGAAGAACGCCATGAACTGGCCGACGGTCTTTTCGCCGGCAATGATCTCGTTGCCGCCATACAGCAGCACCGCCATGAAGCCCGCGCCTGCCATGATGTCGGTCATGCCGGAGATCGACGCGCCGCCCAGCGAGGTCTTCACATCGGCCTTGACCAGATTGTCCATCACGGTGCCGAAGCGCGCGTTCTGGTAGTCTTCCAGACGGTTCAGCTTGATCGGCACGATGCCGTGGAAAATCTCGTTCAGCCGCGTCGACAGCTTGGCGCTCAGGTCCCGCGACAGGGTGGCTTTCCGGCGCACATAGCGCTGCGCCATCTTGATCGGCGCCAGCAGCACCGGCACCCCGATCAGCAATACCAGCGTCCAGCGCCAGTCGATGCTGACCGCAACCCCCAGCACCGCGATCAGCGACACGAAATCCTTGCCTGCACCGGTGATCACCGCCCGCCACACCGCGTCGATGGCACCAACATCGCCTAGCACACGGTGCATCAGCACCCCCGGCGGATGCTCCTGGTGAAAGGCCGGGTCCTGCCGGATCAGCCGCGCCAGCATATCCTTGCGCAGATGCGCGGCGGAGGTCTGCGAGACCTTGCTCAGCAGCACCTTCTGGGTGACGCCGGAGATGCCGCGCAGCGCGAAAATGGCAAAAAAGGCGAGGCTCACCCAGAACAGCGCATCGGTGTTGCCGTCGACAAACACCAGGTCGAACATCGGCTGCATCATATAGCCAAGCGCACCCATGGTGCCGCCTTCCACCAGCATGAAGACCACGGCGATGCCCAGCAGGCCGATGTAGTGGCGCAGATAACCGCGCCACAGCCAGCCCAGAAGCTCCCGTGCGGATTTGTGCTCCTGCTGGCTCATGACGGCGTGCCCCTGCGGGAAATTCGTGACATTGCGGGCCTTTCCCTGTCGTTCCTGCGCCATTTAAGCAGGTGGAGGGCAGGGCGCAAGCACTTCGCCGTGACCCTGCGTCAGCAGCAATTGACGCCGGCATCGGTGCGGCTACTGTGCCGCCACGGATCAACCGCGGCGGTCTCAGGGCCGCACGCTGTCAGGGATAATCAGGCATGAGCGGACCAGTGAACGTATCGGCAGGGCGGCAGTATCTGGCCATTCCAGGCCCTTCGGTGGTGCCGGACCAGGTGCTGCAGGCGATGCACCGGCCGTCACCCAACATATACGCAGGCGAACTGGTGGAGATGACCGCAGGCCTGATCCCGGACCTGCGCCGGGTGGCGGGCACGGAACATCACGCCGCGATCTACATCGCCAACGGCCACGGCGCCTGGGAAGCAGCGCTGCAAAACACCCTGCAGCCCGGCGACCTGGTGCTGGTGCCGTCCTCCGGCCGCTTTGCCATCGGCTGGTCGGAAATGGCGGATAGTTTGGGGATCGAAACCCAGGTGCTCGATTTCGGCACCCGCGCGCCCTGGGACATGGCCCGCATTGCCGAAGTGCTGGCCGCCGATTCCGCGCACCGGATCAAGGCGGTGCTGGGCGTGCATGTGGACACCTCCAGCTCCATCCGCAACGACATCCCGGGTCTGCGGCGTTTGCTGGATGAGACGGGCCACCCGGCGCTCCTGATGGCTGATTGCATCGCCTCCCTCGGGTGCGAGCGCTTTGAGATGGACGCCTGGGGCGTCGACGTCATGGTCACCGCCAGCCAGAAGGGGCTGATGATGCCGCCGGGCCTCAGCTTTGTTTTCTTCAATGACCGTGCCGCAGCGGCGCGGGCCGCATTGCCGCGGATCAGCCGCTACTGGGACTGGGCGCCGCGCGCCAACCCGGAGGAGTTCTACCAGTATTTCGGCGGCACTGCGCCCACCCATCACCTCTATGGCCTGCGTGCGGCGCTGGACATGATACACGGCGAAAGCCTGGAAAACGTGTGGAAACGCCACGCACGCCTGGCTGAAACCATCTGGGCCGCCTGTGAGGCCTGGGGCGCAGATGGCCCGCTGCGGATGAACGTGGCGGACCGCGCCTTGCGCTCCCATGCCGTTACCGCGCTCCACATCGGGGCGCCGGATGGCACCCGCCTGCGCGACTATGTGGAGCAGAACCTGGGCCTGACGCTGGGCATCGGCCTTGGTATGACGGCCCCCAAAAGCCCGGAATGGCACGGGTTTTTCCGGCTCGGCCACATGGGCCATGTGAATGGTCAGATGGTGATGGGGCTGCTCGGCGGCATTGAAACCGGTCTCACCGCGCTGGATATCCCGCACGGAACCGGCGCGCTGGCGGCAGCTGCGCAGGTGCTGGCGGGCCGCTGACGGCCCCGCATCCGCAGCTGGATCTGGGCGGGGGCTAGGCCCGCTGGGAATTCAGCCGGATGTCCAGCCTGGTGATCAGATGGTTGATCAGCACGGCCAGCACCAGAACCGGCACCAGCCCGTACATCACCCAGATCACGAAGAAGACCCACATAAGGTTGATGCCGGCAAACATGATCGCGGCGGTAAAGAAATCCGGCATGGCGTCCGGCAGTTCAGGGTCACGCATGACAATTCTCCCGGTGATACCCTTCGATGGTAGTCCGGGAGGGGTGAATGTCCGGTAAAACTGCCGCGATCAGCGGGTTATAGGCGGGTTTCAGCCATCCCGTGCCATAGCCAGCGCCCTGGGCAGCGCCGCGGCAAAGGCCGCCAGCTCCGCCTCCGGCCCGCAGCTCACCCTTATGCAGCGGTTCTGCGGTTCGGCAAAGGGCATCCGCACAAAGATCCCCTGATCCACCAGCCCGTCCAGTACCGCCTTGGCAAACGCCCCGTCCCGGCCGCAGTCGATGGCGACGAAATTGGTTGCCGAGGGCAGGGCGCTCAGACCGTTTTCTGCCGCGATCTCCGCAATCCGCACACGCGCCGCCTCAATCCGCGCCAGCACCTCTGTCAGCCACGCCTGATCCTGCAGCGCCGCGAGCGCCCCCGCCTGCGCCGCCCGGTTCATGCCGAAATGATTGCGCACCTTGTTGAAGGCGGAAATCAGCTCCGGATGCCCGATGGCATATCCCACCCGCGCGCCGGCCATCGCATAAGCCTTGGAAAACGTCCGCATCCGGATCACCCGCGCATCATCCGCACTGACCGGCGCCGCGGTGCCCTCCGGCGCGCATTCCACATAGGCCTCGTCCAGCAGCAAGAGGCACCCCTCGGGCAGATGCTCCAGCGCCGCCGCAATTTCTGCGCCCTTGTGCCAGCTGCCCATCGGGTTGTCCGGATTGGCCAGATAGACGATCTTGGCATCCACCTCCACGGCCTTGGCAAACAGCGCCTCAAAATCTTCGCGGTCGTCCCTGTAGGGCACCGTGTGGATCACCCCGCCAAATCCTGCGACGTGGTAGTTGAAGGTCGGATAGGCCCCCAGCGAGGTCACCACCGCATCGCCCGGCCCGACCAGCAGCCGCACCAGATAGCCAAGCAGCCCGTCAATGCCTTCGCCGACGATGATATGCGCCGGGCTGACCCCGTGATGCGCAGCCAAGGCATGGCGCAGATCAAAATTCTCGGCATCGCCGTATTTCCAGATCTCCGCTGCGGCCTGCGCCATCGCCTCAACCGCCCGGGGCGAGGGGCCAAAGATGTTCTCATTCGCCCCCAGCCGCGCGGCAAAGCCATGGCCGCGGGCGCGCTCCTGCGTCTCGGGGCCGACAAAGGGCACGGTGGCGGGCAGAGAGAGTGCAAGCGGGGTGTAGCGGGGACCAGTCATGCGGGCAGATAACCCCGGTTCTGCCGCCGCCGCAAGTTCTCTGGCTCGGCGGTGTGCAAGCGGTTGCCTGACGCCGGAATTTTCCGCAAGGTGGCTGGATAAAGTGATTTCGCCGGGGGGCACATGAAGTTTCTGACCGCGCTACTATTTTGCCTGATACCTTTTCTCGCTCAGGCGGCTCCTTATGCCCTGATTATCGGCAATGACAGCTACCAGCAGGTCAGCAGCCTGCAGCGTGCCCGCTCGGATGCCCGCGGTTATGCCCAGGCACTCAAAGCACGCGGCTTTGCGGTAACCCAGTTGGAGGACCTCGACGGGCATTCGATGCGTTTGGCCATTGCGCGCTTCCTTGACCGGATCGGCACAGGCGACACAGTGGTCTTTGTCTACGCAGGCCACGGTTGGAGCGACGGCGCCACCAATTTCCTGTTGCCGATCGACGTCAGCGCCACGGGATCCGAAACCCTGATCGCTGCCGAAAGTTTTGCCCTGCGAAACGGTGTCAACGGCATCATTGATCAAATCCATCAGCGCGGGCCTCACCTGACCCTTGCGGTGATTGATGCCTGCCGTAACAATCCGTTCAAGGACAGTTCCGGTGCCCGGTCGGCCGGCCTAGCCCGGGGGCTGGTGAGGATGAACGCGCCTTCGGGCACCTTCATAGCTTTCTCCGCAGGGGAGGGCCAGACCGCGCTGGACCGACTGTCGGACAGTGACCCGGCACCTTATTCGGTGTTTACTCGCCACTTCCTTTCGGCCATGGCGCAGCCACAATCGCTACAGCAGGCGTTTAAGCAGACGCAACTGGCAGTGAACCGCGATGCACGCTCAGTTGGGCACGCGCAGCGGCCAGCCTATTATGACGAGGTCATCGGCGAAGCCTGTCTACCGCCTGGCTGCCAGGCCATTGCTACCCCGGAGCCTGCTCAGAAGCCCGCGGACGTCGCGACGCCGGCGCGAAGCGCACCGTCTGCAGCGCAAGAATGGCAGGATTTCAAGGCCTCCAAATCCGTGCAGGCCTTGTCTCTCTTTGCGCAGCGCCATGCAGGCACCCCCTATGCTGCATTGGCCGAGGAACGGATCGCGGACTTGTCAGCCCCAGTTCCGGTTCCAGCCCAGCGGCCACAGTCGCTACCCAGGGCCGGGCAGCCTGAATGGTGTCCTTGGGCAAAGAGCGCTTCGGAACAGGCCATTTGCGCCGAGTCGCAGCTCTGGGTGCTGGATGCCGAGTTGAATCGTGCCTTCGAGGCGCGTCTCGCTGGCCTCTCAGTAACCGCGCAGCGCCGAGCCAAGGCTGAGCAGGCCGCCTGGCTGCCAGTGCGCGACCGTTGCGGCCGCCACACGGCCTGCCTGGCCGCAGCCTACAGCCAGCAAATCGGCTACCTCCGGCGCTGACCTTTCCCCCACGTTGGACTGGCATCCCATCCGCCGCCGGGGCAGGCTGGCGGCAAATCAGCAGCGGGGAAGAAACCATGTCACGTGTCACCACCGGCTACAAGGATCACATCGCCTATGTCACGCTTGCCCGCCCGGACAAGCACAATGCCCTCGACGAGGAGATGATCGATGGCATCATCGCCGCAGGCCAGGAGGTGGCAGACTCGGACGCCCGCGCGGTGGTTCTGTCGGGTGCCGGCGCCAGTTTCTGCGCCGGTCTCGACATGGCCGCATTGGCCAGTTTCGTGCAGCGTGACCTCAGCACTCTGATCATGGAGCGCACCCGCCACGAAGCCAACGCCTTTCAGGAGGTGGCAATGATCTGGCGCCGGGTGCCGGTGCCGGTGATCGCGGCCATTCACGGCGCCTGTTTCGGCGGCGGCCTGCAGATCGCGCTCGGTGCCGACATCCGCATCGCCCACCCGGAGGCGCAGCTTTCGGTGATGGAGATGAAATGGGGCCTCATCCCCGACATGGGCGGCATGGCGCTGTTGCCGCGGCTGCTGCGCTCGGACGTGCTGCGGCGCCTCACATGGACGGCGGAAAAGGTGGAGGCACCGCAGGCGCTCGACTGGGGGCTGGTCACCGAGCTTGCGGGCAACCCGCTCAGCCGCGCCAATGAGCTGGCGCATGAAATCGCCGCAAAAAGCCCCTCTGCGGTGCGCGCTGCCAAACGGCTCATTGCCTATGCTGAATCCGGCGCCTCCCAGGCAGAGGTGCTGCTGCGCGAAAGCGCCGAGCAGCTGGACCTGATCGGCAAGCCCGACCAGATCGAGGCGGTGGCCGCCCAGCTGCAAAAGCGCCCGCCGGACTTCACCTGACAGGCCGCTCCGGGGCTGCCGGACCGCGGCCCCGTCGGCGCTCCTTCTGCTGCGGGACTGCACCGTTCAGCCCGGAAACCGCGCTCCCGCCGGTTTCATCTTTCCCAAAATACTCATGCCTTGCTGCCCGCCGGCCGGTGCCGCCGGCGGGGTGCCGCGCCGCCACCGCAAAAGGCATTTACTCTCCGGTAACGCTTTTGGATTCTGCAACAGCGGAATTTCGCCAAATTGTCTGGAACCCCCTTGCGGCAGGCGGGAAACCGCCGTCCGCCGGCGGGAAAATGCCGCGTAAAACCAGCGCCAATTCCTGTTAACTTTTTGGCAACATCTGGGGGCGAATTCTGCCTTCAGCAGGGCGCAAGAATGGCCAATCCAGCATCTGGAAATCTGCTGACCGGCAGCCCGGCGGGCGGCCGGGTGGCCGCTTGCACCCTGGGGAATGCAATAGAACCGGCGGCGGCGGAGACGGGCCAATGCCGGACTTCAGAAAGGAGTGAGGCTGATGCAACTGGTGCAGAAGAAGTGGTTCATCCTGTTTGAAAGCGGCGGCCTGCTGTCCCGGACCGGGGACCGGATCACCTATTTTTATGACGAGGCGCTGAGCTTCGGAGACCGCGAGGAGGCGCAGCGCTACCTGGCAGTTAACGAGAACAAGGTCAGCTATACGGGGCTGCGCCCCTCGCTGACCCAGGCGGCGTGAGCGGTTGGCTTGCCGCCAGCCGCACGGCGGAACGGCTGGCCGTCAGCGACGGAAAGATGCCTAGGTCCGCACGCTGGCTGCTGGCGCTGACGGGGGTGGTGATCTCCGCCTCGGCGCTGATCTTCTGGGCCTGGCTTGGCGGTGCGGGCCAGGCGCCTGAGGACCAGCCGGGGTGGTTCACCCTCACCGCGCTGCGCTTCTTCTGGCTGCCCTTCCTCAGCGGTGCAGGCCTGGTGCTGGCGGTCTGCTGCGCCGGGCGCAACAACGGCTACTGACAGGGCCCAACCAGGAACGGCCCAACAGAAAAGGCCGCGCCCGGGTGCAGGCGCGGCCTTTTCAATGTCAGCTCTGCAAAGCCTTAGAGGGAGGCGTCGTAGATCTTACCGATGTTGGCGCCCAGGGCCGCGTCATAATCCGCATCGGACATGGCAACGTTCAGCCCCTCGGTCAGCGCGCGGCTGAAGGAGGCGATCATCTTGGCATTCTGCGACAGGCGCGCGCAGGCGTCGTCGGTGGTGTAGCCGCCGGACAGTGCAACAACCCGGACCACATTGTCGTGGCCGGCCAGATCGTCGTACAGCCCAGCCTGGGTCGGGATGGTCAGCTTCAGCGCCACTTTGCTGTCCGCGGGCAGGGCATCCAGCTGCGCCTTGATCTCCGCTTTCAGGAGCACTTCGGCCTCGGCTTTGGTGGCAGAGTTGATGTCCACTTCCGGCTCGATGATCGGCACCAGGCCCGCGGCCACGATCTGCTGGCCCACTTCGAACTGCTGGGCAACAACCGCCTTGATACCTTCGGCATTGGCTTCCTTGATGACCGAACGCATCTTGGTGCCGAAGATGCCTTTATCGTTGGCACGCGCCAGCAGTGCGTCCAGCTCCGGCATCGGCTTCATCATCTGCACGCCGTTGGACTCATCGGCCAGGCCCTTGTCGACCTTCAGGAACGGCACCACGCCGCAGTTGCCCCACAGGAAGTCCGCGGTCGGCTTGCCGTCGATCTCGCCGTCCATGGTCTTCTCGAACAGGATCGCACCCAGGATGCGCTCCTTGCCAAAGCTCGGCGAGGTGATGATGCGGGTGCGCATCTTGTGGATCTCGGCGAACATTTCGTCATCGCCGGAGTAGGCGTCCTCGTTCACGCCATAAAGCGCCAGCGCCTTCGGGGTCGAGCCGCCGGACTGGTCCAGCGCGGCAATGAAGCCCTTGCCGGTTGCGATACGGTCGAGTTGTTCCTGATGAACGGAAGCGTCTTTGGCCATAATGCGTCACTCTTCTTTGGAATGGTCTGTCTTGGCGCTGTCTATAGCGCGAATCTGCCGGGAAACAACGGGGTGTTGCGCTAACGGAAGAAGGATTTCCGCGCATCCCGCGCCATGTTGTAGCGCATCTCCAGATCGGAGATCCGCGCCATCACCGCCTTGCGCTTTTCCGAATCCGCCAATCCGGCGTATTCGCGGCGCGCTTCAGCCAGCTGCTGCTTAAGCCCGAACTCTTCCGGCACCACGCCGGCCTGCGCCATGATCCGCATGCCTGCCGCCAGTCCGGCGTCCACATGCGCTTCGCTGCTGCGGTCGGGCAGGGGCATGCCCTCGCCCTCCAGCCCCTGCAGCTGGCCCTCGGCCTGCGCCTTGGTCAGCTGGCGTTCTATCAGGTTGCGGAAGGCGCGGATCATGCGGGTTCCTTTCTTTGCGGCAGCAGCATATCAGCCGCGGCTCAGCCCAGCCAGTCCTTGCGGGTGACAGCATCGTTCAGCGCCAGCAGATCCTCGCGCAGGTCCGCCAGTGTGATCGGCCCGCCCAGGCACACCCGCACCGCCTCCTGCGGCAGGCCCGAAACCGTGAAGGCATCGCTGGGCAAAATGCCGATCTGGCGGCCCGCCATGCGGCCCATCACCTCGGCCCGGCTGGTGCCCCGCGGCAGGGTCAGCCACAGGTTGAAGGCCAGCGGATCGCTCTCGATAAAACACTCCTGCAGCACCTCCGCTGCCAGCGCCTGCCGCTGCGCTGCGGCCTTGCGGATGAAGCGCTGGATCTCTGCTGCGGTGCCGTCCTCGATCCAGCGGCCTAGCAGCGCCAGATTGAGGGGCGACACCATCACATGCATCGACCGGAGCGCCTGGCTGAACTGCCCCAGCAGGGCGCGTTTCGGCACCGTGGTATAGGCCAGCCGCAGCCCCGCGCCAAAACATTTGGAAAGGCCCGCAACATGCCAGCCCAGATCGGGGATCAGGCTGCTGACGGGCGCAGGAGCGCCATTGTCGACAAAGCAGTAGGCATCATCCTCGATCAGCGGGATCTGATGCTCTTGCAGGACCGCGGCAATCTCCTGCCGCCGTTTGGCGGTTATGGTGCGTGTGGTCGGGTTCTGCAGGGTGGGGTTCAGGTACAGCGCCGCGGGCCAGTGGTCGGTGATGGCCTTTTCCAGCGCCTCCGGCAGGATGCCGTCCTTGTCGCCTGCCAGCCCGATCAGCCGGATCCCTAGCCGCGCCGCGATGGAGCGCAGCCCGGGATAGGTCACCTCCTCGCACAGGACGATGGACCCCGGCTCGCACAGAACCGTCAGGATCGCATAAAGACTCGCGTGCGACCCCGGGGTGATCACCAGCCGGTCGTGGGCAGAGGGCAGCCCATTGGCCTGCATCCACTCCGCCGCCAGCGCCCGGTCCTGCGGGCTGCCGGTCACCGACTGGTAGCGCAACAGCGGCAGCAGGTTGGCGGAAACATGCTCCAGCCCCTTTTGCATCCGTGCCAGCAAGCCTGGGTCATCCGGTTCCGGCGGCATGTTCATCATCGGGTCTTCTTCCAGCGCCCGGCGCGGGTCGGGCCGTTCCGGCAGCGCGTCCCGGCTGCGCACAAAGGTGCCGCGGCCGACAAAGCTCTCGATATAGCCGCGCCGGACCGCCTCGGCATAGCCCCGCGACACGGTGGAGAAATCCACCCCCAGCTCCTGCGCCACCCGCCGCTGCGGCGGCAGCCGGTCGCCGGGCGCCAGCACGCCGGCGTCGATGTCGGCGCCGATCGCCTCGGCCAGTTCGATGTAGCGTGGCCGGGCGCCGTCCAGACGGGCAGGGGTCCATTGTTTCATTGCCGTGTCTCCGCGGAGGCTTTGTGTCGTGATTGATTGGTTCAATGCCCGACTGCAACAATAAATGCAATATCAATGTTTTCATATTGATTGCATTCAATCCGGGAATCGCGTTATCAGGCAGCGGAACCGAAGGAGATGCGCGATGACCCAAGCGGACGTTCTGGACGAGACCCAGCGGGAGCTGAAGCCGGCCCTGCTGAAGGGGCTGCGGCTGCGCTGCCCGAACTGCGGCGGCGGCAAGCTGCTGCACAGTTATCTGAAGGTGAACGACAGCTGCACCGAATGCGGCCAGGAGCTGCACCACCAGCGCGCCGATGACGGCCCGGCCTATCTGACCATTCTGGTGGTGGGCCATATCCTCGGCTTTGCGCTGCACATCGTCTACACCCAGCTGCGCCCGGACCCCTGGACACTGGCGATCATCATGTCGGTGATCACGGTGGGGGCCTCGCTGATCATGCTGCCGCGGATGAAGGGGCTGGTGGTGGCCTACCAGTGGGCCAAGCGGATGCACGGCTTCTGAACCGCCAGGAGCCAATCAATCAAAATGCAAAAGGCGGGCCAGCGGCCCGCCTTTTTCTGTTCTCTCCCAGCGCCGCGCAGCGGCGCTGGGCCCAACGAGTGCTGCTCATGTGTCATGAGCAAAGCAGCGGGCGGGAGAGCCCGCCTGCCGGGGTTACACCAGCCGCGAGGCGTCCTTGGCTGCGCGGACGAAATCGTCAAACAGCGGGTGCGGCGCGAAGGGTTTGGATTTCAGCTCCGGGTGGAACTGCACGCCGATGAACCACGGGTGGTCTTTCCACTCCACGATTTCCGGCAGGCGGCCGTCCGGCGACATGCCGGAGAAGCTGAGACCGCATTTTTCCAGCTGTTCCTGATACTTGGTGTCGACCTCATAGCGGTGGCGGTGGCGCTCCTCGATATGGGTGCTGCCATAAACTTCCGCCACTTTGGAGCCTTCGGCCAGCGCCGCGTCATAGGCGCCCAGGCGCATTGTGCCGCCCTTGTCGTCGCCGACCTTGCGCTCGACGGTCATGTTGCCCTGCACCCATTCCTTCAGGTGGTAGACAACCGGCTCAAAACGTTTCTTGCCGGCCTCGTGGTCGAACTCCTCGGAGCCCGCCTCGGAGATGCCCGCGACGTTGCGCGCAGCTTCGATCACCGCCATCTGCATGCCGAGGCAGATGCCAAGATACGGCACCTTGTTCTCGCGCGCATACTGCGCCGCCTTGATCTTGCCCTCGGTGCCGCGCTCGCCAAAGCCACCGGGCACCAGGATCGCGTGGTAGCCCTGCAGGTAGGGAGCCGCGTCTTCCTTGTCAAAGAGCTCCGCATCAACCCATTCGATCTTGACTTTGACCCGGTTCGACATGCCGCCGTGGGTCAGCGCCTCGGCGATGGATTTATAGGCGTCTTCCAGCTGGGTGTATTTGCCGACGATGGCCACCTTCACTTCGCCCTCGGGGTTGTAGATGCGGTCGGCCACATCTTCCCAGCGCTCCAGGTTGGGCTTCGGGGCAGGGGCGATGCCAAAGGCATCCAGCACCGCCTGGTCGAGGCCTTCGCGGTGATAGGCGAGCGGTGCCTCATAGATGGATTTCAGGTCCTGCGCGGCAATCACGCTGTCGGCGCGCACGTTGCAGAACAGCGCCAGCTTCTCGCGTTCCTTCACCGGGATCGGGCCTTCGGAGCGGCAGACCAGGATGTCGGGCGCGAGGCCGATGGAGCGCAGCTCCTTCACGGAGTGCTGGGTCGGCTTGGTCTTCAGCTCGCCGGAGGCCTTGATGTACGGCAGCAGCGTCAGGTGCATGAAGATGCATTCGCCGCGCGGCTTGTCCTGGGCGAACTGGCGGATCGCCTCGAAGAAGGGCAGGCCCTCGATATCGCCGACCGTGCCGCCGATCTCGCACAGCATGAAGTCGACCTCATCCTCGCCGATGGAGATGAAGTCCTTGATTTCATTGGTGACGTGCGGAATGACTTGGATGGTCTTGCCGAGGTAGTCGCCGCGGCGCTCCTTCTCCAGCACGTTGGTGTAGATGCGGCCCGAAGAGATCGAGTCGGTCTTGCGCGCCGGAACACCTGTGAAACGCTCATAGTGGCCGAGGTCGAGGTCGGTCTCGGCGCCGTCGTCGGTCACGAACACCTCGCCGTGCTCGAACGGGCTCATGGTGCCCGGATCGACGTTCAGGTAGGGATCCAGCTTGCGCAGGCGGACCGAGTAGCCCCGCGCCTGCAGAAGGGCGCCAAGCGCCGCCGAAGCCAGGCCTTTGCCCAGGGATGAAACAACACCGCCGGTGATGAAGATAAAACGCGCCATATGTGTTCGGCTGCCCCCGTGAGAAGTCAGATTTCAGCTGCCCGGCAGTAATTGGAATCAGTCCAAAAACCGCTGCATCACGGGACTTCATATATAAAGGATTCGCACGAAATGCGCAAGGGAACCGCAAGATGCTGTTGCGGTTCCTAAAACCCTCTCAAGGTGTAGTGGATCAGTCTGCGCTGGGAACCAGCGGAGCGTTGTCGCCCTCGGAGGGCGGCAGGAGATCGCTGCCCAGCGGTGCCGCCGGGGCTTCGGGTGCCTCGCCTGTCTCGCTCTGCGGCACGCCGATGCGGTCGGCAACAGAAGAGCCCGCGGATTTCTGCGCGGCCATGATGGTCAGGGTGATCGAGGTGCAGATGAAGGCAATCGCCAGGAGCCAGGTCAGCTTGCTGAGCGCGGTTGCCGCCGCGCGGCCGGAGATCGCGCCGCCGCCGCCGCCGCCCATGCCAAGGCCGCCGCCTTCGGAGCGCTGCAGCAGAACCACGGCGATCAGGCCGAGAGCCAGAAGAAGATGGATGATCAGAACAACGTTTTCCATGGGTCCCTGCGGCGGTTGGCTAAGTACCGGGCGGTAAATAGGCAAGATTGCCCGGGGGGGCAAGGGCGGAGTTGCAGGCTGTTCTGCGAACCGGTCGCGGACGTCACGCAACGTGATTGTTTGTATCATGAAACGTGACTGGACAGGGCCGCACGCAGCGGCGCAGCATGGGCGTATGCCTCATGATCATCACGACCACCCGCACGCCCTTCTGCCACCCGATCCTGCCCTGCGGGTGAAGGCGCTGGAGACGATTCTCACCCAAAAGGGCCTGATCGACCCCGCCGCGCTGGAGGAGATCATCGACACTTATCAGAACAAAATCGGCCCGCAGAACGGCGCCCGTGTGGTGGCCCGCGCCTGGAGCGATCCGGAGTTCAGGGCGGCGCTGCTGGCCGATGCGGATCCGGTGCTGGCTGACCTCGGCTATTACGGCCGCCAGGGCGAGCATATGGTGGTGGTGGAGAATACGCCCCAGCAGCACAATATGGTCGTGTGCACCTTATGCAGCTGCTACCCGTGGCCGCTTCTGGGCATTCCGCCGGGCTGGTACAAATCCGACGCCTACCGCGCCCGCGCAGTGAGGGAACCGCGCAAGGTGCTGGCGGAGTTCGGGGTGACACTGCCGCCGGAGGCCGCGGTGCGGGTCTGGGATTCGACGGCTGAGGTCCGCTATCTGGTGCTGCCCATGCGGCCCGAGGGCACCGGGGGGATGAGCGAAGAGGAACTGGCCGCACTTGTCACCCGCGACAGTATGATTGGCACGGGATTGGCGAAGGTGCCGTCATGACCCGGGTGCATGACATGGGCGGGCGATTCGGCGACGGCCCGGTGATGCCCGAAGCTGAGGACGCGCCGGTCTTTGCCGAGGATTGGCACGCGCGCGCGCTGGCGGTGACGCTGGCCTGCGGGGCGCTGGGGCAATGGAACATCGACACCTCGCGCCATGCCCGCGAGCGGCTTTCGCCCAAGGATTACACGCGGTTTTCCTACTATGAGAAATGGATCTCGGCGCTGGCGGACTTGCTGGTCGAAAAGGGTGTGCTGACGCGCGAGGACCTGCAGGGCCAGGGCGCCGCCGGGCTGCATGCGCTGGCGGAGCGGGCGCTGAGGGCGGATGCCGTGGCGGGGGCCTTGGCCAAGGGCGGTCCGGCCACCCGTGAGGGCGGACCGAAGCCGCGGTTCACACCGGGGCAGGCGGTGCGGGCGCGAATCCCTGCGGATAATGCGCTGGTCGATGGCGGCCACACCCGGCTGCCGCAGTACGCCGTCGGGGCGCAGGGCTATATCCTGCGGCTGCATGGCACCCATGTGCTGCCCGACAGCAGCGCCCATGGGCTGGGCGAGGCGCCGGAGCCGCTCTATGCGGTGCGGTTTCATGCCAGCACCCTGTGGGCGCATGCCGAACACCCCGAGGACGAGGTGGTGCTGGACCTGTGGCAGAGCTATCTGGAGCCGCTATGAGTGCATGTCCTGAGGTTGCCGCTCCTGAGCCCGTCTTTGCGGAACCCTGGCACGCGCAGGTCTTTGCGCTGACCGTGCATCTGAACGAGGCCGGGCGGTTCAGCTGGAGCGACTGGGTGGAGCGGTTTTCCGCGACGCTCAAGCGCCATGGGTTGAGCCGGGAACTGGATGGCGGCGAGGATTATTTCCGCGCCTGGCTGGAGACGCTGGAGGTGTTTCTGGCCGAGGACGGCGCGGCCAGCCGGGCGGAGGCCGAAGTGATGCGCAGCCGCTGGGAGGAGGCGTATCTGAGCACGCCGCATGGCGCGCCGGTGCATCTGCGCGGCTGAGCGCGCGCAGCTTTGGCCGCCGGGGCCGTTCGGGGCCGGGGCGGTTTTGTCTTGGCTGTTTCTGTTGTTCCGTTTGCTGCGTGCCGTTTAGCGCTGTGTCCCAATTAAGGGGGCGGCGCCGCCGGGGTGGAGGTGGACAGACCCCGCCGGGGGCCTGCTCGGACAGGATATCCTGGACGACCCCCTTTTTATCAGGGCCGGTCTCCGGGGTGTCGCGCAGGCAGCCCAAAGATGCCTGCGCCTCGTATCATGGCCCATGCGCGGAGCCATGGCGGGGGATCGCGATCATTTGGCAGTCTGTCATAGGGAACTGAGGATTGGGTGAAGGGGGCGTACGCCGGGTGCGCAACACCCTTTGAGGAATGCACCATCCGCCAAATACTACTTGAGCCGGATTGGTGTTTTCTATGGCCACTACTCACTGTACTTTATGCGGATGAATGAAGTTTACGATTTGATAAAACTGGTTACACCAGAAATACAAAAACTTGTGGATGCCAAATTTACTGAGTTTGATGGAGTGCCACCAACTGGCAGCAGTTTGGATCAGGTTAATTTGTTAGGTGGAAACAGAATTGTATACGATTACTTGGAGCACGGAGAACTCCGTGTCGCCTTTGAACATTTGGAATACATGATCGATGAAACTGGCATTTCTCTGGACGCCAGTAGTCGTTCCAAGATTAGAAAAATAGCTCACATGCTTTCTTAGAGCTCTTGTGCAGTCTCTAGTACCTGTGGGGTGTGCCTTCCCACCCGGCGCTTGCGGCTTGATTCCGGGCGGGGAAGGTGCCGCGCCTTATGAATTAGCGCCAACTGCGGCGAATTTGCGGTTCCCCTGCCTGCGCAGCATCGCTATATGAGCATGGGTTTGAACCAGACTGTAAAGGACCGGATATGGCCAATGTCGTCGTAGTCGGCGCCCAGTGGGGCGACGAAGGGAAAGGCAAGATCGTGGATTGGCTGAGCGAGCGCGCTGACGTGATCGCCCGCTTCCAGGGCGGCCATAACGCCGGCCATACGCTGGTCATTGACGGCAAGGTCTACAAGCTGCACGCGCTGCCCTCGGGTGTGGTACGCGGCGGCAAACTGTCGGTCATCGGCAATGGCGTGGTGCTGGATCCCTGGCACCTGCTGAAGGAAATCGAGACGGTCCGCGAACAGGGGGTCGAGATCACCCCCGAAACGCTGATGATCGCCGAGAACACCCCGCTGATCCTGCCGCTGCATGGCGAGCTGGACCGGGCGCGCGAGGAAGCGGCCTCCAAGGGCACCAAGATCGGCACCACCGGCCGCGGCATCGGCCCGGCCTATGAGGATAAGGTGGGCCGCCGTGCGGTCCGCGTGGCCGACCTGGCGGATGAGGCGACCCTGGTGGCGCGCGTCGACCGGGCGCTGCAGCATCATGACCCGCTGCGCAAGGGCCTGGGCGTCAATCCCATCGACCGCGATGCGCTGATCGAGCAGCTGAAAGAGATCGCACCGAAGATCCTGCCTTATGCAGCACCGGTCTGGAAAGTGCTGAACGAGAAGCGCAAGGCGGGCAAGCGGATCCTGTTTGAAGGCGCCCAGGGCGCGCTGCTGGACATTGATTTCGGCACCTACCCGTTTGTGACCTCCTCCAACGTGATTGCGGGCCAGGCGGCGACCGGTGTGGGCATCGGCCCGGGCTCGATCGATTACGTGCTGGGCATCGTCAAGGCTTACACCACCCGCGTCGGTGAAGGCCCGTTCCCGACCGAGCTGCTGAAGGAAGACGGCACCCCGGATGCGGATGGCGAGCGCCTGGGCACCCGCGGCCATGAGTTCGGCACCACCACCGGCCGCCAGCGCCGTTGCGGCTGGTTTGATGCGGCGCTGGTGCGCCAGACCTGTGCCACCTCGGGCATCAAGGGCATCTGCCTGACCAAGCTGGACGTTCTGGACGGCTTTGAAACCCTGAAGATCTGCACCGGCTATGACCTGGACGGCGAGCATCTGGATTACCTGCCGACCGCGGCCGATCAGCAGGCCCGCTGCAAGCCGGTTTATGAGGAAATGCCGGGCTGGAGCGAGTCGACCGAAGGCGCGCGCAGCTGGAATGACCTGCCGGCCAATGCGATCAAATACGTGAAGCGCGTCGAAGAGCTGATCGAATGCCCGGTTGCACTGCTGTCCACCAGCCCGGAGCGGGACGACACCATCCTGGTGACCGACCCGTTCGCCGACTGATGGTAGAGAAGCAAGGCCTGAGCTACAAGGCCCGGCGGCGCTGGGCCCTGGTCATCCTGCTGGTGGGGATGCCGGTTTACATCGTGGCCGCGGTCACGGTGATGAACTGGCTCGACCGCCCGCCTCTGTGGCTGGAGCTGATCGTCTATGTCGCCCTGGGCATCGTCTGGGTGCTGCCGTTCAAGTTCGTGTTCCGCGGCGTCGGCAAGGAAGACCCGGACGCCGGGGATCAGTAAAAAGAGGGGCTCTGTCCCGCAGGCTTGCTGAGAAGAGGGGCGCTGCCCCTCTTGACCTGGCGGCCAATTCACCCCGGAGTACTTTCGCAAAGGTGAATAATGGTCTGGTTCGAAATGAAAAAAGGCGGCCTCCCGGGGCCGCCTTTTTCTGTTGGTCTGCAAACTGTTCAGCCTGCGGCGCGTTTGCCGGGCTTGAAGCCGATGTCGCCGGAGGCGGTGAACTTGCCATTGCCGGAGCGTTCGATCTTGCCGTCGCGCAAGAGCTGGCCGAAGGAACGCAGCCCGTCCTCGCGGTTGAAGCCTTCGCTGCCGGCGCTGCGAACCGTGTTCATCAGCTGCGGGCGCGAGAAGTGGTCGCGGCCTTCGACAAAGCTCATATAGGCCGCGGCGGCCTCCAGCAGCTCATGCAGTTCGGCGGCACCGCGTTCTTCGGCGTAGGCCGCAAAGCCGCTGCTGTCGCCATCAGTCCCGGAGGCGAGCACACCCGCCGAGACCCGGCGCGGGCGAATTGGTTGCGGCTGTTGCTCTTCGGCGCCGTCGTCGATGCGCTGTTCTGCCACCAGTTTCAGCGGGGCAGGCCGGGCGGCGGGGCTGGCCGGGCGTTCCGAGGCGCCTTCGCGGGATTCAGGGCGGGCCTCGGGGCGGCGCGGGCGCACCACGCTGGCCAGGTCGTCGCGGTAAGGCTTGGCATCGTCGCCTGCGGTTTCGCTGCCAGCTGCGCCGGCCTTGGTGGCGGCGACGGCAGCGCGCAGCTGGCTGTAAGCCTCGCGCGAGGAAGCGGTTTCCGGGTCTTCCAGTTTCTCGTCGGCCGCGGCCATCAGGCGGGAGACATCGCTGTCGGCCAGACCGGCGGCTGCCGGTTCGGCTGAGTCCGCGGCGGCGGTCTCTTCTTCGGGCGCCTCCTCAGTGGCGGGCTGTTCGGAGGCGGCAAGGATTTCCGCTTCCACCTCGGCCAGTTCGCGCATCAGGTCGGCTTCGTCCTCTTCCGAGAGGGCGGTCTGCGCCGCTTCAGCAGCTGCGGAATCTGCGGTTTCCTCCTCCGCTTCCTGCAGCTGGCCCGAGGCAAGCGCCTCGTCGAAAACGGCGCGCTTGATCTTGGTGATGCGGACGCGGGCCGGAGCCCGAGCGGGCGCGGGGGTCTCTTCTTCTTCGCTGCCGACCGGCAGGATGCTGCTGTCCTCCGCGGCCTCCTCTGCGCTGTCCGCTTCGGCTTCCGGCGCGTCATCTGAGAGGCTGGAGAAAATTCCGTCTTCGGCTTCGGACTCTTCTGCATCCCCCTCGTCTTCGGTGCCGGCGGCGCTGATTTCTTCGGCTGCCTCTTCAGCGTCTGCTTCAGCGGCGGCGGAGTTCAGGTCCAGGCGGTCCAGGGCGCGGGCGATTTCATCGTCGCCTTCGTCATCGAACTCAGGTGCGCCGTCGTCTTCGAGCAGGGCGGCGGAGATGTCCTCTTCGGCACCTTCCAGAACGTCGTCGGCGTGCTCGTCCTCGCTGAAGTCTTCCTCGGGGGTTTGCGCGACCACGGCGCGAATGCGCTGCAGCTTGGCAGCGATGCTGTCCGCGGCAGGCGCGGCTGCGGGGGCTTCGGCCTCAACCGCTTCTGCTTCGTCCTCTGCCGCTTCGTCCTCTGCTTCGGTGAAGCGGGCCTCGGATTCGGTCACTTCCAGCAGTTCTACGGCGGGCGCGGGCTCTTCTTCGCTTGCGGTTCCCAGCACAGCTGCGATGGCTTCTTCGGCTTCGGCTTCGGCAATGACGTCCGCTGCCACGTCGGCAGCATCCTCTGCCTCAGTTTCCGTGATCTCTTCGTTTGCGGCGGTCTCTTCGGCGGCCTGGGTGTCATCAGCTTCCGGCTCGAAGAACTCAACCTCGGAGTCCGGGAGGGCTGCTTCAGGCGCGGTTTCTGCCGGAGCAGCGGCTTTTGCTGTTTCGGCTTCTGCAATGGGTTCCTCTGCCGGGGCAGGGGCGGGTTGCTCTGCAACCGGTTCGGTGGCCGGGGCTGGTGCCGGGGCGGCAGCAGGAGCAGGCGCGGCGGCAGGGGCCGGTGCGGCGGCTTCTGCAGCGGCGGCGCCAAGGGCTGGGGTGGCGGCGCGCAGGTGGATGCCGGTGTCGCTGGTGCGGGCCTCAACCTGGCGGGCGATCTCGCGCTGGGCGATGCGGGCCAGCATGTCGGCGTCTGGCTGCGGGGGTTCGGCGCCGAAGTAGCGGTCATCCGCGGCAAGGTCGCGGAAGTATTCGGCAATCGCCTTCATTGTGTCGAAGGAATCCTCAAACCCTTCCAATGTGCAGGAAAAGGTTCCATAGGATACGGTCAAGACTTTGTTGTTGTGTACCATCAGCTCGCTCGTCTTCGTCACATCTGTTGTCATTCACCATAAAGGCTGGAAGGACCAATTTTGCTCGAATCCGTGCAATTGATCGTATCATTTTGTGTTCACAATGTGTCCTGTTTCCAAAATAGGCGGGAATACACCGCATGAACACTAAGATTGTAGACGTATCGGAACCAATCACCCTGGTGGGCGGCGGCGAGGTGGCGCCGGGCGCACTGGCGGAGGCGCTGGCGCTGGCGCCGGTGCTGGCGGCGGCTGATGGCGGTGCTGCGGCGGCGCTGGCGGCGGGGCATCTGCCGCGGGCGGTGATCGGGGATTTTGACTCTTTGTCTGAGGAGGTGCGGGCGCAGCTGCCGCCGGAGGTTCTGCATCCGGTGGCGGAGCAGGACAGCACCGATTTCGACAAGGCGCTGAGGATGATAGCGGCGCCAGCGGTGCTGGCGGTGGGGTTCCTGGGCGCGCGGGTGGATCACCAACTGGCGGCATTCAGCACCCTGGTGCAGGGGCATGAGGCGCCTTGCGTGCTGGTGGGGGAGACGGAGGTGATCTTTCACCTGACCCGGGCGGTGGAGCTGCCTGCCCGCAAGGGCGAAGTGATCTCGCTGTTTCCGATGCAGGAGGTGCAGGGGCGCTCGGACGGGCTGGAGTGGCCGATTGACGGCCTGCGGATGTCGCCGATGGGGCGGATCGGCACTTCGAACCGGGCGACGGGACCGGTGCGGCTGGAGGCGGAGGGGCCGGGGCTCTTGGCGATTGTGCCGCGGCGGCTGCTGGCGGATGTGCTGGGGGCGGTCCGGCTAGACCGCTAGGCAGGGTTGATGCGCTCTTCGGTGCCGTCGGTTTTGCGTTCCCGCATCACCGCATAGAGGCCCGCGCTGATCGTCAGCAGGATGCCGAAGGCAGCGAGGGTGTTCGGGAGTTCCGAGAAGATCAGCCAGCCGAAGAACACCGCCACCGGGATCTCGAGGTATTGCATCGAGGCGAGGGTGGAGGTCGGGGCAAAGCGCAGGCTCCAGGTCATCAGGAGGTGGGCGACGGTGCCAAGCGCGCCGGCTGCGGCCAAGAGGGACCAGGTGTCCTGCGGCGGCAGCGCGGTGGAGAGCGCGGCGGCGCCGGCGGCGCTGCCGATCAGGAACACCGGGGCCAGCAGCACGGTGCCCATGACGCCCGCCACGGCCTGGACTGCGATCGGGTCGGTTTCCTTGGCGATTTTGCGGGTGATCAGCATGAACAAGGCAAAGATTACCGCGACCAGCAGCGGCCAGAGGGCGTTCCAGCCGACGGCGGCAAAGCTGGGCTGGATGACCAGCAGGGTGCCGGTGAAGCCGACGACGCAGGCGCCGAGGCGGCACAGGCCGACCTGTTCGTGCAGCACGTATTTGCCCAGAAGCAGCATCAGGAAGGGCATCACGAAAGCAATCGCCACCGCATCAGCCAGCGGCAGGTAGCGGAAGGCCGTGAACATCGCGGCAATGCCGCCCATCTGCAGGAGCGTGCGCAGGAACAAGAGCGGAGCCACCCGGCGCGACAGGCTGAGCGGCAGGCGCAGTGCCAGCGCCAGCGGCAGCAGGATCGCGGCCTGGGCGGCAAAACGGATGAAGACGATTTGGGCGACCGGCACCCGGTCGGTCAGCAGTTTTGCAATGGCGTCCCCGAGCGGGATCACCATGCAGAAGCCCAGCATCAGGGCGATGCCGAGAAGGGGCCGGTCCTGTGTCATGGCGGCAGGCTAGGCCTGCACGGTGTAAGGCGCAAGCTGGAGTTGCGGGGAATATAGGGACGTTGCGTACCCCACGGAAGGAAAGAGCGCCAGCTGCCGAGTCCCGCGCCCAAAGGCCCGGGCCTGACCTTGGGAGGGCGCGAATGCGCCTTCGTCATGCTGAAAGCATGCCTCTGGCATGACGGGAAGGTCAGGCGCGGGCGGTGCCGCTTTGCGACACGTCCCAAGAAGTGTTCCTTAAAGAAACAGGAACCTCAGCAGTTCGGCACGTTCACGGCGAGGCCGCCGAGCGAGGTTTCCTTGTACTTGTCGTGCATGTCGGCGCCGGTCTGGCGCATGGTCTCTATGCAGGCGTCCAGCGGCACGAAGTGCTGGCCGTCGCCGCGCAGGGCGAGGGAGGCGGCGGAGACCGCCTTGATCGCCGCGAGGCCGTTGCGCTCGATGCAGGGCACCTGCACCAGGCCCTTCACGGGGTCGCAGGTCATGCCCAAGTGATGCTCCAGCGCGATTTCGGCGGCGTTTTCCACCTGTTCGGGGGTGCCGCCCATCACCGCACAGAGGCCTGCGGCGGACATTGCCGACGCGGAGCCGACTTCAGCCTGGCAGCCTGCCTCGGCGCCGGAGATCGACGCGTTGTATTTGACCAGGCCCGCAATCGCGGCGGCGGTCAGCAGGAAATCCTCGACATGGGCCTCAGACGCGCCCGGCACGTGGTCGAGGTAGTAGCGGATCACTGCCGGCAGGGTGCCTGCGGCGCCGTTGGTGGGCGCGGTCACGACCTGGCCGCCGGCCGCGTTTTCCTCGTTCACAGCCATCGCGTAAACGCTCATCCAGTCGTTGATGGTGTGCGGCGCGGTCTGGTTCAGGCCGCGTTCGGCCATCAGCGCGT
The DNA here is from genome assembly GCF_000813965.1 of Leisingera sp. ANG-M7. GTDB lineage: Bacteria > Pseudomonadota > Alphaproteobacteria > Rhodobacterales > Rhodobacteraceae > Leisingera. Next base: position 14,640 of record NZ_JWLI01000016.1, on the reverse strand, counting down.
CATAGATGCCCTTGGCGCGGCGGCGGACCTTGAGGCCGCCGGGCAGGATGCCGTCACGCTCCAGCCCGCGGTTGATGCAGTCGTTCATCACCTGCCAGATGCGGGCGGTGCCCTTGGCTAGGCTTTCGGAGCAGCCGCGGGAGATCTCGTTGGCACGCTTCATCTCGGCAATCGACTTGCCGCTGGATTTCGCCATCTCCAGCATCTCGGCCGCGGATTTGAACGGGAAGGGGACCGGGTCGCCTTCGTCGGTGGCCTTGCCTGCGGCCAGTTCTTCCTCGGTCACGACAAAGCCGCCGCCAATCGAGTAGAACACCTGTTTCAGGATCACGTCGCCCTGGGCATCGGTGGCCATCAGGATCATGCCGTTGGCGTGGCCCGGCAGCGCGTGATCGTAGTCGAAGATCATGTCGGCCTTGGGGTCGAAGTGCAGCGCGCCCAGACCCTCGGGGTGCATGGTGTGGGTTTTGTCCAGCTCCGCCAGGAAGGCTTGGGCCTTCTCGTCGTCGTAGTCATGGGCGACAAAGCCGCCGAGACCGAGGATGGTGGCGCGGTCGGTGGCGTGGCCGACGCCGGTGAAGGCGAGCGAGCCGTGCAGGGAGGCGCGCAGGCCGTGGAACTCAAAGGGCGACGCGCGCATCATGTCGAGGAAGCGCGCGGCGGCGACCATCGGACCCATGGTGTGGGAGGACGACGGGCCGATGCCCACTTTGAACATGTCGAAAACGGAGAGGAACATTAGGTGGCTGATCCTTCTGGGGGATTGGCGTAGGCCGGGGATGTGAACGGGGTGGCGCCGAGGCCTTCGGCCTCGCGCGCCGCTGTAACAGCGGAACGGTGTTCCAGCCCGGCGCAGATCCGCTGCAGGCTGGGGTAGTGGGCGATGACAAACCAGGATTTGTCAGCCTGGGAAGGGTAGAGCGCCATCCAGCGCATCTGGCAGGCAAGGTAATAGTCCAGCACCGAGGGCTGCGGCGCGCCCAACCAGGCGGGGCGCTGGGCAGCGGCCTGATCGAGGCTGGCCAGATGCACGTGCAGGCGCTGGCGCAGCACGGTTTGCAGCTGGTCCTGATCAGCTTTCTCCGCGCCGATGTATTTGTCCGGGTAGAACAGCATCCGCAGGTCGGCGTGCAGGGTGTTGGACGCGAAGAACAGCCATTTCAGGAAGGCGGCGCGGTCCGCATTGCCGGGCTGCGGCGCCATTGCAGCGTGGCGTTCGGACAGCCACAAGAGGATGGCGGCGGTTTCGAACACCGGCCCGTCCGGGGTTTCCAGCACCGGGATCAGACCGCCCGGGTTCAGCGCCCGGTATCCGGGGCTGTTCTGCGCCTGAGCGCGGCGGTCGACCAGTACGGTTTCATACGGCAGGCCAAGCTCCTCCAGCACCAGCCGGATGACCAGTGAGGCGTTGTCGGGGGCGTAGTGCAGGCGGTACTCGGGTTTCATGACGCAATATTATGACGCAAACGCGCGGAATATGTGTCCGTTTCCGGCGTTTCCAATAGGAAACCCGCCTTTGTTTTACATGTTTACCGGCGGCCCGGCTGAGGCGGGTCCGGCACCCTGCTTTGGCGGCGTGCCGGACCCGGGCTGAACGGAGGGGCAGCCCTCAGGCGGCGCTGCGGGCGCGGCGCCGGCGGGCGAGCGCCAGACCGTCCCGCAAGTTCTTGGAAAGCAGGGTGATATTCACTGCACCTGCGCAAAGTTCCAGGGCCTGAACGGCATAGAACACACCGTCGAACTGGCCGGATTGCGCCTTGACCGCGAGGAACACGGCGCTGGGCAGCAGGATCAGCAAGCCGTTGGCGGCGATGATCTTCATTCGGCGGGATTTCGCTGCTACCTGCGGCAGTTTCCAGCCGCGGCCCAGTGAGGCGCCGGTTGCCCCTGCGGTCGCCATGGCCGGAATCAGCAGTGCCATCCCGTAAAGCACCGCGGTCTTGACCTGGGCAATGGTCTGATGGCTGCCGAAAATCTCGGAGAAAACCGTGGAGATCCAAAAGGTTGAGATGGTCAGCAGGGCCAGGGTGCCTGCGATGGCGTGGAGGCGGAGTTTCATGGCGGGAACCTTTGATTTTAGATAGCGTGCTATATAAATGATATTGAATAGCCTGCTATTCAAGTGTCATCTGTAAAAATGAGCGATTTTCAGAAATCTTCGGCCGGTTTCCTGGCCAATCACATGGCGCGGCTGTTTGCGGCAGCGCTGGCCGGACAGGTGCAGCCGCTGGGGCTGGCGCCGGCGCAATTCATGGTGCTGCTGGAGCTGTGGGCCAGGGAAGGCCGCACCCAGGCAGAGCTGACGGCGGCCTTGTCGGTCGAGCAGGCGACCATGGCCAACACGCTGGCGCGGATGGAGCGGGACGGGCTGATTGAGCGGCGCCCGTCGCCTGAGGACAAGCGGGCGCGGCTGGTGCATCTGACCGCCAAGGCGCGCGGGCTGCAGCAGGAGGCGATCACTGCGGCGCAGGGTGTGAACCGGCAGGCGCTGGAGGGGTTCAGCGCGGAGGAGGCGGCGCAGTTTCTGGCGCAGATGCGCCGGGTGATCGCCAATCTGCAGCGGACGCGCCGTTAGGGCCCGGCTTGCGATGCCGGGGGGTTATAGCCGCCGGGCGGTGCAGACGAAATGGGTGAGGGAGAAGAAGAAGCGGCCCTCTGCCGCCAGTTCCTCCTGTTCCTGGGCCCAGGCGGCGGCGTCGTCTTCGTCGGTGGCGCCTGTCTGAACCGCATAGGCGCGGATCAGGCGGATCATCACTGCAGCCAGCCCGTCCGGGCGCAAGCTGGTGTCGCAGATGGTGACAGGGCGCATTGAAACCACTTCGAAGCCGCAATCGGGCAGTTCCTCGGGCAGCCTGGCGGGGACTGCGCGTTCGGCCAGGTGATTGTCCCAGATTTCCAGGAAGCGCTGCATCCGGGCAGTGTTGTCGCTGTGCCAGGCAAATGTGTCAAAATGCATGTCGCCGATGACCAGGCGGCCGCCTGGTTTCAGTACCTTGTGCACGGCACGCAGCACTGGGCGGCGGCTGGTTATATATTCAAACACTTGCACAGAAACGGCCTTGGTGAAGCTTTCCGGATCAAACGGCAGGCTGGCGGCGTCACTTTCCGTTAGAGAGGTATTTTCGCGCCCCCTTAGCCGCTGGCGGGCCGCGGACAGCATGTCGGGGCTGGCGTCCAGTCCGGTCACATGGCCCAAGGGGCCGACCGCGCGGGCCAGTTCCTCTGTCAGCAAGCCATTGCCGCAGCCCAGATCCAGAATACGGTCGCCCGGCACCGGGGCCAGAGCATCGAAGCTGGCGCGCCGCCGCCGTGTTACGTCGGCGCCCTGATAAGCATCTTCCAGAACGCGGGTGGTTTCTTCATCGAATTGCAGCATACCTGTCCCTCCCTGCATGTCTGAGGATTAGGGCGATAGGCCGGGATTTCCAGCCGGGCGGCGGGCGCGCAGGGCAAAAGCCCCCTCGCGCGCGGGCGGCAGCCTGCCTATAACGGTCTGCAAGACACATGCATGGAGACCTGAGATGACCGGTGAGCTGTCCCCCATCGACAAGGCAAAATTCGTGGCCGCCAAACGGGCGGCGGAGATGGTCGAGGACGGCATGCGGGTTGGGTTGGGTACTGGTTCCACCGCGGCCTGGCTGGTGCGCTGCCTGGGTGATCTGGTTCAGAACGAGGGCCTGCGGATCACTGCAGTGCCTACCTCCAGCCGCACCGCGGCGCTGGCGCGGGATGTGGGCATCCATGTGGTTTCGCTGGATGAGGCCAAATGGCTGGATGTGACCATTGACGGTGCGGACGAGGTCGACCCGGACCTGAACCTGATCAAGGGCGGCGGCGGCGCGCATCTGCAGGAGAAGATCGTCGCCACCGCGTCAGACCAGATGGTGGTGATTGCGGATGCCAGCAAGATGGTGGACACGCTGGGGGCCTTTCCGCTGCCGGTGGAGGTGCTGCCGTTCGGCTGGCAGAGCAGCCAGGCACTGATCGAAGAGACGCTGGTCTCGATGGATGTGATGGGGCGCCGCTCCACCCTGCGGATGAACGGCGAGGCGCCGTTTGTGACGGATGAGGGGAATCACATCCTGGACCTGCATCTGAAGCGGATCGGCAACGCCCGCCAGCTGGCGCTGGTGCTGAACCAGATTCCGGGCGTGATCGAGAACGGGCTGTTCATCGACATCTGCGACACGGTGGTGATCGGCTACGGCGACGGGCGGGTCGAGGTGCGCGATATCAACGAGGGCACGGTCGAGAAGGACAAGCTGGATTTTGTCGAGACCGACAACCTGTTCACCGATCTAATGGACTGAGACCCGCAGTTCCGCAAATGTCAGGCACGGTCGGGCAGCGCCCGTTCCGCCCTGAGTGTTCCCATACAGGTTGTCCGCCTCACAACCCTGTGCAAATTCAATGCAAAAGGTTGAATGCGGCGCGGGAACGCCCACTTGGGCATATGGCGTTTGGTGGTCCGTTATGGGATACACCTGATCAAGAAATGCAAAGGGCGGAACTTCATGAGCTTTGATTACGATCTGTTTGTCATCGGCGGCGGCTCCGGCGGGGTGCGCGCGGCGCGGGTTGCGGCACAGGAAGGCGCCAAGGTGGCGCTGGCCGAAGAGGACCGTTACGGCGGCACCTGCGTGATCCGCGGCTGCGTGCCGAAGAAGCTGATGGTGTTCGCGTCTGAATACTCCAGCATGGTCGAGGACGCGCAGGCCTATGGCTGGGACATCAAGGCGGGCGGCTTTGACTGGGATGCCTTCAAGGGCAAGCTGCATGGCGAGCTGGACCGGCTGGAAGGCATCTACCGCAATATCCTGAAGAACAACGGCGTCGAGAGCTTCGACAGCCGTGCCAAACTGGCCGATGCCCACACGGTGGAGCTGGCCGACGGCACCCGCAAGACCGCCAAGCACATCCTGATTGCCACCGGCGGCTGGCCGACGGTGCCGGAGTTCCCGGGTTCGGAGCTGGCGATCACCTCGAACGAGATGTTTCACCTGGACAAGCTGCCGGAGAGCCTGCTGATCGTCGGCGGCGGTTATATCGCCAGCGAGTTTGCGGGCATCATGAACGGGTTGGGCGTCAAGACCACGCAGTTCTACCGCGGCGCGCAGATCCTGCGCGGTTTCGACGACGAGGCGCGCGGGCTGATTTCCGAGGAAATGTGCCAGGCGGGCATCGACGTGCATCTGGGCACCAATGTGCTGGAGATGCGCAAGGAAGGCGACAAGATCCGGGTGAAGTCCACCAACGGCCAGGAGCGGCTGTTCGACAAGGTGATGTATGCCACCGGCCGCCATCCCAATGCCGATAACCTCGGCCTGGAAGAGATCGGGGTGGAACGCGGCCGCAACGGTGAGATCATCGTGGATGAATACAGCCAGACCTCGGTCCCGTCGGTTTATGCAATCGGCGATGTGACCGACCGGGTGGCGCTGACTCCGGTGGCGATCCGCGAGGCGATGGCCTTTGTCGAGACTGTGTTCAAGGGCAATCCGACCAGCCCCGACCATGAGCTGATCCCGACCGCGATCTTCACCCAGCCGGAGATGGGCACCATCGGCCTCAGCGAGGAAGAAGCGCGCGAGCAGGAGCCGGTCGAGATCTATGCGACCTCGTTCAAACCGATGCAGCAGGCCTTTGCGGGCCGGGCGCAGCGGGTGCTGATGAAACTGATCGTTTCGAAGGCCACCCGCAAGGTGCTGGGCTGCCATATCGTCGCACCTGGTGCGGGCGAGATGATCCAGCTGGCCGGAATCGCCGTAAAAATGGGTGCAACCAAAGAAGATTTCGACCGCACGGTTGCGGTGCACCCGACAATGTCGGAAGAGTTGGTAACTTTGAAAACTCCGGTGCGCTCGTCCTGAGCGGGCAAACCGGCAACAACAGACCTCACATGCTGCCCGTTCTGAAGTTGGGACGGGCGGCAGCAAACGGATAGGAGACAAATGGCGGGCAATAGCGGTGGCCCATGGGGGGGCGGTGGCTCCTCCGGCGGCGGAGGCGGCAACCGGGGCAACAACGGCGGCAACAACGGCGGCGGCCGTAAGCCGGAAGATCCCCAGATCCCGGAAATCGATGAGCTGGTGAAGAAAGGCCAGGAGCAGCTGCGTGTCCTGATGGGCGGGCGCGGCGGGTCCGGCGGCGGCCGTGGCACACGCGGCGGCGGAGGCGGCGGTGCGCCGCTGTTCACCAAGGGCACCCTGGGGCTGGCGGTCATTGCCGGCGCGGTGCTGTGGGGCTTTGCCAGCATCTACACCGTCAAGCCGGAAGAGCAGTCGGTGGAACTGTTCCTGGGCGAATATTCCTCGACCGGGCAGCCGGGCCTGAACTTTGCGCCCTGGCCGCTGGTCACCAAGGAAGTGATCCCTGTGCGGGTCGAGCAGACCGAGAACATCGGCTCCGGCGCGCGCGGCTCTGATGCGGGGCTGATGCTGACCGGCGACGAGAACATCATCGACGTGGATTTCCAGGTGGTTTGGAACATCTCTGACCCCGCTCGGTTCCTGTTCAACCTGCGCGACCCGCGCTCGACCATCAACGCGGTGTCGGAATCGGCGATGCGCGAGATTATCGCCCAGTCCGAGCTGGCACCGATCCTGAACCGTGACCGTGGTGCGATCACCGCCCGTCTGGAAGAGCTGATCCAATCGACGCTGGACAGCTATGACAGCGGCGTGAACATCGTGCGTGTGAACTTTGACGGCGCCGACCCGCCAGAGCCGGTGAAGGACGCCTTCCGCGAAGTGCAGTCCGCCGGCCAGGAACGCGACCGGCTTGAAAAGCAGGCCGATGCCTATGCTAACCGCAAGCTGGCTGGCGCCCGCGGCCAGGCCGCACAGACGCTGGAAGAGGCCGAGGCCTACCGTGCGCAGGTTGTGAACGAGGCGCAGGGTGAGGCGAGCCGCTTTACCGCGGTTCTGGAAGAATACCAGAAAGCGCCGGAAGTGACTCGCAAGCGCCTGTACCTGGAAACCATGGAAGAGGTTCTGGGCCGGGTCGACAAGATCATCCTGGATGACAACGCGGGCGGCGAAGGCCAGGGCGTCGTGCCCTATCTGCCGCTGAATGAGCTGCGCAAATCGCAGGAGGGCAACTGATGCGGAAATCTACTCTTCTTCTGCCCGTCCTGGTGGTTCTGGGCATTGCTTTGCTGTCCTCGATTTTCATCGTGGACGAGCGTGAAAAGGCACTGGTGCTGCGCTTTGGCCGGGTGGTCGATGTCAAGGAGACCCCAGGCCTGGCGTTCAAGCTGCCGGTCATCGACAATGTGGTCAGCTATGACGACCGCATCCTGAGCCTTGAAGTCGGCCCGCTGGAGGTCACCCCGCTGGATGACCGCCGTCTGATCGTCGACGCCTTTGCGCGCTACCGGATCGCCAATGTGGAAACCTTCCGCCAGGCGGTTGGCGGCGGCGGCATCGGCGGTGCCGAGCTGCGGCTGGACAAGATCATGCGGGCGCAGACCCGTGAGGTGCTGGGTTCCGTCAGCTCCAACGACATCCTGTCCTCGGACCGTTTCGCGCTGATGCTGCGGATCCGCAATGGCGCCATCACCCAAGCGCGCCAGCTGGGTCTTGAGGTGATCGACGTGCGGCTGAAGCGCACCGACCTGCCGCAGGCCAACCTGGAAGCCACCTTTGCCCGGATGCGCGCTGAGCGAGAACGGGAAGCGGCGGACGAGATTGCCCGCGGTGAAGAGGCGGCGCAGCGCGTGCGCGCGCAGGCCGACCGGACCGAGGTTGAACTGGTGTCGGAAGCTGAACGCGAAGCCGAGGTGATCCGCGGTGAAGCGGACGCCGAGCGCAACGCGATCTTTGCATCGGCCTATGGCCGCGACGCGGAGTTCTTTGAGTTCTACCGCTCGCTCAATGCCTATGCGAATTCGCTGCTGGCGGGCAATTCTTCGCTGGTGCTGTCGCCGGACAACGAGTTCTTCAACTACCTGAAGTCCTCGGACGGGCAGACGGCGCGCCAGTAATGGGGTTCGTCCTGTTGGCCCTCGGGCTGGTACTGATTGCAGAGGGGCTGGTGTACGCACTGGCCCCTTCGCTTGTGGAACGCCTCCTGGAAATGCTGCGCACCCTGACGGAGGAGCAGCGCCGCAATGCGGGGCTGGCGGCGCTGGTGCTGGGCCTCATCCTGGTCTGGCTGGCGTTCCGGCTGGGGATCTGACGGCGCGATCCCAGCGGCCATCGGGTAAACAAAACAGCGCGGGCTGGCAGCAGTCCGCGCTGTTTTATTGTGTTCCGGCGGGCGGGTCAGGCTGCCGAAGCCAGCCCGGTTTCGCTGCCGTCCAGCGCCAGCCAGCTGCCGGCGGACTCAACCGTGAAGCCGCCGACGGCCTGCACCAGGCTGCCTGCCTCGCGGCGCAGCAGCTGGCTTGCGGCGGCGGTTTCTTCCAGCATCGCGGCGTTCTGCTGCGCGTTCCGGTCCAGGGCCGTGATTGCCGTGTTCACCTCAGTCAGGCTGCCGGCCTGATCGGACGCGGCATCGGAGATTTCCCGCACTTTGCCGACGATCTGATCGACAACCTTCTGGATAACCGCCAGGGCGTCGCCGGTCTGTTCCACCAAGCCGACACCGGTGTCGACTTCGCGGCCGCTGTTCCTGATCAGCTCGTTGATTTCCCCGGCCGCACCTGCGGACCGCTGGGCGAGGTTGCGGACCTCCGAGGCGACCACGGCAAAACCGCGCCCGGCTTCGCCTGCGCGGGCGGCTTCAACCCCGGCGTTCAGGGCCAGAAGATTGGTCTGGAAGGCGATGTCGTCGATCAGGTCGGTGATCCTGGCAATGGCCTGCGACGAGTCCGCAACCCGGCGGATTGCGCGGATCGACTCGCTGGCCAGCTCATGTGCCGACAGCGCCTGCTGCTGTGCGTCGCTCACGTAGCTGTTGGCTTGCCGGGCGTTTTCCGCCGTGCTTTGCACCGCTTCGTTCAAGGTCTGTAGGGAGCCTGCGGTTTCCTCCAGCGACGCGGCGGAGTGTTCGCCCCGGCGGGAGGCGTCCTCTGCGGCGCCGGCGATTTCATCGGAGGTGCTGAGCAGAGTGCGGCTGCTGTTGGTTAATTGGCCGACCATTTCGCTGAGATTCGCATTGAGTGAGTCGATTGTATCAGAGATCTCCTTGAACACGCCCTGATGGCCGCTTGGCATCCGGTGGGTCAGGTTCCCCTGGGACAGGGCGCTCAGCGCTTGCATCACATCGCCGACACCGCGTTCCGCAGCCTCGCCAATCTGGTTCACGCCGCGGGCCAGGACGGCAAAGCCGCTGTCGCTGCCGCCGGTGCTGATCCGTTTGGAGAAGTCGCCGGCACCGCAGGCTGCAATCACCTCGGATACCTCGCCCATCAGTTGGTCCTTCTGCCTGAGGTCATTGCGGAACACGTCCAGAGCGCTGGCGATGGAAGCGACTTCTGTAATGCGGGAGGCAGGCAGATCTTTGGAGTAATCCCCTGCCATCAGACCTTGCAGAACGCTGCTGGCCCGGGTCAGAGGCCGGGAAATGCCAAGGGCGAGCTTCAGGCTGATCAGGATGAACAGGGCGAGGCCGCCGAGGCCGGCCGCAAGCGCCGTCTTCCGGGACGACTGTTCCACCAGCTTTGCCTGGACGTGGACCTCTGCCAGCAGCATGCGGGACTGATCGCGGAGGGACATAAGGACAGGCTCCGCGTCAGCGAACCTGGCGGAAAGCTCCTTGCGCAGCTGCTTTTCGGCCATTGATTCACTGGCGAAGGACTGGAAGGCGTTCTGGTACGTTTTCAGGAGGGCTTCGACTTCGGTGCGTTGCGCCGGATCGGCATAGTAACTACTGGGAAACTCGAGGAATTCCGCAACACGGGCATCCAGGCGGCCGAGATACTTGTCTGTGCCGCGCAGCATGAAGTCCTTCTCGTGGCGGCGCATCATCAGCATTTTGACCTGCATTTCCGGACGGTTGAGGTCCTTGAGCCTGGTTTCGACTTCGTGGACTGCGCTGCGGAGGCTGCCCTGCAGGCCGGATTTCTCATCCAGTCCCAGCCGGCGGTGGCTGTCCGCAAGCTGCAGGAAGCCGCCGCCATAGGCGTCAATTGAAGTTTCGAGAGCAGCAAACTCCTTTTCATGGCCGGCGAAGCCCTGGATTGCGGCGCTTTGGGTGCGGGCGGACTTCAGGGCTGCGGTCAGGGCTGCCATCACTTCGGCGTGGCGTTCGGCGCTCTTTTCGTTGCGCCGCAGCAGAAAGTCTTTCTCCGCCCGCCGGGCTGACAGGAAATCGATTTCCAGATCGTCCAGCGTCGCGGCGAGGGATTCGATCCTGTCCATTTCTGATAATGTGCTGCTTCGGACAGCATCTGTGTAGCGGGCAATGCCGATCTGGGCAAACATGACTGCGGCGGCCAGCACGACGATAGAGAGAAGTGCTGTCTTGATAGAGGTCTTCATCAATTTGAAGGCTCCGGTATTGTGAGAGAGTGGAGGTCCATCCGTAGGGCCGTATTCCTAAGAAACGGTGCAAACCCGGGCGGTGTCCGGTTCAAAGGCGTGCGCAGCGCTGATCCGGCCCCGGCGGCGGGGCCGCGGGTCTTCACGCTGGCTTGAAAGCGTGCATCATTGGTTGCGTGCCGGGCGGAAGTTCCTACATTGGGACCATAAGACTCTGCCCGGTGATGACGGCGTTTGCGCCGGTCCGGGACGGAGGCCAAGAATTGAAAATGACAAGGAGTAGATCCGTGCAGCCACAGGCAATTGCAATTTCCGGCCGGGCAGGCAGCAGCGGCGCGATGATCCGGCTGGCCTGGCTTGCGGTGCTGGCCGCGGCGGTCCTGCTGATGCAGGCGGTATCCGCAATGGCCCGGCCTGAAAGCCTGGCCCCGCTGGCCGACAAGGTCAGCCCGGCGGTCGTCAACATTACCACCAGCACCGTCGTGGAGGGGCGCACCGGGCCGCAGGGCATCGTGCCGGAGGGCTCGCCGTTTGAGGATTTTTTCCGTGAATTCCAGGACCGCAACGGCAATGGCAACCGGCCGCGCCGGTCGTCGGCGCTGGGGTCGGGCTTCGTGATTTCCGAGGACGGTTATATCGTCACCAACAACCACGTGATCGACGGCGCAGACGAGATTGAGATCGAGTTTTTCCCGGGTGAGGGACAGCCCAAGGAACTGCTGCCCGCCAAGGTGATCGGCACCGACCCCAACACCGATATTGCGCTGTTGAAGGTCGAGGCGCCGGCGGCGCTGAAATACGTCAAGTTCGGCGACAGCGATACCGCCCGCGTTGGCGACTGGGTGGTGGCGATGGGCAACCCGCTGGGACAGGGCTTCTCTGTTTCAGCAGGCATCGTGTCGGCCCGCAACCGCGAGCTTTCGGGCTCTTATGACGACTACATCCAGACCGACGCGGCGATCAACCGGGGCAATTCCGGCGGGCCGCTGTTCAACATGGACGGCGATGTGGTTGGCGTGAACACTGCGATCCTGTCGCCCAACGGCGGCTCCATCGGCATCGGTTTCTCGATGGCCTCGAACGTGGTGGTCAAGGTGGTCGCGCAGCTGAAGGAATTCGGCGAGACCCGCCGCGGCTGGCTGGGTGTGAAGATTCAGGACGTGGATTCGGATCTGGCGGAGGCGATGGGGCTGGAGAAAGCCCGCGGCGCGCTGGTGACTGACGTACCGGAGGGGCCTGCCAAGGAAGGCGGCGTGCTGGCCGGTGACGTGATCGTCAGCTTTGACGGCGCCGATGTGAAGGACACCCGCGGACTGGTGCGCCAGGTCGGCAATGCCGAGGTCGGCAAGACCGTGCGTGTGGTGGTTTACCGCGAAGGTAAGACCGAGACGCTGCGGATCACCCTGGGCCGCCGTGAAGACGCCGAGCGTGGTCCCTCCAGCGAGAGCGGCAGCGGCGATGCGCCGGGCAGCAGCGAGAAGGAGCTGCTGGGCCTGTCGGTAGGCGTGCTGACCGACCAGATGCGCGCTGAGCTGAACGTGGCTGAGGATGTCGAGGGCCTGGCGGTTCTGTCGGTGGATGAGACTTCGGAAGCCTGGGAGAAGGGGCTGCGTGCGGGTGACGTGATCACCGAAGCGGGCCAGCAGAAGGTTGCGTCGATCAGCGATCTGGAAGCGCGTGTCAGCGAGGCCAAGGAGGCCGGCCGCAAGTCGCTTCTGCTGCTGGTGCGCCGCGGCGGCGAGCCGCGCTTTGTGGCGCTGAACCTGTCGGAGTGATCCGGGGCAGGGACCGTTGAAACAACAGTGACCGCTGAAACATCAGGGAAGGCCGGGCAAAAGCCCGGCCTTTTTCGTTGGCTCGGGGGCAGGCCAGTGGCATGAAAAGGAGGCCGCGGCTGTTTTTCCGGTGCGCCAACTGCCAGGGCTTCCGGCAACATTTGACGGAAACTTTCCAGATTGCGCTTTTCATCCGGGATCTGTCTCCAGCTGCCGCGACAAAAATGCGGCAGTCAGCGGATTAGCAGCTTTCGCGGCTGCGGCGCGGCCGGCATGTGCAGACTTTGCGCGCCCAGACCCTCAAAAAAGGCAGTGAATGCGGGGGTGGGTGCCCCGAGCGCGTCCGGTGTTTCACGGTAGAGTTTGTCGTAGTCGTAAGCCATGCGCGGCACCGTAGCGGCGGCGTCTGGCAATGGCTAAGTGAATATTTCTTGAACAAGAGAGATGGCAGCGGGCAACTGTGTCCCGACGCGCAAAACGGGCCGGGCAGCACTACTGATGCGCAAAAGGGGGAAGAGCCATGTGCTGGCGGGCACATGGCTCTTGTTGGACAGGCGGCCATTGGGATGGAACGGATAACGGCCGTCTATGAAGCCTTTATGGCGCAGTGCAGGGCCGGGTTCTGTGACCGGGATTACAGAGGGCGGAATTTGGTGCGGAAAACAGCAGGTTTTTCGGCGGCGGCGGTCGGGTCAGATTGAATCTGGTTCCGCCAGCACCGCCAGTTCGCCGCGGTCGAGGATCTGCACGCCGCCGCGGCTGATGCCGACGAGGCCGCTGCGTTTCCAGGCGGCGAGCGTCTTGGACACTGCCTCGCGGGTGGCGCCGACAAATTCCGCCAGTTCCGCCTGCGACAGGGCCACGCGGCCATCGCCGGCCTCGGGCGCGAGATACAAGAGCTTGCGCGCCAGCCGCACCGGCATCGGCAGGAACACCTGCTCGTTCAATTGGGTGTTCATCCAGCGCATCCGCTGGCCGGCCAGCCGCAGCAGGTCGGCGGCGAGGTCGGGGTGCTGGCGGATCTGCGCCAGCACGTCGCCGCTGCGCAGGCGCAGGACCCGGCTGGGTTCGGCGGCGATGGCGGTGGCGGTGCGCTCGCCGGGATCGAACAGGGTAATCTCGCCGAACACCGCGCCGGGGCGCATCATGTCGAGCGACAGTTTGCGGCCTGAGGCGGAGAGCACCGAAAACTCCAGCGCGCCTTCGGCAATCGCATAAAGCGCATCGCCCGCATCGCCCTGCTCGAACAGCACCTCGCCCTGGCGCAGGCGCACTTCGGTGGCCTGGCTCTCCAGCATCCGGCGCAGCGGGCCGGAGGCACCGGAGAGAAAGCCGGTGTCCGGCAGGCGGGTGGTCAGCATGGTGTTTGTCTCATTGATGTCTGTGGCCCGGTGCCCTGACCTTAGCAGAGGGTTGGGCGGCTGGGAACCGGGCAGCTGAACCGGGCGGTTCAGCCGGCGACGGCGATCAGCCCCAGCCTGCGGGCGGAGGCCAGCGTCAGGGTGCCGCTGGCCAGTCCCAGCGGCGCCTGGTAGCGCTGCACTGCCGCGCGGGTGGCGGCATCCATCTGGCCGTGCACCGGGCCGCGGTAGAGGCCGCGCGCCGCCAGCGCCCGCTGCACGGTGCGGATGAAGTCCGGGGTCATCATTGCGGGGCAGGGGATTTCGATCCACTGCTCCTGACGCGGCCGCACGATCTGCTGGCTGGTCTCGGTGCGGAAGGTAGCGGGGCGGAGGACCCGGCCGCTTGCGTCCAGCTGCGCCGGTTCGGCCAGCACCTGGCTGGTCACGGTTTCAATGACGGCGGGGGAGGTGTGCTTGCTCCAGCAGGTGCCGGGGGCGGCACCGGGCGGCGCATAGCGGCCTGTGCGGGAGATTTCGCTGCCAGGGCTGCCGGGCTGCGGCTGAACGCAGGCGGGCAGCGCCGCCAGGGCCGCCAGCAGCAGGGCAGGCGCCAGGCGCCTTGCGAAAGTCATGTTGGATGGCATCATGCCCGGTTGCCTCTTGCCGGCGCCTCTGTCTGTCCCGCTGGCGGGGCGGGGCGCCGTTGCTTTGGCGGCAGCCTAGCCGAGTTCGGGGGGCGGCGCAAAGGCCGGATCGTCCTGGCGCCCCTGGTCCGCCAGCAGGAGGTCCAGCATCGGCGAGATGTCCTCCACGTCTTCGGCGATCACATGGGTGACGGAATGGGCGCGCTGCAGCCGCCCGGTGACCCGCAGCATCCGCCCGGAGATCACCGCGCGGCGGAAGGCCTCGTAGATTTTGCGCCAGACGATCACATTGACCACGCCGGTCTCATCCTCGAGCGTGACGAAGATCACCCCCTTGGCGGTGCCGGGGCGCTGGCGCAGGATCACCAGGCCCGCGACGGTGATGCGGGCGTTTTCCGGCGGCTCCTGCAGCCGGGCGGCGGGCAGGCAATGGGGCGGGCGCGGCCAAGGGGGC
>NZ_JWLI01000015.1 GCF_000813965.1 Leisingera sp. ANG-M7 | reverse complement strand
GCTGTGGGGCTGGGACGGGGCCGACCGGCTGGAGGGCGGTGCGGGCCATGACCTGCTGATGGGCGGCGCCGGGGCGGATGTGTTTGTCTTCGGGGCCGCGCATGGCCGGGACACGGTTGGCGACTTTTCCCCGGACACGGATTGGATCGATTTGCGGGCGCTGGATCTGAACGGCGGCTTTGCGGCGCTGCAGATCACCGGCACGGGGGGCGGCACGCTGATCGGCACGGGCAGCGGCTCGGTTTTCCTGCCGGGCGTAGAGCCCGGGCTGCTGGATGCGGATGACTTCCTGTTCTGACAGCATCCGGGGCTGGCGGGGGGCGTGCTGCATTTACTTCTTGTAATGTGTATTATGCTGAATTTTTATCGTCAGCCCGGCCTCTGCCGGGCCAAAACACCGGGCGGCAGCCTGAAACGCCGCGGATCGAGCGGCTGTTCTTGCAGGTGAAAGATTGATCATGGATAGTTTCGGGATAGCTGAACAATGTGTTTGGAGAGCGCTTAATGATTTATCCTGTTATTCTTTGCGGCGGTTCGGGAACACGGCTCTGGCCCAGCTCGCGGCGGGCTTTCCCGAAGCAGTTTGCCGCATTTGCAGGCAAACAGAGCTTGTTTCAAAGTGCGCTCTCCCGTCTCAGCGGCCCGGATTTCGATGCGCCGGTCTTTGTCACCAACGAGGACTTCCGCTTTCTGGTGGAGGAACAGGCAGATGCATTGGGGCTCCTGGACGGGCGCATCATCCTGGAGCCGGCCATGCGCAACACCGCCCCGGCGGTGCTGGCGGCGGCGCTGATCCTCAAGGATCAGCCCGAGGCGCTGATGCTGGTGGCGCCGTCGGATCACATGATCCGCGACACCGAAGGGTTTCTTGCCTCGGTGGCGGTGGCGGCCAAGGCGGCGCAGGAGGGCGCGCTGGTCACCTTCGGGGTTGCGCCGGACCGTCCCGAGACGGGCTTTGGCTACCTCAAGCTGGCGGCCCCGGCCGCCGCCGGGCAGGCGGTGCCGCTGTCCGGCTTCCTGGAAAAGCCGGACCGGGAGACAGCCGCCGGGCTGCTGGAGCAGGGCAACGTCCTGTGGAATGCCGGGATGTTCCTGTTCCGGGTCTGCGATATCCTCGAGGCCTACCGGCAGCATGCCCCGCATATGCTGGCGCTGTGCGATGCGGCGGTGGCGCAGGGGGAGGAAGATCTGGGGTTCTTCCGGCTTGGCGCCAGGCCTTACAAGGAGATCGGGGCGGTCTCGATCGACGATGCGGTCATCGGCAAGGCCGGGAATATCGTGACGGTGCCGCTGGCCTCTGACTGGTCCGACCTGGGCAGCTGGGATTCCCTGCACGCGATATCGGCAGAGGGGCCGGACCGCTTGGCGGAAATGGGCCCGGTGACCGCGATCGGCTGCGAGAATTCGCTGCTGCGGAGCGAAGAGGACAATATCCAGCTGGTTGGGCTGGGCCTGAAGAATATTGTTGCGGTGGCCATGCGGGATGCGGTTCTGGTCGCCGGCCTGGATCAGGCCCAGGACGTCAAGAAAGCCGTGGAGGTTCTGAAGGCAAACAGGGTGCCGCAGGCCGGGGAATATCCCCGGTTCCACCGGCCCTGGGGATGGTATGAAACCCTGTGTCTCGGGGAGCGGTTCCAGGTCAAGCGGATCATGGTCAAGCCGGGCGGAATCCTGAGCCTGCAAAGCCATATGCATCGTTCGGAGCATTGGATCGTCGTTGCCGGCACGGCGCAGGTGACCGTGGGCGAGACCGTCAAGCTGCTGACGGAGAACCAGTCGGTCTATGTGCCCCTGGGGGAGGTCCACCGGATGGAAAACACCGGCAAGGTCCCGATGTATCTGATCGAGGTGCAGACCGGCGCCTATCTGGGCGAAGACGACATCGTCCGCTATGAAGATGTCTATAACCGGGATTAGGGTCAGGACCCGTTCTTTCCGCCCCGTCGGCCGGGGCGTCCTGCGGGGCTGCGGCCGGGCTGCCCGGGGACGGGCTGCCGCATGTTGCAATCCCAATACAGGGGAGAACTAATCCCGTCGCGCGGAAGCTTTTCTGCGGTCCGCGGCGCGCAAACCGGTACACACTTCTTTGAAGAGCGGGACAGGCGGGGCAGATGCGCAGGCGGCACTTGCGGCGGGGCCAGCCGGGACCGCGGCGCACAGACAGAAGCAAGGTTGGGACACTGGTGAAACTGCATTTGGTCAATCGAAGCGTTCTGGCAGGCGCTGTTTCCGTATGCTGGATGCTGCCCGTTGCGGCCCAGGACAGCGGCACCGCAGCGGCGGCTCAGGGAAGCAGGCCGCAAGCCGCAGCCGGGGACAGCGGCACCGAGATGGTGTTCGGCTTCAGCCAGGGGCTGGAAGCAAACGACAACCTTGATCTTGACCCTGTCAGCCTCGGCAGCACGGTCTTTACCTCGACCGAGCTGTCTTTCGGGCTGACCAAGAGAACCCCGCTGGACCGCTTCGGGCTGCTTGCTTCGGGGGTGCTGCGGGGCGCCAGCGGGCCGGGAACGCAATCCGGGCTGGACGATCAGACCCTTGAGCTGAGCTACGGCCGCCTGGGCGCAGACGCGGAATTCAAGGCCGAGGCCGGCTACCGGCAGACAAATATCGAGTTTCTGGAGCCGCTTGACAACATTACCGATGAGGACGGCCAGATCGACCTGCCGCCGGATCTGGACAGGCTGGACGGCACCGGCAACCGGGAGCGCTATGCCGCGGGGGTTGCGCTGGAGCTTGGCCGCGAGGCGCCTGTCGGCGCGTCGTTCCGTGCCGATTACCTGGGTTTGCGCTATTCGGACACATCGGATGCGGATCTTTTTGACTCCGACCGCAGCGAGGCGGAGACGGAACTGCGCTTCCGCCTGTCGCCGGTGGCCGTCGCCCGCCTGGGGCTGGGCTACGGGCTGTATGAAGCGGAAGATGAAGAACAGACCCGGCGCGACACGTCGCGCGGCTATGCCGGGCTGAGCGTGGAGCTGAGCCCGGTGCTGCGGCTGGACGCAAATGCCGGCTATGCGGCGATCGATACCCGGGAATTCGGTGTCACCACGCGCAGCAGCGGCCTGGAAGCCCTGCTGCGGCTTGAGCGGGACATGCCCAACGGCACCGTGACGGCTGAAGCGGAACAGTATGTCACCGATGACGGCACCATCCGCACCCTGACGGCCGGCCGCAGCCTTGAACTGCCGGCCGGGACGCTGTCCGCCACGCTGGGGGCGGCGGATTCCGACCTCGGCCGGTCGGAGATCATCGGATCGCTGGCCTGGAGCCAGGACCTGCCCCGCGGCGGCATCAATGCGCAGCTGCGGCGCTGGGTGGATTTTGACGAAGACGACGGGAATGTGCTGAGAACCGCCCTTCTGCTCGACTACGTCCATGAAATCAACGGCCTCTCCAGTATCGGCCTCAAGGCGGGCTACACGGTCACCGATGAGGCCGGCGGCAGCACCGACCGGGCCAGTTTCACGGCGGAGTACAGTTACGCGCTGACGGAAGACTGGTCGCTGAAAACGGGGTACCGCTACCGCATGCGTGAAGAGCTTGCAGAGGCGCGGGCGCAGTCGCATGCGGTCTTTGTTTCGATCGGGCGGGATTTCAGAGTGAGGCGGTAACTGCCTCCGCGGCGGAACAGCGGTTGCGCGCGCCCTGCCCCGTCAGGCCCGCGTATCCGGGGCCGTAAGGCCGCAGCTCCTTCCGCCCTCCGCTTGCCAGGCCGCGAAACCGGAACATATTCAAGTTCTGGTGGCCGGGTGCTCTGACCGCTCAATCGGCAGGAGGGCACCGGCAGAGTGCGTGAAGCCCGCTGCGGCCGCTTGGCCCGGCGGCCGGGGAGGGACGAAACCGTGGGGGCAAACAGCGCGCCGCTGTCCGCAGTATCAGAGCCGCATCTTCCTTCGGGACCCGCAGGGCCGGGCCATCGGAAGAGGACGGAACAGGCGGGGCCGGTCCTGCTTTATGTGGCGTCTTTTCCCTATTCCGGTTCGACAATATTTTCCATTGCCTTGGGGAACAGCCCGGATGTCCTGAACATCGGAGAAGCCAACTATCTCGAAAATGACTGGCAGGACAAGAAACCGTGCTATTGCCGCAAGGCGCTTGCGGATTGCCCCTTCTGGAGCGGGGCGAAGAAACTGACAGAAGCCGGCCCCGGCGCCGCGGGCCCGTCGCTGCAGCTGGAAGACCATTCGGCCTTGCGGTTCCTGGACAGCCGGGACCTCCCCTTTCTCAAACGGTTGCTGGTCAGCTTAGGGGTCCCGCTGACGGCTGTTTTCCGGCAAGAGGATCTGCGTGATTACGCCAGCCGCACCGCGTCATTCGTCACCTCCCTGTCGCAGGCCTTCGGGGCCTGGGCAGTTGTCGATGCGTCAAAGAACATCCGGCGGCTTGAGGCCCTCCGGCTGTACTCAGATCTCGACATCAGGGTGATCGTGCTGAAGCGGCAGGCGCAGGATTTGCTGGCCTCCCGCCTGAAAAGGGCAAGGAGGCGCAATCCCAGGTATTCTCCCCTGTCGGCGCCGGTTTATCTGCTTTGGGTTTTGTATCACCGCTTCGCGATCCGGCGGCAGACGCGCAGGATGAGAAAGGAAGAGTACCTGGAGGTCACCTACGAAGAGCTGTGCGACACGCCGCAGGCATTGCAGCGCCGGATCGGGAACTGGCTCGGAACGCCTGTCGATTTCGGGATCCGCGGCGGAAATGTGATTGATACATCGGCATCCCATATTTTTACCGGGAATGTCCGGATCACAAAAAACGATGCGCCCGAAAAAGGCATCCGCCTGAAAAAGGAAACCTCATCTGCACCAAGTTTCAGCGCGCTTGAACGGATGGTTCTGGCGGTGTCCAGGCGCATAGAAATATAGGCCTGGCCCGGACCATGCGCCAGCCGCGGGCTGGCCGTTCAGCCCAGCCGTTCAGTCAGTGCGATCCTGTCCTGGGGTCTCCGCGGGCCGGGGGCTCGCCGCCGACATTGGAGCCGGAAAGGCTGAGCCCCGAGACCCCCATGAAGCGGAGTTCGCTGACTTTGCCGAGCAGGGAAATCCCCTCCCAGGTGATGTCGTAGCCGTCCTTGATCAGGAAGGCCCGCCCCGCCTGCGCTGTGGTGCTTTCGAAGATCGAGCTGCTGATGCGGATATCGTGCGGCATCGCCTGTGCGTTGCCTTCATTCAGAAGGCCGGTCCTGTCGACGGCGCTGATGACAATGCCATTGGGGCTGTTGATGAACTCGCAGTCTTCAATGCGGATATTCGTGTTCCACTTTTCGGGGTTGAAATCGGTGCTGTCGTGATAGGAGCTCTTGATATCGATGCCGCTGACGCCGTTGCCGCTGAAGACCGAATCCAGGACCGTGCCGTTGCGGAAGCCGCCGGCGGTATCCAGCCCGTCGCGGGCGTTGTTCTCAAAGACACTGCCGGTCACCGTCATGTCCGACGGGCCGTTGCCGGATTGGGAGCTTTCGGTCTTTATGCCGTCACCCAGCGAATTGCGGAAATGGCTGCCGGAAATTGTGGCGCCATCGCCTTGCACGACACGCAGCTGGTAGAAACCGCCGTCGAACAGGCTGCTTTCAACAGTCAGATTGTTGCCGCCCTGCACGTCGACATGCATCGACACATTGCCGGAGAAGGCACTGTCCTCGATCATGACGTTGTCGCCATCGACAACCAGCACCCGTTTCTTGTGGTAATCCTGGCCGGCAGCCGGAAGGATCCCATCATAGCTGGTCTTGGGCGCGTTCACCACGCCGAAGGTGACATTGTCCACCGTCACCCCATCGGAGAGGATGAACAGGGCGGAGGTGTCGGCGGGTGAAGCCGTGTGCACATCCAGGCCCGCGCCCGGGAGGGCGGTGAGGGTGAAATCCTTGGGCAGGCGCAGGTTCGAGCCAGAGATCTTGTAGGTGTGCTCAAGAACCAGCGTGCTGCCGGGCTTGAATGTCCTGTTCGAAAGCAGTTCCGCAAAGGCGCCGGAGATATCCTCATCCGCAGACCAGCCGAAGCCGGAGGAGTACCAGGGCGGCGGGCGGTATTCCTTGGCCCAAAAATCCACAGCCAGCACGCCGGAGACCAGCAGCAGAACCGCAAGGCCACTCACGCGAAGGAGTGTTTTAAAAGATATCAACTGCGGTTCCTTCCTCCCTCGCGGCAAAATGGTGCCAATTAACGATACTAAACAACGTAAAATGAGGCAATCTGGGCAGATAAGCGCCTCAAGGGGCTGAAAGGCAAGCGGTGTGAAGCGGCCTCAGGGGCCCGGGCCCGCGGTCCCGGACATGCCTCCCGCCGCTCAGGCCCGCAGGATATCCTCGAGCCGGGCCGCCAGCCGGGCGACATCATAATGCGTCCCGGCTCTCTTCCGCCCGTTTGCCCCGAACCGGCTCCTCAGCTCCGCGTCGCCTGCCAGGGTGTCGATGGCCTGCACCCAGTCGTCCGCGGACTGGCAGAGAAAGCCCGTTTGAGCGTCGATGACGGTTTCAGTGTTGGCGCCCACCCGGCTGGCCACAACCGGCAGGCCGCTGGCCATATACTCCAGGGCCTTGAAGGCGCATTTGTATTCGTTGAAGGGGTGGGGCAAGAGCGGGTAGAGGCCGATGTCGAAGGGGGCGATCGCATCGGCCACCGCGCCGGGATCCGACCATTGGATCTGGTCGATGAAGTCGATTTCCACCCCCTCGATAGATCCGAAAGCCCGGTACAGCTCCGGCACCCCGCAGGCGCCCACGATCCGGAAGGTGACAGGCCGCCGGGCGCCGGTAAGCTGCAGGGGTTTCTGCAGGATCCGGATCAGGTCATCGGCGTAATGCGCGCCGTTGCCGATCCACCCCAGGCAGAGCCTTTTGCCGGGTTTGTGGGATTTGACGCGGTAGTTTGCGGGCAGAATGCCGGAGGGGAGCAGGTGAACGGCGCGCTGGTGCTGCCGGGCGAGCCTGGCCAGCGCCTGACTGCCTGCCAGCACGCCGCAGGACAGGGCCATCATCCTGTTTGCCCGCTGCAGTGTTGCGGTGGCCTGTGTGCGGCTTGGCGCATCATCGATGTCAAAGAGCACTGTCTTGCCCAGCAGCCGCAGCAGGCGGGCGGCAAGCAGGTCATAGCGCCCGTATTTCTTCTGGAAGATAACAGCATCGGCCTGCCGGGCGGCCGCCAGCAGGGACAGATACTGCAAACGGTGCTCCGTGTGCCGGATCTGCACCGAATGGCCCCGGGCCTTCAGCGCTTCGGCGACCCAGTAGCCCCTGACCCGTGAACTGGCCTTGTCCCGCCGCCCGAGAAGGACCCACAGAATGGTCATGGCGGGGGCCGGCGCCCCGGGCGGCGCATCCGGGTCCATCAGCCGGTCAGCCATGCGCACCCCCCGGGGCGGGCAGCAGGCTCTGATACAGCGCGGCATAGCCCTGGCGCATTGCGGGCAGGGAATACCGCTGCACCGCCTGATCCCGGGCCGCCTGCCCCAGCCGCTCCCGCAAGGCGCCATCCGCGATCAGGCGCGCCATGGCCCGGGACAGCCCGGCGGTGCTGCCATCGGGAACCAGCAGGCCGGTTTCCCCGTCCGCCACGATTTCGGCCGGTCCCATGGTGCCTGCGGCGATGGCCGGCTTGCCGCAGGCCATCGCCTCGGCAACGGCCAGGCCAAAGGCTTCATCCAGCGCCGCATGCACGAAGATGTCGGCAACGGCCAGCCAGGCGGCCACATCGTCCCGCCGGCCCGGCAGGATGACTTTGCCGTCCAGGCCGCAGGAGGCCGCCAGCTGTTCCAGCCGGCGCCTCTCGCTGCCGTCGCCAAGGAGGACCAGCCGGGCAGTGCCGGGCCGGCCGGGGATGTCCGCAAAGGCCCTGATGGTGCTGTCATGGCGTTTGCGCGCCACCAGGGAGCCGGCGGAGATCAGCACAATCCAGTTGTCCTCCAGGCCAAGTTGCCTGCGCCGCGCAGACCGGCTGCCGTCAGGGCACGGGGTGAACGTGCCGGCGTCGATTCCGTTCCAGATAATCGAGATGCGGCTGTCCGGAACCCCCCAGCGGCTCTGTATATAGCGTTTTGAGGTCCGGCTCACGGCAGCCCAGCGGTCAATCCACCAGGTTCTTCCGGTCAGGATGTTGCGCAGCCGGGTCAGGGGCCGCGGCCATTTCGGCGCGCCGCCTGCAAGTGTTCCGAAATGCTGGGTGCGCACGATCCGGAAGCCTGACAACCGTGCCAGGATCAAAATCCAGGCCGATTTGCGGCTGTGGACATGCAGCAGCCTGAAGCCGTCCCGCCTGGCCGCAAACAGGGCCCGCAAAAGCGCCGCAGGCGACGCGGCCAGGGTGACCGCCCCCTGGCTGATCATCCCGGAAAAGCGCGCATCCGGGGCGTTCCGGCCGGTGAAGATGCCGCGGCACCCGGCCGTCTCTGCGGTCATCAGATCATAAACGATCTGGGTCACGCCGACGCCAGGGCGGGCATTGTCCACGATGTGGCAGACTTTGATCACTGCAGGCTGCCGGGCTGGCTAGCTGTAATAGCCCGCGTAGTGCTGTTTGTAGATGAACTCATTGTCCGCATATCTCCGGGCTTTGGATTGAGACACCAGGCTCAGCACGCAGCCGGCCACAGGGCCGTTCACAGAGCGCAGCTCGTGCAGGCCTTCGCGGACGGCGTTCTTGGACGTGCGGTTCCAATGCACCAGGTAGACAATGGAATCTGCCATCCTGGCCAGAAGCCGGGCATCCGCCGCCACCAGCACCGGCGGCGCATCAAGGATGATCAGTTTGTACCGTTCGCGCAGGGTGGCGATCATCGCGGTGAACCGGGGCGAGGTCAGGATGTCTGCCGGGCTTTCGTGGAAGTCCTCCTTCTTGCCGGCCGCCAGGATATGCAGCCCGGACTCCGGGTGCACTGCCAGCGCCTCTTCCAGGCTGCAGTCATTGCGCAGGTAACTGATCAGCCCGGTGCTCTGCTTGGAGGCGATCAGCCGCGGAAATTTCGAATAGATCCGGGCATTGGAGGCATCGCGCAGGTCGCAGCTGACAAGAATGGTATCGTGTTCCGTATGCTGGCTGGCCAGGGCGGTCAGAAACGAGGTGACGCTTTTGCCTTCACCGGGCACCGAGGAGGTCAGCATGACCACCTGCGGCTGCTTGTCCGAAGCGCCGTAAAGCAGGCTTGTCCGCAGGTTGCGTATGCTTTCCGCAAGCAGGCACTTCGGGCGCGTCACGAATTCCCGGGCGCGTTTCTGCAGGCTTTTGCGCCGGCCGGTCAGCGGCAGCGACGTCAGAATGGGGTAATGGGTGGCCTCCGCCAGGTCGCGCGGATCCCGCACCGAATTGTTCATCCGCTCCCGCAGCAGCAGGAACATCGCGCAGAGAAACAGGGCGCCGCCGCTGGCCGCAAGCAGGATGCGGTTGCTGGCCTGCCGGTCCGGGTGCGACGGCGGCTCGGCCCGGGACAGGATGCGGGCGTCGGCCGACTGCAGGTTGGCCTGTTCCGAGATTTCCTTCTGGCGCACCACGAATGTCTGCAGCAATGTCTGATTGGCGAGCACCTCGCGCTCGAGGCGGGAGACGAAGAGCTCGTCTGCGGTCCGCTCGATCGAGGTGATTTCCAGTTCCCGGACCATCTGCTGCAGCTGCTGCTCCCGCTGTTCCAGCGAGGCGACCTCGAATTCAAGCGCGGCGACGATATAGGCCGCCTCCTCGCGGATGCTCTGCTGCGCCTGCTGGAGCAAGGCGGCGCTGCGCACGCTGGACGGTGTCACCACACTGCCGCTGATGGCGCGCTCCTGGGCAATGGTTTCCCGGATTTCGATCTCCCGCCTGCGGAAGTCGGTGATCAGTTCGGACTCGCGGAATTCCGTGACACTCCACAGATCGGTTCCTTCCGCCAGCGCGGCTGCAGCCCGGTTGAAGCGGGCGCGGGAGTCGGAGAGGCGCAGCCGGATAGCCGCCAGTTCCTGATTGTGCGCAGCGAGCTGAACGCCGGTCATTTCCGCGCTCTGCGCCCGCCGCCGGGCCAGGTCCAGGCGGGTTTGCTCCAGGTTCCGCTCGGATTCCACGACGCTTTGCCTGAGTTCCTTGATGCGGTTGTTGACAAGGTCGATGGCGGCAAGCACGTCCTGGTTTTTCGACACTTTCTGAAAGGCGAGATATTCCTCGCTGATCGTGTTGGCGATCAGGGCCGCCTTTTGCGGGTCCGACGAGCTGTAGAACAGCTCGATCACCCCGGACCCGCTGATCACCTGGATTGCAAGATTGTCCCGCAGGTGGCTGATTGCATCCCGCGCCGCCAGCTGCTGCGCTTCCTCCTCGGTCTGGACAGGCGCCGGGTCTGCGGCGGCCTCCGGCTGCGCGGCAAGCCCGAGCCGCGCCATCTGGCGGGCAACCGGCTCCGGCGCCGTTTCCTGCAGCCAGGCCGCGGCGGCGGTCCAAAGCCCGCCGGCTCCGGCGGCCCCGCTGCTGTCCTCCAGGACCGTCTCTTCCCCAAGCGTGCTGACAATATTGCCCAGCAGGGTGGTGGAATTGAGGATCTCAACCTGGTTGCCGAGGCCGGCGCCGGTATCCGGCTCCACGAGCACCTCTGAGATATCGACGATTTGCAGGCGCTCGGGCTCGTACAGGATGCTGGTCACCGCCCGGTAGACCGGCTCCTGCTGGCTGACATGCGCAAACCCGGCCAGGAAGCCGGCTCCGGCAAAGGCCGCCAGAAGCAGCTTTCCGCGCCAGAGGGCAAGCGCCATCTTGCGTGTGTCCAGCGTATGGTCGGCCTCGCCGTCCCGCGGCAGGCTGTATATTTCGTATTCTGGCAAGGCTTCCCTGGACTGGCCATGACCCCCGAACTCTGACCGTCTTGCATACATGCACCAAAACCCCTTAACCCAAATCACACTTGGCGGCTTTGCGCGCGCTCCATAGCTCCCCTAGAGCGCGGTAAATGCCGTCCCCTCATAAGTATGTGGCAAAGCCGGCGGATTCCAAGCCCGGGCAAGACAGGCCGCCGCGCCGGGGCTGCCGCCAGCGCTTGCCAGGGTCCCGGCGCGGCGGCTCAGAGCAGGCCCGGGCGGTTCTGCACGCCTGCGATTTCCGAGACCGCCTCGGTGTAGGCGCGGATCACAATCTTCTCGTCGAACTGCCGCTCGGCAAGCGCCCGGCCGGCGGTGCCCATCTGCTGCAGCCTGTCCTGCGGCGCCCCGGCAATGCGCAGCATCGCCTGCCCAAGGCCCTGGCTGTCGCGCGGCGCCACCAGAAAGCCGCTTTCCCCGTCAATCACCGCGGTGCGGCAGCCTGCCGTATCTGTCGTGATGACCGGCCGCCCGCAGGCCCCGGCTTCCAGGAGCGCGCGCGGTGTCCCCTCGCGGTAGTAGCTGGGCATGACCACGCAGGTTGCCTGCCCGAGAACCGGGCGGATGTCGCGCTGGCGGCCGAGGTACTCGATGATCCCCTCCGCCTGCCATTGCGCCAGCACCGCCTCGGGGACCGCAGCCCGGCCCGGCGCTTCCAGGCCGCCGGCCAGCCTGAACACGGCCTTGGGGAAGGTCTTGCGCACCAGCCGCGCGGCCTCGGCGTATTCCCCGATGCCTTTCTCCCAGAGCAGCCGGGCAACAAGCAGGAACACGGGCGCCTCCGGGCGCGCGGGCACCGGGGAGGCGGTGAAGCGTGCCAGATCCACCCCGGACCCGGGCAGCAGCCGTGCGGTTTCAGAGGCAACCAGCCCGGCGCGCAGAAACGCTTCCTGGTCTTCAAGGTTCTGAAAAAAGACGGTCGGCGCCGCCCGGAAGGCATGGCGGTAGGCGCGGGCCGCGACAGCGGCCCAGGGCCCCTTGTCTGAGAACACAGAGCCCAAACCGGTCACATTCGGAATGATCGGCGTCCTGGTCAGGCGCGCCGCCAGCCCGGCATAGAGGTTGTTCTTGATCGTATAGCTGAGGATGGCGTCCGGCCGCAAAGTGCGGATATGCCCGATCATGGCCCTGAGGCAGCGGGCCTCCTGCACCGGCGAGGTGCCGCGGCGGTTCATCTTCAGCTCCACATAGCCGCAGCCGATGCCGCTGAGGATGGCATCGGTGTACTCGTCCCGCGGGGCCAGGACGGTGATCTCGTGGCCGGCCGCCATCAGCGCCCTCAGCAGGCCGGAGCGGAAGTTCACCACGTTGAAGGAGGAGTTGACGGTGACAACAAGCTTCATGGGACTGCGCAGGTCATGATGCGGCATCACTGTAAATCCCGGCCATGGTGCGGGCGCAGCCTGCCCAGCTGAATTGCCGGGCGCGGCGCCTGCCCTGCGCAGACATGCGGGCGCGCAGCTCTCCGGAACGGCACACCTGCAGGATGGCGGCGGCCAGGGCGTCCGGGTCCGAGGCATCGCACAGGCATCCGGCCGGGCCCGCCACTTCGGGCAGCGAGGTCCGGTCCGAGGCGACAACCGGGGTGCCGCTGGCCATGGCTTCCAGAACCGGCAGGCCGAAGCCTTCGAACAGCGACGGGTGAACATAAAGATCAGCCGCCTGGTACAGCGCCCGCAGCTCCGGGTCGGACACATAGCCAAGGCTGTGCACGCGGTTGCGCAGCGCCGGTGCGGCAAGCGCCCGGGCAATTTCCCCGCTGTCCCAGCCTGCGCCGCCGGCCAGCACCAGATGGTGCGGGATGCTGTCTGCCAGAGCAGTCATGGCCTGCAGCAGGCCGGCCAGGTTCTTGCGCGGGCTGGCCGCCCCTGCGGAGAGTATGAAGGGCACGCCGGATGGCAGGGCAAACCGCTGCAGCAGCACCGGATCCGCCGGGGTGAAGAAATTCTCCGACACGCCTTCCAGCACCACGCGCAGACGGGACTCAACCCCCGGGCCTACATACTCCCGGACGGTATCGGCGGTGTATTGCGACACGCAGGTGATGATATCTGCCTGCCGCACCGCCTGGTCGAGGCTGCGCTTCATGACCCAGGGGCGGGTGTTGCGGAAGTATTCCGGATGGATCAGGGGGCCGAGATCGTGAATTGTCACCACCAGGGGCTTCCGGGTGGCCACCGGGTAGCCGAGGGACACAGCGTGGACCACGTCGACCGGCGCGTCCAGGCAGGCCTCAAGGGACGGGCGCCCGAGAAACGTCCAGAGCAGCGAGGTGCCGCGGCGGCCCAGCCCTGTGAGCTTCAGCCCGGTCTCCTGCTGGCGCGCGGCCAGCGCCGCCGGTTCCAGCCCCGACCATCCGGCAACGGGGATGATTTCAGGACCGCCAACGCCCCGCAGCGCCTGCAGCAGCTCGCGGGCGTAGCGGGCCAGCCCGTGCCCCTGCCGGTCGCCGAACTGATTGGCGAAACAGGCAACCCGCAGCCCCTGCCCGGGAACCATGCCTGCGCGTTCAATGGTTGCGGATTGCAAGAAAGGTCCTCCCGAATACGCTGTTCCAGCGGCGCCTGAGCCGTCCGCGGGCCCCGGCGGGCAGACAGGCGCCCAGC
This sequence comes from Leisingera sp. ANG-M7, assembly GCF_000813965.1. GTDB lineage: Bacteria > Pseudomonadota > Alphaproteobacteria > Rhodobacterales > Rhodobacteraceae > Leisingera. The sequence continues at coordinate 22,074 of NZ_JWLI01000015.1, read as the reverse complement.
AGGGCGGCCCAGGAATCCGCTGCAAACGGCCACAGCGCGATCGCAAGCAGATAGTGGCCGATGGCGGTCCCGCGCCTGCCCAGGTAATGGAACTGCACCCGCCCTGTGCGGCGGTGAAACCCTGCCCGGGCCGCCAGCGGCAGCCACCAGGCGCGGCGCCGCCGCAGCGCCGCATATTTGGCCAGGATCCGCTTGTGCGCGCGCAGCTCCCGCGCCGGGTCGGTAACGGTCCGCGGCCCTGAATGGTGGCGCAGATCCACCAGAACCTCCGGAACGCAGCCGATGGGGGCCAGCCGGGCAAGGCGTATCCACATGTCCCAGTCCTGCCGGGCGGCCAGATCAAGATCAAACTTGCCGGCCTCGATCAGCAGCTGCCGGCGGACGATATAGGCCGAGGTCGGTGCGGTCACATCGCGGACCAGCAAGGCGTTCAGCAGATCGCCCTCCGGGAAGGCATGATGCGGCTGCGCGATCACCCGGCCGTTTTCGGCATCGGTTTCCCGCAAACCGCAGTAGACCGCCCCGAAGTCCGGGCGCTCTGCCAGCCGCGCCATCTGCTTTGCGATCTTTTGCGGATGCCAGAGGTCGTCGCTGTCGAGGAAGGCAACGAACTGGCCGCGGGCCCTGTCTATGCCGCGGTTGCGGGCCGCATTGCCGCCCGCATTCGCCTGTTTTTCATACACCACCGGCAGCGGCACCGTCTTTGCCCAGGCGCTGACCCGCGCCGCGGTGTCATCCGCCGAGCCGTCGTCGATGACGATGATTTCCAGGCCGCGGAAGCTCTGCGCCTGGACGCTGTCCAGCGCCTCGCAAATCAGGTGGCCCCGGTTGTAGGTGGGCACAACCACCGAAACCTGTGGCGGCGCATCAGCCATTGCGGTCCGCCGCGGCCCAGGACACCTGCCGCTCCAGCTCTGCGCGCGAAATGCGGTTCTGCCGGTCCCAGACCAGCGCATAGGTGCGGAACACGGCAGTGGCCGAATGCAGCGCCGAAATCAGCCCCGGGGTGCCATCGAGAAACCCCTTCTTGTAAAAATACTTCTTCAGGAATTCCTTGGCCGGCGCCCAAAGGATCTGCCAGCCGCGGATCTGCCGTTTGCTCTGTTCGACGTGCTTGACGGTCTCCTCCAGATAGGTCGAGCTTTTCTTCAGGCGCTTTTCAAAATTATGCTCATTGAAGTGGATCATCCTGCCGCTGAGCTGGCCGACCCGCTCAGCGGGCGCATCCAGGTGGCAGGTCTCGTGGAACATGCCGCCGAAGCGGAACAAATCACGCCGGGCCAGGTGGATCAGGTTCCAGTCCTGCCAGCCGCCGCCATGCATCGGCCGGTGCATGAAATGGTTGAGGCGCCGGAAGCGGTAGCCATCCATCTGCTCATCTTTGATGGCGTTCCGGATTTCGCGGGCCAGCTCGCGGGAGACGCGTTCATCGATATCCATATGCAGCAGCCAGTCGCTGGCCGCGGCGTCGATGCCCTTGTTGCGCTGGTCGCTGTAATATTCGCCGGGCTGGCGCGGCGAGCGGAGAAAGCGGACAGTGCCGCCGGCCGCCGCGCAGATCTCCTCGGTGCGGTCGCTCGATCCGTCGTCCACAATGATGATTTCATCGACCCAGCCGAGCAGGTTGGCCAGGAAACCGGGCAGATCCTCTTCCTCGTTGTAGCTGATGGCCACAACGCCCAGGGTGGCGGAGGGGCGTTCAAACGGGCTCATCGGGCGGCCCCGGCCATGCCGCTGCCTGGTTTTGACAAGAGGCCGTCGAAATAGTCGATTGTCTTGCCCAGCCCTTCTTCCAGCGCAACCGCAGGCGCCCAGTCCAGCTCGCGCTTGGCCAGGGAAATATCCGGGCGGCGCTGCATCGGGTCATCCTGCGGCAGCGGCCGGTAGACGATCTCGGACTGCGAGCCGGTCATCTCCACCACCCGTTCCGCCAGTTCGCGGATGGTGATCTCGACCGGGTTGCCCAGGTTCATCGGCCCGTGGCAGCCGGGTCCGGCCGCCATGAAGCGGACAAGCGCGTCAACCAGGTCGCTGACATAGCAGAATGACCGGGTCTGCATGCCGTCGCCGAACAGCGTGATCGGCTCGCCTTTCAGCGCCTGCACGATGAAATTCGACACCACGCGCCCGTCATTGGGATGCATTCTGGGTCCGTAGGTGTTGAAGATGCGCGCCACTTTGACGTCCAGCCCGGTCTGCCGGTGATAATCGAAGAACAGCGTCTCCGCACAGCGCTTGCCCTCGTCGTAGCAGGACCGCGGGCCGATCGGGTTGACATTGCCCCAGTAGTCTTCGCGCTGCGGGTTCACCTTGGGATCGCCGTAGACTTCGCTGGTGGAGGCCTGCAGGATCGGGCACTTGAGCCGCTTGGCCAGCCCCAGCAGGTTGATGGCGCCATGCACGCTGGTCTTCGTGGTCTGGATCGGGTCGTGCTGGTAGTGGACCGGCGAGGCCGGGCAGGCGAGATTGAAGATCGCGTCCACCTCGACATAGAGCGGGAAGGTGACGTCGTGGCGTATCAGCTCGAAATGGACGTTGTTCTTCAGGTGGTAGATGTTGGGTTTTGTTCCCGTGTAAAAATTGTCGACGCACAAGACGTCGGTGCCGTCCGCGATCAGCCGGTCGATCAAATGAGAGCCGATAAAACCTGCGCCGCCTGTCACCAATACCTGTTTGTTAATACTCATTATGACTCCACGCCTGGTTACCTAAGTGAATCGTCTTTTGCCGGTTTCCGGCCGAATGCGCTGCGCAGGCGCAGCAGGGCCGGCTGCACAAGCCTGTCCCTGAGCCGGTTGGCATGCAGCCGGGGCGACCGGCGCCTGAGCGGTTTCCGCTCCCCGCCTGCAGCGGCGCCCTGCGGATTGGCCAGATCTGCGCTGCTGTAGCCAAAGTGCCGGGCGATCTGCTGAACCGCCGGATCAAGCTGCAGCGTGTAGCTGCCGTCCTGTTTCCATTTCCCGGAGGATTTCGCATGCGTGCCGGAGCCGACCCGGGGGTCAGGCCCGATGCCGATGAACCGGCAGATTGCGGCAAAGCCTTCAGCGGGCTCCTGCACCAGATCCTCGTAGCGGACCCGCAGGAGCTTGCCTTCGGGCAGCATCTGTTCAAATGCCAGCAGATTGCGGCTGAGTTCGAGCCAGCCGTATTGCCGCTCGCCGGGATCGGTGCCGAAGAGCGCGGCGGCGGAATACAGCGTGCCGTGCGGGTTGCGGACCATTGTCACGATCTTCACGTCAAACCCGGTGGCCTGCATCCATTCCAGGATCAGGCTCAGGGCCGCCCAGTTGGCAATGAACTGCGGCGATTTTTCAAAGAACACCGGGCGCGCATAGGTGCGGCACAAGGCTTCCCAACCCTCGAAGACCAGGGCCCGGGCGTCTTCCGGCGGCTGAAAATCCGGTACGCATCGCGCCAGCAGATCCACCATATAGGCGCGGGCATTCGCCGGGCTGCCATAGCCGCTGTATGCCTGTCCCGCGCTGAACAGCTGATCCGGGCGCCGCAGCAGCACCGCCGCCATCAGCCACCAATGGGTCTCCAGATTGGAATGCGGCGAATAGGGCACGGTCTGAACGGCGGGATGCCGGCAGATTTCGTCCTGAAACATCGTTGAGCCAGAACGCTTATCTGAGAGCAGGAGCACGATGCTGGGCATGAAGCCTCCGTTTCGCTGGTTTGACCGGCCGCGGCACTTCGGAAAAGTTCGCAAGAGACGAAATAAGGCCAATGATCAGGAAGAAAAGCATTGCGCCGCGCGGGGTCGAGACCGGAGCATGCCCGAACGCGACCCACGGCAGCAGCGCGATGGCGGACAGCAGCAGTGACTGCGACAGCAATCCGGTAAAGGAATATTTGCGCCTGGCGCGCCTGCCGGCGGCGTGAAGCGCCCTCAGCATGAGGGCCCCGTAGAGGAGCGCTGCCAGCATCCCGTAGCTGTAATAGGCCATCGCAAAGGTTGCATGCGTCGCCTTGCCGGCCTGTTCGGGAACCACCCAGCTGTCCGAATACCTGACGGTCACCCCCTCCCCCAGAACCAGGAACTGCGGTTTCCTGGCAACGTGCTGGAACGGCTCGACATAGGCCAGAACACGTTCGCTTTCGCGCTCATCCTGAAAGGGGTTTTCCAGCACCGCCTGGCTGCGGTTCGACAGGCGGTCGAAGAAAAAGAGCTGGGAGGAAATGCCCACGGCCAGAATGACCGTGGTGCTGACCGCAACCGGAAGCAAAATTCCCCGCCGCACATATTTGAATCCGTAGATCAGAACTGTCAGCAGGATGAGCAGGCTGCCCAGGATCGGCCCGCGGGAATAGCTCATCACAACCCCCATTGGCGCCAGCAGGCAGGCGGCCAGCGTGATCCCCCGCCAGACCGGTCCCAGCCGCCACGGCCAGCGCAGCAGCAGCGCCGCAAGCGGCCAGCAGGCATTGATGAAGGAGGCGCCAAGTATCGAAACGCCGACCAGGGTCCTGCCGCGGACACCGCTGTCCCCGGCGCTGTAATGTGCGCCCACCCCTTCCGCAGCGGGCTCGAGGAAGGTGTTTGAAAACACCATGTCCACCACAAGGACCCGTGTCATGGGCAGCGAAGAAAGGACCATCAAGGACGCGGTGATCAGCATCCCTAGCACTGCCGCGCGCAGGATGACGGACACATCCTGCGGCGTCCGCACCATCTGTCCGGTGACGAAGAAAACGCTGAAGGCCAGGCAGGTGCGGATGGAAATATACAATGTGTCCTGGAAGGTGCCGAAGGTCAGAACTCCGATCAGCTCGCTGGTGAGGGCGAGAAACAGGATCACCTTGACGGTCCCGGAAAACATCCTGCGGGTGCGGAACGCAGGCAGGCTCAGGGCTTTCAGGATCAGTGCCAGGATCAGCAGGTCTATGATGTAGACAGGCACGGGGCCAAGTTTGAAATTCAGCTTCGGCACCGCAACAAGGACAAACACGAAGATGGCGAACAGGCCAATGCCCGGGGTTGCGCCGTGAGGTCTATAAGCCATAGCCATGCCTCACTTTTGCATAGAGGTTCAGATGGGCGCTGACGAAGTCTTCGATCCTGAAGGCCTGCGACCGTTCAAAGCCGTTCTGCCCCAGCTGCCTGCGCAAGTCCGGCGACGCCGCCAGGCGGCGGATGGCTGCTGCAATGCTGGCAGGCTGCGCCGGATCGATCAGAAGGGCGGCCTGCCCGTCCGGGCCGACAACCTCGCGCAGCCCCGCAACATCGGAGGCAATGACCGGCAAGGCCGCGTTCATGGCTTCGACCGCGGCCAGCCCGAACCCTTCCCACAAGGACGGCAGCAGGAAGATGTCCGCCTCCTGCAGCAGTGCCCGGATGTCGGGCACATATCCCGCAAACTCCACTGAACCGGATATGCCAAGCCGGGCGGCGGTGCGGCGCAGCGCCTCAAGCTCCGGCCCGTCGCCGGCAATGACATAGCGCAGGCTGCAGGGCGCCAGCTGCGCCAGGGCTTCCAGGGCTGCGTCGAAGTTCTTGGCCGGGGACAGGCGGCCGACCGACAGCACGGTCAAAGGCTTCTCTCCGGGCTCATGCGCGATCGGTGTGTCGAAAAACAGCCGGCAGCCATTGGGAATAACGGTCACCTCCTTGACCCAGGGGCGTGCCTTGCCCAGTTCGGACCGGACCCCCTGGCTGATGGCAATGATCTGCTTGAAGGCGCCGTAGACCTGCCTGTCGATGGCCCGCCCGAACAGGCTGGACCGGCGGTTGTTCGAGGTGCTGTGCTCGGTGAACAGAGCCGGGGCGCCGATCATGCCGCTCCGCACCAGGAGCGACAGGTACAGGCTGGCAGGAAACAGATGCGCATGCACAACGTCGCTGGGGCGGATGTGCCGCCGGGCATAGGCGGCCAGCCGCCAGAACGCGCGGGGGTCATACGGGCTGCCGGCCCCAAGCGACACCGCCCCCTCCGGCACGCCGCCATCGCCGAAACCCTCCAGCGAGACCAGATGCGCCTCGAGTCCTTCTGAGCGAAGCTGGCCATGCAGGCTGCGGGCCATCCGCTCGGCGCCGCCGCGTTTCATGTCAATGCTGTTGATGATCTGGAAAACCCGCGGCCGCGCCGCCGGGTCTGGAACGGCCGGTGCCGGTGCCGAAGCCGGCGGCGGGCGCCGGCGGAGCCTGTTGAGGCCGCTGCGCAAGGCCTTGCGCTGCTTTTCCGGAAGGAACCGGGCCAGAGGGTGCTGCTTGAACAGCGCGGGCACCGCAAAGGCCTCCCAGGGCAGGGGCTGCCACGCCGGGGGCGGTTCCGACATCACCGCCTGAAAGAGCCGGGCATAGGCCTGCACGCAGATTTCGCGCGAAAACCGGCTGCGGGCTGCCGCGGACACGGCCTGGCTCATCGCTGCCAGCTGAGCCGGGTCCTTTGCCAGGCCTTCGATCTGTTTCGCGAATCCCGCAGTATCGCCGGTCTCCGCCAGGAAGCCGGTTTCGCCTGCATCGATCAGGAAATCGGTGATGCCCGGCAGTTGCCAGGCCACCGGGACGGCGCCTGCGGCCATCGCTTCCAGCAAGGCGTTCGGGCAGCCTTCGAAATGCGACGGGAACAGAAAGACATCGGTGTCTTCCAGGAACCCCGGGATCTCCTCCGGGGACAGGCTGCCGAGGAAGCGCACGGCGCCCGGGTCCGCCAGTCCGGCAAAGGCTTTGCGCAGGGCCGGCCCGTCCTTGCCCTGCCCTGCGATCTGCAGCCGGAACCGCACTTTGGCATCTTCCAGGTGGCGCAGGATGGCAGGCAGGTGCAGGACCCCCTTCTGCCGGTGCTCCAGCCTGCCAAGGAACCCCAGCCTCAGAACCCCGTCCCGGCCCCGCACCGCCCGGGCCGCCGCGGCGAACCGGTTCGCCGGCACCCCGTTGGGGATCAGGGCGATCTTGTCCGGGCTGACGCCATAGGTGCTGATCAGGTCGTCCTGCAGCCGCGGCGTCAGCGCCACAATCCGGGCCAGCCGCTCCCGGCCGGTCAGGGTCAGCCGGTAGCCTTCCTCAAACCCGTTGGCGCAGCGGGCCAGGACCCGCACCTTTGCGGGCAGATGCGGCAAGGCGCTCAGGATGGCGGGCGAGTTGACGCCGAACACTGCGGCGATCTGTTCGGCCTCGCACCACCCGGCAAACGCGCGGGCCTGTTCTTTCAGGCTTGTGCTTTTCCCGGCCAGCAGGACGCAGCCGTCATCGGCGAAGGCCGGCACGGTCAAGCTGGCCTGATCCCGGCCCGCCGTGACACAGCGCAGATCGATGCCATGCTCCAGCAGCGCAGGCCGCATGTTGCGGTAGAAGGTGAAGGTGCCGCTGTCTTTGGGCACCGATCCGAACGCCACGCGTATCACCGGCGGCCTCCCGGACGGCCCTGGCTTGCCCGCGCTTGGCCTGCCCGGTCCTGGCCTGCCCGGCTTTTGGCGCGCGCCATCAGATCAGCCCCCGGCAGCAACGGTGATGTGACTGCCGCCTTCAAACAGGCTGGCGTAATCGCTGATGGAGGTGAGCACGCCGTTCTCCAGCGTCAGGATGATGTCGCAATCCCGCACGGTTGTGTGCCGGTGGGCGACCATGATCAGCGTCCGGGTGCCCGCGAGCTTGGAGATCTCTGCCATCACCTGGGCCTCGGTGGCATTGTCGAGGGCACTGGTCGCCTCGTCGAACACGATGACTTCCGGTTCGGGATACAGGGCGCGGGCTATGCTCAGGCGCTGCCGCTGGCCGCCGGACAGCCGCACGCCGCGCTCCCCGGCAAAGGTGCCGTAGCCGTCCGGCAGTTCGTTGAGGATGAAGTCCTCAATCTGCGCCATGCGCGCGGCGGCCTGCATTTTTCCAGTGTCGATGTCCGCTTCCGGGACGCCAAAGGCGATATTCTGCGCGATCGTGGCATCGCTCAGGTAGATGTCCTGCTGGACATAGCCGACATTTGCGCGCCAGGCCCGGATTTCACTGTGCGACAGCCTGCGGCCGTCAATCCGGATTTCCCCGCTGCCCGGCTCCAGCAGCCCCAGGATCAGATCCATCAGGGTTGTCTTGCCGGCCCCGGTCCGGCCGACAATCCCCACGGACATGCCTGCGGCGATCGTGAAGGTCACGCCCTGCAGGCTGTCGGCGTCCGCTCCGGGATAGCGGAAAGACACATCCTTGAATTCGATGCTCTTCTGGAAACGCATGGGCGCAACCGCGGAGGGCAAGGGCGGCAGGTTCTCGGCGCTCCTGAAATCGTCCAGGATGGCATTGGCGGATGCGCTGCTCAGCCGCAGGGAAACTGACGCGTTATAGCCCTTCTGGAAGGCCGGCATCATGCGGTAAAGCGCCAGGACAAAAACCCCGAGCGTCGGCAGGATATTGGCCATTGCGGCGCTGCCGGTGCCGCCGCTGCGCGCGGTCAGGATCAGGGTCATCAGAACGGTGCCGCCGATGGCGACGGCTTCGATGATGTGGCGCGGCGCCATCCGCACGGTGTTGGACAGCGCATTGGCATTGGCATATTCCGAGGAGGGCTGCGAATAGCGCTCAACCAGCGTCCGCTCGCGGTTCAGCAGGCGCACCTGCTTGCCGCCGATCAGCGCCTCCATTGCCAGCCGGTGCCGTTTGCGGTTGCTGCTGAGAATGCTCTGGCCGAGGCGGCCGGTGATCCGGCGGACCGACAGCAGCAGGACCGCATAAAGCGCCGAAAACGAGCCCATCGCCAGCAGGGTGACCGACGGGTTGATCACCAGCAGCAGGGCCACCATGAAGATCAGGGTGACGGCGGAGACCACGAATTCCGAAAAGGCACGGAAGACCTGCGAGACGATCCGCGCGGTCTCCGACAGCATATTGGCCACCAGCTCAGAGCTGTTGCGCTGCAGCATGAACGGGTAAGGCTGTTGCAGATAGGCGGTCAGCAGCCGTTTCGACAGGCTGTGAATCCGGCCCTCGAGCCAGCGGTTGGCAACATAGACGGTGAGGATTTTCAGCCCGGCGGTGGCAATCAGCATCACAAAGAAGGCGCCGCCCAGAAAGAAAATGAAATCATCGGCGCTGGTGAATCCGCCGGACGTGTAGAACGCCGACAGATAGCTGTTTGCCTGAATGATTTCCGGTTCGCCAAGCACTTTGAGAAACGGGAAAATCATGGCCACGCCGACCATGTCGGAAAACCCGCTGAGAATGATGAGCGGCATGAGGAGCATTGCCGTTTTCCGCTCGGCCGGGGTCAGCAGGCGCAGCGCCAGATTAAGGCTTTTCATGAGGTCCTCCGCTGCTGTGCGGAGCTGTGCAAGCCCAGGGCAAGAGCCGCGCTCTTGCCTGCCGGGAAACTGAAAATCCGGCAGGGCACATCCGTTCGGGGCCGCCCTGCCCTGCTGAAACCGGTACCAAAATTAACTGCACAAGACTGCCTATGCTAAGGGCGAAGCCGCCAACCAAACACGATCTTGAGAGTTGCAACTAATACGAAAAGGTCCAGCCGCCACCCCATGTTGCGCACATAATGGGTGTCGAGCTCGGTTTTTGTGCGGGCCATTTCAATGCAGTCGGTATAGCCCTGCACGACCTGCGCATAGCCGCTCATGCCCGGCCGCACGGTTTCGCGGACTTCATATCCGGGGATTGCCTCGCGGTAGGTTTCGGCAAATGAGCAGATCTCAGGCCGCGGCCCGATCAGGCTCATCTGCCCCATCAGCACGTTCAGGATCTGCGGCAGCTCGTCCATTTTGCTGCCCCGCATGAAATGCCCCAGAGGCGTGATGCGGCCCTTGTCCAGGGGATCATCCGCCCCCCGTTCGCCCGCGCCCTTGCAGGTCATGGTGCGGAATTTCAGCATGGTGAAACCCTGCCGGTTCTGGCCGCAGCGCCGCTGCAGAAAGAACAGGCGGCCGGGGTTCCAGAACGGGTTCAGGCACAAAAGGACACAGCAGATGCCCAGCAGCAAAGGCAGGCAGGCCAGGCTGATCACGATATCCGCAAGACGTTTGGAGCCAAGATAGAGACGCCGCCGGGCCGTGCCGGCGAAAGTTTCTGTCAGACTGCCACGTTCTCCGCCCGGGTAATAATACCCTTTGGCGGCACTCTTTAACACAACACCATTTTTCATAGAACCGGTAACCGTTTACTAACCCACACAATGGGGGGCAGAAACCGATTGCCCGAAACAAACATCGCAGCCTTCAAAAAGGCGCATGGGCACTTGAATTTCTGAAATGCAGTCCCCCCAGACCCCATACATGCAGCCCAAGGAACAACACAAAGACAGGGCTACCCGTTAAGTATGCCGGTTGGCCGCCATTCTGCCAAGATAAAATTTATTTCAATCCGGGCAGACAAATGCCCAACGAAGGATCAATTCCGGCGTGCCAGAGGCAGCGCCCTGCCGGACTGCGGGGGGGTTCCGGAAGGTCTTGAAAATGCAGAGAGAAGTCTGGACAGGATCAGGGCCGCAAAAAACAGGGCGGTTGAAGCTGTCAGGCTGATGGCAATTGAGGGGAGAATTTCAAATTCAAAAAACAACCATAAAGAAATAGCGCCTGCCCACATTGCAAAGGCAGAGAAGAAGAAAAATGGAATCGCCATCAGGAGCTTTCAACCATAAAGGGTTCCTCAGGAATATTCCGCTGACGCTGAGAATGCCAGAAAAACATCGGGATTTGCAGGTTTTTATGCGGCGCGGGCAAGCCCGGAACGGCACCGCGAAAAAGAGCGGCGCAGGAAGCCCCTGCGCCGCTTCTGGTTTCAGACCAGCAGGAAGTCGTCGCTCAGCGCCGCGCTGGTATCGGTGATCGACAGATCGCTGATGGTGCCGTCAAAGACGTCGCGGAAGCCTGCCTCGCCGGTCCGGCTGGCCCAGCCGTTGGCGCCGGCCTGCAGATACTCGCCGTTATCGAGCCAGTCGAAGTCGAAGTCCGCCTGGCCGATCAGCTGGCCGTTCAGCTCCAGCGCCACTTCCCCGCCGCCAAAGCTGGCGGTGACGTCATAGTCGGTGTCCTTCTGAATGCCGGTGGCCTTGAAGGTCTTGGACGTGCTGCCCTCCTGGAACCGGACAACCAGCGTGCCGTTGCTGACATAGGAGGTGAAATGGCCTTCGTTGACATCGGTGCCGGAGGCATCCTTGGAGACCAGCCCCTGGCGCCCGCTGACCGTGTCGGCGTTGAAGGTAAAGGAGATTTCACCTGCCGCCAGCTTCAGCGCATCGTCCGGAGCGAACTCCTGCACTGCGCTGCGGGAGCCGTCGAACTCCATCGCGCCGTCGATGCCGAAGACCTCGGCGAGGTCGGGCAGCTCCGGCAGTTCCGCGGCCTCTTCATAGACGTCAAACGGCTCTTCCGACCGGGCCGCTCCGGCGGCATTGCTGGCGGAGGCGGAGATCGTATAACCGCCCGCTGCCAGACCGCCCAGGTCCACGCCGTCCAGCGACCAGCTGCCGCCGGAGACGGCGGCGGTGCCCAGCGTGGTTTCCGCGGAGCCGTTCACCAGCGTCACGGTCACCAGGCCGCCGTCTGCGATGTTCTGCGCGGTGCCGGTCAGGGTCAGCGCGCCGGCTTCGGCCTGCGAAATGCTGTTGTCGCCGCCCACCGGGTTGATATCGACCGCCGGTGCCGGGACGCTGGTGCCGGTCCCGCCTTTCTCGTCCGAGGCGATGGTGTTGTAACCTGCGGTGATCTCCACATTCGAGATGGTGCCGTCAAAGGCGTCGCGGAAACCTGCCTTGCCGGTCTGGCTGGCCCAGCCGTTGGCGCCGATCTGCAGGTATTCGGTATTGTCCAGCCAGTTGACGTCAAAGGACTGGCTGCTCACCAGCGCGTCGTCGACCCACAGCGAAACCTTGCCGTCGCCAAAGCTGGTGCGCACGTCATAGACCTTGTTGGCCTGGATGCCGTCCAGTTTCAGCGTCTTTGAGGCTGAGCCCTCCTGGTAGCGGACGTAGAGCGTGCCGTCCTTGATGTAGGAGGTGAAATGGCCGTTGTTGACGGAGGTGCCGCCGGCGTCCTTGGACACCAGGCCCTGGCTGCCGCTGACCTTGTCGGCGTTGAAGCTGAAGGAGACCGTTGCGGCCTCAACCCGGGTGGCGGCACTGGGGGCCACTTCGATCACCTTGGCATTGCTGCCGTCGAATTCCATGTTGCCGGAGCGGTAGAACAGCAGCTCGGTTTCGCCGCCGGCGCCCGGTTCCGGATCCGGGGTGGGGTCGGGTGTGGGTTCCGGATCGGGTGTGGGTTCCGGATCGGGGGTGGGTTCCGGATCGGGCGCAGGGGTCGAACCGTCAACGGCTTCACCGCCTTGCACCGGGCCGGCCGAGCCGTCCCACAGCTGATCCACAGAAAGATTGCGCGCCGCGCCCGTGGTGGACGTGCCGCCGACATTGGAGCCGGAGAGGCTGAGTCCCGAGACCCCCATGAAGCGGAGCTCGGTGGTATTGCCGAGCAGGGAAACCCCCTCCCAGGTGATGTCATAGCCGTCCTTGATCAGGAAGGCCCGCCCGGAGTTGGAGCCGGTGTTTTCGAAGATCGTGTCGCTGATATGGATATCGTGCGGCATCGCCTCGGCGTTGCTGTTGTTCAGAAGGCCGGTCCTGTCGACGGCGCTGATGACAATGCCATTGGGGTTGTTGATGAACTGGCTGCCTTCGACACGGATGTTCGTGTTCCATTTCTCAACGTTGAAGTCGGTGCTGTCGTGATAGGAGCTCTTGAGGTCAAAGCCGCTGACGCCGTTGTTGTAGAACACCGAATTCAGAACCGTGCCGTTGCGGAAGCCGCCGGCCGTGTCCAGCCCGTCGCGGGCGTTGCTCTCAAAGAAGCTGCCGGTCACCGTCATGTCCGACGGGCCGTCGCCGGCGACCGAGCTTTCGGTCTTGATGCCGTCACCCAGGGACAGGCGGAAATGGCTGTTGGAAATTGTGGCGCCATCGCCTTCCACGACGCGCAGCTGGTAGAAACCGCCTTCGAACAGGCTGCTTTCAACGGTCAGATTGTTGCCGCCCTGCACGTCGACATGCATCGACACATTGCCGGAGAAGGCGCTGTCCTCGATCGTGACGTTGTCGCCATCGACAACCAGGATCCGTTTCTTGTGATAATCCTGGCCGGCAGCCGGAAGGATTCCGTCATAGCTGGTCTTGGGTGCGTTCACCACGTCGAAGGTGACATTGTCCACCGTCACCCCATCGGAGAGGATGAACAACGCGGAGGTGTCGGTGGACGAGGTGGTGCGCACGTCCAGGCCTGCGCCTTTTTCCGCGGTCAGCGTGAAATCCTTGGGCAGGCGCAGGTTCGATCCCGAGATCTGGTAGGTGTCCTCGAGAACGAGTGTATCTCCTGCTTTAAACTTGTTGCTGCTCAACAGGGACGCGAACGCGCTGGAGACATCCTGACCCGCGGACCAGCCGAGGTCAGACGAATACCAAACGGTCATGTGATTTCCTTTCACTGGTGATCAACCGCTGAGTGGCGCGGCTCACACTCTTACATTTTCCCAAACCATACCCGCCGGGGCAGGGCCTTCAGGCCGTTCAAGCAGCTGCCGGGTTTCCCGCCGGCCGCCGGTGCCTGTCATCCCGCCGCAGAGAGCAAACTTGTACAAAACCTAGAAGCGGCCTATCGCCCAACTTGGTTAACAGGAAGACTGATGGAGGTTTGCGCCCAAAAGCTGGCTTTTTTCGGCCAATTCCCTGTCAGCGGTCTGCAAATAACCGCGCACAGGCGAAAACCCGCTTATGGCGGGCCGCCAAAAAGCTGGGAAACAGCGGAGCTGTTCTGTAACAGTGGATCTGGTGTGCCCTGCAAACCGATACATAAAATTCGGCACAAATCAGGCCGCGGGACATGCAAATCGCAGTAATCAGAGGTGTTTAGCCGCTGCTGCGGAAAAGATCAAGCCGCTGCGCCAGTTGAAATCGCGATACAAGAATCGAATTTGCAGGCCAAAAGGCCCGTTTCAGGCGGCCCTGCGCGCAAACATGCTGCGCAGCCGCAGCATTGCACGTGATCTCCGGCCGGACCGCTGGCCCTTCGTTCAGTGCCGGGCGCGTGTCTTCAGGCCGGGCGCTTTTTCAGCCGGTGGCGCTGCCGCTGTTTTCTTTTCACCTGCAGTTTCCGCTTCAGCCGCTGCACCACCAGCCGCAGCAGCGCGTCCAGCCGCTGGCCTGCGCGCAGGCCCGGCGTCAGGCAGATCGCGTTCAGGTATTCCCGCGACAGGCGGCGGGCCGGCCGCGCGTCGGCAACCGCTGTCGGGTCGAACCATTTCGCCACTTCCTCCGGCGATGTGTTGGCCCGCTGGGATCCGTCCTTATGCAGGCGGCGCTGAAACTGCGGCGGGCAGTTCAGCCGCACGATATGGCCCAGCAGGGCGCATTCCGCGAGCAGCACATAGTCCGATGCGATATAGCTGCCGATCAGCCGGGTCTTTGCCAGCTCTTCCCGCCGGAACACGCCAAAGACCGAGGTGACAATCGCCAGCTGGTCCAGGCACTGGTACAGCCGCTGCCCCGGCGTGGCGGCGGCGGTTTCCACACAGGCCGGGACTTCTGCCTCAATCTCCCGCCCGGTTTCATCAATGTATTTGAAGGACGGATAGACCAGCACCGCCCGGCCGCCATGGCCGGCAAAACCCGCAAGGCAGGCGGACAGGAAATCCGGGCCCAGGATGTCATCATGGGCCAGCCAGTTGAAGTAGGCGCCGCGCGCCAGGTGAAACACATAGTTGTAATTCTTGGCGGCGCCGATGTTGCGCGGCTGCCGCACGTAGAGGATCCGCGGATCCTGCTCTGCATAACGGCGGCAGATCGCCTCGGTGCCGTCACTTGAGGCATTGTCGGAAATGATCAGTTCGAAGTCCTGGAAACTCTGCGCCAGCACCGATTGAATGGCTTGCTCCAGGTAGTTCTCGCCATTGTAGACCGGCAGCCCGATGCTGCAGGCCGGAGCTGCGGAAGGATCTTTCATCTGCTCACTCGTCTGCCAATACCCATGTTCGAGATAGCCCGTGCCGCGGAAACGGCCAGCCGCCGGCCCCGGCGGTGCACAGGCTGGAGGGGGCCGCCCCTGCGCATTGGTAACTCAGACAAGGCCTGTGAACTCAAATGCGTCGCCGGTCAGGCTCAGCCCGTAGACATTGTGCAGGATCCCGATCAGCTCATCCTGATCGCCGCCGCTGCCCGCCAGCCAGATTGCAGTGCCGCCCGGCAGCCCGGCGGCGTCCTCGCTCAGCACATAGTCAGAGCTGGTTCCCGCAAGGCGCACCTTGTCGCCGGCGCTGAAGTCCCAGACATAACCGTAATCGTCCTCGCCGCTGGTGGCGCCATTGCCGTCGTCATAGTAGACGGTGCCGTTATCGCCGAAGACAAAGACATCATCGCCGCCATTGCCGGTGAAGACATCCAGCTCGCCCAGCCCCGGCAGCGGATCTGCTGCGTCCACCGCCGCCAGCACTTCAGCACTGTCATCGCCGATGGTCACGTCACCGCCTTCTATTCCAGTGATGTCGATGTCGTGGAACTCGATGTCATAGTGATGGGTGACCAGCGCAAAGGAGCCGGTGATCGGGTCGTCATAATCGATGACCAGATCCATCAGCCAGCCGGCCGGCTCTGCGGTACCCTCTTCCCAGACCTTCATCTTGTAGGACCGGTCAAAGGTTCCTGACTGCTCCACCCGGATCACGAAGTTGAACCGCGTGTCCTCGGCCAGCGTGAACGGTGTGATATTGGTGCTGGGGTAGATCTCGAAATGCGGCGTGCCGGTCAGCTGATCATAGAACAGGAACTCGGACGGGGTGAACCCGCGCAGCGGCTGCCATTGGATGGGGCTGTCGCTGGTATGCCCGTTCCACCACAGGCCAAAGCCGAAGAGCCCGTTTGCCGCCGACAGGTCATGCGGGGTGACGGCCAGGCGGGCCTCGTAGAAGTCCCAGGAGTTGTCGCCGATCGCAATGAACCGGTCAAAGCCCAGCTCATCCGG
Source organism: Leisingera sp. ANG-M7 (assembly GCF_000813965.1). Lineage (GTDB taxonomy): Bacteria > Pseudomonadota > Alphaproteobacteria > Rhodobacterales > Rhodobacteraceae > Leisingera. Next base: position 6,141 of record NZ_JWLI01000015.1, on the reverse strand, counting down.
GCGCACCCCGTCACCGGTCAGCGTCCACTTGCCGTCGACCACCTGCGCCACGTCCTGGATATTGCTGACGGCGGACCAGTCGATGGAGTAATCCTCAGGCCAGGCCGCGCCGTCCTGATACTGAATGGTCACATCCTGGGTGTACTCGGAACCGTCATTATACCGGGCAATGATGGAAACCACGTCATCTGCGGCTGTCGGGTCCAGCTCATCGTAGGCGATGTCGATGTTGAAGTCGCCGGCCTTCTCCAGCCGGTGGGCGTCGGGGCCAACCGACAGGTTCCGCTCGGCGCCGCCGTTCAGCCTGTAGGTCAGCGTGTCAATATCCTCGGCAAAGACATCGCCCAGGATATTGACCCAGGTCTGCGCCTCGCCCGGCTGGCCGAAGGTCTGCGTTGGCCCGTACCAGACATCGATAACCGGACCTACCGCAATATCCACGGTTGCCGTATCCGTCAGCCCGCCGTCATCGCTGATCGTATAGGTGAAGCTGTCGGGCCCCTCATAACCCGCGTTGGGCGTATAGGTCAGCGTGCCGTCGCCATTGTCCGTCAGCGTGCCGTTGGACGTGCTGGTGAAGCTGTCGAAGGTGATCGGGTCGCCATCGGGATCGCTGTCGTTGGCCAGCAGGCTGCTGGTGGCGATCACCAAGGCCGTGTCGATGGCCACCGGCATCGCGTCATTTTGTGCATCCGGCGCGGTGTTGACCGGCACATGGCTGCCGTCCTCATCCGCAATCGGATCGCTGGCAACCTCGAAATAGTCGACCTGCGCAGTATAACCGGTGGCCTGTGCCACATTGCCGGCAAACACCCCGGCAGAGGATGCGGTGATTGCATGGTTGAAACTGACCGCCGTGGTCCAATTGCTGCCGTCCGCGGAATAGTCATAGGTCCAGGTATCGCCGGACCGGTTCACCCGCAGATACTCAGCATCTCCGGCCTGGATCGTCATATTGACCCGCGAAGACGAGGATCCATTGGTGGTGACTGCCGCAAACACCTTGATCACCGTGCCATCAGAGTAGGTGTCGAACCGCAGCCAGTTATTGGCATCCTGCTCCACCAGCAGACCATGCAGCTGGAAGCGTTCTGACGGCATGCTCAGGAACCGCGCCTCGATCTCGAAATCCACATCCGAGACATCCTGCATGGCGCGGGCCGAGTTGTTGGTGCCCCAGGCATCAAAATTTCCGTCCGGCGTGACCAGTTCCAGGAAGGCGTCATTGGCATTGCCGCCGGTGGCGGCGGAGATGCCTGCAGGACCCTCGACACTCCAGACCGCCAGATCCAGCGGCCCTCCGGCAAAGTCATCCGACACCAGCCCGCTGCCCGAAGGCGGTGCCGCAACCGTCAGGTTCACGGTTGCGGTATCGCTCAGCCCGCTGTCATCGCTGATCGTATAGGTGAAACTGTCCGGTCCCTCATAACCCGCGTTGGGCGTATAGGTCAGCGTGCCGTCGCCATTGTCCGCCAGCGTGCCGTTGGACGGATTGGTGAAGCTGTCGAAGGTGACGGGATCGCCATCGGGATCGCTGTCGTTGGACAAAAGCGCCGACTGATCAATCACCAGCGCCGTATCATGTCCCACCGCCAGGCCGTCATCCACCGCATCCGGCGCCTGGTTCGCGGCCGCTGAGACCGTCAGATTCACTGTCGCGGTATCGCTCAGCCCGCCGTCATCGCTGATCGTGTAGGTGAAGCTGTCAGGCCCCTCATAGCCTGCATTGGGGGTATAGGTCAGCGTGCCGTCGCCATTGTCCGTCAGCGTGCCGTTGGAGGGATTGGTGAAGCTGTCGAAGGTGACGGGATCGCCATCGGGATCGCTGTCGTTGGACATCAAGGCGGATTCATCGATCACCAGCGCGGTGTCCAGCACCACCGCCAGACCGTCATCCACCGCATCCGGCGCCTGGTTCGGGGGCGGTGTGCCGCCGCCGTCTTCGTTGACGATGGGATCAGTGGAGACCTCGAAATAGTCGACCTGCGCAGTATAGCCGGAGGCCTGTGCCACATTGCCGGCAAACACCCCCGCCGAGGTGGCGGTGATCGCATGGCTGTAGCTGACCGCAGTGGTCCAATTGGTGCCGTCGGCGGAATACTGGTAGGTCCAGGTGTCACCGCTGCGCGCCACCCGCAGGTATTCCGCATCGCCGGCCTGGATCACCGTATTGATCCGCGAAGACGAGGATCCGTTGATGGTGACGCCGGAGAACACCCGCAGCACAGTGCCGTCGGAATAGGTGTCAAACCGCAGCCAGTTGTTTGCGTCCTGTTCCACCAGCAGCCCGTGCAGTTGGAAGCGGTCGGCGGGCGTGGTCAGGAACCGCGCCTCGATCTCGAAATCCGTATCCGTGACGTCCTGCATCGCGCGGGCCGAATTATTGGTCTTCCAGGCGTCATAGAAACCGTCCGGCGTTACCAGCTCCAGATAGAACTCCCCCGCATTGCTGCCCAAAGCGGCGGAAATGCCCGCAGGCCCTTCCACGCTCCAGACCGCCGGATCCAGCGCCGCACCGGAGAAGTCATCCGACACCAGCCCGCTGCCCGAAGGCGGTGCCGCAACCGTCAGGTTCACGGTTGCGGTATCGGTTGCGCCGCTGTCATCGCTGATCGTGTAGGTGAAACTGTCCGGCCCTTCATAACCCGCGTTGGGCGTATAGGTCAGCGTGCCGTCGCCATTGTCCGCCAGCGTGCCGTTGGACGGATTGGTGAAGCTGTCGAAGGTGACGGGATCGCCATCGGGATCGCTGTCGTTGGACAAAAGCGCCGACTGATCAATCACCAGCGCCGTATCATGTCCCACCGCCAGGCCGTCATCCACCGCATCCGGCGCCTGGTTCGCGGCCGCTGAGACCGTCAGATTCACTGTCGCGGTATCCGTCAGCCCGCTGTCATCGCTGATCGTATAGGTGAAGCTGTCGGGTCCCTCATAGCCCGCGTTGGGCGTATAGGTCAGCGTGCCGTCGCCATTGTCCAGCAGGGTGCCGTTGGAGGGATTGGTGAAGCTGTCGAAGGTGATCGGGTCGCCATCGGGGTCGCTGTCGTTGGACAAGAGCGCCGACTGATCAATCACCAGCGCCGTATCATGCCCCACGGCCAGGCCGTCATCCACCGCATCCGGCGCCTGATTGGCCGGGGGTGTGTGGCTGCCATCCTCATCCGCAATCGGATCATGGGCGACTTCAAAGTAGTCGATCTGGGCGGTATAGCCGGTGGCCTGGGCGGTATTGCCGGCAAACACCCCGGCCGAGGCGGCGGTGACCGCATGGGTGAAACTGACGGCCGTGGTCCAGTTGATGCCGTCGGCGGAATACTCGTAGGTCCAGGTGTCGCCGGAGCGGTCCACCCGCAGGTATTCCGCATCGCCGGCCTGGATCACCGCATTGACCCGCGACGATGATGACCCGTTGACCGTCACCGCCGCAAACACCCGCAGCACGGTGCCATCGGAATAGGTGTCAAAGCGCAGCCAGTTGTTTGCGTCCTGCTCCACCAAAAGCCCGTGCAGCTGGAACCGCTCCGCCGGAGTGCTGAGGAAGCGCGCCTCGATCTGGAAGTCCTCGTCAGCGATATCCTGCATCGCCCGGGCTGAGTTGTTGGTCTGCCAGGCATCATAATTGCCGTCCGGCGTGACCAGCTCCAGATAGGCATCTGCGGCGTTGGACGCGAGATTGGCAGCGACGCCCGCAGGCCCTTCCACGCTCCACACCGCCGGATCCAGCGCGCCGCCCGAGAAATCATCCGACACCAGCCCGCTGCCCGAGGCTGGCGTGCCGATGGTGACGTCGAAGACAACCTTGGCAGGTGCCGAAATGCCGTCGCTGAGGCCCAGTTCGAACCCGTCCGGCCCGTCAGTTCCCGCGGTGGTGGCAAAGGAAACCAGCCCCTGGTTCACATCGGCCTGGGTAAAGCTGCCGCCGGCCGCCAGATCGCTGCCGTTCAGCCTCAGCGCGCCAAGGGCTGGGGCCGAAACCAACGTGTAGACCAGTTCGCTGGCGCTTTGCTCGGTATCGGTGGCCGCGAGCAGCGAGGCATCAATGGCCAGGCTTTCGCCCGCGTTCATGACCGCGGAGTGTTCCCGGTGCTGCAGCAGCACCGCCACCGTGGCATCGGTTTTGCTGGCGGCAATCACATCGGTCAGACCGTCCTGGTTCACATCGGCCGGTGTCGGCGTATAGGCGCCATCTGCGGTGCCGTCGATGGTGATGGCCCCGAAGACGCCGCTGCCGTCGTTTTCCAGAAACCGCACGCTGTCGTCGCCGACGCTGGCGGCCAGCAGGTCGATGTCGCCGTCATTATCGACATCTTCGGCAATCACCGTCCTTGCCCCCAGAACGCTGGTCGCCAGCACGGTTTTGGTATAGCCGCTGCCGGTGCTGAAATAGCCGATGATCTGGTTGCTGAGCTTGGCTGCCGCTGCGATGTCGGTCAGCCCGTCGCCGTTCAGGTCGGCAGCCGTGACGTAATAGGCGCCGTCGGCAGCACTGTCGACAACCTGTTTGGTGAAGGTCTGGCTGCCGTCGTTTTCATAGACAGCCACCGTGTCGTCGCCGTGGCTGGCGGTCAGAATATCGAGATCACCGTCGCCGTCGATGTCAAAGGCGATGGCCGTCTTGGCCTCCAGCGCATTGCTGTCCAGCACATGTTCGGTGAAATTCTGGGCACCGTCATTCTCATACCAGGCAATGGTGGCGGCATCCTGGCTGGCGGTGACCAGATCCAGGTCGCCGTCGCCATCGATATCCGCGGCCTCCAGGTAATGGGCGCCGTCCTTGGCGGCGATGGTGTGGCGCTGGAAGCTGCCGCTGCCGTCGTTTTCGTACCAGACATAGAGATCTTCGCGGTAGCCGGCCGCCAGGATATCGGCGTCGCCGTCCTGGTCGAGGTCAGCGATGGCCGCCGGGTAGGAGGATTCGAGGTTGCTGTCGATGACATGGGCGGTGAAGTTCTCGGCGCCGTCATTCTCGTACCAGACGACAGAGTCGTTCTGTTCTGATGTCGCGGCAATATCAATGTCGCCGTCCTGATCGAAATCCGCCGCAATCCCTACATGGGTGAGCGGCATCGCGGTGGTGACAATGACCTTGGTGAAGCCCGGGGTGCCGGTGGTCAGCACCGGCGCATCCTGCACCAGCGGCCCGCCGCCGCCCGGGTTCGGGGCGCTCAGCGTCACCGTGGCAGTGCCGGTGTCAGTGCCATCACTCAGCGTATAGGTGAAGCTGTCAGAGCCGGAGGAGCCCGCATCCGGCGTATAGGTGAAGGAGCCATCAGCATTCAGCACCACGGTGCCCTTGGCGGCCTGAACATCCAGCGTGGCGGTCAGCGGATCGCCATCCGCATCGCTGTCATTGTCCAGCACGCCGCTGGCGGCATCCACCGTCAGGCTGCGGTCGCTCTCCAGCACGTAGTTGTCATTCAGCGCTTCCGGGGCTGTATTGACCGGGGTGACGCTGCCATCCTCATTTGCAATCGGATCGGTGGAGACCTCAAAATAATCAACCTGGGCTGTATAGCCCGTGGCCTGTGCCACATTGCCCGCAAACACCCCGGCAGAGGTTGCGTTCAGCGCGTGGGTATAGCTGACGGCGGTGGTCCAGTTAGCGCCATCCGCGGAATACTGATAGGTCCAGGTGTCGCCGCTGCGCGCCACCCGCAGATACTCGGCATCGCCCGGCTGGATCACCATGTTGAGCCGTGACGAAGACGAGCCGTTGACCGTCACGCCGGAGAACACCCGCAGCACGGTGCCGTCGGAATAGGTGTCAAACCGCACCCAGTTGTCCGCGTCCTGTTCCACCAGCAGCCCGTGCAGCTGGAAGCGGTCCGCGGGCGTGGTCAGGAAGCGCGCCTCGACCTGGAAGTCCTCATTGACGATATCCTGCATCGCCCGGGCTGAGTTGTTGGTCTGCCAAGCGTCGTAATTGCCGTCCGGCGTGACCAGTTCGAGATAGGCCTCGGACCCGGTAATGCCCAGGCCGGCGGAGATGCCGGCAGGCCCTTCCACGCTCCAGACCGCCGGATCCAGCGCGCCGCCCGAGAAATCATCCGACACCAGCCCGTTGCCCGTTGCCGGGGCCGAGACGGTCAGGTTTACGGTTGCGGTATCGGTCGCGCCGCTGTCATCGCTGATCGTATAGGT
>NZ_JWLI01000014.1 GCF_000813965.1 Leisingera sp. ANG-M7 | reverse complement strand
AGACAGCGCTTGGGTGAAAAACAGATCTTTGGACATTCGGGGCTCCTGTCTATCCAGTCCAGCCAAGGCCCGCAGCGACGCAGTTCATCGACTGCATAAGCGGAACCGGCACTGTTGATGATTTCCGGGCGCGCTCTTCCCGCAGGAGGCGCACCTGGGTTTTGTGAATTTCGCGCAGCATGTTCTCTACCCGCCCGAACCGGGCACGCAGGCGCGGGAACCGCTGCGACAGGCTGCTGTCGCCGGTAAGGAAGGCGATCGCCTCGCAGGCAAGCTGGTATTCCTTGCGTATGGCACCAAAGATGCGCTCCCGGGTCTCGGCGTCCTGCACCAGTGTTGCGTAATCGGCTGCGATCTCCATGTCGCTTTGCAGCAGGGTCTTTTCGACCTCGTCCACCACCAGGCGGAACAGCGGCGACCCCGCAAACATATCCTGCAGAACCGCATCGCCGCGGGTGCCGCGGAACTTGCGGAAACTGGCAACTGCCGAGCCGAACCCGTACCAGCCGGTGATCATGTGGCGGTTCTGCGACCAGGCAAAAACCCAGGGAATCGCCCGCAGGTCATCCAGCGACCCGGCTCCGAAACGCCGTGCGGGGCGCGAGCCGATCTTGAGCATGGCCAGTTCTTCCACCGGGCTGGCCTGCTGGAAATAGTCCAGGAAACCGGGCGCATTCAGCAGGTTGGAGTAAGCCGCCTGCGACATGCCCGCGAGCGCCTCGAACGCATCATCGAATTCCGGGTTCACCGGCGGGGTATCGTCCTGCAGCGAATGGCGCAGCACCGAGGAGGCCATCAGCTCCAGCTGGTGCAGGGCCGTACCCCGGTTGGCGTATTTCGAACTGACAACCTCACCCTGTTCAGTGATCCGCATCCGGCCTGCGATGGTGCCCGCCGGCTGGGCGGCAATCGCACGCTCCGCAGGCGCCCCGCCGCGGGAGACAGAACCGCCGCGGCCGTGGAAGAACACCGGCTTCATCCGGTGCGCCGCCAGCGTGCGGGTGATCAGGCGCTGCGCCTTTTCCAGCTCCCAGGTGGAGCAAAAGAAACCGCCGTCCTTGTTGCTGTCGGAATAGCCCAGCATCACCTCGATCCGGTTGTCACTGGATTTCAGCGAACGGCGGGCAAAGGGGACGTCCAGCAGGCCGTCAAGGATACCGGGCGCAGCACGCAGGTCGCCGATGGTTTCAAATAACGGCACCACCTTGAGCGCGGCCTTCTCAGCTCCGAAGCCGGCATAGCGCGCCAGCAGGTAGACCCCCAGCAGGTCATCGGTGGAACGGGTCATCGACAGGATGAACGGCCCCATCGCCTGCGGGTCTTCTCCTGCACCGGCATCGCGCATCAGCCGCAGTAGCTTCAGCAATTCACCGCTTTGCGGGCTCAGCTCATCCGGCGTCATATAGGGAAGCGATGCGCTGCCCAGCTCCTTGCGCAGCCGCGCCGACCAATCCGAACTGCCAAAGTCGGGCACTTCGCCCGAGCGCGCCCAGATCTCGGTGAGCGTGTCAGTCGTGACGGTGGAGTTCTGGCGGATATCCAGCGTCACCGTGCGGAAGCCAAAGACATCCGCCTGCCAGCGGATCGGCCGCACATAGCGGGCCGCCAAGCGGTGCGCGCAGATATCCTCAAGCGCCTCTTCAACTTCTGCCAGATCGGCAACAAAATCGCCCAGGTGCTTATAGGCACCGGTTTCCTCTGCCGCCGTGGCCTTGATCCGCGCCAGGATTGCAGTCAGCGCCTGGCGGAAAACTTCGCCCGGATTGCGTGCCGAGAGCGCCGCGGCACCAGGGGCTGCGGCAATAACCTTTGCCAGCCGGGCAGACGTGCTTTCAGGCAAGGCAAATACCGCTGCCGAAATCGAAATCCGCTCCGCCGCGGTGGTCAGCGCCTTCTTGTATCGTTTCAGGATCGCGGCGCGGTTCGCGGTCAGCGCTGCTGCCGTCGCCTCTACCGTCACATTCGGGTTGCCGTCACGGTCGCCGCCAATCCAGGAATGGAACTTGAGGCAGGGTGCATCAGCGCTTTCGCCCAGCCGCGGTTCTGCGGCGGCGATGTAGCGCTCAAACAGCTGCGGCACCGCTTCATACAGGCTGTCGCGGAAGAACTGCAGCCCCCATTGGATTTCATCCTGCAGGCTGGGCCGGTCGCGGCGCAGCTCGCCCGTCATCCACAACAGGTCGATTTCCGACCGCAGGTCCGCCAGCAAATCAGCGCGCTCGCGCGGGGTCCAGCGCTTGGCCTCCAGCGACACCAGCCCGCGGTAGATACGGCGGTGGATTTCCAGGATGGTGACACGCTTGGCCTCGGTCGGATGCGCGGTCAGGGTCGGGCCGATAGAAAACTGGCTGGCGACCTCCTGCAGCCGTTCCGGCGTGGCCAGTTCCCCGGCCAGATCCAGCGCGCGGGCGAAACTGCCCTCGACCACTTCCGGACCATCCTGCGTCTCTGCCATACGGCGGTCGCGCATGGCGGCGTTTTCTTCGACGATCTTCAGCAGCTGAAACCAGATGTTGAAGGCCTGCATATAGGCAGTCGCGGGCTGCCCGTTGGACAGATCCCAAGCGGTTTCAGAAACGACCTTGGCGGCAACTTCCGGCGCCCGCTGGAGCAGCACGTCCAGCCATAGGGCGTGCAACTCGGAGCGAAGCCCGGCGGCATAGCCAGTGTCCTCATATTCTGCAGGCGCGGTTTCGGCAGGATCAGCCATTACATCACCCGGTCGCGCGGCTCGCGCCCTGCAAAGAAGTCGGTCAGGTTGTCGAGCACACGGAAACCCATCGCCTCGCGCGCCTCGCGGGTGGCACTGCCCAGATGAGGCAGCATCACCAGGTTCTCGCAGTCCAGCAGATCCGGGTTGATGCGTGGCTCGCCGTCGAACACATCCAGCCCGGCCCCGCCGATGGTTTCGAACCAAAGGGCGCGCGACAGGGCCAACTCGTCGATCACCTCGCCGCGGGCCGTATTAATTAGGAATGCATCCGGCTTCATCAGGTTCAGCATCCGGGTGTTGATCAGATGCCGGTTGGCGGCGCCGCCCGGGCAGTGCAGCGAGACGAAATCGCACTGCGGCATCAGGTCTTCCAGGCTGTCGGCCTGCGTGGCGTTGTAGCGGGCCAGGACATCGGGGGAGACGCGGGAGCGGTTTTGCACCACGATCTTCATGCCGAAGCCGTGGTGCGCTCGCCGCGCCATTTCCTGACCGATGCGGCCAAAACCGACAATGCCCAGTGTCTTGCCGGAGACTTTGGTGCCGACCAGATGGGTCGGACGCCAACCGGTCCATTCGCCGGCGCGCAACTCGCGCTCGCCCTCACCAGCACGGCGCGCCACCATCAAGAGCAGCGTCATGGCAATGTCAGCGGTGCATTCGCTGAGCACGTCCGGCGTGTTGGTAACGGTCATGCCGTGGCCGGCCGCACCATGCATATCAATGTGGGAGTAGCCGACACCGTAGTTGGCAAGGATCCGGGCCTGCGGTTTGGCGATATCAAAGGCCCTGGCTGAAATCTTGTCGGTGACGGTCGGCAGCACCGCGTCAAAAGACGTCATCGCATCGCGCAGCTCGTCCTCGCTCAGCGGCTTATCACCTGTGTTCAGCACAGCATCAAACGCCTCGGAAAGCTGTGCCTCAACGGCGGCGGGCCAGCGGCGGGTCACCAGAACCTTGGGCTTTGCCATGATTTCATCTCCCTGACGTGTTTGTCTTATTAATGCGCTCCACCCCCGCCATTGCCCCGGGCCAAGGGTGGAGCGTTGCGCCTGTTCCGTTACCGGATCAGGCGGCGTTCTTTTTCATCACGCTTGCGATGGTCTCGCCGATCACCGCCGGGTTTTCGGCAACAGTCACGCCCGCGGCCGACAGGATTTCCACCTTCTCAGAGGCGCTCTCGCCAAAAGCCGAAATGATCGCGCCCGCATGACCCATGGTACGGCCCTTGGGTGCGGTCAGACCCGCAACATAGGCCACCACCGGCTTGGTCACATGGTTCTTGATGTAATCCGCCGCTTCCGCTTCCTGCGGGCCGCCGATTTCACCGATCATCGCGATGACCTCGGTTTCCGGGTCCTTCTCGAACCATTCCAGGATGTCCTTGAAGGAGGAGCCGTTGATCGGGTCGCCGCCGATGCCGACCGAGGTGGAAACCCCCAGCCCCAGCTCTTTCAGCTGCGCCGCGGCCTCGTAGCCCAGGGTGCCCGAACGGCCGATGATGCCCACGGTGCCCGGCAGGTAGATGTGGCCCGGCATGATGCCCAGCAGCGCCTTGCCCGGCGAGATGGTGCCGGCGCAGTTGGGGCCGGTCAGGATCATCCGCTTGTCCTTGGGATAGCGGTACATGTAGCGCTTCACCCGGATCATGTCCTGGGCCGGGATACCATCGGTGATGCAAACGCAGTAGTTGATGCCCGCATCCGCCGCTTCCATGATGGAGTCAGCTGCAAACGGCGGCGGCACAAACACCAGCGAGGCATTGGCGCCAGTAGCTTCGACCGCTTCTTTCACGGTATTGAAGACCGGCACGCCCTCGACGGTCTCGCCGCCCTTGCCAGGCACCACGCCGCCCACGACGTTGGTTCCGTATTCGATCATGTCTTTGGTGTGGAACCGGGCAATCTTACCGGTGATGCCCTGGACGATGACTTTGCTTTCGCGATCAAGAAGGATGCTCATTTGACGGCCCTCACACGAGTGTTTTGATCAAGGTCGTTTTTCCACGCGCCGACAGCACGCTCAGCGGCTTCCATCAGCGAGGTTGCGCGGATCAGCGGCAGGCCACTTTGCGCCAGGATCTTCTGGCCTTCCTCCACATTGGTGCCGGCAAGGCGGACCACCACGGGCACGTCGACCTGCACTTCCTTCAGCGCCTGCACGACACCTTCGGCCACCCAGTCGCAGCGGTTGATGCCGGCAAAGATGTTGACCAGAACCGCCTGCACATTGCTGTCAGACATCACCAGGCGGAAAGCCTTGGCCACACGCTCAGGCGTTGCACCGCCGCCGATATCCAGGAAGTTGGCAGGCTCGCCGCCGGCCAGCTTGATGGTGTCCATGGTCGCCATCGCCAGGCCTGCGCCGTTCACGATACAGCCGATGTTGCCCTCAAGGCCGACATAAGACAGGCCGCGATCGGCGGCGCGGGCTTCGCGCGGGTCTTCCTGGGACTTGTCGCGCAGCTCCGCGATCTGCGGGTGGCGGAACAGGGCGTTGTCGTCAAAGGTCATCTTGGCGTCGAGCGCGATGACCCGGTTGTCCGAAGTGACCACCAGCGGATTGATCTCAACCATGGTGGCATCCAGTTCGGAAAACGCCTGGTAGCAGCCCTTGAGGGTGCGCACCATTTGCTGCGTCATCGCCGGTTCAATGCCCAGGGCAAACGCGATCTCGCGCGCCTGGAAGTCCTGCAGGCCAACGGCCGGCTCAACGGTCGAGCGCACGATGGACTCGGGCCGCTCGGCGGAGATCTCCTCAATCTCCATGCCGCCTTCGGACGAAGCAACAATCATCACCCGCTGACTGGAACGGTCCAGCACAAATCCCAGATAGATCTCGCGGGCAATCGGCACCGCACCCTCGACATAGACACGGTAGATGCCTTTGCCTTCGGGACCGGTCTGGTGGGTCACCAGCTTCTTGCCGAACAGGTTCTCGGTCGCCTCATAAATTTCGGCTTCGGAATTGCACAGCTTGACACCGCCCGCCTTGCCGCGGCCGCCGGCGTGAACCTGGGCTTTGACGATCCAGCGGTCGCCGCCCAGTTCCCGCGCGCGGTAGGCCGCTTGCTCGGGGCTGTAGGCCAGCGCGCCCGGCGGAACGGTCACGCCGAAGTTGCTCAGAACTTCCTTGGCCTGATACTCGTGGATATCCATGGTCCTCTCCTCCTCATGGATGTCGGAATTCTATTACTCAGCCGGTTCCAGTTCCGGTGCGTAATGCTTGTCGAGCAGGGCGTTGATCGCCTCCATGTCGACCTTGGCACCCATGTCGTTCATCGCCTTGCCGAAGCGGTTCACGATGTCGGTGATGGCAACCGGGGTGATCTGGTTCAGGATGCCGATGCGGACCTGAACCGGCTCCGACAGTGTCGGCCAGATGCCGAAACCAACGGCGCGGCAGTTGCCCACCAGTTCCTTTTCGCGGCCTGCCAGATCGCCAGGCAGGTTCAGCACAACAAGGCTGGTCATGTTACTGGTCACGTCGCAGCCCATCGCGGTGACGGCGTCGCGCAGCGCTTTCTCGTGGAAGGCATAGTCGCGGGCCTTCTGGGCGCGGCCGTGCTGCAGGGTAATGCGCAGCGCTTCGTGGAAGGCGGCAACTGCATAGCCCGAGTGAGTTCGATGGTAGGTGCCGGCAGCCACGTCCTCGCCGTCCACGATGCCCCAGTGGCGGGCTTCCAGGATCGGATTGTGAACGTAGGAATGGCAGCCGTTCTCGCGCACGGTCTGGATGTACTCGTCGGTGAAAGACACCGGCGCATACGTCAGCGGCAGGCACAGCACGCCTTTCTGCGGGCAAGACGCCCAGCCGGCAACACCCGGGTAATCGTCAATCGAGAAATCTTCGATACCCAGCGAGGACACCGCGTCGATCAGGCCCATCACACCGTGCTTTACGCAGGCATCCGAGAAACCTTTCAGGTCGTTGATACGGCCGGAGCCGGTTTCCCAATGCGCCATGAAGGCCCATTTCGGTTTTTTCTCGGCCAGAACCTGCTCCACCAGCTTGCCGGAAACCGACTCGCCGTGGGGCACGTCGACCACGGTAACGGAGGCAGGCTGCGGGTTCATCGCGTCAGCAGCCAATTCCTCGCGGGTGGCGGCCTTCATCCGGATGGTCATCGCGTCAATGCCGGAGAAGGTGCCATTCTGGAAGGCAACCACAGTATCGCCAGGCAGGATCGCGTTCAGCATGCAATCGAGGCCCGAGAAGCCGGTACCGCCGACGCCGTAGGTGTAGGTGTTGCTGGTGCCCCACAGATCGCGCAGCATCTGCTTGCACTCGATCATGCCGCGCAGCACGTCCGCCTGCATGTGGTCAGCCAGGCCAGTGTTGGCAAAGGCCTGCAGCACGCGGGGGTCGGTATTGCCCGGGCCAGGGCCAGCGGCCAGGGTTTCCGGGATTTCCAGGCTAGGGAAGATCGTGGGTTCAGTCATCGGGGTCAGGCCTCGCTGTTTTCGTGTCGGCGATGTGCCGGAGGTCCCGGGCCTTCTTCGCGGTGGTCTTCACTGCGGGAAGGTTTGTTTCCTGTCGTGCAACATCTGTTAACCCAAGGAAAACCCAGGTCGACAAAACCCGCAACATACCTATATCCTGCTTTTGGGTATCTAATTGGGTGGCAAAAAACCTACCCATACTGGTAAAAATACCGTTGTATACCGAAATGACCCCTACCCATTTGGGTGGTTTATTACAAAAGGACACACAATGGCTCCTATAAGCGACAAAGTTTCCCCGATTTCGGTCATGCTTGCTGACGCAAATCCACTGGTGCTGTCTGCGATGTCCGAAATCTTCGACAAGGACCCGCGATTCTCGCTGGTCGCCACCTCCGCCACCGCCGAAGGCTTCCTTGGAACCGTGATGCGGGTGCCGGTTCAGGTCGGGATCATCGACTGGAACCTGCCTGCGCTTGGCGGCGCCAAACTGATCGAGGTGTTGCGCGATCAGACCAACGCCCCGCGGCTGGTGGTCTATGCAGACGACAGCGGCGACGTCCCGCGCAAGGCGATGAGTGCAGGTGCGGCTGGCTTTGCGCCGCGCTCCAGCGCTGTCGACGGGTTGCTGGACACCTGCCTGGCCGTGGCCGCGGGCAAGATGGTGTTTCCCTTCCTCGACGTCCGGGGCCTCCAGACCGATCCGATCGAGCAGCTGTCGCGCCGCGAGCGCACCATGCTCGAAGCGCTGTCCAAGGGGCTCACCAACAAAGAGCTCAGCAAGGAGCTGGAGATCTCGACCAACACGGTGAAGTTCCACCTGTCGAACCTCTACGAAAAACTCTCGGTCAAGAACCGCGCCCAGGCGATTGCGTTCTACTACGCCAACCGCGCCGCCAGGGGGGATTTCAGCCTTGAGGAATGATCCGGTTTGCTGGCCTGCGCCTCGCACGCGGGCACGCACACGCGTACGCACGCGAGGGCGCGACGCACGGGCGCGCTCCCGCGCGAATGTATTTAAATGAAAACTTTTTTCTTGACAGGAAACACTCTGATAAGGAATGCCTAGGGAGGAGAGGACGAAACCCCATTGCGAATGAGGAGCGCACCCATGTCGTTTCATACCATCGAACAGGCCCCCGGCCGCCTGAACCGCAGCGAGCTGGCAATTCCCGGCTCTCAGCCACAAATGTTTGAAAAAGCAGCAAAATCCGATGTCGATGTGATCTTCTTGGATCTCGAAGACGCGGTTGCGCCGGACGAGAAAGACCAGGCCCGCAAGAACATCATCGAAGCTCTGAACGACATCGACTGGGGCAACAAATCCATGTCGGTGCGAATCAACGGCCTCGACACCCACTACATGTACCGCGATGTGGTCGATGTGGTTGAACAGGCAGGCGAACGCCTTGACCTGATCATGGTTCCCAAGGTGGGCACCGCAGCCGATGTTTACGCCGTCGACATGCTGGTCACCCAGATCGAAGACGCGAAAGGCTACAAGAAGCGGATCGGCTTCGAGCACATCATCGAGACCGCGCTCGGCATGCAGAACGTGAGTGAAATTGCCGCAGCCTCCAAGCGCAATGAATCGCTGCATTTCGGCGTTGCAGACTATGCCGCCTCGACCCGCGCCCGCACCACCATCATCGGCGGTGTGAACCCCGATTACTCGGTGCTGACCGACCCGGCCGCAGACGGCTCGCGCGATGTCCATTGGGGTGACATGTGGCACTACGCCCTGGCCCGCATGGTTGTTGCCGCCCGCGCCAACGGCCTGCGCCCGATCGACGGCCCGTTCGGCGATTTCCAGGACAAGGACGGCTACAAGGCCGCCGCAAAACGTGCTGCGGTTCTGGGCTGTGAAGGCAAATGGGCCATCCACCCCAGCCAGATCGAACTGGCCAACGAGGTGATGTCGCCGTCGGATGCGGAGATCACCAAGGCGCACCGCATTCTGGAAGCGATGGCCGAAGCTGAAGCGGCCGGCAAAGGTGCGGTGTCGCTGGACGGCCGCCTGATTGACTATGCCTCGATTCGTCAGGCAGAAGTGCTGGTGGAAAAAGCAAAGCAGATCGCCGGCAACTAAGCCGCCGTTCACTTTCAAGACCTTACGCCGTCCCGGCATTGGCCGGGGCGGCTGATCGCCGCTATGCCAGGGAGATTGCTGATGACTGGATTGCTGACCACCGCCAAGGCCTTGTTCCAGGCCGCTGTCGACCGCGCAGACCCGGCCAAGGCCCTGCGCGCCCAGCTGGCGTCTTCCCCGCTTCCCCCGCTGCCCGAGGGCGGCAGGAACGTGCTGCTGGCCCTCGGCAAGGCTGCCATCCCGATGATGCGCGAAGCACTGGTGCTGATCCCGGATGCCAAGCAGGCCTTGGCAATCACAAACTCTGAGAATTACACGGAAATTCCCGGCGCCACGGTGATCTGCGGCGCCCACCCGGTGCCGGATGAAACCAGCGCCGCCGCAGGCATGGCGGCCATTGAACTGGCGCGTTCCCTAGGCCCCAATGACCGGCTGATCGCGCTGATTTCCGGCGGCGGCTCTGCCCTGATGGTGGCGCCCGCCCCCGGCCTGACGCTGGCGGACAAGGCCGCCATGAACAAACTGCTGCTTGCCTCGGGTCTTGAGATCAACGAGATGAACCTGATCCGTCAGCAGCTGTCGGAAACCAAGGGCGGCGGATTGCTGCGCCATGCCGCGCCTGCCCAGGTGCAGGCTTTCATCCTGTCGGACGTGATCGGCGACGACCTGCGCGCCATTGCCTCCGGCCCCACCGTGGCCCCCATCGGCACCCGCTCTCAGGCGCGGAAAATCATGCAGCGCGCAGGCCTCTGGGACCGCGCGCCTGAAGCTGTCAGAACCTATCTCAGCGCCACCGAAGAGAACCAGGACGCCTCCCCTCCGGCCACCAACACATTGATCGGCTCCAACCGCCACAGCCTCAAGGCAATGATGACCGCAGCGGCAGAGGGCTGGAACACGAAGCTGGTGTCCCACCGCCTGGTTGGTGACGTGGCTGAGGCCGCGGAAACCGTTTTCCAAGCGGCCGGATCTGCACCGCTGGACAAGCCCGTCGCGCTGATATTCGGCGGTGAAACCACCGTGCAGATCCGCGGCACCGGCCTCGGCGGCCGCAACCAGGAACTGGCCCTGCGCGTCGCCAAACTGGGTGCTGAACGGCTCAGCGGAGACTGGCTGTTCCTCTCCGGCGGCACCGACGGGCGCGATGGCCCGACCGACGCCGCCGGCGGCATCGCAACCCCTGCCACCTGGGACGCCATCAAGGCTGCCGGCCTGGACCCTGACGCGCTGCTGGCCAACAATGACAGCTATGCCGCCTTGAAGGCAGCAGATGCGCTGCTGATCACCGGTGGCACCGGCACCAATGTGGCCGACGTGCAAGTTTTCCTAAGGCGGCCGGATTAACCCTTCAGCCACGCCCGCCTTCATCCTTGCTGAAGGTCCACCGTATCCGAAGCAGCTTGAGAGCAGGCTAAGGTGCACTCATGGCTCATGAAAAAGCCTCTGCCGCCAAGGGCCTTTCCGGGCGGACTTTCCGGTGCCTGCCCAGCGCGGAACGGCAACAGACCGCCTACATCTCCACGATCTTACCTGGATTCATGATGTTATCGGGGTCCAGCGCCGCCTTGATCGCGGCCATGTAACGGGTGGCCTCGCCCAGCTCCTGCTGCAAATAGGGGCGCTTGCCCTGGCCGATGCCGTGCTCGCCGGTGCAGGTGCCGTCCATGTCTATCGCCATCTCGTTGAGCCAGCCGATGTACTCGTCCGCCTTCTGGCGCTCTGCATCGCTGTCCATGTCAATGAGCAGGAGCGCGTGGAAGTTGCCATCGCCCACATGGCCGACCATTGGCGCCAGCAGCCCCATGCTCTCAGCCTTCTCGCGCGCCGCGCTGACACATTCCGCCAGCCGCGAGATCGGCACGCAGACATCGGTGGACAGCCCCTTGGCACCAGGGCGCAGCTGCAGGCTGGCCCAGTACATGTCGTGGCGCGCCTGCCAGAGCTTGCTGCGCTCCTCCGGTGTGGAAGTGGCGGCAATGTCGAAGCCGCCGAATTCTTCGGCGATGGAGGCGAACATGTCGGATTGCTCCACCACGCCGGCATCCGAGCCGTGGAATTCCAGCAGCAAAAGCGGCGTTTCCGGCAGGTCGAGGCCGGAATAGGCATTGGCCGCGCGCACACTCATCTCATCTAGCAGCTCGATCCGGGCGACCGGGATGCCGTACTGAATGGTCATCATCACCGCGCGGCAGGCCTCATCCACGGTGCGGAATGCGCAGCGGGCAGAGCGGATCGCCTCCGGGATGCCCTGCAGTTTCAGGGTGAGTTCAGTGATCAGGCCCAAAGTGCCCTCGCTGCCGACCAGAAGCCGGGTGAGGTCATAGCCTGCAGAGGATTTCTTGGCCCGCTGCGCGGTACGGATCACGGCGCCGTCGGCCATCACCGCCTCCAGCCCCAGCACATTGTCCTTCATGGTGCCGTAACGCACTGCGTTGGTACCGGAGGCACGGGTGGCCGCCATGCCGCCAAGCGATGCATTAGCGCCTGGATCAATAGGAAAGAACAGCCCCTGATCGCGCAGGTAGGTATTCAGCTGCTCGCGGGTGACACCGGGCTGCACCACCACATCCAGATCCTCGGCATGAACCGCGATGATCTGGTCCATCCGCATCATGTCCACGCAGATGCCGCCGGCGGGCGCGTTCACATGCCCTTCCAGCGAGGTGCCGGTGCCGAAGGGAATGACCGGCACGCCGTATTCGGCGCAGACCGCGACGATCTCCGATACTTCCCGGGTGGTGGCAGGAAAGACCACCGCATCCGGCGCCTGGTTGGTGATCCAGGTGGTGGTGTGGCCGTGCTGCTCGCAGATGGCCTGGCCGGTCTGCAGCCGCTCGCCGAACTGCTGGCTCAGCGCATCAATGGCGGCGGCGATCCCGGCTTCGTTGCGCGGCAGTGATGTGGCTTGGACCATGGCGGCCTCCCCTGGCAGCGGGGCGCGATGCCCCAAAACAATTCACCTGTTAACTTACGGGCAGCCACCGGAGTTCAGCAATACCCAGAACCCCGTAGCCCGCCCGCATTACACTGAGGCCGGGCAGACCATCTAACCGCCTAGCGCAATCCCCTCGCGCCGCGGATCCGCCGCGCCCTTCAGCCCGTCGCCGATTTCAATAGCGTGCAGGCCGGAGGTCAGGTCGCGGGCCTCCACCTCATACCCCATCTCCGTCAGCGCCTCCATCAGCTCCTCTGCGCTAGTGCCGGCCTCCACGTCATAGGTGCCAAAACGGTTCACCAGATGCGGCAGTGCCAGCGCTTCCTGGATGCCCATGCCCCAGTCAGCCCAGGCGATGATCGACTTGGCCACATAGCCGATGATGCGGCTGCCGCCGGGGGAGCCGATGGCCAGCACCGGCTTGCCGTCCTTCAGCACAATCGTCGGCGCCATTGACGAACGCGGCCGCTTGCCCGGCTCCAGCCGGTTGGCGATGGGCACACCCTCCGCATGGGTGCGGAAGGAGAAATCCGTCAGTTCATTGTTCAACAGGAACCCGGCCGCCATCAGCCGCGAGCCAAAGGCGTTTTCGATGGTCGTGGTCATCGACAGGACGTTGCCGTACTGGTCCACGATGGAAATGTGGGAGGTCGAGGGCAGCTCGATCGACTCGTCATCAGAGAGCATCAGCGCGTGGTCAAACTCCGGCGACCCCGGCGCCACTTCGGGCAGCGCATCGTCGCCCTGCAAGAGCTCTGCCCGGCCCGCCAGGTAATTCGCCGCCACCAGACCGTGGGCGGGCACAGGCACATAGTCGCTGTCCGCCATGTAACGGCCCCGGTCGGCAAAGGCGAGACGCGAGGCATCGCCGATCAGCCGCCAGGCCTCTGCACTCTCAGCCCCCAATTCGGCCAGATTGTAATTCCCCAGCATTCCCAGGATCTGCCCCACGGTCAGCGCACCGGAGGACGGCGGCCCCATGCCGCAGGCCTCAAAATCGCGGTAGGCGGCACAGACCGCCGGTCGCTCCTTGACGCGGTAAAGCGCAAGGTCAACGGCGGACAGCACACCTGGATTGCCCTCGGCGGTGGTCACGGCGCGCACGATCTCCGCCGCGATGGGGCCAGAATAGAACGCCCCTGCACCGCCCTCGGCCAGCGCATGAAGGGTGGCGGCATAGTCCGGGTTCAGCAGGGTTGCTCCCTCGGCAATCGGCTCTCCGTCCGGCAGGAAGTATGCGGCTGTTGCGGATGCACGCGACAGCCGCTCGGCATCCCCGGCTACCAGCGCGGCCAGACGCGGCGACACGGCAAAGCCTTCCTCCGCCAGTTTGATTGCCGGCTCAAACAGCGACGGCCAATTGGCGCGGCCCCAGCGGCGGTGGGCCTCTTCCAGCAGCGCGGGCGTGCCAGGCGTGCCGACAGACCGGCCCCCGACCACTGCATCAAAGAACTTCAGCGGTTCGCCATTTTCATCCTGAAACAGGGTTGGCGTGGCGGCCAGCGGCGCGGTTTCGCGCCCGTCCAGCGTGGTCAGCTCGCCCGTTGCGGCGTCATACCAGACCAGAAACGCGCCGCCGCCGAGGCCGGAGGATTGCGGCTCCACCAAACCCAGCACGGTCTGCACCGCCACCATCGCATCCGCCGCAGACCCGCCCGCGCGCAGCACCGCCGCGCCGGCCTCCACTGCGTGCGGGTTGGCGGCAGCGACCATCCAGTTGTCAGCCTCAACCGCTTCGCCATTTGCCTTGGCTTCCAGCGCCGCGGCCACATCGGGGGAAATCGCCTCAAATGCGCCTCCGGTTGCTGCCTCAGGGGCCACCGCATCTGCAGCCTCCTGCGCGGCGGCAGGGCCTGCAGCAAGCGCGGCAACAGCCAGAATCAGATACTTCATGAAAAGTCCTCCTTACAATTCCAGCCGGTCAGCTGCGTTTACAGCATCGACGGCACAACCTGATCCGGCGGCCGGTGGCCGTCTTCAAACGTCTTAATGTTCAAAAGCACCTTCTCGCCCATCTCGATGCGGCCCTCGATGGTCGCGGATCCCATATGCGGCAGCAGCACCACATTCGGCAGCTCGCGCAGGCGCGGGTTGATGTCGGTGCCGTGCTCATAAACGTCGAGGCCCGCGCCCGCGATCTCATCCGAGCGCAGCATCCGGGTCAGCGCCATTTCGTCGATCACCTCGCCGCGCGAAGTGTTGATGATCACCGCCGAGGGTTTCATCAGCTTCAGCCGCCTCGCGTTCATCAGGTGGAAGGTGGAGGGCGTCGAGGGGCAGTTGACGGAGATCACGTCCATCCGCGCCACCATCTGGTCGAGGCTTTCCCAATATGTCGCCTCCAGCTTCTCCTCGATTTCCGGACGCAGGCGGCGGCGGTTGTGGTAATGGATCTGCATCCCGAAGGCTGCGGCGCGCTTGGCCACGGCCTGACCGATGCGGCCCATGCCGAGGATGCCCAGGCGGCGCCCGGCGATGCGTCCGCCCAGGAACGC
Organism: Leisingera sp. ANG-M7; assembly: GCF_000813965.1. Taxonomy (GTDB): domain Bacteria; phylum Pseudomonadota; class Alphaproteobacteria; order Rhodobacterales; family Rhodobacteraceae; genus Leisingera. Next base: position 3,971 of record NZ_JWLI01000014.1, on the reverse strand, counting down.
CGTCGGCGCCCAGCCCTGCCAGTCGCCCTTCTGCATCACTGCCAGCCCTTCAGGCATCCGGCGCACCACCGCCATGATCAGCGCCATCGCCATATCGGCGGTGTCGTCAGTCAGAACACCCGGGGTGTTCGAGACCAGAATGCCGCGCTGGCGGGCCGTGGCGACGTCGATGTGATCCACCCCGGCACCATAATTGGCAATCAGCTTCAGCCGCTCGCCTGCCTGGCCCAACAGCCCCGCATCAATGGTATCGGTGACGGTGGGAACCAGCACATCGGCATCTTTCAAGGCTGCCGCCAGCTCGCTCCGGGTCATCGGCGTATCATCTTCGCGCAGGCGCACATCGAACAGCTCGCTCAGCCGGGTCTCCACAGGTTCCGGCAACCGTCGCGTAACGACAACACTCAGTCGGTCTCTTGGCACTTGCGCTCTCCCTTGGGCTTTTCATTTTGCACGCCTCCGTGGCATCGTGGCCCAGTATGCGCAGAGGCACAAGAACCCAACCGCATTCCCTGACAGCGAGACCGGAAATTTGACGGGCTCAGCAGGGGCATAACCAGACGGGCGGAAGACCGGAACAAGAGGCTGGGCGCAACCCGGCTGGGCAACGAAGAGGCGAGCAGGCAGTGAGAAACGCGGCAATGGCAATCCGCCATCTGGCAGCGGCAGCAGCAGCAGCAGTGACAGTGCTGACCGCCACCTTCTGTGCGGCCGAATCCCGCGGCCCCGTCACCAACCTGCCGCTGCCCCGCTATGTCTCGATGAAGGCCGCCACCGGCAATGTGCGCCGCGGCCCGTCGCTGACGCATAAGATCGATTGGGTTTTCAAACGCCGCGGCATGCCGCTTGAGATCACCGCCGAGTATGGTCACTGGCGCCGGGTGCAGGACCGCGACGGCGCCGGCGGCTGGGTGCATTACGCGCTGCTGTCCGGAGTGCGCACGGTTCTGATCGAAGAGGACATGCTGACCGTGCATGCACGCCCTGACACCCGCTCACCGGTCACTGCCGCGTTTGAATTGGGCGTGGTCGCCCGTCTCGGTGAATGCGCAAGTGAATGGTGCGAGATCTCGGCCGGCGGCTACAGCGGCTGGGCGCCAAAGAAAAAGCTCTGGGGCGTCGCCCCCGACGAGCTGCGCGAATAACCTCCTCCCGCTTTCATCTTTCCCTAAATACTCCGGGGTGAATTGGGCCACCGGCCCAAGAGGGGCAGAGCCCCTCATCAATTCAAGCCTGCGGGGCAGCGCCCTGGCCCCTGCCGCGGCAATCTGCGCGGGCCTCCCGGGCACCGCACCATTGCACCTGCAGCAATCCTGTTCTACATGGGGGCCATACCATTGGCTTCCCAAGCCCGTTCCAGCCCCGTCATGCCGCGCTGGAACATCACTGGAATAACCCCCGGCACGGGCCTGGCCCTGCTGACGTCATAAACGCCTCCGAGATCGCTGAAAGGTTGTGGAACATGGCAGAAAATCAAACCCCGGACATATTGTATACCATTGTAGACGAAGCGCCCGAACTGGCCTCGGCATCCTTCCTGCCGATCATCCGCAAGTTCGCGTCTGCCGCCGGAGTGACCGTCGGCACCAAGGACATTTCGCTGGCCGGCCGCATCATCGCGGCCTTCCCGGAGAACCTGACCGAAGCACAGCGCCAGAGCGATGATCTGGCCGAGCTGGGCCAGCTGGTGAAAACCCCGGACGCCAACGTGATCAAGCTGCCGAACATCTCCGCCTCGGTGCCGCAGCTGACCGCCGCCATCAAGGAACTGCAGGCCCAGGGCTATGCTCTCCCGGACTATCCCGAAGAGCCGCAGACAGACGCCGAAAAAGACGTGCGCGCCCGTTATGACGCGATCAAGGGCTCCGCGGTGAACCCGGTCCTGCGCGAAGGCAACTCTGACCGCCGCGCTGCCAAGGCGGTGAAGAACTTCGCACAGAAGAACCCGCATTCGATGGGTGCATGGTCGGCAGACAGCAAGACCAAAGTGTCCTCGATGCCGGGCAACGATTTCTACGCCAACGAGAAATCCGCCACCATCACCGCCGCGCAGGCCGGTGTAGCGAAGATCGAGTTTGTGGCCAAAGACGGCGCCGTCACCGTGCTGAAAGACGGCTGGCCGCTGGAAGAGGGCACCGTGGCCGACGCCACCTTCATGTCGGTGAAGGCGTTGTCGTCCTTCCTGGGTGATGCGATTGCCGACACCAAGGCCGACGGCACCATGTTCTCGCTGCACATGAAGGCCACCATGATGAAGGTCTCCGACCCGATCATCTTCGGCCACGCGGTCAAGGCCTGGCTGGCACCGGTGTTCGAGAAATACGGCGCTGAGCTGGACGCACTGGGTGTGAACCCGAACTCCGGCATGGGCGACCTGCTGGAACGCGTCAAAGGCAACGCCGAAATCACCGCCGCCATCGAAGCGGTGCGTGCCGAACGCCCCGACATGTACATGGTGGACAGCGACAAGGGCATCACCAACCTGCATGTGCCGTCTGACGTGATCATCGACGCGTCCATGCCTGCGGTGATCCGCGCCGGCGGCAAGGGCTGGGACCAGAACGGCAACAAGGGCGATACCAACTGCGTGATCCCCGATCGCTGCTATTCCACCGTCTATGACGAAACCATCAACTTCTTCAAAGCCAACGGCGCGCTGGACGTGACCACCGCCGGCGCGGTGGCCAACGTCGGCCTGATGGCGCAGAAAGCAGAGGAATACGGCTCCCACCCGACCACGTTTGAGGCGCCCGCCGACGGCACCATCCGTATCGTCCTGGCTAACGGCGAGACGCTGCACAGCCATGACGTGGAAACAGGCGACATCTGGCGCTCCTGCACCGTCAAGAAAGCCCCGATCGAAAACTGGATCCTGCTGGCAATGGACCGCCAGCGCCTGACCGGCTCCGAAGCGATCTTCTGGCTGGACGCAAACCGCGCCCATGACGCCGAACTGATCAAATACGTTCAGCCCGCGCTGGAGAAGGCCGGCGTTGCGGACAAGTTCCAGATCATGGCGCCGCGCGAAGCCACCCGCCAGTCGCTGGAAACCATCACCGCAGGCAAGGACAGCATCGCCATCACCGGCAACGTGCTGCGCGACTACCTGACCGACCTGTTCCCGATCCTGGAGCTGGGCACCTCGGCCAAGATGCTGTCAATCGTCAAGCTGATGCAGGGCGGCGGCTTGTTCGAAACCGGCGCTGGCGGCTCTGCCCCCAAGCACGTGCAGCAGCTGGTCGAAGAGAACCACCTGCGCTGGGATTCGATGGGTGAATTCTGCGCCCTGGGCGAGTCGCTGAACTTCCTGGCCGACGTCAAAGGCAACGCCAAGGCCGGCGTGCTGGGCCGCGCGGCGGAGGACGCAACCCAAGGCATCCTCGACCACAACCGTTCGCCCTCGCGCAAGGCCGGCCAGCCCGACAACCGCGACAGCCACTACTGGTTTGCCCGCTACTGGGCCGAGGCGCTGGCGGCCCAGACCGAGGATGCGGAGCTCGCAGCGCATTTCGCCCCCATCGCCGAGGAGCTGGGCGCCAAGGAAGAGCAGATCATCAGCGAGCTGGCCGCCGCCCAAGGCGCGCCCGCAGATATCGGCGGCTACTACCGCCCCAGCGTGGAGCTGAAGGCCAAGGTGATGCGCCCCAGCCCGGCGCTGAACGCCATCATCGGCTGATCCGCTTCCGATGGATTGAAACGGAAAACGCCCGGGAAATTTTCCCCCGGGCGTTTTTGATTCTTTGTCTCGGCAGCCGGCTTAGAAATCCTGCCACAGATCCCGGGCGGCGTTGCCGCTGGCGGCCGCGGCGGCGGGCTGCGGCGCGGGCTGCATTTCCCAGTCATCGCTGCCATGGGCAGTTGGTGCCAGGGCCGGAGCAGCGGCGGGTTTCGCCGGGGCTGCCGGGGCCGCCGTGGAACAGCCGCCTGCGGTCTTGAAGTGGGCCACCAGATCGGCCAGCTTGCCTGCGTCG
>NZ_JWLI01000013.1 GCF_000813965.1 Leisingera sp. ANG-M7 | reverse complement strand
GTCACTCTTGTAGCTCATGGCCATCTCCCTGCTGCCATCCGTTCCGGTTCACTCCCCGCGGCACATGTTGAGTGCGAGGCAAAATATATTCCTATTACTCAATTTATTTTCCTAACCGTCAACACCCCCACGCCAATTTTTCACTGTAAAAGCGGGCCTATTCCGCATTTCCGCCGCCAATAGGAAACACGCGGTTTTTCACCCCGGGTGAAAACGGCGCATATGCGGCAGGTGCTGCGCAAACAAAAAAGGCCCGGGCAAAACCCGGGCCGCGCAAGGTTCAACCCGAAGGCCGAACAGGGGAATCAGTGCTTAGATGTCCAGCGTGTTGTCCTTTTCCCAGCGGGAGAAGTGATTGACGAAGGAATTCCACTCCTGCTGTTTCATCTTCAGATAGGCTGCGGAGAACTCCTCACCCATCATCGCCTTCAGCCCGTCATCCTTGTCGTAGAAGCGCAGCGCATCCAGCATGTTGAGTGGCAGCTTCGGCGCATCGGTGATGGTGTGGCCTTCGGCGTACATGTCGATGTCATGGCGCGGGCCGGGATCGGCCTTGGAGCGGACACCGGAGAGGCCCGCCGCAATGATCACCGCCTGCAGCAAGTAGGGGTTCACCGCCCCGTCCGGCAGGCGCAGCTCGAACCGGCCGGGCCCGGGAACGCGCACCATGTGGGTGCGGTTGTTGCCGGTCCAGGTCACGGTGTTCGGCGCCCAGGTCGCGCCCGACATGGTGCGCGGCGCATTGATGCGCTTGTAGGAGTTCACCGTCGGGTTGGTGATCGCCGCCAGCGCCGAGGCGTGCTTCATGATGCCGCCCAGGAACCAGCCGCCCTGCTCCGACAGCCCCAGTTCGGCAATCTGACCGGTGCCTTTTTCACCCGCAAAGACGTTGACCCGGGAATCTTTGCCCGGCGCATCCCAGACCGAGATATGAGCGTGGCAGCCGTTGCCGGTGAGGCCTTCGACGGGCTTCGGCATGAAGGTGGCACGGAAGCCGTGTTTCTCTGCCACCGATTTTGCCATGAACTTGAAGAAGCTGTGCTTGTCGGCGGTCGCCAGGGCGTCGTCGAAGTCCCAGTTCATTTCCCACTGGCCGTTGGCGTCCTCATGATCGTTTTGGTAGGCGCCCCAGCCTAGCTCCAGCATGTAATCGCAGATTTCGCGGATCACATCATAGCGGCGCATCATCGCCTGCTGGTCATAGCAGGGTTTTTCAGCGGTATCGTAAGGGTCCGAGATTTCCTCGCCGTTCGGGGTCAGCAGGAAAAACTCGGCCTCAATGCCGGTCTTCACATGCAGGCCTTCGTCCGCGGCTTCCTTGATCAGCCGGCGCAGCACATTCCGCGGCGCCTGCGCCACATCTTCGCCTTCCATCACGCAGTTGGCCGCCACCCAGGCGACCTCCGGCTTCCACGGCAGCTGGATCACCGAGGCCGGATCCGGCACCGCCAGCATGTCCGGGTGCGCGGGCGTCAGGTCAAGCCAGGTGGCGAACCCGGCAAAGCCGGCCCCGTCTTCCTGCATGTCTGCGATCGCCTCTGCCGGCACCAGTTTGGCGCGCTGCCCGCCGAACAAGTCGGTGAAGGAGATCATGAAGTATTTGACGCCTTTTTCTTTTGCGAAAGCAGCCAGATCTGTTGTCATGGTCCTACTTCCTTTCCCTGTTGAACGTATTTCGAAAATGGGGCGCGAACCGTTGCCGGCCGCGCCCCGCCAATCATCAGAACCCAGCTTTGCCCGGGTACCAGTCAGTCCCCGCCAGCGGCACCCGCGCCATCGCGGCGGCCTCCATGGTCAGGGCGCACAGGTCCTCGGGCTCGAGGTTGTGCAGATGGTTGTGGCCGCAGGCGCGGGCGATGGTCTGGGCTTCCAGCGTCATCACTTTGAGGTAGTTGCGCAGGCGGCGGCCCGCCTCGACCGGGTCCAAGCGCTTCATCAGCTCCGCGTCCTGGGTGGTGATCCCGGCCGGGTCTTTGCCCTCGTGCCAGTCGTCATAGGCGCCGGTGGTGGTGCCCAGTTTCTGGTATTCGCTTTCCCATTTCGGATCGTTGTCGCCCAGTGCAACCAGCGCCGCGGTGCCGATGGCGACCGCGTCGGCGCCCAACGCCATCGCCTTGGCCACATCAGCGCCGGTGCGAATGCCGCCGGAGACCACCAGCTGCACCTCGCGGTGCACACCCAGATCCTGCAGTGCCTGCACGGCAGGGCGGATACAGGCCAGGGTGGGCAGGCCGACATGTTCGATGAACACATCCTGGGTGGCAGCGGTGCCGCCCTGCATGCCGTCCAGCACCACCACGTCCGCTCCGGCCTTCACCGCCAACGCGGTGTCATAATAGGGCCGTGTGCCGCCAACCTTGATGTAGATCGGCACCTGCCAATCGGTGATCTCGCGCAGCTCCAGGATCTTGATTTCCAGATCATCGGGGCCGGTCCAGTCCGGGTGGCGGCAGGCGGAGCGCTGGTCAATGCCCTTGGGAAGGGTGCGCATTTCCGCAACGCGGTCCGAGATTTTCTGGCCCAGCAGCATGCCGCCGCCGCCGGGCTTGGCACCCTGGCCGACCACGACCTCAATCGCGTCCGCCTTGCGCAGGTCATCGGGGTTCATGCCATAGCGGGACGGCAGATACTGGTAGACCAGTTTGGTGGAATGGCCGCGCTCTTCCGGGGTCATGCCGCCGTCGCCTGTGGTGGTCGAGGTGCCCGCAGCAGAGGCGCCGCGTCCCAGGGCCTCCTTGGCAGGCCCCGACAACGCGCCAAAGCTCATGCCCGCGATGGTGATCGGGATATCCAGCTCAATCGGCTTCTTGGCAAAGCGTGTGCCCAGCGTCACCTTGGTCTCGCATTTCTCCCGGTAGCCCTCCAGCGGGTAACGCGAGATCGAGGCGCCAAGGAACAGCAGGTCGTCGAAATGCGGCACCTTCCGCTTGGCGCCGCCGCCGCGGATGTCATAGATCCCGGTGGCCGCCGCACGGCGGATTTCCGCGTTGATGGGGTTGGAAAATGTCGCCGACTGGATCGGGACTGTACGGGGGATGTTATTGCTATCCATGTCTTTTTGATCCCTGTCCTTAGTACGCTTGCGCGTTGTCGACGTCGAAGTTGTAGAGCTGGCGGGCAGAGCCGTAGCGCTTGAACTCCTCCGGCTTGGCATCAGCACCTGCACGGGCCAGCAGATCCTTCAGGATCTCGATGTGCTCGGGGCGCATTTCCTTCTCGATGCAGTCCGCACCCAGGCTCTTGACCGAGCCGCGCACAAAGAAGCGCGCCTCATAGCAGCTGTCACCCAGCGCATCGCCGGCATCACCGAGCACCACTAGGTTGCCGGCCTGCCCCATGAAGGCGCACATATGTCCGATGTTGCCGTGCACGACGATGTCGATGCCCTTCATCGAGATGCCGCAGCGTGAAGAGGCATTGCCCTTGATCACCAGGAGGCCGCCATGGCCGGTGGCCCCGGCGTACTGGCTGGCGTCGCCCTCGACAATCACGGTGCCGGACATCATGTTTTCCGCCACGCCAGGCCCGACAGAACCCTCGACCCGGACCGTCGCCTGCTGGTTCATGCCGGCGCAGTAATATCCGGTGGAACCCTTGACGGTCACCTCGACAGGCGAGTTCAGACCCACGGCAATCGCATGGCTGCCCTTAGGGTTGACGATTTCCCAAGCAGTCTTGTTGGAGCTGCCGTTCAGTTCCTGCAGGGCGGAGTTCAGACCGCGCAGGCCATTTGCTTCAAGATCATATGTCTGCATCTTAGTGGTTCCAGAAGTAAACGGTTGCGGGTTCGGGCTCCCAGACGCGGGCGTCTTCGATGCCCGGCAGGTTCACCAGCGCGCGGTATTCGCTGCCGAAAGCCACATACTGGTCGGTCTCCGCCATCACGGCCGGCTTGCAGGCGATCGGGTCGCGGACTACGCCAAAGCCGTCCTTGGTGCCCACCACGAAGTTGAAGAACCCGTCCAGGTCCTCCAGCGTGCCCTCCAGCGCTTCACCCAGAGTGGCGCCGTGCTGCATCTTCCAGGTCAGGTAGGCCGCGCCGACTTCGGTGTCGTTCTGGCTCTCGATCCGAACACCGTCGCGCTGCAGCTTGCGGCGCAGCGAGTTGTGGTTCGACAGCGAGCCGTTGTGCACCAGGCACTGATCCGATCCGGTGGAGAACGGATGCGCGCCCTCGGTGGTCACGGCAGATTCGGTGGCCATGCGGGTGTGGCCGATACCATGGGTGCCGCTCATGCCGCGCACGTTGAAACGCTCGGCGACCTTCTCGGGCAGGCCCACTTCCTTGTAGATCTCGATGGTGTCGCCCGCGCTCATGACACGCATGCCGGGGCGCAGTTCCGCCAGCGCAGCGCGGGCCTCTTCGCCCTTGCCCGCGGGCACATCCAGCACCGCGTGGGTATCGATCACCCGGATCGACACATCGGTGCTCAGTGCCTCGGCCAGGGCGCCATCCAGCCCGTCAAAGGCCGCGTCCGGCGCGTCCGACTGAACGGTCAGCTTGGTGCGCCCGTCCGCTTCGGATCCGTAGATTGCAATGCCCGCACTGTCAGGACCGCGGTCCGTCATGGTGATGAGCATATCGGTGAGCATATCGCCCAGTTTTGGCTCTAGTGTTTTGTCTTTCAGAAAAAGACCGACAATCCCGCACATGGGTGTGCCTCCTGCTTTTCATCTCGAATCAACGCTAGCAGTTTGCGCTTACTCATTCAACTGTTATGAAACTTATTTTCCCCTGAAGGAAACAAAGGCGCGCCGGTCTGGCGCGCCCCTGCAGGTCTCCACATTAGTATTTTTCAAGCAGAGCGCTTATTTTCTCCTTGTCACCCATCTCCTTGGCCTTATCGAGATGGGCACCTTCCCGGACAAACTGGATCCTGTGCCAGCCGATCCAGAAGGCCACCCCCAGGACCACCATCAGGCCTTCTGATCCCTGGAACGGGTAGACCGCCCCAACCTCTGCCAGGTCCACAGCCCAGCTGTCGTATCCGATCGTAGACATTTCAATTCTCCTTATTCAGCTGGGACACCGCCACCGTTCAGCGCAGCCTTGTCAGCAGCGATGATTTCGGCCTTGGCGTCTTCGTAGGCATGGTGTTCGGCGTAATCGAGACCTTGCAGTTCGACCTCCAGCGGGATCCGCAGCACGCCAGCGGCGGCCTGCATCTTGGAAATCACAAAGGCAGGCAGGAAGCCGAGCACGAAGAACATGATCACCGCGCCGATGGTCTGGCCAACCGGGTTGACGGTGGCATAGCCTTCATAAGGCGAGCTCGGCGCACCCCACAGCAGGAAGCCTGCGATGATCAGGCCCACGATGCCGGAATAACCGTGCACAGCAACCGCACCGACCGCATCGTCGATCTTGAAGGTGCGCTCGACCCAGTAGTGCAGCTTGTAGACGATCACGACACCAACCGCGCCGACCAGCATCGCTTGGATCGGGTGGTACAGGTCGTTGCCCGCAGAGGCGGTGATGATGCCCGCCAAGCCGCCGGAGAAGGTCCAGAACGCATCGCCCTTGGACACCACATAGGCTGCCATCAGACCGCCGGACAGCGACATCAGGAAGTTGAAGGTGATCGCAGACAGCGAGGTCGGTGCCAGGTAGATATTGGTGGCCGTCCAGGTCTCGCCAGTCAGCAGACCACCGATGCCCTCGGGCGAGATCGCCGGGATGTTGCAGGCTGCATAGAAGCCCCAGAAGCCCGAATAGATCAGGAAGATCCCGATGGTCAGCATCCAAGGGTTATGCGGCGGGATATCGCGCGGGGTGCCGTCGGCGGCAAACTTGCCCAGGCGGGGGCCCAGAACCATGATGACGCCCAACGCGTAACCGCCGGCAATCGCGTGGATCACGCCGGAGGCATAGGCATCATGGTAGCCCAGGTACTTCACCATCCAGCCCTCGGCGTGCCAGCCCCAGGCCGCGTCGATGATCCAGAACACCGAACCGATCATGACGGCATGCACCCACAGCGCGGAAGAGCGGATCCGCTCAATGACCGCACCGGACACGATCGAGGCTGCGGTCCAGGAGAACAGCAGGAACGCCGCCCAGAACACACCGGTGATCCGGTCCGACAGGTTGGTGCCCATGTTTTCCGACCACGGCAGGTTCGCAGCCCCTGCGTCATGATTCAGCCCGCCAAAGAACGGGAAGTTCGGGAAGGACCAGTAGATCCACCAGCCGAAGAAAAAGAAGGTCACCGTGACCAGCGGAATGATCATGATGTTCTTCATCAATGTGTGCATGTGGTTGCGGTGACGGCTGGCGCCGACCTCATACATGCAGAACCCCACGTGAATGAGGAACATGAAGACGACGGTCACCCAGTAATAGAACTCGGTGAACACCGTCGTTAACGCGTTCAGATTTCCATCCAATGTTTTGCCCTCCTGTTGGCAGTATCCCGGACATTTTTGCCTCTTGGGAAAATTATTTTCCTAAATACTGTGTTCCAGAAGGGCGAGCTGTCAATAATCATGTGAAAAATTGTTACCTTTGGGGAAATTAACGGCAGCATTTGCGACCTTCGCCGATGCCGCCACTTGCCCCAAAGCCTCAAACATCCAACAGCTTAGCATGCTGTTTGCGACTCATTTCGAGGCCGCTCCCCTCAAACACGGCCCGGTTGAACACGGGGCTGACCTGCTGAAATGCGGCAGAATCACTCAAGCTTCCGCCGCGATCCAAGCCGATTCTTCCCCTCAAACGCGTCATCTGGCTGCTGCCGCAACCCCAAGCAGCTCGCAGGCTAGACCGTTTCAGGCCAGTTCATGCCGCAAACACGTTCGAAACCTGCCTTTTAAGAAAAATCTTTTTCCTGATAGGAATATTCATTGACATGGCGCCCCCTCCTTTGGCTAACTGGACCAGACCAAAGGAACCAGATCAAGAATTTTGGTCCGCACCAATAGGGAGACGCACACAATGGCCATCATCTGGCGGACTTCAGCACTGGCACAGCGCCACAAGGAAATCGGCGGCGAGCTGGAAGATTGGAACGGCATGGGAACCGCCTGGTTCTATGACCACACCCCCGAGCGCGCCAAGGCCGACTATGAGGCGGTCCGCACCAAGGCAGGCCTCATGGACGTGTCCGGCCTCAAGAAAGTCCACGTCGTGGGCGAGCACGCCGCCCAGGTCATTGACCGGGTCACCACCCGCAACGTCGAAAAGATCATGCCGGGCCGCTCCACCTACGCCTCAATCCTGAATGAACAGGGCAAGTTCGTGGACGACTGCATCATCTACCGCCTATCAGTGAACAGCTGGATGGTTGTGCACGGCACCGGCACCGGCATGGAGCAGCTCAGCTCCGTTGCCGCCGGCAAGAACTGCTCGGTTGTGTTCGATGACAACCTGCACGACATGTCGCTGCAGGGCCCTGTCGCCGTGGACTTTCTGGCCGAATATGTGCCGGGCATCCGCGATCTGGCCTACTTCGGCATTATCCAGACCAAGCTGTTCGGCTGCCCGGTGATGATCTCGCGCACCGGCTACACCGGCGAGCGCGGCTATGAGATCTTCTGCCAGGCTAAGGACGCGGTGCATCTCTGGGACAGCATCCTGGACAAGGGCAAAGGAATGGGCATCGTTCCCGTGCAATTCTCCACCCTCGACCTGCTGCGCACCGAAAGCTACCTGCTGTTCTATCCGGGCGACAACTCCGAGACCTACCCGTTCGACGATGAGCCCTGCGGCGACACGCTGTGGGAACTGGGCCTCGAGTTCACCGTTTCCCCCGGCAAGACAGGCTTCATCGGCGCCGAGAACCACTATGCCGCCGAAGGCAAGGAACGCTTCAAGATCTACGGCGTCATGCTGGATGGCAAGATCCCCGCAGACGAAGGCGCGGACCTCTTGCAGAACGGCGAGAAGGTCGGCGTGGTCACCTACGGCATGTACTCCGAGGTAAACAACCACAACGTGGGCATAGCCCGGATGCCGGCCGCCTGCGCCAAGCCGGGCACCAAGCTGACCGTCCGCAACGGCGACGGCACCGAGATCGCCGCCACCGCCGAAGAGATGCCCTTCTACGACAAGGACAAATCGATCCGCACCGCAAAGGGCTGATCCGGATCCCGGGCGCTCCCGTTCGGGGGCGCCCGCTTTCGTTCACCCGGACTGCAGGAAAAGCGACCCACATGTCTAAGACCGAATTCCCCCCTTCAATCACCAGCCGCCCGGTTTACGGCGAGCTTGAGGCCCGCTCCGGCAGCGGCCACCTGATGATCGCCGACGCCGAAGGCGCCGAGGCGCTCCTGGAACTGGCCAAGTCTGCGGACAAGGATTTCTGGGCTAAGGCCCATATCATCTACATCCCCAAGAAAACCGGCACCAAGTACAGCAGCCAGCTGGAGGAGTTGGGTGCGGGCCAATACTACGCAGGCCCCTCTTATGAGGCCGCGCAAAGCCGCATCCGCCGCGCTCTGCAGGATTGCCACATGGGCACCCAGGTGTATCTGAGCGGCACCGAAAGCCTGATGGGCCAGGCCATGGCCGAAGCCACAGCCGCCGGCATCCCGCACACTGCGATCCAGACCGAACACCGCGGCTCCACCGCGCGGCGCATGCAATGCGTGCACTGCAAGGGCATTACCGAAGATGTCACCACCGACCCCTTCGAATGCAGCCACTGCGGCCTTAGCCTGTTCGTGCGCGATCACTATTCGCGCCGCCTCGCCGCCTTTCAGGGCGTGCGGGTGGACGCCGAGGATCCGGGCAACATCCCCGAGAAAGTGGAGCTGTTCAAATGAGTGCTGGCACCGCAAAACTGAATGTCACCGTTGCCGAGGTCAAACCAATCAATGACCTTGTCACCCGTTTCAAATTCGTCCGCACCGGCGGCGGCGACCTGCCCACCTTTTCGGGCGGAGCGCACACGGTTGTGGAAATGCAGGACGGCGATATCACACGGCTCAACGCCTACTCGCTGATGTCCAATCCAGCCGATCGCGGCGCCTACACCATCTCAGTGCGTCGCGACGACCAGGGCCGCGGCGGCTCCAAGTTCATGCACAGCAAGGTCAAAGAGGGCATGGAGATGGTGATCTCCAACCCGGTGAACCTGTTTTCGCTGGATCTTCGCGCGAAGAAACACCTGATGCTGGCCGGCGGCATCGGCATCACCCCCTTCATGGCGCAAATGCACCAGCTTTCGATGATGGGCGGCAATTTCGAGCTGCACTATTCGGTCCGCACAGCCTCTCTCGGCACCTACGCCAAGGAGCTGGCAGAGCGCTACCCGGGCAAGGTGCACATCTACCATGACGACCAGAAAGAGGCGATCGACCTCAAGACCCTGCTCGCCAATCAGCCGCTAGGCACGCACGTCTATGTCTGCGGCCCCAAGGGCATGATCAACTGGGTGCATGGCACGGCAGAGGAAATGGGCTGGCCCCGCGAGGCGGTGCATTCCGAGGAATTCCTGGCCCCCGCCTCCGGCAAGCCTTTCGAAGTGAAATGCGCGGTCTCCAACAAGATCGTTCAGGTCGGCGAGCATCAATCGCTGCTGGAAGCCCTGGAAGCGGCCGGCATCGACGCCCCCTACCTCTGCCGCGGCGGCGCCTGCGGCCAGTGCGAAACCAATGTCATCGGCTATGACGGCAAGTTCCTGCACTACGACCACTGGCTGACCGACGAGCAAAAGGCCGGCGGCAAACACATCATGCCCTGCGTGTCGCGCTTTGAAGGCAAGACACTGGTTCTGGACCGCTGAGGGAGAGAAAGATGACTATCCAATTCAACGACGAAACCTTCCACGGCGACTTCACCTTCAAGAACTCGGAGTGGGCAATTAAGCGGTTCCCCTTCCCGTTCCACGAAGACAGCTACATGTATTCGGTGAACATGGAGCCGCACACCTCCTACCGCCCCGGTTCGGTGTTCGAACGCACCTTCGACGTGGATGAGCACTATGTCTCGGAAATGAAGGACCGCGCCCGGGTGCTGGCCAATGACCCGCTGCGCTGCCAGTCGCTGCCGCATATGACACTGGCAGGCTGGGACCTGGTCGAGCTGATCATGGAAGCCAAGGCGCGCGAGTACCCGGACCTGTTCGAACTGCACAAGGACGGCAACCGCTGGCGCTGGGTGAACAAACCGCTGGGCATCGACGACACTTTTACCTTCCTCGATGAAAGCACCCTGCCCTACGGGCCGATGGAATACATCACCCGGCAGACCCAGGGCGACTTCGCGGTGCTCGACCAGCGCGACGACAATCTGTGGATGGATGCCGGCATGGTCACTACCCAGGCCGACTGGTCGCTGGACTTCGATATCGGCATGAACTTCTTCGAATGGCACGCTCCGGTGCCCAAGGCACATGAGATGGGCATCTTCGTGCGTGCGCTTAAGTTCCTCCTGAACATCCAGCAGGGCCAGCCCGCCCGCCGCCTGAACTGGACGATGACGGTCAACCCGCTGTTGGACACCAGCCCCGAGAACTACCACAAATGGGGCACTATGAAACAGGGGCTGACGATGGAGAACATCGGTGAGAAGCAGCACCTGCGGGTCGAACTGCAGACCTTCTTCCGCCTGCCCCGCTCCAACGCGCTGGTGTTCCCGATCCGCTGCTACCTGATCCGGTTCGAGGATCTGGTGACGGTTCCGAAATGGGCGCGCCGCCTGCACCGGGTGATCCGCGACTTGCCGGAGGAGCTGGCAACCTACAAGGGCTTCATCGACAACAGGCCGCTGATGGTGGAGTACCTGTCCCAGTTTGACGACGGCAGCCCGACCTCGGACGGCATCTGGCCCGACGACGACTGATCCCGAGCGGACGCGCGGGCCGTCCCTACCCCTGTCAACCAGGCCCGCTTCACTGACTGCCGCTGCCTCTGGCTCCGGCAGTTTCTTTTTGCCCTAAGAAAGCAGGCTCTCCCGCCCCCGCATCAGGCCGCAGGCTGCGCATGCCGCCCGCACGGCCTTGGGCCGGGCAGCGCGCCTTGCGCACTGCGGGCACTTTCCGGAAACGCTGCCTCAGAATGCAACAGCGCCGCGCATTGCGCGACGCCACGCTCAACGGAAAAGCGGTATCTTCTGATGCCGCGGAACCGGCGGGAGCACCGCCTCAATGCGTCAGCTCGATTGAGGATAGGATATGATCGACAGATAGCGCGCCGGCAGTTTGACCAGGCTTTCCGGCCCATGCGGTGCATCCGCATCAAAAAACAGCGTATCGCCCGGCTTCAGAGGGTACACCTTGTCGCCATGGCGGTAGTCCACCTCGCCTTCCAGCATATAGAGCATTTCCACCCCGTCATGCTGGAAGGTCGGGAACACATCCGACTCCTCAGTCAGGGTAATCATGTAAGGCTCGACCATCACGCCGGAGGCATTCGCGCCCAGATGCCCCAGCAACTGGTACTGGTGGCCCGCCCGCGTGCCCGCGCGCTCTGTCTCCGCACCTTCACCGGACTTGGTGTGCACCGCCTCGCGGCTTTCCTCGAAGCGCCGGAAAAAGGAGGTGATCGGCACGCTCAGCGCATTGGCCAGCAGCTGCAAAGTGGTCAGCGACGGCGAGGTATTGCCGTTTTCGATCTTCGACAGCATGCCGATCGACAGCCCGGTCAGATTGGCCAGATCCGCCACTGTGATCCCCTGCTGCCGCCGGAAAGACCGCACCTCGCGGCCGATCGCCACTTCCAGAACTTTTTCTGCACCGTCGCGGACCCGGTGCGGGTCTTGGGAAAGGTTTTGTGCCACTGCGTCACTATCATCTTTGAGTTTAGCCACTGTGTTATCTTCCTTATGGACGGCCTCTGACAAGCGCGCAGCAGCCGATATGTAAAAACTTTCCCGGACGCAAGGAATGTTGCGAATATAATTTTACTGTCATTACATGTTTTTCCCAACCCTTTACCGTCAGAGGAAAGAAATTTCTTGCGGTGACGTTGCGCAAAGCGTTGTACTAGGCCCGCCCGCCAGCCCAGAGGGAAAGGTCCAGCCGCCGCCAGGCACCCCGCCGGGCACGTCCCGCCATTCTGCGGACCAAAAGGGGGGACCAATTCCAGAACCCGTCAGCAAAACACGTTGACGCAAGAGTTCAAAACGGAACAAAAACAGGGGGCTACGGTAAATTTCCCAAACACGCGGAAACACCACAGAACAGAACCAATTTACGCACCCGTCCTTGCTGATCCGCGCTGGAGCCGCTAACCTGAAGGCTAATCGCCGCTGTAAGAAACGCTGCAAAATCCGCCTGAGACGGCACATGCAGCTCTGTTACAGCATTCAGGAGCAGGGTTTCCCGCTCATACGGCCCGAAACAAGACAGACCATGAGCTCAGCGGAAGAAACCACTTCGCAAATTCTGACCACCCATTCCGTCGGCGCCACGGTGCAGGTGGTGATCGACACGCTGTTTGCCCGGATCAAATCCGGCACCTACCCGGTGGACACCCGGCTGCCCTCGGAACGCACGCTGGCGTCCGAACTGGGGGTGGCCCGCAACACCGTGCGGGAGGCGCTGGATGTGCTGGCCGCCCAGAACGTGATCCACCGCCGGGCCGGCTCCGGCAGCTTTGTGAAATACCGTTCCGACCCCAAGCCGGAAACCGCCTCCTACAGCTCGCTGGCCAACGAGGTTTCACCGCTCGACCATCTTGTGGTACGCGGCATTCTGGAACCGGAGCTGGTGCGGCTGGCAGTGATCAACATGACCCCGCGCCAGATCGAGGAGCTGGACCAGATCCTGTCACGCGTCGAGGCTGTGCGCACCGATCCCGGCGACTTCATCGATGCGGAGGAGGACCTCTATCGCAAAATCGCCGAGGGCACTGGCAACCCGCTGCTGCACTCCTGTTATGAGCTGACGATCGAAGCCTGCCGCCTGTCCTACCGCACCGCTCTGCGCCGCCGCCACCTGACACCGCAGCGGATTCAGGACTACCAGAAACGCTACAACACGCTGTTCAACGCTATCGCCTCGCGCGATGTGGAATCGGCAGTCGAGTTCATCAAGCTGCACCTGATCGACGAGCAAAAACTGCTGCTGCAGGAGGTCTGAGCCCGCTCAGCCCTCGACCGCGCGCGAGCTGACTTCACGCCCCGGCGCATCGCTTTCCAGCCGCTGGTGCCACAGCTGCCCCAGCGCCTCCATCTCCGCTTTCAGCAGGCTGGAATGCTGCGACAGCCAGGCGGGGATCGATTTGAAATCCGCAATCTGCGCCTTGCCTCCCTGGATCGTCACCACCGGCCAATCACCGACCAAAGCGTTGGAAATACCGAATATTTCATCACCCCACCACTCCGCGTGGCCAAAGGCATGGGTAACATGGCCCAGCTGTTTCATCGCCGCCAGCACCGACGGGGGCGCAACCGACCCCGCTTTCTCCACCGCGCTGTG
Organism: Leisingera sp. ANG-M7; assembly: GCF_000813965.1. Classification (GTDB taxonomy): domain Bacteria; phylum Pseudomonadota; class Alphaproteobacteria; order Rhodobacterales; family Rhodobacteraceae; genus Leisingera. The sequence goes on along the minus strand of NZ_JWLI01000013.1, from coordinate 197,866 downwards.
CCAGATATCCAGGATCGCCACATATTCCCAGCTCACCGCAGACCACGTACCGGGGAAACGGCGGTTATACTCCTCAAAAAACACATGCGGACGGTTGAAGAAAAACGCCTTCTCCCGCAGCATCGGATCGTCAAAATCCGGGAACTGGAACACCACCCCTTCCATGAAATCCGGCGAAGTTCTCGCCACCAGCCGGTCATAGCCATCCATGGTGCAGCTGATGATCTGCCCTTTGAAGCCCTTGGCATGGGCATATTCGGTCATGGCGTGCACCATCGGCGCATAGGATGAACACCAGCACAGGATGTCCGCACCGCTGTCCAGCATCGGATCCACCACCGGCGCCGGATCACTGGCACCAGGATCATACTGCACCTCGTGCAGGATCTCCTTGTCCGCCGCCTTGAACGCCGCCCGGTAGACCGCTTGCGAAGGCAGACCCAGAAGATCGAACTGGCTGCACAGGGCCACCGTTTTCAGCTCCGGCCGGTTTTCCGCCAGCCAGGACACCCCGGTCACGTTCTGGATCGGGTGCGCCTCGCTTGGCGCAATCAGATAGGGCGTGTCCGGCGACAGGTCGCTGGGCAGCAGCGTGGAGGTCAGCACCTTGTTGCGCATCAGGAAATCCCGCACCGGCGCAAAGGTGTCTCCGCCCAGCATCAGCATCAGCTTGACGTTGTGGTTCTTGACCAGTTCAACCGCCCCTTCCAGCGCACGTTCAGGATCGTAGCCGCAATCGTATGAGTGGATCCGGATCGGATAACGGCGGCCGCCGATCAGCACCCCGCCGGCCTTGTTCAGCCCGTCCTCCCAGATCCGGCAGCCGTTCAATCCGGGCAGCCCCCAGCTCTCCACAGGGCCCGAAAGCGGGCCGAGGAACCCGATATTCACTGATTCTGCCATCCCTACGGACAGCCGCGGCAACGCAGCGCGGGCGGTTAGCTGGTGCACAAAACTGGTCGTCTTCATGTTTGAAATCCTACCAACAAAACAATGCGTTTCCAGTCCAATTTCGCCCAAAAACATTCCGCATGTGAAAAAATGTTGACTTATTGGTGCAAGTTTGGACCTAATTGGACCAGACCAAATGAGCCAAATTAAGATATTGGTCCGAACCAACGGGAGAACCAGATGACCAAGAAACGTATTGCCATTATCGGTGCCGGCCCTTCAGGCCTGGCCCAGCTGCGCGCCTTCCAGTCCGCGGCCAACAAGGGCGAGGAGATCCCGGAAATCGTCTGTTTTGAAAAGCAGGACGACTGGGGTGGCCTGTGGAACTACACCTGGCGCACCGGCCTGGACGAAAACGGCGAGCCGGTGCACTGCTCGATGTACCGCTACCTGTGGTCCAACGGCCCCAAGGAAGGCCTGGAATTTGCCGACTATTCGTTCGAGGAGCACTTCGGCAAGCAAATCGCCTCCTACCCGCCGCGCGCCGTGCTGTTCGACTACATCGAAGGCCGGGTAAAGAAGGCAGAGGTGCGCAAGTGGATCCGCTTCAATTCCCCGATCCGCTGGGTCGAATACAACGAGGATCAGGGCAACTTCACCGTCACCGTCCACGACCACGCCAAGGACAGCACCTACAAGGAAGACTTCGACCACGTGATCTGCGCCTCAGGCCACTTCTCGACACCGAACGTGCCGTTCTACCCCGGTTTCGACACTTTCAACGGCCGCGTGCTGCACGCCCATGACTTCCGCGATGCCCGCGAATTCGCCGGCAAGGACATCCTGCTGCTCGGCTCCTCCTACTCCGCCGAAGACATCGGCTCCCAGTGCTGGAAATACGGTGCCAAGTCGATCACCACCTCCTACCGCTCGGCACCGATGGGCTTCAAATGGCCGGACAACTGGGACGAGGTTCCGGCGCTGGAATCTGTCTCCGGCAACACTGCCACCTTTGTTGACGGCACCCAGAAAGAGGTCGACGCGATCATCCTCTGCACCGGCTACAAGCACTTCTTCAACTTCCTGCCGGACGATCTGCGCTTGAAAACCGCCAATCGCCTCGCCACCGCCGACCTCTACAAAGGCGTGGTTTACGCCCATAACCCCAAGATGTTCTATCTGGGCATGCAGGATCAGTGGTTCACCTTCAACATGTTCGACGCCCAGGCCTGGTGGGTCCGCGACGCGATCATGGGCAAGATCGAGATCCCGGCGGACAAGGAAACCCTGCTGGCCGACGTCAAGGAACGCGAAGCGCGCGAGGAAGCCTCGGACGACGTCAAATATGCGATCAAATACCAGGGCGACTACGTGCTGGAACTGATTGAGGAGACCGACTACCCGACCTTCGACGTGGCTGGCGCCTGCCAGGCCTTCTATGAATGGAAAGGGCACAAGGCCCAGGACATCATGGCCTTCCGCAACAACTCCTACAAATCAGTGATCACCGGCACCATGGCCCCCGTGCACCACACCCCGTGGAAGGACGCCCTGGACGACTCGCTGGAAGCATATCTGCAGAACTAAGCAGATACGCCTGCGCCGTTTTCCCCTTCCTGTACGGCGCAGGCACCCCTTCGCCGCTGTGCGAATCTCTCTTCGCAAGCTATAATTCACCTCATGCAGCGCGATAACACCATGACACTCGGCTTTCTGATTTTTCCCGGCTTTCCAATGGCCTGCCTGACCTCGGCCATCGAACCCCTGCGCGCGGCAAATGAAATTGCCGACTCCGAAACCTTCCGATGGAAACTGGTGTCCGAAACCGGCAGCAGCGTGAACGCTTCCGCCAATGTGGCCTTCCAGCCGGACTGCGCCCTGGATGAGGCCGACGGCGTCGATACCCTGTTCCTCCTGTCCAGCCCGCAAGGCAAATTCGAGGATCCAAAGGCCTCCAACGGCAAGCTGCGCCACCTGGCCCGGCACGGCACCACTATGGGTGCAGTCTCCGGCGGCGTTTTCCCGCTGGCCCGCTCCGGCCTGCTCGACGGCCACAGCTGCTCGGTTCACTGGTGCTACAAGGCGGCGTTCACTGCCGAATTCCCGTCCCTCGCCACCGTCGATGACGTGATCGTGCTGGACCGCCGCCGGTTCACCGCCAGCGGCGCCGCGGCGATGTTCGACCTGTCGCTGAAGCTGATCGAGCGCGCCATGGGCGATGCCGTGATGACAGAGGTCGCCTGCTGGTTCCAGCACCCGATGGTCCGGGCTGAGGGCGTCCGCCAGAAAATTCCCGCCTTCAAGACCGACAGCACGGCCGACAGCCTGCCGCCGCCGGTGGCCAAGGCGGTTGAGCTGTTTGCCGACAACCTTGAGCACCCGGTGTCGATCCGCGATGCGGCCAGCGAAATCGGCGTCTCGCCGCGCCAGCTGGAACGCAGCTTCAAGGCCGCGACCGGCCAAAGCCCGGCAATCTATTACCGCACCCTGCGGATGAACGCGGCGCGTCAGCTGGTGATGTACTCCCGCGACTCGATCACCTCGATCGCCAATGCGGTGGGCTATGCCACCTCTTCCACCCTGTCGCAGCACTACCGCGAAAGCTTCGGCGTCACCCCGCAGGAGGAACGCCGCAAGGTGAACCTGTTCAGGGTCCAGGACAACCGGCCCATCCCCTCAGCCTGACCGGAGACGCCATGCGCATACTCGTTTTTCAGCACCTGGACTGTGAGCACCCCGGCGCCTTCCGGGACCTGAAGCGGGAATGCGGCATTGACTGGCACGTTGTTGAATTGGACCAGGGAGACCCGATTCCGGAGATGGAGCCATTTGATGCGCTTTGGGTCATGGGCGGCCCCATGGACGTCTGGGATGTTGCAGAACACCCCTGGCTTATTGCCGAAAAGCGGGCAATCCGGCACTGGATCAAACATATCGGCAAGCCCTTTCTGGGGCTGTGCCTTGGCCACCAGCTGCTGGCCGACGCCCTGAACGGTACCTGTGGCCCGCAACGCCCGGCCGAGGTTGGCATCCGCCGGGTATCCCTGACAGAAGCCGGGCAAAACGACGCCCTGTTTGCAGGGCTGCCCGTGCAAATGAATGTTCTGCAATGGCACGGCGTTCAGGTGGCGCAAGCCCCCGAAGGGGCAGAGATTCTGGCAAGCTCAGCCAATTGCCCGATTGAGGCGATGCGCGTTGGCGCCAATGCCTGGTCCATGCAGTTCCATGTTGAAGCCGAGGAAGACACGGTTGCCAACTGGGCCACGATCCCAGCTTATCACGCGGCGCTTGTGGAAACTCTGGGTGCGGATGGCCTGGGCGCCTTTCAGGCCGAAAGTGATGCCTGTATGGATGAGTTCAGGACCTGTTCCCGAACCATTTTTGCCAATTTCCTGAAACAGATGCAGTGATGCTCAAAAAAACAGGTTCCGGGGACCACCCCCGAAACCTGTTTTTTAAGCCGCTTGGGTGCAGCGCCTCAGATCACCGACTTCGCCGCCGCCACAAGCGCGTGATGCAGCGATGCCGCAGAGGACCGCGGGCCTATGATCGAATATCCCTGTCCGGGCATCTGACACAGCAGGAACACACCCAGATGCTCCATCGAGGTCCGGGTGGCATCACCCGCCTTGCCCGCACGGACATTGGCGTTGCTCAGCCGCTCCAGCACATCACAGCAGCGCGGGCCTTCCATATCGAAACGGCACCAGCCGTCGGTCTGCTCCACAACAGAGCCCGCCTCGCCAACTGCCTGCTTCAGCTCACCCGCCATCAGTTCGTGGCTGTCATGCGGGGCAGAGACCATCCACAGGTCCGGCCCCATCCACCAGGCAGCAAACACACCGTGCTCAGTCCAGCAGGCTGGTTCCGGCAGGGCGCCGCCCAGATAAGACGCAACCGCAGATTTCACGGCATCTTCACTGCCTTGGCGTGCCGCCAGCGAGGCCAGCGCCCGGTCGGTGACTTCCCGGATCTGGAGACCTGTGAAGACATCCACCCGCCGCTCATGCCCGCCCAGCGGAGAGATGGCTTTCAGCCCATGATTATCAAACTTACCCACGGAGACGCTCCCCTTCCGGATCCACAAAATGCGCGCTGACAACTTCGACCTGGGTCTCATGCCCTTCCAGCGGATTGACTGCACGGATGACTTCACCCTTGCGGGCATCGCCGTTTTTCAGAAAGCCGATCCCGATCGAAGACTTCAGCACCGGCGAATAGGCCACCGACGTGATATAGCCCTGATCGGTGGCCGCACTGACTTCGCCGTCAGAGTTCATCAAATGCGCGCCGGCATAGACCGTGGCACTTGAATCCACCGGCTTGAAACCGACCAGCTTCAGCGCATCGTCCTGGTTCATCCCTTCGCGCTCACTCAGCACATTGCCGATGCAGTCTTTCTTCTTGCTGACCATCCGGCCCATGCCCAGGTTCAGCGCCGAGGTGGTGCCGTTCAGCTCATTGCCCGCGGCATGGCCCTTCTCGATCCGCATGACGCCCAGCGCCTCGGTGCCGTAAGGCACTGCGCCAAACTCCTCCCCCGCTTCCATCAGCTTGCGGATCATCGCGTCGCCATAGCGGGTCGGCACCGCAATCTCATAGGCCAGTTCGCCCGAGAAAGAGATCCGGAACAGCCGCGCCCGGCAGCCGCCCGCGACGGTGATCTCACCGCAGCCCATGAAGGGGAACGCCTCGTTCGAGATGTCGAACTCCGGATCCACGACCTTTTGCAAGAGCTTGCGGGCATTCGGACCCGCCACCGCGAACTGCGCCCAGGCCTCGGTTGTCGAGATCAGCTGCACATCCATGTCAGGGAACAGGCACTGGCGCGCAAATTCCATGTTGCGGTAGACCAGAACTGCGTTGGCGGTGGTGGTGGTCACCACGAAATGATCCTCGGCGAACCGCGCGGCGGTGCCGTCATCATAGGCAATGCCATCCTCGCGCAGCATCAGGCCATAGCGGACCTTGCCCACCGGAAGTTTGGCAAAGGCATTGGCATACATCTTGTTCAGGAACTCGGCGGCATCCTTGCCCTGCACGTCGATCTTGCCCAGCGTGGTCACATCGCAGACACCGACAGAGTTGCGGGCCTGCAGCACCTCGCGGTCCACCGACTGACGCCAATGGGTTTCGCCCGCCTGGGGGAACCACTGCGCCCGCAGCCACTGGCCCACTTCGACAAACACCGCACCCTGCTCCTCGGCCCATTTGTGGCTGGGAGTTTTACGGGTGGGGCGGAATTCCTCGCCCACCGAGCGGCCTGCCATCACACCAAAGGAGACCGGCGTGTAGGGCGGGCGGAACATGGTGGTGCCGACCTCGGGGATCTGCTTGCCTGCCAGTTCGGCCATGATCGCCAGACCGCCCATGTTGGAGGTCTTGCCCTGATCGGTCGCCATGCCCAGGGTGGTATAGCGCTTCAGATGCTCGACCGAGCGGAAGTTCTCCTGGTGCGCCAGTTTCACGTCCTTGACGGTGACGTCGTTCTGCTGGTCCAGCCAGGCGCGGCCCTTACCTTCCTTCACATACCAGAAGGGGGTCACGTTGACCGGGGCATCCTCGGCCTCGGGCAGATCACCAGCCTTAGCTTCAATGCCCAGCTCGGACAGAGCGGCCACGGCCCCGTCGGCACCGGCACGCAGCGCGGCAGCGGTGGAGAAATCGCCATTGGCGGCACCGGCGACGACCATGTTCTGCGGCAGCTCGCCCGCGGGCACAAAGGCAGCGATGTCCTCGCGCCAGGCGGGGCGGCCGCGCTGGTGGCAGGTCAGATGCACGTTCGGGTTCCAGCCGCCGGACACCGCCAGCGCCCCGCAAGGCACATCGCGGGTGATACCGCTGGCCAGACGCAGGCGGACGGATTCCAGCCCCAGACGGCCCTTGGTGTCGATCACCTGCGCACCGGCAAACAGCTCTGCCCCTTCGACCGCGGGCGCATCGGCGCGGGTGTCAATCACTGCAGTCACCTTGACGCCCTTGGCGATCAGGTCGGCGGCTGTGCGGTGGCCGTCGTCGTTGTTGGTGAAAACCGCAACCGTCTGATCCGGTGTCACCGCCCAGCGGTTGGCATAGGCACGCACGGCGCCGGCCAGCATCACGCCGGGACGGTCGTTGTTCTCAAACGCGATGGGACGCTCGGTGGCACCCGCCGCCAGCATCGCCCGCTTGGAATAGATCCGCCACAGAATCTGCCGCGGCTTGCCCGCCTCCGGCGCCAGAACATGGTCGGCAGTGCGCTCAACCGCGCCATAGATACCATGGTCAAAGGCGCCGATGATGGTGGTGCGCGGCATCACCCGCACGTTCGGCATCGCCGCCAGTTCCGCTTGCGCCTGCTCAACCCAGGCCGCGCCGGTCAGGTCGCCGATGCCGAAGGTTTCCGCATTCAGGCGCCCGCCCAGCAGGAAGTCTTCGTCGGCGATGATCACCTGCGCCCCGGCCCGGCCAGCCGTCAGTGCCGCCATCAGGCCGGTCGGACCGGCCCCGATGACCAGCAGGTCGCAATGCAGGAAACCCTTGTCATAGGCATCCGGATCCGCCTCGAAACTGATGCTGCCCAGACCTGCCGCCTTGCGGATGATCGGCTCGTACAGCTTCTCCCAGAACGCCGCCGGCCACATGAAGGTCTTGTAATAGAAACCCGCGGTCAGGAAGTTCGAGAACCGGTCATTGATCGCCATGAAGTCATGCTGCAGCGACGGCCAGCGGTTCTGCGAGTTTGCTTCCAGCCCATCATACAGCTCTGCCACGGTGGCACGGGTGTTCGGCTCCTGCCGCCCGCCGCTGCGCAGCTCGACCAGCGCGTTCGGCTCTTCCGAGCCGGAGGTCAGCGGCCCGCGCGGACGGTGGTATTTGAACGACCGGCCCATCAGCCGCACGCCATTGGCGAGCAGAGCCGAGGCCAGCGTGTCGCCCTCGAACCCCTTGAAGCGTTTGCCGTCAAAGGTGAAGGACAGCGGCTTGCCGCCCTTGATCAGCCCGCCATCCAGGCGGTTCACCTGCACGCCCTTGCGAGCACCGGTGCCGCCGTCGGCCTGAAAGGCCACGCGGCCGGCATTCATCACTGCGTCAGTCATTTGCTGCGCCCCCTTGCCCGGGCCACATCACGGGCCAGTTCGACATTCAGGATTTCATGGGTCACGGTGTTGCGGGTCACCACCAGCCAGGACCTGTCGCCCTGCTCGTGGAACCACAGTTCACGGTGCTCGCCCGCCGGGTTGTCGCGCAGATACAGGTAGTCGTGGAACTGATCCGCTGCATTGTCGGCCTGCCAGTCCGGCCGGTCGATCAGGCTGGCGTCCCCCAGATAGGTGAACTCCTGTGAATCCCGCGGCCCGAGGATCGGATGGTTGATAATCATCTGCTTTCCTTCCTCAGTGCAGGTTCGGCTGGGCGCCCTGGCCCTTTTCGTCGATCATCAGCCCCTTGCGGAACCGGTCGAGCCGATAGGCCGTTGCCACCTTGTGCGGGGTATCGGTCGCCAGCAGATGCGCATAGCACCAGCCCGAGGCTGGGGTTGCCTTGAACCCGCCGTAGCACCAGCCGCCGTTGAAATAGAGCCCGTCGATATGGGTCTTGTCGATGAAGGGGGAGCCGTCCATCGACATGTCCATGATGCCGCCCCAGCTGCGCAGCATCCGCACCCGGCCAAGCGCCGGGATCAGCGCCATGCCGCCTTCCATCACGTCCTCGACCACCGGCAAATTGCCGCGCTGCGCATAGGAGTTGTACATGTCCAGATCGCCGCCAAAAACCAGGCCGCCCTTGTCCGACTGGCTGCAATAGAAATGGCCCGCGCCAAAGGTGATGACCCCGTCCAGCACCGGCTTCAGACCCTCGGACACAAACGCCTGCAGCACGTGGCTCTCGATCGGCAGGCGCATACCCGCCTTCTCCATCACCCGGCTGGAGGATCCGGCCACGCAGCTCGCAACCTTGTTGGCGCCAATGAAACCCTTGGTGGTTTCCACGCCCAGACACTTGCCGTTTTCGATCTTGAAGCCGGTGACTTCGCAGTTCTGGATGATGTCCACGCCGCGCAGGTCTGCCCCGCGGGCATAGCCCCAAGCCACCGCGTCGTGGCGAACGGTGCCGCCGCGGCGGTGCAGCAGCCCGCCCTTGATCGGGAAGCGCGCATTGTTGAAGTTCAGGAACGGGTACATCGCCCGCACACCGTCGGTATCCAGCAGCTCCGCGTCAGAACCGTTCAGGATCATCGCATTGCCCCGGCGCCGTGCCGCATCGCGTTGCGCATCGGTGTGCACCAGGTTCAGAATGCCGCGCTGGCTGACCATGGCGTTGTAGTTGAAGTCCTGCTCCAGTCCTTCCCACAACTTCAGCGACAGCTCATAGAACGGCTCGTTGCCGTCCAGCAAGTAATTGGAGCGGATGATGGTTGTGTTGCGGCCCACGTTGCCGCCGCCGATCCAGCCCTTCTCGATCACTGCGACATTGGTGATGTTGTGGTTCTTGGCCAGGTAATAGGCCGTCGCCAGCCCGTGCCCGCCGCCGCCGATGATCACCACATCGTAGCTTTTCTTGGGTTCCGGATCACGCCAGGTCGGGCGCCATCCCTTGTGGCCCGTCAGGGCCTCCTTGATCACTTTCAGGCCGGAGTACCGCATGATGTCCTCATCAACTGTCCCCGGCAGATTGAGTGAGAAATGCGTCACATCACAGGGGGATTTCGGACATCAGCAGCGCCATTTGCGTCACAGGCGGGAAATCACCTGTGCAGATGCAGCATCACAGGTTGCAGAAATGCGGGTTCAAATCACAGTTATGCAATTGTTTTTATTTGAGAATCAACACAAAAACCACTGAGCTTCCAAAAAACCGAATAACCAGGCCCATTTGCGTCACCCACCCCGGCATCCGCGCCAAATGCGGCAAGTCCGACTCACTCCGGCAGGTCGATCTGGTCCAGCTCGTTCAGCAGATCCAGCAGAGCCTCATAGCGCTCCACCCCCATTTTCAGGCGGGTCCGCTCCATCAATTCCAGGCTGGCCTCTAGGTTGTCAGCAATGATCCTTTCCCCCGCAGGCGCAATCCGCACCACCTGACGGCGGCGGTCTTCTTTGTCGCGCTCGCGGCTGATCAGCTGTTTCTCTTCCAGCTTCTGCAGAATGCGTGTCAGGCTGGGCAGCAGCAGGCAAGCCTTATCCGCAATCTGCGTCGGATCAATCGGCCCGCTCTCCTGCACCACCCGCAGCACGCGCCATTGCTGCTCAGTCAGCCCCGCACCGCTCAGCAGCGCGCGGATCGGCCCCATCACGCGTTCCCGCGCCCGCAGAAGGGCGATTGGCAGCGAACGGTCGGTGGAGGGCATCATCCTGGTCATGCGTGATTATCACTCCGCTTCCAGCTAAACGCAATTGCCGCTTGGGTTTCTTCTGCTTGACTCACCATTGCACAATTGCTAAACATGTTAAGTAATTCAGGAGAGGTAACGCAGATGCCGCACATCACGCTGGACTACTCGGCCAATATGGAAGCGCACGCTGACATCGCTGCGCTGTGCCACCACCTGCGGCAGGCCGCAGCAGAGACCGGCATCTTTCCCCTAGCGGGCATCCGGGTGCGCGCCTTTGCAGCCAATCATGCCTCCATTGCCGACGGCAGTGACCAGCACGGCTACCTCGACATCTCCATCCGGCTGCGCGCGGGTCGTGACCTCGACACCCGCAAACGTGCCGCCCAGGCGGTGTTCGACGCTGCCGAGGATTTCCTGAAACCAGCCATGCAACAGCACTCCATCGCCCTGTCGCTGGAGATGCGCGACATCGACCCTGAGCTTTCCCCGAAATGCGGCACCATCCGCGACCACATGCAAAAGGCGGACCAGTGATGAGCGACCTGACCACCAACATCGAAACGCTGAACAGCCACTTGGCCCGCTTTCGCACCGACGGGATCCTGAACCTCATCGGCGGTGAAAGCCGCCCCGCTGCCTCTGGCGCCACGTTTGAGACATCCTCGCCAGTGGATGAAAGCGTGATCTGCCCAGTTGCCAAAGGCGGCGCAGAGGACATCGACGCGGCGGCAGCGGCCGCCAAGGCCGCCTTCCCCGCCTGGCGCGACATGCCCGCCTTGGAGCGCAAGAAGATCCTCAACCGCATCGCCGACCTGATCGTCGAACGCGCCGAGGAAATCGCCCTGTGTGAATGCTGGGACACCGGCCAGGCCCTGCGTTTCATGTCCAAAGCAGCACTTCGCGGCGCCGAGAACTTCCGCTTCTTTGCAGACAAGGCGACCTCCGCCCGCGACGGCCAGCAGCTGCAATCGCCAACGCTGATGAACGTGACCACCCGGGTGCCGATCGGCCCGGTCGGCGTGATCACCCCGTGGAACACACCGTTTATGCTGTCCACCTGGAAAATCGCGCCCGCCCTGGCGGCCGGCTGCACCGTGGTCCACAAGCCGGCTGAGTTCTCCCCCCTCACCGCCCGCATCCTAGCAGAGATCGCCCACGAGGCCGGCCTGCCCGCCGGCGTCTGGAACCTCGTCAACGGCTTTGGCGAGGACGCAGGCAAGGCGCTCACCGAACACCCCGATATCAAGGCCATCGCCTTTGTCGGCGAGAGCAAGACCGGCTCGATGATCATGAAACAGGGCGCCGACACCCTGAAGCGGGTGCATTTCGAACTGGGCGGAAAGAACCCGGTGGTGGTCTTCGACGACGCCGACCTCGACCGTGCGCTGGATGCCGCCATCTTCATGATCTACTCGCTGAACGGCGAGCGCTGCACCTCTTCCTCGCGCCTCTTGGTGCAGGAGAGTATCGCAGACGAGTTCGAAGCCAAACTGATCGAGCGCGTCAACAACATCAAGGTCGGCCACCCGCTGGACCCGGCCACCGAGGTTGGCCCGCTGATCCACAAGGTGCATTTCGACAAGGTCACATCCTATTTCGAGACCGCCAAGCAGGACGGCGCCACCATCGCCGCCGGCGGCACCCGCGCAGGCGATCAGGGCTGGTTCGTGCGCCCGACCCTGTTCACCAATGCCACCAACGACATGACCATCGCGCAGGAGGAAATCTTCGGCCCGGTCCTCACCGCGATTCGCTTCAAGGACGAGGATGAGGCTCTGTCATTGGCCAATGACACCCAGTACGGGCTCACCGGCTATGTCTGGACCAACGACCTCACCCGCGCCCTGCGCTTCACAAACGCGCTGGAGGCCGGGATGATCTGGGTGAACTCGGAAAACGTCCGCCACCTGCCCACCCCCTTTGGCGGGGTCAAGGCCAGCGGCATCGGCCGCGATGGCGGCGACTGGTCGTTCGAGTTCTACATGGAACAAAAACACATCGGCTTTGCCCTGGGCCACCACAAGATCCCGCGCCTCGGCGCTTGACCTCAAGGAAACGCGCACCCCGTCTTTGAGGAGAAGACCATGGGAGAAATCGTTCTCGCCGCCAAATGCACCCATGTGCCCACCATGCTGATGTCGGAACAGCCCGGCCGGCTGGAGGGCGCCCGCAAACCCGCCATCGACGGCCACCGGGAAATCGCCCGCCGCGCCAAGGCGCTCGGCGCTGATACTATCGTGATCTGCGACACCCATTGGGTGATCAACGCAGGCTACCACATCAACGCCAACAGCCGCTTCAAGGGGCTGTTCACCTCCAACGAATTTCCCCAGTTCATCCAGAACCTGCCCTATGAGTACGCGGGCAATCCGGACCTCGGCGATGCCATCGCGGCGGCGGCCTCGGACAAGGGCGTTTATACCCTGTCGCACCAGCTCGACTCGCTGGAACTGGAATACGGCACCCTGGTGCCGATGCGCTTCATGAGCCGCGAGGGCGATTTCAAGGTGGTCTCCATCGCCGCCTGGTGCACCGTCCACGAACACGGCGAAAGCCGGGTGATCGGCGAGGCCATCCGCGCGGCGGTTGAGGCCTCGGACAGCAAGGTCCTGCTGGTCGCCTCCGGCTCGCTCAGCCATAAGATCTGGGCAAACAAGGATTATGCCGCCAACAATGGCACCTTCACCATCAGTTCCGAGTTCAACCGCCAGATGGACCTGCGGGTGCTTGAGCTGTGGCAGAAGGGCGACCACGCCACCTTCCTCAAAATGCTGGGCGAATACGCAGAGTTCTGCTGCGGCGAAGGCTCCATGCACGACACCGCCATGCTGTATGGCGCGCTTGGCTGGGACAGCTACACTGCCCCCTGCGAAGTGATCACCGAGTATTTCCCCAGTTCCGGCACCGGCCAGACCAACGTGATCTTCCCGGTTCAGTAAAAGGAGACCCTAAATGCCCGTCCCCGCCCCGAACCTCTATCCGCCCTTCAACATCGTGCGGCTCAGCCACGTTGAATACGCCGTGACCGACCTCGCCGCCTCCCGCGCCTTCTATGTGGATACGCTTGGTCTGCAGGTGACGCATGAGGACAACAGCCGCATTTACCTGCGCGCGATGGAAGAACGAGGCCACCACTGCATCGTGCTGGTTCAGGCGGATGAGGCCTCGGTCGGCGTCCTGGGCTTCAAGCTTTATGATGAGCCGGATCTGGACAAGGCAGCCGAGTTCTTCGCCTCCAAGGACCTGCCGGTGGAATGGGTGGACCGTCCCCACATGGGCCGCACCTTGCGCACCCGCGACCCCTGGGGCATCCCGCTGGAGTTCTACGTCAAGATGGACCTGCTGGAGCCGATCCACCAGAAATACAGGCTCTATAACGGGGTAAAACCGCTCCGCATCGACCATTTCAACATGTTCAGCGCAGATGTGGACGGTGCGGTTGCCTTCTATAACGAGATGGGTTTCCGGACCACCGAGTTCACCGAAGATGATGAGAGCGGCAAGGTCTGGGCCGCCTGGATGCACCGCAAGGGCGGCGTGCATGACGTGGCCTTCACCAACGGCCTCGGCCCCCGCCTGCACCACACCGCCTTCTGGGTGCCGAACCCCTTGAATATCATTGACCTCCTGGACCTGATGTCGACCACTGGTTATGTCGATAACATCGAGCGCGGCCCCGGCCGCCATGGCATCTCCAACGCCTTCTTCCTCTATGTGCGCGACCCGGACGGCCACCGGATCGAGATCTACTGCTCTGACTACCAGACCGTCGACCCGGACCTGGAGCCGATCAAATGGTCGCTCACCGACCCGCAGCGTCAGACCCTCTGGGGCGCCCCAGCGCCGCGCAGCTGGTTCGAGGAAGGCTCGGTGTTCGAAGGCACCACTCCGAAACCCAGCGCCTTGAACGCGCAGCCGATAATTGCACCCTGAACATCAGGATCGCGACCCTCCCGAGGGTGGGCGCAATCGCGCCCCGGTATAAGTAAGGTAAGAAAAATGAAATGGGATGAATTCTCCGAATGGGGCCGCAAGGTCGCGGACTGGACACAGGACTACCACCTGACCGTCGGCGACCGCCCGGTGCGGGCCAAGACCGAACCCGGCGAGGTGCTGAACGCCCTGCCCCAAACCCCGCCTGAGGACGGCGAGGGGATGGAGGCAATCTTCCGCGATTTCGAAGACATCGTAATGCCGGGCATCACCCATTGGCAGCACCCGCGCTTCTTTGCCTATTTCACCTCCAACGCCGCCGCGCCTTCTGTGCTGGCGGAATTCCTCGCCTCGGCCATCGCGCCGCAATGCATGCTGTGGCAAACCTCGCCCGCCGCGACCGAAATGGAAACGCGGATGATGGATTGGCTGCGCCAGGCGCTGGACCTGCCGGACAAGTTCCAGGGGGTCATTCAGGACTCTGCCTCCTCCGCCACCCTCGCCGCAGTGCTGACCATGCGGGAAAAGGCGCTGAACTGGCAGGGCAACAGCCAGGGCCTGTTCGGCCAAAAGCCCCTGCGTATCTACTGTTCTTCTGAGGTCCACACTTCCATTGACCGCGCCATCTGGGTTGCAGGCATCGGCCAGCAGAACCTGATCCGTGTGCCGATCAAAGGTGACTGGCGCGGCATGGACCCCGAAGCGCTGGAGGCCGCCATCCAGGCCGACCTCGCCGCAGGCCACCAGCCCGCGGGCATAATCCTCTGCGTCGGCGGCACCGGGGTGGGCGCCACCGACCCGGTGGATCAGGTGCTGGACGTCGCCGAAAGATACGGCCTCTACACCCATGTCGACGCCGCCTGGGCCGGCTCCGCGATGATCTGCCCGGAATACCGCCACTACTGGCCCGGCGTCGAACGCGCCGACAGCATCGTCTTCAACCCGCATAAATGGCTCGGCGTGCAGTTCGACTGCTCCGCCCATTTCCTGAAGAACCCGGACGATCTGGTCCAGACCCTTGCCATCAGCCCGGAGTACCTCAAGACCCACGGCCATGACGGCATCATCAACTATTCCGAATGGTCGGTGCCGCTGGGCCGCCGCTTCCGCGCGCTGAAAATCTGGTTCCTGATCCGCACCTACGGGCTAGAGGGGCTGCGGCAACGGCTGCGCAACCACATTAACTGGTCAAGCCAGCTGCACGAAAAGCTCCAGTCAGAGCCTGATTTCGAGATCACCAGCGCGCCGATGTGGTCGCTCTGGTCGTTCCGCTATGCGCCCGAGGGCGCCGCAGACCTCGACGATCTGAACCTGCGGCTGGTCAATGCCATCAACGGCGACGGCCGCATCTACCTGACCCAGACCCGCCTCGACGGCCAGCTGGTAATCCGCTTCCAGGCAGGCCAGTTTGAGACCACCGAAGCCGACGTGATGATGGCCTTCGATGTCATCACCGAAATCGCAAGGAGCCTGACCTGATGCGCTATGCCACCTACGTCGCCGACGGCGAGACTTTCTATGGCGCCGTGACGGACGCCGGCATGATCGCCCTGTCGCCGCAGTTCCCGCACTGGCCCACCCTGCGCGACGTGATCGCGGCAGGCGGCCTGCCCGCACTGGCTCAGGCCGCCGAGAGCCAACCCGTCACCCACAAGGATTTCACCTATGAGATCCCCATCCCCAACCCGGAAAAGATCATCTGCGTAGGCGTCAACTTCCCGGACCGCAACGCGGAGTACAAGGACGGCTCCGCCCAGCCCAAGCACATGTCCCTGTTCCCCCGCTTCCCGCGCTCCTTCACCGGTGCCGGGCGCCCGCTGATCCGCCCGCCGGAAAACCACACGCTGGATTACGAAGGCGAGGTTGCAGTGGTGGTCGGCAAGGCAGGGCGCCGGATCAAACCGGAAGACGCCTACGATCACATCGCGGCTCTAACACTGGCGAATGAGGGTACCATCCGCGACTGGGTCCGCCACGCCAAATTCAACGTCACACAGGGCAAGAACTGGGACAATTCCGGCTCTATCGGCCCTTGGCTTGTGCCCTTCACCGACGCCGCCCAGCTGGATGACGCCCGTATTGTCACCCGTGTGAACGGAGAGATCCGTCAGGATGACACCCTCAACCGGATGATGTTCCCGATCCGCGAGGAGATAGCCTATATCTCGACCTTCACCACGCTGCAGCCCGGCGACGTGATCATCACCGGCACTCCGACCGGTGCCGGCGCTAGGTTCGACCCGCCGAAATACCTGGTTCCCGGCGATGTGGTTGAAGTTGAAGTGGAAGGCATCGGCATTCTGCGCAACACCGTTGAGGATGAGGCATGACCCCCGAGCAGCATCAGGAAGCCGCCGACAGATTGTTCAAGGCTGAGCAAACCGGCCAGCAATGCGGCCTGCTCTCCCTCGCCTATCCCGGCATGACGCTGGATGACGCTTACGCGGTGCAAGAGGCTCTAATCAGGCAGAAACTGGCCTCTGGCCGGAAGAAGATCGGCTGGAAAATCGGCCTCACCAGCCGCGCCATGCAGCAGGCGCTGAACATCACCACGCCCGATAGCGGCGTGCTGCTGGACGATATGCTGTTTGCCAATGGCGCCACCGTGCCCGCAGGCCGCTTCATCCAGCCGCGGGTGGAGGCCGAAATCGCCTTTGTCATGAAGTCCCCCCTCGCGGGCGCCGAGTGCACCCGCGACGATGTGCTGGCTGCCACGGACTATATGGCGCCCTCGCTGGAAATCCTCGACACCCGCATCCTGCGCGCAGACCCGGCAACCGACCAGGCCCGCATCATCACCGACACCATCAGCGACAACGCCGCCAATGCCGGCCTGGTGCTGGGAGCAGAGCGCCACGCTGCTGACGCACACGACCTTCGTTGGACCGGCGCTATCGTGGCCCGGGGCAGCACGGTGGAGGAAACCGGCCTCGGCGCGGGTGTTTTGAACGATCCCGTCACTTCAGTCCTGTGGCTGGCCCGGCGGATGGCCGAATATGGACAACAGATCGAGGCCGGGGATATCGTGCTCTCAGGCTCTTTCATCCGCCCCATCGAATGCCCGCCGGGCACGGAGATCGCCGCAGATTTCGGCCCCTTCGGTTCTGTGTCCATCAATTTCGCCTGACAGGAGTCCCCGCCCATGCCCGCGCCCAAGAACCCCTTCAAACAGGCTCTAACACAGGGCAAACGCCAGATCGGCTGCTGGATGAGCTTTGCCGACGGCCAGATCGCCGAGATCATGGGCACCTGCGGTTTCGACTGGCTGGTAATCGACGGCGAGCACGCGCCCAACGATATCCGCTCGATCCGCGACCAGCTGATCGCGCTGGCGGCCTCACCCAGCCACCCGGTGGTGCGGGTGCCAGTAGGGGAAACCTGGATGATCAAGCAGGTGCTGGATGCGGGCGCCCAAACGGTGCTGGTGCCGATTGTGGAAAGCGCCGATCAGGCCCGCGAGCTGGTCCGCGCCTGCCACTACCCGCCCAAGGGCGTGCGCGGCGTCGGCGCTACGGCGGCCCGCGCCACCATGTTCGGCACGGTCTCCGAGTATATCCAGACCGCCGATCAGGAGGTCTGCCTGCTGGTGCAGGTGGAAAACCGCGCCGGCATGGCCGCGCTGGACGAAATCCTGCAGGTGGAGGGCATCGACGGCGTCTTCATAGGCCCGGCGGATCTGTCGACAGACATGGGCCACCAGGGCAACTCCGCCCATCCGGAAGTGCGCGCAGCCATTGCAGATGCCATCACCCGCATCAAGGCGGCAGGCCTCGCCCCCGGCATCCTCGGCACCACGGATGAAGCCACCCAGGCCTACGCCGATATGGGCGCGCAGTTCCTGGCAGTTGGCATCGACGTTATGGTGCTGGCCAGGAATGCCCGCGACCTGGCCGCTAAGTGGAAGGCAGACTAGACTCAGGGGCAACCCGTAAAGGAAGCACTCCCGCGCCCGCCCGCTGTCCTGGCAAAGCCAGAACAACGGCAGCGGCCTTGGGCGTGGCACCGCGCCTTGCGCGGTGCCACGCCCAACGGGAGGAAGGTATTTTCAATACCTGACGACGGGCGGGAGCCTCCCGCCTGCTGCCTGACACCAAACCGGCGTCAGCGCAGAACCATGCCCTCGGGCCAGCTGAGCGTTGTCTCCAGTTGAATGGTCTCGCTCTCTCCTGCCGCCAGCTCCAGATCCCAGGCCAGAATGCCGCGCTTTTTCTCAACGTTTTCCACTGCGGGCTGGGGTTTTGCACTCCACTCGATTTCCAGATCGTCCTGCTGGGAATAAGGCACCTGGTCCAGAACCCGCACGTTCCAATCCTGCGCAGTCAGGTTCTCCACCGTGATCTCCACCTTCTGCACCTGGGCGTTGCTGCGCGAAATCAGCCCTTGCTCCCCTTCGCTCTGCCCCAGCACATCGCGGCGCAGCTGCAGGCCTTCGATGGGGCCGAACCCTGCGTCCATCTCTGCCCCTGGCGCCAGCCCGGCGAAATGCTCCACAGTGACCAGCTTGCCATCAACAAACCGCGGCACCTCATCCGAGGCCAGAAGCTGCTCGCCGAAGCTGTTGGTGAAGGTCGCCACCCTATAGGCGGTCTCATCCCGCGACGGCACCGCCACCGCCTGCACTTTTGCCTCCGCCGTCAGGCTATCCATTTCCAGCCGCAGCAGATCGGCGCCGGAGGCAATCGAGACCGGCAACCCGAACCGGTAAGTCGCCGCGGCACCGCCCAGATCCGCACCCCAGCCGGGACTTCTGTATTCCTCAACAATGGGCGCTTCCAGCACCGGCTCTGCCAGCGCAGACATTTCCGCCACATCCTGCCCCATGGACTTCAGCGCCCGCGGCGGCTGCGGCTCCTCGATCCGGCGCAGCCAAGGGTGCAGCACCGACGGGCTGCCCTGATCACCTGGCACCGCTGTCGACAGTGTCAGCGCCACATCCTGCCAGTTCTCGCCGGTATCCTGCACCAGCACCACCGCCCGCTTCAGGATCACCTGCTGCTCCGTCACGGTATTCAAGTGCATCTCATAAGACGGCTGCCAGCCGATATTTCCCGCGCCCGCGGTATAGTAGCTCACCTTGACGGCGCCCTCACCCGCCTGCTCTGCCTCGATATCCACCGCGATGTACAGCCGGTCGTCATCCTCGAGCGTGATCGCCGCCAGTGCCGCTTGCGCTTCTGCCAGCTCTTCTTCCAAGTCCTGCATCTGCAACTCGATCCGGCGCGCCTCAGCCTCTGCCGCTACTGCTGCCTGACTGGCGCCCGCCGCCTCCGCAGAGATCATCCGGGCAATTGCGCTGAGGGCCGCGGCGTCCGCCTCCGCCAGCCCCTCGTTTGCACCTAGTTGCTGCAGGAACCCGATTGAGGCCTCTGCCGCCCGCACTCCGGACCGTGCCCGCGCGGCCTCATCCCGCACCGCAGCAATCCGCGCCTCAACCTCGCGCACCCGCGCTTCTGCGGCCTCCACCTCCGGGTCATCGGCCTCACGCGGCGGCACGTAATTCTCGCGCAGCAGAGTCGCAACGCGGCGGGCGCCGGCGATCTCCACCTGCAGCGTCTCCAGCGCAGCCGTTCTGGGCACGTTCTGCAGAATCAGCCGGTGGCGGCCTTGCGGCAGCGTCAGCGCCGCGCTGCGGGTGACTTCCGCCAGACCGGGATACAGCGTCACTTCCGACACCGTGCTGCTGACGGGGATGGTGTCCGCAGCCGCCGCCGCGGCAATTGAAGAAAAGGCAAAAGCCATCAAGGAAAATCGCATTGGCATCTCTCAATCAAAAATCACGGCGGTGGTCCCGCCTGATGCCATGCTATCCCCGCGAGTGAGGTCCGGCCAGCCCGGCCGTTGCCTGCCTCAGGCCCGCGGCAGAAGACTGCCCAAACGCTGCTCCAACGCCGCCGCAGGAAACCCCAGAAACCGGCAAGAGCAGATCTCCACATGGCTGTGCATATCGCAGAGCAGCAGGCGCAGCCCTTTCCGCCGCAGGTAAAACCCGTGTTGCTTCAGCCCCTTGCGCAGCTCCAGCCAGCTGGGGGCGGTCTGGAAGATCCCCGCCAGCAGCATCCGCAGCTGCGCCGCCATCTCCGAATCCAGCCGCTTGTGGATGCGCGCGCTGGCCCAGGCGGTCTGCGCCGGGGCAGCGTTCCGGTTCACGAAAACTGCGGGGAATTCCTTGTGCGCCAGCATGGCCTGTCCTCCTTCACATCTCTGTTCAGGATCAGAGTAGGCCCGGCCGCCGCCCTCCGGCAGGGGCGCAAAAGCAAAAGGGGCCGCCTCTTTCGAAGCGGCCCCCTCCCCAAATGGATATATGCCTCAGCCCTTCTTCAGGACCTCTCGGCCCAGCAGTTCGGCGATCTGCACTGCGTTCAGCGCCGCGCCCTTGCGCAGGTTGTCGCTGACACACCACAGGTTCAGGCCGTTCTCGATGGTCGAGTCCTGGCGGATGCGGCTGATGAAGGTCGCAAAATCGCCCGCGCATTCCACCGGCGAGACGTAGCCGCCCGGTTCACGTTTGTCGATCACCATGATGCCCGGCGCCTCGCGCAGGATGTCGCGGGC
Source organism: Leisingera sp. ANG-M7 (assembly GCF_000813965.1). GTDB lineage: Bacteria > Pseudomonadota > Alphaproteobacteria > Rhodobacterales > Rhodobacteraceae > Leisingera. The sequence continues at coordinate 177,174 of NZ_JWLI01000013.1, read as the reverse complement.
CTCGTCCTCGTCCAGGAACTCCTCGAACTCGATGTTCACGGCCTCGGAGTGGCCGACGAAAACCGGCACGCGGACGCAGGTCGCGGTGACCTTGATCGACGGGTCGACGATCTTCTTGGTCTCCACAACCATCTTCCACTCTTCCTTGGTCGAGCCGTCTTCCATGAAGACATCGATCTGCGGAATCACGTTGAAGGCGATCTGCTTCTGGAACTTGTTCGGCGGCACATCGGTGGTGGGGTTGTAAACCGCCTTGGTCTGCTCCCACAGCTCATCCATGCCGTCTTTGCCCGCACCGGACACCGACTGATAGGTCGAGACAACAACGCGCTTGATCTTCGCACGGTCGTGCAGCGGCTTCAGCGCCACCACCATCTGCGCGGTGGAGCAGTTGGGGTTGGCGATGATGTTCTTGTTCTTATAGCCGTGAATCGCTTCCGGGTTGCACTCCGGCACGATCAGCGGGATCTCCGGGTCATAGCGGTAGAGCGAGGAGTTATCGATCACCACACAGCCCGCGGCTGCAGCCTTGGGGGCGTACACTTTGGTCGCCTCGGAACCCACGGCAAACAGCGCCATGTCCCAGCCGGTGAAATCAAAGGTGTCCAGATCCTTGGTAGTGAGTGTCTTATCGCCAAAGCTGACTTCAGTGCCGAGAGACCGGCGGCTTGCCAGCGCAGCGATCTCATCCACAGGAAACTGGCGCTCGGCCAGGATGTTCAGCATTTCGCGGCCCACGTTGCCAGTGGCGCCAACGACGACGATGCGGTAACCCATTTGTCTGTTTCTCCAGTATTGCCCGGCCCCATGGCCGGCGCGGGAGTGATAATGGTTCCGCGGCCAAGTTTAAAGTCCCAGATCAGTCCATGCTGTCGCGGCTGAACAGATAAATTGCGCAGCCGAGCCCCAGAAGCACCAAAAAGAAGCTGAAAATGCCAATGTAGGGTAAGGAAAGGTCCGTACCGGCCATTTCCGCGTGGATGCGGCCGGTGGCAAACTGCATGATTCCCACCCCGCCGATGCCAAAGAGATTGAGCAGCGTCACCCCCCGCCCGGCCAGATGCGGCGGCACAAAGGCACGGCCATGTGCCATGATCACCGGGAAGGATGCGCCGAAGAAGCCAACGGCGGCCATCATCGCAACCGGCATCCAGACCGGCGCGCCGGTGGCCAGGATCAGGCCGCCCAAGCTCACGCACCCCAGCAGGTTACCGCCCAGGATCAGCCATTTGCGGGTCCCCAGCACCCGGTCCAGCGGCCCGTAGGCAAACGTGCCCGCAATCATCGCGGCGCCCATAACCAGGGTCGCCAGCCCGACGGCCTGGGTGCTGAGCCCGTAAACATCACTCAGGTAAGGCCCGATCCACAGCCCCCTGAGCGCGCCGGACGGCGCATAGGCCACCAGCATCAATGGAAAGATTGCCCACATCACCGGCATCTTCAGCAGGTCCAGCACCGATCCCTTGTGTTCCCCTTCCGGCTTGTCCGGATCGCTCACGGTCAGGAAAATCCCCGCCGCCACCGCAACGGAAACAGCCGCCAGCCCGGCCAGTGTGCCGCGCCAGCCGAACAGATCCACCGCCAGCGCCGTCGGATAAGACGCCACCAGATTGCCCGCGGACCCGACCCCCAGCATTACCGCCGCCAGCGTCGCAAAGCGCGCGGGCGAATACTGGCGTGCAAAGATGTAGTAGGACGCCATCAGAACCGGCGAGCAGCCGATACCGATCAGGAACATCGCCGCGCCCACGTGCCAGGGAACAGTGGCCGCCGCAAACAGCGCCGCACCGCCGCCGCCGCCCAAGAGCAGCAGCAGAGACGCCGTCTTGCGGGGGCCTACGTGGTCCAGCGCCCAGCCCACCGGCAGCTGCATGGCGGCAAAGGACAGAAACCAAAGGCTGGAGGCAAAGGCCAGATCATCCGGTGCCGCGCCGATATCCTGCCCCAGCACCCCGGAAAGAACCGCCAGAAAGGCGCGGAAGAACTGGCTCAGCACATATGCCAGGCACAATAAGATCAACCCTGCCTGCATGTTCTGCCCTCCCTGCATTATTGTTACTAGCGCACAGCTTGCATGTTTGGCGCCGCCGCACAATTTGTTTAGAAGGAGACGGCAGGCCGCGGGAGCGCGTCAGGGAGCTGAAAGACATGACAACGGATTCGTTCTATGCCAGCCTCCCCAGGGTCCGCGAATTCAGTGTTCTCTCCGACCCGTCGGTCTTTGCACCGCTGCCTGGCGGCTGGCTGCTCTGCTGCACCGATATCGTGAATTCCACCGGGCTGGTGAAGGCGGGCCGCTACAAGACCGTGAACATGATCGGCGCCGCGGTGATCGCCGCCATGCGCAACGCGCTCGGCGGCGAGGCGTTTCCCTATGTCTTCGGCGGCGACGGCGCCTCCTTTGCGGTGCCGCCCCGCCATCAGGCCACGGCGCAGCGCGTGCTGGGTGCCTTGCGCAGCTGGACGGAGGATGAATACGGCATCTCCCTGCGCGCTGCGGTCCTGCCTGTCTCTGCGATCCGGGCCAAGGGGCTGGAGGTGCAGGTTGCCCGCTACGCGGTGTCGGACCACGCCGATTTCGCCATGTTCAACGGCGGCGGCCTGGCCTGGGCGGAGGCGCAGATGAAGGCTGGCGCCTTTGCGGTGGCCCCTGACCCGCAGGCAAACCCGCCCGACCTCGCAGGCCTTTCCTGCCGCTGGAGCAACACGCCCGCCCGCCACGGCATCATTCTGTCGGTGGTGGCCCAGCCTGCCCCCGGCGCCAGCCCGCAGGATTTTGCCCGCTTCGCCGCCGAAGTGCTGGATCTGGCGGCAGAGCTTGAAGACAGCGGCCACCCGGTTCCCGAAGCCGGCCCGCGGCTGCAGTTTCCGCCTGCCGGGCTGACGCTTGAAGCCAAGGCCTCCCGCGGCCGGCTGCCCTTGTTTTTGCGGCAGCTCTACCTGCTGGGCCATTGCGCCTTTGCCGCGCTGCTGCTGATCAGCAAACGGCCCGCAGGGGCCTTCGACCCGGTGCATTACCTGTCAATGCTGCGGGCGCATTCCGATTTCCGCAAATTCGACGACGGGCTCAAGATGACGCTGGACTGCACGCCCGGGATCAGCCGCCGCATCCGCCAGCATCTGCAACAGGCGGCCGATGCAGGCCTCGTCCGCTTCGGCCTGCACGAACAGGACGCCGCCATGGTCACCTGCATCGTGCCTTCGCCGGTGCAGGACGATCACATCCACTTTGTCGACGGCGCCGCGGGGGGCTATACGCAAGCAGCCGCCAATCTGGCGGCTGCATTCGGGTCCGGCAAGAAAACGGCCTGACGTCAGACCGGGGCGAAAGTGCCCGCCTTGGGGTCATAGCATTCCAGCCCGCCCTCGCCGATGTCGGTCCACAGCCCGTGCAGGCTCAGCTCGCCCGCCTTCACCGCCGATTCGATGAACGGGAAGGTCATCAGGTTCTCCAGCGAGGCGACAACCGCCTGGCGCTCAAACTGGCGCGCCTGCTCGACCGGATCCTGGATATCCTCGACGCCGCTGAACTTGGGTTTCAGGATGTCCATCCAGCGCCCGACAAAGCTGGTCTTCTCTTCCAGCTGCGGCGCGTGGCCCTTGCACATGTCGATGCAGCCCTGCACGCCGCCGCACTGCGAATGGCCCAGCACGATCAGATGCGAGACTTTCAGCGCGGTGACCGCATACTCCACTGCCGCCGAGGTGCCGTGGTGGTCGCCATCAGGCGCAAACGGCGGCACCAGGTTGGCGATATTGCGGTGAATGAAGAACTCGCCCTGGTCCGCACCGAAGATCGAGGTCACATGCACCCGGCTGTCGCAGCAGGAGATCACCATCGCCCGCGGCCGCTGGCCTTCGGTTGCCAGGCGGCGGTACCAGCCCTGGTTCTCCTCGTATGAAGTGGCCTTCCAGCCGTGATAACGGGTCACCAGATAACTGGGGAGAGGCTTGGCAAATTCCATTGTCGAATCCTCGGTTCGTTTCGCGTTGCCGGCCGTATTAGCCTGCATTGTCTCAAAATTCGAGGGATTTGATCCGCCCGCGGAAACCTTTTGAAAACTTATGGCTTCCAAATTGGCAGACGTGCCGTGGGGGTACAAAGAATTGGGTGAATGTGGTGGCCAATATACTGACAGTGATGCACTCCGAGACTGTGCGCTTGGATCCTGACAAACTTTCCGAACTCTACGAACAGCTCGGCGAAGCCGGTGCTGAGGACGTCGTGTGCCGCGCGATTGAGGAAATGGCGGTGCGCCTGACGCATTGCGAGCGTCTGTGGCGGCAGAACGATATGATGAACCTGCGCAAGAGCGCCCGGTCGCTGATTGCCATGGCCGAACAGATCGGAATGACCGCGCTGGCAAACATTGCCAGGGACGTGACCGTCGCAATCGATGCCGAGGACGCGCCGGCCGTGGCCGCCATCCTGTTCCGGCTGATGCGGGTGGGCGAACGCTCGCTGACGGCGGTCTGGGATCAGCAGGACATGACGATCTGACATTTGTGCAGCCCGCAGGGCTTGCAGGCCGCGCCGCGGCGGCTACTCTGGCGCATCAGAAGTGATTGCAACCGGAGTTTTTTCGATGCCGCCAGTCTTTGCCGAACCCGGCCCTGACGCCTGCCCTGTGCATGTTATTGCAAGCGATGAATTGAACAGCTGGCTTTCAGGCCAGCCGCAGCGCGTTCAGGCCTGGGCATCGGTGCAGGGCTTCACCGGCGCCTGCGGCCAGGCGCTGACGGTGCCGGATGCCGAGGGCCGGATTGAAATGGCCCTGGCGGGCTACGGCAGCGCTGCCCAGCGTGCGCGCCGCCGCTTCGTGCTGGCCGAAGCGGCGCAGAAACTGCCTGCAGGCACCTACCGCATCGCCTCCGGCCTGCCCGCGGAAAACGCCGCCAGCGAGGCCCTTGGCTGGCTGCTGACCGCCTACCGCTTCGACCGCTACAAGGATGCCACAGGCGAAACCGCCGCGCTGCAGGCGCCCGAAGGCGTGGATGCCGCCGCGGTTGAATCACTGGCCGCCGCCGAGTGCCTGACCCGCGACCTGATCAACACGCCCGCCTCCGACATGGGCCCGGCGGAACTTCAGGCCGCAGCCGAAGCCCTGGCGCAGGAGTTCGGTGCCGAGGCCTCCGTTATCCTGGGCGAGGACCTGCTGGAACAGAACTTTCCGCTGATCCACACCGTCGGCCGCGCCTCCCCCCGCGCGCCGCGGCTCATCGACCTGCGCTGGGGCAGCTCCGGCCCCAAGCTGACCCTGGTGGGCAAGGGCGTCTGCTTTGACACCGGCGGGCTGAACTTGAAGCCCGGAAACAGCATGGCGCTGATGAAAAAGGACATGGGCGGCGCTGCCAACGTGCTGGGCCTCGCCCGCATGATCATGGATGCCGGACTGAACCTGCAGCTCAGGGTGCTGATTCCCACGGTTGAAAATGCCGTCTCCGGCTCCGCCTTCCGTCCCGGCGATGTGCTGATGTCGCGCAAGGGGCTGACGGTCGAAAACAACAACACCGACGCCGAGGGCCGGCTGGTGCTGGCCGACGCGCTGGCATTGGCGGCTGAGGATGCGCCGGACCTGCTGGTCTCCATGGCCACTCTCACCGGCGCGGCGCGCGTTGCCGTCGGCCCGGACCTGTCGCCTTTCTATACCGGTCACGAGGGCGACGCCGCCGCCCTGGCCGTCAGCGCAGCGCGCACCGCCGACCCGGTCTGGCGGATGCCCTTCCACGAACCTTACGAGAGCATGATCGAACCGGGCATTGCCGATCTGGACAATGCACCCTCGGGCGGGTTCGCAGGCTCGATCACCGCAGCGCTGTTCCTGCGCCGCTTTGCCGGGGACACCCGCTACATGCATTTCGACATCTACGGCTGGACCCCCAGCGCGGCCCCCGCCCGACCCAAGGGCGGCGCCCTGCAAGGCGCCCGCGCGCTGTTTGCCGCACTGCCGGAAATGCTGGAGCTCTGATCCCATGGCTGACCGCCGCCGCACCCCGGTGAACAACCGCATCGCCGCCGCCCATCTGACGGACGCGCCCGAAGGGCTGATGCGGGTAGAAGGCACCGCCGCCCGCATTGGCGTCCCCGTCGCGGACCTCTTGCGAACGCCGGGCGGTGACCGCGACCGCCAGCTGGTCTACGGCGAGCCGGTCACGGTCTACGAGGACCAGGGCGGCTGGGCCTTTGTGCAGGCGGCCAAGGACTCTTACGTGGGCTATGTCCCCAGCGCCGCCCTGGCCGCACCCTTCGAGGCCACGCATTGGATCAGCGCCCCCGCCACCCACGCCTATTCCGCAGATGATTTCAAATCACCGGAAACCCGTGCGCTCAGCCATGGCAGCCGGGTGCAGGTTCTTGGCGGCAAGGGCCGGTTCGCGGAGACCAACCTCGGCTTCATACCGGCCTGCCACCTGTCCCCCTTGGGCGCCCATGCGGAGGATCCGGTGGCAGTGGCAGAGCTGTTCCTCGGCACGCCGTACCTATGGGGCGGCAACAGCCGCCTTGGCATCGACTGCTCCGGCCTGGTGCAGGCGGCGCTTCTGGCCTGCGGCACTGCCTGCCCCGGCGACAGCGACATGCAGGAGACGGAGCTTGGAGAAGACGCCCCCGCCGGAAACTACCAGCGCGGCGATCTCCTGTTCTGGAAGGGACATGTTGCCATGGTGCGGGATGCCCAGACCCTGATCCACGCCAATGCCCACGATATGGCAGTGACGATTGAACCTATCACCGCAGCAATTGAGCGTATCCAAGCGCAGGGCGACGGCCCGGTCACGGCGCACAAACGGCTGGCGTAATCCGCGTCCGCCGTCATTGGCGGCAAAAGTCTTACGAAGAATTTTGGCCGGAAAATTCGGATTTTCCGGTTCCCGCTCCGCCGCAAAACTTGCGGCTACTCCACGGAGCGGATCAGCTTGCGCTCCAGCACCCTCAGCACGGTCTTCAGATCCGCCCCGCGCTTCAGGATATGCCCGTCCATGCCGACAACCGAATACTGCCCCTGCCGCTGCCGCAGCTTGGGGCGTTTTTCGATCCGGTAGAGCGGATGCTCTGCCGTGCGCCGGAAAACGGAGAAAACTGCCAGATCACGCAAGGAGGAAATCCCGTAATCACGCCATTCCCCTGCTGCAACCATACGGCCGTAGAGCGTCATAATGACCGACAGTTCCCGGCGGTCAAAGGCGACTTGCTGAGGTATGGGAGATCCGGGAAAAGGCTGCACCTGATCAAAGCTCATAAGTTAAAGGTTGCCCCATTCCTGCGGCAAATCAAGGTTTATCCCCTTCGAATTTTTGTGTGGTGCAGGATGCGCACAGGTTCAAACACCCTGTTTTACCCGGCTTTCTCCCCGCTCAGGCCGCCGCCAGCGCGCCGCACTGCACCCCCAGGATCTGCTCCAGCGCCACCCTTCCGGGTGCGGTCAGCAGCAGCCCGCGCTTGTGCCGGTGCCGTTTGACCCAACCGCTGTCCAAGGCGTGCTCCAGGATCTGCCGCCCCATCGGTCCGGCCACATGCAGCTTGCGTTCTGTCCAGTCCAGGCAGGGCCGGGCAAAGGGCTGGCGGCCTATCTTGTCCGGCAGCACCACCCCCAGTTTCAGCCATTCCCCGGCGGGCACTGCGCGAAAGGCGCCCTGCTCCTCGACCAGCATGCCGCGGTCCAGAAAGGCGCGGGTCATCGCCACTGCCAGCGGCCCGGCCAGGTGGTCGTAACAGCTGCGCAGTTGCGCCAGCCCGCCCGCTTTGCGCTGCTGGGCGCGGTGCAGGCTGTCTGCTGGCGCAATTGCCGCCAGCTGCTCCAGCGCATGGGCCACCTCGGCGCCTGCCAGCCGGTGATAGACGCAGCGGCCGCGTTTTTCCGCCACCACCAGCCCTGCGTCCTGCAGCAGGCGCAAATGCGCCGAGGCGGTTTGCGGCGTCACCCCCGCTGCCGCCGCCAGCTCCTTGTTGGTATAGGCGCGCCCTTCCATCAGCTCGCACAGCATCTGCGTGCGGCTGGCGTCGCTGATGGCCTGGCCCAGAATGTCGAAACGCGGTGTGATCATGCCTCTACCCTATGCGGTTTGCGCCGGGACACCCAAGCAAAACCCTTCGCCCTGCGCCGAACTGTCCGCGTGCCCGGTCACGCAAACGAGCCGTGGCAGAACCAGCCCGGCGACAGCGCCCCGCCATGGGCAAAGAACAGCCACAGCCGCGTGCCGCAGCCCGTCACCACCACCCAGTAATCGCGCACCCCGCTGCGCCATTCCGGGTCTTCCAGCCACCACTCGGGTGCGATCCGCTCCGGACCCTCCGCCTCTGCCAGCGCCCAGTCACGGCCGCGCCAGCGGAACTGCTCCGGCACCTGCGGCACATCCGGCGCGTGGACCAGTTCAGGCCGCCACAACAGCAGCGGCCGCGGGCGCGGCGGCCGCGGCCAGTCGCCGGCGGCAGGCTCTGACCAGGCCGCCGCCTGCACGGTGAAGGTTTTCTCCGGGATATGACTCTCCGCCGGGTGATAGCGGGTGATGGCCTCCATCCCCAGCCGCGCGCCCAGCCGGCCGATCAGATCCTCCAGCGCCGTGCCGTCCTCCTGCCGCGCCCGCGCCGCGGCACTTGCCTGCAGATGGCCCGCCGGGGTGCGGGCGTGAATGGCTTCGGCCTGCAGGACCTCCAGCCGCAGCATGTCGATACCGTAGCCCGCATCGATCTGCTCCAGCTTCATCTCCAAGAGCGGCCGGATGCGGGCCGGATCGCGGCTGGCACGGGCCAGGCCCAGGGTCACCGCCTCCATTTCCTGATCGCAGCGGTGCGCCTCCAGCCGCAGCACGCGGGCGCCCTTGCCGCGCGCCTCCAGCCGGGCACAGAGCCGCGGCAGCATCCGGTCAATGCCCGCCAGCAGATCCTCCATCAGCCCGATCGGCTCCGGCAGAGTCAGCCGCACCGCAAAATGGTCCGGGCTGCGCGCGGGCGAGACCGGCTCCGGCGCGCTGCCCATCGCCTGGTCCAGCCGCAGCACCAGCCCCTGCCCGAACCGGCGCGCCAGGCTGGCCCGCGGCTGGCCCAGCAGGTCGCCGATCCGCCGCAGCCCCAGCCGGTTCAGCTGCGCCACCATGGCGCTGTCCAGCCGCAAGGCCGCCACCGGCAGGGGGGCGAGCGCGCCATAGGCCTGGCCGGCTTCGGCAATCCGCCCCAGCTGCGGAACCACCGCCTGCAGCTGCGGCGCCGCGCCGCCCCGGGTCCAGTGGCGCCGCTTGACGCTCTGGCGCTTCTGCGCCCGCGCACGGGTCGCGCGCGCTTCCTGGTCGATGGCGTCGCCCGACCGCTCCGGCGCCGCCTCCTCGCCTGCGTAGCGCGCCAGCGCCCAGGCCGCGCCCAGGGTGTCCGCCAGCCCCATCCGCACGCTCAGGCCCATCTCTGCACAGTCCTGCCCCACCGTCTCCATCAGCGCCGCCTCGCTGCCGAACAGATGCGCGCAACCGGTGAGGTCGATGGTCAGCCCATCCTCCCCGGCCTCCGCCACCCAGGGGCTGAACTTGCCCGCCCAGCGCCTCAGCGCCGCCAGAAACGCCGCCTCCGCCGCGCGGTTGCGCGGCCGCACCACCAGGCCCGCGCACATCGCATGGGCATCGCGCAACGGCTGGCCGGCCTGCAGCCCCTCTGCCGAGGCGGCAAGGTTTAACGCGGAAATAACCTGGGTGTTGGACACTTCCTCGGCAACGGCCAGCGGCCCGGCAATGCCGCCGCGCTCCGCCCGCAGAATGCGTTCGGCGCCAAGGCGCGGAAACCACAGCGAAAGGATGCGGCGATGGGGCATGGGCAGATCACGCAGCAGGGGCCGGCAGACGGCAGGTTACAGGAGTTTCAGTGCAGGTGTTCCTATTTTGTTCCAATTATTCGATTCGGTCAATCCGGCCCGGAGCCGCACCATGACCCTGCGCCTGCTCAAACCGCTTGCCTGCCTTGCGCTCCTCGCCGCCATTGCCGCCGCGCCTTCTGCCCCGGTCACTGCCCGTGACGGGGCCAGCAAGCATGTGACCCGCCGCATCACCCTGATGGCCACGCAAAAGGCCGCAATGGATGTGCTCACCGCCATGATGGCCGGGCGCGCCGTCTTCGATCAGGGCAAGGCGCGCGCTGCCCGGCGGCAGCTGATCAAATCCACCAGCAGCATCCGCAAGCAGTTCCGCAAACACAGGATGGACCCGCGCAGCCACGCCCGGCCGCAGATCTGGACATCCTGGGATGATTTCGAAGCCCGGGCCAAATCAGCCGAAATTGCGGCCAGAGCCCTCAGCGCCCGCTCCCTGCCCGCCCTGCGCCGCACTCTGCCCGGGCTGATGCAGGGCTGCCTCAGCTGCCACGAGACCTACCGCAGGACCCCCAACAGCTTCACCACGCACTAACAGGGAAAGACCGGCTCAGGCCCCGAACCGCGCCATGAAAGTATCAATCGCGCCGCTGATCACCCGCTCACGCTCAGCCTCAGAGAATTCAGTGTCGATCTTGAACAGGAACCGCAGGAACACATCGGCCTTGCACAGCTCGATGAACTGCGCCGCGGCCAGATCGGCATCCGCGATCTTCAGCTCGCCGCGCGCCGCCGCGGCCTCGATATAATCGCGGATCTCGCCATGCAGCACCATCGGGCCGCTTTCATAAAACATCGGCCCCAGCTCCGGGAACCTGTCGGCCTCTGCCACGAAGATACGGAACAGCTGCAGGCTGAAGCCACCCAGCAGCACCCCGTGCACCCGCTCCGCCGCCGCCCGCAGCACATCCCGCGGCCCGCAGCTGCCCGGCGTCAGGTCCAGCGATGCATCCGCCTGCTGCACGCAGGCAGAGCGCACCACTTCCATGAATAAGACCCGCTTGTCGGGGAAATAGCTGTAGAGCGTCGCCTTGGAGACGCCAGCCGCCTTGGCGATCTTGTCGACGCTCGCACCCTCAAACCCGTCCGCCAGAAACACCTCGCGCGCGCCGTCCAGGACCTGATCGAATTTCCGGCCGGTGCGCAGGACGCTGGCTTGCTGGTTCATGCGGGCTCCGTTGGCTGCGTGGGGGTCTGGGCCTAATGTAGCCTGCGCCGCCCCATTGCAACAGCAGAACCCGCATCATCTTGTGCTCCCTCGCGGAACCGTTATATTTAGAATTATTCTAAATTGAGGGGCGGCAGATGCGGTTTTTCACTCAGCGCAAGCATTTCAAGGACTTGTCAGAACAGGAAATCCTCGCCCTCGCGATCTCGTCGGAGGAGGACGATGCGCGCATCTACCGCGGCTACGGCGAGCGGCTGCGCAGCGAATATTCCGCCTCTGCCGCGATGTTCGACGGCATGGCGGCTGAGGAAGACGGACACCGCGCCCAGCTCATTGCCCTGCACGAGGCGCGGTTCGGCCCGGCGATCCCGCTGATCCGGCGCGAGCATGTGGCGGGCTACTATGCCCGCCGTCCGGTCTGGCTGATGGAGAACCTGAGCCTCGACCGCATCCGCGATGAGGCCCGCGCGATGGAGCGCGACGCCGAACGGTTTTACACCGCCGCCGCCGCCCGCACCCAGGACGCCGCGACGCGCAAATTGCTGGGCGACCTCGCCGCTGCCGAGGCCGGCCACCAGGCCCGCGCCGGTGAGCTGCAGGAGGCGCATCTGGACGACGGCACCCGCGCAGAGGAGGACCGCGCCGCCCACCGCCAGTTCGTGCTGACCTGGGTGCAGCCGGGGCTGGCCGGGCTGATGGATGGCTCGGTTTCCACTCTGGCGCCGATCTTCGCCACCGCCTTTGCCACCCAGGACACCTGGACCACCTTCCTGGTCGGCATGGCGGCCTCGGTCGGGGCGGGGATCTCGATGGGCTTTACAGAGGCGGCCTCGGATGATGGCGAACTGTCAGGCCGCGGCTCCCCCGTCAAACGCGGACTGGCCTCCGGCATCATGACCACCGTCGGCGGCCTCGGCCACGCCTTGCCCTACCTGATCCCGGACTTCTGGACCGCCACCACCCTGGCGCTGCTGATCGTCTTTGTTGAGCTCTGGGCCATCGCCTGGATCCAGAACAAGTTCATGGAAACCCCGTTCTGGCGCGCGACCCTGCAGGTGGTGCTGGGCGGCGCGCTGGTGCTGGGTGCCGGCATGCTGATCGGCAGCGGCTGAGTTCAGCAGCGCAGGCTCTCCCGCCCGCTCCGGAACAGCCAAAGGCTGCCCTCCCCGGTTGGGCCCGGCAGCGCTGGCGCGCTGCGGGTGCATGTCATTGAACCGGAATTCTCAGCAGAAATCCCCTGCCCTGTGCGCAGCACAGGGCCACGCCCAACTGTGAAGGGCAGTCCCCAGACTGCCCATGAACGGGCGGGAGCACACCCCTGCCCGTTCAAAACCTGCCCAAAAACAGCCTTTGCCAATTGGTCAGCTCTTGTTACCAATCCTCATGGCCGAGATCTTCTTCCGCACCCTGCCCTTCTTCGCAATCATCGGCCTTGGCTACTGGGCCGGGCGCAGCCGGTTTTTCACCGAGGAAGCCACCGCCTACCTCACCCGTTTCGTCTTCTACTTCCCGCTGTCGGCGATGATCTTCGGCTTTGCCGCCAACCTGTCCTTTGCCGAGGTCTTCGACCCCACGCTGATCCTCGGCTACCTGGCCGGCACGCTGGCGGTCTATTTGCTGGTGACAGCTGTCGCCATGGCCCGCGGTCTGGACGTGCCCACCGCAGCGGTGGAGGCGCAATGCGCGGCGATCGGCAATGTCGGTTTCCTGGGCCTGCCAATGATGGCGATCCTGTTCGGCCCGGCCTCGGTGGCGCCGATGATGGTGGTGCTCAGCGTTGATCTGGTGGTGTTTTCTTCGCTGATCGTCATTCTGATCAACGCAGGCCGCGGCCAGGGCCAAGGATCGAACCTGGGTCCGGCGACCCTGAAACTGGTGGGGCTGGGCCTGCTGAAAAACCCGATGATCCTGTCCATCGTTGCGGGCCTCGCCTGGTCGGCCTCTGCGCTGCCGATCCCGGAACCCGCAAACGATTTCCTCACCATCCTCGGCGGTGCCGCCACCCCCGGCGCGCTCTTTGCCATCGGCGCCTCGCTGGCCTCCAAATCGGCAGAACGGGTGCATATCTCCGGCTGGCTCAGTTTTGCCAAGCTGGTACTGCACCCAGCCTGCGTCGCCGTCGCCGTGCTGTGGCTGATCCCGGCGGCGCCGTTCTCTGCCGCCGTTGCCATCGCTGCTGCATCGCTGCCGGTGGCGGGCAATGTCTACATGCTGGCGCAGCACTACGGCGTGGCCCCGCACCGGGCCTCCGCCGCCATCTTCATCTCCACCGTGGTGTCAATCGTCACCGTGCCGGCCGTGATCGCCTGGGTCTCCTGACCCTCCGGATCAGAGCCGGATCACATAATCCTTGCAGGTGGTCTCAATCACCTCCCAGGTGCCGCTGAAACCGGGCCGCAGGATGAAGCTGTCGCCTGCAGCCAGCGCATACTCACTGCCGTCATCGCTGGTGATCACCGAGCGCCCCTGCAGGATCCGGCAGTATTCCCACTCGTCATAGGAAATCCACCACTTGCCCGGCGTCGACTGCCAGATGCCGCAGTAAAGCCCGTCCCGCTCCTCCGCGTTCCAGGTGGTGAAGACCGGATCGCCTGCAAGCACCTTCTCCGCTGCCGGACGCTCAACCTCCGCCTCCGCGGCCTCCGGTGTCAGTCTCAGAAAATCGCTCTTGGCACTGTGCCTCCCTCTTGCCTTGGCGGCGGACTGTCCCGGTTTTCGCACTGGCTGTCCAGCACTCCCTTGCGCAAATGCGGCACCCTCCCGGCGGAGAAACCCCCGATTGTTTGCGAATTCGCAATCCTTGTGCCGCAAAAACCGGCATTGCTGCCGCCCATCCGCTGGACCCTGAGGCCAACTGCGGATAGCGATAGGGCTAACAGATTTTGAGGAGCCTCACCCATGGAAACCGTTTCCGAGAACCGCGCCTTTGGCGGCACCCAGGGCGTCTACAAACACGCCAGCAGCGCCACCGGCGGCGACATGACCTTTGGCCTGTTCCTGCCGGAGGAAGCCAAGGACGGTCCGGTGCCGGTGCTGTGGTACCTCTCGGGCCTCACCTGCACCCATGAAAACGCCATGACCAAGGCGGGCGCCCAGGCGTGGTGCGCCGAGCAGGGCATCGCCATCGTCTTCCCCGACACCTCGCCCCGCGGCGAGGGCGTGGCCGATGACGACGCCTATGACCTGGGCCAGGGCGCAGGCTTCTACGTGAACGCCACGCAAAACCCCTGGGCGCCGCATTTCCGCATGTGGGACTACGTGGCCGAGGAACTGCCCGCATTCTTGGGCGAGAACTTCGCCATCGACCTGGACCGCCAGGCGATCACCGGCCACTCCATGGGCGGCCACGGCGCACTGACACTGGCGATGAACCTGCCGGGCCGCTACAAGTCGGTTTCCGCTTTTGCGCCGATCTCCAACCCGACCGCATCGGATTGGGGCCGCAAGCAGCTGAGCGCCTACTTGGGCGACGATGAAGCCGCCTGGGCCAAGCATGACGCCACCCTCCTGATGCGGGAAAAGGGTTTTGACGGCCCGGTCCTGATCGACACCGGCACCTCCGACCAGTTCATCGACCTCCTGAAGCCCGAAGCGCTGGCCCACGCCGTCGCCGAACGCCGCCAGCAGGCCACCCTGCGGATGCAGCAGGGCTATGACCACAGCTATTTCTTCGTGTCGACTTTCATGGAGGAGCACGTCTCCTTCCACGCCGACGCGCTGTACCAGAACTAAGACCAAAGGACGCGGCCATGAGTGAAGACTTTGATTATGACCTGATCATCATCGGCTCCGGCCCCTCGGGCCGCGCCGCCGCCATCCAGGCGGGCAAACTGCACCGCCGGGTGCTGGTGATCGACCGCAAGGACCGGCTGGGGGGCGTGTCGGTGCACACCGGCACCATCCCGTCGAAGACCCTGCGCGAAACCGTGCTGAACCTCTCCGGCTGGCGCGAACGCTCGTTCTACGGCCGCTCCTACCGGGTGAAAGACCAGATCGAGGCCAACGACCTCAAGGCGCGCCTGCATATGACCCTCGACTACGAGGTCGACGTGCTGGAGCACCAGTTCAACCGCAACCATGTGGACACCCTGCTGGGGCTGGCGAAATTCATCGGCCCGAACGAGGTCGAGGTCGCCACCGAAGCAGGCGAGACCACCCGGCTGACGGCAGAGAAATTCCTGATCTCCACCGGCACCAAGACCTACCGCCCGGAATATGTGCCCTTCAACGGCAGGACCGTTGTGGACGGCGACGAATTCCTGGAGATGGCCGAGATCCCGCGCTCCCTCACCGTGATCGGCGCCGGTGTGATCGGGGTGGAATACGCCACCATGTTCTCCGCCCTGGACGTGCGCGTCACTCTGATTGAACCGCGCGAGACCTTCCTCGACTTCATCGACAAGACCCTGATCCAGGACTTCACCCACCAGATCCGCGAAAACGGCGTAGACCTGCGGCTCGGCTCCGCGGTCGAAAGCATCGAGGACGCAGGCGAGCATGTCGAAGTCACCCTCGAAAACGGCCGCCATGTGCGTTCTGAAATGCTGCTCTTTGCAGCCGGCCGGATGGGCGCCACCTCCGCCCTGAACCTTGAGGCTGTTGGCCTCAAGACCGACCACCGCGGCCGCCTCAGCGTGGACCGCAAGACCTACCAGACCGAGGTGCCGCATATCTATGCCGCGGGCGATGTGATCGGCCACCCGTCGCTCGCCTCCACCTCGCTGCAGCAGGGCCGCGTTGCCGCCTGCCACGCGCTGGAAACCCCGACCCTGCCGGAAAGCCCCTGGTACCCCTATGGCATCTACTCGGTGCCGGAGATGTCCACTTGCGGCATGTCCGAGGAAGAGCTGAAAGAGCGCGGCATCCCTTACGAGGTCGGCGTCGCCCGCTTCCGCGAAACCTCCCGCGGCCATATCATGGGACTGGAGCACGGCATGCTGAAAATGCTGTTCTCACTGAAAACCCGCCGGGTGCTGGGCGTGCAGATCGTCGGCGAAGGCGCGACGGAGCTCATTCACATCGCCCAGGCGGTGTTGAACCTCAAGGGCACGGTGGACTACTTCGTGCAGAACACTTTCAACTACCCGACCCTGGCCGAAGCCTACAAGATCGCCGGTCTCGACGCCTTCAACCGGATGCCGATCCCGGAAGAGTTCAAGGTGAAGAAACCCGCCCGCAAGACCAAACCCGCACCCAAAGCGGAGGCCAAGGCGGAAAAAGCCCCCGAGGCAGAGAAGAAGGCGGCAGAGTGACCGCCCTCTACATCGACGCCGACGCCTGCCCTGTGAAGCAGGAGGCCGAGCGGGTCGCCACCCGCCACGGTCTGCGCATGTTCGTGGTGTCCAACGGCGGGCTGCGCCCTTCGCAGAACCCGCTGGTGGAAACCGTGATCGTGGCCGAGGGCGCCGATGTGGCCGACATGTGGATCGCAGAGCGCTGCGGGCCGGGCGATGTGGTGGTGACGGGCGACATCCCGCTCGCTGCAAAATGCATCGAGGCCGGCGCCCGCGTGCTGCGCCACAACGGCGAGCGGTTCACCCAGGCCAACATCGGCCAGCAGCTCGCGATGCGCGACCTGATGGCCGACCTGCGCGCCGCCAACCCGCTGGGCATGCAGGGCGGCGGAAAGGGCTTCACCAAGGCCGACCGCTCGCGGTTTCTGGATGCGCTGGAGCGCGAACTGCGCGCGGCCAAGGCGGGCCGCTAAGCCTGCCCATTTTGCAGGCTCATAGCTCCGCTTCTAAACGGGCACAAATTCGATCCAGCCAAATTGCATGGCGGCAACCAGGTAGCCGGCAAACAAGACCAAAGCAGTCACCCAATGCCCAAAAGCCTTCAGTCGGCTGCCCTCTTTGGGAAACCAGCTGAACCGCCGTAGAAACCCCAGCAAGATATCCACAACCATAAGAACAAACATCAAGTGCCTAAAAAACAGATAGAGGAACAAGACTGCTAGCGCTATTCCGGCCACCCCGCTTTGCGGCAGCAATTGCCAGGCAGCACCATTGGCGTGCGCTGTGATTTCTGCTTCCATATCAATACTCTGATTAAAATTTCCAGCTTGTCAGTCTTCGCGGCATAGCGCCGTCAAGCCAGTAGCTCCGGCCTGCTTATTACCCCACAGGCCTGCGCCCGGGTCAAGGCTCCGCGCCAGCGGACCGTGCCTCAGCACGGCGTGGCCTTGACGCGGGATCAGGCCGCCCCACACTCGAACAGGCGCGTTCAGGGGCAGGCCTGCACCTGAACCGCTTCTCAGCAGGAAATCCATCCCCTCCCCAATCACCTAACCCCAGCGTTCCGCGGCCTAAAATTCCGGCCCGGAATTTTGCCCGGAAAAATTGCATTTTTCCGCCCCGGCCCATTGCCCGGTCAGATCAAATCCGCCACTGATCAAGGGCAGGAGACGGGAGGGCAACGGCATGAGCGCAGAGATGAAGGTCAGCGTACCCGGCCTGTTTGCCGCCGCCGGTGCCGGCATTGCCTTCTCTGTCATCGACATGATCTTCAAATTCCTGTCCGGCGACTATCCGCTCTATGAAATGGTGCTGTTCCGCTCTGTCATCGCGGTTGCGGTGATGCTCGCCATCATCATGCCGCTGGAGGGCGGCTATCACCTGCTGCGCACCCACCAGCCAAAACTGCACCTGCTGCGCTGCCTGGTGGTGTTCTTCGCCAACATCTGCTTCTTCACCGGCCTCACCCTGCTGCCGCTGGCCGAAGCCGTCGCCATCGCCTTTGCCACGCCCCTCATCGTCACCACCCTGTCGGCGCTATTCCTGGGCGAACGCCCCGGCCCCTGGCGCTGGGGCGCGGTGGTGGCCGGGTTCCTGGGCGTGCTGATCATCATGCGCCCCGGTGCCGACACGTTCCAGCCTGCCGCGATCCTGCCGCTCCTTGGCGCCTGCGGCTATGCCACCCTGCATGTGCTGACCCGCCGCGCAGGCGGCAGCGAGGCCGGCGCGACACTCGCCTTCTACCCGATGCTGGGCTTTCTGCTGCTCAGCGCGCTGGCCGGGCTGATCTTCGGGGACGGGCGTTTTGCCACCGGCGACAGCCCCGCCTTTGACTTCATCCTGCGCGCCTGGATCTGGCCCGCGCCACAGGACTGGCCCTATCTGATCGGCGTCGGCATCGCAGGCTCCGCCGGCGGCTATCTGGTCAGCCAGGCCTACCGCATGAACGAGGCGGCGCTGGCGGCACCCTTTGAGTACATCGCCATGCCGATGTCGGTCCTCTGGGGCGTGCTGATCTTCAACGAATGGCCCGACCTGCAGGTCTGGTCCGGCAGCGCCCTGATCATTGCCTCGGGCCTGGTCTCCGTCTGGCGCGAGACCCGCCGTAACCGCCCCGCCCCGCGGCCCCGCCCGCGCGTAGAAGGATGAACGCGATGCCCATTGACGCCGTCGTCTTCGACATTGGCCGCGTGCTGATCGAGTGGGAGCCGGAACGCTTCTACGACAGCCGCATCGGCGCCGCCCGCCGCAAGCAGCTGTTCGACCAGGTGCCGCTGCACGGAATGAACCTGAACGTCGACCGCGGCCACCCCTTCCGCGGCAGCGTTTATGCGCTGGCAGAGCAGCACCCGGAGTGGCGCGAGGAAATCCGCTGGTGGCACGATTGCTGGCTGCAGATGGTCCCGCGCGAAATTCCCCATTCCGTCCGCCTGATGCAGGCGCTTCAGGCCAAGGGCACGCCGGTTTTCGCCCTCAGCAACTTCGGCGCTGAAACCTTCGAAATCGCCTGCGCCGCCTACCCCGCCTTACGTGACTTTGACCGCACATTTGTCTCCGCGCATCTGAAATGCATCAAGCCGGAACCGGAAATCTATGCAATTCTCGAACGCGAAACCGGGGTGGCGCCGGACCGGCTGCTGTTCACCGACGACCGCCCGGAAAACATCGAGGCCGCCGATGCGCGCGGCTGGCAGACCCATCTGTTCACCGCCCCCGCGCCGTTCGCGGCGCGGCTGGTCCAGGCCGGGCTGCTGACCGGACAAGACGCCGCCTGAGACGGCCCGCAACAGGAGGATAACGCGTCCATGACCATCCCGATCATAGGCTTTGACGAGGGCGAGGCACTGCTCGACTGGGTCAGCTTTGCCACGGCGCTGGCCGCCAGCCACGATCTGCCCAAGGCAGAGATCGGCGACACCTTCCTCTACCGCGGATCCGACACGCTGCTCAGCCGCTCCGCCTGGATCGACGGCATGGGGCTGGCGGTAAAGACCGCCAATGTCTTCCCCGGCAATCCGGAGGCCGACAAGCCGATGATCAACGGCTCGGTGTGCCTCTATTCCGACGCCGACGGCACGCTGGAGGCGCTGGTGGATTTCCACCTGGTGACCAAGTGGAAAACCGCGGGCGACAGCCTGCTGGGTGCGCTGCGGCTGGCCGACCCGGACGCCCGCGAAGTGCTGATCGTCGGCGCAGGCAGCGTTGGCGGCTCCTTGATCGAGGCGTTCTCGGCCGGTTTCCCGCAGGCACAGATCCGTGTCTGGAACCGCACCGCTCCCAAGGCGCAGGAACTCTGTGCCCAGTACCCCGGCACCAAACACGCCCCCGATCTGGAACCGGCGGTGCGTGCCGCTGGCATCATCGTCACCTGCACCATGTCCTCGGATCCGGTGATCAAGGGCGAATGGCTCAGCGCCGGCCAGCACCTCAACCTGATCGGCGCCTACCGCCCCGATATGCGCGAAGCCGACGACGTTGCCCTGAAGCGCGCGCAGATCTACTGCGACAGCTTCGGCACCACGCTGGACCACATCGGCGAATTCAAGATCCCGCTGGCCGAAGGCACCATCCAGCGCAGCGATGTGCTGGCGGACTTCTACAGCCTCAGCCGGTTCCCCGCCTATGACCCGTCGCAGATCACCTTGTTCAAGAACGGCGGCGGCGCCCATCTCGACCTGATGGCCAGCCACCACATCCTGCAAAAGTGGAAGGCCCGAACATGATCTGGCTGCTGCTCCTTGCCGTCCTTGCCATCACCCTGGCTCCTTTCCTGCGCGAGCGGCTGCGTAAGCCGATGACTGCCCAGGCCCGGCAGACCGCCCCCGGCGCGCTGGCGCAGCTGCCCGGCGGCTGCACCCACTACCGCTGGACCGGCCCGCATCGCGGTCCCGTCGCAGTTTGCGTGCACGGGCTTACCACGCCGTCCTTCGTGTGGAACGGCATTGCCAAGGGGCTGGGCGCGATGGGCTACCGGGTGCTGACCTACGATCTCTACGGCCGCGGCTACTCGGACCGGCCCTCCGGCCCGCAGGACCGCGCCTTCTTCCTCAGCCAGCTGGAGAAGCTGCTGGAGGACCAGGAGGCCGGCGATGATATCACGCTGATCGGCTATTCCATGGGCGGCGCCATCGCCACCGCCTTTGCCGCGGCCCATCCCGAACGCCTGCGCGAGATGATCCTGCTGGCACCTGCCGGTTTCGGGCGCAGCCCGGACCGGGTGACGCAGATCATCCGCCATGTTCCGCTGATCGGGGACTGGCTGATGCACGCGATCTACCCGTCCCTGCACCTCCGCGGCACCGAGGCTGAGCGCAATCTCCCTTCCTCGGTGCCCGGCATCGTCGACCTGCAGCAGCAGGAATTGCAGTACCGCGGCTTCATCCCTGCCGTGCTCGCCTCGCTGCGCGGCATCCTGAACGAGGATTTCACCGCGGAACTGCGCGGCCTGCACCAGAAAGGCGTGCCCGCGCTGGCGATCTGGGGACAGGACGACGCGGTGATCCCGCAGACCGCCGCCGGCCGCCTGGCCGAGCGCGCCCGCTCTGTCCGCCAGGAGGAGGTCCCCGGCGCCGGCCACGGCCTGCCCTATACCCACACCGAGGACGTGCTGGAGATCATCGCGGCAAACCACCGCCGCGGGTTGCTCTGACAGCAACGGCTGGGCGCGGCGGCAGCGCCTTTCAGGTCGATACTACCTGCAACGCACAGCCCGCCTCCAGGCGGGCCAGCCGTGTTACGCTGCCGCCGGGACTGCCGGCTGCGCCAGCGGCCGCTCCTTCACCGGCAGGTGAACAATTGCGCTGAACGCCCCGACGCCGACACCGATCCACCAGACCAGGGTGTAATCGCCATAGGCATCATACATCCGCCCGCCCAGCCAAACGCCCAGGAAGCTGCCCAGCTGGTGGCTGAAGAACACGATGCCATAGAGCGTCCCCATATAACGCAGGCCATAGATATGCGCGACCAGCCCTGAGGTCAGCGGCACCGTCGCCAGCCACAAGGAGCCCATCGCGACAGAGAAGATGATGACGCTCAGCGGCGTGATCGGGAACAGGATGAAGGCCGCCGCCGCAATGGTGCGCCCGGTATAAATCGCCGCCAGCAGGTATTTCTTGGAGTACCGCTTGCCCAGGTAGCCCGCCAGCAGCGTGCCGCCGACGTTGGCCGCGCCGATCAGCGAAATCGCCGCCGCCCCCAGCGCCGAGGTGGTGGTGATCCCGATCGAATGCAGCGCGCCCCCCGGCAGGATCGGCCCGCACATCTCGGTGACAAAGGCCGGGAAATGCGCGGTGACAAAGGCCAGCTGGTAACCGCAGCTGAAAAAGCCCAGGAAGATCAGCGTGTAAGACGGATCCTTGAACGCCTTCTTCAGGATCGCGCCCATGCTCTCTTCCAGCTCCATCTTACTGGCTGCCTCCGGCGCCCGCATCAGCGGCAGCAGCGCAATCAGCGCCAGCACCACGCCCGCAAACAGCAGGAAAATCGTCTGCCAGGGCAGGAAGCCCAGCAGCCACTCCGCCGTCGGGGCGCCAAAGATCTGCCCGGCAGAGCCTGCCGCAGTGACAATCGCCAGCGACATGGACCGGTTTTCGTCGGAACTGGCGCGACCAACCACCGCCAGCACCACGCCGAACCCGGTGCCAGCAATGCCAAAGCCCACCAGCCACTCATAGGATTGCATCTCAAACGGGGTCGTTGACCAGGCGCTCAGCACCAGCCCGGCGGCATAGACAACCGCCCCCATGATGATCGCCTTGCGGTCGCCGATCTTCTCGGCAATGGCGCCGAAGATCGGCTGCCCGATACCCCAGGCCAGGTTCTGGATGGCAATCGCCAAGGAGAACTCCGAGCGCAGCCAGCCGAACTCCTCCGCAATCGGGATCTGAAAGACGCCGAAGGAGGCGCGCACCGCAAAGCTCACCATGATGATGATGCAGCCGACGATCAAAACGGGTGTAAACAGCGGCGCGGGACGGTCCATCGGCTCTCTCCTGATAAGCCGGTGAACCCTCAGGGAAAATTGCTGCCCGGTCAAATCAGGATTTTTGAGCGCACCCTTAAGAAATTTTGATGTGAGGCGCCGCGAACGGCCTGCACGATACCGCGAAGCCTAGGTCTGCCTCACGCGCATAGCCTCGACTTTCTGCGCCAGCTCCTCGGCTGAAACCGCCAGCTCCTCGCGGCTGATCCGCCGGGAGGCCTCAAACCCCAAGGCAGTCAGATCAGCCTGATACCGGCGCGCCAAATGAGCTGCATCAGCCTCGCCGGGCAACTCCCCCAGCTGCTTTGCCTGCTCAAACGCTGCAGCCATTTCGGCAATCATCTGATCGATGTACTGCCCTGCAAGCTCCCCCAGCTTGGCGTCCTGCTCGGTGGCGCCAAGAAGCGTCTTGACCAGCATGCAGCTGCTGCGCTGCGGATCATCCAGCGGCAGCCGGGCAAAGCGGCGCAGATAGTCTGCCAGCCCCTGCAGCGGTGACGCCGCCGCCTTGAGCGTCGATACAAAATCCGCATGCTGTTTGCGGAAGTACCGCTCCAGCGTCAGGCCAAACAGTGTTTCCTTGCTGTTGAAGGCAGCATAGATGCTGCCCGGCTTCATGTTCAGCGCTGCTTCGATGTCTTTCAGCGACGTCGCGTAATACCCTTTTCGCCAGAAAAGGGTCAGCGCCGCGTCCAATGCGGCATCACGGTCATATGGCTGCGCGCGTGGCATGGCCCGATGAATACGCCAGATTTCCCGCTTTGTCTTGCCGCTAATGCCCCCCAGAATGTCACATTTGAGTGATCACTCAATTTTCCCCATTGAGCAATCACTCAAACTCACCATATTGCCTGGACAGGACGCAACATAGCCAACCACAGGATCCAAGATGACCAATTTCACAATGCACGACGAAACCACCGCCCCCGAAGCCAGCCGGGAACTTCTGGAAAATGCCAAGAAGGCCTATGGTGCCATTCCCGGCCTCTACGCCGTCATGGCCGAGGCCCCGGAACTTCTGAAATCCTACCATGCCGTGCATGCGCAATTCGTGGACTCAGGCTTTACCGCCGAGGAGCTCACCGTTGTCTGGCAGGCAATCAACGTTGAAAACGGCTGCGGCTACTGCGTGCCTGCCCACACTGCCATCGCCAAAAGCATGAATGTCGATGATGCCATCGGCAATGCCCTGCGCGACGGGACCCCGCTGCCCAACGCCCGCCTTGAGGCTCTGCGCGACTTTACCCTGACAATGGTGCGGGACCGCGGCCATGTCTCTGAACAGGATATGCAGGCCTTTCTCGCGGCCGGCTTCAGCACCCGCAACATGCTGGGGGTCATTCTTGGCTATGCCCAGAAAGTGATGTCGAACTACACCAATCACCTGGCCCACACTCCGGTGGACAAGATGTTCCAACCCTTTGCATGGCAACCCGCCCAGGCAGCCGAATAACCGGCGCGGCGGTTGCGGCTTTCTGCCAGCGCCGCCAATCGCCGAAGCGATGCGAATACAACAGGCCGGGCCTCTGCTGCCCGGCCTGACACTGCCTCATTCAACGCCCTGGCTTCCCGTCCTCAACGCCTCGCCTGACCACACATCACCTGCCAAAGCGAGGCGGGCAATTTGCAGAACAATCTGGACCGGGACCGGGAAACCCAGCGCCGCCAGCAACAGGCAAGCTCCCTCCTGCCGCGCCAGCCCTGCCCCCGGTTCCCTTGCGGCTTGCGGCAAAGCCAATATAAAGGTCGGCGAAGATCAAGCGAGGCGGGCTGGCACATGGGCACAGCGAAAATCCCTTTTAACAAACCCTCGATGATCGGCGGGGAGCTGGCGCATATCCAGGAGGCGCTGGAATACGGGCAGCTGTCCGGTGACGGGCGGTTCACCCATCTATGCAACGCCCAGATCGCGGAAAAGACCGGCGCTGATGCGGCGCTGCTGACCCATTCCTGCACCGCTGCGCTGGAAATGGCGGCGCTGCTTTGCGATCTGCAGCCGGGGGATGAGGTGATCATGCCCTCGTTCACCTTTGTTTCCACCGCCAATGCCGTCGCCCTGCGCGGTGCGGTGCCGGTATTCGTGGACATCGACCCTGAAACGCTCAACATCGACCCGGAAAAAGCCGCCGCCGCCATCAGCACCCGAACCCGCGCCATCTTTGCGGTGCATTACGCGGGCTTCCCCGCCGACATGGACCGGCTGGCAGAGATCGCCCGCGCCCATAATCTGGTGCTGGTGGAGGATGCGGCACAGGCCTTTGGCTCCACCTACAAGGGCTGCCCGGCAGGCTCGCTGGGCGATATGGCGACCTTCAGCTTTCATGAGACCAAGAACATCATCAGCGGCGAGGGCGGTGCCCTCACCCTGACCCGCCCCGACCTTGTGGAACGGGCCGAGATCATCCGCGAGAAAGGCACCAACCGCTCCCGTTTCCTGCGCGGCCAGGTGGACAAATATACTTGGGTCGACATCGGCTCCTCCTTCCTGCCGGGGGAGCTGATCGCCGCCTTCCTCTATGGCCAGCTGGAACAGTCGGACTCAATTCTGAAAACCCGGCTGGCGCTCTATGACCGCTACTGCGAGGCCTTCACCGACCTTGAGGCCGCAGGCCGCGTCACCCTGCCCAAGACACCGCCGGACACCACCGGCAACGGGCATATGTTCTATCTGCTGATGCGCGACCTGGACGACCGCGACGCCTTCATCTCCGGCATGCGCGAGGCAGGCATCATCACCCCGTTCCACTATGTGCCGCTGCATTCGGCGCCCGCGGGCCTGCGCTATGGCCGCAGCGCCGGCGATCTGCCGGTGACCAACGATATTTCCGCGCGCCTGGTCCGCCTGCCGATGTTCTTCGCGCTTGGCAGCAGCATCGAAACTGTGATTGAGACAGCCCGCAGCTGGCTGCAGCGGAACCCCTGATGGC
This sequence comes from Leisingera sp. ANG-M7, assembly GCF_000813965.1. Taxonomy (GTDB): domain Bacteria; phylum Pseudomonadota; class Alphaproteobacteria; order Rhodobacterales; family Rhodobacteraceae; genus Leisingera. The sequence goes on along the minus strand of NZ_JWLI01000013.1, from coordinate 152,014 downwards.
CTATTACCCGCAGGAAACGCTTGCGCAGATGGGATTTGCGTCTCTCGGCACCAACGTCAGGATCAGCGACAAGGCATCGCTTTACGAGGTGCACAGGATGCACATCGGCGACAACAGCCGGATTGATGATTTCTGCGTGATTTCAGGCGGCATCAGCCTGGGCCGCAATGTGCATATTGCCCCCTTCTGCCTGCTGGCCGGCGGCACCCCCGGCATCACGATGGCGGACTTTTCCGGCCTCGCCTACCGGGTGTCGGTCTTTGCCCAATCGGATGACTACAGCGGTGCGACCATGACCAACCCGACAGTGCCCGCGGACTACAAATCCGAAACCTTGGCCCCGGTGCACATCGGCAGGCACTGCATTGTGGGTGCCGGCACGGTCATTGCCCCCGGCGCTGATCTGGGCGAGGGCTGCTGTGTCGGGGCGATGTCACTTGTGCTGAAGCCTGCGGATGCCTGGATGGTCTATGCCGGCGTGCCCGCCCGCAGGATCAAGGACCGCAGCAGGGACCTGCTGGAACTGGAACGGCGTTACCGCGCTTCCGAAGCGGCTTCGCAAGGCTGAGGAAACTGCATGATGAACCGCCCGGCCTACCTGGTTTACGCCCCCCCTTACGATCCCGACAGCGGCGGCTGCATCTTTCTGCACGAGCTGGTCAACGCGCTGAATGCGCTGGGACAGAAGGCCATGCTCTGGCCCTGGCACCAGCAACCGCCTTCAGGAATGGTGGCGGCCTTGAAGGCCCGGCTGCGCCGCTCACGCTTTCGGCCAGCCCCGTTTGCAACAAACCCCGCCCTCAACACGCCGGTTGCAACGCCCGCGGATTTCACCCGGTCCAGCATCGTCGTCTACCCTGAGGTAACCCTGGGCAATCCTCTGGGTGCCCGGAATATTGCCCGCTGGCTGCTTTACACACCCGGCATCAAGGACCCCTTTGAGTTCACCGAAGGGGAGATGTTCTTCTGCGCCGGCAAAATGTCCGACATCCCGGATATCACCGGCGGCGCGCCGGAACTGTTCCTGTGGCGCCGCAACCCGGCCTACCGGAACCAGAACCGTGCCGGCCGCAGCGGGGCCTGCTACATCGTCCGCAAGGGCGCGCACAAGGACCGCATCCCCGAGACGGAAAACGCCATTCCGATCGACGGCCTGTCGCATGAAGAAATCGCAGAGATCTTCAACCGCTGCGACACTTTCTACTCCTATGACGAGGCCACCTTCTATTCCCAGTATGCCGCCATCTGCGGCTGCCAGAGCGTGGTGATCCCCGGGGTCTACGCCAGCCGCGCGGAATGGACCCGGAACCACGAACTGGGGCGCTACGGCATTGCCTATGGCACCAGCGCAGCTGAGCTGGAGCACGCAGCAGCAACCCGCCATCTGGTCGCCGGACTGCTGCAGGAGCAGGAAGACCGCGGGCTGAAGACAGTGGAAAACTTCATCGCCTTGACGCAGGACAGGTTCCGCTGACCCGCCGGCTTGCCGCCCCCAATCCTGTGCTTCCCATCCCCCGCGCCCCGCGCTATCCCTGTGCCATGACCCATTTGAGCGCGCTTTACCGGCAGAAAATCGACGCGGGCGAATTGAAGCCCGACCCGGCACAGGAAGCCGTGCTTCCTCATTTCGACCGCATCGCCGAAGGCCTGATGGCTCCGCCGGTGAAACGCGGCTTCTTCCGCAAGGCGGAGTTTGAAGCAGTGCAGGGGCTCTACCTCTGGGGCGGGGTCGGGCGCGGCAAGTCGATGCTGATGGACCTGTTTGTCGACAGCCTCGGCGATATCCCTTCGCGCCGGGTGCATTTCCACGCCTTCATGCAGGAAATCCACACCCGGATGCATCAGGCCCGCCAGGACGGCGTCGAGGACGCGCTGGCCCCGGCGGCGGCCGAGGTCGCAGAATCCGTGCGCCTGCTGGCCTTTGACGAGATGCAGATCACCGACATCACCGATGCGATGATCGTCGGCCGCCTGTTCGAGGCGCTGTTTGCCGCTGGTGTCACGGTGATCACCACCTCCAACCGGGTACCGGACGACCTCTACAAAAACGGCCTCAACCGCCAGCTGTTCCTGCCCTTTATCGATCTGATCAAGGAGCATATGGCGGTGCATGAAATGGTCAGCACCACCGATTACCGGCAGGACCGGCTGACCGGCGCGCAGGTCTATTTCGCCCCCGTGGACGGCGAGGCCCGCGCACAGATCCGCGCGATCTGGCAGGATCTGTCGGGCGGCGGCGCGGCGCAGCCGCTGACGCTGGAGGTGAAGGGCCGCGAGGTCACCCTGCCCGCTTTCCGCAACGGGGTGGCGCGCGCAACCTTCTATGACCTCTGCGGCAAAATGCTGGGGCCGGGCGACTACCTTGCCATCGCCGAGGAGGTGAAGGTGCTGGTTCTGGAGGACATCCCCCGCCTCAGCCGCAACAACTTCAACGAAGCCAAGCGCTTCGTGACCTTGATCGACGCCTTGTACGAGGCCAAGGTGCGGCTGATCTGTTCAGCGGCGGCGCAGCCCGAAATGCTCTATGTCGAGGGCGAGGGCACCTTTGAATTCGAACGCACCGCCTCCCGCCTGCGCGAAATGCAGGACAAGGACTGGGGCAGCGAAACCCCATGATCGTCCGCGATACGCCCCGGCGCCGCGAAATCTTCCTGATCCTGAACGGATCGGTGGTGCCGCGCATCCTGCCCAACATCATCGGCGCCGCGCTCTGGGCGCTCCTGGTGCTGGTGCTTGACCGTTATGCCTTTGAGATGCCGCAGATTTCCATCGCTGCGATGGGGGTCTTCGGCCTGTCGCTGTCGCTGTTTCTCAGCTTCCGCAACAACGCCGCCTATGACCGCTGGTGGGAGGCGCGGCGGATCTGGGGCCGCATGGTCTCCGACGTGCGCAGCCTGGCGCAGGAACTGCGGATCTTCGCGGGCAAAGGTCCCGACGAGGACTTCATCCTGACCCGCATCCTCGCCTTCCATCACCTGCACCGCGCCCAGCTGCGCGGCGATGAGGTGCGGGAGACGGTGGGGCATTGGATCGGGCCGGAGGCGGCAGAGCAGCTGATACGGGACCCCAACGGCCCCAACGCGGCCCTGCGGGACATCGCCACCCGCCTGCGCGAGATGGCGGAGGACGGCCGCATCGACGGCTTCGGCCAGCGCGCGCTTGCCGAACGGCTGGCCGCCTTCCCCGCCGCCCAGGCCGGGAACGAGCGGCTGCTGACCACGCCGCTGCCCTTCGTCTACTCCTTGCTGGTCTGGCGCACCACGTATCTCTACTGCCTGCTCTTGCCCTTTGCCTTGCTGGACAGCGCCGGCTGGTTCGAGCCGCTGGTGGCCGCTGTGGTGGCCTATGTGTTTTTCGGCCTCGCCGAGGTCACGCATGAGTTGGAGCACCCGTTCCGCAAACAGGCCAATTCAGTGCCGCTCAGCGCCATGTGCCGGGTGATGGAAATCTCGGTCTGCAACGCCCTGGGCCGCGAAGCGCCGCCCAGGCTGGAGCCTGTGGACTACGTTCTGGATTAGGGGGCGGAGGGAAGAAGGGGGCACTGCCCCTTCGGCCTGCCGGCGGGCTCCGCCCGTTCGAAAGCGAAACTGTCCCCCGAACAGTTTCCGGGAAGCTTTCTCACCCCCGGAGGACTTCCGGAAAGATGAAAAAGCGGCGGCGCCGCGCCAGCGGCGCCCGGCCCAACGGGGTGAGACCGGCAGGTCGAAGCCGGGCGGGAGAGCCTCCCCCGCCGCAGCCGTAAGCCTTAGCCGTTTTCGCGCAGGACATGGCCCGCCAGATACAGCGAGCCGCAGATCAGCACCCGCGCCTGCGGGTCCTTGGCCACAACTGCCTGCAGCGCTGCCAGGGTGTTCTCCGCCGTGCCGGCCTTGATGCCCACGGACTTGGCCGCGGCCTCGGTCTCTTCTGCGCTCAGCGTGTTCACCTCATCCGGGATCGAAATCGCGGTCAGGCTGGCCACATGCGGCGCCAGCGGGGCCATGTAGCCGCTCACGTCCTTGGTGTTCAGCATGCCGCAGATCAGATGGGTGGGGCGTGCCGGCAGTTTTGCCAGCACATCCGCCAGCGCCACGCCGGCCGCAGCGTTGTGGCCGCCGTCCAGCCACAGTTCAGCCTCCGGCGCCGCTGCGATCAGCGGGCCCGTTTTTAGCTTCTGCATCCGCGCGGGCCATTCGGCGTTCACCATGGCCGCCTCGCAGGCGGCCTCATCCGCGCCCAGATGGCGCAGAGCCGCCAGCGCAGCACCGGCGTTCTGGATCTGATGCGCACCCAAAAGCGCGGGCAGCGGCAGATCCAGCAGGCCGTTTTCATCCTGGAACACCAGCCGGCCGCGTTCTTCGCAGACATGCCAATGCTGGCCATAGGCAATCAGCGGCGCACCGAGACGGGCAGCGGTGGCTTCGATCACCTCCGTCGCCTCGTCGGGCTGCGGGCCAACCACAACCGGCACGCCGCGCTTGATGATGCCCGCCTTTTCGCCTGCGATCTTGGCCAGCGTGTTGCCCAGAAACTGCTCGTGGTCGATGGAAATGGGGGTGATCACAGACACCTCCGGCGTGATCACGTTGGTGGCGTCCAGACGTCCGCCCAGCCCAACCTCCAGCAGCGTGTAATCCGCAGGCGTACGTGAAAACGCCAAGAGGCCCGCCACCGTGGTGATCTCGAAATAGGTGATGTTCTCGCCGCCGTTCTTGGCATAGCACTCGTCCAGCACCTCGGTCAGATGTGCCTCGGAGATCAACTCCCCCGCAAGCCGGATCCGCTCATGGAACCGCGCCAGATGCGGCGAGGTATAGGCGTGCACGCTCTTGCCCATCCCCTCAAGGCCCGCCCGGATCATCGCCTGGGTGGACCCCTTGCCGTTGGTGCCCGCCAGGTGGATCACCGGCGGCAGGTTTTCCTGCGGATTATCCAGCGCCGCCAGCAGCCGCCAGACCCGGTCCAGCGTCAGGTCGATGATCTTGGGGTGCAGCGCCATCATGCGGGCGAGGATCGCGTCGGAGGTCTGGGTCATCAGCCTGGTCCTGTCAGGTCGGAGTGTCTTGGGCGGCAAAGAACAGCGCCCGCCCTGGAAGGGACGGGCGCTGACCGGCCTTCTCGGCCATGCGTATCTGTTTAAACCGGTTTACTCGGCAGCTTCTTCGCTGACTGCGCCATCCGCCGGCGCATTTGCGGCCTTGGGCGCCTCTTCCTTCTCCGGTGCGGGCAGATCGCCCGCCACCTGCGGCGGCAGCCCCATCAGCATCCGGATAATGGTGATCAGCTCTTCGCGCATCTCGGTGCGCGGGGTCACCCGGTCCAGCATGCCGTGATCCAGCAGATACTCAGCGCGCTGGAAGCCGTCCGGCAGCTTCTCGCGGATGGTCTGCTCGATCACCCGGGGGCCTGCAAAGCAGATGAGCGCGTTCGGCTCGGCGATATGCACATCGCCCAGCATCGCATAAGACGCCGTAACACCGCCGGTGGTCGGATGGGTCAGCACCACGATATAGGGCAGCCCCGCCTCTTTCAGCATCTCCACCGCAACGGTGGTGCGCGGCATCTGCATCAGCGACAGAATGCCTTCCTGCATCCGCGCACCGCCAGCGGCGGAGAACAGCACCAGCGGGCGGCCCAGCTTCACGGCCTCCTCAGCCGCAGCGATGATGGCATTGCCCACATACATGCCCATCGAACCGCCCATGTAGGAGAAGTCCTGCGCGGCAGCGATAATGGGCGTGCGGCCGATCTCGCCCGCGGCCACCAGCATCGCGTCTTTCTCGCCGGTCTTCTTCTGCGCCGCCTTGATCCGCTCGGGGTATTTCTTCTGATCCTTGAACTTCAAGGGATCGGCCAGCGGCTCCGGCACCGCGACCTCGGTGAACACACCGCCATCAAACAGTGCGATGAAACGGTCGCGCGGGGTGATGTTCATGTGATGGCCGCAGCTGGTGCAGACGTTCTGATTGTCGCTCAGCTCGCGGTGAAACAGCATGGTGCCGCATTCATCGCATTTCTGCCAAAGGTTCTCGGGCACTTCGCGGCGCGAAAAGATCGAGTTGATCTTGGGCCGGACGTAGTTGGTGATCCAGTTCATATTGCTTGCCTCTCCGGGGGCGCGGTTTGTCCCCCAGATAAGGCGCATTTGCCGCAATTGCAATCAGCGGCGTATGGCAAGCCGCGCGCAAAGCCAGCTGACACTCATCAGAAGGAAATCCACCGCCATCCACGGCCGCAGCGCCTGCACATCCGCCAGATCAAAGGGGATCAGATAGAGCGCCAGCCCATTGAGGCTGGTGGGGGAGCCGAACAGCAACAGAGCAGTGACGTTGTTAAAGAAATGCACCGCCATTGCCGGGCCGAGGGTGCCGGCCCGCGCCGTCAGGTCCGCCATCAGCACCCCGAACAGCCCGGCCCAGGCGGTGATCACCAGCGCGTTGTCCCCGGCCTCGGTCGGCAGGTAATGGCCCAGTGCAAACAGCGCAGAGGGCCCCAGCAGCCAGACCGCAGGGTGGCGGAACCGCGCCGCCAGCGCCTGCTGGATATAACCGCGGAACAGGATCTCCTCCGATCCGGTCTGCACCAGCACCGCGGCGATAGACAGCGGCAGCAGGCCGAACCAGGTCCAGAACGGCAGGTTCCGGGTCATCGGCGGCCCCATGTCATAGGGCGGCAGCGCCATCAGCAGCAGGCTGAGACCCAAGAGAAACAGGCTGACCCGGCCGAACTGATGCGCCAGCGGGCGCAGATGGCCCGTCACGGTGGCAAAGCCGCGCTGGTGGAACAGCCGCGCCGCCATCGCCACCCCCAGCGACAGAAAGGCAAAGCTGCCCAAGAGCACCAGCATCGCGCCCGGTGTGCTGCCATCGGCCAGCCCCAGCAGCCAGTCGCCCGGGAACATCCCCGCCACCACCACCTGCAGCGCCGCCGTCAGGGCAAAGCTGACCGAGGCCACCAGCACCAGACCCAGCATCAACCGCCACAGCGCCGGCTGGTGCCGGGCGTAGCGCACCAGCGCCTCATGCGCCCTGTAACTGTGCCTGTCGTGCATAGGTCCTCCGCGCCGCATCAGGATCCGGCGGCAATCCGGCCCACGTTATGCATTGCTGCAACGCCAAGGCAAGTCAGGCACGCCTGCCGGCGGTTCAGCCTTGCCGCCCCGGTCCCCGCTCCGTAATGATTCCCGTAAAAAACAAGACCGGCAGGACCAGCAGTGATCAGAACAAGCAACGGGAAACCCGTGCCTTTTGCCGCGCCCGGCGGAAAGGCGCCCACGCGGCGCGGCACGGCGGCGGCGTGCGTGCTCGCTGCCTTCGCAGTGGCGGGATGCAGCCCGGCGCCCCAAGGCATGCCCTTTGCCTCCCGCACCGCCAGCCAGGCGCCGCAGGCCGGGATGCAGGTGATGTCCTTTGGTGGCGGCGATGTGCTGCTGGCCGCACCCGGAGCCTATTGTTTCGACCGGCGCAGCAGCCAGACCGACAAGGACGGCGGCTTTGCACTTCTGGCCCATTGCAGCCGCATGGGGCGTCAGAACTGGTTCGGCGCCCGTAAGTCGGCGGTGCTCACCGCCTCGATCGGCCCGGCCAAACCCGCTGCCGCCGCTCCGCAGGCCGCCGACATCGCCGCTATGTTCCCCGACGCCAAAGTGCTTGAAACCCGTGAGGACCAGCTCCTGCCGCTGGTCAAGCTGGAGTTCCCCGGCGCCGTCGCCGACAGCGCCAGCCCGGTGCACTGGCGCGGTGCTTTCGTACTCGACCGCCACCTTGTCGCACTGGCGCTTTATGCGCCCGAGGGCAGCCGGGCGCTTGGCGGCCACGGCGCCGCCCTGCTGAACGAGATGACCCACCGCACGCTGGAGGCCTCCACCCTGCCATCGCTGGAAACCGCGGCGGTCCCGCCGCGCCCCGTCTCCGCAGCTCCCGCACCGGGCCTGCGCCCGCAGCCTCGCCCGGCTGAGCTGCAGGCACCGGCGGCTGACAGCGCAGAAGAGACAGGCAAAAAACGCGGGCTGCGCCAGCGGATTGCCGGTTTATTTCAATAGCCGCGCCCGGTTACACTGCCGCCAGCCCCGCAACGGGGCAGGACGGGCAAGCAAGACCTTTTAACAGGCAAGAGAGAGCACGATGGGCAGGATCATGGACCGGTTGTTTCACCTGCGCAGCCTGCGCCGCTGGCGCGCGGCGGCTGAAGAATCCTCGCGCGCGCCGCTGTCGGAACTGCGCCGCCAGCGCAATCAGGCACGCCAGCTGCGCACCCATCTGGACCGGCTGATCCACACCGCCGACGGCCGCCTGGCGCTGCCGCAGATCGGCTCTTCCTTCTTTCCGCGCCCGCATGGCACCGACTGGTCCTGGCGGCCTCAGATGTGGCGCGGCCCCTTGCCGGAACGCGGTCTTGCGGAAGTCCCGCCCAAGGCCCGCCTGGGCGATGAGGTGCAGCTGTTCCACGACTGCAGCGTTTCCGAACTGACCCTGCGCCAGCTCCGCAATACCCGCGAGGAGGACCTTGCCCCCTTCGGCCTGCGCATGGATGTGTTCAAGTTCGACGGCTCCTTCCTGTCGCTGGTGATCGACCTCCCGCCCGAGGCCGTGCAAGGCATCACCCGCCAGCACCTGCTGCGCATCGACAGCATCATCGAATCCGAGAAGCCGATCGAGATCTTCGCCCGCCTCAACATCCAGCACGGCCCCAACACCGAACAGCTGGTGCGCGAGCTGCCCCAGGACGACAAGAACATCGTGGTCGAATTCGACCTCGCCTATTCCAAGCTGAACGAAAAACGGATCGAGAAGATCTGGCTCGACCTGATCTTTGAAGCCCCCGACCTGAACCAGGTGGTCCTGCGCGACCTGACCTTCTCGCGCCACCGCCGCGCGGCGATCTGAGGAACCCTGCCCCATGAGTGACCCGACATGAGCAGCCTGACACTGACCAAGATCCGCTTCCGCAACGGCATATGGGAGGGCAAGATCAGCAAAGCCCCCGTCACCGGCGCACGGCCAGATATTACCGTGATGTTCCAGGATCAGCCTGTCAGGGACGTGGTTCTGACCGAGGGCCAGAAAGACGGCGACTGGCTGGTAGCCGTGCCAGTGCCGCCGGAGGCCGTGGCCGACGGGGTGCAGACCTTCGTGATCTTCGATGCCGCAGACAGCACCCGGCTGGGCGATTTCACCCTGATCGCGGGCGAGGCAGTGGCGGACGACCTGCGCGCCGAAGTGGAACTGCTGCGCGCCGAGCTCGATATGCTGAAACGCGCCTTCCGCCGCCACTGCCTCGAAACGATGTAGGGGCCTGCCCCTGAACGCCTATTCCAGCGCCTGGAAATGCTCCGTCAGTACCTGCATCAGTTTCGCATGCGGGATCGGGCCATAGCTGCAGCGCGCCACACCCGCCTGCCGTGCGGTCTCCAGCGTGATGCCGCGCATCATCGTGTTGACCGGCACGGGGCTGCCCTCGCAGACCCGCGCAATCAGATCCGGATCGGTCAGCCCCGGCACAAAGAACCCGTTACCGCCGGCCGCCGCATAGGCCGCCACGCGCTCCAGCGCCTCTGGCACCAGGCCCGCGTGTTTGGAAGCATCTTTTTCCTTCAGAAACAGATCCGTGCGGGCATTCACAAAGATGTCCGCATGGGCCGCCCGCACCGCAGCCACCCGCCGCGCCTGCTCTTCGACATCATAGAGCCCGTCGCCGCCGACCACCTGATCCTCAAAGTTCAGCCCCACCGCACCGGTCTCTGCCAGCCGCTTCACATTGGCGGTCAGCTGCTCCGGTTCGCGGGCGTATCCGCCCTCGAAATCAATCGTCACCGGCAGGTCTGTGGCGGCCACGATGCGTTCCGCATTGCCCAGCACAAACTCCAGCGGCACCTTCTCTCCGTCCGGGAACCCCTGTGCAGCTGCCACCGGGAAGCTGCCGGTCGCCAATGCCGACGCACCCGCCCCGGCAATCGCCTTGGCGCTGCCCGCATCCCAAATGTTGTAAAGCACCACCGGATTGCCCGGCTGATGCAGCGCCGCAAATCCGCGCGCGCGCTCAGAATATGTCATGCTGAAATCCTCTGTCTGTAGCCTGTTTCAATCTCAATCAGCCGCTGCTTGCGCCATAGGCCCCCGCCATAGCCGGTCAGCGATCCATCAGCTGACAGCACCCTATGGCAGGGTACCACCAGCGCCAGCTGGTTGGAGCCGTTGGCCCGCGCCACCGCCCGGGTGGCTGAGGCCCGGCCCAGCTCCCGCGCGATCTGCGAATAGCTGCGGGTCTCGCCTGCCGGGATGGTCAGCAGATAGCGCCAGACCTCGCGCTCAAACGCGGTGCCGTGCAGCGCCAGCGGGGTCTGGAAATCCGCGCCCTCGCCTGCAAAGAAGTGGCGCAGCTCCTCTGCAATCTGCTCTGTCGGTGCCGTGCGGCCAAAACCCAGGCCGCCGGGCTGCGCCTTTTGCAGCTTGGCCACCTCCCGCGGCAGCGCCTTGCGGTCGGCAAACTCCAACAGGTGCAACTGATGGGCACAGCTGATCGCAATCATCGCGCCCAGGGGCGTGTCGATCCAATCCGCCAAGAGCAGCGCATCCTTGCGGAACGCCCCGGGCGCAATCCCCACCAGTTTCGCGAAAGCCGCGCGGAAGGCGCTGGCGCTTTCGAAACCTGCATCAATCTGCGCCGCAATTACCGGCTCGCCGGCCTTCAGCGCCGTGAACCCCTCGCGCAACCGCCGCTGCCGCGCCATCTCCAGGAAGGTCATGCCGAAATGCCGCTTGAAGGCGCGCCGCACGGTGGACGCATCCAGCCCCAGCCGCAGCAGATCATCCTCTCCCCAGCGGTACGCGGGCCGCGCCTCCAGCCGCGCCAGCAGATCCTGCACCATCGGGTCATCGCCCGCCGCCGCCGCCAAGGGCTTGCAGCGCTTGCAGGCGCGGAACCCCGCCTCGATGCAATCGCCCGGCGTGGCATGGAAGCGGCAGTTCTCATACTTCGGCTTGCGCGCCGGGCAGGTCAGCCGGCAGAAAATGCCGGTGGAGGTCACGCCGACATAGGCGCGCCCCTCATAGGCGGCGTCGCGGTCTAGCAGCGCCTGGTACAGCGTGCGGGAATCAGGCAGGTCGAACATCATGGTGCGACCATAGCCCAGCCCGCTCCGTCAGTACGCCGGATATCGGGCGTTTATTGTCACGAAGACGCGAGAATACGGGCATGCCAGTCAGTTTCAACTTTCAACCATTTGCACACTCTTTGTCGGCTGAAGCTGCCAGTGCCGAATCAAGAATTGCTAAATTTACCGGATTACAAGCGCACAGAAGAAAATCTAACGGCAAACTTTCTCTACTGTGTAAGTAAGCGAACAAAACAACCCGGAAGCAGAGCAGGAAGAAAACTTTCGCCTTTTCAGAAGCTTGCTAGATGCCTGTGGATGGATGCTCTCTAATGCTGGACATGCAGAGGAGAACCATAGATCCTTGAAGTGTGGAGCCGGACAGCACCAGATATGGTGGCTGCCCGGCGAAACTGGCTCCGGCGGAGGTCCGCTTTGCTACCAGCTTGGTCTAGCACCCATAGCTTATTAGCAGAGCGGACCAAGCTGCAAGTTGAATTGCTTGGCTAGGTATTTTCTGCACCCAGATGTCATTACGCAATTCCTGTCTCCCATAAGGGCGGGCGCCTGCCCGCGGGGTGGCGCTGCAACGCTTGCGTGGGGCAGTTTATCCCAGCCGCGTCCGTACGAGCTCTCAATGGAACACTACGTCCGCCAAAGCGCCAGCCCGTGCGGGCGGGCAGGCGCTCGCCCGGCGGCGCTGCGCGCCTTGTTCCGGGCGGGAAAGTTCACTTCCGCCAAGGTGTTGCGCACCCACCGTACGGTGCCTTCACGCGATACTCATCCGTTTTTGCCAGACTGCCCCCTGATCGATCCCCCGCCATGGCTCTGCGCACGGGCCATGATACAAGGCGCAGGCATCTGTGGAGCTGCCTGCGTATCACCCGGAGACCGGCCCTGATAAAAAGGGGGTCGTTCAGGAAATCCTGTCCGAGCAGGCCCCCGGCGGGGTCTGTCCATTCTCTACCCGGCGGCGCCGCCCCCTTAACTGGGACACAGCGCATAAACGGCACAGCACTCAAGCCCCGCCAGACCCGGCGGCTAGTTGAAAAACGAAAAAGGCCGCCCAACCGGACGGCCCCTTCCTGATGCGTGTTTGCGCGGGCCTTATTTCGGCCCCAGCGCCACCATCCCCTTCAGGATGTCGATGGCATAGGCCAGCTGGTAATCCTGCTCGCGCAGTTCCGCGGCTTTCTCGGCCTTCTCGCGTTCTTCCTCGATCTGGCGGATTTCATCCTCGGACAGGCTGTCGTTGTTCAGGCTGCCGCGCAGGTCGGCTTCCGAACGCGACCGGCGGGTGGACGAGTCGTTGTCTTCCTCAGCCGCCGCGGTCCGGCGCGGCTGCGCCACCACGATGTCGGGCGAGACGCCCAGCGCCTGGATCGAGCGGCCCGACGGCGTGTAGTAGCGCGCTGTGGTCAGGCGCATCGCGCCCTCGCCCTTCAGCGGCATCACGGTCTGGACCGAGCCCTTGCCGAACGACTTGGTGCCCACCACGATGGCGCGGCGGTGGTCCTGCAGCGCACCCGCAACGATTTCCGACGCTGAGGCCGAACCGCCGTTGATCAGCACCACGATCGGCTTGCCTTCCGCCAGATCGCCCGGCGTTGCGTTGAACCGCTCGCCGTCTTCCGGGTCGCGGCCGCGGGTGGAGACGATTTCACCGGATTCCAGGAAGCTGTCGGCCACCTTGATCGCCTGGGTCAGCAAACCGCCCGGATTGTTGCGCAGGTCCAGCACGATGCCGTTGACATTATCTATGCCGCCGGCTTCCTCGATCTGCTTCTTGAGGTTTTCCTCGAGGTTCGGCGTGGTCTGGTCGTTGAAGGTGGTTATCCGCATCACCACGGTGTCGCCCTCGGTGCGGGCACGCACAGCGGTCAGCTTGATGGTGTCGCGGATGATCGAGACATCAAACGGTTCCGCCTCGCCCTCACGCACCACGGTGATCACGATTTCCGAACCGACCGGCCCGCGCATCAGCTCCACCGCGTCGTCCAGCGACAGGCCCAGAACGCTTTCGCCGTCCACATGGGTGATGAAATCGCCGGCTTCCATCCCGGCCTCATCTGCCGGGGTGCCGTCGATCGGGGAGACAACTTTGACAAAGCCCTCTTCCTGGGTGACCTCAATCCCCAGGCCGCCGAACTCGCCACGGGTCTGCACCCGCATGCTGGCCGCGTCATCCGGCGACAGGTAGCTGGAATGCGGATCCAGCGAGGCCAGCATGCCGCTGATCGCTGCCTCGATCAGCTCCTTCTCGTCGACTTCCTCGACATATTGCGCACGGATGCGCTCGAAGATGTCGCCGAACAGGTCCAACTGCTCATAGACGTTTGCCTCGCGCACGCCTTCCTGCGCCAGCAAGGGGCCCGCCACATAGGTTGTCGCCACGATCCCTGCCAGCGTGCCGCCGACGGCGGCCATCGCAAATTTCTTCATCAAGCCTTCATCCACCTTTTCCAGTGCGGAACCACGTTTCGGGGTCCACCGGGCTGTTGTCCATTCTCACTTCTATATAGAGCGTTTCTGTCCGGTCAGTTCCACCCCCTTCACCGCTTGTTGACAGAATTGCGTCCGGTTTCGGGTTTTCTCCGCTCATCAGACCGACAGGGGTGCCCTCGGGGATCACCTGCCCCGCCTCGCCAAAGACCTCGGCCAGGCCCGACAGCACAAACAGCGTCTCCGGCTGCGGCTCCAGAATCACCACGTTGCCCAGGTCCAGCAGCGGCCCGCGATAGCGGATGGTGGCTGCGGTGGGCGATGTGACCAGCGCCCGGGGGCGGGCGGCAATCAGCCAGCCGGGCCGGGCAATGCCCGCGGCATCGCGCTCGCCGTAACCGCGCAGCACCAGCCCCTCCACCGGCAACGGCAGCGTGCCGCGCAAACCGCTGATGTCGGCCTCACTGGCGGCAATCCCGCCATCGGCAATCTCCGCCAGCCCGTCGGCAAAACCCGACAGCGTCTCGGTCGAAGAGATCAGGATCGCAGTGCGCACCGGATCCTCGGTAAAGCGTTTCGGCAATGTGGTGCGGTCGGCAATGGCGGTGGACAGCTGCACCCGGGCGCTCTGCACGCCCGCCAGCCCCTCTTCCAGCGTCTTCGCGGCGTTCTGCTGCAGCAGGCGCAAGCTCTGCACCTCATCCAGATCCGCCTTCAGCACCTGCGCCCGTGCCTGCAGCGCCGGCGTCACCTCTGCCAGCATCATCGCAGACCGCGCCGCGCCCAAAGGCCCGGAAGGATGCACCATCAGCACCGGCGGCGGCGAGGTTTCAATGGTCTGGATGATCCCCAGAAGGCCGGAGACCTCCTCCTGCCGCGCCGCCAGCTGGGCGCTCAGCTGCCCCTCGCGCCGCGCCACCCGGCGCAAGCCGTCGCGCATCGCCGCAAGCCCCGCCTCATAGGCCTGCACGGTAGAGGTCAGCGCCTTCACCCGGTCGCGGGAACTGTCAGCCTCCTGCAGCTTGACCGAGGCCATCTCCAGCTGCTCTGCCGCGTCCCGCGCGGCCTCTGCCGGATCCGCTGCCGCCTGCAGCGGCGCAGCCAGCACGGCCAGCAGCACAAGGCCCGCGCGCCGGATCATGACAGCAGGCTCTCCCCGGTCATCTCAGCCGGTTTCTCCAGCCCCATCAGTTCCAGGATGGTGGGTGCCAGATCGGCCAGGCGGCCATCGCGCAGCTGCGCGCCCTCCGGCCCGCCGACCAGCGCCACCGGCACCAGGTTCAGCGTGTGGGCAGTGTGGGCGCCGCCGGTTTCCGGGTCCACCATCACCTCGCAGTTGCCGTGATCGGCGGTGACGATCATCGCGCCGCCTGCCTTCTCCAGCGCCGCGACCACCTTGGCCAGCCCCTGGTCCACCGCCTCGCAGGCGCGGATCGCGGCCTTCAGATCGCCAGTGTGGCCCACCATGTCGGGGTTGGCGTAGTTGGTGACAATGAGGTCATAGCCCGCCTCGATCGCCTCGACGAATTTCTCCGTCACTTCCGGTGCCGACATCTCCGGCTGCAAGTCATAGGTCGCCACGTTGGGAGACTTCGGCATGAAACGGTCTTCACCCTCTTCCGGCTCTTCCTTGCCGCCATTGAGGAAGAACGTCACATGCGGGTATTTCTCGGTCTCGGCCAGGCGGAACTGGGTCTTGCCGTGCTGGGCGACCCAAGCACCCAGCGTGTTGACAATCGCCGCCTTCGGGTAGGCGGTGGTCATGTAATCATTGTGGGCATCGGAATATTCCACCATGCCCATCAGCGCTGCCAGGTTCGGGCGCTGGCCGGCGTCGAACTCCGCAAACCCCGGCTCGCCGATGGCGCGCAGGATTTCCCGCGCGCGGTCGGCGCGGAAATTGAGGCAGAAAAACCCGTCGCCGTCCTTCACGCCCTCAAACCCTTCCAGCACTGTGGCAGCAATGAATTCATCGGTTTCCGACTGGTTATAGGCATGGTCCACCGCGCTGTGGGCGGTCTGGCCGGGCCGCCCCTTGGCGTGAATCATCGCATCATAGGCTTCGCTCACTCGACCCCAGCGGTTGTCGCGGTCCATCGCGAAATAGCGCCCGGTGACGGTGGCAATGCGCACGCCTTCGGGCAGTTTTTCCTCCAGCCGCCGGAAGTGGCGGAAGGCCGATTTCGGCGCCACATCGCGCCCGTCGGTGATCGCGTGCAGCCAGACCGGCACCCCGGCCTCGTGAATGGCTTTCACCGCCGCCAGGATGTGGTTGATATGGCCGTGCACACCGCCGTCAGAGACCAGCCCCATCAGATGCGCCGCGCCGCCGCTGTCCTTCAGCTGCGCGATAAAGTCCTGCAGCGCCGCGTTTTCAAAGAAGCTGCCGTCCTCGATCGCCAGGTCGATCTGGCCCAGGTCCATCGCCACCACCCGGCCTGCGCCGATGTTGGTGTGGCCGACCTCGGAATTGCCCATCTGCCCGGTCGGCAGGCCCACATCCGGCCCGTGGGTGATCAGCCTGGCGCTTGGCCCCTTGGCCATGATCGCATCAAAAGCCGGGGTCTGCGCCAGATATGGCGCGTTGGCCTTGCCGGGCTCGCCGCTGCCCCAGCCATCGAGAATGCACAGGACAACGGGTTTGGGTGCGGTCATGGATCAGCTCCGGGGCAGGGCAAGATTAGGCAATGTTCGCAAGCCTTCTAACGCCTTGCCGCGCCGGGGTGAACCGGCTTTCCTGCCACAGTTGGCGTTATCAGGGCGCGGCACCCCGGCAACGCCGCTTCATCTTTCCCCAAATACTCAATCGCCCGGCCCGCCCCCTGGACTGCCGCCCGTGTCCTGCGGCGTCAGCAGATGCCGGATCAGCGCCACCGGATGGGCCCGCAGGGACAGGCGCATGGCGACGTAATCCTCCACCACCTCCTCGCCCAGACCCATCTGCGGCAGGTCGGCGGCCGGTTCATAGATCCCCTCGCCCTCCAGCTCGCGGGCAAACAGCGGCAGCGGTTTGCGGGCGGTGATCGCCTTGGCGGCCCACAAGGCCTCGCGCCGGTTGAGGCCGAGCGCGGCAAAGGCATCGGCTTCTGCCAGCCGCTCGATCACCGGCGGCGCAATGCCGGCCTTGCGCCAGACATCCTCCACCTCGTGATAACCGTTGCCGCGCGCGGCCGTGAGCCAGGCGGCGTCCTCGTCGCGCAGGCCCTTCACCTGCCGGAACCCCAGCCGCAGCGCCAGGCCGCCGTGGCCGTCCGGTTCCATCACATTGTCCCAGTAGGAGTTGTTGATGCAGACCGGGCGCACCTCGACGCCGTGCGCGCGGGCATCGCGGACGATCTGGGCGGGCGCGTAGAACCCCATCGGCTGCGCATTCAGCAGCGCGCAGGCAAAGATCCCCGGATGGTGGCATTTAATCCAGGCCGAGGCATAGACCAGCAGCGCGAAGCTGGCGGCATGGCTTTCGGGAAAGCCGTAGGAGCCGAAGCCCTCGATCTGGGAAAAGCAGCGTTCGGAGAACTCCTGATCATAGCCGTTCCTGGCCATGCCGCGCAGGAACAGAGAGCGGAATTCGCTGACGTTGCCGTGCTTCTTGAAGGTCGCCAAGGACCGCCGCAGCCGGTCTGCCTGCTCCGGCGTGAAGCCCGCGCCAACGATGGCGATCTGCATCGCCTGCTCCTGAAACAGCGGCACGCCGAGGGTCTTGCCCAGCACCTCGCCCAGCGCGTCGGAGGGGAAATGCACCGGTTCCTCGCCATTGCGGCGGCGGATATAGGGGTGCACCATGTCGCCCTGGATCGGGCCGGGGCGGACAATGGCCACCTCGATCACCAGATCATAGAAATTGCGCGGCCGCATCCGGGGCAGGAAGTTCATCTGCGCCCGGCTCTCGACCTGAAAGACGCCGATGCTGTCGGCGCGGCACAGCATATTGTAGACCGCCGGGTCCTCCGGCGGCAGGGTGGCCAGGCTGTAGTCCAGCTGGTGGTGCTGGCGCATCAGATCAAACGCCTTGCGGATGCAGGTAAGCATGCCCAGCGACAGCACATCGACCTTGAGAATGCCCAGCGTGTCGATGTCGTCCTTGTCCCAGCAGATGACCGTACGGCCCTCCATGGTGGCATTTTCAATGGGCACCAGCTCATCCAAGCGGCCTTGGGTTATGATAAAACCGCCCACATGCTGGCTGAGGTGGCGCGGGAAGCCGATGATCTGCTCCACCAGCTGCAGGGTCAGCTGCAGGCGGCGGCTGTCCGGGTCCAGCCCGATCTCGCGCATCCGCTCGGCCTCTACCCCTTTGCTGCTGAAAAAACCCCAGAGCTGCGAGGACATGGCAGAGATGGTGTCCTCGGTCAGGCCCATGGCGCGGCCCACCTCGCGGATGGCGCGTTTGCCGCGGTAGTGGATCACCGTGGCGCAAAGCCCCGCGCGGTGGCGGCCGTAGCGTTCATAGATCCACTGGATCACCTCCTCGCGCCGCTCATGCTCGAAATCCACGTCGATGTCGGGCGGCTCGTCGCGGGCCTCGGAAACGAAACGCTCGAACACCATGGTGCCCAGTTCCGGGCTGACGGAGGTGACGCCCAGGCAGTAGCAGACCACCGAGTTTGCCGCCGAGCCGCGGCCCTGGCAGAGGATCCCGCGGGAGCGGGCAAAGGCGACGATGTCGCGCACGGTGAGGAAATAGGGGTCGTATTTCAGCTTGGCGATCAGGGCGAGTTCATGCTCCAGAAGCTGGCGCACCTTGTCGGGCGCACCGCCCGGGTAGCGCCAGCTGAGGCCTTCCTCCGCCAGCCTGCGCAGGCGCTGCGGTGGGGTTTCCTGTTCGCGGCCCTCGTCCGGGTAGTCATAGCGCAGCTCATCCAGCGAGAAGGTCAGCTGCGCTGCCAGATGGGCGGCATTATCCACCGCTGCCTCATAGCCGCGGAACAGGCGGCGCATTTCCGCGTCCGAGCGCAGGCGCTGCTCCGCGTTGGCCATGGCGGCGCGGCCCAGGGTTTCGACCTTGCAGCGCAGGCGGATGGCCGTCAGCACATCCCCCAGGCGGCGGCGGCTGCCGTGGTGCATTTTGGGCGCGGCGCTGGCCAAGGGGGGCAGGTTCAGACGGGCGGCCAGCTCTGCCAGCTGCGCAAAGCGCGCCCGGTCGCCGCCGTCATAGGCGGGCGCCATCATCAGGTGCATGCGGGAGCCAAAGCGGCGCGTCAGCCCGTCCATATGCGGCGCCCATCCATCCGCGCCGCCGGGCAGATGCTGCGTTTGCGGCAGCAGCAGCAGGTGGAGGCCGTCAGCGAATTCCAGGAGGTCGGCAAGGTGCAGGGTGCAGCTGCCCTTTTGCGCCCTGAGCCGTCCGGTTGAGAGCAGCCGGGTCAGGCTGCCCCAGCCCACGCGGGTCACCGGCAGCGCGATCACCTCCGGCGCGTCGGTGAGGATCAGCTTTGCTGCCGGGATCAGCCGCACGGTTTCGTAAACCGGGAAGGAGGCGGGCTGCGGAATGCCCGCGGGCCGCGGCGGGCCGATGGGGGTGTGCGTGCGGTCCCAGGCCTGCCGCTCCCGCACCCGTCGCGCGATGTCGCGGCACGCCGCATGGGCGCGCACGATGCCCGCCACCGAGTTTTCATCCGCGATGGCAAAGGCGCCGAGCCCCAATTCCAGCGCGCGGGCGGCGTATTCCTCCGGATGGGAGGCGCCGGTGAGGAAGGTGAAGTTCGAAAGGCAGGCGAATTCGGCAAACATGCAGACATGATATTCCCGTTTTGTTCTCATGTGGAGTCCTGCTGGAATGCGGTGCCGCGCCGCGCGTCCGCGCGGCGCCCCGGCCCAACGGCCGCAGGGCAAACCAATGCCTGCGCGGCGGGCAGGAGGACTTTACTCCAACTCACTGCGGGATGCGCAAGATCCGGGTCGATTGCCGCCCTGCGGTTCGGGCAGGGTGCTGGCAGCAAAGGAGAAACCCGATGA
Organism: Leisingera sp. ANG-M7; assembly: GCF_000813965.1. GTDB lineage: Bacteria > Pseudomonadota > Alphaproteobacteria > Rhodobacterales > Rhodobacteraceae > Leisingera. The sequence continues at coordinate 132,546 of NZ_JWLI01000013.1, read as the reverse complement.
CCAAAATCACCGCCCTGCCCACCGATATCGTCCGCGCCCTGCAGGAAGGCGGCCCTGACGCCCACGCCCAGATGCCGGAGCGCACAGTGTCCGACGGCGGCGGCAACCCCTGCCGCCACTGCCTGCGGTACATTCCCGAGGGCAAGGAAATGCTGATCCTCGCCCACCGCCCCTTTCCCGCGGCGCAGCCCTATGCCGAGACCGGGCCGATTTTTCTGTGCGCAGACCCTTGCGATCGGCATGAAGGGACGGAAGTGCCGGAGGTGCTGGAAAACGCGCCGGACTATCTGATCAAGGGCTACAGCGCCGGGCACCGCATCGTTTACGGCACCGGCATTGTCATCCCGCAGGCAGAGATGATGGCGCAGGCCGAGGCGATCTTTGCCGATGAGCAGGTGGACTACATCCACATCCGGTCGTCGCGCAACAACTGCTACCAGGCGCGGATTGACCGGGGGTGAGGGGTTGGCGGCGGGCGGCGGCTGCGGTATCTCACTCCGTCAGCCAACGGCAGAACTGAGCCCACTTTGAGAACTTTCTGCATTGCAGCCAATGTCTACTTCGGCGTTCTATATCAGAAGGAGCTAAGATGACACAGGACGATCAGATAGCCCTGATACAAGCGATTGGAAAAGCAATCACTGATCTAGATGATTCAAATGAGCTTGTGCTTTGCTCCGATGATCCGACTAACTGCGCAACGAAAATTGCTAGCTCGGTGCGCCATGTAGTTCCTAATACAGGCCTAAATTCTTCGGAAATGCTTGGCATTAGATCACTCATTCTCCATGCAATATCAGACAAGCGGTTCTTTGATTGGGAAATGCCAATATTAACAGGTTTCAGTGCAGAGCAATTCAAAGCGATTGCAGATAAGTTGCCGAGAGAGTGAAATGCGGCGAGACAAGCCAAACCGGAAATTGAAGCAGTAACTGCGGACGGCAGTAAAGTCCCGCACCCGGTCACCAGGCAGAAGCCTCCCTCTCACCCCGCCTTGGTCAGCGACAGGAACACATCCTCCAGATCGGCTTCCTCGGTCTTCACGTCGCGGATCGAAATCCCCGCCGCATGCACCGCGGCCAGCACCTCCTCGGCGCTGGTCGCCTGGCTGCGGTAGCGCAACGCGACAGCGCCGTCTTCGCGCAAGTCCGCCTCGATGCCCGCCCCCTGCGGCAGCACCGTCACGGGCACCGCGGGCTGCACCACCATGGTTTTGGCGTCCAGCCGGCCCAAGAGGCTGGACTTGGTATCGCGTGCCACCACCTCGCCCTGGTTGATGATGGCGATCTCGTCGCACATCTCCTCGGCCTCCTCCAGGTAGTGGGTGGTGAGGATGATGGTCATGCCCTGCGCGTTCAACTTGCGGATGTTCTCCCACAGTATCTGGCGCAGCTCGATATCGACGCCCGCGGTGGGTTCATCCAGCACCAGAACCGACGGGCGGTGGACCAGCGCCTTGCCCAAGAGGAGCCGCCGCCGCATGCCGCCGCTCAGGGTCCGCGCATAGGCCTCTGCCTTGTCCTCCAGACCGATCATCCGCAGGATCTCGTCGCTGTGGCGTTCACCTTTCGGCACGCCGTAAAGGCCCGCCTGCACCTCCAGCGCGCCGCGCGGGGTGAAGAACGGGTCGAGGTTCAGCTCCTGCGGCATGACGCCGATGGCAGCGCGGCTCTGGCGCGGGTTTGCGTCCTGGTCAAAGCCCCAGATCGAGACCGAGCCGGAGGTCTTGCGCACGAGGCCTGCGAGGATGTTGATCATCGTCGATTTGCCTGCGCCGTTCGGCCCCAGCAGGCCGAAGACAGAGCCGCGCGGCACTGTCAGGTCGACGCCCTTGAGCGCGTGCTTCTCCGGCTGGCCCTTGTGGCCCTTGTAGATTTTTCGCAAAGCTTTGATCTGGATTGCGTCCGCACTCATCGCCGCTCTTGCCCCCGGTTTTTCCTTGGCTCATAAAAGCGCCTAGCCGAAAAGTGAAAGGACTGCCAGCCATGAGCACCGAAGCGCCGGAAACCAAGATTGTGAACAGCCGCAAGGTTGCGTGCGACGGCAGCGAAGGCGCGCTGGGGCATCCGCGGGTCTATCTGCAGATCCCCGAGGCCGAAGGGTTCGTGGAATGCCCCTATTGCGACTGCAAGTTCATCTATGAGGACGCGGCCAAGGCGGCGGAGTGATCCGGGCCGCCCAAGGTTTCACGGACCGTGTCCGGGAACCGGAAAATTCGAATTTTCCGGCCAAATTTCTTTGAAGAAATTTGCCTGCGTCCGGTAGTGTCCGGTGCGGGAAACAAGCGCGGGCAGCGGAAATGGCACAGCTTCTGATCGTCTACCACTCACGCACCGGCGGCAGCCGCCGGATGGCGGAGGCCGCGTTTGAGGCTGCGCGCGGTGAGACCCCGACGGTTCTGATGCGGGCCGAAGATACAGGGCCGGAGGATCTGCTGGCGGCGGATGGCTATCTCTTCTGCGCGCCGGAGAACCTGGCGGCGCTGTCCGGCCAGATGAAAGAGTTCTTTGACCGCTGTTATTACCCGGTTCTGGGACAGATCGAGGGGCGTCCTTATGCGCAGATGGTCTGCGCCGGGTCGGACGGGGAGAACGCGGCGCGGCAATGCGCCCGGATCGCCACCGGCTGGCGCCTGAAAGAGGTGCAGGCGCCGCTGATCATCTGCACCCATGCGCAGACGCCCGAGGCCATTCTGGCGCAGAAGGTGATCCCGGAGGATCAGCTGGAGGCCTGCCGCGAGCTGGGGCTGGCCCTGGGGGCTGGTCTGGCGATGGGGGTGTTTTGAGCCTGCCGGTCAGGACGTCTCATTTGACAAACCAGAAATCGCCCAGCCGGGTGCCGGAGGCGGCAAACATGCCGCGGTAGGTGCCGTCCGGCAGCGCTCCGGCCAGGGCACACAGTTCCTGGCCCTTGCGGAATTCTGCCCAGCGGCTGCAGATTCTGTCCCCGTCCAGCCGCCAGGTGCCTGTGTCCTCTCCCAGCCGCGGGATCGTGACCTCAAAGGTGCCGTCTGTCCGCAGGACCGCGGTGCCGGACAACGCCAGCCGGGTGAAGGAGATTTTGCGGTCATGGGTGAAGAACGCCTGCAGTTCCTCAGCCGTGAGCATCCGGACCTCGTCGCGGCAGCCGGACAGCGCCGCAAGCAAGCCTATGAGAAGGATCCATCGCATGACATCAGATAGGCACGGGGTCCGCGCGGGGGCAACTGCCCGGCCGCGGCAGCGGATCACATCCCTGTGCGCCGGATTGTGCCCATGCGGGTGGCAGCAGCGGGCAACAGGGCGATTGCGGATGGCGGCTGGATACTGAATAACACTGTCCAAACCACCACGCGCGAAAGAACCGGGGAGCAGCACAATGAGCGGGACACAATTCGGCAAGGGCTGCCATCTGCATCTGATCGACGGCTCGGCCTTCATCTTCCGCGCCTATCACGCGCTGCCGCCGCTCACGCGGAAATCCGACGGGCTGCCGATCGGCGCGGTCGCGGGCTTCTGCAACATGCTGTTCAAGCAGGTGGAGGACAACAAGGGCCCGGATGCGCCGACCCATGTGGCGGTGATTTTCGACTATTCCGGCAAGTCGTTCCGCAACGAGATGTACGATTTGTACAAGGCCAACCGCCCGCCCGCGCCGGAGGATCTGGTGCCGCAGTTCCCGCTGACCCGCGAGGCGACCCGTGCCTTCAACATCGCCTGCAAGGAGATCGAGGGTTTCGAGGCTGACGACATCATCGCAACGCTGGCGCATCAGGCGCGCAATGCGGGTGGGCGCTGCACCATCATTTCCTCCGACAAGGACCTGATGCAGCTGGTCGGCGGCGGCGTCGAGATGCTGGACGCGATGAAGAACAAGCGCATCGACAGCGACGGTGTGGTGGAAAAGTTCGGCGTCGGCCCCGACCGGGTGGTCGATGTGCAAGCGCTGGCGGGCGACTCGGTTGATAACGTGCCGGGTGCGCCGGGGATCGGGATCAAGACCGCCGCGCTGCTGATCAACGAATTCGGCTCCTTGGAGGAGCTGCTGGACCGCGCCGAAGAGATCAAGCAGCCCAAGCGCCGCCAGACGCTGATCGAGAAGCGGGACCAGATCGAGCTCAGCAAAAAGCTGGTGCAGCTCGACTGCAATATGGCGCTGGATTTCACTCTGGATGATCTGGAGGTGAAGGAGCCGGATGCGGACACCCTGCTGACGTTCCTTTCTGAGATGGAGTTCCGCACGCTGTCGAAACGCATGGCGGATCAGCTGGGCATGGAGGCGCCGGCGATCCCGGAGGCCCCCGCCGCAGCGGCGGCCAGTGCGGCGGCAGCGCCGGAAGCGGTGCCGTTCGACAAAGAGAAATACGAATGCGTCCGCGACGCAGGCGCGCTGCAGGTCTGGATCGACCGCATCCGCGAGCGCGGCTGGGTGGCGGTGGATACCGAGACCACGGGTCTCGATGAAATGGTCGTCGATCTGGTCGGCATCTCGCTGTGCGTGGAAGCGGGCGAGGCCTGCTACATCCCCTTGGCGCATAAGGCCGGGGGCGATGATCTGTTCGGCGGCGAGGGCCTGTCCGAAGGGCAGATGCCGCTGGACGAAGCCGTCGCGCTGCTGAAACCGGTGCTGGAGGATCCGGCGGTCCTGAAGATCGGCCAGAACATGAAATACGACGCCAAGATCCTGCACCGGTACGGGGTGGACGTGGCGCCGATCGACGACACCATGCTGATATCCTATGCGCTGCACGCTGGCATGCACGGGCATGGCATGGATACGCTGTCCGAACGCTATCTGGATCACACCCCAATCCCGATCAAACCGCTGTTGGGGACCGGCAAATCGGCGATCACCTTTGACCGGGTGCCGATTGAGGACGCAGTGCCTTATGCGGCTGAGGATGCCGATATCACCCTGCGCCTGTGGCAGGTCTTCAAGCCGCAATTGCATCAGGAGCGGGTCACGACGGTCTATGAAACGCTGGAACGGCCGCTGGTGCCCGTGCTGGCGGATATGGAGCGCAACGGCATCAAGGTGGACCGCGATACGCTCTCGCGCATGTCCAATGCGTTCGCGCAGAAGATGGCCGGGCTGGAGGCGGAGATCCATGAACTCGCGGGCGAGACCTTCAACGTCGGCTCGCCCAAGCAGCTGGGCGAGATCCTGTTTGACAAGATGGGGCTGGAAGGCGGCAAGAAGGGCAAGACCGGCGCATATGCCACCGGCGCGGATATCCTGGAGGATCTGGCGACGGAACACGACCTGCCCGCGCGGGTGCTGGACTGGCGGCAGCTTTCCAAGCTGAAATCGACCTACACGGACGCGCTGCAGGACCATATCAATCCCGACACCGGCCGGGTGCATACGTCTTATGCCCAGACCGGGGCCAGCACCGGGCGCATGGCCTCGACCGATCCGAACCTGCAGAATATTCCGGTGCGCACCGAGGAAGGCCGCCGCATCCGCGAGGCCTTTGTGGCGGAAGAGGGCAATGTTCTGCTGTCGCTCGACTACAGCCAGATCGAGTTGCGGATCCTGGCGCATATGGCCGGGATCGATGCGCTGAAACAGGCCTTTGCCGAAGGCGTCGACATTCACGCGATGACCGCGTCGGAGATGTTCGAGGTGCCGCTGGAGGAGATGACGCCGGAAATCCGCCGTCAGGCCAAGGCGATCAACTTTGGTGTGATCTACGGCATCTCGGGCTTTGGCCTGGCCCGCAACCTGCGCATTCCGCGCAAGGACGCGCAGGGGTTCATTGACCGCTATTTCGAGCGCTTCCCGGGCATCCGCAAGTACATGGACAGCACCGTCGAGTTCGCCAAGGAGCATGGCTATGTGCAGACCCTGTTCGGGCGCAAGATCCACACCGCGGAAATTAACGCGAAGGGGCCGAAGGCGGGCTTTGCCAAACGCGCCGCGATCAACGCACCCATTCAGGGCACCGCGGCAGACGTAATCCGCCGGGCAATGATCCGGATGCCGGAGGCGATTGCCCATCTGCCCGCCCGGATGCTGCTGCAGGTGCACGACGAACTGCTGTTCGAAGTGCCGGAGGCGGCCGTGGAGGAGACCATCGAAACCGCGCGCCAGGTGATGGAAAACGCCGCCGATCCGGCGGTGCATCTGGACGTCAAGCTGGTGGTGGACGCAGGCCGCGGTTCGAACTGGGCCGAAGCGCACTGAGGCAGATTTGCCTAGGCCGGCGGGGCGCTCCCGCCCGGCTTCGATCTGACGACCTCATCCCGTTGGGCATGGCGCCGCTGGCGCGGCGCGGATTGTGCCGCACCCTCGCCACGCCGGGTCAAGGGAGGCGCAGCCTCCGCGCGGCCAGCGCGGCTTGCCCTTGACGCGGCCCGCCCTGAAAACAATCGGCAGCGCCCCTCAAGGGCAGACCTGCCCTTAGGGGCTTCTCAGCGAAATCTCTGTGCGCCGCGCCAGCGGCGCCGCGCCCAACCGGAGTTGCTGCATCTTTGGTGCAGCTTGCGGCGGGCGGGAGTTTCCCTGCCCTTTTACCGCCCCGTTTCAGCTGCCCGCGGGCTGCTTGACCAGCTTGGCAACCAGCCTGCGCACCAGGGGTGCGGCGGTGAAGGCGACAGCGAAGGCAATCGGCCAGCTCAGGCTCCAGGCCTGCATCCAGGCATTGCCGAAACCTGTGCCGAAACCCAGCGCCTTCCAGGTCGCGACACCGGTGACGATGAAGGACATCATCCCTGACAGGATCAGGCTGAACAGCACGGGTGCAAAACGGGCAGGGAGCATGGGCGGGATCCTTTAACTGTTGCGGCACCTTATGCCGTGCCGGAATACACATTTCAATTAACGAATATGTATTTCGCCGTGCCGCGGGCATCATGCCGCATCCGGCGGGCGGATGGCGATGGCCACGATCCGGCGCACCAGCGGTGCCACCATCAGCACAACCGGAAAGGCCACCGGCCAGCTGTAAGCCCAGGCGGTGAGCCAGGCGGCGGCAAAGCCCTCGCCTGCGCCGGCAACCCGCAGGGTGGATATGCCCGACACGATCGAGGACATCATCATCGACATCAGGAAGCCGGACAGAAGCGGGGCAAAGCGGGCGGGGATCATGGCGGTCTCCTTGGCAGCGGGGTGCTGCCGGAGATATGCGGTGCCGTGAATGAGAAACAATCTGCGCCGCTGCACAGATGTCTGCGCAGGCTGGCCGGGCGGGCGGTCAGCCCATCCAGCCCAGGCTGTCCTCGGTGCGGCGGGTCGAGGGGGTGTATTCGGCGCTGACCCAGCCGCCATAGCCGCTGGCGTCGATGGCTTCGAACAGCTCCTGGAAATCCACCGGCCCGGTGCCCGGTTCGCAGCGGCCCGGCGCGGCGCCGATCTGCACATGCACGGCACGCGGGCCGAAAGTCTCCCACACTTTGAGCGCGTCGCCGTGGATCATCTGCGCGTGGTAGGCGTCATACTGCAGGCCGACGTTGGGCCGGTCGACCACATCCAGCACGTCGATTGCCAGGTTGTAATCGTCAAGGAAATAGCCGGGCTGATCGCCGCTGTTCAGCGGTTCGATGGTGAACTGCTGTTCCGGCGCGCGGTCGGCGGCCCATTGCAGGTTCTCGATGAAGGTCTGCTGCGCCGTATCGCCTTTGGCGTAGCCCGCCATCACGTGGATCTTGCCCGCCTTCAGCGCCTCGGCGTAGCGCAGCACCCGGCGGATGTCGCGCTGAAACCGGTCGACGCCTTCGGGAACCGCCGCATAGCCGGGCATACCGCCGGTGTAATTCGGGGGCGGCGCGTTGATCAGCAGGAGCCGCAGCCCGTTGGCCATCAGCGCGCGCTGGGTTTCCTTGGCGGCGATTTCATAAGGATAGAGGATCTCCACCGCGTCAAAGCCGGCAGCCGCCGCGGCCTGGAACCGGTCGAGATAGGGCAGCTCAGCAAACAGCAGCGAGATATTGGCCGCGAAGCGGGGCATAGGATTCTCCTTGTTGACTGATGGTCTAGCGCCGTGCGGCGGGGCAGCCAAGTCGTCAAAAGTGCAGAATTTTCCTATTTAACTTTCGTTAACCGAAGGCGGGCTGGTTTTTACCGCCCGGCAATCTGGCAACTGGCAGCATTGGCGCGCGCAAGTGGAGATAACGCCCCGGCCCGCAGCTGGCCTAGGCTGGCCCCATCACTGGAGGGTGCCATGTGCGATACGAAGGGAACTGCCAAGCCGGTCACCAGAATTGACAACAGCCGGGTCCGCGTGACCGAGTGGCATTTTGCCAAGCGGGGCGACAACACAGGCTGGCACCGGCACGAATTCGATTATGTCGTAGTACCGCTGATTGACGGGGTTTTGGAAATCGTGCACCCGGACGGGTCGCGTACAGAAGCTGTGATGCAGCACGGGGTGCCCTACTTCCGCCAAGCCGGAATCGAGCACGATGTCATCAACGGAAATAGCTTTGCTTGTGCTTTTGTCGAAACCGAGCTGCTGGAGAAGGCTCCCTCCAGCTGAGGTTCAATCCCCGTCCAGTTCAGCAGACGGAATCAGCGGGAAGAACTTGCCGCCGGACCAGACACCGAACCAGCCGTCATAGTGTTCGCCCAGATCCGCCAGCCGGTAGAAGCTCTTGCGGTCGATCAGCGCCTCAAGGCCCGCGCGGATCATGACGTAGGGGGATGGTTCGCCGGATTCGGGGTCGCGCTCTGCCCGGATCATGTGGTCCGGCCCGGCTGCGGCACTGTCGCCGATGTTGGTGGTGAAGGTGATCACCTGATCGCGCCCCTGCCCGGCCACATCGAAATCCACCGCCACAAAGGGCGCGTTCTCAACGGTGATGCCGACCTTTTCAACCGGGGTCACAAGGTAATACTTGCCGTCTTCCAGCTTGAGAATAGAGGCAAACAGCTTGACCAGCTCGAACCGGGTGAAGGGCGTGCCGAGGTAGTACCACGCACCGTCGCGGGCGATGCGGATGTCCAGATCACCGCAGAACGGCGGGTTCCACAGGTGGACGGGCGGCAATCCCTTGCCCTTTCCGGCCGCTTTTGCCGCCGCGGCAAGGCCTTCGGCATCGGGGGTCACGGGTTTTTGTCCGCTCATTGCTTTTGCCATTTCCTGTCAGCACGATAGAGTAACAGCATATATCCGGGAAACGAGGAATGTCATGCCTGAAACGGACGATCTGCTGGGTGGTATCGAAGCGCTGGAAGCCAAGCTGCAAGAGGCGCGCGCGTCGATCACCAAACGCTTTATCGGACAGGAGCGGGTGGTGGACCTCACACTGTCGGTGCTGCTGTGCGGCGGCCATGGGCTGCTGATCGGCCTGCCAGGACTGGGCAAGACCCGGCTGGTGGAAACCCTCAGCACGGTGATGGGGCTGGATGGCAACCGCATTCAGTTCACACCGGACCTGATGCCCGCCGACATTCTGGGATCCGAGGTGCTGGATACGGGCCAGGACGGCCACCGGTCGTTCCGCTTTGTGCCGGGGCCGGTGTTCTGCCAGCTGCTGATGGCCGATGAGATCAACCGCGCCAGCCCGCGCACCCAATCGGCGCTGCTGCAGGCGATGCAGGAGCGGGAGGTGACGGTGGCGGGCGAGGACCGCTCCCTTGGGGCGCCGTTCCATGTGCTGGCGACCCAGAACCCGATTGAGCAGGAAGGCACCTATCCGCTGCCGGAGGCGCAGCTGGACCGGTTCCTGTTGCAGATCGACGTGAATTACCCGGACCGCGCGACTGAGCGGGATATCCTGCTGGCGACCACCGGCGTTGAGGAAGACAAGGCCTATCAGGTGTTTACCGCCGCTGAGCTGATCGCAGCGCAGACCCTGCTGCGGCGGATGCCGGTGGGAGAATCGGTCGTCGAAATGATTCTGGACCTGGTGCGCGCCTTCCGGCCCGACGAGCCTGGCGTCTCTGACCATGTGGCGCAAACCGTGGCCTGGGGGCCGGGCCCGCGGGCGGCGCAGGCCTTGATGCTTGCGGTACGGGCACGGGCGCTGCTGGAGGGGCGGCTGGCGCCCAACGCAGAGGACGTGCTGGACATGGCGAAACCGGTCCTCAGCCACCGGATGCAGCTGAACTTTGCCGCCAGGGCGCGGGGTGAGAGCCTGGCAGCGCTGATCGAGGAAACCGCGAGCGAACTGGCCCGGACCGGGGCCGCCGCGTGACGAGGCCTGCGGCCTCTGACGCTGCAACCGGATTGCGGCACCGGGCGGAGGCCGAGGCCAGCGCCCTGCCGCCGCTCTTGGTGCAGGCGCGGCATCTGGCAGGCTCTGTCCTGATGGGCGAGCATGGCCGCCGCCGGGCTGGAACAGGGGATGATTTCTGGCAGTACCGCCCGGCGCAGGCCGGCGACAGCCGCCGGATGATCGACCACAGGCGTTCGGCAATGGGCGACGTGCAATATGTGCGCGAGCGCGAGTGGCAGATTGCCCAGACGGTGCATCTGTGGGTGGATACCGGCGCCTCGATGCGCTTTGCCTCCGCGCCCAAGCTGCCGCAGAAGGCAGAGCGCGCGCGGCTCTTGGGCCTCGCCGCCGCGGTGCTGATGGTGCAGGGCGGCGAACGCGTGGGCCTGACGGGCGGCACCCTGCCGCCCCGGCGCGGCAATGTGCAGGTCCTGCGTCTGGCAGAGGCCCTGATGAACGACGATGCAGAGGATTACGCCCCGCCCGGCCACCGGGCGCTGATCCCGCATGCGCGCGCCTTGTTCATCTCGGATTTCCTGGGGCCCTATGAGCCGATGGAGCAGGCGCTGTCCAAGGCCGCCGCACGCGGGGTGCGGGGGGTGCTCTTGCAGGTGCTGGACCCGGCAGAGGAGGCTTTCCCATTCGCAGGCCGCACGCTGTTTCAGAGCATCGCGGGCGGTGTCACACATGAAACACTGAAGGCCTCTGCCCTGCAGGAGCGCTATCTGGACCGGCTGGCAGAGCGGCGGGACGCGCTGGAGCGGCTCTGCCGGGAGGCCGGCTGGCGGTTCGGGCAGCATCACACGGGCGATCCGGCGCAGGCGGCGCTGATGTGGCTTTACCATGCACTGGAACGGACCGCGCCATGACCATGATTGCAGGCATCGGCTTTACCGCGCCCTGGCTGCTGCTGGGCTTGCTGGCCCTGCCGGTGCTGTGGCTGCTGTTACGGGCGATCCCGCCTGCGCCGAAGCGCCAGCCGTTCCCGGCGGTGACGCTGCTGCTGGGGCTGAAGGATGACGAGAGCCTGTCGGACCGCACGCCGTGGTGGCTGCTGCTGCTGCGCCTTCTGGCGGTGGCCGCGGCGATCATCGGCTTGGCCGGGCCGGTGCTGAACCCCGCGACCGAGGATGCGGGCGGCAGCGGGCCGCTGCTGATCGTGATGGACGCCAGCTGGGGCGGCGCGGCGGGCTGGAAACAGACCAGCGCCCAGGCCGCGGTGCAACTGGACGAGGCCGGGCGGGCGGAACGCCCGGTGGCGGTCCTGCGCCTGAGCGCACCGGAACCCCTGCAGTTCCGCGCCGCAAGCGGCTGGCAACGGCAGCTGGCCGGGCTGGCGCCGCTGCCCTGGCAGCCGGGTCCGGAGCAGCTGGCGCACGCGCTGGAGGCAATTGGCGCCGCCGAGGGCGGGTTTGACACTGTGTGGTTCAGCGACGGGTTGGATTATCCGGGCCGCGACGGGTTGATCGAGGCGCTGGGGCAGCGCGGCGAAGTAGAGGTTTTTGAGCAGCCCTTGCCAGTCTTGGGCCTGATGCTTGCAAGCTACACCGGCGGAACCATTGAACTGACAGTGCAGCGCAGCCGCGGCGGGCCGGCGCAGGAGGTCTCCGTGGTGGCGCAGGGCAAGGATCCAGGCGGCACCGAGCGCAGCCTGACCTCGCTGCCGCTGCGGTTTGCCGATGGCGGGCGCGAGGCCACTGCCGAACTGTCGCTGCCGGCAGAGCTGCGCGCGCGGCTGTCACGGTTTGAAATCAGCGGCGTGAAATCGGCAGGCGCGGTGGCGCTGACCGATGACTCGTTAAGACGGCGGGAGGTGGCGCTGGTCTCCTCGCAAAGCGCCGATGAGGGCCTCGCCCTCTTGTCGCCGCTGCATTACCTGCGCCAGGCGCTGGCGCCCTCAGCCGAGTTGCTGGAAGGCGCGCTGCGGGATCTGCTGCCTGCCAACCCCGATGTGATCGTGCTGGCCGACGTGGCGCGGCTGGCGCCCGCGCAGGAAGAGGCGGTTATTGAATGGGTTGAGAACGGTGGCCTGCTCTTGCGCTTTGCCGGGCCCCGGCTGGCGGCCAGCGACACCGCGCGCAGCGGTGAAGAACCCTTGATGCCGGTGCGCCTACGGATTGGCGGCCGCAGCATCGGCGGCGCCATGAGCTGGGGCGAGCCGAAGACGCTGGCGCCCTTTGGCGAAGACTCGCCGTTCTACGGGCTGGAAGTGCCGCAGGAGGTCTCGATCAGCTCGCAGGTGGTGGCGCAGCCGGATCCGGAGCTGGCCGGCCGGGTGATTGCGGAACTGGCGGACGGCACGCCCCTGGTTACCCGCAAGACGCTGGGCCAAGGCCAGGTGGTGCTGTTTCACGTGACCGCCAACGCAGAGTGGAGCAGCCTGCCGCTGTCGGGCCTGTTCGTGTCGATGCTGGAGCGGCTGGCGGTCTCCTCCTCAGCCGCGCAGCCCAAGGCAGAGGATCTGGAAGGCACCACCTGGACGCCGGTCGAGGTTCTGGACGGTTTCGGCCGGCTGGAGGCCGCAGAGACGCTGCCCGGTGTGGCAGGCCCGGATCTGGTGGCGGCACCCGCGGGGCCGGAGCTGCGGCCCGGGGTTTATGACGGCGGTCGGCGGATGCTGGCGCGCAATGTGCTGCGCCCGGATGATGAGCTGACGGCCGCGCGCTGGCCTGCCTCGGTTGCGGTCAGCGGCTATGGCGCGCCGCAGGAGCTGCCGCTGGGCGGCACACTGCTGACGCTGGCGCTGGGGCTTCTGGCGCTGGACGTTCTAGGCACGCTGGCGGTTTCCGGCCTGCTGGGCCGCGCCCGGACAGCGGCACTGGCGGCAGCACTGGGTCTGGCGGCGCTGGTTCCCGCGCAGGAGCTGAGGGCGCAGGACGCCGCCCTGCCCGCCCCCTCGCAAGCGCAAACCGAAGATGACCTGCAGGCGGCGGCCATTGCCTCGGAACTGGTGCTGGCGCATGTGCTGACCGGCGACGCGCAGGTGGACCGGGTCGCGGCGGCAGGCCTGCGCGGGCTGACGGACACGCTGTTCTTCCGCACTTCGGTCGAGCCCACCGCGCCGGCAGCTGTTGATCTGGAGCGCGATGAACTGGCGTTTTATCCGCTGCTCTACTGGCCTGTCACCCGCGATCAGCCGCTGCCCTCCTCCGAGGCTTATGCAAAGCTGAACACCTATCTTCGGTCGGGCGGGATGATCCTTTTTGATACCCGCGATGCGGACCTGGCGGCCTCTGGCGCGACCAGCCCGGCGGCGCGGCGGCTGCAGCAGATTGCGCTTCCGCTGGACATTCCGCCGCTGGAGGTGGTGCCGCAGGACCATGTGCTGACCCGCGCCTTCTACCTGCTGCAGGCTTTTCCCGGCCGCCATGGGCGCGGCCCGGTCTGGGTCGAGGCGGCGCCGCCGGATGCGGAACAGGCCGAGGGCATCCCCTTCCGCAACCTCAACGACGGGGTGACGCCGGTGGTGATCGGCGGCAACGACTGGGCCGCGGCCTGGGCGGTGGATGATAACGGCCGGCCCTTGCTGCCGGTCGGGCGCGGTTATGCGGGCGAGCGGCAGCGGGAACTGGCGTTCCGGTTCGGCGTCAACCTGGTGATGCATGTGCTGACCGGAAACTACAAATCCGACCAGGTGCATGTGCCGGCCCTGCTGGACCGGCTGGGGCAATAGGAGTGCTGCGATGACACAGACGATCCTGTTTGACCCGCTGGTGCCCTGGCCCGTGATCTGGGCCGCAGGCGCGGTGACCCTGGCCGCCTTGCTGCTGGGGTTGTGGAAAGGGCTGTCCGGCTGGGCGCTGCGGGCGCTGGCCGCACTGGTGCTGCTGGCGGCCCTGTCTGGTCCAGTACATCAGAGCGAGGACCGCGCGCCCCTGAGCGACATCGTGATCGTGGCAGAGGACCAGACCGCCAGCCAGCAGCTGCGGGACCGTCCCGGGCAGATGGCGCGTGCCCGCAGCCAGCTGAAGGCCGCGCTGGCGGACCGTCCAAACACTGATGTGCGCTGGGTCACCGTGCCGGATGGCGAGGGCGACGAGGGCACCCGGCTCATGGCAGCGGTTGCGCAGGCGCTGGCGGATGAGCCGCGGGCGCGGGTGGCGGGGATCATCGCCCTGAGTGACGGGCAGGCGCATGACGCCGATCAGCCGGTGAACCTGCCCGCCCCGATGCACCTGCTGCTGACCGGCCGCGAAGACGACTGGGACCGGCGCCTGATCGTCAAGAACGCCCCCGGTTTTGCCATCATCGGCGAGCCGGTCAAGCTGACGCTGAGGATCGAGGATCAGGGCGCCGTGCCGGTGCAGGGCGGCTTTGCCGACCTTGAGCTCTCGGTCGCGGGCGGGCCGCCGCAGCGCTTTGCCCTGCCGGTGGGCGTGGATTTCGAGCTGCCGATGGTGCTGCAGCACGGCGGGCGCAACGTGATCCAGTTCTCTGTGCCGGAGGAGCCGGGTGAGCTGACCGCGCGCAACAATCAGGCGCTGGTGCAGATCAACGGGGTGCGCGACCGGCTGCGGGTCTTGCTTGTGTCGGGCGAGCCGCACGCGGGCGGACGCACCTGGCGCAACCTGCTGAAGTCCGACAGCGCAGTGGATCTGGTGCATTTCACCATCCTGCGCCCGCCGGAGAAGCAGGACGGCGTGCCGGTGGAGGAGCTGTCGCTGATCGCCTTCCCCACCCGCGAGCTGTTCCTGGAGAAGATAGAGGATTTCGACCTGATCATTTTTGACCGCTACAAGCGGCGCGGCATCCTGCCGGCGGTCTACCTGGACAATGTGGCCAATTACGCGATGGGCGGCGGCGCGGTTCTGGTGGCGGCCGGGCCCGATTTTGCCAGCGCCGACAGCATCTACCGATCGCCCCTGTCGCTGATCCTGCCTGCGGAACCCTCGGCGCGGGTGCTGGAGGAGGCCTACCGCCCGGAAGTGACCGATCTGGGCAAGCAGCATCCGGTGACTTCGGGCCTGGAGAGCGCTGCAGACTGGGGCCGCTGGCTGCGCCAGATCGAGCTGAGGACGCCGGAGGGCCATGTGCTGATGAGCGGTGCCGGCGAACGGCCGCTTCTGGTGCTGAACCGGGTGGGTGAGGGCCGGGTTGCCCTGCTGGCCTCTGACCACGCCTGGCTGTGGAGCCGCGGATACGAGGGCGGCGGGCCGCAGCTGGAACTTCTGCGCCGTCTTGCCCATTGGATGATGAAAGAGCCGGAGCTGGAGGAAGAGGCGCTGTGGGCTGAGGTCTCCGGCCAGCGGATGCGCATCCTGCGCCGCACGCTGGCGGGCGGTGCCGGGCCGGTGACGGTGACCGCACCCGATGGAACCACCGTGGCGCTGGAGCTGCGCCAAACCGCGCCGGGCCAGTGGGAAACCCGCTATGAAGGGCCGGAGCCGGGGCTGTACCGTCTGGAAGAGGGCGAAGAGAGCACCGTGGTGGGGCTTGGGCCTGCCGCACCCAAGGAGTTCGAGGAAACCATTGCCACCGGGTCTGTGCTGACGCCGGTGCTGGCGCCCCTGCGCGGTGGTATCCTGCGTCTGGAGGACGGGATGCCAGCCTTGCGCAGCGTGCGGCCCGGGCGGCCTGCCTCCGGGCGCGGCTGGATCGGCCTGACCCCGCGGGAGGCTTATGAGACGCTTTCGGTCAGCCAAGGCCCGCTGCTGCCCGGCTGGCTGGCGCTGCTGCTGGCGTCCTTCTTCCTCCTCGCAGGCTGGCTGCGCGAGGGGCGGCGGTAGGCGGCGCACACCGCCGGGGCGCTCCCGCCCATTCCGGCTTCCTTGCGGAAGCCATTCTGGTTAGGCCAAGCGCCGCGCCAGAGGCGCGGCGCGGGTCGCTTCGGGCACAGCCCGAAGCGAAACACCTTATCCAGGCGGCAGCGGATTACTCCTTGAAGAACACCTGCACCACCGGGTTGCCCGGCAGACCCTCATAGGTCACGCTGACCCCGCCCTTGCCTGCCTGCGGCGGGAACAGCGGGCCGAAGGAGCCCACCGAGATCAGATCGCCCGGTTTGAACTCTACGCCCTTGGAGCGCAGCCACAGGGCGGCGTTGACCGGGTTGCCCAGCACCGCCCGGCCCGGTGCCTGCACCAGCACGCCGCCCGCTGCATCACGCATTGTGACCGTCATCTCCTCCAGCATCCGGGCCATCTCTGCCGTGTCTTCAACCGGCACCGGCTCACTGAGGACTCCGAGACGGGTGCCGACCCCCATTGCGGTGATAGTTTCCGGAGTGAAGGGCTGATCCTTGGCAAGCGTCAGGTCAGGCAGTTCGATGAAGGGGCGGATGGCGGAGATATGGGCTAGGGCCTCCTCCGGCGTGGCGGCGCTGTTGAGCCCCGCATCCGCGACCACCAGCACAAGGTCGGCCTCGACCATCGGGATGGCCCCCCAAGGCGCGTCCAGCGTGGCGCCGTCCTGCAGCATCATGTTCTGATACAGCAGGCCCCGCACCGGCTCTGTGGCGCCGAAACGCTCCTGCGCGGGTTTGCTGGTGAGGCCGGCCTTGTAGCCAATCACTGGCCCCATATGCGGTTCCAGCGCAACGGCGATTTTGGCCTGGGTGCATAGCGCATCGGCCATGCTGCCCCCGGGGGAGAGCGCCTGGGCCGGGGTCTTGGCGGTGTAGCTGTCCACGAATGCGGCGATTTCGGCGTCTGTGGCGCAGGCCGCCCAGGCGGCGGGGGCCGTAAGGGCGATGGCGCAGGCGGCAAGAAGGAGTTTCAGCATGAAAGGGCCTCGGGATGAAATTGGCGATCAATCAATCCGCAGGTTAACCCGGTCGGAGCGGCCCGCACCATCGACAATCACCAGCGAGGAAAAACCGGGGCCTGGGCTGGGCAGGGAGAACTCGCGGCGGCGCTGGCCGGACAGCACCGGCAGGCCGTTTGCTATCACGAGAAACGGCGCGGTGCCGCCACGGAGTTTCAGCGTCAGGTCCGCGCCCTGCAGCATCAGCCGGGCGCCTTTGGGCGGGAAGATCAGTTCGGGCGCGTCTGCCGGTTCGGAAAAGGCCGCATCGCGGGGGCGGAAGCGCTGCAAGGGCGGCGGCAAAGCGGCAGAGCTGACAATCAGCGTGGCGGGCGGTGGCGGCGGCAGCGGGTCGAGCGCGGGCTTCAGCCATCCGAAGGCTTCAAACAGCACCGGCGCGGCCAGATCGCCGCCGAAGATGCCGGGCACCGGCGTGCCGTCCGCGCGGCCCATCCAGACGCCGATCACATGGCGCCCGTCCCAGCCGATTGCCCAGGCATCGCGGTGGCCGTAGGAGGTGCCGGTTTTATAGGCGATGGTGCCGGCCCGCGCGCCTGCGGGCACCGGCAGGCCGCGCAGGATGTCTGCCACCTGCCAGGCGGCTTCCGGGGAAGTGAGGCGGCCTGCGGGCTGCGGCGCCACGCCTTGCATCACGCGAAGGCGCGGTCCCTGCCCGCCTGCCGCCAGCCCGGCGTAAAGCTGCACCATGTCCTGCAGGCTGATGCCGAGACCGCCGAGTGACAGCGCCAGCCCGGGCGCACCGCCGGGCAGCTCAGGCTTAGCACCGACGGCCCGCAGCGAGGCCATCACCCGCGCCGGACCAAGCTCCTGCGTCAGTTTCACCACGGGGATATTGAGGGACAAATGCAGCGCCTCGCGCACGGTTATGTCGCCGCGGAATTCACCGTCAAAGTTCTGCGGCGCGTAACCTGAAAAGTTGACCGGGCCGTCATGGATCAGGGTTTCCGGATGCGCCAGACCCTGGTCAAAGGCGAGGCCGTAGATCAGCGGTTTCAGGGTGGAGCCGGGAGAGCGGATCGCCTGGGTCATGTCGACAAAGCCGCGGCGGGTGGCGTCGGAGTAACCGGGGGAGCCAGCCATCGCCAGAACCTCACCTGTCTGATGGTCGGCGGCGATGAGGGCGGCAGAGAGGCGCGGGCCAGTGCGGCGGGCTGCCTCAGCCAGCAGGGTTTCCATCCGCACCTGCACCGCGCCGTCGAGGGTTAGGCGCACCTGGCGCTGGCCGGGGTGCCGGGCTGCCACCCGGTCCGCCAGATGCGGGGCAAGGCGCGGGAAGGCGGCCATGCGGTGCGGCAGCGGGGTGCGGCGGGCGGCCTCAGCCTGTTCCCCGGTCAGGATACCCTGGTGCTGCATGCGCTCCAGCACCCGGTCGCGGGCATCGCTGGCGGCCTGGGGGAAGCGGTCCGGGCGGCGGCGCTCGGGGCTTTGCGGAAGGGCCACCAGCAGCGCGGCCTCAGCCGGGGTCAGGCGTCTCGGCTCCTTGCCGAACCAGCTGAAGGCGGCGGCGCGGATGCCCTCTGCCGCGCCGCCATAGGGGGCATGGGTCAGGTAGAGGGTGAGGATCTGATCCTTGCTGAGGCGGCGTTCCAGCGCCAGTGCGACGCGCATCTGGCGCAGTTTGCCGGACCAGCGGCCGGTGGTGCCGTCTTCCAGCAGGCGCGCCACCTGCATGGTGAGGGTGGAGCCACCGGAGACTGTGCGGCCGTTCAACAGCGCCTGTCCCGCGGCGCGGATCAGGGCGATGGGATCGACGCCGGCGTGGGAGCGGAAGCGCTTGTCCTCGTAGCGCAAGAGCATCTGCAGGAAGCGCGGGTCGACGTCGGCGGGCTGGACGGCGAGGCGCCAGAGGCCGTCGTCCACGGAGTAGGCGCGCAAGAGCTTGCCGTTGCGGTCGAGGATTTCGGTGGAGGTTTCCGCGAGAGTGAGCGGGAGATCTGTGCGTTCAATCCAAGTGTCAAAGGCGCGATAGGCGGCGAACGTCACCGCAATCAGCAGCGCTAGGGTTAGAGCACCCCATTGCCACTTTTTGCCTGGCCGATAGGCCGGGCATCGCCCGTCCGCCCCCCTGGGCGGGCGATACTCGCCCCCCCGCGGACGGGCAATGCCCTCGGTTCTGTTGAACAGGCGTCTCACCTGACTTCGACACGCCCCGTGCCGGTGCGGGCGCGGTAGGCGGGGCGGTACATGTCCTCGGCCGAGGCCGCCGGATGGTGGAACACGCCGGGCGTCACCGCGCGGACCACATAGGCCAGCGTCACCGGCGAGGCGTCACGCACATTCACCGCCGCCAGGAAGCGGTCGCTGCGGAACTCGGCGTGCTCAGCCTCTGCCGGGTTCAGCCAGTCGAGGTCGCGCAGGTCGCCGGAGCGCAGGAGGTTGGGGTTGTCGATCTCGAACCCCGCGGGCAGCGGATCGTTGATCATCAGCCGCGCGCCGGTCTTTTCATGCGGTTTCACCCGTAAGACAGCCACAAACCGCGCGCCAGTTTGCATGGACTGCACGTCCAGTGCCTGACCTTCCAGCGTGAAGTAGCTGCGCTCAATCGTGTAGCCGAAGCCGCCCGCTGCGGGCGCAAGCTGAGGCACGCCGAGCGTGGTGAGGGTGATCTCCGCGCTGCGCCCATTGGCGGCGGTCAGGGCCATTTCCGGCGTGTTCTGACCGTCTGCGGCCTGCACAAACGGGCCCTGAACGGGTTGACCATTGACCAGCAGGCCCGAGTCCTCAGGATTTTGGGTCAGCGCATGGGCGGCCATCAGGGTCCAGGCGGACTCCTGGGTGGAGCGGTAGCCGCTGGCATTCGAGAGCCGCGC
Source organism: Leisingera sp. ANG-M7 (assembly GCF_000813965.1). Lineage (GTDB taxonomy): Bacteria > Pseudomonadota > Alphaproteobacteria > Rhodobacterales > Rhodobacteraceae > Leisingera. Next base: position 112,838 of record NZ_JWLI01000013.1, on the reverse strand, counting down.
CGAGAGGCTGGTGCGGTCAACGGCCTCTGATCCGGCCTCTGCCGCCAATGCCAGAACGCCGGCGGTGTCGCGCAGGCGGGTGCCGAAATCGGCGCGCCAGAGGCGGGCTTCATCCTCCCCCTCGCTGCCGAACATCTGCGCTGCGCGGGCGAACATCCGGTCCGCCCGGCGCTGATCCCCATAGGCCGCGAGCGCGGCGCCCAGCTGAGCAGCAGCAAGAGGGGTGGCAAAGGCATCGCCCTTCACATCCGCATAATAGCGCAGGTCGCCCATCTGGGCCGCGCCTTCGCGGGCCAGCACCAGCAGGGCATAGGCAATCTCCTCACCGCCGATGTCGAAATCAGGGGCGTAGTTGATGCGGTTGCGCAGATTGTCCATTGCCTGCGCGAAGGCCTGCTGCGGCACCTCATACCCTTGGGCACGGGCGCGACTGAGGAAGTCGCTGGCATAGGCATCCAGCCAGAACTCGCCGCTGTCCGCGCGCCAGAGACCAAAAGCGCCGCTGGGGGCCTGCCGGGTCAGCACCTTGCGGATAGCCGCGTTGATTCGGGCCTCCACCGCTGGGCCGTTGCCCAGACCTGCGGCTTGGGCGACACTGCTGAGGTAGAGGAGCGGCAGCGCCTTGGAGGTCACCTGCTCGGTGCAGCCATAGGGATACTGGTCCAGTTCCGCCAAGAGGCCCGGCACGTCGAATTTTGCCAGCGGGCCGGAGGAAATGGTGGCACGCGCAGTGCCGGGGCGCAGGCCTGTGAAGACGTCCTTGCTGAACAGGAAGGTATCGCCCGCCGCCAGGGTGAAGCGGCGGGTCTGTGATACCACCGGATCATTGGCACGGACCGGCATCCGCAGGGTCTGCTGCAGCTCCTGCCCGTCGGGCGTAGTGAGGGTGAGGGTCAGCTGGTGGTCGCCAACGTTTTCTGCTGTGACCGGCAGTTCCAGCACAGTCTTGCCTTGTTCCTGCAAGGTGACGGAGGCAGGCAGGCTGCCTAGTGTCAGGCCGCCTGCGGTGCTGGCGGTCAGTTGCATGTCTCCGGCAGGGCCGTCGGCGTGCACGATCTCGATCCGGGCGCGGCTTTGATCGCCCGGCGCCAGGAAGCGCGGCAGCGAGGCGGTGACCACCACCGGGTCGCGCACCAGCATGTCGGCCTCTGCCTGGCCCACGGCCTTGCCCGACCAGGCGACCGCCATCAGCCGCACGGTGCCGTTGAAGGCGGGGAGCGTCAGGGGGAATTCCGCCTCGCCGTTTGCGTCCACCTGCAAAGGGCCAGAGAACAGCGCCACCAGATCCTGCGTTGGCGGCGGCGATTGCAACTTCATGCCGCTGCCGGCGTCACCGCCGGAGCGGATACGGCCCATCGCACCGTTGCCGGGGTCGATGAGGCGGCCATAAACATCGCGCAGTTCCACGCCTAAGCGGCGCTGGCCGTAGTAATGCGCGCTGGGATCGGGGCTGGTGAAGCCGGTGAGGTTAAGGATGCCGAGGTCTACGGCAGCGACGGTCAGCCAGACCTCCTCGCCCTCAGCCGCGCCATCCACGCGGAGTTTCGCCACTTGGGTGCCGCGCGGACGGGCCACCTCGGGGACGTCAATGGCGACCTGCAGCTGCTGGCCGGGCTGGGTGACGCTGGCGTGGGCGAGGCCCAGGGCACGCAGCGGGGTGCGGCCACGGTCGCCAGCCACGGGCTGGATCACGGTTGCGGTCACATAGGCACCGCTGCCCCAATCCTGCGTCACCTCCAGCGGGATCACAGTTTCGCCGGCCAGGACCTCCACCGCCATGCGGTGGATCAGATGGTTGGAGACCACCGAGACCAGCGCCGTGCCGGCTGCCTGCGGCACGATACGCAGGCGGGCGGTGTCACCGGGGGCATAGCTTTCGTTATCCAGCGACAGCTCCAGCCGGGCGGGTGTCTCGGTGCTGCCTTCGGGCGCGTACCAGCCAGCATAGAAATCATAGGCGGCGGAGGCATAGGCGCCGTCAAGACGCTCCACCACCAGTTCGTAGCGGCCCCAATCGACGGGCTGGGAGAGCGCAAGCGGGTCGCTGCCCAGCTGCGCCTCGCCGGTGGCGATGCGGGTGCGCCGGGTGATGGGCTCCCAGTTCCAGTTGCCGTAGAGCTGATACCACTGGTAGCGGGTCTCGACCCGGTTCAGGGTCCATTTGACCCGCATCGGCATCGGGGTCAGGTCCGGAGCGAGGGCGATGAGCTCGAAGCCGGCTTCTGAGCCTTCTGCCGCGACCTCATCAAACATGGGTTTGATGCCAATGACCGGACCGGACGGGCGGACCGGCAATTCCATGGAGCGCTCCACCGGGCGGGCAGATCCGTCAGCCACACGGGTGGTGAGAGTGGCGAGCAGCGGCTTACCCTCAGCCGGTGTGGCGGCGGGGAGGCTGGCGGCAATGACAGCGCTGCCGTCTGTGCCGGTTTCTTCGCCTCCGAAATACTCAGTCTGGGCGGAGGAGGCCTCGTCATAGCGGCCGAAGCGGAAGCCGGGCCACTGTTCGAGAGTGCTGGCGGCGGTAAGGCGGAGGCTGCCCTCCACCTTCAGGCCCGCGCCGGGGGCGCCGAACAAGTAGTCGGCCTGCAGGTCGATCTGCGCTGCGCCGCCGGGCTGGAGGGCGTCTGCGTTGGCAACCTGCTGGGTAAAGTCGATGCGCTCGGGCAGGAAATCCTCAACCAGGATCTGACGGCTGGCCAGCGCCGGTGCCTTGAGGTCGCTCTTGATCTCGATCCGCCAGGTGCCGCGCGGGGCGGCTGGACCGGTGGCAAGGGCAAAGACATGGCCGCCCTGATGGCCCGCGGCGGAGGTCTGGCGGGTGTATTCCACCCCGTCCGGGCGCAACAGGACTGCGGTCAGCGGCAGACCGTCGATGGCTTGCGCCTTGCTGTCACGGGCCAGCGCGGTCACATGCACGGTTTCCCCGGCGCGGAAAGCGCCGCGGGTGGTCGCCAGGAACACATCCACCGGCCCTGGGGCGGGACGGCCCGAAACGCCGCGGTCAGAGAGGTCAAAGGCGGCATCGTTCAGCGGCAGGAAGGTGAAGTCGCCCTCCCCTGCCCGTGCGGTGATCAAAGCCGGTGTCGCGCCGCCGGTGCCGCGGGTAAGGCCGTGGGCAAAATGCACGTAACCGCTGGCGTCGCTGCTGGCGGTCGCCAGAACCTCGTTGGCGGCAGAGATCAGGCTGACCTCGGCATCCGCCTGCGGTTTGGCATCGCGCAGCCCCTGCACCTGAACATGCAGGCCATCGCTGCCGGACATGGTGCTGAGGCCAAGGCCGGTCAGCACGAACCACTGGGTGGCGCCGGCATCGTCATAGGGATCAGCGCCCGGCACCCGGGCGGTGAGGGCGTAAAGCCCCGGCGTCTTTTGCCCGGTCAGCGCATCGTCCAGCGGCAGGCGGCTGGTCATCATCTGGTTGATGGCGGTGTCGACGCTGGCACTGCCGGTCCAGATTTCCTCGGCAATACTCGCAGCGAAATGCTCATCCTCCCACTGGGAGAGCGGCTTGGCAAAGTACCCCTCCTGCAGGGTGCGCAGCACATTGCGGCTGCTGACCCGGCGCAGGCGCAGGTCCAGGTCTGTGACATTCACCGTCTCCACCGGCAGTGCGGCCTGACCGCCCGCGGGCAGCACATAGGCGCGGCCCGGGAAGCGGACCTGCGGGGACCGGTCACGGACATAGTGGGTCAGTTCCACATCCTTCAGCAGCTGCTCGCCGCTGGCCGCAGGCAGGCCGCGGCGCAGGGTGATGCGGTAGCGCTTGCCGTGCTCCACCCCGTCCACACACAGCTGGCGGCCCTGGGCGGTGACGGCGAGACTGGCCTCATCCATACGGACGTAATTTTCGTAATCGGTGCCGGCCTGTTCCAGATCTTCCGAGAATTCGGCGCAGATGCGCGGCGCAGCGCTGTCGCTTTCCACCGTGCTCGAGGTGACGCGGAAGCCGTATTTGCGGATCGCATAGTTCAGCAGTTCGGCATTGGCCTTGAGCGGAATGATCTCCTCCGCCAGATGCAGGAGCGGCAGCATGTCCCGCCCGCGGCCCAGCGTCTCAACCGCCTCTGCCGCCTGACGCAGCGCCCGGGCCTGCGCCTCGGGCTCCTTGGCGCGCAGGTAGCCGTTCAACGCCGCGGAAAACGCCTGCGTGCGGTGGCGGCGCTGCTGGCTGCGGCTGTTGCTGTCCTTGGCGGCGCCCAGCAAAATTCTTGAAAATTCTGTCCAATCCGCGGTCTCATCTTCCAGCACAATAGCCTGGGCCATCCAGCGCAGGGCAGCGAGGGGCGCACCGTCCCGCCGCAGGCTGCGGGCGGCGGCGCGGGCTTCACCAGCGTCATTGGTGTCTAGCGGATAGTTCAGACCCAAGGTGCGGGAGAGGCCTGCCGCGCGCTGCAGTTCCTGTTCCGGCAGGAAATCCAGCCGCGCAGCACGGGGCACAGCCGCCGCTGCCAGCCCGGGCGCAGCAGACTGTTTTACCGCGGACAGGGCGCCTGCATACGGGCTGGACTGCCCCATCGCGGACTTTGGGAAACAGGCGTTCGCCCGTTGATTGAATACAAAACCCGCACAGTCCGCTTGTGCCGTGCAGGCCCGGGCGCATGACTCGATGTCTGTATCAAACAGCGGTTGCAGATCAGAGCCGAAAAAATCGGTATCCGCGTATGAGCGGTAACCAAACTCAGGAACCGCCTGCTGCGCCTCGGCAGTCGGCAGAAACGTAATAAAAGCAATAAAATATAGAAAAGCAGAAGCAAACAGACGCGGCATGGCACCCTCCAATACTGGTGTCAGGCTGGCACGGGCTTAACGTCATAGCAAGATTCCTCAGCGTAACAAAAAGAGAGAGCAGCGCGGCTGCCCTGCGCGCAGAAATTGCTGCGCGCCTTTTTGCGGTGATGGATTGCGGAGTTCGCAGGGATGAGCCTTGCTGACAAACTTGCGGAAGAACGGCGGGCACGGCTCGCCGCTGAACGGCTGCTTGAGCTGAAGCAGGCTGAGCTGTCCGCTGCCAACCGCAAGCTGGGCCGCCACGCGCTGGCGCTGACCAAGCAAATCGGCCAGACTCAGGCCGAGGTCGCCACCGTGCGCGACGAAAACGCCAAGGTGAAATCCGACCTGCACACCGCCAACGAGAAGATCGAAACCGCCGAACGGCGGCTGTGGCATTCGATCCAGGCGTTTCAGGACGGCTTTGCCTTCTTTGACGCAGCGGGGCACCTGATCGGTGCCAATGCCGCCTACCTCAACATCTTTGACGGGCTGGAAGAGGTCACGCCGGGAATCACCTATGAGCGGATCCTGGAGCTGCTGATTGAAGAGGGGCTGATCAGCACCGGCAGCATGAAGGCCCGGGACTGGCATGCGATGATGTCAGAGCGCTGGCATTGCGATTCCCCGGAACCGGTGGTGGTCCAGCTTTGGGATGAGCGGTACCTGCGGCTGATCGATCAGCGCGGTCACGGCGGCGATGTGGTCACACTGGCGCTCGATATCACCTCGACAGTGCGCTATGAGCAGGAACTGCAGGATGCGCGCGCTCGGGCCGAAGCGGCAAACCGCGCCAAATCCGCCTTCCTCGCCAACATGAGCCACGAGATCCGCACCCCGATGAACGGGGTCGTCGGCATGGCCGAACTATTGAACGATACAGAGCTGAACGAGGAGCAGCAGCTCTACGCCAAAACCATCAAGAACTCGGGCGAGGCGCTGCTGGTCATCATCAACGACGTGCTGGACTACTCCAAGATCGAGGCCGACAAGCTTGAGCTGCATCCGCAGGAGTTTGATCTGGAGCGCAGCCTGCATGAGGTGGTGATGCTGCTGCAGCCAACCGCCCGCGACAAGGGTCTGGCGCTGCTGGTGGATTACGACCTGTTCCTGCCGACGCGGTTCGTAGGCGACCCGGGCCGGATCCGGCAGGTGCTGACGAACCTGGCCGGCAATGCGGTGAAATTCACCAAGGAGGGCCATGTGACCCTGCGGGTGACCGGCATCACCTCGCCCGAAGACGGGCAATGCGCGGTGCATGTCACAATTGAGGACACCGGGATCGGCATTCCAGCAGAGAAGCTGGAACACGTGTTCGGCGAATTCAATCAGGTTGAGGATGAGCGCAACCGCAAGTTCGAAGGCACCGGGCTGGGGCTGGCGATCTCCAAGCGGCTGATCGAGATGATGGGCGGCGAAATCTGGGTGGACAGCGAAGAGGGTAAGGGGTCCTGTTTCGGCTTCCGGCTGCCACTGCCTGTGGTTGGTGGCGCAGCAGAACAGACACTGCCGAAACTGCCCGGAAGCCTGCGCCATGTGCTGCTGGTGGACGATGTGCCGCTGAACTGCGAGATCCTGCAGAAGCATTTGCAGATGCTGGGCCTCAAGGTGACCACAGCTGGCACCGCGGCGGAGGCACTGGCAGCGATGCAGGGCGGTATCAGCCTGGTGCTGAGCGGCCACAACCTGCCGGGGCTGGACGGCTTGCAGCTGGCCCGCGACCTCAAGTCCTACGGCTGGACCGGGGTGCCGGTCCTGCTGCTGAATTCCAGCCCGCATGCCGCCATCGGGTCCGATCTGCGGCAGCTGGTCAGCGGTGTGCTGCAAAGCCCGGCCCCGCGCGATGACCTGTTCAGCCAGCTGGCCCGGCTGAGCGGCGAAACCACAGGTCCGGATATACGCCCCGCGGCAGCCGCTTCCGCAGCAGCAGCAGCGCCCGTGCCGCCCCAGACGCCCCCCCCTCCCGCGCCAGTGGCCGCGGCACCGGCAGCTCCTGCCGCGCCCGCGGCCCCGGCGATCCGCAAATTGCGCGTGCTGGCAGCGGAGGACAACAAGACCAACCAGCTGGTGTTCAGCAAAATCGTGAAGGAGCTGAACATTGAGCTGCAATTTGCCAACAACGGACTGGAGGCGGTCGAGGCCTTCAAGACCTACCGCCCCGATCTGATTTTCATGGACATCTCGATGCCGATGATGGACGGCAAGGAAGCCACGATGGAAATCCGCAGGCTGGAGGCAGGGACCGGCAGCCGTGTGCCTGTTGTGGCGCTGACTGCGCATGCGATGGCAGGCGATTCCGAGGGTATACTGGCCGCCGGGCTGGACCACTACCTGACCAAACCGCTGCGCAAGGCGCTGATCCATGACCAGATCCGAAGCCACGCGCCTGCGGGTATCCAGCCTGTTGAGGTAGAGAGTGCTCCCGCCCAATCCGCGGCGGGCAACGCGCCCTAAGCAGGCACAAGCCTGCCTCCAGTGATGGAGCATTCCTGTCTCGGCCGCCCCGGCGGGAAAAAGATCAGGGCCCAGCGCGGGATAAACGCCGCGGCAGCCATTGCTCTCAGACCACCGCCAGACCCGGCAAAACCTCCCAAGGTTCTCCTGCGCCCGAGGGCGCAGCGGCCGCGCCCAACCGGGACTGTGCATTCCTTGAATATGCCGGAACGGGCGGGAGCTGCCCCTTTGCCGCGGATCAGGCCTTGCGCAGGAAAACCGGTTTGTCCGGCTCCGACATCTGCGGCTGGTAGGCATAGCCGCCGGCATCGAAGTCCTTGAGGCTCTCCGCATCGCTCAGCCGGCCTTGGATGATGTAGCGCGCCATCGCGCCGCGGGCGCGTTTGGCATAGAAGCTCACCACCTTGGGGGTGCCGTTCTTGTCTTCCATGAACACCGGCGTGACCACCCGCGGCTTCAGCGCCGCCAGATCGACCGCGCCGAAATATTCCTGGCTGGCACAGTTCACCAGCACCTCTGCGCGGACGGTCTCTGCTTGCGCATTCAGGGCCTCGGAAATCCGGCTGCCCCAGAACTCATACAGGTTCTTGCCGCGCGGATTCTTCAGGCGCGAACCCATTTCCAGCCGGTAGGGCTGCATCGCATCCAAGGGGCGCAGCACACCGTAAAGCCCTGAAAGGATGCGGAAGTGCTCCTGCGCCCAGGCCATTTCATCACCGTCCAGCGAGGCGGCTTCCAACCCCTGGTAGGTGTCGCCGGCAAAGGCAAGTGCCGCCGGGCGGGTGGCGTCTGTCTTGGGGTCGGCGGCGAAATCCTGAAACCGGGCATGGTTCAGTTTGGCGAGATCTTCGCTGATGTGCATCAGCTTCATCAGATCGGCCACGGATTGTCCGCGGGCCACCTCTGCCAATGCCACCGCGTCATCATGCAGCGCGGGCCAGGTCATTTCCTGATCCCGTTCCGCCCAGTCCAGCTTTTTGGCCGGAGAGGTTACTACCAGCATATCTGCCCCCTTCTGCTCTTGGCGCGACCCTAGCCCGCGCCGCGCAGGACGTCCAGAAAGGCCGCCGCGAAACGTTCGGCGCGGCGCTCCCCTAACAGCCTTGTGATGCCGGCCTCGTCATCGCTGCGCATCTGGGCGACTTTCGCCAGCAGGGACGCCGAGCAGCTGAGCGGCTTCAGGGTGCCGCATTCGCCGCGCGCCAGCTGAGCCTGCACTTCCAAGAGCCCGTCATAGACAGAGCCGGATTCCCGGCCGGCAAGTTTACGGCGTGCCGGGTGCACTTGTTCTGCCGCGCCGGTGATCACGCTCAGAAAATCATCGCCGTAGCGTTCCAGCTTCTTGGCGCCGACGCCATTGATGCGCGCCATCTGGTCCAGCGTTTCCGGGCGTGCCTCTGCCATCTCGATCAGAGTGCGGTCTGGGAAGATCACATAGGCTGGCACCTTCTGCGCCTCGGCCAGCGCCCGGCGCTTGGCCTTGAGCGCGGACAGCAGAGGCGCGTCCTCCTCGGAGACCAGCGCCTTGACCGCCGGGCGGCGGTCGGCGGATTTGATGGTGTCGCGGCGCAGCTCAATGGACTGCTCACCGCGCAGAATCGGCAGCGCTGCCTCGGTAAACCGCAGGGCTCCGTGGCGTTCCGGGTCGGGGCGCAGCAGGTCATGGCCCATCATCTGCCTAAACACCGCCTGCCACTGGCGCTTGCCGAATTCCTTGCCGCAGCCGTAGACCGACAGTTCGTCATGGCGCTTGGCGCGGATCCGCTCGTTGTCGGCACCCAGCAGGATGTCGATCAGATGGCCGGAACCGAACCATTCCTCTGTCCGCAGAACTGCCGACAGCGCCTTTCGAACCACTGTGGTGCCGTCAAACACATCGGCGGGTGTGTCGCAAAGATCGCAATTGCCGCAAGGCTGTGCCTCTTCGCCGAAATACCCCAGCAGTTTCTGGCGGCGGCAGTGCAGCGCCTCGGCAAGGCCCAAGAGCGCGTTCAGGCGGGCGTGATCGGCGGCGCGGCGTTCGGGCGGAGCGAGGCCCTCGTCGATCTGCGAGCGGCGCAGGCGGATATCGTCGGGACCGAACAGGGTCAGCGTCTCCGCTGGCGCGCCGTCGCGGCCCGCACGGCCGATTTCCTGGTAGTAGGCCTCGATGGATTTCGGCAGGTCGGCATGGGCGACCCAGCGGATGTCGGGCTTGTCGATGCCCATGCCAAAGGCGACGGTGGCGACCACGATCAGCCCGTCTTCGCGCGCGAAACGGGTTTCGACGATGCGGCGGTCCTCGGCCTCCATGCCGCCGTGGTAGAAGCAGGCGGAATGGCCAGCTTCGCGCAGAGCGGCTGACAGCGCCTCGGTCTTAGCGCGGGTGCCGCAGTAGACGATGCCGGACTGGCCCTTTCGGGCGGCGGCAAACTCCAGGATCTGGCGGCGGGGGCTGTCCTTGGCGCCGAAGGCCAGATGGATGTTGGGTCGGTCAAAACCGCGCAGGAAGCTGCGGGGGGCCTCTCCGTCGAACAGCTTCTGGACGATCTCTTCCTGGGTTTCCTGGTCCGCAGTGGCGGTGAAGGCGGCCAGCGGCACGCCCAGGGCGCGGCGCAGCTCGCCAATGCGCAGGTAGTCGGGGCGGAAGTCATGGCCCCATTGGCTGACACAGTGCGCCTCATCGACCGCGATCAGGCTGACACCGATCCGGCGCAGCATGCCCATGGCGGCACCGGAGGCGAGACGCTCGGGCGCCATGTAAAGGAGCTTGAGCCGCCCGGCCTCGATTGCCTCCCAGACCTGTTCGGTCTCTTCCTCGGTGTTGCCGGAGGTCAGCGCTCCTGCGGTGACGCCCGCCTCCTGCAACGCGCGGACCTGATCGCGCATCAGCGCAATGAGGGGGGAGATCACCACGGTGATGCCGTCGCGCAGCAGTGCGGGAAGCTGATAGCACAGCGACTTGCCGCCGCCGGTGGGCATGATCGCCAGCACGTTTTCCCCGGCAGTCACGGCGTCGACGATCTCCTCCTGCCCCGGGCGGAAAGCGTCAAAGCCGAAAATCTCGCGCAGAATGAGAGTCGCGCCGCTGAGGGCGGTCATATCCGTCATGGGGGCGGAGGGCCTCGTGGTCAGTGCTGCTCTTCTTTGGCAGGCACAATCCCACAGGAGGCATGGGGCGGCAAGGCCCGCAGGTTAAAAGCCCGGCAGGAAATACCGGGCCGGAGATTTTCAGATCAGTAGAACGCCGAGACGTTGTTCACCAGGATGATGCGCAGCGCATAGACGCCGATCAGCACCGCCAGCGGCGCCAGATCAATGCCGCCCATGTTGGGCAGGATGCGGCGCACCGGCGCATAGAGCGGCTCCAGTATCCGGTTCAGGCCGTACCAGATCTGCCCCACCAGCTGCTGGTGCAGGTTCAGGACCTGGAAGTTGATCAGCCAGCTCATGATCACATGGGCAATGATGAAGAACCAGACCACGTCCAGGATCAGCATCAGGATTTGGAACAGCGAGACCATCGGTATTTCCCTCTTTCGAACAGCCTCACAGGTAAGCAGACGCGGCGAAATGCGCAAGGCTTCCGCGAGGTTGCGGTTGACGTGCTGTAAACGGGTGGCATCACGGGCACATGCCATCAAGGAGCGTGCGCCGATGTACCCGATATTCCGCCTGATCAAGGATACCGTTCTGGCCAGCCGGATGGAGCCGCTGCCGATCACCGGCATGCATGTCTCCAGCCATATTTGCTGGCCCTGGGACCTGGACATGTGGATGGAGCTGAACAACGGCCGCACCATGACGCTGTATGATCTGGGGCGCACCATGCTGGCGCAGCGGGTGGGGCTGATCAAGGCGCTGCGCCAGCAGCGCTGGGGGCTGACGGTGGCGGGCTCGTCCGTGCGCTACCGCCGCCGCATCCGGGGATTTGAAAAGTTCGAGATGCGCAGCCGCACCGCGGGCTGGGACGGCAAGTTCATCTACGTCGAGCAGTCGATGTGGAAGAAGAACGGCGATTGCGCCAGCCATGTGATGCTGCGCACCGCAGTGACGGACCGCAACGGCATCGTGCCGCCTGAAAAAGTGCTGGCAGCGCTGGGGCAGGACGCAGAAGCCTCGCCGGAACTGCCCGGCTGGATCAAGGACTGGTGCGCGGCGGATGGCGGCCGGCCCTGGCCGCCGATGCAGGACGGGCTTGCCTAGGCCCCTGCCCGCCTGCCATACCTGAAGGCAAGAGGGTGCAGACCCGTAATTCCTGCGCCCGGATAACAAGAGGGCGGGCATGCAGCAGGTATCCATGCGCAAGCGCATCTGGGGGTGGTGGTTCTTTGACTGGGCCAGCCAGCCCTATCACACCCTGCTGGTCACCTTTGTTTTTAGCCCGTTTTTTGCCGCTGTCGCGGCGGAGTATTTCATGGGCCAGGGCCTGGACGATGAGGCCGCCAAGGCGCAGGCGCAGACTATCTGGTCGCTATGCCTGACCGTGACCGGCCTGATCATCGGCTTCGGCGCGCCGTTCATGGGAGCGCTGGCCGATATCTCCGGGCGGCGGCGGCCCTGGATCATGATGTTTTCGCTGATGTATATTCTGGGCGCCGGCGGGTTGTGGTTCATGGACCCGGCGGGCAGCAACCTGTGGTGGATGCTGGTCAGTTTCGGTTTCGGCTTTATCGGGGCGGAGTTTGCGCTGATCTTTGTCAATGCGCAGCTGCCCTCGCTGGCCGGCAAGGAGGATGTGGGCAACGTCTCCGGCTCCGGCTTTGCTTTTGGCTACCTCGGCGGGGTGATTTCGCTGTTCATCATGCTCCTGCTGTTTGTCGAGCAGGCCAGCGGCAGGACCCTGATCGGCCTCAGCCCCCTGTTCGGCCTGGACGCCGAAGCGCGCGAGGGCACCCGCGCTGTCGGGCCCTTCACCGCACTGTGGTTCGCCGTTTTCATGATCCCCTATTTCCTGTGGGTGCGCGAAGGCCGCGCCACCGGCCAGCGCGGCACGGTGGGACAGGCGGTGGCGCTGGTGGTGCAATCAGTGAAGAACCTGCGCAACCGGGTCAGCCTCGCCAGCTATCTTGGCTCCTCGATGCTATACCGCGATGCGCTCAACGGGCTCTATGGCTTTGGCGGGGTCTACGCCAAGCTGGTGCTGGGCTGGCAGATCACTCTCATTGGCGTCTTTGGCATCGTGGCGGCGCTGGCAGCCACCCTATTCTGCTGGATCGGCGGCAAGGCAGACCGGAAATTCGGGCCAAAGCCGGTGATCATCCTCTCTATTCTGGTGCTGAGCCTAGTCTGCCTGACCATTGTGAGCATGTCGCGCGACCAGATTTTCGGCATTTCTCTTCCTGAAGGGTCGAAACTGCCGGACGCCGTGTTCTTTGGCTGCGGCGTGCTGATCGGCGGCTTTGGCGGCATCCTGCAATCCGCCAGCCGCAGCCTGATGGTGCGCCACACCGACCCGGCCAAGGCGACTGAGAGCTTTGGCCTTTATGGCCTGTCGGGGCGCGCCACCGCCTTTCTGGCGCCGATGATGATCGGCGTTGCAACAACTGTCACCGGCAGTGCCCGGCTGGGGATCACCCCAGTCATCGGCCTGTTTCTGATCGGATTGGTACTGTTACTTTGGGTTCAAGGAGAAGGAGATCAGAATTGAGACTGTTACTAGCCATTTGCCTGGCAGTGGCGGGGCTGTCTGTTCCAGCCAGCGCGCAGACTCCCGCCAAGGCGCTGTTTGGGGCCAAGCCGAGCGCCTCGCAGCAAAAACCCGCGCCGTTCGGCTCCTACGCCAAGGGCTGCGTCGCCGGTGCTGAGCAGCTGCCCGAGACCGGCCCCACCTGGCAGGCGATGCGGCTGAGCCGCAACCGCAACTGGGGCCACCCCGCAGCGATCGACTTCGTCAAGGACCTGAGCCGAGTGGCCGCGAAACAGCGCGGCTGGAAGGGGCTTTACATCGGTGACATCAGCCAGCCGCGCGGCGGGCCGATGCTGTCGGGCCACCGCAGCCATCAGATCGGGCTGGACATCGACATCTGGATGCGGCCGCCGGACAGGCTGAACCTCAGCCGCAGCGCGCGGGAAAACATCTCCTCGATCTCCATGCGCCGGGCCAAGGGCGCCTATGTGAACGCCAGCTGGACGCGGGCGCATCACGAGATCCTGAAGGCCGCTGCCCAGGACAGGCGGGTGGCGCGGATCTTTGTCTTTCCCGGCGCCAAGGTGCAGATGTGCAACGACGAGAAGGGCGACCGCCGCTGGCTGCGCAAGATCCGGCCCTGGTGGGGGCATCACTACCACTTCCATGTGCGGCTGAATTGCCCGCGCGGCGCCCGCGGCTGTGTCGACCAGGCGGCCCCACCCAAGGGCGACGGCTGCGCCGATGCACAGCGCTGGGTCAATGACATTCTGAACCCGCCGCCGCCGAAACCGGTTGACCCGAACGCGCCAAAGCCTAAACCGAGACGGGATTACACCCTTTCGGACCTGCCCCAGCAATGCGCCGCCGTTCTGCAATCAAACTGACCCTGGCCTTTGCCGCTGCAGCCGGCCTGGCGGCGGCGGCTTTTGCTGCCAGCCGTCCAGCGCCGGCAATCAGCAAGGCGCAGTTTTTGGGCAGCTATACATGGAAGCTGAAACAACCCTGGTTTGGCGGCTTCTCGGCGCTGAAGATCAGCGCCGGCGGACGGGAAATGACGGTGCTCAGCGACCGGGCCACCTTGGTGACCACCTCTCTTCAGCGCAAGGACGGGCTGATTTCCGGCGTGACGGCGCATTCGGCACACGGGCTGCGCGCTTCAACCGGCAAGATGCTGACTGGCTTTGCCGGCGACAGCGAAGGCCTTGCCATCGCGCCGGACGGCAGCCGCTACATCTCCTTTGAGGGGGCCGCGCGGGTCGCCCGCTACCGCCGCCCTGACGGTCGGGCCAAGGTGCTGCCGCGGCCCAAGGCGTTCCGCAAACTGCCGCTTAACAAGTCGCTGGAGACGCTGGCGATCAATGCCCGCGGCCACCTTTATACCCTGCCGGAGCGCGCCTTTGACAAACACGGCCAGATCCCGGTCTGGCGCTGGAACAGCAGCCGCTGGAGCCGGCCCTTCAGCCTGCCGCCGCGCGGCGGCTTCCTGCCCGTGGATGCGGATTTCGGACCTGACGGGCGGTTCTACCTGCTGGAGCGCGACCTGACCCTGCTTGGCTTCCGCAGCCGGTTGCGGCGCTGGGATATCACCGCCGCCGGCCCGGAGAATGAAACCATGCTGCTGCAGACCGGCCCCGGCACCCATGACAATCTCGAAGGCCTTTCGGTCTGGGCCGACGCGGCCGGCAGGATGTTCGCCACAATGGTATCCGACGACAATTTTCTGCCGGTGCAGCGCACCGAGCTGGTGGAATACGCCCTGCCGCGCTGAAACAGCCCCTGCGCCGCGCCAGCGGCGCCTGGCCCAACCGCAAGGGGGTCTTCGCAGAAGGCACCCGACGCGGGCGGGAGGTTCCCCTTTTCCTGCAAGCGGAAACCTTGCGGACCAGGCCCAAGCAGTTTAAAGGGGCCGGTCTTTTGCCGCTGCGCAACCTTCTTCGCAGCCCCGAAACTAACGGATCCCGCGCATGACCCGCTCGCATATTCCCGGCATTCTTGCCATGGCCGCCGTGGTGGTGGCCTCCAATGTCCTGGTGCAATTCCTTTTCGGCAACTGGCTGACCTGGGGCGCCTTCACCTATCCGGTGGCCTTTCTGGTCACCGATGTGATGAACCGCGTCTATGGCGCCGCCGCCGCGCGCAAGGTCGTGGTGGCGGGCTTTATCACCGGGGTGATCTGCTCGCTGATCGGCACGCAGATCATGCTGCAGGGCGATGGCTTCACTTACCCGGCGGTGACCCTGCGCATCGCGCTTGGCTCCGGCCTCGCGTTCCTGACGGCGCAGATGCTGGACGTCGCCATCTTCTCCGCCCTGCGCGAAGGGAAATGGTGGCGGGCGCCGCTGGCCTCCACCCTTATCGGCTCTACCGTGGATACCGCGATCTTCTTCACCGTCGCCTTTTCCGTCTCGCTCGCTTGGATCGAACCGGCCAATGACGTGTCCTGGGCGGGCGACATGCTGCCCCTGATCGGACAGGGGCCGGTGGTGCCCTATTGGGTCTCGCTGGCCTTTGCAGACTGGCTGGTGAAATTGTCGCTGGCATTGCTCGCGCTTGTGCCCTTCCGCATCATCGTGCGTAAGCTCTCCGCAAAGACCACATGATTTTGTTTTGACATCTGCCGAATCTGTGGCAGGCTGGACTTACACGAAACATCAGAAAGGAGGTGCCCATTGTCTAGAGAAGCTATGGAGAGCAGTGCCGGAACAGTTCAGAAGGAGTGCGGCCGAGGCAGCCCTTGGTACGTATAGAGACCTGAATTGGTGCTGACCTAACCGGTGCACCTCCTATCATCTCGAAGGGCTGTTCCCCGCGTGTGGAACAGCCCTTTCGATTTTAAGATCCCCTTCCGCAAAACGCCGCATCCATGATCCGCATCGACGACCAGATTACCCTGCAGGACTGGGAAATGACCGAGAGCTTCATCCGCGCCTCGGGTCCCGGCGGGCAGAATGTGAACAAGGTGGCGACCGCAGTCGAACTGAGGTTCGAGGCGGAGCGTTCGCCCGCGCTCGCACCTGCAGTCAAATCGCGGCTGAAACGGCTGGCAGGCCGCCGCTGGACCAAGGACGGCGCCATCATCCTGCAATGTGACGAGACGCGGTCCCAGCAAAGAAACCGCGAGATCGTGCGCGAGCGGCTGGCGGAGCTGGTGCGCAAGGCGCTGGTGGCACCGAAACGGCGGATCGCCACCAAACCCACCCGCGGCTCGGTCCGGCGGCGGCTGGACGCCAAGAAACAGCGCGGCGAATTGAAAGCGACGCGCGGTAAGATCGACCCGGATTGACCCGTCCTGCCTCCAGGGATTGCACAGCGCTTCTCTCCACCCCATGCTGGCGCCAATCAATGCGGGAGGAAAATCATGCGGCTGGACGGAAAAACCGCCATCGTGACCGGCGGTGCCTCAGGCTTTGGCGCGGGCATCGTGCGCAAGTTCCTGGCGGAAGGCGCCCGGGTGATGATCGCCGACATCAACACCGCCGCAGCAGAGGCGATGGCAGCGGAGCTGGGCAGCAACGCGGTTGCGCAGACGGTAAATGTCGCGGATGGCTCATCGGTCAACGCATTGGCAGAGGCGGCGCTGGCGGCCTTCGGGCAGCTAGATATCCTGGTGAACAACGCAGGCGTCACCCATCTGCCCAGCCCCCTTGAGGAGATCAGCGAGGCGGATTTCGACCGGGTGCTGGGCGTCAACGTGAAGTCGGTCTACCTGACCGCCCGCGCGCTGGTGCCGCATATGAAAGCCAACCGGCGCGGTGCGATCCTGAACGTCGCCTCCACCGCCGGCGTGTCGCCGCGCCCCAATCTCAACTGGTACAACGCCTCCAAGGGCTGGATGATCACGGCCACCAAGACCATGGCGGTGGAGCTGGCGCCGCACGGGGTGCGTGTGAATGCAATCAACCCGGTGGCAGGGGAAACCCCGCTGCTCAAATCCTTCATGGGCGAGGACACGCCGGAAATGCGCGCCAAGTTCCTCTCCACCATCCCGATCGGCCGGTTTTCGACGCCGGAGGACATGGGCAACGCCGCCTGCTTCCTGTGCTCGGACGAGGCAAGCATGGTGACTGGAGTCGCTATGGAAGTGGATGGAGGGCGCTGCATATGAAGACCGTGAACCTGGCAGAAAAGCTGGCGATGTTCTCCAGCCACTGGGACCCGCATGTGGTGGCGGACTTCAATGGAAACGACGTGATGGTGGTGAAGTTTCAGGGCGAGTTTCCGTTTCATCATCACCCGGACACCGACGATTTCTTTCTGGTGCTGGAAGGAGAGATGGTGATGGATATCGAGGGCGAGCCGCCGCAAACCGTGCGGGCGGGCGAATTGTTCGTCGTGCCCAAGGGCGTCAGCCACCGCCCCCGCGCCGAACGGGAATGCAAGGTGCTGCTGATAGAGCCGAAAGGCGAACCTAACACCGGTGATGCAGCAACCGCCGCCCCCAAGCCTCGGATCTGACCCGGCCTCTCATCTTTCACCAAATACTCCCGCCGGAGGCCGCGCGCACCAGCGCGCTTCCAATCGGAAAGGACAGCCATCATGCTCCCCGGCCCCAGAAACCTGATCACCGATGTGCCCGGCCTGCTGGTTGGCAACGCCCAGGATGCAGCGCTGAAATCCGGCACCACGGTGCTGACAGCAGACCAGCCCTTCACCGCTTCGGTGCATGTGATGGGCGGTGCGCCGGGCACGCGGGAGACCGATCTGCTGGCACCCGACAAATCGGTCGCCATGATCGATGCGCTGGTGCTGTCGGGCGGCTCTGCCTTCGGGCTGGATGCCTGCTCCGGTGTGATGGACGCGCTGCATGACGCGGACAGGGGCTTTCCGGTCGGCCCGGTGCGGGTGCCGCTGGTGCCGGGGGCCATCCTGTTTGACCTGCTGAATGGCGGGGACAAGGCGTGGCAGCAGAATCCTTACCGCGCCCTGGGCCGGGCGGCTTTTGAGGCGGCGGCGGAAGAATTCGAACTTGGCACCGCAGGCGCCGGCACTGGTGCGCTGACGGCGATGTTGAAGGGCGGGTTGGGCTCTGCATCGCTGGTTCTGGACAGCGGCGTCACCGTTGGTGCGCTTGTGGCTGTCAATCCGCTGGGAGCTGTGACCACTCCGGGGGAGCGGCATTTCTGGGCCGCCCCGTTTGAAATCGGCGATGAATTCGGCGGGATCGGGCCTGATACCGCTGGCGGACTGGGCCGCAGCCAGCAGAGCCGCAAGATCGAAGCGATCCAGAAACTGGGCGGCGCACCGCTGCCACCTGAACGCGCCAATACCACCATCGCCATCGTTGCCACCGACGCGGCACTCTCCAAAGCGCAATGCCAGCGGCTGGCCACCGCGGCTCATGACGGCATCGGCCGCGCCATCGTGCCTGCCCATTCCCCCGGCGACGGCGATCTGGTCTTTGCCGCCAGCGCCGGCGCTCGGGCGCTGGAAGCACCAGAGTCGGAACTGGGGCCAATCTGCCATGCGGCCGCGCTGTGCCTCAGCCGTGCCATCGCCCGGGCGGTCTATCACGCCCGGCCCGAACCAGGTGATCTGCTGCCCTGCTGGGCTGATCCGTGAATTAACGCAGCTTCCTGCCAAGACTTTGATGCGCGTCAAACTGCCGGTTGACACCGCCGGGTAATAAATCATGAGTCACATCTGCCAACTCAGAACTGGAGCAAGCAATATGAAACCTCTTATGACCGCCGCCATTTTCGGCCTCCTCGCAGCCCCTGCCTTTGCCGAAGGCGATCCGGCTAAAGGCGAGAAGGGGTTCAACAAGTGCAAGTCGTGCCACATGGTGGTGTCCGACGCAGGCGATGTAATCGTCAAGGGCGGTAAGACCGGCCCGAACCTGTGGGGCCTGGCCGGCCGTCAGGCAGGCACCGTCGAGGGATTCAATTACGGCGATGACCTGGTCGCGGCAGGTGAAGCAGGGCTGGTGTGGGACGAAGAGAAATTCATCGCCTTCGCCGCAGACCCCAAGAAATTCCTGCAAGCTGAAACCGGCAATGCCAAGGCCAAGTCGAAAATGTCGTTCCGCCTGAAGAAGGGCGGCGAGGACATCTATGCCTTCCTGGCCAGCCACAGCCCGGCCCCGGCCGAAGAAGCACCGGCAGCGGAAGCCGCTGCTGATGAAGGCGCAGAAGCTGCCACCGAATAAGCGCTCGAAACCGTCATTGACGGCTGTGAAGCCGCGGCATTTTGGCCGCGGCTTTTCGCGTAATTGCTTTCCGTGCCCGCAGACGTTAGCGGTAGTTTTCAAAGCTGTCGAAATGCGGCAGACCGCAGAACAAAATACCGTCACGGACACAGCATGAGCCACATGATCCCCGCCTGGGTGAACGGTGAATTGACCCCGGTCGACAAGCTGGCCGCGCATGAGCGCGGGCTGAAGCACAAGGCGGTCTCCGTCTTTGTTGTGAAGGGTGTGGAAATCCTGATGCAGCGCCGCGCGATGGGGAAATACCACACTCCCGGCCTCTGGGCGAACACCTGCTGCACCCATCCTATGTGGGACGAACAGCCCTCGGCCTGCGCGGTGCGGCGGATGGATGAGGAGTTGGGGCTCACTGGCCTCTACCCCGAATTCCGCCACCACCTGGAATACCGCGCCGATGTCGGCAACGGGCTGGTTGAACACGAGGCGGTGGATGTGTTCCTGGCCCATGCCCACCGGCCGCTGCGGATTGCCGCCAACCCCGATGAAGTGATGGAAACCCGCTGGGTCGACTATCACGACCTCTTGGCAGAGGTGAGCCGCCACCCGGAGCGCTTCACCCCGTGGCTGAAGATCTACCTGCACAACTACGCCGACGTGATCTTTGGACCCGACCTGATCATCGGCGGACGGCGCTGACCGCTTTCCCTTCCTGACTGCTTGCCCCGCCCCGTATGCCGTGGTTCTCTGCGCACAAAATTAGGGAGCACACTTACCATGACCATCCTCATCGCCGGCGGCGGTATTGCCGGGCTCACCCTGGGGCTGACGCTGCATCAGATCGGGGTGCCGTTCCGAATCTTCGAGGCGGCGCGAGAGCTGAAGCCGATGGGCGTTGGCATCAACCTGCAGCCCAACGCCGTGCGGGAGCTGTTCGATCTGGGGCTGGAGGCAGAGCTGGACGCGATCGGTGTCAGGACCCGGCAGCTGGGGTTTTACAGCAAGCTGGGAAAAACGATCTGGGAGGAGCCGCGCGGCACCGGCGCGGGCTATGCCTGGCCGCAGTATTCGGTGCACCGGGGCGCGTTGCAGATGATGCTCCACCGCGTTCTGGCAGAACGTGCCGGTACGGACTGTATTGAGACCGGCGCGCGGGCGGCGGGGTTTGAAAACACGGACGGCGGCGTGGTGCTGCTGCTGGCGGACGGGCGGCGGTTCGAAGGATCAATGGTTGTGGCCGCGGACGGTATCCACTCTGCTCTGCGCGCGCAGATGGTGCCGGATGAGGGCGCCCCCATCTGGAATGGCCGCATCTTGTGGCGGGCCACCACCCAAGCTCCCGCCTTCAAGGGCGGCGCGGCCATGGCGATGATCGGCCATGACCATCTGCGGCTGGTGGCCTATCCCATCTCCCAGCCGGATGCAGACGGCCGCGTGACGATGAATTGGATTGCGGAGAAGAGCTTTGGTCCCTCCGCGCCCTGGCGGCGGGAGGACTGGAACCGGCCTGCCGACATCTCTGAATTCCTGCCGGATTTTGCGGACTGGCAGTTCGATTGGATCGACGTGCCTGCCCTGATCCGCGGCGCAGAAGTGGTCTATGAATATCCGATGGTGGACCGCGACCCGCTGGCGGGCTGGACCCAAGGCAACACCACCCTGATGGGCGACGCCGCGCATCCGACCTACCCGGTAGGGTCAAACGGCGCCAGCCAGGCCATCGTCGACGCGCGGGTGATTGGCGCGAAACTGCTGGAGCACGGGGTGATTGCCGCGGCGCTCGAGGCCTATGAGGCAGAGGTGCGCCCAGTGACAACAGCGGTGGGCCTCGCCAACCGCGCGGGCGGCGGGCCGGACGGGGTGCTGCAGCGGGTTGAGGACCTCTGCGGCGGAGACTTCGGAGACATCAGTGAGGTGATCCCGCAGGCGGAGCTGGCCGCTCATGCCGCCAAGTACAAATCCATTGCGGGTTTCTCGATCGAAGACTTGAATGCACGCGCCCCAACCATCCTGGCAGGCACCCGCGTGAGCTGAAGCCCTCCCAGCCCATGTGCGGGTCAAGGGCGGCGCAGCCGCCGTGCCGGAGGCACGGTTTACCCTTGAGGCACACATGGGCCCGAACACACCCGAAACGGCGCATGGAAGGACAGACCTGCCCTTCCATGCGCTTCTCAGCAAAGAAAATCGCCGCGCAAAGCGCGGCGCCACGCCCAACTGTGAGGCGCATTCATTGAATGCGGCAGAGCAGGCGGGAGCCCCCGCCCTGCCCCGTCACGCTGCATTCAGACGCCGATCACGGCCTGCACCGCGCGCTGCCAGCGAGCGTAGGCCGCCTGCCGCGCCGCAGGCTGCATCAAGGGTGAAAACTGGCGGTCGAGCTTCCAGGTATCCGCAAACCCGGTCTGGTCCGGATAGATCCCAGCGCGCATCCCGGCCAGCCAAGCAGCGCCCAGTGCCGTGGTTTCCTGCATCACCGGACGGTCGACGGCAGCGCCCAGGATGTCCGACAGGCTCTGCATGGTCCAGTCGCTGGCGCTCATGCCGCCATCGACGCGCAGGGTCACGGTGTGGTGGCTGTCGTCCTCCCAATCAGCGCGCATCGCCTCATAGAGATCGCGGGTCTGGTAGGCGACGCTTTGCAGCGCGGCGCGGGCGAACTCCGCCGGGCCGGAATTGCGGGTGAGGCCGAACATGCCGCCGCGGCATTCCGGCTCCCAGTAAGGCGCGCCAAGTCCGGTGAAGGCGGGCACCAGGATCACGTCCTGGCCCGGGTCGGCGCGCAGGGCCAGCTCGCCCGATTCCGAAGCCTGCTCGATGATCCCCAGCCCGTCGCGCAGCCATTGTACTGCGGCACCGGCAATGAAGATCGAGCCTTCCAGCGCATAGGTCGGCTTGCCGTCCAGCTGATAGGCGATGGTGGTCAGCATCCGGTTCTTGGACACAACCGGCTCATCCCCGGTGTTCAAGAGCGCAAAGCACCCCGTCCCGTAGGTGGATTTCATCATCCCCGGCTGGAAACAGGCCTGGCCGATGGTGGCCGCCTGCTGGTCGCCCGCCACGCCCAGGATTGGAACCGGGCCGCCAAGGATCTCCGGATCTGTGGTGCCGAAATCAGCGGCGCTGTCCTTCACCTCCGGCAGCATCTGCTGCGGCACGTCCAGAAGGTCGCTGATGGTGCGGCTCCAGCGGCCCTTGCGGATGTCATACATCAACGTGCGCGCGGCATTGGTGGCGTCCGTCACATGCGACGCACCGCCGGTCAGGCGCCAGATCAGGAAACTGTCCACGGTGCCAAACAGCAGATCGCCTGCCGCGGCGCGGTCGCGCGCGCCGGGAACGGTGTCGAGGATCCATTTCACCTTGGTGCCGGAGAAATAGGGATCAAGCAGCAGCCCGGTGCGGTCCGCCACCATTTCCGCGTGGCCCGCCGCGCGCAGCTGCTCGCAGATGGCGGCGGTGCGGCGGTCCTGCCAGACGATGGCGTTGTGGATCGCCTTGCCGCTGGCCTTGTCCCAGACCACGGTGGTTTCGCGCTGGTTGGTGATGCCGATGCCCGCGATATCCGCGGCGGAGACATCCAGATCCGCCATCACCTTGCGGCAGACCGCGACGGTGGTTTCCCAGATCTCCTCCGGGTCATGCTCCACCCAGCCCGCTTGCGGGTAATGCTGTGTGAACTCCTGCTGCGCGGTGCCCGCGACCTGCATGCCTGCATCAAACAGGATTGCCCGGGTCGACGTGGTGCCCTGATCAATTGCCAGAATATAGGTCATCGGCTGCCCTCCAGTCTCCTCTGACCGGGGACAATAAACGCAAAGGTGCTACCGCTACCAGCCCCTACTAAAATTTTAGTTTGGATACTGCGATATTGTCGATCAGGCGGATGCCATCCATCCAGGCCGCGGCCAGCAGGCGTGCCGGACGGGTTGGAGTGTCCAGCGCCTCCAGCGTTTCGGCGCAGCGCAGGTCGAAATATTCCACATCACCAAACCCTGCCTCAGCCAGTGCCTGCCGCGCGGCGGCCTCCAGCGGCGCCCAGGAGTCGCCCTCCGATGCCTTGGCGGCGGCTTCGCGCATGGCCGCATTCAACGCCGCAGCCTTGGCCAAAGCCTCCTCCGACAGGCGCAGATTGCGCGAGGACATGGCGAGGCCCGACGGCTCGCGCACAGTTTCGCAGCCAATGACCTCAATCGGGATGTCCAGATCACGGGCCATGCGGGTCACCACCATCAGCTGCTGATAGTCCTTCTGGCCAAAGAACGCCTTGTCCGCGCTGGTCTGCAGGAACAGCTTGGCAACCACCGTTGCCACGCCATCGAAATGTCCGGGGCGGAAGGGGCCTTCCATCACCGCGGTGATGCTGCCGCCAACAGAAACATTGGTGGCATAGCCGTCGGGGTAGATCTGGTCCGGGTCCGGCACATAGATCAGGTCAACACCGTAGGGGGCAAGCTTTTCCGCGTCCTCGTTCTCGGTGCGCGGATAGTTCGCCAGATCCTCCGGGTTGTTGAACTGCTTGGGATTCACGAAGATGGTCACGATCACGCGGTCGCAAGCCTGTTTGGCGGCCTCCACCAGCGACAGATGGCCGGCGTGCAGCGCGCCCATGGTCGGCACCAGACCGATGGTTTCACCGTTGCGGCGCCATTCACCTGTCTTGGCGCGCAGGTCTGGCAGGCGGCGGAGGATCGGGGCGGTCATGCCGGCACTCATCCTTTGGAGGGCGCTTGATCGGCAAAGACGTGCTCTGCCGCGGGGAAGCTGCGGGCGCGCACTTCGGCGGCGTATTCGGCAATCCCGGCCTCTGCCAGCGGGCCAAGGTCAGTGTAGCGTTTGACAAATTTCGGTTTGAAGGCGGTGAAGAAGCCCAGCATGTCATCAACCACCAGGATCTGCCCGTCACAGCCGGCGCTGGCACCGATGCCGATGGTGGGAATTGCGACCTCTGCGGTAATCTTGTCGGCCAGTTTCTGCGGCACCTTCTCCAGCACCACGGAAAACGCTCCGGCATCTGCCACCGCGCGGGCATCGGCCAGCACGGCGTCGCCTTGCGCATCGCGGCCCTGCACCTTGTAGCCGCCCAGGGTGTTGATCGACTGCGGCGTCAGGCCGATGTGGGCCATCACCGGGATGCCGCGCTTGACCAAAAAGCGGATGGTTTCGGCCATCTCGACGCCGCCTTCCAGCTTGACCGCGGCGCAGCCGGTTTCCGCCATCAGCCGCGCGGCGTTGCGGAACGCCTGCTGCGGGCCTTCCTCGTAGGAGCCGAAGGGCATATCGATGACCAGCATCGCCTGGCTCAGACCGCGCGCAACCGCCTGGCCGTGCAGGATCATCATTTCCATCGTCACGCCCAGCGTGGAGGTCAGCCCGTGCAGCACCATGCCGACGCTGTCGCCGACCAGCACGAAGTCGCAATGCTTGTCCATCAGCCGCGCCATCGGCGTGGTATAGGCCGTCAGGCTCACCAATGGGGTGCCGCCCTTGCGGGCACGGATGTCTTCGGCGTTGGGCGCCTGTTTCTTGGCTGTCGCGCTCATGGCTGTCCTGTCCGCGGTTCGTAAGTGGACACGGATTACCAATTAACGCCGCGTGCTTCCAGTGCGCGAAATGCCGCCCGGCCTTGATTACGCACGGGAAACAGGGAAACTCGTTTCCAATAGGCGCCGTTTTCAGGCCCGCAGATTGCACACAGGGAGATTTCAGATGGGTTTCAGATCCTTTGTTTTTGCCGCCAGTTCCGCGCTGGCGCTGGTGGCGGGCGGCGCCTGGGCCAAGGACAGCGTCACCATCGGCCTGCAGCTGGAACCGCCGCATCTGGACCCGACCAGCGCCGCGGCGCAGGCCATCGACTCGGTGGTCTACAGCAACATCTTTGAGGGGCTGACGCGCTTCATGGGCGATGGCTCCGTGGTGCCCGGGCTGGCGGAGAGCTGGGAAATTTCCGGGGACGGCATTGTCTATACATTCAAATTGCGCGAGGGCGTGACCTTTCACGACGGCAGCGCGATGGATGCGGCGGACGTGAAATTCTCTCTCGACCGCGCCCGGGCGGAGGACAGCACCAATGCCCAGAAGGCGCTGTTTGATGGGATCACAGCGGTGGAAGCGGTAGACCCGCAGACGGTGCAGATTACGCTGGAGGCGCCAAACGGCAGCCTGCTGTTCAACCTCGCCTGGGGCGATGCAGTGATCGTCGCACCGGAAAGCATCGGAGACATCAAGACCAATCCCATCGGCACCGGCGCCTATACCTTCCAGGAATGGGTGCAGGGCGACCGTATCACGCTGGCGCGCAACCCGGACTACTGGGGCGAACAGCCAGCGCTGGCCTCTGCCACCTTCAAGTTCATCTCCGACCCGACCGCGGCGTTCGCTGCGATGATGGCAGAGGATATCGACGCCTTCGACAATTTCCCGGCGCCGGAGAACCTGCCCCAGTTTGACGCCGATCCGCGGTTTCAGGTGCTGGTCGGCTCCACCGAGGGCGAAACGATCCTGTCCACCAACAATAAGCAGCCGCCGTTTGATGACATCCGGGTGCGGCAGGCCATGGCCCATGCGATCGACCGGCAGGCGATCATCGACGGTGCCATGTTCGGCTACGGCACCCCGATCGGCACCCATTTCGCGCCGCACAACCCAGCGTACAAGGATCTGACCGGGGGCTCCTCTTATGACCCGGAACAGGCCAAGGCGCTGCTGGCCGAGGCGGGTTTCCCGGACGGGTTCGAGACCACCCTGCACCTGCCGCCGCCATCCTATGCCCGTCGCGGAGGCGAGATTGTTGCCGCACAGCTGGCGGCAGTCGGGATCAAGGCCGAGATCATCAACGTGGAATGGGCGCAATGGCTGGAAAGCGTGTTCCGCGGCAAAAGTTTCGGCCTCACGATCATCAGCCATACCGAGCCGATGGACATCGGCATCTATGCCCGGCCAGACTATTACTTCCAGTATGACAGCAAGCCGTTTCAGGAGCTGATGACGACGCTGAATACCACCACCGACCCGGAGGCCCGCACCGCCATCCTGCAAGAGGCGCAGGAGATGATCGCGGCGGATTATGTGAACGGCTACCTGTTCCAGCTGGCCAAGCTGGGTGTGGCCAAGGCCGGGCTGCAGGGGTTGTGGGAAAACGCGCCCACTGCCGCCATCGACCTCAGCGCACTCAGCTGGGCGGAGTAACAGTACCGCCGCGAAGCCCTCGCTGGCCGGGCTTCGCGGTTTCCCTTGTGAATTGCAGCTTGAGTATGATTGTTTCCGGTATCTTCCAGCCCCTCATCCGCCTTATGGCTCTGGCCGCGGTTTGTGTTGCCTGCCTTGCCTGCACCGCCAGCGCACAGGCGGAGCTTTCAGGCAGCCTGGAAGGTCTGACCGGTACACCGGAAACACCGCTGGAAGTGGGCATTGGCATCAAGATCGACCAGATCGTCAACGTCGACCAGAAAGCCGAAAATTATGGTGCAGTTGCGGTCATCCGGGCCGAATGGACAGACCCGGCCCTGGCTTTTGATCCCGGCGCGTTCGGGCGGAATTACCGCATTTTCCAACCCGACGCCCTGGCGGAATACGCCAAGTCCGCCGGCGCTGTCATCCCGGTGTTCGTGATCCAGAACCAGCAATCCAACCGCTGGATCCACCAATCCGCGGCCGGGGTCCGCTCTGACGGCCATGTGGTTTATGTCGAAAAGTCGTCGCTGACGCTGCAGGCCCCGTATTTCGATTTCAGAAAATACCCGTTCGACACCCAGCGGTTTCAATTCGAGGTTGCCTCAGTTCTGCCTGCGGAATTTGTGCGCTACCACCCTCTGAACGACTATTCCGGGCTGGGCGGGCTGCTGGGCGAGGAGGAATGGATCCTTGGCAATGCACGCCTGGTCAAATCCAATGCCGAAGGGATTTCAGGGAACGACAGCGACCAGATCACGCTGGTGTTCGAGGGCAGCAGGCACATCACTTACTACCTGATCCGGGTATTTCTCCCCATGCTCGTGCTGATCGCCGTCAGCTGGTCGGTCTTTTTCCTCGACGAGTACCGCAAGCGGATCGAAATCTCGGGGGCGAACCTGCTGGTCTTTGTGGCGTTCAACTGGGCGATTTCGGCGGACCTGCCCAAGCTGGGATACCTGACCTTTCTTGATTTCGTCCTGCAATGGATGTTCCTTGCCACCGGTGCGGTCATTGTCTTCAATGTGGTGCTGCGCCGGCTTAAACTGGCCGGGCGCGAGACCCTGGCCCGGAAGCTCGACAACTACGCGCTGAAGTGGATCTACCCCATCGGCTATGCGGCCATCGTCGGCTTTGCAGTGCTGAAGTTCCTGGTCACATCTTAATGAGGTGCGGTCTGCGCCTGGCATTCCGCTGATACCGCGCTAACCCTTGAAACGCCTGTTCCGCAGATAGGCCACGCGCTCCCGGATTTCCTGCCGCACTTCCCCGCCCCGCGGCTGGTCACGCAGCGTCGTGAACCAATGCTCCGGCGGGTTGCGGCCCAGGCGGTTGCCGTTGAACTCCAGCCCGCGCAGTACCGCCTCACCTGCCGCAGGCAGCCTCTCCGGCACCTTATACCCGTTCAGCGCAGCCCAGACGCCGGTCCAAAGCCGCCCCACAGACCACGGATTATAGCCGCCGCCGCCCAGCACCAGATAGCGCGGCGCCATTCCCATCAGCGCCCGCACCACCGCCCAATGGGCGTTGTTCGACAGATCCAGATGCGGCAGCGGGTCTTCGGTGACGGCATCCGCCCCGCATTGCAGCACGATGGCATCCGGGCCAAACGCCTCAACCGCGGGCAGGATCAGCGCGTCGCGGATATGCGCCATCTCGTCATCGTTGAAGCCCCGCGGCACCGGCAGGTTCAGCGCTGATCCGCCCGCGTCATCGGCCAGCGTGCCGGTCTTGGGCCAGAGGTTTTCCTCATGCACCGAGATCATCAGCAAATCGGCGTCGCCGGCAAATCCATGCTCCACCCCGTCGGCGTGATGGGCGTCGATGTCCACATATGCGATCCGCCGGGCGCCGTGATGGCGCAGGGACAGCATCGCCAGCACCGGATCGTTCAGATAGCAAAACCCGTTGGCGCGGTCCGGCATCCCATGGTGCGTACCGCCTGCCGGATTGTAGACAATGCCACCATCCGCCAGCAGCTCCCCTGCCAGGATCGACCCGCCCGCGGCGGTGGCCGGGCGGCGGAAGATTTCCGGGAACACAGGGTTCGAAATCGTGCCCAGATGATGCCGCGCGCGCACTTTTGCACTGACCTCCTGCGCCGCCTCCGCGGCCTGCAGCGCAGCGATATATTCGGGTGTGTGCCACGCAGCCAGCGCCGCAGGTTTGGCGCGGGGGGAGTTTACATAGACCGCGTCCGGCAGCCAGCCCAGCGCACGCGACAGGTCCATCACGGTCGAGACCCGCGGCACCCGCAAGGGATGGGTGCGGCCATAGGAGGAGCCGCGGTAGATTTCGGATCCGATGAACAAGGGGCGGCACAGCATGGCCCAGTGATAGCCGGTTTCTGCCGGATGCCAAAGGGCACACCTCAACCCTTTGACGTTGCGCCTTTTTGCCTGCCTTCTCCGGTTTCGTTCTGCCGCAGACTAGACCCGTCCTCCGCCGGCTCCTAACGTGGCAGCCATGCTGCGTTATGCCCTGAAACGCCTAGTGTCGCTGTTTCTCAGCCTGGCTATTGCCTCGCTGGTGATTTTCCTTGTGGTGGAGGTGGCACCGGGTGATCCGGCTTCCTTCATGCTGGGGGTCAATGCACAGCCCGATACCGTCGCCGCACTGCGGACAGAGCTGGGGCTGGATCAGGGCAAACTGGCCCGCTACCTCAGCTGGGCCGCTGGGATGCTGAGTGGTGATTTCGGCACCTCCTATACCTACCGCACGCCGGTCGCAGGGATGATCGCCGACCGGCTTTGGGTGTCGCTGCCGCTGGCGCTTTATGCGCTGACGCTGTCGACCCTGATTGCCTTTCCCGCGGGCATTTACGCCGCCGCCCGCCGCGGCAAGCCGGGTGACATGGCGGTGATGGGGGCAACCCAGCTGGGGGTTGCGGTGCCGAACTTCTGGTTTGCGATGATGCTGGTGCTGGTGTTTGCCATCAACCTGCGCTGGTTCGGTGCTGGCGGGTTTCCGGGCTGGGACACGGGGCTGTGGGCCGGTCTCCATGCGCTCACCCTGCCCGCCATCGCGCTGGCCCTGCCGCAGGCGGCGATCCTGACGCGGGTGATGCGCTCTGCCCTCTTGGACATTCTGGGTGAAGATTTCATGCGCACCGCCCGCGCCAAGGGCCTCAGCCGCCGTCAGGCGCTGTGGCGGCACGGGGTACGCAATGCCTTGATCCCGGTGCTGACCATCATCGGGCTGCAGTTCTCCTTCCTGCTGGCGGGCGCCATCATCATCGAACAGGTGTTCTACCTGCCCGGCCTCGGGCGGCTGGTGTTCCAGGCGATTTCCTCGCGCGATTTGATCGTGGTGGAATCAGTGGTGATGCTTTTGGTCTTTGCCGTCATCACGGTGAATTTCCTGGTCGACCTTGCCTATGCGCTGGTGGACCCGCGCCTCAGGAGCCGGACATGACCCGCAACCTGATCCTTGGCGCCGTGCTGTCCTCTCTGGTGCTGCTACTAGCGGCACTGTCTTTCATCTGGACCCCATTTGACCACGCGGCGATGAACATCCCGGCCAAACTGCAGACACCCAATGCACAGCACTGGCTGGGCACCGATCATTTCGGCCGCGACCTCATGTCGATGATCATGGTCGGCGCGCGCACCTCCATCGCCGTTGCCTTGGTGGCCGTCGGCATCGGCATGGGCGCAGGCGTGCCGCTGGGTCTGGCCGCCGCGGCGCGCAAGGGGTCGTGGCTGGATGAATTGATCATGCGCGGCAACGATCTGGTCTTTGCCTTCCCCTCGCTGGTGATCGCCATCCTGATCACCGCCGTTCTGGGCGCAGGAGCCGTCAACGCCATCATCGCCATCGGCATCTTCAACATCCCCGTCTTTGCCCGCATCACCCGCGGCGCGGCGCTGTCCCTGTGGGAACGCGAGTTCATCCTGGCCGCCCGCGTCGCGGGCAAGGGTGCGGCGCGGATCTCGGCTGAGCATATCCTGCCCAATGTGATGAACCTCCTGATCGTGCAGGGCACCATCCAGTTCTCGCTCGGCATCCTGGCGGAGGCGGGCCTCAGCTATGTCGGCCTTGGCGCGCAGCCGCCCACCCCCAGCTGGGGGCGGATGCTGGCCGATGCGCAGACCATGGTCAGCTTTGCCCCGCATCTGGCCCTGGTGCCCGGCATGGCAATCATCCTGACTGTGCTGGGGCTGAACCTGCTGGGTGACGGCCTACGCGACTATCTGGATCCGAAACTGAGGGTGGCGCGCGCATGACCCTGCTGGATGTCACCAATCTGTCGGTCAGCATCGGCGCCTTCCAGGTGCTGAAGGACGTGTCCCTTCACGTCGATCCCGGCGAAATTGTTGCCGTCACCGGCGAAAGCGGCTCCGGCAAGTCGATGACCGCGCTGGCCATCATGCAACTGCTGCCCGAACTGGCGCAGGCCAAGGGATATGTCACCCTGGACGGCACCCAGCTGCTGGAGCAGTCCGAAGCGCACATTTGCACCATCCGCGGCCAGTCCGCCGGGATGGTGTTTCAGGAGCCGATGACCGCGCTGAACCCGGTGAAAACCATCGGCGCGCAGGTGATGGAAACCATCCTGATCCACAAGGCAATGCCGCGCGCGCAGGCTGAGGCACGCGCGCAGGAGGTACTGGAGCGGGTCGGGCTGCCCTCTGACCGCTTTCCGCTGTCGCGCTATCCGCACGAGCTGTCGGGCGGCCAGCGTCAGCGGGTGGTGATAGCGATGGCCATCGCCCTGCGCCCGAAGCTGCTGATTGCAGATGAACCGACAACCGCGCTGGACGTGACCACCCAGGCGCAAATTCTGGCGCTGCTGAAGGACCTGGTGCAGGACTATGGCATGGGACTGCTGATCATCACCCACGACCTGGCGGTGGTGGCGGATCTGGCGGACCGGATTGCCGTCATGCGCCAGGGCGAGGTGGTGGAGACCGGCCACACGGACTGGCTGTTGCGCCACATGCGCCATCCCTACACGCGGATGCTGTTTGAAGCCTCCAGCCATCAGGTGGCGTTGCCGGAACCACCTGCCACGGCACCTTTGCTGGAGGTCAGGAACGCCGTGCGCGACTACAAGACACCGCGCCCCTCGCTGTTTGCCAAACCTAGCAGCTTCCGCGCCGTGAAGGATGTCTCCTTCACACTGAACCGCGGTGAGCGGCTGGGACTGGTGGGTGAGTCGGGCTGCGGAAAATCGACCCTAACAAAGGCAATTCTTGGCTTGGAACCGCTGCAGGGCGGAGAAATCCGGTTGGACGGGGAATCCGTGACGACTCACCTGAAACCTGCGATTCGGCGCAAGGTTCAGGTGGTGTTCCAGGACCCCTACGGCAGCTTCAACCCGCGCCACCGCGTGGACCGGCTGATCACTGAACCGTTCCACACACTGCCAGATCCACCGGCAGGGGCGGCGCGCAGAGATCTGATTGCCGAGACCCTGACTGCCGTCGGGCTGAAACCAGAGGATGCCGGCAAGTACATCCACCAGTTCTCCGGCGGCCAGCGCCAGCGCATCGCCATTGCCCGCGCCCTGATTACACGGCCGGAGCTGATCATCTTTGACGAGGCGGTCTCAGCCCTCGACGTCTCCGTCCGCGCCCGCATACTCGACCTGCTGGCAGAGCTGTGCGCGGCCTACTCGCTGACCTACCTGTTCATCAGCCACGACCTGAGCGTGGTGCGCACGATCACCGACCGCTGCCTGGTGATGAAACAGGGCGAAATCGTCGAGCAAGGCGAAACCGAAGCCGTGTTCATTAACCCGCAGCACCCCTACACCCGCCAGCTGATTGCCGCAGCCCCGGTGCTGCCCGATCTCTCCGATCCCGAAAGGAGCCCCCAGCATGTCTGATCCCCTCTGGTTCGATCCCGCGCTTTGCCTAATTGGCGGCAAGTGGCTGCCCGCAGCCAGCGGCGGCACTCTGCCGCTGGTGAACCCGTCGGACGGCAGCGAAATCTGCCAGATCCCCCGAGGCGGCG
The DNA here is from genome assembly GCF_000813965.1 of Leisingera sp. ANG-M7. GTDB lineage: Bacteria > Pseudomonadota > Alphaproteobacteria > Rhodobacterales > Rhodobacteraceae > Leisingera. Next base: position 80,736 of record NZ_JWLI01000013.1, on the reverse strand, counting down.
CGGCGGATATCGAGGCCGCAGTGCTGGAGGCGGAGGCGGCGCTGGACGGCGACTGGGGCCGCATGACCGCATTGGAGCGGGGTCGCATCCTGACCCGCATCGGCCAGTTCGTGCTGGAGCGGGTGGAGCTGCTGGCCGCCATTGAGGCAATGGACGTGGGCAAGCCGCTGACCCAGGCGCGCGCCGACGCAGTGGCGCTGGCGCGCTATTGCGAGTTCTACGGCGGCGCGGCGGACAAGGTGATGGGGGAGACCATCCCCTATCTCGATGGCTACACCGTCTATACCCTGCGCGAGCCGCATGGGGTGACGGGGCATATCGTGCCCTGGAATTACCCGATGCAGATCATTGGCCGGTCCGTAGGGGCGGCGCTGGCAATGGGCAACGCCTGCGTGCTGAAACCCGCGGAGGAGGCCTGCCTGACCGCGCTGGCGTTCGCCCATATCGCCATGGAGGCCGGGCTGCCCGCCGGTGCGCTGAACGTGGTGCCGGGTCTGGGGGCAGAGGCCGGGGCGGCGCTGGCGGGGCATCCCGGCGTGCATCACATCTCCTTTACCGGGTCGGTCAGAACCGGCGCGCTGGTGCAGCAGGCGGCGGGCGCCAATGTGGTGCCGGTGACGCTGGAGCTGGGCGGCAAGTCCCCGCAGCTGGTGTTCGACGACGCAGATCTGGAAGCCGCCCTGCCGTTTTTGGTGAACGCCGGCATCCAGAACGCGGGCCAGACCTGTTCCGCCTCCTCGCGCATCCTGGTGCAGCGCAGGATTTATGAAGACGTGAAGGCACGGATGGCTGCAGTCTATGGCGCGCTGACCGTGGGGCCGGCGGCAGAGGACCTGCGGGTCGGGCCGCTGATTTCCAGCCGGCAGAAGCAGATTGTCGAGGACTACCTGAAACAAGGCGCGGACCTGCCGGTGGCGGCGCAAGGGGCAATAGTGGAGCACGCCCCGGAAAGCGGCGCCTATGTGCGCCCCACCCTGTTTGCCGATGTGCCGGAGGATCACGTGCTGGCGCGCGAAGAGATCTTTGGCCCGGTGCAGGTGCTGATCCCCTTTGACACCGAGGAGGACGCACTGCGGATTGCCAATGCCACCGACTATGGCCTGGTCGCCAGCGTCTGGACCCGCGACGGGGCGCGGCAGATGCGGCTGGCAAAACGCCTGCGCGCGGGCCAGGTGTTCCTCAACAACTACGGCGCCGGCGGCGGGGTGGAGCTGCCGTTTGGCGGGGTCGGAAAATCCGGCCACGGGCGGGAAAAAGGGTTTGAGGCGCTCTACGGTTTCTCGCAACTGAAGACCGTGGCGGCGCATCACGGTTAGGGTAGAAATTAGGTCAGCACTATTACCCCAATGTTTCGCGCGCGAAACATTGGGGCAGAGAGGCTGCCACTAATTGTACCTCTTCAAGGAATACACGCCGCTAGACCGGCGAAGTGTTATCAAACGATTACCGCCTGCCGTTCCTGCTCTCCGACACCGAAAACACGCTTGTAGCGGACGATTTCCTCTGCCGGACCCATCGCCTTTTCCGGGTTGTCGGACAGCTTCACGGTGGGCCGCCCGTTGGCCGCAACCGCCTTGCAGACCAGCGAGAACGGCGCCAGCGCGTCATCCGGCACCAGCTTGCGGAAGTCGTTGGTCAAGAGCGTGCCCCAGCCGAAGGAAACCTTGGTGCGGTCCGAGAACTGCGCGTGCAGGTCCTGGATCTGCTGCACGTCCAGGCCATCGGAGAAGATCACCCGTTTCTCTGCCGGATCCTCGCCGCGGGCTTTCCACCAGTTGATCGCCACCTCGGCGCCCTTGGCCGGATCGCCGCTGTCGATGCGGATGCCGGTCCAGCCGGCCAGCCAGTCCGGCGCGCGGTCGAGGAATCCCTGGGTGCCATAGGTGTCGGGCAGGATGATGCGCAGGTTGCCCTCGTGCTCATCATGCCAGTCGGACAGCACGTCGTAGGGGGCCTGCGCCAGTTCCGCGTCACTCTCTGCCAGCGCCGAATAGACCATCGGCAGCTCATGGGCGTTGGTGCCGATCGCCTCCACCTCGCGGCGCATAGCGATAAGACAGTTGGAGGTGCCGGTGAATTTGTCGCCCAGCCCCTCGATCATCGCCTGCACGCACCAGTCCTGCCAGAGGAAGGAATGGCGGCGGCGGGTGCCGAAATCGGCGATGGTGAGCTCCTCCACCTCGCGCAAGCGTTCGATCTTTTCCCAGACGCGGGTCATGGCGCGGGCGTACAGCACCTGCAGTTCAAACCGGCCCATGCTGTTGATCACTGCCCGGCTGCGCAGCTCCATCAGCACCGCGAGTGCCGGGATTTCCCACAGCATCACCTCGTGCCACTTGCCCTCGAACGTCAGTTCGTACTGATCACCCTTGCGCTCCAGGTGGTAGGGCGGCAGGCGCAGCCCTTCGAACCACTCCATGAAGTCGGGGCGGAACATCTGCCGCTTGCCATAGAAGGTGTTGCCGCGGAGCCAGGTGCTTTCGCCGCGGCTGAGGGACAGTGAGCGGATGTGGTCCAGCTGTTCGCGCAGCTCGCCCTCGTCGATCAGCTTGGCCAGCGGCACATGCGCCGAGCGGTTGATCAGTGAAAAGGTGACGGTGGTGTCCGGCTTGTTGCGGAACACCGACTGGCACATCAGAAGCTTATAGAAATCAGTATCAATCAGCGACCGGACGATCGGGTCGATCTTCCATTTGTGATTGTAGACGCGGGTTGCAATGTCCACCGGCGGCCTCGTGCATAAGGATCACTGATTGATAGGACAGCCCGGCAGCCGGGGCAAGGCGGTCAGCCCGCGCGGCGGCTTTGCGCCTGCGGGGCCAGCCGGGCCAGCAGGTCCAGAAGCTTGGGTTTGCTGATGGGTTTGCTCATGAAATCATCCATGCCCGCGGCTAGGCAGGCCTTGCGGTCAGAATCAAAGGCATTGGCCGTCAGCGCCACAATCACCGGCTGCGGCCGGACCAAGGCGCGGATTGCGCGGGTGGCTTCCAGCCCGTCCATGTCCGGCATAGACATGTCCATCAGGATGACGTCCGGCGCAAAGGATTCAAACTGTGCCACCGCCTCGCGGCCATCGCGCGCGAAGGCCAGTTCGACAGGCGCTGCGCTCAGGAATTTCTCCACCAGCAGCCGGTTCACGGCATTGTCCTCTGCCACCAGCACCCGCAGCCCGCCCAGCGCTGAAGGGTCGCGCGCATCTGCAGGTTCCGGCTGCGCAGCATTACCAGCCTGCGCGTCCTGCAGGTGCAACCGCACCGCAAAGCAGGACCCGGTGCCCAGTTTGGACGAAACCGCGATGCTGCCGCCCATCGCCTCTGCCAGGCGGCGGGAGATGGCGAGCCCCAGGCCGGTGCCGCCAAAGCGGCGGCTGATCGCGGCATCCGCCTGCGAGAAGCGCTCAAACACGTCACCCAGCTTTTCCTCGGCGATGCCGATGCCGGTGTCAGTCACCGTGAAGGTCAGCTCATAGCCGCCGGCCGCAGCCACGCCGCCCAGCGAAACCGAAACCCGGCCCTTTTTGGTGAACTTGATGGCATTTCCGGCCAGGTTCATCAGGATCTGCCGGATCCGCCGGTCGTCACCGTGCAGATGCGCAGGCAGGTCTTCCTGGATCTCCAGTGCCAGTTCCAGCCCCTTGGCGTCCGCCTGGGCCTGCAGCAGCCGGATGGTGGTTTCAAAACAGGTGCGGGGATCGAAGTTGACCGGGCTGAGCGTGAGTTCCTCAGCGTCCATCTTGGAGAAGTCGAGCACATCGTTGATCAGGGCCAGCAGCATGTCGGCGGAACTGAGAATGGTATCGGCATAAAGCGCCTGATCTTCGTTCAATCCGCTGTCGCGCAACAGCTGCGCCATGCCGATCACCCCGTTCATCGGGGTGCGGATTTCGTGGCTCATGGTGGCCAGGAAGTCCGACTTGGCGCGGGCGCCCTCCTCAGCGGCGGCACGTGCCTTTTCCAGCTGGCGGGCGTTTTCCTTGGCGGCGGTAATGTCGCGCTCCACTGCAATCAGGGTTTCCAGTTTGCCGTCGCTGTTCAGCATCGGCACCTGGCTGGTTTCGATCCAGACCTTGCGCCCGTCCTTGCAGCGGTTGCGGATTTCAACCCGGACCGGCTGGGCGTAGCGGATACTGTCCTGCAGCAGCTTGATCGTTCCGGGATCGGTTTCGCCGCTGTTCAGAAGATCGCCGGGCATCTGGCCCAGCGCTTCTTCTGACGAGTATCCGGTGATACGGGTGAAACTGTCGTTGACCCAGGTGATCCGCCCCTCCCGGTCCATCAGCATCACGCTGTCATTGGCGTTTTCCGCGACCAGCGCCAGGCGCCGGGCCGCCATCTGCTGCTCCTGCAAGCGGGCGTTTGCCGCTTCCAGCTCCTGCTGCTGGGTGGCGGTGGCGAGGTTGTACTGGCGGGTGTTTTCAAAGGTGCGGCGCCCGTATGCCCCGAGCCAGAACATATAGCCGGTCAGTGTCGCGACCCCGGCGGCATGCAGCAGCCATTCGGTTGTAATCCCTCCCCCCACTGTGGAATCGACCCAGAGCATGACGCCCGGGACCGTGCAGAAGTACAGCATCCAGACAAGCGATGCCGCGCGGTGGTAAGGAAAGGTGATTGCGGCATTCATTGCGATGCCTGCAAGAACCGCGATGGAGAACAGCAGGTCCAGGTGGTGATCGGAGCCCATTCCGGCCTCCACCCATGGCCAGTACGGCAAGGTGGCGCAGATGCTCATTCCGGCGCCGTAGACAGCAGCGGAAAACGTTGTCAGCAATCGCAGTTTTGATTCAGGGAAACCTTTCGCCGCCAGGGCCGGAAGGCGCCACAGGCAGTAACTGTCGGCGATGTCGCCTATCAAGGCTGCCGCGAACGCCATGGCAGCAATTGCAATGTCCGTTGCCAGCCCCAGCAGCACGCAAACACCAAACACAAAGACCTGGCGCGGCCAGAAGGTTCTAGACCGCCCCTTGGCATAGCGCATCATCAGCTCGAACGAGCTGTACTTCCTTTCATAGCTGGCCAATGGGCCGTCAACCGGCCCCTTCCCTATGTTCATCAGTCAGCCTTGCTGTCCGGACTCCCTGCAAGTGTTAGTCGTATTTGGTTAATATTTGGAAACCTCAACTCAGGATTGCAGAACCACCCCTGAGCGTTCCATCTGCGACAGCGCCGTCTGAAGCGAGCCCTCCAGGTCGATGGCACGGCAAGCAGACAGCTGCACGGTCACGCCGAACCCCAGCCGCGCCGCGTCAAGCGCGGTAAAGGCGACGCAGAAATCGGTGGCCAGCCCGGCCAGTGTCACGCCTGTGATGCCGCGGCTGCGCAGGTATCCCTCCAGCCCGGTGGGCGTTGTCTGGTCATTCTCGAAAAAACCGGAATAGCTGTCGATCCCGGCGCGAAAGCCTTTGCGGATGATCAGGTCGCCGTCGGTGCGCAGATCCTTGTGAAAGGCGGCACCATCGGACCCTTGCACACAATGATCCGGCCAAAGCACCTGGGTGCCGTAGGGCATTTCCGTGGTTTCAAACGGCGACTTGCCGGGATGCGAGGAGGCAAAGGAGGAATGCCCCGCCGGATGCCAATCCTGTGTCAGGATCACGGCATCGAACTGGTCCATCATTGCGTTGATCGGCTCCACCACCTCATCCCCGCCGGGCACCGCCAGCGCGCCGCCGGGACAGAAATCGTTTTGCACGTCAACAACGATCAGGGCCTGGGTCATCGGCATCTCCTTTACTGCGCACACAATATCTAGCGGTGCGGGCGGACCTTGGGAACTGTTGTTGGCGGTGCACACCGCGGAAGGGCAGGAAAGATGCATCCAAAGCCCTTGTTTTATTGGTGCCGCGGGGCGGGTTCTTTGACTTGAAAACCCTCGCGCATGGTTCTAAGGGCGGGGCATGTACACGATTGCTGCCCTCTATCACTTCACCCGTTTCCCCGATCCCGCCGCGATCCGGCCGGCGCTGCTGGACCTGTGCCAGACACAGGACGTCAAAGGCTCCTTGCTGCTGGCGCAGGAAGGGATCAATGGCACCATCGCAGGCCCTCGGTCCGGCATCGACGCGGTGCTGGCGCATATCAAGTCTCTGCCGGGCTGTGCGGGGCTGGAATGGAAAGAGGCCACCGCCGCCGAGCCGCCGTTTGGCAAGATGAAAGTGCGGCTGAAGAAAGAGATCGTCACGATGGGCCAGCCGGACGTCGATCCGCTGGCCTCTGTCGGGCATTACGTCGAGCCGGAAGAGTGGAACGACCTGATCCGGCAGGACGATGTGGTGCTAATCGACACCCGCAACGACTACGAAGTGGCAATCGGCACCTTCGAGGGCGCGATCGACCCCAAGACCGCGTCTTTCCGCGATTTCCCCGCCTGGTGGGAAGAGAACAAGGACCGCTTTCACAACAAGCGCGTTGCGATGTTCTGCACCGGCGGCATCCGCTGCGAGAAGTCGACCAATTACCTGTTGGGCCAGGGGGTGGAGGATGTGTATCACCTGAAGGGCGGCATCCTGCGCTACCTGGAGGAAATGCCGGCGGAGAACAGCACCTGGGAAGGCGAATGCTTTGTGTTCGACAACCGGGTGTCGGTCGGCCACGGGCTGGTCGAAGGCCCGCATGAGCTGTGCCACGGCTGCCGCCGCCCGATCCTGCTGGAGGACAAGGCGCGGCCCGAATTTGAGCAGGGCGTCAGCTGCCACCTGTGCATCGATCAGACCTCGGAAGAGGACAAGGTCCGGTTCCGCGAGCGGCAGAAGCAGATGCAGCTGGCCCGCGCGCGCGGCGAGGAGCATCTGGGCAGCATCCCTCTGTAAGGCTGAGCCTGAAAACAGACACTAAAAAGGCCGCTGCCCATCGGGACAGCGGCCTTTTCGTGTTTTGCGGGGCTGGCAGCGTCAGTCGCTGCTCAGGCCCAGGTAGCTGCGGGTGCTGGCCAGCAGGCCCTCACCGTGGGCCGGGGCCAGCAGGCCTGCGTGATCCTCGCCTTCAGCTGCGGCCATGTCGGGCAGCTGGTGGGCGATGCCCTTGTGGCAGTTGATGCAGGTCTTCTCGCCGGTGAACAGGAAGCGCTCATGCGCGTCCGCGGCCCGCTTGGACTGGCGGGTGATGTCCATTGACTCATCCGAGTGGCAGTTGCGGCATTCCAGCGAGTCATTCGCCTCAAGCCGCGCCCATTCGTGCTGCGCCAGTTCCAGCCGGTGCTCCAGGAATTTCTCCCGCGTGTTGATGGTGCCGAAGATCTTGCCCCAGACCTCCTTGGAAGCCTGCATCTTGCGCGCGATCTTGTTGGTCCAGTTGTGCGGCACGTGGCAGTCCGGACAGGAGGCCCGCACGCCGGAGCGGTTGGAATAGTGGATCGTCGGCTTCAGCTCCTCGAACACGTTGTCGCGCATTTCGTGGCAGCTGGTGCAGAAGGCCTCTGTGTTGGTGACCTCAAGCGCGGTGTTGAATCCGCCCCAGAAAATAATCCCCATCACAAAGCCGCCCATGGTCAGAAAGCCGAGCGAGAAATAGGCGCTGGGCCGCCTGATGATCCACCAGAGACGTTTCAGAAAACCCCACATCAGTCCGCCCCGCCCTGCTGTGCCTTGACGTAGTCGATCACCTTGTCGACATCGACGAACTCATTCTCGACCAGCGGCCGGGCGTTGGTCTGCACCACGTGGCACTGGGTGCAGAAATAGCGCCGAGGGCTGACCGCGCCGAGGGTCTGGCCCTCGCGGTTCATGAAGTGGGTGACAGAGATCATCGGCGCCTGGCTGACCTCCACGGCCGTGCGGCTGTGGCAGGTCAGGCATTTGTTGGAGTTCAGATCGACCTGGTAGTTGTCGGTCTTGTGCGGGATCAGCGGCGGCTGATCCGGGTAGTTGCGCACCTGGCGGATGTCGGTGTTGACGATGCCGGGGATCTGGGTGGCTTCGCCCTCTTGGTCCAGCGGCGCGGTGTTGCGCAGCGTGGCGACCTGATTCTGGGAAACGTCCTGGGCGAAAACTGCCGAGGCCAGAAAGACCGGAACGGCCAGAATAGCGAGACGGAGATGTTTCATGACGGGCCTCACACTGCTTCGATACGGATTGCGCATTTCTTGAAATCCGTCTGTTTCGAGATCGGATCGGTGGCGTCCAGCGTGACCTTGTTGATCAGCCGGCGCGCATCGAACCACGGCACAAAGACCAGACCCTTGGGCGGCTTGTTGCGGCCGCGGGTCTCAACCCTTGTGCGGATTTCACCGCGGCGCGAGATGATCCGCACCTCGGTGCCGCGCCGGAAGCCCTGCGCCTTGGCATCGTCCGGGTGCATGTAGCACAGCGCATCCGGGACGGCCTGGTACAGTTCCGGCACCCGCTGGGTCATGGAACCAGAGTGCCAGTGCTCCAGCACGCGGCCGGTGGCCAGCCACATCGGGTATTCGTCATCCGGGCTTTCCGCCGGCGGCTCGTAGGGCAGCGCAAAGATCACCGCCTTGCCGTCGGGCTTGCCGTAGAAATCATAGTCCGATCCGGGTTTCGCGTAGGGGTCGGAGCCTTCCTTGAAGCGCCAGCGGGTTTCCTTGCCGTCCACCACCGGCCAGCGCAGGCCGCGCACCTCGTGGTAGGTGTCGAACGGGGCCAGGTCGTGCGCCTTGCCGCGGCCGAACTCGGCGTATTCCTCGAACAGGCCCTTCTGGATGTAGAAGCCGAAGTCCTCGGATTCGTGGTTGCCGTATTCCTTGGCCTTTTCAGACAGCTCGAACTGATCGACCTTTCCATTGGCAAACAGCACTTCGAACAGGGTCTTGCCCTTGTATTCGGGATTGGCGTCGAGGATTTCCGCCGGCCAGACTTCATCGGTGGTGAAGCGTTTGGAGAATTCCGCCAGCTGCCACAGGTCGGACTTGGATTCACCCGGTGCGTTGACCAGCTGGTACCAGAACTGGGTGCGGCGCTCGGCGTTGCCGTAGGCGCCTTCCTTCTCTACCCACATGGCGGCGGGCAGGATCAGGTCTGCAGCTTCAGCCGTCACCGTCGGATAGGCGTCCGAGACCACGATGAAGTTGTCGGGGTTGCGGTAGCCCGGCAGCCCTTCCTCCATCATGTTGGGGGCGGCCTGCATGTTGTTGTTCACCTGAACCCAGTAGCAGTTGATTTTGCCGTCCTTCAGGTCGCGGTTCTGTTTCACCGCGTGGGAGCCGACCCAGCCCGGAACGGTGCCTTCAGGCAGTTTCCAGATCTTCTCGGCATAGGCGCGGTGCTCGGGGTTCTTGACCACCATGTCCGCGGGCAGGCGGTGCGCAAAGGTGCCGACCTCGCGCGCGGTGCCACAGGCGGAGGGCTGGCCGGTCAGCGAGAACGGCGAGTTGCCGGGAGTGGAGATCTTACCGGTCAGCAGGTGGATGTTGTAGATCATGTTGTTGACCCAGACACCGCGGGTGTGCTGGTTCACGCCCATTGTCCAGAGCGACATGACCTTGGTATCCGGATCGGCATAGAGCTTGGCGATCTTCTCCAGGGTCTCTGCCGGGACGCCGGACATTTCCGACGCTTTTTCAAGCGTGTACTCGGAGACGAACTCGGCAAATTCCTCAAACGTCATGTCCGAGGCGCCGCCGGCCTTGTCCGCGTTCTCTGCCATCTGCTCCAGCGGGTGCTCCGGGCGCAGGCCATAGCCGATGTCCTGGTTGCCGCGCTTGAAGTTGACGTGCTTGGCGACGAAGTCCTCGTTCACCGCGCCGTTCTGGATGATGTAGTTGGCGATGTAGTTCAGCATCACCAGGTCGGTGTGCGGGGTGAACACCGCCGGGATGTCCGCCAGGTCGAAGCTGCGGTGGGTGAAGGTTGACAGCACCGCCACCTTGACGTGCGGATGGCTGAAGCGGCGGTCGGTGATGCGGGTCCACAGGATCGGGTGCATCTCCGCCATGTTCGAGCCCCACAGCACGAAGGCATCGGCGTTCTCGAAGTCGTCATAGCAGCCCATCGGCTCGTCGATGCCGAAAGTGCGCATGAAGCCGCCCACGGCAGAGGCCATGCAGTGGCGCGCGTTCGGGTCGATGTTGTTGGAGCGGAAGCCCGCCTTCATCAGCTTGGATGCGGCATAGCCTTCCCAGACGGTCCACTGGCCGGAGCCGAACATGCCGATGCCCTCGGGGCCTTTCTCGGCCAGGGTCTTCTTCCACTTCTCGGCCATGATGTCGAAGGCTTCATCCCAGGAAACCGGGGTGAATTCGCCGTTCTTGTCATATTCGCCGTTGGTTTTACGCAAAAGCGGCGTGGTCAGGCGGTCGGCGCCATACATGATCTTCGAGAGGAAGTAGCCCTTGACGCAGTTCAGGCCGCGGTTGACCTCTGCCTGGGTGTCGCCGTGGGTGGCGACCACGCGGCCGGCCTTGGTGGCCACCATGATCGAGCAGCCGGTGCCGCAGAAGCGGCAGGCCGCCTTGGACCATTTCAGCTCAGTCACGTTTGCGTCGGTAACAAGGTTCTGCGCTGCCGCAGGAACCGGCAGGCCGGCAGCAAGCGCCGCGGCGGCGGCGGCCTGCGCCTTGATGGCGTCACGGCGGGTAAGTCCGGTCATTGGGGGACTCCTTCTTCAATGGCGAGGTCCTGCGCATCGCAGGTTTGATGGAAGACAAGCGCCGCACTGGCGACACCGTCGAGAAGCTGAATTTTGGCGAGTGCATCGCCGATGGCCCGGTCGCTGTCGGCCTCGAACAGGACCACGATCTTGCCCGAGGGATCGGTTTGCGAAATTTCAGCGCGGGGCATGGATTTGATGTCGGCCAGAACGGCCTCCATCCGCGCCGGGTCGCTGCGCACCAGCAGGCTGGAGATATGGATTTCTTCTGTCACGCGGACTTCCTTTGCTGGCGGGGATCGGTGATCGCGATGGCGTTGTTCGGGCAAGCGGAAAGGCAAGCGCCGCAACCGGTGCAGGCGCCGGCGTCCACCTGAATGGCGCCGACCGGGCGGACCGACAGGTCCATCCGCAGGGCGCGCGGGTCGCAGATATCGGTGCACAGCTGGCAAGCGATGCCGGCGGCGTTCAGACAGCTGCCGGTGATCTCTACCGTGACCGGCCAGGCCGCCGGCTGCTCCAGATCGAACACAGGTTCGGGGCAGGCTTCGGCGCAAGCCGCGCAGAAGGTGCATTCGCCGCCGCGGAAATTGATCCGCGGTCGGTTGCGGCTGTCGAACTCGATAATGTTCTCCGGGCAGCTTTCCACGCAGGCATTGCAGCTGGTGCAATGGGCCTGCACCCGGGCCTCATCCGTCCAGGGTGGGCGGAACTCGGGATCCGGGCGGGCTACCCTTCCGGTCAGGAATGCGCGCCGCGAAGGGGCTGTGCTGGTGTGTGCTGGCATCGGCCTGGGCCCTTAACCTGTGGGCGGCCCCAGGAAGATCTGGGAGATCCAGATCATCAGGCCGTATCCGCCGACGATTCCCACTGCCAGAACCGGCGCCAGAATCACCGCGAGGAACAGAAAGGTATTCCGCTCTTCGGCTTTGGTTGGCTGTTCGGACATATGAGTCCTCCTTGGCTGCTTCTATTATACACCAAAGCAGATCGAGACCGGCTCATCTGTCTGGCGATGGCAGGGAAACCCTAACCCATTTCAGCAGAACAACAATCAAAGGTTGCAATCAGATACATCTTCGCGCCCCTGCGTGCTGGGCTCTGCCAGCGCCACCATGCAAAAAGTGCTGTTGCCGCCACCTTGATCTGAATCATTTCGCAGGCCGCTGTTTTAAAAAAGATAAATATTCAAAAAGCTGAAACTGAATTGCGACGGCGCAATCAGGCCCGGACAGACCGGCCTGCGCCTGATTCGGCAGCCATGACGGCATCTATCGCATGGCAGCGAGCCTAAACCGGTGATGCCGCGACGGATACGGACTTGATTTTGGGTGGATTTGCAGCGTCGGGAGCGGTCAGTCCGCAGCGCTGGGCAGCACCGCCGAATCCGTGCCATCGATTCGTCTGGCGCGTTTAGCGGCACTGTCTTCCCAGACGTCTCCTCAAGGACCCGCCGCACCCTTGGAAAGGCAGAAATCAGCCCTGAACACACGGTAGTGCGCTGCACCATCTGATGCGAAATTACTTAGCGATTTCAGTGATTAATGGTGCTGCTGGAGAGAATTGAACTCTCGACCTCTCCCTTACCAAGGGAGTGCTCTACCTCTGAGCTACAGCAGCGCCGGTGAGGGGGCTTTTAGGCATAAACGCGAAGGCGCGCAAGAGCATTCTGGACGGTTTTTTCGCACTAAGTTAGAGAAGTCTTATGGCAGAGAAGAAATCACCTAAAAACGACGGTTCCGCTGCATCGCGCGAAGACCGGCTGAAGGCAGCGCTCAAGGCTAACATGGCCCGGCGCAAGGCACAGGCCAAGGCGCGGTCAGACAAGCAGGACCAGGACACGGGCAAGAGCGGAGAATAACGTCAGATGGATTCGATTCTGGTAACGGGCAACGGCCCGCTGAACGGGCAGATCCCGATTGCCGGCGCCAAGAACGCCTGCCTCACCCTGATGCCGGCAACCTTGCTGAGCGAGGAGCCCCTGACGCTGACCAATGCGCCGCGCCTCAGCGACATCAAGACGATGACGCTGTTGCTGCAATCGCTGGGGGCCGAAGTGTCCAGCCTTCAGGACGGCCAGGTGCTGGCAATGTCCAGCCATGACCTGACCAGCCACGTCGCCGACTATGATATTGTGCGGAAAATGCGCGCGTCGAACCTGGTGCTGGGTCCGATGCTGGCGCGGCTGGGCCAGGCTGTTGTGTCACTGCCCGGCGGCTGCGCCATCGGTGCACGCCCGATGGATCTGCACATTCACGGGCTGGAAGCGCTGGGGGCGGAGATTGAGCTGAAGGACGGCTATCTGCATGCCAAGGCGCCCAAGGGCCTGAAAGGCGCGGTGGTGGAGCTGAGCTTTGCCTCCGTCGGGGCGACCGAGAACATCATGATGGCGGCGACACTTGCCAAGGGCACCACCGTCATCAAAAACGCCGCGCGCGAGCCGGAAATCGTCGATCTGGCCGATTGCCTGCGCAAGATGGGTGCGCAGATTGAGGGCGACGGCTCCCCCGACATCACCATCCAGGGCGTCGACCGGCTGCATGGCGCCACCCACCAGGTGGTGACCGACCGGATCGAACTGGGCACCTATATGCTGGCCCCCGCGATCTGCGGCGGCGAGGTGGAGCTGCTGGGCGGCCGCCGCAGCCTGCTGGAAAGCTTCTGCGCCAAGCTGGAGGCCGCTGGCATTGAAATCACCGAAAACGAAAACAGCCTGACCGTCTGCCGCAAGAACGGCCGGGTGCGCGCGGTGGATGTGGTGACCGAACCCTTCCCCGGCTTCCCCACCGACCTGCAGGCGCAAATGATGGCGCTGATGTGCACCGCCGAAGGCACCTCGGTTCTGGAAGAGAAGATCTTTGAGAACCGCTTTATGCATGCGCCGGAGCTGGTGCGCATGGGCGCCGAGATCGAAGTGCACGGCGGCCACGCCACCGTCACCGGCGTCGAGAAGCTGAAGGGTGCGCCGGTGATGGCCACCGACCTGCGCGCCTCTGTCTCGCTGATTCTGGCCGGCATGGCGGCAGAAGGCGAAACCAAGGTCAGCCGGGTCTACCACCTGGACCGCGGCTATGAGCATGTGGTGCGCAAGCTGTCCGGTGTCGGTGCAAAAATCGAGCGGATTAAGGAACAGTCATGACAGATGCCAGCTTCGAGGACGGCCGCGAGGCGCCGCTGAATCTGGGCGCGCTGGAGGGAGAGGACCTTAAAGTCTTGTCCTCGCTGCTGCAGGACGCGGTGCTTCCGGTGACCGAGATGACCTGGCGCGCGTCTGAGCGCCGCTTTGCGCTGCTGGTGAACCGGTTCCGCTGGGAAGACCGCGACGCAGCCGAGCGCCGCGGCCGGTCCTATGAAAGAGTGCAGTCGCTGCTGGTGATCGACAACGTGCTGGGTGTGTCCTCGCAAGGTGTGGACCGCAAGGATAAGGACGTGATCCTGTCGCTGCTCTCGATCACTTTCGAGCCGGGCGAGGATGGTGCGGGCCAGGTGCTACTCACCCTTGCCGGCGACGGCGCCCTGCGCCTGTCAGTCGAAGCGCTGGAAGTGTCCCTGCGCGATGTTACCCGCCCTTACCAGGCGCCGTCTGGCAAGGCCCCGGACCACGGCGCCTGAGCCATGCAGAACAAGCGCGGCATTTCCCAGGCCTTTGCCGCCCCGGCGGCACCGCTGGAAATCCGCCGCGCCACGGTTTTTGATGTCTTCGCCATCAGCCGGGTGCTCATCGCCTCGATCCGCGGTCTATGCCAGGCCGATCACGGCGGTGATGCCGCCCGCATCGCGGCATGGACTGTCGACAAGACGCCGGAGCAGATCCGCGGCTTGATCGCCGGACCCGGGTGCTACTGGCTGGCTGAACATGGCGGAGAGGCCGTTGCCGTGGGCGGGCTGTCTCCGGACGGCTCCATCTCCCTGCTTTACGTCGCCCCTGCCGCAGCCGGCCGGGGCACTGGCACCGCCATGCTCGCGCATCTGGAGGCGGAACTGCAGCGGCAAGGCCATGCTGAGGGCCGCCTTGACGCCACCCGGACAGCGCTGGACTTCTACCGCAAGCACGGCTGGGAGGCCACGGAGGAGACCGGCGGGTGCTGCGCAACCCCCTGCATCCCGATGCGTAAAGCTTTGCGCTGAGCTGCGCTTCTTTCTGGTCCGGAGCACCCCGGGTTGAATTGGCCGCCAGGCCAAAAAGGGCAGCGCCCTTGCTGCTTGCGTCCAATTGCACCGCCGGCCCGCATAATTCTTGAGGCTCTGCGCCCATGCGGATATGCGGGGGTCAAAGGAGATCCCGATGCCGCAGTTTCTGAACACCTCTGAGTCCGGTTTTGAACAGTCCTTCACTGCACTGCTGGGCGCCAAGCGCGAGGACAGCCCGGATGTGGACGCCACCGTGGCCGGGATCATCGCTGATGTCCGCGCACGTGGCGATGCCGCGCTGGTGGAGCTGACGGCGAAGTTCGACCGGCTGGAACTGGACCCGGCGCAGCTGCGCTTTACCGAGGCGGCGGTGGATGCAGCCATCGCCGAGGTTTCCGCTGAAGAACGCGAAGCGCTGGAACTGGCGGCGGAGCGTATCCGCGCCTATCACAGCCGTCAGATGCCGAAGGATGCGCAGTGGACGGACGAGAGCGGCGCAACGCTGGGCTGGCGCTGGTCGGCGGTCTCTGCTGCCGGGCTGTATGTGCCGGGCGGGCTGGCCTCCTACCCGTCTTCGGTGCTGATGAATGCGATCCCGGCCAAGGTTGCGGGCGTTGAGCGGCTGGCCATCACGGTGCCGACGCCGGACGGGCAAGTGAACCCGCTGGTGCTGCTGGCGGCGCGGTTGGCGGGTGTCGATGAGATATACCGCGTCGGCGGCGCGCAGGCGGTGGCGGCGCTGGCCTATGGCACTGAAACAATCGCGCCGGTCGACAAGATCACCGGCCCCGGCAACGCATTTGTCGCCGCGGCCAAGCGGCGGGTGTTCGGCAAGGTTGGCATCGACATGATTGCGGGCCCGTCGGAAATCCTGGTGATCGCGGACAAGGACAACAACCCGGACTGGATCGCGCTGGACCTGATGAGCCAGGCTGAACACGACGAAAGCGCCCAGTCGCTCCTGATTACCGACGACGAAGCCTTTGGCCGTGCGGTGGCTGAGGCGGTGGAGAAGCGTCTGGAAACGCTGGAGCGCCGCGCCATTGCCGGGGCCTCCTGGCGCGACTTCGGCGCGGTGATCACGGTGCGGGATCTTGATGAAGCCGCAGCGCTGTCGAACCGCATTGCGCCGGAGCACTTGGAGTTGTGCGTCGCCGATCCGGTGGCCCTGAGCGAAAAGACGGTGCATGCGGGTGCCATCTTCCTGGGCCAATACACACCCGAAGCAATCGGCGATTATGTCGGCGGCCCGAACCATGTGCTGCCGACGGCACGCTCAGCCCGCTTCTCTTCAGGCCTGTCGGTGATGGATTTTCTCAAGCGCACGACGCTTAGCCAGATGACACCGGACTCGCTGCGCGCCATTGGTCCTGCAGCAGAAGTTCTGGCAAAAAGCGAGAGTCTGGAGGCACACGGGCTGTCCGTGACTGCACGTCTGGATGCGCTGAACGGCTGAGGCTGGGAGGGGCGCTGCCCCTCTGCGCGTGCCGCGCATTCACCCCGGGATATTTGGGGCCAGAAGAAGCACTGCGCACTGTCAATAGTGCGTAGTATATCCGCCATCCACAGCAAGCACCTGCCCGGTGATATAAGACGCAGCAGGTGATGCGAGGAACAGGATGGCGGGTGCCAATTCCTCCGGCTCGCCCCAGCGGCCCAGTGCAGTAGCGTTTTTCAGCTTCTCTGCAATCGCAGGGTCTGCAGCAGCAGCCATATTGGGTGCGGTTTTGAAGAACCCCGGGGCAATTGCGTTCACGGTAATTCCCTGAGCGCCAAGCTCTGCCGCCAGTGCCCGGGTCATACCGTTGATGCCGGCCTTGGCAGTGGTATAGGCGGCGTCGCCCGGTTGCGCGATGAGGCCGGCAATCGACGAGATGTTGATGATCCGGCCCCAGCCCTTGGGCGCCATCTGCGCCGCCGCCATCTGGGACAGCCGGAAGGGCGAAACCAGATCGACCTCCCACAGCTTTTGCAGATCGGCGCGGGTGAATTCCGGCAGGCTGCGCCGGTCGCGCTGGCCGACGTTGTTGACCAGGATGTCGAGCCCGCCCTGCTGCGCGATCTGCGCCATTGCCGCAGTGGCGGCATTTTCATCGGCGATGTCCAGCACCAGCGTGTGGGCGGTGCCGGGCATCCTGGCGAGCGCATCTTCTACCCGCGCCCGGCTGCGCCCATTGATCCAGACCTCGGCCCCGGCCTCAGCCAGCAGGCGGGCCGCGGCGAAGCCGAGGCCGTCAGTGGAGCCGGTCACCAGCGCGCGGCGGCCATGGAGGGAAAACTGTTCAAGGGCTGTCATGTGGCTGTCTCCTGCTGGCGGCAGGCTGGTCGCGAGGGCGTGGCCTGTCAAGCACTGCCGCAAACGGGCAGGCGTTTGACGCCCGCTGCTGCATTGCCCCAGGCGGAGCGGTGCGATACTCATGGCCGGACGCCCCTGCGCATATCAGAGACAAAGCCCCATGAGCCGCATCAGCCATATCGAACTTGACGACCGCAACCTGCCGCCCCCGACGCCCGAGATCGAGCAGGAGCGCAAGGTGGCGATCTATGACCTGATCGAGGACAACAGCTTTGCCCTGCCGCAACGGGAAGACCGCGATATTCCGGCTGGCCCCTACCACCTGGGGCTGGCAATCCGCGACAAGCGGCTGGTTTTTGATATCAACACCGAAGGCGGGGAAAAGGCGGCGGAGTTCCATCTTTCGCTGTCGCCATTCCGGCAGGTCGTCAAAGACTACTACCAGATCTGCGAAAGCTATTTTACCGCAGTAAAGACAATGCCACCAAGCCAGATCGAGACCATCGACATGGCGCGGCGCGGCATCCACAACGAAGGCAGCCGGGTTCTGCAGGAAAGGCTGGAAGGCAAAGCGGAGGTCGACACCGACACCGCCCGCCGCCTGTTCACCCTGATCTGCGTCCTGCACTTCGGAGGCTGACGCGTGGAGGAGCTGCCGCAGTCCGTTCTGTTCTGTTGCGACCACAATTCGGTCCGCTCTCCGATGGCGGAGGGCATCATGAAGAAATTCTATGGCACCGGCACCTATGTGCAGTCGGCCGGGGTCAAGAACGACATGGAGATCGACGGCTTCTCCATCGCGGTGTGCCAGGAGATCGATGTCGAACTGTCGCGGCACCGGTCGCGCTCCTTTGACGAGATGGAGCGCTGGGGCGACGACCTGTCGTCCTTTGACCTGGTGGTGGCGCTGTCGCCCGCCAGCCAGCGCCGGGCGCTGGAACTGACCCGTTTTTTTCACCTCGATGTCGAATATTGGCCGATAATGGACCCTACCGGGCTCGGCGAGACACGGCAGGCCAAGCTAGATATCTACCGTCAAACACGGGATCAAATCATCCAGCACCTGAAAAACCGCTGGGGTGAACCGACGGAGAGAACATGACCGATACAATCGCGCGCTATTTCGCGGCCTTCAATGCCGGCGACACGGACACCATGCTGGACTGCCTGGATGAGCAGATCGCCCATCACGTGAACGAGGGCAAAATCCGGGTGGGCAAGGAGAAATTCGCGGAGTTCTGCGCCCATATGGACCGCTGCTACAAAGAAGAGCTTACCGATATGGTGATCTTTTCCGCAGAGGGCGGAAGCCGCGCGGCGGCGGAATTCATCGTGAACGGCACTTACCTGCAAACGGATGAGGGCCTGCCCGAGGCCAAGGGGCAGACCTACCGCCTGCCTGCGGGCTCGTTCTTTGAGCTGAAGGACGGCAAGATTTCCCGCGTCACCACCTATTACAACCTGGCGGACTGGATCGCGCAGGTCTCAGCCGGATGACCATCCGGGTTGCAGCGATGACCGGCGCGGCGCTGGAGGCCGCGCTGGACGATGTGGCACGCCTGCGGATCAAGGTGTTCCACGTCTGGCCGTATCTGTACGACGGCGATCCGGCCTATGAGCGGGAGTACCTGCAAAGCTACCGCGACAGCGCCCGCGCCGTGGTGGTCGGGGCCTTTGACGGCGAGACTCTGGTGGGCGCCTCCACCGGTGCGCCGCTGGCGGATCATGCGGATGATTTTGCAGCGGCGTTTGAGGGCACTGGAATTGACCTGAATGACGTCTTCTATTGCGCCGAATCCGTGCTGCTGCCGGAATACCGCGGGCATGGCGTGGGCCACGGGTTCTTTGACGCGCGCGAAGCGCATGCCCGCAAGCACGGGTTCAAGAAGGCGGCGTTTTGCAGCGTGCAGCGCCCAGCGGATCATCCAATGCAACCTGGGAACTACGCGCCGCTGGATCCGTTCTGGCGCAAGCGCGGCTATGCCCCGCTGGAGGGCGCCATCGCGCATTTTTCCTGGAAGGATGTGGATCAGCCCGGCGAAACCAGCAAGCCGCTGCAATTCTGGATCCGGGACCTGTAACGGAAACAGGCGCCCGCACGGGCGCCTGTCTGTTTTGGTTCAGACGCCTTCAGGCCGCGCCGCCTGCACTTCTTCCAACGCAATCTTCTGCTGAGTTGCGTACAGCTTCACGGAATCGCGGGCGTCATCAAATGTGCGCTTGGCCGCTGTCACCGCCTTGCCGGCCGCAACATATTCCTTCTTGCTGAAGTCTTCCTGTTTGAACTGCTTGTAGTTCTCGGCCAGTTCCTTGAACAGCTTGGGCAGGGCGCCCTTCACGTTCTTTGCATGCGCGTCGATCTTGTAGGCCTTGGTCAGGTCGCGAATGCCCTTGTCGGCCTGGGCTTCGATTTTGGAGCGGTCCGCGCCCTCCTTATTGTAGGCGGTTTTCCAAGCCTTCTTGATCGCGTCCAATTTGGCCAGCGCAGCGTTCACATCCTTGGAAATATCCAGACAGGCAGCCTCAATCTTCTTGCCGCGCACCTCAGCCGCCTTGATTTCCTTGAGGATCAGCTTGCGGGTTTCCTCGTGCTCTTTCTTGAGCTTGGCCAGGTGCTTGTCGGTTTCCTCGTTGGCCTTCTCGGCCTTCAGCTGCTGCGCCATTTGCTTCTGCTTGATCTTGTCCGCATTACGGGCAAGATCTGCCGCCGCGTCTTCACGTTTTTCGATCTGCTTGGCATAGGCCAGGCACAGCTCCCGGCTGTGGGACTGCAGCTTGCCGCATTTGCCGCGCGCCTTGAGCATCGCGTTGGCCAGCATGCTGAAGGCCTGAACGATTTCCGGCATGTTATCCAGATCCGCCTTGGCCGGGTCGCCAGACGGCGGCACCCCCAGTTTCTCCAGCAGGTCCATGTATTTACCGACACCGCTGCCTTTGCAGGCGCCGGCACGGTATTCACGCCAGAATTTGGTGCGGAAGCCTTTTTTCGGGATGTCGGCAATAACGCCCTTCAGGTTCTTGTCATCAAGCTTGGTCGCCAAGGGAGTGGTCCTTCTTTCAATAAATCAAATGATCCGCTGCCTGCGAGAATGGCCAAATTGCCGGGCAGCACCAAGGTGAAACGCAGCACCCGGCTGTTTCCGTTGCAAAAATGTGCATTTTGTTTGAGATTTTTTCCTGCGCGCCCGGCGCCGGATGAAACCAAGGGGCCGCACAGCCTTGCGCAGAGCCGTTAGGGCGGGCACTCCTGCAATATGACCGCACCGGGATGCGGTCGCTGACCGCCGGAGAGACCGCATGAAAATTGCCACCGCCGCCTATCCGCTCGACTGGCTCGACAGCTGGGCACAATATGAAGACAAGCTGGCCGCCTGGGTTGCAGAGGCCGCCGGTAATGGCGCCGAGCTGCTGGTGTTCCCCGAATACGGCGCGATGGAGCTGTCAACGCTGGATGGCGCGACGGTTGCCGGAGATCTGGAACAGTCGATCCATTCGGTGTCAGAAAAGATGCAGGATGCGGCTGCGCTGCACCTGAAACTGGCTGCAGAACACGGTGTGCTTATCCTGGGTGCCTCCGCCCCGGTGAACACCGGACTGGACCGGCCAGTAAACCGGGCGGAGCTTTACACCCCCACAGGCAAGCGGGACCATCAGGACAAGCAGATCATGACCCGGTTCGAGCGCGAGGATTGGGGCATCATGGGCGGCGGGCCGCTCAAGATCTTCGACACGGCCCTGGGGAGAATCGGGGTGCTGATCTGCTATGACAGCGAGTTCCCCTTGCTGGGCCGCGCGCTGGCGGAGACAGACGTGATTCTCGTCCCCTCCTGCACCGAGGCGCTGGCCGGTTATTGGCGGGTGCGTATCGGCGCGATGTCGCGGGCACTTGAAAACCAGTGCGTGACCGCCATGGCCTCTATTACCGGGGCCAATGAATGGTCGGAAGCCGTGGACATGAACACCGGCACCGGTGGCATTTTCGGCCCGCCGGACAAGGGCTTCCCCGGTACCGGGGTGCTGTCTGAGGGCGCGCTGAACCAGCCGGGCTGGACCTACGGCGAAGCGGACCTGGAAGCGATCGCCCATGTAAGGGCGGATGGCGGCGTGCTGAACCGGCTGCACTGGGAGGAGCAGATACCTCGCGTGAAATCGGTCACAAAGGCCGCAGTTTGCTGATTGAGCCCTTGAATTATTGGGAAAATGACCCCATTTAAGCGCACGTCCCGCAGTTTGCGGGTTAACCCAACGATGGAGACAACATGGCCAAGGAAGATACGCTCGAATTTCCCGGTGTCGTGAAGGAACTCCTGCCTAACGCGACGTTTCGGGTCGAGCTTGAGAACGGCCATGAGATCATCGCGCACACGGCAGGCAAGATGCGCAAGAACCGCATCCGTGTTCTGGCTGGCGACAAGGTCCAGGTGGAAATGACCCCCTATGACCTGACCAAGGGCCGGATCAACTACCGCTTCAAGTAAGCGTTTGATCTGGAAGAAATATCAAGGCCCGGCACTCTGCCGGGCTTTTGTTTTGAAGCGGCCTGGCGGCCGCCCCCCTTCTCGGCGGCGAAGCCGCCTGCCAGGCAGTGGGACGGGGATATTTCAGGCAAGAGGAAACGGCCCGGCCCGCTTTCCTGCTGGCGGATTTCGCCTTATGACAGGCGCAAAGAGGTAAGAGGGCCACGGCATGGCATTCATTCTGGGATCAGGCAGCCCGCGCCGGCTGCAATTGCTGGCGCAACTTGGCGTGCACCCCGACGCTGTGCGGCCGCCGGAAACTGACGAAACACCGCTAAAGGGCGAGCTGCCGCGCGCCTATTGCGCCCGGGTCACGCGGGAAAAGACCGAAGCTGTTCCAGCAGCGGCGGACGATATTGTTCTCTGCGCCGACACCACCGTTGCGCTTGGCCGCCGCATCCTGGGCAAACCGCGCGATGCGGGCGAGGCCGCCGAGTTTCTGCTGGCGCTTTCCGGCCGCCGCCACCGGGTGATCACCGCCGTTGCGGTGCGCCGCGGGGACCGCGTCTGGGAAAAAGACGTGGTCAGCCAGGTGAAGATGAAAAACCTCTCAGACGAGGAACTGAACGCCTATCTCACCACCGGCGACTGGGAGGGCAAGGCCGGCGCCTATGCCATTCAGGGGCCTGCGGGCGCCTTTATTCCGTGGATCAGCGGATCCTTCACCGGGATCGTCGGGCTGCCGCTCTCTGAAACCGCAAACCTGCTGCGCGCCGCCGGCCTGCCGCTTTATCAGGAGGCCGCCGCATGAAGGGCCGCACCATCATTCTCGACCACATCCAGGACCGCGAAGCCGCAGCACTTATGGTGGACGGCAAGCTGGAGGACTTTCTGGTCGAAAGCGATGCCCCTGCCCCCGGCACCATCTACCGCGCCCGCGCCGACCGGCCGGTCAAGGGCCAGGGCGGCATGTTCCTGACCACGCCTGACGGCCCGGCCTTCCTGCGCCAGGTCAAGGGGCTGGCACCGGGCCAGATGATCCTGGTGCAAGTGTCCGGCTTCGCCGAGCCGGGCAAAGCCATTCCGGTGTCTCAGAAGCTCTTGTTCAAGAGCCGCTATGCCATCGTGACGCCGGAGGCCCCGGGCCTGAATATCTCACGCAGTATCCGCGATGAGGACGAGCGTGACCGGCTGCTGGAGATTGCCCATGAGGAGATGGGTGAGTCAGGTTACGGGCTGATCCTGCGCTCTGCCTGCGCCGGTGCGGACAGCGAAGAGATCGCCGAGGACGTGGCCGCAATGGCGGCGCTGGCGGCACAAGTGATGCAGGACGAAGGGGCTGATCCGGAAGTTCTGGCAGAAGGCGACACGCCGCATCTGCTGGCCTGGCGGGACTGGGTCGATCCCGCCGACGTGGAGCGCGAGCCTGGCGGGTTTGAGCGCCTCGGCGTGCTCGATGCTCTGGACACCGCACGCGGCATCCGCGAGCCGCTGGCGGGTGGTGCCTTCCTGTACATCGAACCGACCCGCGCCCTGGTGGCAGTGGATGTGAACACCGGGTCCGACACCTCAATGGCGGCGGGTCTGAAGGCCAATATGGCAGCTGCCAAGATCCTGCCCCGCGCCTTGCGGGTGCGCGGCCTGGGCGGCCAGATCGTGCTGGACCTGGCTCCGATGCCAAAGAAGGACCGCCGGGGGTTTGAAACCGCGCTTCGTGCCGCTTTCCGGGCGGATTCCGAGGAAACTGTGCTGGCAGGCTGGACCAACCTTGGCCACTACGAATTGCAGCGCAAGCGCGGCCGGATTGCCCTGAGCGAGGTGCTGAAATGAGCTGTCCGGTCTGCGGCGGGGAATCGCAACAGAACTACCGCCCGTTCTGCTCCAAGCGCTGCGCCGATATCGACCTGGGGAAATGGCTGACCGGCGCCTATGCGGTGCCCAGCCAGGACCCGGAAGACATTGAAAACGCTTTGGAAGAAGCGGAACGCGCGCGGGCATCCGAAGAAAAGCCGCAGCAGACACGCCATTAGCGATTTTCTTTGAAAAACCCTCTGGACACCGCCGCGCCCAGAGCATAGAAGGCCCCCACCCAAGGCAATCAGCCTTCCCGTGCCCGGGTAGCTCAGGGGTAGAGCAGTGGATTGAAAATCCTCGTGTCGGTGGTTCGATTCCGCCCCCGGGCACCATAACACTCTGATATAACTGAAGAATTTCGCCCGTTGATGATCATCGGAGCCGACTCTAAAAGTTATACACGGTTATACACTTCTCATATGGGCTCGGTTTGGCCAAAGATTCCGAAAATCGAATTACAACGATCAAACACCTCCGGAAGGGGCTGGCGATCTACAAGACAGGTCGCACCCCTTACTACTACATCCGCTTCAGAGACCCCCTGGCAGGGAAATATGTCCACCGGTCGTCCAAGGAGACATCGAGGCTGGATGCAATTGAAGTGGCCTATGAGTTTGCCGACTCATACCGCAGCAAGGCCAACAGCGACCATGCTCAGAAGAAAGCCACCAGCTTCGAACACTATGCCAAGAAGCTGATGGGCATTCAGAAGGGCAAGTCCAAGTGGTCGGATGGGGACAACAAGCTGCTGAACCGGTCGAAGGACGGGCTGATCTGCTATTTCGGTAAGTATGACGTCACGAAGATCACCACCGGCAAGGTTCGGGATTACCTGATTCATCTGGACGAGAATCGGCCAAAGCGGTTGGCGGAATCGACCAAGGCCAAACACACAATCATCATACGCAAAGTTCTGACTCTGGCGGTGGAAGACGGCATTCTGAACGTTCTGCCGGTGATGCCTAAGCAGAAGACCGTGGACACGCCCCGCCATACCTTTACTGACGACGAGTACAAGCGGTTCATGAAGGCTGCTGGCGAATGCGCCAAGCGTGGGGATGTCGTCCGTGGCGTCCAGATCACCGGCCACCACGCCAAGATGTTCCGCTTTGTCGTTCACACGTTCCTCCGGCCTACAGAGGGCGAGCTGTTCGGGCTGAAGCACAAAGATATTCAGATCAAAGGCGACCCGCCGCACTTGGAAATGAACGTCCGTGGCGGCAAAACCGGCGGGCGCACCAGTGTGACCATGCCTTTGGCTGTTCCCCTCTACCAGGGGACCCTGAACCCGTTCGACGAGAGTGGCCCGGATCGGAACGGCTATGTGTGGATGCCGGAATATTCTAACCGCAGGACAGCCATCAACACGGCCCGCCGCCTGTTCAACCATATCCTGGAAAAGGCTGAGCTGCTGGATGAGGACAGGAAGCTGTCACCATACTCCCTGCGCCACTATGCTATCCAGGCACGCCTCAGAGGGTCTCAGGGCAAGGTGAACCTCTACACCCTGGCCAAGAATGCTGGCACGTCGGTGGACCAGCTGGAGCGCTTCTACCTGAAGAATATGGCCCCGACGAAAGAGCTGATCGAAAATCTTCAGATCCGTGGGGATGACTGAGGAACGACGCTAGTTTGGTGTTGCCGAAGCGGTCGCTGAGCTGGTGTGCAGTGGATACTCACTTTGAGCCCAATTTATTGATGCTGCACCTCGCACGAACGTCCGGTTCTTAAGCTGCGGCCAACAACGTGCTGAAATCAAGGTCAGTTCTGCGAAAGGTTTGTGGCACAAGATTATTTCAAGAGTTTTGATAAGCGTGTCGCCTGTGCCAAAACGGCCGGTATTGGCGTATTCGTTGAGGGCGATTTATTGAAATCCGTCATTGAAATTAAGTGCTGTGTCTCCGATAAACACGCCGCGCTTCGTTCTAATCGAGTGTGCAATCAGCTTTACATTGGCTTTTGCACGCAAAGACCCCGGTGCGTGCAAAATCAATGTCGGGATGAAAATCCTCGTTTCCAAGTTGGGATTTTTCATTCTCTGCGAATCGTGCGTGCATCGCGCCATTGCATCCCTGGGAAGCGGGGGTGAGTTTGGATGGCGTTGTTGCAGAACTTGACCAATGAGGATTCACCTTGAGAATCCGGTGGGTTAAGAGGCTCGCATGAGCAAGCCCGGACCCGCCCGCTACCGCACGACGAACTGGAAGCCTACAACGACGCGCTGAAGCAGCGCGGCTCGCTGCTGATCTGGCTGGACAAGGACATGGTGTGGCTGGCACCCAGGGCCGGTCGCAACGGTCGCCCTGCTGTTTTCTCGGATGCGGCGATCCAGTTTTTGTTTGATGGTGAAAGTGCTGTTCGGCCTGCCGCTGAAGCAAACGACCGGGATGGTGGGCAGCATCCTGACGATGGCCGGGCTGGACTGGCCGGTGCCCGACTTTTCCACTCTGAGCCGCCTCCAGAAATCCATCACCGTCCAGATATCGGGCCGTCGCGCGGCAGGCCCGCTGAACCTGTTGGTAGACAGTACCGGGATCAAGTTCCTCGGCGATGGCGAGTGGCTGGCCCGCAAGCACGGAACCCATCGCAGGCGCCAATACCGAAAAGTTCATCTGGCGATGGACACCGGCACCGGCGACATCCGGGCGGTGGAGTTCACCTCCAGCGACAAGGCGACAGTCCGGTCCTGCCCGAACTGCTGAGCCAGGTACCGCCAGGGGAACAGATCCGCACCGTGACCGGTGATGGCGCCTACGACACGCGCCGCTGCCATACGGCCATCCTGGATCGAGGCGCCGCCGCCGTCATCCCCATTCGCAAGAACGGGCGCCTTTGGAAAGAAGACTGTCCGGCCGCGACGGCTCGCAACGAGATCCTGCGCGCCACCCGGCACCTCGGGCGAGCCATCTGGAAGCGATGGAACGGCTATCATGCCCGAAGTCGGATCGAGGCAAAGATGCGATGTCTGAAATCCTTCGGCGAACGCATCGCCTCACGAGACCCCGACCGCCAGACCGCCGAAATCCACATCCGTATCGCTCTCATGAACCGCTTCAACGAACTCGGCATGGCCGAGATCGAACGCGTGGCCTGAACTCAATGGGAAAGGGAAAACTCGCTCAGTTGCTGGGTTCTGCAACAATGCCAGTTTGGATCCAAAAGAAAATTCTTCACATATTTTTCTGGAAAGAGAAAAGAGTTGCTCTAGTTGCGGAACCAGCCTTCCAATGCCCTCTGGGCTGAGCAAGCTTCGGGAATGAGTGGTGCCTAGGTGTTAAATGGAGGAAGTTATGTTTGTAAAGGAATCAATGATTACTGCCGCATTTTTGTTCTACACTTGCTTTTCTCCTTCCTCTGCATGGTCCCAAAACCATTGCGGTAACGAGCTTATTTCGTTGCCGATGGCCTGGTGCGTGATCGAGGGCACAAGAGCTGCCACTTCGCCGAACATCGCTGGTGCTACTAACACCAATGACCTCCTTTGGAACCGCCACGAAAGGCCGTCAGATAGGATCCTGATCCCTCAAGCATTAATAACACTTCGATCTGGCATTCTTGGCGGAGGCTTGAGTTTCCCAGTGATACCTGATCCGGACACGACAGTTGGAAAGACTGGAGACCTTCAACGAGATGATGGCGGTATTGAGTTTAACGCAATGGTCGATAGTTGCAGAGCAGCCTACCAGAGCCTAGGCCTTGGCAACGTTGGCCTTGTGGCGGTAAATGCAAATCATTTTGTTGATCCAGCAGGGAAGAGAACAAATACAACCGGTTTAGGTGGGTGTCCAATTTATGTAACAGGCCCATTGCAAGGCCAGTGTTCTTCTCCCTACCGTGGGCGTGTCGTAGTTGCCGACAATAGCTATTTGCATCCGTCATCGCCGAATCGCTGTCTTGATGGTGGAACTCCTCCCAATTGTAAGACGTGGCTGGCTGATCCAGATGGTCAAACACTTGCTCATGAAGTTGGACACGCACTTACACTGGGGCATGAATCGGATGCTGCAAATTTGATGTTTCCAAATGCTCAAGATCAAAATGTAGACGGACTGTCTGATAACCACGTTGTTGTCTCAGCACAGAAGAATATTATGCGGCTAAATGCATGTAATGTTGTCGGGGCGGCAACCGTTGGTCAGCAAACTGAAGTTATTGATGTTGCATCCTTCGAAATCTTCGATCTTCAAGGAGAGTTCCCGTCTTTACGACCAGATCAGGACATTAAAGGGGTAGACGTATTCATATCGGCGCATGACCCACATGCGGGCGGTCCAGCGCAGATAATCCGCGTGAACCTGCTTGGTAATGTCGGTGATATGCCTGGACCTACAATATTTTGGGTTTTGATTGATGCAGACTCTGATGCATCAAGTGGTGGCGGGGATGTGGAGCTAGCTAAAATAGGTTCACCTCCGACTGTATTAGAAGGCGTAGACTTCGCGGCGGTTGTTGCTCTAGAAAGCGACTACAGGCTTGGTGCTAGGCGGCAGTATGTATTTGATGGCTTTGCCTTTGCAGCGCGCGACCCCGAAGACCTGCTTGAGTTATTCCAAGTTGTTGTAACGAGGGTTTCCGAGGCGACCTCCCCTGAGATTGATAGCTCTGGGAACGTTGCGGCGCAAAACCTGCCAGTTCGAGAACCGAGGCTTGTATCGTCCTCAATTGATTTCGTTGTGCCGCGGTCTGTTATGCCTACTTTCCCAGGTAACGAGCAAAGAATCCAAGTCTTCTCCTTCGACCCAAAGAGGGGCGTTGTCGATAGGCTTGAAGTGTCCTCGGTGTCTCCGGTTGTTCCTGACTGGCCGACTTGTTCGGTAGAAGCCGGCTGGCACAATCCAGGTGAACAAGTATCAGTAAGCTATCAAGGTCTTGTTCCCGACAAGCCAGTCCATATTCTATTTGGCCCTGATGAGGTGGCTAAAGGTGTCGCGGATGGATCAGGAGCTGGAGAAACGCTAGTAACCATTCCTGAAAATGCGCGCAGTGGGACAAGATTAGTTACGATTGGAACTGATGGAACAGCCTATACTGCAGATTGTTTTATAAGGATCGAGTGACGATCCTCTTCCGAGCAGCCTGCACTGGCTGCTCAACATGTCATCAATGTGATTAAAGGAAGTTCCGGTTCAGCTGGAACGCTTCTACCTGAAGAACATGGCCCCGACGAAAGAGTTGATCGAAAACCTACAGACTCGTGGGGGTGACTAAGGGAGCAAGAGCTCCCTAAGCCGTTGACTGTTTCTACGCCGCCCCCTGAAGCTGATGCCGCGAAACAGGCATCGAATCAGGGGAAATGTAGAGCGATACCAATTCCAGGTTCACCGAGGGATTGCAGGCCATCAAGAAAGGCCGGTACTCACGCCCGTCATCACCACAAATGTAGCGAGCCGTCTCCTTCCGGACCTTATATCCGAACCTCTTTAGCAGTAGTCCCAGACCTCTAGGCGACAGCGACATCAATTCGGAGGCCCCAAAGTTGTAAGCCGCCAAGCAAAGCCCAGCGACGACAAGTTTGGTTTCTATGGACGGCTGCGTTGTATCTGCCTGAGTTTCATCCATCACAAAGCGAGTGCATTCCCAAGTTCGATTTGTTTCCGGATACACGCTGAGAAGATCTCCAGGAATGCCTTCGATCTTCCCATCTCTTGCGTCTTTCAGCATGTAGCTCCAATAGCCATCGCTATCACCACACGACGCGACGCGGGCACCGGCTATCACCTGTCTCTTTCTTGTGACAAGGGAATAAATGGCCCCCGGCCGGTCGTATTGATCTCGCTCAAAAGACCCATCGTGATGCAGCTTCCAGCCGAGCTCATCCACTAGCTTTTGCTTTCGTAAGGCGAGAAAACCTTGGTACTCGTCATTAAAGGCGGATCGGTGATCGAATGAAAAGACATGTAACTGCATGGCGCCCTCCTAGTTGCAGCGCCATGTTCAAACAGCATTAACCGTTTGGAATCTTGTTCTGTCAGATAAGCCCGAATTTTATCACTTGTGATATGAGCTGCGCGCTTGTTTTCGCTTCAAACGCATGCTGTGCTGTTCTTCTTCTTGCCCGGACTGTTTCCAGCTTAACGCCCAAGCGGTCCGCAATTTCCTGATCCTTGCACCCGCTGCACATCAACCGGAGGACCTCCCTTACCGGCTCTGTCAGCGTAACTGGGTTTGACGGTTCGTACTCCAGAGCATGAAGTGCGTGTAGGGCTGCACGGGCGATCCGCAGATCCCCGCTGCTCCATTCCGGCCCAGAACAGCTCAAAACAGAGACCCTCCCGTCAGCACTAATCGCCAACGTATTTCCGTGGTGCAGCCCATAGTTCACAGCATCTTCAAAGAATGTTTTGGAAGAAGGAAAAAGACGTTCTAGCTCCCTCCAGGTTACTTGGCCTGTGCTGCTCAACCCGAACTGAATTGTCGGGTCAACAAGCAGGTAACCTTGATCGACATATCGATCTATCCAGCGCTGGCTGTAGGTACTGTGAACAAAGACAGGCTCAATCCCATTGAACCCAATGCCGATTGAGTAGCCGCATTCTGACAACTGATCCAACGACCGTAAAAGAACGCCTCGAATATCACTTCTCATATTGTGAACCACACGCATAGTATGCAGATTGACTCAACCATACCGCATGAGGCGAGTATCACAAATGATAATTCTTTCGCGGAGCTGGAGAAATGCAGAAAGACAAAGTCACGGCAGCTACGCTGGAAGCGCTCATACACTCAGTTGTAGTCGCCAATCGAGCAAAACCAAACTTAGGGGATCATCTATTCAAAAAAATCACTGAGAGGATAGAGTTAGCTCGAGCGTGCACTGTTGATAAGCCGACTAACTAGCTTTGCATCGTCTTCGGTCAGGTCTACAGCCCTGCTTAGAACGCTCCGATCAACTGAGTGCGGCTCGTCTGTGAAAAGAAATGCCATGTCAATGTTAGCAACTTCACAGATTCTCATAATCCGGATGACCGTGGGATTAAAACGCCCGTTCAACACCTTACTGACGTATTCCACGTTGTTACCAGCAGCTTCCGAAACCTCCCCGTAGTCTAGCCTTCGAATGTCCAGCGCCTCGCGTAGACGTTGCCTCCAAAGCTCAAGCTTCCCATCATCCCCGGCCAAGTTCGCACCTCACTCCGCTTTATATGTCTATATCTTGGAATTAAAAGTATATCTCACCCAGCTTAGCGTGCACGAAGATAGAAGTATAGAGCTATAACCCAGAAGGAAAAGATTGCTTCTTAGACTTTTAATTCTATCTGATTGTCGTTCAACGCTAGGCCGCGGCATGTGGAGAGCGTTCTCGGCATCCTGTCTGCTACCAATGCTGAAGTCCGGAGTGTTCTCAAAATGAATGCTAAAATTTTCAAATCTCAAAAAAAACAACAGGAAGATTTAGCAGAGCTGGTTTCAGCTGCTAAGGATTATGCACAAGCTTGCGTAACATTTGAGGCTGCTTCCAACCGTCAAGAGAGGGAGCAAAGCTTGAAGCGCGATTCGGCAACACAGCTAGTTGATGAGCTTGATGCCGCTGCTGATGCCGTTGGCAAGGCACAAGCAAGGGTTGCAATCCTTGTTCAGGCGCTTGTTGCCGATGGCTCATTGCAAGTGCTTGGAAAGCTCTTGGCTTCACAGCATCATTTTGCTCGAAATGTGCCGGGCGACAGTAGTAGGTAGATAGTGTTTATTCAGGCTTTGCCTCGTTCAACCTATCCCCTACTTGGGTGCGACACACAGTATGCAACCGTTGAACATTCTCCATTCTGGAAAAGCCCGTTGTCCTCACCACATGACCTGCAGGACGCCTTTGGGGTAGCAAAGGAGACCCCAATGGCACTTGAGAAACAGTTCAAACTTGAAGCCGCCGAGAAGCCGAAGGCAAGCCAGCCGTCGAGCCAGCGCCGTCAGAAATTTATTGCCGCCATCGACAAGCAGCTGGCAGGCATGCCGGATGGTGATGCCGCCACGATCAAAAGCACTTGGGTGTGGAAATCGGATCAGGGCGATTGGTTCATCTCACCCCGTTACGGGAAGGCACCGCTTGAGCTGGCCCCAGGCCTGAACGCTATCAAATGCACCGGTGCCAAGGACGCGGCCGAGAACCTTCAGAAACTGAAGACCCTCGCCAGCGAAGGCAAGCTGGATGATGTGCTGGAAGGGGCCGCCTCGGCCATCCGCAGCCGCTTCGGCAAATGAGACGGCAGGCGGGCTGCAGAACCAGTTTGGCCAAAGGCCGAACTCTAAACTCAGCCCGCCCGGCCCAACCAGCCAGCAAATCCTATGGCACATGCGAAGCACTTCACGAAGTGAAGCCATAGCCAATCTTTGGCCAATCGCTTGATCACTTCGTGATCAAGAACTGCGTTTGTATCTGTTTGGTATTCTTGGATTTTGGACATACTTCTCCTATCCGTTAAGGAGAAGCCTGTGAGACCCGAAGGCCTGACAAACCATCCACACACGATTGCTTTCCAAAGCGCGGCTGGCGGTTATCCGGTCTCAGCCTACGTGCTGCTCAAACAGCGGACCGATGTGCTAGCTTTACGTGGACGGCAATTCGGCTAGCTCGGCGACGGCACTCCCCCGTCTCGTGATGACAATTGTTTGCTCTGGCTCTCTGATGGGGGCTTTCACCTTTCCCCCGCTTTCGCTGTCCCCTGACCCTACTATTCGATGACGTCCTGTCTGCTGACCTACTGGATTCGGTTCGGCACCATCCGGCGGAGATTACCTTCTGATCGCATGACGCTTCGGGCTGTCTATGTGTTTGTCTGTATCGCGTTCCTGATACGAGAGAGCTGCGAGCTGTGTTCAATATGGCTGTGTGTGCGGTGTGTGTCTGTGTGTGGGGTTATTTATACGTCGGGGACTGTGGGTTCCCTGAATTTCAGGGCGATTTGGTGAAAAAGGGAGAATGTCCCCCGAACACCGGGGAACGGGGCAGATTATCCCACGACCTCAGCGGCATGCGTTGGCTGTCATCACGGCTGGCAAAAATAGTAAAAGTTCCGTACGGGTGTAGTGGAACAACATTTACCATTTTGCCATGGCGGCACGTTCACCTCACTGCCTCACCTAGATCCAGGGTCCCATGCAAGCCGTAGTCAATTTTCGACCTGATCAGTTTTATCCCAAGAACAGGAAAAGCTCGAAGCACATTCGCTATCTCGTGATCGGCTTCGACACCGAGTACCAGAGGGAGACGGTTACCAACGCCGACGGACAGGTCGAGCTGCGGAACCAGGTGCTTTCCTATCAGTACAGCTGCCGAGTCATCACGCCGGATAACGCTGACAACGAGCCGCACTGGTCCGGCATTGTGCTGCCCAAGGGACGCGGTGATGACAAAAGGCTGACAGTGACGGAATTTGTGGAACATGCCCTCACCGCTGGGTTCCGGGCATTGCCGAACCTGAAGGTGCCCGTTGATGTCTATCTGGTGGCGCATTTCACACGCGCTGACGTGCCGGGTTTCAGTGATTTCAAGGACGAAGCATCCCGCAAGGCCATGAACCTCGAAAACGTCCGCAACCTGTTCATGAACGTCAGCGAGGACATCGACGTGAAACTGAAGCGGGTCGGTGGCAGCAGACCTATCCGGCTGAAGGTGAAAATCCGGGACACAATTGCCCTGGCTCCGACAGGGGCAAAGAGCCTTGCCCAGCTCGGGGACATTCTGGGCTTCGAAAAGCTGAAGCTGTCCGACGATCCCGACAAGGAGCTGTATTACAAGCAGCACATGGCCGAGTTCATGGAGGCGAATTGGCGGCTGTTCAGGGAATATGCCATCCGCGATGCAGAGATTTGCGCCCAGTACACATCCAGGATCATCCGACTGTACTGCGATAAGACCGGCAAGTTCAAATTGCCGGTTACCCTGACGTCCATCGGGGTCGACCTCATCCGGAACTACTGGGAGGGGCAAGGCCTCGATCCGCTGGCGGTCGTGGCAAAGGAAGAGGTGGAGGAAACCTACTGGAGCAAGAAGCTCAACCGGTCCAAAACACGGAAGAAAATTGTCTCCACGCAAAAATTGCACTGGAACGAGGACTTTTTCACCGAGTGCTATCATGGCGGGCGCAATGAGCAGTTCTGGTTCGGCCCGGCCCCGGAGGGCGTCTGGTATGACTATGATCTGGCTAGCGCCTACCCATCGGCAATGGCGCTGATCGGTGCTCCGCACTGGGATACGATCAGGGCCATCGGCAGCACGGACGAACTTCTGACCCGCTTTGCGCCTGACGATCTGGCCTTTGCCAACGTAGACTTCGAGTTCCCGGAGGACGTCCGGTATCCTGTTCTGCCAGTGCGGACAGAAAACGGCCTGCTGTTTCCCCGTAAAGGCAACAGCACGACCCACATCAGCGAAATCCTGTTGGCCAAGCAGCTTGGTTGCAAGATCAGCCTGGTTGAGGGGCGGCAGATCGACTGTGACAGGATCATCAGCCGGACAGAAGAATATGCCCCAGCGAAACGGCCGTTCATCGGTTTTGCCAGCAACTGCATCAACGAGCGGCTGAAGCATCCCAAGAAATCCCTGGATAACTTGTTCTGGAAGGAGCTGGTGAATTCGACCTATGGCAAGACCGCACAGGGCCTGCGGGAGCGCCGCATATACGATCTGCGGGATGCCGAGACGAAACCCTTGGAGCCAAGCAAGATCACCAACCCGGTCTTTGCTGCATTCATCACCGCCTTTTGCAGGGGCGTCCTGGGGGAAATCATGAATGCCCTGCCGCCGGAGGTGCAGATCTTCAGCGTCACTACCGACGGCTTTCTGACAACGGCCACAGACAAGCAAATGCGGGCGGCAGCATTCGGGCCTCTTGGGCGCAGGTATTTGGATGCACGCCGTATGCTTGCTGGGGAATGGGGCATCTACGAGATCAAGCACATCATCCGTCAGCCCGTGGGGTGGCGGACGAGAGGGCAAGCAACATTGCAGCCTTCGGTTCCCTCCGATTGGGACGAGACCGGCATGGTACCCAAAGAGGACGAACGTGTGGTGCTAGCCAAGGGCGGCATCAAGCTCGACGGCCTCTTGTCCAAGTCGGAGCAGAACGCTGAAATCACCCGCCTGTTCTTCGAGCGCAAGCCCACGGACAAGCTGCTGGTCACCATGGGTGCTGGAATTCGCGAGATGTATGAACAGGGTATGGATTTCGTTGACAAGACGATGGATCGGCGGTTGTCCATGGAGTTCGATTGGAAGCGGCGGCCTGCCCAGGCGGGTGAGGTGTCGGCGTCATACGGCAGCGATAAAACCTGCAAGCATCTGGCGTTCTCGACCGGTCCCTGGGGTTCAGTGGAGCAGTTCAACACGGTCCGCGCGATCTGGTCCCAGTACAACAAGGAAGCTCCGCATTGCTTGAAGACCTTACAGGACTACCAAGCATTCGCCGCCTACTTCGAAGGTAAGCTGGCCGCACAAGGGGATGCCGGAAGGTACTTGGCCAAGGCGGACGGCCCGCTGAAGCGGCTCCGCCGGGACTTGGCGATTGCCCACAAGCTGCGGAAGGCTGGCACGCATGAGCTGAAGCCAAAGGCCTTCGGGCGGGAGCATCTGGCCAAGGTTTCGAAGCTGAAGGTGAAGGAGCTTGCCGAGTTCCTTGCGGACGAGCTGGGTGTGCCGTGTACAAAGACCGACCTGGACAATGCCCGCAAGAAGACTGTGTTTACGCCGCATCAGGTGCCACGTACCACCGAGACGGTTTCGGTGCTTGAGGCTGTGCGGCGGGAGCTGTTTCCGCTGCTGGAGATTGGTCAGTTCCTGACGCCGGAGGCCGCGTTCAGTCTGGCTGCGGCGGATGCTGATATGACGCGGCATCCGCGTGATCCTATGAAGGATTGGGTCGCATCATTCGGTGAGTAGCCTCGATACTTTTGACGCCTCTATACCTTTACTGCTCAGCAGTGTGGCGACTTCTGGATAGCCACTCTGGCTCTTTTTCATTTCTCAAACGTAGGGCCGCCGAATGGCAGCCCTCGTGGTTGTTCACAATCAAACCTCGACCCCCTCACACATCTTCCTTTGGGGGACGCTTAAAAAGTAAGCCGTTGTCAGAATTCTCTTTCACGAAGACACGCTCTCCGAGTCCAAAAAGAACGTCGTCAAGGTGGTCTTGATAACTGTCCACCCCATCTGCGATCGTATCGCCGTGACTATCCGCTGGGTAATATGCCCAGTAGAAGCACGTCCCTTCCTTCAACTGAGATTTCTTCTCCTTGATGAGTCTTTTCACATCAGCAGCGGACACACCCCTGATCAGGGCGAAGTGGATGCTCTTCCCTCCCATTCTTCCAATACCCTCAAACATGACCTTCTTTGACGGGTCTTTGCCGTTCTCTCGCATCCACTTGAGGGCCAGACGATTTTCAGAACGGGAGCCGCTTACCTTCGAGGGGGTGAACTTGATGACTTCAATGTCGTTCAATACAGTACTCTCTTGTTGTTTTTTGTTGTTTTGGTTCAGTTGTGTGACTGGGCGATTAGCTCGCAGATATTTGCGTCTACGTACTTCTGGACCTTCTCGTGCAACTCGTCGTCGTAAAGGCTAGAAAAGGCTGCTTGCCCAGTCTCTGGGTTGAAGTAGACGTGAAAACACGGCTGGTTTTTGGGAAAACCGAATTCAACCACTTCCAACGGGAGTGTCGTGTTGATCACGTGGATGCTGACAAACTCTCCTGTCTTCAACTTCGCTGCGAAGTGGTGAACCCTTTCACCTGAAGGATGGATACGTTTGTGGGGAAAGCCTTTCATATTCTTTTCCTCTTAGTTTCTGAAAGTCATGCCTTCTGAAATCAGACGACAAACTTCCCCTCCTTTCAGCTTGTGAGCGACTGCAATCGGGTCAACCTTCAACCAATCTTTGATACAGGTGCGATACATCTTCTCCACCTCAACGTCGAAGACCTTGCAACATTCAGAGAAGTCGCCCTTTCCATCGTAATTGAACATGTAAAGTGCCATGATCCGCTCTACTGCTTGGTAAAACGGTGTTGACGGTCCCAAATAACCCTTTTTGTCGAGGTTGTGAGCCATGCCGAAATCATTATATGACTCCAGAGACACAAGCGATTCAGCTCCAAGTACGTGTTTTTCGGTACGCTTTTTTTCATATTTCTTGGCATGTTTTACCATCAAGTCGAGATACCACTTGGCGGGTTTGATCAAGTCCGCTCGCTTGACGAACTTCTTGAACGCCTTGCGGTTGGACTTTGAAATCGAACAATCGTAGATGTAAACTTCGTTCATGTTGCTATCCTTTTGTATTGTGTTGTTCAGTGGGGTTTGGTGAGGCAGTCCAAATGTTGGTTCAGCCCGTCTCCAAACTTTTCCAACTTCACACAGTTTTCGACGTCTCCTGTCTTGTGAAGGAGATGGAACATGGCGACCCTGCACCAGTACCAAGCGTCGAATTGCTCTCTTGGAGTTGCAAAACGACCTTTGTGGCAGAACGCATTGATGTTGTCCCACGATTTTGAGAAATGCATTGGCTCGTTGCCGTCACACTTTTTAGATTCCTCCAAGAACCAGTCCGGTTTCACGTTCAGGTCGGCCATCCTGGCGATGGAATCGACATATTCCCGTAGAGTCATTAGGTATTTTGATGTGAGAATGCTGGTCAAAGTTCAGTACCCCTCCTGTAAGTCACAGGTGTAGAATGCCCTCGAAAGGGCTTGTTTCGTGGTTTGTTTTTGAGAATGGCGCTAGAGGGCGTTGACCCTCATCGCGTCACATCATCGCTTTGATCATATGATTCCACAGCAGTCAACCTCAAAAGGAGAACTGATAACAGAAAAGCAAAGCTATAATATGAAACCATCGTGTATCACTTTAGAGAATTATGTAAGTGTATACTAGATCAGAGGCGGTAATATTCGTAGTGCTGATGACCATGAACACGAATCGCGCAGTCAGCAGGAAGACCTTCCTTTTGGCGGCGTTCGTGTTCTCGTATGAACTGTGAGTAGCCGTTCTGGTTCTGATTTGTTGTGCTTGGTTTAAAGGAGTGAGCGCACTATGCCCCCCCTTAGATGACATCGCGATTGACCCCGTTGTAACTAGTGTTGAAAAGAGTGTAGATCTTCTGACTGCCTTTGAAGGGCACTTGTGCCTTCTGAATGAACAAGCAGTCGTCACCTTTGTTTGTGAAAGTAATCCGGAACTTGTCAGCAGCTTCGATCTTCTCGGCGCTAATGCAAAATCGGGAGCCACAAGTGCTGGAGTTCGAGCAGCGGCCGTTGATACCTTAGTACTGCATGGACTGACCGAGGTATTGTCACGTTACATCACTCTGAACCGCCCTTTTGTCTACTAGGCTGCGGACGTGTCTAGTATCGGCTTAGGTAACTGTGTGTTCGAAGTATTCTTAATGCCTGTGTATTCGGCGTGTAGGAGTTTAAGTATGCAGAAACAGCAAGGGCGGGGCTTGGAACCCCGCCCTGTCTGTGTTGGAGCCGACCTGTAGTCATTCCTTGATAAGGAACTCTTCCAGCTTGTGGCCAGCGTCCAGTTTTTCCCGCAGCCAGTCGGGCATCGGACGCCCGGAATCTTCACCTGCCCAGCTCTTCCGGTGGTTTTCAGGGTCACGGTACTTCGGCTTAGCTTTAGCCCGGCGCTGTTTCGTATGCTCTCCATCTGCTGTCGAGACGAACAACTCTTCAATCGAATAGCCCAGCTTTTCAGCCAACGCCTCAAGCTTCTTCTTCGCTTCCTCTTTGCCGCGCTCACGCTCGATGGCAGCTTCGATTTCGATTTTCTGCCTCTCCAGTTCCTCGAGTGTAGTGGTCATTTTGCAGCTCCTTGTGCCTGTCCTTGATAGAGAACTAATATGTGAAACTTAGACAGTCAAATAGATGTAATCTGTGAGGCCGGAGAGTGAAACTTGCGCTATCACTGCAGTTGGAGATTGAGCAACTCTTGCCCCTGAAGGCGGCGTTCAGCCTGGAAACGGTGGAGGCGAATATGTCTTTGCCCCCTTTGGTCCACGTGCTGGGGCCAATTGGCGCTTTAGTCAAAGAGGTGGAATGTGCAGAGCGGTGATGACAAATTTACGGCCAATGACCTTGGCTCGGGTCTCTAAGAATGTACGGTGCTTTGCACAGCACATTTTGGGGTTTGATTCATGCTCGCCAATCTTCTGAATTTTTATGACCACTATCCCTCAATCCTGCTTTCTCTGAAAGGCATGTCACGCGCTGCTCTCGCCTCTGACCTTCTTCAGGA
Organism: Leisingera sp. ANG-M7; assembly: GCF_000813965.1. Classification (GTDB taxonomy): domain Bacteria; phylum Pseudomonadota; class Alphaproteobacteria; order Rhodobacterales; family Rhodobacteraceae; genus Leisingera. The sequence continues at coordinate 42,225 of NZ_JWLI01000013.1, read as the reverse complement.
GCTTGATTTCCATGGGGAGCGGCAGCGAGAAATCTTCGATATCGCGCAAACATATCAAATTGATGAGCAGGCAGAACTGATGCTCCGTAGCCTGTCAGCTCAAATGCAGAATGACGGCCTCGACAGCATGTTCAGTAGTGTTCGGCTGCCCTTTCCAGCAATGCTCTTGACGGTACCTGAACCTGCAACAGGCTTGTGGCCCGCTGCGCTGGTCACCCAAGACGAAGACACCCTCTACACTCAAGTGTATCATGCCAACAAAGGCGGCTTGCTACCAAATCTTCTTGTTTTCAAGTCTCAGGGGGCTTCGGTTGACATTTTGCATTCGCCGACGCTGAAGCTCGCCCGTGCGAGCGGCGACGCCATCTCCGACGACGCTGCAGTTAAGCAAGAGAAATCCCTCTGCTTTGATTTTCTGAGCATAGCCGTCGGTATGTCGATACTGTTCGAGCGCAAAGCCATGCTGGAAAAAGAAGAAGTGCCAGCGTACCCCCGAGCTGAAAGGCGCCGCGCGCAAAAGTCAGGCCGGACGTTGCCAAACAGAACGATCATAAAAGTTAAGCTCGGTGATCTGGGAAAACGCCAAGTTCAGGCGTCTCAAGAAACAAATTCCAGCGATGAGCAGAGCAAAGCGAGACGTCGTGCGCACTGGGTCCAAGGCCATTTCATGCGAAATCGAGCGGGAGGAATAAGTTGGAGGAACCCTCATGTGCGGGGCGCAGGTCCCGTTCTCGAACAAGAGAGGCATATCTCATTCGAAAGTGAGTGATTCCAGTACGCATAGATTTTTAACGGTGGTCACTTTCCGTAAGCAAATCAGGGAATCCCCAACTTTTTGCCGTCCGTGAATACAGCGTAATTCTTAACCGTCTGGGGATGCCAGCGGCCACCTTTGTATGTCGTCACCCTCCGCTCATTCAACAACCGTGCCACGCCCGAGAACGACCCCGCCTCGGCAACCGCCTGCTCGAACTCAGGGCGTATTGTCTCGAAGAAATCTCGCTTCTCTAAACGCCGTTGAGCCGCCAAGGCTTGGGCGTTCCGGCCAAGCACGGTTCCCCGTTTCTTGGCGGCTCTGAGCGCGGCTCTGGTGCGCTCAGAGATCTGGCGGCGTTCTTCCTCGGCGAAGCAGGCCAGCAGATGCAGGAAGAAGGTCGACACGTTCGGGTGTTCGCAGACGGTCAGCTCAATGCCCTGGTCGATGATCCCTGATATGAACGATACCTTCCGGGAGAACCTGTCCAGCTTCGGGATCAGCAGCTTGGACCGGGTTTTCTTGACGAGGTTGATCGCGTTCCACAGCTCGGCCCGGTCGTCACGTTTGCCGGACTGGATTTCGGTAAACTCGGCGATCACGTTGTCGGCGGGTTGAAGGAACTGCTCAACCATCGCCCGCTGTGCTTCCAGCCCCAGGCCGGACCGTCCCTGCCGTTCTGTCGAAACCCGATAGTAGACAACATATTCTGCCATTCCGCTCCCTCCGTAGCCGACAAACGTTGGTTTGTCTTAGACGGCGTCCGGGAGGTTGGCGGGGAGTTCAACTGGTTGAGGCTGTAAGGCTGTTGCTCTCGCTCAAAAACAGGCATTGGTGTAAATCGCCGCGAAGGTGTGGTCCGAGCCCTTTCTGCGAGATGCTGCGACTTTCCTGAGCGACTGCTATTGCTGCTTGGGTTTACCGTACCACAAAAATCATACTACGTGGTATGATTTTATTGACTAGCGACCCGAATCCCCATAATCAAACTTGCAAGTATGATTTTGGGGCGCCCGCACATCGTTGGCCCCTCCTGCAAAACGAAGGGTATGGCAATGTCTGAAACAACAAGCATCCAACCTAGCCGGAACGTGCGGCTCAAAGGCATTGGAATCGCGCTCATTGGGGCAGCGCTGATGAGCCTCGATCCGGTTTTCATCCGGTTTTCCGGCGTAGAAGAACTTGAAACCTCGTTCCTCTTCGGCCTCTTCACCGCGATCTCAATGGCTGTCGTCATTCAGCTGAAAGACAAGAGAGGTGTTCTTAAGGTATTGCGTGAAAGCGGGTGGCCCTTGCTGGCAGCAGGTATCTTAATGCTGGGAAGCGCCAGCGGGCTGGTATTCGCGATTAAGAACACCTCTGTCGCAAACACGTTCCTGATCTTCAGCACGACACCAGCGATTGCAGCGGTGTTCAGCTGGATATTCCTGCGTGAAAAAGTGTCCGGACAAACATTGTTTGCCATTGTCGGCGTATTTGCCGGCATTGCAGTTGTGGTGTCTGGCTCGACCGGCACCAGCAACTGGTTCGGAGACATGCTGGCTGTGTTTGCGGTCTCGTGCCTCGCCCTGATGATGACACTCTTACGCAAGTTTCCCGACGTGAGCCGCATGGGGGCAGTGGGTGTTGGAGGCTTCCTGCTGGCGTTGACAATGTTCTTCTTCACCGAGCCATCGGCCTTCAGCTTGAACACATGGCTGATCATGGGCGCGATGGGCCTGCTTACCGCTCCGTTTGGCCGGGTTCTGTCGATGGTCGCAACCCGCTATGCCACTGCGACCGAAGTGTCGATGACGCTGATGCTGGAAACTGTCTTGGCTCCGATCTGGGCATTCATTTTCTTCACTGAGGTGCCGGGTGCCAACAGCTTGGTCGGCGGTGCCATCATCCTGGTCACGATCGTGGCCTACACACTGCATCTAACCAGAGAGGAAGGCTGAAGCTGGCAGGCTTCAGCTCTCTCCGCCTGCAACCGCCTTTTCTGACAAGGAGCTTTAGATGGACATTAAACGGATCTCATCCAAGGTCAGTGTGAGCCCGCAGATTTCAGTGAGTGATCTGGCGGCAGTTAAGGCCGCAGGGTTCAAGGGGATCATCTGCAACCGGCCCGATGGTGAGAGCGCGGATCAGCCCAGGTTTGCTGACCTTGAAATAGCTGCAAGCAAAATCGGATTGAAATTGCGTTATGTGCCAGTTCAGCCTGGCGCGGTTTCAAGTAGCGATGTGGCGGCATTCGTCAAAGCGCTAAGTGATCTCGGAAGCCCGGTCTTAGCCTTCTGCGGTTCGGGTAAGCGCTCGGCATCGTTGTGCGCCCTGCTGCACGCACAGCAAGCGCTGACTGATCATCCTGACCAAATCCAGAACTAAGAGGCTGCCATGATCAAACTTGAAATCGTGGGTTATGACTTTTGCCCTTTCATCCAGCCCGCGATTGTTACCTTGGTGGAAAAGGGTGCCGCATTCACCGTGACCTACATCGAGCCCGGCGAAAAGCCGGACTGGGTGCGCCAGGTTTCACCGGAAGGCATGACGCCGTTTCTGTTGGCGGACGGTAAGGTTCTCTTTGAATCCGCTGCCATAAATGAATTCGTCAACGAGGCAACCAGCGACGACCTGCATCCTGGAGATGCCTTCCTGAAAGCGCAAAACCGTATGTGGATCAGCCGCAGTTATGATCTGCTGGATCACATCTACGAGCTGAAAACCACGGATAGCCAGGATGTATTCCACGCTGAGAAAATGAAGCTGAGAACGAAGCTCCGTGCCCTCGATGAAACGATTGGCGAGAACACATTTTTCAATGGCCCAGTTTTCAGCTTGATTGATGGGGCCTTTGCACCCGTGTTCAGGTCCATCGCCTTGCTTGATGGCCAGTTCGCTGCGGGTATTCTTGACGCTTTGCCGAATGTCGCAAGGTGGTCAATGAACATCCTTGACAGACCGTCGGTGCAAGCCTCCGTCGTAGAGAACTTCGACGCAAGATCGGCTGAAAAAATCCTGCGAAGCCATGCTATCGCAGCCAGCCTGCATTCAAGCTCGGCGGCTTGATCAGCCGTTTTTTAGATCGGCCAGCAGCACACGTGTAGCGGCCTCAGCGAGCCGGACGATTTCTTGTTCGTCCGGTCGCCCTCTTCCGAACAGAACGTCATCCCGGAACGCGAAAAGCATCGACGTAAAAAGAAGCACAGCCTCATCTGGATCGGCAACGGATAGCCGTTCCTTCAGAAATTGTGACAAAGCCGCACTCGTCTCATCCGGCGCCACGGCAAAAAAGCTCTCTATGATCTCAGGCGACTTGGCGCTTTCGGCGACCAGCAATCTGAATATGCGCAAGGGCTCATCTGCAATGTGCCAGCGTATAAATCCCTGGGCGAAGCCCTCCAACGCTGCCCGGGTGTCAGGATCTTTCAGGTGACGCACGAAGTCAGCATTGCTTGATTGCCCCACAAACCTGACAGTAGCTTCGAACAGCTCGATCTTGGACGGGAAATAGCGATAGACGGTTTGTTTGGTAACGGCCGCGAGTGACGCAATCCTGTCCATGTTTGCGGCTTCATAGCCTGCTGAGAGAAATTCTTCCCGCGCGGCGTTCAAGATTGAGAGGCGCTTCGCTTCTCTCTTTTCTTCCATTCTACCCATAGTGCTAAAGCTAGCCTCCGAATAATCATCCTCATTAGTATGAAAATGTTGACCTTAGCTCAAGCACAAGATAATCAAACTCAAAAGTATGATTATGGAGGCGAGGCTTATGGCTGAACTCAACCAGATCGGCTGTATCAAAACGCCCTACAAGCGACTGGAAGATTGTCCGAACAATACCCAGTCGGATGGGCCTGAATGTGAGGTCATCTTGGACGCAGCGTTTGCACCCGGCCTGAACGGTCTGCGAGTGGGCCAATCGGTACTTTTGCTGTATTGGTTCGAGGGTGTTGACAGAACTCTGGTCACTCAAGCGCACGGACCGCGTGCTGACGGAAGAGAGGTTGGCACATTCGCCCTTCGTTCACCGCATCGGCCCAACCCAATAGCGGCCTCAACAGTGCCGATTCAATGGATTGCAGAGGGCAAGCTAGGGGTTCGGGGATTGGACTGCCTTAACGGCACAAAGCTCCTGGATATCAAACCGGCGACGAGGTGAGCCAGCGGCCCCCGGAATGCCAGCGTTCGTGCAAAGGCTGCTAAAGCCTACTTGCGCATCGCTTTTCTGCCGCCCCTGGGAATTTTGCCCAAGTCCGCCAGAGAAATTCAAACCTGACAGCGCCATCGCTTTCTGGGCCTTCGGTTCAGATGATCGGATTGGGAGCGATGGTACCCACCGGAAACAGGTCAAAGTCGCTCCAGAAGACCTTATACATGAGGCACTGGTCCTGGCCGAGTATGTCCTTCCCGGCCTCAATGCACTCAGCCCGGACGCGCTCACCGGTTTTGAAGCGGAACCCGATATCCCCTAGATTGTCGTCAAACTGGTACTGGGCTTTGCCGAAGTAGTTGACGTCATTGATCACCAGAAGGTCGGGTAGCATTTCGCCGCCCGGGTAAAACCATACCATCAACGCCTCTCCATCAGCGTTTCTGATAGGGACCGATGCCGGGATGCATGCCTGTGTTGTCAGGAGTGTTGCTGTTGCTGCGGCGAGTTTAAAAAATCTTGTCATAGAGGGAGCGCTTTCTTTGTTAGAAATGTGGGTACCCGGGCGCCTAGAAGCCATCAAAGCGCACGTGGAAATAGTACTGACCGTCCTGCTCGGAGATCGTGAGGGCGATTGGTGTGTCGATGCCGCTGGTGTTGGTCACGACGGCCCGGCACTTTCGCTGGCCAAGCGTTTCTGAGTGCGAAACCTGCTCAACACCAGTGATGCTGACCGCCTTGGCCTTACCAAAGTTGATCGGGATGTCAGGGTAGAGGTCCTCAACCATGCTCAAGGATGCCTTGCTGTCGCACTTCGGCAAACCCGCCCCGGCATAGACGCCTCCTGGCCATGCCGCTGTAATGAAGCCGCCTAGCACCAGGGCAACAATCCACGCGACTAATGGCCCGCTGCCCAGACCTGTCCGCTTCGAGCGCAAGTAGATATATGCTGGGACGAGCAGGAGAATCCAAAGCAACAAGCCGTTCACGGCATCCCTGCGACCACTCCGTTCAACAGCGTTTTGGTCGAGCAGCGCACAGATCGTGTTGGCAAAGAAGAACAGCAGGAACGACAGTCCAGGCAGGCCACCCGTGTTGAAGGAAGCCGTGCCGTGCCTCAGCAAAATGACCTCGGCGAAGGCCATCACCAGAGGGACTGAAATCAGCATGTACAGCCAATGGTTTTGTATCTCAGTGGCCGGTATCAGCGGCGGTTCACTCGGCTCTCGCATCCCAGGAACTTCGGCAGCCCTTTTCCAGTCGTCGGCAAAGTCCTTGGTCCAGACAAGTGTCTTTTCCGTCAGTTCGCCGTTCTCGTAGCGTGCTTTCAGGTCAGGGAAGGTAACCGGCCCCAGACGCTCACCGCCGATGATGTAAAACCATTCTGTTGTCGCTTCAGTCACACCGGACCTCCGTAATTTCTTGGCAGCCGTTGGCCCGCCGAGGGCCAGCCGTGTTTTGGGTAATTCCGCTCCTTGGCCAGAAGGCGATCCCTCCTGAACGGCTGAAGGCCAACAGGTTCAAATGGGCTGACGTTGGAAAAGTTGGGACGGCTTTGCAGCACACATCACGGACAAACCGATCCGTATTGCTGACCGCCATGCCTGCCATCCGGCTAGGGTTTGGTGTGTTTGCCTGCATAGCGCCCCGATCAGCGAGCGCCCTCGCGGTTGACTGGTGATCGGGGTGTTGGAAATCCGCTGCAACACGGACCCTGTGCCTTTAGCCGGAGCCTGTTGTATAACACAGGCACCCCGACCATAGGTCAAAGGTGTTCAGCCGAGTTTACGGCCTAGTTGCAGAGGGGTTTCCACGCCCCAACATGGCCGCGTCTGCCATGTCGAGAGCAGTCGTAGCAGCTAATGTGGTGAAGCTGAAGAGCTTCTAGTTTCTTGAGTGACGATCGGAAGGTTAGGTGGTCCTAGCTGGCGTTCCTGGCACACTTGCACCACGAGCAGCTATCCCGGCCTTAGGAAAAAACCAGATGCAAAATTCTATTTGATTGATTGCACGCTAGCTAGTTGTGCCTTAGGTTGATTCTGCCCAATGGCCAAAAGACGACGCAGTTAGGTTATCCGTTTGAGCAACCATTCACAGATACCCGGTCTCTTGAGGCGTCTGGGTAAAGAAATCGACGAGGGCGGCCCTGGAGTAGAAGGTTTCATCGATGACCTGCAAATGTTCCAGGATCATCGCTCAACTTCGGGTGTCGTAGGTTTGAAAGACAAGCTGACCGATGCTGAACGTGAAGACGAAATTGAAAGTGCTGAACTAAAGAAGGAGTTGTTTGCCAAGCTTCTTCTTAGGATGCAGCATTACCCTTCTGCACAGCGAATTTTTGCGTTGTTTCTTGCAAGGATCAATGACGTTTTCGAACATCACATCACCCCTCACGCGAGCGAGGCCGGAATGGATCGGAGGGCTGTCGACGGGATTATTGAGGAAAAGATTGTTCAACCCACCCTCCAGGATATGGGGGAAGGTTTCGAGCATTTCACCATCAATCATGCGCACGTGCGAGGCATGATATACTGGCTTGCCGACCGGTGTTTCGTGAGGTGGAAATAATGTTTTCGTTGTCCTACACGTCCGCCTATGACCCCTATCACACGGTGTTTAGATACCTTGTTCTTCTGAACTCTGCTCAGGGTGCTCAGCTCTCTTATCGGTCCGCCAGGGTGGCCGACTTTTTCCTATGCTTCCCTTGGGCACTGCAGGATTTGAAAGCTCCCAGAAATGTACAAGGATTTGCGAGGGATCGAAACTCGCTTGTTAAGAACTACACACCTAGTTCATACGAACGCGTTCCCAGCGACCGAGTGGTATTTGAAAGAATGGAGATTATTCACGCTGCTGCAGTAAGTGCTTTATCGGGAGCTAAAATGATCGACGCGACTGAGTTGAAAAACGAGGAAATCCGGTTGGTTCGAGATTCAATTAGTGGGCGAATGCAAGAAGCCATTGATACATTTACTAGTGCGCATGCATCTCTTGTGGATTTCTTATCCACTAAGCTTCCGCAAATAGATGAGCGCGGAAAAGACGGCATCTTCGCGCGGACGAGATTAGGTGACTATAGCTATGATATCGTATAAGCCCAGCCTTGAAATAGCGTCTCTTACGGTGCTCCGTCGGGGGCAAGCTGTCTTTGATGAGAAATTCCACACTGGGCTCAACATCATTAGAGGTGAGAACAGTTCCGGAAAATCAACGATTATGGACTTCATCTTTTTTGGTTTGGGGGGTGATCTCCTAGAAAACCAATGGAGAGAGGCGGCTCTTCTTTGCGATGTGGTCATTCTGGGAGTGAAGCTCAACGGCAAGGAGTTGACGCTCCGAAGGGAGGTTGAGCGTAAGTCTTCACAGCCTATGAAGATTTTCTTTGGCCCTGCGGAGGACGCTAATAAATATGCGGAACAAGGCTGGGAACGATATTCATTTCGAAGAGGAAAATCTGAGAGCTTTTCGCAAGTCATATTCCGCCTCCTTGGTCTCCCAGAGGTTCAGTACGGTGAGACCAATACTAAAATTACAATGAATCAAGTTTTAAGACTCTTGTATTCTGACCAGCTTAGCACTGTTGAGAAGGTTTTCAGAAACCAACCCTTCGACGACGCTATAACTAGGCAAACAGTTGGGGACCTACTTCTTGGTGCCTATAGTCAAGAGTATTATTCTGCTCGCCTTAAGCTAAAAGCACTTGAGGCCGAGATTAAGGGGGCTGTGGAACGTATCTCTACACTCACTCGTGTGCACGGAAGGGATGGCCATCCTCTTACTTTGGAGTGGGTGAATCAGGAGCAAAAGCGCCTTGAAGATGATCTGAACAAGCTGAACCTTCAAATCGAAGGAATCGAAGCTAGGATCTTCTCGGCTCAATTTGAGGACAGGTTGTCACTCAACGACCAGCAAGAGACCTTTGCAAGATTGCAAAGTTTGCAAGCCGAAATTGCCGATATTACATCTGAGCTTCAGGCTGTAGAGCTGGATGCCGCAGACTCTGATGAATTTATCGAAGCTTTAACAAAGAAGCTCGACGCTTTGCATGAGTCCAAACTCATTGTCGATGAGTTGAATGCCCTCGCTTTTGATTTCTGTCCCGCATGCTTTGCTCCCGTGACCGAAGTTGAAGTTGAAGGTGCATGCTCACTATGTAAGCAAGCTACCGATCACGAAAAGACTAAAGAACGGGCTCTTCGGCTAATAAATGAGTATGCCCGCCAGCGTCAAAGCTCGTTGGATTTGCAGGTCACGAGGCATCAAAAAATAACGGATCTCCGGGCTAAGTTAACTGCAAAAACTGAGCTGTGGGAACAAGCGGGGCGTCACTATACAATTTCTGTTCGAAGCCCGACTACTGAACTGCGTACAGAGCTTCGTAAACTCAACCGAGAAGCCGGGTACTCGCAAAGAAAGCTCGAAGAGCTTGCGACTCGCAAGGCTGCCATCGCCGAGTTGAGGGAGGCGCAGGAGCGTAGGGATGATTTGCAACGGCAGATTGATGACGCAAAAGCAACTATCGAAGTTTCAGAGCGGCGAAATCGCGAGCAAATATCTAGTGCTAGGCGAACTGTTGAAAGCGAGGTTCTGGATTTCCTTAGGAGAGATCTCGAGCGTCAATCTACCTTTACGAATGCGCAAACTGTTGGATTTGAATTTGATGGTGATCGCTTGAATGTTAATGGAGAATCTTTCTTTTCGGCGAGTTCGATGGTGTATCTTCGAAACAGTTTCATTGCATCACTTGCCGTAGCAGCTGCGAATTCACGTTCGTTCTCACATCCTCGGTTCATGCTGATGGATACTGTCGAGGATAAGGGGATGGAGCCTGATCGCAGTAAAAACTTCCAGAGGATATTGCATGAGAAATCTATCAATGCCGCCTCTAGCAACCAGATTATTATCGCTACCTCTATGATTGCAGATGAGCTGAACAAGCCAGGGATAACAGTCGGCGATTTTTACACTCACGAAAATAGAACATTGAATTTGAATGTCGGATGACGCTCTTTTGATATTTAGAAAAGAAAAAAACAATGTGGGTTGGACGCCTGAGGGGTGGAGAAAACGTGTCATCAATTGGCACTTGCTTCGAGGCTTTGGTCAAAGCGCCCCGGCGACAATTTCGATGTCCGCGCCGTTTATTGGGTACTTAGTCCTCTACCATGCCGAGATTGAAAACTATCTAGGTGGTCTTGGGGGGCTGCTAGAAAAGCAGGCTTCTGCGCAAGTCTGTAGCCCATGGTTCGATTTCTCTACTCGTTTGAACGTACTCTATCTTGGCTTGATGTGTTTGGGCCTTGGGGTCATCGCATTTAGAGTCTTCGCCCCAGCAGTGGTAAAGAGCGCAAGTGACAAACAAGACTATGTGACGACTTCTCTTGATAGCGTTTCGGCTCGAAATCTGAGGGCCATGTACGTAACCATTAAGTCTCGGCGACCAAGTGCAGCAAAAGCTCTTGTTGAAAGAGCTCCGTGGCTGGACCGCTCGAAAAGCATAAAAACTGCCTCAGATGGCTTGCGGAAAGATGATGACGGCCAACTAAAGATGGACGTGCTTAGTAGCTACTACAGCGCGCAGGACCGTAATACCTCGCGGTTTTGGGTTTATTTAGTGCTAGTACTGTTCGCACTCGGGTTTTCTTTGCTAGCATTACCTGGGTTAGCGTTCACCCAGCGGGTGCTGTGTGTGATCTACAGTGGCTGGTTTCCAGGTGGTATAATTGCGTCTTTGAACTTCTGGCCTCTAGATGCTTGAACTATCTTCAGAGCAAAAGTTTTACACAAAATTCAGCAACATCATCTAACTACTTGAAATCACTTTTGGTAATGTGATTGAAAATCCTCGTGTCGGTGGTTCGATTCCGCCCCCGGGCACCATTTTTCTAGAAAAAGAGATTAATTTTCAAGCGCTTGCCGCGAATGGCTTTTCCTCCACCTTGGCCAAGAATGCTGGCACGTCGGTAGATCAGCTGGAACGCTTTTACCTGAAGAACATGGCTTCGACGAAAGAGCTGATCGAAAACCTACAGACACGTGGGGATGACTAGCTGTTGTGTCCCCAAAGCCTCCTACAGGATGTGGCGGATTGGATCAAAATTGCGGACGGAAAACTGCAGACCGCGGGGGATTTTCTCACCATCAGATTCAATGGAGCAGATCGCTTCCAGACGAGCACCGGTGAAACCAAGGCGCACATCTTCTGGCATGAATACGAGTATAGCCCGCGTCTCGCCCGTTGTGCTTCCAGCCCCTGGCTGGACCGCCCCTGCTGTTCCGTCGAAACCCGAGAGTAGACAACATATCTGTCTATGGCGGCGCGGCAACGGCACCTCACGGATCTTTCGCAGTTGTTCAACTCAATGGGTCCGCGAAACCGCCATTTCGCTGCGGCTGGCTTCTAGGACCGGGGGCCGCCGAGCTGGAAGCTTTCGGCGCTATGCCAGCTCAGCAGGCCCGATTTTACTCCACAGTTCATCGGCAACAACACCAACTGGCTGGTCCCTCCGTCTCATTTTGAAAATCATTGTCCGGCGAAGGGGAAACCCTTCCAGATTCAGAGAAAATAGCGTTCCGGAGCGCCGCTCCTGTTCTGTCATGTGATCCGGCAGACCGCCCCAGCCAAGCCCGGCGAGGATCACCTTTTTCTTGGCCGCGAGGTCGGAGACGGTCCATTTCAGCCCGCCTGGCAGCAAGTCGCGGCTCTGCTCATGGGCCGCGCCGCCAGTCCCGGCCGCGACCACCTGAACATGGCTTTGCATTTCGGCAGCTGACAAGGCGCGGGACCCGGCGGGCAGGCCTAGGCCGGGGCTTGCCACCGGCCGGATCGTGACCTCGGCAACCGGCTCCGCCTCCACATCGTCCAAGGGCACGCCGTCCAGGGAGGCCAGCGCGATATCCGCCTTGCCCTCCATCAGCCGCGCAATCGGTCCGCCCATCATCTCCATCCGCAAGCGCAGGTGGGTCGCCGGGTGGCACCGCCCGGTGTCGGCAAGGGCAGGCAGCAAGGAGTCCAGATCCATCGTCGCGCTGACAGCCACGGTCAGCTCCGGTTCTTCCCGGGCGCGCAGCCGGGCCGCTGTGGATCTCAGCCCCTGCATCTGCCGCAGCACCCGCGACGCCTCGCGGTAGAAGATTTCACCTGCCGGAGTGAGCGCCGGGCGGTAGGCCTCGCGGCTGAACAGTTCCAGTTCCAGCTCTTCCTCCAGCTGGCGGATGGTGTGACTGACGGCGGACTGCGATTTATGCAGCCGCTCCGCCGCGCCGCGAAAGGTTCCGGTGGAGACAATCGCCTCCAGGGCAAGGAGCTGGTCGTGTTTCATCGGGTCTCAACATGATCTGATTTTTCAATCGTTATGCTGAAAACACAATATTATCAATAAATCATTCTAGGCGGTATCCAGAGGGCATCACCGACACAGGAGACTGTCATGAAACTTTACTACAAACCCGGCGCCTGCCCGATGGCCAGCCACATCGCCCTGCATGAAACCGGCCGCCCGTTTGAAATCGAGGCTGTCGATACCGCGGCAGGCCGGACCGAAGGCGGTGCGGATTACCGTGCAATCAACCCCAAGGGCTATGTTCCGGCCCTGGACCTGGAGGACGGCGGCATCCTCACCGAAGGGCCGGCCATTTTGCAGTATATCGCCGACAGCCACCCGGAGGCGGGCCTGGCGCCGGCCGCAGGCACCCTGGCCCGGTCACGGATGCAGGAACAGCTCAACTGGATCGGAACCGAGCTGCACAAGGCCTTTGGCCCGCTGTTCCGAGACGGTACGTCCGAGGCCGGCAAAAACGAAGCTCGCACCGCAGTTGCAGGCAAGTTCGATCTGATCGAGGCGCAGTTGGCGGATGGCCGCGAATGGCTGGTTGAGGATCAGTTCTCAGTGGCGGATGCCTATCTGTTCGTAGTTTCGAACTGGGCCAATTTCACCGGCATCGACCTCTCCCGCTGGCCCAATCTGGCCGCCTTTGTAAGCCGCAGCGCCAATCGCCCGTCCGCCCAGGCCGCAATGCGCGCAGAGGGGCTGATCCAATGACGCCTGCCGATCACAAGGTGGTCGGCGCACTGATGGAGGCCTATTTCGAGGGTCTCCATCACGCCGACAGCACCATGCTGCGCAAGGTCTTTCACCCGCAGCTGGCCTATGTCTGCGCCACTGAAGATGATGAGCTGTATCTGGATCTGGAAACCTACATGGCCCGGGTCGACGGACGCGAGCCGCCGTCCAAACGCGGCGACCCGCGCGAAGAGGAGATCCTGGAGATCGCCTTTGCCAGCAACCGGCTGGCCCATGTCAGCGCCCGGATGACCATGATGGGCCGGGACTTCCACGATCTGCTGACCCTTGTCCGCCACGGTGCCGAATGGCGCATCGTTGCGAAAGTCTTCTCCTATGTTCCGCGAAAGGACTAACCGATGCCCTATGTGAATATCAAAGTCACCCGTGAGGGCGGCCCTGAGGGGACAGGCCCAAGCGCAGAACAGAAGGCGCAATTGATCACCGGGGTCACCGGTCTGCTGCAGGACATTCTGGGCAAGAACCCGGCAACCACATTTGTTGTGATCGACGAGGTTCCTCTGGAGGATTGGGGCGTGGGCGGCCTGCCAGTTCAGGAGTACCGGAAGCAGGCGCAATGAAGACACGGCTGACAGAGGCGCTGGGGATTGCCTGCCCGGTGATCCAGGCGCCGATGGCCTTTGCTGCGGGCGGCGCGCTGGCCCGCGCCGTCACCCAGGCCGGCGGGCTGGGCATGATCGGGGGGGCTTATGGAGATGCCGGCTGGATCGAACAGCAGTTCGCCGCCGCCGAGGGGGCCCGCGCGGGCTGCGGGCTGATCACCTGGAAGCTGGCGGAACAGCCGCATCTGCTTGATCTGGTACTGGCGCAGGATCCTGCAGCAGTATTCCTGTCCTTCGGCAATCCGGCGCCCTTTGCGCCTGCGGTCCGGGATGCCGGCGTGCCGCTGATCTGCCAGGTCCAGACCCTGCGCGATGCCCGGCAGGCGCTGGACTGCGGCGCGGACATCCTCGTGGCTCAGGGCGCGGATGCCGGCGGTCACGGCGAGGCGCGCGGCACCTTTGCGCTGGTTCCCGAAATCGCGGATGACATCGCACGCCGCAACAGCCAGGCGCTGCTCTGCGCCGCCGGCGGGATCACCGACGGGCGCGGCCTGGCGGCGGCCCTGATGCTGGGCGCGGATGGGGCGGTGATCGGCACCCGGTTCTGGGCGTCGCACGAGGCGCTGGTGCATCCGCGCATCCTGGACCGCGCGCTGGCGGCAACCGGTGACGATACGATTCGCACCAAGGTGGTCGACGTGGTCCGCGGCTATGACTGGCCCGCCCGCTACAATGGCCGCGTGCTGCGCAATTCCTTCATTCAGAAATGGCACGGCTCCGAAGCGGCCTTGAGGAAGGAAGCAGATGCTGAAGCCGCAAAATGGTCGGCGGCTCTGGATGCGGGTGATCCGGAAGTGGCAACGGCTTTCGCTGGCGAAGGCATCGGCCTGATCCGCTCGGCGGCACCTGCGGGCCGCATTCTCGCGGACCTCATGGAAGACGCGCAGCAGTGTTTGGCCCGGGCGGCTGCGGCAATGGGCGGGCACGCGGCCGAGTAACTATCCGGAACCCTTCGGCAGCACAAATTCCGGCACAAGCTGGGACGGCCCCGCCTGTGCCTTTCGCTGCAGGTGTCAGCAAATATTGTCCAGGACAAACTTGCCGGAGTGACCGGGCGCCTCCAGCCGGCGGTGCGCTTCTGCGATCCGGTCCAGCGGCATGATTTGCTCAATACCCGGATCCAAGACGCCCCGGGCCAGCCAATCCGCCAAAGGCAGCAGAACCTGCTGATTGGCGGGATTTTGAACTGTCACCGGGGTGATGCCGCGCGCCGCAGTAAACACCCCGCCGGGCTTCCACCACTCAGGCACGATGGTTGCATAGGCCACGCCGTTCTTCACCGCGGCAAAGGCCTGATGCGCATGGTCCCGGCCGCGCACATCAATGGCGCCATCCACCTGCTGCGCCCCCGGTGCCGCCAGTTCAAACCCCAGAAGAGGCGCGATTGCAGCGGCCATGCCCCCACCGCCCCTTTGGGGTTGTTGAACAGGACAGACGCGCCCGGCGGCAAGCCCAGCGCCTGAAGCGCCGCCAGCGCGGTGCTGCCGGTCAAAGGCACCGCAGCCGCTGCGGTGAAGGAAACCGTACCGGCGATTTTCACAACCTGGCTGGTCGGCAGCGCGGCCATGGGGCTAAATCCCCCCAGCATCTACGCGGCCTTTGGCAACAAACAGGCACTGTTTGAACGGTGCGCCGCCCACTATGCGCAAAGCGTTGCAGCCTACGCCCCCCGCGCCCTTGACGGGGAACAAACCGCCGCGCAGGTCCTGCGCCGCTATGTGTTCGAGGCCATCGGTGCCTTTTCCGCCAAAGACCGGCCCTGGGACTGTCTGCTCGTCAGCGGCGCAACCAATTGCGGAAAGGGCAGTCTGGGCGCGCAGGACCTGCCGGCCGGATACCGGCAGGCCAGCGAAGCCATGAATGCAAACCGGATCCGGCGCGGTATTGACGAAGGGGATTTGCCTGCCTCCACTGAACCGGATCTGCTGGCGAAATACGTTGCGGTGCTGATACAGGGGCTAACAGCCCAGGCCCGTGACGGCGCAGCAGCTGACGAATTGCACAGCGTGGCAGAGCTTGCGCTCCGTCAGCTCCCCGTTTTGCCCTAGCAACCGGTCCGGGGCGCGTGCCCGCTTTGAAGGGCGGCCACGCGCTTGCGGAATGGCTCACAGCCCTGAGATATCCGCATAGACATTGTAGTCCGCGATTTTGCCACCGCGAAGGCCAAGGCGCGTTGCAAAGGGAACCTTGTGCTCACTTTGGTCCTTGCGGGTATAGTGAACAGATCCCTCACAGAACACAGCGTCACCGCTCGACCATATGCCGGTAATTGTGTGGCTCATCGCGCTGATCGTGGTGAAGAAGGAGGCGTTGGCGTCCTCAACGGGTTTGCGGCCTGAAATGGCGTCGAAGTTGCCCAGCCGGAAGATCACATCATCGGTCAGAAAGCTGGCAACCGCTTCGGCGTTCATCGCGTCCACTGCAGTATAAAGACCGTCGATCAGGGCAGTATGGGCATTGGTATCTTTAGCTGTGATTTGCATTCGAGTGTTTCCTGGATTGAGGTTGAGAGGCGCTGGAGGACGCCAGGGAGTTTTCCGTTCGCGATTAGCCAGCTTGTGCCAGAAGATGGCTGGCAGAGGATGCTGGCATGCCGCACAAACTTCCATTGATGCACGTTTTGGACATGGCGGCCTCAGGTAGTCTGACAGTTGGCAAAGATCTAATTGGCTCCCGCTTCCGCTTTAATCCTCTAATCGGGAAACTTCAGGGTGAGCAGAAGTTGACAATGGAAAGAGCCGCATGATTGAGATTGGCGCCATTCTGGTTTTCGTTGCGGTTGCAGAAGCCGGCGGGTTTGCCGCCGCTGCCCGGCAGCTGGGGATCACAAAGTCCGCTGTCAGCAAGCGGATCGGCAACTTAGAGGCGCATTTGGGCTGCAGCTGTTTCATCGCTCGACACGCAGCATGTCTTCGACCGAGACCGGTGAGATCGACCTGTCCCATGCGGTGCAGGCGCTCGGGTCGGCGCAAGAAGCGGAGGATGCTATCACTGCCATGCGGGGCAGCCCGCAGGCCGGCTCTGGGTCAACGCGCCGATGTCCTTCGGGTGGCTGCATGTAGCGCCTTTGATCAAGGATCTTCTGGAGCGCTACCCTAGAATCACACTGGATCTGACCATGGATGACCGGGTTGCGGACTTGGTTGAAGCCGGGTTCGACATGGCCATCCGGGCAGGCACCCTGCCGGATTCCGCCCTGATTGCATGCAGGCTGGCGCCCATTCACAGTGTTCTCACCGCGGCGCCGGCGTACTTGTCTCAGGCAGGCACGCCACAGCACCCCGAAGACCTGCTGCAGCACGGCTGCCTGCATTACAGCTATTCGTGCGACCCGAGAGAATGGATACTTCGTGGTGCAGAGGGAGACGTACGAGTTTGCATGAAAGAAAGACTGTGTGTCAACAACAGCGAAGCGCTGTGTACAGCCTGATTGACGGGCTGGGGATCGGGCATCTGCCAATCTTTGTGGCTGGTGCTCATCTGGCGGCGGGCCGTCTGGTGCGGGTGCTTCCAGCCTACTCGCTGCCTGAACAATCCTTGTTCGCGGTGTTCCCGGAACGGCGCCACATGCCTGCAAAAACCCGGGCTTTTGTTGATTTCCTGGCGGACCGGATCGGCCGCGAAACACCCTATTGGGTCATTGAGGCTAGTCTGGGCGGATGAAACGTCACATCAGGTCAGAGGACCGCATGTGATCCTGTCAACGGCTCGCCTGTTCACTGGATCGGCGTGCCGCAAGCGCACCGCAAGAAATTGCCGCTTCCGGACTGGGTTCCGGGCGGGCACCTATCAGGGAACATGCAGCCTCCGCCGTTCAACCTGGAACAGGGTCATTCGCATTCACGCCCTTCAATCAGGCCGCGCCGGGCCTCGATTGCTGCAGCGACCGCTTCCGCCACACAGCGGACACGGGCAAAGTCGGCAAGGTCGCGGTTGATGACCAGCCAGATATCCTGTCCAGCCTCGCTGATCACACCGCCGGTCCGCACGACGCGCAGATCAGGGTCACCCAGAAAACACCGCAGCACCGCACGGCCAAGCCCCTGTGCCGCCATCTCATGCTACACGCTCAGCGAACTGGCCTTCATGACGACCGGTTCGCCGGATTTTTTAATCCAGCGCACTGACAGCAGATCTGCCATCCCGGACATCCAGGAGATGAAGCCGCGCTCACCGGCCCCGTCAGCATCCCGGTACGCAGCGAAGGCAAGGCACCCAAGCTTACGCACTGACAGGTTGCCGGCCTGCTGCCGCACCAGCCGCAGCGCGACGTCTGCCTCCGTCGAAAGGAGGTCAACGGCAGAGGAGCTTGCCGGCAGTTCCAGCCGGAGACCGGGAAAGCGATCCTGCAATTCACGCAGCGGCCGGGTAAGAAGGTGCATGGCGATGCTTTCTGTGGTGGCCAGCCGAACGCGGCCTTCGACCCCGGAAGACGTCGTGGCCCCAAGCGCCTGGACCGCACTTTCGACAGCCTCCGCACGCGGCACCAGCCCCCGTCCTTCATCAGTCAGGCGGTAGCCGTCAAGTGATTTGCGGAACAATACCAGGCCGATCGCCCGTTCCAGCGCTTCGATTTGGCGCGACACACGGGAAGGTGTCGTCTGCAACCGTTCAGCCGCCGCCGAGAGTGTGCCGTCTCTTGCGACGGCCAGAAAAACTTCTGATCATCCCAGTCCATGGCCGCTTCTCGAAGTCGGGAAATGGATCGTCATATTTGGCCGTAAGACATTAAAATCCGGGATGATAGACACGGCGGGGCTTCCGTTAGGCCATCATCCCGGCGGCCACATACAGATTTCCAGATACCCCGAAGGACATTTCATGACCTATTCGCCCTCGACGGCCTTGGCGCTTGCCTTGCTGAGCGCGGGCATTGCAGCAGCTGAACCCCGGATCTTGGTTTACGGGGACTCGAACACCTGGGGGTGGGTCCCCGCCGAGGCCGGTTTCCCGTCCACACGCCATCCGGACAGCGTGCGCTGGCCCGGCGTGATGGAGTCAGCGCTTGAGGATGCCGTTGGCGACGCCACAATCGTCGTCGACGGCTTGAGCGGCCGGACCGTCAACACGCCTTATCCGGAGGCGCAGAGCGGGATCCCGGGTGCGGCCCTTTCCGGATTGGAAGACGTCAGAGGCGCGGTTGCATCGGCGCTGCCGCTGAACCTGGTCGTGGTGATGCTGGGCACCAACGATGCCCGCTCAGACCTCGCCGTTGCCCCGGCTGCAGCCGGGGCAAACATGGCTAGGCTGGTGGACGAAATCCGCTCAATCAACGGCGGGGTCGCCACTTCCTACCCTGCCCCATCTATCCTGGTAGTCGCACCGCCTGCCATCGGGGATACCTCCGCCACGCCGATTTCCGGCGTCACCGAGGGGTCGCAAGAGCGGCGCCGCGCTGTGTCGGCATCCATCATTGCGGCAGGGGCTGCCTCTGGCCTTGATGTATTCGATGCTTCCGAAGCCGTCACAATCGACAGCATCGATCGTGTCCACATAACGGCCCAAATGCATGATGCCCTGGGACGGGCGGTGGCTGCGGCAGCAAAAGAGCGGCTTGGCCCCGCCCGCTAGCCAGCGCAACCATTCCGAACGGGTGCGGACTTGGCGCACCAATGAACTGCAAGTTCGAGGCCGCTTCAGGCAGCCCCCCCACAGATAAAACCTGCTCCCCAACTTTAGGGCCGGGCATGCGCGCGATCGCCTCCACCTGATCCTGGTCAGGCCGCGCAGCCCTTTCCAGCCCGCCACATATTGTCCCACCACCCGGCAGTGGCTGCTGACGCAGGCGCCCCGGTGGCCCGTACAAGAAAGGAAAAATCATGAAACGGCGCACTCTCGGCCGGAAAGGCCCGACTGTTTCCGCACTTGGGCTTGGCTGCATGGGCAGGAGCGAATTCTATGGTCCCTCCGATGAGGGACACAGCCCTGCGACACTTGATGCGGTGCTCGAACGCGGTATCGACTTCCTTGATACCGCCGACATCTACGGCCACGGCGCTAACGAAGAGCTGCTCGGCGGGTTCCTCAAAGACCGCCGGCACCGGGTGACAATTGCCACGAAGTTCGGGATCCTCCGGTCCGCGGATCCGGACGCGCGCCCCGTCGACTGTTCGCCGGAGTATGTGTCAGCGGCCTGCGAAGCCTCCATGCGCCGGCTTGGGGTTGAAACGATTGATCTCTATTACCTGCACCGGCGCAATGCGGATGTGCCTATCGAGGGCACGGTGGGCGCAATGGTGCGGCTTGTTGACGAAGGGAATGTGCGTGCCATCGGCCTCTGCGAAGTTGCGCCGGACACAATCCGCCGCGCACATGCAACCCACCCGGTCACAGCAATCCAGTCGGAGTATTCGCTTAGGAGCCGGGACCCGGAGAAAGAGGTTCTGCCGCTTCTCACCGAACTTGGGATCGGGTTTGTTCCTTACAGCCCGCTGAGGCGCGGCGCGCTGACCGGCAAACTTCAATCTGCAGATGACCTGCCCGCAGTCGATTTCCACCGGACCATCCCCGTTACGCACCGAAGCGCTCTTGCGGAATCTTGAAACAGTGGACCTGCTGCGGACCATCGCAGCCCGTCACCAGGCAACGCCGGCCCAGGTAACGCTGGCGTGGCTGCTGGAACAGGGAGAGGGGATCGTTCCCATTCCGGGAACGCGCCACCCGGAGCGGCCGATCGAAAACGCCGGGGCGGTTGACGTCAGGCTCGCTACCGAAGAACTTGGCGAGCTGTCTTCGGCCTTTACGCGGGACGCGATCACAGGTGACCGGACGACCCAGTCAGGAGCCGCGCTGATTGATTTGTAACTCAGCCCGGCTGTTTGCAGAGCAAACGGTCATTGAGGTGCGCTCAGCGGCGCGGGCGGTTAGCCCGCGCTGTTAGTCTTCGCGGCTCCGGAACCGGGGCAACCTGCAGGAATATCCGCATTTTCATTTGTCATACAGCAAGTGAAACCCGGCGGTGCAGCGGATCGGTATGCTGCGTGCGCACGTAGCAAGATTTTGTCACTACTGCAGTCGGCTCAGTCCAGACGTTGCCGCATATCACATGAAGGGCCGATCCAGTTTGACCATGGCTTGGCCTGACACAATCTCACGGGCTGCAGGACCTGCCGACCGTTCTCCTCAGGTACAGATAGAGCTGTTTGGCGTATCTATTTTTTGCAGTTACCTGTTTGCAGTTTTCGAGATTGCCTTCAGCCTATTGGCGGAGGCGAGGCCACGGATAATGCCTCCAGGTCCAACGAAAAACGGAGTATCCGCTGCATTGAGGGCAGCCGCCAAGCTTTCTGCCAATTGCAACTCGCCTGCTCCGATACCTTGCCTGACTGCTGTGGCGACGGCTTCCGCATCATAGCCCAGCCCACTTATGACCCGGATGGCAGTTACCGCGGTAGCCCGCCCTTCTACCTTCATCATTGCGTTGGAAAACGCATAAAAAGCCTCTGTCCCCTCCAGGGATTTTAGCGCCAATGCGGCCTTAGCAGTAAACTCAGAACTAGGACCCAAAACAGGTACTAAAATTATCACACGCTGCAATTCCGGCACTTGCGCCTTCAATTCAGCCACGGACAACTGGGCCTTCCTGCACTGGCTGCAGTTATAATCCAAAAATTCAACTAGGGTTGGTGCCTTCAGCTCAAGACCAGCAAACAGTTTGTTCGCCAGCGAAGCGATCAACTTCTGATCCTCAAGGCCATTGGTAGCTTCATCTCTTTTCTCAAGGAGAGCCCGCATGTCTGAGATAATCTCAGGATTGCGCATTAGAACATCGCGCACCCTTTGGTCGATTTCCGGGATTGGAGCTGCAGCTTCTGCACTTGCCGGAGAAAGATGAAAGGCAAATCCTAAGACAGCGGCAAGAAATGCTGCGCAGCATGGCTTCCAGAGCGCCATCGTAATCCGCAATCTGATTGACGCAAGCCAATGCGCATTAACTGCAGGACCAATACTCATGGCAAGCTGAAGGGGCTTAGTCCAGCTATCATAATCCAACTGTCCAGCGCATCCCGCAACGTGGCGCCGCGTGCTGAATAGCCATGCAAGTGAACAGACCACCGGTTTTCGGGCTCGGCTGATTGTTCCCAGCTTGCCAGCCTGACTTCGCCGCCCATTGCAACGAATTGAGACGCCCTGGGAACACCCTGAAGTTCGGACAGAATCCGCCAGTCGAAAACACATTGCTGAGTACTAGTCTTTAACATGGGGGATTACTCGGATTGTTGCCTGGTGCCATAGTTGCCGTCTCGGCCGCGCTGCCTGCGGCATGAAAGAAAGTGTTTCACGCTTCTTGTTTCCTTGGTTGGGAAACGTCAGCAGAGTACACGCGGTATTTGTCGCTTTGATCACCGCTAAGCGGGCCAAGCGGGACAACGTTTGCAAAGCCTGAAGACTTGGCAAGCCGAGCAACAACTGGCGGAGACAGGAAAACGAAACGCTCTCCTCCCTGTTCCAGCAGGAATGTCCGTAGCCGCTGAAGCACCAACTGCCCTGCTCCCACTGTGCCATTTGATGCAAACCTGGTGAGCTCCCAAACGGCGGGGTCGCAAGGCGGTTCGGCATCACACAGGTCCGTGGGCAGCCCTGGAAGCATGCCACGGACCGCGTCACGCACCATGTACGTCGTTTCGGATCTGCTGGGATGGCGGCCCCCACGGTCTGTGCGCAGCAGCCTCGCCCCGGCCAGCGCTTCGTTCGTGGCAGGATCAAAGGCGACAATATAATAGGCGTCCAAGTGATCGTACTGATCCAGATCGCTTTGGCAGGACAGCCACACGCGCCAGTTTTTGCCTTCTGCAAACACGCTCTTCCGCAACGACATAAAAGCGTCCAGCACATCCTGATCGGGACTTCTCAGCGCCTTTGGCAACCGCACGGGCGCGAACTGGACAACCATGGTTTCAATCGCCATGTGGGGCGCCGCCACCATGGTGGCGTTATCGTTTCGCATCAGTGTATCTCCAGTACGCATTTTGATCTTCCCCACTCAGCAAATACATCTAGAGGTAGTTTTTTGGTTGTCCAGAACTACCGGATCGCGGCATGCTAATAGCAACCCTGGTCACATCAGATGAGACCTAAGTTGCGGGCAATGCAACCTCGGTCACCACTGGAGAAACCAAAGTTGCAAATCATTGGAGGTGGTCGTCAGACATGCCAAAATCCGTAATTACAACGAATCTGCCCTCTGACGGTGCTAACAGCACCAGAATTGCGGAGGCATTTTCGGCCTGCAGATCCGAGATCAACGAAGTAAGCACTTCGGGTTTTACACTCATGGTCAACTTTTCAATCATGGGTTACGAACACTTTGAATGCTCCTTCCATGACAAGTGGAAGGAACAGTATGACCGGGAAAATTATTTCCTTCATGATCCTGTTTTCAATTGGGCACTGAAGAATGAAGGAGCCATACGCTGGTCGGCGGTCGATCTGCCTGACCCTCTGCAAATCCTCGAAAAATCTCAGCGGTACGGCTTGGTCTATGGTGCAGCGTTTGCAGCTCTGACGGGTTCAAAAAGATCTATGGTGTTTGTTGCCCGGCACGACAGGGAGCTTTCGGATATCGAGATGCGAACGCTGGGTATGACTGTTACAGAGTTTTTCGACGCGCTGCTTCCGCCGCCGTCCCTGTCTGAGAAAGAACTGGAGATGCTGCGGCTGCATATCCAGCAGGAGCTATCCTATGATGAGATCGCGGAGCAGTTTTCGCTTTCTTTGTCTGCAGTGAAAACCAGCTTCCTGAGGATGCGTCAAAAGTTCGGCTGCAAATCTACCGCGCGCCTCGCCTACCTGGCAAAGGAGCGCAACTTGTTTGGGGTAGAGCCGCGCTGAGTCTATTGGCTGGTTTCAACTAAATGATTCAGGGATCGTTTCGGAACGCGTGATGTAGCAAACCGAGAACTTTGCCAAAGTTGCCGTCCCGGTGTGCCGCAGAGCTTGGCATTTGGGCTCGTTCCAGCCATCTGCCGCGCTAGATCCAGTGTGAACGACGGCGGACAGTCCGAACCGGACATCCGAATGAGGCGCGCGGTGCTGGATGTTGCACGTGCGAGGCTTGCCAGCCAAACCATCAATTGCGGACGTTCATCCTGGCACGGGCTAGGGCACTACCTTCCAAGCTACACTCTCGGCCCAAGAATTCCCCAGCTCATCGCTCGGTTGATCTAACTGCAACTAGCCGCGCTGCTAGGTCAGCATGTTAGAATTATGCACCAACGTCGGGTTGGTGTCGTGGCAGGGCGTGGTGGATCGGATGGCCTATCATGCCTATTGCCAATTTACCCGCCATTCGCGCGTGCCGCCCAGCCTGGCACAAGGGGCGCGTTGCCGGACAGAAGCGGCAGTTCCTGCCAAAACACGTCTGGGCCATTCGCGCCCGTTTGGAGATCGCCCTGAGGTAATCTGCCCCGCAAGAAAACGCTGCGCTACGCGCCAACGTCAGGTTTAACGGGCCGCGCTGCAGCGTTTCTCTTGCTGGTCGAACGGCAGGAAAGGACCGAAAGGTCTCCTGAGATTGCAAGTCCGCAGAACCGGCTTTTCCGGTGCAGAAGGATTGCCTGCTATGCTGGCCTGTTTACCCCCGAATCACCCTCCCCGGCTGACAGCGACCCTCCTGCACAGGAAGGTTAGCAGGGCCGATAAGCAGGTTGCGTTCAGACCAGAAAACTTAAGAAAAACGTCTCTGAAAAACGCAAATTTGTGCCCGGAATGCATGATTGCCGTCTTGACGCGCGGCGGTCCTGTCATGAGAAATAATCTCATGGCTTATGTGGCACATATCTTCCAACTGATCAGGGTGACTGCTGCATTGGCAGTGATCCTTGCGCTGGGATTTTCGCTGCCATCCGCCGCGCATACCATCTCGGGCCATCACGGCAACGTTTCAGTCTTGCAAACCGGTCAGAGCCACGCCAGTGAAGACTTGCATGGCACGGGGCATGACATAGCCCAGACCGGCGCGCACCATAGCCAGGATAATTCTCCGACCGGTGACATCGGGAGCTGCTGTTCAGGCTCCTGCATGGCGGATGCAGTGCTGACCTTCTTGCCGGAGAAAACTTCCCTGGCGGAGCCTGTACAGTGGAAACAGGAAAATTCACAGCTGCCGTCCCGCGGGCAGCCCGCACTCCTGCGCCCTCCGAAAGCCTGAGGCATCTTAACCGTTTGAACGGGCACTAACACCCTCCTGCATGCAAATGCAGGAACCGTGCAGATATTCCTCAGGAACACCACATGAAATCTCTCTTTCTGGCCGGGGCGGGCGCCCTGCTGCTAGGGGCGTGCGCCAGGACACCAGCAGCGCTACCCGACACCTCAGCCTTGCAAAATGCCGCCGCGCAATCCGGACCTTACCGCTCCCTGAATTACCATTCTCCCCTCGCGGGTTTTGAAACTTACGAGCCAAGCGGCCCGGCGTCGTGGCGCCGTGTCAACGAGCAGCAGGAGAACCATTGATGTCAGCGAAAACTTGGCGCGTACTCTTGGCGTCGCCCCTGGTGCTGGCCGCCTGTTCGGCCGCGGTGCCGGAGAAATACACCAGTCCGCAGACCGGATTTGAAGAGGTTTCCAGCCAGACCTCGGCCGCCATCGGCAAACGCACGGCCTTTGCCCAGACACAGGCTCAGAACGAAGCGCTGGCCAAGGAAGTCCGGCAGCTGGTTCGTGGCAGGACAATTTCTGCCGAGACCGCGGTGCAGGCGGCGCTTTTGAACAACAAGGGTCTGCAAGCGTCTTATGCCGCGGTTGGCCTTTCGGCAGCTGATGTCTGGCAGCAGATGACGCCGGAAAACCCCGTGGTCTCAATCGGCCTGATGGGGATCGGCGCGCCGGAACTGGGCCTGTACCGGGCGCTGGAATCGACCATTGCCGTGAACCTGCTGGACGTGAAGACCCGCAAACAGCGCATCGCGGTGGCTGAGGCGCGGTTTCAGCAGGCGCAGCTGAACGCAGTGAACGATACATTGGCGCTGGCCGGCCAGACCCGGGCCGCCTGGATCAATTCCGTGGCCGCGTTTGAACGGCTGAGCTATCTGCGCAAGGCCAGCGGGACGGCTGCAGCCGGGGCCGAGCTGGCCAGCCAGCTTGGCAAGACCGGTGCGCTGAACAAGGCGGGACAGGCGCGGGAGTTCGCCTTCAATGCAGAGCTCGCGGGGCAAGTGGCCCGTGCCAGGCTGGAGGCGCAGCTGGCCAAGGAAGAACTCACACGCCTGATGGGCCTGTGGGGCAGCGATGCCAGCTTTTATGTGCCCGATGCTCTGCCGGTCCTGCCGAAATCCCTGCCGCGGGTGGCGTCGATCGAAAAGGCAGCGCTAGCAAACCGCGTTGATCTGAAGGTTGCCAAACTTGGGCTGGAGGCGCAGGCCCGTGCCTTTGGCCTGACGGACCGGACCCGGCTGGTTACCGATCTGGAGCTGATTGCCGGCGCCGAGGCGGAGCGCGAGCGGGAGGATGGGGAAACCCATACAGAAACCCTTCCACAGCTGGAACTGGAATTCGCCATTCCGGTCTTTGACACCGGCAAGGCGCGGATGCGCAAGGCAGAGCTGGCTTATTTGCAGGCGGCCAACACATTGGCTGAACGGGCGGTCAATATCCGCTCCGAAGCCCGCAGCGCAGAGCTGGCCTATCACTCCTCCTATGAGATCGCGCGCCACTACCGCGACGTGCTGGTGCCGCTGCGCAGGACAATCGAGGAGGAAGGGCTGCTCAGCTACAACGGCATGATCACCAGCACTTTCGAGCTGCTGACCGACGTGCGCGAAAAACTGGCGGGCTCTCTGGAGGCGGCCAATGCCAAGCGCGATTTCTGGCTGGCCCAGGCAAATGTCAGCGCCGCGATCTACGGCGGCGGCGCAGGATCAGCCCCGCAGGGCGGCAGTAATGAAATCGCAGCCGGCGGCGGTGCAGGCCATTGAAAGGATCACATGAGATGATGAACAGACGTCAACTGCTTGGGGCCGGCGCCGCGGGTGCGGCGCTGGTGTCCAGCCAGGCCTGGGGCAAGACCGCCAACATGGGTCTGCCCGAAGCCGCCACAATGGACAGCGCAGCAACCCAGCCGCCGCTGTCCCCCGCGACCGGGCCGGATTACAACCCCGTGGTCACCCTGAACGGCTGGACGCTGCCGTTTCGGATGAACAACGGGGTGAAGGAATTCCACCTGGTCGCCGAACCTGTCGAGCGCGAGCTGGCCGACGGCATGATTGCCCATCTGTGGGGCTATAACGGCCAATCCACCGGCCCCACCATCGAGGCGGTGGAGGGCGACCGGGTGCGGATCTTCGTGACCAACAAGCTGCCCGAACATACCTCGGTGCATTGGCACGGGATGATCCTGCCTTCGGGCATGGACGGGGTTGGCGGCCTCAGCCATCCGGGCATCCCGCCGGGCAAGACCTTTGTCTATGAGTTCGACCTGATCAAATCCGGCACTTTCATGTACCACCCGCACGCGGATGAGATGGTGCAGATGGCGATGGGGATGATGGGCATGTTCATCGTGCATCCCAAGGATCCGGACTTCATGCGGGTGGACCGGGACTTCCTGATCATGCTCAACGCCTTTGATATCGACCCCGGCTCCTATGTGCCGCGGGTGATGGAGATGACGGACTTCAACCTGTGGTGCTGGAATAGCCGGATCTTCCCGGACATCGACCCACTGGTTGTGAACCAGGGCGACCGGGTACGGGTCAGGACCGGCAACCTGACCATGACCAACCACCCGATCCACATGCATGGCTATGATTTCGAGGTCACCTGCACTGATGGCGGCTGGGTGCCCGAAAGCGCGCGCTGGCCGGAGGTGTCGATCGACATTCCTGTCGGCGCCATGCGCGCCTATGAGTTCGACGCGGTGCATCCGGGCGACTGGGCGATCCATTGCCACAAGTCGCACCACACGATGAACGCGATGGGCCATGACGTCCCGACCTTCATCGGCACTGACAAGCGCAAGCTGACGGGCCAGATCCGCAATCTGCAGCCCGAATACATGCCGATGGGCACCGCTGGCATGGCGGATATGGGCGAAATGTCGATGCCGCTGCCCGACAACACCGTGCCGATGATGGCGGGCTGGGGCCCGCACGGACCGCTGGAAATGGGCGGCATGTTCTCGGTCGTGAAGGTGCGCAAGGGCATTGATGCAAACGACTACAGCGACCCGGGCTGGTACGAAAACCCGCCCGGCACCCAGGCCTATGAGTGGACCGGCGAACTGCCGGACTTTGCCCGCGCCGAAGACGCGCAGACCCGCATTACCCCGAAACCATCTGCCAAGGGCTGACCCTTTGGCCCCCACCCAAATCCATCCAAATCCATCCAAATCCATCCAAATCCATCCAAATCTGACGAGGAAACAGTCATGAGCAAGATCCTATATGCAGCCCTTATTGGTGTTCTTTCCGCGGCTCCGGCCTTTGCCGGCGGCACTCACGGCGGCGGCCACCATGATGAAATGGAGGTCGGAAAACCCGGCGAGGCGGCCCACGCGGACCGAGAAGTCGCCGTCACCATGAAGGAAACCGACGACGGTGAGATGCTGTTTGAACCGTCCAGCTTCTCCTTTGGCAAAGGTGAGACGGTCAAATTCGTGATCACCAACGCTGGCGAGCTGGAGCATGAATTCGTGCTGGATACGGCAGAACGCAATGTTCACCACAAGGAGATGATGGCCAAGATGGAGATGGAGCATGACGACCCGAACTCGGTGCGTCTGGACCCGGGTGCCAGCGGCGAAGTGGTCTGGACCTTCTCCAACGAAGGCACCTTTGAGTTCGCTTGCCTGATCCCCGGCCACTATGAATCCGGTATGCATGGGCCGGTTGCTGTGCTGGCGGACGGCGGCGGCACCTTTACCGCGGGCACGGTCAAAAAGGTCGATGCCAAGACCGGCAAGGTCACCATCATTCACGAGGAACTGGTGGACCTGGACATGCCCGCTATGACCATGGTGTTCCGGGTCGCCGACGACGCAATGCTGGACCAGCTGAAGGCCGGCGACGCCATCGAATTCACTGCCGAGCGGATCAAGGGCAAGCTGACCGTAACAGCGTTGAAGTAATCCCGGATGGGAGGCGGGCACCCCCCGCCTCCCGGTACTCAGACCTGAGAAATGATGCCTGAATTCCACACTCTTGCGCATGACGCGGCGGCGGCGCTGGGTTTCAGCTATGACAGCAGTGCGCCTGCCTGGCTTCACCCGATGATGCATCTGGTGCTGGTTCTGGCCCCCGCGCTGCTGGCGGCAACCCTGGCCGTCCAGACGGCCCTGCTGCTGCGCAGGCGGCTTCAGGCGGCTTCCGCAACCGTTCGCCCTCCGGAGGTGACCACAGCCGGCAATTGGGCCAGCCTGCCGCGGCAAATCATACACACCACTGGCAAGCAGCAGGCAGCCCTTGTCCTGCTCAGCCTCACCGCCATGCCGATCCTGTACCTCACTCTCGAACTGCCCAAACAGATCGTGAACCGTGTCCTCGAAGGCCAGGACGGCGCGGTTATGATGCTGGGATATCAAGTTTCACAAATCTCTCTGCTGTTCCTGCTTTGCGGTGCCTACTTGGCCGCAATTTCACTCAATGGCCTTAATAAATACTGGCTGAACATCTGCAAAGGGAGGGTGGCGGAACGGTTTGTGCGGCGTCTCCGCCTTGCAGTTTACCGCCAGTGGCGGCGGGACCAGCCCGCACAGCGCCAGCCTGCCATCATGCCGGTTCTCGGCCCCGAGGCCGAACCTGTCGGCGGCTTTGCCTCTGAACTGCTGGCGGTTCCGCTGCTGCAAGGCGGAACCCTGGCAACAATCCTTCTGTTCATGTTCGTGCAGGACCCGATCCTCGCTGCCGCCGCTCTGACGGTGCTTCCGCTGCAGCTGATCATCGTGCCACGGCTGCAGCGGCAGGTGAATGCCGTGTCCCGCAAGCGCATCCGTTCGATGCGCCAGCTTGGCGTTCTTCTGGACCGGCAAATGCGGGATGCAGGGCAGGGCGCGCTGCCGGTCGCCCACAGCTTCCGCCACCTGCAGGACCTGCGCCTGCAGATCCACCGGCTGAAGTTTCTGGCCAAGGCCATTAACAACTTCCTGACTGCCCTGACCCCATTTCTGTTCTATTCCCTCGGCGGCTACTTCGTGCTGCAGGAGCGGGTCTCGCTGGGTGCGCTGGTGGCAATGCTGGCCGCGCATAAGGAGTTTTCCGCGCCGCTGAAGGATCTGTTCCGTTTCTATCAGCAAAGCGAGGATGTGCGGATCCGTTATCAGGAAATCCGGTCCTATGCAGCGCGCTCCGGCGGGGAGCGCCGCCCGGCGTCCGCAAGCCGGCGGCACAGTCTGGCCCGAGTTCCGGCTCCAAGATCCCTTTGAATAGCAAAGAAGAAAGACACTCTCATGAACAAAAAACTGGCCATCGCAGCCGCCGCAGCCGTCTCAGCGGCGGCTGCCTACTTTGTCTACAGCAGCGCTGGTGGGAAGGATGCATCCGCGCAGCGCGCCGTTCTGGAGCCCGGCGCCCCGCTCACGGCGGTTCAGCTGCCCCCGGAGTTGAGCGAAACCGCACTGATCGGCAAGCGCGCCTTTGACGCGGTCTGCGCCGATTGCCACGGAGAGAATGCTGCGGGGCGCAACGGCATGGGGCCGCCGCTGGTTCATAAGATCTATGAACCCTCGCACCATGGCGACGCTGCCTTCCTGCTGGCTGTCCGAAATGGCGTGCGGGCGCACCACTGGGAATTCGGCAGCATGCCTCCGCAGCAGGGGCTGACGGATGGCGACGTTAAGGGCATCACCCGGTATGTGCGGGAACTGCAGAAGGCAAATGGTATAAACTAGCCTGTAGCCTAGGTCGTGTTGACAAAAGGGATTCACAGGCAGCGCTGAACGTGATTCAAGCTGGTATCTGCGATGGAGACCAGCTTGGCACGAGACCTAATGACGAACGAAGAATGGGCGTTCTTTGAGCGTTTCATCCATTCTGCCCGCGCCCCGAATGGTCGCAAACCTACCAATCATCGCCTTGTTCTTGACGGGATATTCTGGATTGCCCGGACCGGCGCGCCATGGCGCGATCTGCCGGAAGAGTTTGGCAAGTGGTCGAGCGTCTACCGCCAGATCCGGCGCTGGACGCTGGCGGGGCTATGGGAGGAGATCATGGAGGCCCTGAACGAAAGCGGGGCCGTGCCAGAGGCGTTGTTGCGCAAAGCGGACGCGCTGGGTTGACCTGGCTGCGCCTGTAGCGAACGGCAGCAACGTCCCGCACTGTGTGAGCTCACCGGCTGCAAAACCTCGCAGTCGCAGCGAACGACCGGAACGGCGGGCCGCGCCGCAGCGTAAAACCTCACCTGGTTGCTTCAAACGGCCAAGTTTGCAAAGGGCGCTTCCTCCGCGAAGCTGACGCTGACCAATACCCAGGTTGCGGCTGCAGCGGACGGCAGCAGCGTCTCGCTCAGCAGCCTTTAGGCAGCCGGGACTCGAACGCTTGCATTGCATCGATGCTCCCCTGCTACACCTGCGAGGGATGCTTGGCAACGCAGTACCGTTAGCGCCTCTTAGAAGGCAGAAAACAACCATGCGGAGGGGAAAGTCCTATCTCAGCCGCACGGGGCTTCCTGGAAGTCCTTTAGGGCCTGTTTGTGCTTGAAACCTTCTTTAGCCGTCAGCCCACAGTTCACCGCTCTCATGGAGACTATAGCTACCAGAACGACAATCATGAAAAAGCCAGCAGAGCGAGAAACCCTGTGATCAACCCTGACAAGAGGATTTCGCAGCTTTCAGTATCTGCCTCCCCCTTAGCGTGTGCCAGAACCAAAACTATGGGCAATTTGCGCAAAAGTATGGGTCAAAAACACGCTTTTGGGCGATCCTACAAAGTTTTGTAGGATTGCCCATAAAGTTGCGTCACGCTCATTGATTTTCTTGACAAATTTCCAAGGCACTCGCCCATAACATTGCGCGCCACTTGCGCATAGTTTTGCACTTTTTGCCCATAGTTTTGCACGATCAGCTTAACTGTCGCTCGAATGAGTGGTGCAAGCTTCCCAGAATCAACTGTGACGCAGTTTACCTCCACGCATGGTGCACCAGTTGTCGCAAAGTACAACCCAAAAGCTTCACCGCACCTCACCACTGAGGCTCGAATTGACGCCGAACACCCAGACACCAGCGAAGCAACTAGGAAGGATATGCTAGGGCCAGCCATCCTCAACGGTCACACCAATCAAGAAATCACCCCCAGCATACTAGTCGCCTCGCTGTCGCCGCCGACTATCTCTCCTCTTCGTACTTGCATTCATGCTTTCGCCGTTGGAAAGTTACAGACACTTTCTTGTTTTTGTCGGTAAATCTCGTTGTTTCAGGGAGCTAAACCTTGACCGAATGGCTGCCCGTGTCACTTCAGACGCTCTATGCTGATGTGGTCGACCGAAGTTGGGGCGGCTCGTACGCAGAGTTGCTCGAAGCTGGCGGCACGCCATACAAGCGATCCGTGAAAGGTCGCGATTACTGGTATTTCAAGACTTCTCCTGTTGGAACTGGTTCACGTAAGGACCTCTATCTTGGCACCGACACCGGCGCTGTGCGTCAGCGAGTTGATGAGTTGCGCGATCTCAAGCGCATTCGCAGGGACCGCATCTCAATGATCCGCGCGCTGAGAGCAGCAGGGCTGCCGGCGCCAGATGCCATGAGCGGCAAAGTTCTTTCGGCTCTCTGTGAAGCGGGCGTATCCCGTCTGCAGGCCGTCATCGTTGGCACCCTCGCGTTCCAGACCTACGGTCCAATGCTGGGCGTTCGTTTCAACAAGAGAATTACCCAGGCTTCCGATTCAGCCGAACCTCAATCAATCTCTATCTACGTCGATGATCCAATTGAGGGTGATCTGCTGCCCCACCTGCACATTGTTGACGAGAGGTTTCGACTTGCACCTCAAGCGTTCGACAGAACGAGATCCCTGAAGTATGTGCTCGGCTCTGGAACTCAGGAAGAATTCTCAGTCTGTATCCTGCGCCCTCTTGCGGGCCCTGAGCGCCGTTGCCGTGTTGCAGAGAGAAATGTGATCCAGGGCGATGACGAGATCCTCGGTTTTCTGGGTTTCCTCATCAAAGGGAAAGTCAACGCAGTTGCCCTCCACGGTATCGGTGTTCCGGTCAATGTGCCTGCGCCTGAGCGCTACGCTGTGCATAAGCTTTTTGAAGCTCGCATGCGCACAGACACGGACCAGAGCCAGGCCGAAGCCCGCAAAGACTTGGCTCAAGCCCAGGCACTCATCGAAGTGCTGCTCGAAGATCGGCCATATGAACTTCAGCGTGTTTGGAACGAGGCTCTTCAACAGGGACCGATGTGGTCAGAGAAGCTGCTACAGGCTGCCGGTATGATTGAAGTTGGCATCAAAGAGCGCCTGCTGGCCCTCACCGAGGTGGAAATCTGACCAGGGCCTCCCGGTTAGGAGCAAGCAGATCAAGTCGGGTGTTCTACATCTACACTCCTGCTTCCCGCCCGCCGCCCCAGCCGAGTTTCCCCAGGGTGACGACGACCAATTTTTGGGGCTAAGATGACCTGTCGCTGCCCATAAATCAGTTCAGGTATCGAATATGGCCCAAACTGTGAAACTTGCTGATGAGATCATGGCCTTGGTCCGCCGCGAGGCACGATTGAATGGCCGCTCATTGACTGGTCAGGTCACCCACTGGCTGAAAATTGGCCGGGCCATCGAGCGCTCCGGCAGTTTCGACTACGCTCGCATCTCAACCGTGCTCGAAGGCAATTATGCTTTCACACGACCGCATGATGACGAGGAGAATACGTGGCTGGATACATTCACCAAAAAGATGGGGCATCCGACGGAAGCTGAAGAGGAATTCTTTGGCCGACGCCAATCACTCGGCCGCGGAGTAGGCCTCGATGCTGGGGGCAACCTCGTCTACGCCAAGCGCGGCACTGCCGGTTGAGGCCGTGCCTTGCCTTGCTTGGGGATGCTTGTCGGCCAGGACTGATTGCCTCTCGGCAGGCGGAACTATCGTAGCCCATAGCAGCGGTACAGTTCACATCTTCCAAGCTTCGCGTTTCAAGTCTCGAATGTAACGAGCTAAGCGAAACACCTCGCCACTGTTACAGAGTTCAATCGGCCGTCTGCCGTTGAATGCGTCGTGCTTCTTTATCAGCCAGCTTCGGGCGTAGTTGGGGCTTTCGGACCATGCCACGAGCATCTTGATGATTACACGCTCTTCAACCGTCATCACGCCCACTCCCAGAGTGTCTGCGCTTTGGGCGAGCCATTGATTTTTCGATGTAATTCACGCGGTCACGCAGCAAGGAGATCGCGTCATCGACACTAAATGGGCGATCTGCGCTCAACGAGCGATGAAGCAGGGCCAGCTCAGCTTCGAGCCAATCTGTTGCTGTTTCCACCAGCTTGCGGTGTTCCCGGTTGGACGGCTCATACTGAATGTCCGGGAACAATCTTGACCAGATGAAGCCGACGGGATCTGAGTGTGTTTCCCTCAATCGGGACCTGATCTCCTGCAAGAGCTCTCGCGCGGTCGCGCTTCTCAGTTCGTCTCGTGACATACCTCTTTCCTCCAATGAATCTTGGTGGAAACGCCGGGATTTGCACCCGGGGGTACACTCTGATTTGGAGCTACAGGGGGTATAAGGCCCGTCCCGCACTACGCCGCTTCCGCTGTCTGGAATTCAGATCAGGCGGATATTCGTTGCAGCGTATGGAAGGCATAAGTCATGGCTGCATCGTAGGTCGAGTCGGGTAGCTCGGTCAATCGCCTGCCCCTAGCGCATTTACGACCCCACTGAAGGAAGACCGGAAAGTCGCAGGAAGTCCGGACCAGAAATGCGGCAAGCGCAAGGCTGTTCATCCCCTCCTTTCAGCCCGTCTCCGTTCCAGCGAAGCAAACAATTCTGCGGCTGGTTCGTTTCAGCCAGCAGGGGTATTGCTTCGCCCAACTCTTCCACTAATGATTGCGGCATGTTGCGCCGTATTCTTTTCTACCTTTCGCTTCTACTGCTTCCCTCCGCTGCCATTGCAGGTGCCGTTGAAGACGTTCAGCGCCTCTTTGCCCGGGAGATGCAGACAGCCGATCTGGCGCGGGTCAAGCTGGAGGTGGACCGTATAATCGACCCGTCCATCGATGTTGAGGCGCAATTGGCCGGGATCAACCGGATGGCAGCCGAAGTGCAAGCGATGCTGCCGCATAATGCGGATGCCTGGGCCAAGGTGGAAGTACTGCGCCGCTATATCTACGAACCCGGGCCCTGGAACACACAGCGCGCCTTTGCCTATGACCATGACGACCCCTATGGCCGTGATGTGAGGAACAAGCTGCTGGGCGACTACCTGCAGGACCGGCGCGGCAATTGCATCACCATGCCGTTCCTGTTCATCATCCTGGGCCAGCGGCTGGGGCTGGAGATGGCGCCGGCGCTGGCGCCGCTGCATGTGCTGGTGAAATTCACCGACGATCAGGGGGTGATGCACAATCTGGAGGCCACCAGCGGCGCAGGCCGGGCCCGGGATCAGCATTACCGCGACCTGCTGCCAATCAGTGATCAGGCGCTGGCCAACGGGCTCTATCTGGCGCCGCTTGATGCGGAGCAATCAATGGCCGTCATTGCCGCGGTTGTGCTGGACGGTCTGATGGCACGAGGGGCGTACCGGGAGGCGATGGCGGTGGCGGATGTGCTGCTGGAGAACCATCCGCAGTTTGCCTATGCGCTGGTGAAGAAGGGGACGGCGGCCTACCGGATTTTGGAGGCGGAGTTTTATTCCAAATTCCCGAGGTCTGGGGATGTGCCTGAGGACCAGCGGGCGGAGCTGATTTGGTTGCAACGGGTTAACCGGGATGCGTTTCAGAAGGCTGAGGCGCTCGGCTGGAAGGCACTTACACGATAATTCTTTCAGACAACTTTGAGTGCATAGAGCAACAAGAGATGGTCTAGTTGAAAACGTGTTGATTTAGGCCAAAGTGGCAAACTCCACCTCAACGGGATCATGTTCAGCATCCCATTCGGCTCGAATTATGTCAAAATTCATTAGGTCGCCACACAGCTCAGCAATAGTTTTTTCAGAGGCTTCTTCAGCCGCTTTCACACTCCTAACATCAGTTACAACATAGCTTCTTGGGATTTTAAGAAACGGAATCGGGAGCCATCTATGTATTTCCTTCTCCGTTTTTCGAACCGGCATCAGCAATAACGACAGTCCGGTTCTTCCCTGAAATTCATCTACTCTTCGTGGGCCATCACTGAACTTAATTCGATTGTAATACACCTTGATACACAGTTCATCCGACCGAATCTGAAAATAAATCAAGTCCAACAAATCTTTTTCTTGCAATGAGATGAATGTGTATGTCGGCTCTCTATTGTCACCTCCGAAGTGGTGAGATGAAAATACAGATCTCTCAAACTCAACTTCTTGCAAAACGGGTATGACTCTTGCTTCGAAACCAGCCTTTAGGCTTTCAAACGCAGCCATTTTTGCTGCTCTCTTTTCTGGTTTTCTTTTCGCCATTTTAGTCTTCATCATGATCAGTATCTGAACCAGCGCCAATCCCGCTAACCTCCGCGGCAGCCGCATTACCTATGTCCTTCGAAGTAGTCCGAGAAACTTCAAAGTCATCAGTAACATTTTGCTGCGCAGCGCGCTGATTTCTGGTTAAAGCTGCATTATTAAACTTGCTTTCAACCGTCTTTGTTCTCTGTGTGACAACATTTGTCATTCTATGGTCATAATGAGCGGCAGCAGGCTTCCCAGTTGGTGTCAATCCACCTGTCGGCACTTTTGATCGCCCTGTATCAACATATCCCTGCGCGAGATTTTTTGCACGCGTTACATTTTCACCAATTAGGCCCTTTGCATGTGGTGACAAGTTGTCAACCGCGCTACTGACTGCTTTTCCCGCAGCCTGTCCTGCAACCCCTCCTAACGCACCGGTAACTGTGCCGACAGCAACATCCGTCGCGGTGACATCCTCACCGTCAACGACTGCATCAGCTACCGTTCCTACCGCTCCACCAACTGCACTCCCGGCAATCGCAGCAGCTGTGCCCAATCCTGCTGTAGCACCTGCGATAGCACCCGCGGTAGCGGCTCCAGCATATGCACCCGCACTACTAACCTCGCCATTTATAGCATCAGAAACGGCTTGCACGGCAACACCTGCGATAGCACCCACTATCGCGCCAAAAACAGCAAAATTTCCATTGTCATCTCGAAGGTTAACAGGGTCATTGAACGAATAACTGTACCTGTTCGTTCCTACGCCTGGCTCTGTTGTATCCAGCCAATCTGGCTGTATGAACATGGCAGCGGACTGGGTGGCGAATATGGCCAGGAAGGCGGTCAGCAGCAGGGTTTTCAAGGTGCGGAGCATGTTTGCTCTCCTGAAGGTCTTTTGATCAATGGGCTTTGCGCCGGGCGGGGGAGGCCCCGGCCCGGCGCGGGGCGGTTACTGGGCTGCAGCCTGGGCCGGGGCCTCGGCTGGGGCGGCGTTGAAGTTGGCAGGATTGCCGTCCCCCTCCGCCAGCGCATCGGCCGGGATGAAGGACGCCAGCTCCGGGTCGTAGTAGCGGGCGTTCAGATACATCAGCCCCGCCGCCTCATCCTCGCGCTCGCCGATGAAGCCGAAGTCCTCCTTCTCCGGATAGCCCGCCATTTCCGGCTCCTGCACCGTCTCGGTCTCATCGCCGAACGGCGCGAAGTCCCGCTGGGCATCGCGCCCGCCATTCTCATCGGTGATGACAAAGACGCTGTCGAGCTGGTCACGGTGCAGGAACTTCACCTCTTCCAGCGCGCTGTCCGCATAATCCATCCGGACATTGGGGTGCGGGTACCAATGCACCTCCTGACCGGTGGCGCCGGGGTTCACAATCTCCACCCCTCCAACATAGAGCGAGGTGGTGATTTCCCCATCCACCTGCTCCACCCGCTTCAGACGGGTGCCGTCGGCAGCATAGACATAGGTGGTGCTGTTGCCGGCCTTGGAGACCGTCAGCGGCCGGTTCTCGCCATCATAGGTCATTACCTTGCCGTCCAAGCCCGTCAGCATATTGCCGTTGGCGTCATAAGCGAAGGTCTGCCCTGCGACCGAGGCAGGCGCATGCCTGACCGGGCCGCCATAGCTGTAGCCGCCGATTGCACTGTTCGACACCATTGAACCGTCCAAACGGTAAGTGAAGAACTGAGCATGTGTTCCCTCCCCGTTCCAGCTGCCGATGGTAGCACAGGTGAGATCCTCCTTGTTCAGGTCGGCGGCCACCAGCAGGCGGCCGGCATAGTCGTAGCAGTAGTTGAAGCGCTGGGTCTCTCTCCCCGCCCATTGTTCGACCACCCGGCCAGATTCGGAACGGGTATAGGTACGGCGGCCGCGGTACTGGCTGCTGCTGCTTGAGGGCGAATGCACCCGGACTTTGTTGATCCAGCCGCGCTGGTTGTTGTACTGCACCTCCTCGCGCACGCCGCTGGAGAAATCCGTCCAGGTCGGCTGGTTGCGCAGGTTGTAGGTGACATTGGTGATGTAGCTACCAAAACCAGTTACCCGGCCAGCGGCATCGTAATTGAAGTCCGGCGTCGCCTCCCTGTCTGTGCCCGTGCCTTTCGGCAAAACAGAATGGATCAGCGCTCCGCTTTCATGAAACTTGCGGTAAACTATGTATACATCGTCATTGTTCAAGAGCTTGTGGCGCTCCCAATAGGGATTGCCCTGCCTGTCATAGCGGTAGTCGATCTGGTGATCGCCATTCGCCTGGGTCACCAGCTGGCCGGTGTTGAAGCCGGTACCCGTCTTCCAGCCGTTCGCCGGGACCTCATCATAGATCGAGGTGACAACGTCGCTGACCTGGCTGCCGCCCTCGGTCCAGGTCACCTTTTTCTCGGTCACCCGGTTCAGCTCGTCATAGGTGAAGGTGATCACCTGCCCCTTGGCATCCACCTGGCGGGTCAGGTTGTTGTTGGCGTCATATCGCATGGTCCAATAGCCAAGCCCGGGGTCATCAGAGGTAAGCCGGTTGCCGCGCACATCATAGGTGTAGGCCCAGGCGGCACCGCCCGGGTCGGTGACGCCGGTCAGGCGGTTCAGCAGGTCATAGCTGTAGATTGTTGCCCGGTGAATCCCGGACGCGCCGACATCGGTGCTCTCGTGATCCGTCATTGCCATCCGCACCCGGTTGCCGCGCGCATCATAGGTGTGGCGCACCTCGATGCAGTTCGGGGCAAAGCCGCTCGGCGGGCACTCCTCACTGCGCAGGATCATTCGCGGATGCGACAGGCCGCCAATGGTTTGATGATCGTAGGACGTCGTCGCCTTGGCTCCGCCGGGATGAAACTTGGTTATCACCCGGTCCAGCGGATCGTACTTGTAGACGGTTTTGGACCCGGCCGGAATGGCAGAAACATCGCTGCCATCAGCAAAGGACAGCGGGATACTCTCCCACCTTAAATTGCCCCGCGGATCAAAACCCTTCACCGTGGTGATCATATCCGCTTGCGCGGAAGTCGTTCCGGTCACCGCGGTTTTGTAGACCTGCCCCAGGCCATCGAAATACTCCCGGCTTATCTGCGTGCTGCTGCCTGAAGCCGTGGAGGGAGATGGTGAGACCGTCTCGATATACTGGGCCGTTGGATCCCCCAGGTTCCGGCGCCTGGTATCGACGTAGTTGCCGCCCGGCAGCGCAGCATAGTCCTCCCGGCACTGCTTGTCATAGGTGTAGGTTGTCGCCAGCCCGTTCGGATCCGTGACTTTCGACGGCTGCTGGCACTTCTGGTTCCAAGCCGTCGCGGTCACATGCCCCTTGGCATTGGTCTCCCTCACCCGGAACAGATACCGCTTTGTGTCGTAGGCGAAGACAGAAGCATTGCCGCCGGCATCCGTCTCCTTGGTGACATTACCCCGGCCATCGTATTCATACTGATTGTTTATTCTGTACCGGCTCGTGCTGGAAGCAGTATCGCCGTCCCAATCCCGGACATTAACAAGGTTCACGCTGGGTGTGGTTTCCCAAACGCTTGCAGCACCTTCATACTTGTACTGATGCACCGAAAGCCACTTGCTCTTGTCACCAGTATTATCCCGGCCCGCCATAACCTTTTTCTGAACCGGAAAAGAAACCAGATACTTCGCAAGATTGACCTCGTACCAGTACATCGTTGTGACGTCATCAGACAGATCCAGATCTGTGCCGCCGCTAGTGAAGCCGTAATCAATTACCGATTTCGGCGCACCGTAAACCGTCCAAGTGAACGCCTTCATGGTCTCGATCAGCTTCGAGCCGCTGCGGGTTCTGGTGCGGGTCGAACTGCGGGTCACCCGGTAAGGGCCTTTCGCCTCCGCATTCACATCGCTCCAGTCGTTGATCACCTGAGAGTAGGTGGTCCCGTCCTGCTTGCGCAGCTGAGACTTGATCCGGCCGCGTTCGCCGATGTGGCCGTTCAGATAGGTGGTCACCACCTGCAGCCCTTCGCTTTCTCCGGGGATCGTCGGCAGGTAAGCCGTCACCGTCCGGTACCCCAGCGGGCGGCGGTTCTCGTAGTCATAGGCGTTGTTCACGTAAGTAAACCGCGTCTTGCGCGACTGGCCGCGGCCGTCTTTCACAGTGATGCTGTCAACCAGCTGCTGCACGAAGGGCACATCATTGTTGTTGTTGCCAATCGCCGTCGACGGCGCATAGGCCACAACCGTCTCGCCGCCCTGGCCATTCGTCAGGCCCGTCAGCAAGTGCGCAACGTCACCGTCACCGAACCAGATCGAGCCGTTGTCCGGGTCCTCAGAGATGAAATCCGGTAAGCCGTTGCCGTCGAAGTCACCTGTTTCTACATAACCCGGGATTTCCGGAATGCCGCTGTCCTCAGGCGCAATAAAGCCAGTGCCCGTCGACAAGAAAACACGGCCAGGGCTGTTACTGAAAATGGGCGTGTATTTGATAGTTGGGATACCTTTCCCACACTTCAGATCCTGAGGGATGTAGGGATTGCTGATTACTAGATCGTCCAAACCATCGCCATTCACATCTCCAGTAGAAGACACATAGGATTGTGAATAGGAACCACTGGATTGTGCTATCTCCCGCAGCCCGGCTGTTTGCGAGCTATCGACCCATTCCTCAGGAGATAAAAACCCCTGACCTGTTGAAACCGCGACAAAGATAGCGCGTTTCCCGGGGTTCACTAGTGACGCGGAAACAAACGCTAGATCCTGTTTCCCATCGCCATTCACGTCTACAGGTACATGAGGGCCTGAGAAAACAGGGTTCAGAGGATTGTGCGGATCTGCAATCGCTGGCCCGATTGGCGGCAGGTTCGTCATGTGCGGTACTCTGCCTCTGAAGTCTACCGATAGCCAAGTTTCTTGTGATGTGCCACCGTTGAGATATGGACCGGAAAACCCCGTT
Organism: Leisingera sp. ANG-M7; assembly: GCF_000813965.1. Taxonomy (GTDB): domain Bacteria; phylum Pseudomonadota; class Alphaproteobacteria; order Rhodobacterales; family Rhodobacteraceae; genus Leisingera. The sequence goes on along the minus strand of NZ_JWLI01000013.1, from coordinate 1,274 downwards.
TGCACTCCCTCCCAACCGTATCTGCCTCTGGATGGCAAAAACACGAGCTCGCTCATGCCATCTCCATCCAAATCGATCTTCTGACCGCTGGGATTGTGAGCGCTTGGCGCACCTTGACCAATAATACTGTCTTGGGTAACCGGGTGCAAATCCACCAGATGCATCTGCCCGCCAGTCCTAGGAAACATTAGAACTTCCAACTCAGCGTCAGCATCAAAGTTTCCAACATTTTTGGTGAAGTACGTATAGGCAGACAATTCCCTAAAATTACTATTGGCACCATTTAGGCCAAAGAACTGCAACTCAGGAAATGGAGGTGACGGGCGAACAATGTCACCATCTCTCACGTGGGTGGTCTTCTCAGCCGCCAGCACAGCTTGATCAGACACCGCAGTCGCCGGGAGAACAGTGTGTATGTCAAACCGGCTGCCAGTTTCATTGGGCTCTAGAATATCCAGATCATCCCATACGCTGTGAGGCGCCTGCTGCGTCAATGCTCCAGTTTGCTGATTTGAAATCGTGTACTGACGAGCAGGATAAGACGCATAACGTTGGTAATCAGAAATCATGCACTCAACTGCAGGTTTTTCAGGCATCAGTTCATGACGCGTCGGAACCACGAATTCATCCCTGTTGTCGCCGTCGGCATCAAACACCCGGACGTTGCGGAGGAAAGTGGTGTTTGAGTATGTCTTCTTCTGGAGCGCCGCCGCATCCGAGGCATAGGCGAGATCCTTCAGTGGGCTGGGCTGCTGTGTGCCGCCGGTAATATTGTCATTCCCGTCCACCGTGTAATCGCTGCCGTAAAGGCGCACCCGCGACAGCTGGTGCGCCCGGGTCACCGCAGAGCGCTGATACTGCAGCTTGTAGGCCCGGATCTTTTGCGACCCATCCTTCACAAACACCGACTTCAGCCGGTAGTACTGCCGCCCGAACTGGCCCGCCGTGCCCACCGCATAAGACGCAACCGGCTCGGACTGTACCTCGTAGCGGAACACCACCTGGTAGCCATTGGCATAGGTGACCGACGCCGGCCGGTGCGCCCGCGCATTGGCTTTGGACGCGAAGAAGTAGTTGTAGGTGACGGTATTCGCAGTCTGTTGCGTATCCCGGATCTCCGTCAGCAGGAACTTGCGCCGGAACAGCGCATCAAATTCATCCCCCGACGACGTGTCCCCATTGATCGCGCCCAGGGCGCGGTAGGTGTAGACAACGCCCTTGTCGTTGGTGACCTCGAAATACTCCACCTGCTGGCCATTCACGGTTTCATATTT
>NZ_JWLI01000012.1 GCF_000813965.1 Leisingera sp. ANG-M7 | reverse complement strand
GCGCGCCGCCTTGCCCCGCGGAGGAGCTATCACTTTCAGACAAATTCTACCCCGGCGTGTTGCCTCCGCTGGGGTTTTTGCTGTCTCCGGGTCCGTAAGGGCACAGTTGCCGGTCATTGCCGGCGGCGCCTGGTGCCGGAATTGCGCAGTTTTCAGGAAAATGTTAACGATCTTGGAAAGGGAGCAAATCCTGATCTGGTGAGGCCGGAGCAATGAAATCTTTTACGACTGCTGGTTCCGCATATGCGGCGCATTGCTTTAGCCGGCTTGCCGCATTTGTCATGGCCAATGGGCACGGAACCTTTACTGGCAAAGTCAGCAGCAATGTGAAGGCCGGCGGCGATGCTGCTGGAAACCCGCACATCAGGGTGAGAACTGATGCCAGCTTGGGCTTGCTGGCGCTGGCGGCCCCGGCTCTTGTACAGGCACGGTACTTGAAGCGCTGGAGCGGGGTTTGAACGCGGCCGCGATCAGGCCGGGGTGGCAAGCTGCATCCAAATCACAAAAGTATAGAAATTATTACTTAATCTTGTTGCAAATTGGGTGTATTGAACACATGCCCAACCCGTTTGGCGTGTGGGTTTTGGTTGAATCATTTTATATTCCGGGTGTTTAACGATGCAGGATTTTGCACTGACTGCGTATTCCGTAGAAGGCTCTGCTGATCACCGCCTACCCGCTCAGGCACCGGCCGGATTTTACGCCAGGGTGGGCAAGCGGGTCTTCGATACCGGTTTTGCGCTGCTGCTGCTGCCCGTTCTTGCCCCTGTCATCCTGTTTTTGTGGATCCTTGCGCGCCGCGATGGCGGCCCCGGCTTCTTCGGCCACACCCGGGTCGGCCGGGACGGCCGGCCGTTCAAATGCTGGAAGGTGCGCAGCATGGTGGCGGATGCCGAGGCCCGGCTGCAGGCGCATTTGGATGCCGATCCCGCAGCCGCTGCCGAATGGGAGCGCGATCACAAGCTGGCCAATGATCCGCGCATCAGCCGCCTGGGCCATGTCCTGCGCAAGACCAGCCTGGATGAACTGCCGCAGATCTGGAATGTGCTGAAGGGCGAGATGAGCTTTGTCGGCCCGCGCCCTATCGTCACCAGGGAACTGGCCAAATACGGCAGCAGCGCCCCGGCCTATCTGGCCCAGACGCCCGGCATCACCGGGCTGTGGCAGGTCTCCGGGCGCAACGATGTCAGCTATGAGGAACGGGTGGCGCTGGACGTGGCTTACCTCCGCCGCCGCAGCTTCCTGGCTGATCTCAAAATCATCGCCAGAACCGGCCTCGCCGTTTTGGGCGCCACAGGCCGCTGAACCGCGGCGCCCCGTTGTTTGCTTCCAAAGGTCAGCGAGCAAGGTAAACGTTCCGGCAGTTGCATTTCCAGACCGGTGCGCGCTGCTGCCTTCAACGGGGGTTTACAGCCGCGGTACTTATAGGTCTGACTTTGGGTGAAACCTGAAGGCAGGGACACATAGGGACAACACCGATGGGCGAACTTCTGTTCGAACTTCCGGAGCCACCGGTTGTTCCGGTGAGCGGGGAAGATACTGGCTACCCGGTAGGGCGGATATTCTGTGTCGGGCGCAACTATGCCGCCCATGCCGCCGAGATGGGAAATGAGGTGGACCGCGAAGCTCCGTTTTACTTCACCAAGGCGGCTGCAAATGCGGTTCTGACGGATGCAGTTGTGCCCTATCCCCCAGGTACTGAAAACTTCCACTACGAGATGGAACTGGCCGTGGCGCTGGACAGGCATGTGTTCCGGGCGACACCGGAATCTGCGCGTGCCACTGTATATGGCTATTGTTGTGCCTTGGATATGACCCGGCGCGATCTGCAGATTTATGAGCGGCAGAAGCAGCGGCCCTGGGACTTGGGCAAAGACTTGGAAAACGGAACCGTGCTGGCGCCGCTGGTGACGGCGCAAGAATGGAGGGGGCCGTCAGATCAGCGCATATGGCTTGAAGTGAACGGAGAGATCCGGCAGCAAGCAACGCTTTCAGAAATGATCTGGTCCGTCACTGACATAATCTGCCACTTGTCCGGATTCTATCATCTGCGTCCAGGCGACCTCATTTTAACCGGTACACCTGCCGGAGTTGGGGCCGTGCAAAGTGGTGACAGAATACGCGGCGGGATCGACGGGCTGCCCGCTGTTGGTCTGGAGTTGGCTGCTGCGGAATGACGCACAGCGGTTCTTGGCTCGATAGTTGTTGCCAGGCGGCTGATTCAATATGTATCAATTTGGATGGGGTATCTGTAGATTTCGTAACATTAAGGCGGTCATTTCGCCGTAGGGAACGTAATCTGGCAGATTTCATGAGTAGAAAATGCATAATCTGCTGTTGATGGTTACAAACGCACCTAATAGCAGGGAAGCAACTGGTTCGCTAAATGAACCCATTTTGGGGACTTAGCAGCAGAAATGGAAAGAAGTTTGCCAGGCGGCGCAGCAAAATTGCGGAAGCGTCCACTCCGGCAAGTGACTTGGTCAAAGGGAGGACACACATGACCACTCGCAGAAAGCTTATGGGGGCAGCCGGCGCAGCAGCCCTGGCAATGTTCGGCGCGATGCCGGCTTTTGCCCAGGAGGTGACCCTGAAACTGCATCAGTTCCTGCCAGCGCAGGCAAACGTGCCGAAACTGATCCTGGATGTCTGGGCGGACAACGTTGAGGAGTCGTCCGGGGGCCGGATCAAGATCGACCGCTTCCCCTCGATGCAGTTGGGTGGGAAGCCGCCGGAGCTGATGGACCAGGCCATTGACGGCGTGGCTGACATCGTCTGGACCGTGGTTGGCTACACGCCGGGCCGCTACCCCTCGACCGAGGTGTTTGAGCTGCCGTTCATGATGACCAATGCGCGCGCCGTTTCGCACGCCTATTGGGAGATGTTCGACAAGCATATGAAAGACACTGAGTTCAAGGATGTTCACATCCTGGGCACCTGGGTGCACGGCCCTGGCATGATCCATACTTCGGATCCGGTGGAAACGCCTGAAGATCTGGAAGGCATGAAGATCCGAGGAGGTGGCCGCTCGGTCAACGCGTTGCTGACCGAACTGGGCGCAACCCCGGTTGGGATGCCTGTTCCGGCGATCCCGGAAGGCCTGTCAAAAGGCGTGATCGACGGCACCACCATTCCGTGGGAAGTGACTGCGGCGCTGAAGGTTCCGGAACTGGTGGAAAACCACACGGAATTCACCGGCAAGGCGCTTTATACTCTGACCTTTGTTCTGGCGATGAACAAAGAAAAGTATGAAAGCCTGCCTGATGACCTGAAGAAGGCGATCGACGACAACTCCGGTCTTGAGTTCTCGGTCTTTGCTGGCGGCACCCAGGCGGACTCGGATGGCCCTTCGCGCGAAATGGCGCTGGATCTGGGCAACAACGTGATCACTCTGGATGAAGACCAGACCGCAATCTGGCGCGAGCGTTCGCAGCCTATTTATGATCAGTGGATCGCTGACATGAAGGAAAAGGGCATCGATGGCGCTGCGCTGATCGAAGAGGCCAGCGGGCTGATCGAGAAATACACGCCGCAGTACCAGTAAGGCGTTTGAATTGATAATAGTGAAGGGCCGCGCGGCATTGGCACTGCGGCCCTTTGCATACCGGAACAAGGCAACTGAACCATGCACAAGCTCATGATGCGGCTGGCCAAATCAATGGCCTACCTGGGCGGTGCGGTCCTCACTCTTCTGATCATTCTGACATGTGTTTCGATCGCTGGGCGCTTGCTCAACGGTTTATTCCATGGCGATTTGATGGAGCGGATTGCGCCCGGGTTTTCGAAATGGATGACTGGCTGGGTCGGGCCAGTGAACGGCGACTTTGAACTGGTCGAGGCCGGGGTGGCCTTTGCCATATTCGCCTTTCTGCCATTGTGCCAGATCACCGCTGGGCATGCCTCGGTCGATGTGGTGGCCAATGCGTTTCCGCGCGGTGTGAAACGGTTCCTGCGAATGGTGACCGAAGTGGTTTTTGCTGCGGTTCTGGTTCTGATTGCTTGGCGGCTGGCTGAAGGCCTTGCAGGAAAATATTCCAATGGAGAGACCTCCTTCCTGCTCGAGTTTCCGGTCTGGTGGGCCTACGCCATCAGCCTGGTGGCTGCGGTCGTGGCGGCCATCGTCGGTATCTACATGGGTGCCGTGCGTACCATCGAATTCTTTACCTGCCGGATCCTGATCTGGGACGGCGTGGAGGGTGAACAGTGACAGCTCTTGAAATTGGCATTGCCTCCTTCCCGGTTTTGATGCTCTTGATCTTTTTGCGGGTGCCTATCGGGCTTTCGATGTTTCTTGTTGGCCTCGGCGGGCTGATCTGGGTGACAGACGGAACTCAGGTTGCCTTTGGCCGCTTGAAAAGCGAGACCTATACGACCTTTTCTTCCTACTCGCTGACCATCGTGCCGATGTTCCTGCTGATGGGGCATTTCGCAACGCTGGGCGGTATGTCCACTGCGTTGTTCAAAGCGGCGGAAGGGTTTTTAGGTCACCGGAAGGGCGGTGTCGCCATGGCGGCCATCGGCGCCTGCGCAGGCTTCGGTGCGATCTGCGGCTCTTCGCTGGCGACGGCTGCCACCATGGGCCGGGTCGCTCTGCCGGAGTTGAAGCAATATGGCTATGCCGGCGGGTTTTCCACGGCAACCTTGGCGGCAGGCGGCACCTTGGGCATCCTGATCCCGCCCTCAGTTGTGCTTGTGATCTACGCAATTCTGACCGAGCAGAACATCGCCAAACTGTTCCTGTCAGCCTTCATTCCGGGCCTGCTAGCAGCGCTTGGTTATGTCATTGCGATTTCCATTTATGTCCGCCTGTTCCCGGAAAGCGCAGGTACTCGCCCGCCAATCCCGTGGGGCGAACGCTTTGCCGCTTTGTTCCATGTCTGGCCGGTGCTTCTGGTGTTTGGTCTTGTGGTTGGGGGTATCTACCTGGGCTGGTTCACCCCGACCGAGGGTGCGGCTGTTGGGGCGTTCGGCACCGGCCTGATCGCCTGGCTCAATGGCGGGCTGAACCGTGAAACCCTGGCGGATAGTTTCCTGGTGACCGCACGTTCCACTGCGATGATCTTCTTCATCGTTCTGGGTGCAGGATTCTACAACGGCTTTCTGGCGCTGACCAAGGTGCCGCAGGAACTGGCTGACTTCGTGGTGAGTCAGGGTCTCAGTCCCTGGATGGTGCTGGCGCTGATCCTCGCCTTCTACCTGGTGTTCGGCTGCCTGATGGACTCGCTGTCGATGATCCTGCTGACCATTCCGATCTTCTTCCCGGTGATTTCCGCAATGGATTTTGGTCTTTTGTCGCTGCCTGCGATGCAGGCCGATGCGGCCATGGAAGTCCTGAGGGCGGGAGTGCCTGAAGGGATGGGGGCGGAGATGCTGGCCTCGATACAGGATGCCATCGCAACCGGGGCCGAACTCACCCGCGAGCAGATGAAGGAACTGGGCATTCGTGTAACCGAAGGCCGGGTGAACCGGATCGAGGCGGAATATGTCGCCATCTGGTTCGGCGTGCTGGTGCTGATTGTGGTCGAGGTCGGCCTGATCACCCCGCCGGTTGGCATGAACCTGTTCATCATCAATGCGATGGACCGCAAGACCCGGATGATCGACACCTACAAGGCGGTCATGTTCTTTGTCGCTTCCGACATTGTCCGGGTGATCATTCTTGTGGCCTTCCCGATCATCACGCTGCTGCCGCTGATGCTTATGCAGTAACGTACTGCCCTCTTCCGCTGTGAGCGGGAGGGGGTCTTCCGCCTGCTGGTGCAGGATATGGAAATATTTTGTGACAACGGCCCGGATTGACCTGAATCACCTTTCGGGGTTCCGCTGGTTCTGTCCGACACCGCGCACAAGGGGAGACCCGCCATGCAAATCAGCCGAAACAAAGCCGCAGCAAACAAGGTCAGGGCTTTGGCCACCGAGGTTTCCGGACCGCAAGGACCCTGTGTGGGCTGCAGCAACTGCGTAGGCCTGTGCCAGGCGCTGATTGATGCACTTGTGCTGCCTGATCTTATTCTATCCCGTAAGAGCGGCAGTTCGTAACGCAGCGGTTCGGCTTCCCATGGCAGTTTGATACCTCAGACAAGCGCCGCTACGATGCGCGGGCAAGCAGAGGCAGGGCGCTGGAATATGGCAAAGCAGGACACATTCATACATGAAATACGTGTGGGCTGGGGCGATTGTGACCCGGCGCGGATCGCCTATACCGGACGGTTGCCGGCCTTTGCACTGGAGGCAATCGATGCCTGGTGGGAGCATCACCTGGATGGCGACGGCTGGTATCAGATGGAGCTGGACCGCGGCACCGGCACGCCGTTTGTGCACATGAGCATCGACTTCCGGTCGCCGGTTACGCCGCGGCACCGGTTGCTGTGCGAGGTTTGGCCCGCGGCGCTGGGCAGCAAGTCGGTTACTTTCCGGGTGAATGCGCGGCAGGATGGCAAGCTGTGTTTCGAGGGGAAATTCGTCTGCGTCTTCATTGCGCCGGAATCCTTCACCGCAAGGCCCGCACCGGAGGATTACCGCCAGATCATTGAGGCGCGCTTGCGGCCGGAGTAAAGCGGATCAGCGCAGCCAGCCGTCTTCAAAACGCACCAGTCCAACGCTCGCAAAACGGGCAACCCGCTCCAGCTCGGCTTCCAGCCGTTTGGTGCGGGCCGCTGTCCATTTGATGTCCTGTTCCGGCCAAACAGCAGTCACGCGCAGAAGATCCGCGTCGCGGTCCGCCTTCATGTCAATGCGGCCCGCCAGGCGCGCGCCTTCCATCAGCGGAAAGACGTAGTATCCGTACTGCCGCTTGGCGGCGGGAGTGAATACCTCGATCCGGTAGTGGAAGCCAAACAGCCTTTCAGCCCGCTTGCGGTCGCGCAGGGCGGGATCGAACGGGCTGAGCACCCGCATCCGCCCGGGAGCAGGGCCAAGTTCCGTGGCGGCCTCTACCGTTCCCGGACGGGCGAATACTTTGCGCAGTTGGCCGTCTGCTAGCGTTACTTCAACTTCTTCCAGTTCGCCCCGGCGCAACTGTCCGGCGCACCAAGATTTGGCTTCCGCTGGCGACGCCGTGTCCCAAAAGGCGGCGAGTTCACCGGAGGTGGCAAATCCCAGCCGGTCCAAAGCAGCGGAGCAAAGCCAGTTAATAGTTGCAGCTTCATTGCAGGAATTGCCCGGGCGCAGGTGTTCTTCGATGACCCGTTCAGTCAGGTCATAGCGCTTCTGAAATCCGTCGCGACCTACAACGGTCAGCGCGCCGGAACGCCAAAGGTACTCCAGCGCGGTCTTGGAGGGATGCCAGTCCCACCAGCCGCCTGATCCTTTCTTCTCGTCCTTGCCCACGTCAGAGGAACTGACCGGCCCGTGGTCCCGGACATGGTTCAGAACGGTTTCGAACCGCGCCTCAAACCCGTCGCGCCGCCAGTTGCGCCAGCGTTTTCGCAGCAATTCGGTGTCGCGCTGAAATCTCAGGTGCCAATGGTTATAAAAGGCCATCGGGATCACGGCAGCGTCATGGGTCCAGTGCTCAAACAGCTCCCGGTCGCGCTCGTAAAGCCGCTTGAGGTTCCTTGCCCGGTAGCCTGGCCGGCGCGAATAGAGGATCATGTCATGGGCGCGCGCCACGGTGTTGATGCTATCAAGCTGCACAAACCCAAGCCGATGGATCAGCGCCAGCAGATCGGCGCCTTTGGCAGGGCCTGCGGGCTGTTCCAGCAGTGCATGGCGGTCCAGGAACAGCCACCGTGCCTCTTGATTGCCAAGCCGTTGAAGCGCCATCAGCGCCGTTTCAGCGTGTCGCCATAAGAAATGGTCGGAGTCAGAGTGACATTTTTCTCAATGTCCGCGTCAGGATCTTCCAGCTGGGCTGCAATGATTTCCGCCGCCTTGCGCCCGATCTCCAGCCTGCACGCATCCATGGTGGCAAGCTGCCTGGGCAGCCCCTGCAAGAGTTCCACGCCGTTGAAACCTGCAAGACCGATCTGGCCGGGGATGCTGACACCTTGCTCTTGCAGGTATAGCAAGCCGCCGGCGCCGATCATGTCATTGGAGTAATAAAGAAAATCCAGTTCCGGAGAGCGCTCCAGCATTGCCTGGGTCATCTCCCGCCCCTTGGCGAGCGCAGAACCGCCGGAATAGAATTCCCGGTCCTCGATCTCCACACCTTCCTTGGCCAGCACCTCGGTAAATCCTTCGAAGCGTTTGCGCGCCCGGTGGTCCAGCGGCATTTTGGTGCCCATGAACCCGATATGGCGGTAGCCCGCCTTGAGGATTGCCTTGGCCATCTCGCGGCCTGCGCGCCGGTGCGAAATGCCGACCATCGCGTCTACCGGCTTGCCATCGGTATCCATGATTTCCACTACGGGAATGCCTGCGCTGCTCAGCATGGCACGGGCGGCATCCGTGTGTTCCAGGCCTGCGATGATCACTCCAGAGGGCCGCCACGAGAGCATCTCGTACAGAACCTTCTCTTCCTTTTCAGGCTGGTAGTCCGTCACGCCTACGACTGGTTGAAGCTCGGTGTTTTCCAGAACTTTGTTGATGCCTGTCAGCACTTCAGGAAAAACCATGTTCGACAGCGACGGGATGATTACCGCCACCAGGTTCACCCGGTTTGACGCCAGCGCACCGGCAATCTTGTTCGGCACATAGCCCAGTTCTTTGGCGGCACTCAGCACCTTGGAGCGGGTCTTTTCCGAGACGTCGCCCCGGTTGCGTAGAACCCGGCTTACGGTCATTTCGGAAACACCGGTTGCTTCGGATACATCTCGAAGGGTAAGCGGGCGCTTGCTGTCCGTGGTCACGTTCCTGGGCCTCTTGTTATGTCTGTCTGCAACGTTAGCGCAGACATCACATGCTGCACAATGGAAACTGCGCGCGGCAAAACGGCTTTCGCTGAGACCCATCCCATTGTGATTGCTGGACGGATTTGGTATCGCGGATGCCTACGGCCCCGTGGCTCAACTGGATAGAGCAGCCCCCTCCTAAGGGGCAGGTTGCAGGTTCGAATCCTGCCGGGGTCGCCAAATGCACGATCTTCATCCAAATATTTGATAATTATATGTTTTCTGGTCGGATACATTGCCCTCCGTACACCCGATTGATGGCATCCTGCTTCTTGACTGTTACCTGATGTCCACTGCCCGGGCAGCCGCGAAAGCCTGCTGGCTATCGCACTTGCTGCAAGGCTCAGGTTCTGGCTGTGACTCAAAATGTGTTCCGGTCTTGGCAAGCCGCCTCAAAGTGGCTGCACTGGCGCTTCGGACGCAATCCTGGATCCAATCCGGTGCCGCTCTGGTTTCAGAGTTCAGCAAAGTGCGTTTCCAGCCGGCGCTGGCCGATTGAGTTAGGCTGGCTGCGCCTGGGCGGTGGCTCTTTCTGCCATTCCTTTCCAGGGCCAAGCCCTGGTGTCCGGAAATCGAAAACGCAATTGTCACCCTATGGAAATGTCGGCCCTGTGAAATCCAGGTACAAATTTCCAGGATTGGTGAAGAAGAATGGTGCCGGTGATAGGACTCGAACCTACGACCCCATCATTACGAATGACGTGCTCTACCAGCTGAGCTACACCGGCATTCTTCTATCCGCAGCCTTGCTATGGCCCTTGCCAGCTGCTGAGCGCCAAAATCAACCCACTGGCACCAAACGTCAATTGCGGCTTGATCCGCTGTTTGCGTTAAGGGTGATCCATCAATCGGGCTTCAGCGTCACCAGTACCGGCCAGAGGCGGCGGTTGGTGCCGTCCGTTTAAACATAGAGCAATACCTGCGCAAGTGGGCATCATTCGGAATAATCTGGGTGGGCTCAGATATCCCGCACAGGAGTCAGCAGCCAGGTCGCGGTTTTTGGATCTGTTGGGCGTGGCGAAAGCCCATGCGCTCAGGCTTGTGGCGTCTCGCCTGAGCAACTCTATCGGATTTCACTAAGGGGGTGGTGCCCAGGAGAGGACTCGAACCTCCACGTCCATACGGACACTAGCACCTGAAGCTAGCGCGTCTACCAATTCCGCCACCTGGGCAGGTGTCGTGGGACCGGCGTATAAGCGGAGTCGCAAGCAGCGTCAAACGGAAAACAAGCCGAATGGCATGGAAGGCAAAAATACAGCCGGCTCGCTCTCAGATCCGCGTCATAAAGTTCATCTTTACTGCCACTTCGGTCAGGAAACCGGCCCATGCCTGCTGTGTTTCGCGGTTCCAATCCGGCCCGAGCGTGTCCGACAGCGCGCCGGTGAAGCTGTTGATGAAGCCGTGGAAATGGTCATCCGAAACCTCCAGCTTGCGATGCTTTTCGCCTTGCTGTTTCAGGATTGCATCCAGCCGTTCAGAATCGTCCAGTGCTTCCGCAATATGGGTCAGTGACGCCAGAAGCTTTTCTTCCTGCTCGACCAGATCCTCTGAAAAAAGAAACCGTAGCTCCGGGCAGGCGGCAAAGAACTTGGCGTAAAAAGCCGGAACAAATGCATCGAGATCCATCTTCTCGTTTTCGATGCTTTTGCGGATCAGGTCCTTGTCATCTTTGTCCGTCATAGTGATAGGCCTCCTGCACAACTGCTGGCGCCAGTAATGACCGCAGAAACATGTAATTCTACCGCATCTATTCTTTCCTATCGAGCAAGGTTGAACGCCACGTTAACCTAATCGCCGCAATTGCCGGAAATGGCTGCCTCTGCTTGTGAATTCAGCGGTCACAGTAGCTGCATTCCGGCGATTTGCGCCTTGTTCGACGCCTTCTGCGGCGCTACAGCATAGGGACAGCTAAGTTCAGGAGCCAAATGATGTCCAAACTGGTCACGATCTATGGCGGATCCGGTTTCGTGGGCCGCTACATCGCGCGGCGCATGGCCAAGGAAGGCTGGCGGGTGCGGGTCGCCGTGCGCCGTCCCAATGAAGCCATGCATGTGAAGCCCTACGGTGTTCCGGGCCAGGTGGAACCGGTGTTCTGCAACGTCCGCGACGATATGTCGGTCGCGTCGGTGATGCAGGGGGCGGATGCAGTTGTGAACTGTGTCGGCGTACTGAATGAGCTGGGCAAGAACACGTTTGGTGCCATTCATGCCGAGGGTGCCGGCCGCATCGCCCGCATCGCGTCGCAGCAGGGCGTTGCCAATTTGGTGCATATCTCGGCGATTGGTGCCGATGCGGATGCTGCCAGCGAATATTCCCGCACCAAGGCCGCAGGCGAAGCGGCGGTGCAGCAGCATTTCCCGGGTGGCGTTATCCTGCGCCCCTCGGTGATCTTCGGGGCCGAGGACGGCTTCTTTAACCGCTTTGCCGGCATGACCCGCCTGTCGCCCTTCCTTCCGATTGCTGCGGGCAGCACCAAGTTTCAGCCGGTGTTCGTGGATGATGTGGCCAAGGCTGCGGTCAAGGGCGCGCTGGGCGAGGCCCAAGGCGGCGTCTATGAGCTCGGCGGGCCTGAGGTCAAAACCTTCCGTGCGCTGATGGAGCAGATGCTGGAGGTGATCCACCGCCGCCGCGTCATCATCTCGCTGCCGGGTTTTGCGGCCAAGCTGGTGGCGTTTGGCTTTGACGTGCTGCAGTTCGTCAGCTTCCAGCTGATCGAAAACAAGATGCTGACCCGCGACCAGCTGAAAAGCCTGAAGTCGGACAATGTGGTGTCTGACGGTGCCAAGGGGTTTGCAGATCTGGGCATTGACCCGGTGACGGTTGGCTCCGTGCTGCCGGACTACTTGTGGAAGTTCCGTCCTTCCGGCCAGTACGATGAGATGACAAGCTCTGCCCGCAATCTGCGCAACGGCGCCTGATCTGCAGAGAATTTCAATGTTCAAGAGCGCGGGATTTTTCCCGCGCATTTTCTTTGCGCCTCAGCTGCCGTAGGCGATGGTTAGCAGCACCAGTCCCAAAATCACCCGGTAGATCACATAAGGTGTAAAGCTGACGGAGCGCAGCAGCCGCATCATCAGGCTGAGTGCGGCCAGCGCCGACAGCATTGCCAGCAGGGCAGCGATCCCGGCATCGCGTATCAGCGCGGTATTGGCCTCCAGTGCCACCTCTGTTCCCAGTAGCACGCCCGAGGCGATGATGGTTGGGATAGACATCAGCATGGCGATGCGGGCGCCGTCCTCCCGGGTATATCCCAGCTGGCGCGCGCCGGTGATGGTAATGCCGGAGCGCGAGGTGCCGGGGATCAGCGCCAGCATCTGCCACAGCCCCATGATCAACGCGTCCCGCAGGCCCCAGTCGCCAGCCTGTTTTACCGCGGCGCCTTTCTGGTCTGCCCAGTAGAGCACCAGCCCGAAACCGAGCATGGTCCAGCCGATCACGGTGATTGACCGTAAGGTATCGCTGAGGCCGGTGAAATGCAGCATCGCACCGAACAGGACAGTGGGGATGGTGGCTACGATCAGCCCCATGGCGAGCCGCGCGCCAGCGGTATCCATACGGCCGGTCAGGGCACGGGGCAGACCGATCAATCCGTCACGCACATCGCGCCAGAAATAGATCATAACGGCTGCCAAAGTGCCGACATGCACGGCAACGTCGATCACCTGGCCCTGATCCTCCAGACCTGTGAGGCCCGGCAGCAGAATCAGGTGGCCGGAGGAGGAAACAGGCAGGAATTCGGTGATGCCCTGGATCAACGCAACAAGGATGAGCTGAAAAAGCGGCATGCTGAAATCATTCCTCAAGGGCCGCGGACGGGCCGTAAACTGTCGCGACTCTGTATAAATCCCGGCTCTGGATTGGAAAGTGATTATTAAGGTCCGAAATGGACCTAAAATATCTGTACATTTCCACCAAAAACGATATCAGAAGGAAAGTGCTGACAAAATAGGTCAGCAAAGTTGACATAAAAGCGTATCCGTACCTGCAAGGGTGCCAGCGCAGCCAGACAAACGATGGAGTCCAGCCCGTGGCCAAGCAACCGATGCTGAAATTTGTGCAGATCGAACGCGACATGCCTCAAAAGCGTGACGCAAGTGTACGCAAGGAAGACTTCAATGAGATCTATGCGGAGTACGCAGCTGCTAAGGCCGAAGAACAGGCCAGCCGCTGCAGCCAGTGCGGTGTGCCCTATTGCCAGAGCCACTGCCCCCTGCACAACAACATCCCCGACTGGCTGCGCCTGACCGCAACCGGCCGCCTGGAAGAGGCCTATGCAACCAGCCAGGCCACCAATACCTTCCCGGAGATCTGCGGCCGCATCTGCCCGCAGGACCGCCTGTGTGAAGGCAACTGCGTGATTGAGCAGTCGGGCCATGGCACCGTGACCATCGGCTCGGTTGAGAAATACATCACCGACACCGCCTGGGAAAACGGCTGGGTCAAGCCCGCAGCCCCGCTGGCCGAGCGCAGCGAGAGCGTCGGCATCATCGGCGCCGGCCCTGGCGGCCTGGCGGCGGCGGACATGCTGCGCCAGGCGGGCGTGCAGGTCACTGTTTACGACCGCTATGACCGCGCCGGCGGGCTGCTGATGTACGGGATCCCCAGCTTCAAGCTGGAAAAGGACGTGGTGGAGCGCCGCAACAAGCTGCTGGCTGACGGCGGCGTCACCTTCGTTCTGAACTGCAACGTGGGCGAGGACATCTCCTTCGAGGACATTCGCGGCAAGCATGACGCGGTGATCATTGCCACCGGCGTCTATAAATCGCGCGATCTGGCAATGCCGGGCAGCGGTTCGGAAGGCATCGTCAAGGCAATCGACTTCCTGTGCGCCTCCAACAAGAAGAGCTTCGGCGACGAAGTTGCTGAGTTCGACAACGGCAGCCTGAATGCCGAAGGCAAGAAGGTTGTGGTGATCGGCGGCGGCGACACCGCGATGGACTGCGTGCGGACCTCGATCCGCCAGGGTGCGACCTCGGTCAAATGCCTCTACCGCCGCGACCGGGCCAACATGCCGGGTTCGCAGCGCGAGACCCAGAATGCCGAGGAAGAAGGCGTGATCTTTGAATGGCTGTCGGCGCCCAAGGGCTTTACGGACGAGGGCGGCAAGGTTTCCGGCGTTATGGTGCAGAAAATGCGCCTGGGCCAGCCGGATGCCTCGGGCCGTCAGGCGCCGGAAGTGATCGAAGGCGCGGACTACGTCGAGGAGGCCGATCTGGTCATCAAAGCCCTGGGCTTTGAGCCGGAAGAGCTGCCCACCCTGTGGAACCAGCCGGAGCTGCCGGTGACCCGCTGGGGCACCGTTAAGGCGGCGTTCAAGACCGGTGCCACCGAACTGGACGGCGTCTATGCGGTGGGCGACATCGTGCGCGGCGCATCGCTGGTGGTCTGGGCGATCAAGGACGGCCGCGACTGCGCCGAGGCGATCCTCGATAAACTCAACAGCAAGGCCGCGGTGGCGGCGGAATAACCCGGCACCCCCCGTACACCGTCTGTGCACCCCCTGTGCACCGGCGGGGCAGCGACCGAACCGCAGCAAGGTCAGTATTGCTGACCCAGCCAGCAAAAGGACAATGGATATGAGCGAATTGCAGGGACAGTGCATGTGCGGCGCGGTCAGCGTCACAGCAACGCCGGTTCAGGCGTCCCTGACCGCCTGCCATTGCGACATGTGCCAGCGCTGGGCCAGCGGTCCGTTCCTGAGCTTTCAGGCAGACACTGGCTATGCGGCGCTGGGCCCGGTGCGGACCTACCAGTCCTCGCAATGGGCGGAACGGGCGTTCTGCGGCGAATGCGGATCGGTGCTGTGGTACCGGATGACAGCGCCGGGAAAGATGCATGGCCACACGCAGATTTCGGCGGGCCTGTTTGAAAACGCCGGCGGCGCTGCGCTGAAGCTGGAATTCTTCATCGACGAAAAGCCCGCAGGCTATGGTTTTGCCGGCGCCCACCGGCGGATGACTGGCGAGGAATGCCGCGCCATGTTTGCCGAAACCGCTGAAGGAGAAGCCTGAGGCCCGCCCGGCCCGCTGCTGACTGCCATGCCGATGATGATCCGCAAATCCCTCCGTCAGGCGATGTTCCGCCTGAGATCCCGCCGCCTCCACGCGGACGCGGCGCTGGAGATCCGTGCGCTGGAAGGGCGCGGGGATGGCGGCATGATCGTGTTCACAAGCTATCATGCCAATGCCGCCAAGCGCGGGCTGCTGGAGTTCGCGGCCAGCGCCTCGGACGGCGGCGCGCGCCATTGCATCTTTGTCACCGACCGCCGCCAGGGCTGGTTCCAGGGGGCAGGCGTTGCGGCGGCGATCCTTCGGGCCGTGTCCGGCTATGTCCAGCAATACGGTTTGCGCCGGCTGATGACGGTCGGGGTGTCGATGGGCGGCTATGGCGCGCTGTCCTATGCCGCGGAACTGGGCGCTGGCCGCGCGCTGGCGCTGGCGCCGCAGTACTGCCCGCGCCCGGAAACGTTTCCGGCGGACCGCCGCTGGATCGAAGCGCGCAGCCGGATCACGGACTTCAGCCGTCCGGCGCTGGATCAGGCGATGGGCAGGCAGGTGCAGTACACCCTGCTGCATGGCCGCAACAATGCCGAGGATGCGCTGCACTGGCAGTCCTTCCCGCAGGGGCCGGGCATCCATCACTACCTGGCGGACCGCGACAGCCACGATGTTATCGACCCGCTGCGCGACGCGGGCATCCTTTACCCGGTGATCGGTGCCGTCTGGCAGGACGATCAGGACCGCGTGAAAACCCTTATGCAACGGATCCGCGCGGTGCCCCGCGCCTGGGGCGAACGCGCCCAGGATCTGCACAGTCAACCGGCCGCAGCGGCACGCTGCGCCATCAGTTAATCGGAGAACGTCATGACCAAATTTGATGCCGCATGGGTCAAGGCCGAGGAAGACAAGCGTAAGTGGATGGCCGAAAACGGTCTCTATTCCGAGGAGGAAGAGCATTCCTCCTGCGGCGTGGGCCTGGTGGTTTCGGTCGACGGCAAGAAAAGCCGCAAGGTGGTTGAGGCCGGCATCGACGCGCTGAAGGCGATCTGGCACCGCGGTGCGGTGGATGCCGACGGCAAGACCGGCGACGGCGCGGGCATTCATGTGCAGATCCCGGTTCCGTTCTTCTATGACCAGATCCGCCGCACCGGCCACGAGCCGCGCCAGGATGAGCTGATGGCGGTGGGCCAGGTGTTCCTGCCGCGCACCGATTTCGGCGCCCAGGAGCGCTGCCGGACCATTGTCGAGACCGAAGTTCTGCGCATGGGCTATTCCATCTACGGCTGGCGCCATGTGCCGGTGGATGTGACCTGCCTGGGCGAGAAGGCCAACGCGACCCGCCCCGAGATCGAGCAGATCCTGATCTCCAACGCCAAGGGCGTGGATGAAGAGACGTTTGAGCGGGAGCTGTATGTGATCCGCCGCCGGATCGAGAAAGCCGCCAATGCCGCGGCAATTGCGGGTCTGTACATTGCGTCGCTGTCCTGCCGCTCGATCATCTACAAGGGGATGATGCTGGCAGAGCAGGTGGCTGTGTTCTACCCGGACCTGATGGATGAGCGGTTCGAGAGTGCCTTTGCGATCTATCACCAGCGCTATTCCACCAACACCTTCCCGCAGTGGTGGCTGGCGCAGCCGTTCCGCATGCTGGCGCATAACGGTGAGATCAACACGCTGAAGGGCAACCTGAACTGGATGAAGAGCCATGAGATCCGCATGGCCAGCGCGACCTTTGGCGACTATGCCGAGGACATCAAGCCGATCGTGCCGGGCGGGGCGTCGGACTCTGCCGCGCTGGACGGCGTGTTCGAGGTCCTGGTGCGCGCGGGCCGGTCGGCGCCGATGGCGAAGACCATGCTGGTGCCGGAAAGCTGGTCCAAGCAGGCGGTGGAACTGCCGCAGGCCTGGCGGGACATGTATTCCTACTGCAATTCCGTGATGGAGCCCTGGGACGGCCCCGCCGCGCTGGCGATGACCGACGGCCGCTGGGTCTGTGCGGGCCTGGACCGCAACGGCCTGCGCCCGATGCGCTATGTGGTGACCGGCGACGGGCTGGTGATTGCAGGCTCCGAGGCAGGCATGGTGCCGATTGACGAGGCGTCGGTAGTCGAGAAGGGCGCCCTGGGCCCGGGCCAGATGCTGGCCGTCGATATGGAAAAGGGCAAGCTGTTCCGCGACACCGAGATCAAGGACAAGCTGTCGCGCGCGCTGCCCTTCGGCGACTGGGTCAAACGGATCAACGATCTGGACGCGACCCTGGCGAAGGTGACTGAACAGCCGCTGTTCAGCGGTGAGGAACTGCGCCGCCGCCAGGTGGCCGCGGGCTATACGATTGAGGAGCTGGAGCAGATCCTGGCACCGATGGCTGAGGACGGCAAGGAATCGCTGGCCTCGATGGGGGATGACACCCCGTCTGCGGTGCTGTCCAAGATGTACCGCCCGCTGAGCCACTTCTTCCGCCAGAACTTCTCCCAGGTGACCAACCCGCCGATCGACAGTTTGCGCGAATTCCGGGTGATGTCGCTTAAGACCCGGTTCGGTAACCTGAAGAACGTGCTGGACGAGGACAGCTCCCAGACCGAGATCATCGTGCTGGAAAGCCCGTTTGTCGGCAACGCCCAGTGGGACAAGCTGGTGCAGCAGTTCAATGCGCCGCTTGCGGAAATCGACTGCACCTTTGCACCGGGCCGCGGCTCGCTGAACGCCGCACTGGCGCGGATCCGGGCCGAGGCCGAGGAGGCGGTGCGTTCGGGTGCCGGCCATATCGTGCTGACCGACCAGTATTCGGATGACGGCAAGGTGGCGATGCCGATGATCCTGGCAACCTCTGCCGTGCATTCGCATCTGACCCGCAAGGGCTTGCGCACCTTCTGCTCGCTGAACGTCCGCTCTGCCGAATGTATCGACCCGCATTACTTTGCGGTGCTGATCGGCTGCGGCGCCACTGTGGTGAATGCATATCTGGCCGAGGATTCGCTGGCCGACCGGATTGAGCGCGGCCTGCTGGACGGTTCGCTGACCGAAAACGTCGCGCGCTACCGCGAAGCCATCGACCAGGGTCTGTTGAAGATCATGGCCAAGATGGGAATCTCGGTTGTGTCCTCCTACCGCGGCGGGTTGAACTTTGAAGCCGTAGGCCTGTCCCGCGCCATGTGCGCGGAGTATTTCCCGGGCATGACTTCGCGTATTTCGGGGATCGGTGTGACCGGCATCCAGACCAAGGCGGAGGAAATCCACGCCAAGGCCTGGAAGGCGCCGGAAGGCATCCTGCCGATTGGCGGTTTCTACAAGGCGCGCAAGTCGGGTGAGACCCACGCCTGGGAAGCCACCAGCATGCATATGATGCAAATGGCCTGTAACAGAGCCTCATATGAGCTGTGGAAGCAGTATTCGGCGAAGATGCAGAGCAATCCGCCGATCCACCTGCGCGACCTGCTGCAGATCAAGCCGCTGGGCAAGGCGGTTCCGATTGAGGAAGTGGAATCGATCACCTCGATCCGCAAACGCTTCGTGACCCCGGGCATGTCGCTGGGTGCGCTGAGCCCCGAGGCGCACAAGACACTGAACGTGGCGATGAACCGGATCGGCGCCAAGTCGGACTCGGGTGAGGGCGGTGAAGATCCGGCACACTTTGTGCCGGAGCCGAACGGTGACAACCCCTCTGCCAAGATCAAGCAGGTGGCATCGGGCCGCTTTGGCGTGACCGCCGAATACCTGAACCAGTGCGAAGAGCTGGAAATCAAGGTGGCCCAAGGCGCCAAGCCCGGCGAGGGCGGTCAGCTGCCGGGAATGAAGGTCACTGACCTGATTGCCCGTCTGCGCCATTCGACCAAAGGTGTGACCCTGATCTCGCCGCCGCCGCACCACGATATCTACTCGATCGAGGATCTGGCGCAGCTGATCTACGACCTGAAGCAGATCAACCCGCGCTGCAAGGTGACGGTGAAGCTGGTGGCGTCCTCCGGCGTTGGCACCATCGCCGCGGGCGTGGCCAAGGCGAAGGCCGATATCATCCTGATCTCGGGCCACAACGGCGGCACCGGGGCGTCGCCTGCGACCTCGATCAAATACGCGGGCCTGCCGTGGGAGATGGGCCTGACCGAGGCGCATCAGGTGCTGGCGATGAACAACCTGCGCGAGCGGGTGACGCTGCGCACCGACGGCGGCCTGCGCACCGGGCGCGACATCGTGATGGCGGCAATGCTGGGGGCCGAGGAATACGGCATCGGCACCGCAGCGCTGATCGCGATGGGCTGCATCATGGTGCGTCAGTGCCAGTCCAACACCTGCCCGGTGGGCGTCTGCACCCAGGACGAAAGCCTGCGCGCCAAGTTCACCGGCAATGCGGACAAGGTGGTGAATCTGATCACCTTCTACGCGCAGGAAGTGCGGGAAATCCTCGCCTCCATCGGTGCCCGCAGCTTGGATGAGGTGATCGGCCGGGCCGACCTCCTGGCACAGGTGTCGCGCGGTTCTGCGCATCTGGACGACCTGGACCTGAACCCGCTGCTGATCACCGTCGATGGCTCCGCCAACATCGTCTACAACCGCGAGCGCGAGCGCAACGCGGTGCCGGACACGCTGGACGCGGAAATCGTGCGCGATGCGGCCCGCTTCCTGCAGGACGGCGAGAAGATGCAGCTGTCCTATGCGATCCAGAACACCCACCGCACCGTGGGCACCCGGACCTCCAGCCATATCGTGCGCAACTTCGGCATGCGGAATTCGTTCCAGCCGGATCACCTGACGGTGAAGCTGCAGGGTTCCGCCGGCCAGGCGCTGGGCGCCTTTGCCGCGCCGGGGCTGAAGCTGGAAGTGTCGGGTGATGCCAACGACTATGTCGGCAAGGGCCTGTCGGGCGGCATCATTGTGGTGCGTCCGCCGCAGGTGAGCCCGCTGGTGGCGAGCGAGAACACCATCATCGGCAACACCGTACTGTATGGCGCCACTGATGGCTACCTGTTTGCGGCCGGCCGCGCGGGCGAGCGCTTTGCGGTCCGCAACTCCGGCGCCAAGGTGGTGATTGAGGGCTGCGGCTCCAACGGTTGCGAATACATGACCGGCGGCGTTGCGGTGATCCTCGGCTCGATTGGCGCCAACTTCGGTGCCGGCATGACCGGTGGCATGGCCTATCTCTATGATCCTGAAGGCAAGGCGGAGGACTTGATGAACAAGGAATCCCTTGTCACCTGCCCGGTCACCGTTGCCCACTGGGAAGCGGAGCTGAAAGGCCTGATTGCCCGCCACCTGGATGAAACCGGCAGCCGCAAGGCCGCGGAGATCCTCCAGCATTGGGACATCGAGAAGGCGAACTTCCTGCAGGTCTGCCCGAAGGAGATGCTCGACAAGCTGCCGCATCCGGTGATGCAGGAGCAGGCGGCTGTTCCGGCGGAATAAGCCTTGTTAGAGACGAAAACGGGAACCCCGCAGGCAAATGCTTGCGGGGTTTTCTTTTTGGCGGTTGGTTAGCGGGGGCATGCTGGCCTATAGAGGGGCATGGCGAAGGCAGTTGCAAAAAAGAAGAAAGCCAAGAGCAGCAAAAAGACGGCGGCGCTGAAGATCCAGCCGTTGCGCTGGCTGCGGCGCTGGGTTTTGCGGGCGGCTCTGGCAGTGGCCGGGGTGTTTCTTGCCCTTATCCTGCTGTACTCGGTTGTGAATCCGCCGATCACCCATACCATTTGGGCCGAGCAGCGCCGTTTGGGTGAAGTGGACCGGATGTGGGTGCCGCTGGAGGAAATGGCGCCTGTGCTGGCGCGCTCTGTCGTGGCGGCCGAGGATGCGCAGTTCTGCCGCCATTGGGGATTTGATGCCCGCGCCATTCAGGCGGCGATCGAGGCAGGCGGCAGCCGCGGCGGCTCCACCATTTCGCAGCAGGTGGTGAAGAACGTGTTCCTGTGGCAGGGCCGAAGCTGGCCGCGCAAGGTGCTGGAGACGCTGCTGACGCCAGTGGTGGAAATCGTCTGGAGCAAGCGCCGCATTCTGGAAGTCTACCTGAACGTGGCCGAAATGGATGAGGGCGTGTTTGGCGCCGAAGCGGCGGCACGCAAGTATTTCGGTGTGGGTCCAGAAGGCTTGAGCGCCCGTCAGGCGGCGCTGATTGCCGCGGTGCTGCCCAATCCAAAGGAACGCTCGGCCCGCAAGCCCTCCGGCTTTGTGCAGCGCCGGGCGCGGCAAATCCAGGACGGGGCGGCCACCATTCGCGCAGACGGGCGGGCGGATTGTTTCGAGGATTGAATCTTTCTCCCCTGCAAGGCATTGCTGGGGAAACCGTTATAAGTTTTCTGGAGATCCCCTGTAGCCATGGCGCGCCTGTACCACGTTCCCCTGTCCCCTTATTGCCGCAAGGTGCGGCTGTCGCTGGCAGAGAAGAAGATCGAGGTTGAACTGGTCGAGGAGCGCTACTGGGAGCAGGATCCGGATTTCCTGCGCCGCAACCCGGCTGCCAAGGTGCCGGTGATCCGGCTGGACGGCCAGATGATGGCCGAGAGCGCCGCAATCTGCGAATACCTGGAGGAAACCCGCCCCGAGCCGCCGCTGATGCCCAAGGATGCCGCGGGCCGGTTTGAGGTGCGCCGCCTGGTCAGCTGGTTTGACGACAAGTTCCACCACGAGGTGACGTCGAAACTGCTGTATGAGCGGGTGAACAAGAAGATCACCGGTGAGGGCTATCCGGACAGCCGCAACGTCAAGGCCGGCGCCAAGGCGATCAAGTACCATCTGGATTACATGGCCTGGCTGCTGGATCACCGGCGCTGGCTGGCCGGGGACATGATGACGCTGGCGGATTTTGCCGCCGCCGCGCATCTGTCGTCGCTGGATTACATTTCGGATGTGGACTGGAACCGGTCGGCGGTGGTCAAGGACTGGTATGCCAAGATCAAGTCGCGGCCCGCGTTCCGGTCGATCCTGGCTGATCAGGTGCCGGGCTTCCGGCCGCCGCCGCATTACACTGACCTGGATTTCTGATATCAAGCGGGGTGAAGGGTGCTGCCCCCGCGACCCGATGGGCCGCTCCCCCGGAGTATTTGGGCAAAGATGAAAGACAGAGCCGGCATCAAGGACAGACTGGTGGCGCAAGCGCTGGCCGAGGGGTTCGTGTCCTGCCGGATCTGCCGGCCCTGGGATGTGCCGCAGGTGCCGGGGCGGCTGCAGGCGTTCCTGGACGCCGGCTATCACGGGCAGATGGGCTGGATGGCGGAGCGCAGCCATTGGCGCGGCGACCCCGCGCAGCTGTGGCCCGAGGCGCGGTCGGTGATCATGCTGGCGGAAAGCTACACACCGGAAGAAGACCCTATGGCAGTGGTGGGGCAGGCGGACCGCGGTGCGGTGTCGGTCTATGCCCGCAATAAGGATTATCACGACCTGGTCAAGAAGCGGCTGAAGCGGCTGGCGCGCTGGCTGATTGCGGAGGCGGGAGAGGACTGCGAGGTGAAGGTCTTTGTCGATACCGCGCCGGTGCCGGAAAAGGCGCTGGGCATGGCGGCGGGGCTGGGCTGGCAGGGCAAGCACAGCAATCTGGTGAGCCGGGATTGGGGGAATTGGGCCTTTTTAGGGTCTGTTTTCACCACGCTGGAGCTGCCGGCGGACAAGGCAGAACCGGACCGCTGCGGATCCTGCCGGGCCTGTCTGGACAGTTGCCCGACCGATGCCTTTCCGGCCCCCTATCAGGTCGATGCGCGGCGCTGCATTTCCTACCTCACCATTGAACACAAGGGGCCGGTGGACGAAGAGCTGCGGGGCAAGCTGGGCAACCGGATCTACGGCTGCGACGACTGTCTGGCGGCCTGCCCGTGGAACAAGTTTGCGGTGGCGGCCAGCGATATGCGCTATGCCGCGCGCGAGGAACTGAAGGCGCCGAAGCTGGCGGAGCTGGCGGTGCTGGATGACGCGGCGTTCCGGGAGAAATTCTCCGGCTCGCCGATCAAGCGCATCGGGCGCGACCGTTTTGTGCGCAACGTGCTCTATGCGATAGGAAATTCCGGCCTGCCGGAGCTGCGCGCGGTGGCGCAGGGGCTGGCGGAGGACCCGGATCCGGCGGTGGTGGATGCGGCGCGGTGGGCGGTTCAACGGCTTTCGTGACGCAAACAGGATGGACGGGCCGCATACAGGCGTTACACCCGGTCCGGCGAACAGAATGTGAAGGGGCTGGGCATGGCGTTGCTGCTGGGAGTGGACACAGGCGGAACCTATACCGATGCGGTGCTGATCCGCGACGAGAAGGAGGTGATCGCCTCCGCCAAGTCGCTGACCACGCGGGCTGATCTGGCGATTGGTGTCGGCGGCGCGATCCGGGCGGTGCTGGAGCAGTCCGGGGTACAGCCGCAGGAGGTGTCGCTGGCGGCTCTGTCCACCACGCTGGCCACCAATGCGCTGGTTGAGGGTCAGGGCGGCCGGGTGGCGCTGATCTATATCGGGTTTAACGAGTCCGACCTGGACCGGCACGGGCTGAGGGATGCGCTGAAGGGCGATCCGGCGCTGGTGATTGCCGGCGGCCATACCCATGCCGGCAGCGAAGCAGCGCCGCTGGACACGGAGGCGCTGGAGTTGTTCCTGCGCACCGAGGGCCAGGGGGTGACCGGCTTTGCCGTGGCCGGAGTTTTTGCCACCCGCAACCCGGCGCATGAAGTTGAGGCAGCGCGGATCATTCATGAGCTGACCGGCGCGCCGGCCACCTGCTCGCATCAGCTGTCGGCCAAGCTGAACGGGCCCAAGCGGGCGGTGACAGCGGTGCTGAACGCGCGGCTGATCGGGATGATCGACCGGCTGATCGGGCGGGCGCAGGACACGCTGCGCGATCTGGGGATTGAGGCGCCGATGATGGTGGTGCGCGGCGACGGCGCGCTGATGAGCGGCGAGCAGGCGCGGGAGCGGCCGATTGAGACCATCCTGTCCGGCCCCGCAGCCTCAATCGTGGGCGCGCGCTGGATGACCGGGGCGGATCATGCGCTGGTCAGCGACATCGGCGGTACTACAACGGATGTAGCGCTGATCAAGGACGGCAAGCCCGCAATCGACCCGGCGGGTGCACGGGTCGGGGCGTTCCGCACCATGGTCGAGGCAGTGGCGATGCGGACCACCGGCCTGGGGGGCGACAGCCAGGTGCATCTGGTCACCAGCGGTCTGTCCGGCGGGCTGACCCTGGGGCCGCGCCGGGTGGTTCCGGTCTCGCTGATTGCCGCCGACGCGCCAGAGGTGGTGCATGCGGCGCTGGATGAGCAGCTGCGCAACTCCACCGTGGGTGAGTTTGACGGGCGTTTTGTCCGCGCGGTGCCGGGGGTGCCGGTTGCGGGGCTGAGCGAGCGGGAGGCCGGGCTGCTGGCGCGGATCGGGATGCAGGTGCATCCCTTGGGCCAGATCCTGCGCACCCGGATGGAGCATGGCTCATTGGGCCGGCTGGTGGACCGCGGGCTGGTGCAGGTTTCCGGCGTGACACCTTCGGATGCCAGCCATGTGCTGGGCCGGGTCGATGCGTGGGACCGGGAGGCGGCAGAGAAGGCGCTGACGCTGTTTGCGCGGCGCCGGGTGGGCAGCGGCGACATGGTGGCAAAGGATGCGGAGACGTTGGCGCAGATGATCATTGATCAGCTGACCGAACAGACCGCTTTGACCTTGTTAGAATCAGCTTTTTCCGAAGAAGCCGAGGATTTTGGCCTGCCCGAGGATCAGCTGGCACGGCACGTGCTGATGCAACGCGGGCTGACAAAGCACCGCGGGCTGCTGGCGCTGGATGCAGCGCTGAATGTCGATGTGGTGGGGTTGGGTGCTTCTGCCCCCAGCTACTACCCGGCGGTCGGGGAGCGGCTGCACTGCAACATGATCCTGCCGGAACATGCGGGCGTGGCGAATGCCATCGGTGCTGTGGTGGGGCGTGTCACCATGCGGCGCAGCGGCACCGTGACGTCGCCTTCCGAAGGCAAATACCGGGTGCATCTGGAGAGCGGGCCGGTGGATTACCAGGCCTCAGATGAGGCGCTGGCGGCGCTGGAGACAGCACTGGCCGGTGAGGCCCGCGGTGCGGCAGAGGAAGCGGGCGCCGAGGGCATCCATGTGCATGTGGAGCGGGATATCCGCACCGCGCAGGTGGAGTCGCGGGAGGTTTTCGTCGAAGGCACGCTGACGGTGGAAGCCAGCGGGCGGCCGCGGGTGGCGCACACCTAGTTTCGGATTTGCTGAGCGGATTTCCGGGGAAAACCCGCTGCCTCCGGCGGGGATATTTTTAGCCTGAAGAAGCAGGTTTGCCTGTTGGGCGTCTGACATGTGAACAGCCCCGCCGGGGTGCGGCGGGGCAAAAAGAGCCTTGTTAGAGCCTATTCAGCGGCTTCGTTTCGCTTCGGCAGCACCCAATCGGGCCGCGCGAAATGGCAGGTGTAGCCGGTTGGCAGCCGCTGCAGGTAGTCCTGATGCTCAGGCTCGGCTTCCCAGAAGTCGCCCACGGGTTCAACCTCTGTCACCACCTTGCCGGGCCAGAGGCCGGAGGCGTTGACGTCGGCGATGGTGTCCTCGGCCACGGCCTTTTGGGTTTCGTCCGCGTAGTAGATCGCCGAGCGGTAGCTCATCCCCAGGTCGTTGCCCTGGCGGTTGACCGTGGTCGGGTCGTGGATCTGGAAGAAGAACTCCAGCATCTCCCGGAAGGAGGTGACGGCAGGGTCGAAAATGATCTCGATCCCCTCGGCATGGGTGCCGTGGTTCCTGTAGGTGGCGTTGGGCACGTCGCCGCCGGTGTAGCCGACGCGGGTGCTGATGACGCCGGGGCGTTTGCGGATCAGCTCCTGCATGCCCCAGAAACAGCCGCCTGCCAGGACGGCGCGTTCGGTGGTGCTCATTTCACGACCTCCACTTGGTTGATGTAGGCGCCATAGCCCTCGGCCTCCATGTCGTCCAGATGCACGAACCGCAGCGAGGCGGAGTTGATGCAGTAGCGCAGGCCGCCCCGGTCCATCGGACCGTCCGGGAACACGTGGCCCAGGTGGCTGTCGCCATGGGTGGAGCGAACCTCTGTGCGGATCATGCCGAGGGTGCGGTCCTCCAGCTCCTGGATATGGGCGGATTCGATTGGCTTGGTGAAGCTGGGCCAGCCGCAGCCGGATTCATATTTGTCGGAGGAGGCAAACAGCGGCTCGCCAGAGACGATGTCGACATAGATGCCCGGCTCCTTGTTATGGAGCAGCTTGCCGGTGCCGGGGCGTTCGGTGCCCGCGTTCTGGGTCACATAGAACTCTTCCTCGGAGAGGGTGGCGATAACGTCCGGGTTTTTGAAGTATTTGGTCATGGTGTCCTCCCGCCTGTTCGCGTTGCAGCAGAACATGGGGTCTGGGTTCTGAAATGCAAAGCCCTGTTACAGGCGGCTCGCAAAGCCGTGTAGCGGGTGCCGGTCAGGCGGCGAAGGCGCCGACCAGCTCTGCGGGCAGGGTGAATTCGCCCAGCACCCGGGCGCGGGCCTCTGCCGACATCTTGCGGGCGGTCTTCTCGACGATGCGCTGCACCTTGTCTGCCGGATGCTTGGCGGCAAAGGGTTCAAAGTACCACTTCAGGAAGACAAAGCAGATGATGTCCTCCAGCGCCTGCACCTGGTCGTCGCGCTTGATGCCTTCCTTGCGCAGCATCTTGGCGGCGGCGTCCACGTCCTCAGCGCCATAGCCCGCGTCCTGCATCAGGGCGGTGACGACTTCGGCGTGGTGCTCCGCCTCTGCCTTGCGCCATGCGAGGTAGCCGGCGTGGCCTTCGGGGAAGGCGCTGCGTTCCAGTTTCCAGCGCTCCACATGCTGGCCGCGGGCAGCTATCTGCAGCGGCTCAGAAGCACCCGGGAACAGGCGGGCCTGCTCTGCGCTCATCCGCTGGCCGTAAAGCAGCGCAGCGGGCTGGCCGTCTTCCAGTGTCGGGTCCTTGGCATTGGCGGCGTCGATGGCGTTCAGCACTTGGGATAGTTGCGCGCTCATGCCGCGTCCTCCTGTTTGTGTCTTTGCGGATCAGGTTACGTTGGAAACGCAAGCACTTGCAACGGGGCCGCGCCGCGGTAGCGGCGCCGGGCCCAAGGGGCAGGGGCGGGTGTCAGCCCGGCTTTGCCGCGCGGGAGGGCCCTGTTTGCGGCTGTGCAGGCTGGCGGGAGAGTTGCACCGCCAGAATGCCGCCGGTGACGATGGCAACACCCAGCACATCGAGCGGCCCCAGTTTCTCTCCCAGCAGCACGCTGGCAACCGCCACACCGAACACCGGGTTCAGGAAGTGGAAGGTGGCGGCGCGCACGGCACCTATGCGGTTCAGCAGCAGCACCCAAATGAAGGTCGCCATCAGCCCTGGCACGATGGTGGTATAGGTAAAGGCCGCCGCCAGCCGCCACGTTGGATTGACAAAGATGTCCTCGCTCAGCGGTGCGGCCACGAACAGGATGGCAGAGCCGATCAGCATCTGAAGCCCCACCACCATCATGAAGTTGCCGCCCGACGTGGCGCCGCGCAGGGCGAGGGTTGCGGTGGTGAGCGCCAGCACGCCAATCACGCAGAGGAAGACGCCCGTCAGGTCCACGCCGGCGCTGAGACGGGTGCCCATGATCAGGGCGACGCCCAGGATGCCCGCCAGCAACCCGGCATAGCCAAGGGGCCGCAGCCGCTCGCCAAACAGCATCCAACCCGCCAGCGCCACAAGCAGCGGCATGGTGGAGGCGATGATGGCGGCGAGTGAGGCCTCGATCCATTGCATGGCAACAAAGTTCAGGCCGAGGTAGAGCGCATTCTGGCAGATGCCGAAGATCACCGTTGCGCGCCACTGGCCGGGCGTCAGCCGCCAAGTCTGGCCCATGGCGCGTGCAATGGCGACGCCGATCAGGCCGGAAATCAGGAACCGCACCGCCAGCGAGAACAGCGGCGAGGCGTCCTGCACGATGATCCGGGCCGAGGTAAATGCCGAGGACCACATCAGGGCAAAGGCAAGCCCCATGGCAATTGCGCGTGCGTCCATTGTCCCAACCCTTTCTTCTGCGGCGGACCTTCGGGGAAGCGGGCGGCGGGATCAAGCCCCGTCAGCTGAGGCGGGCTGCGAAGATCTGCCAGCTGGCGGCGCCAAAGGCGGCGGCAAACAGCGCCTCGAACAAGCGGCGCAGGCGGATGTAGATGCGGCTGGCGGCGGCGCTGGAGAACAGGATCGCGTAGCCGTGGAAGATCAGCGTGCTTTGCACCGCGATTGCAGCAATCACCACCAGCAGCGCTGAGGGCGCGGTGCCGGGCGGGATGCCGATGGCATAGAGCGAGCCGAAGAACAGGATCGCCTTCGGATTTGTCAGATGCAGCGCCAGCCCTTTGGCGTAAGCTGCGCGCAGGGAGGGCGCGGCAGAGGGGCGCAGCTCCGGGGCGCCGGAGCGCAGCGCGGAACGGGCGGAGCGGACCGCCAGATACATCAGGTAGGCGGCGCCGAAATAGCGGACAACCTCAAACATCCAGGCATTCGCCAGCATCACCGCGCCCAAGCCAAATGCGGCAGAGACCGACCAGATCAGCGAGCCGCTGCTGACGCCGGCCGCCAGTGCCAGCCCGGCGGCGCGGCCGCGCTGCATGGCGGTGCCGGCGATGGTCAGGGTCGCGGGTCCGGGGCTGGCGCCGGCCAGCAAAGCGGCACCCAGGATCAGCAGCAGATTGACGTTCTCCATGGCGCGGGCCCCCTTGTGCTTTGGGATCAGCCTGCGCCGCTCGGTCCAGCTTTGCAATCCGGAACACTGCGCTGGCGGTCGAACTGTTGGCCGTATGTGCGGTGGCAAAAGAAAAGGGCCGCCCGCAGCGGGCAGCCCTCAAATCGTCCGGATCAGGTCCGGTATCAGCCGTTCACGCTGTCCTTCAGCGCTTTGGCGATGGTCATTTTCACCACCTTGTCGGCTTCCTTGGTGAACTTCTCACCGGTGGCCGGGTTGCGCACTTCGCGCTCGGGACGCTCGCGGCAGTAGATCTTGCCGACGCCCGGCAGGGTCACGGCACCGCCGCCCGACACTTCGCGGGTGATCAGCGAGCAGACCGCTTCCAGTGCGGAGCCTGCGACTTTCTTGTCGCTGCCCATTTCCTCTGCCAGAGCGGCAACAAGCTGGGTTTTGGTCATCGGTTTGGACATTCTTCGTCTCCTTAAACTGCCCGAACTGTGGGGCCTCATCGCGTGACATTATCGTTATGTTGTATGATAACACAACTTCTTGTGTGCGCCGCACAGGCCAAAATGGGCATTTTTTCTAGGAAAACTGCAAAAAACCGCCCTACAGGAAGGCTGTTTCGTCGAACGAGCGCAATTTCCGGCTGTGCAGACGCTCCAAAGGCATGCCGCGCAGGCGTTCCATTGCTCTTATGCCGATTTGCAGATGGCGCGCAACCTGGGTCCGGTAAAAGTCCGACGCCATGCCCGGCAGCTTCAGTTCGCCATGCAGCGGCTTGTCCGACACACAGAGCAGCGTTCCGTACGGAACCCGGAAGCGGTAGCCGTTGGCGGCGATGGTGGCGCTTTCCATGTCCAGCGCCACGGCGCGCGACTGGCTGAGGCGCTGCACCGGGCCGGACTGGTCGCGCAGTTCCCAGTTGCGGTTGTCGATGGTGGCGACGGTGCCGGTGCGCATGATCCGCTTGAGGTCGAAGCCTTCGTATTCGGTGATCTCGGCCACCGCCTCCTCCAGCGCGACCTGGATCTCGGCCAGAGCGGGGATCGGGGTCCAGACCGGCAGGTCGTCGTCCAGCACATGATCTTCGCGCAGGTAGCCATGCGCTAGCACGAAGTCCCCCAGCGCCTGGGTGTTCCGAAGGCCCGCGCAATGGCCGACCATCAGCCAGGCATGCGGGCGCAGCACCGCGATGTGGTCGGTTGCGGTTTTGGCATTGGAGGGGCCGACGCCGATGTTGACCAGGGTGATGCCGTTCCCGTCCTCACGCTTCAGGTGGTAAGTGGGCATTTGCGGCAGCTTGCCGGCTTCGGGGATCACCGCGTCAGAATCGGTGATCTCGTGATCGCCGGTGCTGACAAAGCTGGCGTAGCCGCTGTCCGGATCCGCCAGCTGGGCGCGGGCATAGGCTTCGAACTCCGCCACGTAGAACTGATAGTTTGTGAACAGAACGTGGTTCTGGAAATGCTCCGGGCTGGTGGCGGTGTAATGGCTGAGCCGCGCCAGCGAATAGTCTATGCGCTGGGCGGTGAACAATGCCAGCGGGCCGGTGCCGTTGGGTGGTTGATAGGTGCCGTTGACGATGTCGTCATTGGTGGTCGACAGATCCGGGACGTCAAACACATCGCGCAGCGTGAACCCTGCCGCACCCTCCTGCGGCACGGTCAGGTCGGGGCGCGAGGCCACTGCGAAATGCACCGGGATAGGGGTGTTTGAGACGCTGATGGTCACCGGCTGGCCGTGGTTCCGGATCAGCAGGCCGATTTGCTGGATCAGGTAATTGCGGAACAAGTCCGGCCGCGTCACCGTGGTGGCATAGGTGCCGGGAGCAGAGACATGGCCGAAGCTGAGACGGCTGTCCACCTGGGCAAAGGTCAGGGTCGAAAACCGGATTTCCGGGTAATAGGCGCGGATGCGCTGGTTGTCCGGCGCACCGTCCGCCATCGCACGGATAAACTCATCGCACAGGAACCCGGTGGCCTGCCGGTACAGCAGTTCCAGCCGGTCCACGGCCTCGGTTGCGTCGTTGAAGCTTTCGTCCGGCGGATGGCCGGGGTGTTTTGTTGTTATCATTGGGCAGGCTCGATTACCGGGATTTTCTGGAATGTGCGCACGTCAACCAGGCCCAGGTCGGAGATCCTCAGTTCCGGGATCACCACCAGCGCCAGAAGCGAGTGCTGCATGTAAGCGTTGTTGAGGGCGCAGCCGCAGGCCTGCATTGCCTCCATCATCACCTGCGCCTTGGCCGCAACCTCGGTGGCGGGGCTGTCGGACATCAGGCCGGCGATGGGCAGCTCGACCAGCGCCAGCTCCTGACCGTCGTTATAAAGGGTGATGCCGCCGCCTACTTGTGCCAGCCGGTTCGCCGCCAGCGCCATCTGCTCGCGGTCGGTGCCGACCACGATCATATGGTGGCTGTCATGCGCCACGGTGGAGGCCATCGCCATCTTGCCGCTGTAGCCAAAGCCGGAAACAAAGGCGTTGGTGACGCCGCCGGTGGCGCGGTGGCGTTCGACCAGGGCGATCTGGCAGACGTCGCCGCTGCCCTCGACCAGGCCATCCACCACAGGCAGCTCTGCCTGCAGCGCCTTGGTCGGGGCCTGGTTTTCGACCACGCCGATCACATTTGCAGTGACCGCATTGGCACCTTCCGGCGCGGCGAGTTCGAAGTCCTTCGCCGTCAGCTCATGACCCAGATGCACAGTGCCGCGGGCGCTGGCGGGCCAGTTGTAATGCGGGCAATCGACCTTGATAGAGCCTGATTCTGCCACGATCTGCCCGCGGGCGATCACCACCTCGATCGGCAGTTCGGAGAGGTCCGAGGTCAGGATCACATCGGCGCGGCGGCCGGGGGTGATGGAGCCGATCTCCCGCTCCAGCCCGAAATGGGTGGCGGTGTTGATGGTCGCCATCTGCAGGGCAATCACGGGGTCGCAGCCGCAGGCAATGGCGTGGCGCACCACCCGGTTCATGTGACCATCGTTGACCAGCGTGCCGGAGTGGCAGTCATCGGTGCAGAGGATGAAGTTGCGCGGGTCCAGGCCCTTCTCCGTCACTGCTGTTATCTGGCTCTCAACGTCATACCAGGCAGAGCCGAGACGCATCATCGACCGCATCCCCTGGCGCACCCGGGCGATGGCATCCGCCTCGCAGGTGCCCTCGTGGTCATCGGCTGGGCCGCCGGCCACATAGGCGGCGAAGTCTGGGCCGAGGTCGGGGGAGGCGTAATGGCCGCCCACGGTTTTGCCTGCGCGCTGGGTGGCGGCGATTTCGGCCAGCATCTTGGGGTCGGCATTGGCGACGCCGGGGAAGTTCATCATTTCCCCCAGCCCGATGATGCCGGGCCAGTTCATCGCCTCTGCCACGTCTTCGGCAGAGATTTCATAACCGGTGGTTTCCAGCCCCGGCGCCGAGGGCGCGCAGCTGGGCATCTGGGTGAAGATGTTGACCGGCTGCATCAGCGCCTCGTCATGCATGTAGCGCACGCCGTCCAGACCCAGCACATTGGCGATCTCATGCGGGTCGGTAAACATGGATGTGGTGCCGTGCGGGATCACTGCGCGCGCAAATTCGGCGGGGGTGAGCATACCGCTTTCGATGTGCATATGCGCGTCGCACAGGCCGGGGATCATGTAGCGGCCGTTAGCCTCGATGATCTGCGTCTCGGGACCGGTGCAGTAGGAGGCATCCGGGCCGACATAGGCGATGCGGCCCGCCTTGATCGCAATATCATGATCCGGCAGCTGTTCGCGGGTGTGGACATTGACCCAGATGCCCTGGCGGATCACCGTGTCGGCGGGCGCGCGGCCGGCGGCTACTTCGATCAATTGCGGGGCGGAGTCGGGCCAGCTTGGGAAAATATTATCTGACATAATCCAATTGTTCCGATTGCGGGCGGGAAGGCAAGCGGATTGCCGGCTTTGCCATCAAAGCTTCATGCAGGCGGTGGAAAGGCGCCGAAAGCTGACGTGTTTGGCATTGCCGCAGCGCGGGTTTCAACGGCAGGGTGCAAGTGTTTCTTATGCGGAGGAATTGGCATGGACTACCAGACTGTGGACGCAGACAGCTTTGGCCGCTCCCTGCGCGGGATCGGAATCAACTTGCTGGTGCGGGATGTGCCAGCAGAAGTTTCATTTTTAGAGACTGTTTTTGCCATGAAGGGCCATCAGGTGAGCAAGGATTTTGCCATCGTCACCTGCGGCGATCATGTGTTTCAGTTGCACAGTGACGGCACTTATGCGGAAAATCCGCTGCTGGGGCTGCTGCCGGAAAACCCGCCACGCGGGGCGGGGGTTGAGATCCGCCTGTATGATACCGATCCGGATGAGGTCACGGTGCGGGCAGAGGCGGCGGGCTTTACCGTTCTGCAGGCGCCGACGGACAAGCCGCATGGCCTGCGCGAGGCCTATATCCTGTGTGAAAACGGCTATGCCTGGGTGCCAAGCCGCCCCAAGGGGTAAGCGGCGGGAATTCCTCCCCTTTCCCGCTGGCCACGGCCGGTCCATGCTGGGCAGTATCATTCTTGATGCCGTGAGGGACCGCTAATGCACGCCATTGCCGATACTAATGCCCTGGTCGAGGAAGGTGTGCTGACCCCGGATCAGGCCCGCACCATCGAGGCGCGCTCGCGAGAGGTGATGGTGTCGCTGGCGGTGAACGCAATCCTGTGTTTCGGGATTATCGCCGCTACTGCCGGGTTCATTTTCTGGCTGGCGGATCCGCTGGCGGTGGCCGTGACCGGCATCCTGATGCTGGGCGGCGGGCTGGCGGTTCTGGCCCGCGGCAGAGAGACGCTGCGGATGTTCGGAAATTCCGCAACCCTGATCGGCGCGGGCATGCTGATGGGCGGCGCCGGGATTGAGCTGGTCGATAAGTATGAGGACATTGCCGGCTGGGTGATGCTGCCCACCGGAGCGCTGGTGGCGCTGATCTGCACCTGGCGCTGGCGGCACGGGGCTTGGTCCGCGGGCTTTGTGCTGGGTGCGATCCTGCTGATGGGACTGGCGATGCATTTGGCTGGGATCGAGCTGCTACTGCAGCAATACGGCATCGGATCACCGCTGCGGAACTTGGCGCTGCTTTACTATGCGGCGGCGCTGGCGCTGGCCGGCTGGCAGGTGGATGTGCGCTTTGTCACCGCGCTGGCGATTGCGCCCTTTGCGCAGATGCTTGAGACGGGCACCAGCTATTTCCACGCGGCTTATGTTTTCTATTCGCCGGAATCGACACTGACGATCCTGCAGATGGTGCTGCTGATCGTGCTGTGCGTCTGGGGCGCGTCCCGGCTGGCTGAACGTGATGCGCGGCACCTGCGCATTCTGGCGATATTGGGTTTTGTGGTCGCAAACCTTTGCGCGCTGGTCGGCTCCTTGTGGGGGGACGTGGTGGGTGAAACCGTCTGGGGGCCGGGCCGCTACAGCGATGGTTATGAGGATTGGGAAAGCTACTCCGCCGCCCGCGATGCCTTCCGTGACAGTGCGCTGTTCATTTCCGAGAACGTCTATTCCGTGCTCTGGGCGGCGGTGCTGGCGGCGGTGATCTTCTGGGCGGCGCAGCGGCACCAGCGCGGGCTGTTCAACGCGGCGCTGACCTTTGCCGCGATCCACGCCTATACGCAGATGTTCGAATCCTTCGCGGATGAGCCGCTGGCCTATGTGATCGGCGGGCTGGCCGCGATCCCGCTGGCCTGGGGGCTGTGGCGGCTGAACCAGTGGATGGCGGCGAAGCAGGCCTAGCCGCTGCTGCGCAAGCTGCGCGGAGTGGTTCCGAACTCTGCCTTGAAGGCCCGGGTCAGCGCGCTCGGGTCGTCGTAGCCGCAGCGCAGAGCAATTTCGGAAACGCTTAGAACAGTCTCTAACACAAGCTTTCTAGCCTGTATCAGCCGCAGCCGCCGGTAGACCGCCTGCGGCGTTGCCCCCAGTTCACCCTTCATCCGCGCCTCCAAATCCTTCTGGCTGCGCCCCGCTTTTCTGGCTACGGCAGCGATCGGCAAGGGCGTTTCCAGATTGGCCTGCATCGCCGCAACCGCGCGGGCAACCGATTTGCCGCGCACCAGGATCGGGTCCTGGGTTTCGGTTGCCTCGGGCGCCATGAACAGTGCCGCAACCTCAAGCCGCAGGGCGGCGCCATGCTGATCGCCGATGAGCTCCATCATCGTGTCAAAGGCCGCCAGCGCGCCGGTGCAGGTGATGCGGTCGCCGTCCCGGACCTGCCGTGCACGCTCGGCCTGAACCTCGGGGAAAGCCTCAGTGAAACGGCCCAGTTCCTCCCAGTGGATGGTGGCCCGGCGCCCGTCCAGCAGCCCGGCCTGCGCCAGCAACCAGGCGCCGGTGTCGAACCCCGCCAGTCCCTTGTAACGGCGGGCAGCGGATTTCAGCGCCCGGGCGGTCGCCACATTGGCATGGCGCAGGAAGTCATAAGACGGCATCGCAATCAGCAGATCACCGCTGCAATCGCCCAGCTTCCCATGCGCCCGCACCTCCATGCCTGACGACGACACCGCCGGTCCGCCGTCCAGCGTCAGGAACCGCCAGGCATAGACCTGCCGCCCGGCAAACGTATTGGCGGCACGCAGCGGCTCCACTGTGTTGGCCAGGCAATGGGCCGAAAAGGCATCAAACAGCAGCACATCCAATTGCTGCACTGCAGCGGTATCTTTTGTCCAACTTTGCATGATTATTTCTATTCATGCATGATGGGCGCAGGCAAGCGGCGTAATCTGGTCCGCAACAGATTTGCCGAAGGAAGACCGCCATGCAGTTCGGGATGACCGAAGAACAGTCCATGATCGTTGAGACCACCCGCGCCTTTGTGGAGAAGGAGCTCTATCCGCATGAAGCGGAGATTGAGCGCACCGGCCACCTGGACATGGACGTGATCCGCGATGTGCAGAAAAAGGCGGTGGAAGCAGGGCTTTATGCTGCCAACATGCCCGAGGAAGTCGGTGGCGCCGGCCTCGATACACTGACCTGGCTGATGTACGAAAAGGAACTGGGCCGCGCCAACTATGCGCTGCACTGGACAGGCGTTGCGCGGCCGTCGAACATTCTGCTGGCGGGCACCGAGGAGCAGAAAGAAAAGTACCTGTTCCCCTGCATGAAGGGCGAGAAATGGGACTGCCTTGCGATGACTGAGCCGGATGCGGGCTCCGACCTGCGCGGTATGAAGGCAACTGCCCGTCAGGATGGTGACGACTGGATCCTGAACGGTACCAAACATTTCATCAGCCACGCGGATATCGCCGATTTTGCGATCTGCTTCATGGCCACCGGCGTTGAGGATACCCCGCGCGGGCCGAAGAAGAAGATCACCGCCTTCTTTGTCGACAAGGGCACCCCGGGTTTTGAGGTGCGCGACGGCTACGGCAACGTCAGCCACCGCGGCTATACCAACGCGGTGCTGGAATTCGACGACTGCCGTCTGCCGTCCTCGGCCATTCTGGGTGAGGTCGACAAGGGGTTCGAGGTGGCAAACACCTGGCTGGGCGCCACCCGCCTGCAGGTTGCGGCCACCTGTCTGGGCCGCGCCGAACGGGCGTTGCAGCACTCGATCGAATACGCCGCTGAGCGCAAGCAGTTCGGCCAGCAGATCGGAAAGTTCCAGGGCATCTCCTTTAAACTCGCCGACATGGCGCTGGAGCTGAAGGCAGCGAACCTTTTGACCTGGGAAGCCGGCTGGAAATTCGACCAGGGCACCGTCACCGAGAGCGACATGTCGATGGCCAAGCTGAAGGCGACTGAGATGCTGGCGATGGTGGCCGATGAGGCGATCCAGATTCACGGCGGCATGGGCCTGATGGATGAACTGCCGCTGGAACGCATCTGGCGCGACGCGCGGGTCGAGCGTATCTGGGAAGGCACCAGTGAAATCCAGCGGCACATCATCAGCCGCGAGATGCTGCGCGCCGTCGGAGGCTGATCCATGTCCCAAGCCGGGAAACCAATTGTTACCATTACCTACTGCATCGGCTGCAACTGGCTGCTGCGGGCGGGCTGGATGGCGCAGGAACTGCTGCAGACCTTCCAGGACCAATTGGGCGGGGTGACATTGGTTCCCGGCGATTTGGGTGGGATCTTTGAGATCCATGTTGATAAGGAACTGGTCTGGGAACGCAAACGGGACGGCGGCTTTCCTGATGTGAAAGAGCTGAAATCCCGCGTGCGCGACCGGATCAACCCTGAACAAGACCTCGGCCACCTGGACCGCGGCAAGACCGGTGAATAAGATCAAATGCAGTCTCTAAACAGACTTTTCCGCCCGAAAACCATTGCTGTAATTGGCGGCGGCGCGTGGTGCCGCCTTGTCATCGAGCAATGTCAGAAGATGGGATTCGAGGGCACCATCTGGCCCGTCCATCCCAAGGCAGAAGAGGTCGCGGGGCTGCCGGCCTTCAAGGATGCGGACAGCCTGCCGGAAGCGCCCGATGCGGCCTTTATCGGAGTGAACCGCTTTTCCACTATCGAAGTGGTGCGGGCGCTGTCTGCGCGCGGTGCTGGCGGGGCCGTGTGCTTTGCCTCGGGTTTTCTGGAAGCGGCAGCCGAGGACGCTGAAGGCGCGGACCTTCAGGCGCAGCTGCTGGAAGCGGCGGGCGATATGCCTTTCCTTGGGCCCAACTGTTATGGCTTCATCAACTATCTGGACGGCGCGCTGCTGTGGCCGGACCAGCATGGCGGCCAGCGTGTAGAGAAGGGCGTGGCGCTGATCACCCAGAGCTCCAACATTGCGATCAATTTGACCATGCAGAAACGCGGGCTGCCAGTGGCCTATGTGGTGACCGCGGGCAATCAGGCGCAGTCGGGTATTGCTGCAATCGGCGAGGCGCTGCTGGAAGACGACCGCGTCACCGCGCTGGGCCTACATATCGAGGGCTTTGGTGATCTGCGCGCCTTTGAGGGCCTGGCCGCACGGGCGCGCGAGTTGGGCAAGCCGGTTATTGCTCTGAAAGTCGGCAAATCGGCCGAGGCCCGGGCCGCAACTGTTTCTCATACCGCCTCGCTTGCGGGCGGTGACGCGGGGGCCGGGGCTTTGCTCTCACGCCTTGGCATTCCGCGTCTGGATGACCTGCCGTCCTTCCTGGAGACGCTGAAGCTGCTGCATGTGGCGGGGCGGCTGCCTTCGAACCGCATCGCAACCATCAGCTGCTCCGGCGGGGAAGCAAGCCTGGCCGCAGACACCGGCCATACGCGGAAGGTGGAGTTCCCACCGCTGAATGGCCGCCAGAAAACGGACCTGCGCGAGGCGCTGGGCCCGATGGTGGCGCTGGCAAATCCGCTCGACTATCACACCTATATCTGGCGCGACACCGAGGCGATGACCAAAGCGTTCGCGGCGATGATGGATCCTCAGCTGGCAATGACCATGCTGATTGTGGATTTCCCGCGTGATGACCGCTGCGATGCCTCGGACTGGGAATGCACCATTCAGGCCGCCATCGGTTCGCACGAACGGACCGGCGCCAATGTTGGGCTGGTGGCGACCCTGCCGGAGCTATTGCCAGAGGATGTGGCGGCCCGGCTGATGGACGCAGGCGTGGTGCCCTTCTGCGGTCTCAGTGAAGCGATTGCCGCTTGCGAGGCGGCCAGCCTGCCGCTGCCGGAGGCGCCTGCGCCGCTGTTGCTGCCAACCCCCGCTGTAGAGCCTGATCTGGTGCCGGAAGCCGAAGCCAAGTGGCAGCTTGCCAGCTATGGGCTGCGCACGCCGCGCTCCAAACGGGCCGCTTCGGCCACCAATGCCCGCGCGGTGGCGGTGGATGTCGGCTTCCCGGTGGTGCTGAAGGGCGAGGGTGTCGTGCACAAGACCGAGGCGGGGGCGGTGGTTCTGAACCTGAATTCGGGCCAGGAGGTGAGCGACGCGGCTTTCAACATGCCTGCGGAGCGTTTCCTGGTGGAGGAGATGGTCACCGGCGCGGTGGCAGAACTGCTGATCGGTGTGGTCAAGGACCCGGCGCATGGCTTTGTGATGACGCTTGCGGCGGGCGGCACCCTGACCGAGCTGATGGAGGATAGCGCGTCTTTCCTGCTGCCGGCCTCGGATGCGGAGATTGAGGCCGCGCTTCAGTCGCTGCGCATCGCGAAGCTGCTGGACGGCTACCGCGGCGCCCCGGCGGCGGACCGCGAGGCGATCCTGCGCGCAATCCGCGCGGTTGAGGCCTATGTGGTGGAGAACGCGCTGGGGCTGGAAGAGATCGAGATCAACCCGCTCTTGTGCACCCCGTCTGATGCGGTGGCAGCGGATGCGCTGATGCGCCGGAAATACTAGCGCTGCGGCCATGAAACAGAACGGCATGCCCAATGCCAGGAGGAGACAACATGAGTGAAAGCCCCGTAAAAACCCGCCGCGACGGCGCCATTTTGGAAGTGACACTGGACCGGCCCAAGGCCAACGCCATAGATCTGGCCACCAGCCGGGTCATGGGCGAGGTCTTCCGTGATTTTCGCGACGACCCGGAGCTGCGGGTGGCAATCCTGACCGGCGGCGGGGAGAAATTTTTCTGCCCCGGCTGGGACCTGAAGGCGGCGGCGGACGGCGATGCGGTGGATGGCGATTATGGTGTCGGCGGTTTTGGCGGACTTCAGGAGCTGCGCGATCTGAACAAGCCGGTGATCGCTGCGGTGAACGGCATCGCCTGCGGCGGCGGGCTGGAGCTGGCGCTGTCGGCGGATATGATCATCGCTGCCGATCACGCCAGTTTTGCGCTGCCGGAGATCCGCTCCGGCACGGTGGCGGATGCCGCCAGCGTAAAGCTGCCCAAACGCATCCCCTATCACATCGCCATGGAGCTTTTGCTCACCGGGCGCTGGTTTGACGCTGAAGAGGCCAACCGCTGGGGTCTGGTGAATGAGATCGTGGCAGCGGATCAGCTGATGGACCGTGCCTGGGAGCTGGCAAGGCTGCTCGCCTCCGGCCCGCCGCTTGTCTACGCGGCGATCAAGGAGATCGTGCGCGACGCCGAGGACAGCAAATTCCAGGATGCGATGAACCGCATCACGCAGCGCCAGCTCAAGACGGTGGATGTGCTTTACGGCTCCGAGGACAACCTGGAAGGCGCCCGCGCCTTTGCCGAAAAACGCGATCCGGTCTGGAAGGGGCGGTAACGTAATTCTCCCGCCTGCTGCGGGGAATCTGAAGACGCCCCTGCACAGTTGGGCCCGGCGCCGCGCTTCGCGCGGCGTTACTTTTTTGCGGGGACGCTCTTGAGGAGCAGGTCTGCTCCTCAAGAAGCCAGGCCCATTGTATGACCGGCCATCGCCGCCTCAAGGACAAGCCGCGCGTGCCGCGCGGAGGCTGCGCCTCCCTTGACACGGCGAAAGCGGAACAGTGCTACGCCTTCTGGAACAGAGCAATGAGGGCGGTGTCATCCTTATGCGGCCCGGTGGCGCGCGGGCCATAGATGCGCAGCTCCGGCAGGGTGAGGCTCTTGATCCATTGACCGCTGAGCAGCCGGTCAAAGGCTTCGGCAAACCCTGCCTTTTCGTAGAACCTGGCATTCACTGACAGTGCAAACCAGGCACCGGGAGCGGCCACGCGCAGCAGGGCGGGCAGCACTTCGGGGCCCAGGTGGCCGTGGGTAAAAGTGCCCGAAGACACCACCCCGCGGTAAGAACCGCGCGGAACCGGAATGCCTTCCATCAGGTCGGCCTCGATCACGTCTCGGTAGGCGTCCTTGCGCAGCGCCTCGGCCAGCATGGCAGCGCTGATGTCGGTGGCGTCGACAGGTTCAACCCCAAGCGCCCGCAGCGCAGCGCCGCAGAGGCCGGTGCCTGCGCCCGCGTCCAGCACCGGACTCGATCCCCCGGCGGCGGCAAAAGCCTTGGCCGTCAGTCCGGGCAGCAGGTAGTCCTGCCCGGCGGCGAAATCCTGATCGTAGGTGCTGGCCCAGTCCGCATAAAGCCGCCGCGAATCCTCAGGCGTGCTCAGTTCATAGGCATCGGCCAATCCGGGTGTCTGCTTTTTCATCGGGCCATCAAAGCCGCGCGAAGGATTCGAATCAACCCTTGCACCCCGGCTGCGGCCAACGCATCTAGGAGGCATGAGAAAAACGCTGCTTTGTCTTGGATTTGGCTATACCGCCAGGGCGCTTGCCCCGCGTCTGCTGGCGCAGGGCTGGCGGGTCATCGGCACCTCGCGTGAGTTGGCGGCGGCCGATGGTGTTGAGATGATCACTTGGCCCGGGCAGGACGTTCCGCTGGACGGGGTGACACATATCCTGAACTCGATCGGGCCTAATGCGGATGGGGATCCGGTTCTGGCGGCCTTGGGTGACCGGATTGCCGCCGCGCCTGATCTGGAGTGGGTCGGCTATCTGTCGACCACAGCCGTCTACGGCCACCACGATGGCGCCTGGGTGGATGAGAATACACCGGTGACACCCTCCAGCCAGCGTGGCGACTGGCGCGCCCTGGCGGAGGCGCAATGGCAGGCCATCCCCGGCCTGCCGCTTCACATTTTCCGGCTGGCCGGCATCTACGGCCCCGGCCGCGGCCCCTTTGCCAAGCTGATGGCGGGCAAGGCGCGGCGGATCATCAAGCCAGGGCAGGTGTTTTCGCGTATCCATGTGGACGACATCGCCCAGGTGCTGGCGGCCTCCATCGCACAGCCGCGTCCGGGCGCCATCTATAACGTCTGCGACAACGACCCGGCCCCACCGCAGGATGTACTGGGCCATGCCGCGGAACTCTTGGGCTTGCCAATGCCTGCTGAGGTGCCGTTTGAAGAGGCCGGCATGACCCCGATGGCACGCAGCTTTTATGGCGAGAACAAGCGGGTCAGGAACCGCCTGATCCAGGAGGAACTGGGAGTGGAGCTGCTCTATCCCACTTACCGCGAGGGTCTGCGGGCGGTGCTGGAGGCGGAGGATATGGAGAGCTTTGTGCCGCCGGCTGAGCCGCCGGGGGTGTGAATTCCTTGAGTGCTTTCAGCGCAAACCTACATTTCGGTTCTGTCAGCCTGATTGCATCAGCTTGGCGTATTAGTCCTGGACATCTTCGTCGATGACCGCGTCCCGGAAGCCGCCGTACAGCCTGTCATTCTGGTCTTTGCGCGGGCCGGAAATCCAGAAGTGCTTCCCGCTATCCACATCAAAGTAGTTTGCCTTGAAGCCTGAACCCTTGAGGCTCTTGAAAACCCTGCCCTGGTAATAAAGCGATTTGCCTGATTTCGAAAAATAGACGCGGCCGATCCTGGCGGGCCCATCCAGCCCTTCGGATTTGTCTTCGATATACATGATCCGGGAGCGTTCCGGTTTAAATGAGGCGGGAAGAGTGACTGCATGATCGCGATTCTCTTCGCGGCCAATCTTACGCACGCTTCTCGCCTATCGTCGCCACGCCCAGAACGTCCAGCACCTTGGACTCGATCTGCGGCGCGTTCATTGCGGCTACCTCATACATATCCGCCGG
Source organism: Leisingera sp. ANG-M7 (assembly GCF_000813965.1). Classification (GTDB taxonomy): domain Bacteria; phylum Pseudomonadota; class Alphaproteobacteria; order Rhodobacterales; family Rhodobacteraceae; genus Leisingera. The sequence goes on along the minus strand of NZ_JWLI01000012.1, from coordinate 140,502 downwards.
GCTGGCCTGGTCGATGAAGGTGTCGGGCAGCACCATCGAGCGGTACTTGAGGCCGCTGTCGAACACGCCCTCCTCGGCCAGGAGCTGCGCCACATGGGAGCCGAAGCCGCCCACTGCGCCTTCCTCGATGGTGATCAGCGCCTCGTGGTCCGCGGCCAGCTGCAGGATCAAATCACGGTCCAGCGGCTTGGCAAAGCGGGCGTCGGCAATGGTCGGGGTGATGCCCTTGGCAGAGAGCGCCTCGGCGGCTTTGCGGACCTCGCCCAGGCGGGTGCCGAAAGATAGTAGAGCGACGCGCTTGCCCGCTTGGATCATCCGGCCCTTGCCGATCTCCAGTACCTCCGGGGTATCGGGCATCTCGACGCCTTCGCCCTCGCCGCGCGGGTAGCGGAAGGCGATGGGGCCGTCGTCATGGGCAGCGGCGGTGGCGACCATATGGACCAGCTCTGCCTCGTCAGCGGCGGCCATCACCACCATGCCGGGCAGGTTGGCCATGAAGCCAATGTCGAAAGAGCCAGCGTGAGTGGCCCCGTCGGCCCCTACCAGTCCGGCGCGGTCGATGGCAAAGCGCACCGGCAGGCGCTGGATCGCCACGTCGTGCACCACCTGGTCATAGCCGCGCTGCAGGAAGGTGGAATACATCGCGCAAAACGGCTTCATGCCGCCGGCCGCTAGCGCCGCTGCAAAGGTGACGCCGTGCTGCTCGGCAATGCCGACGTCGAAGCAGCGCGAGGGGTAGCGTTCGGCCATCAGGCTGAGACCGGTGCCATCGGGCATTGCTGCAGTGATGGCGCAGATCTTGTCGTCCTTGGCGGCCAGTTTCACCAGTTCATTGCCGAAGACAGACGTGTAGGAGGGCGCGTTGGAGGGCGCCTTCTTCTGCTCGCCGGTCACCATGTCGAACTTGGCAGTGGCGTGGCCCTTGTCGCGGGCGGCCTCAGCCGGGGCGTAGCCCTTGCCCTTCTTGGTCAGGACATGGATCAGGATCGGGCCGGTGGCGCGGGCTTTGACCGTGCGCAGGACCGGCAGCAGCTGGTCCATGTCGTGGCCGTCAATGGGGCCGAGGTAGGAGAATCCGAGCGCCTCGAACATCGTGCCGCCGACGGCCATGCCTTTCAGCATGTCCTTGGCGCGTTTGGCACCTTCGCGGAAGGGTTCGGGCAGCAGAGAGACGGCGCCCTTGGCGGCAGCCTTCAGCTCCTGGAACGGCTCACCCGCGTAAAGGCGCGACAGGTAGGAGGACAGCGCGCCGACCGGCGGCGCGATCGACATTTCATTGTCGTTCAGGATCACGAACAGCCGCTTGCCCAGATGGCCTGCGTTGTTCATCGCCTCAAACGCCATGCCGGCTGACATCGACCCGTCGCCGATCACCGCGATGGCGTCGCCGCTGCCTTCGGGGATCACACCGCCAAGGTCGCGCGCCACGGCAAAGCCAAGCGCTGCGCTGATCGAGGTGGAGCTGTGGGCGGCGCCGAAAGGGTCATAAGGCGACTCGGAGCGTTTGGTGAAACCGCTGAGCCCGTCCTTCATCCGCAGGGTGCGGATGCGGTCGCGGCGCCCGGTCAGGATCTTGTGCGGGTAGCACTGGTGGGAGACGTCCCAGATCACCTTGTCGCGCGGGGTGTCGAATACCGCGTGCAGGGCGGTGGTCAGCTCCACCACGCCGAGGCCTGCACCCAAGTGGCCGCCGGTGACGGAAACCGCGGAAATGGTTTCCTGCCGCAGCTCGTGGGCCACCTGCACCAGCTGGGAATCCGTCAGCCCCTTCAGATCCGCGGGGCGCGTGATCTGGTCCAGAAGCGGGGTCTTAGGCCGGTCGAGCATGGTGTCTCCTTGGGCTGCGCCTTTCAGAGGCGTGGCGCGGGGTTAGCTGTCGCGCGCAATAACGAAACGCGCGGCTTCCTTCAAGGTTGCGGCGTCATCACCATAGGGTGACAGCGCGGCGCAGGCATCCTCGCAAAGCGACTGTGCGCGGGCTTTTGCCTCTGCCAGACCCAGCAATGAGACAAAGGTCGCCTTTCCGGCATCTGCGTCCTTGCGCACCGCCTTGCCAACCTTGGCGGCATCGCCTTCCACATCCAAGATGTCGTCAGCAATCTGGAAAGCAAGGCCCAGGGCGCGTGCGTATTGCCGCAGCGGTGCCGGGTCGTCCCCGGCCAGCACCGCGCCGGCGGTGGCGGACCATTCGATCAGGCAGCCGGTCTTGCGGCTCTGCAGTTTGGTGATTTGTTCGAGATTGAGCGGCTCAGCAGCACTTTCCGCTGCGATGTCCAGCATCTGGCCAGAGACCATGCCGTCCTTTCCAGAGGACTGTGCCAGGCCGCGGATCAGGGTCAGCGCGTGGGCGCCAACCTTCGGGCTTGCCAGCAGTTCAAAGGCAAAGGTTTGCAGGCTATCGCCTGCCAAAACCGCCATCGCCTCATCCCATTTCTTATGGACCGTAGGCTGGCCGCGGCGCAGGTCGTCGTCGTCCATGCAGGGCAGGTCGTCATGCACCAGGGAGTAGGCGTGGATGCATTCGATTGCCAGCGCCGCCTCAATCGCTGCGTCTTGCGGCACGCCGTGCAGGCGGGCGCTTTCCAGCACCAGGAAGCCGCGCAGCATCTTGCCGCCGGTGATGGCGTAACGCATCGCGGCGTGCAGCGCGTCATTGCCCGCCAGCCGCAGCTCCATATGCGCGGTAACAAGGTCTTGCGCGTCTTTCCGTGCCTCTGCAAAGGGGCGCGTTTGGGTGTCTGCGGCGGCGGTCATGGTTCAGCCGGCGTCCAGCGGCTGGGTGCCCTTGGGGGTGCCGTTGGCGTCCAGGGTGATCGCGGCCACTTTTTCTTCGGCGCGCTTCAGCTCGTCCTCGCAGCGTTTCTTCAGCGCGGCGCCGCGTTCATAGAGCGCAATCGAGGCATCCAGCGCCACGTCGCCGCGCTCCAGCTGGTCCACCACGCCTTCCAGCTCGCGCATCGCCTGTTCAAAGCTCATCTGGTCTACGGGGGTCTCAGTCATGCCGGTGCCTTCATCAATTCTTCCACATGCGCGCGGGTAGCCGCGGACAGCGCGTTCAGATCATATCCGCCTTCCAAAGTCGAGACGATACGGCCGCCGCAAAGTTCACTGGCAAGTTTGCACAGCTCGGCGGTGACCCAGGCGAAATCCGCGGTGGCCCAGTTGAGGCTGGCGAGCGGGTCGTCCTGATGAGCATCGAAACCGGCCGAGATGATGATCAGCTCCGGTTTGAAGGCGCGCAGGCGCGGGAAGGCCTGGGTTTCATAGGCCGCCTGCATCTCTGCCCGGCCCGAACCCGGCGGCAGCGGCATGTTGAGGATCTGGCCGTGAGCGCCGTCTTCATCCGGGCGGCCGGAGCCGGGCCAGAGCGGCATCTGCTGGCTGGTGATGACCAGTGCGCGCGGCTCATCCCACAACAGGTCCTGGGTGCCGTTGCCGTGATGCACGTCGAAATCCACCACCGCGACACGGCTGAGCCCGTGGTGATCGAGCGCGTGCTTGACCGCCAGCGCCGCATTGCCGAACAGGCAAAAGCCCATTGCAGTGTCTGTTTCGGCGTGATGCCCCGGCGGGCGCACCGCGGCAAAGGCGTTCTGCACCTCGCCGCCCAGCACCATGTCGACACCGCGCACCACGGCGCCTGCCGAGCGGAAGGCTGCGTCCAGCGAACCGGGAGACAGGAAGGTGTCGCCGTCGATCTGCGCCCAGCCTTCTGCCGGGGAGGATTTGCGCAGGTCCGAGAGGTAGGAGGCGGGGTGGATGCGGAGGATGTCATCTTCGGCGGCCATCGGGGCTGTCACCCGCTTCAGGTCCAGCGGCTCCAGCGCGTGCAGGATGTGTTCCAGCCGTGCGACCCGTTCGGGGTGGCCCTCAGGTGTGACGTGATTGAGGCAGTCCGCGTGGGTGATCAGGGCGGTGGTCATAGGCGCGTTCCTCCGGCTGCGGGTCCTGGCGCGACACTAGGTGGGGGCGGTGTCTGGCTGCAAGGGAAAACCGGGGGGTGGCATGCGTGCACCGGACGTACACCCCCTGTGCACCCCCGGATGCCAATTGGCCGGACGAAATGGGGGCGCTGCCCCCGGCCCTGCGGAGTGGGGCTCTGCCCCGTTCTGCCCTGAAACCGTCCCCCGCACGGTTTCCAAGACGGGCCTCACCCCCGGGATATTTCCGGCCGGAAGAAGAGGCGGGACGGTTCTAGTCCGGCGCCAGCATGTATCCCGCGCCGCGCACGGTTTGCAGGTACTGGGGCTGTTTCGGGTTCGGCTCGATCTTGCGGCGCAGGCGGGTGATCTGCACGTCCACCGCGCGTTCCTGCGCCTGGCCGCGGTCTCGGCCCAGATCCTCGACCAGCTTGGTGCGGGAGACCGGCTCCCCCGGCTGGGCGGAGAAGATCTTCATCAGCTGGCTTTCGGTGCCGGTCAGGCGGATCAGCTCATCGCCCTGCCACATCTCGCCGCGTTCGATGTCATAGCGGATGGCGCCCAGATGCAGCACCTTGGGCGCGGCCTCCTGTGCAACCGTGTCCGGCATCCGCCGCAGGATCGCGTTGACGCGCAGCAGCAGTTCTTTGGGCTCGAAGGGTTTCGGGAGGTAGTCATCCGCCCCGGCCTCGAACCCGGCGATCCGGTCCTCGGTCTCGCCCTTGGCGGTCAGCAGCAGGATCGGGGTGGTCATGGTTTCGCGCAGGGACCGGGTCAGCGACACGCCGTCCTCTCCCGGCATCATCACATCCATCACGATCAGGTCGAAGTCGAGGCCCGCCAGCACCCGGCGGGCATGGGCGGCGTCGCGCGCGGCCGTCACCAGAAAGCCGGAGCGCATCAGGAATTTCTTCAAAAGGCCGCGGATGCGTTCGTCGTCATCGACGATCAGCAGGTGGGCGTCATGGGTGCTCATGCCTGATCAGTCCCGCAGCTTGGCGTAGGCGCGGCGCATGTCCGCGTCCATCATAGCCTCAAGCACTTTCTTGAAGCCCTGCACCGCTTCGGGGCCAGCGTCCTTATAAGCGGCGCGCATCCGGGCACGCTGGGCGTCCGACAGCGTCGCCTCCAGCGCCGCGCCCTGATCGGTCAGATAGAGGTGGCGTTCGCGCTTATCCAGCTCCCCCACTTTGGAGATCACCAGCCCGTCGCCAATCAGCGTGCGCAGCACCCGGTTCAGCGACTGTTTGGTCACGCCCAGGATGCTGAGGAGGTTGTTCACCGTGGTGCCCGGCGAGCGGTTGATGAAGTGGATGGCGCGGTGATGCGCCCGGCCATAGGACATTTCGGCCAAAATCCGGTCCGGATCGGCGGTAAAGCCGCGGTAGGCAAAAAACATTGCCTCGATCCCCTGGCGCAGCTGCTCATCTGTCAGAAACAGCAGGCTTTCGCCGCTGTATCCCTGCCCTGTCCGGCCCTCAGGCATGTGGTGCCCCCTCGTCTGTATTACCGGTCAGTTTATGTCAGTGTTGTTGACATTCCAAGGGTGAAGATGTATCGAATCGCAGCTTTGGCGCAAGATTGTGTCCGGTTCGGCCTTAACTTGCGCAATAAATGAAAATCACCGCAAAAATCAGGAGGGTGCGGCATGGCTGGTTACGACGACCGCGACGGTGTGATCTGGATGGATGGGGAGCTGGTCGACTGGCGGGATGCCAAGGTGCATATCCTGACCCATGCGATGCACTACGCCTCCTCTGTGTTTGAGGGCGAGCGCGCCTATAACGGCAAGATCTTCAAAAGCCGCGAGCATTCCGAGCGCCTGATCGCGAGCGCAGAAGCGCTGGACATGCCTATGCCCTATACCGTTGATCAGATCGAGGCGGCCAAGGAAGAGGCGCTGAAAGCCTCCGGCCTGCAGGACGCCTATGTGCGGGCGCTGGTCTGGCGCGGCTCGGGTGAGGACATGGGCGTGGCCTCTGCCAAGAACCCGGTGCGTATGGCGGTCGCGGTCTGGGGCTGGGGCGCCTATTACGGCGACGCCAAGATGAAGGGCGCCAAGCTCGACATTGCGGAATGGAAACGCCCGAGCCCGGAAACCATCCCGGTTCACGCCAAGGCGGCTGGCCTCTACATGATCTGCACCATCTCCAAGCACAAGGCAGAGGCCAAGGGCTGCTCTGACGCGCTGTTCATGGACTGGCGCGGCTATGTGGCCGAGGCGACCGGCGCCAATGTGTTCTTTGTGAAGGACGGTGAGGTCCACACTCCGCTGGCCGATTGCTTCCTCAATGGCATCACCCGCCAGACCGTGATCCAGATGCTCAAGGACAAGGGCATCACCGTGCACGAGCGCCGCATCAAGCCGGAAGAGATGGAAGGCTTTGAGCAGTGCTGGCTGACCGGCACCGCTGCCGAGGTCACCCCGGTCGGGCAGATCGGCGACTATACCTTTGAAGTTGGTGATCTGACCCGCGAGATCGCCGAGGACTATGAGAAGCTGGTGCGGAGCTAACTCCCGCCGGCAGCAGTTGAGGTGAACGGGCGCTCAGGAAACAGGGCGCCCGTTTGCTTTGCAGGTGTGCCTACGCGGTCACTACGATGCGTGCCTTCATGTGGGGATGATACACGCAGTAATATGAATGTGTCCCGGGTGTCTCAAACAGGACGGATGCAGTGCCGCCTTTGCCCATCTCTCCGGTATCCCAGCTGTGATCGGCTTCGGTCGCCGTATGCGGAGCAAAGTCCTCATTGACCCACTCGATACGCTCACCAGCCTTTATAGAGACTGTATCGGGGTCAAAGGCGAATTTCCGGATCCGGACCCGAACTGCCGGTGCGGCCGCAGCGGGCAATGCGGCTGCGGCCGCTGCCAGCCCGCCCGCTGAGATAAGCCGCCTCCGTGTCAGCTGCATTGCAGATTGCTGACCATCTGTTCCGCATGGCCTTCATGCACCTTGAATGTCGCCAGCGCATCCGTCAGCAGCTCTTTGAGCGGCGCTACCGTGACCGCCGGGATAAAGCTGTCCTCGACGGTTTTGTTTACAACCTGATGATAGCCCAGCTCATTTTGGGCATAGGCGCAGTCGAAGGCGCTGCCGGAGAGGCCCATCAGCTCTGCCCGCTTGTCCGCGGCCCCCTGCACCAGGGCGCGGCTGAGATCGTTGTCCTGAGGCGTGACGTTCAATTCGGTGATCAGATCAACCGCAGCTGAGTTGACCGCGGAGTGGTCGCGGATCATGGTTTCAGCAAAGCTGCGCACGTCGGCATTCTCAGATACCGCCAGTGCGAGATGGGCATAGCGTATGTCCAGCTGGCCTGCAGTGTAGGCGGTATGGGCGATTTCGAGGTCATTCATCGGTTCAGCGGCATGGGCCGGCAGGACCATGGCGCCAGCGAGAACAGCGGCGGAAAGCAAACGGAATGTCATCTTGCGACTCCTTTAGTCTTTGTCAGTCTCACCTTGATCCGTGAAATCGCTGTGGCGTTGAATGCGCGATAGGGTGAAAGATATTGCAGATCGTCCAGCACTCTGGACGGGCGGCACCGAAGGGGTATCCTTCTTCCATGCTGGATCTGTTAAGCGACATTCTCACGCGGCTATCCCTGAAGGGGACGCTCTATTTCCGCACCTCGTTCACGCCGCCGTGGGGGGTGCATGTGCCGTCCTTCCAGAATGTGGCGCGGTTCCATTTTGCCCACCGGGGAGAATGCCTGGTGCATCTGCCGCAAACGGATGACACGATCCGGCTGGCGCAGGGGGATCTGGTGGTGATCCCGCACGGCGCGGAACATATGCTTTTTTGCTCCACCACCGGTAAAGAGGCGGTCTTGACACTGGACCGGGTGCTGGAGCTGTCCGGGTACCAGGGCCAAGGCGTGCTGGTCTACGGCGGCGATGAGGACGACCGGGATACGCAGCTGATTTGCGGGCATATTTCTTATGGCGCGCAAGGACATACCGGTGCCGGACATATGCTTTTGGACCGTTTGCCGCCCTATATGCATATTCAGGACTATGGCGAAGCGCGCGGTGCCTGGCTGGAGGCGACATTGCGGGTCATTGCCGCTGAGGCGGGGCATGCCCGTATGGGCGGTGATTTGATTGCGCTGAAAATGTCCGAGGCAATTTTTGCGCAGGCGATCCGGGTGCATCTGGAAAGCCTGAGCCCCGACAGCGATGCTCTGGCTGGGTTTGCTGATCCGCAGCTGTCTCGCGCTCTGAGCGCCTTTCACCGGGAGCCCGCCAGGACCTGGTCGGTTGAGGAGCTGGCGCGCATTGCCGGCATGTCGCGCACAAGTTTCGCCCAGAGCTTTACCGCCAAGATGCAGGTGACACCGATGCAGTACCTGACCAGCTGGCGGATGCAGATCGCCTGCCAGGGGCTGACAGAGCAGGGGCTGAATGTTGCGGATGCAGCGGAACTGGCGGGTTATGCGTCCGAAGCCGCATTTTCCAGAGTTTTCCGGAAGCAGATTGGGGTGTCTCCGGCGGCCTACCGGCAGCAGCACAGAGAGATCGCTTCTGCAGATAGTTCGAACATCTGAACGATCTGCATGGTTTGTTGAGCTGTCTGAAATTCATTGTTCTTGGTTTTCCTGCGAACCTGGGGTCAGAGCCGCAGATGCGGCCCGTAATTTTCTGCAAAAGGACCTGACCCATGCCCCTGCGTTTCGTGACCCGCACCATCCATGCATACCTTGATTACCCGGTGGCCATCGCCCTGATGGGGCTGCCGTTCCTGTTGGGCCTCGGTGAAAGCAACCCACTGGCGCTGTGGCTGTCGGTGGCAACCGGCATCGCAGCCTTTGTGCTGACGGTGCTGACCGACCACCACCTCGGCCTGATCCGGGTGCTGCCTTACAAGCTGCATCTGACGGTCGACCTGATTGTCGGCCTCACCTTTCTGGCGGCGCCTTTTGTCTTCGGCTTTGCCGGGCTGGATGCAGCGTTCTACTGGCTGAATGGCGCTGCGGTGGTTGCGGTGATCTCGCTCAGCGCGCCGGAAGGGGCTGAGGCAGCCTCAGCCTGAGTGCTATTGGCGCAGCAGCCAGTCCACCACCGTCTTGGCCCGGCCCTGTGTGCTTGGCCAAAGCACATAAAACCCCTGATCCCCCAGCCGTGGCGCTTGCCACAGCTCTGTCAGCGGCTGGCTGCCCAGGAAAATCCGCGGCACAAGGGCGATGCCCTGGCCGTTCATTGCCGCGTCCATCGCCAGAGCCGTCTGGTTGAATTGCAAGACCCGGCCGGTGCCCGTAATCCCTTCCTGCCGCAACAAATGGTCCCAGTGCCGGTGCCCGTCCTGGATCAGCGTGTGCTGCGCCAGATCTGCCAATTCGGGAAATTCTGCCTTAGTTAGAGCCGAATCCTGACGTGCGACGGCCACCAGATCCACCAGCGACAGGAGCGCAACGTTCAAACTGCTTTCTTGCGGCTTGCTGCCCTGGCGGATGGCGATGTCGATGCCACCCTGCTTGAAATCCGTCAGATTTTCATCTGCCACAACCCGCAGGTCGATATCGGGGTGGCGGACCTCGAACTCCGGCAGCCGCGGCACCAGCCATTTTGAGGCAAAGGACGGCGGTACCGACAGTGCCACCCTCTGCACAGCAGGGGCCAGCGTGTCCGTGGCCTCGCGGATCAGCGCCAGCGCCTGCCGGACCGGTGCGTGATAGCTGCGCCCGGTGTCGGTCAGGGTCAGCCCGCGGGCGTGGCGGTGGAACAGCTTGTGCCCCAGGTCTGCCTCCAGCCGCCGCACCTGCTGCGCCACCGCGCCTTGGGTCAGGTGCAGTTCCTCCGCCGCGCGCCCGAAATTCAGGTGGCGGGCGGCGGCATCGAACATCCGCAGGGCGTTGAGGTTGGGCAGGCGCATCGCATCTCAGCCAGTAGTTTTCCTACAGTCTGGCGCGATGAGACATGATTGGTCAAGCGCGGCTTGAACCGCCATCCTGAGACCAAGCAAAGGAGTATGGATATGACCAAAGTTGCCCTTTTCACAGCCGCTGGCAGCGGCATGGGCGCAGATGCGGCCCGCCACCTTCACGCACAGGGGTATGAGGTTGCGATCCTCTCCTCCTCCGGCAAGGGGGAGGCGCTGGCGCAGGAGCTAGGCGGAGTGGGCCATACAGGCTCTAATTTAGAGCAAAGCGATCTGCAGACGCTGGTGGACAAGGCAATGGACCGCTGGGGGCGGATTGATGTGCTGGTCAACTCGGCAGGCCATGGCCCCAAGGGCGATATCCTGGAGATCAGCGACGAGGACTGGCATCTGGGGATGGAATACTATCTGATGAATGTGATCCGCCCGGCCCGCCTGGTGGCGCCCATCATGGCGGCCCAGGGCAAGGGGGCGATCATCAACATCTCCACCTTTGCGGTGTTTGAGCCGGATCCGCTGTTCCCGACCTCTGGCGTCTTCCGGGCGGGGCTTGCGAGCTTTACCAAGCTGTTTGCCGACAAGTTCGCGGGCCAAGGCGTGCGGATGAACAACGTGCTGCCGGGCTTCATCGACAGCCTGCCGGAGACCGAAGACCGCAAGGCGCGCATTCCGATGGGCCGCTATGGCACCGCGCGCGAGGTGTCTGCGCTGGTGGCCTATCTGGCCTCGGATGATGCCGCCTATACCACCGGGCAGAACATCCGTGTCGACGGGGGGCTGACCCGCGCGGTCTGAGCCGGTCCCACCGAGGTGCAAACAGCGGGCACCCGCCCCTTCGGATGAGGGCGGGTGCGTCGCCCTTGCGGGCTCCAGCCGTGAAACCCATGGGTTAGAGCCTAATCAGACGCCCTTGGGGTTGCTCGCCGCCCGCGCCTTGCCGCGCTGCAGGCCCAGCCGGTGCTCGCGCCAGATCACCAGCACATTGCCGGCAATGACCAGCGCGGCGCCTGCCAGCATCACCAGTGTTGGCCATTCCTCGAACCAGACATAGCCGATGACGATGGCAAAGATCATTGAGGCATAGTCATAGGGCGCCAGCATCGAGGCAGGCGCAAAGCGGTAGGAGGAGGTGACCAGAATCTGCGCCACACCGCCAACCAGACCGGCGCTGACCAGCAGCGCGGCGGTTTGCGCGTCCGGCATCACCCAGCCAAAAGGCGCGGTGAGCAGCGCCAAGCCAGAAGCGGTCAGCGAGAAATAGAACACAATCGCCGCTGTATGCTCCGACTGCACCATGCGGCGGATGTGGATCTGGACAAAGCCGCGCGCCACTGTGGCCCCAACCACCAGCAGCACCCCCAGCATGGCGCCGTCCTCCAGATCGCCGCCCAGGCGCGGCCAGATCATGATGAGAACGCCCAACAGCCCGATCGCCACCGCGCTGATGCGCACCAGCCGGATGGTCTCACCCAGGAACAGCGCCGCAAGAACCAGGGTAAAGATCGGCGTGGCATAGCCGATGGCCGTGACTTCCGGCAGCGGCAGCAGCGCCAGCCCCATGAAGGTCATCCCCATCGCCGAAGTGCCGACCAGCCCGCGCCACACGTGAAACATAGGCTTCTTGGTGATCAGCCCGTGCCGCAGCTCTCCGCGCGTTGCCAGCCAGATCACGATCACTGGAATGGCAAAGAAGGAGCGGAAGAACACCGCCTCGCCTGCCGGAATGGTCTCCGAGGTGGCCTTGATGATCCCGGACAGCGCAGTGAAGAGCGCAATGGCGGTCACTTTCAGCAGGACCGCCAGCACAGGCCGATGCGATGTTAAGGATTTTGCCATGGCGCGACCCTGCGCCCAAGCGCCGCAAAGATCAATGGCTTGATTTTGGCTGGCCAAGCCGCGCAAATGGCGCCGCCAGATGAAGGAGCCGCCGATGTATGATGCCAATCACCTGATCCGCCAGCTGCGTGAGTCCTCCGTGGGGCGCGAGGGCGATGTGTTTGCCCGGCTGCCGGATGGCGGCACGGTCACCTTCGGTGCGCTGTTTGCCGGTGCGGAGCGGATGGCGGCGGCGTTGGCCGCCCAAGGCGTGCAGCCAGGTGACCGGGTGGCGGTGCAGGTCCAGAAAACCATTCAGGCGATTGAGCTGTACCTTGGCACTGTCATGTCAGGCGGTATTTTCCTGCCCTTGAACACCGCCTACACCGGGCCGGAGGTGGCGTACTTTGCCGGTGATGCGACGCCCCGGGTGGTGGTCTGCGATCCGGCGCGGCTGGAGGAAATCAGCGCGATCTCCGGCGCGGCCAAAGTGCTGACATTGGATGCGGCGGGGCAGGGGAGTTTGCGTGATCTGGCGGATGGCCAGTCCGGCTTTGAAGCGGTTGCCCGGCAGGCGGATGATCTGGCGGCAATCCTTTATACCTCCGGCACCACCGGCCGTTCCAAGGGCGCGATGCTGAGCCATGACAACCTGGCATCCAACTCGCTGACATTGCGCGACTATTGGCGGTTCACCAAGGACGACGTGCTGATCCATGCGCTGCCGATTTTCCACACCCACGGGCTGTTTGTGGCAACCAATGTGGCGCTGTTTGCCGGTGCGCAGGTGGTGTTCCTGCCGGGGTTCGATGGGGATGCCATTTTGGGGGCGATGCCGGCGGCGACCGCGCTGATGGGGGTGCCGACATTCTATACCCGGCTGCTGGCAGATGAGCGGCTGACCCGTGAACGCGCCGCCAATATGCGCCTGTTCATCTCCGGCTCCGCGCCCTTGCTGGTCGATACCCATGAGCAGTGGGAGGCCCGCACAGGCCACCGCATCCTGGAACGCTACGGGATGACCGAAACCAATATGAGCACGTCGAACCCCTATGAGGGCGACCGTCGCGCAGGCACCGTCGGGTTCCCGCTGCCGGGAGTTGAGGCGCGGGTGATGCAGGATGGTGCTGAAGTTGCGCCCGGAGAGATCGGGGTGCTGGAAGTGCGCGGGGCCAATGTGTTCCAGGGGTACTGGCAGATGCCGGAGAAGACGGCGGAGGACCTGCAGCCGGACGGCTGGTTCATCACCGGCGACATGGCGAAGATCGACGCGGATGGCTATGTCACCATTGTCGGGCGCGAGAAGGATCTGATCATCACCGGCGGCTTCAATGTCTATCCCAAGGAGGTGGAGAGCCTGATCGACGACCTGCCCGGCGTGCTGGAAAGCGCGGTGATCGGCGTGCCGCATCCCGACTTCGGCGAGGCTGTGGTGGCGGTGGTTGTACCGGAGGGCGAGGGCACCAGTGCGGAGGCGATCAAGGCGGCGCTGATGGGTCAACTGGCCAAGTTCAAGCAGCCCAAGGAGATCATTCTGCTGGAGGCCTTGCCGCGCAACACAATGGGCAAGGTGCAGAAGAAAGCCCTGCGCGAGGAATACGCAGGGCTGTTTGTGTAGAAATCTGTTCCACCCGGCCGAAAGGCCGGACTGCGCCTGGCAGGCAGGCGCAGTCCTCAAGTTTTAAGATGAGTGCACTGCCGCGTGCGCCTCTTCCTCGCGCCATTCCCGCACGGCCTGCACCAGGATCTGGAAGGCGGAGCTCAGGAACAGGCCGCCCATGATGCCGGCCACAATGAGGTCGGGCCAGCCGGTGGCGGTGCCCCAGACCCCCAACGCGGCAATCATCACCGCCACATTGCCGATGGCATCATTTCGCGAACACAGCCAGACTGAACGCACATTGGCATCACCGTCCTTGTACCGGGCCAGCAGCAGCACCGAGATCAGGTTCGCTGCCAGCGCCATGAAGCCGATCACGCCCATGATCTGTGCCTGCGGCACGCCGACGTAAAATACTTGGTAGATGGTGGAGCCGAACACCCACATGCCCATCAGCAAGAGGCTGATCCCCTTGCCCAGGGCCGCCAGCGCCCGGGTGCGCAGCGTAGCGCCGATCACCGCCAGCGAGATGCCATAGGTCAGCGCGTCGCCCAGAAAATCCAGCGCGTCCGCCTTCAACGCCTGGCTGCCGGACAGCTGCCCTGCACCCATTTCCACCGCGAACATGCCGGCGTTGATGGCGATCACCAGCCAAAGCCTGCGTTTGTAGTCCGCCGATACCCCGTCAAACCGGGCGTTGTGATTGCAGCAGCCTGCCATTGCTCTTGTCCTCATTCCTGATTCGAGATCAATGTAGGGCCTCTAGTCACTAGAGCATCAAGAGGTCATTGCGATGTTTTCCATCGGTCAGCTGTCCAAGGCCACGGGCGTGAAGGTTCCTACCATCCGCTACTACGAGGAGATCGGCCTGCTGCCGCAGCCGGGCCGCAATGCCGGCAACCAGCGCCGCTACGGGCAGGACGGCATGGATGCGCTGGGTTTCATCAAACATGCGCGCGATCTCGGCTTCTCGCTGGAGGACATCAAGGCGCTGATGGGGCTGGACGGGCATCTGGGCGATGACTGCGCCGAAGCTGACAGGATTGCCCGCAGCCAGCTGGCCAATGTCCGCGACCGCATCCGCAAGCTGCAGCAACTGGCGTCTGAGCTGGAGAGGATCAGCCACCTGTGCGACGGCGGCAATGGCGGCTGCTGCAAGGTGCTGACGGCGCTAGGCGACCATAGCCAATGCGCAGGCGATCACAGCTGAGTTTCAGCGCTTTGGCCAGCTCCAGCGCGGCGGCTCCAGCTCGTCAATGCGGGTTTCTCCGAATTCCTTTTGCAGGATTACGGACAATGCCCCGGCGTCCTCCAGTTCCCGGGCCAGACGGCTGTTGTGGGAGACCACGATGATCTGGCTGTTGCGGCTCGCGCGTTTGATCAGCCGTGCCAAGGGCGCAATGAGGTCGGGGTGCAGGCTGGTTTCGGGTTCGTTCAGCACCATCAGCTCGGGCGGGCGCGGCGTCAGCAGCGCGGTGGCCAGCAGCACATAGCGCAGGGTGCCGTCTGACAGCTCCGCTGCCGAGAGCGGCCGCAGCAGACCATGCTGCTGCATCTCCACAGAAAACAGCCCACCCTGCAGCGAGACATCGGCGCTGGCGCCCGGGAAGGCATCCTCGATGGCTTCGTCAAAAGCCGGCCCGTCGCCAATTTCCCGAAGGGTGGCAATGGCTGCAGCCAGATCCGCACCGTCGCCCGCCAGCGCCGGCGTGCGGGTGCCTACAGCGGGGCGCCGGGCAGGCGAATCCCGGTCGGTGCGCAAGCTGTCATAAAACCGCCAGCCGCGCATCCGCTCCCGCAGGGACAGCATTTCGGGCGCCTGCACAGGGTCGGCGGCATGGGTCATCATGCTGTCGAAAGGGCGCAGATCACGCGACAGTTCGATCTTGCGGCCGCTGCCGTCCCGGCCCGTGACAACCGCACCGCGGCGTTCGGCAATGCTGTTGGCGCGGCCCAGGCTCTCGCCAACCCAAAGCGCCTCAGACTTGATCTCAGGATCCTTGCCGAACATCGTGCGCGGCACCGGTGCGGGCAGGCCCAGATCCACAGCATAGCCGTAGTCTTCGGCGGCAAACCCCAGCTTCAGCGCGACCGAGTTCTTGCGGCGGGTGCCCTCAACCGGAATTTCACCGCGCCGCATCCGGGCGCTGATGTGTTCTGGGCCGGCCCAAAGCGTCGAGTCCAGACCGCCCTCAGAGGCCAGCGAAGCAATGGCGCGCCCCTGTGCCATCTCTGCCAGCAGCCGCAGCGAGCGGTAGAGTGAGGATTTGCCCGCGCCGTTGGCGCCGCTCACCACGGTGAGCTGCTCCAGCGGCAGGGCCGCATCACGGATTGAGCGGTAGCCGGAAACGGCCAGGGTAATCAGCATATCAAAGGACCGGATGTGAAACGGGCTGTGCAAAACCTGCTTGGTTTTGCAGTGCTTCGCAACAGGTCCCGTCAGCCGTCAGCGGTTCAGCCGATGCGGCCCTGGTTTTCGCCGATCTGGCCGCGGTGCAGCAGCAGGTGGTCCAGGATAACACAGGCCATCATTGCCTCGGCCACCGGCACCGCGCGGATGCCGACGCAGGGGTCGTGACGGCCCTTGGTGATAACTTCGGTGGCAGAGCCGTCCTTGCGGATCGACTGGCGCGGGGTAAGGATCGAGGAGGTCGGTTTGACCGCAAAGCGTACCACCACATCCTGCCCGGTGGAGATGCCGCCGAGGATGCCGCCGGCGTGGTTGGAGGAATATTCCGGCCCGTTTGCGCCCATGAAGATCTCATCGGCATTTTCCGAGCCTTTGAGCCGCGCGGCGTTCATGCCCTCGCCGATCTCGACGCCTTTCACGGCGTTGATCGACATCATCGCGGCGGCCATGTCGGTGTCCAGCTTGCCGTAAACCGGCGCGCCGATACCGGCGGGGACGCCACGGGCGACAACCTCAACCACCGCGCCGACCGAATCGTGCGCCTTGCGCAGGGCTTGCAGGTAATCTTCCCATTCCTGCACCGCGCCTGCGTCGGGGATCCAGAAGTCGTTGGTTTCGATCGCATCCCAGTCAAAGCGGCTGCGGTCGATCCCCAGCTCACCCATTCGGGTCATGTAGCCCTTGATCTCCAGTCCCGGCGCCAGCGCCTTGATTGCTTCACGTGCAACACCGCCGGCCGCCACCCGCGCCGCGGTTTCGCGCGCCGAGGAGCGGCCGCCGCCGCGGTAGTCGCGGTTGCCGTATTTCTGGAAATAGGTGATGTCGGCGTGTCCCGGACGGAAAGTCTGGGAAATCTCGCCGTAATCCTTGGAGCGCTGATCGGTGTTCTCGATCATCAGCTGGATCGGGGTGCCGGTGGACATGCCGTCGAACACACCGGAGAGGATCTTCACCGCGTCCGGCTCATTGCGCTGGGTGGTGTTCTTGTTCTGGCCGGGGCGGCGCTTGTCGAGCCACTGCTGCAGCATTTCCGGCTCCAGCGGCACATTCGGCGGGCAGCCGTCGACGGTGGCGCCAAGCGCGGGCCCGTGGCTCTCGCCCCAGGTGGTGACGCGGAAGAGGTGTCCAAAGCTGTTCATCGACATGAGGCGCGGTCTCCTTTGCGGGACGTGCTTAGCGGGCAGGGGGCTGTGCCTCAAGCGGATTCCTCTGCGGCAAAAGCGAGAGGGGGCGCTGCCCCCGCCGCCTGGGGCGGCTCCCCTGGGATATTTTGAGCCAGAAGAACGCGGGCTCGGCACTGGCAGCGGTCCAGTTTGCCTGAAGCGTAGGTCCTGGCGGGGCTTTGGCTTGTCATTGCTGCGGCTGGGGCCTAATGTCCGCGCCACCTCGGGGTGCGCGCAAGCGCTGAGATGACACCCGTTGAACCTGAACCGGATCACACCGGCGGAGGGAAGGTACTGGACAGCCTCCACCCTTGCCCAAAGCCGCAAAGGAGGATGGCATGAAACATCTTGCATTTGCAGCGGGACTGCTTGGCGCCTCGGCAGCCTTTGCCGAAACGCCCGAACTCACCGTTTATACCTATGACAGCTTTGTTTCCGACTGGGGCCCGGGCCCGGCAGTGGAAAAGGCGTTTGAAGAGGTGTGCGGCTGCGACCTGAAACTGGTTGGCGCAGGCGATGGCGCGGCGCTGCTGGCGCGGGTCAAGCTGGAGGGCGCGCGTTCGGACGCGGACGTGGTTCTGGGGCTGGATACCAACCTGACCGCGGCGGCCAAGGAAACCGGGTTGTTTGCAGAGCATTCGGTGAGCGCCGAGTTTGCGCTGCCGGTGGAATGGAACGACGCAACCTTTGTGCCCTATGACTGGGGCTACTTTGCCTTTGTCCACAACGCCGATGCCGCGGCACCTGCGGATTTCAAGGCACTGGCGGCCAGCGACAAGAAGATCGTCATTCAGGACCCGCGGTCCTCCACCCCCGGTCTGGGCCTGCTCTTGTGGGTCAAGGCCGCCTATGGCGACGAGGCGCCGGAGATCTGGAAGGGCCTGTCTGACAACGTGGTCACCGTGACCAAGGGCTGGTCCGAGGCCTATGGCATGTTCCTGGAAGGCGAGGCCGACATGGTTTTGTCCTACACCACTTCGCCCGCTTATCACCTGATTGCCGAGGAAGACGGCTCCAAGGCTGCCGCCGCTTTTGATGAGGGGCACTACATGCAGGTGGAAGTTGCGGCCAAGCTGGCGAACTCCGACCAGCCGGAGCTGGCCGACCAGTTCCTGGCCTTCATGGTGTCGGATGCGTTCCAGTCGATCATCCCGACCACCAACTGGATGTATCCGGCGGTGACCCCGGCGGCGGGCCTGCCGGAAGGGTTCGGCACCCTGATTGCGCCTGAAAAATCGCTGCTGCTGAGCGAAACGGAAGCGGCAGAAGTGCGCGATGCGGCGCTGGGCGAATGGCTGGACGCGCTCAGCCAGTAAGCGCTTACCCCGGTATCAGCGCGGCCCTTCTGGTGGCGGCGCTGATTCTGGGAACGCTTGGGGCTGTTGCCTTCAGGGCTGAGGCCGGCACCGGGTTTGGCGCCAGCGACTGGGCCGCACTGCGGTTTACGCTGACCCAGGCGAGCCTGTCGGCCTTGCTAAGTGTTGGTCTTGCCATCCCTGTCGCCCGCGCGCTGGCGCGGCGGCGGTTTTGGGGCCGGAGCCTTTTGATTGCCCTGTTGGGTGCGCCGTTCATCCTGCCGGTGATTGTTGCCATTCTAGGCCTGCTGGCGGTCTTTGGCCGCGCGGGCTGGCTGAGCCTGGGGCTGATTTCCCTCGGGTTAGAGCCTGTTCAAATCTATGGCCTGCACGGGGTGGTGCTGGCGCATGTGTTTTTCAACCTGCCGCTGGCGACCCGGCTGATTCTGCAGGGCTGGCAGGAGATCCCCGCCGAACGCTTCCGTCTGGCGGCGCAGCTGGATGCCGGGCCGCTGGCGATGTGGCGGCTGCTGGAAGGGCCGATGCTGCGGCGGGTGGCGCCCGGCGCGCTGGCGGTTGTCTTTGCCATTTGCCTGTCGAGCTTTGCTGTGGCGCTGACTTTGGGCGGAGGGCCACGGGCCACCACCATCGAACTCGCCATCTATCAAGCGTTCCGTTTTGATTTCGACCTGGGCCGCGCGGCGCTGCTGTCGGGCCTGCAACTATTGCTGACCGGCGCAGCCGCGCTGGGGGCGTTGCGGGTGTCGGCGGGCGAAGGATTTGGGGCCGGGCTTGACCGTGCTGTGAAGCGCTGGGACGGGCAGGAGGCACTGGCGCGCGGACTGGACGGGTTCTGGATTATTCTGTCCGCGGCGTTTCTGCTGCTGCCGCTGGCGGCGATTGTGCTGGCGGGTCTGCCGGGGCTGGCTGCCTTGAAAGGATCCGTTTGGCAGGCGGCTGGAAACTCCGTTCTGGTTGCCGCGCTCAGCACGGTGATTCTGCTGATGCTGGCCTTGCCGATGGCCGCTGCGGCTGCCGCTGGGCGTGCTGGCATGGCTGAGCTGTCAGGCATCCTTGGCCTTGCGGCCTCCCCCCTGGTGATCGGCACCGGGCTGTTCATTCTGATCTACCCTGTCGCGGACCCTTTTGCGCTGGCGCTGCCGGTGACGGCGCTGGTCAATGCGGTGATGGCGCTGCCCTTTGCCATGCGGATCCTGGTTCCGCGGGCGCGGGAGGTGCTGGGGCGCTATGGCCGCCTGTCGCTGTCGCTGGACATGCAGGGCTGGAGTTTCATCCGCCGGGTCTACCTGCCGCGGATGCGGGCGCAAACCGGGTTCGCGGCCGGGCTGGCGGCGGCGCTGTCGATGGGCGATCTGGGGGTGGTGGCACTGTTTGCCGATCCGGATTTTGCAACGCTGCCTTTGCAGATCTACCGGCTGATGGGGGCCTACCGGATGGAGGCTGCAGCGGGTGCGGCGCTGCTCTTGCTGATGCTGTCGATGGGGGCATTCTGGATCTTGGACCGCGGAGGACGCTGGCATGCTGAGGCTTGAGACCTGCCGGATCATGAACGGCGATTACGCGGTGGAGGCTGATCTGGAGATCGCGCCCGGCGCCTGCGTGGCGGTGATCGGCCCTTCTGGCGCCGGGAAATCCACGCTGGTGGAGGCAGTGGCCGGTTTCCTGCCCGTCACCCGCGGGAGTATTTTGTGGAACGGCGCGGAGCTGACCCGCCAGGCGCCGGGCAAGCGGCCTGTGGCGATGCTGTTTCAGGACGGCAACCTGTTCCCTCATCTGACCGTGGCACAGAATGTGGGCCTGGGGCTGCATGCGAACCTGCGGCTGAGCTCGGCGGAGTGGAGCCGGGTTGATGCCGCGCTGGAGCGGGTTGGCCTGGGCGGCATGGGCACACGCAAGCCTGCGGCGCTGTCCGGCGGTCAGCAAAGCCGGGTGGCGCTGGCGCGGGTGCTGGTGCAGGGGCGCGATATCCTGCTGCTGGATGAGCCCTTTGCCGCGCTGGGCCCGGCGCTGAAGGCAGAGATGCTGGATCTGGTTGCCGAACTTGCCCGCGAAAGCGGTGCCACGGTGCTGATGGTCAGCCATGACCCGAACGACGCCCGCCGGATCGCGGACCAGGTGGTGCTGGTGGCGGACGGCAAGGCGCATCCGCCGGAGCCGGCGGCGGAGCTGCTGGATAACCCGCCGCCGGCGTTGAAGGCGTATTTGGGATCTGCCTGATCCGCTGCCGGGAGCGGTTGTGGCGGGTGCAGGTGAAAAGGGGTTTTGCTGCGAAACCTCTTTTGTAAACAATTGGTTAAATCAATATTGCGGCCTTTGGGCCGGATGCCCGCCGCCGGTGCGGCGGGCTGGTGCAGGCGGTAATGCACTGTAAGTACAGCGTTTATGCGGCCAGTGCGGCTTCCCGGGTCTTGGTGATCATCAGGGCCGCGCTGGCGGCTTCGTTGCCTTTTTGCACGAAGTGCGCGCGGTAGATGGCCATGTGATGCTCCGTTTCCTGGAAATGATGCGGGGTCAAGGAGACCGACAGCACCGGAACGCCGGTGTCCATACCGGCGCGCATCAGACCGTCGACCACGGCCTGGGCCACGAAATCATGCCGGTAGATGCCGCCATCCACCACGAGGGCGGCGCAGGCCACGGCGGCGTATTTGCCGGTCTTTGCCAGCTCCTGCGCCAGAAGGGGCATTTCAAAGGCGCCGGGAACATCGAACACGTCGACCTGCTCCGCCGGGATCAGCTGCAGGAAGCCCTCCAGCGCTTGGTCGACAATATCGGCATGCCATTGCGCCTTGATGAAGGCATAGCGGGTGTGTGTCATTTCGTAATCTCCTATAGGTTTGACACGTCACCCAAGGCGATCACGAACAGACGGGCGCACGTCATCCGTGGCTCGTCTGCACGTTCTCTTCCATCCGGACTGTGACCGTCGGCTCTGGAATCGCACCAGATCTGCTGACACTTCCAAAAGCCTGGAAGCCGCTCGCGGGCTTACGGGACCTGCCCGCTTACCGCCGGTGGGGAATTCCGCCCCGCCCTGAGAACACGCGGACATTGCCAAGCGGCGCGGCTGATTTCAAGATCGGAACGCTAGACGCCCGGCCGGGACGTGAAATTGGTATTGTTCCTGAGCAGGGAAGTGGAGCTTTTCAAATTGTAGGACCCCGTTCCATGGTGCGCGGGACGAGCAGGCGCAGGAGAAACAGCATGCATCCCAATCCGGTTTTCCATGACGCGGAGACGGCGCAGAATCTGGCGTATGCTCGTGCGAGGGCCTTTGGCGTGCTGGCCGTGTCCGCGGAGGAGGCGCCGTTCATCAGTCATGTGCCGTTCCTGATTTCCGAAGACGGGGAATGGGCGGAATTGCATCTGGTGCGCTCCAATCCGATTGTGCGGATGCTGAAGGAAGCGCGCCCGGCCAGGATCGCTGTCAGCGGGCCGGATGGCTATGTCTCACCGGACTGGTACGGGGTAGCGGATCAGGTGCCGACCTGGAACTATGTCGCGGTGCATCTGACCGGCGAGCTGGAGTTGCGTCCGAATGAGGAATTGCGCGGCCTGCTGGACCGGCAGTCGGCCTTTTACGAGGCGCGGCTGGCGCCGAAACCGCCCTGGACCACTGGCAAGATGGGCGCAGAGGCGCTGGCGCGGATGATGCGGATGATCGTGCCAGCCCGGATGCGGATCACGGCTGTCGATGGCACCTGGAAACTGAGCCAGAATAAGCCGGACGCCGCGCGCGCCGCCGCGGCGGAGAGGATCGCTGGCGGTACCGGTGCGGAGCTGGAGGCGCTGGCTGTGCTGATGCGTCAGGCTTCTACCAGGTCATAGTGTTTGATGGTGCGCGACTCGACCAGCTCGGCCTCGGCCGGGTTGATGTGCGGACTGGTGTAATCCTCGCCCACAAAGGCCTTGAGCGCGGCCAGGTCCCTCCAGACCATGACAAAACTGAACTCCCGCGGGGTCTCGGCACGCGGCGCGCCAGGCAGGACTGAGACGATGCCGTCGGTGCCCTTCATCAGCGGGATTGCGGTTTCGTGAAAGAATTTTCTGAACTCGGCTTCTTTGCCGGGACGGATGGTAACCTGGAATATCCGCATGATCATTGGAAGCCTCCTGTCACTTGGTACACAGGCCCAGTTTAACACAGTGCGGTGATTGCCTCTTTCCCTCAGAGCCGCTTGCAGTAGGCTGCGGCCAAACAGCAGAGGATTTCCCATGAAGCTTACATATTCCCAATCATCCCCCTTTGCTCGCAAGGTTGTGGTGCTGCTGCATGAAACCGGGCAGCTGGACGACGTCGAGATTCTGGACGTCACCACCACGCCCCTGAAGCCCAGCCCGGATGTGAAGGCCAGCAACCCGCTGGCCAAGATCCCGGCGCTGGAGCGCAATGACGGGCCGGCGCTCTATGACAGCCGGGTGATTTGCGCCTATCTGGACGAGCGCGCGGGCGGCAGGCTGTATGGCCGCGGCTGGGACAGCAAGGTGCTGGAGGCCACTGCCGATGGAATCATGGATGCGGCAGTGCTGATGTCCTACGAAAAGCGGCTGCGTCCCGAAGACAAACAGTGGGACAATTGGCTGGACGCGCAGCGGGGCAAGGTGCTGGGCGGCTGCGCGGCGCTGAATGCGCGCTGGATGAGCCACCTGCAGGGGCCGCTGGATATCGGCCAGATCGCGGTGGGTTGCGCGCTGGCCTATGTGGATTTCCGCCACCCGGAAACCAATTGGCGCCAGGGCAATGAGGCGCTGGCAGGCTGGTTCGCGGATTTCGAATCGCGCCCCGCGATGCAGGCGACAAAACCGCCCGCGGCCTGAGCAGGCCCCTTGAAACGGACAGGTGCCGCGCCGATATGGGTGCGGCACTGTCACACAGGCGTGACAGAATTGCCGTCTGCGGCTTTCTGCGCGCCTATGACCGCTGGACGAAGCGGCTTCTCCCCGCTAGACACGCGCCTGAGTCACTGCGAGCAATCGCGGTGCATGCGCATGTTTGCCCTAAACGGGCGCTGGAATTGGAGAAAACCTCGTGTCCCACGCAGAAGACCACGAAGGAACCCGGAGAGATTTCCTCTACTACGCCACTGCCGGCGCCGGGGCAGTGACCGCGGGTGCCGCCGTATGGCCCCTGGTCAACCAGATGAACCCCTCCGCCGACGTGAAAGCGCTGTCCTCGATCCTGGTCGATGTCAGCGGCGTGGAAGTTGGCACGCAGATCTCGGTCATGTTCCTTGGCAAGCCGGTGTTCATCCGCCGCCGTACCCAGGAAGAGATCGAGGCAGCCCGTGCCGTGGAGCTGTCCGAACTGATCGACCCGCGGTCGGAAAACGCCAACAAGCCGGGCACTGACGCGGCTGACGTGAACCGCACCATGGACGACGCCGGCGAATGGCTGGTGATGATGGGTGTTTGCACCCACCTCGGCTGTGTGCCGCTGGGCGACGGTGCCGGCGAATTCAACGGCTGGTTCTGCCCCTGCCACGGGTCGCACTACGACACCGCAGGCCGCATCCGCAAAGGCCCGGCGCCTGAGAACCTGCACGTGCCGGTGGCTGAGTTCACCGACGCCAACACCATCAAGCTGGGATAAGGAAACGCGCTCATGTCCGGTATTCCGCACGACCATTACGAGCCGAAGACAGGCGCAGAAAAGTGGCTGCACAGCCGCCTGCCCATCGTCGGCCTGATCTATGACACCATCATGATCCCCACCCCCAAGAACCTGAACTGGTGGTGGATCTGGGGCATCGTCCTGGCGTTCTGCCTGGCGCTGCAAATCGTCACCGGCATCGTCCTGGTGATGCACTACACCCCGCACGTTGACCTGGCGTTCGCATCTGTCGAGCATATCATGCGCGACGTGAACGGCGGCCATATGCTGCGTTACCTGCACATGAACGGCGCCTCGCTGTTCTTTGTTGCCGTCTACATCCACATCTTCCGCGGCCTGTACTATGGCTCCTACAAGGCGCCCCGCGAAGTCACCTGGATCGTCGGCATGCTGATCTACCTGATGATGATGGGCACCGCCTTCATGGGCTACGTGCTGCCCTGGGGCCAGATGTCCTTCTGGGGTGCAACCGTTATCACCGGCCTGTTCGGCGCGATCCCGTTCATCGGCGAAGCGATCCAGACCTGGCTGCTGGGCGGACCGGCGGTGGACAACGCCACCCTGAACCGCTTCTTCTCGCTGCACTACCTGCTGCCCTTCGTGATCGCAGCGCTGGTTATCGTGCACATCTGGGCCTTCCACACCACCGGCAACAACAACCCGACCGGTGTTGATGTCCGTAAGGGCTCGAAAGCGGAAGCCGAGAAAGACACCCTGCCGTTCTGGCCGTACTTCGTGATCAAAGACTTCCTGGGCCTGGCCGTTGTGCTGGTGATCTTCTGGGCCATCGTCGGCTTCATGCCGAACTACCTGGGCCACCCGGACAACTACATCGAAGCCAACCCGCTGGTGACCCCGGCGCACATCGTTCCGGAATGGTACTTCCTGCCGTTCTACGCGATCCTGCGTGCCTTCACCTCCGAGGTCTGGGTGGTGCAGTTCGCCTCCTTCGTGACCGGCGGCATCGTGGATGCGAAGTTCTTCGGCGTGATCGCCATGTTCGGCGCGATCCTGGCCATGGCGCTGGCGCCCTGGCTGGACACCTCCAACGTGCGTTCGGGCCGTTACCGCCCGATGTTCAAATGGTGGTTCGCGCTGCTGGTCGTCGACTTCTTTGCCCTGATGTGGCTGGGTGCGATGCCGGCGGAAGAGCCCTATGCATCGTTCTCGCTGATCGCATCGGCCTACTGGTTCGGCTACTTCTTCGTGATCCTGCCGCTGCTGGGCGTGATCGAGAAGCCGCTGGCTCAGCCTGCAACCATCGAAGAGGATTTCGACGCCCACTACGGCAAGAAGTCTTCCGCTGATGCCACTCCTGCCGAGTAAGAAGAAGGAACACCTGACAATGTTCAAGAAACTGGCAACCGGTGCCGCCTTCGCTCTGGCCATGATCCCTGCTGCGTCTTACGCAGCAGGCGGCGGCGAGCAGCACATCACCGACTACGCCTTCTCGTTTGAAGGCCCGTTCGGCACCTACGACCGCAACCAGCTGCAGCGCGGCCTGCAGATCTACACCGAAGTCTGCGCAGCCTGCCACGGGCTGAAGCTGGTGCCGCTGCGCACCCTGGCAGACGAGGGCGGCCCGCAGCTGCCGGAGGATCAGGTGCGTGCCTACGCAGCTGACAACTTCAGCGTCTACGATCCGGAACTGGATGAGGACCGCCCGGCCAAGCCGGTCGACCACTTCCCGGAAAACAACAACGCCGGCGCCCCGGACCTCAGCATGATGGCCAAGGCGCGCGCGGGCTTCCACGGCCCCTATGGCCTGGGCATCAACCAGCTGTTCAAGGGCATGGGCGGTGCCGAGTACATCGCCTCGCTGCTGGCCGGCTACACCGGTGAGTCCAAGGAAGAGGCAGGTACCACCTTCTATGAGAACACCGCCTTCCCGGGCGGCTGGATCTCGATGGCGCCGCCGCTGTCCGATGAGCAGGTGGAATTTGCCGACGGCCACGCCAACGACGTGGACGCCATGTCGCAGGATGTCGCGGCCTTCCTGATGTGGACCGCAGAGCCCAAGATGATGGCGCGCAAGCAGGCCGGTTTTGTCGGCGTGCTGTTCCTGACCCTGCTGTCGGTGATGCTGTATCTGACCAACAAGCGCCTGTGGGCGCCGCACAAGGGCAAGCACTGATCCTTGGCGGCTGACTAAAGCGCTGAAAACATCAAACCCCCGCAAGTGATGCTTGCGGGGGTTTTTCCTTGCTGATTGGGCGGGGCGCTGCCCCTCTGCGCGCAGGCGCGCATTCACCCCGGGGTATTTCTGACCAGAAAGAAGCCGGACGCCTAGGCCAGCGGGCTTACGGTCAGATGCGGAAGGCCGTTGGAGGTCTTCTGCGGCGAGCGGTCGTCGGCATTGATCACCGCGGACACCCGCTGGCGCCAGGAAGAGAAGCTGTCGAACTGGACCACGTCCACGGGCGCGTCGAATTGCAGGGTGATCCGCCGGTGGCCATTGCCACCGCAGGCGGCCAGCCCATGGACATACCCGGTGAAGGGCTGGCCCAGATAGCGCCCCTCGACCCGCATGCCCACCTGCAGTTCCGGCGCGTTGGAAGCACGGGCGTGGAGCGTGTTCCAGTCGCGGAAACCGTAGTACTGCGCAATCCGCTCCAGGGCAGTGCTGTGGGGGATGGGCTGGCCCTGGGCCTGGGAATGCTTGCGCAAGAGCCGGGCCTCGGCCTTGAGCTGCGCAACAGAAGGAAGGGCAGAGTTGGTCTGCATGGATGTACCTTTCGCAAAAAGGGTGCATGTGCCATTGCAGACAGGGCTCGCATTGCTGTCCGGGCGTGCACCCAGGCGTCAGGATAAACCTTGTCCGGATTTCACCATGGCCAGCGGCCGCGAGCGGCAGGTATCCGGGACCTGTGTTGTGAGATTTAGCGGGTAGGAGCGGGGAAAGCAATTCCCCTCTGGGTCAGGCCACCAGCTGGCTGCCTGCCACACCTGTAATGGCGGCGGTGACGATCCGGCCTTCTTCCTGGGGGGCTGCGAACGCCACTTCCGTGAACTGCTCGGTGCGGCCCATATGCGGGTTTTCCATCAGGATGCGGTGGGTCTTGCCAACCTGCGCCGCCAGGTGGCGTTCGACCTGCGCATCGCCGGCCGCGCGCAGGCGGGCCGCGCGCTCCCTGATCACATTGCCGTTTACCTGGTTCGGGATCTTCGCCGCCGGGGTGCCCTCACGCTTGGAGTAGGGGAAGACGTGCAGCCAGGTCAGGTCGCAGTCAGTGACCAGTTTCAGCGAGTTCTCGAAATGCGCATCAGACTCGGTCGGGAAGCCTGCAATGATGTCAGCGCCAAAGGTCATTTCCGGGCGCAGGCGGCGGGCCTCCTCGCAAAACGCGATGGCGTCGTCGCGCAGGTGGCGGCGGGCCATACGTTTCAGGATCAGGTCGTCGCCATGCTGCAGCGACAGGTGCAGATGCGGCATCAGGCGCGGTTCGGTGGCAATCGCCTGCATCAGGTTCTCGTCCGCCTCGATCGAATCGATCGAGGAGATGCGCAGCCGCGGCAGGTCCGGGACCAGCTTCAGGATCCGCATCACCAGATCACCCAGGCGGGGCTGTGCGGGCAGATCGGCGCCCCAGGAGGTCAGGTCCACACCGGTCAGAACCACCTCGTTATAGCCCCTGTCCACCAGCCGCTTGATCTGGTCGATCACCACGCCCGCGGGGACCGAGCGGGAGTTGCCGCGACCGTAAGGGATGATGCAGAAGGTGCAGCGGTGGTCGCAGCCGTTCTGGACCTGCACATAGGCGCGGCTGCGGGTGCCGAAGCCGTCGATCAGGTGGCCTGCGGTTTCTGTCACCGACATGATGTCGTCGACTTGGACCTTCTCGGTGGTGCCGATAAAATCCGGGCCCCTGGCGATCTGCTGCCAGGTCTCGGGCTGCATCTTCTCTGTATTGCCGATGACGCGGGTGACCTCTTCCATAGCGGCAAAGGTTTCCGGTTCTGTCTGAGCCGCGCAGCCGGTCACGATAATCGGCGCCTCGGGATTATCGCGGCGCAGGCGGCGGATCTCCTGGCGCGCCTTGCGCACGGCCTCGGCAGTTACCGCACAGGTATTCACCACCACGGCGTTCTCCAGGCCTGCCTGCTGGCTCAGCTCCTTCATCGCCTCGGTCTCATAGGCGTTCAGACGGCAGCCGAGGGTCGTGAACTTGGGCACGCTCATGCCAGCGACTCCAGGAATTCGCGGGTGAAGCTGCCGTCGAAGACATGCATGGTCGGGCCGGTCATCCAGACGCCGTCCTCGGCCCAGTCAATCCACAGGGTGCCACCGTCCAGGTCGATCTGCACCTTGCGGCCCGTCAGGCCGCGCCGGGCGGCCGCAACGGCCGTTGCGCAGGAGGAGGAGCCTGAGGCCAGTGTCACACCCACACCGCGCTCCCAGACGCGCATGCGGATGCGGTCGGGGCCGGTCACCTGGGCAACCTGCACATTGGTGCGCTGCGGGTAGAGCGGGTGGTGTTCGTAGCGGGGACCGAACTCTGCTAGAGGGATGACCTCGGCGTCCTCGACAAAGAAGGTGCAATGGGGGTTACCCATGCCGGTGGCTGTAGGGCCGCCTTCGATCGGCAGCTCCAGCGTATCGGTTTCCTCGGCCAGCGGGATGTCCTGCCAGTCCAGCTGCGGCGCGCCCATGTTGACGGAGGTAAGGCCGTTACCGGCATCGCGGGCGTAAAGGTCGCCGCGGTCGGTGGTCAGGTGCAGCTCCGGCTTGCCGGTTTCCTGGATCAGGTGGCGGGCAATGCAGCGGGTGGCGTTGCCGCAGGCCGCGGAGGTGGAGCCGTCGGCGTTGTAGAAGGTCAGATGCGCGTCGCCGGGCCCGTTTGAAATCACCGTCAGCTGGTCGAAGCCGACGCCGAACTGGCGGTGCGCGATTCCCTTGGCCATCGCCGGGGTGATGGCAATGTCCTGCACGCGCGCGTCGACAACGACGAAGTCGTTGCCCAGCCCGTGCATCTTCATGAAGTGGATTTTTATGTCTGCCGAGGTGCTCATGGCGGGCATATAGACCCGGGGCGAAGATGAATCCAGCCTTCGGCGAGAAAAGTTGAAAAAAGGGGTTGACCCCCCGCCGCACTGGCCCTAGATACGCCG
Organism: Leisingera sp. ANG-M7; assembly: GCF_000813965.1. Lineage (GTDB taxonomy): Bacteria > Pseudomonadota > Alphaproteobacteria > Rhodobacterales > Rhodobacteraceae > Leisingera. Next base: position 111,679 of record NZ_JWLI01000012.1, on the reverse strand, counting down.
CCTATCGGGACAGCGTGACACACACCGCCACGCCGGACCAAAGCGAAATAAGTGCTTGAACCTCTTGGGAAAAACACTTAGACCGCGACGAAGAAGTGGGCCGTTAGCTCAGTTGGTAGAGCAACTGACTTTTAATCAGTGGGTCGCAGGTTCGAATCCTGCACGGCTCACCACTTCCTCCCTAAACCGCTGATCATGACACGAACATACCGCTACAGGTAGCCTTGGGCGCGGAAGCTGAGTTCGGCGGATTTTCCGATGATCAGGTGATCGTGCAAGGTGATTCCCAGCGCCGTCAGCGCGGCCTGAATCTGATCTGTCATGGCGATGTCGCTGTCCGAGGGGGTGGGGTCTCCGGACGGGTGATTGTGTACCAGAATCAAGGCGCTGGCGTTGAGTTCCAGGGCGCGTTTGGCGACCTCCCGGGGGTAGACCGGGACGTGGTCGACGGTACCGCGGGCCTGTTCCTCGTCGGCGATCAGGACGTTCTTGCGGTCCAGGAACAGGATGCGGAACTGTTCGGTTTCGCGATGCGCCATGGTGGTGTGGCAATAGTCCAGGAGGGCGTCCCAACTGGAGATTATCTGCCGTTGCATCACCCGGGCGCGGGCCATGCGGTGGGCGGCGGCCTCCAGCACCTTGAGGTCGGTGATGACGGCGTCGCCGATGCCCTTCACTTGCGCCAGCCGTTCCGGTGAGGCCGTCACCACGCGATTGAAATCGCCAAAAGTATCAAGCAGTTGCCGCGCCAGGGGTTTCACGTCGCGGCGCGGGATGGAGCGGAACAGGACCAGTTCCAGCAACTCGTAATCGGGCATCGCAGCGGCGCCGCCAGCCATGAAACGTTCGCGCAGGCGGGCGCGGTGGTCCTTGATGTAGGAGGGCAGGCGGCCGGGGGAGAGCGGGGCCGCAGGGGCCTCCTCGCTGCCGGGAAACAGCGGCAGGGAGACGTCCTCGAAGGCGGGGTCCTGTGCCATGGCGCCATGGTGCGGCCATCATGGTTGAGGAAGTGTTAATGGGCGCCGCAGGGGAGCGGCAGCAAGGGGGTGACAGGCGTGCACCCCCTGTACACCTCCTGTGCACCGCCGCAGCGCAGCGTGAGGCGTCTGGTCCGGGGATTTCGTAAAGGATCCGCAAAAGAAAAGCGCCCCAAGCGGGGCGCTTTTGAATGTGTCGCTTGAGGCCAGTGGCCGGGGCTCCGCCCGTTCGGCCCTGAAACCGTCCCCCGGACGGTTTCCTAGACGGGCCTCACCCCTTCATACCATCCCAGAAACTTTTCACCGAAGAGAAGAAGCTGCGGGATTCGGGGTTGGTGTTTTCCTCGGAGATGTCCTCAAACTCGCGCAGAAGCTCTTTCTGGCGGGCGGTGAGGTTCATCGGGGTTTCCACCGCCAGTTCAATGAACATGTCGCCGGTGGCACCGCCGCGCAGCGCCGGCATGCCCTTGCCGCGCAGGCGCATCTGGCGGCCGGACTGGCTGCCCTCGGGGATCTGCACCCGGCCGCGGCCGCCGTCAATGGTCGGCACCTCGATGGAGCCGCCAAGCGCCGCCTTGGCCATGCTGACAGGCACCCGGCAGTAGAGGTTGTTGCCGTCACGCTCAAACAGCTTGTGCGGGCCGACCTCGACAAAGATGTAAAGATCGCCCGGAGGGCCGCCGCGCAGGCCGGCTTCGCCTTCGCCCGCGAGGCGGATGCGGGTGCCGGTTTCCACGCCTGCCGGGATGTTCACCGACAGCGAGCGGTCCTTTTCGACGCGGCCGTGGCCGTGGCAGGATTTGCACGGGTTCTTGATGATCTGACCGAGACCCGAACAGGTCGGGCAGGTGCGTTCGACGGTGAAGAAGCCCTGCTGCGCGCGGACCTTGCCCATGCCGGAGCAGGTCGGGCAGGTGGTGGGTTCCACGCCGCCCTCAGCCCCGGTGCCCTCGCAGGAGGTGCAGGAGACCGAGGCAGGCACCTTGATGGTCTTGTGGAGGCCGCCAAAGGCTTCCTCCAGCGAGACGCGCAGGTTGTAGCGCAGGTCGGCACCGCGCGATGCGCGCTGGCGCCCGCCGCCGCCGCCGCGCTGGCCGCCCATGAAATCGCCGAACAGGTCGTCGAACACGTCGGAGAAAGCGGAGGAGAAATCGCCGCCGCCAAAGCCCTGGCCGCCGCCGCGCTGGCCGCCGCCCATGCCGTTTTCGAAGGCAGCATGGCCAAAGCGATCGTAGGCCGCCTTTTTCTCGGCGTCCTTCAGGACGTCATAAGCCTCGTTGGCTTCCTTGAACTGCGCCTCGGCGTCCGGATTATCGGAGTTCCGGTCGGGGTGCAGTTCCTTGGCCTTCTTGCGAAAGCCTTTTTTGATTTCGTCTGCGGTGGCGCCTTTGGCCACGCCCAGAACGTCGTAATAGTCACGTTTTGACATCGGTTACCCCATCTGCCTCAACGAAAATGGGCCGGTCCGGGGTCGGACCGGCCCGCCTTGGCCTGAGTGCTCAGGCGTTAGCGCTTGTCGTTGTCCAGGTCTTCGAACTCGGCATCGACGATGTCGTCGTCAGCCGGGCCTGCAGCTTCGTCAGCAGCAGCCGGTTCGTCGTCGCCGCCTTCTTCGGCCTGCGCCTTGTAGATCGCTTCGCCCAGTTTCATGGCGGCTTCGGTGACGTTCTGGATGCCGGACTTGATCTTGTCGGCGGTTGCCTTGTCGTTCTCCAGCTCGTCCTTAAGCGCAGCCACGGCCAGCTCGATCACCTCAACAGTGGAGGGATCGACCTTGTCGCCATGCTCTTCCACCGATTTCTCGGTGGAGTGGATCAGCGACTCGGCCTGGTTCTTGGCTTCGATCAGCTCGCGGCGTTCCTTGTCCGCCTCGGCGTTGTCCTCGGCGTCCTTGACCATCTTTTCGATGTCCTCGTCGGACAGGCCGCCCGATGCCTGGATGGTGATCTGCTGTTCCTTGCCGGTCGCCTTGTCCTTGGCGCCGACCGACACGATGCCGTTGGCGTCGATGTCAAAGGTCACTTCGATCTGCGGCATGCCGCGCGGTGCCGGCGGGATTTCCTCGAGGTTGAACTGGCCGAGCATCTTGTTGTCGGCTGCCATTTCACGCTCACCCTGGAACACGCGGATGGTCACGGCGTTCTGGTTGTCTTCCGCGGTCGAGAACACCTGCGACTTCTTGGTCGGGATGGTGGTGTTGCGGTCGATCAGGCGGGTGAAGACACCGCCCAGGGTTTCGATGCCGAGCGACAGCGGGGTCACGTCGAGCAGCACCACGTCCTTGACGTCGCCCTGCAGAACGCCGGCCTGGATGGCGGCGCCCATGGCAACCACTTCATCCGGGTTCACGCCCTTGTGCGGCTCCTTGCCGAAGAACTTGGAGACCTCTTCGATGACTTTCGGCATCCGGGTCATACCGCCGACCAGAACCACCTCGTCAATGTCGGAGGCGGAGAGGCCTGCGTCCTTGAGGGCCGCCTTGCAGGGGTCCATCGAACGCTTGATCAGGTCGGAGACCAGGCTTTCCAGCTTGGCGCGGGTCAGCTTCATCACCATGTGCAGCGGCTGGCCCGAGGAGGGGTCCATCGAGATGAACGGCTGGTTGATCTCGGTCTGTGAGGTGGAGGACAGCTCGATCTTTGCTTTCTCTGCGGCTTCCTTCAGGCGCTGCAGGGCCATCTTGTCCTTGGACAGATCGACGCCGTTTTCCTTTTTGAACTCATCCGCCAGGTAGTTGACGATGCGCATGTCAAAGTCTTCGCCACCCAGGAAGGTGTCGCCGTTGGTCGACTTCACTTCGAACAGGCCGTCGTCGATTTCCAGGATGGTCACGTCGAAGGTGCCGCCGCCGAGGTCATAGACGGCGATGGTCTGGGTGTTTTCCTTGTCCAGGCCATAGGCCAGCGCAGCCGCGGTCGGCTCGTTGATGATGCGCAGCACTTCGAGGCCCGCGATCTTGCCGGCGTCTTTGGTGGCCTGACGCTGGGCGTCGTTGAAATAGGCAGGCACGGTGATGACCGCCTGGGTGACTTCCTCGCCCAGGTAAGATTCCGCGGTCTCCTTCATCTTGCCCAGAGTGAAGGCGGAGATTTGCGACGGGGAGTATTTCTCACCCTTGGCTTCGACCCATGCGTCGCCGTTGCCGCCGTTGACGATGGAGAACGGCACCATCTTCTTGTCTTTGGCGACGGCCGGGTCGTCGAACCGGCGGCCGATCAGGCGCTTGACGCCGAACACGGTGTTGTCGGGGTTGGTGACGGCCTGGCGTTTGGCCGGCTGGCCGACCAGGCGCTCGTCGTCGGTGAAGGCAACGATCGACGGGGTGGTGCGCGCGCCCTCGGCGTTTTCAATCACGCGGGGCTGGGAGCCGTCCATGATGGCCACGCAGGAGTTGGTGGTACCCAGGTCGATGCCGATAACTTTGCTCATTTGCGATCCCTTTTTACTACTCAAGGCGATTACCCGAGGCCTGAACCCGTTGCGGCATCCCGGCCCCGATTGTTTTGCGGTTTGGTCTGCACCTTGCCGCGTCCCGGCGTATATAGGGACGTGAAAACGGCCCTGCAAGCGCTCAGGCACGCCCGGAGGCGTGAATCAATGCGCTTTTTTGCAAGGGGCATGGTTAAGGATGGATGAACGGCAATGACCCTGCTGCGGGTGCGCGGATTTGATGTTCACAAGGGGTATCTCGATGGCGTCCGGCAGGCGGCGCTGATCGAGGCCTTGCGGCCGGTGCTGAAGGCGGCGCCCTTGTTTTCACCCAAGGTGCCCGGCGGCGGGCAGATGTCGGTGCGGATGACCTCGGCCGGGCAATTCGGCTGGTATTCGGACGCCAAGGGCTACCGTTATGCGGAACAGCATCCCGCGGGCCGGGAATGGCCTGCAATCCCGCCGGAGGTTCTGGATATCTGGACGGAGCTGACCGGGCTGGAGCGGCAGCCGGAATGCTGCCTGCTGAATTACTACGGCGAGGGCGCGAAGATGGGGCCGCACCAGGACAAGGATGAGGCGGATTTCTCCTTTCCCGTGGTCTCAATCTCGCTGGGGGACGACGGGCTGTTCCGGATCGGCAGCCAAACGCGGGGCGGCAGGACAGAATCGGTCTGGCTGAGCTCGGGCGATGTGGTTGTGATGGGGGGCGAGGCGCGGCTGACCTATCACGGAGTGGACCGGATCCGATTCAAGTCCTCGCGCCTCTTGCCAAAAGGCGGACGGATCAACCTGACGCTGCGGGTGGTGACATGAGGCTGACGTGGCGGAAAACTTTTGCCAAGACTTTTGCTGAAAAGTCTTGGGGCCGGCGGCTAGGGCAGCAGCGAGCAGCAGCCGGTCAGGACGTCGAGCCGGCCCGTGTTGCGCAGGCGCAGAAGGTCGATCGAAATGCCGTAGATCCGGTCAGACATGCCATCGGAGCAATGCTGTGCCGTCAGGGTGCCGGACAGGCTGATCGCTTCGGGGGCGGGCGTTTCGCTGCCGCTCCGGCTTGCAGCGAGGAAGCCGGATTTGCCGCTGCGGCCTGCGGCCGGTTCCCGTGCCACCAGTGTGACAGGGGTGCCCGGACTGTCCGGAGTGCTGAAACTGGCAGCCTCATCCAGGGTCAAAGACCAGAAGGGTTCTGTGCCGAAGCATTCCAGAGCCTGTTCCGGTTGCTCGTGCCAATTGCTGGAAGATATCCGGTCCAGATACCGCAGGGCGGCCCAGCCGGATTGCTCACCGCTGTTCACCAGGCCCCATTTGCCGCTGCCATCCGCCAGGACCACTTCCACTCCGGTTTGATCCGGTGCCAGGGTTCCGATGATTTCAGAACCGGCGGAGGGGGCGCTGCGGATGTTCAGCACATCGTCCGACGCAACGCCGGTGACATTGTGGAGTGCGGGAAACTCCTGCGCCGCGGCTGGCATTGCCAGGAAGCCCAGACAGAGAACGGCTGCTGCGCGCAGTCCCCTCATCGCCGCGCATTCCAGCTGAGGGACACGTTACGGCGTGTGTAGAATTCGCCCATCAGGCCAATCACGATCAGCACCAGCGCCACCCAGGCCGCATACTGCCAGGAGCTGAAATGCGGGTTGTAGTTGATAAAGACGAAGCCGCGGGCCTGGTCAATGCAGTGAAACAGCGGATTCCAGTCGAACATCGCCAGCATGAAGCCGGGCAGGGTGTTGGCCAGGAACATCTTGCCCGAGGCAATCATGTTGGCGCGCTGGTAAATCATCATCAGGATGCTGACAAAACTCGGCGCCCAGGGTTTCAGCACCAGAAACACCAGCCCGACGCTGAATCCGGTGATCCAGGACAGCAGAACCATGCCGAATGCGGGGACGGGTTCCTCGATGTGCACAGGCGTATAGGCGACGTGATAGGCAAACAGGATGATGATCAGCGACAGAACCTGAATATAGAGCGCGCCAATGGCGGCGGACAGCAGGGCGACCATCGTGTTCATCGGCGCGTGCTGCATCATCGGGCTGCTGGGGCCCTCGGCGCCGGCAACAGCGCTGACAGTCTTGGTGTGGACCATGAACAGGTAAACCCCAGACATCACGTAGAGCAGGAAATCGCCGCGGAGGGCGGCACCCCGCAGACCCAGAACCGCGAACATGACATAGAAGGCCAGCACGAACAAAATCGTCTGCAGCAGATTTAAGCCAAGCGCGATGAATGCATTGTTGTGCTTGGAGCGGACACTGCGCACGGTCGAATGGAACACCACCTCGCACAAGGCGAAGAAGCCGGACATCCAGGAAGGCTGTGTGCGCTGCTGAAACATGAACCTGCGTTCTCTGCTCTTATCTGATGCGGCTGCTTGCCGTTCTGCTGTCTGCGGATCATAAGGGGCAACAGGCAAATTTTCAATTAAACCCGTATCAGGGAGACCCGCGTGACCTATGAAAACCTGGTGCCCGTGATCCGCAAGCTGGCCATCGAGGCCGGCGCGAAGATCATGGAGATCTACAATTCCGACGATTTCGACGTGAAAGTGAAATCCGACGACAGCCCCGTGACCGAAGCGGATGAGGCGGCGGATGCATTGATCTCGGCCGGGCTGCGGGCAGCGTTTCCGGACATGATGCTGGTCACCGAGGAACAGGCGGCCTCGCACAAGGAGCGCGGCGAAACCTTCCTGATCGTCGACCCGCTGGACGGCACCAAGGAATTCATCCATCGCCGCGGCGATTTCACCGTCAACATCGCGCTGGTGGAAAAGGGTGTGCCGACGCGGGGCGTGGTCTATGCGCCGGCGCGGCAGCGGATGTTCTTTACCCTGGCCGATGGCAGCGCGGTTGAAGAGACCGGCGCCTTTGATCCGGAGACCATCGGCGAGACCCGCGCCATCCGGGTCGCCGAAAGCGACAATTCGGCGCTGATGGTGGTGGCGTCCAAATCGCACCGCGATCAGGCCACTGATGACTACATCAATAAGTACAGCGTCAAGGACAGCAAAAGCGCCGGTTCTTCGCTGAAGTTCTGCCTGGTTGCCACCGGCGAGGCGGATCTCTATCCGCGGGTCGGGCGCACCATGGAGTGGGACACCGCGGCGGGCCATGCGGTGCTCGCTGGCGCTGGCGGCAAGGTGGTGCGTTTTGACGATCACTCCCCGCTGAAATACGGTAAAGAGGGCTATGCGAACCCGTTCTTCATCGCCTATGCACCAGCTGTGGAACTGAAGGAAGCCTGATGTCCGTTCTGATCGTCATCCCCGCCCGCTATGCCTCCACCCGCTATCCTGGCAAACCGCTGGTGCCGCTGACCGGGGCCAGCGGCGAGAAGCGCTCTCTGGTGGAGCGGTCCTGGCGGGCGGCCTGCTCGGTTCAGGGTGTGGACCGGGTGGTCGTAGCCACGGATGACGATCGTATCAAACAGGCCGCGGAGGGTTTTGGCGCCGAGGTGGTGATGACCTCTGAAACCTGCGCCAACGGCACCGAGCGCTGCGCGGAGGCGCATGCGGCGCTGGGCGGCGGCTATGAGATTGTGGTGAATCTGCAAGGGGACGCGCCGCTGACACCGCATTGGTTTGTCGAGGACCTGGTGGCCGGGCTTCGGGCTGCGCCGGGCATGGGGCTGGCAACGCCGGTGCTGCGCTGCAACGGCGAGACGCTGAACAGCCTGCTGGCCGACCGCAAGGCCGGCCGGGTCGGCGGCACCACTGCAGTATTTGCCGCGGACCATAGTGCGCTCTATTTCTCCAAGGAGGTGGTGCCTTATTGCGGTCAGGCTTACGGTGATGGCGAAAATACGCCGGTCTTTCACCATGTCGGCGTCTATGCCTACCGCCCGGATGCCTTGGCGGCGTATCCTGATTGGGATACAGGGCCGCTGGAACGGCTCGAAGGGCTGGAGCAGCTGCGGTTTCTTGAGAACGGGCGCAAGGTGCTGTGTGTAGAGGTGGAGGCGCGCGGCCGCGAGTTCTGGGAGCTGAACAACCCGGAGGACGTGCCGCGGCTGGAAGCCATGATGAAGAAGATGGGGCTCGAATGAGTGCTGTATGGTAATGAGAAACAGAACAAACGGGATGCTGCCTCTGAACGGCAGCAGGGGGCAGCGGGCAGTTGCTTCACATTTTTTTGGAGACAGCCGGGTATGATGCGCACGAGTATTGCTGCGTCTTGTGCATGTGCCTGTGTCCTGCGCGGAATTTGAGTACAGAGAGAACATCATGCGTAAAAAAGTAACCAAAGCGATTTTTCCGGTTGCGGGCCTGGGCACCAGGTTCCTGCCTGCAACCAAATCCGTGCCCAAGGAAATCATGACACTGGTCGACCGGCCGCTGGTGCAATACGCCATCGACGAGGCGCGCGCTGCCGGGATCAAGGAATTCATCTTTGTCACCTCGCGCGGCAAAGGCGCGCTGGAGGACTACTTTGACCACTCGCCGGTTCTGGAGCAGGAACTGCGTAAGAAGGGCAAGGATGATCTGCTGGACATCCTCAAGAGCACCGACATGGAATCCGGCGCGATTGCCTATATCCGCCAGCACAAGGCGCTGGGCCTGGGCCATGCCGTCTGGTGTGCCCGCCGCCTGATCGCCAATGAGCCCTTTGCGGTGATCCTGCCGGATGACGTGATCGCGGCAGAGAAACCCTGCCTGCAGCAGATGGTCGAGGCCTATGAGGAAACCGGCGGCAACATGGTTGCCGCGATGGAGGTCCCGCCGGAGAAGACCTCGTCCTACGGTGTGCTCGACGTGAAGGACGATATGGGCCAGGTGGTTGCCGCCAACGGGATGGTCGAGAAGCCCAAGATGGAAGAGGCGCCGTCGAACCTGGCGGTCATCGGCCGCTATATCCTGGCGCCGTCGGTTCTGAAGAACCTCAACAAGATGAAGCAGGGCGCCGGCGGCGAGATCCAGCTGACCGACGCGATCGCAGAAGACATTGCCCAGGACGTGCCGGTCTACGGCTACCGCTTCCGCGGCCAGCGGTTCGATTGCGGCTCCAAGGCGGGCTTCCTGCAGGCAACCGTGGCCTTTGCGCTGGCGCGCGATGAGCTGCGGGACGATCTGATGAACTACATCACCGAGATCGCGCAGGTCGGCAAGGCCGCGCAGTAACCACACTGGCCGCCCTTCGGGGCGGCTTTGTTTGCATGGGGCAGAGACAGTGACCAATATCCTCGTGACCGGCGGCGCCGGATACATCGGCTCGCACGCCTGCAAGGCGCTGAAGGCGGCGGGTTACACGCCCGTGACCTATGACAACCTGGTGACCGGATGGCAGGACGCGGTCAAGTTCGGCCCCTTCGAGAAGGGAGACCTGACTGACCGCACCCGCCTGGATGAAGTGTTCGCCAAGTATCAGCCGGCTGCCGTGATGCATTTTGCGGCGCTGAGTCAGGTCGGTGAGGCGATGAGCGAGCCGGGCCGTTACTGGGCCAACAACACCGGCGGGTCGCTCAACCTGATTGAGGCCGCGGTGGCAGCGGGCTGTCTGGACTTCGTGTTCTCCTCCACCTGTGCCACCTATGGCGAGCATGACAATGTTGTGCTGGATGAAAATACCCCGCAGCTGCCGCTGAATGCCTATGGCGCCTCCAAGCGCGCGGTGGAGGATATCCTGAAGGATTTCGGCACCGCGCACGGGCTGCGGTCGGTGATCTTCCGCTATTTCAACGTAGCGGGTGCCGACCCTGAGGCGGAGGTGGGTGAGTTCCACCGCCCCGAGACCCATCTGGTGCCGCTGGTGCTGGATGCGGTTGCCGGCAAGCGCGAAGCACTTACCATCTTTGGCACCGACTACGATACTCCGGACGGCACCTGCATTCGCGACTATGTGCATGTCTGCGACCTGGTGGACGCGCATGTGCTGGGCCTGAAGTGGCTGGAGGACGGCAAGGGCAGCCAGGTGTTCAACCTGGGCACCGGCAGCGGTTTCTCGGTGCGCGAGGTGATGGACAAGGCCGAGGCGGTGACAGGTCAGGCGGTGCCCTGCAAAACCGGCCCGCGCCGGGCGGGTGACTGCACCAAGCTGGTGTCGGGATCGACCCGCGCGATCACTGATCTGGGCTGGGAGCCGCGCCGCTCCACCTTGGAAACGATGATTGCCGACGCTTGGAAGTGGCATAAGACAGGCCATTACGAGAGCTGAGGATGGCACAGTCCGCCGCCCCTGATCTGCCGCCGCTGGGCCTCACCGGGGCCTATAGGCTGCGGTGGAAGCGGCGGCGGTTGCTTTGGCGGGCCCTGCGCGCGCGCCATCAGCTGCAGAAGGTGGCGGACCGCACCCGGGAGATCCCCGGACAGGGTGTTCTGGTCTTTACCGTGCTGCGCAATGAGATCACCCGGCTGCCCTATTTTCTGGAACATTACCGGCGGATGGGCGCCGCGCATTTCCTTGTGGTGGACAATGGCAGCGATGACGGCAGTGCTGAGATGCTGGCCGAGCAGCCGGATGTCTCCCTGTGGCGCACAGAGGCCAGCTACCGGGACACGCGCTTTGGCCTAGACTGGCTGGGCTGGCTGCTGATCCGGCACGGCCACCGGCGCTGGTGCCTGACCGTGGATGCGGATGAGCTGCTGGTCTTTTCCGGGATGGAGGCGCACGGCCTGAGCGACCTGACGCAGCGGCTGGAGCAGGACGGCCGTGAAGGGTTCGGCGCATTGATGCTGGACCTGTATCCCAAGGGGCCGCTGGACAGCCAGACCTATGCACCGGGGCAGGACCCCTGCGAGGTTCTGCAATGGTTCGACGGAGGCCCCTACCGGGCGGTGCGGCAGCAGCCGAAGGGCAATTTGTGGGTTCAGGGCGGGGCGCGTGAAAGGATGTTTTTCCGCGATCAGCCGGAACACTCGCCGACGCTGAACAAGCTGCCGCTGGTGCGCTGGAACCGGCGCTACGCATACGTCAATTCCACCCATTCCATGCTGCCGCCGCAGATGAACGGGCTGTACGACGGGCCGGGCGGCACGTCGCCCTCCGGAGTGCTGCTGCATACGAAGTTCCTGCCGGAGATTGTTTCCAAATCGGCAACGGAAAAGCAGCGGCAGCAGCATTTCCATACGCCGCATCTGTTTGACTTCTACTATGACCGGATCACCGGTGCACCGGATATGTGGCACGCCGGGGCGGTACGGTATCAGGGGCCGGATCAGTTGGCCGCGCTGGGATTGATGGTGCCGGTCGACTGGTAACGAGAGGGACAGGAATTCCTGACTGTTGCAGCTGCGCCGTGCGCCCGCGTAACTGTTTCTAAATCCATTGTTAATACACTGAGCGCGTGACATATTGCGCGGAAACTTGCCGGTGGCCAGAAGGCCGGGGCAGGTGGGTGCGCTCCTTGGAAAATGGTTTGGAGTAAACGTGGGGCTTTGGGATTCTTACCGGATGCGGTTGCGGCGCAAGCGGCGGCTGGTCCGCGCGGTGCGCAAATCCGGTGAGCTGACCGCGCTGCAGGACCACACCCGGGCGATCCGGCCAAGTGATATCCTGCTGGTCTGCACCATGCGCAATGAGCAGATCCGGCTGCCCTATTTCCTCCAGTACTACCGCGGCATGGGAATCGATCATTTCCTGTTCGTGGACAATGACTCCACCGACGGCACGGTGGAATACTTGCGCGGGATGGAGGATGTCTCGCTGTGGCACACCGCTGCCAGCTACAAGCGCGCGGGTTTCGGAATCGACTGGATGAATTACCTCAAGCGCAAATACGCGCATGATCACTGGGTGCTGGTGGTCGATCCGGATGAGTTCTTCATCTACCCGTTTTGCGACACAAGGCCGATCCGGGCGCTGACCGACTGGCTGGACAATTCGGCAATCCGCAGCTTTTCGGCGATGCTTCTGGATGTGTACCCCAAGGGCCGGATTAGTGAGGTGCCGTATCAGGCCGGGCAGAACCCGCTGGAGATCGCCCATTGGTTCGACAGCGGCAATTACACCATCAGCCGCAACCTGGAATACGGCAACCTGTGGATCCAGGGGGGGCCGCGGGCGCGGGTGTTCTTTGCCGATGCGCCCAAGAAGGCACCGGCGCTGAACAAGATTCCGCTGGTCAAATGGCACCGGCGCTATGCCTATGCCAGCTCCACCCATGCCTTGCTGCCGCGCGGGCTGAATCAGGTCTATGAGACCGATGGCGGAGAGAAAGCCAGCGGCATGCTGCTGCACGCCAAGTTCCTGGACACGTTCACCGCCAAGGCCGAGGAGGAACTGACCCGCCGCCAGCACTACGGCGGATCGGCGGAATACAAGGCCTATGCCGCCAGGCTGGCAGATCAGCCGGAACTGTGGTGCAAATGGAGCGAGAAATACATCAATTGGCGCCAGCTTGAGATTCTGGGGCTGATGTCCAAGGGGAACTGGGCATGAATTCGGTCGGTGTGGTCATGCTGGTGCACACGGCGCTGGACCGCGCGGCGCAGGTGGTGGGCCACTGGACCGCAGCGGGCTGCCCGGTGGTGCTGCATGTGGACCGCAATGTCAGCCGTGCGGTGTTCGACCGCTTCTGTCAGTCGCTGGATGGCAATCCGCTGGTGCGGTTCTCCGCGCGCCACCGCTGCGAATGGGGTACTTGGGGCATCGTGGCGGCCTCGCAGTCGGCGTCGGAAGTGATGCTGGCGGAGTTTCCGGATGTGCGCCATGTCTATTTGGCCTCCGGTTCTTGCCTGCCGCTGAGGCCGGTGCAGGAACTGGCCGATTACCTGGCTGTGCGCCCGGACACCGATTTCATCGAAAGTGCCACCACCGCGGATGTGCCCTGGATCGTAGGCGGTCTCAGCCACGAGCGGTTCACGCTGCGGTTCCCGTTTTCCTGGAAAAAGCACCGCTACCTGTTCGACCGTTATGTCAGCCTGCAGCGCAAACTTCGCTTCAAGCGGCGGATCCCGTCCGGGTTGGTGCCGCATATGGGCAGCCAGTGGTGGTGCCTGACGCGCAAGACCCTGACGGCGATCCTGCAGGATCCGGAGCGCCCGGTCTATGACACTTATTTCCGCAAGGTCTGGATCCCGGATGAAAGCTATTTCCAGACCCTGGCGCGGCTGCACTCCAGCAACATCGAAAGCCGCTCCCTAACGCTGAGCAAGTTCGATTTCCAGGGCAAGCCGCATATCTTCTACGACGATCATCTGCAGCTTTTGCGCCGCTCGGACTGTTTTGTCGCGCGCAAGATCTGGCCGCATGCAAACAGGCTCTATCAGGCCTTCCTGAGCGATCAGGCAGCGGCAATGAAGCGGACGGAACCGAACCCCGGCAAGATCGACCGGATCTTTGCCAAGGCGGTGGAGCGGCGCACCCGCGGACGGCCCGGCCTCTATATGCAGAGCCGGTTTCCCGGCCATGGCTCCGAGAATGGGGTCACTTCAAGCCCTTACTCGGTTTTTCAAGGGTTTTCCGAGCTGTTCGAGGATTTCGAAACCTGGCTGGCGCGCACGACCGGCAGCAAGGTGCACGGGCATATCTTCGCGCCGGATGGGGCTGAATTCTCTGAAGGGCAGAGCCTGATCAACGGCTGCCTGAACAGCAGCGCCGGATTGCGCGACTATAACCCGGAAAGCTTTCTGACCAGCCTGATCTGGAACACCCGCGGCGAGAGGCAGTGCTTTCAGTTCGGGCCGCGCAGCAATCAGGCGGTGAACTGGCTGGTGGCGCGGGATACCAACGCGCAGGTCTCAGTCATCAGCGGTGCCTGGGCGATTCCGCTGTTCAAGTCCAGCCGCAATTTCACGGAACTGCGCCAGGAGGCGGCCAGGCTGCAGCAGAGAGAAGCGAAGCAGTTGCAGATCCTGCGCTCCCAATGGACCAAGGCGCGGGTGCGGATCTGGACCATGGCAGAGTTTGTTGAAGCCCCGATGGAGCCTTTGCAGACCATAGCTGACGAAATCGGTCCGCTGTCGGCCCGGCATTTAAGCGAAGCCCCCAGGATGACGGACCTTGAAGGCTTCGGGCAGTTTCTGCAGAATCTGAAGAACCAGGGCATGCACCCCTATCTGATGGGGGACTTTCCGGTCGAACACAGCCCTGCAAGCCCGTCCAAGCCGCAGCGCAAACCTTATCTGGTGCGATAATCCATTATGTCTGAGCCCTCCTTTGATTACTTCGCCGTCTTTGCCGAAATGCGGACCGGCTCCAATTTCCTGGAAAGCAACCTGAATGCATTTGACCGGCTGACATGCCATGGCGAGGCGTTCAATCCGCATTTCATCGGCTATCCGAGCAGGACAGAAATTCTGGGTATGACCCAGGCGATGCGGGACGCGGATCCTGAGCGGCTGATCCAGGAAATCAAGGCAGAGCCAGGCGTTCTGGGAGGCTTTCGCTACTTCCACGATCACGACCCGCGGGTGCTGGACCTGATGCTGGAGGATCCGCGCTGTGCCAAGATCATCCTGACCCGCAACCCGCTCGACAGCTATGTCTCGTGGAAGATCGCTCAGGAAACCGGCCAGTGGAAACTGACCGATGTGAAGCGGCGCAAGGACGCCAAGGCGCGGTTTGACGCAGCGGAGTTCGCGGCCCACGTGGAGGCGCTGCAGGAATTCCAGGTCCGCCTCCTGAACCGGCTGCAGGCGCTGGGGCAAACGGCGTTTTACGTGGCCTACGAAGACTTGCAGAGCCTTGAAGTGATGAACGGTTTGGCCCGCTGGCTGGGCGTTCCGCAGCAACTGGAGGCGCTTGACAGCAGTCTCAAGCGGCAGAACCCGGCACCGGTTCTGGCCAAGGTGGCCAATCCGGAAGAAATGCAGGACGCGCTGGCCGGCATGGACCGGTTCAATCTGACGCGGACCCCGAATTTCGAACCGCGCCGCGGCCCGGCGGTGCCGGGCTACGTGGCGGGGACCGTGACGCCGATCCTGTATCTGCCCCTGAAGGGCGGACCGGAGGCCGGCGTGGTGCAATGGATGGCCGGCCTGGACCATGTGGCTCTGGACGGGCTGATCCAGGGCATGAACCAGAAACAGCTGCGCCAGTGGAAGCGCGGCAATAAGGGTTTCCGCAGCTTTACGGTGCTGCGCCACCCGGCGGCGCGGGCGCATGCGGTGTTCTGCCGCCGCATCCTGAATGCAGGTGAGGGCAGCTACCGGCAGATCCGCAACACGCTGCGGCGACAGTTCAAACTGCCGATTCCGGAGGCGGGGCCAGATGCCGGTTATTCGCGGGCCCAGCACCGTGATGCCTTTGCCGGGTTTCTGGAGTTTGTGCGCGCCAGCCTTGCCGGGCAAACCCCGGTGCGGCTGGATGCGGAGTGGGCAACGCAAGCCCAGGCACTGGCCGGGTTCGCCGAACTGGGCCCGCCGGATCTGCTGATCCGCGAGGACGAGATGGGCGAAGACCTGCCTGCGCTGGCCCGCAAGCTGGGCCGGATGGAGCCGGAGGCGGTCCCGGAAGCCGAGCCTGAGACGCCTTTTGCCTTGGCGGATATCTATGATGCGGAGCTGGAAGCGCTGATCGCTTCTGTTTATCAGCGCGATTACCTGGCCTTTGGCTTCGGGCCCTGGTGGCGCCAGAGCTGACCTCTCTTATCCTGCCTCACAGAAGGGGCTCCTGCGCACGGGCCGCAGGCTGCGGTCCGGGCCCGGCCCAATGGAAAGAGTGCAGCCGGCAGGCAGCCTATGACAGGCGGGAGACCTGCCGCAACTGGAGAGCTGCAATAATTCCGGGGAATGCCGGGGCCGCGCCGTCAGCGCTTCCTGATGCTTCAGGCCGCCTGGACGGATTGGCCTTCGGTCAGGATGGTATAGAGCGTGGCCGGATCATGGTTGGCGCGCAGCTTGGTGCAGAAGCTCTGTTCGCGCAGGGTGCGCGACACCAGCGCCAATGCCTTCAGGTGCTCGACTCCGGCGTCTTCGGGTGCGAACAGGGCAAAGGCAATATCCACCGGCTGGCGATCCACCGCGCCAAAGTCCAGCGGCTTTTCCAGGATCAGGAAGGTGCCGCAGACCTCGCTGATGGTGTCGAGGCGGGCATGCGGCAGGGCGACGCCATGGCCGACCCCGGTGGGGCCGAGGCTTTCGCGATCCAGCAACGCCTCGACCGTGGGCTGCGCGTCCAGCCCGTAGGCTGACTGAGCGACATCCGCGATTTCCTGGAACAAGCGCTTCTTGCTGGAGACCGCACCGATAACCCGGACGGCCTCTGGCTTGAGGATGCTGGAAATCTGCATGTTTCTGCTCCGTTCCGGCGCCCCTTAGGGGGCGCCGATGCCTTAGGTGTGTTTACGGATCGATCCAGCCGATGTTGCCGTCATCGCGGCGGTAGACCACATTCAACCCGTCTTTGCCTTCATTGCGGAAGACCAGTACCGGGGCTCCTGCCAGCTCCATCTGCATCACCGCTTCCCCGACTGACAGGGAGGGGATGCGGGTCTCCATTTCGGCGACGATGATCGGCTGCAGCGAGTCCGGTTCGGAATCCGCTTCTTCAGAGGCGAGGATATACGAGTTGGCGCCCAGATGTTCAACCGGCTCGCTGCGGTCCTTGTGGTGATCCTTGAGGCGGCGCTTGTAGCGGCGCAGCTGCTTTTCCATTTTCTCGCAGCAGGCGTCGAAGGCCGCGTAGATTTCGGTTTCGTGGGCTTTTGCTTGCGCGCTCAGCCCGGTCGACAGATGGACAGTTGCTTCACATACATATTCATGCGCCGAACGGGAAAAGACCACAGTCGCGTCGGTTGGGCGCTCGGCGTATTTTTGTACGGCCGAACCCAGCTCATTCTGCACATGAACCTGCAGAGCGTCGCCGATGTCGATCTGTTTGCCGCTGATTTTGTAACGCATGTGATCTCCTTCACAATTTATTGCGGCCGGGCCTGCCGCCAAGGCAATCCTTGGCGGTGTCACGTCAGGTCCGGAACCGGGGGGCAGGCCAGCCGTCCGGTTGCATCCATCCGGGCCTTGTCGCCAAGGCTGTTGTTCGGACTGCATCGGACTGCGCGTATGCCATGGGTCAATTCCACGGCAAGACAGCGGGAGAGTCAATGGATAACGCGAAAAAAGAAGCCCGGGTTTGCGGCGGTTATTCGCTGCCGCGGAGGTGCGGAAGAGGGTCAGGAAATACGGAAGTTATCGCCCAAATAGACGCGGCGGACGTTCTCGTTTTCCACCACTTCTTCGGGGCTGCCGGACATCAGAACCTGGCCATCGTGCAGGATATAGGCGCGGTCGACGATTTCCAGCGTTTCGCGCACGTTATGATCTGTGATCAGCACCCCGATGCCGCGTTTCTTGAGGTCTGCCACCAGGTGGCGGATGTCCCCGACGGAAATCGGGTCGACGCCAGCGAAAGGCTCATCGAGCAGCAGGTATTTCGGGTTGGCGGCCAGGCAGCGGGCGATCTCGACGCGCCGGCGCTCACCGCCCGACAGCGCCAGCGCAGGCGCGCGGCGCAGGTGCTCGATCGAGAAATCCGACAGCAGTTCTTCCAGCCGCTCGCGGCGTTTGTGCTCGTGCTTTTGCGAGATGTCCAAAACGGCAGAGATGTTGTCCTCCACCGACAATCCGCGGAAGATCGACATTTCCTGCGGCAGGTAGCCGATGCCCAGGCGCGCGCGGCGGTACATCGGCAGGCCGGTCACGTTCTGGCCGTCAATGGTCACGGTGCCGGCTTCGGGAAACACCAGGCCGGCAATCGTGTAGAAACTGGTGGTCTTGCCAGAGCCGTTGGGGCCAAGCAGGGCCACCACCTCACCCCGGTTCAAAGACAGGGAGACGTCCCGGATCACAACCTTCTTGCGGTAGGATTTGCGCAGCCGTTCGATGCGCAGCCCGGAGGAGCCTTCCGTCACTTTCAGGTCTGGTTTAGCCATCAGTTGCTGCCACCGTTCGGGTTGAGGATGGTTTTCACGCGGCCGGCCATCTGCGCGGTGCCGGAGGTGAGGTTCACCTCCAACCGGTTCGAGGCAAGCGTCCCGTTTTCCTGATTGAGCAGCACGTTGCCGGTCATCACGACCGTTCCGCGGTCGATGGTGTACTCTGCGTACTGAGACTCGGCAGCGTCCGGGCCGCTGACCAGAACCACGTTGCCGGTGGCCTCCAGCCGTTCGATGCCGCCTTCGCCGCCGCTTTCTTCTGCCGTCTTGTAGATAACCAGAACCGTGTCGGCGGACAGCCGCATGACGCCCTGCACGATCAGGACATTGCCGGTGAATTCAGCCGACCCGTCGGCCTGGTTCACAGCAAGGTTGTCGGCGGTGACCTCAACCGGCAGGCTCGGGTCGGCCTTGACCGCGCCGAAGGCCACGGAGGCTGTTTGTGCCAGTGCGAGGCCGGGAAATACCGCGAGAGGCAGGCTGAAAATCAATGCGCGCAAATAAGACACAGGTTATCTTTCCGGTTGCTGGGGTTGATATAACAGCTTCACCCCGTTTTTGAACAGCATATGGACCGGCCCGCCGCCGGTTTTTGCTTCGATCTGCATATTGCCTGCGGTCAGAACGCCGATGTTGCCGGTCGCGCGGACCGGTCCGGGGCTGCTGGCTGACAAACCGCTGAGAATAGAATTCAGTTCCTCGGTTTCGACGACCAGACCATCGGCCGAGGTAATTACAACGTTTCCTGTAAAACGGGCAGTATCCTGGGCCGGATTGATGGCCCCAGTTTCGGAGGCCAGCGTGATCTTGCCGCCCTCTGCCAGATTGATTTCCGCGGACATATCGCTGGCTATCGCGGGCGCACCGTTACGGCCAGGGCGAGCCGTAGAGGCGGTCACCAGAATCTCATCGCCTTTTGCGGTGGTGCCGGAAAAGAAAGGAGCGGTGACCAGCTGGCCTCTCATCCGGTCCTCGATTTCCTTTTGCGCAAAGGGGATCACCGCATCCGTGTTCACCCCGCGCGAGATCAGAAACAGCGTTGACAGCAGAACCAGTGCCGCCAACGGCAGCAGCACCTTGAGATATGCGACGGCTCTGGAATGGCTGTCCATGATGCGCTCCCGGGTCCCGTGTCAGCCCAGTCCTGCGCGGAGGCAGTCGTGGATATGCAGCAGGCCTTCGGCCTTTCTTCCGGTCTCCAGGTCCACCACAAACAGGCAGGTGATCTTGCGCTGGTTCATCACCGCAACCGCCTCTTGTGCCATGGCTCCGGGCGCAATTGTGGCGGGGTCCGCAGTCATCACCTCAGCCGCGGTCTTGTCCAATAGCCCGTCCATATGGCGGCGCAGGTCGCCATCGGTGATGATGCCGGCCAGTGAGCCATCGGCTGCGGCAACGCCAGCGACGCCGAACCCCTTTTGGCTGATTTCGATCAGTGCGTCAGCCATGGGGGTGGTTTTAGAGACAAGCGGCAGTGCGCTGTCCGCGTGCATCAGGTCGCGCACCTTGCTGAGCTGGGCACCGAGCTTGCCGCCGGGGTGGAAGTCGCGGAAGTTCTCCGGGCGGAAATCGCGGTGCTTCATCAGCGCGATTGCCAGTGCGTCGCCCATCGCCAGCGTCAGTGTGGTGGAGATCGAGGGCACCATGCCAAAACCGCAGGCTTCCCCCAGCGAGGGGATTTGCAAGTGCACGTCAGCCTGTTTCATCAGGGTGCTGTCCATCTTGCTGGACAGGCCGATCAGCGGAATCGCAAAGCGGCGGGTGAAGGCCAGCAGGTTGGCCAGCTCCGGCGCCTCGCCCGAGTTCGAGATTGCCAGAACAACATCGCCTTCGGACAGCATGCCGAGATCGCCGTGGCTGGCCTCAGCCGGGTGTACGAAATAGGCGGGCGTGCCGGTGGACGCCAGTGTTGCGGCAATCTTGTGGCCAATGTGGCCGGACTTGCCGATGCCGCTGACGATGATGCGGCCCTTGGCTTGCAGGATCAGCTGAACAGCTTCGGCAAAACGCTCATCCAGACCTTCAGCCAGGGCGTCCAGCGCCTTGGCCTCATCTGTGATCACTTGCCGGGCAGTGACGAGGAATTTTTCTGTATCGGTCATGAGTGGGCAAATATGTCGATTTCGGGCCAGCCAGCCAGATCAAGCTTGGCGCGCATGGGGAGGAAGCCGAAGCAGGCCTGGGCCATTTCGGTGCGGCCCTCGCGGGCCAGGCGCTTGTCCAGCGCGTCGCGCAGCTTGTGCAGGTGCAGGACGTCGGAGGCCGCATAGTCGAGTTGCGCATCGGTCAGTTCCTCTGCGCCCCAGTCGCTCATCTGCTGCTGCTTGGAAATATCGATTCCCAACAGTTCCTGGGTCAGGTTCTTGAGCCCGTGGCGGTCAGTGTAGGTGCGCACCAGGCGGCTGGCGATCTTGGTGCAGTAGACCGGTGCAGCCAGGGCACCGAAAGCGTGGTACATCGCGGCAATGTCGAAGCGGCCGAAATGGAACAGCTTCAGCACATTCGGATCTTCGAGCATCCGGCACAGATTGGGAGCCTCAGTCTGGCCTTTTTCCACCTGAACAATATGGGCATTGCCGTCACCGCCGGACATCTGGATCACGCAGAGACGGTCGCGGTGGGGGTTCAGACCCATGGTCTCGCAGTCAATTGCGACAACGGGGCCGAGATCCAGCCCGTCGGGCAGGTCGCTCTTGTACAGGTAATTGGCCACTGGAATTCCCTTTTGATATTCACCGCACCGGGGCTGTTTCAGAGGAAATAGGCGCTTTGGCCTGCAAACTCAACTGCGCGAAGGCAAGCTGGTTTACGCGGGCCGAATATCCGCGCGGCGGCTCTGGGACGAGGCTGCGGGCTGTCATTGTCGGGGAATGGTGCCCAGGAGAGGACTCGAACCTCCACGTCCATACGGACACTAGCACCTGAAGCTAGCGCGTCTACCAATTCCGCCACCTGGGCAGGTGTCGTTGGGAGGGCGTATAAGATGGTTTGACGGAGCCGTCAAACGGAAAAGGCGGGCAAAGCCAACTGCGGGGCGTGCAGTGAATTGCGGCTTTGGGCGTAAGCGCGGCGCGTCCAGCCGTTAAGTGACAATTCGGACTGATTGATGGATTTTTCATGCCGTTTTGGAATGAATTCATTGCGCAAACTCATTGGCTTCAAGTTCCGGATTCGCGGATAAAGCCATGGTCAGTCAGCGTAAGGAGGCCGCATGGACCGCGCTCAGATCGTGCATCAGAATTTCCTGGACCGGGTTAAGACCGGGAACCTGCCTGCAGGCGCTGCACCAGCCGGGCCGCTGGCCGCAGCCGAAGCAGTTTCCGCCTTCCGCGCGCAGGTCCTGAGCCGGGCGCTGGATCTGACCAGCCGGGACATGCAGAAAGCGGGGCAGGGCTTCTATACCATCGGCTCTTCCGGGCACGAGGGGATGGCGGCGGTGGCCCGTGCGCTGCACCCCACCGACATGGCGTTCCTGCACTACCGCGATGCGGCTTTTCAGATCGCCCGTGCCGATCAGGTGCCGGGGCAGCGGATTGCCTGGGACATGCTGCTGTCCTTCGCCTGTTCCAGCGAAGACCCGACGTCCGGCGGGCGGCACAAGGTGCTGGGGTCCAAGGCGCTGATGATCCCGCCGCAGACGTCGACCATTGCCTCGCATCTGCCGAAGGCGGTGGGTGCCGCCTATTCTGTCGGCGCCGCCAGGCGGCATCAGCCGGAGCATCAGCAGCTGCCGGAGGATGCCATTGTCATGTGTTCTTTCGGCGATGCATCCGCCAACCACTCGACCGCGCAGGGCGCAATCAATACCGCGGGCTGGACCTCGGTGCAGTCGACACCGCTGCCGCTACTGTTTGTCTGCGAGGACAATGGCATCGGCATTTCGACCAAGACGCCGAAGGGCTGGATCGAGGCCTCAATGGCCGGGCGGCCCGGCATCAAGTATTTCCAGGCGGACGGGTTGGATATCTACAACGCTTATGCGGTGGCGCAGGAGGCGGCGGCGTATGTGCGGACGCGCAAGAAGCCTGCGTTCCTGCATCTGCGCACCGTGCGGCTGTATGGCCATGCCGGGGCGGATGTGCCGACCACCTATATGGCAAAGGCAGAGGTGGAGGCGGATGAGGCCAACGATCCGCTGCTGCATTCGGTCCGGCTGCTGGATGAGGCTGGCGCGCTGCGTCCCGAGGAGGCGCTGAAGATCTATACGGACACCTGCGCGCGGGTGGAGCGGATCCGGGCGGAAGCGGTGTCGCGACCGCACCTGAAAACCGCGGCGGATGTAGCGGCCAGCCTGATCCCGCCCAAGCGGGAGTGCGCGCCCACCAACGGCCCCAGTGCCGAGGCACGCGCCGCGGCCTTTGGCAGCGACATGCGGGCGATGGAGGAGCCGCAGCCGATGTCGCGCCTGATCAACTGGGCGCTGACCGACCTGATGCTGGAGCACGGCGAGATCGTCATGATGGGCGAGGATGTGGGCCGGAAGGGCGGTGTCTATGGCGTCAGCCAGAAGCTGCAGCAGCGGTTCGGGCCGGACCGGGTGATTGACACGCTGTTGGACGAGCAGTCGATCCTGGGGCTGGCGATCGGCATGGGGCACAACGGCTTCCTGCCGATCCCGGAAATCCAGTTCCTCGCCTATCTGCACAACGCCGAGGACCAGCTGCGCGGCGAGGCGGCGACGCTGCCGTTTTTCTCCAACGGGCAATTTTCAAACCCGATGGTGCTGCGGATTGCAGGCCTGGGGTATCAGAAGGGTTTTGGCGGCCATTTCCACAACGACAACTCGCTGGCGGTGCTGCGCGATATTCCGGGGCTGGTGATTGCCTGCCCATCGGACGGGGCGGAGGCCGTAATGATGATGCGCGAGGCGGTGCGTCTGGCGCGCGAGGAACAGCGGGTGGTGGTCTTTGTCGAACCCATCGCGCTGTATCCGATGCGGGATCTGCACGAGATCAAGGATGGCGGCTGGATGCGGACCTACCCGTCGCCGGACCGGCGCATTGGCCTGGGGGAGGTTGGCGTGCATGGGGATGGCAGCGATCTGGCCATCGTGACCTATGGTAACGGGCGCTATCTGTCGGCCCAGGCGCAGGCAGAGTTGGCGTTGAAAGGCGTTGACGCCCGGATCGTGGACCTGCGCTGGCTGGCGCCCTTGCCGGATGCTGCGCTGCTGGAAGCAGTGAATGGCTGCAAAGACGTGCTGATCGTTGATGAATGCCGCATCACCGGCAGCCAGTCGGAGGCGCTGATGGCGCTGTTTGCAGAACAGAGTGATATTCCAACGGCGCGGATTGCCGCCACAGATTGCTTCATTGCAACCGGGCCGGCATATGGCGCGACACTGCCATCGAAGGACAGCATTGTATCGGCAGCAATGACGCTGGCAGGAGGAAAGAAATGACCCGCACCGCCGTCCTGATTTGCCCTGGCCGGGGCACCTATAACAAGGCAGAGCTGGGCTACCTGCACCGCCATCATGCGGACAAGACGGCGCTGTTTGCGGGCTTTGACGCGCAGCGCCGGGAGGCCGGGCAGGAAGAGATCACCGCGCTGGACGGGGCCACGCGGTTCTCCGTGTCGAAGTATTCACGCGGGGATATCGCCTCGCCGCTGATCTATGCGTCCGCATTGGCGGATGCGCAGTCGCTGGCGGAGGATATCGAGGTTGTTGCGGTCACCGGCAATTCGATGGGCTGGTATATTGCGCTGGCGGCGGGCGGGGCGCTGAGCGCTGATGATGGGTTCAAGGTTGTGAACACCATGGGCACGCTGATGCAGGAACAGCTGATCGGCGGCCAACTGGTTTACCCTTTTGCCGGACCGGACTGGCAGGGCGACCCTGCGCGCAAGGCAGAGCTATTGGCGCTGGCAGCAGAGATTGATGCTCGCGATGGGCATGACCTGGCGCTGTCGATTGATCTGGGCGGGATGCTGGTGCTGGCCGGGAACGAGGCCGGGCTGGCTGCGTTCGAGACGGCGGTGCCGGTGGTCGAGGAACGTTTCCCGATGCGGCTGGCCAATCATGCCGGGTTTCATACCAGCCTGCAGGCGCCAGTCGCGGCAGAGGGGCGCAGGCGCCTGACCGCGGAGATGTTCACCCAGCCGGATGTGCCGCTGATCGACGGGCGCGGGCAGATCTGGTGGCCGGGTGCCACGGATACGCAGGCCCTGTGGGATTACACTTTGGGTCATCAGGTGGTGGAGCCCTATGACTTCACGCTCGCTGTGCAGAATGCCGCCCATGAGTTTGCGCCGGATCTGTTTATCGTGACGGGTCCGGGTACAACACTCGGCGGCGCGGCAGCGCAATCGCTGGTGCAGGTGGGCTGGCAGGGGATGACTTCCAAGGCGGATTTCAAGGCGCGGCAGGCGGAGGCGCCGCTGCTGGTCTCGATGGGCGATGCGGGGCAGCGCTCCTTGGCGGCGGGCTGATCGAGCGGCGGGAGGGGCTCCCGCGCCGGTTGCCTGCATCACAGATGCCGGCAAAGCAGCCTTGGGCACGGCACTGCCCTGGAGGCAGTACCGAAGGGGAGGCTGAGAGGACTGTCTGTGGCAGGGTTACTCTGCAGCTGCCTGGGAATTTCCGCCGGCTTGAATTGCAAAGCAGCTGACGGGCTGGGAGACATTGTGCAGGCTGACTGCGCCGAGCGAGATGCCTTGAGAGGTGTCACCCAAGATGTCACGGCTGACGACAATCGCGTGGTCAGCGGTTTTTCCGTAGTCGCCCAGCCGGGCGGCGATATTGGCGGCCTGGCCGATTACCGTGAAGTCCAGACGCTCGCGCGAGCCGATGTTGCCATAGGTCACCCGGCCATAGGCGATACCGATGGCGGCCTCGCAGCGGTGGCCTTCTTCCTCTTGGGCGATCTCTTCCAGCCGGGCGACGATGGCGCGGGCGCTGTCCAGGGCCTGTGCGCGCGCCCTGTCCGGGTTGCTGCCCGCCGGGAAGACGGCCAGCACAGCATCGCCGATGAATTTCAGCACTTCGCCGCCGTGGTCATGCACGATGGTCGAGGCGGTCTCGAAGAACTGGTTCAAGAGCGCGATGTAGTCCCGGCGGCCCAGCTGCTCCTCCAGCCGGGTGGAGCCGCGCAGATCGCAGAACATGATGGCGGCGTCAATTTCGTCGCCGTCGCCGCGGCGGATCTCGCCGCCGAGCACCCGGGCGCCGGTGCGCTTGCCCACGTATGTTTCCAGCAGCGCCTGGGCATTCTCGCGCTGCATGAAGATCTCGTAGTAGCGGGCGATCACCCCGGAGCATTCGAAAATCAGGCCCAGGTTGGCGGTCGAAAAACCATTCGGATGGTCGCTGGTAAGTGTCAGCACATTGATCCGCCCGTCCGAGAACCGCAGCGGCATCGCGACATAGTCGGTGGCGCCTTCCTTGCGCAAATCCTCAAGAATGGGAAAAGCATCGTCGGTGCAGCAGGCGTCCAGCCGGTGCCGCACCCCGCCCAGCCCGTTGGAGACATGGCGCAGCGGGCTGTTCTGATATGCCGGGTGGTCGTGGATCTCATACGAGGGGGCGTAGGTCGTGACCTCGCCAGTTTTCTTCTGCCAGATGTAGTTCTTTCCCGCGATCAGCGGGTGCAGGGACCAAGCCATGACCGAGAGCCGGGACAAGTAGATGCCCTGCTCCACGAATTTCTCTGCCAGCGCGGCGGTCAGTTCTTCCGGAGTTGCCACCATCGAGGCATCACGCAAAAGCCAGTCAATTACCGGGCCGGAGATATTGCCGTAATCCGGCATCTCCACGGTGTTGCTGCCGAAATCGAATTCGACCTCTGCGCTGGGCATGAAACCGATGTGGCCGGAAATGGCGGCGGCCTCGGGCAAGGCGTCCTCGTAGGCCCAGACAGCGTTCTGCACGGCATCGTCTGGCAGCAGGATATCGCGGTAGCTTGCGGTGCCTTTGAAAGGGCAGAAAGTCTGCAGGGGAGTATGAGCGGACAGAGGGGCGGTTACGTCGTCCGCCGGGAAGTAGACCGCCGGAGGAAGCCGGGTTTCGTACATCACCTTGGCTTGGGTGCTTTGCGCCAGAACCGTGCCGCCGCGCCGGGCGGTGACCAGGCCTTGCAGCGGTTCGACAACAATGCCGTAGCCCCGGTTGCGGGTCTGCACCTGTGTGTCCATCCCAGAGATCCTTGTCTTAAGTGCCCTTCAGCGGCTTCAACAGGACCGGCCGGCGCAGGCCGGTTCTGAACTATCTGGGGGCTGTGCCGGAAAATTCTAGAGGTGGACACGTGATATTGAGCGGCACGGAGCGGAGGGGTCAGACCATGCGGATCACGTCCTTGCTGATCGCCAGCACATAGCCGCGTTTGGCGATGTTTTTGACCAAAAGCTCGCTGACCATCTGGTTGCCCAGGGTGTCCCGCAGGCGCTTGATCCGGGTGGCGCCGGCGGCTTCCTCGCAATCGGCGGAGGCACGGCCCGAAATCACCGCCTCGATCTCGGCGCCGGACAGCACGTCATCGTCCAGCCGGGCTTCGGCCAGAACCGAGAGAGTTTCCATCGCGGCGGGCGTCAGCTTGAACCCCATGCTGTTGAGGTAGACGGTGTTCTCATCGCGGCTGATCAGCAGCTCGTTTACTTGGATGCCGGAGCGTTCGATCTGGGCCATGCGGCGGTTCAGCATCACCAGCATGCCAAGCACGGCCAGCGCTGCCACCATCATTGCGGTGGCAAAAACCAGCAGCACAAAGATCACCATGCGGTAGCTGGTCAAAGTGTCAGCAAAGGCGGTGCCGGACTGGGCCAGGATTTCAAGCAGCTTGATTTCGGCCTGGGTTGTCAGGTCATTTTCCACGAACAGCTGCTCGACCCGGGCGTTGAAGGCATTGGCGTCAGGCAGGGTCAGCAGCAGAACCGTGCCGGCAATGACCAGCAGGGCGACGATGGCGGCAATACCGAGAGTAATGACCCTGCTGCCGGCGGCACGGGCTTCAGAAACTGAGATAGTAGGGTCCGGCATCAGCCTTCCTTTGCTGCAGACCTTCGGGGCCAAAGACGGAGAGGACATTTAGCAACGTCCACCCGGCCGGGGCGATGCGGGCCTGGATTTCACTGCGAGCGGCTTGTTTCTGGCAGGCGCCGGACAGCTGAATCACACCGTAGTGCAGGCGCAGCGGATTGTCCTGCTTGGCCTTGTAGTCGGCATAGCAGTCAGCGGCTTGTGCCGGAGCGGAAAGCGCCAGAAGGAAAGCCGCAAGAGCGGGGATCAGAAGGGTTTGTTTCATACGGGCATCCTGCGTCCGGACTGCTTGAAATTCAATAACCGCAGGGGGTTGGAATGGCTGATATCCGATAACAAGCCACCGATATTGCCTGTCTGAAGGGGATGGGAGCAGGCTGAGCGCATCAAGCGCATTTTGCGTTCCGCTCATTTCCTTGAAAGGTTCAGATATGGCCCAGACATGCCGACCCCAGCCGCACCGCAAATTCATAGCCCTGATCGTTGCAGCCGCCATTGCGATTACAGGCTTCTCGGCAGCCCCCGCCCGCGCTGACAATGATGTCGCAAAAATTCTTGGCGGTCTGGCGCTGCTTGGCATTCTTGGTGCGGCCATCAAGCATTCCAGGGATAAAGATGATCACGCGGTGACCCGCACTTATAATCCGCCGCAGAACCACAGCCATAACAACCACAGGCGCCAGGGCCGCAACCGTCACGATGGCCACGTCAAACCGCTGCCGCAGTCCGTGCGCCGCTATGATCTGCCGGCGCACTGCGTCCGCTACTTCCCGCGCTACAGCCAAAACCGTCCGCTGGCAGCGAAGCGCTGCCTTGATCGCAATTATGGCTACACGCACGATCTGCCGCAGGTCTGCAAGGTGACGTTCTGGAACGGTCAGCGCAACCGTACCGGGTACAAGCCTGGGTGCCTGAAGAAACATGGCTACCGGATGGTGAATCGGTAAGCCGGAAAACGGGTTCGGGCAGCAGCAAACTGGGGGGCTCCGGCCCCCCTTTTTTTGTCTGCTTGCATCATGTGCCGGAATTAGCATTGTCAGGGGCATGACACAGCCGGATTACAGTCTTGAAGCCGACGCCCGCGAAAGGGGTTTCCTCAGAATTGCAGGGGTTGATGAGGTTGGCCGCGGCCCGCTGGCCGGTCCGGTCACGGCTGCAGCGGTGGTGCTGGATATTGCCGCAATCCCTGAAGGACTCAACGACTCCAAGAAGCTCAGCCTGAAAAAGCGAGAGGCACTGGAAGGGAATATCCTGTCTTCGGCCCAATCGGCAATTGCCCATGCGACGGTTGAAGAGATTGATTCCCTGAACATTTTGCGCGCGTCGCATCTGGCAATGGAGCGTGCGGTGGCGGCGCTGGATCCGCAGCCTGATTACCTGCTGATTGATGGCAACCTGATTCCCAAGGGGCTGGCCTTACCGGCAGAGGCCGTAGTCAAGGGGGATGCCAAATCGGTGACGATCGCGGCAGCTTCGATTTTGGCAAAACTGGCGCGTGACAGGATCATGGTGGATTTGGCGCAACAGTTCCCGGGTTATGGTTGGGAGAAAAACGCAGGCTACCCCTCGAAACAGCACCGGGATGCGCTAGTTCAGCTGGGCGTAACCCCACATCATCGGCGCTCGTTCAAGCCGGTACACAATATCTTGTATCAAGAGTGAACCGTAGGGCGTTGTTATAATAAACAAATTGACCTCGAATCCGCGATGACTCATCCTGTGGACAACCTAATGAGCGCAAAAATGCGCCGCGGTTATGAGGCAGAGCAATGAATAAAACCATGACAAAGGGCGCGGCAGCGCTCCCTTTAAACACGATTATTGGCGGTGACTGCGTCGAAGCAATGAACAGTCTGCCGGCCAATTCGGTTGATCTGATCTTTGCGGATCCGCCGTATAACCTGCAGCTGAAAGGCCAGCTGCACCGCCCTGACAACTCCAAAGTCGATGCTGTGGATGACCACTGGGACCAGTTCTCCAGCTTTCAGGCTTATGATCAGTTCACCCGCGAGTGGCTGAAGGCGGCGCGCCGGGTGCTGAAGCCGAATGGCTCTATCTGGGTGATCGGCTCCTACCACAATATCTTCCGTGTCGGCGCCGTGCTGCAGGACGAAGGCTACTGGGTGCTGAACGACGTCATCTGGCGCAAGTCCAACCCGATGCCGAATTTCCGCGGCAAACGGTTCACCAACGCGCATGAGACGATGATCTGGGCGTCCAAGTCCGAAGGCGCGAAGTACACCTTCAACTACGAAGCGCTGAAGGCACTGAACGAGGGCATCCAGATGCGCAGCGACTGGGTGCTGCCGATCTGCACCGGTCACGAGCGCCTGAAGGACGAAAACGGTGATAAGGCACATCCGACGCAGAAGCCGGAATCGCTGCTGCACCGGATCTTGGTGGGCGCGACCAACCCGGGCGACGTGGTTCTGGATCCGTTCTTTGGCACCGGCACCACCGGTGCTGTGGCCAAGATGCTGGGCCGCGAGTTCATCGGCATCGAGCGCGAGGAAGCCTACCGCAATGTGGCGGAGAAGCGGATCAAGGCAGTGCGCAAATTCGATCGCGAGGCGCTGGAGGTTTCCGCCAGCAAGCGCGCGGCGCCGCGGGTACCGTTCGGCCAGCTGGTTGAGCGCGGCATGCTGCGCCCGGGCGAAGAGCTCTATTCGATGAACCGCCGCCACAAAGCCAAGGTGCGTGCAGACGGCACCCTGATTGGCGACAACATCAAGGGTTCGATCCATCAGGTGGGTGCCCATCTGGAAAACGCCCCGTCCTGCAACGGCTGGACCTACTGGTGCTTCAAGCGCGACGGCAAGACCGTGCCGATCGACGTGTTGCGCCAGCAGATCCGGGCTGAAATGCAGAACTGACGGCCGCGGAGCTATTCAGAACACAACAGTCTATTGCAGGCGCCTGTGCAATTTGCACAGGCGCACACCTTGCCCCGCCTGGATCAGGCGGGGTTTTTTGCATGATTGATGTCCGATGCGCTATTTCCTGATTGCCGCAGGATCACTATCTGAAGTTCGATGCCTGCTACAGCCAGCGGGAAGAGGGAGAGCCAATGACCGATACGGCATTTGCAACCGGAACCGGTGCAGCCAGAGCAGAAGACGCAGGCAGTCAGGAACTCTCCGCTGCGGAAGGCAGGTTTGCGGAAGCTGCACTGGACGCGCACAAGCGGCGCGGGCTGCAGCTGGCCGTTCGCGCGCGCTGGATTGCGCTGCCGATTGTTGCGGTATTCATCGTCTTTCTGAACCCAGTCTGGAGTGTGCTGTATTACCACGGGCTTCTTGCGCTTCTGTGCCTGAACGGCTGGTTCATCAGCCGGGCCGGAAAGGTTGGCAAATCGCGGCTGGAGCTGTTCCTGATCTTCCTTGACCTTGCGGTTATGACCTTTGCGCTGGTTGTGCCCAATCCATTTGATGTTCGTGAAATTCCTGCGGCGATGCACTACAGGTTCGACAACTTCCAGTATTTCTTCATCATTCTTGCAGCGGGTACCATGGCCTATTCCTGGCGCACGGTGATTGCGATTGGAACCTGGACCGCGATGATGTGGCTGAGTGCGCTGGGGCTGGTCTGGTGGTTCTCAAGCCCGGTTCCTGGCCTGACGGAGGCTGTTGGCGCCGCCCTTGGCTTTGAGCCGGAACTGGCAGAGTTCTTTGACCCGAACAGCTTTGTGGTCAAATTGCGGGTGCAGGAAGCGCTTGTCTTTGTCCTGGTGGCAGTGACGCTGGGTTTCTCGGTGCGCCGGTTCAATGGGCTGCTGCGCAGCAACGCGAACCTGACACGGGAGCGGGTGAACCTGTCGCGCTACTTTTCACCCAACGTTGTGGAGCAGCTGTCCCAGAATGATGAACCGCTGAAGCAGGTGCGCAGCGAGAATGTGGCTGTGCTTTTCATAGACATCATCGGCTTCACCCGGCTGTCAGCGGGCATGGATCCGCATGCGGTGATTGATCTGTTGCGCGAGTTTCACGGCCGGATGGAGCGGGAGGTGTTCCGCCATCACGGCACGCTGGACAAGTATCTGGGAGACGGGCTGATGGCGACCTTTGGCACGCCGGTGGCTGGCAAGCAGGACGCCACCAACGCGCTGGCCTGCGCCCACGCGATGCGGGCTTCGCTTTCGAGATGGAACCGGGATCGCGCCAAACAAGGGAAGCCCGAGATCCGGGCCGGGATCGGTATTCATTATGGCGAGGCGCTGCTGGGTGATATCGGTGCCAACCGGCTGGAATATGCGGTCCTGGGCATGACGGTGAACATCGCCGCGCGGCTGGAGAACCTGACGCGCAGGCTGCAAACCAGTATTGTTGTCAGCGAAACAATGGCCGCGCAGGTCAAGGCTGAACTGGCGGGGCTGGACCTTCTGGACGGCGCAGCCCGCCATCCGGATCAGGAAGTGCGCGGGCTGGATCAGCCGATGACCGTCTTTGCTTGGGCCTGACCTCTAGCGCGGCATCGGGTTCTGCGCTTTGTTATAGGCGTGCCAGTTGGTGATTTCGGGATAGTAAGTCTGCCGCCAGCGGCGCACCCGCGGATTCATCACCCGCCGCCACAAGGGCGGGATCATCGCGGCAATGGTCATTACCGGATAGCCGTATGGCAGCTGCGGTGCGTCAGCCTCGGTGTAGTTCTGCAGCAGCGGAAAGCGGCGGTTCGGCTTGTAGTGGTGGTCCGAGTGGCGCTGCAGGTTGATCAGCAGCCAGTTCGATGCCTTGTGCGCCGCGTTCCAGGAGTGGCGCGGCTGGACAGGTTCGTATTTGCCCTCGCCCAGGTGTTTTCGGGTTAGGCCGTAGTGTTCGACATAGTTGACCACTTCCAGCTGCCAGATCGCGGTGCCGGCCTGAACCAGGAAGAGGAGGATGCCGGTCACCCCGCCGAGCATCAGGGCCAGCAGCAGCATGGCCGCCTGCAAGGTCCAGTAACGGAAGAACGGGTTGGAGCGGTCGGTCCAGGGGCGGTTTTTCTTGGCAAGTTTCTCCTTCTCGGCACGGAAGGCGGAGTGCCAGCACTGCCGCAGCACCCGCGGATAGAAACGATGGAAACCCTCATTGTAGCGGGCGGTAACCGGGTCCCGCGGAGTGCCGACGTAGCGATGATGCACCAGCAGGTGCTCGGACCGGAAGTGCGAGTACAGCACCATCGCCAGCAGGATATCCCCCAGCCAGCGTTCCACCCGGTTGGACTGGTGCATCAGTTCGTGGCTGTAGTTGATGCCGACGGCGCCCGTCACAACCCCGACACCGAAGAATGCGGCGAACTTTTCAAAGCCATTCAGGTGTTCAGCGCCGTTCACGTACCAGATCAGCCCGAACAGCGTGATGAACTGCAGCGGCACCCAGGCCGCTGTCAGTGCCTTGTACCACTTGAGGTCGCTGTCCGGTGTTTCCGGGTCGGCGTTTTCCAGGTTGAGCCCGAACATCCCGTCCAGCAGCGCAAACAGGTGCCAGGTGACCAGCGGCGGCAGCAGCAGTGCCCAGCCGCCCTGCAGCGCCGCGATCCAGACCAGCGGCAGCAGCAGGAAAGACATCCAGAACGGCAGGGCGCTTTGCCAGCGGGAAAGAGTTTCGGGGGCAATCATGCCAGGTCTCCCAAATCAGTCAGCGCGCGTTTGGGGAAACCCTATGCCCAGACATTTGAAAACCCAATAGGGGCGCGGGGTAACCTAGCGGCCTTTGTATAGATCGAAGGCTTTGCGCATCACCGTGGGCAGGCTGGAAGTGCGGAAATGGTGGCGTGAAATCAATTCCTGTTCCGCACTTTGATTGAACCCGCCAGGCAGTTCTGCGGTCATAATGCGCAGGATCAGGTGGAAATGGGTGAAGGTGTGCCGCACTTCTCCAGCCAGTTCCTGCCAATCCGCTTCAAAGGGCGGGTTCGGGACGGGCGCATCGCTCCAGTCCGAGCCGGGCCAGCCCAGCATGCCGCCCAGCAGACCTTTGTCCGGCCGCCGTTCCAGTAGCCAGGTGCCGTCGGCCGATTCCGCCAGATAAACGATTCCATGCCGGGTGGGTTTTGGCTTCTTTGGCGTTTTCTTGGGTAAATTGGCTGCGGTTCCGGCAATGCGGGCCGAACAGGGACTGCGCCAGGGGCAGATACCGCAGGCCGGGTTACGGGGAGTGCAGATGGTGGCGCCCAAGTCCATCACCGCCTGAGCATAATCGCCGGGGCGCTGCACTGGTGTGAGCTCCGCCGCACGGTCTTTCAACACCGGTTTGACGCCCGGGAGCGGGTCGTGGATGTCGTGAACACGGGCCATCACCCGCTCGACATTGCCATCGAGCACGGTTTCAGCGCGGTCAAAGGCGATGGAGGCGATGGCCGCAGCGGTGTAAGGGCCGATGCCGGGCAGCTTGAGCAGGCCCTCGTAGCTGTCCGGGAAGCTGCCGCCGTGATCCTGTGCTACCGCGCGGGCGCATTTCAGCAGGTTGCGGGCGCGGGCGTAATAACCAAGGCCGGCCCATTCGCTCATCACGTCGGCGTCTTCTGCGGCGGCCAGGTCCAGAACCGTTGGCCACCGGTTGGTGAAGCGCAGGAAGTAATCGCGCACGGCAGCCACGGTGGTCTGCTGCAGCATCACCTCGCTGAGCCAGATCCTGTAAGGGTCCGGGCGGTTGCCGGCGGCGCGGGCCGCCGGGCTGACACGCCAGGGCATCTCGCGGGCATGCACGTCATACCACGCAAGCAGCTCTTCGCTCATTGCGGCGGAATCGCTCTTTAAGTCACGCATTCGTTATTCCTTGGGCGGCGGTTTGGCTGGCGCCTGCATAACCGCTCTTTACAATAGGGCGGGCAGTCGAGCAAAACCTAGATCATGGCATTCAGGCGCAGCACCACACGCGGGTTCTCCCGGACCTCCAAGCTCCTCAGTGAGCAGATCCGCAAAGCGGGCGAAAGCCGCGGCTTCGCGGTGTCCCGGCTGCTGACCCATTGGGAGGAGATCGCCGGGCCGGATATTGCTGCGATGGCCCGTCCCGTGAACATCGGCTACGGACGGGGCTCCTTTGGTGCTACGCTGACGGTTCTGACCACTGGGGCCAATGCGCCGATGCTCGAAATGCAAAAGGAACGCCTTCGCGAGCGGGTGAACGCGGTATATGGTTTTAACGCTATTTCCAAGGTGCGGATCACGCAAACGGCACCGACGGGATTTTCCGACGGACGCGTGGAATTCAAATATGCCCCCAAGGTTCAAGCACCGCTGCAGCCGGACCCGCAGGATGCGGCTGAGGCCAGCAAGGCAGCCGAAGGGGTGGAAAATGACGATTTGCGCGCCGCCCTGGAGCGTCTGGGGCGCAATGTGCTGACAAAACAGAAAACGCAAGGAAAGGGGTTCAAATGACCCGTTTGATGTCTGGTGTCGTGGCCGCGGTTGCGGTGGTTGCGGGCGGTTATGCCCTGTCGGGTTTGGGCAGCCAGAGCAATCTGCCGGCAAATCCGCTGGTTGGCGCCGCGTTTGCGCAGGAAGCTGAAGTAGACACCTCGACCATAACAGAGATGACTTTGGGCGCCGAGGATGCGCCGGTCACGCTGATCGAATATGCATCCTATACCTGCCCGCACTGCGCGAGCTTTCATAACAATACCTTCAAGCAGCTGAAGGCGGATTACATCGATACCGGCAAGGTGAAGTTCATCTACCGCGAAGTTTATTTTGACCGCTACGGGCTGTGGGCTTCGATGATTGCCCGCTGCAGCGGACCGGAGAAGTTCTTTGGCATTTCCGACCTGATCTACAAGGAGCAGTCGGAATGGGCGCGGGCCGGCGGGGCGCCGGAGATCATTGATGAACTGCGCAAGATTGGCCGTTTGGCAGGCATCGAAAACGACCAGCTGGAGGCCTGTCTGCAGGACGGCGAGAAGGCGCAGACTCTGGTGACCTGGTATCAGGAAAATGCGACTGAGCATGGGATCGAATCCACCCCGTCCTTCATTCTGAACGGCGAGAAGGTTTCGAACCAGTCTTACGAAGACTTCAAGAAACTGCTGGATGCTGAACTCGAAAGCTAAGCACGAGTAAGCAGAACGATAATAGCCCGGGCCTGGTGCCCGGGCTTTTTCTTTGCAGGGCTATGGCAAGTCAGAGTGCAGGTGCGGCTGTTTTCAGCATGTCTTTCAGTCCCTCATCTCCGGCGATACGCAGGCGGACAGGCAGGGTAATGACCTTGGAGCGGAAACTGTCCGGCAGCCGCACGGCGTCCTTCTCGGTCGTGACCAGCTGCGCGTTTAGCAGCTTGGACTCGTTTTCCAGACGGTTCATCAACGCCGGGGTCAGCGGCTGATGATCGTCCAGAGCCTCAGACCGGGCAATATCGGCCCCAAGGTCGCGCAGAGTGCTGAAAAATTTCTGCGGATGGCCAATACCGGCAAAGGCCAGCACCCGGGTGCCGTGCCAGGGCATGCCGGTCTGCAGGGGCTCCAATGCGCCAGTGAAATGCGGCAGTCCTTGAATCCGGCCGCTCCAAACCGCGGTGAAAGCTTCCTGAGCCGGCTCCGCGCCCAGTGACAGAATTGCGTTGGCTCGTTTCAGCCCAGTGGCAACAGGTTCACGCAAGGGGCCTGCGGGCAGGCAGCGCCCGTTGCCGAAACCGTGCTGGGCATCGACCACAATAAGTGACAGGTCCTTGGCGACTGCGGGGTTCTGAAACCCGTCATCCAAAACGATAACCGTTGCCCCTGCCTCTGTTGCAGCACGGGCGCCTGCTGCACGGTCCTTGGCTACCCACACCTCGCCGAAGGCGGCCAGCAGCAGAGGCTCGTCCCCGGTCTGCGCTGCCTTGTGCTTGCCGGGAAACACCTGAACCGGCCCTTCCAGCGTTCCGCCATGGCCGCGGGTGACCACATGCGGTTCGTGACCGAGGCTGCGCAGGGTATCGAGCAGCCAAATTACGGTCGGCGTTTTGCCGGTGCCGCCAGCATTTAGGTTGCCGACGCAAATCACCGGCACACCGGGTGCAACGGGATTGCACTTTGTCAGCCGGGATGCAGTCGCGTGCGCATAGGCCCAACCCAGCGGAGCCAGCAGAGTTGACCGCAGATCGAATTCTCCCGGCGGCTTGTGCCAGAAATCAGGTGCCCGCATTGCTGTCCTCGCGCTGATCCAGGAGGGCTTGGACCTTCTCCAGGAGTGTGTCTGTTGTGGCCGCACTTTCGGTAACGCTTTGCCAGCCGGCCAGGGCCATCTCAGCTGCCTTGTCCGGTGCCGAAAGCGCAACAACAGTGTCGGACATTTCGCCTTGTGTCTGCACCCTGGTTGCGGCGCCGGCCTTGGTCAGCCTTTCGTAAAGCTCCCGGTGGGCGTGGATGCCTGGCCCATGCATCAGCGCACACCCGAGTGCAGCGGCATCAAGCGGCGACTGCCCCTGGGCTGCCGGGTCCAGGCTGCTGGCGATCAGCGCAACCGGCGACAAGCGGTACCAGAGGCCAAGGTCCTCGCCGGCGGTGAGCAGAACCTGGTTGTAGTCTTCCGGCTCGCCTCCGGCTTCCCAATCGGCAAAGGAAAGCCCGCTGTTCTGCACCAGGTCACGGGCCGTTTCCAGATCCGAGGGATTGTCCAGTGCAACCACCAGCAGCAGGCGGTGCAGCAGCCGCAACGCGGACCGGTGGGCATCCAGTACGCGGGGCAGCTCGTCCAGTTTGACGTGGGCCGCCAACCAGACCGGGCGGCTGCCCAGGGTTTCCTGCATGGAGGCCAGTTCATCGTCATTGCAGCCTGGGGGAACGGCAGACACGCGTAGCTTTCCGGCCAGTTCCAGCCTTTCAGCCGGGAAGCCCAGCCTGATCAGCCGGTCCCGAACCGTTTGGGATGGTGTCAGAATGCCAGTCAGGCTTTCCAGCATCCTGCGCCGCTGATCCGGTAGCCAGCGGCTGGTGCGGTGCGGCAGTTCATTATCCAGAAGGTCGGCCAGAAGCACACCTGTACCCTGGTCACGCAAATGCCGCAGCATGACCCGCCGGGCCGGCGCACCGGTCCATATACAGGCATCGGGCTGCCAATGCGCGACGAATTCGCGGGCCTCTGCCAGGGTGTCTTCCGCCAGCGGGCCGACCGGGACGTCGCAGCCAACAGTGCCGGTCAGATGCAATCCCGGCTCCCAGCTGGCCAGCACAGACAGATCCGGGCGCAGGGTCTTGAGACGGCGTCCGATGTCGCAGAGCGCGAGGTAGCGCTCTGGTGTTGTCGCGTGCACCCAGAGCAGTTCCCCCGGAGGGCGGGGCTGCAGCACCGCAGGGCGGCTGGAATTTGTGGTTCGCCGTTGCATCTGTTTCGATTTGATTTTTCCGGCCAAAGGTAGCTGCAACATGCGGGGTTGTCTGTGAAAAACTTGAGCCTTGCCTTTGCGGGCGGCGCAGACCGCATAAGCTGCAGCTGGTTCAATGTCCAGCGATGCCAGGCCCCGCCGGGTCCAGCGCCGCCATCAGCGCCGTGTGCAGGGGCGTGTTTCCGGCAACCACTCCGTTCAGCCGGGGGTGCGGGTTGTTGAAGCAAAGCAGGCTGCCTGACCTGTCCGTGATGGTGCCGCTTGCCTCGCGCACAAGAAGATCACCGGCGGCGATGTCCCATTCCCAGCTCGGGCGCAGGGTCAGCATGGCACCGAACCGGCCGTCTGCCACTTTGGCTAGCCGGTAAGCAAGCGATGGCCGGTAGCTGCGGATGAAGGCAGGCGGTGTGCCGCCCTGCCAGTGGTGCGGAAGCAGATTGGGCTTGGCGGCCAGGATTTCGGTGTCCGCAAGCTCAGTCGCAGAAGAAATTCTGATCGGGCTGCCATTGCAGGCCGCTCCCCGTCCCTTGGCGGCGGTGTACATCAGTTCCCGCTGGGGCAAATAGATCACCGCAGCCGTCACTTCACCATGTTCCGCAACTGCGATGGAATGCGCCCAGGTGCGGGAGCCTTCGGCAAAGCTGCGGGTGCCGTCGATCGGGTCTATGATGAACACCCGATCGCGCGTCAGGCGGGCAGCGTTGTCTTCCGTCTCCTCCGACAGCCAGCCGTAACAGGGCCGTGCCTGCTGCAGCATGTCTTCAAGCATGGTGTTTACGGCTAGGTCAGCTTCGGTCACTGGTCCCGCACCGCCGGGCTTGTCCCAGCGTTTGGCGTCGGGTCCGGTGTAGCGGCATGCGATGTCTCCGGCCTGTTCCGCCGCTTTTACAAGCAGGGAAAGGTCAGTTGCCGGCAAGAGTCATTCCTTCGACCAGCAGTGAGGGCACTACGGTGGACAGATGCGTGCGTGCGTCATTGGCTGGCACAATCCGGCGCAGCATGTCGTGCAGATTGCCTGCAATAGTGCATTCATTGACCGGATAGGCGATTTCGCCGTTCTCCACCCAGAAACCGGATGCACCGCGGGAATAGTCACCGGTGTTGGGATTGATGGTGGAGCCGATCATCGACGTGACCAGCAGGCCGGTGCCCATCTGGGCGACCAGATCTTCGCGGCTGGCTTCGCCCTGGGTCAGCGCGATGTTCCAGGTCGAGGGCGACGGCACCCCACCGATGCCGCGGGCGGCGTTGCCGGTGCTTTCCAGCCCCAGCTTTCGGGCTGAGGCCAGGTCCAGCGTCCAGCCGGTCAGAACGCCGTTGTCGACAACAGTGCGCTGGCGGGTCGCCAGACCCTCGCCGTCAAAGGGGCGGGAGCCGGAAATCCGCGGCCGATGCGGATCCTCGACCACAGAGAGCGTCTCAGGCAGCACCTGCTGGCCAAGCGAGTCCTTCAGCCAGGAGGAGCCGCGGGCAATTGCGGCGCCGTTGGCAGCGGACATCAGATGGCCGATCAGCGAAGAGGAAATGCGTTCATCAAATAACACAGGGAAGCTGCCGGTCTTGGGCTTGCGGGCACCCAGCCGCGCGACTGCGCGCTCACCTGCGGTGCGGCCAATCTCTTCGGCGCTGCGCAGATCAGACTGGAAGGTTCGGGAATCGCCGTCGTGGTCCCGCTCCATGCCGGTACCTTTGCCCGCGATCCCGGTGCAGGATAGAGACCGGCCGGTGCGCTGATAGCCTCCTGAGAAACCGTTGGTGGCTGCCAGATGCACCACATGGCAGCCATATCCGGCGGCCGCGGATTGTACCTGTGTGATACCGTCCACCGCATGACAGGCGGTTTCGGCTGCAAGCGCGTCCTCTTGCAGGGTTGCTGGCTCAGGCTCGCCGCTCGGGTCTTCCAGCTCCAGTGCTGCCAAATTCCAATTCTTCGCAAGCTGAGACGGGTCAGCGAGGCCTGCATAAGGGTCTTCTGGCGCCTCCCTGGCCATGGCAACGGCGCGTTCGGCCATCGCTGCGATGGTTTCGGGCCGCATGTCGGAGGAAGAGACCAGCGCCTGACGTTTGCCTACAAACACCCGCAGTCCCAGATCGGTGCCTTCGGAACGTTCCGCATGTTCCAGCTTGCCCTCGCGGACTTCGATGCTGAGAGAGCTGCCCTCGGCCGCCATGGCGTCAGCGGCATCCGCACCGGCCTTGCGGGCGGCATCAATCAGGGCGTGGCAAAGCGCTTCGGGGAATTGGGTCATGGGCACCTTCTGTTCTGCTCTTTAAAAGAGCTATCCAGTGAAGCGACATGCCGCAAGTGCGGGGTGCAAAAAAGGGGCTGCGTGAGGCAGCCCCTTTCCAGATCTTCTAAAGGATTTGACGGTTACTTGATGC
This sequence comes from Leisingera sp. ANG-M7, assembly GCF_000813965.1. Classification (GTDB taxonomy): domain Bacteria; phylum Pseudomonadota; class Alphaproteobacteria; order Rhodobacterales; family Rhodobacteraceae; genus Leisingera. The sequence goes on along the minus strand of NZ_JWLI01000012.1, from coordinate 71,834 downwards.
GCTGGCCGTTGGCGAGCACCTGGCCGTCTTCGGTGACTTCTATCTTGGAGGTCAGGGTGTCTTCACCTTCGCCCGGAATCGCCAGCATGCCCATCATCATCCGCGCGCCCATGGCGTCGCTGTCGGACATCAGGCCCATGCCGATCAGCTTGTCGATCAAGGTGTTTGCACCGACCAGCTTGAGGTTGGCCTCACCTGCCGGTGCCGGCATGCCGTCGAAGCTGGTGAGGTCTTCGTTGTTGAAGGTGAAGTCGCCGGTGCCGGTCAGCTCGGCACCTGCAGCGGAAACCTGCAGCTGCTTCACGGTCAGCGCGTTCAGCTCACCAGGTTGTTCCTCACCCTTTTCCACGGCTTCCATGGCTTCCGTGTCGAACAGGTCAAACAGCACCTTGCCTTTGCCGGCCAGGTCCAGAATGACGGTTGCCGGGTCATGCGGCAGCTGGCCGGTCGGGTCGACCATGCCCCACAGCATTTCCGGAACTGCAAAGTCGCGCAGGGTAACGCCAAGTGCGAAGTCCTGCTCTTCTTCAGACTTGGCCAGCGGCATCATCAGTTTGAAGCCGGTCTCCGCCATGCTGAGCGCCAGTGGGAACGGAATCTCGGAGCCGGAGATGTTCACATTGGTTGCAACCTGCGACACGTCGTAGGTCAGGTGCTGCTTGTCCATCGAAACGGTGAAGGCGCCGCCTTGGGAGTTGCTTTCCATGGCGAAGCTTTCGCTGCCATCCACGCCGGAGATAGAACCATTGCCGCCGGTGAACGTGAACGTGCCGTCGAAGGCAAAGCCAGCTTTCAGCAGCGCACCCATGTCGGGGCTTTTCAGCCCTTCGGGAACGGTGCCGGTGCCGGTGAAGCTCAGGCCCTGCAGCGCGCCCTTGAATGCGCCGGTGCCTTCGCCTTCGGGATCATTGAAACCCATGTCATAGCTGAGGCTGGAGGCGGTCATGGTCTGGTCGTAGCTGCGGCCCCCGTCAACCTTCATGGTGCTTTTGGTGACAACGTCGTTCATCTCGACCTGAACTTTTGCCACCTCTGCGGGAACTGGCTCACCGTCCGCTGACAGCTCGTTCAGCGTCATGGTCACCTTGGAGGAGCTGTAGTCGTAGCTCATGTTCCCGGCATCACCGGCGACTTTCATCGGCGAGCCATCGTGGGAATAGATCAGTTTGCCTGCAAAGGTTTCGCCATCGCCGGAGAACTCAAAACCCATCGGAAACTCGGCGGGCAGCAGCACATTGACGGTGCCGTCGCCGTTCTCAACGAACTGGACTTCGGGGAAGCTGATGGTGCCGGAACCGTCTTCTTCGGGGATCGGCATGGCCATGGACACATCGGAAACGGTCAGGGTGTTGCCTGAAACAGCTTCAGTTCCGGAGACGGTGTAGCCGGTGCTGGTCAGATACGCCTTCCAGTCGGCCCAGACGTCCTGTGCGCTCAGGTCGGCGAGGGCGCCTTGAGCGGAAACAACCAAAATTGCCGCTGCGGCACCGCCGCGCGCAAGAATAACGGACATTAGAGAACCTTTCTCTGAGAGATAATTGAAAACATCGTCGGCCCGGCGGGCGGTGCCGTCAAGGGGGCCTTGGGCTGGACCGTTCCCCCTAACCGCTTTACCACTTGGGTTATCAGTCACTTGGAGGTTGCGGGCATGGAATTCAACGGAAAAACAGTTGCAATTACAGGAGCCAGCCGCGGGATCGGCGCGGATGCCGCCCGTGTATTTGCCGCCGCTGGAGCCAATCTGGCCTTGCTGGCAAGGAATGCGGATGCACTGCAGGACCTTGCGGGTGAGATCGGCAAGAATGTGCTGACATTTGCGTGCGACGTTTCTGACTACGCTTCCATTGAGGCCGCGCTGGGCGCGGCGCACCAGAAATTTGGCAGTTTGGACATCCTGATCAATAATGCCGGTGTGATCGAGCCGATTTCCCGGCTGGAGGACGCATCGCCGGAGGGCTGGGGTAAGCTGATCGACATCAACTTAAAAGGCGTGTTCAACGGTATGCGGGCTGCTCTGCCGCTGATGAAGCCATCGGGAGGCGGAACCATAATCACCGTCAGCTCCGGCGCCGCGCACCGGCCGCTGGAGGGGTGGAGCGCTTATTGCTCTTCCAAGGCAGGCGCAGCGATGCTGACCTCTGCGCTCGATTTAGAGGAGCGCGCAAATGGTATCCGCGCTATGGGCTTGTCGCCAGGAACTGTGGCGACCCAGATGCAGCGGGAGATCAAGGCCAGCGGCATTAACCCGGTGAGCGAGCTGGAATGGGAAGACCACATTCCTGCCGAATGGCCCGCCCGGACGCTTATGTGGATGTGCACGCCGGATGCGGATGACTTTATAGGTCAGGAAGTCTCTCTGCGTGAGGACGGCATCCGCCAGCGGGTGGGCCTGAAATGATCGGGCTGGAGATCGCGGAAAACGGGCTGTGGACTGTCACTGTCAACCGGCCGGACAAGGCGAACTCTTTGACTGAGTCGATGCTGACGGAACTGGCAGAGATCGCCGAACGCGCGCAGGAGGCCCGTGGGCTTATCCTGACTGGAACAGGCAAGGTGTTCAGCGCCGGTGCCGATCTGGAGGAGGCGCGGGCAGGCCTTGCGACCTCGCCTGTATGGGAGCGGCTGTCGGCGGCAATGGCAGCAGTTCCCTGCCTCAAAGTAGCTGCGCTGAACGGCACATTGGCGGGCGGTGCAAATGGTATGGTGCTGGCCTGCGATATCCGTATAGCGGTGCCGTCGGCAAAGTTCTTCTACCCGGTCATGAAGCTCGGCTACCTGCCGCAGCCTTCGGATGCAGGTCGGATGTCAGCACTGATCGGGCCGGCCCGGACCAAGCTGATTGTGGCTGCCGGGCAGAAAATCACGGCACAGGAGGCCTACGATTATGGATTGGTGGACCGGATCGTTGAGCCGGAAGCACTGATGGACACAGCCCGTGATCTTCTGACGCATTCGCTGGAGGCCAATCCGGAGGTCGCGGCGGGCATCCTGCGGATGTGCCGGTGAAGCGGCTTTCAGGGCTCCAGTTGCAAGTCGAAGACCCCAAGCGGCTGGCTGGCTTCTATGCGGATGTGTTTGGCATGAAGGCTTGGGCCGACGGCGAGATCTGGCGGGCCGGTTATGCAGGTGAAGACGCAGATCTTATCTTTCTGCCCGGTGGAACCCGGGCTCCTCATGCCCGCGATGAGCGCTTCTGGAAGATTGGCATCTGCCTGCCCAATCTGGATATTGCGTGTGAGCACTTGCGGCAAAAGGGCATAGAGGTATCGGCGCCGCATCAGTTTCGCGACATAGGTTATATGGCGCATCTGCATGATCCTGAAGGGTTCGCTTTGGAACTGTTGCAGCATGATTTCCTGTGCAACCGGCCTGACGGTGCTGGTGATCCTGCTCAGCTTCTGGGCGGCGGGGCTCATGTCGGGCAGATCACATTGCGGACCGGGGACATCGCCGCTGAGCTGATCCTTCACACGGACATGAAACTGCTATCGGTACAGGACGTGGCGGAGTTCGGTTTCGACCTGCATTTCCTGGCCTATACCGAAGAGACGCCGCCGGACCCGGACTTGCAGTCGGTGGCGAACCGGGAATGGCTGTGGCGGCGGCCCTACACAACGCTGGAATTTCAGCACATTCCCGGGGCGCAGCTGCGTGACAGCCCGGCCTTTAAGGGGCTTGAGATTAGTTAGCGCTTGCGCCGCTTGCCGGGCACGCGTGAGCGGAATTCCGGCGGGCGTTTCTGAACCCAGGCGATGAACTTTGCCAGCCGCGGATGGGTTTGCAGCGTTTCCGGTGTGTTGAAGTCGCGGGCCAGTTCCGCCTCTGTCAGCGTGGCGTGAATCTCGCGGTGGCAGATGTCATGCAGCAGAACGGTTGGTCCGCCCTTGCCTCCTTTCAGTTTTGGGATCAGATGGTGCAGGCTTTGCGGCGCGCCCTTTGGGATGGGGCGGCCGCACAGCGGGCAGTACGGATCAGACATGCACAAGCCTCAACTGGTTTCGTGCGGGCACTAGACACGCCGGCGGCAAGGGCTGGCAAGGGGATGGCATGACAGAGGCGTGGGACGCAGTGGTGATCGGAGCCGGGCCAGCAGGGCTGATGGCTGCCGAAGAACTGGGCCGCGCCGGGCACCAGGTGCTGGTGGCTGAGGCCAAGCCGTCAGCTGCCCGCAAGTTCTTGATGGCGGGTAAATCCGGCCTGAACCTGACCAAGGACGAATCTTTCGAACAGCTGATCACCCGCTACGGTGAGGCGGCGGACTGGCTGGAGCCGATGATCCGGGCCTTTGATGCGCAGGCCGTGCAGGTCTGGGCGCAGGGACTGGGGAGCGAGCTGTTCACCGGTTCTACCGGCCGGGTGTTCCCGAAGGTAATGAAAGCGTCGCCGCTTTTACGGGCTTGGCTGGGCCGTTTGGGCGGCAATGGCGTGCAGATCCGCACCCGCTGGCGCTGGGCAGGCTGGGACGGCTCAGCTCTAATATTTGAAACGCCGGACGGTTCTGTGCGGATTGAGGCAGGTGCCGTTGTTCTGGCGCTTGGCGGCGCAAGCTGGGCGCGGCTGGGGTCGGACGGGGCGTGGCGGCCGCTGTTGCAGGAGCGAGCTGTAGAAGTCTCGCCATTCAAGCCTGCCAATGCCGGGCTGCTGGTGGAGTGGTCCAAGCATTTGGCACCGCAATTCGGCCAGCCGCTCAAAGGGATTGCGCTGCGGGCGGGCGGCCAGGTTTCGCGCGGTGAAGCGGTGATTTCGCAGCGCGGGCTGGAGGGCGGAGGCATCTATTCCGTCTGTGCCGCGGTGCGGGAGGGGGCGGTGCTGCATATGGATCTGCTTCCGGATCTGGAAGAGGCGGAAGTTGCCCGCCGCCTGTCCCGCCCGCGTGGCAAGGTGAGTTTCTCCAATCACCTGCGCAAGGCTTTGAAGCTGTCACCGGCATCCGTGGCGCTGCTGCAGGAATTCGGGCGTCCGCTGCCGCAGGAGGCGCAGGCCCTGGCAAGTCTGATCAAGGCGCTGCCGGTGCAACACGCGGGGTTGCGCCCTATGGACGAGGCGATATCGACCGCCGGCGGGGTTTGCCGCGATGCTGTGGATGGCAACTTGATGCTGAAGCAAATCCCCGGAGCTTTCTGCGCCGGGGAGATGCTGGACTGGGAAGCCCCGACGGGCGGCTATCTTCTGACCGCCTGTCTGGCAACCGGGCGCTGGGCAGGGCAGGCGGCGGCGGGTTACTTGGCGAGTTCGGCCACCCGTTGAAAAGCCGGGCGCTCCCGCATCCGTTTACCGTAGTCTTGCAGCTTTTCACTCTCGATCGGGAACTTGGCGCTGCGCGCCCAGTTCAGGCAATGGGTGCAGATGATATCGGCGATGGTGAAGTCCTCCCCCATCAGGAAGGAGCCTGTGATCTTGCTTTCAAGACGCGACAGATTGTGGGCAAACTCCCATTTCAGGCTGCCTTTCACCTCAGGCACCCGCTGTTCCTGCGGCAGAATGAAGCTGTGTCTGGCAGCGGCCCACAGGACGGCATCGACCTCGTCCAGCAAAAGATGGGTCATCGCGTCCTGCTTGGCACGCGCAATAGAGCCAGCGGGAGCGGTCAGCGCACCGTGCTTGTCAGCCAGGTAAGTGATTATAGCAGTCGAATCGGTGATGACCTCACCTTCCGCCTGCAGCACCGGCACCTTGCCAGAGACATTCAGCGCCTGCACTTCTGGGCTGCGGGGGCCATACTGACTCAGCTCGTAAGCCTGACCAAGCTCTTCAAGCGCCCACAGCACCCGGAAGGTGCGGGTAAGCGGAATGCCGGTGACCGTATACATCGTCTTTCTCCTGTTCTTACGGTGCCATGATGAGCGGCGCTGCAAGGCGGATCAAGCGGGACGGTGCGTTTCGGGATCAGCGGGCGCGGCTGAGCATGGCAAGCCGGATCAACGCCCGTTCCATCAGGGCCAGCGCTGGTGCTGTCTGGCCGGCAGAACGCAGAGCCAGATCGGTGTCGGTGATGATCGTCAGCGCAGTTTCCAGCCGGTTTGCGCCCCAGTTCTGCGCCTGCCGCAGCATCCGGTCGCGGCGTTTGCCGTAGAGCGGCGGGCGCAGCTGGCCGATGCCCTGGGCCGGGCCGCCGGGAGCGGAGGCGATGGTGTAGAGTGTGCGGAAATGCCGGGTGGCGCCGATGCAGAGGGTAACAGCGTTGGTGCCCTGCGCCTGCAAGCGGCGGATCAGCGGGCCGATTTCGGGGCTGCGGCCCTCGGCGACCACGTTGAGCACGTCATCCAGCGCGGCTTCGGTCGACTGCGGGGCGACGGCGCCGATGTCGTCCAGTGACAGCGGGCTGCTGTCACCGTGTTTATAAAGCGCCAGCTTCTCGATCATGCGGGAAAAGTCGCCGGGGCCGATATCATTGGCGATATCGGTCAGCGCCGACATGCTTTCGCCGGGCACGTCGCGGATGCCGGCCTCGCCCAGAATGCGTTCGATCTCAGCACGCGAGGGCGGGTCGTCGTAAATGCCAACCGCATAGGCGTTGCCGTGGCCCTCAAATGCTTTGCGCAGCTTTGAGGACGCTTTCAGCTGCCCGGCTGTGACTACGATCTGTGCATCGCCCGGCTGCCATTCCTCCAGTGCTGCGACAATGGCGGGAGTGGCGGTGTCGTTGGCGCCTTCGACAAACACCGCCCGGACACCGGGAAAGAAACCGACCGCTTTGACTGCATCCAAGAGCTGGGCCGGATCCTTGCGCAGATCGCTGCCGGGCAGGCGTGTCAGCCTCATTTCCTCTTCAGCGCCGGGACCTAGCAATGCTGCAAGTACCTGCTGGCGTTTCAAGGAGACGCGCATCGCGTCGGCACCATAAATCAGGATGCCTGTCTTGCCTGGATCGGGCTTGGCGAAATAGCCGTCGGCTTCGCGTGGAGAGAGCTTCATTCAGCCGCAGCGGAGAGATCCGCGGTTGCCAGGATCTGTGCGGTTATCTGGTCTGCCAGAACAACCATCAGCCGTTCGTGCGCATCCCTTTCTCCTGCCAGCGTTTCTATAGTGCTGCCGGTGGCGGAGTAGCCGGAGAAGTTACGGACAGTCCCGCTGGATGCAACCTTTCCGTCTGACAACCGGGTCAGCGAAAAACTTGCGGTCCCGACGACGGAATAACGGGTGATTTCGCTGTCCGCAGTAATTGCCTGACCTTCTTCCCGGGTGCTGAGCGTCAGATCAAGCGTATAAGCTGGGCTGCTGCCCCGGCCCAAGCGTTGCTCAAGGTTCTGCACCAGGAAATAGGCGTCAGCCCCGCTGGCGCCCTTGATTTCCTCAGGATCTTGAACTTCGATCTTGCCGTGCAGCTCAGACCCGGTTCCGCCTGGAGCGTAAACCGGTGTAAAGCCGCAGGCCGCAGCCACCAGGGGCAGGGCCAGCAGCAGGCTTCTGCGATCAAGCAACGACATTCACAATCCGGCCCGGCACCACGATTACCTTTTTCGGAGCGCCGCCATTCAGCGCCTTTTGAACAGCTTCGTGCGCCAGCGCGAGTTTTTCAACCTCTGCCTTGTCCAGGTCTTTGGCGACTTCGATTTCGCCGCGGCGTTTGCCGTTGATCTGGATCGGCAGGGTCACAGTGTCCTCGATCAGCATCGATTCGTCTGCCACCGGCCAGGGTGCCGTGGCGCACAGGCCCTCGCCGCCCTGATGGTTCCAGATGTCCTCCGCCAAGTGCGGGGTCATTGGGGACATCAGCTGGGCTAGGGTCATAACCGCCTCGCGCTGCGCCTTGTAGCCGGCCTTGGATTTGCTGAGCGTGCCCGTGAAGGCGTAAAGCTTGGCAATTGCCGCGTTGAAGCCGAAGGAATCGATGCCCAGTGTCACGTCGCGGATGCATTTGTGCATCTCGCGCAGCAGGTCCTCGTCACCTTCACCTTCTGCGGTACGGTCCATTTCCCCGATCCGGTCGCACAGGTTCCAGACCCGGTTCAGGTGTTTATGAGCGGCCTCTGCGCCTGAGGCAGTCCATTCCACGTCCCGTTCGGGCGGGGAATCGGACAGTACGAACCAGCGTGCGGTGTCGGCGCCGAAAGACGAGATTATGTGCAGCGGGTCCACGACATTTAGTTTTGATTTAGACATCTTAGTCGAGGGCTCAACCAAAACCTTCTCGCCTGTCTCGCGCAGGGTGAAGTTGCCATTCTCGTCGCTTTGAACGTCAGCCGGGAAATGGTAAAGTTTTTGACCATTGGGCTGCTTCCGCTCTGCATTCAAATAGGCAGCATGGGTCACCATGCCTTGGGTGAACAGCGCATCGAAAGGCTCGATGGATTTCTCCGGCAGGTGGCCGCAGATCTGCATCGCGCGGGCAAAGAACCGTGAATAAAGCAGGTGCAGAATCGCGTGCTCGATGCCGCCGATGTACTGGTCGACGTTCATCCAGTATTCGGCCTCGGCCATGTCGGTCGGGGTCTCGGCGCGCGGGGCGGTGAAACGGGCGAAGTACCAGGACGAATCGACGAATGTGTCCATGGTGTCGGTTTCGCGCTGGGCCGGCTTGCCGCAGGACGGGCAGGCGCAGTTGCGCCAGGTCGGGTGACGGTCCAGCGGATTGCCTGGCACAGAGAAGTCGATCGGCTTGCCGCCTTCATCATAAGGCAGGGCAATCGGCAGATTTTCTTTTTTTTCCGGCACAACGCCGCAGCCTTCGCAGTGAACCACGGGAATCGGGCAGCCCCAATAACGCTGACGGGAGAGGCCCCAGTCACGCAGGCGGTATTTGGTGACGCCCTGGCCCCAGCCGGCCTTCTCCGCAAAATCGACGGTGGTGTTGATCGCTTCTTCGCCGGTAGCCTCGGTCAGGCCGGCGAAATGGTCGACCCAGCGGACCTTCTCGGTTTTCGGGGGAACAAATGCTTCATTTTTGACTGGCGCGCCGCTGTCCAGAGCAAAGAACGTGTCCACCACCGGCAGGTCGTACTTGCGGCAAAAGTCGAGGTCGCGCTGGTCGTGCGCCGGGCAGGCAAAGATTGCGCCGGTGCCGTAATCCATCAGGATGAAGTTGGCGATCCAGACCGGCAGCTCCCAATCCGGGTTCAGCGGGTGTTTGACTCGGATGCCGGTGTCATAGCCCAGCTTTTCGGCCGTCTCGATGGCTTCTTCGGTGGTGCCGCCCTTGCGGCACTCGGCGACAAATGCCGCAACTTCGTCCGATTCGGCTTCCAGTGTCTTGGCAATCGGGTGATCGGGAGAAATGCCGACAAAAGATGCGCCCATCAGCGTGTCGGGGCGGGTTGTGTAAACCTCAATCGCTTCGCCGCCGTCGGTGCGTTCAAATGAGAACTGCAGGCCGCGTGACTTGCCGATCCAGTTTTCCTGCATCAGGCGTACCTTGGCGGGCCAGTTTTCCAAGCCGTCCAGCGCCGACAGCAGCTCTTCGGAGAAGTAGGAAATCTTGAAGAACCACTGGGTCAGCTCGCGCCGCTCCACCAGCGCGCCGGAGCGCCAGCCGCGGCCGTTTTCGACCTGCTCGTTGGCCAGAACGGTCATGTCGACCGGATCCCAGTTCACCACGGCGTTCTTGCGGTAGACCAGGCCTTTTTCAAGAAAATCGAGGAACAGCGCCTGCTGCTGGCCATAATATTCGGGATCGCAGGTAGCGAACATGCGGGACCAGTCCAGCGACAGTCCCAGCGGTTTCATCTGTTCCACCATCGTGTCGATGTTTGAATAGGTCCAGTCCTTGGGGTGCCCGCCGGAGGCCATCGCGGCGTTCTCGGCCGGCATGCCGAATGCGTCAAAGCCCATCGGGTGCAGCACGTTATGGCCGGTCGACAGCTTGTAGCGCGCAATGACGTCGCCCATCGTGTAGTTGCGCACATGCCCCATGTGCAGCTTGCCGGACGGGTAGGGGAACATCTCCAGTACATAATACTTGGGTTTGTCGCCGGTACGTTTGGCCTGGAAAATCCCGGCCTCGTCCCAGGCCTTCTGCCATCGTGCTTCGATTTCAGGAGCTATGTAACGCGGCATCAGAGCGGTCCTTTGCATGAAAACGCCGGGCTGGTGGCCCGGCGCTTCTGATAATGGGGTTTGGTCGGCGATTCCAGAGGGCGCAGGGTCAGAGTTTGCCGTCCGCGATCCGCAGCTGGCGCGCGCGGGACAGAATGGCATCCTCGACCGCGCGGGTGGTGCTGGCGCTGACCGGGCCGCCCTTGGATTGCAATGCAACATTCAGGGAGCGTGCGTCCAATGCCGGATCCTTGATGTGAATGGTGGCGCGGTACGACCGCCCGCCGCCGGGCGGGGTGCCGTATCCGGTCACGATGACTCCGGTGAAGGGATCAACCGACTGAACGGGAAGAAAGCTCAGCACATCCAGGCTGGCAGTCCACAGGTAACGGTTCACCTGAACAGTCTGGTCCGGCTTGGCATTCAGGAAGTCGAAGACGGAGGATTTGGTCGCTTCGCCCTGGATCTCTTCCTTGTGGCTGGTTGTGCGCGCAGTGCTTGCTGGCGACTTGTCTGCCCTTCCGCCGCAGGCCGCAAGGCTGAGGCAGATTGCGCCCATCACTGATACCCGCAGGGTCTTTCCGTATTTCATAACCGCTCCCGGAGCCATTTTCTGCGCGAACACCTAACGCAAGCGGCGCTGGCGGAGCAAGGGCTTTGGTCTCTATGACTCTGCTCCTGCGGAGGATTTCACGTGCTAGAGGCAGGCTGAAGTACGGATCGGGGCTGTTTCAGGCACCCGGGCAGTGCGGACTGTGGCAAAGCTGCACCATCCGGAGCCGCATCGTTTCGCCCGGCTTTCCCAAGTCTTGCCAAAACGGGGGCGAAAGAGCGAAACCCCTTGGCATACCCACGCCGGATTCCCCGGTTTGGGCAGTGGAATAGAAACCGAGGGAAAAACTATGAAAAAGGTTCTCTTCGCGACCACCGCGCTGATCGCCACCGCAGGCATGGCCGCGGCAGAAGTTAAAGTGTCCGGTTACGGCCGTTTTGGTCTGGACTGGAACGAAGCAAACGAAGGTGCGCCGGTTCCGGCTGCAGGTGCGACTGCTTCCGACGCTGACGAAACCAACATCACCAGCCGTTTCCGTCTGCAGTTCGACGTCTCGACCGAAACCGACGGTGGCGTGACCCTGGGCGGCCGTATCCGCGCGCAGGCAGAAAACCGTGACGGTTCCCAAGGTGCGGCCAGCTGGTCCAGCCCGCAGTTCCACGTCGCATACGGCGGTCTGCGTGTGAACGTTGGCAACATCTGGGGCGCGATCGACTCCGCACCGGGCCTGTACCTGAACACCACCTCGGTTGGCACCGGCATCGACGGCATGGGCTTCAATTCCCTGGCAATCCAGGGCGCAAGCTTTGACACCTTCACCTCCGCAGGCGTTGGCCGTGGCGGCGTTGAAGCCATCTACTCCGCTGGCGGCTTCACCGGTCACATCTCCTACTCGAAGCAGAACGACACCGTCACTACTGCTGCCGCAGCAGACACCGACGCGTCCGATGGCTCCATCAGCCCTGCTGTCGCCGGTGGCACCACCGAAGGTGAAGAGCGTACCGCAATCATGCTGTCCTACTCCTTCGGCGACTACTTCGTGACTGGTGCTTACCAGGACTCCAGCGTTGCAGCCAACGACGAAGTCGGCTTCCTGGCAGCCGGTGCTGACTTCGGCCAGTACGGTGCAACCCTGTCCTACGGCACCACCGAAGCTACCGACGCGATCACTCTGGTTGGCGAAGCTGAAATCGGCGCAGCTTCCACCCTGATCGGTTGGGTCAGCAGCCGCGATGCAAACACTGCAGCAGGCAATGACGACACCGCATTCGGCATCAACTACGAGTACGACCTGGGTGGCGGCGCAACTTTCGTCGCTGGCTACGTGAACACCGGTGCTGACACTGGTGAGAACTCCGTGCAGGCAGGTGTGCACTTCAGCTTCTAAGCTGAAGCACGCTTAGCGTGACATTCGGGGCGGGTTCCTTTGGGACCCGCCCTTTTTTTTTGCCTCTTAACATTTCCGAGCAAACAGTGTTTTTTGCGGCGAAACAGTGATGAGGCCGGACCCATGCCGCTTGCAGAGATCAAATCGAGAATTGCCCAGGCTGAAGCAAAGGCCGGCCGTGAACCTGGCAGCGTGCAGCTTGTTGCAGTGTCAAAGGTGCAGCCAAACGAGCGGGTTCAGGCGGTGCTGGAGGAGGGGCAGCGCTGCTTTGGCGAGAACAAGGTGCAGGAAGCGGCTGGCAAATGGCCGGGTTTTTCTGAGCAATTCGAAGGTATCGACCTGCATTTGATCGGTCCCTTGCAAACCAACAAAGCGCGCCAAGCGATGGAGCTGTTTGACAGCATCCATTCAGTGGACCGTCCCAAACTGGCCAATACAATCGCGCGGCTGGCGCAGGAGTTGGGGAAATGCCCGGACCTGTTTGTTCAGGTGAACACTGGTGAGGAGGAGCAGAAAGCAGGCGTGATGCCGGCCGATGCGGATGGCTTCATTGCCGAGTGCCGCAAGCTGAATCTGCCGGTGAAGGGACTGATGTGCATCCCACCCGTGGATGAGGAGCCGAGTTTGCATTTCGCGTTGCTTGCCAAGATCGCCGAGCGGAATGACTTGCAAGGCCTGTCCATGGGGATGAGTGGAGATTTCGAGACAGCGATTGCCCTTGGCGCGACGCACGTAAGGGTCGGATCGGCAATTTTCGGCGAACGCACGTACTGAAGCGAATTCTATTGAAAAGCTCAGGCGCCAGCCAAATCAGGAACAATGATCCTTGTGCCGATTTGCACCTTGGCAGCGAGCCAATGAAGGTCCGTTCTGGAAAAGGCAATACACCCTTCTGTGGGATAACCGGGGCGGCGCCACTGATGGATGAAAATGGCTGATCCCTTGCCGGGAATGGCATCCGGCCAGTTCCAGTCGGTGATCAGAACCAGATCGTACAGTGGGTCTGCGCGGCGCAGGTTTTCATGGCTGAAACAATAGGGTGCCCGCACCTGAAGGTTATAGAGGGCATCTGCGGAATCATCTGACCATAGGTCTCGGGGGCCAATTGGGACCGCCCAAGGAGCCGGCTGGAGCAGGCGGTCCGGCCTGAAAAGCATCCCTGCAATTCTGTGAGTACCCACCGGTGTCGCGCCATCGCCTTCACGCTTGTTACCTGACAACCCGCCTTTGCCGATTGTGCAGGGCAGCACCCGTCCCATAAAACGGACGCCTGCCGGGGTCAGAACCAAATCAGCAGGCGTCACTACAGCATATGCCCGGACTTGCGGGCCTTGGTGGCCAAATAATGCTGATTGTGGGCGTTTTCCCCCACTTTCAGTGGCACCCGTTCAGCCACTTGAATGCCCGTTTTCTCCATCATTGCGATCTTGTTGGGGTTGTTGGTCAGCAGCCGCACGTGCGAAAAACCCATCTTCTTCAGGATTGCTGCACCCAAGCGAAAGTCCCGTTCATCATCTTCAAATCCGAGCCGATGGTTGGCTTCGACAGTGTCAAATCCTTGATCTTGCAGGGAATATGCCCGCATCTTGTTGGCCAGGCCGATACCACGGCCTTCCTGGTTGAGATACAGAAGCACACCTGCGCCTTCCGCCCCCATTTGTGCTAGTGCCCCCTGCAGCTGCGGGCCGCAGTCGCATTTGAGGGATCCCAGAACGTCACCGGTGAAGCACGCCGAGTGCAGCCGGACGAGTACTGGCTTGCCGCGGTCGGGGCGGCCGATTTCCACTGCATAGTGCTCCTCTGCGCCGTCTTCGGGGCGGTATATATGGAGCCGCCCGGCCTCTGCAGCCGTCATCGGCAGGCGGGCAGCGGCTACCGGGTGCAACGGGGAGCTTTTGCTCAGCAGCGGTTCCGCCGCGCTGCGTGAAATGAGGGTCAGGCCGTGGCTTGCCGCAAAAGCTGACGGATCGTTCAGAGGCACAAGCACAGCAGCGGGCAGCATGCGAGCGGATTTTGCCAAGGCAATGGCGAGCCTGTGCAGGTCTGCGCTGCCGCTGCGCAGGCTGGACAGCGGGCCCTTCATCGGTGTGTTCAGATCGCCCGACGGATCTGCCATCGCTTGGATCCAGTTTCTCCCCTCGGATGCAGGCACTTCCACACGCGCAGTGTCCTCGTCATATACTCGCGCCTTCAGGGTTTCTGCGCGACGGGCTGTCAGAGCCAGGGACAAAGCCCCTAGGGACCGCATGTCCGAAAGGCGTGCATCGGTGAGAGCTTCCACGGCAATCGCCAGCGCGGTCTCGCTTCCGTCGGTCAAGACAACCGGCAGTCCCATCCGCAGATCGACCCGGGCGCGGGCCAGCAGTTCGATCATTGTGGGCATCAGGCTCATGCGGCGCATCCGATGTTATTTTGTAACAAACCTTGCTGTCTTTACGCCTAAATGCAACGGATGTGAAACAATTTCCATGCCATGGACACGTCGGCGTGAGAGTTTTGCAGCAAATCTTGCCGCGGGCGCAAGGGATGCGCATTTGTGGTCAAGAGAACAGGAGGGCGAGCCGATGGCGCAACTGAAGAAAATTCTGCTGGTTGATGACGACGAGGACCTGCGCGAGGCCTTGAGCGAACAGCTTGTGATGACCGAAGACTTTGACGTGTTCGAAGCAGAGAATGGTCAAAGCGCAATGGAGCGAGCCAAGGAAGCCCTGTACGACCTGATTATCCTGGACGTTGGCCTGCCTGATACCGATGGCCGCGAGTTGTGCCGACTGATGCGCAAACAAGGGGTGAAGTCACCGATTCTGATGCTGACTGGCCACGACACAGATGCAGATACGATCCTGGGACTGGATGCGGGCGCAAACGACTATGTGTCCAAACCGTTCAAATTCCCGGTTCTACTTGCCAGGATCCGTGCCCAGCTGCGCCAGCACGAGCAATCGGAAGATGCCGTCTTTGCGCTTGGGCCCTATACGTTCAAACCTTCGATGAAATTGTTGATCACCGAAGACGAGCGCAAGATCCGGCTAACGGAGAAGGAAACCAACATTCTCAAGTTCCTGTACCGATCTAGTGACGGTGTGGTGCCGCGTGATGTGCTTTTGCATGAGGTCTGGGGGTACAATGCAGGCGTAACCACTCATACGCTCGAAACCCATATCTACCGCTTGCGTCAAAAGATTGAGCCTGACCCCTCGAACGCGCGCCTTCTGGTGACGGAATCAGGCGGATACCGTTTGGTTGCCTGATGCTGCTGGCGTTGAGCCAAGTCAAAGAGGGACCTGAGGTTCGTCTTTAGAGTGGCCCTATACCCGCGCATATCCGGGTCATGATATGCACCTCCCTGTTGGACTTGGCCGGGCTCTATGTCCGGCCATTTTTTGTTGCGCTTGACTGCTTGGCCGGAAAACGCCTCTGGCACTTCCGGGCTCACGCATGCAGTATCGCCGCCAAATATGCATTTTTTCACGAGGCGCGCGATGCCATTTACTCTTGCCACCTGGAACATCAACTCTGTCCGTTTGCGCGAGCCGATTGTGCAGAAACTGCTGCAGGAGGAAGGGCCGGATGTGCTTTGCCTGCAAGAATGCAAGAGCCCTGTGGACAAGATTCCGATGGAAGGCTTTGCGGCACTTGGCTACACGCACATGATTGCCCGGGGCCAAAAAGGCTACAACGGCGTGGCGATCCTGTCCCGGCTGCCGATCGAGGATGTCGGCGACAAGGACTTTGCCGGTCTCGGCCATGCCCGTCATGTGGCTGGCCGGCTGGAAAACGGGGTTGTGGTCCACAATTTCTATGTGCCAGCAGGGGGTGATGTGCCAGACCGGGATCAAAACGAAAAATTCGGCCAGAAACTGGACTACCTGACGGACATGCGCGACTGGTTCCGGACCGAGAAGCCGAAAAAATCCATCTTGGTTGGTGACCTCAATATTGCCCCGCGGGAGGATGATGTCTGGGATCACAAGAAACTACTGAAGGTTGTTAGCCATACGCCGGTAGAAGTGGAGCATTTCGGGGCGGTGATGGAAGCAGGCGGATGGTCAGACGTGACCCGCTCCGACATCCCAGACGGCCGCTTGTACAGCTGGTGGAGCTACCGGGCCAAAGATTGGGACGCGGCCGACAAGGGGCGCCGGCTTGACCATGTCTGGGCGACGCCAGACATCAGGAATGCTGCCCACTCCAGCAAGATCCTGCGCGATGCACGCGGCTGGGAGAAGCCAAGCGATCATGCGCCGGTCTTTGCAACTTTCGATCTATAATCTCCTTCGCAGCGCTCCCGCTTGATCCCAGGCATCCTTGGATACCCAAATCAGTTGGGCGCGGCACCCGGCCCAACACAGCAAAGGAACCGGCAAGGCCGGGGTCCTCAGCGGGGGCCGGAGCCGCCCGGGTCAGTGCAGCCAGCGGGCGTAGTCAGGGTGTTTGTCCTGCATATCTTGATACAGCCAGGCCATCCGGTCGACGAACCACAGCTTGCCGCCAATCATCAGGATCAGCCCGGCCAGAGTGGCACCCGGGTGCAATGCCCACAGGCCGTAAACCCAGGGGATAACGCCAATGCCTGACACCCAGGCCAACCCTTTTGCCCAGGTCACGTGATGGTGCGGGACAGGCACCTGCTCCCGATTCAGAAACACCCGTTCGCCAAAGGTGCCACGGGAAGCCCAGTTGTCCGTTCTGGCAGGCCGCGCAAAGGCACGCGGGTTCCACCAAGTCCAGACCAGCACCAGCAGAACCGGCAGCAGGGCGCCCCAGCCCAGCCAGACCCTTGACCAGATGGCCAGGGTCATCAGCGGCAGTACGGACATCCGGCTGTAGACACTCCACGGGTTTGCATGCCGCGCCCAGGCGGCGTCGTCCATATTCATCAGCCGCTCTGATATGGCAAAGAGATCGAACCTGCGGCGGGCCATTGACAAACTCCTCTCTTGGTTTCCGGCGCGCAGGATTCCATATAGGGGGCAAGTTCCAAGCGGAGAACAAGCAGATGACCGAAATTCTTGGCAGCGCCGCACCGGCGGATGATCTGATCAAAGACGTGACCGAAGCCACCTTTATGCAGGATGTTGTGGACGCATCGATGCAGGCACCGGTGATTGTGGACTTTTGGGCGCCCTGGTGCGGCCCGTGCAAGACCTTGGGCCCAATGCTGGAAGCGGCCGTCACCAAGGCCAAGGGCGCGGCCACCATGGCCAAGATCAACGTGGATGAAAACCAGCGCCTTGCGCAGGCTTTGGCGCAGCAGGGTTTGCCGCTGCAGTCTATTCCGACGGTTGTGGCGTTTGTCCAGGGGCGCCCGATTGACATGTTCCAGGGTGCGCTGCCTGCATCCGAAATTGATGCCTTTGTGAAGAAGGTGATCGAGGCCGCAGGCGGCACTGCCGATGGCGGCCTGGGCGAGGCGCTGGAAGCGGCGGAGCAGATGCTGGCCGAAGGGGCTGTCGCAGATGCGGCCCAGACCTTCGCGGCGATACTGGGTGAGGATGACAAAAACGCTGCTGCCTATGGCGGCCTTGCGCGGGCCCATATCGCACTGGGGGATCTGGATCAGGCTGAGGCTGTTCTGAACGGTGCGCCTGCAGAGATCTCCACTGCGGCAGAGATCGAAGCGGCCCACGCGCAGATCGCCCTCGCACGCCAGGCAGAGAATGCGGGCCCTGTGGCAGAACTGCGGGCTGCGGTGGATGCCAGCCCGGATGATCACCAGGCACGTTTCGAGCTGGCAAAGGCTCTGCACGCAGCGGGAGATGCTGATGCGGCAGTCGATGAATTGCTGGAGTTGTTCCGCCGTGATCGTGAGTGGAATGACGGCGCCGCCAAGGCTCAGCTGTTTACAATCTTCGATGCACTCAAACCGAATGACCCGGTGGTGCTGAACGGGCGCCGTAAACTCAGCTCGATGATATTTGCCTAAGACCGGGGCAGCACTACACTCTGTCCCATGATCCAGCCTGCCGATTTGCCGGACACAATCGCCGTGTTTCCTTTGCCCGGGGCGCTTCTGCTGCCCCGGTCCCGTTTGCCGTTGCACATCTTCGAGCCGCGATACCTGCAAATGCTTGAAGATACACTGAAAACGCGGCAACGGCTGATTGGTATGGTGCAGCCGTGTCCTCTCCCGCACGGAAACGGAGAGGAACTGCACAGCATCGGTTGCGCCGGCCGGGTGACGCAGTTCTCCGAAACAGAAGACGGCCGGTACCTTGTCACTCTGTCTGGGGTCTCCCGGTTCAGGATCACCCGTGAGGCTAACGGATTCACACCCTACCGGCGCTGTGATGTCAGCTGGGCAGGGTTTGACAGGGATCTGGGGCGCTGCGAGGCGGATGAATCCCTTGACCGCCCTTCTTTCCTGGATCTCCTTGACCGTTTCTTTTCCGCCCGGAATCTGTCTACCGACTGGGAAGCACTGAAGGATGCGGATGACGAATTGCTGATCAATTCACTGGCGATGCTGCTGGAATTCGATACCGAGGAGAAACAGGCCTTGCTCGAGGCTCCCTGCCTTGCCACAAGGCGGGAAACGCTTGTCACTTTGATTGAGTTTGCCCTGCGCGGCGGCTCTCAGGAGGAAACCCTGCAATGACCGAGACACAGGCGCCAGCCTTTGACCGGCGGATGCTGGAAGCACTGGTCTGCCCTTTGACCCAGACGGTGCTGGAATACGACGCCCAGGCGCAGGAACTGGTTTCGCGTGCGGCCAATCTGGCCTTTCCGATCCGCAACGGCATCCCGGTGATGCTGGTGGATGAGGCGCGCGAGCTGGACTAATCCGACGGGCGGCACCCGCCCAACATTAAATCGCTTGCCCTTTCAGCAGCCGCGGCAGATCACCGGTCAGACCGGCCGCCTCGCGCACGAAGCCGCGGCGTAGCCCAGGCATGGTGCCCGCAAGCCCCATGCCGATGTCCCGGCCTAGCCGCAGAAGCGGGTTGTCGTTGGAGAACAGGCGATTGAACACGTCAGTCGCCACTGCAAGCGACGCGGTGTCGAAACGGCGCCACTGCTGATAGCGTTCCATCACCATGGAGGAGCCGATGTCCTCGCCCCGCCGGGTGGCCTCAGTGATAACTTCCGCCAGCGCGCCGACATCGCGAAGGCCTGCGTTCAGCCCCTGGCCCGCAATCGGGTGCATCCCGTGCGCGGCATCTCCGATCAGCGCCATCCGGTCGCCGATGAAGCTGTTGGCGATGGTCAGGTTCAACGGGTAGGTGAAACGCTTCCCGGCCAGGGAAATCTCTCCCAGGAAATCGCCGAACCTGGGTCGCAGCGCCTGGATGTAATCCGCGTTATCCAGGGCGTGGATCGCCTTGGCGGTCTCGGTCCGCTCGCTCCATACAATCGACGACCGGTTGCCCGGCAGCGGCAGGATCGCCAGCGGCCCGGGCGGCATGAAGAACTGGTGGGCAATGCCGTGGTGCGGCTTTTCGTGGTCGATGGCGCAGACCAGCGCGGTCTGGCCATAGTCCCAGCCAGTCCTTTTGATACCGGCCCGTTGCGCAGTACCGCTGCGGCGCCCGTCGGAGCCGACAAGCACCTGGCCGCGCAGCTCCCCGCCGTCATCCAGCGTGACTGTCACACCAGTCTGATCCGGCGCTTGCGTGACTACTGTGCGTCCGGACACCAGGGTAATACCGGGCGCATATTCCATCGCCTGCAGGAAGGCGCGGCGCAGGAAGCGGTCCTCGACCATATATCCCATCGGGCCTTCTTCCAGCTCCGCATGGTCGAAGTGGATGAAAAACGGCGACGGTCCGTGGCCCGCGTGGCCGTCCGTTACCTTAATTTCCAGCATGGGTTGCGCATTGTCCCCGATATGCTGCCAGACGCCGGTCTGCTGCAGCAGCCGCTGCGAGGCAAGCGCCAGCGCATAGCCGCGGCCGTCGAAACACTCGTCGGCCAATTTGTCTGGGGACAGAGAATCGACGACGGTAACGCTGTGGCCGGTCTGAGCTAGGGCCAGAGCCAGGGCCGGACCATTCAGCCCGCCGCCTACGATCAGGATATCGGACGCATTTTTCATGCCCCGCAATATGCGCCTGCTGGCGGGATTGTCCATGCAGGAAGCGCGGGATTGTGCCTGCGTCCTGCTGCCGCTACCGTCTCCGGCAGCTGCCAAGAGGAGAGATGCTGATGCAAGACTGGCTGACGATGACTGCCGCCGATTTGGGACGCGGGATTGAAGCCGGTGAGATTGGTCCGGTGGCGCTAACGCGTTGCTATTTGGAGGCCATCGACTCGCATCCCCTGAAAGACCGGATCTACACGCAGGTGACCCATGACCGCGCGCTGGCGGAGGCGAAGGCGGCTGAGCAACGTGCCCGTTTGGGTTTGCGCCGCTCGCTGCTGGACGGGGTGCCGATCAGCTGGAAGGACCTGTTCGACAGCGCAGGCACTGCAACCGAATCCGGTTCGGATCTGCTTAAGGGGCGAGTGCCGGATCAGGATGCCGCCGTGCTGTCCAATGCAACGCTCATGGGCACGGTCTGCCTCGGCAAAACCCACATGAGCGAGCTGGCGTTCTCCGGCCTTGGCTTTAACCCGGTCAAGGAAACACCACCCTGCGTGAATGACCAGGCGGCCGCGCCGGGAGGGTCGTCCTCCGGCGCGGCCGCCTCTGTGGCATATGGACTGGCGGCGGGTGGAATTGGCTCTGACACGGGCGGTTCGGTTCGTATTCCCTCAGCCTGGAATGATCTTGTGGGGCTCAAGACAACCTCCGGCCGGATCACGCTGGAGGGTGTCGTTCCCTTGTGCCTGAAGTTTGACACCGTCGGCCCGTTGGCCCGGTCAGTCGAAGATGCCGGGCTGCTTCTGGGCGTGCTGGAAGGGACCGCGGGTCCTGACCTGCGCAATCCTGGCGCCCTGAAAGGCCGCCGGTTTGCCGATTTGCAGAACGTGGCGCAGGACGATCTTGATCCGAAAGTTGCCGCCGCCCATCGCGAGACGCTGGAAAGGCTGAAAGACGCCGGGGCAGAGATCGTGCCGCTTGAGGTGCCTGCGTTGGACGAGGCGATGGGCCTCAGCCCGATTCTCTACACGACAGAGGCCTATGGATTGTGGAAGGACGTGATCGAAGCGTCTCCGCAGCTGATGTATGCGGAGATTCTGGAACGCTTCCGCTCCGGCGCGCAGTTCAACGGAGCGGATTATGTCGCGGCATGGGCCAAGCTGGAGCAATGCCGGATGGCCTGGGATCAGGCGGTGGCCGGATTTGAAGCGGTACTCAGCCCTGTCTCGCCGATCCTGCCGCCCAACCTGGAGCGGCTGCAGAGCGACCACGACTATTACGTCCGTTCCAACCTGATGGCGCTGCGCAACACCCGGATCGGCAATCTGATGGGGCTGTGCGGCCTGTCGTTGCCCACCGGCATCCCAAGCTGCGGGCTTCAGGTGCTGGGGCAGCCGGACTGCGAGGAGGCCTTGCTGCGCACCGGTGCCGCGATCGAGTGTGCCTTGGCCTGAAAGCCACATTCGGCCCAGCGGCCTCATCACCGGGTGGACGCGTCCGCCCGCCCCCTGTAACCTGAGGCGCAAACGGGGCGCCAATGATCCCGTGACCGAGGCACAAGATATGGATTTTCCTGAGCGGTTTTCGAACCTGCCAGCCTATGCGTTTCCGCGCCTGCGGGCGTTATTGGACCATCACACCCCCGGCGGGGATGTGGTGCATATGACCATTGGCGAGCCGAAACATGCGTTTCCGGCCTGGGTCACCGATGTCATCGCCGAAAATGCCGCCGGGTTTAACCAGTACCCGAACAACGACGGCACGCCGGAACTGCGCGGTGCGATTTCGGAATGGATCCATCGCCGCTATGGCGTGACCACGGACCCCGAGACGCAGATCATGGCGTTGAATGGCACCCGCGAGGGGCTGTACAACGCCGCGATGGCACTGTGCCCGGAGCAGAAGAACGGTCAGAAACCCGTGGTTCTGATCCCGAACCCCTTTTACCAAGTCTATATGGTGGCGACGATTTCTGTCGGTGCAGAGCCTGTTTTCGTGCCTGCAACCGCCGCCACCGGCCATTTGCCGGATTACGAAAATCTGCCCGAGGATGTTCTGAACCGTACGGCGGTCGCCTACATCTGCTCACCCGCCAATCCGCAGGGCGCTGTGGCTTCGCGCGGTTATTGGACCCGGCTGATCGAGCTGGCGGAAAAATACGATTTCCGCATCTTCGCGGATGAATGCTACTCCGAAATCTACCGCGATGAGGCCCCCGTGGGTGCGCTGACCGTTGCGCAGGAACGGGGTGCCGACCCCGAACGGGTGGTGCTGCTCAACTCGCTCTCGAAACGTTCGAACCTGCCGGGGCTGCGCTCAGGGCTGATTGCGGGCGGGGCGGAGACCATCAAGCGGGTCAAACAATTGCGTGCCTATTCCGGTGCGCCGCTGCCGGGCCCCTTGCAGGCCGCCGCCGCCAGGGTCTGGGCGGATGAGGCGCATGTGGCGGTGAACCGTGCGCTCTATCAGGAAAAATACAAAATTGCGGATGAGGTCTTTGATGGCCTCAATGGCTACATGGCGCCCGAGGCGGGCTTTTTCCTTTGGCTTCCGGTGGACAACGGCGAGCAGGCCGCGCTGAAGCTGTGGAAGGAAACCGGAGTGCGGGTGCTGCCCGGCGCCTATCTGGCGCAAGGCGTGCCGGGCCAGAACCCGGGCGAGACGTATATCCGGGTGGCGCTGGTCGCCCCCGCTGAGGACACCCGCAAAGCGCTGAGCACGCTGCGCGGCTGTCTTTACTGAATTCTGCTGAGCGGCCCTTGGCTGAGGGCCGCGCAGCCAAAACCAAGAACGGACAGGCCTGTGACCCCGCGGTGAACAGCGGGGCAGGGGTAAATGAAACGGAACTGAGGTAGGCATGGCATTTCAAACCCGCAGCCGCGATCCGCTGCTCGACAGCAATATGCAGGCGGCCATTGAAAAGCGCGGCAAGGAACTGATCGGGATTGCTCTGATTCTGGTGGGGCTGATGGTTGCGGCCATGCTCGGTTCCTACACGCCAGAGGACCCGAACTGGACGGTGTCCACCGACGCGCCGGTGCAGAACTGGCTGGGCCGCCCGGGCGCGTCTGTCTCTTTCATCCTGATAACCCTGTTTGGCAAGGCCAGCTGGGCAATGCCGCTGTTCCTGTCGGCCTGGGGCCTGCGGTTTGTGCTGCACAAGGGCGAGGACCGCGTCGTCTGGCCGCTATTGCTGTCAGTGCCATGGCTGCTTGTGGTAGCCCTGCACATGGAGACATTGAACGCCAGCACCAGCTGGCAGCAGAACTATGATTTCGGCCTTGGCGGCATGGTTGGCTACACCTTCCTGGGCGCGCTGCTGGCGCTGTTGCCGGTCGGGCTGCATTTTATGGTTAAGATCATGTCTCTGCTGAGTGCGGCAGGCATGCTGGCGCTTGGCTGCGCGGTGCTGGGTTTCACCTGGCCCGAGGTGAAGAAGGGGCTGAACAAGGTGATGATTGGCCTCATTCTGGGATATGGTGCAGTGGCCGCCCTGCTTGGCCGTGGTGCTTCCAGTGGTCTGCAGGCTGCAATGACCTACCGCCGGGAGCGGGCAGAACGCGTGCATGACGATGGCGCTTATGTCAGTGACGAAGCCGATCCTGAAATGTTCGAGGACTATCCGGAAGAAACCTATTCAGCCGGTGCCTTTGAGGAAGAGCCTGAAGCCCCGGCCAAGGGTGGCTTGCTGTCGCGTGTGCCTAGCCTGATCCGCCGTGCGGCGCCTTCTGCCGCCGCTTCGGAAAACGCCTATGCCACTGAGGCGGGTTTTGAGGGTGAAGAGGAGGCAGAAGGCGAAAGCGTCGACGGCGAAGACCGCATTTCCAGGAAAATCGCCAATGCAGTAAGAATCCGCCGAGCGGCTGATACCCCGCCAGAGCTGGATCCGAACCTGCCGCTGACCAAGGGGCGCGGCCAGCGCCCGGCTCCGCTGATCTTTAATCCCGCAGCCGCCCAAAGCGGCTTGCCTGCTGAACCTCCCCTGACTTCGATCCATGACCCCGCGCAACCTCTGAGAGCAGAGCCGCCGCTGTCCTGGCAGGCTCCTGAGGAAGGGGCATTTGTCCCTCAGGCGCCGGATGCAAATGTTCAGCCGGAAATCAGCAGCAGCGGGGTTGGTGATGCACCCCAAACGCTGACTCCTGACCATGTGCCGGCCGAGACCTTGCCTGATGCAGCGGTGTTCGTTGAGGAGGCTTCCGAGGCAGCCAAGGCACCGGGGCCACGGCTGACGGTTGACCTGCCGGTAGCAGAGCCGCGCAAGGCGGTGGTGGAAAAAACGGTGCGAAAGCCGGTACAGCCTTCTGCACGCGCCAAGGCCGAAGCCCAGCCGAACCTGGCTTTTGACGACAGCCAAAGCGATTTTGAACTGCCGCCGCTGAACCTGCTGACCAACCCGGTCAGCATTGAGCGCCACCACTTGAGCGATGAGGCGCTGGAAGAAAACGCCCGGATGCTGGAGACGGTGCTGGACGACTATGGCGTGAAAGGTGAGATCGTCTCGGTCCGCCCTGGCCCTGTTGTCACCATGTATGAGCTTGAGCCTGCGCCGGGCCTCAAGGCCTCCCGCGTGATCGGTTTGGCGGATGACATCGCCCGTTCCATGTCTGCGCTGTCCGCACGGGTTTCCACTGTGCCGGGCCGCACCGTGATTGGTATCGAACTGCCGAACGAGAGGCGGGAGAAGGTTGTGCTGCGCGAGATCCTGTCATCACGCGATTTCGGCGACGGCAATCACGCGCTGCCGCTGGCACTGGGCAAGGACATCGGCGGTGATGCCATGGTGGCAAACCTCGCTAAGATGCCCCACCTGCTGATTGCCGGTACCACTGGTTCCGGTAAGTCGGTAGCGATCAACACGATGATCCTGTCGCTGCTTTATAAGCTGACACCGGACGAATGCCGCCTGATCATGATCGACCCCAAGATGCTGGAACTTTCCGTCTATGACGGTATCCCGCATCTGCTCTCGCCCGTTGTGACAGACCCGAAGAAGGCGGTCGTTGCCCTCAAGTGGGTGGTGGGTGAGATGGAGGACCGCTACCGCAAGATGTCCAAGATGGGCGTGCGCAACATCGCCGGCTACAACGGCCGCGTAAAGGAAGCGCTGGCCAAGGGTGAGATGTTCTCGCGCACGGTGCAGACAGGTTTTGACGAAGACACCGGCGAACCGGTGTTCGAGACCGAAGAGTTCGAACCGAAGGCGCTGCCATACATCGTTGTGATCGTTGACGAGATGGCGGATTTGATGATGGTCGCAGGCAAGGAGATCGAAGCCTGCATCCAACGCTTGGCGCAGATGGCGCGTGCTTCGGGCATTCACTTGATCATGGCAACCCAGCGTCCCTCGGTCGATGTGATCACCGGCACCATCAAGGCCAACTTCCCGACCCGGATTTCCTTCCAGGTGACTTCCAAGGTCGACAGCCGCACCATCCTGGGCGAGATGGGGGCTGAACAACTTCTTGGCATGGGCGACATGCTCTATATGGCAGGCGGCGCCAAGATCACCCGTTGCCACGGCCCGTTCTGTTCGGATGAAGAGGTTGAGGAGGTAGTAAACCACCTGAAGCAATTCGGCCCACCGGATTATGTGGGCGGTGTGCTGGACGGCCCGGATGAGGACAAGGCTGACAATATTGACGCTGTTCTAGGTTTGAACACTGGCGGCAATACCGACACCGAGGACGCGCTCTATGACACGGCGGTCGCCATCGTGATCAAGGACCGCAAGTGTTCAACCTCCTACATACAGCGCAAGCTGGCGATCGGCTACAACAAGGCTGCCCGGCTGGTCGAGCAGATGGAGGATGAGGGTGTCGTTTCAGCTGCGAACCATGTGGGCAAGCGGGAAATTTTGGTTCCCGAACAGTAAGCTGACGAATTTCTGCCGATGCCGGGGCCGCGAAGGCTCCGGCATCTTCACTTCTGCAGCAGCACACCTATGTTGAACCCATGAAACGGATTGCACTTGCGCTTGCGCTGACCTTCATGGCCCCCGCGTCTTGGGCGGCAGAGAAACTGAGCCTCAATGAGATTTCCCGTTACCTGAATGGGATCTCAACGGCGTCGTCACCCTTTACCCAAATCAACGATGACGGCAGCCTGTCCACGGGCAAACTGTACATGCACCGGCCGGGGCGGATGCGTTTTGAGTATGACGGCAAAGGCGGCGGTACTGTTGTGGCCGGGGGTGGTGCGGTAGTGATCCACGATCCAAAGTCGAACCAGCCGCCCGAAACCTACCCGCTGAAGCGGACACCTCTTTCGATCATTCTGGATCGTAGGGTTGATCTGGGCCGCGCCAATATGGTGGTTGGTCACAGCTTTGACGGCACATCGACAATCGTTCAGGCGCAGGACCCGGAGAACCCGGACTATGGCAGCATCGAGATGATGTTCACCGGCAGTCCAGTGGAACTGCGCAAATGGGTGATCCATGACGGTGCCGGAGGTCAGACGACCGTTATTCTGGGGGCGATGGAAACTGGTGTTAAGCTGTCCTCAAGCCTTTTCGTGACCACAGGCCGGTCTCGCTGAAAGGAAAAGTAGCTTATTCTGCGTGGTGGCGAATGAAGGGGACGGCTTCGTCAAAGAACTCCTGAAAACCCGGGTGCCCACCAACCATGCCGTGGTTGTTGCCGGGCAGCTCTACAAAGCTGGCGCCGGGAATCAGCCGCGCCGCCAGCCGGCCTTCCTCGACAGGCACCGCTCGGTCACCGCGGCAGTGCAAAACCAGAGTGGGGACCCTGACATTTTCGGCATGTGGCGTGGCATCTATTGCGGCATTCATTTCCATGATCCGCAGCGCGTTTTCGGTATTGGTGGAGAGCCGCTGTAGTTCGTCAAATGAATCTCCTTCCTCCGCCGTGGCATCGGGAATGTAAGTTGTGGTGAAGAAATGCCGGTAGATGGAATTCGGCGAACCCCATCCGTCCCGGATCATATTGTAGCCGATCTGATAAAACCTGTCTGCCTCAGGATCCCCGCGCCGCAGGCGTCCGCGCACGTATCCGCCAAGCAGAACCAGACATTTGACTCTCTCGGGGTGCTGTGCCGCAAATCGCATGGAGAAGGCTGCGCCTTGGCTGATTCCGAACAAGGCAAAGCGATGCAGCCCTGCTGTATCGGCAACTGAGAGCATGTCGTCAATCATCCGGTCTTCGGATATTTCAGCCACTTCCCAGTCTGACAGCCCGTTGCCGCGCTGATCAAAGCGGGTCAGGCTGCAATCGCTGGCAAACTCAGACAGAAACTGCCCCCATACAGGGCTTTTCCATTCATATTCAATGTGGTTAATCCAGTTTGGCGCTTTGAAAACAGGCGGACCGTCTCCGATTGTCGTGTAAGCCAAGTGAGTTCCATCGGAGGAGGGGCAGTATTTGACACGTTGTTGCAGCGCTGCTTCCGGAGGTTTGCGTTGCGGGCGGGCCTCAGGGGCCCATTGCCAGACCCGGACCGGACGCGAAATATTCTTGACCCGCTGAGACCCCATGTCGTGGAAGCTTTCGCTTTGCCGCCCTGCAACAGTTTCATGCACGATGCCGGAAATGCAAATACCGCCAGGTTCCGCCAACCCTTCGAGCCGGGCTGCAACATTGACACCGTCACCGAAGATGTCAGCGCCGTCGAAAATCACATCACCGATGTTGATTCCGACGCGGTACCGGATGCGCAGTTGCTCAGGTGTGTCTGCCTCGCGTTCCGCCATTGCCTTTTGGATTTCCAGGGCGCAGTTGACCGCGTCATGAGTTGAGGCGAACTCCACCAGCATGCCATCGCCGGTGGTTTTTATTGTGTGGCCGCGGTTGGCTAAAATTTGCGGGTCGATTAAGTTCTGGCGGTGACCTTTTTGCCGGGTCAGCACCCCTTCTTCATCTTCTTCCATCAGACGGGAGTATCCGGCCATGTCGGCGACCAGAATGGCAGCGAGCCTGCGTTCCATGCGCTGTGTCCTCCCCCCTGAATGTTAGGCGAGAGGGGGAGAAAATCCAGCCTGCGTCGAAATCAGCGGAACTTGCGGCAGGTCGCGAGCTGTGCCTGGTATGTCTGCGCCCGCGTCTCGACCTGACCGGCTACGCGCATCAGCCAGGCCTTGGAACGGTAACTGCCGCGGGCATAGCCGCTGTGGCCTTCGTGGTAGGCAAGATACTGGTTCCGTGCATCATAAAGAGGGATGTCGTTCTTCTCGAGACTTTTGCGCATGTACCAGCCCATGAAGTCCGCGGCATCGCCAATACGGTCACGTTTTGCACGCCGCCGCCCGGTGTCTTGGCGGTAATCGTCCCAGGTGCCGTCCAGGGCCTGACTGTAGCCATACGCGCTGGATTGCCGTCCGACCGGGATCACTCCCAGCAAATACTGATGCGGTGTCCTGGCATCGCCGCGGAACCGGCTTTCGTGATAGATCGTTGCCATCTGCACATGCACTGGCACGCCCCAGCGGCGCTGGGTTGCGCGGAAGGCTTTCAGGTATTCAGGGCGCTGTTGGATAATGCTGCAGGCATTATCCAAGTTGCGCGGCGGCGCTTTGTGCCCGCCTCCGCAAGACGCAACCGCCATGAGGAGAACGAGGGCGCTGATGAGTCTGCTCATTGCCTCTGCCCATTTTGTTTTGGGTTTGTTTTGGGTAACTTTAGCGGATTGCTGCAGGCGAGGAAATCACATTTCCTGAATCGGGTTTTGCTGAAGTGGCGGGGAAACTTCGAACCGCCGGGCAAGCCTGTTTGCTTTCTGTGAGAAGGTCCGGAGCTGATTGCCCCCATAGCGGGCTAGCCCCTGTGGAAAACTGTCTTCAGACCCTGTCATGGCTGTTTCCACAGTTTGTTTCCGTGAAAATTTGCCGCAAGAGTTGGACATTTCCCCGGTACGCGCGCTATTTAGATAATGCAGGGGCAACAAGGCCATGATGAGAACACGCGCAAAATATAACCTTGGGCAAGTCGTCCGCCACCGGAAGCATCCCTTCCGCGGTGTCGTCTTTGATGTCGATCCGGAGTTCTCGAATACCGAAGAATGGTATGAAGCGATTCCCGAAGACAGCCGGCCGGTCAAGGATCAGCCGTTTTATCATCTTCTGGCCGAGAACGACCAAAGCTACTACGTCGCTTATGTTTCCGAGCAAAACCTCGTTGCGGATTACTCGGGAGAGCCTGTAGGACATCCGGATGTGCCTGAGATGTTTGGAAGTTTTGACGGCGGTGCCTATGCGCTGCACTACCAGCTGAACTGAAATCCGAACCTGGCTCTTGCGGGCTGAACCGCAGGCATCAGTAGCCCAATGCACAGCCGTCCTTGCGCGGATCGCTGCCGCCTTCCAGCACACCAGAATCATTGATGCGGATCGCTTGCGCACCTCCTAGCGGTATGTTCGGCGTTTCAATTTTGTGCCCCATTTCGCTCAGCTGCCGCCGGACCGCATCAGAATAGCCGCGCTCAACTTTCAAAGTACCATTGTCGGCGAAGCATCGCGGAGCATCGATTGCGGATTGCAGGTCCATACCGAAATCCAAAAGGTTTGATACCAGCCTCGCGTGGCCCGTCGGCTGGTATCCACCGCCCATCACGCCGAATGGCATGATCACGTCTTCACCCTGCTTCAGCATGGCAGGAATGATCGTGTGCATAGGCCGCTTTCCGGGACCGAACTCGTTCGGATGACCTTCCTCAAGCGTAAAGCCCGCACCGCGGTTTTGCAGCAAAATGCCAAACTTCTCCGAAGCGATACCAGAGCCGAACCCGTGGAAGATCGAATAAATCAGCGACACTGACATCCGGTCCTTGTCTACAACGGTAATATACACGGTGTCTTTGTGCACGGCTTCGGTCAGCGGTTCAGTGGCGGGCATCGCGCGTTTTGGGTCGATCAGAGCCGCAAGCCGTGCCGCAGTTTCAGGCGAAAGCATGTGGCCGAGCTGTGCGGTGTGATCCGGGTCGGCTAAGAACCGGTTACGTGCGTCATAGGCCAGTTTGGCAGCCTCAGCTTCGAGATGCGCGCGCTCAGCCCCGAAAGGATCCAAGCTGCCAAGATCGAAGTGCTTAAGGATGTTGAGGAGCAGGATCGCCGTCGCACCTTGCCCATTGGGCGGGTGTTCGGCCAGACAGCTATCCTTGTAGTAGCCTTCAACCGGACACGTGGCAAAGCTGTCTGCTGCTTCAAAGTCCTGCATAGTGTGTGTGCCGCCGTGAGCTGACAATGCAGCAATCATGTCCTCCGCCACTTCCCCTGAGTAAAATGCATCGCGACCGTGTTTCGCTATCCGGCGCAGCACTTCGGCTTGACCCGGTGCGCGGAAAATCTCTCCGGTGCCTAGGGGGTGGCCGTCCTTCAAAAAATGCTTGCGCGCTGCGCCTTGCAGGGTTTCTGCGCTGGTTTTCCAGTCAAATGCGGTGCGGGAAGCAACTGGAACTCCATGTTCGGCGTAATGGATTGCAGGCTGCATCAGGATGTCCAGCCCTAGTTGTCCTTCTGTTTCTGCAAGGCGACAAAAAGCATCCATGGCGCATGGAATGGTAACTGCGTCCGCGCTGGTCAATGGTACCGCACCCAGGCCCCGCGCTCGCAGATCAGCAGCGCAGGAATCTGCAGGTGCGCGGCCTGACCCGTTCAATGCCTGGATGCCTTTTCCGGGCCTCGAATACAGTACAAAGCAGTCTCCGCCGATACCGGTCATTTGCGGCTCGCAAATGCCGAGCAGTACAGCTCCGGCCAAAGCCGCGTCCATGGCATTGCCACCGCGCTGCAGAATCTCCAAGGCCACGCGGGCCGCCAGTGGGTGAGAGGTGGCGCACATCCCGGAAACTGCAAAAACAGCCGAACGGCCGGGTAAATGGAAGTCTCGCATGGCTTTCTTTCCGTTTTGACACGCAAAGCCTAGGGATGGGCGGCCTGAAGGCAAATCAAATTGCAGCCTGCTCGGAGCAGACGGCGCGTCACAGCAGTGAAAGAGAAGCGAAGGCTGTAAGAGAGATGTCCCCGGTGCCGTGCTCTGGTGGGGGCAAGAACACACGGCACCAGGGGAAGCTCGTTTCAGCTACAGGTAAAGTTTCGCATTTCTATTGGGCCGCGGTAGGCCGGGAATGCGGCGTAATTGTGGCGAAGCGTTAAAGTTGCGCCTACTCACCTGCGGATTCCGCAAGATCTTTTCAGCCTTCAGCCGAAGGGCTTGTGACTTGGATCTCAAAACAGAGTGACAGGTTGTTGCTGCCTTCGGAACGCTCATACTGAACCTGGCTCGCGAGTTCCCGGATCAAGAACCAGCCGAAGCCGCCTTCAGGCAAATTTTTGGCAGGAACATTGACGTCAGCTGGCTTGCCTTCGGGCAGTTCTCCGTCCGGGTAAGGGGCGCCAGCGTCCTGAATACTGACCCACAAACGTTCTGGAGAAAGTTCTGCCTGGATGCGGACATTCCCGGGGTTATTTTCCGCATAAGCATGCTCGACCACGTTGTTGACAGCTTCAGTCAGTGCAATTTGCACCTCATCCGCCCTGGCCGCTGGAATTCCCAGGGTCCGCAGCCGGTCCACAACGGATGAGACGCCGGAGCGGGCATCCAGATTAGTGGCCGTGAACGAGCAGGCAAAGGTTTTTACCATCAATTTCTCGCTTTGCGCCGCCAGCGCAGTCGTCTTCAAGAGTTTGCGCTGGCCGGGGCGGTTGCTTCACTCAGCGAACTGTAGAGGTCAAAGATCGTGTCCATACGAGTCAGCCGGAAAACTTTCTCCACCATTGGGGTCAAGCCGGCCAGGTCCAGCCTGCGGCTGCCGCCCAGTTGTTTCATGGCCGCGACAATTGCTCCAAGTCCGCTGGAATCAATAAATTGCACTTCAGACAGGTCCAGAATGACGCGCTCCGGTCCAGCTTCGGTTTCCGTGCGCATGTCTTCCTTAAACTGGATAGCCATGGCGGCATCAATACGCTCGGCATTGACTTTGACGATCTGTGCACCGTCCGTCATGGTGGTCGTCAGGCTCATTGTGATCCCCCGGGATGTAACGTCATTAGGCAGCACTCTAGACCGCAAAGCTTACTTTTCTGTAGGTATAATTTTGACGATTGGAGGAAAATTGCATGAAAGATGTTGTTATCGCCGGAGCGGCCCGGACGCCCATGGGCGGGTTCCAGGGCATGTATGACGGGGTGACGGCTGCGGAACTGGGTGGTGCTGCAATCCGTGCGGCCCTGGAAGGGGCCGGAGTTGCCACCGTGGATGAGGTGCTGATGGGCTGCGTTCTGCCGGCGGGGCAGGGGCAGGCGCCCGCGCGCCAGGCTGGGTTTGCAGCGGGACTAGGCGAAGAAGTGCCGGCTACGACCCTTAACAAGATGTGCGGTTCCGGCATGAAGGCGGCGATGATCGCCTTCGATCAGATCGCGCTGGGTCACGCGGAAACAATGATTGCCGGCGGTATGGAGAGCATGACCAACGCTCCTTACATTCTGCCGAAGATGCGCGGCGGTGCCCGCATCGGCCATGGCCAGGTGATCGACCACATGTTCCTGGACGGGCTTGAGGATGCCTATGACAAAGGGCGTCTGATGGGCACTTTCGCCGAAGATTGCGCTGAAAAGTACCAGTTCACCCGGGAAGCGCAGGACCAATACGCTTTGAAATCGCTGTCAAATGCTTTGGAAGCGCAGGAGAGCGGTGCCTTTGATGGTGAAATCGCGTCTGTGACTGTGAAATCCCGCAAGGGTGAAGTGGTCACGGATGCAGATGAACAGCCGAAATCTGCGCGACCGGAAAAGATCCCGACGCTGAAACCTGCCTTCCGCAAGGATGGCACTGTTACCGCGGCCAATGCCTCGTCGATCTCGGATGGTGCGGCGGCTCTGGTTCTTGCATCGTCCGAGGCGGCAGAGGCGAAGGGCTTGAATGTCCGTGCTCGTATTCTTGGTCACGACAGCCACGCACAGGCGCCGGGCTGGTTCACCACCGCACCGGTGCCTGCTGCTCAGAAGCTGCTCAAGTCGATCGGCTGGACCGTCGAGGATGTTGACCTGTGGGAGGTGAATGAGGCTTTTGCCGTTGTGCCGATGGCCTTCATGCATGAAATGGGCATCTCGCGCGACAAGGTGAACGTCAACGGCGGCGCCTGCGCGCTGGGTCACCCGATCGGTGCCTCCGGCGCGCGGATCATGGTCACCCTGCTGAACGCGCTGGAAAAGCGCGGTCTGAAACGCGGGGTGGCCGCGATTTGCATCGGCGGCGGCGAAGGCACGGCCATTGCGATTGAGCGGGTGTGATCTTCACCTTTGAGAAATACTCTCGGGGATGAATTGACCGCGAGGTCAAGAGGGGGCAGACAGCCCCCTCAATACGTTTCAGGAGAGCTGCATATGCAGGTTGATTACGAAACCCTAGCCAAGACCATCGCGGCGCTGACCGAAGGCGAAACAGATGAGGTGGCGCTGATGGCCACCGTGGCCTGCGAGGTTCATCACGCGGACGACCGTTTCAACTGGACCGGCTTCTACCGTGCAGTTGCACCGGAGTTGCTGAAGATCGGGCCTTATCAGGGCGGCCATGGCTGCCTGCAAATCCCGTTTTCCCGCGGCGTTTGCGGTGCCGCGGCGCGTACCGGCCTCGCGCAGCTGGTGCCGGATGTCGATGCTTTTCCCGGCCACATCGCCTGTGCCTCCTCTACACGTTCGGAACTGGTGCTGCCGGTCTGGAACGGCGCCGAGGATCTGATTGGGGTGTTTGACATCGACAGCGACCAGACCGATGCCTTCACCCAGAGTGACGCTGACCAGCTGGAGGCAATCCTGCGGCAGGTGTTCAGCCGCGGCTGATTCGCATGTCTGAGGCTTTGCCCCCGGCCTCGCGGCCTTATCCCGAAGGGCTATAGACCAGAAAAAAAGCCGCCCGGCGCCTGAAGGCGCTGGGTTTTTTCATGGCAACCTTTCAGCTCGTGAAAAAATGCTTGGAAATTTCACGAACTCGGTCCATCGTGAAAAACGAGAGGATTTTTTCACGAAGCGGGGAGAGGGCCGGTGAACGATCAGGCGGTGGCAACGGCGACACTGGGGGCGGATATCCGGGCCTTGCGCAAGGCCCGCGGGCTGACCCTGTCGGATATTGCCGCGATGCTGAACCGCTCTGTCGGCTGGCTGAGCCAGGTGGAGCGCGACATGTCCGAGCCCTCGATCTCCGACCTGCGGCAGATTGCCGAGGCGCTGGGTGTGCCGATGTCGATGCTGTTTGCCCATTCCGGCGCCCCGGCAGTGGAGCACGGTTACATTGTGCGCGCTGGCTCCCGCCGCCCCATGGGATCAGGCGAGGAGGGGCTGATCGAAGAACTGCTCTCCCCCGATCTGACAGACGATTTTGAGATGGTGCACTCCACCTTCCAGCCGCGCTCAAAAATGCAGACGCCTGCCAACCGGCCGACGCAGGAGGTCGGCTACATGATCTCTGGCAGGCTGGATCTGCTGATCGGCGGCCGCAGCTTCACCGTCGGTCCCGGCGACAGCTTCCGGATCAAGCATGAGCCCTATCAATGGTCGAACCCTTACGATGAGCCCGCTGTGGCCGTCTGGGTGATCGCGCCGCCGGTCTACTAGGAGGAAGGTCATGATCAAGGGTTCCTGCCTCTGCGGCGACATCTATTTTGAGACCGCGGCCAAGCCGCAAAATGCCTCAATGTGCCATTGCAGCCAGTGCCGCAAGCAATCCGGCGGCATCTGGGCCTCTGCCCAGGTGCGCGACGCAGACCTCACGATCACCGGACCCGTGAACTGGTTCGAGGCGACGCCGCAGGCCGAACGCGGCAGCTGCCCGCGTTGTGGCTCCTTCCTGTTCTGGAAGGGTGCGGGTGAAGACACCACAAGTTTCGCTTTGGGCGCTGTCGACGGGAACACCGGTCTCAGCGTCGAAAAGCACATCTTTACCGCCTCCAAGGGCGACTACTACCGGATTGCGGACGG
This sequence comes from Leisingera sp. ANG-M7, assembly GCF_000813965.1. Taxonomy (GTDB): domain Bacteria; phylum Pseudomonadota; class Alphaproteobacteria; order Rhodobacterales; family Rhodobacteraceae; genus Leisingera. The sequence goes on along the minus strand of NZ_JWLI01000012.1, from coordinate 36,973 downwards.
CGTGCCGCAAGAAGACTGAGACTAGGGAGCGAACATGTCTGATTTTCCATCCAAGGCCCGTGTGGTCATCATCGGCGGCGGCGTCGTCGGCTGCTCATCGCTTTATCATCTGGCCAAGAAAGGCTGGACCGATTGTGTGCTTCTGGAGAAGAACGAGCTGACTGCTGGCTCGACCTGGCACGCGGCCGGCAATGTGCCGACTTTCTCGACCTCCTGGGCGATCATGAACATGCAGCGCTACTCGACCGAACTGTATTCAGGCTTGGCTGAAGAGGTCGACTACCCGATGAACTACCATGTTTCGGGCTCGATCCGTCTGGCACACACCAAAGAGCGGATGCAGGAATTCGAACGCGCCATGTCCATGGGCCGCTACCAGGGTATCCCGATGGAAATGTGGACCCCGGAAGAAACCAAGGAACACTATCCGTTCCTGGAGACCCATGACCTGGCGGGGGTTCTCTATGACCCGACCGATGGCGACATCGACCCGGCACAGCTGACCCAAGCCTTGGCCAAAGGTGCGCGCGATATGGGCGCAAAGATTCTGCGCTTCACCCCGGCGACCAGTGTGACCCAGCACGAAGACGGCACCTGGACCGTGCACACTGAAAAAGGCAACATCGACTGCGACTATGTGGTGAATGCCGCCGGTTACTACGCGCAGCGCGTGGGTGAGATGTTCAAGCCCTTCGGCGGCCGTACCGTGCCTGCCATGGTGATGGAGCACCAGTATCTGTTGACCGAACAGATCCCCGAGGTCGAAGCCTGGTCGAAGGAACATGGCTGCAAGCTGCCCCTGATCCGCGACGTGGACGTGTCTTACTACCTGCGTCAGGAAAAGCACGGCTACAACCTCGGCCCCTACGAGCCGAACTGCAAAGGCCACTGGCTGACCGAAGACGATCCGATGCCTGAGGACTTCTCGTTCCAGCTGTGGCAGGAAGACCTGGACCGGATCGAGGATATTGTCACCGATGCGATGGAGCGGGTGCCGCTGATGGCGACCTCCGGTGTCTCCAGCGTGATCAACGGTCCGATTCCCTATGCTCCCGACGGTCTGCCGATGATCGGTCCGATGCCGGGTGTGACAAACGCTTTTGAGGCACACAGCTTTACCTTCGGTATCGCCCAGGGCGGCGGTGCCGGCAAGGTGCTGGCCGAATGGATCGTCGATGGCCACACTGAGTGGGACATGTGGGCCGTCGATCCGCGCCGCTATACCGACTACACCGACCAGGACTACTGCAACCAGAAAGGCCTGGAAGTATACGGCAACGAATACGCCATGCACTTCCCGCACCACGAATGGCCCGCTGCGCGCGACAAGAAACTGTCGCAGGTGCACGCCAAGGTCAAAGAATTGGGCGGCCAGATGGGTGTCTACAACGGCTGGGAGCGGGCCAACTGGTTCGCGCAGCCGGGTGACGACACTTCTGAGGAAGCCACCCATACCTGGGGCCGCTCCGGCCCGTGGCAGCAGCGGATCAAGGAAGAATGCGAAGCTGTTCGCGACGGGGTTGGCGTGCTGGATCTGCCCGGTTTTTCCCGCTTCAACCTGGACGGCGAGGGCGCTGCAGAATTCCTGCGCGGTATGGTGACTGGCGGCCTGCCCAAGGTGGGCCGGATGAACCTGGTCTACTTCTCGGACGACCGCGGCCGTATTCTGACCGAGATGTCCTGCATTCGTCATGGCGAAGACCACTTCACCATGATCACCGCGGGCTCGGCCCAGTGGCACGACTTCGAGATCTTGCGCAAAGCACTGCCCGCGGGTCTGACCCTGACCGACCGCACCACCGAATTCGCGACTATGATCGTTACCGGTCCGAAATCGCGGGAGCTGCTGGCGGGTATCTCGGACGCTGACCTGTCGCTCGGCTGGCTGACCCATCAGGAAGCCACAGTGGCAGGCAAACCCGCCTTCCTGGCGCGGGTGTCCTTTGCCGGCGAACTGGGCTGGGAAGTTCACTGTGCCAACGAGCACCAGCCGGCGATCTACGACGCCCTGCTCGCAGGCGGTGCCAAGCCGTTCGGCATGTACGCGCTGAACTCCCTGCGGATCGAAAAAGGCTACCGCACTTGGAAGGGCGATCTCAGCACCGACTACTCACTGCTCGAAGGCGGTCTGGAGCGGTTCGTCAAACTGGACAAGCCGCAGGATTTCCCGGGCAAGGCTGCGATCCAGAACGAAAAGCAGCAGGGCGTGAACAAGTCCTTTGTGACTCTGATTGTCGAAGCTGGGGATGCCGATGCGCCTTATATGTCCTGCATCTGGAAAGATGGCGAAATCGTGGGCGAGACCACCTCCGGCGATTGGGGCTACCGCGTCGACGCCTCCATCGCTCTGGGCATGGTGCGCACCGATCTGGCCGTGCCGGGCACTGAGCTGGAGGTCGAGATCTACGGTGAGAAATGCCGTGCGGTGGTTCAGAAAGACGAACCGCTGTGGGATCCGGCCAACGAGCGCCTGCGGGCCTGATGTGCTAGGGTCGGCCTGTCACGCTTAATTCTGGAGGCTTCAGCGATGGCCCAGATGATGAAAGGCGTCTGTTTGACCCGGCATGGCGGGCCGGATGCGCTCGAATGGCGTGAAGATATTCCTGTTCCGGTTCCAGGACCGGGGCAGGTGCTGGTCAAGGTCTTGGCGGTTGGCGTCAACAACACCGATATCAACACCCGGATCGGATGGTACTCGTCAAATGTGACCGGGGCCACGGATGCAGTTGGCGATGACGCTGAGGTCGAGGCCGGCGGCTGGGGTGGCGCCCTGAGCTTGCCCCGCATCCAAGGCGGCGACCTGTGCGGCGTGGTGGTCGAGACCGGCCCGGGCACTGGTACGATCCGCGCGGGGCAGCGAGTTACCAGCCAGACCAATATACCCCGGCCGGAGCCGGACAACCCCGTGGCTTTCGTCGCCTTGGGATCAGAGCTTGACGGTGCTTTCGCGCAATATTGCCTGATGGAGGCAGCAGAATTGTTCGACGTCAGCGCCTCTCCCCTGTCCGATACCGAGATTGCGGCGATGCCTTGTGCCTATGGAACCGCCTGGAACCTGCTGCACCGTGCCGGTGTCTCCGGTGGCCAGCGGGTGCTGGTGACCGGCGCTTCCGGCGGAGTCGGGCTGGCTGCGGTGCAGCTGGCGGCCCATCTTGGTGCGCAAGTGACCGGCCAGACATCGCCCGCTAAGTCGGAGGCGGTGACCGCGATGGGGGCGGGCAGCATCATCGGCCGCGAGGAATCTCCAGAACCGGGCAGATTCGATGCCGTCATCGACGTGGTCGGCGGCCCGGCATGGCCCGCCCTGATACAGGCGCTGCGGCCCGGCGGGCATTACGCGGTCTCCGGCGCCATTGCCGGCCCGATCGTCATAGCGGACCTGCGCGAGATTTACCTGCGTGACATCACCATCCACGGCTGCACCTTTTCCCCGCGTGCGGTCTTTGCCGAACTGGTGGAGCTGATAAATTCCGGCGCAATCCGCCCATTGGTCTCGGCAACCTATCCCCTGCAGAACATAGCCCAGGCGCAATCCGATTTCATGAGTAAGGCGTTTCCGGGCAAACTGGTCCTGATTCCCCCGCAGGAGGCCCCATGACAGACATCATCCTTCTTGACGGCTCGATAGGGCAGGAGGTCGTCAAACGGTCCGGCGACCGGGCGACGCCGCTGTGGTCAACCTCCGTGATGATCGAAAAGCCGGATGTGGTCGGCGGCATTCACGCGGACTACTTTGCTGCCGGGGCCACAATGGCCACCATGAACACCTATGCGGTGCTGCGCGACCGCTTGGTCCGCGCAGGCATCGAGGAGCATTTCGAAGAGCTGCTGTCCACGGCGGCCGCTCAGGCAACCGCTGCACGGGACGCCCACGGCTCAGGCCGTGTCGCCGCTGCGCTGGGGCCGCTGATTGCCTCTTACCGCCCGGATATCTGCCCGCCGCACCAGGAGGCCGCACCGGTCTACGCAGAGCTTGTTCAGCTGCTGGACCCGCAGGCGGATCTGTACCTGATCGAAACCGTGTCATCTATCGAACACGCTAAGGGGGCGCTGCTTGGCTGCGCCGGGACGGCGAAACCAGTGTGGCTGGCGGCTTCTGTTTCCGATGAAGACGGAACGCTGCTGCGTTCCGGCGAGCCGCTGGCGGACCTCGCGGCGGTGGTCGAGGATTTCCAGCCAGAGGCGGTCCTGCTCAACTGTTCGCGCCCCGAGGTCGTCGGCGCAGGCCTGGAAATCGTAAAGAGCTTCGACAAGCCCTGCGGCGCATATGCCAACGGTTTCACCCGGATTTCCGAGGGGTTTCTGAAAGATGCCCCCACCGTGGACGCGCTGCAGCAGCGTCAGGATCTGGGGCCCAAGGCCTACGCGGAATTTGCCATGGGCTGGGTTGCCCAAGGCGCTACGATCGTCGGCGGCTGCTGTGAAGTCGGCCCGGACCATATTGCCGAACTGGCCCGCTGTTTGCGCGCGGCCGGGCATCGGATCGTCTGACCAGGGGAGGGGATCAGCATGGCAGCTCCGGAAAAACTCAAAGCGGCAGAACCGGCCCGGGTCTGGCACATCGACATCATCGTCACCGAAGGATTTGTCCTGATCGAGATGTCGGCGATTCTGGAGGTTCTGCGGATCGCCAACCGCGTGCTGGCCCAGCCGCCGTTCAAATGGACCGTCCGCTCGCTGCAGGGTGGCCGGGTGGGCTGCCGGGCGGGCCTAAGCGTGGAAACTGAACCTTTCGCGGCCAAGCCGGACGCGGATTTCGCCTTCTTCCTTGGCAACTCGGACCCGGACCATCCAGGCCTCAGCCTGGGACGGGTGATTTCCAGCTACACCTGCCGCGATATCAAGGTCTACCTGCTGGCCGAGGCCGCGGCGCGCTATATCCGTGACCAGGGCGGGGCTTCCGGGCGGCTGACGACTCATTGGGAAAACTCCGCCCTGCTGCGCGAGCGGATGGGGCTGAACGATTCCAGCCACGCGCTGGCTAGCGAGGACGGGCTGGTGGTGACCTGCGCTGGCATGGGGTCCACCGTCGATATCATCCTGGCGCTGGTCGGCAGGCTGACCTCTGCTGCGGCGCAGATGACCGTGGGCAACATCATGCTGCACGAACAGGTGCGCGATTTCTCCTCGCTGCAGCCTTTTGCCGGCGCCAAGCCGACCATCACCGGAGACAGCGATCTGGACCACTGCATCCGCATCATGCAGGACAACATCGAGGAACCGGTGCCGATCAGCGACATTGTCGGTGAGCTAGGCATCTCCACCCGCTCGCTGGAGCGCAAGTTCAAGACTTTCCTGGGGACCACTCCCAATGGGTTTTACCGGGAAATGCGGCTTTCCAAGGCCAACAACTTGTTGCTCAATACCACCATGAGCGTCCGCGAGATCGGTCTTGCCTGTGGATTTCCAAATGGGTTCTCCAGTCTTTACAAGAGCTTCTTCGGCATTACTCCCTTTGCTCTGCGCAAGCGCCGCCGACTGGGCGAGGATGGTTCAGAAAAAATCCTAAAGGCCGGAGAATAGCTCCGGGAGTCTGACGTTTTTGATGCATTTTGCGCCGCCTGTTCGTGATAATCAGGCGCAAACCCTCATTCAGGAGCGATGACATGAGCGATCTTCCCAACAAGGCCCGCGTGGTGATTATCGGCGGCGGCGTGATCGGCTGTTCGGTGGCCTATCACCTGACCAAGCTCGGCTGGAAGGATGTGGTTCTGCTGGAGCGCAAGCAGCTGACCTCCGGTACCACCTGGCACGCCGCGGGCCTGATCGGCCAGCTGCGCGCGTCCTCCAACATGACTAAGCTCGCGCGTTATTCAGCAGAGCTTTACCTGGGGCTTGAGGAAGAAACCGGTGTCGCCACCGGCTTGCGTCAGGTCGGCTCAGTGTCCGCAGCGCTGACAAATGAGCGGCTTGAAGAACTCTATCGCAACGCCGCAATGGCCCGCGCCTTTGGCGTGCCGGTGGAGGAACTGTCGCCCAAGGAGGTCAAGGAGCGCTACGAGCACATCAATCTGGACGGCGTGACCGGCGGTGTCTGGCTGCCGACCGACGGGCAGGCGGATCCGGCCAACATCGCGCTGGCCCTGGCCAAGGGCGCCCGCCAGCGCGGTGCGCTGGTCAAAGAGCGCATCAAGGTCACCGGCATCTCCAAAAACGGCCGCCGCGTCACCGGTGTTGACTGGGCCAGCGATGATGGCCAGTCCCAGGGCCACATCGAGGCGGATATGGTGGTGAACTGCGCCGGTATGTGGGGGCACGAGGTAGGCCGCATGGCAGGCGTCAACGTTCCTCTGCACGCCTGTGAGCATTTCTACATCGTGACCGAAGGCATCGAAGGCCTGGCCCAGATGCCGGTGCTGCGGGTGCCGGATGAATGCGCCTACTACAAGGAAGACGCAGGTAAAATCCTGCTGGGTGCCTTTGAACCAAACGCCAAGCCCTGGGCAATGAACGGTATCCCCGACAACTTCGAGTTCGACCAGCTACCCGAGGACTTCGACCACTTCGAGCCGATCCTGGAGGCCGCCTGCAACCGGATGCCGATGCTGGCGGAGGCCGGTATCCACACGTTCTTCAACGGCCCGGAATCCTTTACCCCGGATGATGCCTACCACCTCGGCCTGGCGCCGGAGATGGACAACTTCTGGGTCGCCGCCGGCTTCAACTCGATCGGCATCCAGTCGGCGGGCGGCGCCGGCATGGCGCTGGCGCAGTGGATGGAAGACGGCCAGAAACCGTTTGACCTCGGCGATGTGGACATCTCCCGGATGCACCCATTCCAGGGCAACAAGCACTATCTGTTTGAGCGCTCGAAAGAGACCCTGGGTCTGCTTTACGCTGACCACTTCCCCTACCGCCAGAAGGACACTGCCCGAGGCGTGCGCCGCACCCCGTTCCACTATCACCTCAAGGAACAGGGTGCCGTGTTCGGCGAAATCGGCGGCTGGGAGCGCGCCAACTGGTTCGCCAATGAAGGCCAGGAACGCGAATACCAGTACAGCTGGAAGCGCCAGAACTGGTTTGAAAACTCCGCGGCAGAACACCGCGCCGTCCGCGAGAATGTCGGCATGTACGACATGTCCTCCTTCGGCAAGATCCGCGTCGAAGGCCCGGATGCGGAGAAGTTCCTGAACTACATTTGCGGCGCCAATGTCTCGGTGCCGGCGGGCAAGATCGTCTACACCCAGTTCCTGAACCCCCGCGGCGGCATCGAGGCCGATGTGACCGTCACCCGGTTGAGCGAGACCGTCTATCTGGTGGTGACTCCGGCGGTGACCCGCCTCGCCGACCAGACCTGGATGATGCGCAACAGGGGCGGTTTCAACGTCGTGCTCACTGATGTGACAGCAGGCGAGGGTGTACTGGCGGTAATGGGCCCGAACTCTCGTGAACTGCTGCAGAAAGTGTCGCCCAATGATTTCTCCAACGATGTGAACCCCTTTGGCACTGCGCAAGAGATCGAACTGGGCATGGGCCTCGCCCGTGTGCACCGGGTTACCTACGTGGGTGAGCTGGGCTGGGAGATCTATATCCCGGCAGAGATGTCTGGCCATGCCTTCGAAACCCTCTGGGAGGCCGGCCAGGACATAGGGCTCAAGCTTTGCGGCATGCACATGATGGACAGCTGCCGGATCGAGAAGGGGTTCCGCCACTTCGGCCACGACATCACCTGCGAGGATAATGTGATCGACGCAGGCCTCGGCTTTGCGGTTGCCACCGGCAAGGACGACTTCATCGGCAAGGCCGCGGTGCTGGAACGCAAGGAGAGCGGCCCCAAGAACCGCATGGTTCAGTTCAAGCTGACCGATCCCGAGCCGCTCTTGTTCCACAATGAGCCGATCATCCGCGACGGCAAATATGTGGGCTATCTCAGCTCCGGCAACTACGGCCACACTCTGGGTGCCGCCATCGGCATGGGCTACGTGCCTTGCGAGGGCGAAAGCGCGGCGGATGTGCTGGGCTCGACCTACGAGATCGACGTCTGCGGCGTGAAGGTGAAAGCCGAAGCTTCCCTGAAGCCCATGTACGATCCGAAATCGGAGCGGGTGAAGGCCTAAGCACCTCTCCAGTGCATTCACCTGCTCGTATCACGTCCCGGCCAGGTGCCGGGACGTCTTTTGTTTCTGTCCCGCCCGGATAGAACCGGGTTCTGCTGCAACGTTTACCCCGGTTTCGCGGTCCAGCCGCGCAGCCCCTCTTGACCCCGCCTGAAATCCCTTGGAGAAATCCATAAAAAGCCTTGTGCGGCAGGGGTAAACAGGTAGGTTGCTTGTCCCGGCCACTGACAGGGGCCTGACGAAGAGGATTTGGGACATGAAGATCAGCATCGAACGCGGCACGCTTCTCAAGGCCGTGGCCCAAGCGCAGTCTGTGGTCGAGCGCCGCAACACCATTCCGATCCTGGCAAACGTGCTGATCGAAGCCGAGGGCGACAGCGTCCAGTTCCGCGCCACCGACCTGGATATCGAGGTCGTCGATAAGGCCCCCGCCCAAGTCGAACGCGCCGGTGCCACTACCGTAGCGGCCACCACTCTGCACGAGATCGTCCGCAAGCTGCCTGACGGCGCGCTGGTCACCCTGACCGCAGATGCCGCAACCGGGCGTCTGGCAGTTGAGGCCGGGCGCTCCAACTTCTCTCTGGCAACCCTGCCGCGCGAAGACTTCCCGGTGATGGCTTCGTCGGAGTATCACTCCAATTTCGCCGCCAAGGCCGCCGTTCTGCGCCGCCTGTTCGACAAGTCGAAATTCGCGATCTCGACTGAGGAAACCCGCTATTACTTGAACGGTGTCTATCTGCATGTGTCATCGGGCGATGGCGGCAAAGTTCTGCGTGCCGTGGCCACCGACGGCCACCGCCTAGCACGTATCGACGCGGAGCTGCCACTGGGCGCTGAGGACATGCCGGGCGTGATCGTGCCGCGCAAAACCGTGGGCGAACTGCGCAAGCTGCTGGACGACGACGACATGGACATCGCGGTGTCGGTCTCTGAAACCAAGGTGCGCTTTGCCACTCCGAACATCACCCTGACCTCCAAGGTCATCGACGGCACCTTTCCCGACTACACCCGCGTGATCCCGGCAGGCAACACGCGCCGCCTGGAAGTGGACGCCGCCGAGTTCGCCCAGGCGGTGGACCGGGTTGCCACCGTTTCGTCGGAACGCTCCCGCGCGGTAAAGCTGCAACTGGAAGAGGACCGGCTGATCCTGTCCGTGAACGCGCCGGACAGCGGTGCCGCTGAGGAAGAACTGGCGGTGGCTTACAACGACGAGCGGCTGGAGATTGGTTTCAACGCCAAGTACCTGCTGGAAATTGCCAATCAGGTGGACCGCGAAAACGCCGTATTCATGTTCAACTCTTCCGGTGATCCAACCTTGATGCGCGAAGGCAGCGACGAAAGCGCCGTCTACGTCGTGATGCCGATGCGGGTTTGATCACCTGACGGTGACGCCTCCCCTCTTGGCGGCAAAGCCGCCTGCCGGGCAGTGGGGCGTGAGTATTTTTAGAAAGATGAAAAGGGAGCGCGCCGCGTGTTGGCCCTGACTGCCTTGACCCTGTCCCATTTCCGCTCGCATTTGCGGGCGGAATTGCGTTTGGACGGGCGTCCGGTGGCGATCCACGGCAACAACGGCGCGGGCAAGACCAACATCCTGGAAGCGGTGTCGCTGTTCTCTCCCGGCCGCGGCCTGCGCCGGGCCAGTGCCGCCGATATGGCGCGGCAGCCAGAGGCTCTGGGTTGGAAACTGAGAGGCGAGCTGCAGGCGCCGTCGCAGGCATATGAGGTGGAAACCTGGTCCGAAGGCGGCAATGCCCGGCAGGTGAAGATCGACAATAAATCCGCGAGCCAGATCGCCTTGGGGCAGGTGGCCCGGGTGGTTTGGCTGATCCCGGCAATGGACCGGCTGTGGATTGAAGCAGCCGAGGGGCGGCGGCGGTTTCTGGACCGGATCGCGCTGAGTTTCGAGCCGGGTCATGCGGAGGCTTCGCTGGCCTATGAAAAGGCGATGCGCGAGCGCAACCGGCTGCTGAAGGAGCAGATCCGTGATGCTGCCTGGTACAAGGTGCTGGAAGACCGGATGGCTACCGCCGGGCACCGGGTTCATACTGCGCGGGTACAGGCGGTTGACCTGCTGCAATTGGCACAGGCAGAGGCGGAAACCGCCTTTCCCGCTGCCGAACTGGAATTGATTCAGTCGGAGGGCAGCATGCCGTCCACAGAAGCTGATTTCAAAGAGGCGCTGGAGGAAAGCCGGTTTCGGGATCTGGCCGCAGGCCGTACGCTGGTTGGCCCGCACCGAACTGATCTCATTGGAACATACCGGGCCAAAGGTATCCCGGCTAAGGACTGCTCTACCGGCGAACAGAAGGCACTGCTGGTGTCCTTGATTCTGGCCAATGCACGGGCTTTGGCTGAGCGCGAGGGCGCGCCGCCGATCCTGCTGCTGGATGAGGTCGCGGCGCATCTGGATGCTGCCCGCCGCGCCGCACTTTATGACGAAATCTGTGCACTGGGCGCCCAAGCCTGGATGACCGGCACTGGCCCGGAGCAGTTTGCGGAGCTGGGAGACCGGGCGCAGGTTCTGGAAGTAACTGAGAAAGAAGGTGTGTCGGAGGTGGCGCAGAAATGACAGTTACGCCTTGGGACCTTGCGCTTTATGCCGGTGCCTTGCTTGTTCTGTTTCTGACCCCCGGCCCGGTCTGGCTAGCGCTGATGGCGCGCTCGGTTTCCGGCGGGTTTCAGGCCGCCTGGCCGCTGGCGCTGGGAGTGGCGTGCGGCGACATCTTCTGGCCGTTGATCGCGGTTGCCGGCATGTCCTGGGTAGTCTCGGAAATCGAGGGCATCATGGCCGTGCTGCGCTGGGTGGCCTGCGGGATGTTCCTGGCAATGGGATACCTGCTGATCCGCCACGCCGGCGACGCGGTGGAGGAAAACCGCGCCCTGACCCGTCCCGGCCTCTGGGCTGGTTTCATGGCCGGTATCGCGGTGATCATGGGCAATCCCAAGGCGATCCTGTTCTACATGGGCGTGCTGCCTGGGTTCTTTGACCTGTCGGGAATCTTCTGGACCGACATCGCCGCAATTGTGGCCCTTTCCTTTCTGGTGCCGCTGCTGGGCAATCTGGCTCTGGCGGGAATGGTGCACCGGGTGCGCCGTGCGGTGACATCGGTCCGGATCCGGCGGCGGATCAATCTGGTCTCCGGCGGGCTGCTGATCTGCGTCGGGCTGGTGATCCCCTTCACCTAAGGGGCGGGCTGCAGCCAAGCCAGCAAGTAGGGTTCCAATGCTTTGGCGGGCGGTGTTTCGTCATCGTGTTCCAAGCAGAACCACACGCCCAGCACGTGGTTCAGGAAGGCCTGAATACCTTCGGCCAGCAGTTCCGGCGGCTGATCGCGGCGGATCCGGCCAGCGGCCTGCAGGAGCTGCAGCCAGCGGCTCAGCAAGGCGACCTGACGGATGAAGCCGGCGGTCACCACCTCATCCGGCTCCGCCGCCGTGGTGCCGGAGTAGCGCAGCAGCAGATCAAAGATCACCCTGTCCTGGCTGACGTAGTCCAGGTGCGGCGCCAGCCGGACGGTCAGTTCAGCCGCATCCTGAGGCGCTCCGGCCGCTTCCATTCCATCCAGCAGCCGCATGACCTCATCGCCGATCAGCACGGCCAGCAGCCCGTCCTTGTCCCTGAAATGTGAAAACAGGGTGCCTTTGGCCACACCAGCGCGGGCGACCACATCTTCAACCCGCAATCCGCTGTAACCCTGTTCCTGCACGATTGCGGCTGCCACCTCCAGCAGTCTTGCCCGGGTTTCCAGCCGCCGTTTCTGCGGTGCACGTGTCATGTCTCAGCCTCGCGGATATTTTTTTGACCGCGGTCATTTTTGTAATTGACCGTGGTCATTTTTGATTCAATAAAGTGACCATGGTCAACTTACCTAATGGAGAGCGAAATGTCTGCCCGGAAAATCCTGATTCTGAACGGCCATCCGGCTGCCAATACCTTCACCGGGGCGCTTTGCGGCAGCTATGCGTCTACCGCTGACAGCGCCGGTCACGACGTGCGCATGCACAAGCTGTCGCAGCTGGAGTTTGATGCGGATTTCGGGCAGGCCGGGTTCTCCGGCGCAAAGAAGCTGGAGCCCCAAATTGAAGCGGTGCTTTCGGACTTTGAATGGGCGGACCATGTGGTCGTTGCCTTTCCCCTGTGGTGGGGTGGCCTGCCGGGTAAATTGAAGGGGCTGTTCGACCGGATCCTGCTGCCCGGCCGCACCTTTGATCCCCGCATTGTCACAGATGGCCTGCCCAAGCCACTTCTGACAGGAAAGTCAGGGCGGGTCCTGATTGCGTCAGACACGCCGCCAGACTTGATGGCGCAGTTCTACGACAATGCTGCACATGTTCAGTTGGAACGTCAGATCCTGAATTTTGTGGGAATTGACCCAGTTGAGACCTGCCATTTCGGTGCTTTGCAGGGGTCAAGCAGCGAGGAGCGCGAAGCCTGGCTCCGCACCGCAGCGGAACTTGGAACGCTAGGCGCATAATCGTCTGATAGGCTCATGAAAAAAGGGGGCTTGCGCGTGACAATCCTGGTCAGGTTTCGTATAAAATCCCGAAGCTAAAACAGGAAGATGTGAATGTCCGGAAACGAGCAGGCCCCCGCAGAATATGGTGCGGACTCCATCAAGGTTCTCAAAGGGTTGGAGGCGGTCCGAAAACGCCCCGGCATGTATATCGGGGACACGGATGACGGCTCGGGCTTGCATCACATGGTGTACGAGGTCGTGGACAATGGCATCGACGAGGCCCTGGCAGGCCACGCTGATCATGTAACTGTGAAAATTCATGCAGATTCCAGTGTCTCGGTCAGCGACAACGGCCGCGGCATTCCGGTGGATATCCACGCCGAGGAAGGCGTCTCTGCAGCCGAAGTGATCATGACCCAGTTGCACGCCGGTGGTAAGTTCGACAGCAACTCCTACAAAGTCTCTGGCGGTCTGCATGGTGTGGGCGTGTCGGTGGTGAACGCGCTCAGCGACTGGCTGGAACTGCGCATTTGGCGCAACGGCAAGGAGCATGTGGCGCGGTTTGAACGCGGTGATACCGTCAAGCACCTGGAAGTGGTCGGCGACTGCGGCGACCAGACCGGCACCGAAGTCCGCTTCATGGCTTCGACCGATACATTCTCGAACCTGGAGTATTCTTTCGAGACGCTGGAAAAGCGCCTTCGTGAGCTGGCGTTTCTGAATTCAGGCGTGCGGATCATTCTGGAGGATGAGCGCCCCGCAGAGAAGCTCTCGGCGGAGCTGTTCTACGAGGGTGGCGTCAAGGAATTCGTCAAATACCTCGACCGGCACAAGACCCCGGTGATGGAGGCTCCGGTCTATATCGTGGGGGAGAAGGACGACATCGGCGTCGAGATCGCCATGTGGTGGAATGACAGCTACCACGAGACGGTGCTGCCCTTCACCAACAACATTCCCCAGCGCGATGGCGGCACCCATGTGGCGGGCTTCCGGGGCGCACTGACCCGGACCATCAACAACTACGCGCAGACGTCTGGGATCGCCAAGAAAGAGAAGGTCTCTTTCACCGGTGACGACGCCCGTGAAGGACTGACCTGTGTTCTATCGGTCAAAGTGCCGGATCCGAAATTCTCCAGCCAGACCAAGGACAAGCTGGTCTCCTCCGAGGTGCGCCCGGTGGTCGAAAGCCTGATGGGCGAAAAACTAGCCGAATGGTTCGAGGAGAACCCGAACGAGGCTAAGCAGATCGTCGGCAAGATCGTCGAGGCCGCACTGGCCCGCGAGGCCGCCCGCAAGGCGCGCGAGCTGACTCGCCGCAAAACCGCGATGGACGTGAACTACCTGGCGGGCAAGCTCAAGGATTGCTCCGAGAAAGACCCTTCCAAGACCGAAGTCTTTCTGGTCGAGGGTGACTCGGCCGGCGGTTCCGCTCAAACCGGGCGGGACCGGATGACCCAGGCAATCCTGCCCCTGCGCGGCAAGATCCTGAACGTGGAGCGCGCGCGCTTCGACCGGATGCTGTCTTCCCAGGAGATCGGCAACCTGGTGATGGCGCTGGGCACCGGCATTGGCCGCGATGAATTCAACATCGAAAAGCTGCGCTACCACAAGATCGTCATCATGACCGACGCCGACGTCGACGGCGCCCACATCCGCACCCTGTTGCTCACTTTCTTCTACCGGCAGATGCCGGAACTGATCGAGGGCGGCTACCTCTATATCGCGCAGCCGCCGCTCTATAAGGTGGCGCGCGGCAAGTCCGAGGTTTACCTCAAGGACCAGGCGGCGCTGGATGATTACCTGATCAACCAGGGCGTCGACGGCGCGGTGCTGAAACTGGGCGACGGGTCTGAAATGGCCGGCGCCGACCTCACCCGCGTGGTGGATGAGGCGCGCCAGCTCAAGCGTGTGCTGGATGCCTTCCCGACCCATTACCCGCGCCATATCCTGGAGCAGGCTGCTGTTGCTGGTGCCTTTGTGCCCGGCGCCGTGGATTCCGACCTTCAGGGTGTCGCCGACAAGGTCGCTGCACGTTTGGACGCCATCGCGCTGGAGTATGAACGCGGCTGGCAAGGCCGGATCACCCAGGATCACGGCATCCGCCTGGCCCGCATCCTGCGCGGGGTGGAGGAAGTGCGTACCTTGGACGGTCCGATGCTGCGCTCGGGCGAAGCCCGCAAGACCGGCAGCTTCACCCAAAGCTTGCAGGAGGTCTACGGCACCACTGCCCAGCTGATCCGCCGCGACCGCAGCCAGATCATCCATGGGCCGCTAGGCTTGCTGAAAGCTATTCTGGAGGAAGGTGAAAAAGGTCTGACCCTCCAGCGTTACAAAGGTCTGGGTGAAATGAATCCGGACCAGCTGTGGGAGACCACCTTGGACCCGGATGCGCGGACGCTGCTGCAGGTGCGCATTGACGACATGGTAGAGGCGGACGACCTGTTCACCAAGCTGATGGGGGACGTGGTGGAACCTCGCCGGGAGTTTATCCAGAAGAACGCTCTCAGCGTCGAAAACCTGGATTTCTAAAAACTTGTAGGATCGCCCAAAAGCGTGTTTTAGACCCATACTTTTGCGCAAATTGCCCATAGTTTTGTTTCTCGCACACGCTAGAGGAGAAGTGGAGGCTGAAGGCTGTGAAAATCTCTCGCTTGAGTTGATAGCTGGGTTTCTTGCTCTACTGACTTTTCGTGATTTCTGTTCCGGCTGCTGTACTCGCCATTAGCGGGGCGAACTGTGGGTTGTCGGTGGGTTTAATGGTTCCAGGCGCAATGCAGGCCCTATAGGGCGCTCAGAACTCCTTATAGGGCTGAGATGGAGCTTCCCGCCGTACCACGACTGTTTGGCGCCTTCTCGGAGCACCTGGCGGTGGTCGGTTGCCAAGCAAACCTTAGCAAGCCCACCAGGGGATCAGAGTAGCAACACGAGCGTTCGGGGCCCGTTTACTTAAAGATTGCTGAGCGGGACCTTACAGACATTCGCTGCATGCGCAGCGTGAACGGTAAGGAGTGGCAACTTTGCGAAAGGAGCGGACCTGTTTGCCGCTTCCTGCGAATGCTTCAACTTTTTCGATCTTACTTGCACGATCAGCGTTGTACTGCCTACACTTACGCGCTCAACCTTTGAGAGAGCTGCGGACGTGTCACATGTTATCATTTTGGCAAGGTGGGGTTCAAAAAATTCACTATAAGCCCCATATAGTTATAGCCAGGCTTACAAAGCTAGATCACTACGCCAACTCACTGAGATTGTGGCTGCTATGGGCGGAAATCAAAGGATCGAACCTCGTGACTGGATGAACGTAGGCGGCCCAATAAGACATTTCCTTACGGAATAACAACTCAAAGGAATCCGTGATGGCCTGCAGAATGGGACGGACGAATCCTAGCTCAAATACACGTATCAGGCTGTTCGCTGACTCCGGAGGCTTCTGCCAAAACCCAGGATGCAACGCCCCTCTGTTTCCCGATGGGTCAGCGAACCATAATCATTTTGCCGAAATGGCTCATATCTTTGCAGCTAACGATGGCGGGCCTAGATCAAATGGCGAGCTATCTGAGGAGGACAGGGCCTCTTACAGCAATTTGATCTTGCTCTGTGCGAACTGTCACACCCTGATAGACAAGGAGCCAGAAACCTATACCAATGATCTTGTGACAGCGTGGAAACGGGAACACATTGAGAGACTTTCCGGTCTCTTCGGCCTACAGGTTTTCAAAACTCGTCAAGAACTGCGCGGAGCAATTGATCCGTTGTTACGCGAAAACCGGGCTATTCATCAAGCTTTTGGTCCAGACGCGGAATACCAGTTTAACCCCGAAGCTCCTGAAGCGATTTCCTGGAAGTCCAAAGTTAGGGTGTCCCTTATCCCGAACAGCAACAGAATATTACTTCTGCTAGACGCGAATTCCGCTCTTCTCGACGAAGATGAAAAAGCAATTGTGGAACAGTTTAGGATGCATATCAATGGTTTGATTTCAAGGCATTTGGACGGAGGGGGCGAAATCAATATTCGATTCCCTCAGAAAATGAATACTATCGCCTGCGAGGAAGGAGCGTAGAAATGCCCAATGAATTTGTTGATGGCAACCTTCGGAAGATCGATGAGGTTGCGGATCTTACGTGGGTAAGCGACCGCCTGGTAACGATCACTCGAAAAACGAAGCCTTCATTTGCCGCCGGAGTGCTAGAAACGAAAGAAGTTTCCCCCAAAGATGTCAAGGAACTAATCAAAGCGGGCGCAGCGTTTATTTGCAAAGTGCCAAAGGCAGGATTTTGGGATGGGGCAGCCATCGATATTTGCGAAGCTAACGGCGTGGCCTGGGGACGGTTAGGCGCATTGATGTCGGCTTGTAGTTACGATGACGATCCATCGACACACGAAGATCGTGAAGTTTACTTTACAGCGCGTGCTCTTCGCCAGCATTCAAGAGTATCTGGATTTCGTTTCATCACAGACAAACTCATTGAGTTACGGCTGGATAACGGGAAATCCATTATAGTCGCGGTGGTACAAGCCTATGACATCACCGCTGATGAATTGAGAAGCGCTTGGGATAGGCACGGAGGTTTCCAGATTGCGTTGAAGAACAACCCGAACGGAGGGATCACGCAAGACGCCTACGGTGCGGCTGAAGCGTTGGGGGTAAGAGTGCTGTGGCTGCGAGAATTGATGAAGTTTCTCGGCAAAGGCGGGTAAAGTGACCAATTTAGATCAGGCAATTCGCAAAATCCGTGACGTAATGTCAGAGTGCGCGGACGCCGGGCACGGAGCAGATTGGTATCTGTTCGGGTCAGCAGCCAAAGCACATCTGCCGGTTTCGGATATTGATATCTTGGTGGTTTCACCGATACAGGAGAATAGGCACGGTATACGCAGAGTAATCGAGTCGAACTTAGTCTCACTTCCGGTTGATTTGACGACAATGTCTCCAGAAGAAGTCCAGGAAATGGACTTCATCAGGGTTACCGGAGCCCAGAAAATTTGAACGGCGCTCATGAGTTACGTCCAACAAAGGGGCGCATGGCAGCTGTGCGGGACCTTGCGGACCTTCGCAGCTGGCGCAGACTGAGCATCAACCTGTGTTTGCTATGCCCAGAAGCAGTTTTTGCGAAGTTTAGTGCACGGTCCCTTGCTGCCTATGGTTCCAAACCGGCCCAACAGATGCTCTTCAATCCGAAGCAGGCGTATTTGGCCTTTCGGCGATGCTGTTCGCCGCCTATCCTTTGGAACCTGTTAATAGCTCAATTCCACACCCTTAAGTAAAGAATGACGCCAATTGTAGGCGCTTTAGAAAATGAAAAAACCCTCTGTAATAGATGATCGCCCTGAACAACTTCGCCCACCTGTATTAAAAGAGGTCGGCGTCACTGAAAGCGAAAGGTACTTGGCGATCCTCGCAGAAAAGTCATTCCTGAACCTCTGGTCCTATCCAAGCCCGTACAGAGACCAAAAAACTGGCGGAAATGGACGAGGTGATGGCAAAGAACTCTGCGACTTGCTCGTGGTCTGTGGCGATCACATCATCATTTTTTCAGAAAAAAACATTGAGTGGCCATCTGGCGAATTGACTGTCGCCTGGGGGCGATGGGTCAAGCGTGCGGTGATGGCTGCAGCCAAACAGGCCAAAGGTGCAGAGAGGTGGATCGAAGAACATCCCAACCGCATCTTTCTGGACCGGAACTGCGAAAATCCCTTCCCGATTGACCTCCCTGAGCCGGAGAAGCGCAAGTTCCACCATGTGATCGTTGCACGTGGTGCATCCGATCAATGCAAAAAGCACTTCGAGGGCCACTCCGGCAGTTTGATGATCCAGCCCAGTTTGAAAGGAAACATGAACTGGCCAAAGGATCCAAGCACTGCAACTCCATTTGCTATTGGTGATGCAAGCCCAGATGGATCCTTCGTTCATGTTCTCGATGACGTGTCTCTTGATATCGTTATGCAGGAACTGGATACGGTTCGGGACTTCACGGATTACCTTGAAAAGAAGGAAGAGTTTGTTCGATCCGGGCGACTTCTACGCGCTCATGGCGAAGAAAACCTGCTTGCGTACTATGCCATCCGGATTAACAAGGAAGGAGACCACGATTTTGTTGTTGATGACGCCTCTGCTCCAATAACGATTTCTCATGACCACTACAGAAACTGGATTTCTGATCCGCAGTACCTCGCAAAAAAGGAGGCGGACAAAATCTCCTACGTCTGGGACGAGTTCATTACCTTGTTCACGGACCATATGCTCAATGGCACCTCCATCACCCTTGACGATCATAAGTTCGAGTTGAGTAGGAACGAGATCGGCGTCCGATACATGGCACTGGAAATGCGCTTCAGGAGGCGAAGCCACGGCGAAGCCATCATGGGAGCCTTGGAGCGAGGGATTACCCATAACCCCTTCTTCCGCATGATGATGTCTCCGGCTGGCGCTAGGGACAACGAAACCGCTTTCTTCATCATGACGTTCAAGTATCAGGACTGGATGGAAGAAAAAGGTGGTTATGAACAATATCGAAGGAAGCGTACAGAACGGGCGATGAATTACGCTCACGGTGTCCTGGAAAAGTACCCGCATTTGAAGCGGATCGTGGGGATATCCCGTGAACCACCAAAACAAGGCCGCGGTGTATCTGAAGATTTGGTCTATGCTGAACAGTGTGATTGGAGCGACGAGGAACGCCAGCAGATAAGAGAAAACTGCAAGGAACTCGGGGTTCTACAACAACCTCTGAAGATGCGGCCTGTGGATGATGATGAATACCCTGAGCTGACACAGATAATTTTTGAACGCCCTGACACCCCAAGAATGGCGATGCCCAATCGAAAGCAGAGGCGGAAGCAGGCGGCAAAGAAACGGAAAGCTGGACGAAGGAAGTGACTTCGGGGTTAACGTCTGTATAGCCAATGACTTTTCAGCGTCTTGTACGATGCGCTCAGCCACCCCTGGCACCTCCATACCGAAGATCCTCTGTTCCGTTCGATGTAAAGAAATGAAATGCCCGCTTAGCGCCGTTTACGGTGCTCTGCACATGCGAGGGAGAGCTTGGCGGCCGACGGCAGCTGTGGGCTCAGAGCGCCTGTCTGCGCTCTCCGCGGCGGGCGACCGGATCGAGCCCACTTTGTCAGATTTTGCGTTCTGCACGAACTGATAGAATGCCGATGAAGCGGTCCTTGGTGTCCAACGACGCAAGTGAGCGAGAGGAGCCCCTTTCACGCTCGTTGCGTTGTTGCGAGCGCGTGGCTACCATGGAGCATATCTTGAGTTCTTCAGCAGTTTGTAGGTGTAAAAGATGTCGCTCAAGCTTAAAGTGATAATTGGTGTTATCGTTCAGTTTGCATTAGGCACTGCTTTTCTTCCCACTTCAGCTGCCGCCTTTACAGAAAGGTGCATTGACAACAGTTATGTGGAGAGCTGCTGGGTCAGGTTAGATGCCTCTTCGTCAAAGCTAATCGTCTTCGTTCACGGAATTGACGGAAGCGGCAAGGAGACTTGGGGCGGCGTCATCGAAGGGCAGCAGGTCACTTGGCCTGAACTCATTGCAAGCGACGGTTTGTTTAAGGATGCCGACATCTTCGTGTCAGACTACTTTTCGACGAAGTGGGGGCAAAGCCCCAATATCACTGAGTTGGCTTCGGGATTTGCGGGTGAGATTCGAGAAAACAAGGCTCTGAGCAAAGACGGGAACGGTGCCGATAGATACCAAGACGTTTTGTTCGTCGCTCACAGTATGGGTGGGCTAATCGTCAGACAAGCATTGCTTGAGGACGAGGAACTGGCGCAACGCACCAAGGCCCTTTTTACTTTCGCCACCCCAACCGGCGGAAGTCAGCTTGCAAACTGGCTATCGATACTATCAAGCAGCCAATCACTTAATGACTTAAGGCGCGAATTTCAACTTCAATACAGACTCAATGACGAAGGCGAGCCCGAGGCGGTATCAAGTTCTTTCCTGCGCAATTTGCGGCAAGGTTGGAGGGCAAGTGGATATCTGGAAACTATTAAGAGCTATTGTGCGTATGAAACACTTCCGACTGAGGCGTTAGGTTTCGGAAAAATTGTGGTAGAAGAACGTGATGCACTGGTTCTTTGTAATCGCACTAATCCGTTGTGGGGAGCGCACAACGATATTGTCAAGCCTGCAGATGGTTGGCTGGGTCAATCGTTGCTGATCAGTTGGTACTTGGATGCTTTTCCTGACCTTGGCCAAGAACTAGAAGCTGAGAGGCCGGGAGATATCGTGTTGGTTCAATGCAGTACGGACTTTTATGCGGACCACGAGTATGCACTAATGCAGGAATATCTGAGCGACCTTTCCGGTTCAATTTCATCCAGAGTGAGGTTTTCTAGGGTATTACCGGAAGATTGGCGCGATCCATATTTAGATTACATTTGGCCTTCAGGTAATTCAGAACCTTCAATTCTGGTATTGCACTATTCATGCTTCCAAGAGGGAGCTGAAGATGAAGTAGGTTGGTATGAGCGGTATTGGGACAACGCCGAATTTCTCAATTCACTGATACCGACTGGAGCGAAAGTTGTCTTTTTTTCCAAAGCATTCGTTGGAGCTAGTTCGCAGGACGTTGTGAAAGTTGACGGATCTCCTGGATACCGATTCTACCCGGACACGAACCGGGGCAAGATACCTGATCAAAAGCTGAGGCCTATTCGAGAGGCATATTTTGAGCCAGATTGTCCGAGGATGCTGTCAGTTTCCTCTGTTATCAAGAATGAGGAGCAAAGAGGCGAGTTTGAGGCTAACTTCAAGGACGTGGTTCGGAAGTTGCTGCAATCAGACTGCTGAGTGTTTCCAGAAACTGATGAGTGTTTCCGGAAACGGAGCTTTGACGATATCGAAGGTAGTCTCGTTCGATGTTGCTCCCGTACTCGGTTTCCGACACGTCGCGCGGACGTCCGCAGTGAGGAACTTACAGTTGCTCACAGTGATAGGGGGAACGTTGGGAATGTCCCGCCGCTTCCGCCTTTCTCCACGGGACCTTGCAATGGCCGCTTAGCGTCGGGAAAGACGTGCTGTGCCTGCGAGGTCTTAGCGGGCGATCAAAACCTGTGTGGGTGGCTCCTGCATTGCAAGCGCTTTCTGCGGAGATCGCGGCGGACCGTCAGTACCGTCGTGTGTCCGGCCTGTTCGCGCAGCCTGCGTTGTGGGCTACTGGCCTTGATGGATTCCGCAAGCAAGGTTCCTATCGGCTAAACGACTTTGGAGGGCCATTGCCATTGCCGCCGCTGGACTTGTTGAGCGGGCCCAGGCCTAGCCAGGCTGCAAGATCGCGACCGGTCCGGAATTGCTTCGCGTCACCGATAGTCGCTACGATGGCGGAGGCGGTGATCGGGCCGATGCTAGGCATACGCATCAGGCGCCGGGCACCGGCATCCCGCAGCGCATGCATTTCGATCATCTTTGAAAAGCCTTCAACGCGCTCGTAAACTCCAAGAAACTGATAGCAGGCCGCCTGTGCTCAGAAGATTTGAGGCGGGTCAATAAACAGACAGACCTTTCTGTCATCTATCTCTTCAGATTTCGATGTCCTCCAGGGACTTGCCAGCTTTCAAGGCTTCATGAACTCAGGCAGCTTTGCGACCGCGTCCGCACCAAGTCTGCGAGGGGTCATTGTCTTGTGGAGATCGTATTCAGCCGAGCATTGTGCCATCGCAATCCACTACGATTGATGAAGATAATCCCACCCAGCATGCGACGGTCACCAACACGCGGCTTGCCGTGGGACTGCGGGAAGTCGGGCACTAGGCATGCTACCTACACTTCCGTAGGCCAGAAGTGATCTGACATGTTTACCTCTTTTTGGGCTGTGAAACACGCGGTAAGAAGGAAAACAATGGGTCTTAAGCCTAAGAGAACATCACAGAAAAATTAAAGGCAGTTCTATCCATTAACACTCCAGTGTGTTTCCGCGCTCGGGTGGAATCTGAAACAGATCCTGGGTTTTCCAATTTGCCCCACGTTTGGGAGAAAAATTCTTCCCATATTGCGATCATTCGACTTCGGACTCGGCGCTTTTTTATTGTATAGAATTGCCAAGCGACCAAAGACCTCCAATCCTGCAGTATCATTTCAGTGTTCAAACCGAAAGCAGGTTCAGGTTTGGCATCGTCAGGAACAGTTGTGAGTGACCATCGCCTAGAAACGCCATCACCTGATGCGCTCGCACTTTTATCACTAGGCCGGAACATGGTAGCACCCAATCCGCTACTCTTCGCAGAAATCACGCACGCAACTCCACCACGCGTGGATAAATCTCGGGCTTTTGCCGCCTCAGCTCCGCGTAACAGCACTGAGTCCCTCCAATATTTAGTCTGAACCTTTGCCAAAGGTTCAGCTCGAGAGACAGATTTCCAGCCTGCGGCGAACCAGTGGCCTTTGTCGTTGAACTTCGTTCCCACACTGTCCGCCCACGGTTCAAGAGTGTTCTCCACGCAGCTTGGGATCGGACTATCAATGCAAAGAACCCTCATAAGGGCTCTTTCCAGCGAGGACGGGGTTTTACCTTGTTCGCCAGTCTCCGTTTGGATTTGTTGCCAATGTTGCACTGTCATTTCAGTAGACCAGCGGTTTATGAGAAATCTCCAGGCTTCGTGGTTGCTTCTAAACTCGGAAAAAAGTTTGGAAATATTACTCCGGATCCAGTGGCCCATGCCAATCGTCAGGTCTGGGTCCGCGTGGTAGTAGTGAACCTCAGAGAAAACCCGTCGAGACAGATTTGAGGCGTTGAATATTCTATGCATCAAGTGGACATCTGACGTCGACTTGATTGCGTGAATTGGATCATCATCAACGTAGTGCATTCAACG
Source organism: Leisingera sp. ANG-M7 (assembly GCF_000813965.1). Classification (GTDB taxonomy): domain Bacteria; phylum Pseudomonadota; class Alphaproteobacteria; order Rhodobacterales; family Rhodobacteraceae; genus Leisingera. The sequence continues at coordinate 13,636 of NZ_JWLI01000012.1, read as the reverse complement.
TCCCCCGGGATTCTTCTTTGTAATTATGTCGCAAGACGAGCGAGCTGTCGAGTGAGGTGACTTTGAAACAGGGAGTAGTTTTATAAGTTTTCCGGTCGAAAGGGGGGCTAGCAATGGCACACATTGCTCTCGTCCACGGTTTAAGTGCTAACGGAAAGCCAGTTCAGCATTCCCGAGGTGCTGGAAGCAGTAGGTCACATAGTTAACTTTGTGCTTCTGCTAGAATCAGTTCACACGATTTAGAAGGCCTTTCTACAAAGCAACTGACGGAATTCCATCGGACAGCAATACGCTTTGATTAGAAATTCTATGGGCGAGATGTCAATTTTCCAGGCTGCGGTTACTATCCCGAACCTTGTTTCCAGTTTGGTTTGCGTTGCTGCACCAGTTTGCAAGATGGTGAACTCGAAATTTTAATTGCTAGGGTTTTGGGATCTGGCTTTGACAGGATTAAAAATGAGTTCGAGCGCCTTTACATTGATCGTGAGCATCCGGCCCGGCGCACTCCTGTTTCAGTGACGCTATAGGGAAATGCATCTCCAACGACAGCTTTTCGAACACCCCTAAACACTTTGTGAGATGTTCCCTTGACACAGTTGTAACGCCACTCAAGTGGGCAAAAATAATCGGATAATGGCTTGATGCCACTGAAGCACCTGATTATTCAGGAAGCGTTCCTCAGAGAGGAGTTCCTGACGAACTCGCCCGGAGTCTACCCGAAGAAATTGGTTGATCCCGCCAAGGGGAAAGAGAGGAGCCTTGGCATCGAAATTATAACACCAAGCGGCTGAATGGGCGGGCGAATTGATTGGGTAATATTAAGGGTTTCTGTGAGTGGTCTTTTTAGTGCAAAAGTTTTGCATCACGCGAACGGATATGGTTCTTTTCTTCCACTTCCGATCCGGCTCGACCAAAAATTTTTATACACCTCAAGCTTGTCGAGTATTTCGTAATTTGATAAAAAGTGAAGGTGGGAAGATCTTTAGAAGATTCGGATATTAAGGAGCTCTCCTCCTGCTCTGCCTGTTTTCAGTACTTTTAGTCATGGTGCCAGAATGAGAATGAATCGAATTTTGATTTTGCCCACCATGCGTTTCTCTTGATGTGGTACTGGTAATTAATGCTGCCGGCCTGACTTTCAACAGGCCATTTATTAGATGCATAGTCTTCGCTTCGGGGGGCCACTGCTGAGATATGGCCAGACCGTTTTCTGTTCTTCCGTCGTGCGACAATGATGCAAACGGATCCTCTATCCGCTCGCGCTTGCAGGTCCATTATTTGTTTTTCTTTCTTCCAATTGAAATCTGACCCGTAGTCTTCAAACCAATCGTGCAAACTATTTGCGTTTTGCTCGTATACTGTTTTTCCGTACTTTTCGCTTACGGTCTTTCCGCTTGATATGTCTTGAAGCGCATCTTTGTCCCACCATACACGTGGGATATATACGCCGCACAAGTGGGCGAAGTCATGCGCATAAATGTTGCAATAAGTTTTCCCCCCTGCAGGGAGGTAGCGCCTAGCTTCTTCTACATCGAGATAATCAATAACATCATGAATTTCCTGAACTCGTTTCTTTTTTGAGGCGGAGTTACGCCTTGGTGCGGTCTCATCGTTAATGCTGTGAGCTCGGCGTTTGCTCTCATTGTCAACAAGGCGATTGGTGGTAAGGATGGCCCTTTGCATTTGTATTTTCCTCCAAACAAAGCGCATAGCTCTAGGTGGCACTAGTGAAACGAAAGAGAGGTGCGTGTGATTTCGTTGCTATTTCTCACTGGGTTTGTTTTCTAGCAACGCAATCCGCCACACGTTGCCCCAGTGTTTTATTGTCAGAAATCTGATTTTCAGCGGAGTTGGAGCGCAACCGGGCAGCTGTTGCTACGCCAGCTTCAACTTCAAAGTTTGCCTGAACACAGTCACTACCAGCTAAGAGCTCCGCAGAGCGTCCGGTGGCCATAAATTGACTCACTGTAAGCCTAGTGCTGTCGACTTGCCTCGCATCCCCATCAACTGAAACTGCCGCTAGGACAGATGATGTCGTCCCTACTGCGATTTCCTCTGGAGAGAGCGGTATGGTTGCAGATTCCCGTCTCTTATATCCGAAAACAACATTGGGTAGTCCTTGCCCCTCAACAGAAGCATTCAGCCCGACATTTGTGGACGTGCCGAATACCAAAACAGTACGTTTATCTCTTGCTGGTAGATTTCCTGCGGATTTGGCTGTGACTGTGTCTCCTGCCACAATGTCTGCGGCTGTACCCGTGGCAAACACCTGGTGCACTTTCGGATTGAACGGGTTGGCGTTGGTACTAAGGCTCGCCACTACAGACGGCACAGCGCCGGTGTCCGGGTTGTTTGGAGTTACGACCATTTCAGTTCGATCAAATCCGACATTAACCTGACCAATGGCAGGATCAGCGCTGACAGCGATCTCCGTTGAAGTGGTAAGCGTAAGGCGTTCACTGTTTCCGCAAGCAAAAAGTAAGGGCAAGGCGGAAGCGACAAAAATGAAACTTTTCATGCCATTTTTCCTTAACTCAGCGGGTCGCCAATAATGATGCAATCATCTTTGACCCGGACGTGCTTCATGGATTGATACCCGATATTTGCAGACATAGTTTCCGGAGATTTGAAAACAGACACTCCAATGGTGTTGACGCCAACTGCCAAAGATCGGCACGTATCCTTACTGGTTTCAGAGCGTTCAATAGTCATACTTACAAAGCCCCTCACGGTCATTGACCCATCTGGATTTTCACGCGTTACGGCACAGCATGGAAGAAGTGAGAGAGCAAGAAAACTTATTAGATCTCTTCTCATTCGAGAATTGCCCCAACTAAGGTATATGCTGGAGGCCACGCTAGAACTCTCAATGGGTTATTTTCAGAGCTTGGAGCGGTGACCTCTGTCATCTTGTCGTATCTCGCATCAGCGCGAAGACCGTTGAAGGCGGTGTAGACCTACCTGTCGATCTATCGCGTGACCCAAATGCCTGACACATCAAGGTCAACCATGAACTGCAAGCAGTAGAGAATCTCTCGTAAAAGTTACATGACTGCAGTAATTTCGTCAATTCTTTTGAAGCCCAGACCTTTAAACTACCTTTTCCAAAGATAGAATTGGGAGTGGAACTCGACATGCCACGAGAAGTGATGTGCCCAAATTCTGGTGCGGCCATTTCTCACTTAAAGTGAGAATATAGGTGGCTTTCCGGAAGTGTGCAGTAATCGTCAACGGCTTTGGACCAGCGCTTCAGCGTTAGGTGGGAATACAATGTCTGCGCAAGAAAACAAGTAAGCACACTGGATCCTTCAGGGCGTTGTAAAAATTGTTACGGGGGTGAATGTGGCAGCGATTATTGAGCAGCTCCCTAATCGTGGTCAGTTTCCGGCGTAAGCTAAGCTATTCTTTGCCCCTAGTGACCGGGTTGGGGTTCGTCTTTTCTCAGCCAACGGACCACGGTTGGCGGTCTGTCGCCAAGGTCGGAATGTAAGTGCGTCCGATTGTAGAACTCCGCCCACTTTCCAACGCTTGCCCTTGCCTCCGATCCGGTTTCCCAAGCGTGCAGGTAGGCGCATTCGTATATCAGCGACCGCCTTAGCCCTTACACGAAGGTGTCACCAAGGAACCGGCCTTTTCTGTCCATCGTGATGTGCACATCAGTTCGGCGCAACCGGTGTGTCCAGGCGACGGAAGTGAATTGCAAGCCCTGATCGGTGTTCATGATGTCGGGCCGGCCGAAGCGGTGGATTGCCTCGTTCCCCGCCGCGATGCAGAAGCCGGCTTTCAAGGTATTCGAGATGTGTCAGGCCGGCACCTTGCGCGTGTGCTAGTCAATGACCGCCACCAAATGCAAGAACTTCTTGCGCATCGGCAGGCAGGTGATGTCGGCCGCCTAGGCCTGGTTTGGGCGGGTCACACGCAGGCTGCGCAACAGATAAGGGCATTCCGTAAGTTCATTAGGCAGGGGCTGAACGGTCTATTCGGGGGTCAGCATCTCAGTAGGCCGCCTGTGCTCAGAAGCTTTGAAACAGATCAATAAGCAGACTGACCCTTCCGTCATCTATCTCTTCAGATTTCGATGTCCTTGAGAGACTTGCCAGCTTCCAAGGCTTCATGAACCCAGCCAGGTTTGCGACCACGTCCGCTCCAAGTCTGCGAGGGGTCATTGGGGTTGGCGTATTTCGCGGCTGCTTTCAAACCCGACCTACGGCCTTTGCCACTGTGCAGAGCGACGACTTCTTCAAAGCTAACGCCGTGCTTTGCAGCAATGGCAAGCATCTCATTATAAGCGTTCTGTTTGGCTTCTTCAGCGACCTGGATCTTGCGAGTCTCGATTTCTTTAGAAAGCGCTTCGAGTTCAGAAACGTTGAGGGTGGTAATATCAATTGCCATGGTTCACCTTCTTTAGTTTCACACGGTAAAATCAGAAAATCAGTACTCTGGCAAGCCTATGTGATGGTTCGAACCAATTTCACATAGAAACTCGTAGGTATCTGAACTTGCGGGAAGAAAATCTAACTTGAGGTGAAATGAAGCGGCGACTCGACACCATAAAGCGTGGCGTAAAGCCCTTCACCGGAGACCTGGCATTAATTTTTGGGTCAGGAGTAATTCTATGCTCAGTAACGTCTGAGTTTCTCGGGAAGCGGTGGTCAAGTTTCGCTTTTAGAACGTTCAAGGTGGCGGTTGAATTGCCCTGGGTGGGCTAAAGTTTCAAATCACACGGTGCTCTTCTAGGGCGAGGAGCCTTAGACGGAGGCCTTGGCTGTCCAAATATTACGAGCTGAGGCCTCTTGGCAGAGTTAGGCGCCCATAGCTAAAAGTCAGCTAGGCTCCCAATATGGTTCTTGAGGCTGTTCCTCATCGGCTACGAAGATGCCATCAGGGGAGCAGCAATGCCACGCCTCGTACCATCAAGGATTTCGGAGACATGCCTGATCTTTCCTTTTTTCGGTCTGGCAAGCATCCAGGGAACTTCTTCATGAATAAACGCTGGACCCCGTTGCGTGGGATGAAAAATAGCAGCCCGGACTGAAGCAACATCGGTTGGAGTAAGCGGTATCGCGACGTCATAGTATTCCCTGTTAGCCTTGATGGCCTGCCTGTGCTCGGAGGTCGAGCAGCTTGCCACAATTCCATTCCATGCTTGCAGTGTTAAGGATTCCAAACTTAGTTCGCCGAAAGAGTGGTCATGACCGAAACTTGCTAAATGCACCATTGGCGGGCTGTCAAAGTAAGGGAGATGCGAAAACCAAGCCCCAAAGCCGCCCGGAACGCCATCTGCAGGGCCGAGTATGCAAAGTAGCTGGGTGCTGCTGTTCCGCATCTCACTTGCTTGCAATTCAAACTTGGCCCGTGGGTCAATCTGGTATCCGGAAGACTTTGCATCTCTCAGAGCCTGATGAAGACTCCATTCCAGTTTCATAGCGGCCGCGAGGTTGTCTTCCAGAGTTTCGAAGCTGCCTGGTATGTCAGTTGCGTGGGCAACTGGTACGGTCTCCATTTCCTCGTGCCCAACGAAATAGACCCGCGTTGGATAGTCACATACGCCGCGTCTTTCGACACTGATCCAAACGTGAAGAGTATCATCACTCCATTTTTTGTGTCTGATTTGGGGTTTTCCAAAGAGGTTTGGGTCGGGTTCGATCTTGCTCCAGTCGAGGATATGAGAAAGACAGCGACGTTCTAGTACTCCAACTTCTTTCCGTGGGACTGGGGAGGTTAAAATCCGCTTCGCCGGATCAAAACTCCAGGACAGGGCTACGAGGTCACGCCACGAAGCTTGCTCTAGAAGCTCTTCCTCGAAAGGCCCGCCATAGCCGCTATGAGGGACAAGTTTCTTCCGCCGCATTCGGCAAAACTCTTCTTGGGCGATTTGGTCGAGTGCCCTGGTGAATGGCAGCTTTCTGTCGTTTTGACGTTGGCGCGCGGCTTTCTTCAAGACGTCGAGGGCTGTTCCTGTGGGCGAGACGAGGTGAACCATGAGTGAATCTCCAATGGTGCGGAGCTGCCAGGAGAGCCCTCGCACCGAGATACAGTGCTAGGTTCGAATTTGTTCATCCGCAGGCAAATGCCCTTCGATTGGTTCCTGGCCTTAGGTTCGGGGCGGCGGAGGCGCCCTGTGCCTGTAGTCAAGCACGAGTGGCATCTATGAGCAAGCTGGCTGTTACCGCGTAGCAGCCCAAATGGCTGGTGATGTTCATGAACGGCCATACAATGGCCGACTGTAAAATTCAGTGAGCTGCCGGACAGCCCAACATTAGTGGCGTTCCCAAGAGGCAACTAGTCCAAACGGGCTTCACAAGGCTCAGGCCCTTACGGGCGTCTTTGCTTCTGAAGCGGTTCCCGTGACGCCGTTCGGCTGAATTGTACCGGATCCAGTTCAAGTGCCGCAACGAGCGCTCGGCTTTATTTTGCGAACTTCAGATCTGAGACCTTCAGTTGCTCTCTTACAGGCAGCGACGCAAACTTGACACCATCGATCTCCAGCCTTGCTCTAGTTTGCTCCAATTGGGCCAAGTCGTACTCAGATCCCTCTGGAACAACGTAAAGCACTTCAGGGACCTTTCTGAGCAGCAAGGCCAGCCGGGCTAACTGGTCTATCATGTATGCAGGGTCGACCCGAAGGCGTGGCCCCCTTATCTCTATGGCGCAAATTACATTGTGCCCTTCGTAGACAAGAAGGTCGGTAGATAAGGGCTCGAGTGTTCGGCCTCCTCGAACTGAGAGGCCAGTCTTTCTGAATAGCTGGTCTGAGTGGGTCTTGAGGAAACGTTTCACAGATCTCTCAAACAACTGGCTTCGCAGTTGGGCATTATGTCTGCCGAGATTAATGGGCGAACCTAGGTCGGCTTTATGTGTTCGAACAGTCTGAAGTACATTTTTTACTTCAGACTGCGACATCTCCCCGGAGAATATTTTGGGGGCTACTTTTTCCGCCGCCTCCTGGCTGTAAGAGGTAATGCGGGCCAACATTAATACCTGCATCATACCCAGCCATTGAGGCTTAGTTCTATGAATTGTTGGGTAGTTTTCTTGTAGCCAGGTCGCAGCCATTATGGGATTCCGTAGGCTGGCAGCCTTCGTTCCTCGAATATCAGCAACAGCCTGAAGAGCTTCTTCCGAGTAAGAAAACCCATATTTTAAAGGGTTTTCGACCAGGGAATTCAGCCAATCCCCCAGAATGATCCAGTTATCGGTATTGGCGAGTTCCTGAAACTCCGCTCGCTCCTTCATTATTGATCGGCGCCTTTCCGCTCATTCGCAGTGCTTCCATTGCCGATGCGAATGGGCAAATTTATTTTAAAGTCATGAAGGAAGACCAGTTCGCAGATCCGACCGCCCGCCGTGTTCACAAGCGCGGCATGCAGAAAAGAGCCAGCAAAATCAGCGGCGCAAAGTTCGCTGGGCTTATTCAGCTCGAGAGCCAAATGGAGACCACACTTGTTCTTTGCTTAGAGATTGATCCACGAGTGGATACCCTTCGGGTACAACCATGCACCATCGACCTCAATAGCGGAAGGGTTTATGGAACTCAGAAGGAACTTATGGAACGTTTCAGGGGCAGAAGTTACCAGCCGTCGCCGTATACGCCGGATATCGAAGTCAAATTGACTATGGGCGGTAAATGCTTCCTGGACGCTAAACATACGGCGCACATCAAGAAGAAGCCTGAGTATCTTCAGTATCCAGAATTATTGGAGCAGTTCGGCATCTCTTTAATCTTGGTCACTGAGGTGCTTTTACAAGGACCAATCTGGAGCAACGTCAGGCTTTTGGCTCCTTATGTTGGTCACGGCTTAAAGGACAGTTCCAGAGCCGCGGTGATTGGAATTCCGCAGGCCGGTATGAGATTGCAAGATATCAAGGGCGAGCTTGGACTCACTCTGCGTGAGATTTGTATTGCTGTTCTTCTAGGCGAGCTGTCCTTCAAGATTGGTGAGGCTGAACTTAAGCCGGATTCAATTCTTCAGCCCTGCGGAGGATGTCAGAAGCACCTGGAGGTTATAGGTCTATGATCTCTCCAGTATCGAAAATAGATGGTCGTATCATCACCTATGAAGGTGCAGACTATACTGTCGAAGGCCCCATCCCGCACAAGGATGTTGTGCAACTCAGGGATCTGAGCGGGGATGTGTATCAGATTAGCGGTGAAGTCTTTAGGCTTCACGTTTCCAGGGGGCTGGTACGTGAGACCGCTGATCCGATGGCAGAAATCGGAAGAATTCTCACTTTGGAGCAAAACTTCGAGTACCGGTTTAAGCTCAAAGTTGCCCAAGAAGCGCTTCGTCTCAGAGAAGAGTGCGTGCCCTGGAAGCACCGTCGGGATCTGATCTTGGCCATGATCAATGCGCACGATGAATTCACGCAACGCCGCAAGCCGTTCCCTAAGGAAAGCGCCATTCGAAACTGGGTCAATGCCTACGTGAAAAAGGGTCCGCACGGGTTGCTGCCCAGGACGCACCGCTCAGGGAACAGGACTGATAGGTGCGACGCCTTATTCCGGGAAATTGTGGAGGACCTGATCGAGCAACACTACCTCCCACATGACCGTATGAGAATAAGTGATCTGTGGAACAAGGCTGTCGAGCAGTATCGTGTTTTGTGTGATGAATACGGCCAGAAACCTGGAAATCATGGCAGGAAAATCGTTGAATCGATTGTTAAAAATATACCCCATGATGACGTGGTAAAGAGGCGGATTGGCAGCAAGTACTATAAAACGCATCGTAAACTTGCGGCTAAGTTCTATGACATCAAGGCCCCATTTGACCGTGTAGAGATCGACTCAACGCAAGTCGATGCTTTCGTTGTAAATGACAAACGCGAAACGATAGGCCGGCCGTACGCAACGGCCGCCATTGATTGCGCCACAGGTTGGATCCTGGCGCTCATTATTACTCTTCATCCTCCCAACAGTGAGACGGTAGCCCTTGCTCTCCAGGAGGCCATGACGCCCTTCGACGACGAGGACTTTGAGAAGTATGGTATTGTAAACCGCTTGAATGTGGCGGCTCGTTTCAAGCTGGCGGTGTTCGACCAGGGGCCCGAAAACTCAGGAGACATCCTGGATACAATTATCCGGGCAGCTCGCTTTGAAGCATATTGGGCGGAGCCGGGAAACCCGCAGGCAAAGCCCTTTATCGAGGCCTTCTTCAAGGCTCTCAGTTTAATGGTCACGACCCTGTCTGGTGCCACAAAAAGCCAGCTGCTGCCCGCTCAAAAACGCACGCTTAAGGCTGAAAGAGAAGCCTGCTTAACGTTTGATGAGCTCAACGCAGCCGTCCAAAAGTGGCGCTTTGACGAGTATGGGCGCACGCCGCGCCGCCGGATAAACAATGTCTTCAAGATCGAAGAGACGCCGACGGAAGCAATGGAGAGGCTTGCCAAGGAGCATTTGATCCCGGACCCGCCTACAGACGATGAGCTAACCGAGTTCTTTTGGGTACGCAAGGAAGTGCGCGGCGGCTGGAAATACGGCATTGAACATGAGCGCATGCAGTATTTCTCCAATGAGCTGGGTGAACTTCTCAGGCGCATTGGGTTTGGTAAGAAACTTGAGATCAGATTTAATCCACTGGATGCCGACAGCATCCGCGTTCGGGATCCTCAGACAGGTCAATGTATCAAGGCATACAATAAAGTGCCTGGTCTCAAGGGCATTCCATACTCTGTTATCAAGGAAAGCAGATCCGCACTCAGTGCGCACGGCGGACCGCAGCGAACCAGGGAAGAAATCTTTGCGGACATTCTGGCTAGGCAGGCGGAAAAGCAGTCCCAGGGCACCAAAATGAAACGCGCCCGCGCCAAGGAAATTGGCAGCCGCAGGATCCAGCAAATGCTTGAGCGCTCCCAAGAAGATCCTTCGCTCAATGGTCAAGTGCGATCAACGGGCAAACCCAAGCCACTAGAAGTCCCATCCGCTAGAAAACTCCCAAAGGTCGAACGAAAAGATGCCCTATAACACTGCAGGCGCGTATTCTGACGCTCTTGATAACATCACTATCCGCCATCGCGCTTACCAGGAAACCTACGATGAGTTGGCTTCCTTGCTGACCATCGCCGACCGAAATCCCGGATCCATTATCCCCCTCTTGGCACCTACCAGATGCGGTAAGACGGAGTTGCTTGCAGACCTGCGAAAGCAGTGTGAGACGGTCAGGCAAGCACCGGGTATGATGTTGGATAGCTCTGATTTTGCCGTCGGCCGTATCTCAGCGAAGCCCAACGACCGTGATCTCTACTGTGCAATGCTGTCGGCGTTAGGCATCAGCAGCGGGCCGCGGGACAGGACAAGTGTTGTCAGGGACAGGCTGATAGAGTTCATTCGGAAATTCGGTATCCGTGTGATCGCCCTGGATGAGGCCAGTCATTGCGCTGAACGAGGGGCAAACCTGTCTGAACGTGCAGCAGGAGACCACTTCAAGACCATAGTGGACGAAACCGGCGTCACGCTGATCTTGGCCGGCTTGCCCAGGTTTCAAAAGCTCATCGACGGCAATGAGCAGTTTGCGGCCAGATCTCTCAAGACAGTGAGTCTTTTGCCCTACTCCTGGTCCAGGGAAGAGGATCGGCAGTCCTTCAATGAGGCTGTGCAGGCCGCTTTCATGTGTCTCGAAGAGGCGGGGCTGCCAATTGATCTGGCCCCTGAAGACGCGGTGCGGCGGCTGTATGGTGTTTCAGGCGGGCGTGTGGGGGTCGTGCTGAAGGTGCTGAGAACCTCTGCCAATAGCCCCGACCTGCAGCAGTTATCAATGAAGCAGATTGCTGACGCGGCCTTGGCTACAGTGCAATCTCATGTCCCACCAAAGGTCTATTTCGAAGAAACGCCGCCATCGGACCGTGATTTGGTCAATTCATACTTCGACGTTATGACTGACGCTGGCTTGGACGTTGAACTGAGTGCTCTCCAAGATCTTGCAGCTGCTCAGGGGGTGTGATGTCCGGCCGGTTTCTCGTTTGTAATCCACAAGAAAATGAAAGCCTGCTTGGGTTCCTGCGCCGGCTGGCCTCGCTGAACGCATATCCTGAGACTTCAAGTTTCCTGGCGCGTTTGAACGTCAGGTATGGTCGTCCGCTCCTTGAAGAACTTCAGTCGGTATCCGATCAACTCGGCATTCCGGAAAAGGCTCTATCCCAGTTGGCGCCCTCGGCGAGACCGGAAACACCACCGTTGGACTGGCAGTTTGAACGAGGGCATTCAGATCCAATTTGCCCAGCCTGCTGTGAAGAATGTCGGCCGCATCATGTATCGTGGCGGCATGCTCTTGTCTCAGCTTGTCATGTACACGGAGTTCGATTGCAGGACTGTTGCCCCGTATGTTTCGAGCGTCGGACTCCACGAAATGGCAGCCTGGAAACTTGTTCCTGCGGGCACGGCCTCAGCAAGTTTCCGCAGGAGAATGTGGAGCTACACGAGGTGACCGTAGCCCGGTTGATCGCTGGTGACGCGAGTGGAGGGATCAAAGGGGTTCCGGGTGCTTTGGGCAGTGAGCTTCCGGTGAACGTGGGCAGGTTCGTCCAATTCCTTGCGTCTGGTTTCCAGAAAAACCGCACTGGAAAGGAGGGCAAGACTGCAACTCCAAAAACGGTCGCTGAAACCGTGACACTTTTGAAGCCTGTTGCGCCTTTGCTGGAGAATTGGCCGCAAGGCTTCAAAGACCATGTTGAAGAACGGCTTGCTGCCGGCGATCAGAAACTGAACTCTGCGCCTGCCAGGCTGGGAAACTGGTATCAAAGGCTCATGAGCTTCAAAGAGCCCGCTTACCGGCCGTACAAAGATTGCGTGGCCGACGTAATCGCGCAAAATTTCGACGGCACATATTCAGGTACTCTCTCCGCATCCCAGCCACGGCAATGGCTGACGGCGAAAGAGGCAGCTTCAGAAATCGGGGTGTCGTCTCAGCGTCTTGTGGAAGCAGTCTCGAGTGGGCAGGTATTTGGCAAGATGAGCAATAGCGGGCTTGGCCACCGGCACACAATTGTGTCTGCTTCTGAGGTTGAGGAGATCAAGACAAACCGCTCCTTGTTCAGAGACGGAAGATTTGTCCGTGATCGTTTGGGTGTTTCCCGCGGACAGTTTGAATTGCTCAAAGGTTCCGGTGTCATCAGGGAGGTGTTGAAGCAAGAGCGCCCTCCCTTGGTTGACGGTGGATTTGATGTCAGTGCCATCGATGCCAGCGTCGAATTCATCAGAAACTCGGCCCACGAGCGAGACGGAGATACAATTACCTTCAAGAACCTGTCGCTACGACGCACGACAGACCGTGCTGCACTGGCGAGGCTCTTTAAGAGTATATTTGCAGGAGAGATTAGAGCGGTCGTGGCTGAGGTTGGCTTGCTCTTGGCTGAGTTCCGCTTTCTGGAGGCTGACATTAAGTGGGAACTCAGGTCAGGCCGTCATTCGCTGGACTGGACGGCCCAAGACGTTGCTGAAATCACTGGTTGGAAACATCAGTGTGTGACCCAGTGGTGCAAGCTCGGTCTCCTGGAGGCGCGATCTGTACCGCATGGGCGAGGTGTCGGGTTTCTGATCAGTCCAGCGAGTCTTGCAAAGTTTCAGGGTGAATACGTGCCGGTCGCGACCTTGGCGAAATCGAGCGCGTCTTCTTCGCGAAAACTGCTTGCGGAATTTGCGGACCGCGGGATCGGCACATATGGTGCTGAGAGTGATGGAATGACCAGCAGAGGGCATCTGGTAAGGCTTTCTGAGTTACGCCTGTGGTCGCGTGACAGAGATTGTCTGGAACTTGGCGCTCTTAAAAATGCAGATAGTGAACGATTACTTCTTACCAGCTCAGCTTAGAATGAAGCCATTCCGAATAAACTGCAGAACACGCGGCTTAATTGGACATTTCTGCTAATTTCGCGAAGGGTGTGCCTTCAAGATGAATGCCTGAAACAGTTGAGCTGGTCGTTAATGGGGTGGCTTCGAACGCCTGGGCGTCTTGGTCTGAAGCTGCATGCCCAACTCCTTGTAAATGCGATAGGTCTTCTTAGCGTTGATCTCCCAGCCCTCCCGGCGCAGCAGCACATGCACGCGCCTGTAGCCGAAGCGCACGCGCGTCTGGCAAATCTCCCGTATCCGCTGTTCCAAAGCGGCCTGCCCAGGCCGACGGGATTTGTAGCGATAGGTTCTCGGATCGAACCGGATCACCTCGCAGGCCCGGCGGATCGACACCTGCCAATCCGCCCGCATCCCGTCGACCAGCGTCCTTTTCCGGGCAGGCCTCAAAGCTTTCGCTTAGTGACGTCCTGCAGCATTTCCTTGTCGAGCGCGAGATCCGCGACGATCTTCTTCAGGCGCGCGTTCTCCTGCTCGAGTTCCCTGAGCCGTTCATCTCGGATGGCATCAGGCCAGCATATTTTTTCTTCCAGTTGAAAAATGTCGCCGTGCTGATCCCGGCCTTGCGGCAGACCTCGGCCACCGAGGTGCCGTCCTCCGCCTGCTTGATGATGAACGCCTTCTGCGCGTCCGTGAACTTCGATGCCTTCATGCGTTTCCGCTCCTCTCCCAGCCAGGGTTTCTCTGCGGAAAACTCTAATCAAAAACGGGGGCGTTTTCGGGGATCACATCACCCTGGACGTTCATCTTTTCCGGGAAATCGTGTGACCGGCTATTGACTGGGTTGTCTGC
>NZ_JWLI01000011.1 GCF_000813965.1 Leisingera sp. ANG-M7 | reverse complement strand
AGACACCCCCTGCGTGCGCGCCGGGGTGCGGATGTGGCAAAAGTTAGTACATTATCAACACTTTAGCCCGCATGTTGGGAAAATTTTAAGGGATCTTAACGCAGCCTGCCGCCGCAGGCGCAGCCCGCGAAAGCCCGGTCAGATCAGCCCGAAATCACCAGAAGCAAGGGCCGCGGCCGCAACAACACTCGCTGCATGCCGGAAAGTTGCTCATCCAGCGGCATGCGGCAAAACTGCTGCGTGGAAGTAATCCTGATACCAATCCACGAAGCGTGAAATGCCCTCATGCACGTCAGTCTGCGGCTTGTAGCCCGTGAGACTTTGCAGCAGCGACGCATCAGCCCAGGTCGCCGGCACGTCGCCAGCCTGGATAGGCATCAGATTCTGCTGAGCCTTGCAGCCAGTCGCCGCTTCAATAGCTTCTATAAATGTGGTCAGCCGGACGGACTCAGAATTTCCGATATTGACGACCCTGTGCGGCGCGACCGGCGAAAGACTGTCACCCTCCGGCACAACACCGTCTGTCGGGCGAACCGGCACTGCATCCAGCAACAGGCGGATTGCTTCAACTAAATCAGTGACATAGGTAAAGTCACGTTTCATGTCGCCGAAATTGTAAACGTCTATCGGCGTACCTTCGAGGATCGCCTTGGTGAATTTGAACAAGGCCATATCAGGCCGCCCCCATGGACCATAGACGGTGAAGAAGCGGAACATGGTAACCGGCAGGCCAAACAAATGCGCATAGGAATGCGCCATGTTTTCAGTCGCCTTCTTGGTGGCGGCATAGAAGGACATCTGGTGATCGGCCTTCTGGGTTTCCTTGTAAGGCATTCCGGTATTGGCCCCAAAGGCCGACGACGTGGAGGCCAGCAGCATGTGGCGCGGCGGATAAGCGCGGGCAGCCTCCAGGATTTCGAATGTGCCGGTTATGTTGCTTTCCAAGTAAGATCGCGGATTTTCGATAGAAAAACGAACCCCGGCCTGGGCTGCGAGATGCACGACGTATTCCGGCCTGTGCGCGGCAAACAGATCCTGCATGATACCCGGCTCTTCAATGCTGCGGTTGACCACTGTGAAATCCGGGTGCTGTTCCAGCATCGCCTGACGGTCTTTTTTGAGCTGGACACTATAGTAGTCAGAGAGATTATCGATACCCAAAACGCGAAAGCCGGCATCCAGCAGCAACTGGCACAGGTGGTAACCAATGAAGCCGGATGACCCGGTGACAAGAACGGTTTGCTGGGTCATCAGTCTGCTCCTGGATCTTTCTGAGCTGCCAAGGTTGAAGCCCGGCGCGATGGTGCTGTTTTTGCGGGTGCCACGGCATCCGCTGTACATTATGCCAAACCGGGTTGGGTCACGCCATACCCGGTGGCCTTGCCCAATACGCAAGCCATCGGAAAGGTTAAACAACCTAGCCCGTGCCACTTACCAAAAATACGAGGTCTACCTATAAAACCAGGCCCGCCAGCTGCCTTGTACCCGTTCTTTAAGCCAACGGCGGGCAAACATCAGCCAGGTCGCCGTCCTTCGCCCATGTACAGCTTTTGCATATCCACGAAGCAGCCGTTCTCCAGCCGCTGCCGGATCGCTGCCCAGCCTTCAGGATTGCCCTGGATGGCCCTGTAAAGCTCCGCCGGGATTGTCATATATTCGAGAAACAGTTCTGACCCGGTTTCCAGCCAGGCGAAGACATAGCCATCAGCCTCTTCATCCGCCTCGACCAGGCGCAGTTCGATGCCTTCGGCAATCGGAACCGACTCCACGCTGCGCAGGATGTGCAGCTTCATCATCTCGACAATTGTGTCATCAAGACCCAATTGCTTGATCAGGAGTTTCTCCCGCACCGCGGGCCAGCCGAAGGTCAGACGCACCGCCAGGCCGTTGCCAACGTCGCGCGCTGCCGCTGGAGCCTGCGCCCCATAGCTGGTGTCAAACAGCGCCTTGGCTTCGTCCTCCAGTTCCAGGTGGTCGCGCAAGCGGCTGGCCGGCATTGCCGCGATCCATTGTCCGCGGCCCGCATCCAGGTAGTTGAACTGCGGCTGCAGCCGGAAGCCTTCGCCGCAGGCACCGCATCCGGTGTCCTGGAACCGGTCCTCCAGGATGTCTTCGCGCAGGTCAGGGCGGCGGTCAGCGTTCACGCTTCCCACGGCCATCATAGTCACCGGCGCTTCGCAGTGCGGGCAGACCAGGTTGACAGGGTGAAATAGGGACATTGGTCAGCCTTTCAACGGGTCAGAGTTTCGACAGCCAGCCAACGGCGGGGTGGTTCGGCTTCAGCTTGCCGGAGTGATAGGCGGCATAAAGCTCTGAGAACCACTCCCCCGGCGCCCGGAACTGGTAGCCTGTGATCCCCTTGGCCCGCTCGCCCAGCAGGTATGAGTTCCAGGCGTTGGGGTAGCTTTCCTGGTAGACAACCCCGCCGATCGCCAGCTTCTTGGCAGTGGCCATGCTTGACCAGGGCTGGGCTGGTTCAGACGCCATATCGACAAAGGCCTCCATTTGGATGCGGCGGCTTTCCCACTCCTCGTCGGTGCATGCTTCGTCTTCCGGCCTGGGCGGCACATGGGCACTTTTGTTATGCGCCATGTATTCGGTGACATAGGCGGTGTCATAGCTGAATTTCTTGGCAATCTTGTCCGCGATGCCGGAGATATCCATACCATGCTCAGTCCAGCCTCCGTATTCCTTCTTTTTGCCATTGCTGTTCATGAAACCATGCTTGTCGTCGACCGCGTGGCCAACCTCATGCAGGGTGTTCCAGTTAAAGAAGGTGACCGGCTCTTCATTGGCGGGCTTGCATTTCTCCAGTTCCGCACGCTCTCCCGGGGTGGCGGCATCATCCAGGCTGCCCACCGCGTCATCGCTGCCGAAGGCATAGTTGGGCGACGCTCCGGCGTCGCCCTCATGCATCACAATCCGCTTCTTGTCTCCCTGGTACATTGAACCACCTTTGGCCGCCTCGTTCACGGCGAAATTTTGCAGCGAGTCATTGTTCAGCGTGTGATCCAGCGGCAGGTCCTGCATTGCCTTGTAAAAGGCAACGATATTCGGCCCCTTCAGGTTGTTGTCGGCAATCTCTGAGGCCGGAGCCAGGTTTTCGTTGCTGAAGTTCTTGATATCGCAGCCGAAGCGCGCCTTAAACGCAACCTTGACCACGGCGCGCTGCGCCTCCGGCTCCAGGTTGTCGATCATCGCATCCAGTTCCGCGGTGCCGTTGGGCCGCGACAGGATTTCCTTGATATCGTCTTCCTTGGGCGGTGTGTTGGCACGCATTTCTGCCATCACAAAGGCGCTGGTGCCGATGGCGCGGGCCTCTTCCAGCAGCTTTACACTGTCGCCCGGTTTTTTGCCCGACACGGCCGCCGCTGCATCACCCAGCTTCTTGCGCATGGTGTCGATGCTGGGCTTGATGGCGTAGCGGTGCTCGTGTTTTTCCAGCACTGCCAGGCGCGGCTCGACCTCCGGCTTGGCGCGCAGCTCCTTGTACTGCTTGTGCTGCTCCGCCATTTCCAGAGCGGTTTTGGTCTGGGCGATGGCGGCCTCGATATCGGCACTGACCTTGGCATAGTTCTGGCCGCCCTTGGCGGCTGTTTCGGCACCGTCCAGCAGCTTTGCAACCGCGTCCACCTCATCCTTCACATAGGCGGCCTCGGCGTGGCTTGTGACGGGCGGCAGGGCGGCTCGGGCGCGGGCGATTTCCTGCGCTATGAAGGCATATTGTGAGATCACCTCATTGGCAGTGTTGCAGGCCTCCAGCGCTGCCTTGAGATGGCCCTTGGCGGTCTTGGCGTCCAGCCCGTCCTTCTGGCAGTTCTCGATCTCGGCATTGGCGGTGTCCAGATGGGTCTTGGCGACGTCGGCGTTCTCGCGGCTGCCCACTGCCTTGATCGAAAGTTTCGCGGCCTGAACCTGTGGCCACCAGGGTGCGCTATCCTCGTCGCCGCCGATTGCAGAGTTCACGGCTTCAAGGATGCCATGGGTATTGGCGGAGCTGATCGCCTCCTCGGCAGATTTGACCACTTCCTCAGCCATGGTCTTGGCGGTGGCATAATCGCTGGCGGCCAACTTGGTTAGGTTGTCGTATTTTGCGGTCAGCCGGGTCAGCTGAGCCTGAATCGCGTCGGCGTGTTTGTGGCCCTTGGCCTCGGCCAGCTTGGCCTCGGCGGCGGCGCGGGCGGGTTCGAAATCGGACGAGCCCTTGACCGACTTCAGCAGCGCCTTGGCGTCCTCAGCGATCTGCTTCAGCAGCTTGATCGCCTGGGTATAATCGTTGTCGGTCAAATCGGTCCGAGCAGTGTCGAGCTTGGCGGCCGCCAGGCGGTCGGTCAGCGTCTTGATCCGGTCCTTGGTGGCATCATTACTTTCCGGCGCCAGCGCATCCACCGCCGCTTGAGTGTCTGTCACAGTTTGGTCGTAGGGCGCGGCTGCGGCCAGCAGGAGCTTGCAGGCCTCGATCTTCTGATAGGCCTTTTCGAACATCCTGAGCGCGGCCGAATAGGTGTGGGCGGCCTTCATCGCTTCATATTTGGCGAAGTCCGCATCGGCGCGGGCGATCTGGTGTACCCCGGCCTCCTTGCCGGGGCCGATCAGCGTGGCGCGCGGCGTCTTGAAGAAGGGGGTTTCCCAGCCCAGTACGGTTTTCAGGGTCTTCAGATCCTCGTCTGTTGCCTTCTCCCAGCCCGCGGCGGCCTTGGCCTTCTCGGCGGCGGCCTTGAAGTCGCGGGCGTTCTGTTTGGCGGTGCTTTCGTCCAGCAGGTCCTGGACTTCTGTCTTGCGGTGGGTCAGCTGGGTTTCGACATCGCCGCCTTCGGTGGTGATCTTGGTGATGATCGCGGCGGCCTTGGTGCGGTCCGCCTTGATGGTCTTGAACAGCTCGCCGTCGGCGCGGGCCTGCTCCACGATCTTGCGCGCGGCGGCGATCTTGGCCTCGGCGCCCTTGTAGTCATAGCCTTCCGGCTTGATCAGATCGTCCGCTTCGCCGCTCAGCTTGTTGGCGTCGTCGATATGCGGCTGCAGGCAATTGGCATCGTTCAGCGGTGCCAGCGCGGTAATTTGCGCCGCCAGCGAGGCCTTCAGCTCGCCGTAGGCGCGGTGCTGGTGGATCAGCACCATCGCCATCTTCAGGTTCGAGATGGCGCTGTCCAGATGCGCCCGGGCATCATCGTATTTCTTGGCCGTCTTGGCTTTTTCGGCCTCCGCCGCGGGCAATTGGGCCTTGGCGATCAGCCCGCTGAAATCACTGCCGGTATCTGCCGCGACCACCTTGTCGCGGATATCGGTGAAGATCTTGAAGGCCGGTTCCCACTTCTTCTTCAGATCGTCGAGCGCGGCGGTGTCGGTCATCCCGTCCAGCTCCACCGAGGCCTCTGCCGCGGCCTTGGCGCTGTCCACCCGTTTTTCGGCGTCCGCCACGCAGTTGCTGGCAGTGGTGAAATCCAGTTTCAGCGCCGCTGCCGCTGCCTCCGCCATCAGTGCCTTGGCGTCTTCCAACATCGCTGCAGCCTGCGGCACGTTCTTCAGGGGATCGATTTTACCCTGAACGGCCACACGTTTTTCCTTGTAGGCCTTGCAGGCGTCCGCCTGGGCGGTGGCAGCGGGCCAATCGCCCTGGGAGGCGTCCAGCAGGGTCAGGGCGGTCGAGTATTTGTGCAGCACCGCCTCAGCCTTGGCAGAGGCAAGGTCGGCCTCCATCTTGAGGATGGTCACCTGGATGCCCGACGCGCCGTCGTGGTCCTTGAACTCCTTCAGTTTAGCCTCGAATGCGGTGAGCTTGGGGCCGTACTGCTGAACAACCGGGATTTCCTTTTCGATGAAGGGGCGGATATCCCAGAACTTACCCAAAAGCTTGATAGACTCGGTGTAGTCCTTGCTCGTGGCCACGTCTGAACTGGTGTAATAACCGTTGGCCTCATCCAGCTTGTCTTGCAGCAGTGCCTTTACCGGCGCAGCAAGGCCTGCCCAGCTGTCGACCCAGGTCTTGGCCTTGGGCCGCCAGTCTTCATAAAGCTTGCGCTGCTTTCGCACCTTGGCGGTACTTTCATGAGCCTTCGCTATTTCGTCCAGCTTCTGGATGCCGTCCTTGAATTTCTTGGCGGCCTTGTCCTGCTGGGCAGCGTCGTAGAGCCGCTCCATCTCCCGTGCGGTGGCGTCCACCGCCGGATCGCCGACGGTAACTCCGCGGGCGGCATCGGCCAGCGCCTTGCGGTCGGGGTCGAGCGCCATGAAATGGGCGAACTCATCTGCCAGGATTTCAGCCTTGGCAATCTCCATCTCGGCCGCGGCCAGGTCGGCGGCGGCGGTTTTGAGGTCGTGCGCCTTGGCTTTGTCCACCGCAGCGGTGCGCAAGCCCTTGATGCGGGTGATCTCTGGCGCGATTTCAGGTGCTGCGGCTTTGGGGTGGCTTGTCAGCGGAACCATCCGTAGATCAAAGATCTCCAGCGCCTTCTGGAAGGTGGTCTTGGCCTGGGTGTCGGCGGCAACCGCCTTTCCCAGCGCATCCAGCGCCTTTTCACCGGCATCCAACTTGGCGCCGCTGGCGTCCTCTGGCTTAGCCTTGGCCTGTGCGGCCAGTGCTGCGACCTTGTCGAGCGCGGCTTTCCATTTGTCCGGTGTCTGGCTGGCTGCTTCCGGAACCATCGTGTTGTAGGTCTTGACCGGCCCGTCCTTCAGCGCCTTAAGCGCGGCCTCGATCCGGGCGATCTGTTCGTCGACAGTAGCATCCCCGGTCTCGCTGGTGGTGTCGCCGGAGGGTGGAGCAGCCTGCTCCGGCGCCTTGGCCGGTGCCTCTTGCTTGGTGGTTGTGGAAGTGCCGTCATCGCCTGCCGTCGCCTCGGCGGTTGCCGGAGCCTCCTCGCCGCCGGTGTCCGCGGCGGCCTGGCGGGCCTTGGAAATGGCCTGGGCCAGCGGGCCGACTGCCTTAAGCGCGCCTTCATAATCCGGCGGGATGGCAGCGGCGCGGGCTTTAATCTGTATCCAGACGGTTTCGATCTTCTCCGACTGCGCGGTCTTCAGTGCGAGCACCTCGCCGATCAGCGGCTCCAGCTTGGTCGCTGCCTGCTGCCATTTACCCTCCAGCAAGCTTTGCCGCTTTGCCTGCGCGGCCGCGTCCTGGGCGGCGGTTTTCATCTCCGCGGAGAGCTTGGCGACATGCTCCAAAGCGGCGGCAAAACCACTTCCATCTGCCTTGGCCTGGATCGCCTTCCATAGCGCCTCTGCCTTGGAGAGGTCAATGCCGGTAATGTCCCGAAGCTTGGCCATGTTTGCCTCCACCTTGGCGGCAGTGGTTTTCCACTTGGCCTCTGCCGGATCCGGTTCGGCGGAGGGGGCGGCTGGCGCCTCGGACGGCGCTTCGGTGGCGGTGTCACCGCTGGCAGCCGGAGCAGCCTGAGGGGTATCCTCCGCTGTTTCATCTTCGTCATCATCTTCTGATTCGACGACATTCCCGGAAGGGTCGAGAATGAGGATTTTGTATTTGAGCCCGACCACCATGAACATCTTCTTGGTTTTGCGGGCCATGCCGGGCACGATCTTGCCCTCCACCGACATCGACAGTTCCTTGCCGTCCAGCTTCAGCGTACCGAAGGTGAACTGCGGCGTCTCTCCGTCGGATTTGGCCTGCTTGCCCAAAACCTTGGCCGCCTTGGTTTTGTGCGTCAGGAAAACCGAGTTTTCGATTTTCTTGCCGAAGCACAACCCGAAGGCCAACTCGCGCTTGCGCGCGATTGCCATCTGTTGCTTGATTTCTTTTGCGGCGGATCCGTCAAGAGGCATGGAGCAGCTCCCCAGACTAAAAAACTGTTTAAAATTAACGATTTAACATCGCGCTACCTTAAGCGTCGCATGGAACCCGGAGTCCAGCAAGATTTTTTTCTTGTCAATCGCCTCAGGCTGCGCAGACTCAAAACCGATGCGCATCAAGGTGAGACGCTGATGATGTTCAAGCCAGACGGTTCTGCCGAATGATGGGCCTGCGCCCCGCCCAGGCCGCGATTTTCGCCGCCTTTGCAGGGGCTTGCGGCGGGCTGGCTGTGTACACTTTTGCCTCTGATAGCGGGACCGGACAGAGCGGAGGAATTTCCATGGCTTCAACCACGGCAGCAGACCTCGACGGCGCCTGGGTCATTCAGAAGGTCAAGGACGTCGACCTGGAACCGTTCGATGAACTGCGGTTCGATTTTGACGCTGGCACGCTCTATGGCTCCAGCCCCTGCCGCAGTTTCACAACGACCTTCGGACCTGACTTGCTCAACCTGATGTTTTCACCTGTCCAGACAGGTGGCGGGCTATGTGACGAAGAAACCATGGTCATCGAAAGGGACTTCATGCAGCAGATCGGTCTGGTCAACCGCATGGAAGTGGATGAGGAAGGGCAGCTGGTGATGTATAACTTTGATCAGCCACTGCTATGGGCCAAGCGGCTGACTGGCTAACACAGTGCCCGGGCGGCTATGCCATCGGTTCCTCCTTGATCAGGTTGGTTGCGTGCGCTGTTGTCCTTGACCCGGAGTGCTGGGGTGCGCCAGTGAATGCCTGGCCGCCACATGGGGGCTGATGCAAACCGATTTGCCCGGCGGTCGGCCTTTGGCCATGGCAAGCAGCTCGCAGGTGGTCTTGCGGCTCATTTCACGGTTCGGATATGGAGAGCCTTAAGGCGCTATTCCAGTTAATCCGCTGTCATTAAACTCGGTTTCAGAAACCTGTTTGAACGCCAAAGCCTGCGGTTTCCGAGCTTCTCTCAGCGTTTCTGAAGCCAGCACATCGTTGCCACCTTTGAGAGTAGTAGTCTCAAACAATACATGGAGGCCGACAGGTAAAGACTAGGAGCGCAATAGCGCAAACCGGGCTGACCTCGTTGAATCGTGAAAGTCTCCAGCACTGACCGTGCTTCGATCTGACCCGTCAGGACAAACGAGCCAGTTCCAATGCAGCCTTCTGCAGTTCTGGGAGGAACTCCATCAGTTCCTGCAGGCTTCGGCGTTGGGCCGGAGCATGGACTGAGAGTGTGGCAATCAGACGGTTGCGAGCGTCTTGTACAGGGACTGCAACCGCGACCATTCCAGAAATGAATTCCTCATCATCGGTGGAGTAGCCGAGGCTGGAAATGGCCGCCAATTCCGCACTGAGTTTATCAGGGTCGGTACAGGTTTTTGAGGTCACCGCCTCCAGAGACCGGGCCCGCAGCACCGCGTCAAGGGTGTTTGCCTTCAGTGTCGATAGATACATCTTGCCACTGGCAGTGCAGTGGAATGGAACCTGAGTGCCAATTGGCAACTGAATACGCAGCGGCCATTTGGTCTCCACCCGGTCAAGATAAATCATCCCCTCCCGGTCCGGCGTGGCGAGGTTACAGGTCTCGCCCAGCTCTTCGGCCACGCTCTTGAGGATGCTAAGGCGGGCGGTGCGCAGATGCTCCGACGACATGGTGTTGAATGCCAGCTTACGCAGCCGCGGGCCGGGCCCGTAGGCCCGTCCGTCAAGGTCGCGCTGCAGGAAGCCTTCGGCCTCAGCTGTCTGCATCAGCCGGTGCACTGTAGGCTTGGGCAAGCCCATGGCCTCAATCATCTCGGCCGGCTTCACCGCAACACCGCGGCGGACAACCTCCTCTAGCAGCACCAGCAGGCGCAGGTTGGTGGGGATCTGCCCCTCTTTCTTTTCCGGTGCATCCGCTGCCATCGCGGCCTCATCGCTACTTGTTGGGCAGCAGCACCAGCGCGAAGTCAGGAACCAGGGAGACCAGCACCCAGACCCCGATCAGGGCTGCAAGGTAAGGAACCGTATAGCGGAGCAGGCGGAAATACGGAACACCGGTCACACCCGATGCGACATAGAGATTCAGTCCGTAAGGCGGAGTGATAAAGCCGATGGAGGCACCAACCAGAAAGATCACTGAGAAGTGGATCGGGTCGACCCCGACAGAAGCGGCGATGGGCGCCAGGATCGGTGCCAGGATGATGGTCACCGGCAGGCTTTCCAGCACCATTCCGGAGAAGAACACGATCACCATCGAGGTGAACAGCACCGCATGGTAGCCGCCCATCGAAGTCACAAACCCGCCGATGGCCTGCTGCGCCCCGAGGAGCGACAGGATCTGTTGCATCACCACGGAAATTGCGATCAGCGGCGCCAGAATGCCGGTGATCTGGGCCGAGCGCACCACGATGCCGGGGATCTGCGGAATGGTGAATCCTTCGACCACCAGCATCTCAGCATAGGATTTTTCTTCCCATGTCTTGTCACTGCGGGCGCCGGTGATTTTGGTGACCACCCAGGACAGCACGCCCGCAATCACGCAGAATCCAACGGTCACGCCCGCCGCCTCAGTAGGGGAGAACTTGCCGGTGTAGATGCCCCACAGCACCAGCCCTATAGCAAAGAAGCCAAGCCAGGCGCCGAAGGCCGTTTTCAGGACCCGGTTCAGCTGCAAGGGGATCAGGAAGCCCCAGCCGTTCTTGCGGCAGATGATCCAGCAGGCCAGCTGCATGCCGATGACCATCATTGCGCCGGGCAGGATACCCGCGACAAACAGGTCGGAAATCGGCAGGTTCATCAGGAAGCCGTAGACAATGAAGATGATCGACGGCGGAATGATGATGCCGACGGTTCCGCCTGCGGCTGCGGTCGCGGCCGAGAACCGCTCGTCATAGCCGCCCTTGACCATCTCCGGGTGCAGCATCGAGCCGATGGTGGCCGTTGTTGCGGAGTTAGAGCCTGAAATGGCAGCAAACAGGCCGCAGGCGCCAAGCGAAGCCATCGCCAGCCCGCCGCGCATCCAGCCAAGACAGGCATAGGCGAAATCGGACAGGCGTCGGGCGATGCCGGACTGGTTGATCAAGTCGCCGGTCAGGATGAACAGCGGCATCGCCAGGAGGGCAAAGCCCTTGTTGAATACATTGAGAAGCTCGGCACCCATGTTGTCGAGCGTCAGACCCAGCACGAAGGAGCAGCCGATAACCCAATAGCCGATGACCAGCAGCACCGGCACCCCGAGCATGAACAGGAAGGTGACCCCAATCGAGATCAGCGTGACCCAGGTTCCCGTATCCATTACACGTCTCCTCCGATCACGGCCTGTTTGATCAGCGGCGCGCCACTGCGGTAATTACGGATGTCGTCAGCCAGGTTTTCAAACACCCGCGCGATCATCAGGACGAAGGACAGGGGCGCGGTGATCAGGAACCACCATTGCAGCACGCTGTCGGTGCCCAGCACGATCTGGAAGTTGGAGGCCGACAATGCGGTCAGCCGGGTAGTGGTGACAAAAACGATCACAGCAAAGCCGAACCACAGCAATGCATCCAGAGTGAGGCAACCCATCTGCGCCCAGCGGGGCATGATGGTGCGGAACTCAGAAAAACTCAGGTGCGTGCGCAGCCGCACGTTAAAGGCCGCCCCGAACCAGGCCATGATCATGAACAAGAGCGGCGGAATCGTGGTAGACCAGGGCTGCTGGTTCTTGAACACGAAGCGGTCGATCACCCCCCAGAAGATGATGAAGGCAATCGCCAGGTAGCTCCACACCATGATGGTGCGTTCCAGATGGCGGTCCAGCAACGGCACCAGCCGGTAGACCAGCATCACCAGAAGGCCGCCGAGCGCGGCGGCGGCGGTGCCCAGCACCCAGGCGGCATTGCTTTCCAGGGCATTGCGGATTTCCCAGCTGTCCTGGGACGCGAAGGCGCTGAAAATGGCGGCGATATCCGGCCAAAGCTGCATTTGTTCCTCCCCTCATTGCCCCTGTGATCCTGCCGGGCAAACAAGGCCGGCGCAATCTGGCGCCGGCCCCATGCTCTTTGTTCAGGCCTTTGTCAGCCCTTCCACCAGCGTCGCGGTTCCACGTTTTCGGGCTTCATGTCTTTGTCGACTTCGCGGGCGATGTTGTAGATTTCCTGATAGGTGTCGATGCCGCCGGCCCACTTGTTCAGCCGGTCACGCCACTGCTCCCAAAGCTGCGGCTGGAACTCGGGCGAGCACATTTCCTCGGCCATGCGGATCTCGCTATCCGGCAGGAAGGCCGGGCGCACTCCGTGTTCCGCAAACACCGTTCCCGGCAGCTGCGGGTCGGAGAAACCGACGGTTTTGACCAGCGCGGCCTCGTTTGCCGCCTGCACATGGGCCTGCGCCCAATACGCACTCTCCATCACCGCGTCCTGCAGATAGCCTTCGAGGCCGTCGAAGACCTTGGCCGACATCGAAGTGTGCTCAGTGCCGCAGAAGAACTTGAGATCGACCGACTGCGAAACCACGGGCGCCATGTTGGCATAGGCCACTGCGGAGGCCCAGGTTTCAGCGCCGTCGATCAGACCCTGCTTCAGTCCGTCGAGAGTCTCTTCCCAGGCCACCGGCACCGGGTTCAGGTTCAGCGCGTTCATCGCGATCCGGCCCAGTTGGGTGCCGGTGACGCGGTTCTTAGTGCCGAATAGCTGCTCCAGCTTGGTGATGGTGGGCTGGTCCTTGTATTTCAGGCCCAGCTGGATGCCGCGCAGTTCGCAGTGGCTGAACAGGAACTTCAGCCCGTGGCGCTTCTCCAGCGGGTCGCGCAGGATTTCCTGGCTCTTGGGATGATACAGGAAATGATACTGCGAGGCGCGGCCCGGGAACATGAAGGCGTAGTCCAACACGTTCAGGTAAGGTGCACCGCCAGCCGAGTTCTGGGTCGAAGCGGCATAGATATCGACAATGCCCTGCTGCGTTTTCTCAACGCAGCTCAGCTGGCCGCAGATCTGGTTGTCGCCGATGAACTCGATCCGGATCTCGCCGTCAGTGCGGGCCTCCAGATCGCGGGCGAACTCCAGCGCGCCGGCACGTTCAATCAGCAGGTTGCGCGCGTTGAAGCCCGAGGCGCCGAACTTCAGCGTGTGCTTGGCGGGTTTTGCATAGCGTTTTTCATAGGTTGATTCCGCAGCGGACGCGAGATTCGCCAGGCTCATCGCGCCACCAAAGCTCCCAGCGGCCAGAAGGGTCGAGCTCATCCCATAAGTCCCTGCCACCCGGAACAGATCCCGCCGCGAAATACGGCCAAATTTGTTAGTCAGCCCCATAATTCTCCTCCCTAAGATCAATTATTGAGACGTTTCGTATCAAAAAACGCTAGACCAATTTACGCATCCTGTATAGAAGTTTTTTCATTGAGTGTTCGGGAGGAATGGATTTGGACGCGGATTTCATCGTCATCGGCGCTGGGTCTTCCGGCTGTGTTGTCGCCAATCGGCTAAGTGCAAACCCGCAAAACAAGGTGGTTCTGCTGGAAGCCGGAGGACGTGACACGAACCCCTGGATTCATATTCCGGTCGGCTATTTCAAAACCATGCACAACCCGGCAGTGGACTGGTGCTACAGGACTGAACCGGATCCGGGTCTCAATGGCCGCTCTATTGATTGGCCGCGAGGCAAGGTTTTAGGAGGGTCTTCCTCGTTGAACGGACTATTATATGTCCGCGGCCAGAAGGAGGACTACGACCGTTGGCGCCAGATGGGCAACGAAGGCTGGGGCTGGGAAGATGTTTTGCCACTCTTTAAGCGCTCCGAAGACCAAGAGCGCGGCGCAGATGAATTCCACGGCACAGGCGGCCCGCTGGCAGTTTCAAACATGCGTATCCAGCGCCCAATCTGCGACGCTTGGGTGGCAGCCGCACAGGAAGCGGGATACCCGTTCAACCCCGATTACAACGGGGCGGAGCAAGAAGGCGTCGGCTACTTCCAGCTCACCACCCGCAACGGCCGGCGATGCAGTGCGGCAGTCGCCTTCCTTAAGCCTGCGCGGAACCGGCCTAATCTTCAGATCATCACAAATGCCCTCGTCGAAAAGATAAATCTAGACGGGCGCCGGGTGACAGGCGTCAGCTATCTGGACAAAGCAGGCCAGCACCACACTATTACGGCCCGCAGGGAAGTGATACTGTCCGGCGGCGCTATCAATTCGCCGCAAACCTTGATGCTGTCAGGTATCGGCCCGGCTGACCAGTTGCAGACCAATGGTATCGAACCACTTGTCGATCTGCCCGGGGTGGGCCAAGGGCTGCAGGACCATCTGCAGGCAAGGCTTGTCTACAAATGCAATGAGCCGACGCTCAACGATGAGGTCCGCAGCCTCTTCAACCAGGCCCGGATCGCCTTGAAGTACGCGCTGTTTCGGGCAGGACCGATGACCATGGCGGCGAGCCTCGCAACCGGGTTCATGAAAACCCGGCCTGAAGTGGAAACACCCGACATCCAGTTCCATGTGCAGCCCTGGTCGGCAGACAGTCCCGGCGAAGGGGTACATCCATTCTCCGCCTTCACGATGTCAGTTTGCCAGCTGCGCCCCGAAAGCCGGGGCGAAATCCGGCTGAACGGACCGGACCCCAGGACCTACCCCAAAATCATTCCGAACTACCTGTCCGCCGAGACCGACTGCCGGACAATCGTCGACGGCATCAATATCGCCCGGCGCATTGCCCGGCATAATCCTTTGGCATCCAAGATTGCCGAGGAATTCCGCCCCAGCGCTGGCCTGGCAATGGAAGATTACGAAGGAACACTGGATTGGGCGCGCAGCAACTCGGTTTCAATTTATCACCCCACTGGCACCTGCAAGATGGGAGCGGGGGAGAATGCAGTGGTAGATGAAAAGCTGCGCGTTCACGGCGTCGAAGGGCTGCGTGTTGCCGATTGCTCCATCATGCCGGAAATCGTCTCCGGCAACACCAACGCACCCGCGATCATGATTGGGGAAAAGGCGAGTGATCTGGTTGCCAAAACTGGTTAAACCATAATGAGATCTAATACTTAGGGTTCTGGTAAAGCTGAGAAAGCAGAGGCACGCTTACCGTACCCAGACCTCTACCCTCCGATTGATCTGTCGGCCCCAATCGCTATCATCGCAGGCCATCGGCAAGACTTCACCAAAACCCTCAGTCCGAATCTTCACGCGGCTGACGTCTGCGGTTTCCGCAGCCTTGATCACCGCGTCACGCACAGCGCCAGCCCGCTTCATCGCAATCTGCCGGTTGCCATCCGCCGGGCCAACCCCGTCGGAAAAACCCGCGAAAACAAGCTCCTGCGCATCGAACTCACCTGTTTCGAGTGCCCGGGCCAATTGTTCGATGTTGCTGCGGGACTGGGCGTCAGGGCGCGAAGATCCCGGCTCGAACCGAAACGTGGCTGTTAATCTCCGCATCCCTCCCAGCACGGTCACCAGCCGCTGCAATTCAGCCAAGCCCGCCTTATGGTCTGCCGCCAGAATAGCATTGGACAGGCGGTTCCCCTGGCGGCTCACCGGGATTAGTTCCGGGGCCTGATCGACAAAACCGGCACGGCGTATCACTGCCTGCGCAGCGGGTCCGCGCACATAAGCGAGGAAGTCGCGCGCTACCTTAGGCAGGCGCCGGGCCGGCAAATATAAAAACATCGGCACAGTCAAAGGGTAATCCTCGGTCTTTACCGCCTGCCGGCTGGCCTGCAACGAAAATCCGCAAGGTCCTGAAAGGGTTAAAACCCGGGCTGCGCCTTTCTCAGCGTAACTGGCTATGCCTATGGCAAACGGATCAATCAAAACCCGCCGGACCAGCGTGCTGCTGCGGTCATGACGGTTGATCTTGGCAGTAAAGCTTGAACCGGTTGGCACCATCAGCTTGTCTTCGACTGCTTGCGAGAGACCGAACCCGGACACAGGCATATGTATGGAAATGGGAGCATCGGGACCGTCAAGCTCCTGCCAGTTGCTGATCCGGCCGGACAAGATACCTGCCAATTGCGGCAAGGTAATCTCACGAACGGGATTGGCCGGCGCGACAACTGGAACAAAGGCATCCAGCGCCAGCACCCTGCTGCGCCCGGTCCCGGTCAAATCTCCCAAACCTGCGGCCCGCGCGGCCTTCCTTTCCAGAACGCGGATCTCACGCGTCGCCATCGCAACATCAGCCTCATCCGCGACAAGCGCTGCGAACCCGGCATCTGTATTACTGACTGCAAAAGTAAACCGTGCGGCGGGCTTCTGTCCTCGCAGCAAGACATGACTGAAGTTACCCTCAGGCAACGGCTCCCGGCGTGTCTGGTAGCCATTGCGCAACGCAAAGCCTTCAATCAGCGCCGGCAAAAGCACCTCCGACATGACGGAAGATCCAGCAAAAGTGATCTCCGCAACAAAACCAGAAAGGCTGGGACACCCAGGCCCATCGCAAGCCACACCGGAGCCATCCACGGTGAGCTCACCGAATTGAGTCTGAACCCGGTAGAATTCGCCATCAAACCCCAGCAGCGTGCCGGTGATCTCAACTGTGCCATCTGGAGAAGACAGCGTGACATCCTGAGCTGCAAGACCGCGTGCCAGGACTGTCAGAAAAAGTGCGGCACAAACGGCCGCACGCAAGAAGGTCATGTGGATACCTGAAGTTACCGCAAATCAGTTGGCGGCAATCTTCAGGTCTTCGAGAAGATTATTCAACACCAGAAAGCTTCCCTGAGCTTCGCAATCCGGCATTACCATCACCAGGTCGCGGCTGCTGAGCATACCACCGGTCAGTTGCAGCGCTTGTGCGAAGATATCCCGTCCGCAATTTCCTCCGGTCACTTCGGCTTCTGCCGTCAACGACACTGTTCCGGATTGGCCCGGCAGGCTTGAGGGCAGGCTGTAAATTTCTGCGATCCGCGGAGCCAGAAAGCTTTGCTCTCCCAGCCGGTCGATCCGGCCCATGCCAGCATGGTCCTCTGCACCGTGCCAGACGTGCCCCTCACCTCCATAAACGGCACCGAATTCCCGGGCGTGCAATTCGAGCCCGCTATTACCGCTCCACTGCACAACGACACGCTCAAAATCTTCGATACCATCAACTTCGGCCACCGCTACAGCACCGGAACCGCTTTGAGTTTCAGCGATAAACACAGCAGTTCGTGTCAAGGCCGGCACAAAAGTTTCGTAACTCCCAGTGTCATCCAGGGAAACGGCGAAGCTCATCCCGCTGTGATGCACTGTAAGACGCTCATTCGGGCGGCACGGGGCGTCAACGGACAGCTTAACCATTGCCAGAGGAGCTGCTTCGGCTTTAGCCGTCGCCTGGCAGGAGGCTTCAGTCGCCGGTTCTGCCCTTGGCAAACCAGTTGTTTCAGAAGACGGACCCGAAGGCGCAGAAGTCAGAGAAATCTTCTCGATCAGAAGGCTCTCCGTTTCCGGCTCCGAAAAGGTTTCAGCATCTGCCGCGGCGGGCTGGCCGGTTCCGCTGGTCCCCCAACGCGTGTCGGATGCCTGCATATAGACGCCGATGCCCAAGGCACCTGCAAGCGTCAATGCCCCTGTCAGCATTACCTGTTTGGTCAGCATGAAGCCCTCCTGAGACAGACTGCTTTACACAGCCTGCCCCACAATGACGGCCAGTTTATGGCTGCAAGCGGGAGAAAATCCGGCGAATTACCAGCCTTCGTTGCGGCCCTGGAAACAAATTCAGAGGTGCTCCCGCGCCTGCGGTTTTTTGGGGCCGCGCAGCGGCCTTACGCCCGGCGCTGCACACAGCACAGCGCCTGACGGAAGCGGTCTTTACCAAGTATCCTGTCACGTAGCCCGCCAAGAGCCGCGGAACCGGAGCTCGATAGAAACTAGAGGTCAATCAGACCAAGCTGCCGTGGCAATGCTTGAACTTCTTGCCGGATCCGCACGGGCACTTGTCGTTGCGCGAAGGATTACCCCATGTTGACGGGTCGTCCTCAACAAAACCTGGCGCGGCTGCGTCTGCCGGCGCTTCCGCGCCAGTGGCCTGTGCCGCCATCTGCTGCATGGCTGCCTGACGGGCTGCCATCTCCATCAGCATCTGCTGCTGCTCTTCCTCAGTCATCGGACGCACCCGGCTGAGCTGCTGGGAGACTTCCTCCCGCAGGCTGTCAAGCATGCTTTCGAACAGCTGGAAGCTCTCGTTTTTGTACTCGTTCAGCGGATCACGCTGCGCATAGCCGCGGAACCCCACCACGGAACGCAGATGCTCCAGCGTCAGCAGATGCTCGCGCCATTTCTTGTCGATGGTCTGCAGCAGCACCTGCTTTTCGATGTTGCGCATGTTTTCCGGGCCAAAGGCCTCAGCCTTCTCCGCCATCATCTTATCGGACGCGTGCACCAGCCGCTCGCGGATTTGTTCATCGTCAACACCTTCTTCGGCTGCCCAGTCTGCAACCGGCGCGTCAATGGACAGCATTTCGCGGACCTGTTCCTGCAAGCCCTCCGTGTCCCACTGGTCAGCGTAGGTTTTGGGCGGCATATGGACGTCAAGCAGGTCGTCGATCACTTCATGGCGCATGTCATTGGTGACTTCCGACAGGTCTTCAGCAGCCATGATTTCGCGGCGCTGCTTGAAAATCACCTTCCGCTGATCATTCATCACGTCGTCGAACTTCAGCACGTTTTTGCGCATGTCAAAGTTGCGGCCTTCGACTTTTGCCTGGGCTCGTTCCAGCGATTTGTTCACCCAAGGATGGATAATCGCTTCGCCTTCCTTCATGCCCAAAGACGACAGCAGCTTGTCCAGACGCTCAGAGCCGAAGATCCGCATCAGGTCGTCTTCGAGGCTGAGATAGAAGCGGGTGCGGCCCGGGTCGCCCTGACGGCCGGAACGACCGCGCAGCTGGTTGTCGATGCGACGGCTTTCGTGACGTTCAGACGCCATCACAAACAGGCCGCCGGCATCCAGCACTTTCTGCTTTTCCTCCGCGTGTTTGGCTTCCTCGGCGGCACGCAGTTCCGCTGGATCGGCCTCGGGGTTGGCCGCCAGCGCCTCCAGCACCTTCATTTCGACGTTACCGCCGAGCTGGATATCGGTACCGCGGCCCGCCATGTTGGTAGCGATGGTCACCGCGCCGTAGCGGCCGGCATCTGCGACGATCTGCGCCTCCTGCTCGTGGTGGCGTGCATTCAGCACGTTGTGCGGGATACCTTCCTGCTGCAGCATCTGGCTCAGCAGTTCCGACTTTTCGATCGAGGTTGTGCCCAGAAGGACCGGCTGTCCCTTTTCGTGGGCAACTTTGGCTTCCTTGATCATCGCCTCGTATTTCTCACGGGCGGTTCGGTAAACCTGATCGTCCTCGTCAACCCGGGCAATCGGACGGTTGGTCGGCACCTCAACAACGCCCAGACCATAGATTTCTGCAAATTCCTCGGCTTCCGTCATTGCGGTACCGGTCATGCCGGAAAGCTTGTCGTAAAGACGGAAGTAGTTCTGGAAGGTCACGGAGGCCAGAGTGGTGTTCTCTGGCTGGATCTGCACCTCTTCCTTGGCCTCAATGGCCTGGTGTAGGCCTTCGGAAAGTCGGCGGCCTGGCATCATCCGGCCGGTGAACTCATCGATCAGCACCACCTGGCCGTCTCGGACGATGTAATCCTTGTCCTTCTGGAACAGCTTGTGTGCGCGCAGAGCCTGGTTGACATGGTGAACAACTGTGGTGCTTTCCGGATCATAAAGCGATGCTTCGGCCTCCAAGAGACCGTGTTCGCGAAGGGTCTGCTCCAGATACTCGTTGCCTTCCTCAGTGAAAGTTACGCCGCGAGTTTTCTCGTCGATCTCGTAATGATCTTCCGCCAGCAACGGGATCACTTTATCGATGGTGGAATAGAGCTCGGAGCGGTCTTCCGCAGGACCAGAGATGATCAGCGGAGTACGGGCCTCATCGATCAGGATCGAGTCAACTTCGTCAACGATGGCAAAGTTATGCTGCTTCTGGAACACTTGGTCCAGAGACGGCTTCATGTTGTCGCGCAGGTAATCAAAGCCCAGTTCGTTATTCGTGGCATAGGTCACGTCGCTTTGGTAGGCAGCCATCTTCTCTGCATCTGGCTGGCCCGACCAGATAACGCCGGTGGTCATGCCGAGCTGCGCAAATACCTTGCCCATCCATTCGCTGTCGCGCTTGGCCAGGTATTCGTTCACCGTGACCACATGCACGCCCTTGCCCGTCAGCGCGTTCAGGTAGGCAGGGAAAGTCGCCACCAAAGTCTTGCCTTCGCCCGTCTTCATCTCGGAGATGTTACCCTGATGCAGGAAAACACCACCCATCAGCTGGGTATCAAATGCACGCAGGCCCAAGGCCCGCTTGGCCGCCTCCCGCACATTGGCAAAGGCTTCAGGCAGCAGCGCATCCAGTTTTTCGCCATCCAGCGCCCGCTTGCGAAGTTCTTCGGTCTTGGCGATCAGCCCGTCATCGCTGAGCTTTGCGAAGTCATCTTCCAGCCCGTTGATCTGAGCAATCAGCGGCCGTGTCGCCTTGACTTTACGGTCGTTAGGTGTACCGAAAACCTTTTTGGCGATTGTTCCGAAACCCAGCATATCTTCTCCAGCGATCCTATATCCGGCCCAAGCATCGGGCAGGCTTGCCCGCCGTGACCGCAACCCATAAACAATGGTGGAAAGACGGTCCTGCCAATGGCCTCATGGCGATGTAAGCGGCAGGGTATAGAGTGTCAACGGCACGGCCCTTAACGGCCAAGGAATAGGAAGGTTTCAATGCGTAAAGGTCTCACATTTCTGCGCGGTATGGCGGTTGCCGCCTGTACTGCGCTGCCGCTGGCCGCAGCAGCATCTCCGCATGCAAACACGGTGGTTGCCTCGGTCAATGGCGAGGAGATCACCATTGGCCATATGGTCATGGCACGCGAAAACCTGCCGGCGCAGTACAAGCAACTGCCCGATGACGTCCTCTACAACGCAATCCTGGATCAGCTGATCCAGCAAACAGCATTGAAGCAGCAGCTTCGGGAGCAGGTGCCCCACTATGTCGAGCTTTCGGTCGAAAATGAAAAACGCGCCTTGCTGGCCGCGGAGGTAATCGAAACGGTCATGGACAAGGCTAGCGGCGAGGAGAAACTGCGCGCGGCATATGATGCGAAGTATTCCGCCGGCGAAGGCGGTGATGAATTTCACGCCGCTCATATCCTGGTCGAAACCGAAGAAGACGCGCTGGACGTCAAGGCCGAGCTGGATGCAGGCGCTGACTTTGCTACGCTGGCAAAAGAACGCTCTACCGGTCCCTCCGGCCCGAACGGCGGCGACCTCGGCTGGTTTACCACAGGCCGCATGGTGCCAGAGTTTGAACAGGCTGTCCTTAAGCTGGGCTCCGGGGAAGTTTCGGGTCCGGTCCAAACGCAGTTTGGCTGGCACATCATCCTGCTGAACGAGCGCCGCAAGACAGAAGCGCCCGAATTCGAGGAAGTCCGTGCCGTGCTGGCTGATGAGTTGCGCCAGAAAGCGGTTGAGGAACGGGTGAACGAGCTAACTGCAGCTGCGGAAATCGAACGGCCTGAGATTGAGGACCTTGATCCGGCCATACTCAAAGATCTCAGCCTGGTAAGGAACTGATCATGGCCAAACCCATGCCCGTTTCGCCGCTGGCGCCTGCCAGCTTCCCTGACCTTCCGGTGATCAAGGGCGTGCGCTTTGCATCCGCTGCCGCAGGAGTCAAGTACCAGGGCCGCACTGACGTGATGCTGGCGGTCATGGATCCGGGGACAGCGGTTGCCGGCGTCTTTACCCGGTCCAAAACCCGATCTGCGCCAGTGCTGGACTGCCAAGCCAAACTTGGCGGATCTGCAGACGCCGGGGCGGCAATTCTGGTGAACTCCGGCAACTCAAATGCCTTCACCGGCCACTACGGCCAAAACTCGGTTGCAGAGATCACTGCGGCTGTTGCCACAGAGACTGGCGTACCGGTCGAACGCGTCTTTACCGCGTCCACCGGCGTCATTGGCGAACCGCTGCCGCATGACCGAATTGTTGCTAAGATCGGCGAACTGAACGGCGTTTTGGAAGAAGGCGCACTGGAAGGAGCTGCCAAGGCCATCATGACCACAGACACCTTTGCCAAAGGGTCCTGCGCCACCGTTGGCATAGATGGTAAAACGGTCAAGATCGCCGGCATCGCCAAAGGCTCTGGCATGATCGCACCGGATATGGCGACAATGCTGGTCTACATCTTCACCGATGCAAAGGTGGAGCAGGGCGCACTGCAGGCGCAGCTGGCTGAGACCTGCAACCGGAGCTTCAATTGCATCACCGTGGACAGTGACACCTCCACCTCAGACAGTTTGATGCTGTTTGCCACGGGCGCCTCTGGAGTGGATGCAACTGGCAACGCAGAGTTTGCTGCGGGGCTGGAGCGGGTCATGCTTGATCTGTCTCACCAAGTCGTGCGTGACGGTGAAGGCGCTACAAAGTTTGTGGAGATCCAGGTGACTGGTGCAGCTTCGGATGCAGACGCCAAAGTTCATGGCATGGCGATTGCCAACTCACCGCTGGTGAAAACCGCAATCGCCGGCGAGGACCCGAACTGGGGCCGCGTGGTCATGGCGATTGGAAAGTCCGGCGCAGCTGCCGACCGTGATTTGCTATCGATCTCTTTCGGCGATGTTCTGGTAGCGGAGAAAGGCTGGGTCTCGCCGGCTTACAAAGAAGAACTGGGCGCAGCGGAAATGAAAAAGCAGGAAATCATCATAAAGGTGGATCTGGGTCTTGGCAGCGGAGCAGCCACTGTCTGGACCTGCGACCTGACGCATCAGTACATCTCGATCAACGCGGACTACCGCTCATGAAGACGGTTCTAGTCTCTGCCGTTGCCCTCATCGATGCCGACGGCAGGGTGTTGCTGGCGCAGCGGCCTGAAGGCAAATCCATGGCGGGCTTGTGGGAGTTTCCCGGTGGTAAGATCGAGCCGGGTGAAACACCTGAGGCCGCGTTAATCCGAGAGCTGCACGAAGAGCTTGGCATAGACACTTGGGCTTCTTGCCTTGCACCGCTGACCTTCGCGAGCCATTCTTACGAGGATTTCCATTTGCTGATGCCGCTGTTTGCCTGCCGCAAGTGGGACGGCATTCCGCAGGCCAGGGAAGGACAAACGCTGAAATGGGTCAGACCGCAGGATCTGCGTGACTACCCAATGCCGCCAGCAGATATCCCTTTGATCCCTATTTTGAGAGACTGGCTGTAACGCGTTTGCGGCGCGGCCCCTGCTGGGCCGTTCCGTATTCTACTGACTAATAGGCTTCTTCCCGGTTGCTTGACTGTTTCAACCTTATGGCGTGAACCTTTTGTTAACTATTCTGCTCAAGTCTTAACTTGCGAACCAACTCACTGCCCTGCACATCAGCGGACCAGGAAGCGGCCATGATAAGAACAATCTCCATTGGACGCTATTCTCTGGTTCAGGACACCTTCATACGGGCATTCCCGGACGGGAAAATTGCAGTGCGGATTGGGAAGCAGATGTACACGGGCCATCCAGTAAACGCCGCCTAAGCTGCCACTCACACATGCCAGACAACGAAGGGCAGCTCCACAGGCTGCCCTTTTCCACGTGCCGATGCGGAACACATGCACTCCAAAAGGAAAAGCCCCAATCAAAACCGGGGCTTTTCAAAACTCAGTATTAAACAGCTATCAGTCGAGGGTACGGGTCACTTCCTCGCGCTCGAAGATCTCGATCACGTCGTTCGGGCGGATATCGTCGTAGTTCTCGAACGCCATACCGCATTCCTGACCGGACTGAACCTCGGCGACTTCGTCCTTGAAGCGCTTCAGGGTCTTCAGCGTGCCTTCGTGGATCACCACGTTGTCGCGCAGCAGGCGCACGCCAGCCGAGCGGCGGGCAACGCCTTCGGTGACCAGACAGCCGGCAACTTTGCCAACGCCGGTGACCTTGAAGACTTCCTTGATCTGCGCGTAGCCGATGAAGTTCTCGCGGATCTCCGCCGACAGCAGGCCGGAGGCCGCAGCTTTCACGTCATCCACCAGGTCATAGATCACCGAATAGTAACGGATCTCCACGCCTTTCTGGTTGGCAGTATTACGGGCCGAAGCATTGGCACGGACGTTGAAACCCATGATCGGCGCGCCGGAGGCTTCGGCGAGGCCCACATCGGTCTCGGTAATCGCACCGACGCCCGAATGCAGCACGCGAACGCGCACTTCCTCGTTGCCGATCTTTTCCATCGCCTGAACGATGGCTTCGGCGGAACCCTGCACGTCGGCTTTGACCAGAATAGGCAGCTCGGAGACGTTTTCGTCTTCCTTGGCCTTGGCCATCAGCTGTTCCAGCGTGGTTGCTGCACCGGCAGCTGCGCGCTTGTCCTTGGCGGCCTGCTCACGGTAGGCGGCGATTTCGCGCGCCTGCGCTTCGGTTTCGGTCACGTTCAGAACGTCACCTGCTTCCGGAGTGCCGTTGAGGCCCAGAACCTCGACCGGCACCGAGGGGCCGGCTTCCTGCACGCGTTCACCCTTGTCGTTGATCAGCGCGCGGACCTTGCCGTACTGCTCACCCACAACAAAGATGTCGCCCTGACGCAGGGTGCCGTTCTGAACCAGAACGGTGGCAACGGGACCGCGGCCCACATCCAGCTGGGCTTCGATCACGGCACCTTGGGCGGCACGATTCGGGTTGGCTTTCAGTTCTAGGATTTCCGCCTGCAGTGCGATGGCTTCCAGCAGTTCGTCCAGGCCCTGGCCGGTGTGCGCCGAAACTTCAACGTCCTGCACTTCACCGGACATCTGTTCCACAATCACTTCGTGTTGCAGCAAATCCGTGCGGACCTTCATCGGGTCTGCGGCAGGCTTGTCGCATTTGTTGATCGCCACGATCATCGGAACTTCGGCCGCCTTGGCGTGATTGATTGCTTCAATGGTCTGCGGCATGACAGCGTCGTCAGCTGCAACAACCAGAACCACGATATCGGTTACCTGAGCACCGCGCGAGCGCATCGAGGTAAAGGCCGCGTGGCCGGGGGTGTCCAGGAAGCTCAGCGTGGTGCCGCTTTCGGTTTTCACCTGATACGCACCAATGTGCTGGGTGATGCCGCCGGCCTCGCCGGCCACAACGCGGGCATTGCGGATCGCGTCCAGGATAGAGGTTTTACCGTGGTCGACGTGGCCCATGATGGTGATCACAGGCGGGCGCGGCTTCAGGTCGTCTTCTTTGTCTTCGACTTCCTTGATCACGTCCTCGACATCAGCATCGGAAACGCGGGTCACCTTGTGACCAAATTCCTCAATGATCAGTTCCGCGGTATCGGCGTCGATCGATTGGTTCTGTGTGACCATCATGCCCATCTGCATGAGCGATTTCACCACATCTGCAACACGTTCCGCCATACGGTTGGCCAGCTCGGACACCACAATGGTTTCCGGCAGCTGAACGTCACGCACAACCTTTTCACGCTCAACAGAGCCGCCCATGGCCTTCTGGCGCGCGCGTTCCTGTTTGCGCTTCATCGCAGCCATCGAACGTTGGCGGTTGCCTTCACCGCCAGTTGCCTGGCCCAGGGTCAGCTTGCCGGAACGGCGGTTGTCATCACGACCCTTGCCGCGGGACGGGCGCTGCTCGCGCTCGCGCTCGGATTTGCGCGGTGTTGCGGCAGGGGCAGCCTTACTCGGCGCAGGACGCTCTGCTTTCGCAGCATCCGGTGCAGGAGCAGCGGCAGCACGCTTGGCAGCCTCTTCGGCTGCAATACGCTGACGCTCTTCTTCTTCGGCTTTAGCACGCGCACGCTCTTCCGCCTCGCGCTGCTCGCGTTCCTTGGCTTCCTGCTCCGCCCGGCGGCGTTCACGCTCTTCCGCACGGGCCTTTTCCTCGGCTTCGCGCTGCGCAGCTTCCTCAGCCTCACGAGCCTTGGCGGCCTGCAGTGCCTTCAGGCGGCGCTCCATTTCCGCGTCGCTGATGCCGGCAGGCCGGCGCGATCCGGATGTGGAAGGTGCAGCACCGCTGCCCCCCTTGGCCGCACCCGGCTTGGGAACCACCACGCGCTTGCGCTTGGTTTCCACCACGACATTCTTGGTCCGTCCGTGGCTGAAACTCTGTTTCACGTTCCCCGGACGGGAACCCCCACGCAGACCCAGTGTCTTTTTGCCGTCACTATCGCTCATAAAGCTACTTATCCTTCCGTGCGGCCGTTGCCGCCCACCATTTCGCGCAAACCTTGCAGTCGTTGCGCCTCATCTACAACACGTTTGCTGAGTCCGCCAGAGGCGAGGGCAGCATGGATCGCAGTTTGGCGCCCAAATGCCATTCCCAGCTCGTCCGCCGTGAGGCAGCCGATGAATTTGCCCTTGTAGGGCGTGCTCAGCTTCGACTTCCCGCGTCCCGACCCGTCAGAGGCCTGGATCAGCACCTGCGCCTCTTCCTTAGCCAGCCAATCCTTGACCCGCTCAAACCCGGACACCGCATCGCCCGACTTGCGCGCCAGGCTGATCAGTTCGATCAGACGGCGGACAACCTGGCGCTCGACTTCGTGTACCAGTTCGCCCGGCACCTGAACCTGCGCCTTGAAGCCACGGGCAAACAGCTTCTTCTTGACTGCCGTGGCCAAAGCTTCGCGGCTCGAAGCCACATAGACACCCCGGCCGGGCAGCTTACCCATCACATCGGGCACGACCTGCCCGTCAGGGCCCATCACAAAACGGATGAGGCCCTGTTTGGGCTGGGACTCGCCGGTTGCGATGCATTTGCGCTCGCTTTCGCCGGTCCTGTCTTTTGTTGCGCCGCCGCGTGTCATGCAGGTCTCCCGTGCAAAGCCTGAAATCAGGCCTCGCCTTCCTCTTCGCCAGACTCTTCGCCTTCAGCGGCTTCCGCTTCCAGTTCTTCGGGATCGACCCAGCCCAGCATGATGCGGGCGGTCATCACCAGATCCTGCGCTTCTTCCAGCGACACGCCGAAGGGTTCGAGGATACCGTCATCCTTGACCCGCTCGCCGCCGTCGGTGGTCCAGCCGCCGGCCAGTTCCCAGTCCGCACAGGTTGCGAAGTCTTCCAGCGACTTCACATCATCCTTCGCCAGTGCTTCGACCATCTGCGGGGTCAGGCCTTCAAACTGGATCAGGCTGTCTTCGGCACCCAGTGCACGCGCTGCATCCAGCGCTGCCTTGGCTTGGGCTTCCAGGAAGTCGCGGGCGCGGGCCTGAAGCTCCTCGGCGGTGCCTTCGTCGACACCATCAATCACCAGCAGTTCGTCCAGCTCAACATAGGCAACCTCTTCCAGGTTGGTGAAGCCTTCGGACACCAGAAGCTGGGCAAAGAATTCGTCCAGGTCCAGGGTTTCCATGAACAGCTTGGTGCGCGCCTCGAATTCCTTCTGGCGGCGCGCCGATTCCTCTTCCTCGGTCATGATGTCGATGTCGAGGTTGGTCAGCTGCGACGCCAGGCGCACGTTCTGGCCGCGGCGGCCGATAGCCAGGCTCAGCTGCTCTTCCGGCACCACAACTTCGATCTTGCCGGCTTCTTCGTCCAGAACAACCTTGGAAACTTCCGCCGGCTGCAGCGCGTTCACCAGGAAGGTCGGCTGATCTTCATTCCAAGGGATAATGTCGATCTTCTCGCCTTGCAGTTCGTTCACAACGGCCTGCACGCGGGAGCCGCGCATACCCACGCAGGCACCTACCGGATCGATTGAGCCGTCATAGGAGATAACAGCGATCTTGGCGCGGGAGCCCGGGTCACGGGCAACCGCCTTGATCTCGATGAT
The DNA here is from genome assembly GCF_000813965.1 of Leisingera sp. ANG-M7. Lineage (GTDB taxonomy): Bacteria > Pseudomonadota > Alphaproteobacteria > Rhodobacterales > Rhodobacteraceae > Leisingera. The sequence continues at coordinate 250,652 of NZ_JWLI01000011.1, read as the reverse complement.
GCCGTCATAGATCTCCGGCACTTCCATCTTGAACAGTTCGGCCATGAACTCCGGTGCAGTGCGCGACAGGAAGATCTGCGGGCCACGCGGTTCACGGCGCACATCCTTGATGTAGCAGCGCACGCGATCATTCGGGCGGTAGCTTTCGCGGCCGATCTTCTCGTTACGGCGCAGGATCGCTTCGCCGGCACCCACATCAACGATGACGTTGCCGTATTCCTCGCGTTTGACCAGGCCGTTGATGATGGTGCCGGCGCGGTCTTTAAACTCTTCATACTGGCGGTCACGCTCAGCTTCGCGAACCTTCTGCAGGATCACCTGCTTGGCCGACTGGGCGGCAATCCGGCCCATTTCAACCGGCGGCACTTCCTCGACGTAGGTCTGGCCGACCTCGGGGTCCGCCATATACTGGCGCGCCTGGTCGACGGTCATCTCGGCCTGATAGTTTTCCAGTTCGTCATCGGCGACCACAGTACGGACGCGGGTAAAGGTGGCGCGGCCGGTCTTGCGGTCGATCGACACACGGATATCCATCTCGGCGCCATAGCGGCTCTTGGCAGCGCGGGCGAGGCTCTCTTCCATCGCCTCGATCACCAGACCAGGGTCGATCATCTTTTCGCGCGCCACGGCCTCGGCGGTTTGCAACAGCTCCAGCTGGTTTGCAGAGGTGATAGCCATTACTTGTTCTCCTCGTCAGACTCTTCGGTCTCGATTTCGTCGAATGCGTCTTCGTTCAGCGTGCCGGCCTCTTTGCGCTGGCGCAGCATTTCTTTGATCAGATCATCGGTCAGGACCAGCTTGGCATCGCTGAGCCAGTCAAATTTCAAACCGATGGTCACGGTCTCGCCCTGATCGTCGATATTAATCAGAACTTCATCTTCCTCAGTGCCTGCGAGCTCCCCCTTGAAGCGGCGGCGGCCGCCGACCAGCTCTTCGGTTTCCAGCTTGGCCTCGTAGCCTTCGAACATGTCGAAGTCCTTCAGCCGGGTCAGCGGCCGGTCTATGCCGGGGCTCGACACTTCCAGCGCGTAAGCGTCCAGAATCGGATCCTCTACATCCAAAGTTGCGCTGACCGCGTTCGAGATCGCTGCACAGTCATCCACTTCAATGCCGCCTTCAGGCTTATCAGCCATGATCTGCAGCGTGGTCGCCTTACCAGACATCAGCCGGATTCGCACCAGCTCATATCCCAGATCTTCGATCACCGGGGTGACGATCTCGGCCAGGCGCCGGTCAATGGCAGCTTTGGCAATCAGGTCGTTGGTCATCAGACCTCCACTTGGGGCGCGCAGACGGGGGTCTGCAAACACAAAAAAACGGGCGCGCGGCCCGTCGAAATTCCCGGTGGAGCCTTGAGCCAGAGGTTCAACGCGCCGCTGTTGTTAAAGGCATATAGGGGGGATTGGGGGAAACTGCAAGGCTTGTGTTGTGACGAGTCTCCGGACAGCCTTACAGCCGCCACCACCGTTCCGCGATACGGCCGTCGTCCAGCGGTGCACGCTGGCCTACCTTGCGCGGTATGCCGACATCGTGGCGGGCGGCCAGCGCCATCTCTTTGGACGACGGGTGATACAGGAATTCACCTCGCTTCAGCAGGCCGCGGGGGTCAGGCAGCGCGGCCACATCAACATAGCCGTCGCGCAGTGCCTCAGCCCGGACTGAGGCATCCGGAATCACAATGATTTCCATCGTCTCGGCCCAACCCGCTGTACCCGCCTTGTAATGCCCTGCCACCTTCGATGCGCGGAAGTGACGGTCCTCCTGAGCACGCTCAACGCGATAGCAGCCTGTTCCAACCGCCTTTGCAAGAGGGGCTGACAGTTCACCCCGCGGGGCGATCAGATGGTCCGCTCCGGCCAGCAAATACGGCAGATGAGGATTCGGCGCTTCCAGTTCGAGCAGCAGCTGATGGCTGTGCAACGCGGTGGCGGCCCGAAGATCAGCCCCGGTCACGCCCAGCGCATTCAAAGAGGCCGCTGCATCCTCCGAAGTTAACTGAGCGCCATCGTGAAAAGTTACGCCGTCGCGCAAATCAAAGGTCCAAGCGCGCGCATCCGGTGCGGACTGCCAATTGTTTGCAAGTTCACCGCGCAGCAGACCGTCAGGCGCAATTTCCGTCAGCGTGTCATAAACTGCGCCGCGGGCGGCCTGCTCCAGCATCCCAGCTTCACGCGGCACTGCCAGGCGCAGCACGCCGCCAGCCTTGGGTGATGCGTTCACCGAACCGCCCGCCGCCGCCAGCAAAGCAGCAGCAGCACCTGAGGTGAACAGCGCGCGGCGGTCGATGCGCGTCATGGCACAAGCTCTCCTGCGATCCGGTCCATTGCCCGGACCAGCTCTGCACTGATTCCCGGTTCCGACAAAGCATGGCCGGCGTTACGCACCATCTTCAACTCCGCATTTGGCCACAGCTCATTCAGGCGCCAAGCGGAGGATGGCGGGCAGATCATGTCGTAGCGGCCCTGCACGATTACACCGGGCACATGCGAAATCCGGCCCATATTGGCAAGTATCTGACCATCGTAGTCAAGGAACCCGCCATTACTGAAGTAGTGGTTTTCCAACCGCGCAAAGGCACGTGCATAATCCCCAGGGCTTTCACCGCTTTGGCCATTCGAATGGACGGAAGCCAGCGCGTTTTCCCAGGCAGACCAGGCCCGGCCGTATCGCACCTCTTCTTCCAGGTTGCCCGAAAACAGCCGCTTTTTATATGCGGCTATCATATCGCTTCGCTCCGCATCCGGAATCAAAGAGACAAACTTTGCCCAGGTCTCCGGCCAAAACTTCCCTGCACCGCCGCCATAGAACCAGTCCAGCTCCGCCTTGGTCATCAGGAAGACTCCACGCAGGATGATCTGCTGCACCCGGTCCGGGTGAGTCTGAGCATAAATCAGCGCAAGAGTTGCCCCCCAGCTGCCGCCAAACAAAATCCAAGACTGGATGCCGAGCTGTGTTCGAATCAACTCCATATCAGCGACAAGGTGCCAGGTGGTGTTATTCTCACATGAGGCATACGGGCGGGACCGCCCGCATCCACGCTGGTCGAACAGGACGATTCGGTAGACATGCGGATCAAAATAGCGCCGCATCGCCGGACTGCTGCCCCCGCCGGGGCCGCCATGGCAGACGATTACCGGAATACCATTCGGATTGCCGCTTTGCTCCGCGTAAATTCGGTGGCCTTGGCCTGCGTCGATCATGCGCTGGTCAAATGGTTCGACCGGCGGGTAAAGATAATGCACAGCGCGCTTTTGGTCCGGGTATCTATCCATTACTGACCTTAGTGAAACGTCAGACTACAAAAGAGCACACGGAGACAGGAATGCAAGCGCCTCAATCCACGGTCGACCCTGCGGAAATCGCCAAATTCGAAGCGATGGCGGCAGAGTGGTGGGACCCGAACGGCAAGTTCAAGCCCCTGCATATGCTGAACCCGTGCCGCCTGGACTATATCACAAGCCAGATCTCCGGTGAGTTTGGACGCGACCTGACGTCACAGCACCCTTTCGAAGGGCTGCGGCTGCTGGACATCGGCTGCGGCGGCGGATTGCTGAGCGAACCGATGGCACGGTTGGGCGCGACAGTGGTTGGTGCCGATGCTGCTGAAGGCAACCTGCCGGTTGCCCGCATTCACGCCGAACAATCCGAACTGGAAATCGATTACCGCCACACCACCGCGGAAGCGTTGGCCGATGCTGGCGAGCAGTTCGACGTTGTGCTGAATATGGAAGTTGTGGAGCATGTTGCTGATCCGCTCAGCTACCTGACGGCAACCCAGCAGTTACTGAAACCCGGGGGCCTGGAAATCTGCTCAACCATCAACCGCAACCCCAAGAGCTTTGCAATGGCAATTGTCGGGGCAGAAGTGATAATGCGCTGGCTGCCGCGAGGCACCCATGAATGGTCGAAATTCATCACCCCAGACGAACTGTTCGAATTGCTGCGGCAAGCCGGACTGAAACCAGTGGACCGCAAAGGTTTCGTGTTCAACCCAATCACCTGGAACTGGTCGATCTCGGAACGGGATCTGTCTGTCAACTATGTGACCGCCAGCGTGAAGCCTGGCTAACAGCCTCTTCGCCAGCCATTTCCTGCAGCGTCTATCCAAATGGATAGGTGGTAATCCTTATGAGCACTTTAGACGCTGACTGGCGCTTGCTATCGTCAAATTGCGGAAATGGAATATTTCCGCCTCGTTGCTGGGGCGCAAGCTCTTGAACCGAGTGATTGCTTGCCGCTTTAACGTTGGTGGGTCCACCCAAAGGTAACCAGAACCGCCACTCACGGACTGATGGGGACTGATGGGGAAAAAGGCGCCTGCTTGCAGGCGTCTTTTTCATACATTAAATCAACAACCTATATGGCGCCGAATTTTCAGCCGCTCTCTTCAAGCTTTCCGCGCAGCTCTCTCAGGATCGGCAATGTTGCCCGGACACGGTCACTGCCCAGTTCCCCCACAACTTCAGAAATCACGGGAATAATTCCTGCCAGTGCAGCGTCACGGGCTTGTTTTCCTGCAGGGCTGATGGCCACCATCTTGCGCCGGGCGTCATCCCAGTCGGGGCGGACATGTATGTAGCCTGCCACTTCCAGCTTGTTCAGCGTGTTGGTCATCGCACCGCGCGTAACATGGAATGCCTTGGCGAGCTGCGCTGGAGACCGCTCAAGCCCTGCGCGTGCAAGATGGTTCAGCACTGAAAAATGCGACAGCTCCATTCCCTTGGGCAGCACTTTGCCGAGGCGTGACCGGGCAAGCTGGTCAGCCATCAGAATTTCGCTGAACAGCGATACTGCCAGAGAATGGGTCTCGTCCATCAGGGTCCGTCAAACTCCCGGTCGTGGGTCAGGGAAGGCACGCGCTTGCGTGCTTCTGCCACTTTTTCCATGTCGAGATCAACGTAAGTCACGCCAGGTTCCTGCCCTGCATCCGCCAGCACCTCGCCCCATGGAGCAACAGCCAAGGAATGGCCATAGGTCTGACGACTGGGACCGCGGGTCGCCGGATGTTTGCCGGTTTGCGCAGGCGCCAGCACGAAACAGCCGGTTTCGATGGCTCGGGCGCGCAGCAAGGAATGCCAGTGTGCGGCGCCTGTCACATAGGAGAACGCCGCCGGAACAGTGATGATCTGCGCGCCGCTCTTGGCAAGCGTCCGGTGCAAACGCGGAAAGCGAACATCGTAGCAGATGGACATCCCGATCTTCGCAAACGGTGTTTCGGCCATCACGGCCTTTGTACCGGGGCGGTAGCCATCGGATTCCCGGTAAGTCTCCTCCGGCGTGACTTCCACGTCGAACATGTGGATCTTGTCATAACGCGCTTTGATTTCACCGTCAGGCGAGATCAGGAACTGGCGGTTGGCAAAACGGCCGTCGCCGTCATGGGTTTTGATACCCAATGACCCCAGCAGAAGCCAGACGCCGTGCCTGGCAGTCTCTTCCTGCAGGGCCGCCAGAGTCGGGTCGCCCTCCTCGTGGCACAGCACGCTGTTCTGATGTGTCCGGCTGCCTGACAGGCAATTGGTGACTTCCGGCGTCAGAACAAAACCTGCTCCACCGCGTACAGCCTCTGCCATCATCGTCTTTACCGTTTCCAGGTTTTCAGCCGGAACATCAGTAGAGGTCATCTGAAGCAGAGCTGCACGCATGTCTGTTCTCCGGGTTCAGGCCGCCAGCAGCGGGTCCAGTTTCCCCGCTTGCTCAAGCGCATACAAATCGTCACAACCGCCGACGTGGGTTTCGCCGATGAAAATCTGCGGCACGGTGCGGCCGCCATTGGCGCGCTGAATCATTTCAGCCTTGCGCTCCGGCTGTGCCAGCACATTGATTTCCGAAAAGCTGACACCTTTCTGGTTCAGCAGCCGCTTGGCTGCATGACAGAAGCCGCACAGAGGCGAGGTGTAAATTTCAACCGGTTTCATTCAGGACCCCATGTTCAGGTTTCGAAGGTTGTGGAGGAATTGGGCATTCATTGCAACAATTGCCAGTGGCACCAGGCAAGCCTCACGCCTGCGTGACCCGGGCCAGTACTGCCACACGCACTTCGTCCGCGCCCGCCTGCAAGCAGGCATCGGTGCAGGCACAGAGGGTAGCGCCTGAGGTCATTACATCGTCAACGATCAGCACAGCCCGTCCCTTGATCCTGTTTTTTCTGTTTTGCCGAACACCAATGGATGAACCCAAAAGCCGGTAACGCTGCTCCCGGGTTCTCCCCTCCAGAGAGGCTGTTCGCCGCTCACGCCTAAGCAGATCAGGACAATGCTCCCATCCACCACGTTTGGCCAAGGCAGCCGCCAGCAATGCGGATTGATTGTACTTTCGCTTCAGCAGCCTCGTCCAATGCAGCGGCACCGGGCAAATCAGCGGATCGCCATCCAGCAAAGGTTCTGCTGCCCTCCGCAGCCAATTTGCTGCCGGGCCGGCAATTTCCGTGCGGTCGCCATGCTTCAGGGCCAGCACCAGTTTGCGCCCCTGCCCCTCGTAAAGAAGTGCAGACCGCCCCTGGCTCCAGGGTCTTGGATGGCGCAGGCAACTGTCGCATTCCAAACGGAACCCGTCCGCTTCACCTGGCAGCGGAGCACCGCAGCCTTCGCAAACTGTTCCACTGATGAAATGCATGTCAGCCCAGCAAGCTGCACACAGTCCGAAGTCACTGCCAATCAGCCCGCCGCAGCCCGGGCACTGGGGTGGATAAATTAGTGAAACAGCAGTTTGAATCCGGGCTGTCAGCATCTAAATAGCCCCCATGACACAAGCACCCATGCAGCTTTTCGACCGCCGCGCCCTTGAAACCCATCGTTCACGTCGGAAACAGGATGCACTGTTCCTGCACCACATGGCACGGGACGAGGCTGAGGATCGCCTGAGTTTGGTTAACAGAACCTTTACAGCCCCCGCTGTTGTCTGCCCATTTCCCGAGGTCTGGGAGGGGTTTGAACCTGAGGCGAAAGTCGTCGCGGATGAGGATATGCTGGATTTGGAAGCCGGCGCGCACGATGTGGTGATCCACGCCATGTGCCTGCACTGGGCGAACGATCCGGTCGGACAATTGATCCAATGCCGCCGCGCCTTGAAGGAGGACGGGCTGCTGCTGGTCATCCTGCTGGGCGGCCAGACCCTGCACGAACTGCGCGCTGCCATGGCCGAAGCCGAGACTATTGTGTTGGGCGGCCTGTCACCGCGCATAGCGCCGATGGGGGAAATCCGTGATCTGGGCGGTCTGCTGCAACGTGCAGGCTTTGCCCTGCCGGTTGCTGACCTTGTACCTCTTACTGCCGAGTACCGCGACCTGACCCACCTGATCCATGACCTGCGAGGCATGGGTGAAACCAACGCTCTTGCCCAGCGCCTGAGACGCCCGGCGCCGCGCGGTCTCTTTCATTTGGCCGATCACATCTACCGGGAGCATTTCGCCAACACCAAGGGCCGCTTGCCCGCGACGTTCGAACTGGTCTGTCTGACTGGCTGGTCGCCATCGGACAGCCAGCAGAAGCCGTTGCGCCCTGGTTCAGCTCAGATGCGTTTGGCCGACGCGCTCAAGGTGCCCGAATCAAAGCTGTGACCTTGATTAGTTTTAGCTATTGCTGCGCCAATGTGATCCAATTGGCCTTCCGCACGTAAACACAGTAATTATCCGCCAACAAAAATCTCAGCCGCACAGGACCTGCCCATGCTGGACGCCGCCCGGACCGCCCAATGCCCTGCCCACGCCCCAGCCGATCATCCTAAGATCCCAGCGGAAAAGGTCGGCATCCTGCTGGCCAACCTCGGCACCCCGGATGACTATTCCTACTGGCCGATGCGCCGGTATCTGAGTGAGTTCCTCTCCGACAAGCGGGTCATCGACTATCCGTCCTGGAAATGGCAGCCGCTTTTGCAACTGATCATCCTGACGAAACGCCCGTTCTCTTCAGGAGCCGCCTACAAATCGATCTGGAATCACGACAAGGGCGAAAGCCCGCTAATGACCATTACCAAGGAACAGACCACCAAGATAGCAGAGGTGATGAAGGCGCGTTACGGCGATCAGGTTATGGTCGATTTTTGCATGCGCTACGGCAACCCCTCCACCAAGTCCAAGGTCCGGCAGATGGTTGAAGCAGGCTGCCAGAAGATCCTGTTTGTCCCGCTCTATCCGCAGTACGCAGGCGCAACATCGGGCACCGCAAACGACCAGTTTTTCCGTGCACTAATGGAGGAGCCTTGGCAGCCTGCCGCGCGCACAATCGCACCTTATTTCGATCAACCCGCCTATATCGACGCCTTGGCACGCTCTGTAGAAGAAGCCTATTCTAAAGCAGAGAAACGCCCGGATATTCTGGTGGTTTCCTATCACGGAATGCCAATGCGGTATCTGATGCAGGGGGACCCGTATCACTGCCAGTGCCAGAAAACGACTCGGTTGCTGAAGGAGCGGCTGGGATGGGACGACACCCGGATCACCACCACTTTCCAGTCGGTCTTCGGACCTGAGGAGTGGCTGAAACCCTATACGGTGGACCATGTCGCCACACTGGCCAAGGAAGGAAAGAAGAACATCGCGGTGATTGCGCCGGCTTTCTCCGCCGACTGCATCGAAACTCTCGAAGAGATCAACGAAGAGATCCGCGAGAGCTTTGAGCACGCCGGCGGCGAAGACTTCCTCTATATTCCGTGCCTCAATGACGATGACGATCACGTAGCGGCACTAGCCGGTGTCATCGGGGAAAACCTGAAAGGCTGGCTGGACTAACCGGCCCCCTCAGTCCAAAAAGTATCCAATATTCAATTTCCGGACCAGCCGGAAAACGGGGAGATATTGGATGACGCTTGCGCACTGGACCAAAGCCCTTCGGGAGCATTGGGGCATTGAGGCGGAACTGACCCGCCTGGACGGCGAGTACGACCTGAATTTCCTGGCCAAAGGACAGAACGGCCAAGGTTATATCCTGAAAGCTATGCGTCCCGGTTGCGACGAATGGCTGGTCGACATGCAAGTGAAGGCCTTCGAGCATATCGCGGAACGCCAGCCTGACCTGCCCTGCCCGCGGGTCATTGCATCGCCATCCGGACAGTCACTTCTGACCCTGCCGGATGAAAGCGGCCAGTACCGGCTGGTTTGGCTCCTGAACCAATTGCCGGGGCGTTGTTATGCCAAAGCAGAGCCGAAAAGCGATGCGCTGATCCAAGAGGTCGGCAGGGTCTTGGGCGGTGCGGCCAAGGCGCTGGCAGACTTCCGCCACGAAGGTCTTGAACGCGATTTCAAATGGGACCTTATGCGGGCGGGATGGATCACTGAAGAGCTTTCATGCATCACACCCCCAGAGCGCCTCGCCATCCTGGACGACATTTCTACGGAGTTTGCCAAGTTAGAGCCTGTATTGGCGAAGCTCCCCAAACAAGCCATCCACAACGATGCGAATGATTACAACATCATGGTGGCTGGTGAATTGAACGCACCTCGGCATGTATCCGGGCTGATCGACCTAGGCGACATGTGCGCGGCACCTCGCGTTTGCGATCTAGCAATTGCCGCAGCCTACATCGTTCTGGATCACCCGGCACCGGAAGCAGCCCTTGCATCGCTGGTTACAGGGTATCATGAGGCCTGCCCGCTGACCGCCGTCGAATTGGACATGGTCTGGCCGCTTCTGCGGATGCGGCTTGCAGTGAGTGTGGTGAACTCCACACTCATGGCCGCGGAGAATCCGGACGATCCCTATGTAACAGTCTCACAAGCGCCAGCCTGGCGGTTCCTTGAGGGCAATGCGCTGCATGGCGGGTTGCTGAATGCCCGGCTGCGCGCGGCCTGCGGCTTGCCCGTGGTCGATGGAGCAGACCGAATCATGGCATGGATTGAACAGGAACGCGGCAATTTCGCCCCCCTCTTGGGAGAAGACCTGGCAGAAGCTCCGATGGGATCGCTGTCGGTGGAACAATCAACTTGGCCGCAGAATCCCTTCCACATGCCTCAGGAAGAGGCAGCCCAGGTCGGCGCCGAGTTCGAAGACCGCGGCCGGATCTGGCTGGGCTATTACCATGAGCCCAGGCTGATTTACACGGATGCAGCCTTCAGCAGGGGGCCATGGAAAGCCAGCAACAGACGCACGGTTCATCTGGCAGTCGATGCTTTCGCGCGGGCCGGGACTGCGATGTTTGCACCGCTGCGAGGTGAAGTGGTTGTCGCTGAATACCGTAGCGGGCATCTGGACTACGGCGGGGTGATCATCCTGCGTCATGAAACACCCGGGGGCGATTCCTTCTTCACTTTATACGGCCATCTGGATCCTGAGTTTCTGGACCGCTTGAAACCGGGTGATACTGTCGAAAAGGGAGAAGAATTCTGCCGTCTTGGAGATGCCAGCCAAAATGGCGGATGGGCACCGCATGTTCATTTCCAGCTGGCGCTGACCACCGATGGGATTGAAGCCGACTGGCCTGGCGTCGGCGATCCGGACGAGATGTATCTATGGCGCGCACTGTGCCCTAACCCTGCGGCGTTGCTCAATCTGCCGAAAGAGAAGGTCCTTTATAAGCCGACCAGCAAGGACAGCGTTTTGGCAGGACGCCGCGCGCATTTCGGTGGCAACCTGAGCCTGACTTACACCGACCCGGTGATGCTGGTGCGCGGCTGGAAGCACCACCTGTTTGACGAATGGGGGCGGCCGTATCTGGATGCCTACAACAACGTGCCGCATGTGGGACACGCCCACCCGCGCATCCAAGCCGTTGCTGCGGATCAGTTGAAACGGATGAACTCCAACACCCGTTACCTGCATCCGGCACAAACCGCCTTTGCCGACAAAGTACTGTCCAAGATGCCCGATCATTTCGAGGTCTGCTTCTTTGTCAACTCGGGGACAGAGGCAAACGAACTGGCCTTGCGCCTCGCGCGGGCGCACACCGGCGCCAAAGGCATGGTGACGCCAGATCACGGCTATCACGGCAACACCACCGGTGCGATCAGCATCTCTGCCTACAAATTCAACAAACCCGGCGGGATCGGGCAGGCTGACTGGGTGGAGCTAATTGAAGTTGCCGATGATTACCGCGGCTCTTTCCGCCGAGATGATCCGGACCGGGCACAAAAATACGCAGGCCTTGTAGACGCAGCGGTCGATCGCCTTCAGGAAAAGGGTCACGGTGTGGCCGGTTTCATCGCGGAAACCTTTCCGTCAGTTGGCGGGCAAATCATTCCGCCCAAAGGGTATTTGCCCACGGTTTATGAAAAAATCCGCAATGCGGGCGGTGTCTGCATTGCAGATGAAGTGCAGACCGGACTGGGGCGGCTTGGCGACTGCTATTTCGGTTTCGAGCATCAAGGCGCCCTGCCGGACATTGTCGTTCTGGGCAAGCCAATCGGCAACGGCCATCCGTTAGGCGTTCTTGTGACGACCAAGGCAATTGCAGAAAGCTTCGACAACGGGATTGAGTTCTTTTCCACCTTCGGCGGCTCGACACTCTCTTGCCGGATTGGAAAAGAGGTTCTGGATATCGTGGATGACGAGGGCCTGCAGGAAAACGCCCGTTTACTGGGCGAGCAACTGATTGAAGGCCTGAAAACTCTGGAACAGAAATATGCCTGCGTCGGCGACGTCCGCGGTATGGGGCTGTTCCTTGGGCTAGAGCTGATCAACCCGGACGGCTCCCAAGCCACAGAGATCTGTTCCTATGTCAAAAACCGGATGCGGGATTACCGGATCCTGATTGGAAGCGAAGGCTCCAAGGACAATATCCTGAAAATTCGGCCGCCACTGACCATAGAGTCTAGCGACACTGACATGATCGTCAAAACCTTGGATAGCATTCTGCAGGAGGTGGAGGCGGCCTGACAGTCCCTCCTTCAATTCTATTAGGCAACAAAAAAGGCGGTGGAAAACCACCGCCTTTTCAGTAACCGTGTATCGAAATTAGTTCGATGCAACAGCTGCGCCAACCAGAACCAGCAGCAGCAGCGGCAGCAGGATGCCGCTGGAAGAACCCTGTGCTTCTTCCACGATGACCGGCGGTTCAACAACCGGCTCGGACAGGTTGCCAGCAGTGGCGGTGGAAGCAGCAGCGGTCAGCGCAGCAGCGATAACGAGTTTTTTCATGTTAACCTCCAGAATTTGCGCGGATCAAACATCTGAACCGCGCACCCAAGACTTACCTCGTATTTTTTTCTAACCAGCAAAAACGCGGGATTGCAATTGCTTGTTATAGTTAACAGCTTAGCGCCCCGCCGCGTGTCGTCAAATAAGCAACACCTGGGTGCCGACTTTTGCCAGGCTGAACAGCTCGGCTATATGCTCATTGTAAAGCCCGATGCAACCGTTCGACGACTTGCGTCCTATCTTGCGCGTATCGTGGGTTCCGTGGATCCGGTAATACTTCCACCCCAGGTACAGCGCATGGGTACCCAGCGGATTATCCGGGCCCGGCGGAATATAGGCAGGCCATTCCGGGTTTCGCTTCCGCATATTGGGTGTTGGCGCCCAGCTTGGTCCCTCCACCTTGCGCACAACCTGGGTGCGGCCGCGGCGTGTCAGATCGTCTGAAAGCGGAACCGATGACGGGAACAGCTTGTAAGTGTTTTCGTCCGCGGACCAGTAGTGCAGCGCCCGACTGTCGATATCGACTAGAATCGCTCCACTGCGCAAATTGTCGAAATATGGCCGCCAGGATTTTGCCCGGAAAGCAGAAATGTTACGCTGTACCGGCGGTTCCGGCTCTGGCGGCGGCCGCAAGGGATCATAAGCCTGCTCAACGTTATCAGGGTCCTCTTGCGCCAGCGCCGAAGAGGAGATCAAGGCAGCACTTCCGGCAAGGAACCGCCTCCGGCTGAAGATTTCAAATGGTTTTCGGGACATCACATCTTCCAACTTGCGCTTTCAGTATCCTAGATTGCAGCATTTTATGGCCGGAAAGCCGCAGTCGCAAATCAATCCGGCGGCCAAGTCTGCATAATTTTGCCGGCCCGTTTGCACAGCTGCCACAGGAAGGATAAATGCATCAGCGACTGATAGAGCGAGAGAGCATTATGAATCGCGTTTTTCTGCTGATGGCTGCTGCAATTCTAACTCTGGCGGCGGCCTGCACACCGTCATCAGAATCCGGCGGGTCCTACCGCATAAGGAACGCAGACAAGGTGCAGCTGCGAATGCTCGACTCGATCAATGCGCTGCGCCAGGCTGCCGGTGCGCAGACGGTTCAGCTGAACGCCGAGCTTACCGCTGCTGCTGCGACTCACTCTCGCGATATGTCTGTGCAGAACCGGCCCTGGCATTTCGGGTCTGATGGGTCGTCGCCGTTGGACCGGGTCGCACGTGCAGGTTACGCTGGCACATTGCTGGGTGAAAACATCTCTGAAACCTACGAGAATGAGCAGCAAACCTTGACTGCCTGGCTGGAAAAACCAGCCACCCGTGCTGTGGTTCTGGATCCCAAGGCTAAAAACATGGGCTTTTCCTGGTTCCAGGAACCGAACGGCAAGATCTGGTGGACGCTGGTGATGGGCAGCTAACCCACTGCGCTTAGAATTGAAACGGTTCCAAACAAAAAAGGTCCGACGCTGACGCGCCGGACCTTTTTGTTTTGGCAGTTTCCGTAAATCAGGGCCGCAGTGCGATAGTTGTGCCGTCCTGCACCATCGCATAAATCTCTTCGATTTCCTCGTTGGTGACAGCGATACAGCCGGCTGTCCAGTCATCAACCCGGGCTGCGCGCTTGCGCTCCTTGGGGTTGTTTGGCTGACCGTGGATGAAGATTTCCCCGCCTGGCCGCTTACCGTTGGCCTGCGCAAGGGCGCGATCCTGATTGTTTGGATACGAAATGCCTACCGACAGATGGTAACGGCTGTTCGGATTGCGCCGATTGATCAAATAAGTGCCTTCAGGTGTTTTGCCATCACCCTCAAACCGTTTGGGTCCGAGCGGGGCAAATCCCAGATCCACCTTGTATTCTCGCAAGATTTCATCGTTGTGCATCAGGTACAGCTTACGCGCGCCTTTATTGATCACGATCGAAGTGACCTGCGGACCATCGTAAGATTTGAACCTGCTTACTGTGCTGCCGGTGGTGCTGCAACCGGCCAGCGCAAGGCTCACGGCCGCACTAATGCCAAATGCCCTTCTGTTCATTGTCCCAGCCTGTATTTTTCTTGTGCCTCTATTCAGGCTTTAACGCGAAAATGCTGTTAAGGAAATTCACAATTTCCTGTCCTGAACCGGCTGATTGGATAGCTTTTGCTCAATTGCTTCCAGCCGGCTCAGCACCTCATCCCGGTAAGCATCTGTGCGCTCACCTTCTTCTTCACCGTGGGCGTCCTGCATCGAGTTCACAATCAGGCCGACCAGAAGGTTCACCACTGCAAATGTCGTGACCATGATGAACGGCACAAAGAATGCCCAAGCATGCGGATGAACTTCCATCACCGGACGCACGATTCCCATCGACCAGCTTTCCAGTGTCATGATCTGGAACAACGAATAGGCGCTGAGGCCGAGATTTCCGAACCATTCCGGAAAATCCTGACCGAACAGCTTTGTTGAGATAACAGAGCCGATGTAAAAGATAATCGCCATCAGCAGAAACACCGAGCCCATCCCGGGCAGTGCGGTGATAAATCCCTCGACGACCCGGCGCAGCCGCGGTGCAACAGAGATTACCCGCAACACCCGCAGGATCCGCAGCGCTCGAAGGACCGACAGGCCCTGCGTACCGGGTGCAAGAGCGATGCCAACAATCACAAAATCAAAAACGTTCCAACCGCTCAGAAAAAACCGCAGCCGCCGCACCAGCAGCTTGGCCAGGATCTCAACAACGAAGATCGACAAGCAGATTTTGTCGATCAAGTGGATAAGCCCGCCCAACTTAGCCATCACGGACGGGGACGTCTCAAGGCCCAAGGTAACCGCATTGATCAATATAACGGCAGTGATGAAGCGGCCAAAACGGCTGCTATCCAGAATGGCTTCCATGCGGCGGGTCGGTGTCATCACTTGAATATCCGTCATCTTAGTCTTTCAGGGCGAATTTTGCAGCTAGCTCGGTATGGGCTGACCAGCGAAACTGGTCAACAACCTGAACCCAGTCCAGAGAGTAGCCAGCCTCGACTAACGCCTTTGCATCCCGGGCAAAGCTGACTGGATTGCAAGACACATAGGCGATCACCGGTGTCCGAGCTTTGGCCAACTGCGCCACCTGTGCCTCTGCTCCGGCTCTCGGCGGATCGATCACGGCGGCTTCAAAGGCGGCGCCAAAAGGATTGAGGTCCTCTGACAGCAAGGGATTGCGAAACAGATCACGGGCTTCGATGGTGACCTTTTTCAGCCCCTTTGCCTTGCGCCAGCCTGCATCCAGTGCCCTGACCATCTCCCGCTCGCCTTCAACCGCATGCACTTCCGCCGCTTGTGCCAGTGGCAACGAGAAGGTGCCACAACCAGCAAACAGGTCCACGATCCGCTTGGCGCCCTTGATGATATCCTGAACCGCAGCCAGCAAAGCGGCCTCGCCTTCACGGGTAGCCTGCAAGAAGGCGCCAGGGGGCGGGCAAACTTGCGCAGTGCCAAAGGGCTGCACAGGCGGCTGCTCCATCGCAACGGGCTCGTCCTCCCAAGTCAGCCGCGCAATCCCGTGTTTCTCGGCAAGCTGTGCAAGTTCGATCCGCAGGGGGCCATCAAGCGGTTTGCCGTTGCGGACCAGGATATCAAGGCCGGCATCCGAAGCGGTCACTGTAACTGCCAGCGGCGCTTTCCGGCTGGCACCTGCCAACGCCAATGCCTCCGCCACCGGAATAGCTGCCAGCAGTTCTGGATCCAATAGCTGGCAATCCGGAATCTCGGTGATCACATCAGATGCCTGACCGTGAAAACCGGCCATGGCCCCCTTCTTGGTGCGCCGCACTGCCAGCGTCGCGCGGCGGCGGGACTGGGGCGGCGAGGTCAGAATCGGACGGAACTCCGTTTCCAGGCCTTGCGCGGTCAGAGCATTGCAGACCACGTCCGTTTTCCATTTTGCCACAAAGGCGTCGCTGGCGTGCTGAAGCTGACATCCGCCGCAAGCCTTGTAGTGGCGGCAGGGCGGCTGCACCCGGTGTTCAGACGGAGTTTCAATTCGGACCTGTGTCAGGCGGCTGCCCTCCGCTACACCGGTGACAAGCTCTCCCGGGAGGGTCCGTGGGGCGAACAAGGGACCGTCGGCCACGCCATCGCCTTGATGGCCCAGCCGGCTGATCGTTGCTGTGGTTCTGGCTGCGTCAGTCATGGGCGCTCATTACCCCGGCAATCCTGCCAGCAAAAGCAAAATGCGCCAGAATGATTACTCAGCTGCAGCTGTTTGTTCATCATCCGTGCAGATAAAGCCGCCGGATTGACGCGCCCAGAAGGAAGCATACAGACCGCCTTTCGCCAGCAGCTCCTGATGGCTGCCGGCTTCTGCGATCCTGCCTTTCTCCATCACGACAATCCGGTCCATTTCGCTCAGCGTCGAAAGACGGTGCGCAATGGCGAGAACCGTTTTGCCTTCCATCACTCGGTGCAATGCAGCCTGGATCGATGCTTCAACCTCAGAATCCAGTGCCGAGGTCGCCTCATCCAGTACCAGAATTGGTGCATCCTTCAGAATCGCACGGGCCAAGGCTATCCGCTGACGCTGTCCACCAGAAAGTTTCACACCACGTTCGCCAAGGTGTGCATCATAGCCTGTGCGCCCCTGGCCGTCTTCCAGTTCAGTGATGAACTCATGCGCCTCAGCTTTCCTGGCCGCGGCAATCATATCGGCCTCTGAGGCGTCCGGCCGGCCGTACAGGATGTTGTCCCGCGCAGACCGATTGAACATGGCAGTCTCCTGCGTGACCATGCCGATCTGGCTGCGCAAAGAATTCTGTGTGACCGCAGAAATCTCCTGCCCATCAATCAATATGCGGCCTTTTTCTTCATCATAGAGCCTGAGTAAGAGCGAAACGAGCGTCGACTTTCCCGCTCCAGAGGCGCCGACAATACCCAGCTTTTCGCCTGGGTAAATGGTCAGGTCGATCCCCTGTACCCCGCCGACATCGCGTCCGTAGGCGAACTCCACCTGATCAAAGACAATTCCACCGTCGCCGACCACCAGCGGTTTTGCACCTGGCACGTCTTCCACCCTGTCACGGACAGATAAGGTCTTCATGCCGTTTTCGATTTCACCAACGTTGGAGTAAATCGCCATCAGTGTGAAACTGACCCAGCCTGTCATCTGGGCGATGCGGATCGAAACCGCACCGGCGGCTACGATGTCACCTTCCGTTGCTGTCCCTGACTGCCAAAGAAACAGCGTCGCGCCGATCAGCAGCACTGGCAAAACACCCGCCAGGCACATCAGAGAGAAACGGAAGCTGGCGGAGAGGTAGCCGAAATGCAGTGACTTATCGCGAAAACGCACCATAGCATCCTGGGCGGTACGCTCCTCATGGTCAGCATGGGCAAACAGCTTCACCGTTTTGATGTTGGTGATCGAGTCGACGACTTGGCCGGTGACCATCGCCCGCGCCCCGGCCCGTGCGCCGGACCGTTTGCGGATGCGCGGCAAGAACCAGCGGATCAGCGCAAAATAGGCGACAAGCCAAGCCAGAAACACACCTGTGACGCGCCAGTCAATAGAGCCTAGCAAGGCCAAAGACCCGGCCAGAGAAGCCAGCGCAAAAGCAACTACATTGATCATTTCTGTCGCGACCGATGTGACAGCAGTTGCTGTCTGCATCTGCTTCTGAGCGATACGTCCAACAAAATCATCGTCAAAGAACCGCACAGACTGTCCAAGTGTCCATCGGTTCAGACGCGATAGAACCAAAGGGTTCACATTCGGTTGCACAATGATTGCGTTGGATGCAGCCGACAGGCCAAACAGCACCGGGCGCACAAACAGGAAGAAGCCCAGAGCCAAGGTAATAACGGCAACATTCCCGGCGGAGAAAAACTGCTGCGGCCCGCTGGCAATTGCCGTGTCGATAACCATACCCAGGATAAAGGCCGTTCCAGCCTCCATTCCGCCGGCCAGTGCCGAAAACCCAGCAGCCAGAAACAGCATCGGCCAAGCGCCTGACAGGCACCAGCGCAGGAAGGCCCCCAGCCTGAGCGGCGGCGGCCCGTCGGCGGGGCGGAAAGCATCGATCAGGTTGCCAATGTTCATTCTGCTGCCTCGATATTCAGGAAGCCGCCAGACTGGCGCGCCCAGAGCTGCGCATAAAGCCCTTGTGCCTGCAATAGCGCTTCATGCGTTCCCTCTTCAACTATACGGCCCTGATCCATCACCAAGATACGGTCCATCTGCGCGATGGTGGACAGCCTATGTGCAATGGCGATCACCGTCTTGCCTTGCATCATGCCGTAGAGGGTCTCCTGGATGGCCGCCTCAACTTCGGAATCCAGCGCAGATGTCGCTTCATCCAGAACCAGGATAGGCGCGTCCTTCAAGATCACCCGCGCCAAGGTCACTCGCTGGCGCTGCCCGCCTGAAAGTTTCACGCCGCGCTCCCCTACATGGGCGTCATACCCCTGGCGCCCCTGCGGATCCTCCAGATCCAGAATGAATTCATGCGCCTGCGCCTGCTTGGCCGCCGCAATCATCTGATCCTCACTCGCGTCAGGACGTCCATACAGCAGGTTGTCCCGTACCGACCGGTGCATCAGCGCACTATCTTGCTGCACCATACCAATACGGCTGCGCAAGCTATCCTGAGTGACACAACGGATATCCTGACCATCGATCAGGATCTGTCCGCGCTCAGCGTCATAGAACCTCAAGAGCAATTTCACCAATGTCGACTTGCCAGCACCCGAGCGCCCGATCAAACCGATTTTTTCACCGGGCCGGATGGTCAGGCTGATCTTGTCCAGCCCGCCGCCTTCGCGTCCGTAGTGGTGCGACAGACTGCGCAGTTCGATTTCTCCCTTCGTCAACTGCAAAGGTTCCGCATTGGCCGCATCCACCAGGTCAATCGGCTGGGCAATGGTCTCCATCCCCTCGGCGACAACACCCAGCTGCCGGAAGAAGGACGTCAGCGCCCACATGATCCAGCCGGTCATTGCATTCAAACGCAAGGTCAGGGCGGTCGCTGCGGCGACCAGCCCTACCGAGGCGGAGCCTTGCATCCACAGCATCACCGCCCAACCCACCACACCAACAATCAAAAGCCCATTCAGCGTGACCAGTGTGGCATCCATGACTGTGAAGATTCGCATCTCCGTCTGGAACGTCTTACGGGTGTTTTCGATCGCATCCTTGGCATAGGTCAACTCCCGGTCATGGTGGGCAAACATCTTGACCGAGTGAATGTTGGAATAGCTGTCAACCACCCGCCCTGTCACTGTAGAACGCGCATCAGACGATGCTTGGCTGGCCGGCCCGACCCTTTTGACGGTCCACATCACCAGCATCGCATACAGCATAAACCACACTGCCAGCGGGAGCATCAGCCGAATGTCTGCAACCCACAGCAACACCGCCGCGCCTACCAGGTAGGCCAGTGAAAATGTGATCGCGTCAAAAACCTGAAAGATCACCTCTCCCGCAGCTGGTGGTGTCTGCATGATCCGGTTGGCAATCCGGCCGGCAAAATCGTTCTCGAACCATCCCACAGACTGTCGCAGCACATGCTTGTGCGCTCTCCAGCGGATCAAGGTTCCATAATTTGGCAGAATGGCGTTGTTCAGAAGCACAACATCCAAAAACTGGATCAGCGGCCGCAGCAGCAAGATGAACAGGGCGACCAGAATCAGTTCGATCCCGTAGTCCTCCCAGACCTGCTCAGGTGTGCCGGACATGATGTCCACCACCCGACCCATGTAGTAAATCAAACCGACTTCAATCGCTGCGACAATCACCGACATCAGCGCGGTCAGCACAAAGATCTTTTTGAAAGGTTTGGAATACTCGCGCAGGAAGGGCCACAGCCGCGTCGGCGGAGTGTTGGTTTCCGGGTAGGCGCAATAAGGGTCAATAAGGTTTTCGAAAAAGCGAAACATGCGGGTGCTCCAGAGGTTCGAGCATATCGGAATACAGATGAAGACAGCGGGCCGCCCAAGGCTCCCACGTCGCACGGGGCAAGGTCTCAGGCGTTATAGAAACCAGATCCCGTAATACATCAGCATTCCTCCGTCATGTGGTGGCTGCCTTATGGGTACGCAAGATTTTCCGTTTTGTCACCCCCCCAAGGTTGTGACGCTGCTGACACTTCTTGTCAGCGGACGGATTTCAGCAACTGTTCCCTGCTGAGGCGAAAGCCCGAAGCAATCCAATCCGCCTCGAGTTCCCTTAAGGCTGCACCCAGTTCCGGCCCTTTCAGGTCCGGCAGAAGGTCACGCGCCTTTACCGGGAACGCCGCACCTGCGCCCAGTGCAATATTCGTCTCTAACTGAGAACAAAGAGGTTGTTCCAGCAATGCAGCGCGAAGCAGCAGCGAATCCCGTGCCTTTTCCACGCCCATCCGGTATCCGAGCTCACTAGCGCCAGCGGTACTAGTGGCAGCCTCCCGGATTGCTGCCAAGTATGAGGCTTGGGATTTGCTCAGCCGCAATGCCTCCTGCAGGTCTTCCCCGCCCAGCGCTGCCAGGCGGCGGATACCAGAAGGCTTTTTCCCAGCCTCAAGATAGATCAGCGGCGCCAAAGCGCGGTCATCTGCCCCGGGTAAAACGTTAGCCAGGACGCCAGACTGCCGCATAGCCGCAACCGACGGCGCCGGGTCGGGTGCTGCCAGAAGCTTTAGCAATTCAGCACCAACCCGCTCCCTGGACAAGGCGGCCAGCCCGTCCAGATTGGCCGCGATCGCCGCCAGCGCATCCGCGTCAAACCCCTCTGCCTGGTCGCCGAACCAGGCGTGAAAACGGAAGTACCGAAGGCTGCGCAGGTAATCCTCCCGGATCCGGTTTTCCGCCTTCCCGATAAACCGCACCCGGCGCTTAGTGAGATCCGCCAAACCGCCCAGCGGATCCACGACTTCACCATCCGGGCGTGCATAGATCGCATTCATTGTGAAGTCGCGACGGCGGGCATCCTCGGCAATGTCGTTCGAAAACGCCACCACAGCCCGGCGACCATCAGTGGACACATCCTTGCGGAAGGTGGTGATCTCATGCGGGATACCGTTCCGGACCAGTGTTACCGTGCCATGGTCTATTCCAGTCGGCACTGCCTTTATCCCAGCCCGGGCGGCAGACTCCATCACCTGCTCCGGCCGCGCGTCAGTGGCAAGGTCCATATCGGAAACCGGTTCACCCAGCAGCGCATTGCGCACACAGCCGCCAACAAACAGCACCTGCGCGCCATCGGCCGCGACGGCCTGGCACACCGCCTGCGTTGCCGGGTTCTTCAGCCATGGCTGATCTAGCCGCATTCCCCCTCCATTCGGGCCGCGAAGCCGCGCAGCATACGTGCGGTGGCCCCCCAAATGTAATATGGCCCATATGGAACGGTATAATAGCGGCGTCGGGTCCCGCGCCAGCGGCGGGATTCGATAATGTAGTTATCCGGTTCCAGGATATGTTCCAGAGGAACCGAAAACACCTCTGCCACTTCGCCGGTTTCAGGGTGCTCCTCAAACCAGTCCCGGATCAAGGCAACCACAGGCGTCACGGAAAAACCGGTCACGGTTTCATGCTCTGGCAAACAGCCAATGACCTGAGGAAGGTCTTGCGGCAGGCCAATCTCTTCCCAAGCCTCCCGCAGCGCAGCACTGCAGGCGTCCTTGTCGCCCGCATCCACCTTACCGCCGGGAAAGGCAATCTGACCCGGATGATGCTTTAGCGCTGAGGAGCGTTTCGTCAGGATTAGCCGCGGCGAGCCTGAAGCAATAGTGACCGGTACCAGCACACCAGCCGGGCGCAGCTTGCGCCCTTCCTGCAGTACAGTTTCAGGGTTCAGGTCAAAATCAGACGAGCCGCCGCCCTGTCCATTCAAAGCAGCGGCAATCTGGTAAATCAGATCCTGGGCAGGGTCACTCACTTGGTGGTTTTTCCGCTTCAAATCCAACACTTGCTGGATCCAGATCGTAATGCGCGCCGCAGAACTGACAGTCGGCAGTTACCCGACCATCATCCGTGGTCATCTTCTCGATGTCCTTCGCCGAGTATATAGACAGGCTTTGCCGTACCCGCTCCTCAGAACAGGTGCAGCCAAAACGCACCGGCTGGGTGTCATAGACCCGCGGTTGTTCCTCGTGAAACAATCGGATCAACAAGTCAGTAGGGGTTACTGACGGGCCGATCAGCTCAAGTTCTTCCACCGTACTCAGCAGCGTTGTGGCACGGTTCCAATTCTCTTCCTCGTCCCCGGAAACCAGGTCGATTGCTTGAAGAACCTCGCCGGAACCTTCGCCCTGCGCTGCAAAGGGAGACGCCTTGGGCATGCTCTGCAGCATAACACCGCCGGCGCGCCAATGCTCAGCTACGCCCGGTTCCGCCGACTTTCCAAAGCTGAGCTTGAACATGGTCGGCAGCTGTTCTGACTGTGCAAAATATGCCTCGGCACAGGCACTCAGAGATCCGCCGGACAGCGGCGTGATGCCCTGATAAGGCTGGGTGCCATTGCCCTGATCGATCAGAATAGCGAAATAGCCTTCGCCCACCTGTTCAAGTGGATTGCTGTCCGTCAGCCTGTCACGGTCAAAGCTGGCATAGGCGCGGATCCGACCGATCTCACCTTCCTTTTGCGGCGCATAGTAGTCAGTTGCGATCATCCGCACTGCCCCTTTGGACTGTACCTGCAGCGACAACTTCCAACGCAGGGAAATCGTCTGACCGATCAATGCCGTCAAAAGCGCCATCTCTGCAACAAGCGCTTCGACCACGGGCGGGTAGTCGTGCTGCTTCAGGATACCTTCCAGAACACCGTCAAGCCGCGCCACGCGGCCGCGCATGTCGGATGCATCAAGCTGGAATGGCAGGACGGTGTCGTCCCACGCGATTTTCGAACCAAGAGTCATGGGGTTTCCTTACGCGCCGGGGATTGGCATACCGGGGCTATATAGGAGAAACGACACCAGAGTGAAGGGGCCAGCCCTTGATCAGACGTTTTGGCGACGCACCGCAGAAGGGCCGCCGCTACCAGATGCGCCCGGGCGCGTACGCGCTGCTGCCCCGCGACGGAAAACTATTGATCACCTGCCAGTATGATCCCCATCCGGATCTGCAACTGCCCGGAGGCGGCATCGACCCTGGCGAGTCGCCGATCCCCGCCCTGCATCGCGAGGTCTATGAAGAAACAGGCTGGAAAATTCACGACCTGCGGAAACTGGGAGCCTTCAGGCGCTTTGCCTATATGCCCGAATACGATCTTTGGGCTGAGAAATTGTGCCACATTTATGTGGCCCGGCCTCTACGCAGGATCGGCCCGCCGGCGGAGCAAGGGCATGAAGCGCTCTGGATAGACCCTGCAGAAGCTGCCACAAAACTAGGTAATGCCGGGGACCGCTACTTTGCCGCTCAGTTGGCAGTCCGCCTGCGGGCGGGGCGGCTGCAGTCTTCAACGCAAAATCCCAGCCGCGGCCGGGACGTCAACATTCGGCGGTAATAAATCGCGCCTAAGGGCCTTGGTATTCAAACAAGGTGGCGGAGACGTCATCTTCCAGCCCATGTTCCTTGCTCATCATCTGGGTCAGATGCCAATAAAGGTCGTCAAGGAACTCCTTGCCGTTCTGCTCCGGTCCGCATTTCTGCACCAAGTCCATCAGACCTTCAGGCTCAAGCATGGACCCGTCCTCCAGCCGCGCTTCGGTGAAGCCGTCAGAAAACAGCAGCAATCTGTCGCCGCGCTCCATCGTGAACTCTTCCTGGCTGTAGCCAATGTCCGGTACAAGGCCGACAGGCACGCCACCTTTGCCAATGAATTCCATTTCACCGGATTTGCGCAGCAGCAGTGGATGCGGGTGGCCCGCCTGCACCATCTTGACGACCCCGCTGCGAAGATCAGCAATGCAATACGCCATCGTAAAATATTCTTCGATCCCGGTATCGGCAATCAGGCGTGCATTCAGAAGACTGGCCACCTCCTCCGGCTGGCGCAGGGCATAAAAGCGGTTGAACCGCTTTTCCATACCAACATTTTGGTCAAAGTAATTGGAAGACAGGTAACCGCCCAATCGCGCCGTCATCATAGCAGAGGTGATGCCATGGCCAGACACGTCGATCGAGTAGAAGCCGATTCGATTCACGCCGGGCGAAAACATCCCGACCAGATCCCCGCCGATATGGCCGCAAGGCTTGAGCAGCAGGCTGACCGTTGAGGAACCGAATTCCTTGGACAGCTCTGGCACCAGTGATTCCTGGATCTTTCGGGCCTGGATCAGATCTTTGTCGATTGCGTCATAGACCCGCTGCAGCTCGCCCAGGGTTTCCGACACGATGCGGTTCTTCTCAGAAAGCTCCCGCTGCATCCTTAAAATCCGCTCACCGGCGGAGATCCTTGCCCGCAGTTCATCAGAGCTGACCGGCTTCGTCAGAAAATCATCAGCGCCTGCATCAAGACCTTCAGCAACCTCATTTTTTTCACTCTTGGATGTCAGCAGAATGAAGTACGCATAGTCCTCGCTGGTGCGGGCTCGGAACGCACGGCAAAACTCCAGCCCGTTCATTCCTGGCATCATCCAGTCGCTGAGAATTAGATCAGGGATCTCCTTGTGGCAGATAGCCATAGCTGCCTCGCCGCTGTCGGCTTCAACGACCTCGAATCCCCATTTCTTTAGAGACGCCACAAGAATGCGTCTTTGCAGGCGGCTGTCGTCCACAACCAGCACACGGCGAATTGATCCGGCCACTGTCTGGTCCTCGTCGTCCATCGAACTTTCTGGCAGCACCGAAGGCACCTCACAAATGGCAAAATCAGAAGATCTTGTGATACTATCGGCGCAGAGATTTAACAGGCGGTGAAGCCTAAAATTTGAGCTTCCTCCTTTATTTCACCATATTTTTACTGCAATCAACTTAAGAAGTGCACACAGCGAAAGATCGTAAGGACGTATCACATGATTGACTGGCCACGCGTGACCGAGCTGCGTGAAGAAGTCGGCGCCGAGGACTTCGGTGAAGTTGTTGAAATCTTTTTGGAAGAGGTCGAAGAAGTTATCGGCAAGCTGGAAGGCGGCGATCGCGGCCAGCTTGAGCAGGACCTGCACTTCCTGAAAGGCAGTGCGCTCAACCTTGGATTTGAAGAGTTTTCCTCAATGTGCCTGGATGGCGAGCGAAGGTCCGCACAGGGCGAAGCAAAAGGCGTCGACGTCGCCGCCATCATCGCCAATTTTCAAGCTTCCAAGTCTGCTTTTCTGACTGGTCTGTCCGAAAAATTCTGAATCCTCGCGGTGGGTCAGATAACAAACTGCACCAAGGTCTCGTCTCTGGTGATATCCGTGTAGGTCATGCCCGCGGCATCAAGACGCGCAAACAGCAGCTCAAAATTCTCCGGCCGTTTGGTTTCAATCCCAATCAGTACTGAACCGAAATTGCGCGCCGACTTTTTCATGTATTCGAAGCGGGCGATATCATCTTCAGGCCCCAGAATGCCAAGGAATTCCTTCAGTGCACCCGGCCGTTGAGGCAGTCGAAGAATGAAGTATTTCTTCACCCCTGAATAACGCTGCGCCCGTTCCTTGACTTCGGGTAGCCGTTCGAAATCGAAGTTGCCGCCGGATGTAACGCAAACCACGGTTTTACCGCGGATCCAAGAGCGCACATCATGCAGCGCCTCAACCGACAGCGCTCCCGCCGGCTCCAAAACAATGCCCTCAACGTTAAGCATCTCGATAATCGTCGTACAGATCCGGTCCTCAGAGATTGCCAGCACATCCGGCAGCGGCACGTTTCTCAGGATATCAAAGGGCAAATCGCCAATCCGACCCACTGCCGCGCCATCCACAAAAGTATCGACTGCATCCAGCGGCACCGGTTTGCCTGCCGACAGCGCCGCACGAAGGCAGGCACCGCCGTCCGGCTCCACAAACAGACTGTGCACCTCGTCGCCAAACCACGAGTAAACACCCGCAGACATGCCTCCGCCGCCAACCGGCAGCAGAACATGATCGGGCACCTTGCCCAGCTGTTCCTCGATCTCCACCGCGATAGAGGCTTGACCTTCAATCACGTCAGCATCATCGAAGGGAGACAGGAAATACCCGCCCTCCTGCGCGCACCATTCCTGCGCGGCGGTCAGGCAAACATCAAAATAGTCGCCGACCAGGTGGATCTCGATATTGTCGCCTCCGAACATCCGGGTCTTCTGGATCTTCTGCTGCGGCGTGGTGACCGGCATGAAGATCACCCCGCGCTTGCCCATGTGCCGGCACATGAAGGCCACCCCCTGTGCATGGTTACCGGCAGAGGCACAGACAAACAGCTCCTGGTCCGGCTGCTTGCGCATCGCGTTCATCGCACCGCGTATCTTGTAGGATCGGACCGGGCTCAGATCCTCGCGCTTGAGGTAGATGTCGGCGCCAAACCGTTCGGAAAGATGCACATTGCGTTGCAGCGGCGTTGCGGGAAACACATCGCGCATCGCCTGTTCAGCGGCGCGGGCCTGGGTCTTGAAATCGCTCATGCATTCTTCAGTGGCGTATGCCCGCCACTAAGGCAAGAGGCGGGCATCAAAGCATACATAAGAATACTGAGGATCAGACCGGGCGGCCTTCGACGTAATGGCCGTAAAGTGTGGTCATGATGCTGACGTTCAGAAGGCTCATCAGGACCGCAAATCCCAATTGCAGTACGAGAGAAACGACCGGGATTCCGGAAACTGCCGACAGCGTAAGCTCCACCGCGAGCTGTGCAAGAAACACGCACACACCAAGCAGGAACAGTGCCGGAACAGCGCCCTTGGTCGCCTCCAATGCGTCACTGAGGCCGAACGGCCTGCCAACTGCCGCAGCAGGGAGAATGACCAGAAGCCGCGACAGAAACAGGGCGATGCCGATAAAAAGCACAATCAGTACGGCAACCCCGAAATACCCCGCTGCCTCCGCAAACGCGCTTCCGATGAAGGCGACCACGATCAGAGAGATCACCGAAACGATGGCAAGCTGGACCGCTCGCAGAAAGTAGATGAGGATATTGGAGGTGTGGAGCCGGGGAATCCAGCCTTCAGGCATCTCTTCCAGCAGCACGTACCTGTGCCAGGCGACAACACCCCATATGCTGACCAGTATGACGATGATCCAGACCGCAGCCATTTGCAGCAGCAAACCAGCAGGCACGCTGCCTAGCGCCACATTGACGACCTGCCCCTGCGGCAACATCCCCGACTGGATTGCGGTATAGACCACGGCAAACACCACTGCGAACACAAGCAGCGTTGGGACCAGGAAAATCTGGATTGCAGCTTGGACATTCCGTAGCACCATGCTCACGGAATGCGAGAAAATCGACCAGCCCTTCATTGGGGTATTCTCCAAAAGATCTTTCTAATCTGCGGCGCACGTTAAGCGTGCGCCGCAGATTAGAAAACCCCGGAAATCCTTGCCCTTCCGACCAAAACCCGATACGCCGCAGGCGTTCTGACCTGAGAGGGAATTCCATGTCCGCGCCCAAGAAAGTTGTGCTCGCCTATTCCGGCGGCCTCGACACCTCGATCATCCTGAAATGGCTGCAGACCGAATACGGCTGCGAAGTTGTCACCTTCACCGCCGATCTCGGCCAGGGTGAAGAGCTGGAGCCCGCCCGCAAGAAGGCGGAAATGCTGGGCATCAAGCCGGAAAACATCTTCATTGAAGATGTGCGCGAGGAATTTGTCCGCGACTTCGTGTTCCCGATGTTCCGCGCCAATGCGGTTTACGAAGGCCTCTACCTGCTGGGCACCTCCATCGCCCGCCCGCTGATCTCCAAACGCTTGGTTGAGATTGCTGAGGCCACCGGCGCCGACGCCGTGGCCCACGGCGCCACCGGTAAGGGCAACGACCAGGTCCGCTTCGAACTGGCCGCCTATGCGCTGAACCCCGACATCAAGGTGATCGCCCCCTGGCGGGAATGGGACCTGACCTCGCGTACCCGCCTGCTGGAGTTCGCCGAAGCGCACCAGATCCCCGTTGCCAAGGACAAGCGCGGCGAGGCGCCCTTCTCGGTCGATGCAAACCTCCTGCACACCTCTTCCGAGGGTAAGGTACTGGAAGACCCGGCACAGGAAGCGCCCGATTACGTCTACCAGCGCACCGTCCACCCCGAGGACGCACCGGACACACCGGAATTCATCGAGATCACCTTCGAAAAAGGTGATCCGGTTGCCATCAACGGCGAAGCCATGTCGCCAGCCACCATCCTGACTGCGCTGAACGAATACGGCCGCAAGCACGGCATCGGCCGCCTTGACCTGGTCGAAGGCCGCTTTGTCGGCATGAAGTCCCGCGGCATCTACGAAACCCCGGGCGGCACCATCATGCTGGAAGCCCACCGCGGCATCGAATCCATCACAATGGACCGCGGTGCAATGCACCTGAAGGACCAGCTGATGCCGCAATACGCGGAGCTTATCTACAACGGCTTCTGGTACAGCCCCGAGCGTGAGATGCTGCAGGCCGCCATCGACGCAAGCCAGAAACATGTCTCCGGCACCGTCCGCGTCAAGCTTTACAAAGGCTCAGCGAACACCGTTGGCCGCTGGTCCGAAAACTCGCTCTACTCCGAGGCACATGTGACCTTTGAGGAAGACGCCGGCGCTTACGATCAGAAGGACGCCGCAGGTTTCATTCAGCTCAACGCCCTGCGTCTCAAACTGCTGGCCGCCCGCGAACGCCGTATCAAGAAGTGAGTGACCACGACGACATGGACGGCGAGTTCGAGGACGACTTCGCGGAAGAGCTGGACATGTTCGTCGAAGCTCAGGACACAGTTTGGGCTGCTGTCCTGAGCGAACTCTCTGCAGGTCAGAAGACGAGCCACTGGATGTGGTTCGTCTTTCCCCAGCTGGCTGAACTTGGCCGGTCACATATGGCGCAGCTTTACGGGATCGAAGATCTGGCCGAAGCCACAGCATATTTGAACCACGAGGTACTGCGAGCCCGACTGGTCGAGGTCAGTCGGCTCATACTTTCTCATCAGGGCAAGGATGCCGCGCAAATCCTTGGCGGCATCGACGCAAAGAAACTGCGCTCCTCGATGACGTTGTTTGCCGCCGTACCTGGCGCGCCGACGGAATTCCAAAAGGTTCTGAGTGCATTCTACGGCGGCCAGCCATGCCCGATGACGAAGGCCGCACTTGCCGCTGCGTAATCTACCAGCCTTTCCCTTAGTCAATCTTGTCCGTTATCATGCCTCTGCCTAACCCTCTTGCAAAATGCAGGAGGACAAGATGGCACTGGACGAAATAGCAGCTGGGATCCGGGATGGCTTGGCCGGGAAAAGTTTCGACGGATCGCTGAAATTCGATTGCGGAACGGACGGTGTAATTGTTCTGTCGAATGGAAGTGCCAGCACCAGCGATTGCGAAACAGACTGCACATTGCGGTTGTCTGCTGAGAACTTGAAAAAACTGCTCACCGGAAACCTCAACCCAATGACCGCAGTCATGATGGGCAAGATCAAGATTTCCGGCGACATGGGCGTCGCCATGAAGCTGAGCAAACTGATCGGCTGATCCGTTTCTCTACGCTCGTGGAACTACTTTGCGTGGACGCATGCGCAGTGAACAAAGCCACTCTGCACTTCAGATTTTGGCGTCCTTTAACTGTTCATAATAGGGCATCGCCGCTCGCAAGACGGGCTGCAACTCCTCCGGCACGTCCGGCAACGGTCCTTCGGGACCCGCAAATCCGGTGGAAGTCCAGACAGCGCCGTACCAATGCGCCGCCCAGACGCCGTCGTCCTTGTGGCCGCCTTTGGGCCAGCTCAGCATCTTCGGTGAATAAGGCATCCCGATCATCTCACACAGCTGCTCCAGCTTGGCCGCCGGATCCTCGCGGATGTCATGGCTGTCCACCACTACCGGCACCTGCCCCCAGCTGCGCACCAGATCAAACAGCTCCGCCTGCTGGCGGAAGCCGATGTCCTCCAGCACCGGGCTCTCCCGTTTCGCTGCATAAGACGCGATCACCCGCGCCGGATGGCGGATCAGAAAGACGTTGGTGACATCCCGCATCCAATCCTGCGGCACGCCCGGGATCATATGCTGGGTCATATGCTTCTGATAAAAAAACGGCTTGGCTGCCGGCACCGGCCCCAGCAGCGCTTGCGCCACGGTCTCGGGATCCTCCGGCTGACTTTCCAGAATATCCGCACGCATCGGGTGATCGAGCCCGGTCATCGCGAGATAGGCGGCGTAAAACGGCTCATCCACTACGGCGCAATCGCCGCGGTTGCCAAAAGCGTACATCATTGCCGTCGAGAGATTCCGGGGACCCGACCACATGGCAATCCGCATCAGGCGCACTCCTTCCCGATCAGCGCTTTGTAGAGACCGCGGATGCGCTCTGTCACCGGACCCATTTGCCCCTCGCCGATCTGACGGCCATCAATGCTGCCCACCGGCGTCTGCGCGCCAAAGGTCCCGGTGAGAAAGGCCTCGTCCGCGCCATATGTGTCCACCAGAGAGTAATTCCTCTCGTAAACCGGGATCCCGTTTTCACGGCAGAGATCGATCACCTTTTGCCGGGTAATCCCATTCATGCAGTAATCGCCGGTGGAGGTCCAAACCTCCCCCTTGCGTACGATGAAGAAGTTGCAGGCGTTGGTGGTATTCACAAAGCCATTCATGTCCAGCATCAGCGCCTCATCTGCGCCGGCCTTCTCCGCCGCGATGCAGGCAAGGATGCAGTTCAGCTTGGAATGAGAGTTGAGCTTGGGATCCTGCGTCATCGGCAGTCCGCGAATATGCGGCACTGTCGCCAGCTTGATGGGGCGCGGCAGATTGGGGCGGGAATGCTCCATGATAATGGTTATCGTCGGCCCCTGGCGCGACAGCGAAGGATGCTGGAACGGCCGGGTTTTCACACCGCGCGTCACCATCAGCCGGGCATGGGCATCGGTCGTCATCCCATTGGCATTTTGCGTCTCAAACAAAGCATTTTTTACACCGTTTCGGTCCAGGCCAATGTCCAGATCTATTGCCTTGGCAGCCTCAAACAGCCGGTCGAGATGCTCATCCATGAACGCCCAGGTGCCATTGTACAATCGCAGCCCCTCCCACACGCCGTCGCCCAGCATGAACCCGCTGTCATACACACTAACCTTGGCCTCGGTCTTGGGTACAATTTCACCATTCAGATAGATCAGGATCTCTTCGTTGCGCTGATCTTCCTCAGCCTGATGGGTGCTCATTTTATCGCTCATGGGATCCTCCTTGGCCGGCACGTTAGTAAGATTGGATCCGGAATCCAAACGATAACGTGCTGTCACCAGTCCGTGAAATCCTGACTTGCCGGGTTGAGAGAACCCTCTGCAGCCGGCAGGCTGTCAGCAAGGCAGCATGGAGTCGGAAATGCGAGTTCTGGAGAAACTGAAACCTTTTGTACTTACCAGTCTAATTGCCATCGGCCTTGTCGCGCACAGCAACCCGGCGCGCGCTCAGGCAACAGAAGTTCTGACCGTCGCCGGTGGCTGTTTCTGGTGCGTCGAAAGCGATTTCGAAAGTGTGCCCGGCGTCATCGAAGCCGTGTCTGGATACACCGGCGGCAAGACGCAGAACCCCACTTATATGGACGTTACCCGTGGTGGGACGGGTCATTATGAGGCCGTACAAATAGCATTCGACCCCGCCAAAGTCTCTCGCAAGCGGCTGCTGGAATTGTTTTTCCGATCTGTTGATCCGACAGACGCAGGTGGCCAATTCTGTGACCGCGGGGACAGTTACCGCACCGCAATCTTTGTCTCCAACTCGGAAGAAAAAGCACTGGCGAAAGAGGTAAAGGCCGAAGCACAGCACGCCTTGGGGCAGAACATCGTTACCCCGGTTCTGGAAACCCGAACGTTCTATAAGGCGGAAGACTACCACCAAGACTATTACAAGGGTCAAAGCCTGGTGTTTACGCGGTTCGGCCCCAAACGGCAGGCAGAAGCTTACAAGCGTTACCGCCAAGCCTGCGGGCGGGACGCCAGGGTCGCGAAGCTTTGGGGCAGCGCGGCCCCGTTTGCCAAGGGCCACTGAGTCTAAGCCGTCCTGAATTAGAACGCGGCGGCTTGAACTTCGTCCAAAGTTGGAATGACATCAGCCGTGCCCCGGCGCGTAACCATAAGCGCCCCGGCGCAGCTGGCCTGTTCCATTGCTTCCGCAATGTTAAGACCCAAGTCCAAGCCTGACAGGACAAAGCCTGTGAACGTATCGCCTGCACCGGTTGTATCTACTGGCTTGACCGGCAAGGCAGGAACATCACGGACTGTGCCTGTAACCCCGTCAATGTGCCGCGCGCCCCTGGAACCCAAGGTAATGATCACGTCCTTAATGCCCAACTCCCCGGGCTCCTTTCCCGTGGCCTGCTGAAGCTGTTGGGCCTCGACCTCATTCAGGATCAGAAAGTCCAAATAGGGCAGAACCGCCTGTACGGCATCTGCATCAAACGGGGCAGCGGCGTAACAAACGCGCATGCCCTTTTGCCGGCCCTGCTGCGCAGCCTCTGCCTGCATGCTTGTTTCGTTCTGCAAGACCAGGATGTCTCCGGAATCAGCTTGGGACAGAGCCTCAGCCACCTGCTCTTGGCTCAAAGCCCGATTGGCGCCAGGGAACAGGATGATCTGGTTCTCCCCTTCCGGTTCCACCGCGATAATCGCATGTCCGGTTGGCACCTCAACCTGTGCGATGTGGTCCGTCCCGACACCATACGCGCTCAGACGGTCAATTGCCCATGCACCATCTGGCCCTACGGCGCCGATATGATGCACTCCGCTGCCTGCGCGGGTCGCAGCCACCGACATGTTTGCGCCCTTGCCGCCAAGAAAGCGGTCAAGACTCAGAGCGGCCAGGGTTTCCCCCGCCGCCGGCAGATGCGGCATAGCGTAGACCATGTCCGCATTGATCGAGCCGAGATTCCAGATTGCCATATCAGATCACCCGATGTTGCATGCCGCCAGCACCGCCATATTCAGAATGTCATTGGTGGTAGAAGTGGTCGAGCAGATCTGGATTGGCTTGTCGATGCCGGACAGGATCGGACCGATCACCGTGGCGCCGCCCATTTCCTGCATCAGTTTTACTGAAATGGAAGCAGAGTGGCGGGCCGGCACGATCAGGATGTTGGCCGGGCCGGTCAGACGCTGGAACGGGTAGTACCGCTGCGCACGCTCATTCAAGGCAACATCGACGGTCATCTCGCCTTCATACTCAAAATCCACACCGCGCTTATCCAGAACGGTTGGCGCGACGTGCATCTTTTCAGCACGCTCCGATACCGGATAACCGAAAGTTGAGAAGCTGACAAAGGCCACTCGCGGCTCAAGCCCCATGTGGCGGGCAACCACGGCGGCGCGCTCTGCGATGTTCGCCAGGTGGTTTTCATCCGGCCATTCGTGCACCAGCGTGTCACCAATCAGCACGATCCGGCCCTTGTGCAGCAGTGCAGTCACACCTGCCACACCGTGGTCGGCATCGGCGTCAAACACATGGTTGATCCGGTCCAGCACATGCGCCGACTTCCGGGTTGCACCGGTGACCAGACCATCGCCATGACCATGCGCCAGCATCAAGCTGGAGAACACATGCCTGTCACGGCCTACCAGGCGGTGGATGTCCTTTCGGTCAAAACCTTTGCGCTGCAGGCGGTTGTACAGAAAATCCTTATACATCTCGAAATGCGGCGTGTTGGCTGCGTTAACAATTTCCAGCTCGCGCACCGCATCTCCAAGGCCGGCTTTCTCCAGCTTGACCCGCACGTCTTCCTGACGGCCAACAACCAGCGATTTGCCAAAGCCGGAGCGCTGGTACATCACTGCGGCACGCAGCGCTCTGGGATCGTCACCCTCGGCAAAGATCATCCGTGACTGGGCGGAGCGCGCCCGGGCGTTCAGGCCGCGCAGGATCGACGCCGTCGGATCCATCCGGGATTTCAAGCCAACCTCATAGGCATCCATGTCCACTATGGGGCGCCGCGCCGCACCGGTATCCATACCCGCCTTGGCCACGGCCGGCGGGATCCGGTGGATCAAACGCGGATCAAACGGGGTCGGAATGATGTAATCACGGCCAAAGGTCAGCGACTTGCCATAGGCCAGCGCCACCTCATCCGGCACATCCTCGCGCGCCAGCGCCGCCAGTGCATGGGCGCAGGCAATCTTCATCTCGTCATTGATGGCCCGGGCATGAATGTCCAGCGCACCCCGGAACAGATAGGGAAAGCCCAACACGTTGTTGACCTGGTTCGGGTAATCCGACCGGCCAGTGGCAACAATGGCATCCACCCGCACTTCGTGCGCCTCTTCCGGAGTGATTTCCGGATCAGGGTTGGCCATGGCAAAGATCACCGGATTATCGGCCATGGAGGCGACCATATCCTGGGTCACCGCACCTTTGACCGAAACGCCCAGGAACACATCGGCACCGCGCATCGCTTCCTCCAGGGTACGCAGATCGGTGCTGATTGCATGCGCCGATTTCCACTGGTTCATCCCCTCGGTGCGGCCCTGGTAGATTACGCCCTTGGTGTCGCAGACGATACAGTTCTCATGCCGTGCGCCCATCGCCTTCAGCAGTTCGATACAGGCGATACCTGCCGCGCCGGCACCATTGAGGACAATCTTCACGTCCTCGATTTTCTTGCCAGACAAATGCAGCGCGTTGATCAGACCCGCGGCACAGATTACCGCCGTACCGTGCTGGTCATCGTGGAACACCGGAATGTCCATCTCTTCCTTGAGCTTCTGCTCAATGATGAAACACTCGGGCGCCTTGATATCTTCCAGGTTGATGCCGCCAAAGGTCGGCCCCATCAGCTTGACCGCTTCTATGAACTTGTCCGGGTCTTCTGTGTCCAGCTCGATGTCGATCGAATTGACGTCAGCGAACCGTTTGAACAGAACGGACTTGCCTTCCATGACCGGCTTGGAGCCAAGCGCGCCGAGGTTGCCCAGCCCCAGAACAGCCGTCCCGTTGGAGATCACCGCAACAAGGTTGCCCTTGTTGGTATAGTCATAAGCGGTTTCGGGATTTTCCGCGATTGCCTCACAAGGCACTGCAACACCCGGAGAATACGCCAGCGACAGATCCCGCTGTGTGGTCATCGGGACGGTCGCATTGATCTCCCATTTGCCCGGAGACGGCTCCAGGTGGAACGCCAGGGCTTCTTCATCGGTGATCTTGTTCTTGGGCATTTAATCTCGTGTCCTCTCCTCGTCGCGGACCGTCTTAGCCCAGCCCACGACGCCCCTCAATCCGCGGTTTCAAGAATCTGTATCGCCAGATTTTAGAAAAAAACGGCTAAAAGACGATAGATTCCGTCAGGTTTTCGCCTCAAAGCAGACCGCGGAATGCTGTATTTTCTTAATAGTTATTAATGCGCACCTGTCTTTCAGGTGGCGCTGAGGCCGGGAAATCAGGGGCCTGCAAGCAATGGTCAGAATGGCAACTGTCCGCCCGGTAAGGGCATAGGATCAAAGGAAAAGTGAGGAATGATAAGCTTCCACAACAATTCCGGTGCAATGGTGGCCTTGCAGACATTGGGCGGAGTCAATTCTCAGCTCAGCCAAACGCAAGACAGCATTTCCACCGGTCAGAACATTAATACCGCACAAGACAATGCGGCCCTCTGGGCGATTTCCGAACTGATGAATTCGGATATTTCCGGTTTGCGCTCGGTGTCGGACTCATTGTCGCTGGGCGAGGCCACCGTGGCGGTTGCCTCCGCTGGAGCAGAGCAGATCACCGAAACCCTGACTGAAATGCGGTCACTTGCAATCATGGCCAGCAGCGGCATGGGTGACTTCAGTAAATATGAAGCTGCCATGG
Organism: Leisingera sp. ANG-M7; assembly: GCF_000813965.1. GTDB lineage: Bacteria > Pseudomonadota > Alphaproteobacteria > Rhodobacterales > Rhodobacteraceae > Leisingera. The sequence continues at coordinate 214,826 of NZ_JWLI01000011.1, read as the reverse complement.
CAAAGAAGACCGAGCAGATCAATTCGATCATCTCGTCTTCCGGCTTTAACGGGGTCAACTTGCTGAAGACCGATGTCGACGGTGCCGGCGGCACCGGGCTGACAGTGCCGTCTGCGATTTCCAGCGACGGCAGCCTCAGCACCCTCAGCGTTGACGGTGTGGACTTTGAAAGCAGCCCGCAATTCGATCTCGGCAACCGGACCGCGATCACCGACGGTGCCAGCGCCTTGACCGCCTTGGGCGAAATCGAGGGCTTTCTGGCCTACGCAATCGAAGGATCGGCCGCCCTGGGCTCCAGCGCCAATCAGCTTGCCGGCCAAGGGGACTATGTCAGCAGGCAGTCGGATGCGCTCACACGGGGTGTCAGCTCGATGATCGACACCAGCATGGAGGAAGCTGCGACAAAGCTGTTGGCCCTGCAGGCACAACAGCAGCTGAGCACCCTGTCGCTCTCCATCGTCAACACGATGCCTGACACGCTGCGCAACCTCTACTGACAGCAGGCTGCCGCCGGCTCTCTGGCGGCAGCCATATCCGGGTTTTCCTCGCTCCGCCCCCATTGTAGATGTCTTGCAAAGACGACCCCGGGGGACCTCCAATGACCGTAACGCCCATGATGGCGCAGTATCTTGAGATCAAAGAAGCGCACGCCGATGCGCTGCTGTTTTACCGGATGGGCGATTTCTACGAGATGTTCTTTGAGGACGCCGTCAACGCGGCTGAGGCGCTGGATATCGCACTGACCAAACGCGGCAAGCACAACGGCGAGGACATTCCGATGTGCGGCGTGCCGGTTCATGCCGCCGAAGGCTATTTGCTGACGCTGATCCGCAAGGGTTTCCGCGTCGCGGTCGGGGAACAGCTGGAAAGCCCGGCAGAAGCCAAGAAACGCGGATCGAAATCGGTTGTGAAGCGCGACGTGGTGCGGCTGGTGACCCCAGGGACTCTGACTGAGGATTCCCTGCTGGAGGCGCGCCGCCACAACTTCCTGGTTTCCTATTCTGAGCTGCGGGATGACGCAGCACTGGCTTGGGCCGATATCTCAACCGGTGCGTTCCACGTGATGCCCGTAGCGCGGGTACGACTATCACCGGAGCTGGCCCGCCTGGCACCTTCCGAACTGATTGTTGCCGACGGACCTGCCTATGACGCAGCCCGTCCGTTAGCCGATGAATACAAGATCCCGCTGACCCCGTTGGGCAAGGCAAGCTTTGACAGCACTGCTGCTGAAAAACGTATCTGCACCCTGTTCAACGTCAGCGCACTGGATGGTTTCGGTACTTTCACCCGCGCAGAAGTCTCCGCCATGGGTGCACTGATCGACTATCTGGAGATAACTCAAAAGGGCAAACTGCCACTGCTGCAGCCACCGCAGCAAGAATCGCAGGACCGGGTGGTGCAAATCGATGCCGCCACCCGCCGAAATCTGGAGCTGACGCGTTCGTTGTCCGGCGGCCGTGCAGGCTCCTTGCTAGCGGTCGTGGACCGGACCGTAACTCCTGGCGGCGCCCGCCTTCTGGAACAGCGTCTGTCCAGCCCGTCGCGCAATCTGGAAACCATCCACCAGCGGCTAGCCGCCCTGGATTTTGCCGTCAAAAACACTCGAACCGCTGAGGACCTGCGCACGGCACTGCGCAAGACGCCGGACCTCGACCGCGCCCTTTCGCGCCTCGCGCTAGATCGCGGTGGCCCCCGCGATCTGGCCGCCGTCCGCAACGGTCTGTCTCAGGCAGAGGTGATCGCCAGCCTCTGCGAAGGTCAGGATCTGCCAGAACTGATGTCTGGCGCATTGTCAGATCTTCTGGGCTTTGATGATCTGCTATCTCTGCTGGACGCCGCGCTTGTGGCAGAACCGCCGCTGATGGCCCGCGATGGCGGCTTCATTGCAACTGGCTATGATCCCGAATTGGACGAAGCCCGCACACTGCGCGACGAAGGCCGTTCTGTCATTGCTTCAATGCAGAAAGGGTATGCTGAACACACTGGCGTCGCCTCCCTGAAGATCAAACACAATAATGTGTTGGGTTACTTCATCGAAACCACCGCGACGCACGCGGATAAGATGATGTCACCGCCGCTGAACGAGACCTACATCCACCGTCAGACCACTGCTAATCAGGTGCGGTTCACCACTGTAGAGCTGAGCGAGATTGAAACCCGCATTCTGAACGCAGGAAACCTCGCGCTGGAGATTGAAAAAAGGCTCTATGCAAGGCTTTCTGGCGCAATTCTGGACAATGCCGCACGTCTCAACACTGCTGCCCGGGGACTGGCAGGGCTGGACCTGGTGACTGGCCTAGCCGATTTGGCCCGCGGCGAAAATTGGACCCGGCCCAAGGTCGACAGCAGCCGTGCGTTCCATGTCGAAGGCGGCCGCCACCCGGTCGTGGAACAGGCCCTGCGCCAGCAAGGCGGAGAAGCTTTCGTCGCCAACGACTGCGATCTGACCGCGCAGGACGGCGCTGCAGTCTGGCTGCTGACCGGCCCCAACATGGCCGGTAAATCGACTTTTCTGCGCCAGAATGCATTGATTGCTTTGCTCGCTCAGATGGGCAGCTATGTCCCGGCTGAAGCAGCGCATATCGGCCTTGTCAGCCAGCTGTTCAGCCGCGTCGGCGCCTCAGACGATCTGGCCCGGGGCCGCTCGACCTTCATGGTGGAAATGGTCGAAACCGCCGCCATCCTGAACCAGGCGGATGACCGCGCGTTGGTGATCCTCGACGAGATTGGCCGCGGCACCGCTACCTACGACGGGCTCTCGATCGCCTGGGCAACGCTGGAGCATCTACACGAGGTGAACCGCTCCCGCGCGCTGTTTGCCACCCACTACCACGAACTGACCCAGCTTGCCGCCAAGCTGGAGGGAGTCGACAACGCCACCGTGGCGGTCAAAGAATGGGAAGGTGAGGTCATCTTCCTGCACGAGGTCCGCAAGGGGGCCGCCGATCGCTCCTATGGTGTCCAGGTGGCTCAGCTTGCCGGTCTGCCTGCCTCGGTTGTTGCACGTGCGCGCGACGTGCTCGACATGCTGGAACAGGGCAGCCGCGAAGGCGGTTCCAAGATCCAGATCGACGACCTGCCTCTCTTCGCAGCAGCACCGCCGCCGCAGCCCAAAGCGCCGACGGGCCCTTCTCCGACCGAAGAACTCCTTGCCGGCATCCATCCCGACGACCTCTCCCCGCGGGAAGCGCTGGAGATGCTCTACAAGCTCAAAGAAGCGGCAGGCTAGAAAAAAGGCAGGCCCAAACCGGACCTGCCTTTTCATCTTTCAGAAAATACTCCCGCCGGAGCACAAGCCCGGCAGGGTCTTTCCAAATCAGCTGGACGGCGTCGAGGACACGCCCACCTGCGCCGCGCGCAACAGGCGGTCATGCAGCATGAAGCCTTCCGCAGAAACCTGGATGATGTCGCCCGCCTTGGTGCCCGGCACCGGCGCCTCGAACATCGCCTCGTGCACCTGCGGATCAAACTTGTCGCCCACCTCGGGAGATACAATCCGGATGCCGTGCTTTTCAAACACGCCCAGCAGCGAGCGCATGGTCAGTTCGACACCTTCAATCAGCGCAGCCGAGACCTCACGCTGCTCGTCGGTGGCCGCTTCAATCGCGCGCTTCATGTTGTCATAGACCGGCAGCATGTCGCGGGCCAGTTTCGAGCCGCCATAGTTTTCTGCCTCGCGGCGTGCCTTATCGCCGCGCTTGCGGGCATTCTCAGCATCCGCCAGCGCCCGCATGAAGCGGTCCTTCAGCTCATCCCGTTCTGCCCGGAGCGCATCGATTTCAAGCGAGGCATCATCAAATTCCTCGGTCTGCGCTGCCAACTCTTCAGCCTCGGCGGCGGCGATGTCATCCAGAAAGTCTTCGTCCTTGAGCTCTGCCATGTTTCACCTCTAACTCCGGTCGGACAACAGTTTGCCGACCAGCTGTGCCGTGTAATCTACGATCGGCACAATCCGTCCGTAATTCAGGCGCGTCGGGCCAATCACCCCGACCGCACCGATGATCTTTCGATCCGCGTTCATATAGGGAGACACCACCAAAGAGGAACCCGAAAGTGAGAAAAGTTTGTTCTCCGACCCGATAAAAATGCGCACACCCTCGCCGTCCTCGGTCAGTTCCAGAAATTCGGCGATGTCCCGCTTGCGTTCCAGATCGTCAAACAGTGTGCGAATCCGCTCCAGTTCCTCGGCTGCGCCGGACTCCGCCAAAAGATTCGCGCGGCCCCGCACAATCAATCGCGCCTGTTCGCTGCCTTCCTCTTCCCAGACAGCCAGCCCGCTTTCAATCATTGCATGTGCAAGACTATCAATTTCCTGACGCCGGGCTGATATCTCCTTCTGGATCTGCCGCTGAACCTCGCTCAGCGTCTTTCCTTCGATCAGTGCATTCAGGAAGTTTGCCGCTTCGCGCATTGAACTGGGCGTCTGGCCTGGCGGTGGTGTAAACAGGCGGTTCTCCACATGACCATCAGAAAAAACCAAAACCACCAGCGCCCGGTCATGCGCCAAAGAGACGAACTCAATGTGCCGGATCTCCGCCTCGTGCTTGGGCGTCAGCACAAGAGAGGCGCCTTGCGTCACGCCGGACAGCGCAGCACCAACACGGTCGAGCATCCCGCCAACGTCACCTGCATTCCGGCCCAGTGTCGCATCAATCTTCTCGCGGTCCTTGACGTTGAGATCGCCAACTTCCAAAAGGCCATCAACAAACATCCTCAGGCCCATCTGCGTGGGTACCCTGCCCGCGCTGACGTGCGGGCTGTCCAGAAGCCCAAGATATTCGAGGTCCTGCATCACATTGCGTACGGTGGCTGCGCTGACCTTTTCGCTCAACGAGCGGGTCAGCGTTCTGCTGCCAACCGGATCGCCGCTCTCCAGATAGCTTTCCACCACCGCCCGGAACACATCCCGGGAGCGGTCATTCAGGTCCTTCAGAATGTTGTTCGGATCGCTCATCAGCCTGCCAGCACTTCTTCCGGTCTAAACATAGGAACCCGGCTCCAAAATGTCATTAAAGAGCACTTCGGGAAAAGGTCAATCGGGCTTGCATAGCCCCGCGTCCGGGGGATATCCCCAAGCCAACAGCAAAAGGATGTGCCATGCGACCCTCAGGACGAGAACTGAATGAAATGCGCCCTGTCTCGATTGAGACCGGTTTCACCAAACACGCCGAGGGCTCCTGCCTGATCAAGGCCGGCGACACCCATGTCCTGTGCACCGCCACCATCGAAGACCGCGTGCCGCCCTTTATCAAGGGTACCGGCCTTGGCTGGGTTACCGCCGAATACGGCATGCTGCCGCGCGCAACCAATACCCGCATGCGCCGCGAGGCTGCCTCTGGCAAGCAGGGTGGGCGCACCGTGGAAATCCAGCGCCTGATTGGCCGCGCGCTGCGGGCCGGTGTCGACCGCGTTGCCCTGGGCGAACGCCAGATCACTATCGACTGTGACGTGCTGCAAGCTGACGGCGGCACCCGCTGCGCCTCAATCACCGGCGGCTGGGTGGCCCTTCGCCTGGCAGTGAACAAGCTGATGAAGGCCGGCGATGTACAGATTGACCCGCTGATCGATCCGGTTTCCGCCGTGTCCTGCGGCATCTATGCCGGCCAGCCGGTGCTGGATCTGGACTACCCCGAGGACTCTGAGGCCGGCGTGGACGGCAACTTCATCATGACCGAATCCGGAAAACTGATCGAAGTACAGATGTCTGCCGAAGGCTCCGTCTTCTCCCGCGATCAGATGAACCAGCTGATGGACCTGGCCTCCAAAGGCACTACTGAGCTGGCAGAAATGCAGAAGGCCGCCTGCAAATGACCCGTAAATTGGAAGGCGGCAAGCTTCTTGTCGCCACCCACAACAAGGGCAAGCTGAACGAGATCACCGAGATCCTCGCGCCTTTTGGCGTGCAAGTGGTTGGCGCCGGCGAGATGAACCTGCCGGAACCCGAGGAAACCGAAGACACCTTTGTCGGTAATGCCCGCATCAAGGCACACGCTGCCGCTAAGGCAACCGGCCTGCCTGCCCTGTCCGATGATTCCGGCATCACAATAGATGCACTGAACGGCGCACCCGGCGTCTACACTGCCGACTGGGCGGAAACGCCGAACGGCCGCGACTTCAAACTGGCAATGACCCGCGCCAATGACGAGCTGATGACCGCCGGCGCGAACGCACCGCGCACTGCTCAGTTCCGCTGCACCCTGGTGATTGCCTGGCCCGACGGCCATGACGAAGTGTTCGAGGGCGTGATGCCGGGACAGCTGGTATGGCCGATCCGCGGTGAACACGGCTTTGGATACGATCCGATGTTCCAGCCGGATGGTTACGACATCACCTGCGCGGAGATGGATCCGGCAGATAAGAACAAGATCAGCCACCGCGGAAAAGCTCTCGCTCAATTCGTTCAGGGCTGTTTCGGTGGATGACTGGCGCAACGGGGGCTTTGGCCTTTATGTGCACTGGCCCTTTTGCCAGGCCAAATGCCCCTATTGCGATTTCAACAGCCATGTTTCTGCAACAATCGACCAAAAGATATGGGTTAGAGCCTACCTTAGCGAACTGGACAGACTCTCAGAACAGCTTTCTGGCCGCGTTCTGAACTCCATTTTCTTTGGCGGCGGCACCCCCTCCCTGATGCAGCCGGACACCGTGGCCGCCGTTATTGAGCGCGCACGTGAAATCTGGCCTTTTGCCAATGACATAGAGATCTCTCTTGAAGCGAACCCCGGGTCAGTCGAAGCCGGCCGCTTTGCAGGCTACCATGACGCAGGCGTGAACCGGGTTTCCATGGGCATTCAGGCCCTGAACGACGAAGACCTGCGCCGACTTGGCCGCATTCACAGCGTTGCAGAAGCCAAGGCAGCCTTCGACATTGCCCGTCATTGCTTTGACCGTGTGAGTTTTGACCTGATTTATGCCCGGCAGGGGCAAACACTGGAGGCTTGGCAAGCGGAGCTGCGCGAAGCGCTCTCCATGGCAATCGACCACCTGTCTCTCTACCAGCTCACCATCGAGGAAGGCACCGCCTTCGGCGACCGTTACGCCCGCGGAAAACTGCGCGGTCTGCCGGAAGACGACACCGCCGCAGACATGTACCAGGCCACCCAAGACACCTGCGCCGGCTTCGGGATGGCCGGCTACGAAGTCTCAAACCACGCCAAACCAGGTGCGGAATCCCGACACAATCTGATTTACTGGCGCTATGGAGACTATGCGGGTATTGGCCCCGGCGCCCATGGGCGGCTGACTTTGAATGGCCACCGTTATGCCACTGAAACCTATCTGGCGCCCGGAGCCTGGCTGAATGCGGTGAGCAAAGGCAGCGGAGAATCCCTCCGGGAGCTGCTGAACAGGGAAGATGCGGCGGCTGAATACCTCATGATGGGGATGCGCCTTACCGAAGGTCTGGATATGGCACGATACGACCAGCTTTCAGGTCACAAACTGCCAGAAGACCGGCTGGATGACCTTGCACGAATGGGTATGGTGACTATCTCTGACCAGAGGCTTCGCGCGACCAACCAAGGCCGCGCGGTATTGAATGCGGTACTCCGCGAACTTTTGATGGATTGAAGCAATGCGTTTCCTCTACGCCGGCCTGGGACTGTTTTGCGTCGCGCTGGCCGTCATTGGCATTGTTCTCCCCTTGCTCCCCACGGTTCCATTTTTACTTCTTGCGGCGTTCTTCTTCGCCAATTCCTCGGAACGCCTGCACAATTGGATTGTCGATCACAACGTCTTTGGCCCCATGATCATAGACTGGCGCGATCATGGCGCCATACGGCCGGCTGCGAAAAAGGCGGCAACCGTCTCGATTGCCGCCGTCTTTGGTCTTTCTGTCCTGCTTGGCGCTCCTGGTCATATCCTAGGCATCCAGGCAGTGGTGCTATCCATCGTTCTCTTCTTTATCTGGACCCGTCCTAACGGCTAAGCAGATTGCACAACTCGTCCAGCTGGTCCAGATTTTCATAGGCTATTGTAACTGCACCCGCCTCGCCTCCGGGCTTATGATCAATTGAGACCTTCATCTTGAGCATTGCGGACAGATCACCCTCAAGTGCCCGGGTATCCGCGTCCTTTTCAGGCGCCTTGCGAGGTTTCTTGGCGCCGCCTGTGTGGATACCGGCCGCGTCCTTTTTCACCAAGGCTTCAGTTGCACGAACGGACAAACCGCCCTTCACAATCTTAACTGCCAGTTCAGAGGCATGGTCAGAAGTAATCAGGGCCCGGGCATGTCCCGCGGACAGTTTGCGTTCCTGAACCAGAATCTGGACGTCTTCCGGCAAGTGCAGAAGACGTACAAGATTGGCAATATGGCTGCGGCTTTTACCAAGCGCTTCCGCCATCTTCTCCTGAGTATGGCCAAACTTTTCCATAAGCTGCTTGTAGCTCTGCGCCTCTTCCATCGCATTCAGATCCGAACGCTGGATGTTTTCAATGATGGCCACTTCCATCATTTCCAGATCGGAGTAGTCCCGGATCAGAACCGGAACTTCATGCAGCTGAGCCGCCTGGGACGCCCGCCAACGACGTTCACCAGCGACAATTTCGTATTTTCCGCCAGCCCTGGGCCGGACGATCAACGGCTGCAGTACACCTTTTTCCTTAATGGACGCAGTCAGGTCATCAAGGTCTTCCTGAAGGAACTGCCGGCGAGGCTGATTGGGATTGGCAACGACATTCTCGATTGGCACCAGTATTTCCGCGTTCCGCGGAGCCTCCGCTTGCGTGCTCACTGGCGCGGGGTTCACATCCGCCATCAATGCCGACAATCCCCGGCCAAGCCCGCGTGGTTTTGTTTTTTTGTCTGCCATGAAAGCCTCCGGTTCGTATTCTTCATTTACGCCGCTATCTTGTGATGTTTATTCAGGATTTCTTCTGCCAATGCGCGATAGGCCTGTGCACCCTGGGAGTTACTGTCATAGTTCAATACGGGCTGAGCGTAAGAGGGCGCCTCACTCACGCGCACATTGCGTGGAATCTTCGTTTGAAACACAAGATCACCCAGATTGTCGCGTGCATCCTGTTCGACCTGCTGAGACAAGTTGTTGCGCCGATCAAACATAGTCAGAACGATTCCTTCAATCCGCAGGTTAGGATTCGCTGACTGCCTCACTTCACGAATCGTCAGCATCAGCTGTGTCACCCCTTCCAGTGCAAAGAACTCGCTTTGCAACGGAACTAAAACAGAATGTGCTGCGACCATTGCATTTACCGTCAGCAGATTCAAAGAAGGTGGGCAATCTATCAGAACATAGTCCCAGTCGTATTCGTCCATTGCAGTTTGGCGAAGCGCATCGTGTAAAAGAAAGCTACGCTTCTCATTGGTGAACAATTCGATGTCCGCAGAACTCAGGTCAACGGTCGCAGGAATTATACACAGGTCCTCAATCTCGGTTTGTCGGATGACATCAGCCAGGGATGCGTCCTCCACCAATAGATCATAGGTGGTCAGATCCCGGTCTGAAGGTTCAATACCAAGGCCGGTTGAGGCATTCCCTTGCGGATCCAGGTCAACGACCAGTACGCGAAGGCCGCACTCAACCATCGCCGCAGCGAGATTGATGGCCGTTGTTGTCTTCCCTACCCCGCCTTTCTGATTTGCGACCGCGATGATACGAGGCCCCTCCGGGCGGGAAAAATCAGACACGTTCCACTCCCCTGATTTTCAGGATAACTGCTTCTGGCTCAGTCAAACTTTTAGCGGTTTCCATCTCAAACCGCCATCGCTGCCGCGCCTTATCCACTTCTTTTTTCCAGTTCTCCCCTTTCGGGAAAACAGCAATACCATCCACTGTCAGATGACGCTCTGCGAATCCGAGAAGATCATCCAAGCTGGCCAGCGCCCGGGCAGAAAGCACATTCGCCTTTTGAGGATCGACCTGCTCAATCCGGTCACTTATCACTGTAAGTGACGCCCCGCACTCTCTTGCCGCTGTACGCAGAAACGCGGATTTTCGCTGGTCACTCTCGATCAGCGTAATTCTCATCTGCGGAGCCTCGTCTGCCGCCAGGATAGCCACGACAAGTCCCGGAAACCCTCCGCCGCTGCCGATATCCACCCAATGACACGGTGTTTCGACACAACGGAATACTTGGACCGAATCCGCTATATGACGTGTCCAAAGCAGATCTAAGCTGGAACGGGAGACCAAGTTGATCTTTGGGTTCCACTTGCGAATGACCGTGTCGAAAATTTCCAGGCGCTGCATTGTTTCACGTGAAACATTGAGCGTGCCGAGAAGGTCTTTACTGCTCATCCAGTTTTCTCCCGTCGCACCTTTTCTTTGCGAATCCTTGCGAGAATTAAAGCGAGCGCAGCCGGTGTCATACCATCAATTCGAGCTGCCTGAGCCAGAGTTTCCGGGCTGGCGCGCTTGAGCTTTTGCTGAAGCTCCTTGGAAAGCCCCTCGATACCCTCATAGTCAAAGGTTGCTGGAATAGAATGACCTTCATCGCGCTTCATAGCGGAAATTTCCCGCTCTTGTCGCGCGATGTAGTTGGCGTACAGCGCGTCCCGTTCCATTTGCCGCCGGATCTCTTGATCCACCTTCTCCAACTCGGGCATCAGTTGTATCACATCCTCGAAACTGACATCCGGAAAGGCGAGAACATCCAGACTAGTTCGTTTATTTCCATCCTGGTTAACCCGGATCCCGGCAGACGCGACCTGCTTAGGCGTAAAGCTATGCGCTTCGAGCAGTTGACGAGCTGAAACCAGCTTTTCGCATTTACTTTCGAACGCCGTTCGGCGCGTCTCACCAACGCATCCCAATTCTATTGCAAGCGGCGTAAGTCTTTGGTCTGCGTTGTCTGCCCGCAAAGACAGTCTGAACTCGGCCCTGGATGTGAACATCCGGTATGGCTCAGTGACTCCGTTTGTCGTCAGATCGTCGATCATCACACCTATATAACTGCTGGACCGACTGAAATTCACCGCCTCTTCACCCATGGCCCGGCGCGCCGCATTCAATCCCGCGACAAGACCCTGTGCAGCCGCTTCCTCGTAGCCGGTTGTGCCGTTTATTTGTCCAGCAAGATAAAGTCCTGGCACCTCCTTCAGAGAAAGATCGAGCTGAAGCGCGCGCGGGTCCACATAATCATACTCAATGGCGTATCCCGGTTGGAGAATTACAGCCTGTTCGAGACCAACAATTGAGCGGACATAATCCTCCTGAACGTCCAGTGGCAGGCTAGTAGAAATGCCGTTAGGGTAAACCGTTTGGTCGGTAACACCTTCTGGTTCGAGGAAAATCTGGTGTGATTCCTTGTCTGCAAACCGGACAATTTTGTCTTCAATCGAGGGGCAATATCGTGGGCCTACGCCTTCAATGTGCCCGCCGTACATTGCCGAGCGGTCCAGGTTCTGGCGAATGATGTCGTGAGTCTTTGGGTTCGTGTGGGTAATACCGCAGGAAATCTGCTTTGCATTCAGCGCCTTTGTAAGAAAGGAAAAGAAGACAGGGTCATCATCACCTGGCTGTGCGTCCAGGATGTCCCAGTTTATGGTTTTCCCGTCCAATCGGGGCGGCGTGCCTGTCTTCAGGCGGCCAAGAGGCAGCTCGAAACTATCAAGGCGCTTCGCCAGTTTAACTGATGGCTTGTCCCCCATCCGGCCACCAGGTTTCGAGACATCACCAATATGTATTACACCGCGAAGAAAAGTGCCCGAAGTCAGAACCACTGACTTCGCCGGAATTTCGCTTCCGTCACCAAGTATCACGCCGGACACAGTTTGCCCGGACATCAGAAAGTCTGTCACTTCACCTTCAACGATATCCAAGTTTTCTTGTGCTTCTGTCAAACGAAGCATCTCCTGACGGTAAATTCTGCGATCTGATTGGGCACGCGGTCCTTGTACAGCTGGCCCCTTCCGGCGGTTCAGCAAGCGGAATTGAATACCTGCCAGATCAGCAACCTGCCCCATGACGCCATCCATCGCGTCAATTTCCCGAACAAGGTGCCCCTTCCCCAAACCGCCGATGGCGGGATTGCATGACATCACCCCGATTCCACTACGGTCCAGAGTTACCAGAGCGGTTGAAGCGCCCATCCGTGCTGAGGCATGGGCGGCTTCGGTGCCGGCGTGGCCGCCGCCGACCACGATTACGTCATACGATGAATGTTTCACGTGAAACACTCCTTCACTTTCCCAGACAAAAACTGGAGAAAATCTCATCCAAGAGATCTTCAACCCCGATCCGGCCAACAAGCATTTCCAATGCCCGGATAGAAGACCGCATTTCCTCAGCAGCTATATCATAAAACTCAGGACCTCGCTGCAGGGTATCCTGGGCTTCTTTAAGCGATACAAGGGCTGATAGCATCGCATCCCGGTGCCGAGCACGGGTCGCAATCCCAGCCTGTGCTGATCGGTTGCGCAGAACTTCCGAAACATGTCCGACAAGACGGTCTATCCCCTGCCCGGATCGGCCGGAAATTGCATCGCCTGCGTCATCCCTTAGATCGGCCTTTGGGCGCAGACGAATGTCGCCGGCCCGCATTTCAACATCAAGGATCTCATGATCGTCAGCCAGGAAAACGCGAAGGTCCGCATCTTCCGCCCGCTTGCGTGCCAAGGCAATGCCAATACCTTCAACATGGTCTTCAGTATCGCGCAGGCCGGCGGTGTCCAGCAGGGTAACCGGAAAGCCGGCAAGATCCATACGGACTTCGATAATATCACGGGTGGTGCCAGCATATTCGGACGTGATCGCCGCTTCGCGGCCGGCAAGCGCATTCAGCAGTGTAGACTTCCCAACGTTCGGCGCACCGATGATGGCCACCTCAAAACCGCTGCGGATCCGTTCAGCAATTTTGACTCCGGCGGTCTCCTGCTCCAAGCCGACCTGGACACCCGCCAGCAACGCAGCAACCTCGGGCGTGACATCAACCGGCACTTCTTCGTCGGCAAAATCGATTGTGACTTCAATCAGTGACGCAGCGCGGATCAGGTTTGCGCGCCATTTTTCGGCCAGTTCGCCCAATCCACCAGCCAAGATCACTTGCGCTTGTTTGCGCTGCGCTTCGGTTTCCGCGTCGATCAAATCTGCCAAGCCTTCAACCTGAGCCAAGTCCAGATTGCCGTTTTCCAGTGCCCGACGGGTAAACTCACCGGGTTCGGCCATTCTCAAACCATTGATTCGCCCAAGCGACTCAAGCACCGCAGTAATTACTGCAGTGCTTCCATGTGTTTGAAATTCAACGGTATTTTCAGCTGTGAAGCTCTTGGGCGCGGAAAAAGTCAGCACCAGCGCTTCATCCAGCCGTTCCCCTGATTCGTCCCGCAATACACGCAGGCTGGCGCGTCGCGTCGGCAAGTCGCCGCCGCAGAGCTGCGCGCCGGCTTCAAGCGCCAACGGACCGGAGACGCGGATCACCGCGACCCCGGCCTTCCCTTGGGCAGAGGCCAGCGCAAAGATCGTGTCCATGGGGTGGCCTTTCTCGCTTCCCGGCCTTGGTCAGGTGTTCATCGAGTCGAAGAACTCGGAGTTTGACTTGGTCTGCTTCAGTTTGGACAGCAGGAACTCAATAGCGTCGGTTGTGCCCATCGGGTTCAGGATCCTGCGCAGAACAAAGGTCTTGGCCAGATCTCCCTTGTCGACCAGCAGATCCTCTTTCCGGGTGCCTGATTTGAGGATGTCGATCGCCGGGAACACGCGTTTGTCGGCAATCTTGCGGTCCAGCACGATCTCCGAGTTACCGGTGCCTTTGAATTCCTCAAAGATCACCTCATCCATGCGCGAGCCTGTGTCGATCAGCGCGGTGGCGATGATGGTCAACGAGCCGCCTTCTTCGATGTTCCGGGCCGCACCAAAGAAGCGTTTCGGCCGCTGCAGGGCGTTTGCATCAACACCACCAGTCAAAACCTTGCCCGAGGACGGCACGACGGTGTTGAAGGCCCTACCAAGTCTTGTGATAGAATCCAAAAGAATCACAACATCTCGCTTATGCTCAACAAGGCGCTTAGCCTTTTCAATAACCATTTCGGAGACTGCAACATGGCGGGTCGCGGGCTCATCAAAGGTGGAGGACACAACCTCGCCTTTCACAGAGCGCTGCATGTCTGTCACTTCTTCAGGGCGTTCGTCGATCAGAAGAACGATCAGATAGCACTCAGGATGGTTCTTTTCGATGGAGTGCGCGATGTTTTGCAGGATCACCGTTTTGCCGGTCCGGGGCGGCGCCACGATCAGCGAACGCTGGCCCTTGCCGATGGGTGCAACCAGATCGATCACCCGGGCGGAGCGGTCCTTGATGGTGGGATCTTCGATCTCCATCTTCAGGCGCTCATCGGGGTAAAGCGGGGTCAGGTTGTCAAAAGCGATCTTGTGGCGGGCCTTCTCGGGCTCTTCGAAGTTGATCATGGTGACATTGGTCAGCGCAAAGTAGCGCTCCGTCTCCAGCGGCGCCTTGATCTGCCCCTCGACAGTGTCACCAGTGCGCAGCGAGTACTGCCGGATCATGTCGGGTGAGACATAGATATCGTCCGGACCCGGAAGGTAGTTCGCCTCAGGCGAGCGAAGGAATCCAAAGCCGTCCTGAAGCACTTCCAGCACGCCGTCGCCGCCAATGTCCCAGCCTTCATCCGCGCGTTCCCGCAGGATCTGGAACATCATCTCGCCCTTGCGCATGGTCGAGGCGTTTTCGATCTCCAGCTCCTCGGCCATCGCCAGCAGCGCTTTGGGGCTCTTAGCCTTGAGATCGGACAGATTCAGGGATTGCACGGTCATATAGATACGGCCTCTACTCCCCGCTCACCCGGGGGTCGGTCACACGACAGGATTGGAAAACACGGCTGCCCGGACGGGCCCGCTGAGAGCCATACATAGGGACTCGCTTCAGATAAGTCAAACGCCGGCTGCAAACGTTTCGCGGCCACAGCCCGCGCCTCAGCGCCGCTGCGTTAAAATTTGAAGATCACCGAGATCACAATCACCATCATCAGAACTGTTGGCACCTCATTCATCAGCCTGAATTGCCGTCCGGTCAGGGTGTTCCGGCCTTCTTTGAAATCACGGTAGCGAAACAGAAGCCAGTGATGGAACCAGCTCATGCCGATCACGGATACTCCCTTGATCCAGGGCCACAGATAGCTCCAGTCGACAATGCCCGGTGTCAGAACAATGAACAGGCCAGCAGCCCAGGACACATACATTGCAGGCCGCATGATGATCCGGAGAAGCTTTTCTTCCATGGTAAGGAAAATGGGCACTGCGTCCTGCACCTTCTCTGCTTGTTCTACGTGATACACAAACAGACGGGGGAGATAGAAGAGACCGGCCATCCAGCTCAGCACTGCCATGATGTGCAGGGATTTTGCATATGGGTAGAGTGTGAACATCAGATCGGTCAGGTCCATGGTCAGTTCTCCCCGGTTTGATTGGACCACCCTAATAATTAAAGAAATATTAGAAGGATGATGTTTTTGTAGTGTGCGTGGATTCCAGTGGATAAGTGAATCTTCCTCCGCTTATCCCCAGCAGGGATAAGATTCCAGCGTGGTTGGGACAGGATTCGTGGAAAATTCCTTAACGCCTATAAAATATGGCCAGTTAAGGATCAGTTTACCTTTCTTGCCTTGGGGATAACAGCGGGATGAACCGGGGAGAGCCGGCATATCCACGATCTCAAAGTTATCCTGACTCACAAAGGACGACTCAGCCGGCAGAATCCTGAGATTTGCGTCAACCCCTGGAGTCTTTACTTAACCGCGGAAAACCATACAAAACGTCCTGAAACGATCAGCGTCTTTCCCACGGGGTTTTCCACATGACTGCCCACATTGTGCTAGCTTCCGGTTCCGAAATCCGGGCGCATCTGCTGCGTCAAGCAGGTATTGACTTCGAATGCGATGCACCCCGCGTGGATGAGTATGCGATTAAATCCTCCTTATTGGCTGAGCAGGCTCCGCCGCGCGATATTGCGGATGCGCTGGCAGAGGCAAAGGCGCGCAAAATCAGCGGAAAGCACTTTGGAAAACTGGTTCTGGGCTGTGATCAGGTTCTTGATTTTGAGGGAATCCTACTTTCCAAGCCTGTCAGTTCGGAGGAGGCACTGCACCAGCTCAAAGAAATGCGGGGCAAGCGCCATATGCTGCTGTCTGCTGCCGTAATCTACCGGGATGGAGAACCGATCTGGCGGCATGTGGGCCAGGTCCGGCTGGTCATGCGCAAGTGTTCAGACCGTTACCTTGAGGACTATGTCGCCCGCAATTGGGACAGCATCCGCCATGCGGTCGGGGCTTACAAGCTGGAAGAAGAGGGTGTGCGGCTGTTTGCCAGTATCGATGGCAGCTACTTTAATGTCTTGGGACTACCGCTGATGGAACTTATCAGTTACTTGGGACTTCAGGGGGTGATCGAGCAATGACAGACGCAAGAATCCCGCTTGCCGGCGTGATCGGCAGTCCGGTGGCGCATTCCAAGTCGCCTCAACTCCACGGTCACTGGCTGAAGGCGCATGGTATCTCCGGTCACTACGTTCCCATACATGTAGAGCCGGAAGACCTTGCCGAAACCCTTCGGGTTATGCCGAAAATGGGGTTTGTCGGGGCAAATGTCACCATCCCGCACAAGGAAGCGGTGATGGCGATCGCCGACAAGGTGACGGACCGGGCTCGGCTGATCGGTGCAGCCAATACGCTGACTTTCCGCTCTGACGGCACCATCATGGCAGACAACACAGATGGTTACGGGTTCATTACGAACCTGCATAAGGGGGCGCCGGATTGGAATCCTCAATCCGGACCTGCGGTTGTATTGGGGGCTGGCGGTGCTTGCCGGGCGGTTGTTGCGTCCTTGATGGAAGCAGGCGTTCCGGAAATCCTGCTAAGCAACCGCACCCGGGACCGTGCAGACAAGCTGCAGAAGGATTTCGGAAACCGAATAAAAGTGGTGGAGTGGCTTCAGGCAGGCAATATCATTGAAGAAGGCGCGCTGATCGTGAATACCACCTCGCTTGGCATGGTGGGCAAGCCGCGTCTTCGGGTGCCGTTTGATGGCTTGCAAGCTATTGCGGTTGTGACTGACCTTATCTACTCGCCTCTGAAAACTGATCTCTTGCAAACGGCAGAGGACGCGGGTTGCACCGTGGTCGACGGACTAGGCATGCTTCTGCACCAGGCGGTGCCGGGGTTTGAGCGCTGGTTCGGCCACCGTCCTGAGGTTGACGCTGCCACGCGGGATGCGGTGCTCGAATGAGTTTCTGCCTTGGCCTCACTGGCTCCATCGGCATGGGAAAAAGCACCACGGCCCAGCTGTTCGCGGCACAGGGTTGTGCGGTTTGGGACGCGGATGCAGCGGTTCACCGGCTTTATGGCAACGGAGGCGCTGCCGTTAAGCCTATGCAGGCTGCCTTTCCAGAAGCTGTGGAGAAGGGCGAGGTCAGCCGAACCGCTCTGAAGCGGATTATCGGCAGCGAGCCCGAAGCGCTGACGCGTATTGAGGCCATTGTGCATCCGCTAGTCGCGCAGGATCGGGCGGCGTTCCGGGCAGCGGCGCAAAGCGACATACTGGTGTTCGACATCCCCCTTCTGTTTGAGACCGGTGGCAATGCGGAAATGGATGCGGTGGCTTGCGTGACTGTGGATTCACAGACCCAGCAAGAGCGGGTTCTTGCCCGGGGCA
Organism: Leisingera sp. ANG-M7; assembly: GCF_000813965.1. GTDB lineage: Bacteria > Pseudomonadota > Alphaproteobacteria > Rhodobacterales > Rhodobacteraceae > Leisingera. Next base: position 197,202 of record NZ_JWLI01000011.1, on the reverse strand, counting down.
CGATGACGGTTGAGCAATTCCGGCATATTCTGCAGAAACAGATGCCGATTGAGGAAAAGATGGCCCGCGCTGATTATGTGATCGAGACAGACACGCTCGAGCACGCTGCCGCTCAAGTTGTGGAAATCCTCTCAGAAATCAGGAGCAAGCTGGGCCATGCGTGAAATCGTTCTCGATACCGAAACCACCGGGTTTGATCCGTTCTCGGGGGACCGGATTGTTGAGATAGGCGCGGTGGAGCTGTTCAATCACATGCCGACCGGGGAAACGTTTCACGTTTACATCAACCCGGAACGCTCGATGCCGGCGGAGGCGTTTTCGGTCCATGGCATCGGTCCGGACCTGCTGGAGCCGCCGCAGAAACCTGAACCTGGCGCGGTCACGCTGCGAGACAAGCCGGTTTTTTCCAAGGTTGGTCAGAAATTTCTGGATTTTGTGAAAGACTCCAAACTGGTCATTCACAATGCCAGCTTTGACATGAAGTTCCTGAATGCAGAACTTGGCTGGATGGGGCTGCCAAAGCTGCCGATGGATCAGGCGGTTGACACATTGGCAATGGCGCGCCAGCGGTTTCCGGGTTCGCCGGCGACTCTGGATGCGCTGTGCCGACGTTTCAGCATCGACAATTCCAACCGGACGCTGCACGGGGCACTTCTCGACTCGGAAATTCTTGCAGATGTCTACCTGGAGCTGATTGGCGGCCGGCAGCCGGATTTTGGTCTTTCCACGCAAGCCAGCTCTTCCGCCACTGCGAAAGCAGAGGACGACTGGCGCCCTGCCCCCCGGCAATCATCGCTGCCACCGCGGATCACGGCTGAGGAACTGGAAGCGCATGAGGCGTTTATCGGCAAGATGGGTGATGATGCCCTGTGGAAGTCGGCTTAGGCCAGCCGGCAGCAGAAATAAAAAACGCCGCTGACTGTCAGCGGCGTTTTCTGGTCTCAACTAAAATTGCTTACTGCGTGGGCGCCGCAGCTGCAGCTTCGGACTGGCGGCGGGCCAGCTCGTTGCGGTAGATCGCCACAAAGTCGATGTTGTCGAGGTTCAGCGGCGGGAAGCCGCCGTCGCGGGTCACGTCGGACACGATGCGGCGCAGGAACGGGAAAGTCATGCGCGGGCATTCGATCAGCAGGAACGGGTGCAGCTGGTCTTCCGGAATTCCGACGATGTTGAAGACACCAACATATTCCAGCTCCAGCACGAACAGGACGTTGCCGCCCTCCTTGTTCTTGGACTCGACGGTCAGCTTGGTGATCACCTCGTACTGGTTCTCAACCGAACGCTTTTTCGCATCCAGGTTCACCTGCACGCTGACGTCGGGCTGAACCTCGCCACCAGTGCCTTTTTGCGCCATCACGTTTTCAAACGACATGTCGCGGATGAACTGGGCCAGAACATTCATCTGGACTTGCGGCTGCTGCTGGGCTTCGCCGTTTTCGGCCATCGGGATACTCCTGAAAATATGCTTTGGACAGTGCTTAACAGCTTGGTTCAGGCAGCTCAACGGGGGCCGTCAACCCAGCCTGAGGTGCCGCTTGGGCGACGACCTGGGGTCACATCTTCGTAATCACCATCGATGACATCATCCGGCCTGTCGGCGGCGCCGGGATAGTGGCGGCCCTGCATGCTGCCCGGCCCCATCTGGAACTGTGTCACAGTGATACGGGCGCGCAGATAGCGGTAGACCGCCAGCCGCACAGGCGGCATCAGAAGGGCAAATCCAGCAGCATCGGTAAAGAAGCCGGGTGTCAGCAGCAAAGCGCCTGCAAACAGGATCATTGCTCCATGCGCCAGCGGTTCAGCCGGATCGGACAATTGCTGAAAGGATGACCGCAGCTGCCCCATTGCCATCCGCCCCTGGGTCTTCACCAGCCAGGTGCCCAGCACGGCGGTCAGTACCACGATGGCCAGGGTCGGCCAAAGGCCGATGGCACCGCCAACCTGAATAAACAATGCAATTTCAATGATGGGAACCATCAGAAAGGCCAGGAAGAGATACATGGGGTTTCCTTGCGATCATACGTCCGGGCGGTAGACTTGCTCCCGCCCGTCACCTACATAAGGTCTGATCGCTTTGGTTTCAAACAAAGCACGAACGCCTAGCATGAGGTATCCATGGAGTCGCCTGTGATTCAGCTTTTGGTTCTGGCCGGTATTGCTGTGTTTCTGATCCTGCGCTTGAAAAGCGTACTGGGAACACGCGAAGGGTTTGAAAAACCGCCGCTGCCAAAATCCGAAGCCAAAAGCCGCCGCCCGGATCTGGAAGTGATCGAAGGCGGCCCGGACCGAGATATTACCGATTACGTGGCAGAGGATAGCCCGCAAGCCCAATCCTTGGCTGCGATGAAACGTGTTGAGCCGTCGTTTCAGGTGCAGGATTTCGTTCAAGGTGCCCGCGGCGCCTATGAGATGATCCTGATGGGTTTCGAGCACGGAAATTTGGATGACATCCAGCCGTTCTTGGCAGAAGACGTGTTCGACAGCTTTGTTGAAGCCGTCGCACATCGCGAGGACCAAGGGTACAAAATTGAAGCTGAATTCATCGGTGTCCGTGAAACCACTCTGGCCAACGCGCAATTTGATGCTCAGTCGGGCCGCGCGGAGATTACCATGCGTTTCGTAGGTGAGTTGACTTCCGTTGTGCGCGACCGTGGCGGAGATATCGTTGAGGGTGATCCCAAGGCTGTGAAACGCCAGAAGGACACCTGGGTCTTTGCCCGCAACATGGGTAGCGATGATCCCAATTGGCAGCTTGTTGCGACGGACGCATGATTGCGGCGCTTCGGGGGGCACTTGGGGCAGCTGCAATTGCAGGTGCCGCGATGACCGCCTCCGGGGCGCAATCTGAAACCGTGTCCAGCATCTTGGATTTTGCCCAGCTGGACGGCTGGGCACAGGATGATCACGCAGCCGCGCTGGAGGTTTTTCTGGGGACTTGCAAGGATCTAAAGGATCCGGATTGGGCTGCACTGTGCAAGGTCGCCCACTCCCAGTCACCTGATGGCGCCCGCGCATTTTTCGAGCTGTTTTTCCGCCCAGTACTGATTGAGGACGGAAGCCCTGCCCTGTTCACCGGATATTTTGAGCCAGAACTGAACGGGTCACGCTACCCTACAGGCCGCTTCCGTTATCCGGTTTATAAAATCCCGCCAGAGGCACGGGGCGCAGGCCTTTGGCTGCCACGGCGGGATATTCTGACCAGCGATGTAATGCAGGGCCGCGGGCTGGAAATTGCTTGGGTCGATGACCCGGTGGAGCTGTTCTTTCTGCAAATCCAAGGATCCGGGCGGATCCGTTTGCCGGATGGCTCGATTATCCGCGTGGGTTATGGCGGGGCCAACGGTCATCCCTACAAATCCATCGGCAAGGAATTGGTGCGCCGCGGCGTCTACAACGCCCATCAGGTAAGTGCCCAAGTGATTAAATCCTGGGTGCGCCGCAACCCGACCGATGGCAAGGAGCTGTTGTTCCACAATCCGTCCTATGTGTTTTTCCGGGAGGTGCGCAGGGTTGCAGCCTCCAAGGGGCCGCTCGGGGCAATGAACCGGTCTGTCACGCCAATGCGCACCATTGCCGCCGATCCTGCCTATACCCCGCTGGGTGCGCCGGTCTGGGTGGAGAAGGACGGGCACATGCCGCTGCGGCGGTTGATGGTGGCGCAGGATACTGGCTCTGCCATCAAGGGTGCACAACGGGCTGACATCTTTGTCGGAACAGGTGATGCAGCGGGCGAGACTGCTGGAACCATGAAAGACCCGGGACGGATGGTGGTTCTGCTGCCGATCCAGCGGGCCTATGCGATGCTGCCGGAAGACATTTGAATGACACGGCGCAAACTGACAGGCGACGAAATCGACCTTTGGCACAAGGTCGTGAAGCACACAGAGCGGTTGCACCCGGGTGCGCATTCTTCGCCGCCAGCCCCGCCGATGCCCAAACCTAAACCGGTCAAGCAGCCGGAACCGCGACTGGCGGCATTCAAGGTTGGAAGCAATGCTAAACCCAAGCCGGTGAAACACGATTTGAAGCCGTCGATTGCCCGCAGCCTCGCCTGTGATCCGCTGCAGATGGACGAAAAGGCTTTCCGCCGCATGAAACGCGGCAAGATCAGGCCTGAAGGGAAGCTTGACCTGCATGGCATGCGGATCGACACCGCGCATCCTGCTCTCACACGCTTTATCTTGTCGGCTCAGGCATCAGGAAAGCGGCTGGTGCTGGTGGTAACCGGCAAGGGCAAGGACCGGGATGAGCCGGGCCCGATGCCGGTGCCGCGCGGTGTACTGCGTCACAAGGTGCCGCAATGGCTGGCCCTGCCGCCCTTGTCACAGGCGATCTTGCAGGTCACGCCGGCGCATATCAGCCATGGCGGTGAAGGCGCCTACTACGTTTATCTCAGGCGCAGCCGATAAGGGGCGTCACCTATTGTCTGACGGAGGGCCATCCAGGGCGATTTCAATTGCGTTGTCGCGGATAACGATCTGGCCAGGTAAAAGCCTGCGCAGACGGTCCTGATCGCGATCAAAGGTTTGCGCCGTTTCACGCGCACCATTCAGCAGCGCCAGCAGCGCCGGCGAGGTGGCGGCAACAAAATGCTGTGATTCCGCCTCATCTGCAAAGGCTGTAGTATCAATAACCTCCACCGGCAGGTCACTGATCTCCTCGGCATTGTTGAGGTTGCCAAGCCTTGCACGCCCATCCAACCCGCGCAGCCGCTGCGACAGGGTCAGGATATTGTCCTTTTGCGAAACGAAGATCGCAAACGGCTGCGGGACTTCTGCAAAGCGGGTCATTTGCGATTTGAAAACATCGACGTCCAGATCCGGTGACATCAGCACCACGCCGCCCAGGTGGCGAGCGGTCCATCCTGGCGACTTGATCTCAATCTGCCGCAGCGCCTCCATGGTCAGCAGCCCGCCCATGGAATGTGCAACAACAACAATCCGGTCGGCGCCGGACGTGCGCAGCTTGCGCAGCAGAGCTTCCAGACCGTCACGGGCAAACAGAACGCTGTCGCCGTCGTAGGCATAGCCAAGTGCCTTGCCCTTGCTGGGCCAGGAATAGATGACAGTTGCGCCGGGAACATTGAGGTCATGTGTCAGCTGGGCGGCCCTGAATGCAGTCTCCGCTTGGGTTGAATTGAAGCCGTGCACGAAAACGGTCACGTCCCTCTCATTGGCTGGAAACTTGGCCAATTCTTGACGCAGCCTGGACGAAAAAGCTGCTTCAGTTTGGAATTTCCTGCGTCCCGCCATAGTGAACTCAGCTGAGGGGTCCGGGTTTGCATAACCGAATTTCAGTGTGCCAGGTTTATGTTCGGGTGGAATTGAAACTGTGAGTTCCAGCAAACTTATGCCGTCGGTCCTATCAGGCCCGAATGTGCCATCGGGCAACGGTTCCCGGTTTGTGGCTGCAAAGACAGTTGCTGGTTTGCCAACGTTCAAGGCTTCAGGGACTGTGGGTGAGTAGGATCGGTCCGTACAGCCTGCCAGCCCGATTAGTAGAAAAACGCAAACCGTGCGCAGAACCTGCATTGTGCCTGTCCCCAATTTCAAATGGCGGCAGGCTATCCGACCTGCCGCCATTGTCCAGTAGCTGAGCCCTATGATCGCGATTTACAGCACGTAACGGCTGACATCCGCAGACCGGCCAAGCTCGCCCAGGTTTTTGGTCACAAAAGCCGCGTCAACCGTGACAGCCTCACCGGAGCGGTCTGGTGCCGTAAAGGAGAGTTCCTCGAAGACCCGTTCCATCACGGTATAAAGCCGGCGGGCACCAATGTTTTCGACTGTCTGGTTCACCTCGGCCGCAATCTTGGCAAGCGCGGCAATGCCATCTTCGGTAAAGGTTACCTCGACTTCCTCTGTGCCCATAAGTGCGGTGTACTGACGTGTCAGCGCGTTGTCGGTCTCGGTCAGGATGCGGACAAAGTCCTTCTCGGTCAGCGCCCGCAGGTTCACCCGGATCGGCAGCCGGCCCTGCAGTTCCGGCAGCAGATCCGACGGTTTGGCGATGTGGAAGGCACCGGAGGCGATGAACAGGATGTGGTCCGTTTTTACCGGCCCGTGTTTGGTGCTGACGGTGGTGCCTTCGATTAGTGGCAGCAGGTCGCGCTGCACGCCTTCCCGGCTGACGTCGCCGCCGCGGGTTTCCTGGCGCGCACAAACCTTGTCGATCTCGTCCAGGAAGACGATGCCGTTCTGCTCCACCGATTCCAGAGCGGAACGGGTGACGGATTCGTCATCCAGCAGCTTGTCAGCCTCCTCGCTGATCAGCACCTCATAACTTTCGGCAACGGTCATTTTTTTGCGGGTGGTGCGCCCGCCCATCGCCTTGCCGAACAGGTCGCCCAGGTTCAGCATGCCCATATTGCCGCCACCGGGCTGGCCGGGGATCTCGAACATGCCCATCGGGTTGGAGGTGTCGGCCACATCCAACTCGATAACCGTGTCGTCGAGTTCGCCCGCCTTCAGCTTCTTTCGGAACATCTCGCGGGTGGCTTCACGGGCATCTGTGCCGGCGATGGCCTCAACAACCCGGTCCTCTGCAGCCTTGTGGGCGTTGGCCTTCACTTCCTCGCGCATGTACTCGCGGGTCTGAGCAATGGCGCTGTCCACCAGATCGCGGATGATCTGCTCCACATCGCGGCCGACATAACCAACCTCGGTGAACTTGGTGGCTTCCACCTTTATAAACGGCGCACGGGCCAGCTTAGCCAGACGGCGGGAAATCTCTGTCTTGCCGACACCGGTGGGGCCGATCATCAGGATGTTTTTGGGGTACACCTCGTCGCGGAGGTCGTCATCCAGCTGCTTGCGCCGCCAGCGGCTGCGCAGCGCTACTGCCACGGCCCGTTTGGCTTCCTTTTGGCCGATGATAAAGCGGTCCAGTTCGGAAACGATTTCGCGCGGGGTCAGATCAGTCATGGGTCTTTCCGTTTCAGTGTGAGGGCGGCAGCCGGTCAAGTGGCAGCACACCGGACAAGGGGGTAAGCATGGCCGCTCGGATGCGGCTCCAGAAGGCGCCGAGGGCAACCAGAAACACGCCAAGCGCCAGTATTGTGATGGCGGTGCCTTCGCCGTTAAACACGGTGCCGGCCAGGGTGACGCTGTAGCCGATGGCGGCAATCAGGAAGGAGCGGCGGTCGATGATGATTGCGATGAGGGCAAACAGCACAAGGACGGCAAACAAGAGAAGGTTTGAACTGGAGGTTCCACTGTCCAGAAGGCTGAGAGCAATGGTGTTGACCAGGGCTGGCGCGGCAACGACGTGCAGCCAGAACCCCTGCGCTGACCGTCTGGTGACGCGATGCGGATCGCTGAGGTCAAACCCCATGGCAACGGCAAACACCGCCAACCCGACCGCGAGGGTGATCCAGGCAAACGAACCGGTGGCTGACAACAGGAAAAGATCGCCAATCCCTGCCGGGCTGCCGGCCTGAATGGCGCCGGACAGCAGCGCAAAGGCAAAGACCCCCAGCGCAATCAAAGCCATGGCAAATGGCACCCGGAAGCGCAGCCAAAAGAGCGCGATGGCCGCTGTTGTCAACGCCAGGGGCAGCGGCAGGCTGCCATAATCGTTCTGGGCAATCATGAAGGGCTGGCTGAACTGGGCATTCAAACCGGTGCCCGCATTGATGGCCCAAAGCAGCGACAGCGCAATCGCCGGCGCCACCATGCGGCGACGGCGGATGAAGTACCCGGACAGACCCCATAATACGACGGCGCCGACGATGGCGGCCGTTACGGCTTTTCTTTGATAGTCGCTCGGAGATCCGCTCAGATCAATTGCGATGAAACCTACCCAGCCCGAGGTCAGGATCAGCAGGCCGATGACGATGAAAATCTCGTTGAAACCTTTGAACAGCTCAAAAGGCTCATCTCCGGGGGCGAGGTTTTCACGTGCCCCCCGCCGGCTGTCTGCCAGCGCCAGTAATGACGCCGCCTGTGCCTCGCTTACCAAACCTGACCCAACAGCGGCCCGCAGGTCATCCTGACCTATCCGGCTCATCTCAGCCGTCCTGGCCGATGGTTTCCACCGTCAGCCTGCCATTGGTATAGACGCAGATGTCGGCAGCAATTGCCATCGCATCGCGGGCAACGTCTTCTGCGGATTTATCGCTGTCCATCATGCCGCGGGCTGCTGCCAGGGCAAAATTGCCGCCAGAACCGATGGCTGCCACGTCATGTTCGGGCTCCAGCACATCGCCGGCACCGGTGATCACAAACATGTCGGTGCCGTCGGTGACGATCAGCATCGCCTCCAGCTTCTGCAGGTATTTGTCGGTGCGCCAATCCTTGGCCAGCTCCACACTGGCGCGGGCCAGCTGGCCCGGGGTTGCTTCCAGCTTGGCTTCCAGCCGTTCCAGCAGGGTAAATGCATCCGCGGTCGAGCCGGCAAAACCCGCCACCACATCAAAACCGCCAGGCGACAGGCGGCGCACTTTGCGGGCGGTTCCCTTGATCACTGTTTGCCCCAGCGACACCTGACCATCGCCGGCAATGACCACCTGGCCGTCCTTCTTGACGCCGATGATGGTGGTGCCGTGCCAGCCGGGGAATTGATCGTCTGCCATTTATGCCTCCGTTAAGTTGCCCCCTATATGGAACCATCCCCCCGCCGGCACAAGAGAGCGGGCGGGATCACAGGCATTGCTACGGTCGCTAGGCCTTTCGCTGCTATGCAGAAAGTGCAAGGCGGGGCTGTTGAACCGGCAATTGCGGGACTCAGCTACGCATCCTACATGAGGCTCACAACCGGCACAGGGTCGGCTGTTTCTTAGAAGGATATGCGCAAATGACGACCGCAAACATTCATGCGCCGCTCGGAGCAGTCACCGTTCTCCGCGTGGTCGACACTATGACCAGTGTGAAAAGCTCCATCGTTGAGTGGTACGAAGCCCGCGAAACCCGCAAGGCTTTGTCCCGGCTGACCGATGCTCAGCTCGATGACATCGGCATGAGCCGCGCTGACATCGCCAAAATCTGAGACTGCAATGGTCGAAGACTTTGAATGAGCCGCCCTGACACGGGCGGCTTTGTTCATTTTGGGGCGGTGATTTTGTATTTCCCAGCCTGATCCGGCAGCCAGGCCTCGACCGCCGCAGTGGCCACAACATGACGGCTGCCTGCGTCTGCATCTTCTACATCCAACCCGCCTTTGACGGCACGCACGCTGGCCCTCCCCCGCGGCAAGTCCTGCGCCACCAGATCGCAATCGACGGCATCCGGCTGCTGCACCCCGATGGTCACCTCCACCCGCATTTCGCTGTGATCGATCCCGAGCTTGGCAAACAGGGTGATCGAAGAATGGTGCAATGCATCCTGAACTGCGCGGCGGGCAGCCTTGGTGTAATCCTGGCCGTAAAGGTCGTTGCCTGTGCCCATTTCCAGGATGATGCGTTTCTCACTCATTCCGCTGCCTCCATGTCAAAGGAAACTACCACCGCCGCATTGGCAATCACCGTGCGCCCGCCATGCGGTTTCTCAATGTTGAGACCGCCTTCCACAACACGGATGCTGGGTTTGCCGTAGGGGAAGATTTCAAGCAGCGCGTCCCTGTCGACGGCGTCCGGTTTCTGCACTCCGATCTCCGCTTCGATGATCATGTCTTCCTTACGGAAATCAAAAAGCTCCGCCATGCTGACGGAGTTGTGCCATAGCGCGTCCTTGATCGCGCGGCGGGCGGCCTCGGTATAATCCTCGCGTCTCAGCGATGTGCCCATACCGAATTCCACCAATACCCGTGTCTTGGCCATTTTGCCTCCATTACCTGTCTCCTGGCGAACCGTTGCAGGACATCAGCGCAAAGAACAGTGCCAGTTTGCTGCCGGCCGGTACGCCAGCGCTCAGAATGAAAAAAGGGCCGCCCCGGCGGGGACAGCCCTTCGAAATCCGTTTGGATCCGGCTTAGATCGACTCTTCGATCCAGCTCTGCAGCGCGGCCTTGGGGGCGGCGCCGGCACGGTTGGAGATCACCTGACCGTCCTTGAAGATGAACAGCGCCGGAATGCCGCGCACGCCCATGGCAGCGGCGGAGTTCGGGTTGCTGTCAACGTCGACCTTGGCGATTTTCACCTTGCCGCCGAATTCCGCGGCAAGCTCTTCGAGAGCCGGGCCAATCTGTTTGCAGGGACCGCACCACTCGGCCCAGAAATCCACCACAACGGGGATATCGGAGTTCTTGACTTCGGCGTCAAAGGTGGCGTCGGTGACGGCTACGGTGGACATATGCATGTCTCCATGAGTGTGTGGCAACTGGATTTGGAACCTATGTACGGGTTAACGGATCGTCAAGGTTCCAGACGCCGCATCAGCGCCGCTGTCACAAGTTCGTGCGGCAGCGGCATCAGGGTGGCTGTTCGGGTCCAGAGCAGCGCGGTTTCGACGGTGCGGCCGGGGTAGATCTGCGCCAGCGCTTGGGCATAGGCACCCATCTGGCGCAGCAGGCCTTCGGGGCATTGAGCGGGCGTTGCAGGCACGGTGGCATTGGATTTGAAATCGACTGCCAGAACATTGTCCGCTGTGACGATAAGCCGGTCGATGATGCCGTGCAGACGGGTTCCATTCAGGTCTGCGGTTACCGGAACCTCAGCCAAACTTTCCGCGGCGAAAATATGAGCTAAACCCGTGTTGCTCAGAACACTGGACGCTTCGGCGAGCAGGTCTTCAGTGTCACCGGCATTCTGCAGCAAGTTGCCGGCGAGCTTTGGCCAGAGACCTTCAGGCCGGCCTGGCAGATGCTCGAGTAAGAGGTGCAGCCGGCCGCCGCGCGCCTTGGCGGCATCTTCGTCCTGGCCCACTTCACCCGGCAGGGCCTTGGCCCCGCCAAGATCAGAGGGGCTAAGCGCCGGTACCGGCGCCTCGTAGGGTCTGGCAGGCCTGTTGAAAACCTCAGGCAGACTGTGTTCCACAACTTTCTCGACTGGCGTTTCAACCAAAGGCAGCCCGTCCCAATCCCCGTGCTGCAGGCGTAAACCTGTCCCGCCAGGACTGTCAAACTCCACTGCACCGCCTTCGTGCAAGGCGTTCTCTGTCATGCGGTACCAGCTGTCCCCTTGCTCGCCTGCGTCGCCGGCCGCAGCGACAATCAGCCACTTTTCGGCTCGGGTTAGAGCCACATAGAGCAGCCGCAGACGTTCATTCTGCAGCTTTTCCTGCGCAGCTTCACGCGCTTCCAGCATGGCAGGCGGCATCTGGTCCTTAGGCAGCTTCCAGACCGGGGTACCCTCAGCAACCATAATCTCCGCGTCCCGCGGCGCTTGGCGTTTCGCGGTGTCCGGCAGGATCACAATCGGCGCCTCCAGGCCCTTGGATCCATGTACAGACATTACCCGGATCATGTTCCCGGCAGCGCCCATCTGGCGTTTGATTTCCAGATCGTCCGTCTGCATCCAAACCAGAAACCCGGTGAGGCTGGGCACATCTGTGCGCTCGTAGGCCAGCGCCTGCGAAAGCAGCGCATTAATGCCGTCCTCTGCTTCTGGCCCCAGCCTGCCCAGCAGTTTCTGGCGGCCGCCGTGACGGGTCAGGATGCGTTCAATCAGGTCAAAGGGGCGCAGGAAATCGGCATTGGCGCGCAGGTCATCCAGCACCGCCATGGTCTCAGGAAACTCCCCTGCCCGCTCCCGCAGCGCTGGCCACAGGTACATCGCTTCCCGCCGGTGCGCGAGGTCGAACAGCGCCTGCTCCCCCCAGCCAAACAACGGCGATTTCAAAGCCTCCGCCAGAGACAGAGAGTCTTCTGGCAGCGCCAGAAACCGCAGCAGCGCGGCGATGTCCTTCACCGCCAGTTCCGCGCCGACTTTCAGCCGGTCAGCGCCGGCAATCGGCAGTTCAGCCTTCTTGCACGCGCGGATGATTTCCGAAAACAACTCCGAACGCCGTTGTACCAGGATCAGAAAGTCGCCGGCCTGCACCGGACGGCGCTGAAACGTGCCGCGTTCCGGGCCATCCTCGGGGATGGTGACACCTGTTTCGATCATCTGCTTGATCGACGCCGCAATCCGTTCTGCCAGGATCACCGTGTGGTGGCGGCTGCTGGGGCGGTCGACAGGGCTTGTCCAGTCTGGATCCTCGTCATCCTCCACCTTTTCGACCACCGGCCACAAGTCCACCCTGCCCGGCAGGTCCGATTTAAAGGCACGGTGCAGCGCGTCCTTGCGAAAGCCGGCGCGCGGGCTGTCCTTGAACACCAGATCGACCAGCTTCAGGATCGCTGCAGAGGAGCGGAAGGAGAAATCAAGTGAGGCATCCTGCAGCCCTGCCCCGGTTTCCGCCAGCCGGTTGCTGAACTCCTGCTGCATCCGGTCAAACGCATCCGGGTCAGCGCCCTGGAAAGAATAGATCGACTGCTTCTTGTCACCGACAACAAAGATCGTGCGCTCCACATCAGAGCGCGCGCCCTCGCCGGCAGTGAATTCCTGCGCCAGCTTCTCGATCACGTCCCATTGCACCGGGCTGGTGTCCTGCGCCTCGTCCACCAGGATGTGATCGATGCCGCCGTCCAGCCGGTACAATACCCAGGTGGCAACACCCGGATCGTTCAGCAGCTGGCGGGCCTTCAGGATCAAGTCGTCAAAGTCGAGCCAGCCGCGCAGCTGCTTGCGGCGCTCATACTCTGGCAGAAAGGCGGCGGCAAACCGGTGCAGGTCGTGGCTCTTGCGCGCGGCGGACAGCGCCAAACGTTTGGCACGGGCATCCTCGACCCGCCGCATCAGCGGTTCCAGCTGATCCATCAGGGGCAGATGGGCTTCGCGCAGTTTCTTGGTTGGGAACTTGTCAATTTTGGCAGTAAACGGCTCCTTGGCGCTGGCGCCGGTCAGGAAAACACTTTCCAATGTGCCCAGATCTGCGAGTGTTGGCTTGGTGATCCCTGCCAGCTTGCCGGCCGCTTTCTGGTCGGTCGAACCGCCCTTCCCCAGCATCTCACGCGTGCGCTGCAGCAATTCTTCCTCGCCGCCCAGGAATACCAGCGTTTCCAGTGCTGTTTCGTCGAACCCTTCAGGCAGTTCGAACAAGTCCAGCAGCCCGGCCCAGCTCAGCGGTTCTCCGAAATCGGCCCGGCGCTGGCAAATCGCGGAGGTCAGTGTCTCAAAGTCGCTGTCGCTTACATGCCGCGCCAGGGCATCGACCAGCGGGGCCTCATCGCCTCGGGCAAAATCCTCCATGATCTCCGCCCGCAGCAGCTGTCCTGCCCGGTCGTCCATTTCGGAAAACTGCGGGCTGACACCAGCCTCCAGCGGGAAGCGGCGCAGCAGCGACGAGCAGAAGGAGTGGATGGTCTGGATCTTCAGCCCGCCCGGCGTCTCGATCGCGCGGGCAAACAGAGTGCGCGCTTGGGCCAGATCCTCAGGCGCGGTGCTGACCTCCCCAAGTTCGGTCAATGCAGCGATCAATGCGGGGTCATCCAGCATCGCCCATTCACCCAGCCGTTTGAACAGACGGTTCTGCATCTCGCTGGCCGCCGCCTTGGTATAAGTGAGGCACAGGATGTGCTGAGGCTGCACACCCTTCAGCAGCAGCCGGGCCACCCGGTCGGTCAGCACCTTGGTCTTGCCGGAGCCGGCATTTGCCGCCAGCCAGGTGGAAGCATCAGGGCGCGCAGCGCGGAACTGCGCCTCGGAGGCGGCGTCGCGGATGGTCATGCCAGATCCTCCGGCTGCGGTTCGGCGCTACGGTCCCATTCGCCGTAGCGCGCCAGGTGGTCATAGTCGCCGGCAATGTCGTCCCTATACACCATGCGGCGGCTCGAATAACCTTGTTCAGGCTCGAAATAAGCTCCAATCAGGGTCTTCAGCTCATCCCAGACCTTGGCCGGCGGCTCTTCCTCAAGCGGTGCGCGCACCTCTTTCATACTGGACCCAAGACCAATGAACAGGGCGCGTGCAACCTCCGCCGGGCCAAGATCGTCAAAGGCGCCCTCTTCTGCCATGGCGGCCTCGATCAGCAGTTGTTTCTCGAACTTCTTCTGCTGGGACTCGCTGGGCGGTGTGCCGGTCTTGTAGTCATAAAGATGCAGGAAACCGCGCTCATCCATGTCGATCCGGTCAGCGCGGCAGGCGATGGTGAAATCCAGCGGATCCAGCCGGGCGCTGCCCTTGGCTTCAAAGGCAACCGGTTTGGCGCGGGATTGCCGCTCCTGTTCTGCCAATACAAAATCGCTGGCAATCTTGCGGATGCGGCTGTGCCACAGGATGCGCGCAACCGGCCAGGGCACGTGGGTTTCCAGCAATTCCCGGGTCTTCTCAATCAGCTGGCTTGCGGTCAGCAGGTCAGGATCCGCCTGTGCTTCCTTGATGAAACGTTCGAACACCTCATGCACCACGATCCCGCGCAGCAGGGCGTCGGGCTCCTGCACCAGCGGGTTCAGCGGCTTCAGCCGCAGCACATGTTTGGCGTAGATCGCATAGGGGTCCCGGATCAGCCGCGGAATCTCTGTGATGGTCAGGCGGCGCGGGCGGGCCGCAACCGGCGGCCGCGGCGACGGGCGCGGCATCTGCGGAATGGACGCGGGTTCCTCCAGTGCGTCTGCCCAGCCCAGCCATTTCTGGCCCCTCGCGCGCATCGCGTTCAGCGCATCGCGGCCGCCCTGATCCGGCAGCCCGGACAGCAGGTTTGTCAGCCGGTTCAACCAGCGCGACGGCACGGTGTCGGCTTCTTCTGACCTCTCAGCGCGGGTCAGCCAGACCTCAGGCGCGGCAATCGCCTGCTGGAAGTCATGCGCCGACAGACCGATACGGCGTTCAGGCAGCAACAGCCCCGCCTGGTTGCGCAGCTGGCGGTTCAGCCAGGGATCAGGGCTGGCGGCCTCCGGCCAGCTGCCTTCGTTCAAACCGCCCAGAATGACCAGATCGGCGCCCTGCACCCGGGCTTCCAGCGTGCCCCAGATCATGATCGAGCCATAGGGCGCATCGCGGTCGCGCACCTCGCCCTGGCTCAGCAGCGCGCCCAGCAGGTCGGCAAAATCACGGGCGCTCATTTCTCCGCCAAAGGGGGCTTCGGCTTCCAGGTTTTCGATGCAGGCGAGGGCGGCTTGCCCGGCTTTCTTGTCCCAAAGTGTCCCTGCGCCATCAGCCTTGCTGCCGGCGGCGATGCGCTCGGCCAGCTGCCGCAGCCGTTCGGCCCAATCGGTCAGGGGCAGGGTGCCGGCGATCTCCTGACCCGCGAAACAGGCGGACAGCCATTCTGTCCAACCGGGGATCAGGTTGCGTCCCTTTTCAAAGCCGGCAAAAGCCGCGGCATCGGGGAAGGGCGGTCCATTGCGGCGCAGCGACAGCTCCAGCTCACGGGTCTGGCGCAAGTGGTTGCCGCGATCAGCGCCGTCATGGGTGAGCGGGTGTTTCAGCAGCGTCAGCAGGCTGTCGCAGGCCAGCAGTTTGCAAAACAGCCCGGCGACATGGCGCAGGAACCGGCCCGGCGGCGACAGCTGAAGTGGCTGGCCGGCGGAATCATCCGGCAGGATGTCCCAGCGGTCCAACGCGGCGGAGACTTGGCGCGTCAGCATCCGGTCGGGCGTGATCAGAGCAGCGGTCTGACCGTCCTCTGCCGCCTGGCGCAGGCGCAGCGCGATGGCCAGTGCCTCGGAACGGGGGCTTGGGGCTTCAACAAGCGTGACGTTTTCCGTGGCTTTGTCCAACCTGGTCAGCTTGGGGCCTTCGCTCATCCAGGCGTCAGTTACCGGAGCAGGGCGCAAGGCGAGGGAGACCAGACGGTTGCGCTCGGGAGAGACCGGTGGTGTTCTAGTCCAAGACACTACATCACCTGGGGCCAGCTCCAAATGTTTCATCAGCTTGTGGAACCGGTACTGCGGATGATCTTCCGAGATCATCGGGTCATCCAGACCACCCCAAACGTGGTCCGGCTGGTCGAAATCGAATCCGGGCAGCACCACCGCACCCTGCGGCAGGCGGGCGATGGCCTGCATCAGCATCAATGTGGTGCCGCGGGAGCCGGTTGAACCGGCCAGGATGACGGGATGCGGCGGCGGGTTTTCCTGCCACTCTCCAATCAGGTTCAGCACCACCTGCCGCTGCCGTGCTTGGGCGTCCATTGCGCCCTCATGCAGACCGGTGAACTCATCTGCGATACCAATGAAGGCCTGCGCCCGCGCCCAATGGCCGGACATGTCAGAGACGTCCAGATCCCGGATGGCATCGGTGCTGACACCTTCCCCCTGCATCTCGTCAATCAGCGCTGCAAGGCTGTCAGACAGATCATAGAGAGAGGCGCGGGAGGCAAGGTCAGGCTGTGCGTCCAGCAGCTTGGCTATCAGCTGCGACAGTTCCAGCCGGCGCCGCAGCGGGGGCAGGGCGGGTGGCAATCCGTCCAATGCAGCCCTCTGCGCCAGATCGGTCAGCATCAGCATGCGTGGCAGCAGCATCGCTGGGCCGTTGTCAAACAGGCTGCGGATGCGCCGTGCCATGCGGGAAGTGTTGACGATCAGCTCAGCCCGCGCCAGTGCCTCCGGCGGCAAGTTTCGGGCCCGCTCCCGCAGCCCTTCGACCAGCGCATGCGGAAAGTCCACGCCGCAGGGCACGGCAAAAACACGCGGTTTGGCGGACGGTTCAAACATCATCTGCGGCAATCAGGTCCTCGGCCAGCGTAATCCCCTCGGGATGGCCCACATCGCACCAGCGGCCTGGATATTCCAGAGCAAACAGCCGGCCGGCTTGGGCAATTCGGTTCCACAGGACATTGAGAGAGAATACCTGTTCCTCGACGTCGTGCAGCCCCTCCGTTTTCAGGATCTGCACCCCGCCATAGACCAGATTCCCGCCGCGGCTGATGCGGCCCTCGGCATCGGCTGAGAAATCCCCATTGCCAGTGCGCCCTGCCGCGCGCTCCAGCGGCACGCAGACCAAAAGCGCATCCATCCGGTCAGGATCCCAGGCCTCTTGCGCCAACAGCAGCGGGTTCGGGCCTTTCCAGATGGCATCCGTGTTCATCGTGAAAACCGGGCCGCTGCCCAGCAGGGGCAGGGCATGCCGCAACCCGCCACCGGTATCGAGAATCTCGGGCGCCTCATGGCTGATCAGCACCTTTTTAGGCTCTAAAAAGGCCTTCAGCGGTTCCGGTTTGTAATGCACATTGGCTGCAATCCGGGCCGGCTGCACCGCTTGGGCCAGGTCCAGTGCGTGGGCAATCAGCGGTCGGCCGGCGACTTCAATCATTGGTTTGGGCTTGTCGCGGGTCAGCTCTCGCATCCGGGTGCCAAAACCCGCGGCAAACAGCATCAAGGCGTTGGGAGCGCGCTGCATCAGGGCCTCAGCTTTTCCAGATTTTCCGGCCTCGGTGCGGGCAGGCTGTCACGCAGAAGACCCGCCACCGGGGCCAGCGCCGGGTGGTCCAGCCCGCGGATGAAATGATCCCAGACCCGTGGAATCAAATCCACATAGTGCGGTTTTCCATGATCAAGGCTGAGCCGGGCAAAGACACCCAGGATGCGTAGGTTCCGCTGCACGCCTAAAACAGTATAGGCGGTACGGAATCCGGATTCATACGCGCCAGCGGCCGCGATGTAACGGCTGATCATCTGCATCTCGATACCCGCCGGCACGTCACGGCGGGCGTCCTGCAGCAGCGACACAAGATCATAGGCAGGGTGGCCGGCGCGCGCGTCCTGGAAATCCAGCAGGCCAACCCGGGCCACACCGTCGCGGTCCGGCAGCCACAGCAGGTTTTCTGCGTGGTAGTCCCGCTGGACCAGAACCGGATCGCCCTTGACCGTTTCACGCAGGATGTCTTCGAACTGGTCTTCGAACCGGGCCTGCAGATCCGGGTCGACCTCGCCAACAATGCCGGCTCGGTATTTCGAAAAGGCCAGCCCGGCCATTTCCGCCATCAGCCGCGGGCCATAGGGCTCCAATTCCGGCATCGGCGCCCGGTGGAGCGCGACCAGCGCGTCGGTCGCCGCCTCATAGAGCTTTTTCTCCAGCGCGGGCTCGCGTTCGATGATGCGGGCATAGAGATCGTCGCCCAGATCCTCCAAAAGCAAAAAACCGTTTTCGCAATCCTGCGCCAGAATTTCAGGAGCACTCAGTCCTTGGGCGCGCAGGTAGCCGGCAATACGGACAAAGGGGCGGACGTCCTCGCCTTTTTCCGGCGGCGCGTCCATCAGCACAATGGTCTGGCCTTCGCTGCCGGTCAGCCGCTCATAGCGCCGGTTGGAGGCGTCGCCGGCCAGCGGTCCGCGCTGCCAGCTGGCATAAGTAGTTTGTAAAAGGAAACTCTCGCACAATGCGTTTCGTTCGGTCATGCGCAAATGCGCTCCATTAGGGGCTGCCATTTTGCATCGCTCCAGCGAAGTGTCAGATGGCGGCGGTCTTCATGTTCCGGGTCCAGGGCCAGCGTCAGATGCAACGCATGCGTCGGTGTCAGCTCCTGCAGCCGGTCAGGCCACTCGACCAGACAGATCGCGTTCTCGAAGGCCTCGGTCAGGCCTAGCTCCTCCAGCTCATCCAAGGATGACAGCCGGTAAAGGTCGGTGTGCCACAGCTCGCCGGCGGGCACCTCATAGGTCTGCACCAATGTGAAGGTGGGCGAAGGCACGTCTTCGGGCACCTCCATCAGCGACTGGATCAGGTGACGGGCGAAATGGGTCTTTCCGGCACCGATTACGCCCTCCAGCAACAAGCAATCGCCGGGGCGCAGGGCTCCGGCGACTCGGGCGGCCAGCTCGGCCGTTTCCTCAGGTGAATTCAGCGTGCAAGCCGCGGTGATTGTCGTCATGGCGGTACAATGACGCCGCCGCGTTACCGCTGCAAGCTGGATTCAAGTTTCAGTCTTGCGGGTTGGCGGCAAAGCGTTCCTGGCCCGCCGGAAGGGCAGCTGCGTCCGGCTTTCGGAAGCTGACCATTGTGGCGCCGTTCTGGATTGCTGTTACCTTGCAGACCATTCTGGTGCCATTGCGCAGCTGAACATGGGACCACCAGGCCTCGCGCCCTTCGCAGCCCGCAACGAAGTCGCGGATCTCGCCCCAGACCGGGGTCGGCGCGCAGGTGTCCTGCCAGATCCGGCTGGCATCCATGATGGACACTTTGGCAAAGCTGGAGTCCGGATCCATCTGCCAGAGGGTGTCATACGCGCTGTTTGAAAAGCTCATGCTGCCGTCATTGGCGAACACCGCGATGGCTTCGTCCATCTGGTCAAGGATCGACTGCCCCATTTCCAGCTCAGAGCGGAACTGGCGGGTAAGGGTGACTTCGGCGGTGATATCCTCGAACAGGAAGGCGATGGCGCCATCCGGATGGGGCCGGCCGGATACTTTGTAGACAGAGCCGGACGGCAGCGACCAGGTTTCCTGGTAACGGCCCTCGGCAGCTGCTTCCAGAAGGTCCGCCATCTGATGGCGCCAGCTGGAATAGCTCTTGGGTTCCGGCATCATACGCTGGTCGCGCAACCGGTCGAAGAAGGTCAGCAGGTTGGGCCGCGAGCTGAGGAAGTTTGCGGGCAGCGCGGTCAGGTCGATCAGCACTGGATTGAACAGCACCAGCTGGCGGTTGCGGTCAAAGATCGCCAGGCCGATTGACAGCTGGGCAAAGGTCTTGGCCAGAGTCTGCACAAAGTTGCGCTGGGCAACCTCGGCGTCGACCACTGCGTTCACATCTACCGCATGGCACAGCCAGCCGGCCTCTGTCTCAGTTGTTGAAACATTGTACCAAAGCTTCTTGCCGCTGTCCGGCATTGGAATATGGATCCGTTCAGGCTTGCCGCTGGTCATTGGATCGTGGAGATCCGTGAACAACGGATCGGCAAAGTCTGAACTGCGACCGCGAATCTTCTGGTTAAGATTATCGTAAGCGAGATTAGACCAGGTGACGTTTCCCTCCTCCGACTGCAGCCAGACCGGGTAGGGGGCCTGATGCACGGCAGCGCGCAGGGTGGTCAGTTCCTGATCCAGGGACTTGTTCTGTTCCTCCAATGTGCTGCGGCGCAGTTGCACGCGGGTGACACCGTCAATCCACTCGCAATGCGCCTCACGGCTCTCAGCAGCGGCAGTGCCTGACAGCACAAGCGGCCCCACATCCTTGAGAAAACCGGGCGATTGCGGCAGGCCAGGATAGCTGCGGGCCAACTGGTCGCGCAGCATGCTCCAATCAAAATTCTCAGCTTGGTCACCGATAAACTTGCGGGCGCCGGAGGACCAGCCGATCAGGCTGCTGTCATCAAACAGAAAGACAGCGTCGGTTCGGCCGTCGGCGGCAAGCAGGTCATGTTCCATGCCATTGCGCCGTGGTGAGGGCGACAGCCACCAGACTGCGGCTGCAGCCGTGGCGGCACAAAGTGCGGCCAGTACAAACCATTCGATCGAAGCGAAATCCTGCATGTCTTCCTGCCTAGCTCAGCTCTCGTTGGCTCTCATGGTTCCCTAAAAATGGTTAAATGAAGTTTAATTGGTTTCCCAAAAGTGAATAGTTAAATTTCTAAAGGCAAATTTTTGCCGGTAACAGGGCCTCCTGCTTCTATGGCGTCGATTTTTTCGCGCGGCCAGACCACTTCAACGATGGCACCGCGCCCTTCGGGCGCATGTGCTGCACTATGGATCTGGTCCCAGTCATTGGCGAACTTCAGCCGCGCCCCGGTGCGCTGGAGCAGTGTCTTGGCAATGAAAAGCCCCAACCCCATGCCCTCATACTCCGGACGCTGCTTCAGTTCGCTTTCCCCCCGGCGGCGGCGCACAAACGGGTCTCCGATGCGGCCGAGCAGATGCGGCGGAAAGCCTTGGCCATCGTCGCTGATCAGAAGAACGATACGCTCGTCGTTCCAGGCTGCATTGATCCAAACGGTGGATTTCGAGAAATCCACCGCGTTCTGGACCAGATTGCGCAGCCCGTGAATGATCTCTGGCTTGCGCAGGACAGTGGGCTGCTGAAAATCACCGCCTTCCAGCGGTTCCTCGTGATAAAGGACAGCCTTGCCGCGATGCATGTGCGGCTCTGCGGCTTCGGTCACTAGGGTTGAAAGAGGAGCCTGGCGCAGGTGCAGGTCGTCTTTGCCTGCCCGCCCCATGCTGCGCAGGATATCCCGGCAGCGGTCAGCCTGTTCGCGGATCAGGGCAGCATCCTCGCGCAGGTCCGGGCGGTCGTCCAGTTCTTCGATCAGCTCGGCGCTGGTCAGTTTAATGGTGGCCAGCGGTGTTCCCAGCTCATGCGCTGCTGCGGCCACCACACCACCCAGATCAGTCAGTTTCTGTTCGCGTGACAAGGCCAGTTGGGTGGCGCTTAGTGCGTCCGACATCAGCCGCATCTCGTTACTGACGCGGAAGGAATAGGCACCGATAAAAAGAATCGCGATGACGATGGCGATCCAGTTGCCGAAAATGAACACATCCGGGATCCGCAGGATAAACCCCTGCTCAGTCCGCAACGGCAGGTGGAATTCAGCCATCAGGGTGACCAGGATGATGGCTGTTGCCCCGATGATCAGGGTGGAGCGCAAGCCCATCACCGCCGCGGAAATTGTCACCGGTCCCAGCACAAGCAGGGCAAAGGGGTTGTTCAGCCCGCCGGTCAGATACACCAGAAAGGCGAGCTGCAGCAGGTCGAACAGAACCATCAGGAAGTTTTCAAACTCGCTGAGGCGCTTGTTTTCCGGGAAGGCGAAGATGGCAATTAGGTTGCCGGCCGCGGAGATGCCGATCGCCAGGTAACACAAACCCAGTTCCAGTTGCAGGTTGAACCGGTGCTGTGCCACCGCAATAGCGGTGATCTGCCCGGCAATGGCCACCCACCGCAGCAAAATCAGTGTCCGCAGCCGGACCCAATGACTGTGATCGTGGCTGCTTGCCAGCATGAAACGTCGATCGTTCATCCGGTTCGGTGCTCCCGCAGATGTGACGCCGTGCGCCAGTTGCATCGGCTGTATTTCTTGATAGGTCTGGCGCCGCAAACGATCAACAACCCTTCCCTGACGAAAAGTGTGATCCCATGACCCGCATCTATGCTCTTCTAGCTGTTGCTTTTGTCGCTGCCCTAGTAGGCGGCGCCTGGTTTCTGACCCGTGGGGGCAGCGGGGGTGACAAATTCGCGCAGTGCCGCAGCAGCCAGATCGCAGGCGGAACGGAAACCATCGGCGGGCCGTTCGAACTGGTCAATGCCAAGGGTGAAACCGTCACCGACAAGGATGTGATTACCGAGCCGTCCATCGTCTATTTCGGCTACACATTCTGCCCCGATGTCTGCCCGATGGATGCCGCCCGCAACGCGGATGCCATCGACGTTCTGGCAGAGCGCGGCATCAGCGTGACGCCGGTGTTCATTTCCATCGACCCGGACCGGGATACCCCTGAAGCCGTTGGTGATTTTGCCGCCAACCTGCATGAAAAGATGATCGGGCTGACAGGTTCGATAGAGCAGGTGAAGGCTGCCAGCCAGGCCTACAAAACCTACTTCAAGAAGAACGAGGGGGATGAGGATTACTACCTCGTCGACCATTCCACCTTCTCCTATCTGGTGATGCCGGATGAAGGCTTCGTTGAGTTCTTCCGCCGCGATGAAACCGCAGAGCAGATGGCAGATAAAACCGCCTGTTTTGTCGGGAAAATCTGAAGCAGGATAGCTGTTTGACCTTTTCCCCTGCCCGGACATATTCTTGCGCCAATAGATAAAACCGCGCGGAGGACCGGGCATGGCCGAAACTGCTCTTCAGGAAATTGGACCTGACAAGACATTGCTGCTCGTAGATGATGACGAGCCGTTTCTGCGGCGCTTGGCCAAGGCAATGGAGAAACGCGGTTTTGAGGTGGAGACCGCAGGCTCTGTCGCCGCAGGCAGCGCCATCGCAACCGCTCGCCCGCCGGCCTATGCGGTGGTTGATCTGCGACTGGAGGACGGCAACGGCCTGGATGTTGTCGAGGTGCTGCGCGAGAAACGCCCCGACAGCCGGGTTGTAGTGCTGACCGGCTATGGCGCAATCGCCACGGCCGTTGCAGCGGTCAAGATTGGCGCGACGGATTACCTGTCCAAGCCGGCCGATGCCACCGACATCATGAACGCGCTGCTGTCCACCGGAGATGAGCTGCCGCCGCCGCCGGAAAACCCGATGAGCGCTGACCGGGTGCGCTGGGAACATATCCAGCGGATCTATGAGCTCTGCGACCGCAATGTTTCGGAAACCGCCCGTCGGCTGAACATGCACCGCCGCACCCTGCAGCGGATCCTCGCCAAGCGCAGCCCGCGCTGAGTATTTCAGATCGGGCAAGGGATAACACCTTGCACCACAGGGTGTTGCGCACCCTGAGTACGCTGGTCTCACCGGATCTTAAGCGGTGTGCGGCATAGTCCCAATTGATCGCGGTCAACCGCCGGGCCTGACACCTCCGGCACTTTGGAACAGGGTTCTGTGGCAGGGGCACGCACTGACGACGTTTCGCGTGCGGGGGGAAACTCCCGTCCCGCCTCCGCCCCTTGGCGGCGCCGCCATCCTTAACTTGCACAGGCTCCTACGCAGCACATGCAGCAGGACAACGAATGAAAACACCGGCAGGGCATCGCCTTGGCTGGGTAAACCCCGTTCCGGTCACATCTGCCGCAAAAGCGCCTCGTGCCGGGCAATGAAATCCTGCCGCACTTCGACCGGCGGGCGCAGGCGGATGTGCAGGCCGTCGGCAATCTCGGCATTCGGGCGGCCAAAGAACTTGCCGGCTTCTTTCTCTGAAAACCCCGCGATCTGCACCGCTTCCATCCAGGCGCTGACCTTGTCCGCCCGCTTGATCTGCGTCTTCACCGTTTTGGGCAGCGCCGCCGGCAGCCCGAACCGCAGGTGGATGGCAGCAGTCAGCCGCTGATCCAGATCCCCGTAACCGGGACCGACTGCGGCCTTCACAGGAGAGATCATGTCGCCGATCACATATTCCGGCGCATCATGCAGCAGCGCTGCCAGCCGCCATTTGATCGGTGCGTTGGGCTGCATCCGCGAAAAAATGTCCTCGACCAGCAGCGAATGCTCAGCCACCGAATAGGCAAAATCCCCCATCGTCTGGCCGTTCCAGCGCGCCACAAAGGCCAGCCCGTGCGCAATATCTTCTATCTCGATATCGACGGGCGTTGGATCCAGCAGGTCCAGTCGGCGGCCGGATAGCATACGCTGCCAGGCGCGGGCGGGTTTGGAGGGCATGGGGTTGTCCTGTCACTGTATTCCCCCATTGACTACCTTCTGGGGCATTAGCGGGCAATGCTTGCCGTCCTTTGAGTGTTTGCGCGAACACGGATGAAAACGGGCAGTTTATGCCGCGTGAGTTTGAAAAAGGTGCCTCCCGAACCAATATTAAAGGGACAAGGGGCACCGCCCCCTCCCTGCGGCAAACCCCTTTTGCGAACTGACACGCAACAGAAAGGAGTTTGTCATGTTCAAGCGTTTACTTGGTCTTTCCCTGTTGTTCGGCATGGCAGCGACAGCGCCGCCGGCCTTGGCAGCCAGCTGCGGCGACCGTGAGGTCATGACGCAAAAACTGGAAAGCGGATACTCCGAGCGGCTGACTGCCGGCGGATTGCAGAAAAGCCGCCCGGAAGCGACAGTGATTGAAGTTTGGTCTTCGGATGAAACCGGTACATTCACGGTTCTGGTCACACATGCAAACGGGATCAGCTGCGTTGTCGCAACTGGATCCTCCTTTTTCCACATTGCGGAAAAAGCGCCTGACCTGGGCACGCCAAGCTGAAAGAGGCCGCCTGACAGGCTTCCCCTCCTACCTGACACAAGTCGAAAAGCCTGAGCCATCGGCTCCGGCTGCGGGTATCTTCGTTGAATATCAACTATTGCAGTGCTAGGCCCTGCACCAAGTGTACTCGTAACCGGAATGGAGCAGACTATGGCCGGGGATTATATCGTCAAGGACATCGCGCTGGCAGGCTTTGGCCGCAAAGAGCTGGACATCGCCGAAACCGAAATGCCGGGCCTGATGGCCCTGCGCGAGGAATACGGCGAAAGCAAACCGCTGAAAGGTGCGCGTATCGTCGGCTCGCTGCACATGACCATTCAGACCGCGGTTCTGATCGAGACGCTGGTGGCGCTGGGTGCGGATGTGCGCTGGGCCTCCTGCAACATCTTCTCGACCCAGGACCACGCCGCCGCGGCAATTGCCGAGGCCGGCATTCCGGTCTTTGCGATCAAGGGCCAGACCCTGGAAGAGCACTGGGATTACCTCGACAAATCCTTCATGTTCCCCGAAGGTGCCAACCTGATCCTGGATGATGGCGGCGACGCCACCCTTTACGTGCTGCTGGGCGCCCGCGCCGAAGCGGGCGAGGAGATCATCCCGGTGCCGCAGTCCGAGGAAGAAGCGGTCATCAAGGCGCAGATTATGAAGCGCATGGAAGCATCGCCCGGCTGGTTCACCAAGACCCGCGACGCAATCCTCGGCGTGTCCGAGGAAACCACCACCGGCGTTCACCGCCTGTATGATCTGCAGAAAAACGGCCAGCTGCCGTTCCCGGCGATCAACGTGAACGACTCTGTCACCAAGTCGAAATTCGATAACAAATACGGCTGCAAGGAATCGCTGGTCGACGGCATCCGCCGGGCCACCGACACCATGATGGCCGGCAAGGTTGCCGTGGTCTGTGGCTATGGCGACGTCGGCAAAGGTTCGGCGGCGTCCCTGCGCGGCGCCGGTGCCCGCGTGAAAGTCACCGAAGCCGATCCGATCTGCGCTCTGCAGGCCGCCATGGATGGTTTCGAAGTCACCTTGCTGGAAGATGAGGTCGCCACCGCTGACGTGTTCATCACCACCACTGGCAACAAGGACGTGATCCGCATCGAGCACATGCGCGAGATGAAGGACATGGCGATTGTCGGCAACATCGGCCACTTCGATAACGAGATCCAGGTCGCCGCGCTGAAGAACCACAAATGGACCAACATCAAGGATCAGGTCGATATGATCGAGATGCCCTCGGGCAACCGTCTGATCCTGCTGTCCGAAGGCCGTCTGCTGAACCTCGGCAACGCCACCGGCCACCCGTCTTTTGTGATGTCTGCGTCCTTCACCAACCAGGTGCTGGCCCAGATCGAACTTTGGACCCGCGGCGACCACTACGAAAACGACGTCTACATCCTGCCCAAGCACCTGGACGAAAAAGTCGCCCGCCTGCACCTGGGCCGCATCGGCGTCAAGCTGACCCAGCTGAGCTCTGAACAGGCCGCCTATATCGGCGTCAAACCGGAAGGCCCGTTCAAGCCGGAGCACTACCGCTACTAAGCGGTAAAAGCAGAACTTCCAGAGCGTCGCCGGGGAAATCCGGCGGCGCTTTTCTTTTGCTGGTTTGCCTATTTGCCGGTGGTGGGGTCGATGACAGTTTCGATTCTAGTGATTTTACTGGCTGGGAAGCCGCTCAGCTTCGCGTGTTCATGTATCGCGTCTTCGGAGTCGGCCAGGTAAATGCAGAATGTTTTGTCGCCGGCAACGTAGGAATGCTGCCATTGGACCCGCGGGGCCAGTTTGGCCAGCGCGTCATTGGAGGTGCGCGCAGCGCCGCCAAGTTCTTCACCGCTCATGCTGCCGACCTTCGGGATGTCCCGTTCGATGAGAAACCTTTGCATAGGATAACCTCCTCCGTGTCACTGGTACGCAGGCCTCAATATAGGTCCCTGGCCCGGAAAGGCATCCGCTCTGGTAGCGAATGGCGGCGGCAACGCGATTGAGGGATCTGGAACTGTGGACCCGGAGGAAGGACGCGGCTCAGCTGGCAATACCTCAAGATGAAACCTTCCGGTTTGCTTCCCGTCACTTCTGATTTAGCTCGCATTGTCCGGGTTATTGCTTTGCGGAATCGGCGCTGGGCGGCCTATACCTAAGAAACCGGCCAGGACGGCCAGGAACCAGATTTTCATACGCGTGTGGTGGATAGTGGAGCACGCGGGGTGGAAGGGAAGGTCCTGATTGTCCTCAGGTCCTTCCCTTTTTCATTTCAGATCCGTGTCAGCTTAGAACAGCGTCAGCACCAGACCGGCCGCCGCGCAGGCCAGCGTTGCATATCCGCCATCAATCAGCGTCAGTTTCACCGGCCGCATCCCGTACATATTATTGAGCGCAATCCAAGGGCTGATGAAAAACAGACCGACGCCGGCGCCGCCGACCAGCCCTGCACCCAGGGTTTCGATGCCTGACAGGCTGAACACATGGCGCATCATGCCAGCCACAATCAGCTGCAAGACAAAGGCCATGGCAAAGATCATCGGACTTTGCCCGCCCTTCGGTTTGCCGCTCTCGTCAATTTCAACGCCTGACGCTTCGATCCACGGCTTGGCCAATGCACCGTAGTAAACAGCGCCCAGCACAAACGCCGCCGCTGCTGCAACAATCACACTCAGCATAAAGCTCTCCTCAATGGTTTCAGCCACTTGAGAGCAGAGTGGCAGATCAGCCGGGGTCTGTCTCCCCCAGCGCGCAGATGGCGGCCCATTCGGCCTCGCTCACCGGCTGCACCGACAGGCGGGAGTTTTTCACCAGCACCATCTCCTCCAACCGCAGGTCGGCCTTGATCTGATCCAGACTGACCGGCTTGGCAAAGGGGCGCAGCGCCTTGATGTCCACGCATTCCCAACGGTCGTCCTCGGTGGTGCTGTCGGGATGCGCCTCCGCGCATACCTCAACAATGCCAACCACGGATTTCTCTTTCTGCGAATGATAGAAAAAGCCGCGGTCGCCAATTTTCATCTCGCGCATAAAGTTGCGCGCCTGGTAGTTGCGCACGCCGTCCCATTCCTCGCCTGCGTCCCCTTTGGCAACCTGGTTATCCCAGCTCCAGGTGGAGGGTTCGGATTTGAACAGCCAGTAGCGCATCAGCCGATGACCTTTTTCCATGTGATCAGTTCGACAGCTTCAAACAGGCCGGCTTTTTTGTAGGGGTCATTCGCCGCCCAGGCTTCGCCCGCTGCCATGTCTTCGACGTCCAGAATAATCAGGGAACCGGCCATATTGCCATCCTGATCCAGCAGCGGGCCCGCCTGTGCCACGGCGCCAGTGTCGTTGATATAGGCCAGATGGGCGTCACGGTTGTCGAGCCGGGTCTGCAGATGGCCGGGTTTGTCGCGGGCGATCAATGCGATGAGCATTTTATTCCTCTTTTAATGGTCTTTTAAGCAAATGTGCCGCTGCCTCGCTGATCGTCAAGCGCTGATCTACTAAATTGGTTACTGTGAGCGTGACCGGCATATCCAAGGCCATCCGCTGGGCCTGCGCGGCGACGGCCCTCGCGGTGGCGGCGCCTTCCACCGTTATGCTGGGGTCAAATTCCTCTCCGCGGCCAATGGACAGGCCCAGCCGGTAGTTGCGCGAGAGGTCAGAGGTGCAGGTCAGCGCGAGGTCGCCAAACCCCGACAGCCCGGCCAGGGTCTCCGCCTTGGCGCCGCAGGCGAGCGCCATCCGCTGCATCTCCGCATAGCCGCGGGTCATCAGCGCTGCACGGGCACTGTCGCCAAGGCCCGCACCGATTACGGCGCCGCAGGCAATAGCCATCACGTTTTTCAGTGCGCCGCCGATTTCCGCGCCGATGGTGTCCGTGGTCCGGTACAGGCGCAGATTGGCTGTGGTCAGCTGTTCCTGCAGGGACTTGCACAGATCGGCGTCGCCGCAGGCCAGCGTCAGCGCGGTTGGCAGCCCCCGGGCGATGTCAGCGGCAAAGCTCGGCCCGGTCAGCAGCGCGGCCTGCGCATCCGGCAGAACTTCGCGGATAACGGCCACCGGGCCGAGCCCGCTGTCCAGCTCAATTCCCTTGCAGCAGGCAACAAGCGTTTTTCCTACCAGGTACTCTTTGTACTCCTCAAGCACACTGCGCAGCGTTTGCATCGGCACCGCCAACAGCAGAACTTCGGACTGGCAGGCCCCGGCAATATCTGCGGTGACAGAGAGGTTCTCCGGCAGTTCCACACCGGGCAGGCGGGTGCCGTTGCGGCGGCTGTCCTGCATCGCCTGAGCCTTCATCGCGTTGCGCGCCCACAGGGTCACCGGGCCATTCCCAGCCAGAGAAATCGCCAAAGCTGTGCCGAAGGCGCCTGATCCCAATACCGAAATGCTCATGCTTTGGCTCCCTTGCGGCCTGATCCGATCAGTGCCGGGCTGCTTTGATCCAGCGGCCAGCGGGGACGGGCGGTCAGATCCAGCCCGTCGCGCGCGCCTGCCTTGAACCGCTCCAGCCCTGCATAGGCGATCATTGCCGCATTGTCGGTGCACAGCCGCAGCGGCGGGGCGGTAAAGGCAGCGCCAGCCTCTGCGCAGACTGTCTCTAAAGCAGAACGGATGGCGGTATTTGCTGCCACACCGCCAGCCACGGCAATGGCCGGCTGCGCTGGCTGCTCTTCCAGATACAGACGGATGGCGCGGCGGGTTTTCTCCGCCAAGGTATCAACCACGGCTGCCTGAAACCCTGCACACAGGTCGGCGCGGTCCTGACGGGTCAGGCCGCCCTTTTCCGCCACAATCTGATCGCGCATCCGCATCAGCGCGGTCTTCAGGCCGGAGAAAGACAGGTTGCAATCGGGCCGGTCCAGCAAGGGCCGGGGAAAGCGGAACCGCTTGGGGTCGCCCTTTTCCGCCTCAGCCTGCACCGACGGCCCGCCGGGCTGCGGCAGGCCCAGCAGGCGGGCGGTTTTGTCAAAGGCCTCGCCCGGTGCGTCATCGATGGTGCCGCCCAGCCGGGTGAAATCCTCAGACCCGCGCACCAGCAGATACTGGCAGTGGCCGCCGGAAACCAGCAGCATCAGATAAGGATAGGCGATCCCGTCCGTCAGCCGTGGTGTCAGTGCGTGGCCTGCCAGGTGGTTTACTCCGATCAGCGGCAGGCCGGTCGCGGCGGCAATCCCCTTGGCGCACATCACGCCGGACATCACGCCGCCGATCAGTCCGGGGCCGGCCGTGACGGCAACCGCATCCATGTCTCTCAGGCTCAGCCCGGCCTCTACCAGCGCATCACGGACGCAGATGTCCAGCTTTTCGGCGTGGGCGCGGGCGGCAATTTCCGGTACCACGCCGCCAAAGGCACTGTGCAGCTCGGTTTGGCCGAACACGACCGAGGACAGGACCTCTGGCTTGGTGCCCTCTGCCTGCCGCACCACGGCGGCGGCGGTGTCGTCGCAGCTGCTTTCCAGCCCCAGGATTGTCAGGGTCTTTGTCATAGCCTTACCGTTGCATCAAACTGCCGCCGGGGCTACCACCGAAGCGGGGTGCAAACAATCCCGGGAGCCTTTGGATGGTGCCATTGCTGATGACGCGCCCGCTGGCAGCGGCAAAGCGGTTTGCCGCCAGCCTGCCCGCAGAGGCGCTTGCCGGGCTGCAAGTGATCTATGCGCCGCTGATGGAGATCCAGCCGGTTCAGGCACCCGTCAGAACGCAGGGTGTAAAAGGGGTGATCTTCACCTCTGCCAACGGCGTTGAGGCCGCTTCACGTGAAACCACAGTTCGGTTGCCTGCCTATTGCGTCGGGAAACGCACGGCGCAGGCTGCGGCGGAACACGGGTGGCAGGCAGAGGCCCTGGGCCAGTGCGCCGACGAGCTGACGGTAACCTTGCTGCGGCAACGCCCGGATGCGCCGCTTTTGCATCTGCGTGGCGCCCATGCCCGGGGAAGCATTGCCCGGCGGCTGACGGAGGCAGGCCTCCC
Organism: Leisingera sp. ANG-M7; assembly: GCF_000813965.1. GTDB lineage: Bacteria > Pseudomonadota > Alphaproteobacteria > Rhodobacterales > Rhodobacteraceae > Leisingera. Next base: position 166,611 of record NZ_JWLI01000011.1, on the reverse strand, counting down.
GTGCGATGAGCAAATCGTGTATGATCAGGCGCTTCTGCCGCTGACGGAGGAGGCGCAAACCGTGCTTGCTGCGCAAAACGGTGTGATCGTGCCGCTATTTTCACCCAGGACTGCGCGCCATTTTGCCAATCTGTGCGGGGACGCGTCGCATTTGCATCTGATTGCACTGAGCGAGGCTGTGGCGGAACCGTTGAAAGGCTTGAACTACAAGGCTTTCAGCGTAAGTAAAGCCCCGGATGCACCGGCCATGGCGGCAGCTGTCGTTGATGCCGCAGCGCAGCTGTCCCGGCTTGAGGGCCAGAGACGCGCGGAGTAGGGTCCAGCGTGTTCGCACGAATGTATTTTAGGAATCGAGGGGGAGGCCGGCGTGGCTGACAAGAAAAATCCGGAAGACGTGATTGAGCCCGGCCCCGGTGAAACCCAGCCGGCTGAAGATGCAGCAGAACCAACTGAACAGGATGCGGCGGAAGAATCCGGTACGGATTCTGTTGATTCCTCTGACACGGTAGAGCCTGCGGTTTCCGAGACCGAGACCGAGACCGAGACCGAGACCGAGACCGAGACCGAGACCGAGACCGAGACCGAGACCTTTGATCAGGACACCGCAGCGGATCGGGAAGAGGATTCGGTTGAACCGCTTGCCGCGGTTGAGGCTCCGCGTGAAATCGAACGCGTGGTGGAAAAGCGCGGCGGCTTCGGCTCTGCGGTGCTGGGCGGTGCCGTGGCGGCGTTGATCGGTTTTGTGGCCGGTCAGGGCGGCTGGCTCGACAGCGTTCTGCCCGCCTCCATGCGCGGCGGTGTTGATCTGACCGCGCTTGAGACTGGCCAGGCAAACCTGGAGGCAGTCCTTGCTGCATTGAAACAGCAGGTGGAGGCCACTCAGGCGCCCGACCTTGCGCCGCTTGCCTCCCGCATTGATGCCCTGGCCGCGGACATTGAACCGCTGAAAACCGCGCCGGCCCCGGATGCGGCTTTGCGGGCGGATCTGGATGCATTGGCGGCCCGTGTTGCCGCGCTGGAAACCCGGCCGCCCGAAGGCACCTCGCCGGAGGCTGTGGCCGCGTTTGAAGCTGAACTGGCCAAGCTGCAGGACAGCCTTGCCGCGCAGCGGTCCGAAGTTGAACAGATGCTGGCGGAGGCCCAGGCAATGGATGCCGCCAGCGCCGAGGCCGCGCGGATCGCCAGCGCCCAGACCCAGCTGGCGCAGCTGCGCTCTGCGCTGGACAGCGGCAACAGCTATGCCACCAATGTGCAGGAGCTTACAAACCTGGGTGTGGACGTGCCCGCAGCCCTGACCGGTCCGGCAGACAGCGGTGTTGCCACAATTTCCGCCTTGCGCGACAGCTTTGCCCCGGCGGCCCGGGATGCGCTGGCTGCGGCACGCGAGGAGACCAAAGGCAGCGGCGGTTTGCTGGACTACGTGAACCGGCACCTCGGTGCACGCTCGGTAACCCCGCAGGAGGGGGAGGGTCCGGACGCGGTCCTGTCCCGTGCGGAAGCCGCTGTGGCCGCAGGCAAGCTGCAGGATGCGCTGACCGAACTATCTGCATTGCCCGAAACGGCCCGTGCGGCCCTGTCCAACTGGGAAGCCGCGGCAAATGCGCGGGCGGCTGCTGTCACAGCAGCTGCTGAACTGGCCCAAAGCCTGCAAGCCAAATAAGGAAGCCGCCATGCTCTGGTCGTTGTTTAAGATCCTCGTATTTGTCGCAATTGTCGCGCTTCTTGCCTTTGGCGCCGGTCTGCTGATGGAAACAGCCGGCGGGGTGCAGATCACCGTTGCCGGCACGGAATACACCCTTGGCGCGCTGCAGTCCGTCATTGCGCTGGGCGTGCTGGTTGCTGGTCTGTGGCTGTTCCTGAAACTGCTGTCGCTGCTGGTCGCCACGCTGCGCTTCCTGAATGGCGATGAAACCGCGCTGTCGCGCTATTGGGACAAGGGCCGCGAGCGGAAAGGCTACCAGGCACTGTCCGATGGTCTGATGGCGCTGGCTTCCGGTGAAGGCCGCCTGGCGCTGGCCAAGGCGGCGCGGGCGGAGAAGTATCTGCAGAAGCCGGAGCTGACTGATCTTCTGGTCGCGCAAGCGGCGGAGATGAGCGGCGATACCCACAAGGCCGCGGAGGCCTACAAGCGTTTGCTCTCCAACCAGCCGACCCGCTTTGTCGGGGTGCGCGGGATCATGAAGCAGAAGCTCTCGGAAGGCGACACGGATACCGCCCGCCAGCTGGCCGAAAAGGCGCTGGCGCTGCGCCCCAAGCATGAGGAGGTGCAGGACACGCTGCTGCGTCTGCAGGCGCAGGCCGAAGACTGGGCCGGCGCGCGTAAGACGCTGTCGACCAAGCTCAAGACCGGCACCCTGCCGCGCGATGTGTACAAGCGCCGCGATGCAGTTCTGGCCTTGTCAGCCTCCAAGGGGGTGCTGGATGAGGGCGCAACCGTCGAGCAGCAGGAGCAGGCAATTGAGGCAAACCGCCTGTCGCCTGATCTGGTCCCGGCTGCGGCCATGGCTGCACGCGCCTATATTGCCAAGGGCAAGAAACGTCCGGCTGTCCGGCTGCTGAAGAAAGCCTGGGAAAGCCAGCCGCACCCGGATCTGGCGCATGCCTTTGCCGAAATCGAACCGGAGGAAACCGCCGCTGAACGCGTCAAGCGGTTCGATCAGCTGGCGCGTATAAAGCCGCTGAACGATGAGACCCGGCTGGTGATGGCAGAGCTGAACATCGTGGCCGAGGATTTCCCGGAAGCCCGCCGCTGGCTGCATGATCTGGCGAAACGGGCGCCGGACGCCCGCGCGCTGACGCTGATGGCTGCAATCGAACGCGGCGAAGGTGCCAGCGACAAGGTTGTGCAGGGCTGGCTGGCCAAGGCGCTGACCGCACCGCGCGGGCCCCAGTGGGTCTGCGACAGCTGCAACCACATACATGCCGAATGGGCGCCGGTCTGCGAGCATTGCTCCAGTTTTGACACCCTGTCCTGGAAGCGTCCGGAGACTCCGGAAGTGGCCAGTGTGGCTGCGGCCCACATGCTGCCGCTGATCACGGGCGCGCTTGAGGACAAAAGCGCGGAACCGGTCGAGGATGCGGAGATTGTCGAAGCCGCCGAGGATGCAGAGAGCGAGATTCAGGAAACGGTTAAACCGGTGAACTGAAGCCCGTTTCCATTCAAATGGCTATCCAAGAAAAAACGGCAGGCGCGTCCTGCCGTTTTTTTCAAGTCAGAGGTCTGCACAACACACGCCTGGGCTGGAACAGCAGCGATCTATGCGATCATAATTTAGAATATTCGGGGAGATGGTGCCCAGGAGGGGACTCGAACCTCCACGTCCATACGGACACTAGCACCTGAAGCTAGCGCGTCTACCAATTCCGCCACCTGGGCAGGTGTCGTGGAACCGGCGTATAAGCGGAGTCGCAAGCAGCGTCAAACGGAAAAATAGCCCTGCGGAAAAAATTTCCCATTTTTGGCCCTGGAAATATTTTATCATTTTAAACCAGTGCCTTGAGCAGAGTGTTTTGGGTTGCGCCCAATAAGGAATCCGGCCGCTGGTTTGATCCTGCGCAAAGTGGAGGATTCGGAAAAGGGGCATAGGAAAGTCATGATACAAGTTGACCGCCTCCAAGCCCTTGGGCTGTTTGACAGCCGGGTGCCCCGCTACACCTCTTATCCGACCGCGCCGGTGTTTTCCGCAGCCGTTGGCGCCGCGGAACAGGCCCGCGAACTTCAGGCGCTGGATCCGCAGGTGCCGGTTTCGGTGTACCTGCACATTCCGTTTTGCGAGCGGCTTTGCTGGTTTTGCGCCTGCCGCACGCAAGGAACCCAGACGCTGAGCCCGGTGGAAAGCTACATCGGCACGCTGGAGCAGGAACTGAAGCTGGTGGCACCGCTGTTGCCGGAGGGCTTGCGGATGGGGCGGATGCATTGGGGCGGGGGCACCCCGACCATTCTGCCGCCGCATCTGATTCACCGGTTGGCGCAGGCAGTGAAGGCAGTGTTCCAGCACACCGATGACTGGGAATTCTCGGTGGAAATCGATCCGACCATGGTAGACCGGGACAAGATCACCGCATTGGCGGCAGAAGGCATGAATCGGGCCAGCATAGGTATCCAGGATTTCGATCCATTGGTGCAGCAGGCGATCGGCCGGGAACAGCCGTTTGAGGTGACCAAGGCATGTGTCGAGGATCTGCGTGCGGCGGGGATCAATTCGCTGAATGCCGATCTGGTTTACGGCCTGCCGCACCAAACGCAGGCGCGGATGGCGGATACTGTGGAGAAGGTTCTGAGCCTCAGCCCTGACCGGCTGGCATTGTTCGGCTATGCGCATGTGCCCTGGGTGGCCAAACGGCAGAAACTGATCAAGGAAGAGACGCTGCCGGACGATCTTGCCCGCTATCATCTGGCCGCGCTGGCGGCGGAGAAGTTCGCCGAGGCGGGGTTCGCCGCCATCGGTATCGACCATTTTGCCAAACCTGGCGACGGACTGGAAACAGCTGCCCGCACTGGGCACCTGCGCCGGAACTTCCAAGGGTATACAGATGACACCTGCCCGACCCTGATCGGTTTTGGCGCGTCGTCGATCTCGCGCTTCGCAGGCGGATACATCCAGAACGCCGCGGCAACGCCTGCCTATGCGCAGCGGGTTGAGGCGGGGGTGCTTACTGGTGCGCGCGGCCATGTAGTGAGTCAGGAAGACCTGCTGCGGGGCCGTGCCATCGAGATGCTGATGTGCGAATTCCGGCTGGATCGGGCGGAATTGCGGCAGCGCTTCGGAGATCTGGCGGGAAGCCTGGATGCTGATCTGGCCCGGATTGCGGCCCGGTTCGGAGATCTGGTGTTCCTGGATGGGGACACGCTGGAAATACTGCCCGAGGGCCGGCCGCTGACCCGGATCATCGCCAGCTGCTTTGATGCCCACGTTCCTGAAGGCGTGCGCTACAGCCGGGCTTCCTGATCCGGTATCAAATTGCTACCTCCTGTTTCAGGACCTCCTGCGGGAGGTCCTTTTCAGTTAGGCGTGGCGCTGTGCTGCTGCACAGCGCGGCTGTCCGCATCACCGGATCCCGCTCGTTGGCACCGGGTCAAGGTCTGCGGCAATGTCATCCGTCCTTCACCAGCCGGAACCCCAGATAATCCGGCGGCAGTCCGACGGCGCAGCCGCCAACGCTGGCATCCCGGATGAAGTCGATCACCACTGCTCTGTGGCGGCCGCCGGTGATACGTGCGCTGCAGTATGGTTCGCCCAGATCAAGGCTGCCGTCTTTGGCGACTTCGCCGTTTTGCATGCAGCCGCCGGTCCATTCCCATATGTTGCCGCCAAGGCCGGTTAGCCCGTTACTGTTGGCTTCGGGTTCGCTTTTTGGATCCTGCGCGGGCCCCGGAAGTCCGCGCAACGTGACCCCGCGGGCATATTGGCGCAGCCAGCGCTGGGCGGGGTCGCCGCTGTCTGTTTCAACGGCCTCGTCGCCGAAAATTTCTGCTGCGGCCAGCTGCCATTCAGCCTCGTCCGGAAGACGCCAGCTGTGGCCGGTCTCCTGGGAGTACCACTGGGCATAGGCGGTCGCGTCGTGCCAGCTGACGTGTGTCTGCGCCTGTCCGCCGTCCGCCGGAACACTGTCTGCCTTTTTGCAGGCACCTGCTGCCACGCAAGCGGCGTATTCGCTGCCGGAAACTTGATGCTTCATGATCTCAAAAGCGGCCACTGGACGCAGCTGTTCCGGCGGCACCACGGTTTTGCCGTTGCGGTGAAAGTTCCCGATGGGGCGGTAGGCAATGGTATCCGCTGCGATGAATACGGTTTCCGTTCCCGGTGCCGGATCTTTGGCCGTTGAAAACCAAAAGCCCGGAACGCCAATAGCGGCGGCCAGTCCGGCGGCGATCAGCTCTATTTTCATGATAGCGTCCCTTCAAGCAAAAGCGGGCGGCCGCGTTGTGCAACCGCCCGGTCCAGTTTCATATCCAGCCGAAGGTCAGGAGCCAGAGTATTCGGTCGGGGCGACCACCTGTTCCATCAGGTCGTTGTTCCATTCGCCTTCGACCACCACGTGTGCGGTTGCACCAAGGTTCACAGCCTCGATCAGGTTGTGGTTCACATAGGCATAGACGCCTGGCTGCAGGAACTCATAGAGCGCTGCCCCGGCAGAGCCGCCGCGGATGAACCAGGTTTCCAGATCGCGGTCCGGCACGTTGTTGAACTTGCCGGCTTCCCAGACCAGGTCGCCGTGGCCGCCGATCAGGTGCGGACGGCTGTCGCGGTTTGCCTGGCTGTGCACGAACAGAACTTTCTCGCCCTGTTTCGCCTTCATGGCATTTTCGCCGGTAAGAGCGCCCACTGCGCCATTGAAAACAACATGGCTGGGGATCAGCCCGTTCATCACCTCAAGGGTGTCGGGATAGCTTTCGCCAACGTCCTCATAGCGGATGTAGTCGCCGTTCTCGTCCTTCGGAATGTAGAACTCGTTTTCACCGATGTAGTAAACGCGGTCGTATTTAACCGGATTGCCGTTGTGGTCCGACAGCCCTTCGCGCGGCAGCACCATGATGGTGCCAGCCATGCCCGAGGCGACGTGCCAGGGGATCATGGGGCCGCCCGGGGCGCAGTGATAGACAAAGGTGCCGGGGCGGGTGGCCTTGAAGCGCAGAACGGTCTTCTCGCCCGGGTTCACCAGGGTCAGCGCGCCGCCGCCCAAGGCGCCGGTTGCAGCGTGGAAGTCGATATTGTGCTGCAGCATGTTTTCCGGCGGGTTGACCAGGGTCAGTTCGACGTAATCGCCTTCATGCACCACCATCATCGGACCCGGGATGGAGCCGTCAAAGGTCATGCCCTGCAAGTAAGCGCCTTGGTCGACCTCGATCTCTTTCTCAACGATCTTCATCTCGAATTCGACGATGCGCGGTTCGCCCGGGGCGACCTGCTCGTGTTCATGTACGAAGGGCGGTGCGACCAGCTCGCGCTTGATGCGCTGGAGGCTGGACAGGTCCACAGGCGCGGCGGCCTCGTGAACAGTGGTGCTTTCGGCCTTGGCGGCTTTGGCAAGTACAGGCAGCGCTGCTACGCCGGCTGCCCCCATCAGTGCGGCTCTGCGGGTCAGCATGATATTCTCCTTTCGGTGTCTCATTTGCTGTGTTGCCCGGACTTTAGTTCCGTGGGCGGCGCCGGATATTGCTCTTGATCAACCTTCGATAAAATTCCTCGATGTCGAGATAAGAGGTTTTTAAGATGCAGGATTTAGGCCTGCCCAGTGGGAACAGGTCCTTGAGGCGAAGCGTAATAGGACCAGGTGGAATTTGGCGCGTCAGTCAGATGAACTGCCGGCAAATTTAATTGTTAAGTCCAGATTAACGGGCCGCCTGCTATCCCGGTGATGGGTGAAAATAGTGGTGGTGGATATGAGCGCACAGAGCAATGTGGCGCCCATTATCATCAAGAGGAAAAAAGTCAGTGGTGGCGATGGCCATCACGGCGGTGCATGGAAGGTGGCCTACGCCGACTTCGTGACCGCGATGATGGCCTTCTTCATGCTGATGTGGCTGCTTAACGCGACGACAGAGAAACAACGTAAAGGGCTGGCGGATTACTTCTCGCCGTCGATTCCGCTCAGCCGGATTTCCGGCGGCGGAAACGGTGCGTTCCAAGGGGACAGTATGTTCACTGAGGATATCCAGCCGAAATCCGGAACCGGGGCGACCGACATCAATCCGGCGAACGCTCAGAAGGCGCAGGGCGATACCGGTGTTGAATCTGACGACAAACGGGACCAGGAGGACGACAAGTTCCGCGCGATTGAGGAACAGTTGTCCGGGCGGGGCGGCGAGAGCATGGTGTCCACCGTGATGGCACGCCACATCGTGACACGGGTCACTGACGAAGGGTTGATAATTGAGCTGTTTGCCAGCGAGAACGCACCGCTGTTCGAAGAGGGCGGGGCAGACCCGACGGCCCTGTTCCGCGACCTGGTCAGAATGATTGCCCGTGTGTCTGGCGGTGTGACCAACCACATCGCAGTTGGCGGCCATATCCGGTCGCATCCTGTGGTGCTGGCAAAGAACCCGGTTTGGGAACTGTCTCATGACCGCGCGGATGAAACCCGCAAGCTTCTCGAATCAGGCGGGATGGCGGCGTCCCGAATTGAGCGCGTGACGGGCCACGCCGACCGCAAGCTGGCGGTCAGCAACCCCATGGCGGCGCGCAACGACAGGGTCGAAATCATCCTTTTGCGGGAATAAAACGCTGAAAACCAGAAAACCGGCGGCTGACGGATGAGTCATATTTTATCTGTTAGCCGCCCGTTAATCGCTCATGCGCTAGCTGTTGCATCCAGAATGATTAGATGCAGCAGAAAGGCGTGCTATGACCATTTCTTCGTCGCTGAACGCGGGCGTTTCAGGATTGAGCGCCAACGCCAGCCGGTTGGCTTCCATCTCCGACAACATCGCCAACTCCTCGACACGCGGTTACAAGCGGGTTGAGACAGATTTCCATTCCATGGTCCTGTCCGGCTCTGGCGGCACCTATTCGGCGGGCGGTGTACGCACCACCAATGTCCGCCTGATTGATGAGCGCGGGCCGCTGGTCTCCACCAATAACGCAACTGACCTCGCCGTCCGCGGCCGCGGCATGCTGCCGGTGGCTTCGATCACTGAAGTGGAGGCTGGAGGCAGCCCGACCATGCTGCTGACCTCAACCGGATCCTTCCGGACCGACTCGAACGGGTATCTCTCAACAGAGTCTGGTTTGGTTCTCATGGGCTTCCCGGCATCGGCAGATGGCACAATTCCGGATGTAGCGCGTGATACCAGCAACTCTCTGGAGCCGATCCACATCGATCTGAACCGACTGTCGGCGGAACCGACGACCGAGATCAGCCTGACCGCGAACCTGCCGGCTTCGGAAACTGACCCTGGCGCAAGCGGCGATCCGGTGGAGCATGTTGTTCAGTACTTTGACAACATGGGCCGGTCCGAGGAACTGGCGATCACCTATACACCGACGGTTGCAGTGGCACCTGCAACGACCGGCACCAATGAATGGACGATGCAGATCGTCGATTCGGCAACTGGCGCCACGGTGATCGGCGAATACACCCTGACGTTTGACGACAGTGCGTCCACTGCCGGCACGCTTCAAAGCGTGGCCACTGTGACCGGTGGCGCCTATGATGCCACGGCTGGCTCGGTCACCATCACCACCGCCAGCGGTCCGGTTGAGATCAATATCGGGGTTATCGGCGAACAGAACGGGATGAGCCAGCTGGGCGACGAGTTCGTTCCTGGCACCACCGTGAAGGACGGTACCGCGGTTGGCTCCTTTGTGTCCGTTGAAATCAACGAATCCGGGGAAGTTATTGCGAAGTATGACTCGGGCGACACCAAGGTCATCTACCAGGTACCGCTGGCCGATGTTTCGAACCTGAACGGCATGCAGTCTCTGGATTCCCAGACTTACAAGCCGACTGATGACTCCGGGGCGTTCTACCTGTGGGATGCCGGCGATGGCCCTACCGGTGAAATCCTGGGCTATGCCCAAGAGGAATCGGCAGTCGATGTCGCAACTGAGCTCACCGACATGATCCAGACCCAGCGTGCCTATTCGTCCAACGCCAAGGTCATCCAGACCGTTGACGAGATGCTGCAGGAAACCACCAACATCAAGCGCTAAGGCGCTTGATGGTCCCCTGACACTGGCTTCATGAAAGCAGGCTGAAAATGTCAATCTATTCCGCCCTTAACAGCGCGATGAGCGGTTTGTCTGCGGCCAGCCGGTCTTCGCAGATCGTTTCAGAGAACCTCGCAAACGCTCTAACGCCGGGCTACACGCGCCGGGTTCTGGATCTGAACAGCCCGGGCGCGGGCGTTCCCGGGGTCCGGATTGGCAATGTCGAGCGCTTGAATGACCCGGTCGTGATTTCCAATCGAAGGGTAGCCGAGGCTGAATACGGCGCGGCTAAGATTCAGGCCGATTTCTTCGATCGGATGTCGGATCTGGTCGGCACCGTCGATGACGAGATGTCGCTGGCGTCCCAGCTGTCGGAATTTGAATCTTCTCTGATCGAGGTTGTTTCCCGTCCGGACTCGCAGCCACGCCTCAATGACCTGTCGGTAAAGGCGGAGACCCTGGCAGATTCAATCTCCCGAACGGCAGAAGGGTTGCGCGACCTGCGGATCAACGCGGACAGTGCGATCAACAGCCAGGTCGACACCGTGAACCAGGCGTTGAAGGAAATCGAGAAGCTGAATGCGCGCATTATGGTCGTGGAAGCAGGCGGCATGGATGCCGTCTCGATGCACGACCAGCGGGACCAGCTGATCGACCAGGTGAACAACATCATTCCGGTCAATGTGGTCCGGCGCGATAATGGACAGGTGACGCTGTATTCAACCGGCGGAGTGAGGCTGCTGGATGGTAAAGCGTCTGAGCTGAGCTTTAACCCGTCGCGGGATATCATGCCGCATATGACGCTTGGCAATGGCATGCTGTCCGGGCTTGAGGTCGACGGAAGGGTTATTGACACCGGCCCTGACGGCCCGCTGCGGGGCGGCACACTGACCGCGCAATTCGAAATCCGGGATGTGACCGCGGTGGAAGCCCAGGAAGACCTGGATGCGATGGCGCGCGATCTGATCGAACGGTTCCAGGACCCGGCTTTGGACGGCACGATCGGGGTGACCGATGCAGGTATCTTTACTGACGATGGCGGCTTCTTTGATCCTGCCAACACCATCGGTATATCCAACCGGATCGAGTTGAACGATCTGGTGTCCCTGACAGGCAGCGCAGAGACATGGCGGTTCCGCGACGGGCTTTATGCCGCCACCCCAGGTGATCCTGGCGATTCGAGCCTGTTGCAGGCCTATTCCGACGCGCTGAACACCACCCGCACGGTGTCTTCGGTTGGTCTTGGAACATCGGACCTGACAGCAAGCACTCTAAGCGCGAACCTGTTGTCGCGTTTCGCACAGGACAATGAAACAGCTTCACGCGGTTCGGCCTTTGCGGCCACCAGCTTCAATGAGCTGAGTCAGGCGGAGCTTGCGCTCGGTGTCGATACCGATGCCGAGCTGCAGAACCTGATGCTGGTGGAAAAATACTATGCCGCCAATGCCCGGGTCATCTCCGTTGTTGATGAACTTATGGAAACGCTTTTGAGGATCTGACGCATGATTATTAATTCTTATGGCGATATGGCGCAGCACCTCTTTCTCCGCGGCCGGAATGCGGATCTCAAGGAAAACGTCACCATTCTTTCCGAGGAGTTTGCAACCGGGAAAACCTCGAACCTGACTGAGCGCCTGGGGGGAGATTTCACCTATCTGGCGGACCTGGAAAGCAATTTGAACCGGCTCGACAGCTACATGGTCACCAATAGCGAGGTGCAACTGTTTGCCACCACTATCCAGGGCAGTCTTGAAAAGGTTCAAGGCCAGGTTCAGGCGATGCGCAACGATATCCTGACACTGTCCCCAGCGATGGATGAGTACAATGCTGAACAGTTCGGCAGCCAGGCCCGGCAAAGAATGTCCAGTGCCATCAATATGATGAATACCTCTGTCGGCGGCCGGACTATCTTTGCCGGCACAGCAACGGATACTAAACCGCTCAACAATTCCGGGACGCTGATGAGTGCCATTCTGACGGAAGTGTCGGGGCTGACAACAGCCAACGACATTATTCAGGCGGTCAAGGACTGGTTTGATGATCCGGCAGGTTTTGACGCTGTCATGTACAATGGTTCTGCAACAGCTCTGCAGCCAGTGACTGTGGGGGAGGGCGAACAGGTCTCTCTGGGCCTCCAGGCCACAGATCCCAACCTCAAACACACACTGCAGAGCTATGTCATCACAGCGCTAGCAGATGAGCCGAGCCTGGGCTTAACTGAAGACGTTAAGATCGATCTGGTGATCGAAGCCAGCAGCGAGCTGACCGAAAGCGAAGACCGGTTGATCAAGGTTCAGGCCGATGTCGGTTTTATCGAGGGCCGCCTGGATGCAATAAGCACCCGCAACGAAGCGTCGAAAACGAGCCTGAGCATCGTCAAGAACAACTTGGTCTCAGCCGACCCGTATGAAACCTACACCCGGTTGCAGGAAGCACAGACACAGCTCGAAGGTATCTATACTATCACCGCGCGAAGCTCGCAGCTGTCCCTGCTGAAGTACATCTCATGATCAGAACTCTCCGCCTTCTCATCGCTTGCCTGTTTCTGCTGCCTGCAGTGGCCCAGGCCAATGCCATCCGGCTCAAGGATCTGGTCGAGTTTGATGGCGTCCGCGGCAATGATCTGGTCGGCTACGGTCTGGTTGTTGGCCTGGATGGCACCGGTGACGGTTTGCGCAACTCGCCCTTCACCGAAGAAATCATGTCCAACATCCTGGAACGTCTCGGCGTCAACGTGACCGGGGAGCAATTCCGGCCGAAGAATGTTGCGGCGGTCTTTGTGACTGCGACGCTGCCGCCGTTTGCGCGTGTCGGCAGCACAATCGATGTGACAGTGTCTGCAATCGGCGACTCCAAGAGCCTTCTGGGCGGTACCCTGATTATGACCCCGCTGAATGCGGCGGATGGGCAGATCTATGCCGTGGCTCAGGGAACGATCCTGGCTGGCGGCGCGGTAGCTGAAGGAGAAGCAGCAGTCGTTACCCAAGGGGTGCCGACTGCCGGGGTAATCCCGTCGGGTGCCCGGGTTGAGCGGGAAATTGACTTTGACCTGGCGTCGCTCAATTCCATGCGGCTGGCGCTGAGGGAACCGGATTTCACCACTGCAGGGCGCATAGAACGCGCAATCAACGCGGAATTTGGTGGCAACGTTGCCCTGATGCGGGATTCCGGCACGGTTGAGGTTGACATTCGCCGCACCAACACACGCTCGACCGCTCATGCTGTAGGACGGATCGAAAACATTCTGGTTGAGCCCCAGCGCAAGGCGCGCGTTGTGGTCGATCAGCGCTCCGGCACGATTGTGATGGGCAGTGATGTGCGGATTTCCCGCGTCGCCGTGGCTCAAGGCAATCTGACATTGCGGATCGAGGAGACACCGCTGGTCGTGCAGCCCAACCCCTTCTCTGATGGTGAGACAGTTGTTGTGCCGCGCACTGGCGCCGCAATCGAGGAAGAAGAAGGAATACAGCTGGCAGAAGTTCCTGAAACAACGTCGCTGTCCGAAGTTGTCGCCGGTCTGAATGCCCTAGGCGTATCGCCGCGGGACATGATCGACATTCTCAAAAGCCTGAAGGCGGCGGGAGCCTTGCACGCAGAGTTTGTGGTCCGCTGACCCTGGTCTTCTTACGACGCTTGCCCCGGCCTTTCTTGTAAGGGCCGGGTATTTTGCTGTCTGGTGATGCCGTCTGACGCAGTTTGGAAGAGAAAGCTGCTCAGCAAAGGCCGGTTTGCTCTCATCGTTCACTAGCGGCCGGATCTGCCTGTGGTGGCAGGTGTGTTCAACGGGAGCTGCGTAAACTGGCCGTCTTGGCCGAGCAACATGGGCGGTCCCGAACCAAGATGAATGTCCGAACTGGCACGTATTATTTCAAGAAGCGTAAGCGGCTGTGATTCCGGATACACATTTAAACACAGCCGGGCAGCAGCAGGTTCCATTTCTGGTGCGGTTTGCAGATGGCTCTGCCGCAGAAAAAAGCCGGACACAAAATGTGCCCGGCGTCTTCAGCTTGGATCGGAATGTTCAGGGATAGTAGCTGCGGACCAGTGCGGTGGCGATCAGGCTCCAGCCATCGGCGACAACAAAGAACGCCAGCTTGAAGGGCAGGGAGACGATGGCTGGAGGGACCATCATCATCCCCATCGACATCAGGATCGCGGCAACGACGAGATCAATCACAAGGAAGGGCAGGAACACCAGGAAACCGATTTGAAAAGCCCGGGCAATTTCCGACAGCAGAAAGCTTGGCACCAAAGCCGACAGAGGTGCCTCAGGCACCGGGTCCAGGCCCTGTGTCTCGGGTCTGAGATCTGCAATTGCATAAAACGTGTCCGGATCAAGCCTATTGGCCATGAATACCCGGAACGGCTCCAAGCTGCGCGTGATGGCTTCGCCGGGCTCCAGCCGCTCTTCCAGAAGCGGGTTGATTCCCGTGGACCAGGCTTCGGTGAAGACCGGTTCCATCACGAAATAGGTCAGAAACAGCGCGAGGCTGATCATCAGCATGTTGGGGGGCGCCTGCTGCAGCCCGATGCCCTGGCGGAGGATGGAAAGAACCGTCACCAGGAACGGGAAGCAGGTAATCATGATCAGCAGGCCCGGGGCTAGGCTGAGCACAGTAATCAGCAGGATCAGCTGGATAGAACGGGCGGATATCGACTGCCCGTCAGCCAGTGAGAGGCTCAATTCTTGAGCCAGGGCGGTGTGCGGCAGGGCCAGCAGCAGAACTGAGACCAGAGCCGCCCGCACAAATGTCGTATGTGTCATCCCAAACCGCTTTGCAGATCGGCAATTTCCGTCAGGCGCACGGCCAGCTGGCCCGCCTGGTCGCCTTCCAGTTCTTCCAATTGGCCGCGGGCCACAAGGCGGTCACCTACATACAGGTCCACCGGGTCCTCGACCCGCTTGTCCAAGGTCAGAATTGCGTTTTCACCGAGGCTGACCAGGTCGCGGATCAATGGCCGGGCCTTGCCGACCGAGACGACCACTTCGACTGGAACCGAAACGAAAGGGTTGCTCGCATCGGCAGATTTCATGTTCAGATCGGCCGCGTCATCCATAATGGCTGTCCTCATTTGCGTGATAGGTAAAGGCTTCGATCGAATCTTGGATGGACTCGAGAAGGGCGTCGCAGTTGATTTCGCACTCCGCTCCGCCCACGCTCAGATACGCTTGGCCCGGCGACAGAACGCTGTCTTCCCGAACTGTCACCGGTACGGAAAACTTCTCCGGCAGCAGACTGCGAACCGCAGCGCCTTCGCCTGGAGAAACCACGATTTGCATCGGCTGGTCGGTCTGCCCCTTGGCCATGCCTGCCAGCTGATCGACGATATGATGCCCGAAGGATGCCGCCATTGCGTCCGGTAGAACCGCACTGGTCAGCACCTTGAACATCGGATCCAGCGAGTCGAGCAGCTGGCTTTGCGCTTCCTGGTAGGTGAAATTCAGGTCCTCAAGCGAGCTGGCAAGCTCGGCTGAGATCCGGGTGTTCTCCTGATCCTTTGCCGTCACCGCGTCATCCCAGCCGGCACTATAACCGTTCTCAAAGGACGCCAGGCGCTGTTCTTCGATGAGCTCCTCGGAAATTGCAGGCAGAGCAGGCTCCACCGGTGTCTTCATACCGAAGTCTTCTAGCAAATGTGCAATCGTCATCAGGCCTGTTCCTTACTCTCTTCCAGCCAGCCGCGCAGGATTTGGACCGTTTCTTCCTGCCGTTCGCCGATGAGGCTGCGCAGGCGGTCGACGGGATCGCCCGTGCTGCCGCCCATGGAGGGCAGGCCAATGGCGCCCATCATATCCCCTGTGCCCATCTCAGGCAGGCCGCCCAGCGGCTCGAACTGTCCGGTTTCGTTGTTTTCAATTTCGCCATCCAGGGCCAGTCCGGCGCCCAGGTCAGGTGCGGTCATGAAGCCATCGCCGCCCATTCCGGGAAGCCCGGGCAGCGCATCAGCCCCGCCACCAGGTGCTGGAAGCGCAGTTGCCGAGGCTCCCTGGTTCGACAGGATCGGCCGCACAACAAACAGGCCCAGTATCAGGCTGACGATGGCGAGAGCGGCGATTTGGATCAGCGACATGGCGTCAAAATTGAGCTTGTCCATGAATGAAGAAGTCGCCACGACGCCCTGCGGTTCAACGGCCGGCAATTCCATGGATTTGAGCGTGATCACGTCTCCACGGTCTGCGTCAAAGCCGACCGCCGCTGAAATCAGCTCGCGCATTGCTGCCAGTTCTTCTTCAGGGCGGGGCTGGAAAACGGATTCTCCAGCTTCGTTGGTAGCGGCAGTTCCATTGATCAGGACCGCAACGGTCAGGCGCTTGATAGCACCCGGGCCACGAAGGATTTCTTTTTCAGTTTCCGAGATCTCATAGTTGATTCTCTCCCGGGTAGCGCTGGTGTTTGCCTTGGAACCTTGGCCAGAGGCTGCGTCGCCGTCAGGAATATTGGATGCAACTGTGACCTCGCCGGACTGGTTCGTGGAAGAATCAGCGCGTTCTTCGACATCGGTGCTCACAGCTACACGGCTTTTCGGGTCCACCAGCTTCTCGCGGATCGATTCGGTGTCAGTGATGGTTTCCACACTGACTTCGACGACGGCATTGCCCTGGCCCACGCGAGCCTCGACAAGCCGCAGCACGCGTTCCCGAATCGTTTGCGAGCGGTCATCGGTACCCGCAGCAGCTGCTGCTGAGGTATCAGAGGAGCCTATCAGGGCACCGTTGGCATCAATAACGGCCACGTTGTCCACAGCCAGTCCGGTAACAGCGGACGACACGAGAAAGCGGATTGCATTGGCCTGGGCCGGCGTGATCGGAGAACCCATCGGCACAATGGAGACTGAAGCTGTGGGTTCGACAGTCCGCTGAAAGGGATTTGACCCTGTATTTGCAATATGCACCCGTGCCTGGCTCACATGCGGGCTGGCGACGATAGTGCGGGCCAATTCGCCTTCCTTTGCGCGCCAGTATGCGGCATCAAACATCTGTGAGGTGGTGCCGAAACCGCTAAGCGAATCAAGGAGTTCGTATCCCTTACCGCCATTGGCAGGCAGGCCTTCGCTGGCCAGTGTCATACGAAGTTCATCGCGTTGCGTGGATGGCACATAAATCGAGCCGCCGCGCACTTCAAATTGGGTGCCGCGCTGTTCCAGCGCCCGTACCACATCTCCGGCCGAGCCGCTTTCCAGCCCGGCATAGAGCAGTGTCATTGTTGGCTTGCTTGCCACGTGGGACATCGCGATGACGCTGAGAATCATGATCACCGTGGCTCCCACGGCAATCAGACGCTTTCTCATGTCCATTTCTGCCCAGACATTCTTGATCTGCTGCACATTAACCTCCGTCGCACCGGCGTTCTCTCCGGCATGCAACCGTTTTGACGGATCGGCCTTAACATTCGGTTAGTTCCTCGCAGGTTATGAAGAAGCTGCACGACGTTTTAGGGATAGCCATGACAGACGCTGCAGTAGATATCGAAGCAGAGACCCCGGCCAAGAAAGGCAAACTGCCCCTGATCATTGGGGCAGTGCTGGCACTGGCAGGGGCAGGCGGTGGATTCTTTGCCGTACAGTCAGGCCTTCTTCCCTTTGGTCAGAAAGCGGCGCCAGAACCGGCGCCCGCGGCCGAAGTGGCGCCAGAAGGCGTGGACACAGGTGAGACGGCGAATGACATCGCCAACCTTGCTTTCATCGAAATGGACCCGATTCTGATTACCCTGCGCAAAGCCAGCGGTTTGAAGCATCTCAGGTTCCGCGCGCAACTAGAGGTCAGCCTGGCACACCAGGCTGAAGTCGAAAGAGTCCTCCCGCGGGTTGTCGATGTCCTGAACAGCTATCTGAGAGCATTGGAGCTGGAGGATCTTTCAGATCCGATGGCGCTGCCGAAACTGAGGGCACAGATGCTGCGGCGGATCAATATTGCCACCGGCCAGGGCCGGGTGCGTGATCTGCTGATTATGGATTTCGTACTGAACTAGGAGGACAGGATGGACATAATTGCTGATATCCTGCTTGCGGCCGGAGCGCTGGGCGCCGGATTCTATTGTCTGGTGCTGTCGCGCCGACTGAAGCGGTTCAATGACCTGGAAAAAGGTGTCGGCGGAGCGGTCGCCGTTCTGTCTGCACAGGTGGATGACCTGAACAAATCGCTGCAATCGGCCCAGCAGGTGTCTGACGGGTCCAGCAAGGCTCTGCAGCAGCTGACCGGCCGGGCCGAATCTGTGGCTCAGCGGCTGGAACTGATGATGGCGTCGATGCACGACCTGCCCGAGGCCGGTGCTGCAGCCCCTGCGCCAGCGGCATCCGCTGCCGAAGACGCGGCATTGGCAGCAGCCTATGAGTCTGACCCGCAGCCTGCTGCCGAGGCACAGGAAGAACCGAAGTCCGCCGGATTGATGTTTGTGCGCCACAACCGCAGCCAGAATCGGGTGGCGTGATGGCGAAGAAAACCAAACGATTCCGGCGCAGCGGCACCCTGATGATGCTGGCGCTGCTGCTGATGGGCTCTGCCGTGGTGCGGCTGGGGCTTGAAGCAGGGCCTGCAATTGCGCGTGAAGTGGCGAGCCTCAAGGAGGCGGGCCAGGAAGATGCCGCGCATAACGGGCAGCCGCAGCGTGACGCGATGCCGACATCGGCAGAGTTGCAGACAATGCTGGCTGCATTTCAGCAGAGGGAAGAGGTCTTGGCTGCCCGCGAGGCGGAGATCGAGGACCGGATGAAGGCGCTGGAAATTGCCGATCAGGCGATTGATATGAAACTGGCTGCGTTGGAGCAGGCGGAAGAGAATCTGCGTGCGACTCTCGCACTGGCTGACGGGGCAACGGAAGCGGATGTATCCCGGCTGACGACGGTTTATGAGCAGATGAAACCCAAGGAAGCCTCAGCATTGTTCGAGGAAATGGACCCGGCATTTGCCGCGGGTTTCCTGGCCCGGATGCAGCCAGAGGCGGCAGCAGGAATCATGGCAGGCCTCAGCCCCGAAGCAGCCTATACGATCAGCGTGGTCCTGGCCGGACGCAACGGATCCGTGCCCAAGGAATAACTTGGGCGCGGTGGCTTAGTCTTTCCTTAGGAAGACTCGCCTAAACTAATAAAAACCAACGGAATTCGGAGTGCACCTATGATCGGGATTGTAGGCATTGTGGTGATCTTTGCCATGGTGTTCGGCGGATACCTTCTGGCCGGCGGCAAGATGGCGATCATCCTTAAGTCGCTGCCGTTTGAAATGATGATGATTGGCGGGGCTGCGGTCGGTGCCTTCCTCATTGCCAATGACATGGGCGGCGTGAAGCACACGCTCAAGGACATTGGCAAGGTGTTCAAGGGCCCCAAATGGAAGCCGGATGATTACCGCGATCTTCTTTGCCTGCTGTTTGCGCTGATCCGCATCGCAAGGGCCAATCCGGTTGAAGTGGAGCAGCATATCGAGGATCCGGAAAACTCTTCTGTGTTCAACAAGTATCCCAAGATCCTGGGGGACAAGGAAGCAGTGAACCTGATTTGCGACACCATGCGCTCGGCCTCGATGAATTATGATGACCCGCACCAGGTCGAGGAGGTGCTGGAAAAGCGTATGGAGGCGAACCTGCATCACGCGCTGCACTCCAGCCACGCGCTGCAGACCATGGCTGATGGCCTGCCCGCGCTGGGGATTGTTGCGGCTGTTCTGGGTGTGATCAAGACCATGGGTTCGATCGACCAGCCGCCAGAAGTTCTGGGCAAGCTGATTGGCGGCGCGCTGGTTGGTACCTTCCTTGGTGTTTTCCTGTCCTATGGACTGGTTGCGCCTTTTGCGGGCAAGGTGAAGGCCGTGGTCGAAGAGGATTCCCACTTTTATCAGCTGATCCGCGAAGTGCTGGTAGCCAACCTGCATAATCACGCCGCGGCCATCTGCATCGAGGTCGGCCGCCAGAACACTCCGTCGCATTTCCGTCCAGGCTTTTCGGAACTTGAAGAAGCCCTCAAATCGGTGAAACAGGACGCAGCATGATCTGGCGAGCATTTGCCACCGCAGCTTTTCTGCTGACATCGGGTGCTGTCCACGCGCAGACGATAGTGACCCGATCAGGCGAGCACAAAGGGTTCACACGCCTAGTGATGCGGCTGCCAAACGGGGCAGACTGGTCGCTGACTCAAAGCGGTACCACCGCAACGGTGAATATTGCTGCGCCCGAAGCTGTTTTTGATACGTCGCGCGTCTTTAACCTGATTCCCCGGACACGGCTGCAATCATTGGCGCAAAACGGTCCGGGTCAGCCTCTTCGCCTGCAGCTGGGATGCGAATGCACCGTTACATCCTACGTCCAGAAAGACGGATATCTGGTGATCGACATCCGTGATGGCGGCAAACCGGCTGCGAAACCTCAGTTCAGATCGGCGGTATCCGTTCTGCCGCTCACGACCCCGGCTCCAGAAACGGGCTACCGGTTCGGGTTCTCCCAGCCGGCTGCAGCAGATGCCCGCCTGGCGCTTGAACTCGCAGCGGCGATTTCGGGACAACGGGAACGCCGGCAGGCAGCGCTGCCGGGCGAAGAGACGGGTCCGCCGCGGGCAAGCAAAGCTACCGATTCTGACGTTGCCGAGGGGGCCGCGCCGGACCTGAAAGACGTGGAACTGCCGCTTCTCGGCAGTCAGACCAGGGCAGAAAAAATGACCCCGGAACCTGACACGGAGGCCACGGAAGAGGCCGCACCAGCTAGGATCCCCGAAACAGGCTTGCTGCTCGATATGGACGAATCTGAGCGCGCGGCTGCGGTTGGCGAATCCGAACGCCGGTTGCTGCAGCAAATAGGACGTGCTGCAAACCAAGGTCTTTTGAATGTCACGCTTGATGGTCTTCCGCCCGGGGAAATGTCAGCAGGGTTGGATCCGCTTGGCGGGACTGGCAGGCCGCTTGATCCGCTGGACCATATCTCCGTTACCTCGGCAATTGACCGGGAAACCGGGCTGATCGCTGCCTTGATGGATGACAATGGTGAAGATTCGCATTGCCTGAAGGACCGGGATGTCGCCATTCAGGACTGGGGAGATGAAAGCCCGTTTTCAGACCAAGTGGCCCTGCTGCGCAGCGGGCTGGTTCGGGAATTTGATGATGTGAACCCGGAAACGGTTCAGGCGCTTGCGCGGCTCTACTTGTACTTTAGCTTTGGAGCCGAAGCCCGTTCGATCATGACGTTCCTGCCGCCAGAGCAGCAGGAAAGTGCAGAAGTGGCATTGCTGGATACATTGGCAATGCTGATGGACGGCACACCCCTGCCAGTCAACCACGCGCTTTCCGGGCAGCAGCGCTGTGACGGAGACAGTGCCTTGTGGGGGGCATTGGCTGATGGTGCTGTGAAGCGCAGTGCTAACTCGGATGCCATTCAGCAAGCGTTTTCCAAGCTTCCGGTGCACTTGAGGGTGCATCTTGGTCCAAGGGTCAGCAAAATGTTTGCCGAAGCTGGCAATCATCACGTTGCCGAGGCCGTGCTGCGATCGGTGGACCGGACTGGAGTGGAGGAAGTTCCCGAAATTAACCTGGCTGAAGCCGCAATTGCTGAACTGGAAGGCGATACCAAAACAATGGCTGAGGAGCTTACCAGCGAAGTCGCCGAGCGGACTGGTAACGCGCCTGCAGCATTGATTGACTTGGTTGCGCTCAGCGTCAAGGAACGTAAGGCTTTGTCACCGGATGTACCGGATCTGATTGCCTCCTATGAGCTGGAAAACCGGGAAACTGAGCTGGGGGCGGATTTGCGTCTCGCTCTGGTCGCGTCATTGGCGCTGATGGGGCAATTCCACGAAGCGTTCGAGGAACTGAAGAGCGTGTCAGACAGGGACGGGCCGATTGCGCGGGCCGAGGCGATGGAGCCGCTGATGCAGCTTCTGACAGAGCGTGCCGATGACGTGACTTTCCTTCAGTATTCCCTGGTGTTTTCCAAGCAGGCAACGCCGGCTGAGGCGGCGCCGGTGGCAGCGCAGGTGGCGCGCAGGCTGCTGAATCTTGGCTTTTCCAGCCAGGCTCAGGAATTGCTGACCAAACTCGCGTTGGAATCGGAGGACGAAACCCGCCGCCTGCTGATGGCTGAAGCTGCCTTAGACCTAGATAAACCGCACCGGGCTCTTGTGGAGCTGATGGGTCTTGACGGGGCCGAAGCCAACCGGATGCGGGCGCAAGCCCTGTGGCGAAATGGCGAATACGGACGGGCAGGGGAATATCTTTTGGCCGAAGATGAAGCAGATGCTGCCGCCCGTGGTTTCTGGCATTCTGAAAACTTGGGTGCAGTCGAAGCAATCGGAACAGACGCTGCGGAATCTTTCGGACCCGTTGCTTCGGTAACCTCGCAGATCGGCGAGACAGTTCAGGACCCTGTGGGCCTGGCGCCGCTGGCCCACGCCCGGGCGCTGGTTGAAAGCAGCGAAGGAACCCGGGGCGGTATTGCCGATCTTCTGAGCCAAATCGGCAAGGGTGTCGCGCAGCCTGCTGGTAATCAGTAAATCAAACACAGCACCAAAGCTTCACCGGCTGCCTCTTCCATGGGGCAGCCGGTGCTGGTTCTGATAACACTTTGTCAACCGCCTGCCGGTAACGTCACAAACGGGTGAATCCTGATTTGGAACGGGCAGAATGCCGGATAACTATATATTCTTTGGCCCGCTTGGGCTGTTTCAACGCGCGGCGGCCGCAGGCTGCAGAGACGAAGTAAACACGCGTGCGCTGGTCAAACTTCTTTCAACAGAAATCGTGCCGTTCTTCCGGCCGGCCGGAGGGAGGGAGTTTGATTTCAAAAAAATGCGAATGCTATCCAGTCTGATTCCCGCTCTGCTGCAGGTGTCACCGGAAAAATGCGGATCCGTCTATACACCTGCCTGGCAGCTTAAGAGGTTGTGCGGCTGGCACTGCAGCTCGAGCGTGAAATTCAACGAGCGAGGCGTGACCTGTGCCTAAGCTGACGACAGAGCAACTTTTCAGTCCGACCGTGCTTTTGGCTCTGGCTCTGATGGCGATCATTGTGATGATGATCCTGCCGATGCCAGCCTGGGTTCTGGATGTCGGCCTCGCAGCCTCTTTTGCACTGGCCATCCTGATCTTTACAATCACGCTTTTCATCGAACGGCCGTTGGATTTTTCTTCCTTTCCAACAATTCTCCTGGCGTCGCTGATGCTGCGGCTGTCGCTGAATGTGTCCTCGACCAAACTGATCATCGGGCAGGGTCATACTGGCACTGACGCGGCGGGAGGTGTGATTGAGGGCTTTGCCCAATTTGTCATGGGCGGCAGCGTTTTCCTGGGCCTTGTGGTGTTTGGCGTTCTTTTGATCGTCAACTTCATGGTAATCACCAAGGGTGCTGCACGGATGGCCGAAGTGGGCGCGCGCTTTGCCCTGGACGGGATGCCGGGCAAGCAGCTGGCAATTGACGCTGACATGTCGGCAGGCGCCATCGATCACCAGACTGCCAAGGAACGCCGGGAGCGCGATCAGCAGGAAACCACATTCTTCGGGTCGCTGGACGGTGCCTCGAAGTTCGTCAAGGGTGACGCGGTTGCAGGCCTGCTGATTACGCTGCTGAACCTGGTGATGGGGCTGATCATGGGCGTCCTTGTCCATGGCATGCCGGTCGGCAGCGCGTTTGAGACCTATGCCATCCTGACCGTGGGCGACGGTTTGGTATCTCAGATCCCTTCGGTGATCATTTCCATCGCGGCGGCATTGCTGCTGGCCCGCGGCGGCACCACCGGTTCAACAGATATTGCCCTGTTCGATCAGTTCGGCCGTCACCCGGCTGCGCTGATCACAGTTGCGGTATTGATGGTGCTGTTTGCCTTGGTTCCAGGTCTGCCGTTTCTGCCTTTCGTAACCGGCGGCGGTGTGCTGGGCTACACTGCCTTCCGGATGGCCAAGAAAAAAAGGGACGATGCGGAAGCCGATATCGAGGAAAAGATCGAAGAAGCCTCAGATCCGTCGGCATCCCGGCCGTTGGGCGATATTCTGGATCTTGATGATCTGCATCTGGAGTTCTCGCCAGATCTGGTCAGCATGGTACTGGATGCTGGTACCGGGCTGGATGCGCGGATTGCCAATATGCGGTCTCATATTGCCACCACATTTGGCCTGATCCTGCCCGAAATCCGGCTGACAGATCAGCATGAACTGGAGCGGGGTACTTACGTGATCAAGGTGCAAGGTGTCGAGCAAGTCCGCGGCACATTGCATCCGGAAATGGTTCTGGCACTGATGCCGGACAATCACGATGCGCTACCGCCCGGAACAGACGTCACTGAACCGGTTTACGGGGCTCCGGCCCGCTGGATTTCTGCCAAGTCGCAGGAACAGGCCGCGCTGGCCGGCGCAACAGTTGTCACGCCGCCGGAAATTCTGGCAACCCATCTTCTTGAAATCATCAAGCAGAACTTCTCCCGCCTGCTGACACTCAAGTCGCTGCGCCGTCTGCTGGATGAGATGACACAGCTCTCAGACGGTTTCCGGGCTGAGGCAAACCGCAAGCTGCTGGATGCGTTGGTGCCGGATAAAGTGCCGATGGATACCTTGCACGCGGTTCTGCGGTTGCTTCTGGAAGAGCGGGTTTCGATCCGCAACATGCCGCTGATCCTCGAATCGATTGCCGAAGCACGGATGCACACCACCCAGCCGGAGTTGATCTGCGAACATGTGCGGCAGCGCCTTGGATTCCAGCTGGTCGCCGAAATGAAGCGCGAAGATGGCACCATTCCTCTGATCCAGCTGGCACCGGAGTGGGAAGACAAGTTCTCGACATACCAAGTCGATTCACAAGGCGCCGGGCTGGATATCGCCTTGCCGCCCGATTTGTTCAACAGGCTTGCAGACGGGTTGAGCGACAAGCTGGGGACGATCACGGATCAGGGGGTGTTTGCTGCAGTGGTGACATCCACCCGCCGCCGCCGGTATCTGAAAACGATCCTGAAATCGCGCGGCATCACAAATCCAGTCCTGTCCTTCGAGGAAATCGGACTCGAAGCGCGGCCTGCCCTGGTTGGTATGGTTCAAGCATGAACCTGAATTTCCTGCCGCCGGAGCTGGTGCTGCTGTTAGGGGCAGGATTCTGGCATGCTGCAATCGTTTTCCTGCGGGTGTCGGCTATGGTTTCAGTGCTGCCCGCAATGGGGGAGCTTTATGTTCCCACCCGCGTCAAACTGGCGATTGCAGTCGCATTTACCTTTGTGGTGGCACCCGCACTGCCGCCCTTTCCTGAACCGGACGGGGTAATGGATTATGCGCGGTTTGCTGTGACTGAAGCGATCATCGGCTTGGCGATTGGCGTGGGTGCACGAATGTTTGTTCTGGCGCTCCAGACGGCTGGCACGATGGCTGCGCAAAGCACCTCTCTGTCTCAGGTTCTGGGCGGAATCGGTGCTGAACCTATGCCCGCCCTTGGGGCTGTGCTGATGATTTCAGGTGTGACCCTCGCGGTCATGATGGGGCTTCACGTCCGCATTGCGGAACTGTTGATCGGATCCTATCAAATGTTTCCCGCCGGCCAGTTCCCTGCCGCTGCCGGACTGACGGAATGGGGCGTGTTTCGTGTGTCGGAGAGCTTTTCCATGGCCTTCACGCTCGCAGCACCCTTTGTGATCACTGCCGTTATTTACAACCTAGCGCTTGGTGTAATTAACCGGGCGATGCCTCAGCTGATGGTGGCAATGGTCGGGGCACCGGTCATCACCTTCTTCGGGCTGTTTATCCTGATGGTTGGCAGTCCGATGATTTTAGATGTCTGGTCCCGTGCCTTGATGACTTTTCTTTCCAACCCAGGAGTTGGAATGCCATGAGCGGTGAAGACGACGACTCTGATAAGTCATTTGAGCCGACGGAACAAAAACTCCGAAAGGCTCGCGAGAAGGGCGAAGTTGCAAAGTCCACTGACCTTTCCGTGGCAGCTGCATATCTTGGACTGATTGTTGCCTTCTACGCGACAGGAAGTGCCAGCGTGGAGGGAATGGGAACCGCGCTGATGGCTTTTCTGGATCAGCCCGACCGGCTGGCGCCGCTGTTCTTTGACGGCGGGTCCGCAACTGCGCCATCAGGAGGCTTTGCAAGCAGTCTGCTAAGGCCAATTCTGCCGTGGTTCCTGGTGCCGTTTGCGTTGGTTCTGCTGTCAATCATCGGCCAGCGTGCCATGGTCTTTGCGCCCAGCAAGCTGGAACCGAAACTGTCGCGCCTGTCGATCATTTCCAATGCCAAAAACAAGCTTGGCCGCGCCGGGCTCTTTGAATTCCTGAAGAGCTTTGTGAAACTGGTGCTCTATTCCGTTTGCCTAGGTGTTTATTTGAGCCATCGGCTCCCGGACATGATTTCGTCCTCCGGCACCGGGCCGCAATCGGTCGTGCTGATGCTCTCGCAGCTGGCGCTGGAGTTTCTGTTCTTGGCCCTCGTCATATCACTGGCGATCGGGGTCGTTGACGCTGTCTTCCAGCACGCTGAACACCGACGCAAAAACATGATGTCGCGCAAGGAGATCCAGGATGAAATGAAGGATGCCGAGGGCGATCCGCATGTGAAAGGCAAGAGACGCCAGCGCGGCCAGGAAATCGCGATGGGCCAGATGCTGGCCGAGGTGCCGAATGCCGACGTGGTGATCGTCAACCCGACCCACTATGCGGTTGCTTTGAAATGGAGCCGCGAAAAGGGCGCCGCGCCGGTTTGCGTTGCCAAGGGGGTTGATGAAGTGGCTGCGGCGATCCGGCGTGTGGCCAATGAAAATGCGGTGCCGATACACAGCGACCCGCCCACTGCCCGGGCTTTGCATGCTGCAGTCGAAATCGGCGACGAGATTTTGGAAGAACACTATGCGCCGGTTGCGGCAGCAATCCGCTTTGCCGAGGAAATGCGAAAGCGCGCCAAGGGGAAAATAACATGAAGCAGAAGATGCTCGACCAGATGGCAGCTGTAACCGCTGCGCAGTACATGCAGGAGCACGCAAAAGTCCAACCTGCGCTGGCGCGGGAAGCGGAGCTGCGCGGCCAGCTGGCCAAACTCAATGAGCAAGTGCAGGCCGCGCGGGAACAGGCAAGCAGCGATCACGCGATGAAAGCTTTGGGTGCAGATCTTATGTGGGAGGGCTGGCACTCCCGCACCCGGCGCCAATTGAACATGGACCTGGCCAAGGCGACGGCTCAGAAGCTGAGGATGATGGATCAATTGCGCACGGCATTCGGCCGTAAGCACGCCGTGGAAACCATGGCGGCAACCGAGCGCAAGCGCCAGAAGGCTGCTCAGGCGAAAGCGTTTCTGGATAGACTGCTGGGTAGCTGAAACCACTGGGTACTTTTTAAACACAAAAGGGCCGGTCCAGCGGGACCGGCCCTTTTGTGCCGTGCGGTACAGACAGGTCAGACGTCCTGACGGGAGATTTCCATGATCAGGACGTCGTAGATCCCTTTGCCGACATGTTTCTGCGCGGCCTCACGCAGAGCGGTACGCAACGGCTCAAGAACGTCAGAGCGCGTGAAAGCCCCACGGAACCCGCCCATGTTTGCATGGTCAAACAAAACTTGCAGGAAGACATCCCGCAGTTTGGGTTCATAGGTCCGTATTTTTTCGCTGGTGCCTTTGGCCGTTTCCAGGCTGAGCGAGATCACCACAAGGGAGGTCAATTGGTCGCGATCAACAACCGGCACCACAAACTGGTTGTTGATTTTGACGTATTCGCGCAGATCCTCTTCGCTTTCCTCAGAGTGATCCTCTGCAGCGGCGGGTTCAGGCGCTGCTTCAGCGCCGGCGGCAGTGTGGTTTTCCTCAGGTGCCGGAGCCAGCATAATACCGGCGCCGATGCCGCCTGCGGTTCCGATGATCAGCAAAATTATTGGCAGAAGTTTGGACAGCATGGCAACCCTCAGAACGGCAGGACAACGTCAAGCAACTGCTGGCCGTAGCGGGGCTGCTGCACATCGGTGATTTGGCCGCGGCCCCCGTAGGAAACCCGGGCAGAGGCGATCTTGTCGTATGTGATTTCATTCTGGCGGCTGATGTCCTGAGGCCGGACATAGCCGGTGACCAGAAGCTCCCGCAGTTCGAAATTCACCCGCAACTCCTGGGAGCCGCTGATTGCCAGAACGCCATTGGGCAGCACGTCGACAACGGTTGCCGCGACCCGCAATTCCAGCTTCTCGCTGCGTTTGACGGATCCCTTGCCGCCTGAGGAACTGGAGCTGCCAAGCTCAACCGCGTCAGCGGATGACGCGCCGTCCGGGAGTTTCTCGTCCAGGCGTTGCGGCAGGCCAAGCAGGTGCGGCATGTTCATGCTTTCGGAGCCTGAGCGCGACCGCTGTGTGTCATTGGAAATTTCAGCTTCTTCGTCGATCTCGATCACCACGGTCAGGATGTCGCCGCGCTTGATGGCGCGGCGGTCTCCGAGCAGTGACTGCTGAGAACCGCTCCATAGCGAGGAGCCATCAACGGTGCGCCGGTTCTGGGTTTGCGCAGGCAGACCCTGGTAAAGCATTGCAACATGCTCCGGCGACTCATTTGCCGGGGTGAAGGAGGGCGCCTTACCCAAATGATCCATCCGGCCACAGGCCCCCAGCAGGGCGAGTCCGAAAAGCAGTGGTTTGACGGGAGAGAATTTCTTGGACATCAGTTTACCTCAACAGAGCCGTCTTGAGCGATACGGCCGGTGACGGTGGTGCGGGATGAAAGATTCATGACACGGACAGCCTCGCCGGCAGCTCCGCGGCCAAGTGCACGGCCTTCTGCGGCGATGGAAAGTCCGCCCTGGCGGAAAATCAGTGTCACAAGGTCGTTGCGTTCAACGATAGCGGGCGGGCCAATATCACCCGCGCGCAAGGGCCTGCCTGCATAAAGAGCCACGCGCGCTTCCATACCGATAACCTCTGAAGGTTCCGATAGCGCGCCAAGGATTTCACCTTTTTTCAGCGCCAGATCTTCAGCGTTTACAATTGCTTTGGCGCGGATCGTGCGAGTCGGTACGAGGTAATCCGCCCAGGCAGGCGGGGCACAGAGCGCGGCGGCAGTCAGGCAGGCAAGGACAAGTTTCATCAGCGCACCTGTGTGGTTGCGCCCATCATCTGGTCGACAGCGGAGATGACTTTTGCGTTCATTTCGTAGCCGCGCTGGGCTTCGATCAGTTCGGTGACTTCCCTTACTGCATCAACTGAACTGGCCTCCAAGTAGCCCTGGCGGAAGGTGCCCAGCCCGTCTTCGCCTGCGGTGGACACACTGGCCGAGCCGGAGGCTTCGGTTTCGGTGAACAGGTTGCTGCCAATAGCTTCAAGACCTTTGGGGTTGGTGAAGCTTGCAAGTGAAAGCTGGCCGAGAAGCTGGCCTTCGGTGGTTTCATTGAAATATCCGTAGACCTCACCCTCGGCATTGATCGAGATACTGGTGGCGTCGTCAGGAATCGTGATTTCTGGAGAAACTGCAAACCCGTCGGAGGTTACAATCAAGCCCTCAGCGGTGCGTTTCAGCGCACCATCCCGGGTGTAGGCGCTCTGGCCGGAGGGAAGGGTCACTTCCAGGTAGCCTTTGCCGTCGATGGCGACATCCAGGTCGTTGTTGGTCTGCTGCAGCGCACCTTGTGCCAAATGCACCGATACCGCCGCCGCACGCACACCAAGCCCCACCTGCACGCCGGTTGGCAGAACGGTGCCGTCGGAGGCATTTACCGTGCCGGCCCGCGAAATTTGCTGATAGTGCAGGTCGGCGAACTCGGCGCGCCGCGCGTTGTAGGCGGTGGTGTTCATGTTTGCGAGGTTGTTGGAGATTGTCTCCACCCGCAGCTGCTGGGCGCTCATGCCGGTCGCGGCGATCTTCAAGGCACGCATCTGGATTCTCCTAGGTCTTGATCAGGTTCTTGATGGCATTGCGGATGCGCTCATCTTCCGATTCCAGGAAGCTTTGGCCCATCTCATAGGCGCGCTGTACTTCGATCATCCGGGTTACCTCGGAAATCGCGTTCACGTTGGAACCTTCAAGGAAGCCTTGCAGGACACTCGCTTCGAGTGTTTCCTCGATTTCGCCTTCAACGCGGAACATCACCCCATCTTCGCGCACCAGCGCGTGGCTTTCCATCGGCTTGAACAGCCCGAGCTGTCCCAGCAGGCGGCCGTTTGCACTGATCGACCCGTCGGCGCCCACTTCGATCTTGCCCGCATCTGGAGGCACGAAAACCGGTGCGCGGCCTGCGTCCAGGACCCGGTAACCATCCATGGTCACAAGATCGCCGGCAGAGTTCGGGGAGAAGGCGCCGGAACGCGTCAGGCGCTCGCCCTGAGGTGTTTCGACCATGAAGAAACCGTCGCCTTCCACAGCGAAATCGAAAGTGCCGCCGGTCTTGGTAAGCTGACCCTGCTCCATGGAGGTGTTGAAGATGTTCGCGCGTGACATCGACAGCGACTCCTGGCCAGGAGCGGACTGTACAAATTCCGAGAAAATCAGCCCCTCCTGGCGGTAGCCAGTGGTAGCGGAGTTCGCGATGTTGTTCGCGATGACACGCATTTCGCGCATCAGCCCCGATTGCCGGGAAAGTGTGGCGTAACCTGCGGCTTCCATTAAAAACCTCCGGCAATCATCGGAACAATGTGGCCATTGAAAAAAGCCACAAGGGTTTGTGTCATGAAGCCCATCGTCATCCAGAACACGACAATGATGGCTGTCAGCTTGGGCACAAAGGTCAGTGTCATTTCCTGCACGGAAGTCAGAGCCTGAAACAGGCCGATGGACAGGCCAACGGTCAGGGCGACAACCAGAATCGGTGTCGACATTGTGACGGCTGCCCACATGGCCTGGCGCAGGGTGTCATAGAAGAGGCTTTCGCTCATCATGGCTCAGACCGGCATTCTCAGGATTTCCTGGTAGGCTTCGACCACCTTGTTGCGCACGGTAACAGCGGTCTCAACCGCCAGTTCAGTCTGTGCAAGTGCCTGCACGAGGGCGTGCGGGTCTGCCTGAGAGGTCATAGCCTGGACGGAAACCTGCTCGCTGCTCTGCAAGGTCGTTGCAAAGCTCTCGAAACTCTCCTTAAGTCGTGCGCCTGCACTTGCGGCCTCATGGTTCGGGTCGGCCTTGGTGGCAGGGCGGGCGGCGGCGTAGCCGCTGGCGGCGGAAAGACTGCGAATATCCATTCTGGATCTCCAAAAAATTTCGGTTATCGTCTCAAAAGGTCCATAAGCGAGGCTGACATCGAGCGGGTTTGCTCGAACATCTTAAGGTTGGCCTCGTAGCTGCGCTGGGCTTCCCGGGCGTCGGCGATCTCGATCATCAGATCGACGTTCGAGCTCTTGTAGTGCCCGCTTTCGTCTGCCAGCGGATGCGAGGGATCATACACCTCCTCCAAATCGCGGCGGTCCAAGGTAACCCGGCCTGTGCGAACGTGCTCCACATCGGTTTGAAGCTCGCGAACAGCTTCAAACGGCACGGTTTTGCGGCGGTAGCCCGGAGTGTCAGCGTTGGAAATGTTTTCGGATACATGCCGCAGCCGCGAGGCCTGAGCCTTGAGGCCGCTGGCGGTGACGGAGAGAGCTCTGGAAAATTCACTCATCGGTTATTCCCCTCAAGTCTTGCCCAGGCTGGCGCGCAGAATGTTCATGGAGGATTTGTAGATCGCCATGGCGCGCTTATGCTGGCGTGCTGTTTCAACCCCCTTCAGCAATTCAGTTTCGACTGATACCGAATTGTCATTGGGGTCACTGCCTGCGTCGGTTGAGGTGACAGCCCAATCCAGACCGCTGCCTGAAGTGCCATTCAAATGGCTGCCTCGGGATGCGATCATGCTGGCCGGGCGGGCGCCTGCGGCAAAAACTTCTTTGAAAGGTTTGATATCCTTGGCGTGGTAACCCGGGGTATCGGCATTGGCGATATTCTGTGAAACCAACGCCTGGCGTGTGCCGGCATGGGTCGCCATGGAATAGGCGATTTTGAATACGTTCAATTCTGTGAACACCAGGGCTTCTCCCTTGATCGATTTCAATCAAGGCTTAACCCCGATTCCTTTAGAAATTGTTTTCAGGACATCAAGGGAGGCCGCTGCGATGAAAGCAGAGCTGCAAGCACTAACCCGTCAGATTGCCGGCAAACGACTGGTAACCCAAGTCGGGCGGGTGACAGGGATTTCCGGTGGGGAAATCGAGATCGCAGGGCTCGCGGCTGTGGCACGCATTGGCGACCGGCTGGTGTTGCGCCGCGGTCCTCAGGATTCGCTGAATGGCGAAGTTCTGAAAATTAGTGGCAGTAATATCAGTATGTTGCCTGATCGCGCGCCGGATGGTGCTGCCATCGGTGATCCGGTTTTGCTGCATCCGTCACCGGAGTTTTCCCCCAGTGATCATTGGATTGGCCGGGTCATTGATCCCTTTGGAGAACCGCTGGATGGCCGTCCTATGCTGCCTGGTTCCACGGCCCGCGACCTGATGGCTCCTCCGCCCAAGGCAGCTGGCCGGCGCTCGATGGGGGAGCGGCTGGCCACTGGCCAGGCGGTACTCAATACGATTCTCCCGATCGTGCAGGGGCAGAGGGTAGGCCTTTTTGCGGGTTCCGGTGTCGGTAAATCCTCCCTGCTGGCCAAATTGGCTCAGAGCATGGAGGCCGATGTCGTAGTGATGGCACTGATCGGGGAGCGCGGGCGCGAGGTGAACCACTTTGTCGAACAAGTGCTGGGACCAGAGGGAATGCGCCGCGCCATTGTGGTGGCAGCAACATCCGATCAATCTGCCTTGGTACGCCGCCGCTGTGCCTGGGCTGCCATGACCGTGGCGGAGCATTTCCGGGACCAAGGCAAAAACGTCCTGTTTCTGGCTGACTCGGTCACCCGTTTTGCAGAAGCGCACCGGGAAATCTCCGCAGCTTCGGGCGAAGCTCCCGCGCTGCGTGGATACCCGCCGTCGGTGACCCCGTTGATAACCGGTCTTTGCGAACGCGCCGGACCGGGCGGGGACGGTCAGGGTGATATCACTGCTGTGTTCAGTGTCCTTGTGGCTGGTTCGGATATGGATGAGCCGATTGCTGATATCCTGCGCGGTGTTCTGGACGGGCATATCGTTTTGAACCGCGAGATTGCCGAACGCGGGCGGTTTCCGGCGATCGATGTCTCCCGCTCTGTCTCGCGCAGCCTGCCTGCCGCGGCCTCCGCCGATGAGAATACAGTCATTCAGGATGTGCGGAAATTCCTGGGGGCCTACGAGCAGTCCGAGGTCATGATTCGTGCCGGACTTTACGCCGAAGGCAATGATGCTGTGCTGGACCAGGCAGTGAAACTGTGGCCTGAACTGGATGCGTTCTTTGGCCGCGAGGATCCTGAGGGAATCACCAGCAGCTTCAACCGGCTTACGCTTTTGCTACGCCGCGCCAAGGCCGGGCGCTGAACATCGGCTATGTCAGTAAAGAGATGACTGGAAGCCAGGCTCAGGACCCGTTCACGTGGCGTGTATCCTGCCAAGCCAGCGATCTGCACTCGATTTACCATCCGGAGGTGAACTGGTCCTGCGGTGTGCTAGGGTCTGCGAAGGCCGTTCAGGGACCAGGAGGTGACAGATGCCGTCTTTTTCAATCGCCTTCAGCTGTTCTGGCGGTAGCAGGCGTGCAGCGGCAGCCGGAACGCCTAAAGCTATCTAATCAGTGCAGCAAATGCAGCTCTGCCAACTGCGGCGATTTCCTGAGGAAGCGGCGGCATCTCACAAGCAAACTTCGTAAGATCGTTTTTGTCTGGCCTGAAACTTTGTGATGCGTTGCCAGGAGTATTGGCAGCTGCAGGAAAATTTGATTGGCAGCGGGTTCGGAACCCTGAATCCTGCGCCAAATGTCCGCCTCAAATGTTGCTCACCAAATTCGGATGCGCTGTGCGGCTGGCCAGAGCAGTATGCCTCTGGCAGGACTGCCGCCGGACTGAAGGCACCGGTCCAAGATGTCAGCTTAGCCGAAGGCTGCAAGCTGCTGAATTTTGCTGAGTGTCAGGTGTGGCTTTAGGCACCAATTCTGCCTGTGCCCTTGCCAAGCAACGTTTTCTTGCGGCGTGAAACTGCCTTCAGAATGGGACAAGCAGGGAGGTTTAAACCCGCCCTGGCATCGATTGCCGGGGCGGGCGGGATTTAGGACGGCCGGACTGCAAACAGACGGTCTTCACGCGGCAGCAATGTGCGAAGCGCTTTCAGGCAGCGGTAATGGTTGTTGCTGATCAAAGCGTCAGTAGCCTCGGCGATGGATGAGCGGCTGTCTGGGTCAGTAAAGACTTGGCTCAGTTCCTCGATCCGGCGCAGCATCGGCAGGCGTTCTTCTTCGGGGTCTGCATCACCTGACAGTATCAGCTGTGCCGCGTAGCACACCCGGCGCACCGGTGTGTTGGCTTCTTCCGGATGGATTGCGTCGCGAAGACGCAGGATATTGGCGTCTGGAGTGACAATGGAAAGGCGGCTGCGGCGGTCGCCGTTTTCAATCACCGCACCATTTACCAGGACGCGCTCCTTTGGGGCTAGTTTCAGGACAAGTCCGCTCATATTCAGGATGCTCCGCTGCGGAGGCCACGCATGATGGCCGTATTGATTTCCACCAGCGGCCGGACATCGGCCTTGCGCTGAAGCACTTTGGTGGTGTGTTGTCTCGTGAATTCTCCCAGTTCGAACAAGTTCTGTTTGAGATCATCCGGCAGGGGATTGCCCTTCGAAGCGATGTCTACTGTGAAAATGGACCAGAGTTTCCGGTTGTCGTTCAGGGCTGTCGCAAGCTCATTGAACCCGCCGCGGCCTTTTTGCGTCGCCGTGATCATCCTGCGGGTGATACGGGCAATCACTTCATACTCGAAATTCTTAGCTGTCCGGGTCGGGGTCTTTGCCGCCGAATAGGCACTCTTCGCCTTCAGAAGGGCATTCACGTGTTTTCCTAACGTATTATTCTTCAGGTTCTCTGAGAGGGGAAGACCGGGGCGCCATCAGCGCCCCGGTAAGGGCTGTTAACGGAACAGCTGCTGCAGGGTCTGCGGCGCCTGGTTGGCGATCGAAAGCGATTGCACCGCCAGCTGCTGCTGGGTCTGCAATGCTTTCAGCCGGGCCGACGCTTCTTCCATGTTGGTGTCTGCCATGGTGCTGACACCGGACTTCAGCGAGTCGGTCAGTTTCGACACGAAGTCGTTCTGGTCGGACAGACGGTTGCTGTCCGCACCCAGCTGGGCCGCGCTGTCGATCGCAAAGGTCAGCAGGGCTTCGATCTGGGTCAGAACGTCCGCAGCATTGGCGGAGGTCAGAGTGTCGATGTCGCTGGTATCCAGGGATGCACCGGTGTCGATTGCCGAAACGGTGATCACATCGCCGGACGCGCTGATGCCGCCGAGAACGTCGAGCTGCGAAGTCACAGCAGTGTCAAGCAGGTTGGCACCGTTGAAGCTTGCGGAGTCGATGATCGATTCGATCTGTTCCTTCTTCTTGGCCAGGTCAGCTTCGATCTTGTCGTGGTCAACGTTCTGCGAAACACCGGCAACGGCCAGTTCACGCATTTCCTTCAGGGTTTCAACGATCTGCTCCATGCCGGAGGAGGCGACAGCCACAGTTGCCTCGCCGAAGTTCAGGGCGTCGCCCACGGCTTCGTAGGCCTGAATGTCGGATTCCATGGTTTTGGAGATGGCCCAGACAGCGGAGTTGTCCTTCGCCATGCCGACCTCTTTACCGGTCGAGATCTGGTTCTGGGTTTCTTCCAGATTGTTGTTCACGGACTTCAGGGTCTGCAGAGCAACCATTGCGCCGTTGTTGGTCAGAATGCTGGTCATAGCTTTTTCCTTTAGCTGCGGGGCGCTTTGGCCCCTGAATTACTTGCCCCTCCGGGGCGCTGTGTGACGTCTTTCTGACTGTGCGTTCCACCGTCCGGTTTCCGCGCCACCCTTCATCAGGTGCAAGGCGACTTTGGCGCAGGATTTGCTAAGGGAGTGCTAATGGCGGAATTTGGTTTTTTAGAATTTTCCCCAAATTGCTCTCAGGCCCGTTTTTCCAGTTTGGCACCGCTGCGGGTGCCGTAGCGGGTTCTGCGCCCAGACTGATCGTAGACGTCCAACCCTTTGCGGATACGGCGCAATTCGGCCATCCGTGCTGCAACAGACCGGATTCCGTTCATGGCGCTGTCCAGGAGATCCTGGTTGCGTGTCAGCTTGGTTTGAACCTGCTCCAGCGATTCTCTCTCGAGTTCAGAAACCGAGTTCAGCTTGCCGATGATCTTTTCTTTTTTTGCGAGCAGACCTTCCAGTTTGGCCAGGTCGCCTGCCATGAGGGCAGCCCGTTCCTGATCCAGGATCTGATCCAGATCATCAATGAGTTGTTGCGGGTCCGGGTTACTCACCTTGGGTCTCCTTCAATGCGTGATAAAGTGATTCGGCCAGGCCGATGCCGCCAGAGCGGGCAATCTGGTTGGCTTGTTCGCGGATCAGAAAGCTGGAGAATTGCTCTTCGCCTGCACCGCCGCCAAAGGCTTCACTGGCTTCGCCGAGACCGGCAGACTTCAGCATTTCTGCAAGAAACGAGGCTTCCAGTTCCATTGCAGCCTCGCGGAGCGGATCGTTATTTACGGGCCGCACCGGGGCAGTAGAAGCCGCGCTTTGCAGCGGGATAGGCAACAAGTCTGTCATGTCCGGTTCTCCGGTTTGATCTCGAATTCCATCGATTTTTTCGAGACTGCACTGCAACCGGTTAAAATTGCCGTAACTGCTTTGGGCTAAGTCTTTGCGAGTCGAGATAGAATGTCTGGAACAAAACATGATGATGAATTCGATCCTTGGTATTGAACCTTCTGCCGGCAGGAAAGTGGCGTCTACTGCAACAGGAAATTCAACAAAATCAGATGGTTCCAGTGATTTTTCAAATTACATGACGGCTGAACCGGCGCCGAGCGAAGAGGCCGGCAAAGTCCGTTTGCCCGAAGGCGAATCTGCTGAGTCGGAACCAGCGGAAAGGGCGGAAGCGAAGCCCGTTGACTCGGCTGGCAACGAAGAGAGTTCTTCTGAAGGTGAAGAAACGGCAGGCTTGCCCGCAGCTTCTGAAGCGTCCCCCGAAATTGCTGCTCCTGTGCCAGAGCAGGCTTCTACCAGTGCTTCAGGCGTGACAGAATTGGCGGGCCAAGCCCAAGCGGAGCGCACAGCCAGTGCCGCACAAAAGGCTGAAAGCGCAGATGCTATTGACGTTGCGAGCACTAGGGGTAGCCAACCCTCACAGGAGAAAGTGACTCAGCAGGCAGCCCCTTTCACTGGCGAAGCAGAGACCGAAACGGCAAAATCAGATGCGCAAGGTGACGCGAAACAAGTACAGGCAGGACGGTTGGCCGGAGACAGCCAGCCTGCCGATTCGCCGAAGCCTGACATGAGGTCTGAAACCGCCCGGGCTCAGAAAACTGAGCGCGCCGACGGTAACAGGCCCCCCCCGCATGACCTTCAATCGGATAAGGGTAAGGCTGCTGCCCCTGGCAGTGCAGCGGCAATTCCGGGAACTGTTGATGCCCAGAAAGTGACCGCTGCGGAAAGTGCTGGCAGCCGTTCTCAGATGGACGTTGCAGGACAGAAGGGCATCAGAGCCCCTAGCGGCGGTGTGCCTGTCAGTGAGGCCGTTGAGGGAGCCTTGGCGGCCAAAGCAGTTTCCGGAAAGCCAAATGAGCAGGCCGTTGAACAAATGCCGGTCCGGCAGCCCGAAGGCGTAACCCGGGCCGTTGCCGCTGGCGCGCAAGGAGCGGTGCAGGCACTTGCCGCCGGATTGTCTTCGTCACGGGACGCATCGCGCAATTCGGAACTTGGCTCCGTCAGCATCAAGGTTTCTGAGGATATTTCGGCGGAAGCTCTAGCAGAGAGAAAACCGGGTTCAGCGACGTTCCTTACCGGCCAGGTCAACAAGGTGCCCGCAGTTCAGGCAACCCCGCAAGCTTCGATCATGTTTCAGCCGCTGCTGGCTGCTGGATTGACAGAGACACTCGGCGAGTCTGATTTGCCGTTTCATGCGCTTGGGCTTTCGGGAGAGGCCCCGGGGCTGAGCCAGCTTCTGACCGAAGCTTCGTTCGGCTCGCACTCCGTGCACCGGCCGGAAATGCCCCGGTTGATTGCAGCCCAGATCGCCGAAGCTTTCGCAGCCAAAGGCGAACAGAAGGTAGAGGTGAGCCTGAATCCTCAGGAGCTCGGGCACGTCAAGATGCGCGTGGTGACCAGTGAAACCGGCATTACCATGATCATCCAGACAGAGCGCCCTGAGACCGGCGATTTGATGCGCCGCCACATCAATGAGCTGGCCGAGGAATTCCGCCGCATGGGCTATGAGGACATTTCGTTCGAATTCAGCGGCGGCCAGGCGGGCAGCGGCGGAGAAGGCGACGGTTCTGACGAAGGTGCCGGTCAAGCTGGCGGAGCAGCGGGTTCACGGACCGATAGCGCTGAGACCGCCGGCGAGCAAACAACACAAAACCTCCGGCTTGGATCGGCCGGCGTGGATATGAGGGTTTGACCACATGACAACAGCAGTTACTTCCGCGGGCAGCACCGCGGCGCAATCGAATCCGCTGCCGGCGGCATCGCAGAAAACCTCCGGGCTGTCGTCGGACTTCGAGACATTCGTAAAGATGCTGACGGCGCAGGCGACAAACCAGGACCCCTTGGAGCCGCTTGATTCGACCGAATATGCCGCGCAGCTTGCGCAGTTCTCGATGGTCGAGCAGCAAACCAAGAGCAATACACTTCTGGAAGGTCTGCAATCGCAGCTGGGACTGGCTAACATGGCAGCTCTCTCGGGTTGGGTCGGGATGGAGGCGCGCGCAGTTGCGCCAGGCCATTTCGACGGTAGCAACTCGGTCACTATTGCACCTAACCCGGCGGCAGCCGCGGATTCGGTTACACTTGTAGTGAAGAACTCAAACGGCACTGAAGTGCAGCGTGTCACACTTCCGGTCTCGGCCGAGCCCTATGAGTGGAATGGGCTGGACGATGACGGAAATGCGTTGGAAGCAGGCGAATACACTTTTGTTGTTGAAAGCCGCAAAGGCGATGATCTGCTGCTTGCGGAACATGCTGAAGTCTACTTCAAGGTGAATGAAACCCGGATGCAAGGTGGTGACGTGGGTCTGATCACTCCGGGCGGTTCCGTGGTTCTGGCCTCTTCGGTCAGCGCGTTGCGCGAACCTGCCGGGTAATCCGGGAGTAGGCGCTGGCGGAAAAACTGTCTAAGAACAGGGCGGCCAAACTCCGGAGACCGCCCTGCAACCGCTGACAGCCCAGTTCCAATCCAGTTTCTTTGCGCATTTGTCCGCAATCGGGCTGCATGTTCCCGCCCCCCGGCGTCTGACCGGCGGGCGGTCGAACCATGTCTGGCGGGCCGGGGCGCTGGTTATCAAGCTGTATGCGGAAGGCGGAGCCAATCCGCTGTTCTCCAATGATCCAGCGCGGGAAGGGGTAATCCTGGCGGCGCTTTCCGGTACCGGAATGGTGCCGCCGCTGGTTCAGACCGGGACCTTCGAAGGGCAAAAGTGGCTGTGTTACGCTCATGTCAACGGCAGCCCGTGGCAAGAAAACACAGCCCATGTGGCTCGATTTCTGGGGCGGGTGCATGATTTGGCCGCGCCGCCCGGGCTGCCTGACGGCGTCAATGGCAGCGCTTCTCTGGAGCGGCAGACCCAGGGTATTCTGAAAAAATGCACGAACGTGAAGGCGCTGACTGAGTTGCGTCCGCTAGGAAGGGTTCCGCCTTTGCAGCAAACGCAGCTGATTCACGGGGATCCGGTGCCTGGCAACCTTCTGGCGCATGACGGTACGCTCACGCTGATTGATTGGCAGTGCCCGCAAGTTGGTGATCCGGCGGAAGATCTTGCGTTGTTCCTGTCTCCGGCAATGCAGCTGATGTACCGGGGGGAGCCGCTGACGAAATCGCAGGAAGACAGATTCCTGCAGGCCTACCCGGATCCTCGGGTCGCGGGCAGAACACTGGCCCTGAAGCCGTGGTTTCACTGGCGGATGGCGGCCTATTGCCTGTGGCGCGCAGAACGCGGCGGGGCGCGGGACTGGCATGCCTATGAACTGGAGCGTGCAGCGCTTCAATCCATCAGGCCCAGAACCGCATAGGCTGGCGGCATCAGGACCCGGCGGGCGCGGCCAAATGGAAACCGCGGC
The DNA here is from genome assembly GCF_000813965.1 of Leisingera sp. ANG-M7. Lineage (GTDB taxonomy): Bacteria > Pseudomonadota > Alphaproteobacteria > Rhodobacterales > Rhodobacteraceae > Leisingera. The sequence goes on along the minus strand of NZ_JWLI01000011.1, from coordinate 126,889 downwards.
AACTTTTGCACCGCCGGAGAATAAGGCAGCTCCGGTTGAATACCTTGCACCAGATCACTGAGCAGGCGTCCGGCATAGCTGCCCATTGCAACGCCGTTGCCGTGATAGCAGAGACCGGCAAATAGGCCGGAATGGCCGGGCACCGGCCCGATGAAGGGCACCAGATTGCGTGACAGGCAGACCATTCCGGACCAGCAATGGGTGGTTTCCACATTCCGCCACTCCGGGAACGTCGCCTCGAAATCCTGACGCAGCTTAGCCCGGATTCCGGCTTCGGCGCGGGGCGAGGCCAGTAGCCCGCCGCGCATCCCGAACAGAAATCTGTTGTCCGGCATCAGGCGGAAGTAGTGCAGCAGATTGCGGGTGTCATAGGCCATTTGACGCGAAAACCAGCCTTGCGCCCTCAGCTCCTTTTCCGTCAGAACGCGAGTCACCATCACCGTGGATTGCGCGGGCATGTAACGGCCAGCTAGCCATTTTGGCAGGTCTTCCGAGGAATAGCCATTGGTGGCGATGACAACCTTGGATGCCAGCAGTCTTCCCTTGTTAGTCTTTATTTCATAGCCGCTGCCTGCTTGCTTAACAGACTGAGCCGGGCTGTTCTGAAATAGTCTGGCGCCTGCTTCTTCGGCTGCAGCTGCCAGGCCGAACAGATACTTGCGAGGGTTCAGGGCAAAACCTGCCGACGTTGTCAGCGCTGCATGAAAACTGCCGTTCAACCCATGCTCAGCCAGTTGATGACGGGAGAGGAAATCCGTCTCCTCGCCAGCCCTTCGCATCTCCTCTGCCCGGGCAGACAGACGGCGGGCGGCCTTCTCATTGTGTGCAAGCTGGGTTTCCCCGTGCGAATGGGTGTCTGCGTCAATGGCGTGTGCTTCCAGCAGCTCCTTCACAAGGTTTACAGCAGCCACTTCGCTGGCGTCATAGGTGTCAGCGGCGGGTTTGCCGAAAACCCTGCGCATCGTGCCGCTGGACAGTTTCGAGCCGCCAAGGCAGCAGAACCCGCCATTTCGACCAGAGGCGCCCCAGCCGGGAGTTTCTGCCTCCAGCAAAACAACTGAGGCACCGCTTTCGGTCAGATGCAGGGCTGCGGATATGCCGGTGAAACCGCCGCCGATGATAGCCACATCGGCGGCAGTTTCCCCTTCCAGCACAGGCCAGTCCGGCGCCGGGATGGTCTCGTCCCACCAGCAGTTGCTGCGCGGGCCGGGACCATAGGCGTAGCCGGAGAAGATCCGGCGCATCAGGCCCGCTCCGCGGCCTGTTCCTCGCGCTTTTGGCGGGCCACCTGGTGTTTGGTCACCAGCGAGGCAGTGATGACGCCGACAGTGACAATCGAGATCATGATCGTCGACAGCGCGTTGATTTCAGGGCTGACGCCCAGGCGCACCGCTGAGAAGATCTTGATCGGCAGGGTGGTGGCTGAGGGGCCGGAGGTGAAGGAGGCGATCACCAGATCATCCAGCGACAGGGTGAAGGCCAGCAGCCAGCCGGAAATCACCGCAGGCGCAATGATCGGCAGGGTTACCAGCCGGAATGCCTCCGCTGGCGAACAGCCGAGGTCCAGCGCTGCTTCCTCCAGCGAGCGGTCGAAGGTCACCAGGCGGGAGGACACCACTACCGAGACATAGCACATCGCGAATGTCGTATGCGCCAGCACGATAGTGAACACCCCGCGGTCCAGACCGATGCCGATAAACAGCAAGAGCAGCGACAGGCCGGTGATCACTTCGGGCATCACCAGCGGCGCATAGATCATGCCGGAAAACAGCGTCCGCCCCATGAATCGCCCGCCGCGCACCAGAACATAGGCAGCAATGGTGCCCAGCACAGTCGCCATCGTGGAAGAGAACACCGCCACCTTGATGGTCACCCAAGCAGCGTTCAGGAACGCCTCGTTCTCCAGAAGTTCTCCGTACCATTTGGTTGAGAATCCGGCCCAGACGGTGACCAGCTTGCTTTCATTGAAGCTGAAGATCACCAGGATCACCATCGGGATGTAGAGGAAGGCAAAGCCCAGGGTCAGCGATACGGCGTTAAACCAGCTCATACGGTTCATTACTCTGCCTCCTGCTGTTTTTGCTGGTTGCGCTGGAACAGCACGATCGGGATCACCAGGAGCAGCAGCAGCACCACCGCAACCGCAGATGCCACCGGCCAGTCGCGGTTGGAGAAGAACTCTTCCCACAAAACCTTGCCGATCATCAGGGTATCGGATCCACCCAGCAAGGACGGGATCACAAACTCGCCCAGCACCGGGATGAAGACTAGAAAACTGCCGGCGATAATGCCTGTCTTGGACAGCGGAATGGTCACCAGCCAGAAGGCGGTGAGGCGCGAGCAGCCAAGGTCCTCGGCAGCCTCGATCAGAGAGCCGTCCAGCCGCTCCAGCGCCGAATAGACCGGCAGGATCATAAACGGCAGGTAGGTATAGACGATGCCGATATAGACCGCGGAGTTTGTGTTGAGGATGGTCAGCGGTTCAGAGATCACCCCGATCCACATCAGGAACTGGTTCAGGAACCCCTCGTTCGACAGGATGCCCATCCACGCATAGACGCGGATCAGGAAGGACGTCCAGAAGGGCAGAATCACCAGCATCATCAGGGTGGGGCGCCACTCCTCGGGCGCGCGCGCCATGCCATAGGCGATGGGGTAGCCTGCTAGCAGAGTGAAGAAGGTCGAGATAACCGCGATTTTCAGGGAACTGAGATAGGCCTTCCAATAAAGGTCGTCTTCGGTCAGCCAGACGAAGTTCTCAAAGTCCAGCTCAGCGATGAAGGCAGCGATGCCTTCGGCCCAGTCAAACTGCGGGAAGTAGGGCGGCCGGGCCACCGCGGCATCCGACAGAGCGATTTTCAAGACAATGGCAAACGGCACTAGAAACAGCGCCAGCAGCCAGACATAGGGGATGGCAATCAGGACAAAGCGGCGCATCAGTCGGCCAGCAGAACGCCTGCGGTGGCGGTCCATGACAGCCATACAGTGTCTTCCCAGGTAAAGGCGCGGCGGGCGATACGGCGGGTGTTGGCGGTCTGCGCCTTGATCACCGCGCCGGTTGGCAGTTCCACGTGATAGGTGGAGATATTGCCGAGATATGCGATGTCCAGGATGCGGCCCTGAACGGCATTGTCTGCCTCTGCCGGCTGGTCGGCGCTGATCGCCACTTTTTCAGGCCGGATCGCCAGATGGCACTTCTGGCCGTCAGAAAACGCATTCGGCGACTTTATGGACAGCGGCGCGTGGCCTTCATGCCAGGACATCGCATAGGAATCGCTGCCGTTGAGCTTGGCGGTGCCTTCAATCAAGTTCACGTCGCCAATGAAGTCAGCAACGTAGACTGAGTTCGGGTTTTCGTAAATCCGGTCAGGTGTCGACACCTGAATGATCTTGCCGTGGTCCATCACTGCCACGCGGGAAGCCACGGTCATCGCCTCTTCCTGGTCGTGGGTTACGATCACAAAAGTGGTGCCGGTCTTCTCCTGGATATCCATCAGTTCGAATTGGGTATCCTGGCGCAGTTTCTTGTCCAGCGCGCCCAGCGGCTCGTCGAGCAGCAGCAGCTTCGGGTGTTTCGCGAGCGAACGGGCAAGGGCAACGCGCTGGCGCTGGCCGCCGGAAATCTGATGCGGCTTGCGGCGCGCGAACTTCTCCAGCCGGGTCAGCCGCAGCATCTCTTCAACGCGGTCGTTGATGTCATGCTTGGGCATCTTCTCGCGCTTCAGGCCAAAAGCGATGTTTTCCCAGATCGAAAGATGCGGGAACAGCGCGTAGGACTGGAACATCATGTTCACGGCGCGTTTGTTCGGCGGTACCGGCGCGATATCCTGCCCGGCCAGGAAAATCTTGCCCTCGGTCGGGGTTTCGAACCCGGCAAGCATCCGCATCAGCGTGGTCTTGCCGCAGCCGGAGGGGCCTAGAAGCGCGTAGAACTCCCGTTCGTAGATGTCGATGGTCAGGTTGTCGATGGCGGTGAACTCACCATAGCGTTTGGTGACGTTCTGGAAGTGGATCAAGGGCTTAGCCTCAGGATCGTTCCAAGGTTCGAATACGGAAGCAGTCAAGCCGGGCCTCTTCTGCGAAGTTTCACGCGGATGTATGGGATGGTCGCGCTTGGAAGCCCCAGGCGCGCTGCGATTTGCGGGGCGGCTGAAGTGCGCCCCGCAGGTCAGATGCGGCTGATCAGGTGCCGGATTTAACCTTGGTCCACAGGCGGGTGGCCTTGCGCTGTACTTTCGGCGGGTAGCCTTCCTTAATGTACAGGTTCTGGACAGTTTCTTCGTTCGGATAGATAGCAGGATCGCCGATCACATCCTCTTCGAGGAATTCCTGGGAGGCCTTGTTGCCGTTGGCGTAATAGACGTAGTTGGACGCAGCGGCCATGTTTTGCGCGTCCATGATGAAGTTCAGAAACTTGTGGGCGCCTTCAGGATTAGGGGCGTCCACCGGAATGGTCATCTGGTCAAACCACATCAGCGCGCCTTCCTTGGGCGCGTTGTATTCGATCTCTACACCGTTCTCCGCTTCCGCAGCACGGTCACGCGCCTGCAGAATGTCGCCGGACCAGCCAAAGGCCACGCAGATGTCACCGTTGGCAAGGGCGTTGATGTATTCGGAGCTGTGAAACTTGGTGATGTAGGGGCGCACGGCCATCAGAACCGGTTCAGCCTTGGCGACGACGTCTGCATCCATGCTGTTGGGGTCTTCGCCGATGTATTTCAGGGCAGCCGGGATCATTTCATCCGGAGCGTCCAGGAAATGCACGCCGCAGCTTGCGAGCTTTTCCATGTTGGCCGGGTTGAACACCAGTTCCAGGGAGTCGATCGGCGCGTCCTCACCCAGGACTTCTTTTACCTTGCCGGCGTTCACACCGATGCCTGTGGTGCCCCACATGTAGTTGATGGAATATTCATTGCCGGGGTCATATTTTGAAGTGCGCTCCTCGATAGCGCCCCACATGTTGCCCTTGTTCGGCAATTTTGACGGGTCCAGTTTCTGGAAAGCGCCGGCCTGGATCTGGCGTGCCATGAAGGAGCCGGTGGGCACCACCACGTCATAGCCGGAACCGCCTGCCAGCATTTTGGTTTCCAAAACCTCGTTGCTGTCGAAGACGTCATAGATCAGGTCGATGCCGGTTTCTTTCTCAAATTTCTCCAGCAGGCCTTCGTCGATATAGTCCGACCAGTTATAGACGCGCACTTCTTCCGCGGTTGCGGCCGCAGCGGTGCCAAGAGCGACGACAGCGGTCATGGTCATCGTTTTAAGTGTCATGAATTTCTCCCTGTGGGTGCCGGCTTCCAGGTCCGGCTGCAAATGGATTTGATCAAGTTTTGAGGCGTTCGGCAATACTCTTTATGTTTTCACTTGGCTCAGGATGGTGCAAGCTGGCCAAAATCGAGGAGGAAAACCCCAGGTGACAGAGACCACTTCGCCCCCCGCAGCGGCGCAGGAGAACCCCGCAAAACTGCCTGCGCATGAGATCGTTTACCAGAAGCTGAGAGCACAGGTTCTGTTCGGCGAACTGGTGCCCGGGCAGGCGGTAACCATCCAGGGCTTGGTCGAAACGCTGGAGGCCGGTATGACGCCGGTGCGCGAGGCGATCCGGCGGCTGATTTCAGATGGGGCCCTGATGTTTCAGGGCAATCGTCGCGTGTCAGTTCCTCTGCTGGGCCCTCAGGATCTGGAGGAGCTTATTTTTGCAAGAAAAACAATTGAATGCGAGCTTGCTAGCAGGGCCACACTGCGAATTTCCACGGAGGATATTGAAGAGCTGGTGACCATCGATAACGCACTGGACAAGGCGATTGCGACCGGCGATGTCGCAGGCTACCTGGTGCAGAATTACAGCTTCCACACCGCGCTCTATTCACACGCAAACGCGCCCATACTGAGCGACATTGCCGACCGGCTTTGGCTGCGTTTCGGGCCCTCGCTGCGGGTGGTCAGCGGCCGCCTGGGCACGCAAAGCTTCCCGGACCGCCACAAAGACATCCTTGATGCGCTGCGGCGGAAGGACCCGGAGATGGCTGCTTTGGCGATGGAGCGGGATGTTTTTGAGGGTATGGAACATGTGGTTCAGGGATTGCAGGCTGCGAACTGATTCGATTGACACCTGAGAATTTGATCATATTCTGGTGCCAATCAGTCATTCTCAGGAGCGAGTCTCATGACCGTTATCACCAATCATATGCCGACAGCCGAGCTGCAGGCTCTGGACGCCGCCCACCACATGCATCCGTTCACTGCCAATGGTGAGCTGTCGCAAAAGGGCGCGCGTATCATCACCCGCGCTGATGGCGTGCACCTGACCGACAGCGAAGGCCATCAGATCCTTGATGCGATGGCAGGCCTTTGGTGCGTCAACATCGGCTATGGCCGCGAGGAGCTTGCAGAAGTGGCGGCCCGCCAGATGCGCGAGCTGCCGTATTACAACACTTTCTTTCAGACTACCCATGTGCCGGCCATCGCACTGGCTGCCAAGATTGCTGAACTGGCGCCGGGTGACCTGAACAATGTGTTCTTTGCAGGCTCCGGCTCAGAGGCCAACGATACTAACATCCGCATGGTGCGCCATTACTGGGCGTTGAAGGGCAAGCCCTCGAAATCCGTGATCATCAGCCGCAAGAATGCCTATCATGGATCCTCTGTCGGCAGTGGCTCTTTGGGCGGCATGAGCGGGATGCACGCCCAAGGCGGTATGCCGATCCCGGATATCCACCATATCAATCAGCCGAACTGGTGGGCCGAAGGCGGCGACATGCCGCCGGAAGAATTTGGCCTGCAGCGTGCGCGCGAACTGGAAGAGGCAATCCTGGAGCTCGGCGAAGACCGTGTCGCAGCCTTCATAGCAGAGCCGGTGCAGGGTGCTGGCGGCGTCATTGTGGCGCCGGACAGCTATTGGCCGGAAATCCAGCGGATCTGTGACAAGTACGAAATCCTGCTGATTGCGGACGAGGTGATCTGCGGCTTCGGGCGCACAGGCAACTGGTTTGGCTGCGAAACCTTGAACATCCGCCCTGACATCATGACCATCGCCAAAGGTCTCAGCTCCGGCTATGCGCCGATCGGCGGCTCGATTGTCAGCGATGAGATTGCGTCAGTGATCGCGGGAGATGAGTTCAATCACGGTTACACCTACTCCGGCCACCCGGTAGCAGCGGCTGTTGCGCTGGAAAACCTGCGTATCCTGGAGGAGGAGAACATCCTTGGCCATGTGCGCGACGTGGCGGCCCCTTATCTGAAGCAGAAATGGGAAGCGCTAGCCGATCACCCGCTGGTGGGCGAGGCCAAGATCGTCGGCATGATGGGCTCGATTGCGCTGACCCCGAACAAGGAAACCCGCGCCGCGTTTGCATCTGACGCCGGCACTGTCGGTTACATCTGCCGTGAGCGCTGCTTTGCCAATAATCTGGTGATGCGCCACGTTGGCGACCGGATGATCATCTCACCGCCCCTGGTGATCACGCCGGAGCAGATCGATGTGCTTATCGAGCGGGCCGTGAAATCGCTGGATGAATGCTACGCAGAACTGAAGAAACAGGACCTGCTGCACTGCGCCTGATTCCCTTCTGAGCCTCGCGGACACTGCGACTCACATAGGCCCGGCAACATTTTTGCCGGGCCCTTTTTCTTCGGTTTCAGGTGTAAATGGGTCGGTTTTCAGCCGGAGTTTTGCCAAATGTGGCGCAAAATATCATAAGGGCGTCGCAATAAGTTCGATCAGGAGCCGTGGAACGGGACTAGGCTTCCGTTAGGGTATTCTTCTCCATTTGAAGGCGGCCGAGGTATGAATTTCGTACTCTCACCAGTGAAAGAATATTTTTTTCATATCTAGCGCTTGGTAGCGTTGGTGTGATTAACTTCGAATAAGTGCAGAGCAAATCTGCCGGAATGACAAAACTACGGGGAGCCTGCTTTGGCTGATGCGTCAAACGTTGATGCGTTCGTTGAATTCGAACGTGTCCAAAAGAGCTATGATGGCGAAAATCTCGTTGTCAAAGATCTCAACCTCACCATGCCCAAAGGTGAATTCCTGACAATGCTTGGCCCGTCCGGGTCCGGGAAAACCACCTGCTTGATGATGCTGGCTGGTTTTGAAACCGCAACCCACGGCGACATCCGCCTGGACGGAACCTCAATCAACAACATCCCGCCGCACAAGCGCGGCATTGGCATGGTGTTCCAGAACTACGCGCTGTTTCCGCATATGACGATTGCGGAAAACCTCTCTTTCCCGCTGGAAGTCCGCAAGATGGGCAAGTCCGAGCGCGAGGAAAAGGTCAAGCGCGCATTGGACATGGTGGAAATGGGCGCCTTCGGCGGCCGCCGCCCGGCACAGCTTTCTGGCGGCCAGCAGCAGCGGATCGCCTTGGCACGCGCTCTGGTTTTCGAACCTGAACTGGTTCTGATGGATGAACCGCTGGGCGCGCTGGACAAACAGCTTCGTGAGAAGATGCAGTTCGAGATCACCCATCTCGCCCACCGTCTGGGGATCACCGTGGTCTATGTGACCCACGACCAGACCGAGGCGCTGACCATGTCCGACCGCGTTGCCGTGTTCGACGATGGCCGCATCCAGCAGATCGCGCCGCCGGACCAGCTCTATGAAAGCCCGGAAAACAGCTTCGTGGCTCAGTTCATCGGTGAAAACAACACGCTGGAAGGCACCGTTAAGGAAATTAACAACGGTATCGCGCTGGTGCAGCTGGACGATGGCGAGCTGATTGATTGCAAGCCGGTGAATGTCTCGCAGCCTGGCGAGCGCACCCGCGTATCGATCCGCCCCGAACGGGTGGAATACAATAAGGACCGTCTGCAGGCAGGCGTTCATACGCTCAAGGCGGAAGTGCTGGAGTTCATTTACATGGGCGACATCTTCCGCACCCGTCTGCGGGTGGCCGGCAATGATGAGTTTATCATCAAGACCCGGAACGCCCCTGACCAAGTCCGTCTTCAGCCCGGTCAGCAGATCGAAATCGGCTGGCTGCCGGAAGACTGCCGCGCGCTGGACGCCTGATCCGCGCGCGCCGAACCCCCGGCAGAATAACGACCGGGGGGAACCTCACATCAGTGAATTTCAACAAGGAGAGACTCTCTATGAAACTCAGCAAACTGTCTGCACTGGCGATGACCACCGCCCTTTGCGCCCCTTCGGCCTTCGCCGAAGAAATGGCCAATGAGCTGACTTTGGTGTCCTGGGGCGGTGCCTACCAGGCTAGCCAGCAAAAAGCCTATGTGGAACCCTATCTGGCTGCAAATCCCGACGTTAAGGTGATCTGGGACGAAAGCTCCGCCGAAGCTGTGGCCAAAATCCGCGCCATGAACGAAGCCGGCAACGTGACCTGGGATCTGGTGGATGCCGTGGCCTCTGACTCCATGCGCCTGTGCGACGAAGGCCTGGCGGAAGAGATCAACCATGACGAGGATCTGGCTGCTGCACCCGATGGCACCCCGGCGTCCGAAGACTTCGGCGACCTGATCGTCAGCGACTGCTTCGTTCCGCAGATCGTCTATTCAACCACCTTCGGTTACCGCACCGACTTGATCGACACGCCGGACACTGTCTGCGCAATCTTCGACACCGAGAAATACCCGGGCAAGCGCTCGCTGCAAAAGCGTCCGATCGACAACATGGAATGGGCACTGTACTGCGACGGCGTGGCCAAGGATGACATCTACGACGTGCTGAGCACCGACGAAGGTGTTGAACAGGCTCTGGCCAAACTCGACACCATCAAAGACCAAGTGGTCTGGTGGACCGCGGGCGCGGAAACCCCGCAGCTGCTGGCTGACGGCGAAGTGGTGATGGGCTCAACCTTCAACGGCCGCCTGTTCTCGGCGATTGCCGAACAGGGCCAGCCGATCGGCATGCTCTGGGACATGCAGTCCTTTGACCTCGACGGCTGGGTTGTTCCGGCAGGCCTGCCGGCGGACCGCAAGGCCCGCGTAATGGACTTCCTGAAGTTCGCCACCGACACTCAGCGTCTGGCTGACCAGGCTGCCTACATCTCCTACGGCCCGGCCCGTGCCTCCTCGGCACCGCTGGTTGGCAAGCACGCCGAACTGGGCATCGACATGGCACCGCACATGCCGACCGACCCGGCAAACTCCGCCAATGTCCACGTCTATGACTACGAGTGGTGGGCGGACAACCGCGATGACCTGAACGCCAAGTTCCAGGCATGGCTGGCCAAGTAATCTGACCTTTCCAAGACCGCGGGGGGCCTGCTGCATTCAGGCCCCCTGCCCAAAAAAATAAAGACCCGACGGGGAACCCTATGACTGACATTAGCCACTCCGGCCCGGTACTGGCCGCGGACGGCACACCGCTGAAGCGGAGCCTGGCGCGGGCACTGCGGATGCAGAAACTGCGCGCGCTGATGCTGATTGCGCCGCTTCTGCTGTTCATCCTTGTGACATTCATCCTGCCAGTGGCCGACATGCTGTTCCGCTCGGTGGAGAACCGGATCGTCCAGGACACGCTGCCCCAAACGGTAGAAGCGCTGGCAGATTGGGATCCGGCGTCAGGCCAGTTGCCTAATGAGGCCGTGTTTGCTGCAATGGCTGCTGACCTCCAGGTCGCCGCCGAACAGAAAACCCATACCAAGGTCGCAAAGCGCCTGAACTATGAAAACCCGGGGCTGTCTTCTGTGTTCCGCAAGTCCGGGCGCAAGGTCAAGAAATGGGATCTCGCTACTGACGGCCCGTTCCGGGAAAAGCTTATCGGCATTGACGACGGCTGGGGCGACATTGAGCTGTGGCGCACCATCAAGACCTATTCCGGCACCTTCACCTCTGGCTACTTCCTGAATGCTGTCGATATGCAGCTGGGCGCGGAAGGCCCGGAAATCCGCCCCGAGAATGAGCGGATCTACAACACCATGCTGGTCCGCACGATGCGGATGTCCCTGATCATCACCTTCAGCTGTATTGTGCTTGGGTATCCGGTGGCTTGGATCCTGGCCAACCTGCCTGCACGCAAGGCAAACCTGTTGCTGATCCTGGTTCTGCTGCCCTTCTGGACCTCTCTCCTGGTGCGGACCTCCGCCTGGAAGATCCTGCTGCAGCAGCAGGGCGTGATCAATGACACGCTGGTATGGATCGGGCTGGTGGATGATGCCAACCGATTGGTTCTGATCAACAACGAGCTCGGCACCATCATCGCGATGACGCACATCCTGCTTCCGTTCATGATCCTGCCAATGTACTCGGTGATGCAGACCATCAACCCGTCCTACCTGCGCGCCGCCAAATCGCTGGGCGCCACCGACTGGACCGCCTTCTGGCGGGTCTACTTCCCTCAGACCGTGCCGGGCATCGGTGCCGGCTCGATCCTCGTCTTCATCCTGGCTGTGGGCTACTACATCACCCCGGCTCTGGTCGGCGGCACTAAAGGCACCTTTATCTCCAACCTGATTGCCTACCACATCTCGACGTCCGGCAACTGGGGCCTGGGTGCGGCGCTGGGCGCCATTCTTCTGGCGGTCGTCCTGCTCCTGTACTGGGTCTACGACAAGGTCGTCGGCATCGACAACGTTAAGCTGGGATAACCGATATGAGCGCACTTCCTCCTTATGCGACCGCCGGCCAGCGCACCTGGCACTACACTTTCCGGGTGATCTGCGGTCTGGTCTTCTTCTTCCTGATCGCACCGATCGTGGTGATTATCCCGCTCAGCTTCAACGCGCAGGACTTCTTCACCTTCACGCCGGAAATGCTGCGGCTGGACCCGGAAGGCTACTCGCTGAAGCACTACCGCGATTTCTTCAACAATGACTCCTGGCAGTCTGCGATGTGGAACTCGCTGAAGATCGCGCCGATGGCCACCATCGTTTCGGTCACCTTCGGCACGCTGGCCGCCATCGGCCTCAGCCAGCCGCATGTGCCGTTCCGCCGGGCGATCATGGCGATCCTGATCTCGCCGATGATTGTTCCGCTGATCATCTCCGCGGCCGGCATGTACTTCTTCTACAGCCGCATCGGCCTGCAGGGGACCTACATCGGCGTGGTTCTGGCGCATGCCGCACTGGGCATCCCCTTCGTGATCATCACGGTGACGGCGACGCTGGTGGGCTTTGACCGCTCGCTGACCCGTGCTGCGGCCAACATGGGGGCCGATCCGGTGACCACCTTCTTCCGGGTGCAGATGCCGCTGATCTTGCCGGGGGTGATTTCGGGCGGTCTGTTTGCCTTCATCACTTCTTTCGACGAAGTGGTTGTGGTGCTGTTTGTCGGCTCGGCCGGGCAAAAGACTCTGCCCTGGCAGATGTTCATCGGCCTGCGCGAGCAGATTTCGCCGACGATCCTGGCAGTTGCGACGATCCTGGTGGCTATCTCCATCATGCTTCTGGCGACGGTGGAAATGCTGCGCCGCCGCTCCGAGCGCCTGCGCGGGATGTCTCCTAGCTGATCACCGCAAAGACCATTCCAAGAAGAAGGCCCCGCTGTGTGGGGCCTTCTTTTTTGATGCCAATTCGCGTGCAAATGGTCCCTGTCTGAAGACGGGGGAAGGCGGCTCCGCCGCTGTTACCGCAGCCGCTGCAACAGATGCAGCGAGGCATAGCCATCCGGCGTCAGTCCGTTTGCCACTTGATAGGCGCGCACTGCTCCAGTGGTTTTCGGACCGATCTTGCCGTCGATACCGTCTGTGTCGAAACCGGCGCTTGTCAGCCGCTCCTGCATCTCTTCCCGTTCAGACAGTGTCAGCGCCCGGTCACCGCGCGGCCAATTCGCCTTGATCGGCGCACCGCCCTTGATCCGGTCCGCCAAATGCCCGACCCCGATCACATAGGCATCCGCTGTGTTGTAGCGCTCCAGCACAGCGAAGTTTTGGAAGATCATAAAGGCCGCGCCCTCGCTGCCTGCAGGCAGCAGGATTGAGGCAGGCCCGTGATCCTTCACCGAACGCCCATCGAGCCCTTTGATGCCCAGCGCCGCCCAGTCTGAGGGCGTTTTCTCAATGTCGCGATCAGCCAAGGTGTAGTCAAACCCTTTGGGCAGGGTCACTTCCACCCCCCAAGGCTGGCCCTTCACCCAGCCGAATTGCTTCAGATACGCGGCAGTAGACGCCAGCGCATCTGCCGGGTTGTCCGACCAGATATCCCGCTTGCCGTCACCGGTGAAATCCACCGCATAGTCCAGATAGGACGTAGGGATGAACTGGGTATGCCCCATCGCCCCGGCCCAGCTGCCGGTCATCTTGCGGGCGGCAACATCGCCTGCCTGCAGGATCTTCAGCGCGGCAACCAGCTGCCCTTCAAAGAACGCGCCGCGCCGCCCGTCAAAGGCCAGGGTTGCAAGGGACCGGATCACATCCATCTTGCCGCGGAATGTTCCAAAGCTGCTTTCAAGCCCCCAGATTGCAACCACAATCTCTTTTTCGACGCCGTATTTGGCCTCGATCTGATCCAGCCGTGCCAGCTGATCGCGCAGCGCCGCCTTGCCGTTTTTCACACGCAAGTCCGAAGCCGCGCTGTCCAGGTAGTCCCAGATCGTCTTGGTGAACTCCGACTGGTTGCGGTCGCGGCGGATCACTTCGGGGTCATAGCTCACACCGTCAAAGGCACTGTCCAGCACCGGCGCGCTGATCCCTTGTGTCCCTGCGCGGTCTTTGAATTCCGTGATCCAGTTTTTGAAGCTGACTTCAGCTGCAGCCTGTTCAACCGCGGCTTGCTGGAGCGCGGCTGGCCTGGCTGCAGGTCTCAAGGATGTGGCAGACGCCAGCCGATAGCCTTCATCCTGCCCCTCCTGCGTTACGGCCCCTGGCTGCTCGCCGGCACTCAGGGACTTGTTTGGTGCGGCTTCTGCCGCCATTGCTCCGCCTGCCACCAGTGACACGGCAACCCATTTGCGCATGATGCACCTCGTTATTCACTGCTCAGCCCCAGTCTAGCGGCAGCGCGGTCCGGGTAAAGAGGCCAGTCACGGCGTGTGCGGGGCGCCGCCTGCTATCCCTATTGCCGCTGTTCCTGCCCGTGTTCCTGGCGCAGCTGTTCCAGGGCGTCCCGCAGCATCGGCACCCGGTGCGGACGGAAGCTTTGATCTGTCACTTCCAGGCCGCGCATCCGGTCCAGCCGGAACACCCGCACCGCCTGGCGCAGGCAGCACCAGGCGATCAGCACTGTCGAGCGGTCGAAATAAACCACACTCAGCGGTTTCACCTGCCGTTCGGTGACCGCGCCATACCCGTCTGTATAACCGAAACGCACCTCAACCTCGTCCCAGGCAGCCTGGCGCAGATCCTGCGCCGATATTGCTGGCGGAATCGGGCGCTCAAACCGGTAAGGTGCTAGCACCGCGTGGCGCAGCCGGTGTGCCTGCCTTGGCGGAAGCCGCGCCTGCAGCTTGCGCAACGCTTCAGAGGCCGCAGTGGCCAATTCAGGGTCGCCGATCAGCTCTACCTCGCGCAGACCTAGAACCAGCGCTTCCAGTTCGGTGTCGCGAAAACCCATCGGCGGCAGTGCATTGTCTTCAATCAGGGTAAATCCGTATCCCGCCTCGCCATCGATCACAGCGCCCATCTCGCGGAGGGTGGCGATATCGCGATGAATGCTGCGGGCCGACACGCCCAGTTCCTCCCCCAGCCGCGCCGCGGTATGCGGGCCTGGCCCTAGGCGCAGGGCCTGCATCAGCTGGAAGAGGCGGTGAGTTCGGGACATGCCTGATCATCCTATGCGCTAATGACATTAATTGTCATTAGGCGGGCGTAGAGAAAGGAGAGCAAACACAACAAACAGGATTTTAGCAATGCTTTCCCTCCTCACATTCCCCAGCGGATTCGGTTTGTTCAGCATGAGCCCCTTCTGCATCAAATCCGCCTTGATGCTGGAGCTGTCCGGCCAGCCCTGGCAGCGCAGCGACATGCTGGACCCAACCGAAATGCCGCACCGGAAGCTGCCGGTTCTTGCGACGCCTGACGGACAGATCGCCGACAGTGACGGCATCCGCGACTGGCTTGAAGAGCAGGGGGCCGATTTCGACGCAGGTCTGAACACCACAGAGCGCGCCCACGCCCGCGCCTGGGTCCGGCTGGCGGAATACCACATGGGTCTGCACCTTCTGCAAATGCGCTGGAATGACGATACGGTATGGCCCGAGGTTCGGGATCAGATCTTCCAGCCCGTTCCCGAACCCATGCGCGAAGAGATCAGCGCTCCAGTCAGGAAGGAAATCCAGAACGGGCTGCAGTGGCAGGGCCTCGCCCGTTTTAGTGAAGCGGAGCGTATGCACCGGCTTGAACAGGATTTGGAACCGATTGCCGCACTCGCCGCGGGCAGCCCGTTCCTGATGGGCGAGCAGATTACCTCAGCGGACCTGAGCGTCGCGCCGTTCCTGGCCTCCATGCTGCACACTTCTGAGGCCTCAGTCGTCAGCAAACGCTTGCGGGATGACAAGGTTCTGTGTGCTTATCTGAGCCGTGTGTTCGAAACGGTGCCTCTGCCATGACGACTGCCTTTGCTTCTCCAGAGATCGAGGCCGCCTTTGCGATCTCTGATCCGCTGGCGCGGGAAGGGCTGCTGCGGCTCCGCCAGCTGGTGTTTGAGATCGCTGCCGCAACGCCAGAGGCCGGGCGGGTGGAGGAAGTGCTCCGCTGGGGACAGCCGTCTTACGTTACGCCTGAGACCAAGACGGGTTCCACCGTCCGGCTGGGGGTGCCGAAGGGCGCGCGCTTTGCGCTCTTTGTGCATTGCCAAAGCCGCTTGATTCCGGAGTTTGCATCGGCATTCCCTGCCTGGGACCGGTTTGAGGGGACCCGCGCCGTGCTGTTTGACGACCCGCAGGACGTTGAGCCGCTGCGTCACGGCTGGCTGATCAAGCGGGCGCTGACCTGCAAGATCCGCGCACCGCTGGATATCCCGGCGTAGACCCGGTCAGGTCTGCCCCATCAGGGCAGACTCTATTTGCGCCGCTTGCGCTCCACTTTACGCTTCACCTTGGCAGCCTTGTGCTTGGACTTGGCCGCCTTCCGCTTCACTGTGCGTCCTGCCGGGCTGCGGCGGCCGCGCTGGCCTCCGCCAGCGGGCATCGGGACCTCTTCCAGCGCCAGCAGTTCCAGCTCCAGCCCGCCGGTGACAGGCGCCGCCTGGGTCAGCCGCACGGTTACCCGCTGACCTATGGCCAGGGTCATACCAGTGTCAGCTCCGGTCAGCGTTCCGGACTGAGCGTCAAAATGGAAGAACTCCCGCCCGATGGAGCGTACCGGCACCAAGCCGTCGGCGCCGGTCTCGTCCAGCTTCACAAAGGCGCCAAAGCGGGCAATGCCGCTGATCCGGCCTTCGAATTCATTGCCCACACGCTCACTGAGGTAGGAGGCCAAATAGCGGTCGGTGGTGTCCCGCTCCGCAATCATCGAGCGCCGCTCGGTGTCGGAAATATGGGTGGCAGTGTCTTCCAGCCGCTCGATCTGAGCCTCATCGAGCCCGTCATCCCCCCAGCCGTGCGAGGAGATCAGCGAGCGGTGCACGATCAGGTCAGCGTAACGGCGGATCGGCGAGGTGAAATGCGCGTAGTTTCTGAGCGCCAGGCCGAAATGCCCGAAGTTTTCCGGGTTGTAGTAGGCCTGCTGCATCGAGCGGAGTGTGGAGATGTTGATCAGCTCCGCGTCATCCGTTCCCGCGGCCTGGTTCAGCAGCGCATTCAGGTGCCGGGTCTGCAGAACCTGACCCTTGGCCAGGCTGAGGCCCGCTGCCTGCGCAGTTTCACGCAGGCTTTCCAGTTTCTCCTGTGCCGGTTCCTCGTGCACCCGGAACAACAGCGGCGAACGTTTTTTGATCAGCGTTTCGGCTGCGGCCACATTGGCGAGGATCATGAACTCCTCGATCAGCTTGTGCGCATCCAGCCGGTCGCGGAAGGCGACCGAGGTGACATTACCTTCGTCATCCAGCACGATCTTGCGTTCCGGCAGGTCCAGGTCCAGCGGCTCACGTGCGGCCCGGGCCTTTGTTAGAGCCTTGTATGCAGCAAACAAGGGTTTGATGACATCGTCCAGCAGCGGTGCGGTTCTGTCGTTTGCATTGCCGTCCTGCGCCTCTTGCACCTCGGCGTAGTTGAGCGAAGCGACAGACTGCATCAGCCCGCGCACGAATGTGTGGGCAATCTTGTTGCCCTCGGCGTCCACCTGCATCCGAACGGCGATACAGGCCCGCGGCACGCCTTCGTGCAAGGAGCACAGATCGCCAGACAGCCGGTCCGGCAGCATTGGCACCACCCGGTCGGGGAAATAGCTGGAGTTGCCGCGCTTCTTCGCCTCGCGGTCCAGTGCTGAACCTGGGCGCACGTAGGCAGCGACATCTGCAATCGCCACCCAGATCACATGACCGCCGGGGTTCTTCGGGTCATCATCGGCATGGGCATAGCAGGCGTCGTCATGGTCGCGCGCATCTGCAGGGTCAATGGTGACCAGCGGAAGTTCGCGCAGGTCCTCGCGGCCCTTCAGGCCCACGGGTTTGGCGGCATCAGCCTCTGCCATCACCGGATCGGGGAAATGGTCTGGAATGCCGTGCTGGTGTATGGCAATGAGCGACACGGCCTTGGGCGCCGTCGGGTCGCCCAGCCGTTCCACGACGCGCGCGCGCGGCAGGCCCATGCGGCCCTTGGGACCGGCCTGCTCGGCTTCGACCAGTTCGCCGTCCCGGGCACCATTGACGGCGTCTTGCGCCACCATCCACTCATTCGACGCCGCCTTGTCGATCGGCACGATCCGCCCGCCCTCGGATCCTTTGCGGAAGATACCCAGGACCCGCTTGGGGTTGGTTCCGATGCGGCGGATCAGGCGGGCCTCGTAATTGTGGTCCTGATCCGGAACCATCTGCAGCTTGGCCAGGATCTTGTCGCCCTCTCCCAGTGCCGGGTCCGAGGGTTTGGTCAGGATCAGAATAATGGGTTCCACACCCTCGCCGTGCCATTCCAATGGACGTCCGTACAGGTCGCCATCCTCATTCGGCGCCTTCACCTGCAGGACCGTTACCGGCGGCAGCTGGTCCGGGTCACGGTAGGTCTTCTTACGCTTCTGCAAATGCCCTTCGGCCTCCAGCTCCTTCAGGATGCGCTTGAGGTCGATGCGGTCGGCGCCTTTGATGCCAAAGGCCTTGGCAATGTCGCGCTTGGAGGTGTGGGTCGGGTTGGCGGAGATCCAGTCGAGGATTTCGGCCTTGGAGGGAATGCGGCTCATACTTCCCGCGTAACATGGCGCGGGGGCGGCGTCATGGTGAAAAGCGAAGCGTCAGCGCCGCGGCAGATCCGCGGCGGTGTCGACATCCTGCAGGGTATCGGTCAGCGCGATGCGCCAGCCAGGCAGAGTCTGCAGCGTGTCGGCCAGTGCATGTACACTGGACCAGCGGACATCCTCGAACATGTCTTGCGGCAGGCGGGACGGATATTTAGCGCCCGCTAACCAGTAACCCCCATCCGCTGCCGGGCCGAAGACTGCGTCGTGATTGCCGAGGGCCGAGAACGCACGAGAGATATGGCTGCGGGTAATGCCGGGAATGTCGGCACCGATCAGGCAGACATGGCCTGTCGCGGATTGAAGCATCCGCTTCATGCGTGCGCCCAGATCGCCTTGCCCTTGCGGCCAGCGCGGCAAATCAGCAGGCCAGACCTTGGAGCGCACTGCCAGGTCCGGCGCCACCGCCAGCACAATCTGCCAGCGCGGATCCCGCAGGGACAGGATCAGCCGGGCGGACTGATGGCGGAACCACCAGGTGGCCGGGATCACGCCGATATCGCGGCCCAGACGTGTCTTGACCCGTCCGGGGCGCGGTTCCTTGATCATGATGATCAGGGTGCGTTTCACGTGAAATCACGCACCATGTCCCGATGGTCGATGCCGGCATCGTCATAGACCGGGCCAAAGGCGATGAAGCCAAGCTTTTCATAGAACCCGAGCGCATGGATCTGCGCGCCAAGCTTGGCCTTGGTTACGCCGGGATGTGCCCGTGCGGTATCCACTGCAGCCTCAATCAGCTTGGCGCCAAGCCCGGTGCCGCGGGTAGAGGACAGCACGCAAACCCGGCCGATCTTGGCAGTGTTCCCATTGAACACAATCCGCGCCGTCCCAACCGGGACACTGTCCTGCAGCGCCAGAAGATGAGTGGCGGAGGCGTCCAGGTCGTCCTGCTCCTCCTCCACCGGCACACCTTGCTCCTCGACAAACACACGGTGGCGCAAGGCAAAGCATGTTTTGAGATCCTCGGTGACCGAGATGCTCAGGCTCATGCGAAATAGTCCTGCAGGATGCGGGTATAGATGGCTTTGAGCTGATGGATCTGGGCGACCTCGACCCGCTCATCCACCTGATGCATGGTCTTGCCAACCAGGCCGAATTCCACCACGGGGCAGTGGTTTTTCACAAAGCGTGCATCCGATGTGCCGCCGGTGGTCGACAGCTCAGGCTTGCGGCCGGTTTCTGCTTCGACCGCTTTTGAAACCAGATCAGAGAGCGCCCCGGGCGGGGTAATGAAGCTCTCTCCTGAGATCTTCACCTTCATCCCGATATCAACGCCGAATTCAGCAGCCACTTTGTCCGCCTCGCTTTGCAGCCAGTCTGAGAGGCCGGCACCTGTATGGGCGTCGTTGAAGCGGATGTTCACCGCAGAAGTCGCCTGCGCCGGTATTACATTGGTTGCGGCATTGCCGGTGTCGATGGTGACCACTGCCAGGGTGGAGGCATCGAAATGCTCGGTGCCCTTGTCCAGCTCATGGCTTGCCAGCCGGTCCATCAGCCGCGCCATTGCATTCAGCGGATTGTTGGCCCGGTGCGGATAGGCCGAATGCCCCTGCACACCGGTGACCGTAAACCAGGCGGTCATCGACCCCCGGCGGCCGATCTTGATCATCTCGCCCATCTCGTTGGGGCAAGTAGGCTCGCCCACAAGGCAGACAGACATCTGTTCGCCCGCATCTGCCATGTAGTCCAGAAGCGCGGTGGTTCCGTCGACGGCATCGCCTTCCTCGTCGCCGGTGATGGTCAGGATGATGGCGCCATCCGGCGGGGTGTCCTGCACGAGGTCCACAGCGGCCGCGGCAAAGGCGGCAACCCCGGACTTCATGTCGGTGGCGCCGCGGCCGTACATGAAGCCGTCCTTCTCCTCGGCTCCAAAGGGAGGCATTGTCCAGGCAGCTTCATCCCCCAGCGGCACCACATCGGTGTGGCCGTTGAAGCCAAAGGTTTTGGCGTGGCCTTTGGCGCCCCAGCGGGCAAACAGGTTGCTGACTTCGCCGCGGTCGGCGCGCGTACAGGTGAAACCAGCCTGGCTCAGCAGTTTTTCCAGCAGAACCAATGCGCCGCCCTCCTCAGGCGTGACCGACGGGCAGCGGATCAGGTCGGCGGTCAGGCGGGCGGGATCGGTTGGCGGCATCGTCTGGCTCCTCAGGTTCCTGTTGGCACAGGCCTAGCCCGGATCGCGGCGCAGCGCAATTCACAGCACAGGCAATGAAACTGGCAAGATCTCGACGGACAGCACCTCACCTGCAGCGGCGGCCAAACAGCTCAAAACTGCCGCTTCGGCTGCCTGCCGGACACAGTTCCGGCGGCAATTCTGCCTCTGTTGCCAAAGCGCTTGCTTGAAAAACGTGATCCGCCTAAGGACGTTGAAACTCTGTCAGAGGCCAAACCGAGCGTTTCCGTGCTGTACTCCCGCCTGATCACCGCTGCCCTTTTCATGCTTTGGGGGCAAATGCTCTCTGCGCAGGTTCTGACGGTCAACACCGTGACCCGCCCGCCGTTCTCCATGGTCGAAGAGGGTGGCGACACCGGATTTTCGCTGGAACTGTTCAAGATCCTGGCTGAGCGGCTGGATTTGGAGTACCGCATCAACCGCACCGGCAGTTTTGCAGAGATGCTGGACGGTGTCCGCAACGGCGAGGCGGATCTGGCAGCGGCCAATATCTCGATCACGGCCTCCCGTGAGATCCAGATGGATTTCAGCCATCCGATCTTCGAAAGCGGCCTTCAGATCATGGTGCAGGCCGATGATATCCGCGAGCCGTCTCTGTTGCGGGCGCTGCTGTCCTGGGACCTGGCCGCCGCCATCGGCATCGCCTTTCTGCTGCTGTTCGGGGGCGGCATGATGATGTGGGCGTTTGAACGCCGCGCCCAACCCTACTTCGACCGCCCGCTGAAGGAGGCTTGGTTTCCGTCTTTCTGGTGGGCATTGAACCTGGTGGTGAACGGCGGATTTGAGGAACGGGTGCCGCGCACGCCCATTGGCCGCATGTTCGGCGTTCTGCTGGTGATCTCCTCGCTCTTCATCGTCTCCATTTTTGTTGCCAAGATCACGGCAGTGATGACGGTGGAAGCCATCAGCGGCTCCGTGAACTCTGTTAATGACCTCTACGGCAGATCTGTCGGCACCATTGGCGGCTCCACCGCTGCGGGTTTCCTCGACCGGCGTGAGATCGATTATGCCGCCTTTGAAGGCCTGGAAGGTATGCTCGCCGCGTTTGAGGCGTCTGAGATCAAGGCGGTGGTCTTTGATGCGCCGGTGCTGAAATTCTACGAGCAGCAGGGCGGGCATAAGTACGGGCAGACCATCGGTCAGCCGTTTTTGCGCGAAAACTACGGGCTGGTCTTCCCGGCCGGATCACCGCTGGTAGAGGATGTGAATCAGGTGCTTCTGACGATGCAGGAGGACGGCAGCTATGACGCCCTATACCGCAAATGGTTCGGCAGTCAGAACTGACGTCTTCTGCTAGTGGAAAACCGGCTCTTCGCCGTCGAAGAATGGGGTCATCTGAGCGACAATCACTGCGTTTTCCTCCAGCGCCCGCTGCATCAGATCACGTTCTTCGTCCCCGATTTCATGGCCTTCGGCCTCGCGCTCTTCCAGGGTGCCATATCCGGTCACATCCAGCGGTGCGGTGTCGGCCTGTTTAAGGATCGCCACGGTTTCCCGCACCGCCTCAGCTTCATCAATGCCAGACGCATAGATCATCAGCGCAGCACCGGTGGCGCCATCGGGCAGGCCGTCTCCTTCCTTGCGTCCGATCTGGACAAGCAGGGTATAGACTTGCTGGCGGGAGGGTTTCTTCTTTTCCATGGCGCCGCCATAGCGCCGGGGCAGGGGGATGGTCAATCAAATTGCGCGGGCGGCACGGGCCGGGTGAGCGGGAAATGGAAACCTTGCAGTTCCAGGCATCCGGGTTTTATGCCTGTGCTGAAATACCCTCTGCAAGGATTCTGCAATGCGCTTCTCTGCCCTGACTGCCCAGCCTGTTCCGTGGAAGAACGGCGGCGGCGTGACCCGCGAACTGGCGTCTCATGCTGAAGGTGGAGAGCTGGTTTGGCGCCTGAGCTTGGCGGACATCACCCGGGACGGCCCGTTTTCCTCATTCCCGGGCCTCGCCCGTATCCATTGCGTCGTCGAAGGGGCCGGACACACCCTGTCGAATGAAACCGCACGGGTGGAAGCCCGGCCGCTCGATCCGCTGTGTTTTGATGGCGAAGCAGCGCTGGGCTGCCAGTTGCGCGATGGGCCCTGCAAGGCCTTCAATGTGATATATGATCCGGTACTGGTGACGGCAGAGCCCAGTATTCTCGCTGACGGCCCGGTGCCGGAGACCGAAGGGCTGCGCGTTCTGTTTGTGGTCTCAGGCGGCCTGGAGGCGGCAGGCACAGGCCGGCTTGGTCCGGGCGAAGGGGTTGTTACACAAGGCGCCGGCGCCGCGGTGGTCACCGGCGGCGGCACCGTTGTCCAAGTGCGGATATTGTGTGCTTAGAGACTGTTCAGCAGTTCCTTGATTGCTGTCTTGTAGCCTGCAACCACGCTGTCCCGTGCGATATGGCGGCCTTGCTGAACCACATGGCGGCCAGCGCTCCAGACATCCGTGACGATGTCATCGCCTGCCGCAAAGCAGAGACCGTCCAGCAGTTGTTCTGGTTTCAGTGCGCAAAGAGCCGGCACGCCACCGTCTATTGCCACCAGATCAGCCAGCGCGCCTTCCTCAATCCGCCCGGCATGGCGCCCGAGTGCCTGAGCGCCGCCTTTCGCCGCGCCCAAGTACAAGGTCTCTCCCACCGAGCCCTCACCTGGCACCAGTACATTGCGCGCCAGGTCCCGCAGGCGCTGGGAATACTCCAGCGTGCGCAACTCCTCCGGCAGCGATATCCGCACATTGGAGTCTGATCCGATCCCAAATGCGCCATCATGCGCCAGGTATTCGACCCCGTTGAACGGTCCGTCGCCCAGGTTGGCCTCGGTGATCGGGCAGAGACCCGCAACAGCACCGGATCGCGCCATTCCGATTGTCTCGGCGCTGGTCATATGAGTGGCGTGGATCAGACACCATTTGCCATCAACGGCTGTGTTTTCCAGCAGCCATTCAACAGGCCGCGCGCCCAGCCAGGCGCTGATGTCGGCCACTTCCTTGGGCTGCTCGGAGATGTGGATGTGCACCGGCAGCCCGTTCTGGATCTGCAGCACCTCGGCCAGATCCTCCGGGCATGTGGCGCGCAGCGAATGCGGTGCGATACCGACACATGCATCCTGGGGCAGGTCCCGCGCGGCAATGTCCCGGGCGCGTCCAACCAGTTCGGAAAACGCGCCAACCGAGTTGCCAAACCGCTGCTGCCCCCCGTTCAGAGCCTGTTTTTCGGCACCGCCGAAGGTGTAAAGCACCGGCAGATGAGTAAGGCCGATACCTGTCTGGCTGGCGGCAGCAAATACCCGCTCGCTCAGCTCTGTAACCGACGCAAAATGCGCACCGCCGGGTTGGTGGTGGACGTAGTGAAACTCGCCGACAGATGCGTAACCGGCCTCCAGCATCTCCATGAACACCAGCGCGGCAATGGCCTCGTACTGCTCAGGCGTGATGCGGTCCATAAAGCGGTACATCAGCTCGCGCCAAGTCCAGAAGCTGTCCTTACCGGCGGCTCGGTACTCGGTCATTCCGGCCATGGCACGCTGGAAACTGTGGGAGTGCAGATTACCCAGCGACGGCAGAAGCACGTCTGCCTGCGCGTCCCCAGCTTGCGGTTGGGCACCGGTTTCCACTGAGGCAATCCGGCCGTTGTCTACCGTCAGCCGGAGGTTTTCGGCCCATCCTTTGGGCAGGCGGGCGCGCTGGGCGAAAATGGTCTGCATCTGACTCTCTTATGTGTAGATGTAATATCATTAGCGCCATGTTTATTGCGCGGCAAGGGGTTTGCACTTAGGGGGCAAGCGGCCGGCCGCTGGAGACAAAAGAAAACGCGCCCCGCAAGAGGCGCGTTCTTTGCTTCAGACTTGCGTTGCGGGTCAGTCGCGCAGCAGCTCGTTGATGCCGGTCTTGGAGCGGGTCTTCTCATCAACGCGCTTCACGATCACCGCGCAGTAGAGGCTGACGTTGTTCTTAGACGGCATCGAACCTGCAACAACAACAGAGTAGGGTGGCACTTCGCCGTACATCACTTCGCCGGTCTCGCGGTCGACGATCTTGGTCGACTTGCCGATGAACACGCCCATACCCAGAACCGAGCCTTCGCGCACGATGCAGCCTTCGACTACCTCGGAACGGGCACCGATGAAGCAGTTGTCCTCGATGATGGTCGGGCCGGCCTGCATCGGCTCCAGCACGCCGCCGATGCCGACGCCGCCCGACAGGTGCACGTTCTTGCCAATCTGGGCGCAGGAGCCGACGGTGGCCCAGGTGTCCACCATGGTGCCTTCGTCGACATAGGCGCCGAGGTTCACGAAAGAGGGCATCAGCACCGCGCCGGGCGCGATGTAGGCGGATTTGCGGACCACGCAGTTCGGCACCGCGCGGAAGCCTGCGGATTTCCAGTCAGCTTCGCCCCAGCCGTTGAACTTGCTGTCGACCTTGTCCCACCAGCCGCCGGCCTGCGGGCCGCCTTCGTGGATTTCCATGTCCTTGATGCGGAAGCCCAGCAGCACGGCCTTCTTGGCCCACTGGTTCACATGCCAGTCGCCGTTCTCCAGTTTCTCGGCCACCCGCAGCTTGCCTGAGTCAAGCGCGTTCAGGGTGTCTTCGATCGCTTCACGCTGTTCGCCGGTGGTGGCGGGGGTGATGGTGTCGCGCGCCTCCCAGGCGGCTTCGATTGCTGCTTCCAGCTGGGCGTTGGACATGGATGTTCCTCCGGCATCGGTTAGATTCGGAGCTTCATACCGGCAAACTGCCCGCAGGTCATGTCCGGATTGCGTCCAAATTGCCGCCCCTGACGGCGTTTCGCCGGGTTCCAGCCGGTCAGCGCACCCGTCGCAGGTGGCGGCGCAGGATCTCGCAGGCTCCGGCAGCATCGCGCCGCGCCATCGCCTGGACAATGGCGGTGTGATCGGCGTCCACCCTGCGGCTCCATTGATGCTGCCAATTGGCGAACAGATGCCGGGCAGCGGCAATATGC
This sequence comes from Leisingera sp. ANG-M7, assembly GCF_000813965.1. Lineage (GTDB taxonomy): Bacteria > Pseudomonadota > Alphaproteobacteria > Rhodobacterales > Rhodobacteraceae > Leisingera. Next base: position 101,553 of record NZ_JWLI01000011.1, on the reverse strand, counting down.
AGATCGTCGATCGAGGCCAGCAGCCGCGGCATTGCGCAGGGTGTCAGTATCACCCGGTGAAAGGCGCGGTTCAGCCGTTCCCAGCTGGCCATGTCCTCGGCGGCATCGCAGGCCAGGCGGGCAGCGTTGGCGGCTTCGATGTCCTCGGCGGTTAGCCGGGGAAAGGCATGGGTCAGGGCCAGAACCTCCAGCGCCACCCGCATCTCTATCACTTCGCGGATCTCGGCGGGGTTCAATGCGCTGACCCGTGTGCCGCGCCGCGGTTCTGACACCGCCAGCCCGTGTGCCTCCAGCCGCAACAGCGCCTCGCGCACCGGCACATGGCTGGCTTCGAACTCGCGCGCGATATGATCCTGGCGCAGCTTTTCGCCTGCCGGAAGAGCACCGGTGATGATGCGCTCGCTCAGGCTCAGATAGATTGTATCGGCGATGGTTGCGGACATGTTATTGCGATAGGGCTGCCTGCGGATTGCTGCAAGGGTTATCCCAGCGGATCCGGTGCAATGTTGCCGCCGCAGATCAGCACTGCCACACGCTCTCCAGCGGCAGGACGGTAAGCGCCGCCCATAAGCGCCGCCAGCGCGGTGGCGCCTGCGGGCTCCACCAGGATCCGCCGTTCGCGCCAGAGCGCTGTCTGGGCCTGGGTGATAGCGTTGTCTGGCACGGTGAGGGATGTGACACCCTGCACCGCGGCCAGTTCAAAGCAGATGCTGCCGATGCGTTTTGCCCCTAGCGCGTTGGCTGCCACACCTGAGACCTCGACATCCATCGGCTGCCCGGCCGCAAGCGCTGCGTTCAGTGCACAGGAAGTCTCTGGCTCTACCGCGACGATTTTGCGCGCGCCTTGGAGCCAGGCCAACGCACCGCTGATCAACCCGCCGCCGCCTACTGCAATCAGCAGGGTATTGGCTTTCAGCCCCTGTGCCTGCCACTCGGCAAAACAGGTCCCTTGGCCCGCCACGGTGGCAGGCGCGTCATAGGCATGGACCTGCATGGCGCCAGTCTCTTGCTCGTATGCCTGCGCCATTTCCAGCGCATTGGCATAGGCGCCGGATACCACTTGCAGATCGGCGCCGGTGCGTTCGATCAGGGAAATCTTGGCGGGGCCTGCCATCTCGGGCACATAGATGCGCGCTTTATGGCCCAGCTGATGCGCGGCATGTGCAACGGCTGCCCCGTGATTTCCGCCGGATGCTGCAACCAGACCGGCGGCGGGCACCTCCTGGCTCAGCAGTGTGTTAAAGGCACCGCGGGCCTTGAAGCTGCCGGTGTGCTGCATGTGCTCCAGCTTCAGTTCAACCGGGTAGTCCAGCCCGAACCCGCAGGTCTGCATCACCGGGGTTTGCTGCACGTGAGGGCGGATGCGCTTTGCCGCCGCTTCGATTTCACCCTGCCAGTCCATGCGCATTCCTCCCTGCCTGCCTGGCCGGAACCTTAGCCGCGCCGGGACGGGGTGCAAGCGGAACGGCGCGTTTCCTGCTTTCTTGATTGGCGCTAACGGCCAAGGAGGGTTACAAAGGAAGTCCTGTTATTTCTTACCTGGATTGCCAATGACCGAAGATCGCCACAGCCGTTTCCGCGACGCACATTCCGACCGGGACCGGGCCGAACATGTGCCTGCCACGCCGCAGACCCAGGCGCCTGCCTACCGGCTGGCCTTTGCGGATGACGAGTTTTTGTGCCGGGATGAATTGCGCCCGGTGCGCCTGCAGCTGGAGCTGTTGAAGCCGGAGCTGATGCTGAACGAGCATGGCATCGAAAGCACCATCGTGATGTTCGGCGGCGCCCGCATTCCGGATCCTGCGCATAAGGACAAGGCACGCACCCAGACGCTGGCCGATCTGTCGCATTTCTACGATGAAGCGCGTGAGTTTGCCCGGTTGATGACCGAAAAGTCCAAGGAGAGCGGCGGCCGCCATAACGTCGTGGTCACGGGTGGCGGACCGGGTGTGATGGAGGCGGGCAACCGTGGCGCACAGGATGCCGGCGGCCATTCTGTCGGCCTGTCAATAGTGCTGCCGCATGAGCAGGCGCCCAACGGCTATGTGACGCCGGATCTCAGCTTCAACTTCCACTATTTTGCGATCCGCAAGATGCATTTCCTGATGCGGGCGCGGGCGATTACCGTTTTCCCGGGCGGCTTTGGCACCCTGGATGAGCTGTTCGAGAGCCTGACCTTGATCCAGACCGGCCGCATGGAGCGGGTGCCGTTCCTGCTGTTCGGCAAGGATTTCTGGAACAAGATCGTCAATTGGGAGGCGCTGGCCGATGCCGGCACCATTTCCGATCAGGATCTGGACCTGTTTCGTGTGGTCGACACCGCCCAGGAAGCGGTGGAGATCATTGAAAACTGGGAGCCCGCACCGCCGCGCGACAGCCTGCCGGGCCGCGAATGCTAAGACAGGGCAATCCGTCTGCTGCTGCCGGGTTCAGCTGAATTCCGGCGGCAGTTTCCCCAGGGCCGCACCTGTGGTCAGCCGGGTCAGAATCTGGGCGCCGCCTACGGTTTTCACCGCATAACCGTACCCGCGCAGGCGGAATTTCCATTCCCGCGGGCTCAGCGCTTTTTCGCGTTCGCTGCGCACCAGTTCCAGCACGCCAGCTTCGATCATGGCTGTATTCTGTTCCATCGGGGACATCCTCTGATTCCTTTTGAAATTGACTGTCCGCAATTTGGAAACTGTCTGCAGGAATCGGCGGAAATTGAGCTGGAATTGGGAAAAATTGGGGCGACGGAACCAGCGGGATGGGATTGGTCCCGCGCTGCGCAAACAAAAAAGGCCGCCCGCGGCGGCCTGATCTGAAGATTTACCGGCAAGCCGGCGGATAGCTGAGCCAGGTCATTTCATACCGGCTTCAGCCTCAATCTGCTTGCGGCTCTTGCGGGCGCGTTCGGTTGCCGATTTCAGCTGCCCGCAGGCGGCCATGATGTCATCGCCGCGGGTCTTGCGGATCGGCGAGGCATAGCCCGCCTGATAGATGATATTGGCAAAGGCCCGGATGCGGTTGTTGGAGGACCGTTTGTAGGGCGCGCCCGGCCATTCGTTGAAGGGGATCAGGTTGATCTTGGCCGGGATGTTGTAGCGCTTGATGTGGTCGAGCAGCCGGTGCGCGTCCTCGTCCGAGTCGTTCACCCCGTCCAGCATCACGTATTCAAAAGTGATCCGCTCAGAGTTGGATGCTTTCGGATAATCCGCCAGCGCCTGCAGCAGCTCGTCGATGTTCCAGCGCTTGTTGATCGGCACCAGCACGTCGCGGGTTTCGTTGGTGGTGGCATGGAATGAAATCGCCAGCAGGCAGCCGATTTCGTCGGCTGTCCGGGCGATTTCCGGCACCACGCCGGAGGTCGACAGGGTGATCCGGCGGCGGCTGAGAGAAATGCCTTCCGGATCCATCGCGATCTTCATCGCGTCGCGCACGTTGTCGAAGTTATAAAGCGGTTCACCCATGCCCATCAGCACGATGTTCGACAGCAGCCGCGTCTCATCCTTCGGTGCGCCCGGCACCGGCCATTCCTCCAGATCGTCACGCGCCATCATCACCTGGCCGACGATTTCAGCCGGGGTCAGGTTGCGCACCAGCTTCTGGGTGCCGGTGTGGCAGAAGGAGCAGGTCAGGGTGCAGCCCACCTGGGAGGAAATGCACAGGGTGCCGCGGTCATCCTCGGGGATGTAGACCACCTCGACCTCGTGACCGCCGTTGATCCGCACCAGATACTTGCGGGTGCCGTCGGTCGACACCTGCTTGCTCACCACTTCTGGGATGCGGATCTCAAACGTCTCCGCCAGCTGCGCGCGATAGGCCTTGGCCAGGTTGGTCATATCGCCAAAGTCGCGCTTGCCCCATTGATAGATCCACTGCCAGATCTGGCCGACCCGCATTTTGGCCTGCTTTTCCGGCGTTCCATGCTCGATCAGCACTTCGCGCATCCGCTCGCGGGTCAGGCCGACAAGATTGATCTTGCCGCCCTCGGGCTCCTTGCGGGGCAGGGTCATAACGTCCTGGGTGATCGGCGCGCTGGCGGTCATGGCAAAAGCCTCGGGTCATGGAGAGCGGATGCGGCTCTATATAGGATTTCGAACGGAGATCAAAAGGAATCCTGTGAAAATGCCGGCAGAGCCTGCTACCGGGCGTAGCGCATCAGCTCATCAACCCTGGCACGGCCAAGTGATGTCCAGCAGGAGCGGATTGCAATGCCTGTTCCTGATCCGCCGCCGTATGTTGCTCCGACAAAGGCGCAATGTTCCTCACGGTAGGCTTCCCAGGCCTTTTGCCCTGCCTCAAGCGCCGGAACCGCAACAACCCGTTCAGTGACGTTGTCCAGTTCTGCAGCGGCATCCAGCGCAAAACGCAAAGCCGTGGCCAATGCGGCTTCCACGCGCTCCTCGTCGTCGGCAACACATTCGCCGATTTCCACCTGAGAGCCGGCATCGCCGCACTCCATCGCGGGATCGGCAAATCCGGGTGTCGCCGCCAGCAAAAGAAAAGAAATAACGTAGCGCAGCATGGCTGGTACCTCCTGCCTCATTTTATGCGCCGCTCCGGTCTTAAACAAGAAAACCCCGGCGCTGGCCGGGGTTTGCCCTGTCTGCACATCTAGCGCGGCTTACTTGCTGCAGCGCTTTTCCGCGTCTTCCACCGCCGCGGTGAACCCCAGCAGAGAGAAGGTATCCTTGGTTTGGGTGCCCCGCGCCGACCGCGCGGTCAGCACCGCATCAGCACCGCGCTTCATGGCGGTAACGATCTTGGCATCATCCGCAGGGGTTGCCGGCCAGGCCCATTCGCCTTCGGTGAACAGCTCAAACTCGGAATCGCCGATTGCCATGTTTACGGTGGATCCCGGTGCAAACGGATAGCCGCCGGTAAAGCTCACCTCGCCCTTTGGCGCATCGCTGCTGCGGAAGGTGACAAACAGCTGGATCTCGCTGCGGCGCACCGCCACGACCCGGCCGTCGCGGGTGTTCACGGTCTCCTTCGGTGCGGAAACCCCCCAGCATTCGTTGGGGTCATTGCCCTCGAAAACGCTCCAATCGACCTTGGCCGCAACCCGGTTGTTCGACGTTTCCTGTGCAGTTGCGGTGGTTGCCAATGCTGCCAGACACAGGCCCGCAGCCACGCGGGCGAGTTTCAATGCCATTTGTCCCGACTCCAAGACTGTTCTTTCATACCTCAAAACCAAGCAAAGGGCCCGCAGCGTTCTTCCGCTGTCTGGTCCCGATCCCTTCGCTTGCGCTACACAAGCACACTAACGTAACTAGCACCACGGGCGAAAGTGCGTTTTGGCAGGATTTCGCCCAGAAAATATGAGGGGAGACATCATGCCGAATCCAGTGCCCATGGCCGAAGTCTGGCGCGGTCCGCTGCTGGAAAGCTTGCATCTGGGCCATGCCGTCATCTGTGACGACAGCGGCCAGGTGGTGCGCAGCTGGGGCGATCCGGACGCAGTCATCTATCCGCGCAGCTCCGCCAAGATGATCCAGGCGCTGCCGCTGATCACCTCCGGCGCCGCCGCGCGTTATGGTCTGAACCCGGAACAGCTGGCGCTGGCCTGCGCGTCGCACAACGGCGCGCATATCCATACCGACCGGGTCAACGCCTGGCTGGGCCAGCTGGGTATGACTGATGACGACTTCCGCTGCGGCCCGCAGCTGCCGGACGATATCCCCGCCCGCAATGAGCTGATCAAGACCGACAACAGCCCCTGCCAGGTGCACAACAACTGCTCCGGCAAGCACGCAGGCTTTTTGACCCTGAACCAGTACCTGGGCGGCAATGCCGAATACATCGAGGTGGACCATCCGGTGCAGCAGGCCTGCCTTGCGGCGTTTGAGGAAACCACCGGTCAGGACAGCCCTGGCTATGGCATCGACGGCTGCTCAGCGCCGAACTTTGCCACCACCGTTACTGGGTTGGCGCGCTCAATGGCCTGGTTTGCCAGCGCCGCGGACCGCTCCGACCGCGCGTCTGAGGCGGCGCAGCAGCTGGTTGCTGCAATGACAGCGCATCCCGATCTGGTGGCTGGCGAGACCCGCTGCTGCACCAACCTAATGCGGGCGATGGGCGGCAAGGTGGCGATCAAAACCGGGGCCGAGGCGGTGTTCATCGCCATCCTGCCGGAACAAAAATTGGGCGTGGCGCTGAAGATCTCCGATGGCAGCACCCGCGCCAGCGAATGCGCGATTGCGGCGCTGATGGTCAGCCTCGGCGTGCTGGATGCAGATCACCCGGAGACGGCCAAATACATGAACAAGATGCTCTACAGCCGCCGCGGGCTGGAATGCGGTTCCATCCGCCCCGCCGCCGAACTGCTGTTCTGAAAACAAATGCCCCGGTTCAGGACCGGGGCATTTTCTTACATTTCCATGTCGATGATTTCAGCGACTTCAACCGAGCCGCTGCCGTCTGCCACCATCGGGCAGCCCTTGGCCATCTCGCAGGCCGCGTCCTGATCAGCGGCTTCCACCACCGAATAGCCTGACAGCGGATTGGCGCCGCCATTGTCCACCACCCCGCCGGCGCTGACCGTCTTGGACATCCCAACCGGTGCACCCGGCACCTTCAGGGCATCGCCCATACCTCCCATCCAGTCCTTCCAGGCCTGCATGACCCTGGCGCCTTCTTCCTCGCTCTCCGGGGTCTTGCCGCCGTGATAGGCAAAAACGAACTGTGGCATTGGTCTACTCCCTTGGTGTTGTTGATGGATCAGGTCTTTGCGGCTAGCAGCGCCTCTAGTTTGCGCAGGGTTGAGGTCCAGCCGTCTTCGTGGCGCGCGGCAAACTCGTCATCGCCCAGATCCCGGTGGTCGACCACCAGCATGGCACCATCCCCGGTGGCTGCGACGGTCAGGGTCACATGGCTCTCATCGCCGCGGCTGCCGTCGTCGCCGTGCCAGGCCCAGGTGAAGCCAACGGATTTCGGCGCATCAACATGGGTCACCTGGCCGGAGACATGGAACCGCTGGCCGTCACTGTTCTGCATGACCGAGTACCAGGGGCCGGTGCGGCTCAGGTTCAGGTCATGTTCCGGAATGGTAACCCCTTCCGGCCCCCACCATTGCAGCAGCTTGTCCGGCGTAGTCACCCAGGCAAACAGTTTCTCCGGGCTGACCGGAAATGTGCGCTTCAGCTGCAGGTCGCTCATGCCTCGTCCTCCATCAGTGCCGCTTCCAGCCTGTTCAGGCTTCCTTCCCAGAAGGCACGGCGTGATTGGGTCCATTCAGCGATCATCCGCAGCCCTTCCGGGCGGGCGGAGTACAGCCGCTTGGTGCCCACGGCTCGCTGGGTCACAAGCCCGGCCTCGCGCAAGACCTTCAGATGACGCGAGACTGCGGGCGCAGAAATGCCTGCGCCGGGTGCCAGATCACCGGCGGGCAGTTCGCCCTCAGTAATCAGCTGATCCACGATCATCAGGCGGGTTTCGTCCGACAGCGCGGCAAAGGACTTCAGAATCGGTGTCATGCTATTTATTAGCATGTTTGTTAATTAATGGAAATGTTAAATATGATGTAAAGCCAGAGCCGGCCTTACATCATATCCCACAGCAGTTTGGCGGCGAGCGAGACAGAGGTTACAACCAGCAGCGGCTTGATCACCTTTGCCCCCTGCTTCTTGGCCAGCCCCGCACCCGCCCGCGCACCGGCAATCTGGGCGCAGCCCATCAGCAGGCCGGTGATCCACCACGGTGTCGCAAAGAAGGAAAACGCCAGCAGACCGCCTGCGTTAGAGGCGAAATTCAGCAGCTTGGTATGGGCGGTTGCACGCAGGATGCCGTAGCCCGCCAGCGACACAAAGGCGAGCATGTAGAAGCTGCCCGCCCCAGGTCCCAGCAGCCCGTCATAGGCCCCGCACAGCGGAACGATGAGCGCGGTGAACAGGGCAGGGGACAGGCGGCGGTGCCGGTCGAGATCATCCAGCCCCTTCTTCAGCGCAAAGAAAATGGCGATCCCGATCAGCAGCACCGGCAGGATAACCCGGATCCATTCGGTGGGCAGGTATGCCACCAGAAACGCACCCGCAACTGCCGCGGCAAAGGCGATCAGCGCTGGGCCGATCTGCGTCTTCAGGTCGACATGCCCGGCGCGCGCATAGGTGGCCGCCGCCGTCGCGGCACCAAACAATCCCTGGATCTTGTTGGTCGACAGCGCCGTCACCGGATTGGCCCCGGCCAGCAGCAGAACCGGCACTGTTATCAGCCCGCCGCCGCCTGCAATCGCGTCGATGAACCCGGCGGCAAACCCCGCCGCCAACAAGAGCAGCAGGGTCTCAATACCCACTTCCAGCATGCGATTATCAGTCCTTGAATTCGTCGTGGGCATAGCCCTGGATGTACAAGAGTGCCGTCAGGTCGCCGTGGTTGATGCGGATATCGCATTCCGCCGCGACAGAGGGCTTGGCATGCAGCGCCACGCCCGCGCCCGCGCGCTTCAGCATCCCCAGGTCATTGGCGCCGTCACCTACTGCAATCACATCCGCCTCAGCGATGCCCAGCCGCGCGCTGATCTGCTCCAGCGCCTCGACCTTGGCCTCCCGCCCCAGGATCGGCCGGCCCGCCTCGCCGGTCAGCTTGCCGTCCTCGGCCAGCAGCGTGTTTGCGCGGTTTTCGTCAAATCCCAGTACTTCTGAGACCCGCGCCGTGAACGCCGTGAAGCCGCCAGAAACCAAGGCCGCGTAGGCGCCATCCGCCTTCATCGTTGCCAGCAGCTGCTTGCCGCCGGGCATCAGCGTGATGCGCTCTTCCAGAACCTTGGCGATCACCGTTTCCGGCAGTCCCTTCAGCAGCCCGACCCGCTCAGTCAGCGCGCCCTCGAAATCCAGCTCGCCGTTCATAGCCCGCGCGGTGATGTCCTTCACCCGCGCGCCGACGCCTGCCTCCTCGGCCAGCTCATCAATGCACTCCTGCTGGATCATGGTCGAATCCATGTCCGCCAGAAGCATCTTCTTCCGGCGTCCGGCACTGGGTTGAATGACCAGATCCACGCCCATGCCCTGCAGATCTTTCCAGACGTCCCATCGGTTATCCGGCATCTGTTTCAGCGGAAACTCGGCTGCCACTCCCAGCGCCAGCCAGACCGCCTCATCACCGCCCCAGGCATTGCGCAGCGATTCGATCAGCGCGGGCTCCAGCACCGGGCTGGCGGGATTGCAAAGCAGCGTTGCAGTATACATGGGGCGTCTCCTTGGTTGACGCTGCTCCTAGCAGGACCGGAATCCGATAACCAGCCGGCTGCGGCAATCAGCAGCTATCGAGGAAACTGACCCGCACCGCTCCGTTCGGCCAATCCATCCCGGGTTTGGAGCCTTGGATAAGCTGCTGGCGGATCATGTGGTACTTCTGCGGTGTCAATGCTCCGGTCTGGATCATCGTTTGCTTGGCCCAGCAGTCTGCGGCCTTCTCACTGCCGGGTCCGTAGGTGCCCAGCGGGTGGGCAAGGGCATGGTGGGCGCATTCGTGATAGTAGAAAAATTCGACCGTGAACGGGTGCATGGACCCGGCTATCTGCGGATTCCAAAGAACAATGGGCATACCGTTCGGTGCTGTTCGGGCAATGGCGATGTCCGGCACCGACATATCGGGCAGATACGTCACGGGTAAGTTCTGGGCATTGAAACAGGGAGGGTAATTCTGCGCGTGGGCCCCCCGGCTGGACAGAAACATGCCGGCTACGGCCAGCAGCAAAACAAGTGCACGGATCATTCCAATATCCTCCAAACTATGTCACGGCGATTATTTTCTGAGTGGCGCAATTTAAACGTGTTAGCATGAAGTTTCCGATGGTGGAAATGCGTGTCGCAAAAAATGGATGAACAGCCGCATTTTCTCAAAATACCAGTTGCGTGCCGCGCTGCAGCACACTAGCTCTGATGGCGGGACACCCCTCCCCAACGAGGGGCGCTTATCTGGAAGGGTAGCATTTATGGCTATTGAACAACCTGCCGCGCGGCCGGCCAATCCGCGTTTTTCGTCTGGCCCCTGCGCCAAACCCCCTGTCTTTGATCTGAGCAAACTTGCAGGCGCCCCGCTGGGCCGCTCGCACCGCGCCGCGGTTGGCAAGGAGAAGCTGAAGGCTGCGATCGAAGGCACCCGCGAAATCCTGAACATTCCGGCCGATTACAAGATTGGCATTGTGCCCGCCTCCGACACCGGCGCGGTGGAAATGGCGATGTGGAACCTCCTCGGCGCCCGCGGCGTCGAGATGCTGGCCTGGGAAAGCTTCGGCTCCGGCTGGGTTACCGACGTTGTGAAGCAGCTGAAGCTCGACGCCACCGTCAAGACCGCTGACTACGGCCAGATCGTGGACCTCTCCACCGTCGATTTCGCCAATGACGTCGTCTTCACCTGGAACGGCACCACCTCCGGCGTGCGCGTCCCCAATGGCGACTGGATCCCGGCGGACCGCGAAGGCCTGACCATCTGCGACGCCACCTCCGCCGCCTTTGCGCAGTACCTGCCCTGGGACAAGCTGGATGTGACCACTTTCTCCTGGCAGAAGGTGCTGGGCGGCGAAGCGGCGCACGGCATGATCATTCTCAGCCCCCGCGCTGTCGAGCGTCTGGAGAGCTACACTCCCGCCTGGCCGCTGCCCAAGATCTTCCGCCTGACCAAGGGCGGCAAGCTGATCGACGGCATCTTCCAGGGCGCAACCATCAACACCCCTTCGATGCTGGCGGTGGAGGACTACCTGCTGGCGCTCGACTGGGCGCGTTCGGTGGGCGGTATGGAAGGCCTGCGCGAGCGCGCCTATGCCAACCTGGCCGCGGTGCAAAGCTTCGTCCAGGACAACCCCTGGATCGCCTTCCTGGCCGAGCAGCCGGAATACCGCTCCAACACATCAGTCTGCCTCAAGTTCTCCGACGAGCGCATCCAGGACGGCGCCGCCTTTGCCAAGGCCGTGGCCAAACGTCTGGAAGCTGAAGGCGCCGCTTACGACATTGGCGCCTACCGCGACGCGCCTCCGGGCCTGCGTATCTGGTGCGGCGGCACGGTGGAGGCTGCCGACGTGGCAGCCTTGATGCCCTGGATCAAATGGGCCTTCGAGGCCGAGATCGCCGCGCAGACCGAAGCGGCCTGAGCAACCTTAAAGGCGGGCGGCAGCGCCCGCCGTCCCAGCACAGACATTCTAAGGACCACAGTCATGGCTCCCAAAGTACTCATCTCCGACAAACTGTCCGAGGCCGCCGTCCAGATCTTCCGCGACCGCGGCATCGACGTCGACTTCCTGCCCGACGTGGGTAAGGACAAGGAAAAACTGGCCGAAATCATCGGCCAGTATGACGGCCTCGCCATCCGCTCCGCCACCAAGGTGACCGAGAAGATCCTCGAGAACGCCGATAACCTCAAGGTGATCGGCCGTGCCGGCATCGGCACCGACAACATCGACAAGGAAGCCGCCTCCAAGCGCGGCGTCATTGTGATGAACACCCCCTTCGGCAACATGATCACCACCGCCGAACACGCGATTGCAATGATGTTCGCGGTTGCCCGCCAGCTGCCGGAGGCCTCCGCCTCCACTCATGCCGGCAAATGGGAAAAGTCCAAGTTCATGGGGGTTGAGCTGACCGCCAAGACCCTGGGCGTAATCGGCGCGGGCAACATCGGCGGCATCGTCTGCGACCGCGCCCGCGGCCTCAAGATGAAGGTTGTGGCCTTTGACCCCTACTTGAGCCAAGAAAAGGCCGACAAGATGGGCGTCGAAAAGGTTGAGCTGGATGAGCTTCTGGCACGCGCCGACTTCATCACTCTGCACGTGCCGCTGACCGATCAGACCCGCAACATCCTGTCCAAAGAAAACCTGGCAAAGACCAAGAAGGGCGTGCGCATCATCAACTGCGCCCGCGGCGGCCTGGTGGACGAGGGCGCGCTGGCGGAATTGCTGACCTCCGGCCATGTGGCAGGCGCCGCTTTCGATGTGTTCTCGGTTGAGCCGGCCAAGGAAAACGCCCTGTTCGGCTTGCCGAACGTGGTCTGCACCCCGCACTTGGGTGCCGCTACAACCGAGGCGCAGGAAAACGTCGCCCTGCAGGTGGCAGAGCAGATGTCCAACTACCTGCTGACGGGCGCCGTCGAAAATGCGCTCAACATGCCCAGCGTGACGGCTGAGGAAGCCAAGGTCATGGGCCCCTGGATCAAGCTTGCCGATCACCTGGGCAGCTTTGTCGGCCAGATGACCGACGAGCCGCTGAAGGCGATCAACATCCTCTACGATGGTGTTGCGGCGGGCATGAACCTGGACGCGCTGAACTGTGCGGTGATCGCCGGCATCATGAAACGATCCAACCCTGAGGTGAACCTGGTCTCCGCGCCGGTCGTTGCCAAGGAGCGCGGGGTTCAGATTTCCACCACCAATCAGGACAAGTCCGGCTCATTTGACGGCTACATCAAGGTGACAGCGGTGACCTCCAAGCGCGAACGCTCGGTGGCTGGCACCGTGTTCTCCGACGGCAAGCCGCGGTTCATCCAGATCAAGGGCATCAACATCGAGGCGGATGTGGGCGCGCATATGCTCTACACCACCAACGAGGACGTGCCCGGCATCATCGGCACCCTGGGCCACACCATGGGCGATCACGGCGTCAACATCGCCAACTTCACCCTGGGCCGGTCCGAGGCCGGCGGCGAAGCCATTGCGCTTCTCTACGTGGATGACGAGGTTCCGGCAGAGGTGCGTGCGAAGCTGGCGGAAACCGGTCTGTTCAACCAGATCAAGCCGCTGCAGTTCGACGTCGCCTGACCTGTTCAGACAATCTCTTGCAGAAGCCCCCGCCATTGCTGCGGGGGCTTTTCATATTACCTCTGGTGCACGAATGCCGCCTTTTCCGGCCGACTGCGCAGGACAACAAAGCCGAACAGGAGCATCGACACCAGCGCCGCCAACGATCCGGCTTTTGCCAGCATGTCTGTTTGCTCCAGAATTGCCAGCGGAATACCTGGAACCAGCAGTGCCAGTGACAGCACTGTTGCAGCCAGATGCAACCGCGGCAGCGTGCCTTCACCGGCACCAGGCACCAGGAAATAGTAAAAGGCATAGATTGAGCAGCTGACCCATCCCAGCAGGTTCAGATGCCCGTGCGCTGGCGACAGCAGGTGATCTTGGCTTGCAGACATCTGGATCCCCCAAACCATACCGCCCAGGGCGCATACCACTGCAATCAGCATGAACGGCCGTGCGATTCCATTCATCGTTTGTCTCTCCCATGACGCGGTTCCGTTTCACCCATCACCGGAACTCCGCGGATTTCGAAGTGTCAGCCTAACATACTTCTCTGATTTTTTGGGAAATTCGGCTGCAAGGGTATTTCTGCGGGGTTGAGGTGCAAGGCCTGATCCGGCATCAAAACTGCAGCAGCAAAGGACAGGTGATGACTTCCCCGATCTACGCCATTGGCGATATTCACGGCCAGCTGGCGATGCTGGAACAGGCGCTGGCCTTGATCGAGGCGGACGGCGGCCCGCAGGCCCGCATCGTGTTCCTCGGCGACTACACAGATCGCGGCCCGGACAGCCGCGGCGTGATCGAACGGCTGACGCAGGGACAAGCCGCGGGCCGCAACTGGATCTGTCTAAAGGGCAACCACGACCGCATGTTCTCGATGTTTCTTGAGGGCTACCCGCGCAACGACGCCCGGCTGCTGGTCGGCTACCACTGGCTGCACGAACGCATCGGGGGCATTGAGACCCTGCAATCTTACGGCGTGGAGGTGGCGGAGGGCGACCGCATCTACCAGACCCACGCCCGCGCCCGTGCTGCGGTGCCGCAGGCGCATCTGGATTTCCTCGCAGGCCTCAAACCCTATCACCAGGAGGGGGAGCTGCTGTTTGCTCACGCAGGCATCCGCCCCGGCCTTCCGCTGGAAAGCCAAAGCGAGGACGATCTGATCTGGATCCGGCAGGAGTTCTTGAACGACGAACGCGCCCACCCCTGGCTGGTGGTGCATGGCCATACCCCGGCGAAACAGGCAGAGAACCGGGTAAACCGCATCAACCTCGACAGCGGTGCCGGTTACGGCCGCCCGCTTACTGCCGCGGTGTTTGAGGGCCGGGATTGCTGGCTGCTGACAGAAGCAGGCAGGGTGCCGCTGGAACCCTGATCTGCTTGTTCATCTTTCTGGAAATACTCTGGGGGTGAGGGTCGTCCAGGAAATGATCCGGGGGATCATTTCATTCCCGAACGGGCGAAGCCCAGCCAAAGGGCGCGAGGGGGCAAAGCCCCCTCAACGCAGCTCTACGTCCAGTCCAGCACAACCTTGCCGCTGGAGCCGGATTTCATTGCCGCAAAGCCGTCGGCAAAGTCATCAACCCCGAAGCGATGGGTGATCACCCGGCTCACATCCAGCCCGTTCTGCAGCATTGCGATCATCTTGTACCAGGTCTCGAACATCTCGCGCCCGTAGACGCCCTTGATGGTGATCGCCTTGAACACGATGCGCGACCAGTCGACCGGCGACTTGCCCGGCGGAATGCCCAACAGGGCAATCTTGCCGCCCATCACCAGCGCCTCCACCATCTGGTCCAGCGCGGCCTGCGAACCGGACATTTCCAGTCCAACGTCAAACCCCTGTTTCAGACCCAATTCGCGCACCACGTCCTGCAGGTCTTCCTGTGCCACGTTCACAGCACGCACCGCCGGCACCACATGTTCCGCCAGTGTCAGCCGGTCCGGGTTGATATCGGTGATCACCACATGCCGCGCGCCGGCATGTTTCGCCACCGCCGCTGCCATGATGCCGATGGGGCCCGCGCCGGTGATCAGCACGTCCTCCCCCAAGAGGTCAAAGCTCAGCGCCGTATGCACGGCATTGCCCAGCGGGTCGAGGATGGCGCCGATCTCATCCGGAATGTCATCCGGCAGCGGCACCACGTTGAAGGCAGGCAATTTCAGATACTGGGCAAAAGCCCCCTGCTCGTTCACCCCGATGCCGCGGGTGCCGGGGTCCAGGTGGAACTTGCCGGCCCGGCTCTGGCGCGAGTCTGTCTTGATCAGATGCCCCTCACCGGAGCAGCGCTGCCCCACCTCCAGATCGGTGACATTGCGGCCGATCTCGACGATCTCGCCCGCGAACTCATGGCCGGTGATCATCGGCACCGGCACGGTGTGCGCCGCCCATTCGTCCCAGTTCCAGATGTGAATATCGGTGCCGCAGATGCCGGTCTTCTTCACCTTGATCAGCACCTCGTCGGGGCCGATCTCCGGCACCGGCGCCTGCACCATCCACAGGCCCTCCCGCGGATGGCTTTTCGCCAGCGCCTTCATCGTGTTCGGTCGGCTCATGACACAATCCCCAGTTCCTTGCCCACCTTGCCAAAGGCGGCCAATGCCCGGTCCAGTTCCTCCCGCGTCAGTGCGGCATTCATCTGCGTCCGGATCCGCGCCTGGCCGCGCGGCACCACCGGGAAGAAGAAGCCGGAGACATAGACGCCCTCGTCGAACAGCCTTGCCGCCATGTCCTGCGCCAGCTGCGCCTCGCCCAGCATCACCGGAATGATCGGATGCTCACCCGGCAAGAGGTCAAAGCCAAGTTTTTCCAGCCCCGCCCGCCAGTATTTCGCATTCTCGAACAGCTGCGCCCGCAGGCCGTCGCCTTCCTCCACCAGCCGGATGGCTTCCAGCCCGGCAGCAACAATTGATGGCGGCAGCGAATTGGAGAACAGATAGGGCCGCGCCCGCTGCCGCAGCAGGTCGATCACTGGCTGCGGCCCGGCGATGTAACCGCCGATGGCCCCCCCAAGTGCTTTGCCCAATGTTCCGGTGACGATATCCACGTCCACCCCGAAATGCTCCGGCGTGCCGGCCCCCGTCGTCCCCATAAATCCGGTGGCGTGGCAGTCATCCACCATCACTACCGCATCGTATTTGTCCGCCAGCGCCCGGATCTCCGGCAGCTTCGCCAGATATCCGTCCATCGAGAACACGCCGTCGGTGGCGATCATGATATGCCGCGCCCCGTCCTCCCGGGCCTGCTTCAGCCAGGCCTCCAGATCGTTCATGTCGCTGTTCAGGTAGCGGTAGCGCTTGGCCTTGCACAGCCGGATGCCATCGATGATCGACGCATGGTTCAAGCTGTCGGAGATGATCGCATCCTCCGGCCCCAACAGCGGCTCGAACAAACCGCCATTGGCGTCGAAACAGGCCGCAAACAGGATCGCGTCATCCTTGCCGAGGAACTTTGCCAGCCTTTGCTCCAGTTCCCGGTGAATGTCCTGGGTGCCGCAGATGAACCGCACCGACGCCATGCCGAACCCTTTCGGCTCCATCGCGTCCTTGGCAGCTTTGATCAGGGCGGGGTGGTCGGCCAGACCCAGATAGTTGTTGGCGCACAGGTTGATCACTTCGCGCCCGCCAACCGTGATCTCGCCCCCCTGCGGGGAGGTGATCATTCGCTCGCGCTTGTACAGACCCTCAGCCTCGATCTGGGCCAGCGTGTTGGAGATGTCGGTCAGAAAAGCAGTGGACATGCGCAAACTCCCTTGGTGTCTCGAGTCGCGTGTCTATCATAGCGGATGCGTTTCCGGAATACAGGATTTCACCATTGCGGAAAAAAATCCGTGAAACTGGAATGCGTGGGTGAAAATCCGTCGAACCGGACTATTTGCCCCGGCAACAAGGAGGGCACGGCATGGCCAGAGTCACGGGAATAGGCGGGGTTTTCATCAAGGCGCGCGGCGACGCCAAGGCGCTGGCAGCGTGGTACCGCGATCATCTGGGACTGGACCTGCAGGACTTCGGCGGTGCGGTTCTGAACTGGCAGGACGACACGGCAGAGGACGGCGGCCTGACCGTCTGGGCCACTGCCGAAGCGGAGGGCACCTGGTTTGATCCCAGCACCGCGGGTTTCATGATCAACTACCGGATCGACGATATGGATGGGATGATTGCGCAGCTCATGGCCGCAGGTATTCCGATCCTCAAGGGGCCAGACACCCACGAGAACGGCCGCTTCGCCTGGATCATGGACCCGGAAGGCAACAAGGTGGAGCTGTGGGAGCCGAAGCTCTGGGATGAGACGGACAAGGGCTGACGGCCCAAAAGAAAACGCGGCCCCCAAGGGAGCCGCGCTTCCAATCAGCAAAGCTGTTTGGCTTATGCCAGTTCCAGGTTCACCGCCGACTCGCGGCCGTCACGGCCGGGCTCGATGTCGAAGGTGACTTTCTGGTTGTCGGCGAGGCCGGTCAGGCCGGAACGCTCAACAGCGGAAATGTGCACGAACACATCTTTGCTGCCGCCCTCGGGCGCGATGAAGCCGTAGCCTTTGGTGGTGTTGAACCATTTTACGGTGCCGGTGGCCATATCCGTAGTCTCCTGTTTGATGCTGCCCGCGGAACTGCGGCAGCCTGGCGTAGTCGGTCTGGATCGAGAGACTGATAACGCCGCGAAAACGGGAGACAGTGGATCGACAAGAATAACGTTAGCGGACCACATATGGGCCGGACCCCCGAGTCGTTCAAGGGGAATGTGCATAAAAGGCACAAGGTGGGGATTTTAAGCCGATGGATGCCGTTTCCGAATTTCGTGAAAGGGCCTGGCCCTCCAAGCATGGGGTGCGGCCCCAAAAGCAGGGGATGAAACCGGCTGTTATCGTTGGGAAATTCTCGGCCTTCGAAGCGCCGCTCCTGCAATGGCTGGCAGGAACGTAATTACCGCAAATATGCTGCTGCAACGAAGATCAGAACAGCAGTGGATGAGAAGCCGAGATGAAAGAGAGGCTCACTAAGGCAAATGGGCGAGAAGATTCCGAGCAAGTCTATGACCACAAGCGGCAGAAAAGCCGTCGTGCCAAGCACCACATACAGTATGCCTATTGTGCCAAATTTCTTGCTACGCATTCTTTACAATCAGAAACACCCGCGCCGCTCCCCCGGGCGCAGTGATCGAATGCGCGACATCAGCCGCATAGCGCGCGGTGTCGCCGGCCTGAAGCTGGTCCCTGGCATTGCCGGAACTGACCGCGATTTCCCCCTCCAGCACCGTCAGCTGTTCCACTGCGCCGCGGGTGTGGGGCTGGCTGATCAGCGCGCCGCCCTGGTCGAAGCGGATGTCATAGACCTCATGTCCCCCGGCCTCTTCCGGCGGCGACAGGATTCGGATGCGGCAGCCCTGGCCCATGTTCTCGATTTTGGGCACGTCCGCCGCACGCAGCACCTCGATCCGGTCCTGCATGTCGCCCGCTTCCAGCAGCCCTGCAAAATCCACCTGCAAGGCACGCGTGAGGTTCCACAGCGTCGCAATGGTGGGGGAGCTTTCGCCGCGCTCGATCTGGCTCACCATCGAGCGGCTGACGCCCGACAGGTTCGCCACCGCTTCCAGGCTCAGGCCTTGGGCACGGCGCGCCTCTTTCAGTCGGGCGGGCAGCAGGGTCAGGATATCGTCTGTGTTTTCCGTCATGACGGATTCTCTGCGCCGATGGGCGGCATTTGTCAATTGATCCGGCAAACTGCAGATGCAGCGCCGCGGCGGTGCACAGGGGGTGTACAAGGGGTGCACTGGGGGTGACGCGGCGTTTCGATGACGGCACGTCCCGGCAGACAGGCCCATGCTGCAGGCGCATACTAACGCCAACGCAGGAGTTGAGGAGAAAGACCAATGACAGACATCGTGATCCTGGACGGCGCCCGTACCGCCATCGGCACCTTCGGCGGCGCGCTGGCAAACACCGCGCCAATCGACCTGGCCGCCACCGTGTCCAAGGCGGCGCTGGAGCGTTCCGGAGTGGAGGGCGGCCAGATCGGCCATGTGGTGTTCGGCCACATTATCAACACTGAGCCCCGCGACATGTACCTGAGCCGTGTCGCAGCCATGCAGGCAGGCGTCCCGGACGTGGTGCCGGCAATGAATGTGAACCGCCTCTGCGGCTCTGGCGTGCAGGCAATTGTGTCTGCTTATCAATCGCTTGCCTTGGGGGATGCGGAGTTCGCCCTGGCTGGCGGCGCTGAGAATATGTCGCGCAGCCCCTACATCATCCAGCAAAGCCGTTGGGGCGCCAAGATGGGCGATGTAAAATCGCTCGACATGATGCTGGGCGCGCTCAACTGCCCCTTCGGCACCGGCCATATGGGCGTGACGGCAGAGAATGTCGCAGATGAGCACGGCGTTACCCGCGAACAGATGGACGCATTTGCCCTCACCAGCCAGACCCGCGCCGCCGCGGCGATTGAGGCCGGGTACTTCGGGTCCCAGATCACGCCCGTGGAGGTCAAGGTGAAGCGCGACATGGTGCCGTTCGAAGTGGACGAGCACCCCAAGCCCACCACACCTGAAGCACTCGCGGGCCTGCGGGCGGTATTTCAGAAGGACGGCCGGGTAACTGCCGGAAATGCCAGCGGAATCAACGATGGCGCCGCGGCCATGGTGCTGGCCACTGCGGCGGCGGCTGAGCGGGCCGGGCTGAAACCGAAGGCTCGGATTCTGGGCTATGCCCATGCCGGGGTGCGGCCCGAGGTGATGGGTATCGGACCGGTTCCCGCGGTGCGCAACCTGCTGACTAAAACCGGTCTGTCTGCCGGCGATTTCGACGTCATTGAATCAAATGAAGCCTTTGCTTCGCAGGCGCTGGCGGTGAACAAGGAACTGGGGCTGAATCCGGCCAAGGTGAACCCAAACGGCGGCGCCATCGCGCTGGGCCACCCGGTGGGCGCAACTGGTGCTATTATCACCTTGAAAACGCTGTATGAATTGGAGCGCACCGGAGGGTCCAAGGGGCTGATCACCATGTGCATTGGCGGTGGTCAGGGAATTGCCCTTGCAATTGAGCGTCTTTGAAAAAGGAAGGGCATGGGAGCCGGCAGGCGGACCCCATGCCCGCCCTGACCAGCCAGTTGTCTCGGGTTTTGCGGACAGGTTACGGTTTTCTCGTATACAGCGAGTGCAATCCAAAGTAGTATTTTAATTATGATAAGAATCGCAATAAGTTACTCGTTTCATGTCATGTGTGCGCTGGACTGGCCTCCGTAGGGGGTGAAATGCCAGCTAAAGGCGAAGCAAGAGCGCAGTTCGCGCAGCGAGCCGGTCGGTAAGGGGATGTAATGACAACTAAGGTGCTGCTTCTGGAAGATGACCAAGGTGTCCGTTTCACCTTCACAATGGCACTGCAAGACGCGGGATATGATGTAAAACCTGTTGCCAGTTGTGCCGAAGCAATTGCGGCCCTTTCCGACATCGAAACAGGTATACTGATCCTGGACTTGAAGATCGGAGAAGAAATGTCGCTGCATGTGGCTGACTATGCTGCTCTGATGCGCCCGGATATGCCGGTTGTCTACATAACCGGCAGCCGCCTGTTCACCGGCGGCGAACTGTTTGGACTGAGCCGCAATATCCGGTGGGTGCTGCACAAGCCGGTCAACCTGTCTGATCTTGTCAGCATGATCGACTATGTCGCCGGTCAGATGGTCACCGCTGAGGCCTGCTGAACCGGGCTTTTCCTAACCGAAAGAAATGGTGAAGACTGCGCCCTTGCCGGGTTCTGCATCCGCAGTGAGCAGCCAGTTGTGGCGGCGGCAGATCTCAGCGCAAGTCGACAGCCCGATGCCGCTGCCTTCTATCTCGCGGTGCGCCCGGTGGAAGGGCTGAAGGATCATGTGCCGGTCTTGCGGATCAAAGCCGGTTCCGTTGTCGGCAACCGATATTTTCCACTGATCCTGCCTGGCGCCGCTGAGATCAATTGTAATTTGCAAAGGCCGGTCAGGATGCCGGTATTTGATCGCATTCGACAATAGATTTATGAGCACCAGATGCAGCAGCGTCGGATCTGCATGCAGCCGGAAGCCGTCACCGTTGACGCGGATATTCCCGCTGCAGGCTTGCAGTTCCTGCGTCAGGCTTGTGCATGCCTCAGACACCGCGTCCCGTGCGGCGATTTCCTGAACGTTTATTCTGGCTGACGTCGACACGGAATGGTCCAGCAATTCGGTTGTCAGCCGATCCATCTGCCTGGTGGCTCGGGTCATGTGCTGCAGGAATTCCCGCGCTGTTTCGGGCAGGTCGTCGGCGTAATGCTCCCAGAAATAATGCAAAGAACCGGCGAGAGTGCTGATGGGTGTGCGAAGGTCATGGGATGCCGCGTGGGCGAAGGCCTCCATCGACAGCAGAGTTTCCTGCAGCTTCAGGTTGGCGTGTTTAACACCGTGCAGTTCACTGTTCAGTTTGCCGCGAAACTCGTTCATCTGCCGGAGGGAGTCCGCGGTCACCCTGAGCTGGTCGTGGGTCAGCAGGATCAGCCGCTCGCCCTGTGCATCGGAACGCAGCAAAGAAACGCGGAATTCCGTTTCCGGAGATGCCGCCGTGCGGATGCCAGCGGTCATGGGCAGGGTCATGGCACCCTTGGCCGTACCATCCCGGAGCCGCTCGACGACGCGCTTGGTTTCCAGCGTCGTCAGCTTGCTGATACAGGTTCCATTCAGCGCACCGCAGCCAGGCTGGGAGCCTGGGGCAAAGCTGCGCTCTGCCCGCCTGTTGCAGACAAGAATACGGCCGTTCCAGTCGAGAATGAGTGATGCGTAAGGGGAGGCCAAATAGGCTCTCCCCAATAGTTCAGCCTCCAGGGCGTCATTTCCCGCCGGTAACTGCATCAATGCCGGTCGTCGCAAGTTTCGCGACGTTCTGCGTGAAGGCACGGCTGCCGAAGCCAAAACCGGTCGCAAGTGCATTCCGGGCAAATATTTTTTAAGCGGGCCTGGTTCACTCTGGTCCGCTCCGGTAAAGCTTCATGCCGCCAAAGACATGGGTCGTGCGGCCCGCCCCGTCCTGACGGGCTTGAGCAAACAGCTCGCCTCTTTGGTAGCTGCCATCCGAAGACATTAGCCTGATCGGATAGAGGAAGGGCTGTCCTGCAGTCAGCGCGTCCTGCAGCCCGTCGTTCACATAGTCCCGATCCTCCGGGTGGAGGCGCTCCAGCAGCGTTTCCACGGATGGCACGTCCTTGCCTTGAACACATCCCAGCAGGTTATACATCGGCGCATTCCAGAGCGGCACATTGTTCCTTACGTCAAATGAAAAGGTGCCTACTGAGAAGTGGTTCAGCACCGCTGCGCTGGATCCCAGCATCAGGTTGCGTTCTTCGAATTTCGCTTTGTCCCAGCACACGCCAATCAGTTGGACTTTCTCGCCGTGGGAGTCCTGAAAGACCATCAGGCTCCCTGCTATGCCAAGCGTGTTACCCGCATCATCGAAGAAACGGGCTTCATACTCAAATGACCCTCCCTCTTCCATCAGCTTGTCCAGCCGCGCTTGCAGGCGGGGCTGGTCTTCCGGATGGGCCCGGGTCAGCAATTCATCGAGGTCAAGGCCAGCCTCGCAGTCTTCGATTCCCAAAATGGAGTGTGTTTCCGGGGAGAGATAAGTCTCCTTCGTTTGCAGGTTCTGAGTCCAGAAACCAACATTTGTCACCTTGCTTACCAGCTTCAGAACATCGTTAAAGCGCTCGTTGTCGAAACGGGAAACGGTGATCGAGATGCCGATCAGCTTTTGATGAAGATCCAGCACCGGAGACAGGATCAGTGTGTAGTACTCGTTGCCTGAAAGTACTGGAATGCGCCGGGTTTCCTGCAGCCGCAGCACAGTGTTTGCAATCGGCGCCAGTGCTGGGAAGCCGCTGGGCAGGTTGCAATGGCTCAAGTGCAACCCGGTTGGTGGAAGCTCGCGAATGCCAAACACATCCTGCGCTACGCGAGACAGCCGCCGGATAATCAGTGCTTGATCAGCAAGCGCAACTGCGTAAGGCGAAGATGCCAGCATCGCTTCCAGCTCTGAGGCCAGCGCCTGGCGTTCCGCAGAGCTGATCTGTAACTCTTCGTTAACGGTCAGCAGTTCTTCGTTTGTAGATTGCAATTCCTCGTTGGAGGTTTCCAATTCCTCGTTTGTGGCCTGGAATTCCTCATTGGTGGATTGCAATTCCTCGTTGGAGGACTGCAGCTCTTCATTGGCGGTTTGAAGTTCCTCGATTGTCTGCTGAAGCGCTTCCTGGGTGGACCGGATCTCAAGTTCCATGCGCTCGACATAGTCGCGCTGTTCGCGGTCGGAAATATCTTCGAAATTGATTTCCTTCTGCTCTTCGAACTTGGAATTGATTGCCAGCAGGCAGTGTACTTCACCGCCCTTTCGGCTGAAGAAAGGGAAGGCCTGCAATTGAACGCGGTTGCCGTTTGGCAAGGATACGCTGTGCCAGCGCCCGTCGCGGCGCTCCTCGTTGCGGATGGAAACCGCGATCAGGCTTGCAGCCTCGCTGCGCAATGGCTCAATCAGCATTTTCACGTTCAGCGATGTCGACATTCCAGCCCGGATCTCGCTGTAGATGCTGATATCGCCCAGGACCTCGATGATGTCTCCGTTACGGGTGCAAATCATACCATTGGGCGCAACGGCGCGCGCCAAGGAAAGGTCGGCTTGGTCCGCCTGTTCCGCTGCCGCCTGCGCCGCCGAGCGCCGCATGCTTTGGGATCGCAGATAGGCGCTGCCTGGCGTGCTGGGGGAAACTGTCAGCTCCCGTGAAATGCCGCGGCGTTTTCCGAAAATCTTATCGGCACCTTGCCTGGCTTCGAAATAGATGCCCATTTCACCAACGGTTTCAGACGTGCCCAGGAACAGAAGCCCGCCTGAAGCGAGGGAATAGTGCAGCCGGGTCAGCACACGTTCCTGAAGCGCCAGATTGAAGTAGATCAGAACGTTCCGGATGGTGACCAGATCCAGATTTATGAAGGGCGGATCCTGGAACACATTGTGCTGTGAGAACAGGGTGACATTGCGCAGTTCCTGGCGGACAGCGATGTCGCTTTCGCCGAGGTTAAAATACTCCTTCAGATAGGACGCTGGAATATCCTGGGCCGCTGAAGCCGGGTAAATGCCCCTGCGCGCGATCTCGATGGCATTCTGATCGATATCGGTGGCAAATATCTGCACGTTGCTCTTGGTCAGCGCGTGGAGGCCGCCAAGAAGCTCCGCGATCAGAATGGCAATGGAGTAGGCTTCCTCTCCAGTGGCGCAGCCTGCGACCCAAACCCGGATCGGGCCGGGACCGCGGCTTGCCAGCTGCTTTTCCAGCTGGTCGTTCAGTTTGCGGAACTGTTCCGGGTCGCGGAAGAAACGGGTAACTGAAATCAGCAGATCCCGGTGCAGAGCGTCGACTTCCTCGAAGTTTGATCTGCAATAGTCGACATAGCTCTCGTAGTCTTCGATGCCGAGCGCGGTCATCCGGCGGGCTACCCGCCGGTTTATGGTGTTTTCCTTATAGTTGGCAAAATCCACCTGGGTCCGCGCCATCAGGATGGCAAACAGATCGCTCAGCTTGCTGGGTTCACCTGCGCTGGGCTGCAACATCGACAGATTGCGCGGCCTAGTCAGGATCTTTTCAAAATGCTGGCCGATCTGTTCCGGCGTCAGCGTCAGGTCGATGCAGCCGCTTTCAATGGCGGAAGAAGGCATCCCGTCGTATTTTGCAGAACTGGGGTCCTGGGCAATGGTGATGCCGCCGCTTTCACGGATGGCCTGCACACCATAGCTGCCATCGCTGCCCGTCCCGGACAGCACAATGCCAACACAGCGCTCCGCGCATTCTTCGGCAATGCTCTTGAACAGGCGGTCAGCTGAGGGTTTGGGGGAAGCTGGGTGGCCAGCAGGATTGCGCAGCCGCAGCACGCCATGTTCCAGTACCACGTCGGTGTCCGGCGGTGTAATGTAAATTGTGCCGGCTTCCGGCTGTGTCTCGCGCCCCAGTTCCATGACCGGCAGTTTCGTTTCGCGTGCAATCAGAGAGGACAGCACGCTTTTGTGAGTGGGCGACATGTGCTGCGCAATAACATAGATGGCGTTGGCCGCCGGAGGAAGGTTCTGCACCAGCGAAGACAGCGCCTCCAGCCCGCCGGCAGAAGCGGCGATGCCGACCACATGGAGGCCATTCTCCTCTTCTCCCTCCGGTGAAGCAGAGGTGGTACCAGCACTCATCTTCTGATCCATATCTTCCATTTGTCGATGGCCGTTTCAAATAAATGTCAAAAGGAATGTATCCATTCCCGAAGCTGTCCGGGATGTGAAGCGCGGGATCTATGCCGCTGCGCAGAATGTGTCGATGATTTTGAGAATCCGGCCCGGAGAAACTGGTTTAGGTGTAAAACCGTCCATGCCCAGCTTCTTGATAATCGCCTCGTCGTGATAGGCGGCATCTGCGGTCACCGCGATGATCGGTACATTGTTGGGGGGATTCATCGGGGCTTCCCGAATCTTCTTGGTCGCGTCGATCCCCGAAAGCAACGGCATGTGAAGATCCATCAGGATCAGGCCGTATTCGCTTGGGGAGCTGCTGACCATGTCGATGCAGGTCTGACCATTCTCCGCGATACCGACTTCGACCCCAAGGGCAGTGATGATCTCGCGCATCATGTATCGTGTAAATTCGTCATTTTCGACGAGCAGAACTTTACGCGGGTTGTTCATCAATTGGTTCCGTTGTTGCTGCAGCTTGAAGTCAGGAACAATGCATTCCATCACGGCCTTACTGCAAGAATGAATTGGCAGGCTAAATAGTGCTCCTGCTGCATCAAGTACTTATGCGGGAAACCCGGTCACGGCTCCTGCTGTTATAATGGTGATGTTTAACCTGCGGGTCAACGTGTCTGGAGCGCTTGAATTTCGTCCAATAGGCGAGTACCCAGTGGGCATTAGCTGATCGGACTGGTGCAGCATCCGTTAGGCCGCCCGCTGGATTTCCGGACCGGCTTGGGATGCTGCAAGTGATGATGGTTAGACTTCTCTTGTTCAGACCAGCAAGGCAATCACGGCGCAGACGCCGGTGGCGCCGGCTGCACCCAGCACCGCTGGTGCGACCCAGCTTCGCGGGCTGCGTGGCCGTGCGCCATTCTGCGCGGCTTGTGCGATCAGCGCCTGTTCCACCAGCGCAGGCAGGCGGGGGCCAAAGCGGGCCATCACCTTGGCGGTGTCCAGCAGGTCGGTGACAACAGCGCGGGGGCCGATGGATTTCTTGATGTAATCCTCAACCACCGGCCGGGCAGCTTCCCAGATGTTGATATGCGGATCCAGCGACCGTGCGACGCCCTCGACCACCACCATGGTGCGCTGCAGCAAGATCAGCTCGGTGCGGGTTTCCATGCCAAAGCGTTCGGTGACTTCAAACAGGTAGTTCAGAAGGCGGCCCATCGAGATCTGTGAGGCGTCCATGCCGAAGATCGGCTCGCCCACGGCGCGCAGGGCACGGGCGAATTCATCGACATCGCGGTTGGCGGGCACATAGCCGGCTTCGAAATGAACCTCGGCCACGCGTTTGTAGTCGCGCTTGATAAAGCCATAGAGAATCTCGGCATAAACCCGGCGGGTGTATTCGTCGATGTGGCCCATGATGCCGAAGTCATAGGCGATGATATCGCCATTGGCCGCGACCTTAAGGTTTCCCTGGTGCATGTCGGCATGGAAGAAACCATCGCGCAGCGCATGGCGCAGGAACAGCGACAGCACCCGGTCAGCTAGGATCTTGCGGTCGTGGCCGGCCGCATCCAGGGCGTCATTGTCGCCGAGCGCAATACCATCGGCCCAACCCATGGTCATCACCCGGCGGGCGGAATAGGCCCAGCGGATTTCCGGCAGCTGGAAGCCTTCGTCCTTTGCCGTATTGGCCGCAAATTCCGAGGCGGCTGCGCTTTCAAGACGCAGGTCCAGTTCACCCTGCACCACACCGTCGAAATGCTCAATCACATCCATTGGCTTCAGGCGCCGGGCGCCGGGCGCAAACAGGTCGACGATGCGGGCCGCGAAATAGAAGGCGTCCACGTCCTTATTGAACGCGCGTTCAATGCCGGGGCGCAGCACCTTGACAGCGACTTCCTCGCCGGTCTCGGCCAAGGTTGCGCGGTGCACCTGGGCGATGGAGGCAGCGGCGATCGGGTCGCTGAAGTCTGAGAAAATCTCGGAGACCGGGCGGCCCAGTTCCCGTTCCACTTCGGCCAGTGCCTCGGCGCGGGAGAATGGGGGCAGCTTGTCCTGCAGCACGCGCAACTGGTTGGCCAGATCCTTGCCCACCACATCCGGTCGGGTCGAGAGCACTTGGCCGAACTTGATGTAAGCAGGCCCCAACGCGTTCAGCGCGCGGGTTTCGGGCGGCATCGCGGGGTCACCCTTGTAGCCCAGCCATTTGAACGGCCAGCCCAGGGTGCGGGCCAGAATGCGCAGGGGTTTCGGCGCTTCAAACGCCTCCAGCACCGAATGCATGGCGCCGGTGCGCTCGAAAGTGGCGCCTGTACGGATCAGGCGCAGTATGTTGTGTGGCCCGCGCATGGATCAGATCTTCCAGCCGGAGTGCAGGCAGGCGATGCCCATCGACAGGTTGCGGTACTTCGCGTTTTCAAAGCCCGCCTGTTTCACCATTCCCAGGAAGGTTTCCTGATCCGGGAAGTTGCGGATTGATTCCACCAGATACTGATAACTGTCGTAATCCCCCGCAATCATCTGCCCCATCCGCGGGATCACGTTGAAGGAATAGAGGTCGTACAGCTTCTGCAGCCCGTCATTGGGCAGCTGCGAGAACTCCAGCACCATAAGCCGCCCGCCGGGGCGCAGCACCCGGTAGGCTTCGTTCAGGGCCTCCTGGGGCCGGGTCACGTTCCGAATGCCGAAGGAGATCGTGTAGACGTCGAAGGTGTTGTCCTTAAACGGCAGTTTCATCGCGTCGCCAGTGACCCAGTCGAGGCTGTCTGCCATCTGCTCCGCCTCGGCGCGTTTACGGCCCTCCTCCAGCATGGGGCGGGTGAGGTCGAGCACGGTGGAATGGCCGTGGCCTGCGCGTTTCAGGAAGCGGAAGGAGATGTCGCCGGTACCGCCCGCCACGTCCAAGAGCCGCTGACCGGGCCGTGGCGCCAGCCAGTCCATCATCGCGTCCTTCCAGACCCGGTGGATGCCGACGCTCATCACATCGTTCATGATGTCGTATTTCGAGGCGACCGAGTTGAAGACCCCCTGCACGCGGCCTGCCTTCTCCTCCTCGCGGACGGTTTCGAACCCGAAATGGGTGGTGTTGTCGCTCGTGTTGCTCATCAGGCTTGCCGTTTGCTGAGTTTCGCCCTTGTTATAAGGCGCTGTGGGGCAGGCACAATGCGGCCCGTTGGTTCAGGAGGGGTGTAATGCCAGAATTGCCCGAGGTCGAGACGGTGAAACGCGGTTTGGCGCCTGCGATGGAGGGGGCGGTGATCACAAAGGCAGCTGTGAACCGCCCGGATCTGCGCTGGCCGTTTCCGGAGCGGATGGCAGAGCGGCTGATCGGGGCGCGTGTGAATGGGCTCCGGCGGCGGTCAAAGTATATTCTGGCGGATCTTGATACCAATGAGACATTGCTGATCCATCTCGGCATGTCCGGGCGGATGACGGTGTCGGGCGATCCGCTGGGACAATTCCTGCATGAGCATCCCAAAGCGGAGAAGCATGACCACGTGGTGCTGGACATGGACAATGGCGCCCGTATCACCTTCAACGACCCGCGCCGGTTCGGGGCGATGGATCTGCTGGAGACCGCAACCGCCGAAAGCCACAAGCTGCTGGCAGTTCTGGGGCCGGAGCCGCTGGGCAATGATTTCCACGAGGATCACCTGGTGGCGGCCTTCCAGGGGCGCAACACGCCGGTGAAATCCGCATTACTGGATCAGGGAATCATCGCGGGTCTCGGTAACATTTACGTCTGCGAAGCACTGTTCCGTGCGGGAATTTCGCCACGCCGCAAAGCCGGGCAGATTGCCGCGCATCGGGTGGCGGCGCTGGTGCCGATCATCCGTGATGTGCTGCAGGACGCCATCCGTGCTGGCGGGTCATCGCTCAAGGATTTCAGGCAAGCCTCTGGCGAACTTGGATATTTTCAGCACAGTTTTGATGCCTACGGGCGCGAGGGCAAGGCCTGCCGCCGCGAGGGCTGCGCCGGGTCAATTGCCAGAATCACCCAGTCGGGGCGTTCCACCTTCTACTGTGTAAAGTGCCAAAGATAGCTTGATCAGAGGGACCCTTTTGGTAAGGACTCAGGATTGAACGGAACAACCGAAAGAGAAATCATGGCCTACGAGACGATCACCGTCGATGTGCAGGACCACGTTTGCCTTATCAAGCTGAACCGCCCGGAGGCGATGAAC
This sequence comes from Leisingera sp. ANG-M7, assembly GCF_000813965.1. Lineage (GTDB taxonomy): Bacteria > Pseudomonadota > Alphaproteobacteria > Rhodobacterales > Rhodobacteraceae > Leisingera. Next base: position 72,453 of record NZ_JWLI01000011.1, on the reverse strand, counting down.
GCTCTCAACAAGGAGCTCATTGGCGAGCTTTGCGATGCTCTGGAAGAGGCTGATGCCAGCGACAAGGTGCGCTGTATCGTGCTGACCGGGTCGGAAAAAGCCTTTGCTGCCGGTGCCGATATCAAGGAGATGTCGGAGCTGAGCTTCACCGAGGTGTTTTCCACCAATCTGTTCGCCGACGCCAATGACCGCATCTCGGCGATCCGCAAGCCGGTTATCGCTGCAGTGGCAGGCTATGCGCTGGGCGGAGGCTGCGAACTGGCGATGCTGTGCGATTTCATAATTGCTGCCGAGACCGCCAAGTTCGGCCAGCCGGAAATCAACCTGGGGGTTGTGGCCGGCATCGGCGGCACCCAGCGCCTGACCCGGTTTGTGGGCAAGTCCAAGTCGATGGACATGAACCTGACCGGCCGCTTCATGAACGCTGAAGAGGCAGAGCGTGCAGGCCTGGTGTCGCGCGTGGTGCCAGCGAAGAAGCTGATCGAGGAAGCCACTGCTGCAGCGCAGAAGATTGCCGAGAAATCGCAGCTGACTGCAATGGCAGTGAAGGAAGCGGTGAACCGCTCCTATGAGCTGCCGCTGAGCGAGGGCATTCTGTTCGAACGCCGTGTGTTCCACTCGATGTTTGCGACCGAAGACCAGAAAGAGGGCATGGCCGCCTTTCTGGAAAAGCGCGAAGCGCAGTTCCGCGACAAGTAAGCGGCACAGCAGCCACTTGAACGGCGGGCCGCACAGCCCGCCGTTTTGCATTCCGGGCCGGTGCACTTGCATTTCCGTGCAGAGTTGGATAAACGCCGCCCTCATACATGCGCGTGCAGCCCGCTCAGGCTAGAATCACACTGGTGACTGATCCGGGGCTGGCTGGCATTGCGTCCGATAGAAACAGAACCCGAAGATAAGGTCAGACACCATGGCAAATTCGCCCCAGGCCAAGAAGCGCGCACGTCAGAACGAAAAGCGCTTTGCCGTCAACAAAGCCCGTCGTTCGCGCATCCGCACCTTCCTGCGTAAAGTTGAAGAAGCAATCGCTTCCGGCGACAAAGAAGCTGCAACCGCAGCTCTGCGCGCGGCTCAGCCCGAGCTGATGCGCGGCGTCACCAAGGGTGTGTATCACAAAAACACCGCTTCCCGGAAAATCTCGCGCCTGTCCGCACGCGTGAAGGCACTGGCCTGAGATTCGCTCCGCTGAGCAGGCTCACGGGCCTTTGAAAAGTTGTCAGGGCGCTGCAGATTGCAGCGCCTTGTTTTTTGGGAAAACCCTTGCCGGGACTCGCTGGGCGCAGGAGATTCTTTGCCGCCAAAGACAGAGTCAACATCATAGTTTCGTTGCCGCTGCCCCCCTCAAATTGCTACCACTGTATCAGCGATTCACTCGCTGGGGGGACAGGCTGCTCGCGGCAATCTTGACGGGCATCAAGATTGCCAGGTTGCTCGGCATGACGCGTACTTGATGCGCTAACATGCCGTGATCCACTGCTGTATCGGTTATGGTCAGCAGCCTTGTCTCAATTGTGTGCGATACTGTTCGTAACGGCGAATCTGCCGCATTTAGCGGTTTGTTTTGCTGTTCCAAGCGAACGTCATGCCTTCGGGTAATGCGGCCACTGCTGGTCCGTACACGGTAACCCTGTGCGTGAATGCCCCCCGGGTGGTTGGGGGTAAGAATAGAATTGGCCCGGCAAAGGGGCCGCTGCTTTTTTGGGGATGCGTGAGGCGCAGCATGACAGAAGAAAAATGGGGACAGCTCAGAAACCGGCTGTTGAAGACGGTCGGCCAAAACAATTTTACGACCTGGATTGAGCCGCTTGAATTTGACGCCGTGGACGGTGGTGTTGCCGTCTTCAAAGTGCCGACCAATTTCATGGGCAACTACGTCAGCCAGAACTTTGCAGATCTGATTCTGCATGAACTGACGATGTCAGGCGAGCAAGTGCAGCGTCTGGCCTTCCGGGTGGCGGCGAACAACCCGGCGCGTCCGGTACAATCCGCCGCTGCAGCTGAGGCATACGGCAGCGCTGACGGTGATGTAGCCGTGATGACTGCGCCCGCGGCTTCTGCCTCGGGCAAGGACACCTTGGAGGCTCTTCAGGCCGCACCGCTCGACCCGCGCTTCACCTTCGACAGCTTTGTTGTCGGCAAGCCGAACGAGCTGGCTCATGCTGCCGCGCGCCGCGTCGGCGAAGGCGGTCCGGTCACCTTCAATCCGCTGGTTCTGTATGGCGGCGTGGGGTTGGGTAAAACCCACCTGATGCATGCCATTGCCTGGGAGCTGAAGGAAAAGAATCCGTCCCTGAACGTTCTGTACCTGTCGGCGGAACAGTTCATGTACCGCTTTGTTCAAGCCCTGCGTGAGCGCAAGATGATGGACTTCAAGCACCTGTTCCGCTCGGTCGACGTGCTGATGGTGGATGACGTTCAGTTCATCGCTGGAAAGGATTCGACCCAGGAAGAGTTCTTCCACACCTTCAACGCGCTGGTGGACCAGAACAAGCAGATCATCATCTCTGCCGACCGCGCGCCAGGCGAGATCAAGGATCTGGAGGAGCGGGTGAAGTCGCGCCTCCAGTGCGGCCTGGTGGTGGATCTTCACCCCACTGACTACGAGCTGCGTCTGGGCATCCTGCAGACCAAGGTGCAGCAGCAGCGCGAGACCTATCCGGATCTTCGCATTGCTGAAGGCGTGCTGGAGTTCCTGGCGCACCGGATCTCAACCAACGTGCGTGTTCTCGAAGGCGCGCTGACCCGGCTGTTCGCCTTTGCCTCGCTGGTTGGCCGCGAGATCGATATGGATCTGACCCAGGACTGCCTGGCGGACGTTCTGCGCGCCTCCGAGCGCAAGATCACTGTCGAGGAAATCCAGCGCAAGGTTTCCGAGTATTACAACATCCGCATGTCCGATATTATCGGCCCCAAGCGCCTGCGCTCCTATGCGCGCCCGCGCCAGGTGGCGATGTATCTGTGCAAGCAGCTGACCAGCCGCTCTCTGCCCGAGATCGGCCGCCGGTTCGGCGGGCGCGACCACACCACCGTGATGCATGGTGTGAAGCGCATTGAGGAGCTGAAGCTGACTGATGGCCAGATCGCCGAGGACGTCGAAATGCTGCGCCGGTCGCTGGAGGCCTGACGCGCTTTAAGCTTAAGCTGCAAACCCCAAATTGCACTGCGGCCCCGGTTTTCGGGGCCGTTTTTTGCTGGCTTCATGGCCGCCGGGATAACCCATAACGGTGGTGAATGCCCGGTATCACAGAAAACGAAGTTTCAAGGCCCGCAAAACCGGTCATAACGGCGCCCTGGACGAGGAGCGCGGCATGACAGATCAGACGTCTAAGAACATGGACACGCCCCGCGGGCTGGCCTTTGCCGTCGCTGCTTATCTCATGTGGGGATTCCTGCCGCTTTATATGAAGGCGCTTTCGCACATTCCTGCGGCTGAGGTTGTTGCGCATAGGGTGATCTGGTCGGTGCCGGTGGCAGGCGCGCTGCTGATCGTGTTGCGCCGTACCAAAGATCTACAGGCGGCACTGAAGAATCCCCGCATGCTCGGCATGGCTTGCATCACCGCGGCGCTGATTTCGGTCAACTGGGGCATCTACGTCTGGTCTATCGCGGCCGGACGGGCGCTGGATGCTGCGCTTGGCTATTACATAAACCCGCTATTCAGCATTGCGCTTGGTGCCATCCTGCTGCGCGAACCGCTGGGAAAGGCGCAGATGGCGGCTGTTGCGCTCGCTGCCGCTGCAGTGCTGGTGCTGACGCTGGAGGCGGGCAGGGTGCCTTGGGTGGCAGTGGGACTTACCTTGTCCTGGGGGTTCTATGCCTTCTTCAAGAAGTCCTTGCCGATCGGACCCAATCAGGGATTTCTGCTCGAAGTGTTGATCCTTCTGGCGCCGGCGCTGGGGTACTTCGCTTATCTGACAGGCACGGGCAGCAGCAGTTTTGGTGTCTCGCTGACGGACACTTGGCTGCTCCTGGGCTGCGGCGTGGTAACTGCGGTGCCGCTGATCGTCTATGCCAACGGCGCCAAACTGGTGCGGCTCTCCACCATGGGGATCCTGCAATACATTGCCCCGACGATGATCATGCTGGCCGCCGTGCTGCTGTTCGGTGAGGAATTCGGCCGCGCCCGGATGATCGCTTTTCCGATGATTTGGGCCGCATTGGTAATTTATTCGGTGCCGATGATCCGGCAGATGCGCAAGCGTCCCGGCTGAAGGAGATTCAGCCGTCTGGCTGGGCGCCTTCAACCACACCTACGATCGGCCCCATCATGAATCCGGCATCGCTGCGGCCCAGCTGCGGCGCGTGCAGCCGCGAGATGTTTCCGTCAAAATACAGTGCGCTGGGCAGGTTCAGGTAATCCCGGAACAGGCTGCCGAACTGATGAAAGGTCACCGCATTGCGCGAGATAGCAAAGACCGCGCGTCTGCCGTCCACCGAGGTGCCAACACCGTTGCGGATGTAATAGCTGTCGGAATCGGCCAGGAACCGCGGATGCAACTCGCCATCGATCACCAGCATTGGCCCGGACTGTGTGGCATAGGTGCAGTCAGGCGCTGTTTGTTCGAAGGCCAAGGTTTCAAAAACATCGGCCCGGCCGTCCCGGATGCACAGCACGCCGTTCGGCAGCAGGCCGAAGTTGCCTGGACCGGCATTGGTCACCAGCCGCATCGCCTCACCGTTTTCATCTACATACAGGCCGACGGGGGAGCGGTCCGTGTGATACATGCCGGCGTTGGTCGCAAAGGCCAGCGTCTTGCCGTCCTTTACTAGCGCATCCTCCAGCGAGGAGAAGTGTCCGTAGACCTGGTTTTCGCCATCCTTCAGGAACAGCTGAAGCTGTTCCTGTGCGGTGTCGACTTCGCAGATTGAGTACCGGTTGCCCTCATAGGCCACATCGCTGCACTCGACGGCGCCGGCCGCGGGTGCGGTCCATAGCGCTGCCAGCAGAAATGCGGCCTTGCGGATCACTCTTCCACGTCGCGGCGCACCGCGTCCTGGCTCAGCATCCGGCGGGTTTCGTCCATCTGGTCGAAGGTCTCATCCAGCCGGAACCGAAGATCCGGGGTGAACTTCAGGCCCAGCTTCTTGCCGACCATCCTGCGCAGCTCACTCTTGTTGCGGGCCAGCAGCTTCAGCACATCCTCTTGCCCCTTGCCGCCCAAGGGCAGCACAAAGGCGGTTGCGATTTTCAGATCGGGGGAGGTGCGCACCTCACCCACGGTGATCGACATGCGGTTCAGGTCCGGGTCATGCACATCGCCGCGCGCCAGCACTTCGGAGAGCGAGCGGCGGATCAGTTCGCCAACGCGAAGCTGGCGCTGGGAGGGGCCGGGGCCATCGTGGAATTTGTTCTTTGCCATAGTTCCGATCTATGCCGGATCGCAGGCTTTGCCAAGCGCTGCCCGGCGATGTAGGACAAAACCAGCTTGAACAAGGAAATGGGCCAATGACTCACAAACCAGGGATCGTGATTACCGGCGCTTCGGGCCGCATGGGGCAGATGCTGATCAAGACGGTGCTGGAAAGCGACAAGGCTACGCTGGCCGGAGCCGTGGAGCGTGAGGGTCACGATTGGGTTGGCCGTGATGTGGGCGAAGCCATGGGCGGGGCGCCGGTTGGCGTCACCGTGACATCTGACGTGCTGGAAGCGTTTTCCAAGGCGCAGGCCGTGATCGACTTCACAGCGCCGGAGGCGACGCTGGCATTTTCTAAGCTCGCGGCGCAGGCCCGCGCGGTGCATGTGATCGGCACCACCGGCATGACCGATGAGCAAATTGCCCAACTGGAACCGGCCTCGCGCCACGCGGTTATTGTGCGTGCAGGTAACATGAGTTTGGGTGTGAACCTGCTGATGCAGCTGACCAAAAAGGTCGCCGCCGTGCTGGATGAGGATTTCGACATTGAGGTGATCGAGGCGCATCACCACCACAAGGTGGATGCGCCGTCGGGCACTGCGCTGATGCTGGGAGAGGCCGCTGCCGAAGGCCGTGGTGTCAAGCTGGCGGATGTGCGTGATTCCGGCCGTGATGGCATCACCGGCGCCCGTAAGCGCGGTGATATCGGCTTCACCGCCATCCGCGGCGGTGACATTGTGGGCGAGCATGACGTTCTGTTTGCTGCAGCAGGCGAGCGCATTGTGCTGCGCCACCTGGCGACAGACCGCGCGATCTTTGCCCGCGGGGCGCTGAAAGCCGCGCTTTGGGGGCAGGACAAAGGCCCGGGCCAGTACGACATGGTGGATGTGCTGGGGCTATGAACCGCAGTTAGCGGTCCCTAGGGGCCGCTGCTTCCGGCGGGAATATTTTGGCAAAGTAGAAGCAGTGGCTCTTCTTCTTTGAGGCAATGCTCCGGGGGTTCGGGGGCTGGCCACCGCGAGCCGTTAGAAATCGACTGCGATGCCCTTTTTCTCCCAATCGCCATAGCGCGCGGGGTCAGGGCCGTCGCGGCCGCCAAGCTCTTTGGGGCGCGGTTCCTGCGCCTCTGCTGCCTTGCGGCGCTCCTCTGCCTCTGCAAGGGCGCGCAATGCAGCAGGCGGCAGGTCTTTTTTCACGGGCGCAGTTTCGTCGCTCATCGCGGGTTCCTTTATCCTTCGCCCATGATATACGCCCCTGTCCCGTGCGCACAAGGCGCGCCCTAAGGAGTTGCCCCATGTCCGATGCCAACCACGCCCGCCGCACTGCGGTCTACCTGCTGGATCAGGTGCTGGGAGAGGGGCGGCTCTTGGCGGAATGCTATGCAGCCGGGGCATTGGAAAAGCTGGCGCCGGAGGACCGCGCCCGTGCGCAGCGGCTGGCCGCAGAAACCCTGCGCAGCCTGGAACGTGCCGACCGGGTTCTGAAGAAGCACCTGAAGAAATCACCACCTCTGACCGTCATGAACGCCCTGCGGCTGGGCACGGTGGAGCTGTGCTCGGGTGGCGCGGCGCATGGGGTCGTGAATGCGATGGTGGCAATAGTCTCCAAACACCGGCGTCACGGGCAGCTTAAGGGACTGGTCAATGCTGTTCTGCGCAAAGTCGCAGACGAAGGACCGGCAGAATGGGCCAAACTGCGCACCCCGCGCTTGCCGAATTGGATCCGGAAACCCTTGGTGCAGGCTTGGGGCGCTGAGGCGATGCTTGGCATGGAGGCTGCGCACTTTGCCGGTGCGCCGCTGGATATCACGGGCAAGCCCGGAGCGGATCTGGCTGCGCTTGGCGGAGAGGTGCTGCCAACCGGCTCTGTCAGACTGGCCAATGCGGGCCAGGTGTCCGCTCTGCCGGGCTATGAGGCTGGCGATTGGTGGGTTCAGGACGCCGCCGCCGCGCTGCCCGCCCGCATTCTGAACGTCCAGCCCGGTGAACAGGTGCTGGAACTGTGCGCGGCACCAGGCGGCAAGACCATGCAGATGGCAGCTGCCGGAGCCAGGGTGACAGCTGTAGATGTTTCAGAAGGCCGGGTTGCCCGGCTCAGGGAAAACCTGGAGCGCACTGGGCCGCAGGCGGAACTGATCGTGGGCGATGCGCTGGAGCAGACCGGCCAGTATGATGCGGTGCTGCTGGACGCGCCCTGTTCCGCCACTGGCACCATCCGCCGCCATCCCGACCTGCCGCATGCGAAGGACGGCAGTGAGTTTGGTCAGCTCATCGAGCTTCAGGCGCAGATGCTGGCCCATGCCTGGACATTGGTGAAACCCGGCGGGCGGCTGATGTTCTGCACCTGCTCGCTGCTGCCGGATGAGGGCGAATGCCAGGTCGAGGAGGCGCTGGATATTTTCCCGGAGATGGCCGCAGACCGTGATGCGCTGGATGTGCCAGGCGTCGATGCGGACTGGATCACCGAGGAAGGCGGCCTGCGGCTGCGCCCGGACTACTGGCCGGAGCGCGGCGGCATGGATGGTTTCTACATGGCTCTTCTGCGCAAATCCGCGTGACGGTGTGGCGTCTCCGGCATTCGCCGGTGACTTGGCCTGAACCCCGCGCTATGCTCCTGCCAAAACGCCCTGGCAAAATCCGGCGTGAGGCAACAGAGCATGTCCACTTATGACAGAATGGCAGGCCGCGGCACCCGGCTGCTGAACCGGTTTTACGCCTGGCGGGCGCGCAGTCAGCCTGCGGCAACTGGCTTTGTCTCGCAGCCCGAACCACGCACCATCGGCAGTTTTGCCCGCGGGCGGCAGCTGGTGGCGGGCAATCTGCTGTTTGCCGGCTACCTGGTCGAATCGCCTGACACCGGCCTGTGGGAAGTTACCGCGCCCGACACGGCCTTCGACGCGGAACGGCATGGGTTTGCCTGGCTGGACGACTTGGCAGCAGTGGGCGATTACAAGGCGCGGCTGAAGGCGCAGAAATGGGTCTGGGGTTGGATTGAACAGCATGGCCGCGGCAGCGGGCTGGCCTGGCTGCCGGACCTGACCGGGCGCCGGGTGATCCGTTGGATCAACCACGCGCTGTTCCTGCTGAGCGGCAAGGACAAGGATGAGACCGAAGTCTTCTATGGCTCACTGGCGCGGCAGACCTGGTATCTGGCGCAACGCTGGCAGGGGGCTGCCCCTGGCCTGCCGCGGTTTGAGGCGCTGTGCGGGCTGATCTATGCCGGCCTGGCCCTGCAGGGGCGGGAGGAACTGGCGGACCCGGCGGTCAGGGCGCTGGCATTGGAGTGCGCCTCTCAGATTGATGAGCAGGGAGGCCTGCCGACCCGCAACCCTGAAGAACTGCTGGAGGTGTTTACCCTCCTGACCTGGGCGGCGGCAGCGCTGCATGAGGCCGGCCGGATGGTGCCGCCTGCCCACATCGCTGCGATCGAACGGATTGCGCCGACCCTGCGCACGTTGCGCCACAGTGACGGCGGGCTGGCGCGTTTCCATGGCGGCGGCCGCGGGCTGGAGGGGCGGCTGGACCATGCGCTGGCCGCCAGCCATGTGGCCGAGCGTCATGCAGACGGGCTGGCGATGGGCTTTGCCCGGCTGTCGGCGCGGCGGACCTCTGTAATCGTGGATGCCTCGGCGCCGCCCAAGGGCAAAGCCTCCTACAATGGCCATGCCTCGACCCTGGCGTTTGAGCTGACTTCGGGGCGGCGCCCGCTGGTCGTGAACTGCGGTTCGGGCGAAACCTTTGGGGTGGAGTGGCGCCGCGCCGGGCGGGCGACGCCGTCGCACAGCACGTTGTGCATCGAAGGTCATTCCAGTGCCCGGCTATCGGCGCCGCAGAAAACCACCGGCCATGAAGAGCTGGTCGAAGCGCCGGACGATGTCCCGCTGGATCTCGCTGACCTGCCTGACGGTTTCCGGTTTCAGGGCGGCCACAATGGTTATGCCGTGCATTTCGGCCTGACCCATGCCCGTACTCTTGATCTGTCCTTTGATGGCCGCGCCCTGGCGGGAGAGGACATGCTTCTAGCGCTGGAAGACCCGGCCAAGGCCCGCTTTGACAAGGCCAGCAGCAGCAACCCGGATGGCGGTGTCAGCTTTGATATCCGCCTGCATCTGCACCCTGAAGTCGATGCAACCCTTGACTTGGGCGGCGCAGCAGTATCCATGGCGCTCAAGAGCGGGGAAATCTGGGTGTTCCGTCATGACGGCGCCTGCCATCTGCGGCTGGAGCCAAGCGTTTTCCTGGAAAAGACCCGCTTGAAGCCGCGTGCGGCAAAGCAGATCGTTTTATCCGGGCGGGCGATGGGATATGCCACCCGCGTCCGGTGGACGCTCAGCAAAGCGCAGGAGACTGCCATTGCCGTGCGAGACCTGAACCGGGACGAACCCGAGACGTTTGACTGAGCCTTTAAAAGGACCTGCCCTGCCATGACCGACCTTCACCCCGTACGCCGTGCGCTGCTTTCCGTATCCGACAAGACCGGCCTGATTGAGCTGGGCCAGGCGCTGGCCGCGCGCGGTGTCGAGCTGCTCTCGACCGGCGGTTCTGCCAAAGCGCTTCGTGATGCAGGCCTGACGGTCAAAGACGTCTCCGACGTGACGGGTTTTCCGGAAATGATGGACGGCCGCGTAAAGACGCTGCACCCGATGGTGCATGGCGGCCTTCTGGCGCTGCGCGACAACGACACCCACGTCGCCGCGATGAATGAACATGGCATTGGCGCCATCGACCTGCTGGTAGTGAACCTCTATCCGTTCGAGGCAGCGCTGGCGCGTGGCGCGGATTACGATGAGATGATCGAAAACATCGACATCGGCGGCCCGGCGATGATCCGCGCGGCCTCCAAAAACCACCAGTTTGTTAACGTGGTGACCGACGTCCAGGATTATGAAGCGCTGCTGGCAGAGCTGGACGCCAACGACGGTCAGACCTCTTACGCCTTCCGTCAGCGTCTGTCGCAGACCGCTTATGCCCGCACTGCTGCCTATGACGCTGCGGTGTCAAACTGGATGGCCTCTGCAATTGAAGAAAAGACCCCGCGCCGCCGCGCCTTTGCCGGTGAACTGAAACAGACTCTGCGCTATGGTGAGAACAGCCACCAGGAAGCGGCCTTCTACACCGATGGTTCGAACCGCCCGGGCGTTGCCACTGCGGTTCAGCTGCAGGGCAAGGAGCTGAGCTACAACAACATCAACGATACCGACGCGGCCTATGAGCTGGTGGCGGAATTCGATCCGGCCGAAAGCCCTGCAGTTGCGATCATCAAACACGCCAACCCCTGCGGCGTCGCCAGGGGCGCAACCCTGGCAGAAGCCTATCAGAAGGCGTTTGATTGCGACCGTACCTCGGCCTTCGGCGGCATCGTGGCACTGAACCAGCCGCTGGACGCGGAGACCGCTGCCAAGATTACCGAGATCTTCACCGAGGTGGTGATCGCACCGGGCGCGTCTGACGAAGCCCGGGAAATCTTTGCCGCCAAGAAGAACCTGCGCCTGCTGCTGACCGATGGCCTGCCCGACCCGCGCAAGCCCATCGTCGCTTATAAGCAGGTAGCCGGCGGCATGCTGGTTCAGGACAAGGACGTAGGATATGTCGGCATGGAAGATCTGAAGGTGGTGACCGAAAAGGCGCCGTCTGACGCCCAGATGCAGGACCTGCTGTTTGCCTGGAAGGTCGCCAAACACGTCAAGTCCAACGCCATCGTCTATGTAAAGGACAACGCAACCGTCGGCGTTGGCGCGGGCCAGATGAGCCGTCTGGACAGCGCCAATGTGGCGGCTGCCAAGGCTGGCCGCATGGCTGCCGAACTCGGCCTGGACGAAAGCCTCGCCAAGGGCTGCGCTGTGGCGTCTGACGCCTTCTTCCCCTTCGCCGACGGTCTGCTGGAAGCTGCCGCTGCGGGCGGTGCCTGCGTGATCCAACCGGGCGGCTCTATGCGCGATGACGAGGTGATCAAGGCGGCCAACGAAAAAGGCCTTGCTATGGTCTTCACCGGCATGCGCCACTTCCGCCACTAAGCAGGGCGATTAAGTCATGGCAGCACGTTGGATGATCTGGGGCGCGGCGCTTTCCTTCCTGGCGGACCAGGCCAGCAAGTACCTGGTGGTCCACTGGATGGGGCTTGATCAGCGCCACCGGATCGACGTGCTGCCGCCGTTTCTCAACTTTCGATACGGCGAGAACACCGGCATCAACTTTGGTCTGTTTGGTGGCGGCGACGAAGCTGCGCGCTGGACCCTGATCGGGCTTTCGGTGGTGATCTGCATTGCACTGGCTGTCTGGATTCACCGGGCGCAGAAAGCGTCTTGGGGAATGCAGCTGTCAGCAGGGCTTGTGATCGGCGGTGCGCTGGGCAATGTCGCGGACCGGCTTTTGTACGGCTACGTTCTCGATTTTCTTAACACATCCTGCTGCGGAATTCAGAACCCGTTTGTGTTCAATGTGGCGGATATTTTCATTTTTGGCGGCGCCGCCGGGCTGATTTTCTTTGACGGGAGCAGCAAAAAGCCTGCGTAGACCTCGCCAGGCAATTGCGTTAAAAGCGCTGGGAAACAGGCAGGAGTTTGGGGCAATGCGGATCCCGTTCGGAGTGATCGTTCTGGCAGGCGCGCTGGCAGTGTCCGGCTGTGCGCAAAAGGGGCTGCGCGTCCTCCAAAAACCAGGGTCCGGGCCGGATGAGTTTTTGATTTTGCCGTCCAAGCCTCTGAGCACACCGGACAGTTATGCAGCCCTGCCTGCACCGACCCCCGGCGGCAGCAACCTGACCGACCCCAATCCGAGCGCTGACGCTGTCGCTGCTCTGGGCGGGAAGCCAGGCGCGATTGTTCCTGCTGCCGGTGTGCCGTCAGGCGATGCAGCGCTGGTCACCGCTTCCAGCCGGTATGGGGTTGAGCAGGGAGTGCGGGAGACGCTGGCCTCGGAAGATGCCAAATTCCGCCACCGCAACCGCCACCTGGGCCGGATCAAAATCGTGCCGGTGGACCGCTACGAGCAGCTGTATCGCAAGCACAGCATCGATCCGTTTGCCGTGAGCGAACAGTTCCGCAAGGCGGGGGCGTCCACACCCTCTTCGCCGCCTGAAGAAGAGTCCTGAACGCTCACTTTTCCGCCAGCCGCACTTGCATGATGCCAGCCGCAACGTAGGTTGACAGCAGTCTTTCTGCTGGCAATGGGCGGCGAATTGTGGCTGCATTGATCAAAATGAACAATAGAGCAGTAACCGCACCCTGCCGGGCAAGGGCAAAGGTGCAGAAATTGGAGGATGCCAGATGATCCAGAGGATCACATTGGCCGCCGCGGCGCTGAGCGCTGTCTTGTCCGCCCCGGCACGGGCAGAGGACGAGGCAGTTACCGCCTTCACATTGGACAATGGCATGGATGTGGTGGTGATCGAGGATCACCGCGCACCGGTGGTTCAGCAAATGGTCTGGTACCGGGCGGGATCCGCGGATGAGCCGCCGGGCCAGTCCGGCGTGGCCCATTTCCTGGAGCACCTCCTGTTCAAGGGCACTGATAAGCTGGCACCGGGTGAGCTGTCGGCCACCGTGCGCGCCAATGGCGGCCAGGACAATGCCTTCACAAGCTATGATTACACGGCCTATTTTCAGCGTGTTGCCGCCGACCGCCTTGAATTGATGATGCAGATGGAAAGCGACCGGATGACCAACCTCCGCCTTAGCGAGGAGGATATCGCCACCGAACGTGAAGTCATTCTGGAGGAACGCAACCAGCGCACTGACAATGATCCGGTGGCACTGTTCCGGGAGCAGCTGCGGGCAGTGCAGTACCTGAACCACCGTTACGGCCAGCCGGTGATCGGGTGGCGGCATGAGATGGAAAGCTTGGATATGGAGGACGCGCTGTCCTTCTACCGAACTAACTATGCTCCCAACAACGCCATCCTGGTGGTGTCCGGCGATGTGCAGCCGGATGAGGTGAAGGTGCTGGCAGAAGAATACTACGGTGCGATCCCGCCAAATCCGGACTTGCCGGAACGGTTCCGCAGCCAGGAACCACCACAAACAGCCGCCCGCCGGCTTACGTTCGAGGATCCGCGCGTTGCGCAGCCCTATGTGCAGCGATCCTATCTGGCGCCGGAGCGGGATAGCGGAGATCAGCAGAAGGCTGGCGCCCTCTACCTGCTGGCTGAGCTTTTGGGCGGGGGAAATACCTCATTCCTGGCGAACGCTTTGCAGTTCGACCAGCAGGTCGCCGTTTACACGGGCGCCTTTTATTCGGGCAGCACCCTGGACGATACGTCGTTTACCCTGCTGATCGTGCCTGCTGAAGGCATTAGCATGGAACAGGCCGAGGCGGCGCTGGACGCCACCCTTGCCCGTTTTCTGGAGGAAGGCGTGGACGAGGCCCAGCTGGAACGGATCAAGCTGCAGTTGCGCGCTGCCGAAATTTACGACCGCGACAACGTGAATGGCATCGCCAACCGTTATGGCCAGGCGCTCAGCATCGGGCTGACGGTGAAGGATGTGCAGGACTGGCCGAAAATTCTGCAATCAGTCACTGCGGACGAGATCATTGCCGCCGCGAATGAAGTTCTGCGCCCTGAAACATCGGTGACAGGCTGGATGACGCGCAGCCAGGAGGTGACCCAATGAGCATGCTGAAATACATGGCTGCGGCTTTGGTGGCTTGTTTCGTGGCGCTGCCTGCCTGGGCCGAAATCAAGATCCAGGAAGTGGTCTCGCCCGGCGGCATCATTGCGTGGCTGGTAGAGGATCATTCGATACCGTTCTCTGCGCTTGAGTTGCGTTTCCGCGGCGGCACCTCTCTGGATGCGCCGGGCAAGCGCGGCGGAGTCTATCTGATGACAGGCTTGCTGGAGGAAGGCTCGGGCGATCTCCGCGCGCAAGATTATGCGCGGGCGCTGGAAGCCCTTGCCGCTGACTTCAGATATGATGCAGACAAGGATTCGGTTTCTATCTCCGCCCGCTTTCTGACTGAAAACCGCGATGATGCCATTTCGCTGCTGCGCCAGACCCTGTTTGAGCCACGGTTCGACCAGGATGCGCTGGACCGGGTGCGGGCCCAGGTTCTGGCGGGGCTGCGCTCCGACGCCAAGAACCCAAACAACATTGCCGGTTTGGCTTTCGCCAAAATGGCCTACGGTGATCACCCCTATGGTAGTGACGGCAAGGGCACATTGGACTCGGTTGCCGCGCTCAGCCGTCAGGACATATTCGACGCCTATGAGGCCGTTTTCGCCCGCGATAGGCTCTATGTGAGTGCCGTGGGTGATATCACGGCGGATGAGCTGGGCGGATTGCTGGATGGCCTTCTGGGTGCGCTGCCGGAAAAAGGCGCGCCAATTCCGGGCCCTGCCGACGTGACGATTGAGGGTGGTGTGACAGTTGTCGATTTCGAAACCCCGCAATCAGTTGCGCTGTTTGCCCAGAAAGGGATCGAGCGCGAACATCCGGATTTTTTCACCGCCTATGTGATGAACCAGATCCTGGGCGGAGGCTCCTTTGAAACCCGGCTGATGAGTGAAGTGCGGGAGAAGCGTGGGCTGACCTACGGGGTCTATTCTTATTTGGTGCCGCGGGATCTCGCTGCCGTCTACATGGGGTCAGTGGCCTCCGCCAATGGCAAGATGGCTGAGGCAGTCGAGGTGATCCGCAATGAGTGGCGCCGCATGGCAGAGGAAGGGGTGACGGAGAAAGAGCTGCAGGATGCTCAGACCTACCTGACCGGTGCCTACCCGCTGCGGTTCGACGGCAACGGCCAAATCGCCTCGATTCTTGCGGGAATGCAGATGGATGATCTTCCGATCAGCTATGTGGAGACCCGAAATGACCGCATCAACGCTGTCACCTTGGAAGATGTGAAGCGATTTGCGGCGGAATTCCTGGATCCGGACGGGCTGCACTTCACCATCGCGGGCCGCCCGGAAGGACTGGAAACCACCAACTGATGCGGGGGGGCGCGCGGCCTGGATCTCCGCCAGCAGTCTCGGCTTAGCACGCCGCCGCCCACGGCGGCGGCACCCTGCCGCTTTCTCTTTCATTTTGCCTGAAACTCCTGTATGGGCGGGCCTGTCTGAGACGATGTGCCAGGGCCCCGGCACGCGAAAGAAAGATAGATGGGGCCGGCGGCAATGGGGCCGCCACGCAAACGGGAGACCCGGAGGGCCGGGAGTGCTCCCAATTAGGATACGCTAGATGTTTAACGTTTCGAAAAAAACGATGCAGTGGGGCGAAGAGACGCTCACACTGGAAACCGGCAAGGTTGCCCGCCAGGCTGATGGCTCTGTGATTGCCACCCTGGGCGAAACCTCGGTCATGGCCAACGTGACCTTTGCCCGTCAGCAGAAGCCCGGCCAGGACTTCTTTCCGCTGACCGTGCACTACCAGGAAAAATACTATGCTGCGGGCAAGGTGCCCGGCGGCTTCTTCAAGCGCGAAGCGCGCCCGACCGAAAAAGAAACCCTGACCGCGCGCCTGATCGACCGTCCGATCCGCCCGCTGTTCGTCCCCGGCTTCAAGAACGAAGTGCTGGTGATGTGCACCGTGCTGAGCCACGATCTGGTCAATGACCCGGACATCGTTGCAATGATCGCGGCCTCCGCTGCGCTGACCCTATCCGGCGCGCCCTTCATGGGCCCGATCGCGGGTGCGCGGGTTGGCTTCGAAGACGGCGAATACGTTCTGAACCCGACCGTCGACGACATGCAGGATCTGCGCCTCAACCCCGAGCAGCGTCTGGACCTGGTTGTTGCCGGCACCAAAGACGCGGTGATGATGGTTGAATCGGAAGCCTATGAGCTGTCCGAAGCCGAGATGCTGGGTGCGGTAAAGTTCGCCCACGAGCAGATCCAGCCGGTGATCGACCTGATCATCTCGCTGGCAGAAGAAGCCGCAAACGAACCCTTCGACTTCACCCCGCCGGATTACGCTGACCTCTATGAGGCGGTCAAAGCCGCAGGTGAGACCGAGATGCGTGCCGCCTTTGCGATCACCGACAAGCAGGAGCGCACCGCTGCTGTTGCCGCAGCCCGCGAGACCATCAAGGAAAAGCTGACCGAAGAGCAGCTGGAAGATGCCAACCTCGGCTCCGCGCTGAAAAAGCTCGAAGCAGGCATCCTGCGCGGCGACGTGGTCAAGACCGGCAAGCGTATCGACGGCCGCAAGACCGACGAGATCCGCGACATCGTGTCGGAAACCGGCCTGCTGCCGCGTACCCACGGCTCCGCCCTGTTTACCCGCGGCGAGACCCAGGGCCTGGTTGTGACCACCCTTGGCACCGGCGACGACGAGCAGTTCATCGACGCGCTGCACGGCAACTTTAAATCCAACTTCCTGCTGCACTACAACTTCCCGCCGTACTCGGTCGGCGAAGTGGGCCGTGTCGGCTCCCCTGGCCGCCGCGAAATCGGTCACGGCAAGCTGGCCTGGCGTGCGCTGCAGGCGGTTCTGCCGGCGCCGACCGACTTTCCCTACACCGTGCGCGTGGTTTCCGAGATCACCGAATCCAACGGCTCCTCCTCGATGGCTTCCGTCTGCGGCGGCTCGCTGTCGATGATGGACGCTGGCGTGCCGCTGAAGGCACCGGTTGCCGGTGTGGCGATGGGCCTGATCCTGGAAGACGACGGCTCCTATGCGATCCTGTCCGACATTCTGGGTGACGAAGACCACCTGGGCGACATGGACTTCAAGGTAGCGGGCACCGAAAACGGCATCACCTCGCTGCAGATGGACATCAAGGTTGCAGGCATCACCCCGGAAATCATGGAGAAAGCCCTGGCCCAGGCCAAGGACGGCCGGATGCACATCCTGGGTGAAATGGCCAAGGCGCTGTCCGAGACCAACGAGTTCTCGGTCCACGCCCCGCGCATTGAAACTATGCAGATCCCGACCGACAAGATCCGCGAAGTGATCGGCTCCGGCGGCAAGGTGATCCGCGAGATCGTTGAAGTGTCCGGCGCCAAGGTCGACATCAACGACGATGGCGTGATCAAGATCGCCAGCCCGAACGGCGACGCCATTCAGAAGGCCTATGACATGATCTATTCGATCGTGGCAGAGCCTGAAGAAGGCCAGGTGTACACCGGCAAGGTCGTGAAGATCGTCGATTTCGGCGCCTTCGTGAACTTCTTCGGCAAGCGCGACGGCCTGGTGCACGTTTCCCAGATCGAAAACCGCCGCCTGAACCATCCGTCGGACGTTCTGAAAGAAGGTCAGGAAGTGAAGGTGAAACTGCTGGGCTTCGACGATCGCGGCAAGGTCCGCCTGTCGATGAAAGTGGTCGATCAGGAAACCGGCGAGGAAATCCAGCCGGAGAAAAAGAACGCCGAAGACGCCTGATTTAGGCATCGGAGAATGGTATTGCGCACCCCGTGCAACGGGGTGCGCAGCAATTTTTTAGACTGTTTCCCTGGAATGGCTGCTTTGCGTGCTCTGCCTGCGCAGCCGCGGCTGCCCCACTTCGAGCGAGCTGAGAAAGACGTATGAGTTCCTCCTTTACACTTTCGGACGTGACTGTTGTTTCGGTCAGCTACAAGAGCGCGCCTGTTCTTGAAAGAATGCTTAATTCTCTGCCGGATGGCGTAAAAGTCATTCTCGTGGACAATGCTGGCGAAGACTCAGAAGCCCTGAAAGCTTTGAACAGCCGTCTGGATGTCAAAGTTCTGTCACCAGAAACAAATTTGGGCTTCGGGCGCGCTTGCAACCTCGGTGCGCGGGAGGCCGCTACCGAATTTCTGCTCTTCTTGAACCCGGATGCAGCCGTTGAGCCGGGGTCCATAGAAGCCTTTTTGGAAGCCGCGGAACGTTACGGGCCGAAGACGGCCTTTACACCCAAGATCGCAAACAGCGACGGCAGTCCGAATTTCAAGCGCCGCTCAGTCCTGCTGCCGCGCAACGAATGGATGCCGCGGGGCTGGCCGGAAGAGGAGTGCGAGGTTCCGGTAGTTTCGGGGGCCGCGATCTTTGTCAGGCGTGCCTATTTTGAGACAGTGCGCTTTGATCCCGCCATTTTCATGTACCACGAAGACGACGACTGGTCGCTGCAGGTGCGGGCAGATGGCGGCCGTCTTATTTTCGTTCCCGGTGCGTTGGTTGTTCATCAGTCGGGACACTCGTCTGGCCGGGATGACGCGATCACCCGGTTCAAGGCGTATCACCTGGGACGCTCCAAAGTGTACGCCTTTGGAAAGCACGAGATTCCATTTTCGAAACCGAAGCTGCTGATGCAGGCCTTCGGGCAGCTTCTGTTGCCGCACAATCTGATTTCCAGCCGCAAACGTGCCAAACATCTGGGCTTTCTGGAGGGGGTGCGCCGGCCGCACAGGGATTACCGCTCGCCCAAGGACATTAAGAAGATTCTGCGCTTGCCGTTGTGGAAAGTTAAGCGGGAGCTGTCACGCCCGTTCAAACAGCTGCGCCCGCTTCCGAGCAGAATTGCCAGTTACCTGTTCGGTGCCCGCTATTTTGACTGCCTCCTTGCCCATCGTTCCAAGTTCACCGAGGGACAAGTGGCATCTAACGGCCGCGTTGCAGTTTATCTGATTTTTCCTGGTAATGGTCTTCTGGAATCCCATCTGGCGGCTTTGAACTACTTGAATGAAAGCGGTTATGCGCCTCTGGTTGTGTCAAACATTCCCTTGCAATCCGCTGATCGTGAGCGGCTTAGCGAACTAAGCTGGCTGTGTATCGAACGGGAAAATTTCGGTTATGATTTCGGTGGATACCGGGACGGCATCCTGACGGCGCTGAAACGGCTTGAAACGATTGACAGGCTGGTGCTTGTGAATGATTCATCCTGGTTCCCGCTTCCCGGGTCCAAGGATTGGCTGATGCAGGCTGAATCGATGGACCTGGATTTTGTCGGTGCCGCCTCAAACTACGGGCATTCAAGAGTGGATGCTGCCGACTTCAGGGATATCAACTGGAATTACCGGACGACGCACAAGAATTTCCACTATTGTTCTTATGCGTTGATGTTTTCTTCCCGGCTGGCCAATGACCCGCAGTTCCGCAAGTTCTGGCGTAAGTTTCCACTGACCAACAGCAAGAAGGTTACAGTGCGCCGCGGCGAAATCGGCCTGAGCAAATGGGTGATCTCAAATGGTTTCACACATGGGATGACAACGGGCATCTTTGACCTGGATAAAGTCCTTTCTGGTCTGTCGCAGGAGGAAATGCGAAAAGTTGCTCAGGACATCATTATTCCGGAAGCGCCTCAGCTCTCCAAACTCAGGCGCCGCTTGCTGTCAGAAAACTCCTCTGCCGAGGACTTGGCATCTTTTGTTCTGACAGCGGTTGCCGGACAGGGATCAAGCTATGTTCTGCCGGTGCTTCTGCATGAGCGGTTTGGATTTGCATTTCTCAAGAAGTCGCCTGTCTGGCTGAACGAGGAAGCCTCGGACACGACGATTGAGTTTGCCAAACGGCTGGGCGGTGAATTCGGAAAAGTAATCGCGGCCGAGGCAACAGAAGTGCGGCGCAAGCGAGCACCAGGTTTTGCGGATCCTGAAGGTATTCTTGAAGAATCGGCTGCATCCTAGGGGATGCAGCCTTTGATCTAATTGCGGTTTTAGTCCGGTGCCTTCACCTTGCGCAAGTAGGGGAAGATGGTCTCGAACTCGCCGAACTTAGCCTTGGCGTCCTCGTTTGACACGGTGGGCGGGATGATCACGTCTTCGCCGGGGACCCAGTTTGCAGGGGTGGCAACACCCTTGCCGATCGACATCTGCAGCCCGTCCAGTGCCCGCAGGATTTCAGCAAAGTTGCGGCCAACTGTCATCGGGTAGGTCATTGAAAGTTTTAGCTGTTTGTCCGGGCCGATGATGAACACTGAGCGCACGGTGGCGCTGTCAGCCGGGGTGCGGCCATCAGGCAGATAGGCTTCGGCTGGCAGCATATCGAACGCCTTGGATACCGCCAGACCGTCATCGGCAATGATCGGGAAACCGGGGGCGGCCTTGCCGTATTCCTCGATGTCTTTCTTCCACTTCTTGTGGTCCTCGACACCATCCACCGAAACGCCGATCACCTTGGTGTTGCGCTTGGCCCATTCATCGCCCAACTGCGCAACTGCCGAAAACTCGGTGGTGCAGACAGGGGTGAAATCTTTGGGGTGAGAGAACAGAATCGCCCAGCTGTCGCCGATCCAGTCATGGAAGGTAATGGTGCCCTGATCCGTTTCCGCGGTAAAATCCGGGACCGTGTCGTTAATGCGCAAACCCATGGCGGTATCTCCTTGTCAGTTAAGTATTGAGTCGTCTTGTCTGCTACCCAAGTACTCTAACGCAATGATAAAGCAGCCGAGCAAGGAAACCGTAAAATATCACCTCTTTCCGGTGCAGGCCGCTGGCGCAAATGGGCATTGGCAGCGCATGTAAAAATTTGATCAAATTATGCGCAAATCCCCTTGCCCCCTCCAAAGTGCAGTGACAGAGTGGCGGCCAAACCGGCATGCCGGGACCAGAAACACCTCTGAATTGGGAGTTCCCAGATGATCGAGAAACGCGACTTTTACATCAACGGCCAATGGGTCGCCCCCTCTGCCGCCAACGACTTCGAGGTAATCAATCCCTCGACCGAAGAGCCCTGCGCAGTGATTTCGCTGGGGTCTGAGGCCGACACCAACGCCGCCGTTGCCGCGGCCAAGGCGGCGTTGCCGGGCTGGATGGGTACCCCGGTGGAAGAGCGCATCGCGCTGGTCGAGAAGCTGATCGACGTCTACGAGGCCCGTGCAGAAGATCTCGCTCAGGCGATGTCTCTGGAAATGGGCGCGCCGATCGATATGTCGCGCACCTCGCAAGTGGGCGCGGGCAGCTGGCATCTGCGCAACTTCATCACCGCGGCCAAGGAGTTTCCCTTTGACGCACCGCTGAATGAGCGCAGCCCCAACGACCGCATTATTCACGAGGCAGTCGGTGTCTGCGCCCTGATCACGCCCTGGAACTGGCCGATGAACCAGGTGACGCTCAAGGTCGGCGCCGCGGCTGTGGCCGGCTGCACCATGGTGCTGAAGCCGTCAGAGCAAAGCCCGCTCAACGCAATGATTTTTGCCGAGCTGATGCACGAGGCCGGCTTCCCGGCGGGCGTCTTCAACCTGGTGAACGGCGACGGCCCGGGCGTCGGCTCACAGCTGACCACTCATCCGGACGTGGACATGATCTCCTTCACCGGCTCCACTCGCGCAGGCGTCGCCATTACCCAGGCCGCGGCACCGACGCTGAAGAAGGTGGACCTGGAGCTGGGCGGCAAAGGCGCCAACGTGATCTTTGAAGATGCCGATGAAAAGGCCGTGAAGCGCGGCGTGCTGCACATGATGCAGAACACCGGCCAGAGCTGCAACGCGCCCAGCCGGATGCTGGTTCAGAACAGCATCTATGACCGCGTGGTTGCCGAAGCGGCGGAAGTGGCCGCCAAGGTCGAGGTCGGCCCGGCAGATCAGCAGGGACGCCACATCGGCCCGGTGGTCAATGAACTGCAGTGGAACAAGATTCAGGACCTGATCCAGAAGGGTATCGACGAAGGTGCCAAGCTGGTGGCCGGCGGCACCGGCCGCCCGGATGGCCTGAACAAGGGCTTTTACGTTAAACCAACCGTCTTTGCCGATGTGAACAACCAGATGACCATCGCGCGCGAGGAAATCTTTGGCCCGGTGCTGTCGATCATTCCCTTCGAGACAGAGGAAGAGGCGATCGAGATCGCCAATGACACGCCCTATGGCCTGACCAACTATGTGCAGACCCAGGACGGCGCCCGTGCCAACCGCATGGCCCGCGCGTTGCGTTCCGGTATGGTGGAGATGAACGGCAAGTCCCGCTCGGCCGGCTCGCCCTTCGGCGGCATGAAACAGTCCGGCAAGGGCCGAGAAGGCGGCAAATGGGGCATTGAGGACTTCCTGGAAGTGAAAGCCGTCGGCGGCTGGGCTGCCGAGTAAGCCTTTTACGTTCGAGGCAATGGAGAGCCGCCTTCCGGGGCGGCTTTCTTTTTGCGCCATCGTGCGCGACGGGGCGGTGCTCCCGCGCCTTCAGGCCGCCCGGCTGCGCCGGACCGCATTCTGGCTTGGGCGCGGCCCGTGCTGCGCGCGGGCAGGGGACTGCTGAGCGGTGCTTGACCCTCAATGGGTGCTGAGAGTTCTGGTCAGAAATAGGCTCTAAGCAAGCAGATCGCGGCGATACCAGCGCCCATCGTCAGCGGCAGGCTGCGGGTGATCAGTGCCACTGCCAAAGCGGCCGCGCCTGCGGTCCATTCCTGCGGCCCGCCCTGCATCAGCAGATAGGTGACCAGTGACAGGATCAGGCAGCCCGGCAACGCCTGCAGCCCTCGGGCCCAGGGACCGTGATCCGGCAGCCTTCGGCCCAGCAGGTAGCCTGACAGCCGCACTGTGAAGGTGGCGGCAGAGAGGCCTAGGATCAGGGTCCAAGTCTCAGTCATTTCCCAGCACTCCGGCAATCGTGGCTCCGCCCAGCCCGCCCAGGATCAGCGTCCATGTGGGATCCAGCGGCGTTAGCACCCCGGCCATCAGCACAACAGCAACAGATCCGGCCCAGGGCAGCAGCATCGCCATGCCGCTCCACAATGAACGCAGGATGGCAATGAAGGCGGCGGTGAACGCAAAGTCCATGCCCAAGGCGCGCGGCTCGGGCACTGCCGAGGCGAAACCTGCCCCCGCCAACGTGGCCAGCACCCAGACCGTTACCAGGCCCAAACCACCGCCTACCAGATACCAGTAGCCCGCGGGGCGGCCGCGGCCGCGCGTCGCGTGCATCAGCGCCCAGTTCTCATCTGTGGCCAGATGCACCCCCAAGAGGATCTGCCACCAGGGGCGCCCCGCCAGCTCGTCCCGCAAGGACGCAGTGATCAGCAACAGCCGCAGGTTCAGCGCGAGGCCCGCCAGCAGCGCAGTACCGGCTCCGGCACCTGCCACCAGACGTTCGACCGCTATGATCTGTGAGGAGCCGGCAAAGACGATGGTCCCCATCACCCCTGTCTGCAGGCCGCTCATCTGTGCCTGGGCAGCCAACAGCCCGAAGGCCACCCCGTAGACGGCTACACCTACCGCCAGCGGCACGATGTCCCGCAATCCCGCCAGCAGCTGGCTGCGGGCGGCGGGTAGAACATTCAAGTCTTGAATGGCCATTGACAAGCTCCTCTGGAAACAGGCGAAGCGTTCATTTAAACCGTTCGCGAGGCTTCTATACCGAACGAACGGTTCGTTCGTCAAGTCGAACAAGTGGACGAAATAGTGAACACGTCAGCACCCCACAAGATGATAGCCGCGGCCATCCAGCGCGAGCGCAGCCGCGCGGGAAAGTCGCTTTCTGCCCTGGCTGCCGACGCCGGCATCGCCAAATCGACGCTGTCCCAGCTGGAGGCAGGCAACGGAAATCCCAGCGTAGAGACGCTTTGGGCCTTGGCCGCCGCATTGGATGTTCCGTTGAGCCTGCTGTTTGAAACCGAGGCGCCTGCCACCCGGCTGATCCGTGCGGATGAGGGCGAGGTGCTGGCATCGGAGCAGTCGGACTTCGCCGCCGTGCTGCTGTCTCGCAGCCCGCCGAGCGTGCGACGGGATGTCTACCGGGTGGTCATGCAGCCCGGAGAGATCCGCCGCGCCCAGCCGCATCCGCGCGGAACGGTGGAGCATATGCTGGTCTGTTCCGGTCAGATGCGGGCCGGGCCTGAGGGGCAGGAGGAGCTTTTGCAGCCGGGGGACTATTTCACATACCCAGGAGATCATCCGCATACCTACGAGGCGCAGCACGCGGATACGATGTTCCTGATGGTGATGGAGGCGCCATGATAGGCTCTAAAACTGGGGTTTTACCCGGAACTTCAGCGACTCGCCGCTGTCAGGGTGCTTGATCCGCAGCTCCTCTGAGTGCAGCATCAGGCGCGGATGCTCCAGCGCGGCACCAGTGGCATAGAGCGGATCGCCCAGTATCGGGTGGCCCAGCGACAGCATATGCACCCGCAACTGATGCGAACGCCCGGTCTTGGGGGTCAGCCGCACCCGAGTGGCATCGTCCTCATACTTCATCACCCGCCAGTCGGTGACAGCAGGCTTGCCGGTCTCGTGGCAGACCATTTGTTTGGGCCGGTTCGGCCAGTCGACGATCAGCGGCAGGTCCACGGTGCCGCTGCGCGGTTCCAGCCGGCCAGCTACCCGCGCCACATATGCTTTTTTCGCGGTGCGCTTTTCAAACTGCATCGACAGGTGCCGCTGCGCATGCGGGGTCAGGCCAAACACCATCACACCGGAGGTATCCCGGTCCAGCCGGTGCACCAGAAGCGCCTCTGGAAACACCGCCTGGATGCGGCTGATCAGGCAATCGGCCAGATGCTCGCCGCGGCCCGGGACTGACAACAAACCTGCAGGCTTGTTCACAGCCAGCAGTTCTGCGTCGTGGTGCAGGATCTCCAGCGGATCCTGCGGGGGGGTGTATTCGCTTGATACGGCCATGGGGGATTGCCTACTGCGGGATCCTGGCAAGGGCAAGCAGTCCCGCGCCGCTTTCCTGCCTGCCGTGCCTTTGCTAAATTGACACTGTCCCGGCGATCCGGTAACCGGCGCGCCTCACGTACACATGGGGACGATGCATGGCACGCAAACGCAAAGGGCGCGATATTTCCGGCTGGCTGGTGGTGGACAAGCCCGCGGGGCTGACCTCGACAGCGGTTGTGAACAAGGTGCGCTGGGCGCTGGAGGCCAAGAAGGCCGGCCATGCGGGCACCCTGGACCCGGAGGCAACCGGCGTTCTGGCGGTGGCACTGGGCGAGGCGACCAAAACCGTTCCCTACATCACCGACGCGCTGAAGGCCTATACTTTCACCGTGCGTCTGGGGCAGGCAACCAACACTGACGATGCCGAGGGTGAGGTGATTGCCGAAAACGCCGAACGTCCCAGCGATGAGCAGATCAAGGAGGCGCTGCTGCCTTTCCTGGGCGAGATCATGCAGGTGCCGCCCAAGTTCTCTGCGGTGAAGATCGATGGCCAGCGCGCCTACAAGCTCGCCCGTGATGGTGAGGATGTGCAGATTGAGGCCCGCCCGCTCTGGGTCGAGGAACTGATCATGCTGGATCGCCCCGATGCTGATCACGTGGTGCTGGAAATGACCTGCGGCAAGGGTGGTTATGTCCGCTCTATCGCCCGTGATCTGGGCGCGGCGCTGGGCTGTCATGGCCATGTCAAGGAACTGCGCCGGATCTGGTCCGGCCCGTTTGATGCGGCTGAGGACGGGATTTCGCTGGAGGAAATCGACCGCCTGGCCCGGACCACGGAACTGGACCAGTACCTTCGTCCGCTGGAGGAAGGGCTGGCTGATCTGCCGGAAGTCAAATGCACCCCCGAAGGGGCGGTGCGGCTGCGTAACGGCAACCCGGGCATGGTGATGCCCAATGATGAGGTTGAATACGGCGATGAGGCCTGGGCGTCGCTCGACGGCCATGCGGTTGCGGTCGGCGTCTACAAATCCGGCACTCTGCATCCCAGCCGGGTCTTCAATCAGGACAGCAGCGCCGGTTAACAGAACGTAACTTTTTGGGTCAGCAGCGTTGACCGGATGTTTCGCGCGCGAAACATTTGGACAGAAATGCTGACCTTATATCCTTGGTGGTATTCTGCGGTCTTGCCTAGGCTGGGCTGGCTGAGCCGTTGTCTCCGAATACAGAGTAATACTCTTGTGCGGTCAGGAGGATACTGGCCTGCGCGCCCTCTTCGGCACTGATCTGATTGCCAGCCGCATCGCGCCAACGGTCCTCGCTGGTGGAGTAGTCGTCGTGGAAGGCGATACTGACCCCTGACTGATCCCCGGGCAAAGTTGCGATGGCAATACCGTCCATGGCGATCAGAGTGCTGTCCTGATCTGCGTCGTAGCTGACGCTCAGCCCAGCAATTGCATCTTCGAAGCTGTAGCTGGGAATGGACCCGAAGCCGGCAACGACCGGGATGTCGATCCGCAGCTGATCCTCTGACGGGTCGAAATCGGTGATTTCCGCCGCCGGAGTTCCAGCCTCGTACACATTTGCAAAGGCTTGGAAGGTGTCCGCACCTGCGCCGCCGGTGGCCGTTGTCCCGGGACCGATCCACAGGCGGTCATCTCCAGATCCACCGTCGAGCACATCACCGTCGTCACCCACACGGGTCAGGTCACCGGGGTAGTGATTGTACGACCCTTCATAGTGGACCGAGCCACTGCCGCTGTAGAGCGTGTCGTCACCTTCACCTCCAGTAAGGGTGTCGACTCCGCCTTCGCCAAAGATCACATCATCGCCTGCGGTGCCGTCCAGTGTGTCACTGCCCGAAGTGCCGCGGATCGCATCCAGGGCAAAGGGGGCGCTGAAGCCAGGGTTTTCAAAACGTTCTGTCCGTTCAATGTCTCCATTTCCGTTCAGAAAATCCACTTCCAAGACCTCTCCCTCTGCAAGCGAAACGCCGGGCAGGGTCAGGATCGTTTGGTTGTTGAGAGTGTCGATAAAGCGCAGGCCGCTGCCGTCCTCGGTCTCTATCAGTTCAACGTAACCGGAGGAATACGGCGTCAGTGCCAGCTGGTCGGTACCCAGTTCAAAATCCTCGATCACCGTTTCACGGCTGCCCGCATCGTCCAGAACGAAACGGTCCGCGCCTTGGCCGCCGGTGGCCGTATTGCCGGCACCCAGATGCAGCTCATCATCGCCGCCGCCGCCTGCCAGCAGATCCAGGTCGCCGGCGTTGCCTGTCAGCGTATCGTTTCCATCGGCACCGTCCAGGATGTCGTTTGTCCCAGCGGTGCCGGACAAGCTGATGTTTTGGGGCAGCGGATCAGGCTCAACCGGCGTTTCGGGGTCTATTGGAGGTTCCGGTTCAGACCGCTCAGAGGATTCTTCTCCGGAACCGTCCGCATTATCGAAACCAACCGCGATTGCGGAGCCAGCCAGTGCCAGAAAGAAAAAAAGTTCCATATCGCTCAGGTTATTAAAATTGATCAAAACCATCGCGGTCAAAATATGCCCGCGGCTCAGCTGCAGGGTGAGGGTTAACGGCTTGGAATGCAACCTTCGACGTTCTAAAACCGCTGCCATGATCACCCGCAGCCATACCAAGGGCGATGCGCCCTCGACCGCCGTGTATTCCGATTGCGAAAGGTACCGCTACAGCCTGACCCGGATCTGGGAACCTGCTGGCCTGCGGGTGATGTTCGTGATGCTGAACCCTTCGACTGCAACCGAGGTGCAGAACGACCCAACCATTGAACGCTGCGAGCGCCGTGCCCGGGCACTGGGATTCGGCGGATTCCGCGCCACCAACATCTTTGCCTGCCGCGTCACTGACCCGCGGGAGATGCGCAGGCTGGATGCGCCGGAAGGGCCGGATAACATGGCGGCCGTTCTTGAAGGCATGGATTGGGCCGATACAGTCATCTGCGCCTGGGGCACACATGGCGCACACCGCGGACAGGGCGCGCTGGTCGAAGAGGCGCTCCGCTCAACAGGGAAGCCGCTGCATCATCTTGGCCTCAGCAAGGCAGGCCATCCCAAGCATCCCTTGTATATTCCCTACCGCCAGCAGCCGGAACTGTGGGCGGGCATCGCAGGCCACTGACCCGAATTAACCGGCGTTCCTGTTTTGTTTTGCAATTTGCGGCGCCCTGTGTGAGTGTGCTCGCGTATGAGTAAATCCTCCAGGAGTTGAGCGCCAATGTTGTGGCTGGCAAGCATGTTGGGACTGGTAGCAATGGGCGGCGCGGTTCTGGCCAATGTCGACGGCGCAGATGACGAAGACACTGCAGCCGCCGAGGAGGATGGCCTGGACGGCGGGTATATCGAGCCTGGCAGTGAGGAACCGGCTGACGGTGAAACTGTAACAGGCACTGAGGACGGTGATGTGCTGGCAGGCAGCAGCGCATCAGACAGCATCAGCGGCGGCGGCGGCGACGACCAGATCGGCGGCTACGGCGGCGATGACTGGCTGGACGGCGGAGACGGCCGCGATGTCCTGCATGGCGATGGCGGCAATGACAGCCTGTTTGGCGGCGGTGGAGACGACCTTCTGCACGGTGAGGATGGCGCCGATGTTCTGGAAGGCGGCGACGGGGCTGACAGCCTCTACGGCCATTTCGGAACAGACAGCTTAGTTGGCGGCGGCGGAGATGATGTGCTTCACGGTGGTCAGGACGGCGACTGGCTGGAGGGCGGAAGCGGTGCGGATTCACTGCACGGCAATGACGGCGATGACAGCCTGACTGGCGGTGCTGGTCAGGATGCGCTGTTCGGCGGCACGGGCGATGATGTGGTGTCCGGTGCCGGGGATGGCATTGAACAGGATTTTGTAAACGGCGGCGACGGTGACGATACGCTGATTGCCGGGGCCGCGGATGTCCTGACCGGAGGTGCAGGCGCGGATAAGTTCACCGCAGGCAGCTGGACCGGCACGGCGGAAGCTGTCCAGCTGATGGACTACGATGCTGCCGAGGATCAGCTGGTGCTGGTCTGGGATTTTGACGGCGGTGCCGAACCATCCGTGGAAGTGCAGCAAAACCCCGATGTCGAGGGGGAACAGCTGGTCCTGGTGGATGGCGAGCCGGCCCTGCGTGTGTCCGGTGCCGATGGGCTGACGGCCGGCGACCTGGTGCTGATGGACAAGGCTTCGGCTGCAGCGGCAGGAATGCTCCCTCTATAGGCACGGGGATCCTGGCGGAGGCACCTGCACATAACCTTTGCCTTTGCGCCGGAATCATCTTATACGCCCGCATCTGCCGCGACTCTGCGGCAGATAGCTCCATGGGCCTGTGCTGGACGACATCCCGGCCTGTGCCATCCACTCTAACCTATGAAGGAGACCCCGATGTCGATCACTGCGGAAGAAAAAGCGCGCCTGATGAAAGAATTCGCAACCAAAGAAGGCGATACCGGTTCCCCGGAAGTCCAGGTTGCAATCCTGACCTCGCGCATCAACACCCTGACTGAGCACTTCAAAACCCACAAGAAGGACAACCACGGCCGCCGTGGCCTCCTGAAAATGGTTGCTCAGCGCCGCAAGCTGCTGGACTACACCAAAGGCAAGGATGAGGCCCGTTACCAGGACCTGATCAAACGCCTGGGCATCCGCCGCTAATCCGCGCTTAACCGGATTTCTGCGCCCGTTCCGAAAGGAGCGGGCGTTTTCTATTGCGCGGGTGTCATCTGGCGGTGGAGTGCTCCCGCGCCCGCTGGCTCCCCGGCTGTGCCGGGCTGCCCTTGGCCTTGGGCGTGGCCCGTGCTGCGCACGGGCGGTTGCCACGTGACGCAAGCCGCGGCTTTGAAAGCGGGGGCGAGGGGCCGGTCAGAAAGAATAACGCCGCCCCAGAGGGAGCGGCGTTTGGTTCGTTCTTAAAACCGGCAGGATTACTCGCCGTAGGGCACCCAGATGTTCTTCACCTCTGTGGCTTCCTGCAGGAAGCGCTTGGTGTGGTCCTGCATCCAGTCGGTTGCAGCGCCATTGTTGACCCAGGTGCGCTTCAAGTTGCCTGCCGAGGCCGCTTCGATTGCCGCAGACAGATCGGTCGAGGAGAAGCTCCAGACCGCGTCCACGTTCAGATGCGAGGCCAGCGGTTTTGCCATTTCTGCATGGCTGCCGGTCAGGATGTTGACCACGCCGCCGGGCACGTCTGAGGTGTCCAGCACCTGATAGAAATCGGTTGCCGCCAGCGGGAAGGGCTCAGAGGCCGCCAGCACCACCCGATTGCCCATAGCAATGGCCGGCGCCATCACCGAGACCAAGCCCAGCAGCGGCGCCTCATCAGCGCAGAGCGCGCCGATCACGCCAACCGGCTCTTTCATCGCCAATGCTACGCCGCGGATTGGCACGCCATGCACCTGCCCGTCGTATTTGTCGGCCCAGGCCGCAGCGGAGAACAGGCGCTGGATCGAGGCTTCGACCTCTGCCGCGCCGCCCTTCTTCCCGGTCATGGCGTCGATGCGGGCCGCGAACTCGTCCGCACGGGCGGAGAGGTTCTCTCCAATGTAGTAAAGGATCTGCGCCCGCAGGTGGCCGGTGGTTTTGGACCATTTGCCGGCGCCTGCGGCGGCTTCAACCGCGTTGCGCACGTCCTTGCGGTTGGCAAGGCCAACGTGGCCCAGCAGCGCGCCGGACTTGCTGTGGATGGCCTGGCTGTAGCCGCCATCCGGGCGCGCCTGCTTGCCGCCAACATACAGCTTGGAGGTGCGGTCCAGCGGGTCCATTGGGGCGCCATTGCCGGCAAACGCCTCAACCTTGGCCAGTTGCTTGGCCTTGGATTTCGGGCGGGTATACGCAGACAAACCCTCCCAGCCGCCTTCGCGTCCGAAACCGCTTTCACGCACGCCGCCGAAACCGGCTGCGGCGTCGAATATGTTGGTGCCGTTGATCCAGACCACGCCGGCCGTCAGCTTCGGTGCCATGTCGAGCGCCAGGTTCACGTTCTCGGTCCAGACGGTTGCTGCGAGGCCGTAACGGGTGTTGTTGGCCAGCTCCACCGCTTCCGCCGGGGTGCGGAAGGTGCAGGAGACCAGAACGGGGCCAAAGATTTCCTCTTGCATCAGCGGATCTGCGGGCGACAGCCCTTCGATCAGGGTCGGCGGGTAGAAGCAGCCGCCTTCGGGCATCTCGACCTGTGCTTGGTGCATGCTGCCTGCGGTGTTGGCTGCAACCATGCTGCTGATGGTATCCAGCTGAACCGGGTCCACCACGGCGCCAACGTCGATGCATTTGTCGAGGGGGTTTCCAACGCGCAGGCCGTCCATGCGGGCCTTGAGCTTGGCGTGGAAACGCTCCGCGATGCCTTCCTGGACCAGCAGGCGGGAGCCCGCGCAGCAGACTTGGCCCTGGTTGAACCAGATGGCGTCCACCAGACCTTCGATCGCGGAGTCGATGTCAGCGTCGTCAAAGACGATGTAGGGGGATTTGCCGCCCAGCTCCAGCGTCAGCGCTTTGCCGCTGCCTGCGGTGGCTTCGCGGATCCTGCGGCCAACGGAAGTGGAGCCGGTAAAGGCGATCTTGTCGACTTTGGCGCCAGTGATCATCTCGCCTACGGCACCGTCGCCGGTCACGATGTTGACGACACCCTTGGGCAGGCCCGCCTGGCGGCAGATGTCAGCGAACAGCAGTGCGGTGAGCGAAGTGTATTCCGCAGGCTTCAGCACCACGGTGTTGCCCATGGCAATGGCTGGTGCGATCTTCCAGGCCAGCATCAGCAGCGGGAAGTTCCAGGGAATGATCTGGCCGCAGACGCCCAGGGCCTCGGCGTCCGGCAATTCGCTGTCCATCAGCTGGGCCATGCCAGCGTGGTAGTAGAAATGACGCTGCGCCAGCGGGATATCGATGTCGCGGCTCTCGCGGATCGGTTTGCCGTTGTCCAGCGTTTCAAGCACGGCAATCAGGCGCGCGTGCTTCTGCAGCAGGCGGGCGATGGCATAGAGGTATTTGGCGCGGCCCGCGCCGCCAAGACCGGCCCAGCCGCCCTGCGCCTTGCGGGCAGCTTCAACAGCTGCGTCCACATCCGCTTGCTTGGCCTGGGTCAGGCTGGCCAGTACCTCGCCGGTGGCCGGATTCTTGCTGTCGAACCCTTCGCCCGGGCTGGTGAATTCACCGTTGATGAAATGGCCGAACCGGCTGCCCTGATCAACCAGCCAGGCCAGTGCCTCGGCAGCGCTTTCGGGGGCAGGACCGTATTCCATAGTGTCGAAGATCTCTTTGATGGTCATGTGTTCAGCCCTCAGCCCATCGCGTGGCGGTAGCCGGCGGAGTATGCCCCGGTGACATGGTGTTCCAGCTGGCGCTCAATGTCGTTCAGCAGCGAGGAGGCGCCAAAGCGGAACAGATCGGGCTGCAGCCAGCGGTCGCCCAGCTCATCCTTCATCAGCGCAAGGTAGACCAGCGCGTCCTTGGCCTTGGAAATCCCGCCCGCGGGCTTGTAGCCGACGCGGTAGCCGGTGCGGTCGTAATAGTCGCGGATCGCCCGGATCATCACCAGCGAGACGGGCAGGGTGGCGTTGACGCTTTCCTTGCCGGTGGAGGTCTTGATGAAATCTGCGCCGGCCATCATGCAAACCAGCGAGGCGCGCGCCACGTTGCGCAGGGAGCCCAGCTCGCCGGTTGCCAGGATTGCCTTCACATGGGCATCGCCGCAGGCCAGGCGGAAGGCTTTCATCTCGTCATACAACGCCTGCCAGTTGCCCTGCAGCACATGGCGGCGGGTGATCACGATGTCGATCTCCTCAGCCCCGTCTTTGACGCTCTCCTCGATCTCTGCCACCCGCAGGTGGAACGGCGACAGGCCAGCCGGAAAGCCGGTGGAGACGGCGGCAACTGGAATGCTGGTGCCCTCCAGCGCCTTTACGGCGGTCGGGATCATGTCGTGATAGACACAGACTGCACCAGTGGTGAGGCCTTCCATGCCCAGCCTGCGCAACAGGCCGGCACTGACGGGCTGGCGCGCCTTGGCACACAGGCGGCGCACGCGGCCCTCGGTGTCGTCACCGGACAGGGTCGTGAGGTCAATCAGGCTGATCGCCTTCAGCAGCCAGGCGGCCTGGTGGTCCTTCTTGACGCTGCGGCGGCCCGGCAAGGTGGCGCAGCGGCGTTCGATGGCCGATGTGTTGGCCTGCACGGCAGCGACCCAGTCCAGGTCCAGCTCCATGCCCGGGTTGCGCGGCTCTGCCAGCTGCGGCAGCTGCGCGCTTCGTTCAGCGGTTTGGCTATCCATTGGAAATCCTCGGAAGAGTTCTGTGCGAAAATCGCACGGGTGCGGCATATTGGCAAGCGAACGCCCCCGCAGACGGGCATGTTTTTTGACTAAATGGACAAAAAAATCAAGGGGCGGAACATCAGGCGCGCAGAATGCTGCCAGGTGAGGGGGATTCCAGTTTCGTGATCCTGCAGAGGCTAGGCTGCGCATTCCGGTGGCAGAATCGGCCACACATGCTAAATTTAGGGGTATGAGCAGTGCAGAACCCCATATCGGCGACAAAAACGCCCTGAACAGCCGGCCGATCATCCGCCAGCTGGACGACAGTGCCATCAACCGGATTGCCGCGGGCGAGGTGGTGGAACGCCCCGCCTCAGCTGTGAAGGAATTGGTGGAAAATGCCATTGACGCCGGTGCCGCACGGATCACGGTGGAGATTGCCGATGGCGGCAAGACCTTGATCCGGGTCACCGATGATGGCTGCGGCATGACACCGGAGGATCTGCCGCTGGCGCTGAGCCGCCATGCGACCTCCAAGATCGATGGCTCCGACCTGCTGAATATCCACACCTTCGGGTTCCGGGGCGAGGCGCTGCCGAGCTTGGGCGCTGTCGGGCGGCTGACCATCGCCAGCCGGGCAGCGGGCCATGAGGCCGCGCAAATCCGGGTGTCGGGCGGCAAGCTGGAACCGGTGAAGCCGGCTGCCTTGCGGGCAGGCACCATCGTTGAGCTGCGGGATCTGTTCTTTGCCACGCCTGCACGACTCAAATTCATGCGAACCGACCGGGCCGAAGCGCAGGCGATCGGGGATACGGTGAAAAGGCTTGCGATGGCGGAGTCCTCGGTGGGCTTCACCCTGCGCGACGTCTCGGGCGGCGGTGAGGGGCGGGTCACCTTCCGTGCCGATCCCTTGAGCGGCGACCTGTTTGATGCGCTGCACGGACGGCTGGCCTCGGTGCTGGGACGGGAGTTTGCGGAAAACGCGCTGAAGATCGACGCGACCCGCGAGGGCATCCGGCTCTATGGTTACGCGGCGCTGCCGACCTATTCGCGAGGTGCAGCGGTGGCGCAGTTCCTGTTTGTGAACACGCGGCCCGTGAAGGACAAGATGCTGACCGGGGCGCTGCGCGCAGCGTATTTCGATTTCCTGAGCCGCGACCGGCACCCGGCGGCGGCGCTGTTCATCGATTGCGACCCGCAGCTGGTGGATGTGAACGTGCATCCAGCGAAATCCGAGGTTCGGTTCCGCGACCCCGGCCTGGCGCGCGGGCTGATTGTGTCCTCCCTGCGCCATGCTCTGGCAGAGGCAGGCCACCGCGCCTCAACCACTGTAGCGGGCGCCACACTGGGAGCGATGAAGGTAGAACAGCCCACCGCCAGCGGTGCGCCCCGGATCTATCAGATGGACCGGTCTTCATATGGTGCGCGGTCCACGTCTTTTGCTGGACAACAGCCTGAAGGCTTCACGCCCGCCCCCGCTTATCAGCCGCCGGCAGCACCAGGCTTTGCAGAATTGGCCGGCCTTTACAGCGGCCAGGTGACGGATGCTCCTGAGGTTCCGATGGCCCCGGGTCAGCCTTTGGATGCGCCCGAAGCCACCGTGCCCGGGGCCGAAGCCCTGCCGCTGGGGGCGGCGCGCGGCCAGGTGCATGAGAACTACATCATCGCCCAGACCGCCGACGGCATGGTGATTGTTGACCAGCACGCCGCGCATGAGCGGCTGGTCTATGAGAAACTGAAACGCCAGATGGCCGAGAACGGCGTCGCAGCACAGGCGCTGCTGATCCCGGAGATCATCGAACTGAGCGACAACGATTGTGCCTGCCTGCTGGGCGTTGCCGATGAGCTGGCGAAATTCGGTCTCGGCATCGAGGCCTTTGGCGGCAATGCCATTGCGGTCAGGGAAACCCCGGCAATCCTGGGAGAGGTCAACGCCGAGGCGATGATCAAGGACATCCTGGACGAGCTGTCGGATCAGGGAGAAAGCCAGCTTGTGCAGGCCCGTGTCGAGGCGATCCTGAGCCGGGTGGCCTGCCACGGCTCGATCCGTTCGGGGCGCCGGATGCGGGGGGAGGAGATGAATGCGCTCTTGCGGGAGATGGAAGCAACGCCGCATTCCGGCCAGTGCAACCATGGC
Organism: Leisingera sp. ANG-M7; assembly: GCF_000813965.1. GTDB lineage: Bacteria > Pseudomonadota > Alphaproteobacteria > Rhodobacterales > Rhodobacteraceae > Leisingera. The sequence goes on along the minus strand of NZ_JWLI01000011.1, from coordinate 37,316 downwards.
CGCCCGACATATGTGGAACTGAAACTGGCAGATATCGAGCGCCTGTTCGGGCGCACATGAACAAGAACCCCCGTTAAAGGGAGGACGAGCAGTGACATTGGAACAGGCCCATTGGGCAATCTACGCGCTGGCTGGATTGGCTGCGCTTTTGGCGCTGGCTGGGCTTCGGCTGCGCGGGACGGCGCGGCAGCTGGAACAGGTAAACGCGGATCAGCGCAGTCATATCGCCGGGCTGAAGGCCGAAGTTGCGCGGCTTCCGGGGCTATCGGACGAGCTGGCCACCCTGCGCCGCGTGCACGAGAACGAGCGCAGCGCGCGTTACCAGGCAGAGGCGCAGGTGCAGGCGCTGAAAGCCGAGCACGCAGTGCGGCTGGAAGAACTGAAGCACATGAACCAGCAGATGGAGCACAAGTTCGCTTCGCTGGCTTCGGGTGTGCTGAAGCAGAATTCTGAAAGCTTCCTGAGCTTGGTCAGCGAACGCTTCCAGGCCCACAGCAAGACGGCGGACGAGGATCTGGCCAAGCGCCACGCAGCGATCGAGAACCTGGTGAAGCCGCTGGACCAGAAGCTGGGCCAGTTCGGCGAGCGGATCAAGGAAATCGAACAGGCCCGCAACGAGGCCTATGGCGCAATTCAGACCCAGGTTAAGCACTTGGCGGAGGGGCAGGCGGCGCTGGGCGGCGAGACCCGCAAGCTGGTGCAGGCGCTGCGGGCGCCCAAGACCCGCGGCCGCTGGGGTGAGATGCAGTTGCGGCAGGTATTCGAAATGGCCGGCATGGCCGAACACGTGGATTATGAGCTGGAGAAAAGCGTCGGCACTGATGAAGGCCTGCGCCGTCCCGATGCGGTGGTGCGCATTCCAGGCGGTAAGAGCATCGTGGTGGATGCCAAGACCCCGCTGGAGGCCTATCTGGATGCGCTGGAGGCAGAGACGCCGGAACAGCAGCAGGCGGCGCTGGCCCGCCACGCAAACCACGTGAAGACCCATGTGCGGCAGCTGGCCTCGAAATCCTATCAAAGCGCCCTGGGTGAGACACCGGACTTTGTGGTGATGTTCATCCCCGGTGAAACTTTCGTGTCGGCCGCAGCAGAAGCGGATCCGGGGCTGATTGAATACGCCTTTGAGAGCAAGGTTCTGATTGCCACGCCGACCACGCTGATGGCTCTGGTCAAGTCAATTGCCTATGGCTGGCAACAGGAGAAAATGGCGGAGAACGCTGTTGAAGTGCAGAAGACCGCCAAGGAGCTCTATGACCGGCTGGCGACTTTCTCCAAGAACCTGGCGTCGGTGGGGCGGTCGCTGTCGTCCTCGGTGAACAACTACAACAAAGCGGTTGGCTCGCTGGAATCCCGGGTGCTGCCTTCGGCCCGCAGGTTTGAGGCGATGGGCGTGGTTGCCAATGGCGCTGAACTGGAGGATCCCGGCCAGGTGGAGGTCGAGCCGCGCCAGGTGGCGCTTCTGGCGGAAGAGTAGATGCAGCTGCTGCCGGCACTGAAAGCGCTGAGGCCGCAGGAGCCGGCCCTGCTGAGCGCAGCAGAGGTTGAAGCGGAACGCATCGTTGCGCTGTTGCGGATTGTTGTGGCGCTGGGTCTGATGCTGGCGATGCTGCTAGCCGTAGAAGCCGTGCGGGTGATTGAAGAGCCGCATTTGCGGCGGCAGGTCGGCCTGGCTGCTGCGACCATGCTGTCCTATCTGGCAGTGGGGACGCTGATTTACTGGGCAATTTGGCGACAATTGTTCAGGCCCTGGATGATCTGGCTGGCGGTTTTTGCGGATTGTGCTTTTTTGCTGCTGAACTCATTCCTGTCGTTGGTGAACACCGGCGTGCCTGGTGCGGCGTTATTTGCCATGCCCGCCGTTTGGATGGCCCCAGTCGTGCTGGCCTTCGGCGTCCTTAGGCTGAACCCGCTGCGGCTTGCCGTGAAGCTGGTTCTAATCGCAGCGGGATTTGCATGGATGATCCTATGGCAGCCTCCTGAAGCCGCGCCGGATCTGGTTGGGCGGATCAGGCTGACACTCGACTTGCCGCCGAATTTCATACGTTTGGTGATGCTGTGCTTGGCTGGCGGTGTACTGGTGGTGGCCGCCGTGCGGATGCGCACGCTTTTGCACCGTTCCATTGAAGAAGCCCGCCAGAAGGCGAACTTGACCCGCTACTTGCCGGCGCAGTTGGCAGGCCGCCTGGCTGGTGGCGGGCTGGAGGCGATGCAGGAGGGCCGGCACCAGAAGATGGCCATCCTGTTTATCGATATCCGCGGCTTTACCAGCTGGTGCGAGGGCCGCGAACCGCAGGAAGTGAGCCGACTGATCACGGAATTCAGGACGCGGGTGGAAAGTGTTGCGGCCCGGACCGCCGGTTTGATCGACAAGTATATCGGCGATGCCGCGATGGTCCTGTTCGAAGGCGAGCGCGCGGCGGCGCAAGCGCTGGAATGTGCTGATGGCCTGGTGGCGCAAATGCGCGACTGGCGCCAGACACGGGAACAGGCCGGGGACACGGGCTTGGGCGTTGGGATCGGGGTGCACTGGGGAGAGGTGTTTTCAGGTGTGACCGGCACGCCGGAGCGGCTGGAATACTCCGTTTTTGGCGACACGGTGAACACCGCGGCGCGGCTGGAGCAGCTGACCAAAGCGCAGGGCATGGCCGTGATTACGTCAGCGGACTTGCTCCAAGCTGCTGGCACAGAGCCAGCGCAAGAGGGCTGGGCTGCTCTGCCGGAGGAGGTCTTGCGCGGGCGCAGCAAGGGACTCGCGCTCTTTGGGAAGGCGCAAGGCTAGCCGCCGCTCCATTTGCCTCAGATCAAAGACTTAGGTGTTTAGCCTGCGGTTTGATATGCTGAGGCTGCGAACAGAAGGAATGGAGCAATGCTGGAGATTTCAGTCCGCAAGGTGGCACAAGTGGCGATGATGGCCCGGGAGCTCGGCCGGGCTGAAGGTGAGCTGCGCGCCTTCATCGACCGGATGAGCGAGGACCAGCAATCGGAACTGGTCGGCATCATGTGGGTCGGCCGCGGCAGTTTCGAACCGGAAGAGCTGGGTGAGGCGATCTACACGGCGCGGCAGGAAGCCACGACGCCGACCGTCGATTATCTGCTTGGGACGCCGCATCTGGCGGACAACCTAGAGGCCGGGCTGGAGGCGCTGGGGATCGACGTTAATGATGTTGAGGACGACGTGATCGGCCGCTGACGTCACCGCACAAATCCGTAATGCATAAGGGCGCCGGAAACCGGCGCCCTTTGCGATACCAACATGTGGTCAGGACTTGCTGTCGACGACTTCAAGGTGCTGAGCAAGCTTGCCGATTTCGGCCATCCATTTTTCGACCAGAGCAAGGTCACTGGGGGCCGCATGGACGCCGGGTGCGATCTTGCCGTTCATCGCGGCTTCGATGGCAAAGGACACCGGACAGGACACAAGGCGCGCCATAGCGGTGCCGCGCTCGTCGCCCCAGGCATCCATCACATAGGTCTTGTGCCAGACTTCAGTGCCATCCTTTTCGGCTTTCAGGCCGACACACAGTACCACCCGGTCCGGCTCGCCTTCGTCGTAGGCATTCTCGGCCCAGAACTGGTCAGACATTTCCTTGAGCCGGGCGTCGCCTTCGGAGCCGGAAAGGGTTTCGACCTCTTTGAACACATCCGCCCAGGCATCGGCCCAGCCGTTGAGGCGCAGGGTGCCGCGGACGAACTCCTTCACTTTCCAGTCTTCGCCGAATTCATACTGGCCCATGAAGGGGATCGAGTCACGGTTCGGGTAGACCTCAAAGCTTTCGGGCGCGGGCAACGGTGCTTCATAAGAGGAGATCGCATCCCACGGGCGGGCAACGTCCAGTTCCTTGAAATCGCGGATCGACTTCGACGGCGAGCGCAGCGCTTTCAGCACGCCCAGAGGCGACCAGCTGAATTTGTAGCGGAACGGGTTCGGGATCTTGGGGATGCCGCCGCAGTAGGAGATGAAGCTGATCTCGTTTTCGGGGTCAAAGGCATCGGAGGCCTTGTAGTCTGCGACCAGCGCATGCGCCATCAGGTGGTCGATGCCCGGATCCAGCCCGACCTCGTTCACCAGGCAGACGCCTGCATCCTTTGCCTTCTGATCCAGCGCGCGCATTTCCGGTGCGATGTAGGAGGAGGAGACAAAATGCGCGCCGTGCTCAATCGCCAGCTCAGCCAGCGGCACATGCCAGTCGCCGGGCAGCATCGAGACGATGACGTCCTTGGGACTCAGCATCTGGCCCAGGTTGGCGATGCTGAAGGCGTGAATGTTGGTGGTCAGGTCGCCCACGGCCTCGCGCGCCTTGTCGGTGGTCCGGTTCCACACCGCCACGTCGTGGCCCGCTTCCAGCAGGCGGCGCAGGCCGGGGATTGCCGACAGGCCGGTGCCGCACCAGTGAATAGTCATGTGTCAGTCCCTTTCTTATATTTCAGGATTGCCCCGATGATCGCCAGAACGATGACGATGGAGCAGGCATTGGCAAGGATGATGGGCGCATCACCCACCAGCAAACCATAGATCAGCCACAGGCTGACGGTTCCGAGAAACATCAGGTTTGCAGGCAGCGACAGGCCAGCCGTGTCGCGCGTTGCCCAGGCTTTCCAGGCCTGCGGGAGCCAGCAGATAGTGCCGAGAAGGGCTGCCAGAAATCCGATGTAAGTCGCAGTCATTCGGGCAGATGCTCCTGGAAGGTGGCCTTGGCCCGGCCCCAGACGCCGCTCTCCAGATCGGTCAGGGTCAGCAGCGAGGGCAGCAGCTGCGCCGCGTAGTCCTCGGAGCTTTCCACCGGCAGCATCGACGGCAGGTTGTCGATTGCCATCACGTCCAGCACCGGGTTTTCGGCGACGCGTAGAGCGGGTGCTTCCCAGGTGGTCGCACAGTCATAAACCGGCACCGGGTTGTAGTCGCTGTCCGGATCGCAAGCGACGTCGCCGATGGCAGTGAGCTTGCGGTCCGCGGCCAATGCTTCACGTGGGACAAAAACCGGTGTGCCGGGTCGGGCGAAGATGCAGTTCAGGAACAAGTCATGGTCCAGGATCTCGGGGAAAGGACCGCCGCTGGCGGTTTCGGCCATGTCCCATTTGGTGACCTTCACGCCCATCGCCTCGCAAAGGTCTGCAGCGCCGGTGCCGACACGGCCAAGCGCGCCGATCACGATGGCAGAGGGGCGGTCCTTTTTCAGTGCGCTGAGTTCTTCACCGAGTTCTGCCAGCAGCGCGTCCTTGCCGGGATAAACACCAACCGGCCCGCACAGTTCGCCGCGTTGCTGGGCTGCCCAGGCTTTCAGGGTGACTGCGGCACCGGCATAGCCTGCCCAGTAGCCAAAGGCGGCGACCCGGCGGCCGGTCTCATCGACCAGATACTCCAGATCGTAAAGGGTTCCGCCGCCGGCCTTGAACCGCTCCAATAACGCCTTGCCGGAGTGCTGACCCTTGAAGGCATGTCCGAACATGATGTGGCGGTGCGGCAGCGGCGTGCCGTCCTCGGGCAGTTCCTTGAGGCCGAAGATGATCGCGTCCGCAGGCGCGCCGGGCCAGGAGTTCTCCGGTGCAATCTCGCAGCCGGCATCGACATAGCCCTGCAGCGGGATTGCCCGGACAGAGCTTTCTTCGACCGTGACCTTGATGCCCGTGGCCAGCAGCGCCTTGGCGCCTTCGGGGGTCAGGCCCACCCGGTCTTCGTTGGGGCGCTGTTCGGCCCGTACCCACAGATGCGTCATTGTCATGTCCTTCAAAGCATTCCCTTGGCATAGACCGCGCGCACAGACGCGCGCTGTTCCATTGCCGTCATGAAGTTCTGGATTTTCGGGAAATCCGCGGTGTTCACGCCGTCACCGTCGAGCCAGGTGCAGACCACATAGAGGTAGCAATCGGCGATGCAGACCTCGTCCCCCAGTACAAACGGGCCGCGCAGTCCGGACCGGCTGATGTAGTCGCAGGAGGCCGCCATAGTTTGCGGCACCATCTTCTGCATGTCTTTCCAGCTGGTCCGCTCCTTGGCCCAGCGGGCGCCGCGCAGGCGGTGGGCGTGGTTCACATGCATGGTGGAGGCGAGGTAGAACATCAACTCGCGCATCCGTGCCAGCAGAACCGGGTCCTGCGGCCGCAGGCCCGCGTCCGGAGCCATGTCGGCGATGTATTCCAGCAGCGCGCCGGTCTCGGTCAGGATGCCGCCTTCCACCGCCAGTGCCGGCACCCGGCCCTTGGGGTTGATCTGGGCATAAGCCGCACCGGTCTGTTCCTTGGCGGCAAAGTCGATCTTGACCGCCTCATAGTCTATCCCGGCTTCCTCTAGTGCAATGGCGACGGCCACCGAAATGGTATTGGGGGCATAGTAGAGCTGCATGTCTTCCCTCCCGTTCGTGTCTCAGAGATGTGTCTGGGCAAAATGCCGGTCCGGCGCTTCCAGATGCGGAACCGCGTTGAACAAAACCGGGCTCCAATGGCCGCCGATCGGGAACAGCCGGTGCATCGAGGTGTTCATCACCGCCAGGGCAATCCGGGCCATCCCCGTAGTGTCCAGCCCCATCGCCTGCCGCAGCGCCATCGAGATCAGCCCGCCGGAGGTCACCACCAAGGCCGGACCCTCGCCTGACGCGATCTCTTCCAGCGCCTGCCGGGTGCGGGTTTCGAATTGCGACCAGCTCTCGTAAGGCTCGGCAATGTCGCCGGCTGCCCAGGCGGCGAAGACCTTTGGCAGATGGTCGACAAACCCCTCACGCTCTTCCGGGATCGGCAGGTCGTGCTGATCGCGCATTGCCTCGGCAAGTGTGAAATATTCCATCTCGTTCAGCCGCGTGTCCTGCACCGGATCTGCAAAGCCCATTGAGGCTGCGGTTTCGATATGCCGGGTCAGCGTGCCGCAATAGACCCTCGGATGATGGCTGCCGCTGGCCCGCAGATGGTCTCCCAGCCAGGCGGCCTGCTGATGGCCCAGATCGCTGAGCCGGTCATAGCTGGCCTCGTCGCGGGCCTGGGTGTTGGCCTGGCCGTGGCGGATCAGCGTGATGTGGGACATGGGCGGGCGGCTCCGTTGTTACCGGGGGAGTCTTAGGGGAGCTTGCAGGCGGAGGAAAGGGCGGCTTGAAGCTGTGCCTGCTAAATTGATTGTGGGCGGGAAAGACATGGCGCAGTGTGCATCTGCCGGATTGGAGACCTGCCATGCCCCTAGACCCTCAGCGATTTCTCGATGACCTGCACAAGCTGCGCAGCTTTGGCGCGTCAGGTGCGGGCAAGGGAGTGGTGCGTCAGGCCTACTCCGATGCCGACATTGCCGCGCGCAATTGGCTGGCGGAACGGATGAAAGATGCCGGTTTAGAGCCGCATCTCGACCCGCTCGGCAACCTGTTCGGACTGGCGGACGCGAAGAGCCTGCTGCTGGGATCGCATAGTGACAGCCAGCCCGAGGGCGGCTGGCTGGACGGCGCGCTGGGCGTGATTGCCGGGCTGGAAATTGCCCGCGCAGCCAAAGAGGACGGCGGGCCGCCCATCTCCTGCGTCAGTTTCCAGGATGAGGAAGGTCGGTTCGGGGTGCTGACCGGCTCGGATGTCTGGAGCGGCAAGCTGACACTGGCGGAGGCTGACCGGTTTGCCGACAATCAGGGGAACACGCTTGCGGACATGCGCGGCCGGATGGCGGATCTGGCTAGGGATTTCCTGCCGCATGACAGGTTCACCGGCTTTCTTGAAATGCACATCGAGCAGGGTCCCTATCTGGAGGAAACCGGCCTGGCGATCGGAGTGGTGAGGGACATCGTCGGCATCCGGGACATGCGGATCTGTTTTGAGGGCAGGCAGAACCATGCGGGCACAACACCAATGCATCTGCGCCGGGATGCCTTTCAGGCGCTGACGTCATTCAATGCGGCTCTAAACAGCCGCTTTGCAAATGTGGTGACGCCTGCAACGGTTTGGACCATCGGCCATGTGGCGCTGCATCCCAATGCGTCTTCCGTGGTGCCGGGGCGGGCGGTGTTTTCCATGCAGTGGCGCGATGCGGATGCAGACCGTCTGGCGCGGATGGAGGAAATCATCAAGGAAACTGCACAGGAGATTGCAGCGGGTCACGGTGTAAAGGCAGAGTTCGGCCCGGTAATGGGGATAGAGCCGGCGGCAATGGATGCACGGTTTCAGGCGGAACTGGCTGACGCAGCGGAGGCGCTGGCCCCCGGCAAGTGGCAAAAGATGCCTTCAGGCGCGCTGCATGATGCGGCCAACCTGGCAACGGTGATGCCTGCAGCGATGCTGTTTGTCCCTTCGATTGGCGGTATCAGCCATGCCTTTGACGAAGATACCGAAGAGACTGACCTGGTGCTGGGTCTGCAGGTGCTGAACCGCGCTGCCCGGGTCTTGGCCGGGTGATCTCCCGCCTGTTTCCGGCCCTCCTGCCGGAGGCCCGTCACAGTTGGGCCGGGCGCCGCTGACGCGGCGCGGGTCAGGCCCGGCCGTAGCCGCGTTTGATCATCCGGTTGCGGTGCCTGTCGGCGGCCAGTGAGGCCTCGCGCAGGTTGCCGTAGATATTGATCACGCTTTGCCCGTTGCCGCCGGCCACACCCCATTCCCGCAGCACGGAGACTTCGGAAAACAGGTTCATCGCCAGCTCAATGCGGTAGAACCGCGACGGGCGCGAGGGGGCTTGGCGATAGAGCAGACAGGTGGCCATAGGGTGATTCTATGCCAAGCGATTCGCCCGGGCAAGAATCTCTGTGCGGTCCCACGATGGGCAATGACCCCGAACACCGGGAACCGCGATGCGCCTTTTCCGCTTCTGCCGTCCTTCAGAAGGAATGAAGAGCGCAGCGGCAGCCGTTCTGCCTTGTGGGTGTCAGGCCCAGTCCACATCTCCCAAAAAGATATAGCCTGCGCCATAGATGGTCTTGATCAGCCGCGGGTTCTTGGGGTCTTCGCGCAGCTTGGTGCGCAGCCTTGAGATGCGCACGTCCATCGCACGGTCAAAGCTGTCACCGGCTGCGCCGCCCAGCATCTCCTGCATCTGGGCACGGGAGATCAGCCGCTTGGGGCTGTCCAGGAACAGGCGCAGCACTTCACCCTCAGCGTGGGAAAACGGGGTTTCGCCGCCCTGCTCATCCTCCAGAACATAACGGTCGAAATGGGCGGTCCAGCCGGCAAACCGCGCGGTGTTGCCGGCGGGGGCCGCCGTTCGCGGGCCGGCACGCAGCCGGGCACGGACCCGGGCCACCACTTCTGCCGGATCAAAGGGCTTGGTGATGTAATCATCGGCACCCAGTTCCAGCCCGGTCACCCGGTCCTGAACCTGCGCCCGGCCGGAGATGATGATGACCGCCGCCCCCTGCTCCAGCGCCAGACGGTGCACCAGTGCCAGCCCGTCGGTATCGGGCAGCGACAGATCCACCAGGCAGACGTCCGGCGTCACCCGGTTCAGGGCTGCCTCGAATTCCCGCGCGCGTGCAAAGCTTTGGGTGCGAAAGCCCGCGTCCTCCAGCGTGTCGGTCAGGATCTGCCGGATTTCCGGCTCGTCATCCAGGATGGTGACCAAGGGCGATGTCATACGGCGGGCTCCGGTTGGATCAACTCAGACAGCTGGTGGATGGTGAAAGGTTTGCGCAAAACCGGGCCGCATTTCAATGCCTTGCGGAACAGCGGGTCGCTGACAGGCAGGGAGGTCATCAGGATGCACGGCAAGCCGGAGCCGTCGAGCCGGGCGGCCAAATCAACACCGGTTGCACTGCCTTCCAGCATGATGTCCGACAGCACCAGTGCAATGTCCGGCAGGTCAGCGGTCAGCGCGCAGGCCTCGTCCACGCTGGCAGCCTCAATAACCGAATAGCCAAGATCGATCAGCATATCCCGGAAGGCGGCCCGCAGTTCTTCGCTGTCTTCTACCAGCAGCGCCATACCGCCGCCGGCATCCGGCGCCGGGCGATAGGGGAGGCGCAGGGTGATCGCCGCGCCGGAAATGCCGTTGCCGATCCGCATGTCGCCGCCCGCAAGTTTTGCCATGTCATAGACCATCGGCAGGCCTAGGCCGGAGCCCTCGCTGCCTTTGGTGGTGAAGAACGGGTTCAGAGCTTTTCCCAGTGCTTCCGGCGAAAAGCCAGGACCAGTATCGGTGACGGTGATTTCAACCCATGTCTGGCCGACCGAGTGGGCACTGACAGTGATTTGGCCGGAGGTGCCGCAGGCGTCCCGGGCGTTCAGGATCAGGTTCAACAGTGCATCCTGCAGCTTGCCCGCGTCCAGCAGCAGGGCCTGATCCGGCAGATTGTCGAGAATGCTGAGCCCCAGCCCTTGCGGCAGAGAAGGCGACGCCAGCACTTTCAGTTCATCGAGCAGCGCGTGCATATCCGTCGCCTGCGGCCGCAGGGTGCGTTGGCTTGTCATCTCGGCAATCCGGTTCAGCAGCCGCCCGCCGCGCCGCGCTGCAGACAAGGTGCCTTGCACCAGTCCCCCGGCCTCGCCTTCCAGTCCCATCTTCTCCAGTTTGCCCTGCATGCCCAGAATGATGGTCAGCAGGTTGGAGAAATCATGTGCCAAGCCGCTGGTCATCTGCGCGGCCATTTCGCGGCGCCGAGCCTGCTGCAGCGCCACCCGGGCCTGGGTTTCCTCGGTCACATCCATCGACAGTATATAGACGCCACCCTGCTGGTCGGGGGTGAAGGCGACCCTGATGCGGCGGCTTCCGTGGCTTTCGGTGAACTCAAACACCGGGCTGCCGCCCTTATAGGCTGCCAGCAAATGCGGCTCGATCCGTTCAAACGCAGCCTCCCCCAGTGCGTCGGAGATATGCATTCCAAGAATGTCTGAGGGACGGCCCGGAAACACCGCGCTAAGGCGGCGGTTGGTATAGGTATAGTACCCGTCCGCATCCACATGGGCGATGTGGGCGGGCATCATTTCGGTTGTCAGGCGGGTGCGGCCCTCGATTTCCGTCAGCTGCCGTTTGGTCTCTTCCAGTGCAGTGTTGGCAGCCTCCAGCTGCCGGTTTGCGGCGGACAGGTCCTCGGTATGGGCAATCAGCTTCTCCGACAGCTCTTCGGACCGGGACCGCAGCAGCTGTTCAGCGCGCTTGGCCCGGGTGATGTCCGTATAGACGGTGACCCAGCCGCCCTGCGGCAGCGGCGAGCCTTCGATCGATATCATCTGCCCGTTGGGGCGCTCACGCTCCAGGTAATGCGGCACGAAATCCAGCGCCTGCTCCACCCGGCTTTGAACGATCTCCTCGATATCCGTTTCCGGCGCATATTCCCCGGCCTCTGCGAGAAAACGGATAGTCTCGGCAAAGGAGGCTCCGGGCTGCACCAGATGATCCGGCAGATTGAACATTTCCTGAAAGCGCCGGTTGCTGACCGACAGCCGCAAGTCGTTGTCATAGATCGACAGTGCCTGGGCGATCAGATTCAGCCCGGCAGTGGTCATTGCGGCGTTCTGTTTGCTTGTCCGGTTCATGGCTCTCCCCGGTTCATGGCTAGCACCGGGACGGGTGCGGGGCAAATTGCCATTCGGCCGCGGGGAAAGAGGTGCCTGTGCGTCAGGATGGATAGTCGCCTTTGGGTTGCTGGGTGCAGAGCGCAGCGTTCGGGGGCGTCAGGCTTGCCAGGCCGGGCGTTTCAAGAATCGTCTGATCGTGATTGATTCGAAACATCATCTTTTTGTTCGCATCCCGCGCGAATGCGCTTGGCTGGTTAATATCCAGCGTAAGGTTTGGCCTGAGAGGGGTGTGATCGGCCGGCGTAACAGTCTTAAAAACAAAGGTATTTAGGCTGTTACAATTCGTAAGATTTGGGAAAACATCAGGAAAAAGTTGACGCGCTACTCTACCGCTGTCCCTAATCGGGGCCAGAGCCGCGGGCAGCGGCCAGTCCGGCAGTAACGCCGGAAAGGGAGGAGAGAAAGTTGGCTCAGATGCAGACGGGCGCCCAGGGTATGCAATCCCTGCCGGCGCTGCTTCAACGCAATGCGGCGCAATTCGCAAACGCGCCGGCCTACCGGGAAAAGGAATTCGGCATCTGGCAATGCTGGACCTGGTCCGAGACGGCAAAGGAAATCGAGGCGCTGGCGCTGGGTCTCATCAACCTTGGCGTGAAGGAAGGCGACTTTGTCGCCATCATCGGGCGCAACCGTCCCTATCTCTACTGGTCGATGGTTGCCGCTCAGGCGGTGGGCGCTGTGCCGGTGCCGCTCTATCAGGACGCGGTCGCCGAGGAGATGGCCTATGTGCTGGGTCACTGCGGCGCGCGCTTCGTGATCGTTGGAGATCAGGAGCAGGCCGACAAGGTGATCGAGATCCAGGATCAGCTGCATCAATTCGAGCATATGATCTACCTCGATCCGCGCGGCATGCGAAAATACGACCACACCCAGCTGCACCAGTTCAGCCACATCCAGGATCAGGGCCGGGCGGCTCATGATGAGCTGATTGGCGAGTTGAACAAGCGCCAGACCAAGCTGGACTACGACAGCACCTGTGTAATGCTGTATACCTCCGGCACCACCGGCAAGCCCAAGGGTGTGGTGCTGTCGAACCGCAACGTGGTTCAAAGCGCCAAGAACTCTGCCGAGTTCGACCATCTGACCCAAGGCGAGAACATCCTGTCCTACCTGCCGATGGCCTGGGTGGGCGACTTCATCTTCTCGATCGGCCAGGCCTACTGGTGCGGTTTCTGCGTGAACTGCCCGGAAAGCCAGGACACCATGATGACCGACCTGCGCGAGATCGGGCCGACTTATTTCTTTGCACCGCCGCGGGTGTTTGAGGGCCAGCTGACCAACGTGATGATCCGGATGGAGGACGCAGGCGCCCTGAAGCGCAAGATGTTCCACCATTTCCTGGCGCACGCAAAGAAGGTTGGCGGCGACATCCTGGATGGCCGCCCTGTGGGCCTGATGGACCGCCTGAAATACGCGCTGGGCAATGTGCTGGTCTATGGCCCGCTGAAGGATACGCTGGGCTATGGCCGCATCCGCGTGGGCTACACCGCCGGCGAGGCGATCGGGCCGGAGATCTTTGATTTCTACCGTTCTCTGGGCATCAACCTGAAACAGCTGTACGGCCAGACCGAGGCCACCGTTTTCATCACTGTTCAGCCTGATGGCGAAGTGCGGGCTGATACCGTTGGCGTGCCGGCGCCGGAGGTCGAGATCAAGATCGATGACAGCGGCGAGATCCACTACCGCTCGCCCGGAACCTTTGTCGAATACTTCAACAACCCGGAGTCCACTGCCTCAACCAAGGATGCAGAGGGCTGGGTTGCGACCGGCGATGCGGGCTTCTTCGAAGAGGGCTCGGGCCACCTGCGGATCATCGACCGCGCCAAGGACGTGGGCAAGATGGCCGACGGCAGCATGTTTGCGCCCAAGTATGTGGAAAACAAGCTGAAATTCTACCCGGATATCCTGGAAGCGGTGCTGTTCGGCAATGGCCGCGACCGCTGCGTAGCTTTCATCAACATCGACCTGACGGCGGTCGGCAACTGGGCGGAACGCAACAACATTGCCTATGCTTCCTACCAGGAACTGGCAGGCCATCCGCAGGTTCTCGAGTCCATCCGCTCGCATGTGACTGAGGTGAACAAATCAGTGGCAGAGGATCCGATGCTGTCGGGCTGTCAGGTGCACCGCTTTGTGGTGCTGCACAAGGAACTGGATGCCGATGACGGTGAAATGACCCGCACCCGTAAGGTGCGCCGCCGCATCGTGGAGGAGAAATTCGACGATATCATCACCGCTCTCTATGACGGCTCCGAACAGGTCTCGACAGTGACGGAAGTGACCTATGAGGACGGCCGCAAGGGCTCCATCAAGGCGACGCTGACCATTGTCGACGCGGAGGTGAAACCGGGAGCGGTTCACAAGGTGGCCGCAGAATGATGCACGTTTCACCGGATAATTTCCCGCCCCGTGCCGGGCAGGCCGGGCCGCCCTCAGATCAGGTCGGGGTTGAGGCCGGGATTGTAGGCCGTGTTGACCACCTGCTGAATCTTGAAGGGGGAGCTGAACCCGTGAGTCTGCTCCATGATGGAGGCCAGGCTTTCGGATTGGCTGAGGCCCATCTGCTTGCATTCAAGTGCCATCTTCAGAAGGCAGGAATGCTCAAGTTCGCCGAACATAACGTCGATCTCCTTGCTGCTCGTTTTAAACAAGTATCGCACGGAAATCTTAAAATTTCTATGCGGCAGAAATATGGAGGCCGTTGTTATGCTTGACAATTCCTTAAGCTATGTGACCGACGACGGCCGCACCATCGGCGGTGTGGTGATGGAAATGAAGAACATCACCCTGCGCTTTGGCGGTGTGGTGGCGATCCAGGACATCTCCTTTGACATCCGCGAGGGCGAAATCCGCGCGATCATCGGCCCGAACGGTGCCGGCAAGTCGTCGATGCTGAATGTGATCTCCGGCTTCTATGTGCCGCAGGAAGGCGAAGTGCTGTTCCACGGCAAGAAGCGCCCGCCGATGCGCCCCTATGAGGTCGCCCGACAGGGCATTGCCCGCACCTTCCAGAACATCGCGCTGTTCGAGGGCATGAGCGTCCTGGACAACGTCATGACCGGGCGCCTCAACTATATGAAAACAGGCCTGTTTTCGCAGGCCCTGTGGAAGGGGAAGGCCGAGGCCGAAGAGACCGAGAACCGCGAAGTGGTGGAGCGGATCATCGACTTTCTGGAGATCCAGCACATCCGCAAGACCCCTGTTGCGCGGCTGCCCTATGGCCTGAAGAAACGGGTCGAACTGGCGCGGGCGCTGGCGGCGGAACCAAAGCTTTTGCTGCTGGACGAACCGATGGCCGGCATGAACGTCGAGGAGAAGGAGGACATGTCCCGCTTCATCCTGGATGTGAACGACGAGTTCGGCACCACCATTGCGCTGATTGAGCACGACATGGGCGTTGTGATGGACCTCAGCGACCGGGTCGTGGTGATGGATTACGGCAAGAAAATCGGCGACGGCACCCCGGATGAGGTGCGCAACAATCAGGATGTGATCGACGCCTACCTGGGGGTCAGCCATGACTGAGTTGCACCGCAGCAACACCCGGCCCCGGCAGGGTGACATCCGTACACCCCCTGTGCACCCCTTGTGCACCGCCGCAGTGCAGAATTCCGAGGAGAGCCTCTAATGCCCGAACAACTCGTCTTTGCGATGGAAGTGACGCTCAATGGCCTGATGGCGGGCGTTCTCTATGCGCTGGTCGCGCTGGGGTTTGTCCTGATCTACAAGGCCTCCGGCATCTTCAACTATGCCCAAGGCGTTCTGGCGCTGTTTGCGGCGATGACGCTGGTGGGGATCATGCAGGGTCAGGTGCCGTTCTCGCATCTGATCAACGCGGTCTTTGGCGGCCATGTCACCCACTTCGGATGGAATGTTCCGGGCGTCGTGGCAATCGCGCTGACGGTCGCGGTGATGGTGCTGCTGGCCTGGCTGGTGCAGGTGCTGGTGATGAAGCATCTGGTCGGGCAGGAGCCGATCATCCTGTTCATGGCCACCATCGGTCTGGCCTATTTCCTGGAAGGCGTCGCCGACCTGATGTGGGGTTCTGAGATCAAGACGCTGGACGTCGGCCTGCCGCAGGGCATCAACCTGTGGATCGACGAGACCACCTTCAACATCTTCGGCTACGGCTTCTTTATCGACAATCTGGATATCGTGGCGACGGTGATTGCAGCGCTGCTGGTGGCGGGTCTGGTGGCCTTCAGCCAGTACACCAAGCAGGGCCGGGCAATGCGCGCGGTGGCGGATGACCACCAGGCAGCGCTGTCGGTTGGCATTTCGCTGAACTTCATCTGGGTACTGGTGTGGTCGGTTGCCGGGTTCGTGGCGCTGGTTGCGGGCATCGTCTGGGGCACCAAGTCCGGCGTGCAGTTCTCGCTGTCGCTGATCGCGCTGAAGGCGCTGCCGGTTCTGATGCTGGGCGGCTTCACCTCGATCCCCGGCGCCATCGTTGGCGGCCTGATCATCGGTGTGGGCGAGAAGCTGTTCGAATTCGCGGTCGGCCCGCTGGTGGGTGGCGCGACCGAGAACTGGTTTGCCTATGTGCTGGCGCTGCTGTTCCTGGTGTTCCGTCCGCAGGGTCTGTTCGGGGAGAAGATCATTGAACGGGTCTGAGACTCATATGATCTGCTCCCGGCACGCTCAGCCCTCGAGCCGGCGGAAGGCGGCGACAACGATGGCGGCGCAGACCGTGGCGACCAGAGTAAAGGCGATGGTGATGTTGCCGATCAGCTGCCCGGCCACAAAGGTCAGCAGCCCGGCCATCAGCAGCCCGATCATCACGGTACCCCACGGGCCGGGCGCTGCTTTGGAAGCCTGCCGCCGCGGCGGTTCAAACTCAAAGGGCGGCAGCACGGTTGCATCCTCCACCGTTTCCAGCAGCCGGCCCTTGGCCTTGGCAAATTCGGCCTCGGATATGTCGCCCTTCTTCCGCGCGGCCTCCAGCCGCCGGATTTCCTCTAAAATCACGGTCATTGGTTCCACTCACTCTACCCAAGCGCAGGGTTCCACAAAGAAGTGGGCAAAATATGTCCAAGCCCGGAAATCTGACAAAGTGGTTAATGCCGGGGGTGCGGCATGACCAAGCTGATCGCCGTGATCAACGTCATTGCCTGGGCCGGTTTCTGGGCCTTCGGCTACCTGGCGCTGACCGCGGAAAGCTACAGCGAAACCCAGGTGGTGACGGCGGCGCTCTTGGCCTCCGCCGGGCTGATCACAGGGATCATCGCCTATTTGCGGCTGGTGCGCGGCAGCGAACGCAGCGGCTATGCCAAACCGTCGAACAGGATGACGCGCGATCAGCGCGACGCGGCGCAGGCCCAGTGGGGGCAAATCGAATGAGCGCCGCAGCAACCAACAACAGTATCCGCGCAGGCAACAGTGCCAACGCGCAAAAGAAAGGGAGCATCTGAGACATGTTCTACCGTGAAGCCGGGGATTTCAAAGTCTCCTATGCCGATGACAGCCAGACGTTTCCGATCAAGTTCGACCGTTACCGGTACTATGTCGTGCTGGCGGTTGCGTTCGGCCTTATCCCCTTCCTGATCAATGACTACTGGGCCAATGCGATCCTGCTGCCCTTCCTGATCTATTCGATTGCAGCCATCGGGCTGAACATCCTGGTCGGCTACTGCGGGCAGGTCAGCCTCGGCACCGGCGGGTTCATGGCAGTGGGTGCTTATGCCTGCTACAAGCTGATGACCGCCTTCCCGGAGGTCAGCATGTTCATTCATGTGATCCTGGCGGGCGGCATCACCGCGTTTGTCTGTGTGCTGTTCGGCCTGCCGTCCCTGCGCATCAAGGGCTTCTACCTGGCGGTGGCGACGCTGGCGGCGCAGTTCTTCCTGGTGTGGCTGTTCAACCGGGTGCCGTGGTTCTACAACTATTCCGCCTCGGGCCAGATCAACGCGCCGGAGCGTGATACCTTCGGCATCATCATCACCGGCCCCAACGCGCCGGCCTGGGCCACCTATCTGTTCTGCCTGATCTTCCTGGCCGTCTGCGCACTGATTGCCCGCAACCTGACCCGCGGCACCGTGGGCCGGACCTGGATGGCGATCCGCGACATGGACATCGCTGCCGAGATCATCGGGGTAAACCCGCTGAAAGCGAAACTGACGGCCTTTGCGGTCTCCGGCTTCTTCATCGGGATTTCCGGCGCGCTGTTCTTTGCGGTGTACCTGGGCGCGGTCGAAGTTGGCGAGGCCTTCGGCATCCAGAAATCGTTCCTGGTGCTGTTCATGGTGATCCTGGGCGGGCTGGGGTCGATCTTCGGATCCTTCGCAGGTGCGGCTTTCCTGGTGCTGCTGCCGGTGATCCTCAAGGTGGTTGGCGTCGATCTTCTGAACTGGCCCACCGATATCGTGGCGCATTTCCAGCTGGTGATCGTGGGGGCGCTGATCATCGTCTTCCTGATCGCGGAACCGCACGGCATGGCGCAGCTGTGGCGCGTCGCCAAGGAAAAACTGAGACTGTGGCCTTTCCCGCACTGATGCGGGCGGCCTCGAGAGCTGGCGGGGAGAAAAGTAAGACCACCCCCGTTTTTGGAAACCATCGGATAAGACCAAAGGGAGGATTTAAGCCGATGAAAAAGACACTGACCACACTGGCGCTGGGCGCCGCGATGGCAGCCGGTCCGGCAATGGCGGACCTGGTGTTCCCGGACCTCAGCTACCGGACCGGGCCTTATGCGGCGGGCGGCATCCCGTTCTCGGACGGCTACAACGACTATTTCACCCTGCTGAACGAGCGCGATGGCGGCATCGGCGGCGTTAAGGCCAAGGTGATCGAATGCGAGACCGGTTATAACACCGAGAAGGGTGTTGAATGCTATGAATCGACCAAGGGCCAGGGCGCGCTGATCTATCAGCCGCTGTCCACCGGCATCACCTATCAGCTGATCCCCAAAGTGACCGCGGACAACATCCCGCTGCACACCATGGGCTATGGCCGGACCTCGGCTGCCAACGGTGAAGTGTTCAGCCATGTGTTCAACTACCCGGCCAACTACTGGAACGGCGCCTCGGGCGTGGTGAACTACCTGCTGGAATCCAATGGCGGCGACATCAGCGGCAAGAAGATTGCGCTGATCTACCACAATTCCGCCTATGGCAAGGAGCCGATCCGCACCCTGGAAGAACTGTCCAAGAAGCACGGCTTTGAGCTGATTGCTCTGCCGGTCGACCATCCCGGCCAGGAGCAGAAATCGCAGTGGCTGCAGATCCGCCGTGACCGTCCCGACAACGTCGTGATGTGGGGCTGGGGCGTGATGAACCAGGTGGCGATCCAGGAAGCCGCCAACATCCGCTTCCCGATGGAGAACTTCATCGGCGTTTGGTGGTCCGGTGCCGAGCATGACGTGATGCCGGCAGGTGACAAGGCCGACGGTTACAAGGCTGTAACCTTCCATAACGTGGGCCGCGACTTCCCGGTGTTTGACGACATCCAGAAGTACGTCGTTGATGCGGGCAAGGCCGCGGGCGCCGGCGATCAGGTGGGCAACGTGCTGTATAACCGCGGCATGTACGCGGCGATGCTGGCAGCAGAGGCCGCCAAGACCGCTCAGGAGATCCACGGCACTGCGGACATCACCGCTGCGATGATGCGCGACGGCATGGAAGCGCTGGTGATCGATGAGGCCAAGATGGAAGCGCTGGGGATGCCGAACTTCGGCCCGAGCTTCAACGTCTCCTGCGAGAACCACGGCGGCCCCGGCCTGGTGGGCGTGACCCAGTGGGATGCGGAGAGCAAGACCTGGTCGCTGATCTCGGACTTCAAACCGTCCGACACCGAAGTGATCGGCAAGCTGATCGAAGAAGACTCTGCCGCCTACGCGTCTGAGAACAACATCGAGCCCGGCTGCAGCTAAGGGCTCTCTCCGGCCCTGCCTTGGCGGGGCCGGGAACAAACGGTGCGGCGGGGAGCCGCCGCGCCACGCAAACAGGGTCCCGGACAAGAACCGGGACAGGCATGAGGATACGCTTTGATGCTGGATGCAGCGAACACCGCCGAGGTGCAGGCCGAGACCCTGCTGGAGGTCAACAATATCGAGGTGATCTACAATCACGTGATCCTCGTTTTGAAGGGCGTGAGCCTGAATGTGCCAAAGGGCGGCATCACGGCGCTGCTGGGCGGCAACGGGGCCGGTAAAACCACGACGCTCAAGGCAATCTCGAACCTGCTGCATTCGGAACGCGGTGAGGTCACCAAGGGTTCGATCAAGTACCGCGGCGCGCATGTTCATGAGCAGGACCCGGCGGAGCTGGTGAAAAAGGGCGTGATCCAGGTGATGGAGGGCCGCCACTGCTTTGAGCACCTGACGGTGGAGGAAAACCTGCTGACCGGCGCCTATACCCGCCGCGACAGCGGTGCCGACATTCAGAAAGACCTGGAGATGGTCTATCACTATTTCCCGCGCCTGAAGGAGCGCCGCAAGTCGCAAGCTGGTTATACCTCCGGCGGCGAGCAGCAGATGGTGGCGATGGGCCGGGCGCTGATGTCGCGGCCGGAGACGATCCTGCTGGACGAGCCGTCGATGGGCCTGGCGCCGCAGCTGGTGGAGCAGATTTTCGAGATCGTGAAATCGATCAACGAGCAGGAGGGCGTGACTTTCCTGCTGGCCGAGCAGAACACCAACGTTGCCCTGCGCTATGCCCATTACGGCTACATCCTGGAATCGGGCCGGGTGGTGATGGACGGCCCCGCGGCGGAGCTGCGGGAGAACCCGGATGTGAAGGAATTCTATCTCGGCATGTCGGATGAAGGGCGCAAGAGCTTCCGCGACGTGCGGTCCTACCGCCGCCGCAAGAGGTGGCTGAGCTGATGCGGGGAGACGAAGTGATGAGCTTTTTTGATACGCTTGAAACCCGCAGCGAAGACGAGCGCGCCGCCGGCCTGGCCCAGGCGCTGCCGGAGCAGATCGCCCGCGCCAAGTCCGCCCCCGGCTACGCCAGCCTGCTGGACGGGGTGGACCCGGCTGCGGTGACCTCGGCAGGAGCGCTGGCTTCATTGCCGGTGCTGCGAAAATCCGAGCTGAGCCGCGCCCAAGCCGCGCATCCGCCTTTTGGCGGCTTCACGGTGAAGCCTGCAACCGGCTTTGCCCATATCTTCCAGAGCCCGGGCCCGATTTATGAGCCGGGCGGGGTGGACGGCGACTGGTGGCGGATGGGGCGGTTCCTGAATGCTGCTGGCATCGGCCAAGGCGATGTTGTGCAGAACTGCTTTGGCTATCATCTGACGCCTGCAGGCATGATCTTTGAAAACGGGGCACGAGCGGTTGGCGCAGCGGTGCTGCCGGCTGGCACCGGCCAGACCGAACTGCAGGTGACGGCGGCGCATGATGTGGGTGCCACCGCTTACGCCGGGACACCGGATTACCTGAAAGTGATCCTGGACAAGGCCGATGCGATGGGTGTGGAGCTGATGTTCTCCAAGGCCGCGGTGGGCGGCGGCGCACTGTTCCCCAGCTTGCGCCAGGAATATGCCGACCGCGGAATTTCCTGCCTGCAGTGCTATGCCACAGCCGATCTGGGCAATATCGCCTATGAAAGCCCGGCGATGGAGGGGATGATTGTCGACGAGCATGTGATCGTCGAGATCGTCACCCCCGGCACCGGTAACCCGGTGGCGGCGGGTGAGGTCGGCGAGGTTGTGGTGACAACGCTCAATCCCGATTACCCGCTAATCCGCTTTGCCACTGGTGATCTGTCGGCGGTTATGCCGGGTGTCTCGCCCTGCGGCCGCACCAACATGCGGATCAAGGGCTGGATGGGACGCGCCGATCAGACCACCAAGATCAAGGGCATGTTTGTGCGCCCGGAGCAGGTGGCGGCGCTGGTTGAGAAGCATGACGAGATCGTCAAGGCGCGGGTGATTGCCAGCCGCGATGGCGAGATGGATGCGATGACTGTGCAGATCGAAGCCAAGGGCGGTGATGAGGCGGCCTTTGCCCGGTCAGTGGCCGAGGTGCTGAAGCTCAAGGGCAAGGTCGAGGTGGTGGCGCCGGATGCGCTGCCCAAGGACGGTCTGGTGATCGAGGATCAGCGGACCTACGACTGAGACCGTCATGGAAGCAGTTGATGCGGGCGCCTTTATCCGGCGCCCGTTTGCTGTTTTGGAAGGGCCGGTCCGTGCCGCGCTTTCGGCTGGAATTTCTGACTGGAATAGTCGAAATAGGGCGGTGAGACCTATCAGCTGGACCCAGACTGCCGCACATGACCGCTGCCAATGATCCCATAGAATACGCGCCGCACGGGCGCCGCCGCGGCGGCAGGACCGGGGGCGGGGTCTTTGCCGTGCTGGCCTGGGCTGTGGCGCTGTCCTGCCTGCTGCCGATGGTGGCGGTGGCGCTGGCGGCGGCCTTTGGCGGCACGGAAACCATCCGCCATCTGGCTGAGACCGTGTTGCCGGGGTACTCGCTGACGACGCTGGCCCTGGTGGCTCTGGTGGGGCTGGGAACCTTTGCCATCGGAACCGGGGCGGCCTGGCTGGTGACGATGACGCGGTTCCCCGGTGTCCGGCTGTTGGAGGTGGCGCTGGTGCTGCCGCTGGCCTTTCCAGCCTATGTGCTGGCTTATGCCTATACCCACATCCTGGATCACCCCGGCATCGTGCAATCCGCCTTGCGCGAGGTGACGGGCTGGGGGCCGCGGGACTACTGGTTCCCGGAGATCCGTTCCACTGGCGGGGCGGCGGCGATGCTGGTGCTGGTGCTGTACCCCTATGTTTATCTGCTGGCGCGGGCCGCCTTCATGCAGCAAAGCGCAGGCGCCTTCCTGGCGGCACGCGCGCTTGGCAAGAACTCCTGGCAGGCGTTTTGGCTGGTCAGCCTTCCGATGGCGCGGCCGGCCATTGCCTCGGGCGTTTTGTTGGCGGTGATGGAGACCATCGCGGACTTTGGCACGGTTAGCTACTTCGGGGTGCAGACCTTTGCCACCGGCATCTATACCAGCTGGTTCTCGCTGGGCGACCGCGGTGGAGCGGCGCAGCTGGCGCTGTGCCTGCTGGGGTTCGCGCTGACGCTTGCGGTGGTGGAGCGGGCGACGCGCGGGCGGGCGAAATACCACCACGCGGGCAAGCACCACAACCAGATGCCGCCGGCAGAGCTGAGCGGGATCAAGGCGGCGGTGGCCGTGTTCTTCTGCGCGGTGCCGGTGGTGCTGGGTTTTCTGCTGCCGGTGGCGGTGCTGTTTGCGATGAGCTTTGACTCCGAACAGAACTTGTTCAGCCGCCGCTACATCGATTTCACCACCAATTCGATCACTTTGGCCACGGCGGCGGCAGTGCTGACCGTGGCGGCGGCGGTGTGCCTCGGCTTTTACCAGCGGCTGCGGCCCGGCCGGGTGTCTGCTGCCGCGGCCTATTTCGCGCGGCTGGGTTATGCGGTGCCGGGCGGGGTGATTGCGGTGGGGCTGATCGTACCCTTTGCGGCGTTTGACAACGCGCTGGATGGCTGGATGCGCGAAGCCTTCGGCATCCGCACTGGCCTGCTGGTCACCGGTTCGATCTGGCTGCTGGTTGCGGCCTATGGCGTGCGGTTCATGGCGGCGGCGCTTGGCGCCTATGAGGGCGGGCAGGCGACGATGCATTCCAACATGGATGCGGCTGCGCGGTCGCTGGGGCAGGGACCGATGGGGATGCTGCGCCGCGTGCATCTGCCGATCTTGACGCCCAGCCTGCTGACAGCGCTGCTGATTGTCTTTGTCGATGTCATGAAGGAGCTGCCCGCGACATTGATCATGCGGCCCTTCAATTTCGACACGCTGGCGGTGCAGGCGCACAGGCTGGCGGCGGACGAACGGCTGGAAGGCGCCGCTGTGCCGTCTCTGGTGATCATGGCGGTGGGGCTGCTGCCGGTGATCCTGATCTGCCGCCAGGTGGGGCGGCGGCGGTAGAGTGCGGCGGCTTGGGGCGGTCTATGCCACCCACCACGCCTCTATTTCTTCGCGGGAAACCCGGTTGGCCGGGCCAAGGCCGACCAGGAGCGTTTCCTCCGCCTCGCAGCGTTTCGCTTCAACATGGCGGCCCACCACATGCAGCTCATAGGCACCGCCGCTGGTCAGTACAAAGCCCTTCATCCGGTAAAGCCCGGCAGGGCGTTCTGCCAGTTTGTCACCAAGGGCGCGGCGGTCCAGAACGGTGCCGCTGCGGTGCTGCCAGGTGGTGTAGGCCGGATGCGCCGCAACCGCGCGGCCCTTGGGCAGCGGCACCACGTCGAACAGCAGCTCTGCCACGGGTGAGCCGTTCAGCACCGTAGGGGTGCGGGCGCCGGCCTTGTCGAGCAGCGCAGCGAGCGGATCACCGATCCCGTCGCATTTGGTGGCAATCACCAGGTCTGCGGCGCGGATCTGTTGTTCTGCCTGCGGTGCAAGCAGCGGGTCATTCAGCAGGGTTGCGGCATTTTCTGCATCCACCAGGGAGACAATGCCGCCGTAGCTGAGGCCGGATTCATTCAGGACCGAATTGGCGATGGCAACCGGGTCGGAGATGCCGCTGGCCTCGATCACCAGGTGGTCCGGGCGCTCAGGGCGGTTCAGCACCTCGCGCAGGGCCAGCGCAAGGTCATCGCCCATGGTGCAGCAAACGCAGCCGTTGGTCAGGGCAATCTTGCCGCCATCGGTTTCCCGGATCAGCGCGTCATCAATGTTGACGGCGCCGAAATCGTTGACGATCACCGCCAGTTTCAGCCCGTGGTCTTCTGCCAGGAGGCGGTTGATCAGGGTGGTCTTGCCAGCGCCCAGATAGCCGCTGATGATTGTGACCGGCAGCCTGTTCATGCGCTCTGACCCTTTAGGGTGAGACGTCCGTTCAACCGCATGATTCCTCCCAAAACGACATTTTTCAATGCGCAGGCAGCTATAGGCGCGATGTGGTGCCGGGTCTAGTGAAAGCTGAATGGGCGCGGCCTGGCCCCGCGGAACAGCTGGCTCCGGCCAATGGGGTGCCTGGAAGCCGGACGGCTTGGGGAGGAGCGGATTAAGAAAATGGCGCGGAGAGGCCCCGCGCCATGCTGAATCCGCTTTTCCGGCCAGGACTTACTTCCAGCCGACGTCGTTGAAGATCTTCTGTGCCTCGGGCAGGTTCTTGGCAACCTCGGACAGGTTCACGTCATCCGGCTTGAAGTGGCCAAGCGCCGCAATCGAGGGGGCCAGGCCGACGCCGGACACGGCCGGGTATTCGTCATTGCCGGCGGAGAAATACGCCTGGGCGGAATCGCCGGAGAGATACTCCAGGAACTTGATCGCGTTTTCCTTGTTCGGAGCGTGCACGGCCACGCCGCCGCCCGAAAGGTTCATATGCGCGCCTTCGGTGTTCTGAGAGGGGAACAGCCAGCCGATCTGATCGCGGTTTTCCGACACGCCCTTGACCTCCTTACGGATCGAGCGGGCGAAGTAATAGCTGTTGGCAACGGCGATACCGCATTCACCGGAGACCAGGCCGCGGATCTGGTCAGTGTCGCCGCCTTGCGGATCGCGGGCCATGTTGGCGACCACGCCTTCGGCCCATTCACGTGCCTTTTCGGCACCGTGGTGGGTGACAATGGAAGCCAGCAGAGTCTGGTTATAGGTGTTCTTGGACGAGCGGATGCAAACCTGGCCCTTGTAGGCGGGATCTGCCAGATCCAGGTAGGTCTGCGGCGGGTTGGCCACACCGTCCTTGTCGAAGAAGATGATGCGGGCGCGCTGGCTGAAGCCGAACCATTGGTTGTCCTCATCCTGAAGGTAGGCCGGAACCCGGGCCTCCAGCACGTCGCTGTCGATGCTTTGCAGGACACCGGCCTCCTTGGCGCGGGTCAGGCGCGAGGTGTCGACGGTAATCAGGATATCAGCTGGGGAGTTTTCGCCCTCGGCGTTCATCCGGGCGATCAGCTCATCGGCGTTGCCCTCGATGCGGTTGATGGTGATGCCGGTGGCCTCTTCGAAGTCCGAATACAGCTGCTCGTCGGTGTCGTAATGGCGCGAGGAGTAGATGTTCAGCTCGCCTTCGGCAGCAGCGGCGGTGGCAACGGCGGCGCTCAGCGCGCCGGCCAGTACGGTTGTGGCTTTCAGCATTGGATGTCCCGTTCTTGGTTAGATCAGTTTTCCGACTGAAAGAGTCGATTAAAGCATCTGACGGGAGATGCAATGAATTTCCGACTGAAACAGTCAGAAAGTCGCAATCAGCTGTTGCCTTGCCAGGCTCTGAACGCGCGCTGTCTTTACAGCGCTTGTCCGAACTGACCCCCCAAACGCAAAAAAACCGCATCGGATGATGCGGTTTTCTGCATGTCGCTGTGGCGGATCTTAGCCCTGGCGCGCTTTGAACTTGCGCTGGGTCTTGTTGATCACGTACACGCGGCCTTTACGGCGCACAACCCGGCAATCGCGGTGCCGGTTCTTCAGCGAACGGAGCGAGTTCTTGACCTTCATGGTCTCTCTCCTTGTCTGCGGCGCGAACCAGCGCCTGGGTTAGCGGGTGCTTGGGCCGGAGCCGAAGCAGTGAATTGAATGGTGGGCGATACAAGGATCGAACTTGTGACCCCTTCGATGTCAACGAAGTGCTCTACCGCTGAGCTAATCGCCCACTCTGGCCTGCGCTGCGTTCCTGCCCCTTAGAAGTGAAAGGGGCGCGGGGTGCCGCGCCGGTGAGGGGGTCTATAAATAGAGTCGCCGGCGTGCGCAAGAGCTTTTGACCGCAGAAATTTCCGCGATATGCTGTTTCTTGCACAAGAAGCACCGGAGCAAGGATGCCTGATACAGCGTTTTCCGTGATTTCCCCGCAGAAACTGGCCTCGGCAGTGGTTTTTGCCTCTCCGCACAGCGGCGCGGAGTATTCCGATTCCTTTCTGGCACAGTCGATTCTGGGGCGGAAAGAGATCCGCAGCTCAGAAGATGCCTTTGTGGACCAGCTGTTCCGGGCAGCGCCGGAGTTTGGGGCGCCGCTGCTTCGGGCCCTGAAGCCAAGGGCCTATCTGGACCTGAACCGTTCGCCGGATGAATTGGACCCGGCGGTGATTGAAGGGGTGCAGAAGCGCGGCCAGAATCCGCGGGTGGCCTCTGGTCTTGGGGTGATCCCGCGTGTGGTGGCCAATGGCCGGTCGATCTACAGCGGCAAGCTGCCTTTGGCGGAGGCAGAGCGGCGGATCCGGACATGCTGGCATCCCTACCATCAGGCGCTGAAAGGGCTGCTGGATCAGGCGCACGCGCAATTCGGGCAGGCGATTCTGGTGGATTGCCATTCGATGCCGCATGAAGCCGTCGACGCGATGGCCCCGCGCGGTGCGGGCAAACCCGAGATCGTGCTGGGCGACCGCTTCGGGGCGGCTGCGGATGGCGGCGTTGTGGACCGGATCGAGGCGGCCTTTGCCGCCGCCGGTTTGCGGGTGGCACGCAACACGCCCTTTGCCGGTGCCTATATTGCCCAAACCTATGGCCGCCCGTCGCGGCGTCAGCATGCGGTACAAATCGAGATCGACCGGGCGCTGTATATGGACGAGGCCAACATCCGCCCCAATGCGGATTTTGATGCGCTGCAGACGCTGTTGCGCCAGGTGGTGGCGGAAATCGCAGCCATCGGGCGGGAGGAACTGCCGCTGGCTGCGGAATAGCCAACGGCTGCATATTCAGCGCAGGGCGCGGCCCTTCAGGATCGCGCTGTCCCCGAATCTTCTGCGGATGGCGTCGGTGGCGCGTTCGGCTTCTGCCCGTTTGCCTGCATTCGGGTCCAGGAGATCGCCGGTTTCATCGGCATGCGATTCGGGAACCAGGTCCGATATCCCGCAGCCCAAGAGGCGGTAGGGGCCTTCGTCGCCGACCTGATCCAGCAGGCCGCGGGCGGTGCGGTAGATGCGGTCGGCGATCTGGGTCGGGCTGCGCAGGGTGACACGCCGGGTCAATGCCGAATGGTTGGCGCGCTTCAGCTTGAGCGTCACCACCCGCCCCGCCAGTTCCCGCGCCTTGGCCCTGTCGGAGACCTTCTCCGCTAGCCGCCACAGGTGGCCGTCGAGCACCTCCAGGCAAGCGGTGTCCTCAAAGAAGGTGGTTTCATTGGAGATCGACTTGACCGGTTCATGCGCGGAGACCCGGCGCCGGTCCTGGCCGCGGGCCAGGTGCCAGAGCCGGTCGCCCATTGAACCGAAGCGGACGTGCAGTGCCTCGCGGTCCCAGCGCAACAGGTCGGAGAAGGTGCGGATGCCGGCCTTGTCCAGGCTTTCCTGC
Source organism: Leisingera sp. ANG-M7 (assembly GCF_000813965.1). Classification (GTDB taxonomy): domain Bacteria; phylum Pseudomonadota; class Alphaproteobacteria; order Rhodobacterales; family Rhodobacteraceae; genus Leisingera. The sequence goes on along the minus strand of NZ_JWLI01000011.1, from coordinate 9,660 downwards.
GCAGCCGGGCCGATGCCCCAGATCAGCCGCACCGGTTTTTCACTCAGAAAGTCCGCCGTCTCTGCCTTGCCGATCACCGAAAACCCGCGCGGCTTATCGAGATCGGAGGCAACCTTGGCCAGGAACTTGTTGTGGGACAGGCCGATGGAGCCGGTGACGCCCAGCTCATCCTTCATCCGCTTGACCAGCCGGGCTAGCATCACTGCGGGCGGTGCGCCATGCAGCTTTTCGGTGCCGGTGAGGTCCATGAAGGCCTCATCCAGCGACAGGGGCTCCACGTCCGGGGTCAGCTCATTCATCATCTTGCGGATTTCGCGGCTGACCTCGACGTAGACATTCATCCGCGGCTTGATCACCACACCATCGGGGCAGAGTTTCAGGGCCTGGAACATCGGCATGGCAGACCGCACCCCCCGGATGCGGGCGACATAGCAGGCGGTGGAGACCACGCCGCGTTTGCCGCCGCCGATGATCACCGGCTTTGTTGCCAGCTCAGGATTGTCGCGTTTCTCGACGCTGGCGTAGAAGGCATCGCAATCCATATGGGCGATGGTGAGCGACAACAGTTCTTCATGCGCCTTGATCCGCGGGCTGCCGCAATGGGGGCAGCGCCGGGCGGGGGCGATCTGGCTGAGGCAGTCTCGGCAAAGGGCGTGCATTGGTACGGTGGGCTGTGGTCGTGGATGGACAAGTCTAACTTGCGGTGAAGGCCTTGTCTTTAGCGTGGCGGGTGGCCAAGTGACAGATCATGACAACAGCAGGCGAAGATTTTGCCGGCGCAAAGCTGGCGGTGTTTCTGGGGCAGGATCTGCTGGTCATCCAGCGCGATGACAAGCCGGAAATCCCCTATCCGGGACATTGGGACCTGCCGGGCGGCGGGCGTGAGGCGGATGAGAGCCCGGCGGCCTGCGCGCTGCGCGAGACGCGTGAAGAGGTCGGGCTGGTCTTGAGGCCGGAGTTGCTGATCTGGTCAAAGGCCTACCAGCGGCCGCACGGGCGGGTCTGGTTCTTTGCCGCGCATTTGCCCGCCGAGACCGTCAGCGCAGTCCGGTTCGGAAACGAAGGCCAGGGCTGGGCGCTGATGGCGCCGGAAGCCTATTGCGCGCACCCGTTGGCAGTGCCCCACTTTGCGGACCGGCTGCGTGAATATCTTGCGGCGCGGCCTGTGTGACTGGGGGCTGAAAAGAAAGATCCCCCGCAGGTATGCGGGGGGAAAGGTGACGGGTCTCAGGAAGAAAAGCCCGTCTGGGGAGTGTCTCAAGATGAGAATCTCTCACATGGCGCTGTTTCGCAAAGTTTGCGGGGCTTGGCAGTGGCTGCGGGTTTTGCGGGTGTGCTTTTTTAGGCACAGGACGATTTGGCGCAGAAATTGCCTTGGGTGCGGGTTTCGTCAGCGAAATGAGCGGCTTGACGTTACGTCACTGGCAGGCAGCGCCGTGCCTGCTCAAAAAATGGTGCACCTGCCGCGCATTTTTCTTTCTGCCTAATTTTTAGGCAGGCGGACGCGGAAAGAACTTGCGGCAGGGCAATACAGCCGTTGCTGCCTGTGCCGGAAGCGGCATGGGTTGCTATGCTTTTACGCCTGCCAGCTCTGCCAGGATGGCCTCGGCCGCGGCACGGGGGCTGTCGGCTTTCCAGATCGGGCGGCCGACCACGATATGGTCAGCGCCGTCTGCAATGGCGCTGGCCGGGGTGGCGACGCGCTTCTGGTCGCCCAGGTCAGCACCGGCAGGGCGCACGCCCGGGGTGACGATCAGCTTGCCTTCAGCCTCGGGCAGAGCGCGGATCAGCGCCGCCTCCTGCGGGCTGGCAATGACGCCGTCGGCGCCCGCGGCAAAGGCATTGCCGGCGCGTTCCAGCACCAGATCCTGCACCGCGCCGTCCTTGATCAGTGCGCCGTCCAGATCCTGGCGGTCGAGTGAAGTCAGGATGGTCACGGCGAGAATCTTGAGGTCCTTGCCGGCCGCGCCTTCCTTGGCGGCGCGCACCACATAGGGGTCGCCATGCACGGTGAGGAAGTCGAGGTCAAACTGAGCAAGGCCGCGCACCGCGCTTTCCACGGTGGCGCCGATGTCAAAGAGTTTCATGTCGAGGAAGATGCGCTTGCCGTGCTCCTGCTTCAGCTCATTGGCCAATGCGAGGCCACCGCCGGTGAGCATGCCGAGGCCGATCTTGTAGAAGGAGACCGCATCGCCCAGCTGTTCGGCGAGCTTGAGGCCTGCCAGTGCATCGGGGACATCCATGGCAACAATCAGGCGGTCGTCGGCGCGCGGGGCTTGGGTCATGGCGGGGTCCTTTGTGGCAGGTTCGGCGTGAAACTGGCGTTTCATACGCAAGGGGCTGCAGTTGGGCAAGGCTCAGCGGGGCCCTCCCGCAACTGAAGCTGCCCCGGCGGGACAGATTACAGTTTAGGGCAGGGCGCCGCGCTGGCGCGCGGCGCGGTTGCAACCGGCCCGCTGCAGGGGCGCAAAGTTGACGCAGGTCAGGGATTTGCTCACCTTTTCCGGTGAATATGGGTTGAAGCGGCGGGATCGCTTCCCAAATTGAACCTTGAGGCCCGGACCGGGGCGTGCCGCCTAGCGGGCGCTGCCAAGAACAGGGCGCTTGAAAAAGGAGAGCAAGATGGACTTGAACAAGTTCACGGAGCGTGCACGGGGATTCGTGCAGGCAGCGCAGACCATTGCGATGCGCGAGGGGCACCAGCGGCTGGTGCCTGAGCATATTCTGAAAGCTTTGATGGATGACGATCAGGGGCTGGCAAGCAACCTGATCTCCCGTGCGGGCGGGGTGCCGTCGCGTGTCGTCGAGGCAGTAGAGGCCGCTGTTGCCAAACAGCCCAAGGTGAGCGGTGATGCGGCCCAGATCTATCTGGACGGGCAGACCGCCAAGGTGCTGGATGAGGCCGCAAAGATTGCCGAGAAGGCAGGCGACAGCTTTGTGCCGGTCGAGCGGCTGCTGATGGCGCTGTGCATGGTGAAGTCCAAGGCCAAGGATGCCTTGGAGGCCGGCGCAGTTTCCGCGCAGAAGCTGAACGAAGCGATCAACGACATTCGCAAGGGGCGCACCGCTGACTCAGCCACGGCTGAAGAAGGTTATGACGCGCTGAAGAAATACGCCCGCGACCTGACCGAGGCGGCGCGTGAAGGCAAGATCGATCCGATCATTGGCCGCGATGAGGAAATCCGCCGCTCGATGCAGGTGCTGTCGCGCCGGACCAAGAACAATCCCGTCCTGATCGGTGAGCCGGGCGTGGGTAAGACCGCGATTGCCGAGGGCATGGCGCTGCGCATCATCAATGGCGATGTGCCGGAGAGCTTGCGGGACAAGAAACTGCTGTCACTGGACATGGGCGCGCTGATTGCTGGCGCCAAATACCGCGGCGAGTTTGAAGAGCGCCTGAAGGCGGTGCTGACTGAGGTGACTGAGGCCGCGGGCGAAATCATCCTGTTCATCGACGAAATGCACACGCTGGTCGGCGCCGGTAAGTCCGACGGTGCGATGGATGCGGCCAATCTGATCAAGCCGGCCCTGGCACGCGGGGAGCTGCATTGCGTTGGTGCGACAACGCTGGATGAGTACCGCAAGTATGTGGAGAAGGACGCGGCGCTGGCCCGCCGGTTCCAGCCGGTGATGGTGACGGAGCCGACGGTGGAGGACACCGTATCGATCCTGCGGGGCATCAAGGAGAAGTATGAGCTGCACCACGGCGTGCGCATTGCCGATGCGGCACTGGTGGCGGCGGCAACGCTGTCGAACCGCTATATCACCGACCGCTTCCTGCCGGACAAGGCAATCGACCTGATGGATGAGGCCGCCAGCCGCCTGCGGATGCAGGTGGATTCGAAGCCGGAGGAGCTGGATGCGCTCGACCGGCAGATCCTGCAGATGCAGATCGAGGAAGAGGCGCTGAAGCTGGAAGACGATGCCGCCTCCAGGGACCGGTTGGAAAAGCTGCAGAAGGAACTTGCTGAGCTGCAGGAGCAGTCCGCCGAGATGACCGCCCAGTGGCAATCGGAGCGGGACAAGCTGGCCTCCGCCCGCGACCTGAAGGAGCAGCTGGACCGGGCCCGCGCGGAACTGGATATCGCCAAGCGGGAGGGCAATCTCGCCAAGGCGGGTGAGCTGTCTTATGGCGTCATTCCGGGGCTGGAGAAGCAGCTGGCGGATGCCGAGAAAAAGGAAGAGCAGGGGCTGATGGTCGAGGAGGCCGTGCGGCCTGAGCAGATCGCCGCTGTTGTCGAACGCTGGACCGGCATTCCGACCTCCAAGATGCTGGAGGGGGAGCGCGAAAAGCTGCTGCGCATGGAAGATGAGCTGCACCGCCGGGTGATCGGCCAGAACGCGGCTGTGACTGCGGTGGCCAATGCGGTGCGCCGGGCGCGGGCAGGTCTGAATGACGAGAACCGGCCGCTGGGCTCCTTCCTGTTCCTTGGGCCGACCGGCGTTGGCAAGACAGAGCTCACCAAGGCAGTAGCGGGTTTCCTGTTCGACGATGAGCACGCGATGGTGCGGATCGACATGTCGGAGTTCATGGAGAAGCATTCGGTGGCCCGCCTGATTGGCGCGCCTCCGGGCTATGTCGGCTATGACGAGGGCGGGGTGCTGACCGAGGCCGTGCGCCGCCGCCCCTATCAGGTGGTGCTGTTCGACGAGGTCGAAAAGGCGCATCCGGATGTGTTCAACGTGCTGCTGCAGGTGCTGGATGACGGCGTGCTGACCGACGGCCAGGGCCGCACCGTTGACTTCAAGCAGACGCTGATCGTGCTGACCTCCAACCTTGGCGCGCAAGCTCTGAGCCAGCTGCCGGAGGGCGCCGATGCGTCTGACGCGCGGCGCGATGTGATGGACGCGGTGCGGGCGCACTTTCGGCCTGAGTTCCTGAACCGTCTGGATGAGACTATCATCTTTGACCGTCTGGCACGGGGTGACATGGACGGCATTGTCGAGATCCAGCTGACACGTCTGCTGAAACGCCTGGCAGGGCGCAAGATTGCGCTGGAGTTGGACGAGGCGGCCAAGACATGGCTGGCGGATGAGGGCTATGACCCGGTGTTCGGCGCTCGGCCGCTGAAGCGGGTGATCCAGCGCGCGCTGCAGAATCCGCTGGCAGAGGCCCTGCTGGCGGGAGAGATCAAGGACGGCGATACCGTTCCGGTCTCGGCCGGCAGCGACGGGCTGATCATCGGCGACCGGCTGGGGACGTCGGACCGGCCCAAGCCCGATGATGCCGTGGTGCATTGAGAGGTAGAGATTGAGAAAGGCCCGCCAGAGATGGCGGGCCTTTGATTTGCGAAGAGGTGCGTTACAGCTCCAGCCGGTGCGCGCCGGTGTGGGAGCGCTCGCCGGCGAGAACCAGGCAATAGCCCTCACCTTCCAGTACCAGTTGGCTGATGGACGACCGGTTCCGGCGCAGTTCCTGCAGATACCCTGTGGTGCTGGACTTGCTGAGTTTCACGAAACGGAAACGCACATCTGCCGGGGCTGCCGCTGCAGCAAATGATGGAAGCGTGCCAACTGCCGCAGCCGCTGCAACAGTGCTGGCCATGAAATCACGGCGCGAAATGTCGGCGCGGAGTCCTGCCATTAGATTACCAGCCTCTTGAAGTACTGCACCTTTGGAGGCGCAGTCATGAAGGAGACAAGCTGGGCCATGACGCCGTTTTCGGAAATTGCCTGGATGTAGCTGGCGTGATGCGCTTTGGAGAGCCACTCTTCGGCAATGAGCTGGCTGCGCGTTTCCTCGTCATAATAGACAGTGACCGACAAGGCGCCATCAAAGCCGCGCACCGCTGGCAGTCTCTCAGCCAAAAAGAGTTCCAGTTCGCCGAACTTTCCCTTTGCCACTTCCATCTCAAGCGTTACCCAAATGCTCATCGGGGTCTCCTTTTCTCTTTGGATGACCCGTTCTTTGCCTGCGGTGCCCGGCCGCCGCTAACGCGATCCGATCAAGGATATTGCAATCGGATCAGAAACCCTCATTAGTTTGCGGCACGTGTAAGAAGCTGCTTGCCGCGGCCTGCACGGAACAACCTGTGGAGCAGCCGCGTGACCCGCACACAGAACAAGCTGATTGTTATCCCTGAGGCTTTGGCGGCCTTTTCCTTTACCAGGGAAATCCTGTCGAGCAGACATGGCCGGCTGTTGCATAAGGTTTTGCGCGCAGATCTGCGGGACTTGGAATTTGTCTGCAGCGAAATCTGTATTTGCTACTTGCTGAAGGGGCGTGAGCGTTTTTTTGACACTGCCGGAACCTGCACTGAAATCCAGGCGGGCGAACTTGTCATTGTTCCGCCTAACGTTCTGTTGCAGTCCGATTTCCGCAGCCAGGACGGCCCGCTGGAAGCTATGATGATCTTTCTGTCCCCGGCGCTGGTCAGCGATGTGCTGCCTCGATTGGGCGGCGGGCGGGCAGCTGAACGGGCAAGTCTGGCAACCGTTCCAGCGAGTCAAAGCCTGGCAGCCTTCATGAGCGGCATCGTGGAGGTCTACGACAGCTTGCAGGTGGATGCCGATCTGGCGCGCCTGAAACTGGTTGAGCTGATCATGCTGCTTGCGTTGCTGCATGACCGCAGCGAGCTGGCCGGTACGCTCGCGGGCAGTTTGGGCACGCAGCACCACCGCTCGGTTGCTCATGTCGCCCGGGCTTACCTGGATCATGATTTGCGCACTGCGGACCTGGCGGCGCTGTCCGGGCGCTCAGTTCCGACTTTCAACCGGGAGTTCCGGCGGATCTTCGGCGCGTCACCCGCAAAATGGCGCAAGCAGCGGCGGTTGGATCAGGCAAAGACGATGCTGGAAAGCACCAACGATGCGATTACCAGTATTGGTCTGGCGGCAGGGTACGAAAGCACATCCAATTTTATCAGCGCCTTCAAGAAGGAATACGGGCTGACGCCTGGCCAGTTCCGGGCGGCAGCCTTGGCGGCAGGTCTCTAGCTGTGCTGAAGACGGCTTAACCAGCCCCGGCCTCCTTGGCCATCTTGCGCTCATACTTCCGTCGCAGAACTTTAAGCCTCGGTTCCCAGTTGTATCGCGGGTCTTCGGTGGTCTCTGACCAGTAAAGCTTGCCGCCATAGCGCCAGGGGTCGAGCACGATGCCCTCGTAGATACCGTCGCCCTTGGCCGCGATCACCGCGGTGGAATGGTCGATGCGGAACTCATTCTTCGGCTCGGCAATGGCGCGCAGCATCGATAGCGTCTGGAAGTTCTCCTGGTTGAGGCGCGCCTGCATGTCCTCGGCGTAATGCACGCAGATGCCGCGTTCCTTGACGCCGCTGTTCACCAGCGTGTTGTGGATGATCGGCGAGGTGGTGACATTATACTGCTCCGCCAGCCGGGCAGAGTGGCTGTAAGCGATCTCCGCCGCGCGGCGGGCCTCCCCGGCGTCCACCTGCGGATCCAGGGACTGGATGGCGAGGGACAGGGCCTCGACATCGGTCTTGGTGGCCGTGGGTGCGGCGGCGCAGCCTGCCAGGGCGGCGGCGGCAAGCATCATCAGCGGTGCAATTAGGGATTTCATCATAGTCTGCCCGAAGCGGTTTTGATTTCCAGCCAGCATAGTGAAACCGTGCAACGGGTGCAGCGGGGAAATGTGCTGCCACAGCGCATTTTCCGGCCATTGGGCGCTGGGCCGCTTCACATCTGCGTCAGCAGGGGCGCCCGCAGCCGGGTTTTCGCAGATACTGGCAGGGCTTCCAACGTTACAATTCTCTCGCGCAGTCGTGACGGGATATGTTTTGGGTTTTGCGCCCGGGGCCGTTACCTCAGGAGAGACCCGCAATATCAGGAGACGCAGATGGCGCGCCGCTGGACCAATGACTTGACCCTTGCCGATGCTACCCCGGAGGCAGATTTCTGGAACCGCCGCCGGATCATGGCCGGGCTGGCAGGTGCCGGGCTGGCCGCCGCGCTGGGCAGCCGCGCGCAAGCGGCGGAGGGGCTGGAACCCAACACCTGGGAAGAGGTGACCAGCTACTGCAATTTCTACGAGTTCGGCACCGGCAAGAGTGATCCTGCGGCCTATGCCGGCCGGATGACCACTCAGCCGTGGAGCGTGAAGATCGACGGTCTGGTGGATCGCCCGGGCGACTATTCCCTTGAGCAGATCCTGGGGGAGATGACGCTGGAGGAGCGTATCTACCGCTTCCGCTGTGTCGAGGCCTGGTCGATGGTGGTGCCCTGGCGGGGATTTGAGCTGGCCGACCTCTTGAATATGGCAGGCGTGCAGGAGGGGGCCAAGTACGTTGCCTTTGAAACCCTCTACCGCCCGTCGGAGATGCCCGGCACGGCTTATAAGGTGCTGGAATGGCCTTATCGCGAAGGCCTGCGCCTGGATGAGGCGATGCACCCGCTGTCGATCATGGCGACCGGGATCTTCGGTAAGCCGCTGCCAAACCAGAACGGCGCGCCGCTGCGGCTGGTGGTGCCGTGGAAATACGGCTTCAAGTCGATCAAGTCGGTGGTGCGGATCACATTGACTGACGAGGAACCGCCCACCAGCTGGAACATGGCCAACCCGCGCGAGTACGGCTTCTACAGTAATGTGAACCCCAATGTCTCGCATCCGCGCTGGAGCCAGGCCAGCGAGCGCCGCATCGGCGGCGGCCTGTTTGCCAAGCGCCAGCCGACACTGATGTATAACGGGTACGAGAAAGAGGTCGCCTCCCTGTACGCAGGCATGGACCTGGCCGAGAACTTTTGACCGGAGGAGTTTATGGACACCGCAAACCGCCTTCTCCGCCGCCTGCCTGTCTGGGCGGTCTACTTGCTAGGGGCACTCCCCGCGCCTTGGCTGTTTTACCAGGGGCTCACCGGCGGGCTGGGAGTGGAGCCGATCAAGGCGCTGGAGCATGAATACGGGGAAATGGCGCTTCAGCTGATGATCCTGACGCTGGCGGTTTCGCCGCTACGCCGCCTGGCGGGCCTGAACCTGATGAAGTTCCGCCGCGCAATTGGGCTTTTGTGCTTCTTCTATGTGCTGTGCCACCTGCTGGTCTGGCTGGTGCTGGATGTGCAGATCCTGGGCCAGATCATCGCGGATATTGCGAAACGGCCCTATATCACCATCGGCATGGCGGCGTTTGTCCTGATGCTGCCGCTGGCGCTCAGTTCGAATAACCTGTCCGTGCGGGCGCTGGGCCGGACCTGGGCGCGGCTGCACCGGCTGACTTATGCGGCTGCGCTGCTAGGGGGCCTGCACTTTGTGATGCTGTCGAAAGGGTTTCAGATCGAGCCGCTGATCTACCTCGGGCTGACCCTGCTTCTCTTGGCCCTGCGCTTGCCAGTGCTGAAGCGGTCCAAACATCTGGAATCATCCGGAACGCCCAGCCGGACCTAGTCCGGAGAAACTGGTCCCGGGGTCCGGGAGGCGGCCCTCCCTGGCGGCGGTTTTGCTTCCGAGTCGCAGTTGTTTTCTTCGATTCCGTGGTTTGGTTTTGTGGATATGTTTGTTGAGTCTGTGGGTAAGTGGTTTCTGGCGGGGTTTTGGTGTGATTGGGTTGGTCCGGGGTTTGAGCGGTCCTTGTATTTTGGGTCAGTGTTGCTGACTTTGTTGTGCTGTAAGTTGTTGATATTGTTTGATTTGTGATTTTTCTTTTTGGAAAGTTCTGTTTTTTGCGTTTTTTGGGTTGCGGGTGTTCGGGGGTATCCGTAAAAGCCCCC
>NZ_JWLI01000010.1 GCF_000813965.1 Leisingera sp. ANG-M7 | reverse complement strand
GCGTGCCGTCGCCATTGTCCGTCAGCGTGCCGTTGGACGGGTTGGTGAAGCTGTCGAAGGTGACGGGATCGCCATCGGGATCGCTGTCGTTGGACATCAAGGCGGACTCATCGATCACCAGCGCGGTGTCCAGCACCACTGCCAGGCCGTCATCCGCCGCATCCGGCGCCTGGTTCGGGGGCGGTGTGCCGCCGCCGTCTTCGTTGACGATGGGGTCGCTGGCGATTTCGACGTAATCGACCTGGGCGGTATAGCCGGAGGCCTGGGCCACATTGCCCGCAAACACCCCGGCAGAGGTCACTGTCACCGCATGGGTGTAGCTGCCGGCCAGGGTCCAATTGGCGCCGTCGGCGGAATACTCATAGGTCCAGGTGTCGCCCGATCGGGTGACCCGCAGGTATTCCGCATCGCCGGCCTGGATCACCGTATTGATCCGCATCGAGGAACTGCCATTGACCGTCACGCCGGAGAACACCCGCAGCACATTGCCGTCGGAATAGACGTCAAACCGCAGCCAGTTGTCCGCATCCTGCTCCACCAGGATCCCTTGCAGCTGGAACCGCTCGGAGGGCGTGGTCAGGAACCGCGTCTCGATCTGGAAATCCGCGTCGGCAATGTCCTGCATCGCGCGGGCGGACTTGTTGGTCTTCCAGGCGTCAAAAAAACCATCCGGCGTCACCAGTTCCAGATAGGCATCCGTGGCATTGGAACCGGTACTGGCAGAGACACCGGCCGGACCTTCAACAGTCCAGACCGACGGATCCAGCGGACCGCCGCTGAAATCATCTGATGAAAACACGTGACTTCCCCCAAAAACTCGTAACCCGGCGGCCCGGCAGGCCGCCTGCACATTTAACCAACTAGGCCTAACCAACTAGGCCGGTTCCCCCGGTTAACGAACTAGGCCTGGTTCCCCGGTGTCCAGGCCGCCGAAATGGGGGCAAAACACTTTGCGCATACCGCAACATAGTACCACAGCCCCGCTCAAACACCAATTGCGCGGCCGCAGCAGCCCTGTGCGGCCGCGGCGGCGCGTGCCGGGGCGGCCTGAACCGGTGCGGAGGAAGCCTGCCGCAACAAGGCTTTGCACCTCAGAGGGCGGCGGCTTCACAACCAGAGGGCCTTTTCGGCCAAGCCGCCGGATGCCCTTTTTCTGCGCCGTTTAGCGGAAACGGAGCATTCCTAATAGTTGACTCAAATCCGGTCAGGAGGCACAATAATCGTTAAGGTTTTGCCAGCCGGTGTCCGTTGAGGCACCTTGCGCGCGCGGGGGAAGTTTACAGAGACGGCCAGACTTCCATAAGCCGCCGCTTCCGGTTTGCGGCCTGATCGGCGCCTGTATGTCCGATGACATCAAAGTACCAGTGAAGTAGAGTAAAATGACAGATCATCCTGAAAAGCTTGAATCCCCTGAACGCAGGGAAGTCCTTCAAAAAGCAGGACGTTTTGCAGCTGTAACGCCGCCCGCGGTGGCCTTCCTTCTGTCCACGACCCTGTCTTCCGAGGCGGTTGCCAAATCTGGCGGCAAGCCAAAGAAAAAGAAGAAGAAAGGCCGCAAGGGGCGCCGCCGCCGCCGCTACTATAACTAAGTTCACCTGAGGTCTGCGGACGAGCCCGGCGGCTCCCGCCGGGCCTTTGAATACAGCTGCCTTCGGTTCTGGAGAGGGTTTTTTTTGGACCTCGCTCAAATTATGGCATTTCCTGATGTGCGCCTCGCAAGTGTCGGGAAACGCCATTTTTTGTTTCTGCCTCATAATCAGAAGCTGTTTTACGCGTCGGACACCACAATGGCCTTGTGGCCCCGGCTGGCGGCTGGGCTCAGCGTTGCCGAATTCGTTTCAGCCGCATCTGCCGGCGGTGCCAATGGCCGGCAGTCTCTGACGGAACTGCTGGACTCGGGGGCTGTGCGCTATCTGGCGCCGCGCTCCGGTCCGGTGCCCGTCACCGCGCACATGTGCCTGTCGATCAGCGGCCATGCCATCGGCATTTGCTGCACCGGTGAAAGAACCGCCCGCCTGGTGCGCAGTGCCTTTGAGCATCTGCTGGTTGCGGACACCCCCGCGCAGGACCAGCTTGTCCTTATCGAGGAGGCATCGCGGGCGGGGCTGGCCTGGGCCGGGGAAGACCCGGAGTGGCACCGCTGGGATGAAATCGGCGCCGCGCTGAAATTCATGCTGACAACGCAGGTTCTGGACCTCTCGGAGGATCCGGTGCTGCACACCGCGACTGTTTCCGCAGCGGGCGGGAGCATGCTGCTGTGCGGTGATCCGGGCAGCGGCAAGTCGACCTTGTCGGTTGCGCTGCATGGCGAAGGCTTCCGCCTGGAAGGGGATGATCTGGCAGTGCTGCGCAGCGGCGGCCAGGTGATGTCCCTGCCCTTTCCGGCGACCCTGAAATGCGGCTCGCTGCCCCTTCTTGCGCAGCGACTGCCGGGGCTTGAGGACCTGCCGGACTATTTGCGCCCGGACGGCAAGCGGGTCCGCTACCGGGCATTGGACGCGGGGGCGTTTCCGGCGCGCCCGGTCCGCTGTGTGCTGTTTCTGGACAGAAGCCCGGACACTCCGGCCGGGCTTGCGCCTGTCACCGCGGAAGAGGAGATCATCCGGATGATGCTGGCATCCTGCTGGTCTCCGGACGACCGCCTGTCGGGGGACGGGTTTGAATCGCTGGCTGCGCTGATAGGCTCCGCGCGGTTCTTCCGCGCCCGTTTTGACGGTCTTGAACAGGCCTGCGGCTTGGCCCGCGAGGCTTGGAGCCTTGCGGGGAGCGGTTGATCAGGTGCCCTTTTTACCCCCGATTGCGCTGGAGATTTTGGCAGAATGCCTGCAGGGGCGGGTGCCCCGGGATCCGGACTGGGAGCTGATCATCGGCTGCGCCAATGACAACCTTGTCGGCCCGCTCTTGTACAGAAGGCTGGTCCAGTCCGGCCAGGCCGCGCAGATTGATCCCGAGGCCCTGAGTTACCTGGCTTCAGTGGATGCGGCCAACATCACCCGCAACAGCATGCTGAAAGCCCAGCTTGACGAAGCCCTGTCAGCCCTGACGGCGGAAGGGCTGGAGGCGGGCCTGATGAAGGGGGCGGTCAATCTCTTCCAGGCCGCGGATGCCGCCGAGGTGCCGCGGATGTCCTTTGACCTGGATATCGTGACCAGCCCGGAGCAGGATGCCGATGTGGAACGCGTTCTGAGCCGCCTCGGCTACGAAAAATTCCCGGACAGCCGGAACCAGTATTCCCTGGGAAGCTATTTCCGGGCCGATGTTGCCGGCGCATTGGACATACATCACCGGATCCCGGAGCGGTATTTCGGCACCATCAGCGCGCGCGACATCGAAGAGCAAAGCCATCTGGTTCCGTTCGGGGCGGGCGCCGTGCGGATCCCCAATGCCAATTTGCGCCTGGTGACCAGCCTGGCGCATGACATGCTGCACGACCGCGGCGTGTTTTCCGGGTTTGTCCACCTGCGGTATCTGAACGATCTGATCGAGCTGTGCGCGGATCCCGCGGATCCGGTCGACTGGCAGCAGGTCGAGGACAGGTTCGCAACCTACCGCTTCAAGCTCGGGCTGGAATTGCAATGCCGCCTGATCCGGCATCTGTTTCCCGGCGCGGGGTTTCCCGAAGGCCCGCGCAGCCGCTTGGGCTGGCTGCTGCATCAGCGCAGGCTGCTCCGGTCGCGGCTGCCGGGGCTTGCGGGGCTGGAATGGCAGCTGATCCTGCGCCTGCGGCGGACGCGGTTCTGGCTATGGCTCCGCCAGCCAAGGTAACAGACAGGGAAAACCCGGGCGGCTGCACGCCATCCGCTCCGGCACGGCATCCGGGCCGGATGCGCCTCTGACACCTGCGCCGCCGCCCGCCGGAGCGGGGCGGGGCCTGGTTATTCGAACAGGCGCCGCTGCGGGACCACAATCACATCGCCGGGAACCAGGACCGTGCTGCCGGTGATGCCGCTGCCGCCATTGGTGCGGTAGTTGTAGAGATAGATCTTGTCGCCCCGGCGCAGCTGGATGCGCTTGTCAGCGGCAAAACGGGTGAGGCCGCCAGCCTGGGCAAGGGCCTGCAGCAGAGTTGTGCTGCGGCTTGCCTCCAGCTTGCCCGGCGTGGTGATTTCCCCCATCACATAGACCGCGCGGACGGCACGGGTTCTGACGGCAGCGGAGGACACCGCGGGCTCAGCCAGCGCGTTCACCGAAACAAACACCTGCGGCTGGGAGGCGAAGTTAGGCGTCAGCGCATTTGTCAGGTCGCTCCTGACCTGGTCGACGGTCCGCCCCGCCGCGGCCACCCCGCCCGCCAGCGGGAAATTGATGGACCCGTCCGGCAGCACCAGAGCGCTGCGGTTCAGGTTCTCATTCTCAAGCACTTCGATGGTCAGCGTATCGCCGCGCTTGATCTTGTAGCCGCTTTGCGCCTGAGCTGCTGACGCCAGCAGCATGGCTGTGAAAAACCCGATTATTAACTTGAACATAGCAGACCTCCCCGAGGACAAAGACAGTGATGACAAATACCTGCTGAACCGCCCGGCCATGGCACCGGATGCGGTACGGCATAACGCCGGGAGCATCAGGGCGGCACTTTGATCCTATCACTCTTCATGCATGCTCTCCATAGTAGCATATAGACACGTTTAAGCTGTGTGCCGCTTGGCCGGGAAACCGCAGCTCCGGCGGCCCCTATCCTGCGATCACCGCGAAATCGGGCTGCAGCCCCGCGGCCTGCACCCGGGCAATGATTTCTTCCTCGTATAAAGCGTTCGAGATCAGCACCATGGAGGGGCGGAGGCTGGCGAGATCCTCCGGTGCGATGACCGGCAGGGCGACCCCGGGTGCAATCCGCTGATGTTTGCGGGGGTTCAAATCGACAAAGGCGCTCAGCCCGTGCGCCGCCTCCCCCAGGGCATTGGCGAAGGTGATGCCTTTGGATCCGGCCCCCCAGATAACAGCACTGCCGCTGCAGCCCTGAAGCCTGCTGCGCCACCGCTGCAATTCCGCATCCGCCGCCGCTCCGAAGGCCCGGGCGGCGGCGCAGATCTGCGCAGCGCCCGGATCAAGATAATCCGGCTCCGGCCTGGCCGGGACGGCTTCGGCCATCAGGAACTGGCCACCGTAGCCGGTGCGGACGGAAAGCGGCTCGAACCCGGCCCGCCGGAACAGGGCAGTGAGGGCCGGCGCGCTCCAGTAGCCCACATGCTCGTAGATCACGTCCCACATCGAGACCGCATCCAGCATCCAGCCGGCATTCGGCACTTCGAAGTAGACCGGGACATCCCGGCTGCCGATGGCCCGGCGGATGTCGCTGAGCAGGGCAACCGGATCGTCGAGATGCTCCAGCACGTGGCGGCACAGGATCGCGTCAAACGGCCGGTCCAGCTGAGCGGAGCGGAAGTATTCGCCGACGATTTCAACATTACCGCGGGCGGTGAAGGGAGAGGAGGCTCCCGCCATCGACGGGTCAAAGCCGGTGGCCGAGGCGACGCCGTGCTGCGCCAGCAGATCCAGCATGTAGCCGTCGCCGCAGCCGATCTCAATCACATGCTTGCCCGCCAGCCCGTGCCGCGCCACCAGTCCGGCCGCCAGGTCCCTGGCAAAGGCCTGGAACCGGGGCGAGAAATGCAGCGCGTTCTCGTAGCCCGGCGCATAGGCCATGCGCGCGGGCTCAAAGGCGCTGTTCCAGATAAACCCGCAGCTGGTGCAAAGCTGCAGATCCACGGTCCCGGCAGGCGCGGCCCGCGCCGCCGCCCGGTCCGGCCAGAGCTGGTTGCAGATCACCGGAACGCTTTCCAGCCTGAAAATGCCCTGCGCCGCCTGCGCGGCGCAGAGCGGGCAGGATATGGCAGCGGCAGTCCTCATACCGCCACCAGCTCCGGGGTGAGGCCCATGGCCGACAATTGCGCCCCGATTTCGGGCAGGTAGACCGGGTTCATCACGATCACCGTATCGGGCGGCGCCGCCTGCAGACTGTCCGGAGCGCTGACAGTATGGCCGGTGCCGGGCAGGTATTTGCCCTGTTTGAACGGGTTGATGTCGATGACCTGCGCCACTTCCGCCCCAAGGCCGTTGGTGGTCAGGAAAGACACGCATTTCGAGCCGCCGCCCCAGACCGTCACCCGCTTGCCTGCGGCGTGGCGGCTGCGCACGAACTCTGTCCAGTAACGGCGGACCTCCGCGACCTTTTGCGGGAACCGGGCTGCCAGCGCACGCGCCGTGTCCAGATCGTCCTCCTGCGGCAGCGCCGGGCGGCCAGCCGCAGGCGCGGCGTACTGGATGATGTACTGGCCGTCATAAGCCAGATACAGCCCGGTCACATCAAAGCCCGCGCGCCGGAACAGCCGCGCGTGGCTTCCTTGCGTGAAATAGGAGCAATGTTCGAAGTAGATGTCCCAGAAGGCGCCCTCCTGCAGCACCCGCTGAACATCCGGTGTTTCAAAGAACAGGCCTGCTCCGGCCTGCCCGTTCAGCACCTGCACGATGTCCTGCAGGAAGCGGCCGACCTCGGGGATATGCTCCAGGGTATGGCGGCAGACGACGAAATCAGGCGGCTCGGCGATGGTGCCGGGATCGAAGAATTCGCGCTGGAACCTGATCTCCTGGCCCTGCGCCCCGGGCAGGCGCTCCGGGATGAACCCGGGGTCGACGCCCAGGCCGATGGTGCCGGTCTGGCGGGCAAGCTCCTGCAGGAACTCGCCCTTGCCGCAGCCGATTTCCAGGGTCCGCCTGCCTTTCAGGTCGTAGAGCGATGCCGCTTCCGCCGCCAGATCCCGGGCAAACCGGTTGAAGGTGCCGGAGAAATGCTGGCTCTCTTCCGTCGCCGAGGCATAGTCGACCAGCGACAGGTCAAACACGGAATTGAAGATGAAGCCGCAGCTGCTGCAGAACATCAGCACCAGCGGATGGCGCGGGAACTGCCGGGCCTCCTCCGCGCTCTCCAGCAGGATGCAGCTTTGCACCGGGACCGCCTCCAGCCGGTAGATCTCTGTGAGGTCCCGGCTGCTGCAGGCCGGGCAGGCGGTCCTGCTGCTCATCTGCTGCCGTCCCGGTCTGGAGCGCTGACAATTTCGAGATTGGGGATCGGGACGACGAATTTCCCGCCCGCCTCGAGAAAGGCCTGCTGCTGGCGGATGATCTCATCGCGGAAGTTCCAGGGCAGGATCATCACATAGTCCGGCTTGTCCTCCATCAGCTTTTCCGGCTCGTCGATCCGGATCCGGACGCCGGGCATGTACTTGCCTTGCTTGTGGATGTTCTTGTCCACCGCATATTCGATGGCACGGTCGTTCAGGTTCAGGAAGTTCAGCATGATCGTGCCCTTGGCGGCGGCGCCATAGGCCGCGATGCGCTTGCCATCCGCCTTCAGGGAGCCGACCAGCCGGCGGGCCTGGTCGCGGAAGGCGCGCACCCGGGCGCCGAAGCTCTTGTAGTAATCGAAACGGTCGAGCCCCAGATCATGCTCTTCGGCCAGAATGCCCTGCACCGCATCCGTGACAGCGGTGCATCTGCTGAAATAGAGCCGCAGCGAGCCGCCGTGAATGGGCAGGCGGCGGACATCGTTCAGATACAGCCCGTGCCGCTCGAACAGCGCCTTGGCGGACCCGGCCGAGAAATAGCACAGGTGCTCGTGGTAGATCGTGTCGAATTCGATGAAATCGATCATGTCGCGGACATAGGGAAACTCGACGACAACGGTGCCGTTGTCCGCCAGCAGCTCCGCCATCCCGGCCACCAGATCGTTCTGGTCGGCGACATGGGCCACCACGTTGTTGGCGATAATGATATCCGCCCGCCGGCCCTGGGCGCGCAGGCTGCCGGCAACGCGGGTGCCGAAGAAGTCGATGATTGTCTCGATCCCCTTTTCGCGCGCCGCCGTGGCGGGCTGGGTGGCGGGATCGATCCCCAGCACCGGGATGCCCCGGGCCTGGAAGTTCTGCAGCATGTAGCCGTCATTGGAGGCGATCTCGGCCACCAGGCTGTCCGGCCCCAGGGCGTGCGTTCTGATCAGTTCCTCCGCGTTCTGCCGGGAATGGTTCAGCAGGTCCTCGGAGTAGGAGGAGAAATAGACATAGTCGCCGCCGAACATTTCCTCGGCCGGGCGGGTCTCCAGCAGCTGCACCAGGGTGCAGCCCGGGCAATAGCCCAGCCGCAGCGGCACCAGGGTTTCCTGCTGGGACGGCCCGATGGCCTCCAGCAGCCCGTCCGAGCGCGGCATCCGCCCCAGATCGAGGATCGGCTCCAGCCCCGTGTGGCCGCAGGAGATGCACTGCGCCTTGGCGCTGTCTGCAGAAAAATCCGATTGCGCCGTGTCCGTGTCCGTGTCCGTGTGCGGGGCCGCCTGGCTGCGGGCGGCTTCGCCAGCAGGGGTGTGGGCCAGGGTGACATCGATGATGCCTTCGGAAATCAGCTTCTTGATATGGCCGATGCGCTGATAGCGCGGCCCCTCGAACTCTTCCAGCGTCAGCTTCTGCGCCCGGTAGGCCTCATACAGCGACTGCGCGCCGCGGCGCGCATCCCACTGAGGCTTGAACTGCGGCATCACGCGCTGGATCTTGTCGCAGTTCACCCGGTAGGAGCGCTTGTCCGGCCCGGCGCCCTCGGCAAAGGTGACCTTGCAGCCCGGCACCACATCCGCGACGATCTCCGCCAATTCGCGGATCTGGTAATTATGCGCGGTCACGCCGACATTGAACGCCTCGTTGCGGATATCTTCGGCCGGCGCTTCGAGCGTTGCCAGGAAGGCGCGGCTGATGTCCTCGATATGAGTGATCGGCCGCCAGGGGGTGCCGTCTGATTTCATGTGGATGTTGCCGGTTGTCACGGCCCAGGCCACAAGGTTGTTCAGCACCAGGTCGAAGCGGATGCGCGGGCTGACGCCATAGGCCGTGGCGGAGCGCAGGAAGGTCGGGCAGAAGCCGCCGCCGGCCAGCTCCGCCAGCGCCAGTTCAGACTTCACCTTGCTTTCGCCATAGGGGGTCACCGGGTTGAAGGCGCCGGTCTCGTCGATGAAATCCTCCCCCGATGCGCCGTAGTTGGAGCAGGAGGAGGAAAACACAAACCGCTGCACCCCGGCCGCCTTGGCGGCGCGCGCCACCTTCATCGTGCCTTCGAAATTGATGTCAAAGGTGGTTTCCGGGCGGAAATCGCCCAGCGGGTCGTTGGACAGCGCCGCCAGATGCAGGACCGCATCGAAGCCCAGCAGGTCCGCAGCCTCGACCGTGCGGATGTCCTTGCGGATCGTAGGCACCTGCGGCATCTCCCCGCCCGGGGCAAAGGTGCAGCGCTCATAAAGATCGCTGTCGAGGCCGGTCACCTCATGGCCCGCCGCCATCAGCATCGGGGTCAGCACGGTTCCGATATAGCCCCGGTGGCCTGTCACCAATACGCGCATGTTCACGTCTCCCAAACCGCCCAGGGGCGCTGGCCGGAATTCCAGAGTTTCTGCAGGATGTGCTTGTCGCGCAGCGTGTCCATCGCCGCCCAGAAGCCATCGTGGCGGTAGGCCATCAGCTGGCCGTCCCTGGCCAGGTTTTCCAAGGGCGCGTGTTCGAACATCACCATGTCGCCTTCGATGTAGTCGAACACCTGCGGCTCCAGCACGAAGAAGGCGCCGTTGATCCAGCCCTCGGCGGTCTGCGGTTTTTCCTCAAAGGCGGTGACCTGGTCGCCGTCAAACCGCATGTGGCCGTAGCGGGCGGGCGGGCGCACTGCGGTTATGGTGGCCAGCTTGCCGTGATAGCGGTGAAAGGCCAGCAGCTTGTCCAGGTCCACATCGGACACGCCGTCGCCCCAGGTCAGCATGAAGGTCTCGTTGCCAAGATGCGGCTGCAGCCGCTTGACCCGGCCGCCGGTCAGCGTTTCGTCACCGGTTTCGATCAGGTCGACTGTCCAGGGCGCATGCTCCTGATCGTGGCGGACCACCGGATCGGGGCGCCCCATATTGACGGTAATGCTGCCCGCCAGCGTGCCGTATTCGGCAAAGTAGCGCTTGATGTAATCGCCCTTGTAGCCAAGCGCGACAGAGAAATCATTATACCCGTAATGGGAGTATATCATCATAATATGCCAGAGAATGGGCATCCCGCCGATCTCCACCATCGGCTTTGGCCTGACGGAGGTTTCTTCTGCCAGACGGGTCCCCTTGCCCCCGGCAAGAATAGCCACTTTCATAAAACATTCTCCTTTGATGGAGTTACTGGAAACACTGGTATCCTGGCCGGGGCCTGCCCCGGGCGGTTCCTGGCGGAGAGTCCCGCAAGGCACCGGTGCCGGCGCAACGGCCGGGCAGCCGCTCTTTTCCTTGAGAGGCAAAGAGTAAGGAGAGCTGGCAGGGGCTGGGCCGGGGCAAATTCTCCCGGCATTTTGCAACACAGCATACGGATCAATCCCGACCTTAACAGAACCACTTAGACCACCGGCAGGGGACAGAATTTTTGCCCCCTTGACGGAACGGTAATCCGAAACCTTCACAAGTAAAGGCCTGCCCCGCGGCGCCGGAGGCAATGATCTTTGGCCGCCTTGCCTGGCGGCACTGCCGTTTGCCCGGCGGAAAACAGCCCCGCCGGGCCAGCGGGCAGGCAGGCCGGTTCCGCTTGGGGCCTCGGGCTGCGGCGCCGCATTTTGCAACCGGAAGAAAAGCCGGGCTGGTGCCCTATTCTCCGAACAGCATCAGCCCAAAGGCCATTTGCATTTTCCGTGCGGCGGCGTTTTGGCCGCGGGCTTCCGGGCCAGGGCCAGGATCCATTCATTCCGTTCCTGCACCGCCGCCCGTGCCGGATGAACGGGGCCTGCCCCTCATCCGGCCTGTGAGGAAACCGGCCAGAGATCCGCATGCCCCCGTTTGCTGCCGGCCCTGTGTAACCCCCTGATGAAATTCACGCGGCGGGCCCCCCCTGGCACTTGTCACAAGGCAGGGTATTCACTAGGACCTTGGCATAACTGCACTTTGGTCGAGTATTTAATCATGTTGATTACCCCCGTCCTCCTGTGCGGAGGCTCAGGTACCCGCTTGTGGCCCTTGTCGCGCAAGAGCTACCCCAAACAGTTTGTCCCGATCATGGGTGAAGAGACCCTGTTTCAGGCCTCAGCACGCCGCCTGGCCGGTGAAACCGGCAGTTTCCGCTTTGCCGCCCCCGTGGTTCTGACCAATTCTGATTTCCGGTTCATCGTGACGGAGCAGCTGCAGGCCGCAGGCATCGACCCGGGCGCCATCCTGATTGAACCGGACGGGCGCAACACCGGGCCCGCGGTGCTGGCGGCCGCCCTGCGCGCCCAGTCCGAAGCGGAAGATGCGGTTCTTCTCGTGGCCCCGTCGGATCACGTTGTGCCGGACACCGCGGCGTTCCACGCAGCTGTGTCCCGCGGCCTTGAGGCGGTGGCCCAAGGCCAGCTGGTGACCTTCGGGATCACCCCCAGCCATCCGGAAACCGCCTATGGCTATCTTGAACTCGCGGATGCTCCGGACAGCAGCGGCGCAGCGGTGCCGCTCAAGCAGTTCGTGGAAAAACCCGATGCCGCCCGCGCCGCTGCCATGCTGGCGGAGGGCAATTTCAAGTGGAACGCAGGCATCTTCCTGTTCCGCGCCGCCGATATCATCGCCGCTTTTGCGGCCCATGCGCCGGCATTGACGGAGCCGGTGCAGGCGGCTCTGGAGGAGGCCAGGCCGGACCTCGGCTTCCTGCGCCTGGCGCCGGAGCCCTGGAGCCGGGCCGAAGACATCTCCATCGACTATGCGGTGATGGAAAAGGCGGAAAACCTCTCGGTTGTGCCCTTTGATGCGGCGTGGTCGGATCTGGGCGGCTGGGATGCGGTCTGGCGCGAAAGCGGGCCGGATGCGGACGGCGTTGTCACCAGCGGCGGTGCCACGGCAATTGACTGCCAGGACACGCTCCTGCGCTCCGACAGCGAGCAGCTGGAGGTGGTCGGCATCGGGCTGGACGGCATCATGGCGGTGGCGATGAATGATGCGGTGCTGGTGGCCGACAAATCCCGCGCCCAGGATGTGAAGAAAGCGGTTGCCGCGCTCAAGCAAAAGGGCGCGGTCCAGGCCACCCAGTTCCCCAAGGACCACCGCCCCTGGGGCTGGTTCGAAAGCCTGGTGGTTGGCGACCGGTTCCAGGTCAAGCGGATCCTGGTGCATCCCGGCGCGGCGCTGAGCCTGCAAAGCCATTTCCACCGCTCCGAGCATTGGATCGTGGTGGAAGGCACCGCCCGGGTGACGGTGGATGATGAGGTGAAACTCGTGACCGAGAACGAAAGCGTCTATATCCCGCTTGGCGCCGTGCACCGGATGGAAAACCCCGGCAAGGTGCCGATGGTTCTGATCGAGGTGCAGACCGGCGCCTATGTCGGCGAAGACGACATTGTGCGCTATGAGGACGTCTATGCACGGGATTGAGGAGTATTCAGACAAAAAAGGTGATTGAAGCTGAATGCGCCTGAATGGGACATTCTAAATCCCATCATGCCGCGGCAGGTATATGCCTAAAGCAGACAGGTGGATTACAACCGCCTCCCTTGTGTCAACATTATACTTTGCATGTTGAGTACCCAACGCTTTCAGAAGGCTGCAAGGCTATTGCCCAAACCGCTTAAGATCCTGCACAGTTCCGAGACCGTTCAAGGTGGTGTTGGCAGCTACATGCGCATTTTGTCCGAAATGCCGGAGCAGGACGTGGAGCAAGTCTTTTTAATCCCATCCAATCATCGGGATTATCTTCTTCCAAAGGATCCCAGGGTTCGAACATTTCCAAGGAAGAAACGCAGTCTTTGGAGTTGCTGGCAGCAAGCAAGACATATCCGCCGCTGTATTCAACAAGAAGAACCTGACATTCTCTTTCTGCATTCGAGTTTTTCTTTGATCACGCTCGTGCTGTTAAAAATGCTCGGGCTGGATCGGCCCGTTCTCTATTGCCCGCATGGCTGGGCAGTTAGCCAGTACGGATTTGGAGACATCAAAACCAGGCTCGTCGCTGCAATCGAGGGGCTGCTAACCAGCCTCCCGGATGCCGTCGTCAGCATTTCTCAGCATGATTTGAACCTGGCCAAGATGCTCGGCTACCGTGGCTGCCACCAACTGTTGGAGAACGCTGTACCCGCACCAGCAGAAAACGCGGTTTCGACGCTCTTTAAGGCATCCCAAGACGCACTGAACGTGCTTTTCGTCGGCCGCCTGGACCGGCAGAAGGGATATGACATTCTGTTCTCAGCATTTGAGGAAGCTGCAAGGCAACGCGATGATTTACGCCTACATGTAGTGGGTGCAGCAGTGCGTGCAGACAGCGTTGAGCTTGCCGCCTCCGAAAAGATTCACTTTGCTGGCTGGGTGGACAACGGCTCACTCGACGATTGGTATCGTTCTGCCGACGTGCTTGTGGTGCCATCCAGATGGGAAGGCTTTGGTCTCGTCGTTGCAGAGGCAATGCGGAATGGCACACCCGTGATTTGCAGCGACCGGGGAGCCCTTCCTGATTTGGTACGGGAGAACGAGACCGGGCACATATTTGCTCTTGATGAGACAGCCTTGTGCAACTGCCTTCTGTCACTCAAAAAAAATGACCTGCGCGCCATGCGGTCCGCATGCCTGGAGACCTACAAAACACGTTTCTCGATGGAACGTTTCAATCAGGAGATGCTCCTTCTCTATAACGGCATTCAAAAGGCGGTGTGATGATGGGCCAGACCAAGCCATTAACTCAATTTGTCTGGCGGCAAATGTCATGACAGCTTATGTATTGAATGCCCGTTTCCTGACCCGCCCGCCAACCGGAGTGGACCGTGTTGCAAGCGAGCTGACAGCTGCCATGAATGAATTGCTGGCTGAAACGGAGCACGGCGGGACGCAAATGGCGCTGCCGCGGGAGGCTGCCGGTGACTGGGGCAACTGGCCGGCTGCCTTGCGCCGCCTGCCGCAGCGGCGGGCGGTTTGGGGACGGGGGCACTTGTGGGAACAATGTGTTTTGCCGGTGGGCCTGGGCAGCAGCTGGCTGGTAAACCTGTGCAACACCGGACCGGTTATAAGGCGCAAGCAGGTGGTGATGATCCATGACGCTCAGGTATATACCCAGCCCGGCACTTACTCACTGGCCTTCCGCCTGTTCTACAGATGGCTGTTACCCGTATTGGGCCGGCGCAGCCGGGTGGTCCTGACAGTCTCCGAGTATTCGCGGCGCGGGCTCGAAAAGCACGGGGTGGTCCCGCCGGGCAAGGCGCATGTGATCCACAATGGCGTGGACCACTTCGGGCAGGTGGAGGCCGATGCAACCGTGCTGGCCCGCCACGGCCTGGCGCAGCAGGGGTATTTCCTGGCAATCGGCTCCCTGGCTCCGCACAAGAATTTGAAAATGCTGGTGAATGCGGCACGCGGGCGGAAAGACAAGACCATCCCGCTGATCATCGCCGGCGGCAAGAACCTGTCGGTCTTCAAGGATGAGGGGCTGCAGGATGGCGATGGTATCCGGTTCCTGGGCCGGGTCAGCGACGAGGAGCTCAAGGCGCTGTACCAGGGCGCTTCTGCCTTGCTGTTCCCCTCAATCACCGAAGGGTTCGGATTGCCGCCCCTGGAAGCGATGTCCTGCGGCTGCCCCGTGGTTGCGACAACAGGCGGTGCGGTGCCGGAGGTCTGCGGCGATGCTGTGCTCTATGCGGATCCGTTCCGGCAAAGTGAATGGACCGGTGCGATGGAGAAGGTTGCCGCAAGCCCGGATCTGCGGCAGGACCTGTCGCAAAAAGGCCTGGCAAGAGCGCAGCTTTTCACCTGGCGGCGCGCGGCAGAGCAGCTGTTGCGGCTCCTGGCAGACTGACACCGGAAGAACATGCATTACGCTGGAGCTTTGAAGCTGGAAAAAAACCGTGCATACCGCCCTCTGGCCAGGCTCGCCGCCGGGCCCGCTTCCGGCTGCATCGCAGCGGATAAGCCCTGATGTTTCTGAACGTCGCCCTCGTCTTTGCCCTACGCGTCGGAGGCACCGCCCTGTGGCTCCTGTTCACGGTGATCTGCGCGCGCATTCTGACCGTTGGCGACTTCGGCCAATTGTTCTTTGCAGTCAACGTGATCCTTGCAGGAGGGGCGGCTGCGGCCATGGGCTATGACGTGGCCCTTCTGCGGTTCGGCGCGCGCTACTGGCAGCAAGGGCAGCACCCCGCCTTCTTTGCACTGCTGCGCGAAGCGCGGCTGACGGTTCTGGGCTGCGGCCTCCTTGTGCTGGCCCTGTTCCTGGCGGCGGCAGGCCTGCGGTTTGACACGCCTGTCACCGGCGGGTTTGCAATTGCGGTTCCCACTGTGCTTGCCATCCTCGCCACGGCGCTCATGGCGTTGAACCGGGATGCGCTGCGCGCCGCCGGGAAACTGCGGGATGCGCTGTTCGGTCAATCCATCATCCGGACTGTGGTGCCTGCCGTTCTGCTGTCGGGGCTGGCGCTGGCCGGGGCGGTTTCGGTGCAGATGGCGCTTGGCTGCTATCTGGCAGGCCTGCTGGCGGCGCTGGTGTGGGAGCAGTTGCGGATCAGGCAGCTGCCGCGCGGCGGTGCGGCGCCTGCCGCCGCAGGCCGGCACTGGGTCTCAGCCCTGTCCGTCTGGCCTGGAGAAGCATCGCTGATCGTGTTTCAGCGCGCCGGCGGGATCATGATCGGGCTGACCGGCGGGCTGGAGATGGCGGCCATGTTCCTGGCCGCCGAACGGGTGGCTCAGCTGGGAACATTCATCACGGATGCCGTCAGGACAGCCGTTGCGCCGCCGCTTGCCCAGGCCAGCGGGCTGGCTCTGCAAAGAGAGGTCAGCCGGGCCAGCCTTCTGATGCTGATCAGCGGCTGTCTGGGCGGGCTGCTGCTGCTGTCCGGCGGCTGGATCCTGCTGGCCGGGTTCGGCCCCGCCTATCTGGACGCCTACCCGGTGCTTTGCGTGCTTCTGGCCGGGCAGCTCAGCTGGGCGGTTCTGGGCCCCACGGCGCTGATCCTGAATATGCAGGGCCAGGAACGGCTGCGCAGTGTGATCGGCGTGGCGGCTGCCGCGGCGCTGGTCCTGGTGCTGGCCTGGGCCGGCACGGCGCTGCAGGCAGCCTGTGCCGTTGCCGCCATTTCCTGGGCAATGAACGGGGCGCTGTGGTGGGGCATCCGCAAACGGACCGGCGTGACGCCGGGGGTGTTCGGACTATCAGCCGCCAGTGCGCGCCGGACCCTGGCGGAGGAGTTTTCCCAGCTGCGCCAGCGCCTGGCCCGCCGGCAGGCGGAGACAGATCAATGACCCGCGGTGAGGGCAGCAGCATGGCTGAAACGAGGCTTCCGAACCTTTTCCTGATTGGCGCGCCCAAAAGCGCCACAACCTTTCTGCACGACGTTCTGGGGCAGGCGCCGGATGTGTTCACCGCACAGAACAAGGAGCCGGCCTATTTCCATTTTCAGGGCCGCACGCCCCGCCATCTGGACGCGCTGCAGGTCCCGCTTTACGCTTGCGCCAGCCTGGAAGAGTACCGCGCGCTTTATGCGGATGCGGGCAGCGCGCGCTATGCCGTTGATGCCAGCACCCATTACCTGTCGTCTCCGGAATGCGCCGCAAGGATCCGCGGGCTGCAGCCGGAAGCCTCGGTGATCGCCGTTCTGCGCGAACCGGTGTCTCGGGCCTATTCCCATTATCTGATGGGGGTCAGGGACGGCTTTGTAAAAGAGAGCTTCCCCGAGGCGCTGCAGCGGGAGCAGGCGGAAATGGCCCGGCCGGAGATCCTGTGGGGCGAGCATTACCGCTTTATCAGGCGCTCGCAGTATCTTGAGGGGGTCAAGGCGTTCCATGCGGCCTTTGGAGACCGGTTCAGGATCTACCATTTCAGCGACATCAGATCCGGCCTCGGCTGGGTTCTGGATGATATTCAGGGCTTTTTGGGAATTGATATGCGCCAGGCCGCCGCTCCGGGCGGCGGAACCGCTGCCCGTAATGCCTATGCGGTCGACCGGTTTCCAGCGGTGACGCGGGTGCTGAACGGCTACCGGAATTCGCCGGTGCGGCTGGCTGTGAACAGGATGCTGCCCGAGCCGCTGCGCAAACGCTTGCGGGAAGGCTATGAGCGGGCGCGCTTGCGCAGCGCTGCGAAACCGGATTTTCCTGAGGCTGCAAAAGCGCTGTTGCAGGCGCATCTGGCAGGCGACTATGCGGAGACTCTGGCCTATGCCCGGTCTGAAGGTATCTTGCGGGAGCAGGCGGAAAGGGAACCAGCCCGATGACAGAGAAAACACCCGAAGTTGTTGCTGTCATTGCAACGCTGGGGCGCGCCGCAGAGCTGGCCCCGCTCCTGCAAAGCCTCGGCGCGCAGTCGCGCCCGGCGGACCGGATTGTCATTGTGGACCAGAACCCGGACACTAGGCTGGAGCCGGTTCTGGCAGAGTTTCCGGACCTGCCGCTCTGCCATCTCCGCAACGCGCCGGTGCCGGGGGTCAACCGCAACCGGAACCTGGGCTGGCAGCAAACCCCGGGCGACATCTACTTTTTTCCCGACGATGACTGCTGGTATCCGGCGGATTTCATCGAGAGGGCCCTGTCGGTCCTGAACGCACAGGGCTGCGATATTGTCTCCGGGCGCGCCAGCGCCCCTGACGGGCGCTCGATCAACGGGCGGTTTCTGAGCAGCGCCGCCTGGGTCGACCGCGAAAACGCATGGTTCACCCAGATCGAATGGGTGCTGTTCCTGACACGCGCGGTTCTGGAACAGACCGGCGGATTTGATGAGCGGATCGGTCCGGGCGCCGGCACGCCCTGGGGGGCCAACGAGGTTCAGGACCTGTCCCTGGCGGCCTTGCAGAAAGGCTTCCGCCAGTATTACGACCCCGCGCTGACAGGGCATCATGCCGAGTTCGAAATCGCCGGCAGCAGCCCCGATGTCCTGGCCAAGGGAAAAACCTATGCCCGCGGTTTCGGCTATGTCTTGCGCAAACATGGCTACGGCTGGCGCCGGGCGGTCTATTGGGCGCTGCGCCCCGCATTCGGGGCCTGCCTGTCGGTGCTGCAGGGGGCGCCCGTGACCGCCCGCTATCAGCTGGCTGTTGCCAGCGGGCGGCTGGAGGGATACTGGCGGGCCAAGGCAGAGCAGCAGGCAGCGGGTGGCCGCGGTTGAAACTGATTTACTGGATGCACCCGCTGTTTCTGATGGCGGTCTGGGCTGCGGTGGCATGGTTCTCCTACCTCATGCCTGCGGACCTCTATTTTCTCCTGATGCGCGTCAGCAAGGTGATTGAATTCCCGCACCTGCTGGTGGCCTGGGCAGGGATCACGGCATTTTCTCTGGGGGTGCTGTTCGGCCTGCGGTCGGTTTCAGGGCGCCTGACCCCCCGCCAGGAGGCTCAGGACAGCCTGCGCTATGTTCTGGAGCATGTGCATTTCCGCCGCACCTGCCTGTTCTTTTTTGCGGTGATGACGCTTGCCTATGCGATCTGGCTGGGCCCGACGCTGAATGCCGGCGTGCTGTCGGCGTTCCTGTCCGGAAGCGGCTACAGCGGCAGGCAATTGGGCAATCAGATCAGCGGCATCACCACGATGACGCAGTTCGGTGTCGCGCTTGCGGCAGTCTGCGGCTACGGCATCACGCTGTGCGCGGGGCGGGCGCGGTCATTTTACAGAATACTGCTCACCCTGGTGCTGGTGTTCGCAGTCTACCGGTCCTTTATCTGGAGCGAGCGGCTGGCGCTGGTGGAATGCGCGGTTCCGGCCATGACCGCCTATGTCATTGCGCGCTACCGGGGGCATCTGTCCTACCGGGTGCTGCCGGTGGCAGCTGTCCTGGTTGTGATCTTCTTCTTCGGGGTAACCGAATATTTCCGCTCCTGGAACTTCTACAGCCAGTTCGGCATCAACATTGCCTATTTCTCCGCGTCGCGGTTTCTGTCCTACTATATTTCGTCCTTCAACAATCTCGCGATCTCGATTGAATGGTTCGAGCCGACAGGCCTGCCTTTGAATACGCTTGCCTTCTTCTTCAAGCTTCCCCTGCCGGGGTTCAGCTATCTCAACAGCCTGCAGGCCAACCTCTGGAGCGAAACCTTCATGGGGGGGCTGACGCGCTACGGAAACCCGGAGTTCAATCTCTTTTCCGGGGTCGGCATGACGGTCAGCGACTTTGGCATCCCGGCGGGCATTGCAGTGCTCTCTGTGCACGGGTTCCTCTCGGGGCGCCTGTACCGGCTGGTGCAATGCGGGCGCATGGCAGGGATGCTCATCTATCCTGTCTGGATGGTCGGGCTGCTGGAGTTCGGGCGCCTGCTGTACTGGGGAACATCCCGGACTTTGCTCATCTGGGTTCTTCTTGCCATTCTGGTCATGGCTGCCAAACGCCTTCTGCGCAACCGCAGGATGGCCGCACCAGTGCCTTCGGTCTGAAACAGGTTTTCCATTCAGCCCGTCCGGCAGCCCGGCCGGCTGCTTGCAGCCAGCCGGACCCCTGCAGCACCGTCTGGTCCTTAATCGCTCAGCGCGTTGATCGGGGCGTTGATCAGCGACGGCGTGATCTGGCTGACGGTGCGGCCCCAGCGGGTCACCGGATTTTCCGCCACGAACACGATGTCATCCGGGCGCAGCTCGAAGCGGGCGGCCAGCGGCAGATGCGCCGCATTGCGCACGTTCAGATGCCAGGCCGTGACCGCACCGAACTCGCGGATGTCGTCCGAGGCGCGCAGCACATAGACTTCTGATGCGTCGCCGGTCTCCTTGGCGATGCCGCCGCCGGTGTCGAACAGCGCATCCGCCAGCGTTGCCTTGCGCCCGAACGGCAGCGTGTAGCGGCCCTGGGTGCGGACTTCGCCGCTGAGATAGACATAGTCCCGCTCCACCGCGTCCAGTTCCAGCGCCTGGGCGAAGTTCTCCCGCCGCTCATTGAGGTCGGCGCGGCGCAGGGTCAGCGCGGCCGTCAGCTCGTCGATCGCAGCCTTGCGGCCTGCCAGGGTGGTCTGCTGCAGCTGGATCTGCTGGGCAAAGTAGCGCTCGGCGCGATCAAGGTCGTAATCGGTATCCACAAACACCGAGTCATCCGCCAGAAGGGTAAGGCGCTGCAGAGCGGAGCGGGCATAGAGATCCTCCAGCGGGATCTGGTACATGGCGCCGTCGCGGTAGATCCGGACCGAGCTGGTGTCGATATCCGCCACCGAGACCGATCCCGCGGCCGCCAGCGCCTCGCCCAGGGTGAGCGGCGTCAGGGTGATCGGATAGACGCCGGGCTTGCCGACGGCACCGCCCACCGAAACCCGGCGGGAATTAAACTCCGACACCTCCAGGCTGAAGGTCGGGTCAATCTGGCTTTCCACCAGCCGCTGGAACAGCAGCGCCTCGGCCTCATCCACGGTTAGGCCCTCAATGCGCACCCGGCCCACATCCGGGATATTGATCGCGCCGTCATCCTGCACGGTATAGCCGTTGCGGCTGTTCTGCGCCGCCAGCAGGCCTGAAAGTTCGGCAACCGTGTTCTGGGTCGAGGGGGTGGACAGCGTCACCACATCGCCGGTGCCGATGGTGTAGGGGCCGGGGTCGACGCTGGGCGGCGGGTCCAGCCGCAGCCCCTGGCGGCTGCCGTCCTGGGAGGACGGCGCATCAGGCAGGGCGCCCAGGCCGCGCGGGCTGGCGCCGGCACCGGAGCCCGCAGAGATCCCGAAGACGGCCGGCAGGGTCTTCGGCTGATAGGCGGCGCGGTTGGCGACCAGCACCGTCTCCGGCGTCATTGCCACCACCCGGACCTTGCCGGCCTCCGACACGCCGGCCTTGACGGCAGGGCTGCGGTAGATGGCCGAGCAGCCGGAGGCCAGTCCGGCCAGGGCCAGGGCGCTGAGGGCAAGGGAAATGCGGCGCACGGTGCGTCCTCCAATCAACTTACATTCAATTCTCATCCGGCACCGTCTTCATGAAGAGGTTGCCCAGGAAGCTGCCGGTCCACTGCGAGGACTGCAGCACCGCCCCCTGCCGTATCCAATAGGTATTTGTGAAGCTTTCCGCCAGCCCGTGGCAGCGCTCCTCCAGCTTCTGCACCGGCACCGGCACGCCGCGCAGGAAGATGCTGTCCGCCCCCAGGCGCGTGATTTCGCATCTGTAGGCATGCAGCTCGATCTGGTCGTTGCCATTGAGGAAGCTGTGAAACCGCTCCGCGGTGCCTGGCTGCGCAGCCAGCAGCAGATCCGCGCTCCGGCGCACATCCGACCCCGCCAGGCCGGAGCCGAAGCCCTTGGCGGAGGTGAGGAGCCCCTGCTCCAGCGTGATGGTGGCGCCATCGGCGGTGAGCCAGGTCTGCACACCCCTGCGTTCGGTTTCCAGGAGCATGACACCGCTCAGGCCGCGGCTCGGAAACCCCACCTCCAGCCGCGGCGGGATCGGCCGGACAGAGGCCAGCGCCGAGGCACGCGGGTGGAACCGGGGCGCATCGGGCTGCAGCGCGCCGCGCAGCAGGTCGAGGTCGTCTTTTGCCTCGCCGCAAGAGAACAGCAGCAGGACGGACAGCACGGGCCACAGGCGTTTCATCGCATGAACCTCCCCCAGCCCTTGACCAGCTGCTGCGCGCGCGCCTCGCGGGTCACGCCATACAGCCGGTTGCGCACGTTGAGCCGGGCGCCGCCATCGCGCAGCACCGGGCGGATCACCTGGGCCAGCCGGTCGCGCGACGGGCGGCCGGTCAGCCAGGACACCGGGATCTCCAGCCGGATCCCCTTGTCAAAGGAGCCCTCGCCGAAGTCATCAAAGCTCACCGTGGTCAGGGTGAAAAAGGCGCCGATCTTGAAGCCATTGGCAAATTCCCGGTCCAGCGTGAGCGTGGCGCCGTAATCGCCGGCCAGGTAACGGCCTGCGTCCACCTGGGCGTGATACTCCCCCGGCAGATCGTAGTAGGCGGAGATATGGCCGGTGGCAGTGGAGTAATCCTGGAAGCCGAACAGCACGTCGAAATCGCGCTGGCGCACATAGTTCAGCTCCGCCCCCAGGGCCAGGCGGCTGTTTGCCGGGAACCACAGGATCTCCCCCGACAGCCCGCCATACATGCTTTCCAGATAGCCCAGCGTGGCGCGGGCATAGAGGTTTTCACCGGGCCGCCAGATATATTCCGCGGTCAGATGCTCGATGCGCAGATCGGACTGCTGCGCATAAAGCCCCCAGTCGGAGCGCACCCGCTGGATCACCGAGTTGGACTGGCGCTGGCTGTCATCCAGGTTGCCGGCTGCGGGCTGGCGCAGCCCGGCGGACAGGGTCAGCCCCGGGGCGGCCGTGTAATCCAGCCCCAGCTGGGCGCCGATTTCATAGCGCAGCGGCGCGTCCGGGTCGAAGAAAGATGCCTGCAGATAAGGGCCGAAGCGGTAGCTGAAATGCGGATAGGCATCCCTTGTGAAGCCGCCCTTGACCAGGGAGATGCTGTCGGAGACCTCGGCCCGGGCAAAGCTGCGCCAGGCGCTGTCCAGGTCATGCTCCAGCTCATAAAGATCATTGCGGGCAATCCGCACGGAGCTGAGCGGCACCCCGTTTGCCATCAGCGCAATGTCAAAGCCCTGCACCTGCGCCGGCTGGGTGTTGGCCAGCACCCGCGCGGTGCGGCCGATGGCCTGGGCGGACTGGCCGTAGCGGCTGTTTTCCACCCCGATGCGCAGGCTGTCCCCATCGGTTTCCAGATAGACCAGCCGCAGCCCCTCCTGCTGCAGCTTTTGCGCCAGCACCTGCTGGCGGCGGGCCGGGGCGGCGGCGCCGTCCGGCAGGTTCCAGCTGGCCAGCGCCACGCGGTCAATGGGCAGCAGGGGCGGCGGCGCCGCCCCCTGCCCGCCCGGCGCCACGCTCTGGCGCGGATCGATGAAATAGCTGTAGCTGAGCCCGAAAGTGGTGCCGTACATGTAGGAGGCGGTCAGCTGGGTGCCGTTTTCGAACCGGTACCGGGCGCCGAAATTGAACGGGCTTGCGGCCTCGAAGCCGATCCGGTCCCGCTCCTGGGAATAGAGGTCCGGCGAATATTCCGCGAGCAGGGTCAGCTGGTCGTTCCAGGCCCAGCTGGCGCCGCCGAACAGCGCCGCATCACCCCGGAACCAATTGCCGAAATCAATCTGGCCGGTGGTTGAAATCCCCCCGGCGCTGGCATCCGGACGGGTTTTGAAGCGGTCCGACAGCACCCCCAGCGGGTTGGAAAAACTGCCCCGCCCCGCCATCCGGCCCCAGCCGATGCCGCCGGAGAGCTTCAGCCGCTCCCGGAAGGTCTTGGTGGCGACCAGGTATTCCGAGGCGTAAATCCCGGTGCCGCCGAAGTCGCGCAGCCCCAGGGCCAGGGCCGGGGCGCTGCGGCTTTCCTCGCGCAGCAGGAAGTGGAGATCGAAACTGCGGTCGAAACGGTCGCCGATCTGCCCGTCGAAGCCCTCGATCACCGCGTAGCGGAAACTGCCGTGCACCCAGGGCAGCATCTGGAAGGTCATGGTGGCCCGCAGGGTCCGGTCCAGCACACCGCTGGTAAAGGCCAGGGTGCCATCGGGATACATTTCGGCCGATGGCGTTTCGATCAGACCCGGTGTGCCGTAGTTCGAGGTGGTCTGCGCCTTCACGGCTGCGGGGGCCGCCAGCACCAGCGCTGCCAGCAGCAAATGCCGTCCCTGGAGTATCCGTTGTCTCATAACACTTTTAAAATCACTTGCCCCGGTGTTCCCTTATCCGTTTTCCGGCAGGCTGTCCCGCGGCCAGGCGAAAAGGCCCGAAATGTCTCTTTTCTGTGGCGAATCTGCCTGTCTCTTTTCCTGTTTGAGACAGCAGCGCAACCCTTGCCCGCGCGAAAGGGCCGCTGGCGCGGCGGGTGCCGCTCCCGGCCGCTGCCCGGTTCCGGCACCGCAGCGGAAAATGCTGTTTTTTGGCACAGGGCGGCAACTTTGCAGCGGTGCAGCATTCTCAGGCGCAACCGGGCATGATAGCTTGGCCGCGAATAGGTTCAGGAGATTGACGATGATCCGGATTACCCTTTTGGCACTGGCCCTTTCTGTCACCGGCGCTGCCGCCCAGACGGCCAGCCAGGACGACTGTGAAGAAAACCAGACCAATGATGACGACACCTGCGCCGGCGCTTTGACCGACGCCGGCGAAGCCGCAGCCGCGGCTGAAGCAGAAGGCGTCACCGGCTTTGTGCCGCTGATTGCCCCGGCCCTGGGTGCCGCCGCAGCTGCGGCCGGCCTTGCCGCGGCGGCGGGCGGCGGCTCGACCCCCTCCACCACCAGCACCGTCAGCACCAACTGACGCCGGCGGGGCCAGGGGGCCTGCGCAGAACGAAGACCGTCAAACGAAACGGCGCGGCCCTCAGCGGCGGCGCCGTTTTCCTGTGCTGCAATGCGCCGGCGCCGGCCCCGGTCTTCAGGCCGGACGCTTAGTTGGCGTAGTAATCCGACGTGTAGCTGCCATAGCTGAAGCCGTATTGCTTCATCTTCCTGGGATTGACCTGCCCCAGGATCAGACCGGCCGGGCGCTGGTTGTCAGTCTGCAGCAGACGCAGGGTCTCCGCGACATCCTGCGCGGCGGTGTCGTCCCATTTCACCGTCAGCAAGAGGGCATCGGCATTGCGGGCGATCAGCCGTGCATCGGAAACCAGCAGCACCGGCGGCGTGTCGATCAGGATGATGTCATACTGCAGCCGCATCTCTTCCAGGAAGTCCCGGAACCGCTCGGAGGAAAACAGATCGGCGGCATTGGCCGTGGTTTTCTCCCCCGCCAGGATATCGCAGCCGAGCAGGTCTTCCCGGACAATGGCGTCCCGGGGGGAAATCTCTCCGGCCAGCACCGAGACGATGCCCTTGGAGGGCGCATTGCTGAGCTGGGCGGTCAGGGTCTGGCGCCGGATGTCCCCCTCGATCAGCAGAACCTTCTTGCCGATGCCGATGAAGTTCTGCGCCAGCGCCAGCGAGTTTGTGGTCTTGCCCTCGCCAGGCAGGCTGGAGGTCATGACCACCACCTGCGGCGGCCGGTCGACATTGGACAGCATCAGGGAGGTGCGCAGGTTCCGCACCGCCTCGGCGGTGGCGGAAGAGGGTTTCTCGGCGAGGTATTCCAGCACCTTGCGGCGGCCGCTGGCCGGAAACACCGGAATCCGCCCCAATACGCTCAGACCGGTTTGCTGTTCCAGTTCCTGGGCAGAGCGGAACCCCTTCCGGCGGGCCTCCCGCAGCAGCACGAGGCCGCTGCCGAGCAGCAGCCCGAGGAAGCCGCTGAGAGCCAGGATCCTGGATTTGCGCGGCGACGACGGGGACAGCGGAATAACCGCTTGCGACAGCATCCGGCTGTCGGCCTTCTGGATTCCCTCCTGGGCAGAGGTTTCCTTCAGGCGGATCAGGAAATACTCATACAGCAGCCGCACCGCCTCGGCCTCGCGGTTGAGCTGCTGCAGGGTGATCAGGTCTTCGCTCTGGCGGCCGATCTGGCTGCTCAGTTCGGCTTCCGACTGGACCAGGGTCTTCACCTGCTGGGCGCTGCGGCGGGCTTCGACGGCGGCCCGGGCCAGCACCCGCTGGAACGCCGTGTCAAAGGCGGCGCCGTCCTGCTGCGCCAGCAGCCGCTGCAGCTGCCGGTCCTGGCTGATCTCCGCCTGCGCCTCCCGGGTGGCGGCATCGCGCAGCCCTTCATAGCGCGCCTGGGCGGTTTCCGCCGCGGTTCCGGCCATCAGGATGCGCTCGCGCAGGTCCTTCAGCTGCACCTCCTGCGCCTGCAGCGCCTCGGGCGAGACCAGGGCAGTGGCAGTATTGAATTCATTGACCTTGGATTCCGCCGCTTCCAGCTGCTCCTGCAGTTCGGCAACCCGGGTGGTCAGCCATGTGGTCGCCTGTTCGGTGGCCTCGAATTTCACCTCGATCTGGTTGAGCGTGTAGAGTTCCACAATGGTGTCGGCGATCATCGCGGATTTCAGCGGCGACTCGGTCTCAACGATGACATGGAACACCAGGCTCAGCGGCACATTCCGGACCCTCACCCTGTCCAGCAGCGCCGAGATCACATCGTCACGGGTCAGCTTCCGGGCCAGATCTTCGGGAATGCCCTGGGCCTCCCCCGATGCGCCCAGGGCCGCTGCCGCCAGCATTGCCAGCCGCGCGGTGACCGGCGGCGGGCGCAGGGCCGCATTGAATTCCGGGTCGGAAACAAGGCCGAGCTTGTCGACGACCTTGCCCATCAGCCCGCGGGAGCGCAGCACTTCAAGCTCCGAGTTGACCTCGGTTGCATCGCCGGACAGGCCGCTGACCACGCTTTGCAGGTCGACCACGCTCTGCTGCTGCGTTTCCAGGATCACAACAGCCCCCGAGGTATATTTGGGCACCGCTGCGACAAAGGCATAGAAGCCGCCCAGAAGCACGGCGGCGATGGTGGTCATCAATACGGTCAGCTTGCCGCGCCACAGGGTTGCAAAAAGGGCGCTGAGATCGACGGCATCCTCTGCCGCCGCATGCGCGGCAGGGTGCGGCACAGAAAAAGATGCGTCTTGCAGGGGCGTTTGTTTCATGTGCGTCCAAAACCGTATTAATGAATATGCGCAACGGGCGCATTGACCACCGCATACACGCGGTTGCTGCAAGAGGAAAGGTCTGTGGCCTTGGCCGCCGGGGTGCCGGAAATCAGCGGCCGGTCCTGCCAAGCACCGCAGAGCCGGTGCGGAGGATGATCTGCAGGTCCCCGGGGAAGCTGCGGCGGCGGAGATAAGCGACGTCCAGCGCCACCCGTTCCTCATAGCTGACATCGTTGCGCCCCGAGACCTGCCACAGCCCGGTGATGCCGGGCGTCTGGGCCAGATAGGCCGGGGCGCTGCTGCCGTATTTGGCCAGTTCCCTGGTGACGATAGGGCGCGGGCCGACAAAGCTCATCTCGCCCTTCAGCACATTCCAGATCTGCGGCAGCTCATCCAGGCTGGTCTTGCGCAGGACATGGCCCAGGCGGCTGATGCGCGGATCATTGGCCAGCTTGTGATCGCGCTCCCATTCGGCAGCGGCTGCGGGATCGGCATCCAGATGCGCCTGCAGCCGGGCCTCGGCATCCGCCACCATGCTGCGCACCTTCCAGCATTTGAACAGCCTGCCGTCCCGCCCGACCCGGGTGTGGCCGAAGAAGCCGGGGCCGCCATCGCGGCGCGCAAGGATCCACAAAAGCAGGATGACAGGGGCAAGAACGGGCAGCAGCAGCAGCGCAAAACCGGTATCGAAGACCCGCTTGCCCCCCCTGGAATAGACGCCGAACGGTGTCTTGCGGAATGCCTGCGGGGCAGCAGCCCCCTCGCCATAAAACCCAGCCTGTACAAGATCCTGCATGGTCAATCACTCGGTCAGTTTTGTTTTTTTAACGAAACAGCCGCCCGCATTGTCTGACGGGCGCCCGTTTCATACGCTCAGCCTTCCTTAAATTTAAGTAGTATTTTCGGCAGATTTATGGCGATGGTTAACGGATCACGCCTGCGTCGCTGTTTTTATGCCGGAGATCCGGTGTCCGGTCTCAGAAATGCCGGGGAACCCGGTTCGCAAGCCCGGAGAGAAATGGAGCGGGCCTGTTTCGCAAATGCGCAGCGCACCAGTTGAACAGACAGGGGCTTGCGTTGCTTCAGGCCCGGCGGCGGCGGTTCACTTCCCAGACCAGGGCCAGGGCCGCCGCGAGGGCTGCCACGGTAAGCAGCCCGGCGCCAGCGTCGATTTCGGGCACACCATGGCCGCCGCCGCCGCCGTTGCCGTTGCCGACCCCATGGCCATTGCCATTGCCATTGCCAGGTGCCGCAACCGCGGCGGAAAGCGCCACGCAGTTGGCAAAGAAAAAGGTGCTTGCGGCAGTCAGGGCGGTTTTCATCGGTACAACCTCTATAATAAATGGCTAAGTCACTTCCGGCAGGATTAACAGGTCCCGGGACAAGGCGCAATTTGCGGAAATCCGCCGGGCGTGTCTCTCCGGATCTTTGCCGGCTGGCGGCCGGGATCAGGCCTTGGGGTCTCAAGGTCCTAGGGCCGCGCTTCCAGGAATGCGGCTGCAGTGCCGTCCAGGCAAACGGCGGACAGGGGGCCGCCCGCAAAGGCGCCCGTATCAATTGCGATCCGGCCGTCCTCTGCAGCCGGGCGGGAGACGATCGTATGCCCGTGCACAACCCAGACGGAATCGCGGCGGCGGCGGCGCAGAAAGGCCGGGTGCCCCCATATCAGCACCGCATCCTCCTGCTGGTCTGCAGGTTTCTCCGGGTCCGCGCCGGCATGGGTGATCAGGACATTCCCCGACAGCACCGAGGTGCGCAGCTGCGCAAGCCAGCCGGTCAGCTCCGCCCCCATTGCCGCCAGCAGCCGGTCCCGGCAGTCCTCCAGCTCCGTCCCGTTCATCAGCGGCCGCACCCCGCGGATGCCGAAAGAGGCCAGCGTCTGCAGCCCGCCATTGCGGAGCCAGCGCCCGCCTTCGCGGGCGGGTTCCTCCAGGAACTCCAGCAGCATCGCCTCGTGATTGCCCATCAGGCAGGTCAGATCCTCCCGGCCGCTCAGATGGCGCAGCACCTCGGCGCTCTGCTCTCCCCGGTCAATATAGTCGCCAACCAGAACGCAGCGATGGCCGGGCGGCACCTTTTCCAGCAGCTTGATCAGCTGGGGAAAACAGCCATGCACATCACCGATGACACACAGCGGCTCTTCCGGCTGCGGAGCCGCAAAGGGCTCCCGCCGGGTAAATTTCTGGAACAAGGATGACAGCACGCTGATCCGCTCTCCCGCCGGGCGATGAACTGCAGCGGTGATAGCCGCCCGCCGGCCGCGGGGCAAGGCGGCGCGC
>NZ_JWLI01000001.1 GCF_000813965.1 Leisingera sp. ANG-M7 | reverse complement strand
GTGTTGGGGGCGGGGGCAGGGACTGCTGGTGCGCCGCCCAGTTTCACAACCGCATTCTGCACCTGCGGTTTCTCCCAGCCGTGCGCCGCTGGCGGCAGGCCTTCCGGCCCGCGGCGGCCCTGGCTGCCGAACAGGGCGTTGGCTTCCTGCTGCAGTTCATCGGCGCTCATGCCGAGGGCTGGATTGATCCCGTCTAGGGAAGCGCGCGCGCCGCTGCTCACAGCGGTCAGTTGCGCTGAATAGAAAAAGGGGTTGGCTGTGCTGCTCGTCAGGTTCACCATCTTACTCACTCCAATAACTGGCTGAGCACCAAGGTGAGCCCTGAGACTTTAGATAGATATAATAGCTAAAATTGCAGATCAGAAAATTCGCCTGAAAACCATGGTGGTTTTTCCGAAAGCTTGTCTTACTTGACGGTGCGTGCTGCCTGTGCGGCGGCGCGAAGCTCGTCGGCGATCTCTTCTGCTTCTTCGGGGTCAAAGTCCATCGGGATCTCGACTCCGCCCGCCTCGATGAAAATCCGCACCATGCCTTGATCGGTCGGGCCGATCTGCATGTTTGCTTCAACGTCGCGTTCGGTATTGATGCCCATCTTGCACTCCACTGGCAGTCAGCCGCCTGAATGCTGGTGCTAGCCCGCCGCAGGCTGAAACGCAAGCCGGGTTTGCGCTACACTGCCTGCATGATGGATGTAACGCTGCGCCGATTCGCCCCGACCGACATGCAATGGCTGGTGGCTCGCCACCAGGATCTCTATTCCCGAGAAGCAGGGTTCGACAGCAGTTTCGGGGTGCAGGTCGCGGATATTCTGCACAGCTTCTGTGCCGCTCACGATCCCGTGTGTGAGCGCGGCTGGATGGCGGTCAGCGGCAAGGAGCGTCTGGGCACGGTATTCTGCATGAAGAAAGATCAGGAAACAGCACAGTTGCGCCTGTTCCTGCTGACGCCAAAGGCGCGTGGCAGGGGGCTGGGCAAACGGCTTCTGCGTGAGTGCATGGCCTTCGCCCGCTCCGCCGGATACAGCGGCATGATGCTGAAGACCCACGAAAGCCATCGCACGGCCTGCGCCCTTTACCGCGCTTTCGGGTGGCAGTTGCAGGACAGCCGACCGGTGTGCAATTACGGCCAGGATCTGGTGGAGCAGACCTGGCATCTTACTTTTCAGGAAGCTGTGGCGTCATAAGACGCAGCGGTGAAATTTTGGAGCAAATGCAAACTGTTGCGGGCGACGCTCCGCAACAGTTTGTGTGTTCCGCTGGGGTCATCGCCACGCGTGTTCTTATGAGGCGGATTTCTGAAACAGAAAGGTGAAAAACCTCTTGCACGGCTCCGGAGCGTGCTATAAATGCCCCCTCAGTGCCGCCTTAGCTCAGTTGGTTAGAGCGCTGGATTGTGGATCCAGAGGTCCCCCGTTCAAGCCGGGGAGGCGGTACCATCTCCCCGCTGAAGATGTATGAAGCCTACCTTTTCATCAGGCTGTTGGCGTCCGGATTTTCGGGCATAGAATTGTCCGGTGAACACATGAAGGGGGTGCCTTTATGTGCGGCGGCCAAGCCTGAGCCTGCCCTTCCTTAATCCGCTGACGTGGATGACGTGGTTGTGCTTGCGGAGTCACTGTCGCTTGCAACCACTGCAATGAACAGTAACCCGGTGATTGCCCCGGCGGCGGCTCCCGCTGAAAGCCCGGTGGCAGGCAGCGCCTGACCGGTGACACCACTTATTGATTGGGCTCCCGCAGCCTGGCAAGTGACTTGCAGAGCTCCATCGGGCAGATAGCTGGCAGAGACCGGCGTTCCCGCTCCGCAGGCGAGCCGTCTTTTGGCTTCGTCAAGCGCAGATGGATCTGTCTGTGCCAGAGCGGCCTGTCCGGCAAAAATGATCGGCAGAATAAGGGGTATTCCCCGGAAAATACTGGTATACATAGGTAAACAACCTCATCGGTTTGGATGGATTAAACTTAGGAAGTGATCTGTTTTCGAACAACATGATGGTGCTGTGTGATCCGTTTTCCAGCGAAATGCCGCCCAGCTGCGAATATCTGATCGGCGGAAATGAGTTCTGTGATGCCTGACAGCGAATGGAGAGGGAAACTATGTTCAGAGTGGTGTTAAAGAGTTTGACAGCAGGGGCGGCTTGTCTCGGGCTGGCGGGCGGGCCGGTCCTGGCTCAGGCCCCAGGGGGGCTTATCTATACTGTGGTAGTGCCTGCGGGGGAATTCGGCTCAGCCGCATTTCTAAGCGAGCTTTTGAGCACATTGGCAGCTGCCAAGGCTTTCTGCAGTTCCACCGGCGATTCGTCGCTGCAGGTTGACTGCTTGTCCGAACGTCTGGAGGCCGCGGCGGACGGGATACCTAATGGCACCGATTACGAAGAGGTGAGGGAAGTCCTGCAGGACACTTCTCAGCAGCTGAAGCGGCTGGCCCGCCAGAACAGGGATCCGAACCGGGGGCGGGTGACGGTCACCAGTTCAACAGACCAGGCGCAAAAAACAAACCGTCCTCTGATCCCGGTCCGTGCCTCGGCGCAGGCTGAGGTCAACAGGGAGGCGGCCAAGATGTTTGAGGAGGCTGGCAAAGTGCTGCTGCGCAGTGCAGAGGCGGCACAGGAGCGACAGACGCAATATGCGCAAATCGCCGCGGCAATCGACTCCAACAAGGTGCTGCTCAGATCCTGACCTGCCGGATCAATTGTTCATCAAAACTTCCTGGCGCAGATCACCGGTCTCACGGTCAAAGATCAGGATGCGGTTGTCCCGGCTGACGATTGCAATCCAGTCGCGGCCCAGCGTTACCGCTTCGGCTTCAACACCGTCGGGCAGGGCGATTTCCGCAGGCAGCGGCGCATCGCCTGCTTG
The DNA here is from genome assembly GCF_000813965.1 of Leisingera sp. ANG-M7. GTDB lineage: Bacteria > Pseudomonadota > Alphaproteobacteria > Rhodobacterales > Rhodobacteraceae > Leisingera. The sequence continues at coordinate 719,286 of NZ_JWLI01000001.1, read as the reverse complement.
CAGGCGGATGACAAGCAGCGAGATAATCACTACAAGCCCGCCAATCATCACCACCGTCAGCGTGGTTACCAGCCGCCGCAGGAACCGGATCTGCGGCGGTTCCTGTTGGATTTCGGTCTCGGAAGGATCAGTCATGGGCAGCCGCCGGATTGAGTTTGTCATCGCGGAAAACCCGCCTAAACGGCTTGATAAAGCGGTTTCGCGCGATGTGCCAGAGGAGGCGTCTCTGTCGCGCACCCGGCTGGCACGGCTGATCGAAGAAGGAGCGCTGACAGTGGATGGCGCCGTCGTGCAGGACCCCAAGGCGAAGATCGCCGAAGGCGCTCAGATCTCCATCCAGGTGGAGGAGGCCGAGGACAGCCACATTGGCCCCGAAGACATCCCGCTGGAAATCGTCCATGAAGACGAAGATCTGATTGTCATCAATAAGCCCGCGGGCATGGTGGTCCATCCGGCGCCGGGCTCGCCTTCTGGTACCTTGGTTAATGCTCTGCTGCATCATTTCGGCGGCAACCTGTCAGGCGTCGGCGGGGTTAAACGCCCCGGTATCGTGCACCGGATCGACAAGGAAACCAGTGGCCTATTGGTGGTGGCCAAATCTGATGCCGCTCACCAGGGGCTGGCTGCCCAGTTCGAAAAACACACGGTGGAGCGCTATTATCAGGCTGTCTGCTACGGCGTGCCGGATGGCAACGATCCCCGCTTGCGCGGCGTCAAGGGCGCCAGTTTCGAACCCGGCAATATCCTCAAGCTCACCACCCAGCTGGCCCGGCACAAGACCGACCGCCAGCGCCAGGCGGTGCTGTTCCAGGGCGGCCGCCATGCGGTGACCCGCGCCCGCATCGTCGAAAGCTTCGGCACCCCGCCGAGCCTCGCGCTGATTGAATGCTGGCTGGAAACCGGCCGCACCCACCAGATCCGGGTGCATTTGGCCCATGCCGGCCATGGGCTGATCGGCGACCCCACCTATGGCGGGCGCCGCAAGCTGGCTGCCAAGACTCTCAGCGAAGCAGGGCAGGCGGCGGTGCAGGCCTTCCCGCGCCAGGCTTTGCATGCGGCGGTTCTGGGGTTTGATCACCCGGTAAGCGGAGAGGCCCTCAGGTTCGAGGCGCCGCTGCCCCCGGATATGGCCGCACTGCTGGATGCCTTGCGCCAGTAAACTGACAGCAAATAAGCGTGTTCCCTCCTGTGACGCAATTCACAGACGAAAAGACTCGGGCTACCATAGAAGAATTCCTTAAGCGGTCCTTGAAAAGGGCTTAGCGCTATCACATATGCGCTAATGTTAAGTCCTTATACATTTTGGGAGGGACACTTTATATGGCGAATTATGCAAACCTGCCTGCCCCGACGCCCGAAGGCGGCCTGAACCGGTATCTCCAGGAAATCCGCAAATTTCCGCTTTTGGAGCCGGAAGAGGAATACATGCTGGCCAAGCGCTGGGTGGAAGAACAGGATGCGGCCTCGGCCCACAAGATGGTGACGTCCCATCTGCGGCTCGCGGCCAAGATCGCCATGGGCTACCGCGGCTATGGCCTGCCGCAGGCCGAAGTGATCTCCGAGGCAAACGTCGGCCTGATGCAGGCGGTGAAACGCTTTGATCCGGAAAAGGGCTTCCGTCTGGCAACCTATGCCATGTGGTGGATCCGCGCCTCGATCCAGGAATACATTCTGCGCTCTTGGTCTCTGGTGAAGCTTGGCACCACCTCGGCCCAGAAAAAGCTGTTCTTCAACCTGCGCAAGGCAAAGGCTCGCATCGGCGCGCTGGAGGAGGGCGACCTGCGCCCCGAAAACGTCGCGCGGATTGCCACGGACCTCGGTGTGACCGAGGATGAGGTGATCTCGATGAACCGCCGCATGTCCGGCGGCGATGCGTCGCTGAATGCCACAGTTGGTTCTGAGGGCGAAGGCACCATGCAGTGGCAGGACTGGCTGGAGGACGAAGATGCCGACCAGGCCGGCGACTATGAAGCCCGCGATGAGCTGGAGGCCCGCCGCGAGCTGCTGGCCGAGGCGCTGGACGTGCTGAACGACCGCGAGAAGGACATCCTGACCCAGCGCCGGCTGATGGATCAGGCAGTCACGCTGGAGGACCTGAGCACCCAGTACAATGTCAGCCGCGAACGGATCCGCCAGATTGAGGTGCGCGCGTTTGAAAAGCTGCAGAAGAAGATGCGCGACCTGGCGATGGAAAAGGGCATGCTGAACGGCGCCTGAACCAGCGTCAGTCCGAAAGAATGAAAGGCGGTGCTGTGCACCGCCTTTTTTGTCACCTGACAATGATGCTGGCTTTACGGCAGCGGTTCTGCCGTAATGTTTCGCGCGCGAAACATTTGGTCAGATGTGCTGACCTGCCTTGCTGGCAAATGCTGGCGGGAAAACCTGTCTGGCACGGGCCTGGCAAAAAGCTGGGTGCGCGGCTGAATGGGGAGGGCTGGCAGAATTGCTGGCTGAATACTCTAGGCGCGGCTGGCTGAAATCACTCTGGTTGCTGGCGATGCTTGCTGTCTGGCTGCCCTGACGGGTGGCTGGAGCGCTGGCTGCTTGCGGCCTGCTGATTCTGGCTTGCTTGCAATTTCTGCATTCTGTGTAACTGCCTAGGGTGCGGCAGTCAATGGAAAATGCAATAAAATCAAATAGTTGATAGATTTACTCGGAAATTGGAGCGGACTGGCCCTAGCCAGACTATCCGTCCGGCCCTAAATTCATTCCCTCTGGTACAGGAGGAAGGGACATGGCTGGCGGCTGGGCGCAGGACGGCGCGGTGAATGAGCAGATCGAAGCCTCGATCAACGACGAGCTGGCGCGGATGAAGGCGCAGAAACGCCCTGTCGGCGAAAGCCTGACCCATTGTGCCGAATGCGAAGAGCCAATCCCGGAAAAGCGCCGCATCGCCCTTCCCGGTGTCAAGCTATGCATCGACTGCCAGCAGGAGCGTGACAGCGCCCATCAGGCCCGCGGCGGCATCAACCGGCGCGGTTCCAAGGACAGCCAGCTGAAATAGCCCGGGTCTGGGCCTGGGGGTTGAAACATCTTCCCCGGCCTCATTGCTGATGTTATATCCAGTGCCGGGCTGACTGGCGATGGCGTCGCTGCAGAGCTGACTGCTCTGGCCCGCAACCCACGCTCCTGTACGCCGGGACTTTCAATCGGGAGATTGAAGGCCCCGCCTTTGCCTCCCTAACAATGGAGGCATCCATGGCCTGGTCGCCGGAGAAAACTGAAGTCAAAAGCTGGAATGAATGGGACACGCTGCGCCATGTGATCGTGGGCCGCGCTGATGATTGCCATATCCCGCCGGAAGAGCCCGCGCTGGATGCCAAGGTGCCGGAAGACAGCGACATGCGCGGCCAGTGGGGGCGCCGCCCGCAGGAAGCCATCGACCGCGCCAACGAACTGCTGGATAATTTCGCCGATCAGCTGCGCAAGCGGGATATCCGGGTGGACCGCCCGGTCTCCATCGACCATTCGCAGCCGGTGACGACTCCGGACTTCCACACCGACAGCCAGTTCGGGTGCATGCCGCCGCGCGACGTGTTGCTGACCGTCGGCCATGAGATGCTGGAAGCAACCATGTCCTACCGCTGCCGCTGGTTCGAATACCTGAACTACCGGCCGCTGCTGAAGCAGTATTGGGAGGAGGATCCGAACTTTCGCCACGAGGCAGCCCCCAAGCCGCGCCTGACGGATGCCGACTACCACCCCGATTACCTCAGCGACAAAATCGGTGTCGCCAAGCGCCTGGAATGGGCGGCAGAGAAGTTCTTTGTCACCACTGAGGAAGAGCCGCTGTTCGACGCCGCTGACGTGCTGCGGTTCGGCAAGGATCTGGTCGTGCAGCATGGCTTCACCACCAACCTCAAAGGCATCGAATGGCTGCGCCGCCACTTCCCGGATCACCGGGTGCACACAGTGAATTTCCCGGGCGACCCTTATCCGATCCACATCGACGCGACCTTCACGCCTCTGCGCCCGGGTCTGATCCTGAACAACCCGCAGCGCCGCTTGCCGGAGGAGCAGCGCGCGATGTTCAACAAGAACGGCTGGGATATTGTTGATGCGGCTCAGCCCGCCCACAACACCCCGCCGCCGCTGTGCTATTCCTCCACCTGGCTCAGCATGAACGTGCTGGTGCTGGACCCGAAAACCGTCTGCGTCGAAAAATCAGAGGTCTATCAGGCTGAGCAGATGGACAAGCTGGGCATGGAAGTGGTCGAGGTCGAGCTGCGCGACGCCTATGCGTTTGGCGGCGGGTTGCACTGCTGCACCGCGGATGTGTACCGCGACGGCGACTGCGAGGATTACTTCCCGCATCAGTAGACGGCTCGCTTGATACTAAACGGCCTCCCGAGTTATGCGGGGGGCTGCCTTTGGCTTTGAGCGCCTGGTAATCAGCCAATGCCCAAGAAACCAAGGTTTCCTACTGTAATCGCTTGCAGTGGACACGGTTTCGGGCATCCTGAAGCAATATCTGCCGACGGTTAAGTTTTAGAACATCCGAAACGTTGGTTTGACCTATCAGGTCATCTAGAAACGCATTTGCCTCGTCCAATTCTTGCTTTTCCTTTCCGAATACCTTGAACTCTGTCAATTCAGCGTGATTAGTGTGTTCAATCAGGCTGTCCTGGGATAGGGACCATATCCCAGAGACCTGCCCTGCGGATTTGACACGCACTCCCTGTCTGATCCCATCTCCAGCAAAGCTTGATGTGAAAAAGCCATCGTCGGTGTAGGTGATTGTTGTCTTAACTGCGCTTCCAATTTTGCATTCCCATGTTCCTTCAATGCCGTCGGCCATAAGCGGTTTTACGGACATCGCCGAAATCAGGGTCGCGATAACTATATGGAAGTATATTTAAAATATTGCCTTTTTAAATTTTTGAATGCGTTTCATTGAGTCTCGGGATGTTTCGTCAAAGCCATCCGCAGGATGTGCTGGGGTCCGGCAAGGCCGTACGGGTAGATGCCTCCTGTATCCTCAAACCCGCCCTTCAGGTAGCAGCGGACAGCGGCGGGGTTCTGCATATTGACTGTCAGAACTACTGCGCGGTGGTCCAGGTAGTGGGTGGGCAGATATGCTTTTAGGGCCGCGACGGCGGCGGTCGCAATGCCTTTACCCTGCGCGATGTGGTCAATCATGAAGCCGCGCAGGCCCAGGTCATCCGCCCCGGCGAAATCATAGGTCTCGTGATACAGCCGGTCGGTCTTGAAGAAGCCAACCGCACGGTTGCCGTTGAGGATGGCATGAAAATCCACGCCGTCCTCATCTTCTTCAAAGGCCTGCGCCACGGTGCCGGAAAAACGGATTTGATCCGGTTCCACCTGAATATGGGCGACCAGATCAAATTCCTCGCGGGACACCGGGCGCAAGGCTATCGGCATCAGTCTTCCATCGCTTCCAGCTCGTCAATGAAGCCGGAGATCATGGAGAGGCCTTTGTCCCAGAACTTGGGGTCGGTGGCATCCAGGCCGAAGGGCGCCAGCAGCTCCTTGTGGTGCTTGGAGCCGCCAGCCTTCAGCATCTCGAAATACTTGTCTTCGAAGCCTTCGGCACCTGACGCGTAGACCGAGTAAAGCGCGTTCACGAGACCGTCGCCGAATGCATAGGCGTAGACGTAGAAGGGTGAGTGAACGAAGTGCGGGATATAGGCCCAGAAGGTTTCATAGCCTTCCATATACTCGAACGCTTCGCCCAGGGATTCGGCCTGCACCGACATCCAGATGGCGTTGATGTCATCCGGGGTCAGCTCGCCTTCGGCGCGGGCAGCGTGCAGCTTGCACTCGAAGTCATAAAACGCGATCTGGCGGACCACTGTGTTGATCATGTCCTCGACCTTGCCCGCCAGCAGCACTTTGCGCTGCTCCTTGGTTTCGGCCTTGTCGAGCATCTTGCGGAAGGTGAGCATCTCGCCGAACACGGACGCGGTTTCCGCCAGGGTCAGCGGGGTGGAGGAGAGCATTTCGCCCTGTTCCGCCGCCAGCACCTGATGCACCCCGTGGCCCAGCTCATGCGCCAGGGTCATCACGTCGCGCGGCTTGCCGAGGTAATTCAGCATCACATAGGGGTGCACGTTGGTGACGGTGGGGTGGGCAAAGGCGCCGGGGGCTTTGCCGGGTTTCACGCCCGCATCGATCCAGCCATCGGAGAAGAACGGCGCGGCAATCTCGCCCATGCGGGGATCAAAGGCGTTATAGGTCTCCATCACCGTCTTTTCCGCCTCGTCCCAGCCAATAGTACGCGTGTCTTCCAGCGGCAGCGGCGCGTTGCGGTCCCAGACCTGCATCACGTCGAGGTCGAGCCATTTCCGCTTCAGCTCGTAGTAGCGGTGGGAAAGCTTGGGGTAGGCGGCAACCACGGCCTCGCGCAGGGCTTCGACCACTTCCGGCTCCACGTCGTTGGAGAGGTGGCGGCCGGTCTGCGGGCTGGGCATGCCGCGCCAGCGGTCGATGATTTCCTTTTCCTTGGCCTGGGTGTTGTGGACGCGGGCAAAGGTCTTGATGTTCTCGGCAAAGACGCGCGCCAGCTCGCGCGCTGCGGCCTCGCGTTTGCTGCGGTCCTGTTCGGTCAGCAGGTTCAGGGTGCCTTCGATGTTCAGCTCTTCGCCGTTCACGGTGAAGGTCAGGCCCGCGATGGTCTCGTCAAACAGCTTTTCCCAAGCGTCGCCGACGATGCCGAGGTCGTGCATGAACTTCTCCAGCTCATCCGACAGCTGATAGGGTTTCATTGCGCGGATGCGGCGGAACACGCTGTCATAACGGGCAAGTTCGGCGTTGGCGGCCAGATGCGCGTCCATCACGCTGTCTTCGATCCGGTTCAGCTCCAGCGTGAAGAACACCAGCGGAGTTGTGGCGATGGTGACCTTCTCCTGGCAATCGGACAGGAAGGCCGCGCGGTCGGCGTCGGTGGTCAGCTGATAATAGCGCAGGCCGGCAAAGGACATGAGGCGGCCGGCGATGTTGTTGATCTTCTCGTTGCGCTGCACGCAGGTCAGCAGCCCGTCCGCATCCAGATCAGCGAGCTTGCCCTCGTAATCTGCGGCGAAGGCAGCGCATTCCTTTTCCAGCCATTCCAAGTCGCGGGCCAGTTCGGGGGCGTCCTCAGACGCATACAGATCGCTGAGGTCCCATTCCGGCAGATCGCCAAGGCCGCCGGAACCGGCAGTGGCGTTTGCGTCGCGGACGGGGAAGGGAAGCTGGAACATGGGGGCTCCTGTCATGAGAAATTCTTTGATCCAACATCTAAGGGCGTGCTTGCGGGATCACAAGCAGGCGGATGCCGGGCCGCAAGAGAATGGCATATTCAGGTAATGAGCACGTAAACAGGGCGTACGCAGCCCAGGCAACGGGGGTCAGCTGCTGTACTGATCAAACAAGCGGCACATGCGGGAAAACACATGGGCGCGGATTTCCGGGGTTTCCATCATGACCTCGTGCTGGCCGCCCTTGATCAGGTCCAGTTCACCGCCCGGCCAGCGGTCCATGCGGCTGCGGATCGCTGCCGGACTGACGATCTGTTCATCGGTGCCGAGGAAGGTGATGCAGGGCAGGGCGGGTGAGGGCATCTGTTCCAGTTTCGCGCATTCCTCCAGGCTGACCCGCAGCCATTGGATGGTGGGGCCTCCCAGCGCCAGATCCGGTTGGGCTGCCAGCTGGGCGTGCATCAGCTTGTACATCTCGGGATCGGTGGTCAGTGTGTTGCCCTCGAACGGGGTGATCTGCACGTATTGCTCCAGCGCGGTGGTCGGCAGCAGCCGTTCGTCCAGGCGCAGAAATGGCGCGATGCCGCCTAGGGCGCGAACCAGCGGGCGCATCAGCGGCGGGATCTGGATGCCCCACATCGGGCCGGTGAAGCAGCAGGAGTTGACGTCCAGACCCTCGATGAGGGCGCGCAGGCCGATGGCGCCTCCCATCGAATGTCCAACTAGGTGCCAGGGCCGGGGCAGGTCCAGCTGCTTGGCCAGAGTGGCGAGCGCCTGCACATCTTTCTGAAAATCAGTGAAATGGCCGACGTGGCCCAGTCTGCGTTCTGCCAGCATCCGCCCGGCAAGCCCCTGGCCGCGCCAGTCCACGGTCAGGGTGGCATAGCCGCGGGCGGCGAACTCGGCCGCGGCGGGTCCGTATTTCTCGATATATTCCGTGCGTCCGGGGAACAGCAGGACCGTGCCCTTTGCCTTCCCCTCCGGACGCCAATGGCCTGCACGGATGCGCAGGCCATCTGAGGTGTGCACCCAGTGGGCTTCGCCGCCTGCCGGTCCCTGCGCGATCTCCGCAAACAAGGGGGCGGGCTGGAGGTCCACCGGAGCGCCGTCCATCAGGCCAGCGCAGAGGCGAGCTGCATCGCCGTGCCCATATCGCCGTCGATGGTCAGCTTGCCGGACATAAACGCAGCGGTCGGGTTCAGCTCGCCCTCAAGGATCGACTGAAAGGTGTCGGCGTCCGCAGACATGGTCACGTCGGCCTCTTCATCGGCGACGCGGGCGCCGGAGCCGTCCAGCATGATGGCGCCCAGGCCTTCGATCTGGAATTTGGCGGAGGCGGTGAATTCGCCTGCATCCAGTTTGCCGTTCAGGGCCTCAGCTGCCTGTTCAAGGGTAACGCTCATCTTGATCCTCAATCTGTTTTGCGCGCCTTATAGCACAAACCTGTGAAGCCATAGCAGCTATTACTGGTAAATGTAGCGCGCGGGATTACACTGGGAGCATCATGGTGGCAAATTTCCCAAAGCTCAAAGCTATCGTGGCGGCAACGGCGGCCATGACTGCGCTGTGCCTGCCCTTCGGCAGCGCTGCGCAGGTGCTGTCCGCCGACGTGCTGCTGCAGGACCTGGCGCAGGCGGAAGCGTCTGAGGCCGCCGCGATTGACCGCGAGTTGCAGGCGCTGTGGGCAAGAAGCGGCTCTCCTTCAATGGACCTGCTGCTGCGGCGGGGGCGCGATGCGATGGAGCGCGGGGACCTGCAGGAGGCGGTGGAGCATCTGACCGCGCTGACCGATCACGCGCCTGGCTTTGCCCGCGGTTGGTATGAACGCGCGCGGGTCTATTTCGAGATCGGGCTCTACGGGCCGTCTATCGCGGACCTGGAACGGGCACTGGCGCTGAACCCGCAGGATTACAACGCGATTTATGCGCTGGGCGTGGTGTTTGAGCAGTTCCGCCAGCCGGAGCGCGCCTATGAGGCCTACCAGCGCGCCAAGGCTATACATCCGCACCACGAGGAAGTAAGCAGCGCCCTCGAACGTCTGAGGCCCTCGGTTGAGGGCAGGGAACTGTAAGCCCCGCTGGGGCGCGGGGGCTGAAGTTATGGCAAGCGCATCGCGGATCGTGGCCGTTCTGGGCCCGACCAACACCGGCAAAACCCACTATGCCATCGAACGGATGCTGGGCTACCGCACCGGGGTGATGGGCTTTCCGCTGCGCCTTTTGGCGCGGGAAGTCTATGACAAGGTGGTGGCGGCGCGCGGCCCGTCAGTCGTGGCGCTGGTCACCGGCGAGGAGCGCATCGTGCCGCCGCGGGCGCAGTACTGGATCTGCACCGTGGAGGCGATGCCGGAGGGCATGGGCTGCGATTTCCTGGCCATCGACGAAATTCAGCTCTGCGCCGACCCGGAGCGCGGCCATGTGTTCACAGACCGGCTGCTGCGCGCCCGCGGCACTCATGAGACGCTGTTTCTGGGCGCAGACACCATGCGCGGACCGATCTCGGCGCTGGTGCCGGGTGTCGAATTCGTCCGTCGCGACCGGATGTCCGATCTAGTCTATACAGGTTCGAAAAAGATAAGCCGAATGCCGCCCCGCACCGCAATCGTCGGGTTTTCGGTTGATAATGTCTATGCGATTGCAGAGCTGATCCGCCGCCAGAAAGGCGGTGCAGCGGTGGTGATGGGGGCGCTCTCCCCCCGGACACGCAACGCGCAGGTGGCGCTCTATCAGAATGGTGAAGTTGATTACCTTGTGGCGACCGATGCCATCGGCATGGGGTTGAATCTGGATATCGACCATGTGGCTTTCTCTTCCACCACCAAGTTCGACGGACGCCGGATGCGGCCGCTGGCTCCCAATGAACTGGCGCAGATCGCAGGCCGCGCCGGCAGAGGGATGAGCCACGGTACCTTTGGCGTAACCGGTGATGCACGGCCGTTGGATGAGGGCACCGCATCGGCCATCATGAACCATCAGTTCACGCCGCTGAAGAAACTCAACTGGCGCTCTGCCGATCTGCAATTCGGCTCGGTTGAGGCGCTGATCAACTCGCTCGAATCAAGCCCCTCGAACGAGAACCTGATCAAGGCGCGTGAAGCCGATGATCTGGGCGCGCTGAAGATGCTGTCGCGGGAATCCGCCGTCATCTCGCGCACCACCAACGCGCAGTCGGTGAAACTGCTGTGGAACGTCTGCCGGATCCCGGATTTCCGCGGTATCAGCCATGCCGAACACACGTCGCTTCTGGGGGTGATTTTCGAGCATCTGCACGGCGGCGGAGTGGTGCCGGACGACTGGATGGCCCGCCAGATAAAGCGGATTGACCGCACCGATGGAAACATCGACACATTGTCCAAGCGTCTGGCATTTATCCGGACGTGGACATATGTCGCGCAGCGGAATGGCTGGCTGCGTGACGAAAGCCATTGGCGCGGGGAGACGCGCGCTGTAGAAGACAGGTTGTCAGATGCTCTGCATGAGCGTTTGACTCAGCGATTTGTGGACCGGCGCACGTCTGTGCTGTTGCGGCGGCTCAAACAGAAGGAGGCCCTTTTGGCCGAAGTGAATGACAAGGGTGAAGTGACGGTCGAAGGCGAATTCGTCGGCCGTCTGGAGGGGTTCCGGTTCAGCCCGGACAAAGCTGCGCAAGGCACCGAGGCAAAGGCCCTCAAGGCGGCCTCGCTGCAGGCATTGGCGCCGCAATTCCATCTGCGTGCGGACCGGTTCTATAACGCGCCCGATACCGAGATCGATTTTACCGAGCAGGGCGGCCTGATGTGGGGCGAGCATGCGGTGGGTAAGCTGGTTGCCGGCGCCGATGCGCTGAACCCGCAGATCGAGGTTTTCGTGGATGAGGCCGCAGGGCCGGATGTGGCCCAGAAGGTTGAACGCCGCCTGCTGCATTTCATCACCCGAAAGATCAACGCGCTGTTCGAGCCGCTTTTGAATCTGCAGAAAGACGAAGAACTGACCGGCCTCGCGCGCGGCTTTGCCTTCCGCATGGTCGAGAACCTCGGCGTGCTGCCGCGTGCAAGCGTTGCGCAAGAGGTGAAGGACCTGGACCAGGACGCCCGCGGCGCGCTGCGCAAACATGGCATCCGTTTCGGTCAGTTCACCATTTTCATGCCGCTGCTGCTGAAGCCGGCGCCGACCCGTCTGCGCCTGGTGCTGTGGTCGCTGGCCAATGGCCTGCAGGACTTCCCGGAGGCACCGCCCCCGGGGCTGGTCACCGTGCCGTCCATCAAGGATGCGCCCGAGGGCTATGACACCATGTCCGGCTACCGCGCGGCAGGCGAGCGGATGATCCGCATCGACATGCTGGAGCGTCTTGCAGACATGCTGCGCAGCGAAGACAGCCGCGGCGGCTTTGAAGCCAAGGCCGACATGCTGTCGATCACCGGCATGACGCTGGAACAGTTTGCCGACCTGATGCAGGGCTTGGGCTATAAGGCTGAGAAGGGTGAGCGCGAAAAGGTGAAGCCGGTTGCGGCTGAGGCTGAGGCGAAACCTGCTGAAGCGGTTGAAGAGGCGCCTGCAGCAGAAGAAACCGCTGCTGAAGTCCCCGTTGCCGAAGCTGCTGCGGAAACTCCGGAAGCACCGGCTGAGGCTGAGGCTTCACCTGTTGAAGAGGCAACTGAAGCCAAGGCTGACGCAGTTGCTGATGCAGATGCAGAACCTGAGGTCGAGGTCTTCTTTACCTTCACCTGGGGCGGCAACCGTGGCGGACGCCAGGGCGGTCAGCGCCAGCAGAACCGCCGCCCGCAAGGCGATGGCAAGCCGGCAAGCAAGGGTAAGCCGCGCGGTGCAAAAGGCGGCGACCGTGATGGCGGCCGGGGCAAACCGGGCCGCAAGGGCGGTCCGCGCCAGGATCAGGGGGCCAAGACCTATTCCTCGCGCCCTGCCAAGAAGGAAAAGCAGATCGATCCTGACAACCCCTTTGCCGCAGCGCTGATGGGGCTGAAGCAGGGCGACTGATCGCGCCATGGCCGACGGCGCGCTCAAGATCCGCATCGATAAGTGGCTGTGGCATGCGCGGTTCTTCAAGACCCGCAGCCTGGCCGCTAGGCAAGTCAGCGCGGGTCATGTGCGGCTGAACGGCAGCAAGGCACTGAAACCGGCTCAGAACGTCGCCCCGGGTGACGTTCTGACCTTCGCCCAGGCCAAAGTGATCCGCGTCGTTCGGGTCGAGGCCATAGGCGAGCGCCGCGGACCGGCGCCGGAGGCTCAGGCGCTGTACTCAGACATGACGGAAAAGCAGGAAAAAGTTCCAGCTAACCCAAAGTTCGAGGGAAAAGGCCGTCCGGACAAAAAAGCCCGCAGGGCGCTTGATCTTACCCGCAAGCCCGAGGGCTTTTGACGCCTTGAAGTGCAGCCGCGTCTGGATTAGCTAGGCGCAAACGGAAAACGGGACTCGGTACAATGACGTATGTCGTGACGGAAAACTGCATCGCCTGCAAATACACCGACTGTGTCGAGGTGTGCCCGGTGGACTGTTTCTATGAGGGCGAGAACACCCTTGTGATCCATCCCGATGAATGCATCGACTGCGGCGTTTGCGAACCGGAATGCCCGGCTGACGCAATCCGCCCGGATACCGAGCCGGACATGGACAAATGGGTTGAATTCAATCGCAAATACGCCGAGCTGTGGCCGGTCATCGTGTCCAAGAAAGACCCGATGCCCGGGTATGAGGAGCGCGACGGCGAAGAAGGCAAGATGGAGAAGTATTTCTCCGAGGCGCCCGGCGAAGGCGGCTGATTCTCTGCCTCGCACGGCAATGCCGCATTTGTGCGGAAAACCGCCGTATTGCTTCGGGTTTTCACAGCCCCTTGCCAGCAGGCCGCCTTTCAGGCGGCCCTTTTTTATGGTATACTTAAACCACAATAGACATAAACAATCGGAGTCCGCCCCCGGTGCGCCGTAGCAGTGGCGCGCATAATGGGCGGTATTTCTGCGGAGAAAGTGTCCTGAGAGCTGGTCAAACTGAACTGACCGGGACTGGAGATTTTTTCCGCCACAGTGCCGGTGCCGCCCGGCCATGAGTGAGGAAGAACCTGTATGACCAAGTCGAAGAAGCTCGAATTCCGCCCCAATGATTATGTGGTCTACCCGGCGCATGGCGTCGGCCAGATCATCTCAATTGAGGAGCAGGAAGTGGCCGGCTTTGCGCTGGAGCTTTTCGTGATCACCTTTGAAAAGGACAAGATGACCCTGCGGGTGCCGACCAACAAGGCGACCGAAGTGGGCATGCGCTCGCTGAGCTCGCCGGACGTGATTGCCCAGGCGATGAAAACGCTGAAAGGCAAGGCCAAGGTCAAACGCGCCATGTGGTCGCGCCGCGCCCAGGAGTATGAGCAGAAGATCAACTCTGGCGATCTGATCTCCATCGCAGAGGTCGTGCGCGACCTGCACCGCACCGACGACCAGCGCGAGCAGAGCTATTCCGAGCGTCAGCTGTACGAGGCCGCACTGGAGCGCCTGACCCGTGAAGTGGCTGCCGTTTCCGGTAATGATGAGATTGCGGCTGCTAAGCAGGTGGATGAGGTCCTCACCTCCCGCGCTGCCTAATCCCCGCGCCGATCCAAAACCGAAGGGCCGTGCCTGTGAGGGCGCGGCCTTTTCTTTATTGAAGGCGGATTAACGGCAGATAGCAAGCAGGCTGAGCAGGCCGGCAATTTCGGCAATTTGCTGAGATGCTCCCAGGATGTCGCCGGTCTGGCCGCCGATCTTGGCCTTCGCCAGCGCGCCCAGCCCGGCTGTGGCAGTAGCCATTGCCAGGGCCGCACCAATGGCCGCACCGCCGATCAGCAGCAGCGACAGGGCGACTGCCAGAACGGCCGCCAGAAGGCAGGGCAGGGCGTGGGGGCGGCCCACCGCCTGCGACAGACCCGCCGCCCGCGCATTGGGCAGAGCCGCCATCAGCGCGGGCATCACCGCTCGGCTCATCATCGCCAGCACCAGCAGCGGCCAGACCCCAGCAGCTGCAAACAGTGCGGACAGGGCGCTCCAGCGCAGGCCCAGCCCCAGGATCAGCGCAATCACCCCATAGGCGCCAATGCGGCTGTCCTTCATGATCTCAAGCCGCCGCTCGCGGTTGAACCCGCCCCACAACCCGTCAGCAGTATCTGCCAGCCCGTCCTCATGCATGGCGCCGGTCAGAAGGATCTGTGTGGCCAAAGCCAGACCGGCTGCCACTTGTGCGGGCAGTCCCGCAGCCAGCGTCAGAGAGGCCAGCAGTGCTGCGGGCAGTGCAACAGCGAGACCTGCCAGCGGAAAGGCCCAAACCGCTTTGGCCTGCCGCTGGAATGCTTGCGGCGGCAATTGCGGCAGCGGCAGCCGGGTCAGCAGCACCAGTGCCAGCAGGATGTCTTTTGGCAGTATGTCGTTTTTTGGCATTCGCGGGCCTATTGCAGTGCTTGCGGCGGGGCTGCTAGCGGTTAAAGAGGGTCCATCCGCTTTATCCGCGTCCACCACTCAGATGCAACGAGGCTTTCACATGCTGCCACAGCTTTCCTCCCTTGATGATTTCCGCGCCGCACTGGCTGGCGCGCCTGCCCAGGACCAAGCGTCTGTCGCCGGTGCGGCGGCACGCAATGGCCAGCTGACAAAACCGCCGGGCGCACTGGGGCGGCTGGAGGATCTGGCGGTATGGTACAGCGGCTGGCGGGGCAGCGACCGGCCTGAAATCACAGCACCCCAGGTGATTGTGTTTGCCGGCAATCATGGAGTGATCGAGCAGGGGGTCTCGGCATTCCCGGCAGAAGTGACGGCGCAGATGGTGATCAACTTTGAGCACGGCGGCGCTGCCATCAACCAATTGGCCAAGCTGGCCGGGGCCCGTATGGACGTGCATGCGCTGGAGCTGGACCGCCCGACCGCCGACTTCACAAAAGGCGCCGCGATGAGCCAGGAAGATTTGCTGGCGGCGCTGAAGACTGGCTGGGACGTTGTGGATCCGTCTGCGGATCTGCTGGTGGTTGGCGAAATGGGGATCGGCAACACCACCCCGGCAGCAGCCCTGGCCTGCGCGTTGTTCGGCGGTGAGGCCGCGGACTGGACCGGCCGCGGCACCGGTGTGGACGACGCGGGTCTCGCCAACAAAACCCGTGTGGTTGCCGAGGGTGTGGCGCTGCATGGGGATGCAATCCGCGACGGATTGGATGCGCTGGCCTGTCTCGGCGGGCGGGAGATTGCGGCCATGGCGGGTGCCATAGCCGCGGCCCGTGTGCTGCGCATTCCGGTGATCCTCGACGGGTTCATCTGCTGTGCGGCGGCTGCGTGCCTGCTGCAGACGGCGGATGGCGCGCTGGACCATACGGTTGCTGGCCACCAAAGCGCGGAAGGCGCGCACGCAGCGTTGCTTGCAAAACTTGGCAAGGAGCCGCTGTTGTCGTTGGGCCTGCGCCTGGGCGAAGCGTCCGGTGCCGCGCTGGCGATCCAGATCTTGAAGGGCGCCATTGCCTGCCACAGCGGCATGGCCACGTTTGCCGAGGCCGGGGTCTCGGACGGCTGATCCGTTGGACTATGCCATGAAACGGAAAACCCCGGCTTGATGCCGGGGTTTTATTATTCTGCGGCTTCCGACGACCTCTTTCGCTTTCTTTCAGCCATCTCGAAGATCGCGCTTTCGATTGCTTTTTCCAGCTCCTGCGCCCGCTCAATATACGCCGGGTTCTGGCTGGCCGGCACACCTGGCATCCAGTGCTGCGCCAGATCGCGCAGGTTCTGGCGGTCATGATTGTAGAAGGTCTGCGCCGCCTGTGCCGCCTCATATTCGCTGAGGCCGACGTTTTCGAGCACATAGCGGCCCGCGCGGACTGAGCTGTCGAACAATTCCCGCACGATGTCGTCGGCGCCAGCCTGGTACAACTCGTAGACGTGGTTGCGATCCTTTGCGCGGGCGATGATGTGCAAGTCAGGATAGGCGCGGCGAACATAAGACACCATCTTCACCACGCCTTCCGGGTCGTCCAGCGCCACCACAAAGACTTTGGCCTTTGCAATGCCTGCGGCCTTCAGGAGTTCTGGGCGGGTGGGGTCGCCGAGGAAACTTTTGACCCCGAAGCGGCGCATCAATTGCACCGCTTCCATATCGTGATCAAGTACAACAGTCTTGAAGCCGCTGGCCTGCACCAGCCGGTTGACGATCTGCCCGAAACGGCCGATGCCCGCGATGATCACCGGCCCTTCTTCGTCGATCTCGTCCGGTTCAGGTGCCTGCAGCGGCTCTCCCATGCGCTTGGACAGCAGATCATAGGCGATGAACAATAGCGGAGTGATCAGCATAGACAGCGCGATCACCAGCAGCAGTTTCTCTGACAGCGCCGCGGGAATAACGTTTAGCTGGGTGGAGAATGCCAGCAGGACAAAGCCAAATTCCCCGGCCTGTGCCAGGCTGAGGGTGAATAGCCACAGCCGGCGCCGGCGCAGCCCGAAGGCACGGCCGACAGCAAACAGCACCACCCCCTTGGCGAAGATCACCAACAGCGCCAGCCCGATCAGATCGCCGGGGTCGGCCAGGAACTGGCGGTAATTGATGCCGGCCCCCACGGTGATGAAGAACAGTCCGAGCAAAAGTCCCTTGAATGGGTTGAGGTCGCTTTCCATCTCGTGCCGGAACTCGGAGTTGGCCAGCACCACGCCCGCCAGGAAGGCGCCAAGCGCCGGAGACAGGCCGACAAGGGTCATCACGAAGGAAATGCCAACCACAATCATCAGCGCCAGTGCCGTATACATCTCGCGCAGGTTGGAGGCGTGAATGAAGCGGAACAGAGGCCGGGTCAGGTAGATGCCTGCCAGGATGATGAGGGCGATCGCAGCCAGGGTCACCAACGCCACGGCCCAGCCGGGCAGCCCCTCTACCAGTGACAAGGAGCCATGCCCGCCGCCATGCCCGCCCGCAGCTTCACGGCTGATGGAGCCGTCGGCAGAGAATTGCGGAATGGCGTAAGTGCCCAGAAGCGGCAGAAAGGCGAGAATCGGGATCACCGCGATATCCTGCGTCAGCAGCACCGAGAATGCCGCGCGGCCGCCGCCGGTCTGCATCAGCCCCTTTTCCGATAATGTCTGCAGCACAATCGCGGTGGATGACAGCGATAGCGCCAGGCCCACCGCCAGGCTGACATGCCATGGCTGGCCCATGGCCATCGCCGCGCCCATCAAAACAACTGTCGAAGCGGTAACCTGCATGCCGCCCAGGCCGATCAGCTTGTCCCGCATCGCCCAAAGCGCGCGGGGTTCAAGCTCCAGCCCGATCAGGAACAGCATCATCACCACGCCGAACTCGGCAAAATGACGAAGATCCTCAGTTTCCGCGCCGGTCAAGCCAAGCACAGGGCCAATCGCGATTCCGGCCGCAAGATACCCCAGCACCGACCCCAGACCGAGACGCGCCGCCAGCGGCACTGCGATGACCGCAGCACCGAGGTAAATGGTTGCCTGATAGAAAAACTCTTCCATAAAACAGGTATCGCAAGCCCGCCGGTACCTTGGCAATGGCTTTAGAGCGGCAGGGCAGGCTGTTATGGCAATTGAGCGCCTGCGTGGCGCTACTGCTCGAGCATACGGATGTCTTCGCTGAGTTTTGCGATCCTATCCAGCCGCCGTGAAATCCGTTCCTGGAAACCGCCGAGCTGGTCGATGATGTCAGCCAGGGTTTCGCCGGAATCCGTAAGCCGCGCACTTTCGATCTTGAGCAGTACCCTGGTCGAGCTGAGGCCCAGGAAATGGCGGTGCATGATCTGGCAGGCGCCAGTGATGCGTGCGGCTTCCTCATCCACTTCCTTCATGCCGTCCTCAGACCGTTTCACCTGCTCCTTCACCAAGTCACCCAGAATCTTGCGCTCGGATTCCATGTCGGGGTTGCCAAGTTCGCGACGTTCCTTCTGAAGCTGGTTGTCGCATTCAATAAGCACGCGCGCCATGCCTTCGACAAACAGGCTGTCGTTCACCGACGACTTAATCTTGGCGAAGTTGCTGTTCTCACCCATCACGTGGGCGCCGAACCAATCGGACATCTGCCGCGACATGGCTCCATAGTTCTGGGACAGGACTGTCACCGGGCCGCCCGAAGGTTCGATGCGTGAGGCCAGCACCCGCAGGTTATGCGGGATGGTGTGCATGGCATCGAAATCGGCAATCAGTCCATCGGTTTCCTCTGCCAGTTTTTCGGCATCCTGCAGCATGCCTGACAGCTCTTGAATCCGGGCATGCGTCTGGTTCCCCAGCCCCTGATCCCGTGCGATCAGTTCCTGGCTGAGAGCATGGGCTGCAAATTGATGATAGTTCTCGTAGCCTTGGCCTTTGAGCCAGTCGAGCAGATGCTGGGCGCTTTCTTCCGGCTTGACGCCTTCTTCCTTTTCGCGCTTCAGCATTTTGGCGTATAGGCTGCGCACGTCTTCGAACAGCTTGCTGCTTGGTTTGATGCGGGCGGACAGATAGCCGTCCTGACAGGGGACCACCACGGCGAAGACCCAATAGTAAAGCCCGTCTTTGGCCTTGTTCTTAACGTAGGCACCGATGCTTTCACCGCGCTGGATGGTATCCCAGAACAGCGAGAATACGCCCTTGGGCATGTCCGGGTGACGGATCACTTTGTGCGGCGCACCAATCAATTCTTCCCAGGGATAGGCGCCGACGCGGCGGAACACATAGTTGCCGGCCCGGATCACCCCGCGGCTGTCGGTTCGGGAAAAAAACACCTCATTGAGGCCAAACGGGGCCTCGCCGCTGGTTGGGCGAGTTTCAACACGGCGGTCTACAAAGGACACGGAAGGGTTCCACTTTGGGTTACATAGATCGTCGGTTCACCTTTAAGTCCAAAACCTTCCCAGCTGGTTAAGTCGGCAGCGGCGCGTCGCGTTTTAATTGTGCCATCACGATTTGGCTTTGAACCCTCGCAACACCGGGATGGGGCAGCAAAATTTCGTGGATGAGCGTGTTCAGTGCCTGAAGGTCGGTGCAATAGACGCGCAGCAGGTAATCGGCCTCGCCGGTCATGGTCCAGGCCGATGTGATTTCCGGCTGGCTGGCCACCAGTCGGGCGAATCCCTTCGACTGTTCCGGTCCATGACTGCTCAGGTGCACCTGCACGAATCCCTGAACGGCCAGCCCCAGCCTGGCGGGGTTGAGCCGGGCGGCGTAGCCCTCGATGTAGCCTTCTGCCTCCAGCCGCTGCCGCCGCCGGCCAGCTTGGCTGGGGGACAGGTTCAGCATCTCTCCCAGTTCTTGAGCCGTCAGGTGGGCGTTTTTCTGCAGAGCCGCGAGCAGTTTGGTGTCGGTCGGATCGATCATGCGCGGCATTCCTTTCAATGGGCAAAATTATGCGGCAATTGCGCATACATCAAGCTTCTGGTGCGTAAGTATGCGGAATATTTGCGCTACGAATGCGGTATTCTTGATTCAAGAAATCACATTGTCCCGAATGATATGAAGGAGACGCGCGATGGGTCCTTTCCCGCATAACGCCCCGAAATCCGAAATCACGCCGGAAAACCCGGCTGGCACGGATGGTTTTGAATTTGTTGAGTTCGCCAGCCCGGATCCGGAAGAGCTGCGGGCTCTGTTCACCCGCATGGGTTATGAACTGACGGGCCACCGCAAGGGCCAGCCTCTGGTGGAACTGTGGCAGCAGGGGGATGTCACCTACATCCTGAATGCCGACCCAAAGAGCTTTGCTGCAAAATTCGTGGATGAACACGGCCCCTGCGCCCCGGCTATGGGATGGCGGGTTGCTGATGCGCAAAAGGCGTTTGAACATGCCGTGTCCAAAGGCGCGAAAGCCTACGAAGGCCCTGGTAAGGTCATGAACGTGCCTGCCATCAAGGGCATTGGCGGTTCTCTGATCTACTTCATCGACCAGTATTATGACACCTCGCCCTACAACGAGGAATTTGAGTGGCTGAAGCAGTCCAAACCCCGCGGCGACGGCTTCTACTACCTCGATCACCTGACCCACAACGTCTACAAGGGCAACATGGACAAGTGGTTCAAGTTCTACGAAGAGTTGTTCAACTTTAAGGAGATCCGTTTTTTCGACATTCAGGGTAAATTCACCGGTCTGTTCAGCCGCGCGCTAACCTCGCCCTGCGGCCGCATCCGGATCCCGATCAACGAGGATCGCGGCGAAACCGGGCAGATCGTGTCGTACCTGAAAAAATACAACGGCGAAGGCATTCAGCATATCGCGGTTGGCACCGAGGATATATACGCCAGCACCGATGCGATTGCAGAAAAGGGCCTGAAGTTCATGCCTGGCCCCAACGACGCCTACTACGAGATGTCCAAAGAGCGCGTGCAGGGCCACGACGAGCCGCTCGACCGGATGAAGAAGCACGGCATCCTGATTGACGGCGAAGGCGTGGTGGACGGCGGCGAGACCCGCATCCTGCTGCAGATCTTCTCCAAGACCGTGATCGGGCCGATTTTCTTTGAGTTTATTCAGCGTAAGGGCGACGACGGCTTTGGCGAGGGCAACTTCAAAGCGCTATTTGAATCGATCGAGCGCGAGCAGATCGAAAGTGGCGAGATCCAGGCCGCGGAATAAGCGCAGGTTGAGGAACTGACTGAGCCGGGTCTGTCATGCAGGCCTGGCTTTCTTGCGTCTGAATAATGCTGGCTTTGGCGCCTGCAGGCGGACAACAGTGCTGTTGCTTGCCATGCAGCCAGCAACAGGGATGCCTAATGCCGCAGGATGCCTGGTGTGTTCAGTTTTCTCTTTTAGCCCTTGGGCATTGTCAGGGTGCGGTTGCGGCCGCCTTTCTGATACTGAAGCTGGCTTTCGCCAATGGCGATCACCCGGCCGCCGTCGATGCGATCGCCGACTTGCACCTTCTTGTAGCGGCCCGAAGGCAGGCGCACCAGGGCGCGGCGGTTGGCGGCTGTGCCATAGACGCCGATCAAGTTCAGCTTTCGCAGATTCAGGGCGTTGCTGACGGTGGCGCGGCGGGCGACAGAGGCGCTGGTCGGAATGCGCGGCGGGGTTGCCGCTGCGGCGGCAGGAACGGCAGCGGCAACCTGCACTTGGTTCTGCGCATTACGGCGGGCGCGGTCGACCAGATTGGCGAAATTGGCAGGACGGCCGCGCGGCACGACCGAGGACGCGATGGCCTGCGCGGTGACGGGTAGTTCTTCTTCTGCCGGTTTCAGGCTTGCGGGCCGGTGACGCGGTCGCAGGCTGGCCAGTTCGGCGCGGCTGAGGCCGCCGTTCTGAGTTCGTTCAACCTGTTCCGTAAGGTTAGCAGGACGGGCCTTGGGCCGCTTGCGCGACAGAACTTGATTTCGGGCGAGTTCTTCTGCCAGCGCTTCGGCGGCCGGGTCGCTGCGATCTGGCGCAGGCGGCGGAACCTTCTTGGGGCGGCCAAGAAAAACGGTGATTCCATCTGGATTGAGTGCCCCTTCCGGTGTTGCCTTGACCAGCCCGCGTGCGTCCAGATCGAAGGCCGATCCTGCTGCGGCAGGGGAGGCAACTGCAGACGGCGCGTCATCCTGATCATAGGACCGGGGATCTGGCAGGGCCACAGCGTCAGCCGCAAATTCGGTGCGGTCGACAGACGCAGTGTAAAGCTCTTCCAGACCGGCCGCTGCCGGGATGCCGCCGAGTTCCGGCGCCACTGGCCAGACGCCGGTCGCCGCGTAGCGTGCGGCCAGGGCCAGTTCGTCCAGTTCGGGGGAAACCTGCGTGTCTGTGGCACCAGGCTGCAGGGCCTCCGGATCCAGGAAGGCAGTATCTGTTCCTTCTTCCGGCGGCTCGACGCCGTCAGCAGCGGCTTCATCTTCTGCTGTGGGTTCCGCGTCCGAACTGCTGACTTCAGGGAGGCCGGTATCGGCGAGACCTGGGTCCGGCTGATCCGCCAGCACGCTGACCTGCGGTGCAATATCCTCTGCAGGCCCGGTTTCGCCGGAAAGCCGGGATGAAGCGGATTCGCTGCCGCTGATGGTGGGGGCAGGGGAAAGATCGTTGCCGGTTTCCGTCAGCGCGGCAAGAAAACCGTCTTCGCGGAACAGCGCCCAAGCGGCCACTGCCGTCAGGAGCAGTGCGGCTGTCAAGGCAAGCCCAAGTGAACGCCGCTTGCCGCCGGGTGCTGCTTTGTGTTTCGGTGCAGTTTTCGGCGGCTGGACCGGCGCGGCAGGAGACGGCGCGCGCAAGGCGGCCGGTGCGGGCGGAATCGTTCGCGTTGGTCCGGGCTTTTCCGCTGCGGTAGCGGCGCTTGCCGGCCCTAGCGGTTTCGCCGCTGCAGGACTTGCGGCACTTGAACGTCTTTCAGTCAGAATCAAGGGCGATGGTTTCGCCACAGGCGGCGGCCTGGAAGTGAAATTCGCTTCGCTTCCTTGCAAGTTCGCCGGAACCCGGGGGCTGGTGTCTTTTGGCATATCCGGCTTTGCGGCCTCCAGGGCTGGAGTGCTGCCGGTTTCGAAAGCGGCAGGCGGTGCAGGCGGTACGCTTGCTGGCATCGCTGCAAGGGGTGGCTGATCGGATTCCGCCTCCTTGGGCGTATCCGGCCGTTCCAGCAGGATGGGCGTCTTCGGGGTGTCTGGTTCCTCGTCAGATCCAGACATTTCTTCCGCTTCTGCAGCTTCCTCTGAAGAGGCGGTTGAGACGAATTCTTCTTCAGGTTCAAGTCTAGCATCAGCCGGGTCTTCAACATCATCGGCTGGCACAGGATCGGGCAGCTGAAACGCACCGATTGTTTTGACCACGGTATTGTCAGGTTCGACCTCGGTTCCGCGGATCGCCCGGGTGGTGCCAAAGAACGGCTCCCCCTGGAAAACACCGTCTTCCGGCACCGCCACGAAACTGACAGGCCCGAAGCCATGCTCAACCGCAAATGTCTCGGCCTCATCCAGCGTTTCCAGCGCCACTGCGGCCACATGGGTTACACTGCCGTCAGCGCAAACATCAAAGGCCAGTTCGTCCACCGGATAGGGTGTGGCGCCTTCCAGCGCCTGCCGTGCCGCCGCGATCCGTTCTCCGGCGGGCAGGCCGCCGGTTTCAATGCTCAGATACCGGATCTGGTCATTGGGCAGGATCAGCTTGCTGTAAATCCCGTCCGGCGCCAGCCGCAGAGCATCAGCCCGGATTGCGGCCAATGCGGCGGGAAGGTCCTCTGTGTCAAATGGAGTGCTGGCAACGCTCCTCCAGCCGTCCTCTGCGCGGTAGATCAATGCGATCCCGTCGGCGGAAAGCGAAAGAGCAAAGGCCGGTTTCATGCTTTGGGTCAAACCATCCAAATCCATACTGCCCGGGGGCGCATAGCGCGCCCGGTGTTTTGCTGCGGACCTTAAAGCAGGAACCTGCCGAGTTAAAGGAAAAGACATCTTCTGGCTCTTGCGGGCGGCGGTTTGCCGTCCCCATCTAAAGGGCATTCGGAAAAGGAGCTTTTTCAGCATGAAGGCAAAGAAACTTCTGGCAGCGGCGCTAATGCTATCGATGAGCGCAAGCGCTCTGGCCGCAAGCGAAACCGTGCCGCCGCGCCAGATTACCGTAAACGGTGAAAGCACCCTGCAGGTGCCGCCTGAACTGGCAACGATCACTCTGGGCGTGACGGAGGAGGCCGAGGAAGCCGCTGCCGCCATGGCTGCAGTCTCACAATCCATGGGGACGGTGATCGCCCGGCTCAAGGAGGGCGGCATCGCCGCCGAGGACATGCAGACCCAGCAGATATCCATGCGCCCTGTCTGGTCGCAGGACCGTTCCTATGACAGTGGCGGGCGGCGCGAAATTACCGGTTTCGAGGCCTCGAACACGCTGATGGTGCGGGTCCGGGATCTGGATGGTCTGGGACCGGTTCTGGACAAGGTTCTGGCTGCAGGGGCGAACCGGTTCCAGGGCTTGAGTTTCGCGGTGTCTGATCCCGCCGCAGTGATTGACCAGATCCGCGGCGAGGCGGTTAAAGATGCCATCCGCAAAGCCCAGCAGCTGGCGGATGCCGCTGGCATGGAACTGGGCCCGGTGCGCTCTATCACAGAGCATGGCGGCGGCGGCGGCCGTCCGATGATGGCCATGGAAATGGCCCGCAGCGACGCGATGCCGATTGAGGCCGGGGAACTGAGTTTTACCCACAATGTCTCAGTTGTGTTCGACATGACTGTGCCGGGTAGCGAGTAACATCAAACGCAGAAAGGCCGGGCTGGGTGCCCGGCCTTTCCTTTAAGGTGGGGCAGGCCTTAGCCGCAGGCTTTGGCCAGTGCCTGATCCAGGTCGCGGATAAGATCGTCCGCATCTTCGATGCCGATGGAGACCCTGACCACATTCGGACCGGCACCTGCTGCTTCCTGCTGCTCCGGGGTCAGTTGCCGGTGCGTGGTTGAGGCCGAGTGGATGATCAGCGAGCGGGTATCGCCGAGGTTGGCCACATGGCTGAAAATCTCCAGCGAATCCACAAGCTTGACGCAGGCCTCATAGCCGCCTTTGACGGCAAAGGTGAACAAGCCGCCGGTGCCCTTGGGATAGCAGGCCTTGGCGCGCTCGTAATAGGGGGAGGAGGGCAGCCCGGCATAGGTCACATAATCGACGCGGCTGTCATTCTCCAGCCACTCGGCCAACTTGCGGGCGTTCTCGCAGTGCCGCTGCATCCTGAGAGACAGGGTTTCGACCCCCATCAGCGTGTAATGCGCGGCTTGCGGGTTCATCGTCATGCCAAGATCGCGCAGGCCGATTGCGATGCCGTGGAAAGTATAGGCCAGCGGCCCGAATGTCTCATGGAACTTGAGGCCGTGATAGGCGGTTTCCGGCTCCGACAGCGACGGGAACTTGTCATTCGCGGACCAGTCGAACTGGCCGCTGTCAATGACACAGCCGCCGGTCACGGTGCCATTGCCGGTGAGGTATTTGGTGGTGGAGTGAACGACCAGAGTTGCACCATGTTCAATGGGTTTGCACAGGTAAGGGGTGGCGGAAGTGTTGTCGACAATCAGCGGAATGCCGGCGCCATCGGTAATGTCAGCAAGCGACCGGATGTCGGTCACATAGCCGCCTGGGTTGGCCACGGATTCGCAGAACACCGCCCGGGTGTTTTCATCGATTGCCGCCTTCACTGCATCCAGGTCGTCGGTGTCGACGAATTTCGCCGACCAGCCGAAGCGCTTGATGGTCTGGCTGAACTGGGTGACGGTGCCGCCGTAAAGACGGGTCGAGGCAACCACGTTGCAGCCCGGGCCCATCAGCGGGAACAGCGCCATGATCTGCGCCGCATGGCCGGAGGAGCAGCAGACTGCGCCGACACCGCCCTCCAGCGTCGCAAGGCGCTCCTGCAGTACTGCAACTGTGGGGTTGGTCAGCCGCGAATAGATGAAGCCGACTTCCTGAAGGTTGAACAATGCGGCCGCGTGTTCGGCATCGCGGAAGACATAGGCGGTGGATTGATAGATCGGTGTCTGCCGTGCGCCGGTGGCCGGGTCCGGCTTGGCGCCGGCGTGAATTTGCAAGGTGTCAAACCCATAAGACGGGGCGTCGGTCATCTGTATGTCTCCCTGAGAGGTCTTCTGTTGCGCGCACCTCAGCATGGCTGCGCGCGGAAGGCAATCGCGCGAATGCCGCAGCGGCAGCGTCCTGTCAGTCACTGGACGTTGAAAATCTTCAGCATCGAGGCGCCAGTGGCGTGGAGTTCAAAGCCCAGCCTGAACTCCGGCGAGTGAAAAGGCCTGAGTCTGCTCAGGGTGTGGCGCCCTGGCCAAAGGTATCGCTCCAGAACTTGAGCAAAAGCGCGCGCCGGTTGGCATCGAGCGCGACCAGCAGGGACGGTGATAGAGGGATGTATCGGCGGGCGCTGGCGGTAAGCCCGGAGCCGGTCTCCTCGATCACGGCGACGAGCCCGGCTTTGACGAGCATCTCTTGCGCCTCGGCGCTCAGCAGAAAATCGAGCAGCTCTGCAGATGCGCCCCGCTGTGCGGCGTGCTTGGGGATCATAAAGGCACGGGACAGAACCAGCGTGTAGTCCTCTGGCAGAATGGTGCCGACCTCCGGTGCGGAGGCGTTGGCAACATAGGATCCCAAGACGTTGTAGGCGATCAGAAACCGGCCCTCCGCAACGCCAGCGATGATTTCGGCGGAACAGCAGGTGGCCACGGCATCGACCCGGGCAAAGCCCTCCATCAGCGCGCCGAAGGTGGTGGCTTCCAAACTGTCGCTGTAGGCGAACAGGTAACCCAGACCGGAGGCGGCTATGTCGTAGGTGGCGATCCTGCCGCGGTAGAGGCCGGGTTTGGCGCGCAGTGCATCCAGCAGGGCAAAGCGGCTGCGCGGCACATCGGCGCCATCAAGCAGCCGCTTGTTGTAGACGATCACTGCCGGTTCGGTGGTGATCCCCCACAGTTCGTCACGCCAGCGTCGCGATGGCGGCAGTACCACTGTTGCGGGCGAGCGGTGCGGTTGCGCACAGGCCGCATTGACCAGCCAGACCATTTGCTGCACGGCCGAGGACAGCACCGCGTCGGCCGGCGGGCTGCCATCCCGGCAATCCGCGCGGCTCCTGGCAAAAAGAGCGTTTGAGCCCCATTGCTCGTAGGTGATTGTGAGATCCGGGTTCAATTCCGCAAAGCGTTCCATGACCGGCTGGATGACA
The DNA here is from genome assembly GCF_000813965.1 of Leisingera sp. ANG-M7. Lineage (GTDB taxonomy): Bacteria > Pseudomonadota > Alphaproteobacteria > Rhodobacterales > Rhodobacteraceae > Leisingera. The sequence continues at coordinate 692,529 of NZ_JWLI01000001.1, read as the reverse complement.
CTGTTGTCGGTGGTGGAACGGATCAGGAAAGGCACCGGGCCGCTGCCGTATCGCACGGCCGCCTCCTGCGCGGCGGCGGGAACCGGCAGCAGAGCGGCGATGAGCAACAGCATCTGCCAGGCCCGCATCATGGTTTCTCCTCCGCAGCGGGCAGAACCAGGGCCGCGCGGAAGCCGCTGTCCTCGTTCGCCATCTCTACCCGGCCGCCAAAGGCAGCGGCCACGGAAGCCACGATCGACAGGCCGATGCCGGTGCTGTTCTCCTGGGTGCCGGCGCTGCGGTTGAAGCGGCTGCCGAGCTGTTCCGTAACAGCGGGCGCCGGGCCGGGGCCGGCATCGCGCACCCACAGGATGGCCTCGCGGCCGCGCTGCTCTGCGCCTATGGCGACCGGCGGTGTGCCGTGCCTGAGCGCATTGCCCAGCAGATTTCCGGCCGCCTCGCCAAGGGAAAAGGCATCGGCCAGCACCATCACCGGGTCCTCTCCGATCTCCAGCCGCAGGTCGCTGCCGGGGGCCAGCAATGCGTGGTCATCGCGCTCCATGATCTCCAGTGCGACCTCGCGCAGGTCGACGGGCCGCCGCGGGGCGCTGTCGGTGCGATGCGCCACCAGCGCACGGCTTAGAAGCTGATCCAGCAGCCTGCCCAGCGAGCGGGTGCGCGCCAGCAGCCGCTCCAGGGCGCGGCGGCGGGCGGCTTCGCCGGGTTCGGCCACCGCGGTTTCCGCCTGCACGCGCATTGCGGCCACCGGCGTGCGCAGCTGGTGTGCAGTGTCGGAGATCAGATTGCGCATCGCCTCGACCTGAGTGTCCAACCGCCCCATGAACCGGTTCATGGCGCCCAGCACCACCTGCAGTTCCCGCGGAAGGCGGCCCGTGGCAATTGGTGTCAGGTCATAGGGGTCGCGGCGCGCCAAATCGTCGGTGATGTCCTCCAGCGGGCGCAATGCGGTGCGGATCACCAGCCAGGCCATTGCCATCAGCGCCAGACCTGCGACTGCCATCGGTAGGAGCGCATCCAGCATCAGATCCGATGTCATCGCCTTGCGCGCCCGCAGGGTTTGGCCGACCACAACCTCGACGGGGCCGGAGAAGCTGCGCTCCGCGAAGCGGCGGGTGATCCGGACGAAGCGCGCGGGCTCGCCGTTGAGGGGGGCCTCGAAGTAATCCGGGCCGCCGGATCCGGGGGGCGGCACCTGAACTTCACTTTCGGGATCAACGCCGGTTATGAACGCCTGCCCGGGCCCATGCACCGCATAATAGATGCGGTCGTCAGGAGCCTGTGCCAGCAGCTGGAAAGCCGAAACCGGCAGGTCGGCGGCAGGGACCCCCTCCTGGACCCGGACCGACTCGGCGATATCTCTGGCCGCGCCCAGCAGGATGCGGTCATAGGCCTGACGCGCGGCCTGCTGACCGTTCAGCCAGGCGCTTCCGGACACCAGCACGCCGCCGAGAAGCAGGATCAGCAGAACCGCCCCCAGCACCCGGGCCGCCAGCGTAAGCGGCGGGCGCGGCTCAGCCATTCAGATGCAGCCGGTAGCCGACCCCCCGCTGGGTGCTGATGCTGACATCGCTACCCGCGATCTTCTTGCGTAGGCGGGCGATGTAAAGCTCGATCGCGTTCTCGCCCACATCGGCATCGTCGAAACCATAGAGCGAGTCATAAAGCCGCGTTTTGGACAGGTAGCGGTCCTGATGGCGGATCAGCATATCCAGCAGGGCGGCCTCGCGCCGGGTCAGTTCCAGCAGGCGGCCGTCCAGCCGGGCGCTGCGGTCGCTGGGCGAAAAAGCCAGGCAGCCCAGCACGATCCGCTCATCCTTCCGCTCCATCTGGCGCCGCACCAGCGCCCGCAGCCGCGCTTCCAGTTCACGCTGGTCGAAAGGCTTGCCCAGGTAATCATCCGCCCCCTGATCCAGCGCTGCCACCCGGTCGTCCACCGAGGTCAGCGCGGTCAGCATCAGCACCGGGGCCGGGTCGCCCGCCAGGCGCATCTCGCGCAGCAGCGACAGGCCGGAGCCGTCCGGCAGGTTGATGTCCAGTATCACCGCGTCATAGGCCTGCACCGCCCGGCAGTCGCGGGCGCTTTCGATGTCCGGCGCCAGATCACAGGCAATTCCCGAACGGGCCAGGTGGGCGGTCACCCCCTCGGCCAGATCCTCTGCATCCTCAACCATCAAGACCCGCATTCAATGGCGCTCCGCTTTGCTGAAACCGGCGACAGGTTGGTGACAGCTTCAATGGGTAAACATGTCTAACCCGCAGAAACAGAGCTGCCAAAGCGAATTGTTGCGGGCGATCTCCGGTGCTTGGGAGTGCGCCGGCCACGACCTGAGGAGGAACGCATGAAATTCACTGTCACCCGCGGCCTGTTTGCCGCCGCCGCCCTGTCGCTGTCCGCTTTTGCGGCCCGGGCACAGGAAAACCCCGAATGCATCGCCCCGGCCAACCCGGGCGGCGGCTGGGACTTTACCTGCCGCCAGGTTGGCAAGTCGCTGCAGGATCTGGGACTGATCGACAAGACCATGCAGGTGGTGAATCTGGCTGGTGGCGGCGGCGGTGTGGCCTTTGCCGAGGTGGTCAACAAGCGCGCGGACGACAACAGCCTGATCGTTGCTGCTTCCAGCGCCACTGCAACCCGCCTGGCACAGGGCGCCTATCCGGGCAACAGCATGGACCAGGTGCGCTGGCTGGCGGCCATCGGCGCGGATTACGGCGTGATCGCGGTGTCTGCCGACAGCGGAATCGAAACGCTGCCGCAGTTGTTGGATACCATCAAGGCAGACCCAACCTCGGTCTCCGTCGCGGGCGGTTCTGCGGTGGGCGGCTGGGACCACCTGAAGGTTTTGATCGCGGCAAGTGCCTATGGCATCGAGGACGTGCGCAGCGTCAAATACATCGCCTTTGACGGCGGCGGCGAAGCCGTGACCCAGTTGCTGGCAGGTTCCGTGCAGGCCTTCACCGGCGACATCTCCGAGGCCAAGGGGTTTGTGGATTCAGGTGACATCAAGGTGATTGCAGTGCTGTCGCCGGAACGCCTGCCAGGCGAATTTGCGGACTTCCCGACCGCCAAGGAACAGGGTGTTGATGCAATCGGCGCCAACTGGCGCGGCTTCTATGCGCCTGGCGGCATGTCGGACGAGGCCTATGACGCATGGGTTTCCAAGATCGGTAATCTTTATGCGTCTGACGCGTGGAAAGAGGTAATGGCCGCCAACGGCCTGGCACCGCTGGACCTGCAGGGGGCGGCTTTCCAGGAGTTCGTCAGCGGCTCAGTTGCCCAGATTCAGACGATTTCGAAGGACATCGGGATCATCAAGTAACCTGCCGCGGGGCGGACCGGCACAGCAGCCTGTCAGCCCGCCCCGCCTGAATACCCGAACTGGAGACCGCCATGAGCGATCGTATCTTCGGGGTTTTCGGCATCATCCTTGCCGCCGGCTATGTCTTTGCCGCGCTTGCGATTGAGGAAAGCTTTCTCTCCGATGCCGTCGGCCCCAAGGCCTTTCCCCTGATCATTGCCGCTATCCTCGCCCTGTCGGGTGCCGTGATCGCGCTGCGCCCGGACCCTGAACCGCACTGGCCTGCCTTGGCACGTCTGGCAGAAGTTGCTGCTGCCGTGGTGGTGCTGATCCTCTACGCTGAAATGCTGCCGGTCGCGGGTTTTGTCATTGCTACCGCCTTTGCCGCCGCCTATCTGGCCTGGCGCCTGGGATCGGGACCGCTGGAAACAGCGGCCGTGGGCGCCGGCACTTCCATCGGCATCTATGTCACCTTTCACCTGATCCTCGGCCTGTCGCTGGCCAAGGGTCCGCTTGGCTTCTGAGGAGGGCGCCGCATGGAGCTTCTCGCAAATCTTGGCGACGGCTTTGCCATCGCGCTCAGCTGGCAGAACATCGGCCTCGCGCTGCTGGGCTGTTTCCTGGGCACCATCATGGGGGCGCTGCCGGGGCTGGGGCCGTCGAACGGGGTTGCCATCCTGATCCCGCTGGCCTTTACCCTGGGGCTTGGGGCGACGCCCTCGCTGATCCTGCTGACCAGCGTCTACTATGGCGCCATGTACGGCGGGCGCATCAGCTCGATCCTGCTGAATATTCCCGGGGATGAGCCGGCCATGATGACCTGCTTGGACGGCCATCCGATGGCCAAGAAAGGGATGGCGGGCGAAGCTCTGTCGCTGTCGGGTATCGCGTCCTTTGTCGGCGCCTTCCTGGCCACCTGGGGGCTGATCCTGCTGGCGCCGCAGCTGGTGAAGATCGCCCTTCTGTTCGGCCCGGCGGAATACTTCGCGCTGTTTGCGCTCGCCTTCATGACCTTGGGCGGCGTCTCTTCGACAAATCAGGCAAAGTCGGCCTTTGCCGCAGCGCTGGGCCTGGGCCTGGCGACCATCGGCGTCGATACCCAGACCGGCGTGCCGCGGTTCACCTTTGGTGAGGTGCATCTTTATGACGGGCTGGATTTCCTGGTTGCCATCGTTGGCCTGTTCGCCCTGTCTGAGGTCTTTATCTTCCTGGAGACCCGGCACGGCGGATCCGACGCTGCGGGGCGTAAACTGACCATCGGCAAGCTGTATCCGCCGGTTTCAATGATCCGGCGGACCACCCCGACCATGCTTCGGACGTCCTTTTTAGGCTTCATTGCCGGTGTTCTGCCCGGTGCGGGCGCCTCGCTGGGCTCGTTCATCTCTTATTCAATGGAGAAGAAACTGGTCGACAAGGAAGGCACCTTCGGCACCGGTGATCCGCGTGGCGTGGCAGCACCTGAAGCCGGCAACAACGCAGCTGCCGGCGGCGCGCTGGTGCCGATGCTGGCGCTGGGTGTGCCGGGATCGGGCACAACCGCGGTTCTGCTGGCGGTTCTGCTGGCGCTGAATATCACACCCGGCCCGCTGCTGTTCAGCCAGAACCCGGATGTGGTCTGGGGCCTGATCGCGGCGCTGTTCATTGCCAACTTCATGCTGCTGGCGATGAACATCCCGATGGTTGGCTTGTTCACCCGTGTGCTGATGATACCGTCGCGGATCCTGATGCCGATTGTGGCGATGGTCAGCTTTGTCGGTATCTATGGCATCTCGGGCAGCACCTTCGATCTCCTGGTGATGATCGGTTTCGGGGTGATGGGCTGGGTGCTGCGCAAGCTGGATGTGCCGCTGGTGCCGATCATTCTGGGCACCCTGCTGGGCAATTCGATGGAGAACAACCTGCGCCGCGCTGTGACAATCGACAATGGCAACTGGTGGACGCTGATTGACAGCCCGCTGTCCATCGCACTCTGGGCCATTGCCATTATCGGCTTTGTGCTGCCGCTGATTGTCGGCGCGCGTGTCAAAGCCAAGATGCACCAGCGCCGCGACGAGGAGGGCGCAATCAGCGACTGACCAAACGAAGAGCCATTTCAGAGCACCCTCTGGAATGGCTTCATTTGACTTTTCTGATCGATTAATTGCCCAGTTCGGCCATTGTTCAATGTGCCTGGCCCCGGTTCCGCGACGCTGCCGGAACGCGCAGTTTAGACATGGTGTCGGGCATTTGATAGTGCCGCAAGTATTTTGTTCCGCTGGATTTTTCCTGATGGGCCTTTGGGTAGTTCCTTGAGAAAATGCACCCCGTCAGGTGATTTGAACTTCCCAAGCTGAGCCCGGCAGATTTCGATCAGGTCCAATTCGGTCAGCTCGGAACCGTCGCGTATTTTCACTGCGGCTTCAACTGTTTCGCCATAGCTTTTGCAGGGACGCCCGAAGGCGGCGGCCTCTATCACATCCGGATGGGAGTAGAGGGCTTCGTCGATCTCGCGCGGGGCAATGTTTTCGCCGCCCTTGATGATCAGTTCCTTGAGGCGCCCGGTAACGAACACGTAGCCGTCGCCGTCTATCCGCCCCAGATCCCCAGTGCGCAGCCAGCCGTCCGGGGCAAAGGCGGCTGCCGTAGCCTCCGGGTTGTTCAGGTATTCCAGCATCACGTTGGGACCGCGCACTGCCAGTTCCCCCTCGCGGCCATCAGTGGCAGGCTGAAGCTGGGCATCCAGAGTCGTGACCTCATTGCCAAAGGCGATGCCGGGAGAGCCGATCTTGCGGACACCGGGAGGCAGGGGGTTGGACAGAATCTGCGCAGCAGTTTCTGTCAGACCCATGGTTTCGATGATCGCGATCCCAAAGCGGTCTTCAAATGCGCGCTGCACGTCCGGAGCCAGCGCCGATGAGGCGGAGCGGCCGAAGCGCAGCCGTGCCTTGGTGCTTTCCACGGGATCAAGGTCCGAGTGCAGCAAGTGCGAGATGATGGTGGGCACAACCGAAAACCAGGTGGCCTGCGACCAGCCTGCATGGGCCCAGAATCGGCTGGCGGAGAACCGTTCGCACATCGCAAGCGAGCCGCCGGAGATAAGCGCGCCCATTACCGTCACGCAGAGCCCGTTGATATGGTAGATCGGCAGCACGCAGAGGCCGCGGTCCTGCGGCGTCAGCTCATGCGCCACGGCGGTGGTCCAGCCGCCCGCCAGCAGGCTGGCGTGCGTATGCACCACCCCCTTGGGCTGGCCGGTTGTGCCCGAGGTGTACATCAGCAAAGCGTGGTCACCGGCAGAAAGCGGATGCAGCTCTGCCGGTGACCCGCCGGTTGCTGCCGCCTGGTCCAAAGGAGAGAGAAAAGGCAGGCTGGCAGTCTGCTCGAACAGGTCAATCTGGCTGGCGTGCACAAAGGCAAATCGGGCACAGCTGTGCTCCAGGGCGTAGGACACCGCGCTGTTGCCTGCGACCAGATTGATCATGGTGGCGCGGAAGCCGCCGTAGAGCACCCCGAACAGGCATTCGAGCGCTTCACGCCCGTTGGGATGCAGGATGGCGATGCTTTCGCCCTTGGCGATGCCTTTGTCGGTCAGATAGCGGGCGATGGCGTCTGCCGTCTGGCGCAGCTCGGCCCAGCTGAGATCGGGGCCGCCGTCCGGAAAGACAAAGCCGGTGCCGCCTTCAGCTGCGCGTGTGTCCAGCCAATCGCGAATGGTTCCCTTGGGCGGTTCCATCATTGGCCCGCCTCCGCCCAGTAGCTGCCAAAGACGTCTTCGAGCGCAGGTTCGCGGGAGGGGATTTCGCGCACGATCTTGGTGCTTTGCACGAAGTGGCGCCAGTTGAGGTTGGTATCGATCGAATTGCCGCCCCAACTGCCGCATCCCATCGACAGAGAAAATGGCATGCCATTGGTAAAGGCGCCGCCGGTGGCGAATGTATGGGCCTGATTGACGATCACCCGGCAGGTGGGGAGGTCGCGGCCCATTTGCACCGCGCGTTCGTCCCGTGTGGTATGAATGCCGATGGAGTGGCCAGCGCCCTGATGATCGAGGATGCGGGAAGCGGTGGCTTTGGCATCCGTGAAATCAGCAGCCCGGTAGACAGCCAGAATACGGCTCAGCTTTTCGCCGGACAGCGGGTGGTCCGGGCCGATGCCCTTGGTTTCCACCGCCAGGAAATTGGTGTCAGCCGGCACTTTGTCATCCATGCCAAGCGCGGCCAGCATCTTGTCCGCATCCTGTGCGATGACTTCTCGATTCAGGTGACCGTCCGGCCAGAGCCTGGCGATGATGCCTGCGGCGTCCGCCTCAGGCACCAGCGCGCCGCCTTCCCTGCCGAGCGCTGCAATGAACTGATCGTAGATGGCGTCCACCACCACGACGGAATTCTCCGACGAGCAGGAGGTGGCATTGTCGAAACATTTGGAGGCGGTGATCTTGGCCGCTGCATCGGCCAGGTCCGCGGTTTCGTCCACGATCACGGTCACATTGCCGGCGCCGACTGCTACGGCAGGCGTGCCGCAGGACTGGGCGCGGTGCACATTATTCTGGCTGCCGGTGCAGATCACCCGGTCGGCGGCCTCCATCAGCGCCTGGGTCTTGGCCTTGGAGCCCGGTGCAGGGATCATCTGCACCAGATCGGGGCTGAGGCCCAGCTTGGCAAACTCCGCATGGATATATGAAAGCAGCAGCTCGCAGGAGGCCACGCCTTTTGGGGAGGGGGCCACCACGATGGCATTGCCGCCCTTCAGCGCGTTGATGATGTTGTTGGCAGGCGTCGCCGCCGGGTTGGTCGAGGGGACAACGGCCCCGATCACGCCGATGGGGCGCATGATCTCGGTGATGCCGGTTTCCGGGTCGTCGCTGATGACGCCATGGGTCTGGACGTCCGCGATGTCGCGCAGCAGTCCCAGCGTCTTGCGGTGGTTCTTGGTGATCTTGTCCGGCACATTGCCGAGGCCGGTTGTTTCCACCGCCAGCTCCGCCAAGGCGCGGTTACGGGCGGGTTCCATGATGGCCCAGCCTGCCGCAAGAGCGGCCTTGTCATAAAGCGCCTGGCTTCCCTTGGCTTCAAAACCCCGTTGGGCGGTGCGGGCGCGCACCATGATCTGTTCCACCTCGGCGGTGCCGGAGGCGAGTGCGTCCTGAGCGTTCATGTCTTACCTCGATATCTTGGCCGGGACGCGCGCTGCGGCTGCGCGCGCGCCCCGGAGGAGCTCTGCCTGGGATCAGAGCCCGGCCAGAAGCTCTTTCAGTGTCTGTTCGCGGGCAGCCCACATCTTCTTGACCTCATCGCGGGTCATGATGTGCATGGGCGATCCGCCAGCCTGCATCTTCTTGGCAACGCGGGGGTTGGCGAACATCTCGGGTACCGTTGCCGCCAGTTTGTCTATCACCTCCTGCGGGGTGTCCTTGGGCACCATCACACCGCGGAAGTTGACGGAGGAATTGTCAACGTCCAGCCCTTGTTCCTGCATGGTGGGAACATCCGGCAGAAAGTCAGAGCGCTGCAGGTCGGCAACGCCCAGGATTTTCACGTTACCTGCCTCCTGCGCGCGGAAAGCGTCGGACAGGTTGTTGATGCCGCCCATGACTTCACCGGCGATCACGGCCTTCATTGCAGCTGCGCCGCCGCCCTTGGTCGGGATATAGGCCATCTTCACGCCTGCAGCCTTTTCAATTTGAAGCGCAGCGATGTGGTGGCCAACGAACAGTCCCGCACCGGAGAAGGTCAGCTTGCCCGGGTTTTCTTTGGCATGGGCAACCACATCTGCCATCGAATTGAAGGGGCTGTCGGCGGCGACCACAAAGACCGCCGGGTCGGCACCCCAGTTGGCAATGGGTTCGAAACTCTCAGCGGAATACTGGACACCGCCCTTGATCGACTGGGCGATGAAGTGGGGCACGTTGTAGGCTGCGAGGGTATACCCGTCGGCATCGGCCTGGGTGGCAAACCAGTTCCAGCCGACACGGCCGCCGGCGCCGGGCTTGTTGATGATGGCGATGGGCATTCCCAGCGCATCCTCGTTGCCCGCGGTCATGGTAACGATCCGGGCCTGGAAATCGGTGGCCCCGCCAGCCCCGTAGGACACCATCATCATGATCGGGCGCTCCGGGTAGTCCTCGGCCATGGCAGCGCCTGCCAGACCCATCAGCGCCATCGCAGCGCCTGCAATCAGTTTCTTCATTTTCTTCTCCTCCCTATTGGTATCGGACCGGGTTCAGGCGGTCAGAACAGAATTTCCCGCGGCGTGTAGACGCTCAGCAGCTTGGCAAAGAGGCCGTACATCACCGCCACGAACACCGCGGTGATCAGCGCGCGCCGGATCCAGGTCCTGCCTTCGGAATGCGGCGCGGGATCGTAGAGCGACAGCAGGATGAAAAAGCCGATGGCGGTGGCGGTGTAGAACCCCAGCGCCTTGGCGGCCCAGAAGACATAGACCAGCATCACGGCCAGCCCCGGCACCATGTTCAGGAACATCGTGCGCGTGACGCCGGAGCCGACTTTGCTGAGTCCCATTACCGCTTTGCCGAAGGTCCAGCCTGCCAGCACCACAAACACCGATGCGATCAGGCGCGGGAACAGGAAAGCCTCGGCAGGCTGCTGGGTATAGCTGACCCAGGCGACCCAGATGCCCACTGCGAACACAAGGCCGGAGCCAAGGATGTGCTGAGACCGGTTCATGCCTGCGCCTCCTCTTTGGTGGTGTAACGGCGGCTGCGCAATTCCATCCAGGCCGAATAGGCGATAGAGGCGACGACCACGGCGATCAGGAAGATGTTTAGCCCGCCGGTCAGGAAGTAGGCGGATTTGCCGACGGTGGCGTCGGCGATCATGCCGCCCTGGATGAAGTTCGCCTCGGCAATCGGGCCCAGAATCAGGCCCAGCACCAGCGGCGCGGCGGAAAAGCCGAAACGCTCCAGGAAATACATGCCAATGCCGAGGCAGGCCATGACATAGACGTCTCCCATGGAGCTTTGCACCGAGTAGGCTCCGAAGACCGACAGGGCCAGCACGATGGCAGCCATCACCGATTGCGGCACCTGGGCAACGCGGGCGGCAAGACCGGCGACGTACAGACCGAAGAGGCACATCAGGACCTGGCCCACCAGCATCGAGTTGATGAAGGTCCAGGCCACATCCGGGTGATTGTCGAACAGATCGGAGCCGGGGAAAATGCCGTGGATCAGCAACCCGCCCAACAGCACCGCGGCGGTGGGGCTGCCGGGGATCGACAGCGTCAAGAGCGGCACCAGCGACGGGCCGACCATCGCGTTGTTGGCGGCTTCAGCGGCGATCACGCCTTCGCTGTGGCCCTTGCCGAATTTCTCCTTCTCGGAAGAAAACTTCTTGGTCTGGTCATAGGCCACGAGTCCGGCGATCTGGCCGCCGACGCCGGGGATCAGTCCGATGACGGAGCCGGTGATGGTGCCGATGCCAAGCGCGCGTGGGCGGCGCAGCAGTTCACGGGTGGCGTCGAGGACGGAATGTTTCTGAACCTCGATCACCTCGGCGCCCTCCGTGCGGCGGCCCTTGGCAAACATGGTCAGCACCTGCGGGATGGCAAACAGGCCGATGAGGGCTGCAATGATGTTGATGCCGCCGCCCAGTGACGGGTGGAAGATAAAGCGCTGGGCACCCATGATGTCGTCAAAGCCGATGGTCGCCAGCCACAACCCGATGCAACCCGACAGCAGCCCCTTCACGACAGAGGCCGAATCCAGCGAGCCGATCACGGTGACGCCCAGGATTGCCAGCCAGAACAGGTGCGAGGGGCCGAAAGCCAGCGCCCACTCAGCCAGCAGCGGGGTCAGGAAAATTAGCAGGAGCACGCCGAAGATGCCACCCGCGGCAGAGGCGAGGAAGGACAGCTGCAGCGCCTTGGCGCCCTTGCCCTGCTTGGCCATCTTGTGGCCGTCCAGCGTGGTGGCGATATTGGCGGGCGCGCCGGGTATCTTCAGCAGGATCGCACTCACCGCGCCCCCCGCCACGGTGGAGGTATAGGCCGCCCCCAGGAGGATCAGGCCCTGAACCGCCTCCAGGTGGAAGGTGAAGGGGATCAGCAACGCCACTGCCATCGTCGGGGAAAGTCCCGGGGTCGCTCCCAGGATCAGCCCGCCGATTGTGCCGCCCAGAAGCAGCAGGAATGACAGCGGCGAGAACACGTCTCCGAAGTAATAAATGAACTCCATTCAGGGCCTCCCAACCCGGCTGATCGCGCTTTTGCTTTTGTTGACAAAACAGGTTAGGCCATGAAAATAGTATTGCAAACGTTTTCATAATTCTTGCCGGAGGAAGGGGAGATTATGGCGCCGAAACAAAAGGGTAACGTGGATATCGTGGCCGTGGCGAAAGCTGCAAAAGTGTCGCCCTCCACGGTGTCGCGCACCTTCAACCACCCCGATCTGGTGAGCCCGGCGACTCGCAAGAAGATCAATCGCGCGGTGCAGAAACTGGGCTATGTCAGGAACCGCGCCGCGCAGATGATGCACGGCAAGCGCTCCGGCACTATCGGGCTGGTGGTGCCCACCATCAACCACGCGATTTTTGCCGAGGTGATCCAGGCGTTTTCAGACGCCATCGACCAGGCCGGGTTCACTCTGCTGCTGGCGTCGCACGGCTATGATCTGGACCGCGAATATGAGATGGTGCGTAAGCTGATGGAGCACCGGGTGGACGGTGTGGCGCTGATCGGACTAGAGCATTCGGCGGCCACTTCCCGATTGATTGCACAGCAGGAAACACCTGCGATGGCGATCTGGAACTATGCAGAGGAGTCTGAGCTGCCCTGTGTCGGCGCGGATAACCGGCTGGCCGGCAGAATGGCGGCGGAGCACCTGCTGGAGCTGGGGCACAGGGACATCGGCCTGATCTTTCCCGATACCCGTGGTAATGACCGGGCGCAGTACCGGTTGACGTCGGCTTTGGAGGCGCTGCGGAAAAAGGGTGTGTTTGTCCCGGAACACCGCATGTCTGAGGCCCCTTACAGCGTGGCGCAGGCCAAGCAGGCGGCGATCAGGCTGTTTTCAGAGGACGCCCGGCCGACAGCCCTGTTGTGCGGCAATGACGTGATCGCCCAAGGCGCTCTTTACGGTGCACAAAAATGCGGTCTGCGGGTGCCCGAGGACGTGTCAATCATTGGGATCGGCGACTTCAAGGGATCAGCGGATATCGAACCTGGGCTGACCACCATCCGCATCCCGGCCGAAACCATCGGATCGCTCGCCGGGCAACGGTTTACAGGTTACATCACGTCTGACATGCGCGAGCAGTTCAGGCTGTGCTGCGGGCTGGAACGCGTCGTCCGGGGAACGACAAGTCCTGCTGCCTGACACCATTTCAGCGGCAAACCTGCCTGGTTGCAGTCTGCGTCATGTCCGCCGCAGAAGGTAGATATCCATGATCCACCCGTGCTCAGCCCGTGCCATTGCGCGGGTTTCGATGATCCGCCCGGCCACATCTGCCAGCGGGCCTGCGACGGATATCTGGTTCTCCATGCCTGCATAGGCGGTCCAGAAGATTTCCACGTCTTGCGGGCTGATTGCCTGAAAGGAGCATTCCCCGTCCAGCATGATGACCAGCGTATCTGCGCTGTCCGGCCAGCCGGTTTCACGCAACTGCCGCCCGGTGGTGATGGTGAATGGCGCGCCTATTTCGTTGACGGGGATGGCATGCGCCGCTGTCAGCGCCTGGATCGAGGTGATGCCGGGGATCACGGTCAGTTTGATTTCTGCCAGCCTTTTCAGCCGCTCGGCAATCCGCATGGTGCTGTCGTAAAGCGACGGATCGCCCCAGACCAGGAACCCGGCCTTGCCGCCATCCGGCAGATGGGCGGTGATATTCTGCCACCAGATTTCGGCGATGGCGTCGTGCCAGTCGTCCACCCGCTTGCGGTAGCCCTTGGTCGCCTCGTCCCGAACCGGTAGGGCGAACTCGACTATTCCCGGGCCTTCACCCTTGATTGCGCGCGCGCAGATCTCCCGGCGCAGTCCCGCCAGGTCATCCTTGCCCGCCCCTTTGTTGGGGATCAGGATCACATCCTGAGCGTTCAGCGCGTCGATGGCCTGCAGCGTCATGTGCTGCGGGTTTCCGGTGCCTATGCCGATCAGGGAAAGCTCAATCATGACGGGGCCTTTCAGGTGAAAACACGGCCTTCTATGGGGCCGTGCCATTTGTCTTGCAAGCCGGGATTTACGGCTCAGGAGCCTTCGCCTGCGGCAACGGTAATCTTCGCTTCCACCGGCTGGCCGTCCACCAGCAGTGCGCTGTGGCTGTTGGTGTTGAGCGAGACCTTGACCTCAGCCCCGTCTGGCAGGGCAGGGATATGCATCCAGCTGGCGTAAAGCCGGGCGAGTTTCTCGCCGTTCACATAGACATGCGCGTGGCCTTCACCGTCGACGTCTGCGGCAGAGGCGTTTTGCGGGGCAAAGCGGAAGTTCTGCGGCGTAACGTGCAGGTTCCAGCCGGACATCGGGTCCTTGTGCAACTGGATGGCGACGCCGGGCGCATCCGGGCCCGCTGCCAGGCTGACGGTCTGGGAATGGTCATGAGAAGCCATTTCGCCGTGACCGCCGCCGTGGTGCGCCGGGTCGCCATGGTCGTGGCCGTCAAAGGCGATGCCATTGCCGGCAGCGGTCACAAAGCCGGCACCGCCGCCAAAAATCAGGCCGATGGCAAAAAGAGCAAGAGAACGGGACATGATGTCACCCTCGAAAAAGAAAGCTCCCGCCGGGGCAGGCCCGGCGGGAGGTGTCAGGGGATCAGGCTGCGGCTTCCGCGCGTTTGCCTTCTGCTTGCCAGAAGTAGCCCGCAAAGCTGCCCAGCAGCACCCAGGCGGCCATGCCGACGCCGAAGGCACGGGCGGCAAACAGCGCGCCGATCTCGGTTGGAACCGGGCCAGAGAAGCTCTCAGGCTCAGGGGCGCCAACAATATGCGGGGCCATCAGCAAAAGGGCTGCGATCAGGTGGCTCACCAGATTGCCGCCAAAGGCAATCAGCCACATGGCAACGCCGGCCGAGGCCACAGTGATGGTCCACCAGACCTGGCGCACACCCACATCGGCAGCGGCAACACCCGGCACCTCGGGCGCCAGCGACAGGCCGGGCGCGAAGTGGAAGGTGATGAATCCCGCCAGGCCCCACATCAGGCCGGTGCGTGCGTTGATCTCATGGCCCTGGCGTTCGGCCACGGACATCAGCGCCGCCATTACCAGCGCATAGCCGGTGTAGGTCAGCATGGTGAAGATGATGCTGAGGCCATCGCGCACCGGCTCGGCGAACATGCCGGGCAGGTCGGGATGCGCGGTTACGGGGTCAGCACCAAAATGCACCAGCTCGCCGCCCTCGTAAAGTTCGGCGTGGAGCAGCACGGGCTGCACGAAATACAGCTGCAGCAGGGCGGTAATCAACCCTGCTGCAGCACCAGCGAACAAGCCGCTGGTCAGAATGCGACTGAACATGGCCTTAGTGGCAGGGGAAGCCAGTTGCGTGGCGCACGTCATGCGCGGCGTCGTGCAGGGCAGATGCCTGAACATGGCCGGTCAGCGTGATGATCCCGAAACCCAGAACCACTGCAAACAGTGCCGGAAGAACACTGGTGCCAGCGGCGGAAGCCTTAAGCGTCTTGGTCGTCATTTCTAGTCCTCCTTACCGTCACACCCGACGGTATAAGTTGCGTTTCCACACGGCCGGTCTCCTGACTCGCGGGTCGCTGCTGCCTTCCTCCTTCCCGGCTTGCGCCAGTGGTTTTTGGAAGGCCGCTCGCCGCTCACAGTCGCGGGGGCGGTTGAGGCTTCGGTGCCGCGATTTGGTCCACCGTCCTCATTCCCGTTTCAGTCCCAGTGCTTAGGCACTATCAGACACCGTATCGGATTATTTTGCCCCGTGCGGCTGAGTCTGGTCAAGGACGAAACCGCCAATCCGGGGCGCTTCAGCGTCATAGGGCAGGCGGATCAGCCCATACTCTCCGGAATGCGGGCAATCGCCTTGAACCGCAGGCGGCCCAACGGGCGGGCGTCGGCAATTTGGCCGTCAGGACTCTCCGCATAGATCCGCAGAAAGGTCAGGATATCCGGCAGGTCCTCAGCAGTGACCTCGCCGAACAGGTAGGCGGTCTTGCCGTGTTGCCGTACCGCCAGCGTCTGCGGACGCTTGCAGCCGGACATGCAGTCCACCTGCTGCAGCCGCGCCTTCACCCCTGCCGTCTCCAGCGCTGCGGCGACCTGCCCGGGCAGGGCAGGGTCGGCGTCGCGGCAGGTACGGCACAGGGTGAGGGTGGGCAGGTTCATGCGCCAGGCAGGTCCTGATCGGCCAGGGGCCCGTAAAGGATCAGCACCGGCGCCTTGGTCTCCATCGCGCGCAGAACGGCCGGCAGCTCTCCCACGGTGTGGCAGAACAGTTTCTGCTCAGGAGTGGAAACCCCCTGCGCCACCAGCGCGTGGGTGTCCGCGGGCAGGCCCGCTTCCATCAGCTTTTCCGCCAGCGCGGCAAAGGTGCTTTTGCCCATATAGACCACGGTTGTGGCATGCGGGTCGGCCAGCGCCGCCATGTTCAGATCGTCCGGCAGACCGCCGGTCACGTCATGGCCGGTGATGAACTGCAGCCGCCGCGCGGTCAGCCGCCGGGTGAGCGGAATATTTGCCGCCGCTGCCGCCGCCGAGGCTGCGGTGACGCCGGGCACGATCTCAAACCCGATGCCTGCCTCTCGCAGCGCGGTCATCTCCTCCTCCAGCCGTCCGAAGACGCCGGAATCGCCGGATTTCAGCCGCACCACATTGAGACCGCTCTGGGCGTAATCGACCAGCAGCTGGCTCACATGGTCCTGCTTGGGGGAGGGGCGACCTGCGCGTTTGCCCACACCCACCAGATCGGCGTCAGTCCGGGCATGGCTCAGGATTGGCCCCGACGACAGGTCGTCGAACAGGATCGCATCCGCCGCCGCCAGCCGTTTGACCGCCTTCACGGTCAGCAGTTCCGGATCGCCGGGGCCGGAGGAGACAAAGCTCACAAAACCGCTCATGCCTGTTCTCCCGTGATCAGGTGGAAGAATGTGCCGGTGACGTTGCCCTTGATGGAGCCGGTTTCCGGCACCGGGCCGCCGTCGGCGTCCATGACATTGGCCAGCGGCGCGTCCGGCTCTTCCAGAATGGTGGAGTAATGGAACTCATGCCCGCGCAGCGCCGTGCCTGCGTCAAAGCCCGGCATCCCGGCCTGCAGCACGGCACGGCGGTAGCCGAGATGGAACTTGCGCTTCTCGTAGGAGGTCACAAGGCCCAAGAGACCCAGCATCCGGTGGCGGTTGCCTTGCTTGTCGATCAGCGCCTCGCCTAGGGCCATGTAGCCGCCGCATTCGCCATGCACCGGCTTGGTCTCGGCGTGCTTGCGGACACCGGTGCGGAAGGTCTCCGCCGCTGCCAGGGCAGGCCCATGCAGTTCCGGGTAGCCGCCGGGCAGCCAGACCAGATCGGCGTCCGCCGCCGGGGCCTCATCTGCCAAGGGAGAGAACGGCAGGATTTCTGCGCCTGCCGCGCGCCAGCCGGTCAGCAGATGCGGGTAAGTAAAGGAAAACGCCGCATCGCGGGCCAGCGCAATCCGCTGCGCGGGTGGTTTGGGCAGGTTTGCCGGTGCGGGTGCCTGACCGGCCAGTGCCGCGGATTTGATGGCTTCCAGGTCCACATGCGCGCGCAGGAACGCCGCATAGTCTGCAATGGCGGCCTCCAGATCCGGATGCTCCACCGCTTGGATCAGGCCCAGATGCCGCTCCGGCAGGGTGAGATCGCCGCGGCGGGGCAAGGAGCCAAGGACCTTGATGCCTGCTTTCTCCATGCCCAGCCGGGTCAGCCGTTCGTGGCGCGGGCTGGCAACCCGGTTCAGGATGACGCCGGCAAAGGGCAGTTCCGGGTCGTAATTCTTGAACCCCAGCGCAGTGGCCGCGGCAGATTGCGCCTGACCGCCCACATCGACGACCAGCACCACCGGCCAGCCCATCCGCTTGGCAGTCTCGGCAGAGGAGCCGAAGCCCGACTGGCCGCGCGTCGCCACCCCGTCATAAAGGCCCATCGAGCCTTCGCCGACGCAGATTTCCGCACCAGCCGACTGGGCGGTGACTGCATCCAGAAGCCCGCCATCCATCGCCCAGGTGTCGAGGTTGAAGCTGGGCCGTTTGGCAGCTGCGAGGTGGAAGGCCGGGTCGATGTAATCCGGCCCGCTTTTGTAGGGCTGGACGGTTAGCCCGTCTTCGGCCAGTGCCCGCAGAAGGCCTAGCATCACAGTTGTCTTGCCGGTGCCCGAGGAGGGCGCCGAGATCATCAGTCCGGGAGGGTTCAAATTCGTCATAGCCTTAGTCGTCCCCATGGCTCCAGCTCGACCACGGGCTGTCGGCGCTTTGCGGGCGGTAGCGGCGGTCGTAGTCGGTGGAATAGAGGCAGCTTTCGTCAAATCCCTCGCCCTTCAGAACGGGCCCCACCAGAATGAGCGCGGTGCGGGAGATCTTTTCGTCCAGCGCCTCTTTCAGTGTTTCCAGCGTGGCTCGGATGATCTGCTGATCCGGCCAGCTGGCGCGGTAGACCACGGCCACTGGGCAATCTGCGCCGTAATGCGGTGTGAGGCTGTTCACCACATGGTCCAGATTGCCGATCGACAGGTGGATCGCCAGCGTGGTGCCGGTACGCGCAAAATTCTCCAACGACTCACCTGCAGGCATCGAGGACGCGCGGCCCGGCGTGCGGGTCAGTACCACAGATTGGCCCAGGCCCGGCAGGGTCAGTTCGGTTCCCAGCGCAGCAGCCGCGGCGGCAAAGGACGGTACACCCGGGGTGACGCTGACCGGGATGCCCTCTGCCTTCAGGCGGCGGATCTGCTCGCCCATCGCGGACCAGACCGACAGGTCGCCGGAATGCAGCCGCGCCACGTCCTGGCCTGCCGCGTGTGCGGCCTTGATCTCTGCCACGATGGCATCCAGGTCCATAGCCGCGGTGTTCACGATCTTCGCGTCCGCCGGGCAGTGGCTCAGGATTTCCTCCGGCACCAGGGAACCGGCATAGAGGCACACCGGGCAGGCGGCGATGATGTCGCGCCCGCGCAGGGTCAGAAGGTCGGCAGCGCCCGGTCCGGCGCCAATGAAGTGAACGGTCATGGCTCAAGTCTTTCTGCTATGGCCGCGGTGGCAAGCCCATCCGCGGTGACAACTCTGGGGGCGAGAAGGCGCGCGGTGGCACCCGCTGCCCCATGGCGCGCTCCGGCCAGCGCCGCGGCTTCCGCCAGCGACCCGGTGCCGAACCGCGCCTTGATCTTGGGCGAGCAAGTCAGTGTCTGCTCCCCGGCAATATCTTGTTCCTGCAATGAAATCACCGGCAGGCCTATGCTGCGCGCAAACTCCTGCATGGCGGGCGCCCCGGCCTTCTCAGCGATAGAGGCCAGCGCATCCACCTGCGCGCCGGTCAATGCCAGCGCTGCCTGCAGATCTGCCGCCGTGGCGGCACTGCGAAATCCGAAGCCTGCCACCTTCATCGCGTGACGCTCCATTGGATCACCGGCCGCGCCCGCCGCCAGTCGCGCATGGTTCCCAAGGGGCCTGCTTCGGCGATCTCCGCTTTCAGCAGATGGCCGCCGCGCGCGGCATGGGCCTGCATCAGCAGGGTCTCGGTTTCCAGTGTGACGCCATTGGCGACCAGCCTTGTACCCGTCGGCAGCACGTCCCACAGATGGTCCAGCAGCTCTTGCGAGCCGCCGCCGCCGATGAAGACACAGTCAGGCAGGGGGTGGCCGTCCAGCACATCCGGCGCCTTGCCGAGCACGGCTTGCATCCGGTGATCCAGCCCAAAGGCCGCCGCATTGGAGCGGATATTCTCCAGCCGGCTTTCGCGCGGCTCAAAGGTGATCGCGCGCGCCCCCCTTGCCGCCAGGCACCACTCGACCGAGACCGAGCCGGAGCCGCCGCCGATATCCCAAAGGAGTTCCCCCGCGCGCGGTGCCAAGACCGACAGTGTCAGCGCACGGATGGGGCGTTTGGTGATCTGACCGTCGCTGGCAAAGAGATCATCCGCCAGCCCGGACGCCTGCGGCAGCCCCTTGCTGCCTGCGGCTTCGACAGCCACTGCAACAGGCGCCTGAATGCTCTGCAAATCAAACCTCTCAGCAGTGGCGGAACGCACCCGCTGGCGCGGCCCGCCAAGGCACTCCATCACGGTCAGTTTTGAGGCGCCGAAGCCCTCAG
Organism: Leisingera sp. ANG-M7; assembly: GCF_000813965.1. Taxonomy (GTDB): domain Bacteria; phylum Pseudomonadota; class Alphaproteobacteria; order Rhodobacterales; family Rhodobacteraceae; genus Leisingera. The sequence continues at coordinate 673,042 of NZ_JWLI01000001.1, read as the reverse complement.
CGGTCAGCGCTTCCGCCAGCTCCGCGGGCGCGTCGCCGTTGCGCATGGTGCAGATCACGCGCGTCCCGTTTCCAAGCAGAGCCCGCAGCCGCGCATAAGGTGCGGCGTGCAGGCCGAGGCACAGCACCTCCTCCAGCTTCCAGGCCAGATGGTTTGCGGCCAGCGCGAAGGTGGATGGCACCGGGTAAGAAACCCACTCGCCCGCCTCCAGATGCCGGGCAAGCGAGCCGCCTGCGCCATGCCAGAACGGATCGCCCGAGGCCAGAACGGCGACGTTGCGGCCGCGCATCGCCAGCACAGGTTCAATGGAAAACGGCACCGGCCAGGGCTGGCCTTTGCTGCCTGCACCCGCCAGTTCCAGGTGCCGCGGGCCGCCGAAGACGACTTCGGCCTCCGCCAGCGCCTTCCGGCTTGCATCGCCCAAGCCTTCCAGTCCATTTTCGCCCAGACCGATTATCGCAAGCCACGGATCAGACATGACACGCATCCTCCTGCTGGGCGGCACCACCGAAGCCTCGAGGCTGGCCAAGACCTTGGCCGGAGCGGGTATAGATGCGGTGTTTTCCTATGCAGGCCGCACCTCCAAACCGGTCAGCCAGCCGCTGCCCACCCGCGTTGGCGGTTTTGGCGGCGTGGAAGGGCTTGGGGAATATCTGAAGACCGAATGCATCACCCATGTAGTCGATGCAACCCACCCCTTCGCGGCGCAGATGAGCACCAACGCGGTGCATGCCTGCGTGGCGGCGGGGGTGCCGCTCTGCGCCTTCGAACGCCCGCCCTGGCAGGTGGGTGAGGGCGACCAATGGGTTCACACGGACAGTATCGAGGGCGCAGTGGCGGCGCTGCCTCAGACCCCTGTGCGGGTGTTCCTTGCGATCGGCAAGCAGAACCTCACCCAGTTCGCGGCCAAGCCCCAGCACCACTACCTGTTGCGACTGGTGGACGCGCCGGGGGCGGAATTGCCGCTGCCCAATACCACAGTCGAGATTGCCCGCGGGCCGTTCGACGTTGCGGGCGACACCGCGCTGATGCAGCACCATGGCATCACCCATATCGTCGCCAAGAACGCAGGCGGCGCTGGTGCTGCGGCCAAGCTCACCGCCGCGCGCACGCTCGGCCTGCCGGTCGTCATGATCGGCAGACCCAAGGTGCCCGAGCGGTCCATCCTGGGCAGCGTGGCAGGGGTGATGGCCTGGCTGTCGCATCCCGGCGCTTAACCCTCAGCCGCGTAGCGGGGCGTATAGACGTAATTGCCAACCCGCCGGGTGTCGCGGTTGCCGACGATGACCACGGTGCGCATGTCCGCCATCTCAGGCGTGGCCTCCTTCAGCGGCACCGTCAGCAACTCCTGCCCTGGCTTGGTCACGTCGCGGGCGAAGGTGATCAGCGTACCCTGGCCGCAGGCTTCACGCAGGATCTCCAATGCGCGGGCAAACTGATGCGGGCGCGATTTGGAGCGCGGGTTGTAGAACGCCATCGCCAGACCGGCCTCACCGACTAGCTGCAGGCGCTTTTCGATCAGGCTCCAGGGCTTCAGGTTGTCGCTGAGGTTGATGGCCGCGAAATCATGCCCCAAGGGCGCGCCGATGGCGGCGGCAGCAGCCAGCATCGCGGTGATGCCGGGCAGCACCTTGATCTCGAGATTCAGCCAGTCCGGGTGGCTTTCCGCGTTATTCTCCAGCGCTTCGAACACGGCGGAGGCCATGGCGAACACCCCCGGATCACCGGAGGACACCACCACAACCCGCTTGCCCTCGGCGGCCATTTCCAGCGCATGGGTGGCGCGGTCGACCTCAACCCGGTTGTCTGTGGCATGCAGGGTCAGGCCGTCGCGGGGCGCGATGCGTTTGACGTAGGGGATATAGCCAACAATATCGGTGGCGTCGGCGATGGCGTCACGCACTTCTTGTGTGACCAGCGCCTCGTTGCCGGGGCCAAGGCCCGCGATCACGACCCAGCCGTTTCCTGTGTTGCTCATGGCCGGCGCCCCTGTCCGTGAACCAATACGATGGAGAAATAGGGAACCTCGCCCGTGATCTCCGACAGCTTCTGCACGGTCTGGCCGGGCATGGTGCCGCGTTCGACCAGCCAGGCGTCATCGGCGCGGCCCGCGCGTTCCAGCGCGCGGCGCAGCTTGGGCAGGTTGCGGCCGATCTTCATCACCACCAGCGCGTCGGTTTCCGCCGCGCGCTTGGCCAGCTCATCCTCGCTGAGGGTCGCCATCGCCACGGTCAGCACGTCGTCGCCCCAGGTGATCGGCTGGCTGGAAGCGGTCCAGCAGCCGGACATGCCGGTGATGCCGGGCACAATCTCCTGTTCCGCGCGGCCCTGCAACCGGGTGTAGAGATGCATGTAGGAGCCATAGAGGAATGGGTCGCCCTCGCAGAGCACCACCACGTCTTCGCCTTTGGCAATCTCGGCCAGAGTGTCGGCCCATTGGTCGTAGAACTCCGCCAGCACCCGGTTGTACTCGGGGTCCGAGAAATGGATCTCCGTCGTGACCGGGTATTCCATCGCGTGTTCGGTGACGCCCTCAGCCAGCATGCCCTCAACGATAGCGCGGGCCTGGCCCTGGCGGCCTGCCTTGCGGAAATAGGCGATGTGGCGCGCGGAGGAGATCAGCCGGTGCGAGCGGACGCTCATCAGGTCGGGATCACCGGGGCCAAGCCCTGCGCAGATGACTTTGCCCATGGTTACTCTTTCCAGCTTGCCAGCGCGTTCACCGCCGCGACGGTGATGGCGGAGCCGCCAAGGCGGCCCTTTACGATCATCGACGGCACCGGCAGGTCTTCCATCAGCGCGTCTTTGGATTCCATCGCGCCGACAAAGCCCACAGGGCAGCCGATGATGGCAGCAGGGCGCGGGCAGTCCGGATCCTTCAGCATGTTCAGCAGGTGGAACAGCGCGGTGGGGGCGTTGCCGATGGCCACGACAGAGCCTTCCAGCTTCGGGCGCCACAGCTCCAGCGCGGCGGCGGAACGGGTATTGGACATTTCCTTGGCCAGATCCGGCACCTTGGGGTCGCGCAGGGAGCAGATCACCTCGTTGTCCGCAGGCAGGCGCGGGCGGGTAATGCCTTCGGACACCATGTAAGCGTCGCACAGGATCGGCGCTCCGTTGGCAAGTGCTGCGCGGGCGGTCTCGGCCATGCCCTCGGAAAAGCGCACATGCTCTTCCAGTCCCACCATGCCGGCGGCATGGATCATGCGGACGACGACGCTTTCCTCGTTCTTGTTGAAGCGGGCCAGGTCGGCCTCGCGGCGGATGGTGGCAAAGCTTTCGGCGTAGATAGCGGCGCCGTTGGTTTCATAGGTGTGGAGCATGTCAGCTGCCCTCTTTCAGAAGTTCGGGAGCGGCGCGCAAAGCGTCGGCGCTCAGGCGGGTCTTTAGCGGCTGATCCGCGGCAGTGCCATTGCGGATCAGGGAGAATTCGTTTTTGCCGGTGGCTGTAAGTGTCAGCGGCGCGGCGCCCGGGCAAGCGCAGCCCTTGGCGCAGCCGGACACATGCAGGCGGGATCCGGCGGGGACATGCGGTGCGAGGTCCCGCGCCAGATCGCGGGTCGGCGAAAGCGCCTGCAGGCAGCCTGGCGCGCCGGTGCAGGCGACGACTTGCAGGCGCGGATCCGTTGCATCCAGAATCAGGCCGGGCAGGTGCGGCAGGTTCTCCGCACCTTCCACCAGCAGCATGCGCCAGGGGGTGAGGCGGATATCGCCGTGGTCTGCCAATTGCGCGAGCGTCGCAGCAGGCATCTGGCCGAACTCCAGCGCCGCGAGTGTTCCTGCGAAAACAGTGCCTGGCTTTGCGGTGAAAGCGGTTCTTGCCACCGGTGCGGCATGTGCCGCCGGCGGTCCGCGGCGCGCGATAAGACGGTGCATCCTGCCGCGTCCCTCGGGCGCGCCGCCTTGTTCGAGGAACCAGCGGGCGAGGGCGAGGGCTTCGGGAACGGCGGATTCATGTGTGACGAGCTTGCCGGTGTCGGCGCCGTCAGCGCGCAGTATCAGGGTGCTGCCATAGCGTTCGATGCGGATATCGGCGGCGGTGTCTTGCAGGACAGGTTCCGCGCCGCAGTCAATGGCAAAGCCGAATTTTCCCGGCAGGGTTAGGTCTGTTGCCGCCGTCAGCGCAGCGCTCAGTCCGGTGGCGATGGCGTGGGTATCGTCACCTGCGCTCCAGAACGGGGCAAGCAAGACATTGCGGCGGGCTTCGACGTTTGCATCCGGGTCGATAAGGCCGAGATCGCGCAAGGCTTCGATCAGTTCCGCATGCGCGTCTTCGCGGATGCCGCGCATCTGCAGGTTGGCGCGGGCGGAGATGTCGAGAAGGCCGTTGCCGAACTCTTCAGAAAGTCTTGCCACACCGCGCGCCTGTGCAGCCGACAGTTTACCCAAAGGCGCGCGCACCCGCAACACCAGCCCGTCGCCGGAAATCATCGGGCGCAAGGCGCCGGGGCACCAGCCATAGACCTTGGGTTCAGCGGCGCTGCTCATGCCGCGCCCTCCAGCTCTGCCATGATCGAGTTGCGCCGGGTGCTCCAGAGGCCTGCGTCGTACAGGGCACGGAAGCGGTCGCGCATGGCGGCGAGCGCCTCCGGGTTTTCGCGCTCCATGAATTCGACCAGATCGTCACGGCCCAGGGTGGCGTCGAAGTAGAGGTCGAAGAGATGCGGCTGCACCACTTGCGCCAGATGCGCGAAGGCGGCCATGTGGTCGAGGGTGGCGGCAATTTCCGCCGCGCCGCGGAAGCCGTGGTTCATCATCGAAGTGGCCCAGCCCGGGTTGGCGGCGCGGGCGCGGGTGACGCGGGCGATCTCCTCGCCCAAGCTGCGCGCCTGCGGCTTGTCGGGGCGGGTCGCGTCTAGGTGATAAAGCGCGGGCGCGGTCTGGCCGATGCGGGCCATGGCGGCGGCAAAGCCGGCCTCATGCGCGGCATAGTCCGAGGCGACCAGCAAGTCGGTTTCCGGCAGGTCCTGCAGATGCACAAAGCTGTCAGCGCCCTGCAGGCGGGTTTCCAGCGCCGCGCGGGCGTCTGTGATGATGCCCTTGGCGTCGATGGCGTGGGAGGACGCGTTGAGCCAGGCCTCACCCGCGGCCTGGCGGGCCTCATCTGTGTAGTCGTCCAGATGCGGGTTCATTGACAGCCCGTACTGGCCAGGCTTGGGACCGAAGACACGAGGTGTTTCAGTGAGATAGGGGTTGTCGGCCTGGGTTTCCTCGCGGGCGGCCAGCGCGGCGGCGGCACTTTCGAACATCTGGGCAAGGCCTGGGAAGACATCGCGGAAAAGGCCGGACACGCGCAGAGTCACGTCGATGCGCGGGCGGTTCAGCATCGGCAGCGGCAGCACCTCAAAGCCGGAGACGCGTTCAGAGCCTTCGTCCCACTTGGGCGCGAGGCCCGCAAGATGCAGCGCCATGGCAAACTCCTCACCCGCGGTGCGCATGGTGGCGGAGCCCCAGAGGTCGATCACCAGCCCCTTGGGCCAGTCGCCGTGATCCTGAAGGTGGCGGCGCAGCAGCTCTTCCGCCAGTTTGACCCCTTGCGCATGCGCCGCCCGCGACGGCACCGCCCGCGGATCGGTGGTAAACAAGTTGCGCCCGGTCGGGATCACATCAGCACGGCCGCGGAACGGTGAGCCGGAGGGGCCGGGGGTGACAATTTTCCCGTCCAGCGCGGCAATCAGCCCGGCGCGTTCCTGTGGCCCGCATTGGCCGGTGCCGAAGATATGCAGCCCCTCGCCGTACTGGCTTTCCTTGATGTCGCAGACAAAGGCGTCGATGCGGGTGATTGCCTCAGCCGGGGAGGTGTCGGGGGTGAGGCCGAGGTCGGCTTCGACGCCGGTGCCCTGCGCCTCGGCGCGGATGTCGACGATCAGCCGGTCGCGGCGGGCCGGGTCCAGGCCGTCGGCGGTTGAATATTCGTCGAGCAGGCTTTCGAGCCGTGCCATGCCCTCGGGCAGGTTGGTCTGTGCCAGAGGCGGCGGCAGGTGGCCGAGGGTCACAGCACCGATGCGGCGTTTGGCCTGTGCGGCCTCGCCCGGGTCATTGACGATGAACGGGTAGGCGACGGGCAGCGGGCCGGTCAGCACCTCGGGCCAGCAGGAACCGGAGAGGGCGACTGCTTTGCCCGGCAGCCATTCCAGGGTGCCGTGGGCGCCGATGTGGATCAGCGCGTCAGTCTGGGCGCGCAGCCACAGGTAAAAGGCGACATAGGCGTGGCGAGGGGTGCGGTCGAGGTCGTGGTAGTCATCGACCCGGGTTTTCACTTCGCCGCGTTCGGGCTGCAGGGCGATCAGGGCGTTGCCGGCGCGCAAGGCCTTGAAGTGAAAAGCATCATCGCGGCAGTCAGGGTCTTGTTCCGGGGCGCCCCAGGCCTCGGCCAGGGTGTCCTGCAGGCCTTGCGGCAGGGTGGCGAGGGCGGCTTTGTAGTCGGCGAGGGGGACGCTGAGCGTCTCTTCCATCAGCCGCAGGCCGGTGTTTTCCGTCGCCTCGACGGAGTAGCCTTGGGCCGCCAGTTCGCGCAGGATCTCGTCGCAGGAGGCGAGCGCGTCCAGTCCGACGGCATGGGCGAGGTTGTGGTCGCGGCCAGGGTAGGTGGAGAGGATCAGCGCCAGGCGTTTCTCAGCATTCGTCAGCTTGGCGAGGCGGAGCCAGCCCTCGACGCGGTCCACGGCAGCCTTGATGCGGTCCGCGTCGGCACGGTGGGCAAAGCGGGAGTATTGAAGATCTGCGTCTTTCTTGCCCGGTGACTTGAAGCTGACAACGCCTGCGAAGATGCGGCCGTCGACTTCGGGCAGCACCACATGCATGGCGAGGTCGGCGGGCGACAGCCCGCGGTCGGCCTCAGCCCAGTCTTTCTTGCGTGCGGTGGAGAGGGCGACCTGGAACACCGGGCAGCCGGTAGCCGAGAGCGGCGAGGCGCTGCCGTCGGTGCCTTGCGCGGAAAACGCGGTGGCGTTGATGATGGCAGATGGGTTCAGTTCGGGCAGTTTCCCGCGCAGCCAATCGGCGGCAGAGGGGGCCTTGAGGCTGGCCGCAAAGGCGCCGTAGGCGGCATAGCCGCGGGCGCGCAGTTCCTCGATCAGCGCATCCACCGGAGCGGTATCGGCGGCGGTGAGGTAGGAGCGGTAGAAGCTTACCAGCACCAGCGGTTTGTCCTGCGGCGGAAGATCTGCGAGCACGCCCTTGGCCGGATCGTAGAAGCCGTGCTGAGGCATGGATTTGAGGCCAAGCACTGGGCCTGCGTAAAGCCCTGCGGCAAGTGACAGCTGGGCCAGCGCGGCCTGAGCGGCAACGGCGCCGCCGGCGTCGCACAGGGATTGCAGGCGGCGCAGGGTGGAGACGGGCAGGGTGGAGAGCTCATCCAGCCGCGCATCCTCGCGCCCGTCGGCGGGCAGGACCGCCAGCGCGATGCCCTTGCGGCGGGCGAGGTCCTGCAGGGTGGCAAGGCCGTAGGACCAGTAGCTTTCGCCGCCAATCAGGCGGACAAGGACGCCCTTGGCGCCCTCCAGCGTCTGTTCCGCGTAGACGTCGACCGAGAGCGGGTGTTTCAGCGCCACCAGGTTGGCGAGGCGCAGGGAAGGCAGCTTGCCGTCTGCCCGGTGCCAGCCCGCCGCGAAAGCGCCGAGGTCGCTGTCGGAGAAGGACAGCACCACCAGGTCCGCAGGCGTCTGCCCGAGGTCCTGCGGGGTATCGGTCTCGTCGAGGCCGTGGCTTTCGCGGAAGACGACGTGCATGGCTTACTTCCTGTTGGGATCGCCACGAAGGGCGGCGCCCGTCCCGGCGGGGAGGGCGAGAAGCGCCCGCCCCGTGGGGGGCGGGACGGGCGCTGCCCGGCCTGTCGGCCGGGCGGAGCATCCCACTTTGCGCCTCGTGGTTTTCATTTCAGCCTACGCCCCCAGCTCGGCGCGGATGGCCTGTTCGTCGATGTCGTCATGCTCGGCAATGACCACCAGGGCGGTTTTGCGCGGCTGCGCGCCCCAGGGCTGATCATACTGGGCGCGCAGGCGCTCGCCCACGGCCTGAACCAGCATCCGCATCGGTTTCCCCTCCACCGCGACATAGCCTTTGACGCGCAGGATGTTGCGCTCGCGGGCGAGTTTCACGATGGCATTCTGCAGCGCTTCCGGGTCGGAGACTTCGCCCATTTCGACAACGATGCTTTCAAAATCGTCATGCTCGTGGTCGTGGTGGCCGTCGTGATGGCTGGGGCGGGAGTCCAGATCGTCTTCGGCAGCGGCGCCCAAGCCCAGGATGATGCGCGGGTCGATGACGCCTTCGCTCATCGGCAGGATCGGCAGCTTGCGGGGGGCCTCGGCCTCGATCACCGCGCGGGCCTTCTCGACGCCTGCGTCGCCGGCCAGATCGGCTTTGGACAGGAGAACGATGTCGGCGCAGGAGATCTGATCCTCGAACACCTCGGACAGCGGGGTTTCGTGGTCGATGCTGTCATCCGCCTCGCGCTGGGCCTGCACGGCGTCCAGGTCAGGGGCGAACTGGCCCTTGGCAACTGCCTCGGCGTCGGCCAGCGCAATCACGCCGTCGACGGTGATGCGGGAGCGGATGGCGGGCCAGTCGAAGGCCTTCAAGAGCGGCTTGGGCAGGGCCAGGCCGGAGGTTTCGATCACGATGTGATCGGGCTTTTCGGGCAGGTCCATCAGCTGTTCGATGGTGGGGATGAAGTCATCGGCCACGGTGCAGCAGATACAGCCGTTTGCCAGCTCCATGATGTTTTCCGCCGGGCAGTTTTCATCAGCGCAGGATTTCAGGATGTCACCGTCAACGCCAGCGGTGCCGAACTCGTTCACCACAACCGCCAGGCGCTTGCCCTGCGGGTTCTGCATCAGGTGGCGGATCAGGGTGGTCTTGCCCGCACCGAGGAAGCCGGTGATGACGGTGACGGGGATCTTGTTGAGGTCGCTCATGATTACTCCTCGGAGAAGAACTTGGCCGGCGGGATGCGGGCAACGGATTGCTTGCGGAAGGTCTGCGGGCGCTCGCGCCATGGAACGACGCCATCGGTAGTGGCGGCATAGGCTGCGGCGCCTTCCAGAATTTCGGGGACGTGCTGGTCCGGGTCGAGGTCGCCGTAGACATAGGTCCAGCGTTCTTCGCCGCCGACCAGCGCCACGGCGCAGCCGCGCTTGCAGGAGGACAGGCATTCGACCCCGCGCAGGCGGACGCCTTCGGGCATCCCGGCTTCTTCCAGGGCTGCGTGCAGGATGGCGCCGGGGCGTGCTGCCTCGGGATCGGCGCCCTCGCGGCGGCAGGTGAGGCAAACGGTCAGCGTGACCGGTCCCTGGGTGCTGGCAGTCTTGCCTGCCATATCGTCAGCCATCAGCGCGTCTCCTGTCGCGGCAGGGCGTGCGGGATGGCCAGAAAGGAACTGTGTCGTGCCAGCCCCTCACCCGGTCGCAGAACACCCCGTCTGCCCGTTGATCTCTCTCTCGCTGGCAGGTCTCCCGGCTTGCGGATGCCAAGGCGCTCAGGCCTTGCCGGCCATCCTGCCTTCCCGGGACGTATTCCCAGTGGCATGGCGGCCTCATCCGGTCACGGTCGCGGGGGCGGCTGTGCTTGAGCCTTGGCAAGGCCTTCACATTCCCTCTTCGCCTGTTTTCACAGGAACCAGCTGAACCCCCTTGCGCTATGGCGCCCTTCTTTGTCAAGACATGGGGTCAAACAGCTGGAGAGCCCCCATGAGCGAAAAGTCTGAAACCGGCATCTCAGAGGAAGAAGCCGCCCGTCACGCCTCCAAGATGGCCAAGAAAAAGGCCGCGCGTGACCGGATGATGAAGACCAAGGACGGCGAGAAGGGCCTGATCATTGTTCACACCGGTCCTGGCAAGGGCAAATCCTCTTCGGGTTTCGGAATGATCATGCGCTGTATCGCGCATGGGATGCCGTCTGCCGTGGTGCAGTTCATCAAGGGTGCCTGGCAGACCGGCGAGCGGACCCTGATCGAGGAAAACTTCAGCGATCTCTGCCAGTTCTATACTATGGGTGAGGGCTTCACCTGGGAGACACAGGACAAGGCGCGCGACATCGCCGCCGCCCAGAAGGGCTGGGAGAAGGCCAAGGAGATGATCCTGGACGAGCGCAACACGATGGTGCTGCTGGATGAGATTAACATCGCCCTGCGCTATGAGTACCTGGACCTGGAGGAGGTGCTTGAGTTCCTGGTGGAGCAGAAGCCACCGATGACCCATGTGGTGCTGACGGGCCGCAACGCCAAGGAAGAGCTGATCGAAATCGCCGATCTGGTGACCGAAATGGGGCAGATCAAGCATCCGTTCCGCGCCGGTGTGAAAGCGCAGAAGGGCGTGGAGTTTTAAGAACTTTCGCCCGGCCGGCAGGCCGGGCCGCGCCTCAGCTCGCGTTTGCACGCCCCCTTTGCGTTATGCCGCGAGCTGTGACGCTTTTCCTTGAATATAGGCATCCACCGCCGCGCGCTGGGCTGCATCCAGCCGCAGCCCCAGCTTGGTCCGCCGCCACAGGTAGTCATCGCCTGTTCGCACCCACTCGCGGCCAATCGCCCAGTCCAGTTCCCGCGCTGTGATGGTGGCGCCGAAGTCTTGCCCCAGATCAGCGGCAGACTTGGCATCGTCCAGCACTTCCCAGGCCTCAGAGCCATAAGCGCGGATCAGGCGGCGGGTTCCGTAGGGAGACAGGAACGGATAGTCCGCTGCGAGTTTGCCTTGCAGCTTTTCCACATCCGCCACCGCAAAATCACCGCCGGGCAGGGCAATGCCTGCGGTCCAGTCCGCGGGCAGCTGGGGGAACACTTCGCCGATCTTTGCCAGCGCGGCCTCCGCCAGCTTGCGATAGGTGGTGATCTTGCCGCCGAAGACATTCAGGAGAGGCGCCTGGGCCTGATCCAGTGTCAGCACATATTCGCGGGTGGCCGCGGTGGCAGAGCTGGCACCGTCGTCATAGAGCGGGCGCACGCCGGAGTAGGTCCAGACGATATCGTCACGGCTCAGCGGCTGATTGAAGTACCCGGACGCGAAATCAATCAGATAGTCCTGCTCGGCTGCGGTGCATTCCGGTGCGGTCTCCGGATCCGGATGATCGGCGTCGGTGGTGCCGATCAGGGTGAAATCCTCTTCATAGGGAATGGCAAAAATGATCCGCCCGTCGGTGCCTTGGAAGAAATAGCAGCGGCCGTGGTCGAACAGTTTCGGCACCACGATATGGCTGCCGCGCACCAGCCGGACGTTTTCGCGGCTGTTCTGGCCCAGTTTCTGGTGCAGCACGTCGGCAACCCATGGCCCGCCTGCATTGACCAGCATTTTCGCGCGGCGCTGTTGGGTGTCGCCGCTGGCCTGATCCTGCAGGGTGATCACCCAGTGATCAGCGTGGCGCTCGGCGGACAGCACCTTAGTTCGGGTCAGAATCTCGGCGCCGCGGGCCTGTGCGTCGCGGGCGTTCAGTACCACCAGACGGGCATCCTCGATCCAGCAGTCGGAGTATTCAAAGGCGGTCTTGAACTTGTCCTTCAGGGGGCGGCCCGCCGGGTCGGCGGCCAGGTCCAGTTTCGCTGTGCCGGGCAGAATGCCGCGTTTGCCCAGGCTGTCATACAGGAACAGTCCCAGACGGATCAGCCAGGCCGGGCGGCGACCCTTCATCCATGGCATGAAGGTTGTGAGCAGCTTGGAGGTCGGTGTATCGCTGTCGAACCGCATGTCCTTGTGAAACGGCAGCACGAACCGCATCGGCCAGGAGATATGCGGCATCGCCTTCAAGAGCACCTCGCGCTCAATCAGCGCTTCGCGCACCAGCCGGAATTCGAAGTACTCCAGATAGCGCAAGCCCCCGTGGAACAGCTTTGTCGAAGCGGAGGAGGTGGCGGAGGCGAGGTCATTCATCTCAGCCAGTGTCACCGACAGGCCGCGGCCGGCGGCGTCGCGGGCGATGCCGCAGCCGTTGATGCCGCCGCCGATGATGACAAGATCCGTTACAGGGGTGTCAGTCATTTTCGCTGCTTTCGTTTTGTCCTGCGGTCAGGATTCGTGTGCCTGCCGCCTGCGCGGCCTCGGCGAATTCCGGGGGAACCGGCCGGTCGGTGATCACCACGTCCAGATCGTGAACGTCGCAGATCCGCACCGGGGCGGAGCGGTCGAACTTGCTGCCGTCGCAGACCAGAACCTTTTGACGAGCGTTCTTCAGGATCGCGCGGGCGACTGAAACCTCGCGGGCGTCATGGTCCATCACCGCGCCGTCGGCATCCAGCGCCGAGGCGCCGATGACGGCGAAATCCACCTTGTAGCGGGAGAAAAAGTCCACCGCGTCTTGGCCGGTGATGGCACCGTCGCTTTGCCGCACAGTACCGCCGGCTAGGATCAGCTCTTTGGCCTGTCCGCCTATCATCATGTTGATAATGTTTATGTTGTTGGACATAACCGTCAATCCGCTGTGGCTGGACAGCGCCCGGGCAACCTGTTCGGTGGAGGTGCCGATGTTGAGCGAAAGCGAGCAATTGTCGGGGATCAGCTCTGCCGCCAGAGCGGCCATAGCCAGTTTGTTGCCTGCGTTCAGCTTGCGCCGGTCCTCGTAGCCCTGGCTGGCGGCGGAGCTTACACGAACGGCGCCCCCATGCACGCGGGACAGCGCGCGGCGGGCCGACAGGTCGCGCAGGTCTGCGCGCACGGTCTGCAAGGATACGCCGAAGCGGCGGGATAGATCCTCAACCTCGACCCGGTCCTGCCGGTTCAGGAGGGACACGATTTCGTTCTGACGGCTTGCTGCATCCATTTGCTTTCCTTTCGCTGCGAATCTGTAGCGTATCGCGCGCGAAGAGTCATCATTCGTTTTCGTATTGGTTTCGAAGGTGGTTAAAACGAAAAGGGCGCGCCGTTGCGGGCGCGCCTCAGAAGTGCCAAAATACAAGTGTGTCAGAAGAGCGGGATCAGGTGGTTGTCCCAGGCCAGATCCGCCCGGTTCAGCACATGGTGCCCGGTGTCCGAAACGGCAAAGAACTGACCGGTTCCGGTACTGGCGGTGAACCCTCCTGCGGCGGCGGCCAGCCCGCAGACGTCGCTCATCCTGTGTTCCCGCAGCAGCGTGCCGCCGACAGTGTCCATCGCCTGCAGCACGCCGCCGCGCGGGGAGGTGACGCCGACCTGGCTGCCGTCGGCGGAAAACGCGATAGAGCCGCCGTAGCCCTGCATGTTCAGCACCCGCGCGTCGTCCTCGGCCAGCAGGAAGGGGGCGCTGCCGGGTATGTGTAGGCCCGCGGTAGGGACTTGCTCGCCCAGATCTCCCTGCCACTGCATGGCAAAGCCCACGGTGCCATCCGCGCGCATAGCCAAGTGCCGGATCGAGTTCAGGTGCAATTCCTGCGGCAGTTCCATCTGGTCCTGCAGTTGACCCTCGAAGCTCAGATAGCTGAGGTTCGGGCGCATGTCGGCAAGGTTCAGCTTGGCGCGGCCGCTGTCGGGATGGGTCTCAATGCCACCATTGGCCACCACCAAGCCCGGCGCATCGCGGCGCAAAAGCATATCGTGCGGTCCTATTCCGCCGGAGGAGAATGCTGCGATACGGCGGTAACCGTTTGCGGCGTCCCAGACACCAATCACACCGCGGGCGTTTTCATAGTCGTTCTCGGTGGTGAAAAGGCGGCTGCCATCCGGGGAGAAGGTGCCGTGGCCATAGAAGTGATGGCCGGCAGGCGGTTCCAGCCGCGCCAGAGCGGTGCCGGTCTGGCAGTCTATCACATCGGCAAAGCGGCCCGGGCGGCGGGCGAAGGCAACGGCTTCCGGGCGGGAGGGATGCGCGGCTGCTGCGTGGCCGCGGTCCGGCAGCGGGTGGCGGAACAGGATTTGTCCTGTCCCGGTGAGGCCCGCCAGCAGAAAGGCGCCGTTGGTATTCTTGCCCGCCGACAGGAAGGCCGGGCTGCCGGCACTGGCCCAGCTGGCCTGCGGGGCGAGGGTGGAGGCCATCAGGCCTGCCAGAAATCCGCGGCGGGAGGTCATGGCGGGTCCTTTCCGTTAGTCGCCGTCGAGCGAATTGAAACCTGCCGCCACGCCGAGAGCCGGGCCAAGGCGTTCAGAGACAATCACGCGAAGGTCTTTCACTTGCTGGCGCAGCGCCTCGATACGGATGCGGGTGGCGGGGTCGGCAACGCCCGCAAAAATCGGGTCGTCCAGTGCTTCGGCGCGGCTGCGGACCATACCGAAACCCTGTGCAAGGTCCGCCTTTAACCCGGCCTCATCCTGCGCCAGGGCCAATGCCAGTGGTTCCATCGCGTTCAGCGACACCAGAACATGGCGCAGGCTGCGCCCGGAGCGGTGAGCCTCGGCTCGGGCGGGCCGGGGTTTGTCAAAAGTGCCAAGGGGGCGGCCCAGGCGCATATCATCCAGCACCTGAAGGCCGGTGGTCAGCGCCTTCAGCAGCTCCTGCGTGATTTCTTCCTCGCTGCGGTAGCGGGTCCCGGGTGCGCGCAATTCCGCGGCGTAGTTTTCGTCCCAGTCCGTGGCAATGGCCTGCGCGGTGGCGGCAATGTCAATGCCGATGGCGCGGGTCAGAGCGCAGCGGTAGTCTGCGTTGCCGGTTGCGGACAGGTCCGGATCATACAGCAAATACTCCAGCGCATAGAAGCCGCGGGAGGCGATGGAGTAGCTGGCGAAAACGGAAGGGTCGCTGACCCCTGCATCCTCGCTGCGGATCAGATTGCCAAGCGCCTTGGGAGTCTTGTTGCGGCTGTCGGGCCAGAACGCCAGTGCAAAGGCGCGGCTGTCCGTTTCCGTCGGGCCAAAGCGGTAGTGGCTGGCGGAGATCCAGGCGTCGAAGGCTTCGCTGTAGGCGGAGCGAAGGGCCTCGGACTGCGGTGCGCAATCGGCCATTGCCGTGTCCGCCAGCGCTGCCGCATCTGCTGCCAGCTCGGTGAAAGCAGGGACGATCAACTGGTCGGTAATGCTGCTGGAGAGGTCCGAGGCGGCGACAGGCGCAGCCGCCAGAATCAGGGTCAGGGTAATGGCGCGCATCAGAGGCTCTCCAGGAAAGAAATCAGGGCGGCACGGTCCTGCGGCGGCAGTTTCACAACGCGGGTTTTGGCCGCTTCCGCTTCGCCACCGTGCCATAGGATGGCCTCCAGCAGGGTGCGGGCACGGCCGTCGTGCAGGAAGGTCGCGCGCGGCGAGACCTGCTGCGTCAGGCCAATGCCCCAGAGCGGTGCGGTGCGCCATTCGCGGCCTGTGGCGCGGCCCTCAGGGCGGTTGTCGGCGAGGCCTTCGCCCATGTCGTGCAGCAAGAGATCGCTGTAGGGCCAGATCAGCTGAAAGCTCTGCTCCCGCCGGTCTGCCAGCCGGTGTGTCACGTATTTCGGCACATGGCAGGAAGTACAGCCTGAGTCGTAAAACATCTGTTTTCCGCGCAGAACTTGCGGGTCCCCTGGAGTGCGGCGGGCAGGTACGCCGAGGTTGCGGCTGTAGAAGGTGACCAGATCCATGTTGGGCTGGTCGATCTCGGTTTCACGGGAATCACCGCCGCCGTGCGGGACGGATTGGCAGGCGGTCTGCAGATCCGTGCACTCGCCGGCATGGGCCGGAAACAACGGAGTGGAGATGCCGATGTCTCCGGAAAACGCACCCGCGGACTGCTCATGCACGGTTGGGGAACCTGCCTTTAGCCCGAAGCGGCCCAGCATGATCTGGCGGAACTCCCGCGACCAGACAAGATTGGCACGGCCCGAGATGCCGTCGCCGTCAGCATCATTCTCATCCGCGTGGGCAAGGATGTCGGCGGCGGGGATCGCCTCCAATAGGCCGAGGCCGATCATCGGCGGCGCAACTCGGGGGGACAGCATGGCACCCTCCGCCAGAGGGCCATAGCCGAGGCTGGCCGCGGTATAGCTGGGACGCCGCAGGGTGGCGGTCTCACCGCCGTTCAGGGCAACCACGATTTCCTCATACTCCACCTGCAGCCTGTATTCCGGGGCGATGCCGGGGGCGGAAAAGTCCTGCAGCTGGCGGCCATACTGCGGGTCCGGGGCAGTGCCGATGTAGTCCGTAATCTCCTGCAGCTCCGGCGGCACAGGGCCGGGGGTGGAGACGCGCAGGAACATCGAAGTGGAGGCATAATCCGGCTGCTCCGGCACATGGCCCCGCCCGTCCTTCAGGTGGCAGCGCTGGCAGGAGCGGGCGTTGTACAAAGGGCCGAGGCCATCAGAGGCCAGGGTAGAGGCAGGCGAAAATACCCAGATCTTCTTGAACAGCCCGTTGCCCAGCTTGAATTCCAGCTCCTGCTCAAAGCTGAGGTTGGCGGAATGCTGCGAGAAGGCCTCGTCATCCGGACGGGCGCGCACGGTGGCAGCCCCTGCCGGAAGGTCTTCAAACGGCTCAGGCGCCGAGAAGTCCGTGGCGGGCGCAACTGCACCGGCAATCCGGGCGCGTTCGGCATCAGTGCGGGGCAGGAGGGAGAGGTGCGGTTCTGCCTGGTACCGGCTGGCCAGATCCAGCGCCGCAAGGGGGCTGGCCGCCGCAAGTGCGGCGGCCAGAGCAATATTAGTCTTCAACCTCGGCCATCTTGGTGGCGTTGAGCTGGGCATAGTTTTCGGCACCGATCCGGTCATGCAGTTCAAGCTGCGTTTCGAGGAAGTCGATATGGCCTTCTTCATCCGCCATCAGATCTTCAAACAGCTTCTGGGTGACGTAGTCGCCCGCCTTGTTGCAGGCGTCGCGGGCTTCCTTGTAGAGCGCGCGGGCGTCCACTTCGGCGGCAAGGTCGCATTCGAGGGTTTCTTTGGGGGTCTGGCCGATCCGCAGCGGGTCAAGCTTTTGCAGGTTCGGGTGGCCGCCCAGGAACAAAATCCTTTCAATCAATTTATCCGCGTGCTGCATCTCCTCGATGCTTTCCTCGCGGCTTTTCTTGGCCATGCTGCCCAGGCCCCAATCGTCCTGCAGCCGGTAATGCAGCCAGTACTGGCTGACCGCCGTCAGCTCATGCCGCAGAGCCTTGTTCAGATAGTCGATAACCTTGGCGTCGCCCTTCATTATTCTTCTCCCGAATTGATCCAGCGCGTAAATTCGCAAGCTGCGCAGGTACTTCCAGCTTACTGCTTGCGTGCATGGTGTCGAGGAAAAGGGGCATGCAACCACCGCAATCGGCGGATTTTCCCAGCGCGTGATAGATCTTGCCGGGGGTGATTATCGTTTCAGGGTCGGCGCTTCGCATCCAGTCGATGGCGGCGCGGATGTCGTGGTCCGAGATCTGTGTGCAGTGGCAAACGATCATGCTGCCTGCGTCCTTGCCTGCTGGCCGCAAAGGCCAAGTGATTCCGTTGGGAAGATATATCCGACAAAATTACTGAGGATTCAAGGAGTATCCAGAGTGAAATACTAGGGAATTGGCGGGTGTCTGCTGACAACGCAGGAAGGGCCGCGGAAAATGCGGCCCTTCTCAGATGTGTTTCTGTGGTTTGAATACGCTCAGTTGAAGACGGCCGAGGGGTTGTCCAGGCTGTCGGAGCCTTCGATGGCAACACCGTCCAGTTTGAGGGTGGAAACCACACGCTCGATCGAGCGGGTCTGATCAATCAGCCCGTTGACGCCGCCCATCACCAGCGCTTCGCCGGCCACATTGCCCTGCGCCAGCATCTGGTCATAGGAGAAACCAGCCTCAGCGGCGGTCTTGATGCGGCCAAGCGCCAGCATTGTGGTGGACAGCTTGCCGCGCATCTCTGCGTCCAGATCCGCGTCCTTGGCGGTCACCAGATCCGACAGGGAGGGGCCGGACATCAGTTCGCCGTTCACCCGCACGTATTCGCCGAGATAGACGTTCTGCACACCCAGCCCGTCATAGTAGTGGCTGTTGTGGGTGTTGTCGGAGAAGCAGTCGTGCTCTTCCTCGGGGTCGTTCAGCATCAAGCCAAGGCGCATCCGCTCGCCCGCCTGCTCGCCATAAGACAGCGAGCCCATACCGGTCAGCATGGCGGTGATGCCTGCGTCCTCATCTGCCAGCAGCGCGGTGCGGGCATCGCCGGACTCGCCCCATTGCGCGGTGATCCATTCCAGATCAGATATCAGCAGCTCGGTGGCCGCCTGCAGGTACGCGCCGCGGCGGTCGCAGTTGCCGCCGGTGCAGGCGTCGCCCGTGGCATAGTCGGTCCAGGGCCGGTCGCCTGCGCCGTGTTCTGTCCCCTTCAGGTCCTGACCCCAAAGCAGGAATTCGATGGCGTGGTAGCCGGTGGCGACGTTGGCCTCGACCCCGTCAGCCTCATGCAGGGCGCCTTCCAGCAGTTCCGGGGTGATTTTGGCAGCGTCGATTACTTTGCCCGACAGCTCAAAGCTGGGGTTGGCGATCACGTTCAGCGCCGCCAGGGTGTTCTCGTCACTCGGCCCGCCATAAGACGCGTCGACATAATCGATCAGGCCTTCGTCCAGCGGCCAGGCGTTCACTTTGCCTTCCCAGTCGTCGACGATGGCATTGCCGAACCGGAACACCTCGGATTGCTGATAGGGAACGCGGGCCGCGATCCAGGCGGCGCGGGCGGCCTCAAGATTCTCAGAGGACGGTTCAGCGACCAGCGCGTCGACGGCGGCTTTCAGCACCTGCGCGGTAGCCAGGCTGTCCTGATACTTGGCTTCGGCGATATTTGCATAGTTGGTCAGCACCGCGGCCTTTTCAGCAGCCAGGGCAGCAGTGGAGCCAACGGCGAGACCGGCGAGGGCAGTGCCCGCGAGAAAAACAGCTTTCATCAGCTAAGTCCTTTGATTTGTTCTGTGTTCAATGAAGTGTGGCAGAGGAGGGCCGGGCCGGAAGCACGGGCGGCCGCAGCCCCATGATCTGCTGCATCAGCAACCCGCAGTCTGAGGCAAGCTGTGCCAGCTCCGGTGCCTTGCGCGGGGTGACGATCAGCGACGCAAGCACATGGGCGTCGTCCTGCTGGCCTTCCGCGGCTGAGGCCAGCAGGTTGGCAAAGCAGTTTTCATCCGCGCCCAGGCAGTTGCAGGTCATACCGTGGCGCACCAGCGGGCGGCGGCCATGGGCAGCGCAGAAATTGCACAAGTAACCAAAGGCCTCAAAGGCGGCCCCGGCAAGTTCCGGACCGAAGTTCACCTCAAAATCACGGCGCATCTGCTCGCGGGTTTCATCGCCGGAGAACCAATGGCGCAGGTAGATAACCGCGCCGGCCTCCAGCGGCGGCAACTCCGACAGGGTGCCGACGGTCACGCCGCCGCGGGGATGGGATGCGCCGCCGTTCATTTGGTCAGGATCAGCTTGCCTGCGCGGGTGATGCGCAGGGAATAGATCTGCCCGTTCAAAAGGATACGGGCCTGGGTGCCGCCGCGGGTCAGGTCCTCGGCGTGGTAGGTCGGGAACACCTCGGCGGTGGCCTCAGTGGGGACAGGTTTGGAAGTAATCTGGTTCATGACGTGCGCCCATTACTGAATTCCGCCCTGTCCAGAAGCCATTCCAGACAAAAACCGGACAGCGCGCCGGACGGCGCAAAGACCTGCGGCCACAGCTGGCGCATGTCCTCAGCGTCCGGTTCCTTGATGTCAGGGCCGCTGGGGCGGCGCGCACTGGTCGGCATGGGGGCGATCTCGGTTGATTGAATGTCACTCGGGCTCGCCTGATCCGAGTCAGGCTGGCTGGAATGCTGTATTCCTGATTTATTTACTCACCTATGTCAACCTGAGTTTTTTAGTCGGAAATAAGTTTTGCGTTGTGGCAATGGGATGGCAAACAAAAAGGCCGCCCAGCGGGCGGCCTCTGTCTCAGTTAAAGTCTGGTGCGTCAGGCGCGGGTGCCGGAGAAGCGTTCCTGCCATTCTTCGCGCTGTTCGTCGGTGATCTTGGCGAACAGCACCTCCGGCACGGTAAAGGCGTGGCCTGCGGGCAGAGCAGACAGGGCTGCCGCCGCATCGTCCGGCCAGCTGCGGTCCTCCGTGTTCAGCGCTGCCATCAGCGTGTCGCTGGCCTGCGGGATGAAGGGGGCAGACAGCACCGCGTAAAGCCGGATCAGATTGAGGCCCAGACGCACCTGCGCGGCGGCGCGCTCGGGGTCTTCCTTAAACACCGACCAGGGGGCGGCGGATTGCAGATATTCATTGCCGGCAACCCAGATTGCCCGCAGCTCCTGCGCCGATTTGCGCACCTCCATTGCTTCCATATGGCCTTCATAGGCGCGGATGCGGGTGGTGAGTTCGGCAATCAGTGCCTGTTCCTGCTCACCGTATTCGCCAGCCGAGGGTACTTCCTCGCCGAACTTGGAACGGCAGAACTTGGTGATGCGGCTGACAAAGTTGCCCAGCACGTCCGCCAGGTCCTTGTTCACCGACTGCTGGAAGTTCTCCCAGGTGAACTCAGAGTCGCTGCTTTCGGGTGCATGGCTCAGCAGCCACCAGCGCCAGTAATCCGCGGGCAGGATTTCCAGCGCCTGATCCATGAAGACGCCGCGGCCCTGCGAAGTGGAGAACTGACCGCCGTCGTAGTTCAGGTAGTTGAAAGACTTCAGGTGGTCGACCATCTTCCACGGCTCGCCGGAACCCAGAATGGTGGCTGGGAACGACAGGGTGTGGAAGGGAACATTGTCCTTGCCCATGAACTGGACGTATTTGACGTCCTCGGCGCCCTTGTCGGTGCGCCACCAGCGCTGCCAGTCGGCGTCGGACTTGCCGTTGGCATCAGCCCATTCGCGAGAGGCCGCGATATATTCGATCGGTGCGTCGAACCAGACGTAGAAGACCTTGCCTTCCATGCCCGGCCAGTCCTCACCGCCTTTCTTGACCGGCACGCCCCAGTCAAGGTCGCGGGTGATGCCGCGGTCCTGCAGCCCGTCGCCGTCATGCAGCCACTTCTTGGCAATCGAGGTCGTCAGGACCGGCCAGTCTTTCTTGCTGTCAATCCAGGCGTCTAGCTGGTCCTTCAACTGCGACTGGCACAGATACAGGTGCTTGGTCTCGCGCACTTCCAGGTCGGTGGAGCCGGAGACGGCAGAGCGCGGATTGATCAGGTCGGTCGGGTCCAGCTGCTTGGTGCATTCCTCGCATTGGTCGCCGCGGGCCTTTTCATAGCCGCAGTTGGGGCAGGTGCCTTCGATATACCGGTCGGGCAGGAAGCGGCCGTCGGCGTTGGAGTAGACCTGTTTTTCGGTCACTTCGCGGATCAGCCCCGCCTCAGCCAGTTTGCCTGCGAAATGCTGGGTCAGCGCGTGGTTCTGCGGGCTGGAAGACCGGCCGAAGTGATCGAACGACAGGGCAAAGCCTTTGGCGATCTCTGCTTGGATCTCATGCATTGCAGCGCAGTATTCCGCCACCGGCTGGTTGGCCTTGGCCGCGGCCAGTTCCGCCGGGGTGCCGTGTTCATCTGTGGCGCAGAGGAACATCACCTCATTGCCGCGTCCGCGCTGGAACCGGGCATAAAGGTCGGCCGGCAGCTGGCTGCCCACCAGGTTGCCCAGATGCTTGATCCCGTTGATGTAGGGGATTGCCGAAGTGATCAGAATGCGTGCCATGCCATCCATCCAGGTAATACGTCAAAGGCCCGTCTAACGCATGGCGCAGGCGGCGGGAACCCCGCCAGCAGAATTCGCTGGAAATAAGAGGCGTGCGTGCAGTTCATGCTTGAACTGCAATCCGGGCTGGCGCACTCAGGAGTTGTGAAACTCTATCTTAAGCCCTTGAAAGCTCACAAGAGCGTTACCATATGATTTGTATACCACGGCATACATTTGAAAGGCATTCCATAGGTGTTCGACTTCCTGCTTGATGGTGCGTTTGCGCCGTTTTCCCTTGCGCTCGCCCTGCTGGGCGGTCTGGCGGTTCTGGAACTTGCGGCTTTGCTGCTTGGCGGCAGTCTGGTCGGCGCTGATGGCGAAGCGGGGCTTGACGCGGCTGACGGTGCAGAGATCGGCGGGTTCCCGGATATTGGCGACCTGGGCGCAGATGCCGCCGCGGACGCTTTGGGTGATCTTGGAGACATCGACCTCGCGGAAATCGACGGGGCAGAAGCGCCAGGCAATGCCGGGGCTGCAGATGCTTCCGGCAGCCTGGCATCCTGGCTGGGCCTGGGGCGGATGCCGGCGCTGATCTGGCTGGCAGCATTGCTGATGGGCTTCGGCCTGAGCGGCATCGGCTTGCAGATGGTGCTGAAGTCCTATTTGGGTTCTGCCGCACCTGCCTGGATGGCGGGACTGCCCGCGGGTGCCTTTGGTCTGTGGTTTGCACGCGCCTTTGGCGGGATCTTTGCCAGGGCCTTGCCGCAAACCGAGACAGAGGCGCTGTCGGAGCGCAGCCTGGGCCGCCGCCGGGGGGTGATCACCCAGGGAACCGCTGCCGCAGGGCGCCCGGCCGAGGTACGCGTCATGGATGGCTACGGCAACGCTCATTACCTGCGCGCCGAACCCTTCGCTGCAGGCGAGGAACTGGCCCAGGGCACCGAGGTGCTGGTGATGCGCGACCGCCGCAAGGACCGCTTTGTGCTGATCGCACTGTCTGAATAATCCGCCGGACTGGTTCGTCCGGTTCACAGAAACCAACAAACACTGAAATCCTATTATCCAAGGAGGTATTCCGCATGGAATTTCAATTCATGCTCATTGTGGTGGTGAGCGCTCTTGTCTTTCTTCTGGTCTTCGGCCTGGTTCTGGGCCGGCTTTACAAACGGTCGTCCCGTGAGATCAGCCTGGTGCGGACCGGGGCCAACGGAAAGAAGGTCATCATGGATGGCGGCGTGCTGGTGGTGCCGCTGCTGCATGAGGTGAGCCCGGTCAACATGAAGACTCTGCGTCTTGAGGTGCAGCGCAACAATGACGGCGCGCTGATCACCAAAGACCGGATGCGCGTTGATGTCGGCGTCGAATTCTATGTCTCCGTCATGGCGACGGTTGAGGGCATTGCCCGCGCCGCGCAGACACTGGGTGACCGCACGTTCGACGTGGAGCAGCTGCGCGAGATGATCGAGGGCAAGCTGGTTGACGGCCTGCGGGCTGTGGCGGCGCAGATGACCATGGACGGGCTGCACGAAAACCGTGCCGACTTCGTGCAGGAGGTGCAGAATGCCGTGTCCGAGGACCTTCTGAAGAACGGCCTGTCGCTGGAATCCGTCTCGCTGACTGCGCTGGACCAGACCCCGTTTGAGGCACTGGATGAGAACAACGCCTTTAACGCGGTGGGCATGCGCAAGCTGGCTGAGGTGATTGCCACCTCCAAAAAGGAGCGCGCGCAGATTGACGCTGAGGCCGAGGTTGCGGTGCGCCGTGCGGCGATGGAGGCGGAGCGCCAGCGCTTGGCCATCGAACAGGACGAAGAGCAGGCCAAGATCGAGCAGGCCAAGCAGGTCGAGACCATGAAGGCGGCGCAGGAGGCAGAGATCGCACAGCGGCGCGAGGACTCAATGCGTGAGACTGAACGCGCCCGGATTGCTCGTGAAGAGGCCATCCGTTCGGCGGACATCGCCCGCGAAGCCAAGATCCGCGATGCCGAGATCGCCAAGGAACGCGCGGTCCGCGAGGCGGAGATTGCCAAGGAACGCGAACTGGAAGTGGCTGAACAGGAGCGCCAGATCATCATCGCGCAGAAGTCCGAGGAAGAAAGCCGCGCGCGAGCGTCCGCAGACTTGGCCAGGGCCGAAGCAACCAAGGCAACCGAAGCGGTGGCAACCGCCCGCCAGGTGGCCGAGGCCGAGCGTTTGAAGCAAATCACGCTGATTGAAGCCACCCGAGAGGCCGAGCGCCAGGCAACCGGCATCCGCCTGGCTGCGCAGGCCGAGAAAGAAGCCGCCGCCGACCGCGCCGAAGCCCGCCGCGAGGAAGCTCAGGCTGAGGCCGACGCCTTGAACATCCGGGCCGAGGCCAAGAAGAACGACATGCTGGCTGAGGCAGAAGGCAAGCGGGCTATTGTTGACGCGGAAAACGCCCTGTCGGGTGAACTGATCCGGATGAAGGTCGACCTGGCCCGGATTGAGGCGATGCCTGCGATCATCTGCGAGATGGTGAAGCCGGCAGAGAAGATCGACTCGATTAAGATTCACCAGGTCAGCGGCATCGGCGCCGGTGCGCCCTATACCGCCGCAGGTGCCGGGGCTGGCGCAGAGAAGCCGGTGGTGAACCAGGCGCTGGATTCGATCATGGGCATGGCAGTTCAGATGCCTGCGCTGAAGAAGCTGGGCGAGGAGCTGGGCTTGTCGATGGAAAACGGTGTCAGCGGCGTCGCCAGCCAAGCGCTGGGTGTTGAGGCCGATGAAGTCGAAGCCGCAGACTTGCCGTTGCTGAATGGCGCCGCGGCTGAACCAGCGGCAGAAGTGGCGGCTGAAACAGCAGAAACCGCCGCGTCTCAAGGCTGACCGGCAGCAGCCTGCAGGAACAAAGAGGCCGGAGTTTTCCGGCCTCTTTTTTATGTGTAAGCAGATCCTTAAAGGGTCATATATGCTGCCCTTTATTTCCGCCCCTCGCGCGAGCGTTTCAGCAGACGCCCGACGGTGAAGGAAGTGCGCGGTGAATAGACGTAGCTGGTGCGCTCCTCCGGCACCGGGCGGGCGCGCATCCGGTTGAGACCGAAGGCGATCAGCAGCAGATGGCCGCAGGCGACATAGGCAAACAGAGCCGCCGGCCCGAAACTGTCGATCAGTGCCGAGGAGACATAGGGCGAGGCGATGGCGCCAAGCGCGTACCAGAACATCAGCGCTGCGGACAGCTCGACCCGTTCGGCGGAGGTGGCAAAGTCGTTGGCGTGGGCGGCAGAGACCGAGAAGATCGGGAAGGTGGTGAAGCCGAAGAACCCGGCTGCCAGCATCACGCCCAGGGTGCCGGTGCCGCTGGCGGCCATGGTGATGCCGCAGCTGAGGATGGCGATGCCGGACAGCCAGATCAACACCCAGCGGCGGTCGTATTTGTCGGCCAGCCAGCCCATCGGGTATTGCGCCAGTGCGCCGCCAAGGACGAATGAAGCGAGGAAGAAGGCGATCTGGCCGATTTCCAGTCCGACCTCCTGGCCATAGACCGGGCCGACCATCCGGAAGGAGGCGGAGCTGAGCGCCGAGACAATCACGCCTGCCACTGCCAGCGGTGAACAGCGCCATGCCAGTTTGGGGCGCAACCTGGGGGCGTCGGGGGTTTCCGGCTGGCTGGCCTTGGTCAGCGTGAGCGGCAGCAGGGCCGCACAGCACACCACGGCCAGCAGATTATACGAGATGTAAACCGCTGGCGGCAGCACCGCGATGATCAGCTGCGCCGCCAGCGATGCACTCATGTCGGCAATACGGTAGGTGCCCATGGCACGGCCGCGGTTTTCATTGGTGACCTTGGCGTTCAGCCAGGCCTCGATCACCGTATAGGCGCCGGCCACGCAAAGGCCGGAAGCGATCCGCATCGCGGCCCAGGCATAGGGGTTTTCCGTCAGCGTGTGGCCCAAGAGGCCCATTGCCCCCAGTGCGGTGCAGACCGCAAAGGCGCGGGAATGGCCGACATTGCCCATCAGCCGCGGCGCCCACCAGCAGCCGATAAAGAAGCCGAAGAAATGGGCCGAGCCGAGGAGGCCGATCTGCTCCTTGGTGAAGTTGAGCGTCAGGCCGGAGATCGCATCGAGCGGGCCGACGCCTCCCGTGGACAGCTGCAGCAGGATGACGGAGAGGAACAGGGCGGCAAAGGAGACGATCAGGCGCATAACGTTGCGACCATGACAGGCTGACGCAGCATTGCCAGCCGGTTTCCGCCAAAGCCATGTCGTATTTCTGCGCGGCGGTGTTTTTCGGCACCTGCACAGATGCCGGGCCGGGGCTCAGCCGGTGCGGCGGATGCGGGCCTCGATGGCGAGGCGGACGCGGTCGGCAACCAGATCCGCATAACCGGTGGCGCCGAAGGCGGCGCGGCTGAGCTGGCCCGACAGCTGCACGTCTAGTTCGCTGAGATCATCCGGGGCGCTGCCGGGGCGGCGGTAGAGCGCAGCCTGCAGGGTCAGAGGGCGGGTGGTCCCGCGCAGGGTAAGCTCTCCCTCGATCGCGGCACCGCCTGAGATCCGCCCGTCCGGCCCTAGCCGGACACGGGTGGAGCGGAAGCGGATTTGCGGATGGCGGGCAGTGTTGAGGACACCGGGGCTTTTCAGCGCTTCGGTGGCAAAGACCAGCCCGGTGCGGGCGCGGCGGGCGTCGAGCGTGATATCGGCCTGACTGCGGGCCAGGCTCTTCGGGTCGATGCGGATGCGGGCCTTGGAGACCGGAATGCGCCCGTGCTGCGGCTGGCCGCTGAGCATGAAAGTGAACCGCACATCGGTGGCCTCTGGCACCAGCTGGTATGCCAGGGGCGCTGCATGCAGGCCTTGCGGCGCCAGCATCACAGCGCTGAGGCCGGCGAGCAGTTTGCGCCGCTGCAGTCCGTTTATGTCCAATTTTGGTTTCCTTTGCCGGTGCGTGGTGCAGGCAGAGTGTAGCCGGATCTGCCGGAGAGGGCTGCTCACTTTCGCGCGTGCCGCCGTGAAACGCGGCAAAACGAGGGCGCTCCCGCTGGGCTGCGGCTTCTGGCAAAGCCTCTGCCTGTTGGGCCCGGTGCTGGACCCAATGCCGCTAGGGCACCGCTGGCGCAACCAGCGGCGGCTGCGGTTGCGGGAGAGCCCGGGAAGCCGCAGGGCGTGCGGCTTGCTGGCGGTCAGTGCCAGTCGGCAGCGGGGCGGCCAGCAGAGAACCGCCCGTGCAGGCCCGGGTGATTTGCCAGCTGCGGGGCGGCAGGGTGCGGGCGCGCAGGCGCTGCAAGGTCCAGCACAGGCGGCTGCCCGCCGGGCTACTGCCGGGCAGGCTGCTGGAGGGGCAGGGCGCATGGGTCAGGTGCCAGCGGCTTTCGATGCCCTGGGCGCCGCCATGGCCCGGGGTCAGCAGCAGGCCCAGCGGCGCCGGGCCGAAGCTGCCGCCAGCCTCTGCCGCCAGATGCAGCCGCCGCACCGGGGTCATGGCGGGCGGCTCTGCCAGCTCTGCCACCACCAGCGGTGCGCCGCCGCGCAGGGCGTCTTCCATCGCCCAGAGCAGATCCTCTGTCCGGGCGGTTTGCACGAACAGGAACCGGGCCGGGCTGGCATAATCCGCTATCCCGTCCGGATTCAGCGGTCTGCCGGCCTGGGGTTGGGACAGCCACAGCACGGGTCCTTGGGCCGCTGCCGCCAGCCACAGCGCAAAACTGTGGCGGGCGGGGCCGCAGGCCTCATGCACGCGGGCCAGTTCCAGTGCGACCCCCTCTGTCAGGGGCAGCGCCGGGCGGGGCTTGTGGCGGCGGCGGGCAAGCAGGTGAGTCGGCATGCTGTAACATTAGCATGTTCGTGATTTGTTCTCAATTGCGCGAAGGGGCGCGCCGCGCCTTGACTCCGCGCCGCGGGCCTCAGCCCTCGCGCGGGACCACCGGACCGCCCTGCTTGGCCCATTCGGTAAAGCCGCCCTCCAGATGCACCACCGGTTTCAGCCCCATCTCCATCGCCGCCCGGGCGCTGAGGGCAGAGCGCCAGGCACTGGCGCAGTAGAACACGTAGGTCTTGTCCTGATTGAAGACCGGTTTGTGATAGGGACTGTCCGGGTCGATCCAGAATTCCAGCATGCCGCGCGGACAGGAAAACGCACCGGGGATCATGCCGCTGCGCTGCAATTCGCGGATGTCGCGCAGGTCGATGAAAACGAAGTTCTCGTCCAGCACCTTCTGCTTGGCCTCCCCGACGCTCATAGTCTCGACGAGGCTGTTTGCCTCCGCCAGCAGCGTCTTGACGCCCTTGGTGATCTGTTGCGGCATTCTCTGCTCTCCCGGAGTAATAACGGGAGACAGGCTGCAGAGTTTTACACCCGGGTGCAAGCGGCTGGGCGCGGTTCAATGAACCTGGTGCTGATCAAACGCGGCTATGCAGCCGCCGCCGGAGAGCCAGGCATCCATCCCGCCTTCCAAAAAGAAAACTTTCTGCAAGCCCATATGCCGGGCGCTTTGAGCGGCCTGGGGCGCGTGCAGGCCATCACCGCAGCAGAAAACAAACACCTTCCTATTGGCAGGCGCGGTGCCGCTGATGGGGCTGTCGGGATCAATCCACAGATCCATAAGCCCATGGGGGCAGGGAAAGGCCCCGGGAATGAGACCGGTTCTTTTCATTTCCCACGTCATACGCAGGTCAACAAAGACAGCTTCGCCGCGGCCATGCAGCCTGCGAGCTTCTGCAAGCGGCAACTGCGACGGAGGCGCTTCAGCTTCGGTTGCGGGAGCACTGCCGTTTTCAAACACTGTAATCGTCATCAGCCACTCCATGTTTATCAATTTGCGGCAAATTTGAGTGTATCATATTTTACTCGAATCGCTTTCTGGTTGTTCTTGAATGGTTAATGCCGGTCCGGCGGCAGGCTGCAGCCGCTTGCACTTGCCGTCCTGCCGGTTAGGGTCGCGGGCAGATCCGCAGCAGGGGAGCGCGCAAGATGAAGATGAACCCGTTGGGCCGCACCGGCATGAAGGTGTCCGAACTGTGCCTGGGCACGATGACCTTTGGCACTCAGACGCCGGAAGACGAGGCGCATGCGCAGATCGACATGGCGCTGGCTCATGGCGTGAACTTTGTCGACACCGCCGAAATGTACCCGGTGAACCCGGTCAGCGCAGAGACATTGGGCAACAGCGAGCGCATCATCGGCAACTGGAACGAAAAGACAGGACGGCGCGGCGACTATATCCTGGCAACCAAGCATTCCGGCGAGGGGATGAAACATGTGCGCGACGGGGCGCCGATTTCCTCCAGAACCATCGCGCCCACCATCGAAGCCTCGCTGAAGCGGCTGAAGACGGATTACATCGACCTCTACCAGTTCCACTGGCCAAACCGGGGCAGCTACATGTTCCGGCAGAACTGGAGTTATGACCCCTCCGGCCAGAACCGCGAAGAGACGCTGGCCAACATGGAGGACTGCCTGGAGGCGCTTCAGCGCGAGGTGGAGCGTGGCACCATACGCGCCTTTGGCCTGTCCAATGAGAGCGCTTGGGGCACCGTGCAATGGCTGCGGCTGGCGGAGGAGAAGGGCTGGCCGCGAGTGGCCTCGATCCAGAACGAATATTCACTGGTCTGCCGGATGTATGACACCGACCTGGCGGAGCTGAGCGTCAATGAGGACGTCGGCCTGATGGCATTTTCGCCGCTGGGCACCGGACTGCTGACCGGGAAATACCAGGACGGGGCGGTGCCGGAAGGCTCGCGCAAATCGATCAACCCGGAGCTGGGCGGGCGCCACAGCCCGCGGGTCTATGATGCGGTCGCGGCCTATCTGGAGATCGCAAAACGCCACGGACTGGACCCGGTGCATATGGCGCTGGCTTGGTGCCGCATGCGGCCGTTCATGGCCTCAGCGATCTTCGGTGCGACCCGTCTGGCGCAGCTGGAGCATTTGCTGAAATCAGTGGAGCTGGAGCTGAACCAGCAGGTGCTGGAGGAGATCAACGCCGCCCACCGGATGCATCCGATGCCTTACTGATCCTTGGGGCAGAGGCGCTCCCGCCCGGCCTGCGGGCATTGAGTGCCCTGGGACGGTTGGGCCGGGCGCTGCTGCGCAGCGCGGAAGGTTTTGCTAAGAGGCGCTTCAGGGGCAGGCCTGCCCCTGAAGCGCCTTTGCAAGAGTATTCAAGGGCTGCGCGTCAAGGGTGAACGGTGCTGCGCACCGCCGCTCTGAGGCCCTTGACCCGCGAAGTGTTAGTGCGCCGTTGGCCGGGCCTGTTCCTGGCGCAGGTCGCGGGCGGAGGTGCCATGCGCGGTGCGGAAGGCACGGGCGAAGCTCGATTGCGAGGTGAAGCCGGTGGCGATAGCCACATCCATCAGCGGCATCGTGGTGTCGGTAACCAGACGGCGGGCCTCTGCCAGGCGCAGCTGCAGGTAGTGATCCTGCGGCGTGGTGTTGAGCTTGAGCCGGAACTGCTGCTGCAGGCTGCGCGGGCTGGTGCCGAGTGTCTCGGCGATCTGGGCCAGAGGCAGCGGTTCATCCAGGGAGGCTTCCATCAGCGCGTTGGCCTTGGCGGTGAGCGCACTGTGGCCGCGGTTGCCCAGACGGCTTTGCGGCCGCGGCAGGGCGGCAGGCCCATCGAACAGGAACAGTCCGGCCACGCGGGAGGCAAAGCCTGCGCCGTGGCGGGCGCTGATTATGTGCAGCATCATCTCGATTGCGGGCGTGGCGCCGCCGGAAGTCAGGCGCGCGTCAGACACGGTGAAGCGGTCATTGCGGGCATCTACCTCCGGGAACCGGGCGGAGAAGTTCTCGAGGTCTTCCCAGTGGGTTGTGGCGGGGTGGCCGTCCAGCAGGCCTGCCTCGGCCATCAGCCACGGCCCGCCGTCGATGCCGGCGATGGTGGCGCCACTGGCGGCGATGCGGCGCAGGCCTGCCAGCAGGCTGGGGGTGGCATGGCGCGCCAGCTGGAAGCCCGCGACGACAATCAGCAGCTCGCAGCCTTGCAGCCGGGCCAGCGGAAAGCTGGGCACGGTGAGGCCGCTGGTCAGCATCGGCGGCTCAGCCGTGGCGCTGACATAATCCCAATCAAAGGCGGCCCGCCCAGCCAGCCGGTTGGCGGCGCGCATCGGGTCCACTGCGGCGGCAAAGGACAGCGTGTTGCATTCGTCCAGAACCAGAACCGCTGTTTTCAGCGGCCGGTTCTCGGGCTGCAGGATGTTTTTTGCGGATTTCATCAACTTCGATTCGCCTGGTGTAAACTGTGCCGCAAAAGGCTGCGGCAGAGTCGTCTGCAACGCAAATCGGAATCTGGGGAGGAGCCTGGGGATAACCCGCGGCAAAACCCTGTACATCGAAGGGAAAAGAAAATGCCTCTGGAAATGAACCGGGACGTCTTCATCACCTGTGCTGTGACCGGCTCTGGCGGCACCCAGGATCGCAGCCCGCACGTGCCGCGCAGCCCCAAGCAAATCGCCGATAGTGCCATCGCTGCGGCCAAGGCCGGGGCCGCCGTGGTGCATTGCCACGTGCGCGATCCCGAGACCGGCGTGCCGTCGCGCCGCTTGGATCTGTACCGCGAAGTGACCGACCGGATCCGTAATACTGAGGTGGATGTGGTGTTGAACCTGACCGCGGGCATGGGCGGTGACATGGTGTTTGGAGACACCGAGAACCCGCTGCCGCTGAAGGAGGCGGGCACTGACATGGTTGGGGCGACCGAGCGGGTGGCCCATGTGGCAGAATGCCTGCCCGAGATCTGCACGCTGGACTGCGGCACAATGAACTTTGCCGAGGCCGATTACGTGATGACCAACACGCCGGGCATGCTGCGGGCGATGGGACAGATGATGACCGATCTGGGCGTGAAGCCGGAGATCGAGGCGTTTGATACCGGCCACCTGTGGTTCGCCAAGCAACTGGTCAAAGAGGGAATTCTGGAGCCGAACGCGCTGGTGCAGCTGTGCATGGGGGTGCCGTGGGGGGCGCCGGATGATCTGAATACCTTTATGGCGATGGTCAACAACGTGCCCGACGACTGGACCTTCTCGGCCTTTGCGCTGGGCCGCAACCAGATGGCCTATGCAGCGCAGTCGGTGCTGGCGGGCGGCAATGTGCGGGTTGGTCTGGAAGATAATCTGTGGCTCGACAAGGGCGTGCTGGCGGAGAACTGGCAGCTGGTTGAGCGGGCCAACACCATCGTGTCGAACATGGGCGCGCGGGTGATCGGCCCCGCCGAAGTGCGCGAGAAGCTGGGGCTGACCAAGCGCGCGCCGGTGGCGAAGTAAGCGGATTTTCGAGGGGGTGCCACGCGTGCACCCCCTGTACACCCCCTGTGCACCGGCGGGCGCACGGGGAGGGCGATCAGAGGATAGATCATGAAAACAGCAGCAATCATCGGCGGCGGGGTTATCGGCGGCGGCTGGGGCGCGCGGTTCCTTCTGAACGGCTGGAACGTGCAGGTGTTCGACCCGGACCCGGAAGCGGAACGCAAAATCGGCGAAGTGCTGGCCAACGCCCGCCGCTCGCTGCCCGGCCTGGGCAACGTGGCGCTTCCTGCAGAGGGCAGCCTGACCTTCCATGAGACCATTGCGGAAGCGGTGAAGGGCGCCGAATGGATCCAGGAGAGCGTGCCGGAGCGGCTGGACCTGAAGCAGAAAGTCTATGCAGAGCTGCAGGCGCATTGCGCGCCGGATGCAGTGATCGGCTCCTCCACTTCCGGCTTCAAGCCGTCGCAGCTGCAGGACGGGCGCGAGAACCCGGGCCAGATCGTGGTGGCGCATCCCTTCAACCCGGTCTACCTGCTGCCGCTGGCGGAGCTGGTCACGACAGAGGCCAACCCGGCGGGCGTCATCGACCGCGCCAAGGAGATCATAACTGCCATCGGTATGTATCCCCTGCATCTGAAGAAAGAGATCGACGCCCATGTGGCGGACCGTTTTCTGGAGGCGGTCTGGCGCGAGGCGCTGTGGCTGGTGAAGGACGGCATTGCCACTACCGAGGAGATCGACAACGCGATCCGTTACGGCTTTGGCATCCGCTGGGCGCAGATGGGGCTGTTTGAGACCTACCGGGTGGCCGGCGGTGAAGCGGGCATGAAGCATTTCATGGCGCAGTTCGGGCCTTGCCTCAGCTGGCCCTGGACC
This sequence comes from Leisingera sp. ANG-M7, assembly GCF_000813965.1. Lineage (GTDB taxonomy): Bacteria > Pseudomonadota > Alphaproteobacteria > Rhodobacterales > Rhodobacteraceae > Leisingera. The sequence goes on along the minus strand of NZ_JWLI01000001.1, from coordinate 640,533 downwards.
AAGCTGATGGATGTGCCGGAATTCACTGATGAGCTGGTCGACCTGATCGCAGGCCAGTCGGACGAACAGTCCGGCCAGTATTCTATCCGCGAGCTGGAGCGGCACCGGGACGACAACCTGGTCGGAATGATGCGGGCGCTGGGCAACAACAACTGGGGCGCGGGCGCGCTGCAGAACACCCATGACCTGAAGCGCGAGGGTGAGGCCGGGCTGGTGCGCGCGATGGACGGTTTGGAAGACCTGAGCCAGCCGGTGCTGACCCAGACCCGCGTGGTGCCGCTGGATTGGACCGACTACAACGGCCATATGACCGAGAGCCGCTATCTGGACGCGTTCGCGCAATCCACTGACCGGCTGATGATGATCATCGGCTGCGATGCGGAGTATATCGCCAACGGCGGCAGCTACTTCACCGCCGAGACTCATATCCGCCATATCGACGAGGTGCATGCGGGCGACCCGATCCAGGTGCGCACCCGGGTGATCATGGGGGCAGGCAAGAAGATGCATCTGTGGCACGAGATGTTCTGTGGCGAGCGGCTGCTGGCGACCGGTGAGCATATGCTGCTGCATGTGGACCTGAAGACCCGCCGCTCCGCCCCGCCTGCACCGCATATCGAGGCCAATCTGGTCAAGCTGGCAGAGGCCCATGCTTCGCTGCCTGCGCCAGAGGGGCTGGGCCGCGCCATTGGTGCGCCGCGGTGAGCGCTGAAGGGATGCGCCGGGTTCTGGTTACCGCCGGCGGGTCTGGAATTGGCCGGGCCATGGCGGAGGGCTTTGCCGCCGCCGGGTTTCAGGTCTGGGTCACGGATGTCAGCGCGGTTGCGCTGGCAGACGTGCCGGAGGGCTGGCGCAAGACGGCGGTGGATGCCACCGATGAGGCGGGCGTTAAAGCGCTGTTTGCGGAGATCTCTGAAACCTGGGGCGGGCTGGATGTGCTCTGTGCCAATGCAGGCATCGCCGGGCCCACGGCGCTGATTGAGGACATCGCGCTGGAAGACTGGCGCAAATGTGTAAGCGTCAACCTGGAGGGCTGCTTTCTGGCTGCCAAATATGCGGCACCTTTGATGAAGGCCGCCAAGGCCGGGTCTATCGTCGTGACGTCCTCTACTGCCGGGCAGTACGGCTACCCGAACCGGGCGCCTTATTGTTCCGCCAAATGGGCTGTCATCGGCCTGATGAAGACACTGGCGATGGAGCTGGGACCGTTTGGCATCCGTGCCAATGTGATCTGTCCCGGCGCGGTGGAAGGGCCGCGGATGGAGGGCGTGCTGGAACGCGAGGCCGCGGCCAAGGGCATGACCCGGGATGAGGTCTATGCGGGCTATGCTTCCGGCACCTCGATGGGGCGGTTTGTCGAGGCCAGCGACATTGCCAATATGGCGGTGTTTCTAGGGTCGGATGCGGCGCGGCTGGTGTCGGGGCAGGTGATTGCCGTCGACGGCCATACGGAGAACCCGGATCCCAAGGTCTGAGGTTTGAGCGGTGGGTGGAACCGCCCACCCTACTGAAAACTGTTCCGCCCGGCCTGCCGTGCCGGGCGCCGCCCTTAGTGGCATTGCGGTGCAGGGAGGGCAATTTGCCCGCCAGCTAGGCGTGTCAGGAAATCGCCGCCCGGAGCGCGCGCAGCCGTCCGGGCAATTGCCGCGCGGTGATGTCGGCCTCGCGCACCAGATTGTCGAAATGGCTGGTGAATGTGGCGATCCGCTCCTTGTCGCGAAAGGCCATGTAATGGGTGCCTGCGTAGAACACGCAGAGGAGCGGGCCGAAGATGGTGATTGGTGACGAATAAAGCCGCTTGGCGTCGAACAGGTAGATGCGCAGCCGGGGGTAGAGCTGCTCGCAGAGGCGCTCGAACTGGTCCAGCTGCTCCAGCCGGATCTCCAGCGGCAGGCCCTCGTAGTAGCCAACCGCGTGAGCGAAACTGTCGAGCTCATAAAGCGGCAGGGCGATTTCGTAATCGGAGGGCGACTGGCGCATCCAGGTGAGCCGGTCCTCGGAGGCGCCGATGGCCTGGCCTGCGGTGCGGCCCAGGTGCGGGGCGTATTCCCATTCCAGCAGCGCCCGGGTTTTCAGCATGTCAGGCAGCGCGGCGGGGACGTGGCGGATCTTGTAGCCCTCGGCCTCCTGGTGCCAGTCGAAGATGCGTTCATCCACCAGCGCGCGCGGGGCCTCAGACAGGGTGAGGCTGGAGGCCAGCAGTTCGGCGGCGCTCTCGGGGCGGTCAGACAGGCTGAGGAGCCAGTCGGCGGAGACCCCCAGGGCGCCTGCGCAGGCGCCGACCACATGGGCGTTCGGCAGCCGCGCGCCCTCATCCGTCAGTAGCTGCGAGATTGTGGAGCGGTCAACGCCGATGGCGCGGGCCAGGGCGCTTTGGCTGAGGCCGCTGTCGCGCAGGGCCTTGTTCAGCCTTTGGCGGAACTGCTCTGCGCGCACCCGTTTGTCGATATTTTCTATCATGCGTTTTGAAATATCACGAATGGTGGATTTTGTTAACTGCATTCGGAATTCTGCACAGTCTGCGACTGGGGTAGTTTGGAAACAAGCACTTAGCAAAGACTTTCAGGAGGCAGGATGGAAACGCGCAGGCGCTCCATAGTTAAGGCTGTGATCTGGAACGCCCTTGGTCTGGCGACGATGACGCTGGTGGGGCTGGTTGCCACCGGGTCGGTCAAGGCGGGCGGGATGATGGCGCTGGTCAATACTGGCATCGGGTTCACGGTCTATCTTTTCTACGAACGCGCCTGGGCCAAGATCAGCTGGGGGCGCAGCCATGTCTGAGCGCTGCAGCGAATACATGCCGCGGGGTGTGGAATGGGGCACGTTGGGGCTGATCCTGGGCTGTTACGGCGGCTGGCTGGGGGTGCTGTGGCTGTTGCCGCAGGTCAGCCTGGTACTGACGGTGCTGGCGCTGGGCGTGATGGCGGCGCTGCATTCCTCGCTGACCCATGAGGCGCTGCACGGGCATCCGTTCCGCAGCCGCCGGCTGAACGAGGCGCTGATGTTCTTTCCGCTGAGCCTGGCGGTCCCATATGGCCGCTTCCGCGACACCCATCTGGCGCATCACGAGGATGAGGCGCTGACCGATCCCTACGATGATCCGGAGAGCAATTTTCAGGATCCGGCGGTCTGGGCGCGGCTGCCTGTCTGGCGCAGGACGCTCTTGCGGGTGAACAACACGCTGCTGGGCCGGGTGCTGCTGGGGCCGCTGATCGGGCAGATTTGTTTCATGGCGGGCGATTGGCGGCTGGCGCGCCGGGGCGAGCCGGGTATTGTCCGCGACTGGGGCTTGCACGCCGTTGGTCTGGTGGCGGTGGTCTGGGTGGTTCTGCAATCGCCGGCGCCCCTGTTGGCGGCACTTGCCGGGGCCTATCTTGGCCTTGGCCTGCTGAAAATCCGCACCTTCCTGGAGCACCGCGCGCATGAGACCGCGCGCGGCCGCACCGTGGTGATCGAGGACAGGGGGCCGTTGGCCTTTCTGTTCCTGAACAACAACCTGCACATCGTGCACCACATGCATCCGGGCGTGCCCTGGCATGCGCTGCCACGGCTCTACCGGTCGCGCCGGGAGGAGTTCCTGGCAGCCAATGACGGCTATATCTACCACAACTACCTGCAGATTTTCCGCAACTACCTGCTGCGGGCCAAGGACCCGGTGCCGCATCCGCTCTGGCAGCAGGGGGAATAAGGGCGCATAAGCGGGGGCATGTTTGCCTGGATCCCCGTTTCCATAGCTGCTGCCAGCTTTCAGACCGTGCGCTTCATGCTGCAGAAGGTCCTGAGCAGCGTGACGCTGTCGCCGGGCGGAGCCACCTTCGCCCGGTTTGTCTATTCCGCACCGTTCATCCTGGCCGGGCTGGCCGCCTACCTGATGGTGTCGGGGCGGAGCCTGCCGGAGCTGGGTGCGAAATTCTGGATGTTCGCAGCCATCGGCGGCACCGCGCAGATCCTGGCCACCGTCTGCGTGGTGGCCCTGTTCAAGCAGCGCAATTTTGCGGTCGGCATCACCTTCAAGAAGACCGAAGTGATCCAAACCGCTATCGTCGGGCTGGCGGTGCTGGGCGATCCGGTCAGCCTTGGCGGCTGGATTGCGATCCTGATCGGGCTGACGGCGGTGCTGGTGCTGTCCAAGACGCCGGATGCGGCAGGCCCCTGGTGGCGGCACCTGACCAACCGCGCGTCGCAGCTGGGGCTGGGGTCAGGGGTGCTGTTTGCCTTTTCCGCGGTCAGCTACCGCGGCGCGTCGCTGCAGCTGGCAGAGCTGGAGCCGGTGTTCCGCGCAGGCGTGACACTGGCGGCAGTGGTCAGCCTGCAGACGCTGTTCATGCTGGTGTGGCTGGGACTGCGGGAAAAAGGCGAGATCGCCCGGGTCTGGCAGGCGCGGAAGGTCGCGGTGTGGGTCGGGCTGACCAGCATGGGCGGATCGTTCTGCTGGTTCTGGGCCTTCACGCTGCAAAACGCCGCCTATGTGAAGGCAGTGGGGCAGGTGGAGCTTCTGCTGTCGCTGCTGGCGTCAGTGCTGTTCTTCAAGGAAAAGGTTACAGCCCGCGAACTGGCGGGCATGGGGCTGCTGATCGTGTCGATACTGGTGCTGGTGCTGGCCCTTTGAGGCGCCGCGCCTGCGCCAGGGCGGCCGGAATTATGTGAGAATTCCGGCTCGGAAAACACATGTTTTCCGGGACGTTTCCTGCGCTGGGAAACGTTACCCGTCGGCGGGCATCGGATAGCCCTTGAGACGCAGGAACAGGCTGGCCTCGTCGTTGTTGTGGAAATAGGGCACGCTTTGCGGCGGTTCGGCATCGCGGACGCGGGCGGTGACTTCAGCCAGCACAACTTCGGTGATGAAAGGCAGATCGAAGCTGCGCACCTGGCTGAGCGGGATCCATTGCAGATGCGACAGCTCATCCGCGGCGCGGGAGAAATCGTCAAGGTCGCCGGTGATCTGGTCCGCATTGACCAGGAAGAAACGCGCGTCAAAGCGGCGCGGGCGGCCCGGCGGGGTCAGGGCGCGGAACACGAACTGCATATCCTTGGCGGAGGGAATATGGCCGGTAGCCGCAAACTCCTGCCAGTCTTCGGGGATATCGCCCTGCCAGTTGCCTTTCTCGCCGAGGATCAGGCCGGTTTCCTCCCAAAGCTCGCGTACCGCGGCGACGGAGAGGGCGTGGTGCGCGTCTGCGGGCGATTTGTCTGCCAACCGTTCCTGGCAGACCGGGGAAATCGGCGAGGCCAGCGGAATGTCCGCATCCGCCACGTCCACGGCACCGCCGGGGAAGACGAATTTGTTGGGCATGAAGGCGGCCTTGGCGCCGCGCTGGCCCATCAGCACCTGCGGGTCATCGGACATCCGACCGCGCATGGCGATCACCGTTGCCGCGTTGCGGATTGCGGTCTTGTCGGTTGTGGTCTCGCCGCTGAGAAATGTCTTGCTCATGGTGTTACTGCCCTTGTCCTGCCGGTCCTGCCGGGGTGTCCTTGCCAAAGCCGTGCATCCGCCGTGCCCATTGATAGGCGATGACGATCCCCTTCATCCGCGGCAGAAGATAGAGGGAAGAGGCGAGGCAGCCAATCGCGAATACCGTGAACATCACCAGGGGCTCGGGCCGCCAGGAGAAATAGACCACATGCATCAGCGGCGCCATGATGTGGCCGACGATCAGGATCGTGAGGTAGGCAGGCCCGTCGTCGGCACGGGCATGGGTCAGGTCGAGGCCGCAGTTGCTGCAGGTCTCGTTCACCTTGAGATAGGAATGCAGCAGCTTGCCCTTGCCGCACTCCGGGCAGCGGCAGCGCCAGCCCTTGGCCAGGGCAGGCATTGTGGGGCGGTCGGCTTCCGGGGCCGTGACGGCGGGGGACTGGGTCATGTCGTTATCCTGTGTGCTGCGGGTATCTTTGCGCGCCTGCGGAGACGGCGAAAGGGGAAAGCCCGGTTTATGCGCCGGTTTGCCGCAACGGGACGGCGGAGAAAAAAGTTTGAGTTCCTGCGACGGAACCCCGGAGCTTGTGCGTTTTTTCTGTACATCGGGCAGCAAGAGGCTGCCGCAGGACAAAGGAAAGACGACATGAAACACGTCAAGTTCATCGCCCTGATCGTGGCCGCAGCAGGCATGACGGCAGGCAGCGCGGCAGTGGCCAAGGGGTTTGGCCATCACGGGCCGAAGATGTCCTTTGAGGAGATCGATACCGATGGCAGCGGCGAGGTGACCAAAGCCGAGATCCAGGCGATGAAGGACGCGCATTTTGCCAAGGCAGACACTAATGGCGACGGCAAGCTGTCGCTGGAGGAGATGCAGGCGCGGGCACAGGAGCGGGCTGGTGAACGGGCCGCGCAGATGCTGGAACGCTTTGACAAGGACGGCGATGGCGCGTTGAGTAAGGATGAGATGCCGCAACCGCGCCGGGCGGGTAAGATGTTCGACCGGATGGATGCCGACGGCAGCGGCGGCATCTCCAAGGAAGAGTTTGAAGAGGCCCGGGCACGGCATGGCGGCAAGCGCTGGCATGGCCACGGGGAGGACACGGAGCAGAACTGATCGCTGACGCGTGCTGCAACAGGCGGATATATCGCGGCGCCGGGCCCCTGATGCGGGTCCGGCAGCCATGAGCGCATCGGCGGAAGAGGCCTCCGACGATGCGCTTCTGGTGCTCTATGCCAATGGCGACAGCCGGGCCGCGGCGGAGCTGACGGCGCGGCTGGGGCCGCGGGTCTTTGGTGTGGCGATGCGGGTGATGGGGATCCGGGCCGAGGCCGAGGATGTGACCCAGGAGGCGATGCTGCGCCTGTGGAAGATGGCGCCCGAGTGGCGGCCGGGGGAGGCGCAGGTGTCGACCTGGCTGTACCGGGTGGCGATGAACCTGTGCATCGACCGCAAGCGGCGCGCCCGCGGCGGCCATGTGGACCTGGACGCGGTGCCGGAGCCGCCGGACCCGGGCCGCTCAGCGGCGGAGCAGATGCAGGACGGCGCGCGGCAGGATGCGCTGCAGGCGGCGCTGATGCAATTGCCGGAGCGGCAGCGGCAGGCGGTGGTGCTGCGCCACCTGGAAGAGCTTTCGAACCCGGAGATTGCCGGGATCATGGACATCAGCACCGAGGCGGTCGAAAGTCTGACTGCCCGGGGCAAACGGGCGCTGGCCGCGGCCTTGGCCGGGCGGCGCGAAGAGTTGGGGTATAGCGATGGCTGATGAGGATAAAGCACTGCAGGAGCTGGAGGATCTGTTTGCTGAGGCACGCAGTGCGCCGCCGGCGCTGCCGGATCATCTGAGCGCCGCCATCCTGGCGGATGCGGCGCGGGTGCAGCCGGGTTTCCAGCCTGCGGAGCCAGCACGGCAGCCGCTGTGGCGGCAGCTGGCGGAGGCGCTGGGCGGCTGGCCGGCTCTGGGCGGGCTGGCAGCGGCCAGCGCCGCGGGCCTGTGGATCGGCCTGGCGCCGCCCTCGTTCATGCCGGACCCTGTGGCGCTGGCCGGGTATGAGGACAGCAGCACCGCCTTTGCGGACGGCAGCTATGACATGGCGCTGATGCTGAGCGAGGACCTGCAATGACTGCGGAGGCAAAACCCAAGATGAAGCTGTGGCTGAAAGTGCTGCTGGCGGGATCGCTGGCGCTGAACCTGGCTGTGATCGGCATCGCGGCCGGGGCCGCCTGGCGGTTCAGCGGCAAGGACAGGCACTGGCAGCGGCCGCCGTCGGTGGGGGCGATGATTTTCCGTGAGCTGGACCATGATACCCGCAAGGCGCTGCGGCAGCAGGCGGGCGGCGATCACGGCAGCTTTGTCCAGCGCCGCCGTGCGGAAGGCGCTGCGGTTGTGGCGGCGCTGCGCAGCGAAGCATTCGATGCGCCCGCGCTGCTGGCATTGATGCAGGCGCAGGCCGAGGAACGTCACGCGTTCCACACCAAGGTGCAGCAAGCTTGGGTGAAGCAGCTGGAAGAGATGGCACCGCAGGAGCGGATGAACTTCGCGGACCGCCTGGAGGAGCGGATGCAGCGCCGCGGCAAGGGCAAGCGGCACGGCTGGCGCGAGGCAGAATAGCCTTCGGGGAAAGTTTGGCCGGTTCCCGGACGCCGGAATTGGCGGGAACGCAAGGGCTTGCATTCTGCGAGCAGGCGAGTGCAGCACCTTAGGATTGCACCTTCTGCGCGCTCCGATTGCAAAAGCGCAGGTTTGGCCGCTGGCAAAGCAATCCGCCGTTGCTTTGGAGGGTTCCCTTGACAAGGATTTATTCTGGAGCACCGCGGTCCTGTGCCCGGCACCGGCAAGGCAGCCTGGTGCTGAAGGTTCGGCTGTCAGGTCTCCGGGTAAATTGCGATGGGGTCCAGAATGGAAAACAGCAGTGAGGCCGCAGCGGTCATTCAGGCGATGGCGGAGTGCCGGGACTTGTCGCCACAGGAAAAAATCAGGCATCTCCTCGCCAGCGGAAATGAGCTTTTCAAAACCTCCTCCGCTCTGGTGAGCAGGGTTCAGGGCAGTAAGTACGTTGTTGAGTACAGCGTCTCGCAGGAAGCCGAGGTTGATCCCGGTACAGAGTTCAGCCTGGGAGACACTTATTGTGTCCACACCTTGCAGTCGGAGGCGCCGCTGGCCTTTCATCAGGCGGGCAGCTCGGAGATTGCCGGGCATCCCTGTTACGACATGTTCCGGCTTGAAACCTACATTGGTGCGCCAGTAAAAATCGGAGGTGTGGCCTGGGGGACCGTGAACTTCACAGCCATTGAGGCACGGGAGCCATTTGAAGAAACAGAGCTGGAATTGATGGCGGTGCTGAGCGACGCCGTTGCCAGTGAACTGGTTGCCTCCGGTCAGGCAGCCTCAGTGCACTCGGGCGACAAGGTTACCTGATTGCGGCCCGCGTTCTTTGCGTCATAAAGCGCCTGGTCCGCCTTTTCCACCAGCGCTGCAGTGCTGCCGCCGTGGCCTGCGCCGCCCATGACCGCGCCGACGCTGATCGTCACCTTGACCGGTTCGGCGGCACCCGGCACTTGGAACGGGGTGCTGTTGATTGCATTGCACAGGGCAATGGCCGCAAGGCTGGCATCCGCCTCGGTGGCGCCGGGCAGCACCGCCATGAACTCTTCGCCGCCGACGCGGGCCAGCAGGTCCGCCGGTCCCAGTACTGCTTGCATGCGGCGGGCGGCCTCGATCAGCACGGCATCGCCGGCCGGGTGGCCATAGACATCATTGATCCGCTTGAAATGGTCGAGATCGGCCAGCATGACAGCAAATTTCCCGCCGGTCTCAGAAGCTGAATGCGCCACCCGGTCCAGGAAGGGCTTGGCATAGCGGCGGTTATAAAGGCCGGTCATCGGGTCCAGGTTGGCAGCGCGCAAGCCGTTGCGGACGCTGTCGCGCATCAGGTCGTTGCGGGCTTTCTGCTGCAGTTGCGTGTTCAGGCGCAGGGCAAGCTCATCGACATCGAACCCGGTTTGCAGCACGTCGTGGGCACCGCGGTCCAGCGCCTCTGCCGCGATATGCGGATCGGCGGGATTGGGCACGGCAATCACCACCGATTTGCGGGTGGCAGCGCGGGCGCGCAGATCGGCCAGCAGGCGCAGCCCGGGGCCGGCCGATGCCTCGTTCAGTTCGATAATGATGGCATCTGCTACAGGCGCTTGCATCAGGCCGTGAATGTCGCTGATGGCATGGGTGCGGAGTGCATAGGGCAGGGTGGGCGAGAGACGGTCGCGCCAGGCCATGGCGGTGCGCGGGTCCTCGGCCACCAGGGCCACGGTTGCATTGCGCAGGCTCTCGGCGCCAGCACGGTCGCACAGTGGCAGGATGAAGCCCTGGGAGGCCTCGCGCTGCAGGTTCAACTCCTCGCTGGCGCTGCGCGCGCGCAGCAGGCTGCGGATGCGGGCCTGCAGGATCACGTCGTCCACCGGCTGCTGCAGTACATCGTCAATGCCTGCGGCCAGTGCCTGAAGCCGCGCCTGGTGCCCTTCCCAGTCGGAAACCGCGATCACCGGCAGATCGGCCAGCGCTTCATCCGCGGCCAGCGTGCGTTTGACATCTGCAGCGGTGCCATCGGGCAGCGACATCGCTGTGAGCACAAGGTCGGGGCGGCAGTTGCGGGCGGCCTGCAGCACCTCTGCCACGCTGCCGGCCTGCACGGCATCGTAATAGGCAGCCGCCAGCTGCACCTTCAGCATGATGCGGTTGGTGGAGACGCCGTCAATGACCAGGATAGTGCCTTGCACGCGGTATCCTTTCGCCCCTTGCAAATCCTATGATTTCCAATTTTGCTGAGACTGGTTAAAAAAACCTTTCGGATTTTTACTAAATTGGCGGCAATACGGCAGGAGTGTGGAGAACATGCGGATTTCCGCTGATGGAGCAGAGACACTGGCGCTGAAGGCTTTGGCCTGGCTGGCCGGAAATGACGAGCTTTTACCAGTTTTTCTGGGCGCCACCGGCGCCAGCGAAGCGGATCTGCGGGCGCAGGCGGCGGAACCGGCTTTCCTGGGCTCGGTGCTCGATTTTCTGACGATGGACGACGCCTGGGTGATGCAGTTCTGCGATGCCGAAGGGCTGGCCTATGAGATGCCGATGCAGGCGCGGATGTCGCTTCCGGGCGGGGAACAGGTGAACTGGACTTGAGAATGGCGCGGAGCGGCCCTAGGTTCGGCTCAAATTTCAGCGGATGAGGACCCGCCATGCCGGTAGACGCTTTCCTGTTCGACAAGGACGGAACCCTGTTCGACTTCGCCGCCACCTGGGACAGCTGGGCGGCGGACTTGCTTGAAACCCTCTCGCTAGGGAACCTTTCCTGCAAGAAAGCGATGGCCAAGGCGATCAGCTATGATCTGGACCGTGCGGCGTTCAACCCCGATAGCCTGGTAATTGCCAGCTCCAACGACGAGGTGGCGGAGGCGCTTGCACCTTATGTCGAGCATATGAGCCTTGCCGAGCTTACAGATTATCTTGCTCAGAGCGCGTCAGCGGCAGATCTGGCACCAGCTGTGCCGCTGGCAGCGTTCCTAGATGGCCTGCTGGCGCGCGGTAAGGTGCTGGGGGTGATGACCAATGACGCCGAGGTCTCAGCCAAAAGCCAGTTGCAGCGGGCCGGCGTGCTGGACCGCTTTGCCTTTGTGGCGGGCTGCGACAGCGGCCACGGCGCCAAGCCGGACCCGGACCCTCTGCTGGCGTTCTGCAAAGCCGCGGGTGTTTCACCGGACCGGACCGCCATGGTCGGTGACAGCCGCCATGACATGGAAGCAGGCGCTGCGGCGGGGATGCAGCGGATTGCTGTGCTGACCGGCATGGCCCTGCGCGAGGAACTGCTGCCGCACGCGGACATCGTGCTGCCGGACATTGGCCATATTCCGGGCTGGCTGGACCGCTGAGTCCCGGGAAATCCGCTGCTGATTCCCGCAATTCCACAGGGAAGTGAGCATTCCGCCGGCGCACTGCCCTTGTGCGCCGGCTTTTTTATGTGCCAGACTGGGCACAAGTGTACAGAAATGCTCCGGCCCGGCGCTTGATGCGGAGAAAGCGACAAGAGGGGTCGTGAACGGACAGGTTCAGGCACCCGGGAATGGCGCAGTGTTTGCCTGTCAGCACGTGATAAATCGGACCCAGGGGAGGGCGGCATGGCAGAGACAGGCACACGCAAACGGCGCGGCGGGGGCAGGGCGGGCGCGGCAGCCCGGCGCGGCAGTGCAGTCCTGGAGCAGATGCCCTGGAATCCGCCCCGCAACATCGACCGTCCCATCGAGCCGCTGAGCGAGGAGGGGGTTCAGGCTATCCACGATGGCGCCATGCGCATCCTCGAAGAGATCGGCATCCAGTTTTTCAACGAGGAAGCGCTGGGGATCTTCAAGCAGGCGGGCGTGAAGATTGAGGGCGACCTGGTCCGGATGGACCGGGACTTTGTTATGGAAATGGTGGCGAAGGCGCCGCGGCAGTGGACCCTCACGCCGCGCAACCCGGAGCGCCGGATCACCGTCGGCGGCGATGTGATGCTGTTCGGAAACGTGTCCTCGCCGCCCAATTACTGGGACCTGGAGCAGAACAAAAAAACAGCGGGTACCCGCGAGCAATGCCGCAACCTGCTGAAGCTGACACAGTACTTCAATTGCATCCACTTTGCCGGCGGCTATCCGGTGGAGCCGGTGGACATCCATGCTTCGGTGCGCCACCTGGATGTGCTCTATGACAAGCTGACGCTGACCGACAAGGCGATGCATGCCTACAGTCTGGGCAAGGAGCGGGTCGAGGACGTGATGGAGATGGTCCGCATCGCGGGCGGCCACAGCCATGAGGAGTTCGACGCCAGCCCGAAGATGTACACCAACATCAACTCCACCTCGCCGCTGAAGCATGATGAGCCGATGATCGATGGCTCACTGCGGCTGTGCCGCCGCGGCCAGGGGGTGGTGGTGACCCCGTTCACGCTGGCAGGCGCAATGGCGCCGGTGACCATGGCGGGGGCGGTGGCGCAATCCATCGCGGAATCGCTGTGTGCAATCGCGCTGTTCCAGTATGTGGCGCCGGGCTGCCCGGTGGCGATCGGCACTTTCACCTCCAATGTGGACATGAAATCCGGCGCGCCTGCCTTTGGCACCCCGGAGTATATGCGCTCAACCCAGATGACCGGCCAGATGGCGCGCTTTTATGGCTTGCCGATGCGGGCCTCCGGCGTCTGTGCGGCCAATGTTCCGGACGGGCAGGCGATGTGGGAGACCTCCAACTCGCTGTGGTCTGCGGTGCAGTCGGGCGCCAACATGATCTATCACGCGGCCGGATGGCTGGAGGGCGGGCTGATTGCAAGCCCAGAGAAGTTCATCATGGACTGCGAAGTGCTGCAAATGATCCAGCGCTACATGGACCCGGCGGTCAATGCCACCGGACCGGACGAAATCGCCCTGGATGCGATCCGGGAGGTTGGCAACGACGGTCATTTCTTCGGCATCCAGCACACTCAGGACCGCTACACCACGGCGTTTTACCAGCCGTTCCTGAGCGATTGGCGCAACTTCGAGGCCTGGGAGGCCGCAGGGGCCACCTGGACCGCCGAGCGCGCCCACAAGATGTTCAAGGAGATCATCGGATCCTTCGAGGAGCCGCCAATGGCTGCGGCAATCCGGGAAGAACTGGCGGATTTCGTGGCACGGCGCAAGGCTGAGGGCGGAGCGCCCACCGATTTCTGAAGCCAGTTAAAGTGGTTGCTGAAGCGGAGGCCGGGCCTCCGCTTATTTTTTTGCGGGTTCCGGACAGGTGGTGAGATTCCGCCGGGCAGGGTGGTGACCTGTGCCGCAGGCTTGCCACCGCGGGCAGGCAAGTACAGTAGTACAGGCGGTTGTCAGCGCCGGAAGAGGTTGGCCGGCACTCCGGTTGGATTATAATGGCCGGGCATTGCGCAGAATTGTTTGGTGGGATTGAGAGTGCAGGTTTCGTGCTAGGAGAAGAAAAAGCGGGATTTTCAGTCGCTGGACGCTCAACTGAACTGCTTTGTTGTGCCTTTCTTAACCAGCACGCGTCAAGACTGTGGCATAGGCAAAGAGGGGCCATTGCATGCACGGTCTGATCAACAGGGCGATTCAGGCTTTTGTGACGAGTACCTACGGGGTGGACCGCTGGGAAGAGGTCATGGAGCAGGCCGGACTCGGTTTCACCGAGTTCGAAGCAATGCTGTATTACACCGAGGAGCAATCCGGCAGTATGCTGACGGCGATGGAGAAGGTGCTGGCCCGGCCGCTTCCGGAAATGCTGGAAGATATGGGTACTTTTCTGGTGTCGAACCCGCAGGTGGAAGCGCTGCGGCGGCTGTTGCGCTTTGGTGGCGTGAATTACGTGGAGTTCCTGCATTCCCTGGACGACCTGCCGGACCGCGCCAGGCTGGCGGTGTCTGACCTGCAGCTGCCGGGGCTGGAACTGCTGGAACAGGCGCCGGATCAGTTTGAGTTGATTTGTCAGCCGGGGCTGCCAGGATACGCACATGTCCTGATGGGGGTACTGCGGGCGATGGCGGATGATTACGGCGACCTGGTCTTTCTCGACCACAGTGGCAGCCATGGCGGGGCAGAGGTGATTTCCATCACCCTGGTGGAAACCAAATTCGCCGCCGGGCGGGAATTTGACTTGGGGGCTCATTCGTTATGATGACACTCCAGCAGCTGACCGGAATGGCAGATGTCATTTGCCCTATGTTTGTGATCGTTGACCAAAAAGGGCGTATTGTTTCGGCCGGGCCAACCCTGAAAAAGCTGCGCCCGCAGCTGAAATGGGAAGGGCGGCGGTTCTTCCGGGTGTTCGACCTGTCCAGGCCCCGGTCTGTCCGGTCTGTCGAAGATCTGCTGGGCAGTGCGGGCAGCAAGCTGCATCTGCAGTTCCGGGATGCGCCGCAGACGGGTCTCAAGGGGGTGTGCACACCGCTGCCGGACGGTCAAGGCGCCTTTCTGAACCTGTCCTTCGGCATTTCGGTGCTGGAGGCCGTGCGCGACTACGACCTGACAAGCGCCGATTTTTCCCCCACGGACCTGACCATCGAGATGCTGTATCTGGTTGAGGCGAAATCTGCCGCGATGGAAGCGTCGCGCCAGCTGAACCTGCGGCTGCAAGGTGCCAAGATTGCCGCAGAGGAACAGGCATTCACCGATACGCTGACCGGGCTCAAGAACCGCCGGGCAATGGACCATGTCCTGGCCCGGCTGATCAGCAGCGGCCGCGAGTTCGCGCTGATGCATCTTGATCTGGATTTCTTCAAGCAGGTCAATGACACGCTGGGCCACGCCGCCGGGGATGCGGTGCTGCAGCAGGCGGCGCGGATCATGGTGGAATGCACCCGCCAGTCCGATACAGTGGCCCGCGTCGGCGGCGATGAATTTGTGATGATCCTAGAAGGGGTTTTGGATACCGGACGGCTTTCTGCGATTGCCAAACGGCTGATCCAGCGGCTGGAGGAACCGGTGCCGTTCGGCGGTCAGACCTGCAGAATTTCGGCCAGCGCAGGCACGACGCTGTCCACCTGGCAGAAAATGCCGGACGCCTTGGAATTGCTGAACCAGGCTGACCTCGCGCTCTACGCTGCCAAACGCGCCGGGCGGGCGCAGCACTGCTTCTACCGCGAGGGCATGGAGAAGACCGGTGGTACAGCTGCGGAGGCTGAGGCGACTGACCGCCCCGTTGCAGCCCGCGGCCCTGCCAAGTGACGCAGGCTGCGGGTGTTCTGCGGAGGGGCAGCGCAGCAGTTCTGCCCTTTTTCTGAGCAGGACAGGTTTGCGGCAGTGTATTGCCCCAGGCTCATGTCCGACTGATGACCGTTACCGCAGTTTGCCGGGGGCAAATCGGAGCGTAGGCGCTCTATCAGGAAATTTCCGCACCTGCTTCACTGCCAGATGGGTTCGTTATTGAACTGTGCGGAGAAAGTGGCAGCCCGTAGGGGAATCGAACCCCTCTTTCCAGGTTGAAAACCTGGCGTCCTAACCGATAGACGAACGGGCCACTCTGTGTGTGAGGCGCTGTTTACTGATTGCACCGCGCGGGCGCAAGGGGCTTTTTGCAGAAATGCGAAGATTTTCTAACTGCCGGGCTGGCAGGCTAAATCCATATGTTAAAACAAAAAAACACCATGGCTGCAGGCCGGCCGCAAAGGCGCGTTGCCTGAAGCGGTGCTAAATTTCCTATCCTAACGGCGGTTTTCCGGGTTTGCTTGTTTTGGAGCAGTGCCATTCCAAGATTTTGATGAATTGCGGATTCGCGGCTGATGCCGCGCTGTTTCGGGGACTGCGTCTGACCCGGCCACGGGGATTGGCGGAAAATCCGAAGGCGGATCCGCTGCGCCCCGCGCCTTTGCGGAAACAGCTTCACTTGAAAACGCGTTTGCGCGACTGCCGGGGCCTGCGGGCCAAATGGACGCCCGGTTTCCGGCAGTCCTGCCGCGGAGGGCATATTCGGAAATGCAGTCACTCCCAAATCCGTTACCTGCAAGCGTTTTACCAGAGCGGTACCAAATACTGGCCGGTCTGCGATTTTTGCTCAAAAGACCTCTTGCGACGGACCGCCGAAGGATGGTAAGCGCGGTTTCACAGCTCGGCGCCCCTATAGCTCAGCTGGTAGAGCAACTGATTTGTAATCAGTAGGTCCGCGGTTCGAGTCCGTGTGGGGGCACCATTAAATCTGAATATTGTCGTGATTATAAGAGCTTACGGGCGACTGGTTCAGTTCGGCCCCATTAAAAGCCCCACCTTGGCTGCTTGACGCCTAAAGTCACGGATTTTGGTTGAGGGCAATCATATCATCTCCGATGAGGCATCGCTGCCCTTACGCCATGGAGAACTGTTTGCAATAAGCCAATTAGAATTTGCGCTGCTTCATGCATTCTACTCCCATACTTTAGGAACATGTCGTTTAGAGGGACACTTTTTGGCACACCTCAATAGAGCAATGCTGGCATTCAGCCTCGCCCTGGCTCTGCCTTCGAAGGCAGAGCCAGGGCATGGTCAGGAACAAAAAAGGCGGGCGCCGGGACCACCGATTGCGCCCGCCAGTTCTGGAGGGACGACGGGAACCTGTGTCACCCCAGGACCGCTTCAGACTGCCAGTTGCGTTTCAACCTGCTGGATGGCACGCTCCAGGATGTCGAACATCTCGTCGATCTGCTCCAGGGTGATGATCAGCGGCGGCGAGAATACCGCCATGTTTATGAGCGGCCGCACGATCAGGCCCATTTCCTCGCAGGCGTCATCAATCATCGAACCGAGCCTGCGCTCGGCCTCAAGGTCTTCTGCCTGGCATTCAATACAGCCCAAAAGCCCCTCGCCGCGGGCGTCGCCGACGATATCGAATTTCATCAGGTCGCGCAGGCGCGACTGGAAATGCGGGGTGACGGCGCGGACGTGCTCCAAAATCCCTTCGCGCTCGATGATCTCGATGTTTTTTAGCGCCGCGACGCAGGACACCGGATGGGCTGAATAGGTGTAGCCGTTGGTGAAGGAAGAGGGGGTGCCTAGATGGCTCATCTGCTCCATCACCCGGTTGGAGATGATGCAGGCGCCCAGCGGCAGGTAGCCGGAGGTCAGCCCCTTGGCGCAGGTGATCATATCCGGCTGAATGCCAAAGACCTCCTCGGAGGCGAACCAATGGCCAAGGCGCCCGAACCCTGTCACCACCTCGTCGGAGATGTAGAGGATGTCATGCTCGCGGCACAGCTCCCAGGTCCGTTTGTGGTATCCGGGCGCGGGCACGATGACGCCGCCGGAGGACAGGATCGGTTCGGCGATGAAGGCGCCGATGTTTTCCGCGCCGATCTCCGCGATGGCGTTTTTCAGATCCGTGACCTTGGCGTCGCACCAGTTCGCGACGCTCATGCCCGCGGGGCGGCGGTAGGGATTCACGTCGGGCAGGAAATGCACCAGCCGGGTTTCGAAATCGAAATGGCTCTTGTCGCGTTCCTTGCCGGTCACCGAATGCGCCAGGTAGGTAGAGCCGTGATAGCCCTTCTCGCGTGCGATGATCATTTTCTTTTGCGGCTGGCCGCGGCGGTTGTTCATGTACTGCATGGTGCGCAGCGCCGTATCCACCGCAGTGGAACCGCCGGTGGTGAAGAAGACGTTGTTGAGATCCCCCGGCGCCATTTCAGCGATCTTCTTTGCCAGTACCGCTGACGGCTCGGTGGTGTTGGTGAAGGGCGAGGTATAGGGCAGCTTCATCACCTGCGCGGCGATGGCGGCGGCCATCTCCTGGCGGCCATAGCCGATCTGGGAGCACCACATGCCGCCAGGCCCGTCGATATAGCGCTTGCCCGCCGCGTCTCGCAGATGGATGCCGTCAGCGGACTCCATCAGCATGTTGTCGTAGCCGCGCCAATTATCCATCGCCATCCAGGGATGCAGCTGATGAGTACGGTCCCACTCGTGCAGCGTGTCGGCGCTGGGTTCATTTGCTATGCTGTTCGGTGTCATCTTGGTCATGGGGATACCTGATCGGGGTTAGAACGGCAGGGGCGGCGTCACCCGCGCCCGGTCATTGTTGAAAAAGGGCTTATCTTTGATGGTGACCGGCACCAGGCGCCTGACCCATCGGCCTTCCTAGTTGAAGTAAACTTCGGCCCGGAGGTCATCGGTGATGCCCCCGCCCAAAGGCGCCTTGAACTCGGCCAGCGCGATGTTGCGCTTGGTGGTGGGGGGCCGACGCCGGAGGTCACATGCCCCACCTCTTTCTTCTTCTTGTTGTAGATCAGCGCGCCGTCCGCCGGTTTGAAGCCGCCGATCCCGATCTTGCGCAGGTGGTAGCGCAGGCCGTTCTTCTGCTGGTCCAGCAGCGCCCGGCGGCCGTTGAAATGGCCCTTGGAAAAATCCACCATCTTGGCGAAGCCCAGCCCCAGCCCCAACTCCAGCTCCAGCTCCAACGGGCTGCGGCCGCGGCCCAGGCGCATGGCCGCGTGCACCGGCTGAAAGTCGAAGCCTGCCGCGATGAACCCGGCCTTGATCAGATCGTTTTCGAAATGCTCGATCCGGAAGTCGCTGATCGACATCGACCAGAACCGCAGCGTTTCACCCAGCTCCTTCTTGCTCTGCCTGTGCGCCTGCTTGATCAGAAACAACAGTTCGCCGATGTCGCGCGGATTCAGCGAGGTTGAGTCCGGCGCGTTGCGGAGCAAGAACGGCCGGATGAAGCGGCACCGGCGGATGACCGTTCGGCTGAACCGGTCGTAGGCGTCCGCATCATGCGCGCCGTGGCGGGAGATTTCCCGGCGCAGGGCGTCATGGTCCGACATGTAGGCAAAGTAACCGCCGTCGCGGCTGAAACTGGCACCGACTTCATAGGGGATTACCTGCAGCCCGTATTTCGGCAGCTCCAGATCGTGCACAATCTCGCGGCGCAGCAGCGAGCAGACATAGGAGCAGTTGGAACAGGTCCAGCCCTCGTGCAGCGAACGGCTCACCGCTGCGCCACCGAACCAATCGTTCCCTTCCACTTCCAGCACCTTCAGCCCGGCCTTGGCCAGGTAGCAGGTCGCGGTCAGGCCGTTATGCCCGGCGCCGGCCACGATGGCGTCATATCTGTCGTGCTGCCCCATAAGATACTCCAGGTTCGGCTGGTGCTGACCGGAGCCTAATGGAGAAGATTTTCCGCGTAAAGTTTTTTTGAGCGCTCAAATAAAAACAATGAAGCTGACAGGCGCAGGGAATTGTGGAACAAGGAGGAGAATTGAAGTTTGGATTTCTCATGGTGGCATCGCAGGGCAGCGGCAGGAAACCGCGCAAGGAACGCAAGGAAAACGCCGACATGCGGCGGCGGCAGATTCTGGATGCAACGCTGAAATCCATTGTTACCAATGGCCTGGCCAAAACGACGCTGGCAACTGTGGCCAATGAGGCCGGGCTGTCGCAGGGCGTTGCCGTCTTCTACTTCAAGTCCAAGACCGGCATTCTGACCGAGGCGCTGCGAGACCAGTACCAGACCTACGAGTCCCACTGGCAGGCGGCGCTGGAAAAGGCACCCGCGGATCCCGCGGTCCGGCTGCGCAAGATCATTGAGGCGGACTTCAGCCCCAAGATCTGCAATTCCAGCGTGCTCGCCATCTGGTTTGCCTTCTTCGGGGAGCAGAATTTCGTCCCGCAATACGCCGAGATCACCGGTGAGTTTGAGGAAAAGAGGTCTCAGATGCTTGCTGAAATCTGCCACAGGCTAATGCCGGAGGATCCCGTGAAGGCGGACAGGGCCGGCGGGTGGATCGACTCGCTGACAGACGGGTATTGGCAGAAGCTGCATTTGTTTCCCCACATCTACACCCGTGAGGGGGCGCTGGAGCAGACGCTGAACTTCCTTCAAACACTGTTCCCCGGCCATGCGGATGCTTTCCAGGCAAAGGCTGGCAGTTAAACCCGTCAGCAGCCTGACAGAACTTTTCCGCGTCAACGAGCTTCCCTCTGGAAAATTTCAGGGGTTCGGCCAATGAGCGCCGCCGCACTGCTCGGGTAGCGTCCTGCTGTGGAGCAACAGTCTGGATGCCGGTTCCATCGCCGACGTCTTTCCAGTCTCTGGACGCGCAAGAGACTGCAGTGAACTTCTGTTTCAGCCGTCATCCGGATTGTCACAAACAATGTGCACAGCCTGCGTCAGCCCTTTGGGACAACTCTGCTTGGCGTGGGACTTTGACCGGCAGGGCGCGGCCACCCAAGTCCGCGCCGCCGCGCTCAGCCGCGACACAGCTCTTGGTATATCTGCCGCAGAGCCTGCGGGGGAGGTTCGCCCGGGGCCGATGGGCCTGCGTTCAGAACCCGATTGGTTCAACAAAGTTCAGCGGCGGCCTTCATTCCAGCGTGCCCTGGTCCCAAGGCGGTATTTCACCGCCAAGGCGCTCCAGGATGAAATCAATGAAAACTCTTACCTTTTCAGGCAGATAGCGGCGTTCAGGATAGATGGCATAGAGCGTCTGGGATGGCAGGCTGCAGTGCGGCAGCACCCGCACCAGCCGCCCTGCTGCCAAGTCCCGCCCGGCGGTGAACGTCGGCAGCCGGCCGATGCCTGTGCCGCCTAGGATCGCTTCGCGCAGCGCCTCGCCGTTGTTAACGCTGTAGCTGCCGCCGGGCCGGAAAGTCTCCATCGCGCCGCTGCAGTCGAAGACCCACTCCTGAAAATCCCTGCTGTACGAATATTGCAGGCAGTTGTGGCGGCGCAGATCGCTGACCGTTTCCGGCACGCCATGGCGTTTCAGATATGCCGGGGCGGCAACCAGAATATTGTGCAATGGCGCAATCTTGCGGGCCACCAGCGCGGAATCCGCCAGCGTTCCGCCGCGCAGCGCCAGGTCAAATCCGCCGGCGAACAGGTCGGCCACCCGGTCATCCATCACCATGTCCACAGACACGCCGGGATAGCGCGCCAGAAAGCCAGAGATCAGCGGCGCCACATGCAACCGGCCGAAGGCCATCGGAACATTCACCCTAAGGCGCCCTTTGGGCGCCTCCTGCAGCGCCAGCACGCTGTCCTCGGCCTCCTGCGCCGCTTCTTGGGCCCGGACTGCATGGGCATAGAAATGCTCGCCTGCTTCGGTCAGGCTGACTTTGCGGGTGGAGCGGTGAAACAACTGTGCCCCCAGCCGCTTCTCGATCTGGGTAATCCGCTTGCTGACCGCGGACTTGGTTACGCCCAGCCGCCGCGCCGCCGCGGCAAACCCCTGCGTTTCGGCTACCGCCACCACCACCGGGATGTCTCCCATTCCTTCCATACGCCTCCTCCCGATGCGGTGAATTTTTCTCAACATGAGGTTTCAATGTAGCCGGATTATCGCATCGAGGGAAACCACATACCTTTGCCGGGTCATCAAGGAGACGAGCCATGGCAAAGATGCTGATCGACGGTGTGCTCACCGAAAAGCCGAAACCGGGCGACGGGGTATTCCGCCGCATGAGCAGCGGCTTCCGCGGATGGATCGAGCCGCGGGCGGATGCGGAGTTCCCTGCTAAAAATGGCCGCTATCACCTCTATGTTTCCATGGCCTGCCCGTGGAGCCACCGCACCACGCTCCTGCGCGCGCTGAAGGGGCTGGAGGAGATCATCACCATCACCCAGATGCTGCCGCTGGCAGGTCCTGATGGCTGGCAGATCGACACCGCAGTGCATGATCCGGCAGCTGGGGTACCGCAGGACGCTTACCTGTATCAGGTCTATCAGCGGGCAGATCCCGCCCACACCGGGCCGGTTACGGTGCCAGTGCTGCTGGACAAACAGACCGGCCGCATTGTCAGCAATGAGTCCGGAGACATCATGCGGATGCTGAATTCAGCCTTCGACGGGCTGACAAGCGCAACTCCGGATTTCTATCCGCAGCGGTTGCGTCAGGACATTGACCGGATCAGCGCCGAAATCTACGCTCCGGTCAACAACGGCGTCTACCGAGCAGGTTTTGCCACCACACAGGCAGCCTATGACGCGGCTATTGCCGCCTTGTTTGGCAAGCTGGACGAGCTGGACGCCCTGCTCGGCACCCGCCGCTACCTGACCGGGGAGCGGATCACCGAGGCGGACTGGCGTCTGTTCACCACCCTAGTCCGATTTGATCCGGTCTATGCGACCCATTTCAAAACCGACCGCAAGCGGATCGCCGACTACTGCAACCTCGGCCCCTACCTGCGCGACCTCTACCAGGTGCCCGGCGTGGCCGGCACGATCGATATGGAAGCGATCCGCCAGCACTATTTCCTGAGCCACCGGCACATCAACCCGCATGGGATCATCTCTGCCGGTCCGGACCAGGATCTGAGCCAGCCTCTCGGGCGGGACAGGACAGCCCTGCGCGCCTGAACCTCTAACCCCGCAACCGGACCGGGGCCGCTTCCCCGGAAACAGAAATGGAGAGTTCCATCATGAAACTGCTTTCGAAACTTGCTGCCGCCGTCGCCGTGCTGTGGCTGCCCGCCCAGGGTCTTGCCGGCGCTGAGGGCACCGCTGGCCTCCTGAAACTGGAATACACCGATGGCCGTCCCGCCTCGATCGGCGTGGAGGATGTGAACACGGTGCTGCACAGTGTTGGGGTCCGCGTCAGCACAGTTGCGATCCCGGACCAGGCACGGCCCATCCTCGAAGCCTCGCGTAGCCGCGCCATCACCGCGGAGGAGGAGGAGCAGCTGATCTCCGGTTTTGCCCTCAGCCGCAAAGACCTGCTGGCAGAAATCGCCGCCGCGGGGCGGAAGCCCACGGTCGAAAACGGCGGCTCGCTCACTACCTACGAGCCGGGCGTCGCGCCTTATCCCAAGGTCTATGACATGAACAAGATGGATGCGGACACCCGGGTTTGGGTCCACAAGAAATTCGGACCGCTGCACATCAACCACGCCGAGGACGGCACCGGCATTGATGAGGTGATGACCATTGTCTCCGGCGGCCCCTGGGTCTGGTTCTTTGAGCTGCCCGGCGATGTCATCGGCAAGCTGACGCTTGGCCATGTCGGCCCGGAAGGCGAAGCCTGGCGCATCAGCTACCCCGGCATCCGCCCGCACGGCGGATTCTTGGACCCGGAGTATGGTCTGGTTGTCGCCTACGCACACGGGCCGGAGCAGTTCGAGATCCACTTCGGTGCGGACAATATCGCCGGATCCCGCCTGAACGGCACCAACGCATGGATCGATATGTCCGGGGACAAGCCTCTGCTTCTGGATGCGCCGCTGACCGGCGACTGACACTGACACGGCTGCCGGCGACCCGCCCGCCGGCAGTCCCTTTCCCTCTCATCCTGGTGATCTGATGAAATCCCCCGTGCTTACCATCGACTTCTTCCACGACGCAGTCTGCGGCTGGTGCTTTGTGATGTCTCCGAAGCTGCGCAAACTGGCAGCTGAATTTCCAATCCGGGTGCACCACCGCACGTTTGTTCTGCAAGACACGCCCGCCAAGCTGGCCGCCGCCTTCGGGTCGGTTGAGAAAGCCAAGGATGCCATCCTGGACCATTGGCAGCGATGCGGCGAACATGACGATAGCAGCCGCATCAATGTGGAAGGTATGCGCCGCCAGCCCTTTCCCTATCCCACTGGACTGCTGAGCGCCAAAGCCTGCAAGGCGGCGGAACTGCAGGCCGGAGACGCAGGGCACTGGGACTATTTCGATGCGGTGCAGGCGGCGCATCTGACGGAAAACCGAAATATTGCTGATGACACCGTGCTGCTGGATACGGCCCGCACCTGCGGGCTGGACGCCGACCGTCTGCGCATGGACATGCGCAGTGCCGAAGTTGCGCGGCTGGTTTCCCAGGACCGGAAGCTGGCGGCCTCCTGGCGGATCAGCACTGTGCCTTCGCTTGCGGTTTTTAACGGAAAATGGCAGTTGGGCCACGGAACTCCCGCCCGAATGCGCGCAGAACTGGGTTCAGTAATAACTGATGTGCTGGCTCAAACCCCAGCCGGTAAAGGTCTGCGGTAATTTTGCTTCTGGTTAGAAGCAGGCAATCGTAAAGGGTGCAGCGGGTTAAGTTTGCTGCCCTTCTCGTTCTAGGGCTGGAACCATGCTGCGCAATGGCCGAGGATTTGCAACGGGCCTCTTGGCGTCGTGGCCGCTGGAGACCGGTGCCGCCATTCACCGTGGCTGCTGCTTGGACAGCCCCCGGTGTCAGTTTTTGGCCCAGTTGGCGATTGGGGCATATTTTTGGAATACCCTTCATTCCTGCTGATGAGCGCACAATTCCCCTCGCTTTGGCGGGCCGATTGAACGGCTTCCATGCCACAATCCTGTGAGTATTTCTGCTTCGGACTGAATCGCGTGTGTCAAATGCCCGGCACTTGCAACGTCTGCGGCCGGACTGGGCCAGCCGCGCCAGGCGGGCAAGATGTATAAGCCCGGCCTATGATGTGATGGGTATTACCGATTTTTATTGATGAGCAAACCTGTCAAACTGCCAGTCGAAGATAAAACTAAGACCAGAAAGCCCCGTTAGAGGGTGACCAATTATAACACCCAACCAACAGAGGAAATCCATGACACAGAAAGCGTCTTTCTTAACTGCTCTGGCCTTTACTATGACGGCTGCCAGCGCGGCCTTCGCCGAAACGGAGCTGACCGTATATACTGCGGTTGAGGCCGAAGATCTTGCCCGCTATGCCGAAACCTTCAATCAGAGCCATCCGGACATCAAGATCAATTGGGTGCGTGACTCGACCGGGATCATCACTGCCAAGCTGCTGGCCGAGCGCGACAATCCGCAGGCGGATGTGGTTTGGGGGCTGGCGGCTACTTCGCTGCTGCTGCTGAAATCCGAGGGCATGCTGGAACCCTATGCGCCTGCCGGCGTGGAGCAGCTGGATCCGAAATTCGTTGACGGCGACAACCCGCCCAGCTGGGTTGGTATGGACGCCTGGGTGGCTTCTGTCTGCTATAACACGGTTGAGTCAGAAAAACTCGGCCTTACGCCGCCCGCGTCCTGGAAGGATCTGACCGATCCGCAGTATGCCGGCCATGTGATCATGCCGAACCCCAATTCATCCGGCACCGGTTTCCTGGATGTGTCCAGCTGGCTGCAGATGTTCGGCGAGGATGAGGGCTGGAAGTACATGGACGCGCTGCACGAAAACATTGCGCGCTATACCCATTCCGGCTCCAAACCCTGCAAGCTGGCGGCGGCTGGTGAAATCCCAATCGGCATCTCCTTTGCATTCCGCGGCGCCAAATCCAAGGCTGCAGGCGCACCGCTGGAAATCATTGTGCCGTCGGAGGGCGTCGGCTGGGACATGGAGGCAACCGCCATCGTAGCTGGTACCGCAAATCTGGAAGCCGCGCAGACACTGGTCGACTTCACGGTCACCAAGGAAGCCAACGAAATGTACAACACCGGCTATGCGGTTGTGGCTTACCCGGGCGTCGCCAAGCCGGTTGAACATTTCCCCGAAGGGCTGCTGGACGCGATGATCGACAATGATTTCGAGTTCGCGGCCAACAACCGCGCTGCGATCCTCAAAGAATGGCAAGCCCGCTACGACAGCAAGTCGGAAGCGAAATAAGCCTTCAGGGGCGGAGGGTTAGCCTTCCGCCCTTCTGCCTTCCCCATTTTCACTGCCCATGCCCAGAGCCATGCCGCCCGTTGACAAAAGACAGGGTGCCGCGTTGGCATATGCAAGGACCAACGACGTGCTTCAAATGACCCCGCCAAAAGAAACCTACCTGAGCATCCGCGACCTCTGGAAAGCCTTCGGCAGCTTCATCGCGCTCAAAGACATCTCCCTGGACGTGACGGAGGGTGAATTCATCTGCTTCCTCGGCCCCTCCGGCTGCGGCAAGACCACCCTGCTGCGCGCCATTGCGGGTCTGGATCTGCAATCCAAGGGCACCGTGACCCAGGGCAGTCAGGACGTGTCCAACCTGCCGCCGTCCGAACGCGACTTCGGTATCGTGTTCCAGTCCTATGCGCTGTTTCCGAACCTCACCATTGAGAAGAACATTGCCTTCGGCCTGGAAAACGCAGGCCGCAGCAAACAGGAAATCAATGCGCGCGTCGCTGAACTTCTGGAACTGGTCGGCCTGCCCGATCAGGGCCGCAAGTACCCGGCACAGCTGTCCGGCGGCCAGCAGCAGCGGATCGCCTTGGCGCGCGCCATTGCGACCAATCCGGGCCTCTTGCTGCTGGATGAACCGCTGTCTGCCTTGGATGCCAAGGTGCGCGTCCACCTGCGCCACGAGATCAAGGAACTGCAGCGCAAGCTGGGTGTGACCACTATTATGGTGACCCATGACCAGGAAGAGGCGCTGGCCATGGCCGACCGCATCGTGGTGATGAACCACGGTGTGATTGAACAGGTCGGCTCCCCCACAGAAATCTACCGCGAGCCGGCCAATCTGTTCGTGGCCGACTTCATCGGCGAGATGAACCAGATCAGCTCCTCGGTTGCCAAGGGCGGACGTCTGGCTGTGGGGGAAAAAACCTTTGCCTGCCTGCCGCATGACTTTTCCGACGGCACCCCGGTCATTGCCGCCATCCGGCCCGAGGATGTTATCCCGCATGAGGCTGGATACCTTGAAAGCAGCGGCAACCGGAACTGTATCGACGTTCAATTGGCGGAAATGGAGTTCCTCGGCTCCTTCTGGCGCTGCCGCCTGACCAGTGAGCGTTTCGGCGGCAAGGAGCTGATCGCCGACTTCTCCATCAATGCGGTGCGGCGCCTGGATCTGGAGGCCGGCTGCCAGATGGAAATCGAATTGCCTGAAAACCGGCTGATGGCCTTTGCGCAAGACGGGCAGGGGGCGTGACGCAGATGACTGATACCACGCAATCCGTCATGCCCGCTGGTCCTGTGATCAAAGGCAAGCTGAGCCGCGACGACATCATCATGCGCGGCAGCATGATCATCATCGCGCTTTACCTGGTCGTGTCGATGGTCTTCCCGCTTTATGCGATGCTGTCCAAATCCTTCTCGACCTATCGGATGGAGCTGTCGCAGTATGAATTCCAGGTCAGCGACGAGGCCGGGCAGTTTGACGGCACTGTGCTGACCGGTGCCGATTTGAACGCCCTCACCGGCACCTTTGCGGAAACCGAGCTGTCCACAGGCGCTGACGGACGGCTGCCGGTCACGGGGTTCTTCCCGGACTTCAGCTTCCGCAGCCCGGTGATGTACCAAATCCGCAATACCTCCGATACCGGCCGCTTTCTGATCGGCTCTAACCTGCAGACCGGCACCGACTGGGTGACGCTCGACTCCAACACCTTCCGCCGTGTGCAGCTGCGCCCCGTGAAGGCACAAGGCATAGACAACTTCGTTTCCTACTTCTCGACGCCCGCGCTGTTCAACTCGATCAAGAACTCGCTGTGGATTGCGGTGCTGAGCACGGTTGTGACCGTCTCGCTGGCCTTCTGGTTTGCCTATGCGCTGAACCGCAGCTGCATGAAGTACAAGGGCGTGTTCCGCCTCATTGCCATGGCGCCGATCCTGGTGCCGTCGCTGCTGCCGGGTATCGCGCTGGTCTATCTGTTCGGCAACCAGGGCATGATCAAAGAACTTCTGTTCGGCGCCAGCATATACGGCCCCATAGGCATTGTGATCGGCTCGGTTTTCTTCACCTTCCCGCATGCCTTCATCATCATCTCAACCGCGCTGGCGATCTCTGACGCGCGCCTGTACGAGGCTGCCGCCAGCCTGCGCTCGACCCCCTGGCGCACCTTCTGGACCGTCACGGTGCCGGGTGCGCGCTACGGTCTGATCTCAGCGGCCTTTGTGGTGTTCAATCTTGTGATCACCGACTTTGGCCTGCCCAAGGTGATCGGCGGCCAGTTTAACGTGCTGGCGGTGGACATCTACAAACAGGTGATCGGCCAGCAGAACTTTGAAATGGGCGCGGTGGTCTCCGTAGTGCTGGTGATCCCGGCAATCCTCGCCTTTGCCATCGACCGCATGGTGCAGTCGAAGCAGGTGGCGCTGCTGTCGGCGCGCTCGGTCCCGTATGAGCCGCAGCCGAACAAGAAGATGGATCGTATCTTCTTTGCCTATTGCACACTTATCGGCCTGTTCATCGCAGGGCTGCTGGCCGTTTGCCAGTTTGCGGCGCTGATCAAGTTCTGGCCCTATGACCTAAGCCTCAGCCTGAATAACTACCAATTCGACAAGATGGACGGCGGCGGCTGGGGCTCCTATGTGAACTCGATCAAGCTGGCGCTGATGACAGCTGTGGCCGGCACCGCGGTGGTGTTCTTTGGTGCCTATCTGGTGGAGAAATCCAAGGGCTTCCGCACCGGGCGCGCCATCTTCCAGATGTTTGCGATGCTGCCGATGGCGATTCCGGGCATGGTGCTGGGGCTGGCCTATATCTTCTTTTTCAACAACCCCGCCAATCCGCTGAATGCAATCTACGGCACCATGGCAATCCTGGTGGTTTGCACCGTGACCCACTTTTACACGGTGTCGCATCTGACAGCGGTCACCGCCCTCAAGCAGATGGACCGGGAGTTTGAATCAGTCGCGGCCTCGCTCAAGCAGCCGACCATGAAGCTGTTTGCCCGCGTTACGGTGCCAGTCTGCCTGCCCGCGGTGCTCGACATCTCCATCTACCTCTTTGTGAACGCGATGACGACGGTGTCGGCGGTGGTGTTCCTTTATTCGCCCAAGACCACGCTGGCCTCGATTGCTGTGCTGAACATGGACGATGCTGGCGACATTGCTCCGGCAGCGGCGATGGGGATGATGATTTTCTACACCAACGCGCTGGCCCGGGTCATTCACCTGCTGGCGTCCCGCGGCATTCTGAGGAGAACACAGGCCTGGCGCAGCCGTTAGCAGCTGAATTTTGATTGGGTGAGTAAAACCTGCCAACGCATCAATTTGCGGGAAATGGCATCCAGAAGGAGGAGTGGAACCCGTAGCAATACTTCAGTTCGGAGACAGGCCGTCACTTCAACCGTCTGAAAGAAGTCCGAACAAGCTGTGCAAGGTTTTGAAGCCGGCCGCAGATACCAGGGGCAATAGCTCTGATGCGGCCGGCCAAATGCCTTTGTGCGGGTGCAGGATCTACAGCAGTTCTTTTGTAAATCTTCGAAGCCCTGGTATGTCCTGAGAGGCTGAAAGGGTAATCAGCCTTATCGGCCAGCTCAGCTCTGAAGTCAGAGCTGCAACTGAGACATCAACGCCTTTGGCCGCCGCCAAGATGCTTTTGTCGACAATGGCCCGGCCGGCCCCCTGCGCGACCATTCCTGCAACTGCGGTTTGCGTTCGGCCTACTGCGCGGATCTGAAATGCCACTCCTTCCCTATCGAACATGTTTTCGACCGCGCGGCGGAAGGGGCTGAGCGGGGGCAGCATGATTTGCGGCTTCTCTGCAAGTTCAGCAGCAGAAATTGCCTGGTTTCCGGCCAGCTGATCCCCCGGGGGCAGAATGGCGACAGGATGAATGTCGGCCAGCCTGGTGCAGGTCAGATTGGGATCTCCGGGATCAGAAGAAACAACAGCACAATCGGCGCGGCCTTCGCGCAGTGCGGCCAGCCCGGCGTGTTCATTCAGAACATCCACGTCTATTCGCAGGGCAGGAAACTCCGCCATGAGCTTTCCGGCGGCAACAGCAACCCGTGTGTCGGCCACGGCGGGCACCGTTGCAACGCGAAGGTGGCCGCCCGTGCCAGAGGCGATCTGCGCGGCTGTTTCACGGATTCTCTCCAGGCCCTGATAGTGCTTCTGTACGGCCTGCTGCAGGTTGTGCGCGGCTGCCGTAGGTTCGAATTTGCGGCCTGACCGGTCAAACAGCGTCACGCCCATTTCGGTTTCTAGCTCGGCCACAACCCTGCTGATCGCTGGTTGCGAAATATGCAGCGCGTCTGCAGCCCTCCGGGTGGAGCGATGGCGGTAAGCTTCTTGGAAAAGTTCGATCTGGCGGGCTGTGATACGCATTTGGATTGATAACATTTGAGTATCGAAAAATTCAATAAGATGATTTTTAATCCCGAATGGACGGCGTTAGGTTTCGGGCTGCGACCTGCTAAAGGAAACTTCTGTGCCCGGTGAACTTGCTCTCTTGCTGCTTGCCATCACTGCTGGCGCCGGGCTCCAGGCGGGCGTCGGGGTCGGCTTCAGCATCGTGGTTGCTCCAGTGATGATGGTCCTGCTGGGAACCGCCACGGCCGTTCCGGTGCTGCTTATGCTGAACACGGTGGTCTCGGCTCTGGCGACCGACCGACAGGCTTGGCTGCGGGACAAATCCCTGATCCGGAATGCCGTGTGCGGATGCCTCGCGGGGATCGTTTTGGGGCTGCTGATCTATCCCTTATTGTCAGAGCGGACGGTCCTGTCGCTAACTGCTGTGCTGCTCCTGATCGGTGTCGCTTCGTCGCTGACACCGCAGAGCAAAACTGTCGGTCGGCATGGGTTCCGGACTATCTCAGGCCTGTCGGGGCTGGCAACAGTCTGGGCTGCGACACCCGGGCCGTTGATGGTTCTCGGCCTGCTGGCCGCCGGACGGAGCGCCGGGAAAGCGCGCAAGCTGGTGCAGCCTGTTGCGCTGGTTGCTTATGGATCGGCCTTCACCCTGCATTGCCTGTCGGACTGGGTAGCTTTCGCCCGTGCCCCCTGGCTTTGGCAGTTCACGGCGGCGACCGTTCTCGGCAGCCTGCTGGGCCGCCTGACCGGCCCGCATCTGCCGCAAGCCGTGATCTCGCTCGCAATCCGGGTGATTTCTCTTTTCGCCTGTGCCGCCTTGTTCCGGCGCGCCTATCTGATCGGATGACAAGACATGACAGAACCGATGAACATTGATGCAAAGCTTGCGGAGTTCCCGCGTGCCAGGCTGATGAGCAGTGCAACGCCGGTTGAGCGGCTCGACCGCCTGTCGGACCGCCTTGGGATCGACCTGTGGATCAAGCGGGATGACCTCACAAGCCTCAGCTTTGGCGGCAACAAGACCCGCCAGCTGGAGTTCTATTTCGGTGAAGCGAAGCAGCAGGGAGCGGATACCATTCTGATCACAGGCGCTGTGCAATCGAACTTTGTCCGCTCTGCGGCTGCTGCGGCAGCAAAGCTGGGCATGCAGTCGGTGCTGCAGCTGGAAGAGCGCGTGCCGGGCATGGGCGAGTATTACTACCGGTCCGGCAACGTGCTGCTGGCACAGCTGCTGGACGCTGAGCATATGAGCTACCCCTTGGGAGAGGATGAAACCGGAGCGGACAATGCACTGCACGAACGGGCCGAGCAGCTGCGGGCGGAGGGGCGCAAGCCCTATGTGATCCATCTTGGGATTGATCACCCGCCGCTTGGTGCGCTGGGGTATGTGGCCGGAGGGGCGGAGCTGAAGGAACAGATCGGGGACTTCGACGCGGCGGTGGTTCCGTCGGGCAGCGGTTCGACCCATGGCGGATTTCTGACCGGCCTTCGGCTGTCAGGGCAAACCGCGCCTGTCTATGGCATTTGCGTGCGCCGCGACCACGGCCAGCAGCACGCACGGATGCAGAAGGTGCTCGGCAAGCTGGCTGACCTGATGCAGTTCGATCCGGCGCTGGTTATGAATAGCATCAACGTCTGGGATGGCGCGCTGGCGCCGGGCTACGGACGCGTCGGCAGCGGCACCCGGGACGCCCTGACCCTGATGGCCCGCAGTGAGGGCATCTTCCTGGACCCGGTCTACACCGCCAAAACCTTTGCCGGGCTTCTGGGCCTGCTCGAGGAGGGGGTGATCCGTACGGGGCAAAAGGTCGTCATGCTGCACACCGGCGGTCAGCCGGCTCTGTTTGGCTACCAGGAAGAGCTTCAGCCAAATTGATACGGCAGGCACCTCGGATTTGAGGTCGAGTGAAGCGAGCTCCGGCGATCATTAGAGAGCGGTGGCTTGTTTTGACAGTTTGCGCCGAAAACAGGACACGGATCAGCAAGTCGGCAACGTCCCGCCGCATCCTGAATGGGTTTCGGATCCGGCAACGGGGCTATTTCCGGGATTCGGGGGAGGGTTTGCCAAGCTCGTCCCCGATCTCGAATGGGCAGTGCAGGATATGCACCAGGATGGCGACACTGTGGTTGTCCGACGCCACGCCACCGGCGCGCCCGCAGGCCTCCTGTTCGGCGTTGACGGCGAGGGCCGCTTAACTGATATCCTGACGATTGACTTTCACAAGCTTGCGGACGGTGTGATCGCGCAGTCCTATCACGTCGAAGATTGGGCTGGCGCGTTACGGCAGCCTTCCGGTAAGTAAGTTCTTCGTGCGCGCTGCCGCAGGGGCGTTTGAGGCAGCGCCTCACAGCCTGGGCAGCAACCGTGCCTGAGTCTTGTGAGTTGTGATATTGCGACTTCAGCTTTTGACGGTAGTGAAGCGAAATCAATGGCTCCTGACCCTGGAGTTGCGGGAGATACCAGCCCAAAAAGCTTCCATCACTTTGACTCTTGGCATGAACACCGGCGGCAGATTTTCAGTATTTGAAATCGCGCAGAAAGCATTGCGAATGCGGGGCATGTGGCGCAATGTACAGGACTGCCGTTCCGCCGAGGTCACCGCTAGTCCCTTTCCGCAACCGTTTGACTTGTTTGAGCTGGACGGTTCCCCCGCGAAATTGTTTGCATCAGCACAAGCAGGTGTGCCCGGTTAAGCGCGTCTGGCAATTTCTTCGGCCGCGTTTGACTGCCGCAGGCCGCAGGCTGGAGCGCGGCAGGAGCCGCCGGGTCACTGCAGGGGCTGGCCGTTGCGGCTGAAGGTCAGGCTTTCGGTGCTCAGGTCGTCATAGGTCACCTCGACCGCGATTTGCTCGATCGAGCCGAGCGGATAGCTGCGGTAAGGCAGGCCGTCCTCTTCCTTGATCATGTTGGGAAAGCCTTCGTCCAGATGGCAGTCCGGCAGCGGCCAAATTTCCGGTGGCTGGCCGTTCACGCCCAGCTTGACCTGCGCCAGGCCGCAGCGCCAGGACCACAGGTGGGTCACATACAGCAGGTCCTGGCCGTCGAATTCGCGGACATGGATCCAGTTGGCCTGGGTCGCGGCCAGGATCGGCTTGACCTCCAGCGCGGTGGTGAAGCGGCCAGTGGCCTCCTGCGGTTCCGCGGCCAGGGCGGTTTGCATGGCGGCGGGTGCTGGCGCGGCAGCCGCGGTTTCCGGTGTGCCGCCGTCTGTGCCGGGCTGCGCGGAGGCTGCAATAATAGCCAGGATCACATCAAACATCGATTCTCTCCACTTACGGCGCCTTTTGCGTCACAAGGCGGCCCGAAATTCCATTGGCCGGTTGCGCGGCAGTTTGCCGACTTGTAGCTAGCTTAGCAGGCAAGTCTCTTTGCGGCCTTAACGCGCAGTCCTAACCGTCCGGCAGCGGCGGAAAACGGGGAAAACAATGGCAAATGCCCCCTTCAATGTGATGATCGTCGGTCAGACGGGGCGGCTGCAGTATGAGGCGCTGCTTTTTGCGGCCTCGCTGCGCCGCTGCTCCCCGGGATTTTCCGGACGCCTGTTCGTTGCGGTGCCGCAGGCAGGACCGCTGTGGGACAAGGATCCCGGCATCCGCAACCCGGATGTCCTCCAGGCCCTTGCGGATCTGGATGCGGAGATCCTGCCGTTCGAAAGCAAGGTGTTCGGCGCTGCCTACCCCTATGGCAACAAGATCGAGGCGCTGCAGGTACTGCCTGAGGGAGAGCCTTTTGTGTTCTTCGACACCGACACGCTGATCACCGGCGAGCTGGCGGAGGTGCCGTTTGATTTCTCCCGCCCCTCGGCGTCGCTGCGGGTCGAGGGCACTTGGCCCAAGCCGACGCTCTACGGGCCGGGATATGCAGGGATCTGGCAGGCGCTCTATGACCGCTTCGGCCTCGACTTCCAGTCCAGCCTCGACCTCAGCCAGCCGGATGAGTACTGGAAACGCTACCTTTATTTCAACGCGGGCTTCTTCTACGGTGCCTGCCCGCGGGTGTTTGGCGCGCGGTTCCTGGAATATGCGCAATCGGTCAGGAACGATCCGCCGCCGGAGCTGGTGGGGCAGAGCCTCGATCCCTGGCTGGACCAGATTGTGCTGCCGCTGGTGATCCATTCCTCTGGCGGCGGGCGCGATGCGCTGCCAGCAAGGTATCTCGACGGCGAAACCAGTTGTCACTACCGGCTGTTCCCGCTGCTCTATGCGCGCGAAAGCGACCGCGTGGTCGAAGTGCTGCACGAGGTCGCCGCACCGAACCGGATCAAGAAGGTGCTGAAGAGCTACGAGCCGATCAAGCGCATGGTCTATCAGGGTCGCGGCGAGAAGGTGCGGGCGCTGTTTGACCGCGAAAACCTGCCCCGGCGCGAGCAGGCGATCCGCAACCGGATCAAGTCCGAGGGGTTCTGGATGCGCTGAGCCGCGTCAGCCCTTAAGTGCCCGCTCGATGCTGCGGGCAAATTGCAGCAGCCGTGCATCCGACCCTTTTGGCCCGGTGATATGCAGCCCTGTCGGCATCCCGTCAGCAGATTGGCCAAAGGGAATTGAAACAGACGGCAGCTCCAACGGCGGCGTCAGCGTCACCGTGCGCCAGTCTTCGGTGATCTCTCCATCGCGCAGGTCAGCGGAAAACGGCATCCCCGTCGCGGTGGGCCAGAGGGCGAAATCGTAGCGCTCAAAGAAAGCGCAGACCTCTGTCCAGACCCGGGCGCGGGTTGCCTGATAGGCGATCAGCTCTGCCAGGCTGCGTCCCTCGGCCTGGGCGCAGGCGGTGCGGAAACTTTCACCCGCCAGCGCCATCTCAGGCTGCAGCGCTGCACGTATCTGCAGCGCGCATTGGCCGCGGATGACGTCCTGATGCGCCATCAGCGGCTCCAGCGGCGGCGCGTCTTCTGCGGTCTGCCAGCCAAGGCCGCGGCACAGAGTTTCCGCCTGGGCAATTGCCGCCTGCACGGATGGCTCTACGCTGGCACCAAAAGGGGACAGTGACAGAGCCACGCGTCCGGTTTGCCGGGCCGGGGGATTGTCCAGGCCCGCCAGCCGCGGCAGACTTTGCCAGAACCCCAGGGGCTGGCAGGCCGCATTGCCCTGCATCACCTCCAGCATCAGAACCAGGTCCCGCACGGTCCGTGCCATCGGCCCCGGCACCGACAGCCCGTCAAAGGGGGACGGGTTCGGGCCATAGGGGATCAGGCCGGAGGTCGGGCGCATCCCCACCACGCCGCACCAAGCGGCGGGCGTGCGGGTGCTGCCGCCAAGGTCGGAACCATCGGCCAGTGCCGCCATGCCTGCCGCCAGCGCTGCTGCCGCACCGCCTGAACTGCCCGCTACCGATTTCTGAGGGTTCAGCGGGTTGCGGGTGGTGCCCGCGACCAGATTGGTTGTCTGGCCGGACAGGGTGAACTCCGGTGTATTGGACTTGCCGGTGATCACCGCGCCTGCGTTCCGCAACCGGGCGACATGCAGCGCATCATAGTCCGGCACATGATTTTCAAAACTCTTGGACCCCCATGTGGTGCGCAGCCCCTTGGTTTCAAAGCAATCCTTGATGGCAACCGGCAGGCCGTGCAGCGGGCCGGCAAACTCTCCGCGTGCGGCCATCGCATCCAGCTCCGCTACCCGCGCTTCTGCCGCGTCCCAGTCCAGGGTGACAAAAGCATTGACCGTGGGTTCCTGCGCTACGGTCCGCGTCCTGTGTGCCGCCAGCACCTCACTCGCGCTCATCTCCCGCGCACGCAGCTTGGCAGCCATCGTTTCGGCGGTGAGCGCGGTGATATCGGTCATGGGGCAGGTCTCCCGAGTTTTGGAGTGGAGGTTTGCGGCGACCCTAAGAAGACCGCCCGTTCATCTCCGTCCTGAAACCGTCCCGAAAAACGTCTGCCTGCGACCTCGCTGCGGTCAGCGGCGCAGCCAGCTGTGGACGGCGCGCTTGGCTTGGCTGCAGGCGCCGTCCAGATCAGCACCCTGCGCCAGGTGGCAGGCGATGGCGGTGGCGAGACTGCATCCTGTCCCGCGTTTCGAAACAGGCAGCCGCTGCGCCGCAAAAGGCGTGACAGACCCATCCGGCATGAACAGTAGATCCGTGCTTTCGGCGCCGGTCCCGTGTCCGCCTTTGACCAGCACCGCCTGCGCGCCTTGGGCCAGCAGGGCCGCGGCTTGCGCATCAAGCGGGCCGCCAGTGCCGGCAAGCACCTCCAGTTCACTCAGGTTTGGAGTGACCAGCGCGGCACGGCGCAGCAGGGCGCCAAACCCGTCTGCGTCCATCAATGTGCCGCCGGAGCTCGCCTTCAGGACCGGGTCCAGCACAATGGGCAGCCTCGCTGGCAAGGCGGCCTCCACAGTCTCTGCCGCGGCGGCAGAGCCCAGCATGCCGATCTTCACAGCCCCCGGCGCCGGGGCAGTTGCCAGCGCAGCGCGGACCTGATCCGCCACAGTTTGGGGCGGGCAGGGGTGAACACTTAGAACCGCCGCATTTGTCTGAACGGTGATGGCGGTCGCCACCGGACGGACCGTGGCGCCCAGTTCTGCAGCCATCGCCGTATCCCGCGTCAGCCCCGCACCGCCGCTGCTGTCGGTGCCGCCGATGGCCAGAATAACGGTCAATTGCTGTCCCCTGCCGCCAGCAAGGCCAGGTTGCGGTATCCCGCCTGTCGCAGATCCCGCGCCGCGCCCCAGGCCCGCAGCCCGCTGCGGCAGCACAGCACAATCCGCCCCTCGCGCGGCAGCCCGGCGGCGGGCAGATCCGTGCGGGCGATCCGCAGGGCCTGCGGCACCGCCGGTTGGGGTGCCTCTGCCGTGTCCCGCAGTTCGACCACCACCGTGTCACCGGGCAGAATTTGCGCGGCTGAAACAAAGGGCAGAGCATCCTCCGGTTCCTCAGCCCCGTCAAAGCGGAAGGAACTTACCTGCAGATCCTCCAGCCGGAAGACAAACAGCTGCCCCAGCGGCGAGGGCCGATGACCCAGCAGCGCTTTCAGCACCAGTTGCGCCTGCAGCGCGCCGATCATGCCCACAAGCGGCCCCATCACCCCGGCGGTTGCGCAGGTCGCTGCCTGTGCGGGCAGGTCCGGGAACACCGCCCGCAGCGACGGCGCACCACCGCAAAAGCCACCTGCATAGCCCGATTGCCCCAGTGCAGAGGCCGAAATCAGCACTTTGCCCTGACGCAGGCATTCATCCGACAGGATATAGGACACCGCAAAACTGTCTGCCGCATCCACCACCAGATCAGCTGCTGCTACCATCTGCTCTGCGTTGGCCGCATCAAGGCGCAGTGACTGTGCTGTGACTTGCAGGCTAGGATTGGCTGCCAGCACGTGCCGCCGGGCCGCTTGCGCCTTGGGTAAACCGATGTCCGCGGCGGAATAGAGCACCTGCCGGTGCAGGTTGCTCTCCTCCACCACGTCACCATCCATTACCGTGATCCGCCCGACACCCGCGCCGCCCAGGTATTGCAGCACCGGACAGCCCAGCCCCCCGGCGCCAACCACCAGCACATGGGCGCGTGCGAGGCGTGCCTGCCCCTCCGCACCCACCTCCGGCAGGATCACCTGACGCGCATAGCGATTCATGCGTCTTCCTGGATCCGGCAAGCCTGCACCCATTCGCGGGTGCGGGCCTCAGGATCGTCTGCCAGCTGGATGTCCGTCACCACCGCTGCGCTGTCGGCGCCCGCGGCAAAAACCCCCGGCAGCCGCTCCGGGGTCAGTCCGCCGATGGCAACCAGCGGCACATCGCCCGTCATCTGCTTCCAGCGCGTCACCCGCTCCAGCCCCTGCGGTCCCCATTTCATCTGCTTCAGGAGCGTCGGATAGACCGGCCCCAGCGCCACATATGCAGGTCCAAGGGACAAGGCGCGGTCCAGTTCTGCCTCATCATGGGTCGACAGGCCAAAGCGGACCCCCTTGCGGCGCAGCGCAGCAAAGTCGGCGGTGTCCATGTCCTCCTGTCCCAGGTGCACAAAGCCGCAGTTCAGGTCCAGCGCCGCCTGCCAGTGGTCATTGACCACCAACTGGGCATCATGCACCGCGCAGAAATCCCGCGCCCGGGCGATCTGGCGGCGCACCTCTGCCTCCGGCCGGTCCTTGATGCGCAACTGCACCAGTTTCGCGCCTTGAGGAACCAGCAGCTCCAGACGGCCGACATGACCGACAATCAAATAAAACCGTTCCATCATGCAAACTCCGCCATTCCCAGAACAGGGGTTGAGGGCACCGCCATGTCGCGCCGCTCCATCGGGTCGGCGGCAAAGCCGGCACGGCCTGCCTCAACCGCCAGCGCCATTGCACGGGCCATCCCGGCAGGGTCGCCGGCCTTGGCGACCGCAGTGTTCAGCAGCACCGCATCCATGCCCAGCTCCATCGCCTGGGCCGCGTCCGAGGGCCGCCCGATCCCAGCGTCCACAATCATCGGTACGCCCGGAAAATGCGCCCGCATCGCCCGCAAGGCATCCGGGTTGCGCAGCCCCTGGCCGGAACCGATCGGCGCGCCCCAGGGCATCAGCACCTCGCAGCCCGCCTCCAAGAGCTTCTCCCCCACCACCAGATCGTCGGTGGTATAGGGGAAGACCTGGAACCCTTCGCCGCTCAGCACCCGCGCGGCCTCCACCAGACCAAACACATCCGGCTGCAGCGTGTCGGAATGGCCGATCACCTCCAGCTTGATCCATGGCGTGCCGAACAGCTCCCGCGCCATACGGGCGGTGGTCACCGCCTCCTGCACCGAATGGCAGCCCGCGGTGTTCGGCAGGATGCGGCAGCCGGTCTTCTGCAGCTCCTGCCAAAAGGCGGTGCCGGATCCGTCGGCGGTCTCCCGGCGCAAGGACACGGTGATGATTTCCGTGCCGCTTGATTTCACCGCCTCTGCCAGCACCGCAGGCGAGGGGTACTGCGCCGTGCCCAAGAGCAGCCGCGAGGCGATCTCTGTTCCGTAAACTCTCATCTCAGCCTCCTTGCATCGGGGCCAGGACTTCCAGGCAGTCGCCCGCGGCCAGCTGCACCTCTGCCCGCTGGCTACGGGCAACAAACGTGCCGTTCAGCGCGGTCGCAACGGCGGAACCGGCAAAGCCGAGCTCCTGAAGGGCAGATTGCAGGTCACTTGCCGAAACTTCATGCGGTTTGGCGTTCACGATGATCTTCATCTGATGTCTCCGGTAGCAGGTGGTCCGCGGCCTGCTGCGCCATCGCGGGCGCCAGCAGAAAGCCATGACGATAGAGGCCGTTGAGGAAAAGCGTGCCGTCCTGCTCCACCAGCCGCGGCAGGTTGTCGGGGAAGGCCGGGCGCAGGCCCGCGCCGGTCTCCACCACACTGGCCTCGGCAAATCCCGGGTGAAGGGCAAAGGCCGCGCTTAAGAGTTCACTTAAGGACCGCAGCGTGACGGCACGGTCAGAGCTGCTCTCGATCATCGTGCCGCCGATCATGAAATGCCCGTCGCCGCGGGGCACCAGATAGAGCGGCATCCGCGGGTGCAGCAGACGCAGGGTGCGGCGGATCTCCACCTCCGGGCAGTGCAGGATGGCCATCTCGCCGCGCACCGGGCGCAAACCGGGCAGCGAAGCCGCCATGCCGGTGCAATCCAGCGTGACGCGGGCCGGGGCAGGGGTGCTGAAACGGATTTCCGCCCCCAGTTTCTGCACCTTCTCAGTCAGGTCGCGCAGCGCCCGCCGCGGGTCCAGATGCGCTTCCTGCTCAAAGAACAGTCCTTGCGCAAACCGCCCCGCCAGCGCCGGTTCCAGTGCGCCAATCTCCGCCCCGTCCACACCCCGGTGGCCCGATGTGCGGCGGGCAAATCGGGTCAGCTCTGCCCGGTCGCGGGCAGGCGCCACCACCAGCGTGCCGCGCCTGTGGACCGGGGTGATCTTGGCCCACCAGCCGACGGCGCGGCTGCCGAGGGTGATCACCTCCTCCTCGGCGCTTTCGCGTTCGCACCAGGGGGCCAGCATGCCGCCCGCAAAGCGTGCGACACTGCCGGCGCCGGGCGCCCCGCCCTGCTCATAGACGGTGACCGCCGCCCCGCGCTGCGCCAGTTCATAGGCGCAGGCGAGACCGGCAAGGCCCGCGCCTGCGATGGTGATCATTCCGCCGGTTCCACAGCTTCGGCCGCAGGCACATAGAGCTCGCCACCCTCGCGGAACTTGGCGGCCATCGCCTCCATGCCTTCCTTCTGCGCCTCGGCGCGGATGTCGTGCGAAATCCGCATGGAGCAGAACTTCGGCCCGCACATGGAGCAGAAATGGGCGACCTTGTGGGCCTGTTTCGGCAGGGTCTGGTCGTGGAACTCGCGTGCAGTGTCGGGGTCCAGCGACAGGTTGAACTGGTCCTCCCAGCGGAACTCGAAGCGGGCGCGGGACAGCGCATCGTCGCGGCGCTGGGCGCCCGGCAGACCTTTGGCAAGGTCGGCAGCATGGGCCGCGATCTTGTAGGTGATCACCCCGGTCTTCACGTCGTCGCGGTCAGGCAGGCCCAAGTGCTCCTTCGGCGTGACGTAGCACAGCATCGCGCAGCCGAACCAGCCGATCATCGCGGCCCCGATGCCGCTGGTGATGTGGTCATAGCCCGGCGCGATGTCAGTGG
Organism: Leisingera sp. ANG-M7; assembly: GCF_000813965.1. Classification (GTDB taxonomy): domain Bacteria; phylum Pseudomonadota; class Alphaproteobacteria; order Rhodobacterales; family Rhodobacteraceae; genus Leisingera. The sequence goes on along the minus strand of NZ_JWLI01000001.1, from coordinate 600,187 downwards.
TCAGCGGCCCCAGTGTATAGAAAGGCGCTTCGTGGCAGCACTCCAGCTGCTTGTCCATGTTCTCCTTGATCTTGTGCATGGCGACATGGCCAGGCCCCTCGATCATCACCTGGCAGTCCTTGGCCCAGGCGATCTTGGTCAGCTCGCCCAGGGTTTCCAGCTCTGCAAACTGCGCTTCGTCATTGGCGTCCGCAATGGAGCCCGGCCGCAGCCCGTCACCCAGCGAGAAGCTCACGTCATACTGGCGGCAGATGTCGCAGATTTCCTCGAAGTGCTCATATAGAAAGCTCTCCTTGTGGTGATGCAGGCACCACTTCGCCATGATCGAGCCGCCGCGCGAGACGATCCCCGTGACGCGGTTCACCGTCATCGGCACCATGTGCAGCCGCACACCCGCATGGATGGTGAAGTAGTCGACGCCCTGTTCCGCCTGCTCGATCAGCGTGTCGCGGAACACCTCCCATGTCAGGTCCTCGGCGATGCCGTTCACCTTTTCCAGCGCCTGGTAGATCGGCACGGTGCCGATCGGCACGGGGGAGTTGCGCACGATCCATTCGCGGGTGTTGTGGATATTGCGCCCGGTGGACAGGTCCATCACCGTGTCAGCACCCCAGCGGATCGCCCAGACCAGCTTGTCGACCTCTTCCTCCATCGAGGAGGTGACGGCAGAGGTGCCCATGTTGGCGTTGATCTTCACCTTGAAATTGCGGCCGATGATCATCGGCTCGATTTCCGGGTGGTTGATGTTTGCGGGGATGATGGCGCGGCCGGCGGCGATTTCGGACCGCACGAAGTCCGGGGTCACGTAATCCGGGATGTTGGCGCCGAAGTCATTGCCGTCGCGGTTCGCGTGGCACGGCGACAGCTCGCGCAGTTGGTTTTCGCGGATCGCCACGTATTCCATTTCGGGGGTGAGGATGCCGGCACGGGCATAGGCCAGCTGGGTCGGTGCCTTGCCATTCTTGCCGCGCAAGGGGGCAGGTTTCACCGGGAACTCCGGCGTCAGACGGTCGCCCTCTACAAACCCGTTGTCCTCGGGCTTCACGTCGCGGCCCTGATAGCTTTCGACGTCGCCGCGCGCCTCGATCCACTGGCGGCGCAGAGCGGGCAGGCCCTCACGGATGTCGGTCAGCACGTCCGGGTCGGTATAGGGGCCGGAGCTGTCATAGACCGGCAGCGGCGCCTCGCCCGCGGTGGGGTGGGTGGAGATCTCGCGCATCGGCACGCGGATGTCCTCATGGACCTCGCCGCTGACGTAAATCTTGCGCGACGCGGGCAATGCGCCCGTGGTGATTTTCGGGTTGGGGACGTTCATCTGGTGTTCCTCCGGGCCTTCGGTTCAAAAACACCAATTGAGCCGGGACGGAGGAAAACGGGCAGGGGGGTGTACAGCCGGTGTACGGCCGGTGCACGCATGCTGCCTGTCCGAAACGAGGGTTGCCGCCGGGGCGCCGCGCCATGTTTCTTGCTTCCTACGCCAGTATCAACTGGGTCAGGTTCAAAGGGTCGCGCCGCCGGTCCGGGATGCCCCGCACCATGACGCCTCTCAGTCCCTTGGGCGGGACTCCCCTGCGTGCCTATAGGGCTAGGGGAGGTACGGGGTTTGCGTCAACCGGAATCTTTGTAGATTATTTTTTGGTATTAAAATCAGTTTCATATTGGCCTTATTGGCGCGACATTGGGGCAAATCGCTGCAGCGCAGCTTTGATGCTTGATTGGCGGCCATAAAATTATCTATAAAACCGGAAACGCCATCCGCGCATGGCCAACAGGTATAGAGAACAGGAGACAGCATGCTGGACGCTGCACCCATCCGCACCGACTGGACCCGCGAGGAAGCGGAAGCGATTTACAACAAGCCCTTCATGGACTTGCTGTTTCAGGCGCACACCGTGCACCGGCAGCACTTCGACCCCAACCAGGTGCAGAAATCCAAGCTCCTGAGCATCAAGACCGGCGGCTGCGCCGAGGATTGCGCCTATTGCTCGCAGTCGGCCCGCAACGGCGCGCAGTTGTCGGCCTCCAAGCTGATCGAAGTGCAGCGGGTGATCGCCGAGGCCAAGAAAGCCAAGGAAGGCGGCGCGACTCGTTACTGCATGGGTGCCGCCTGGCGTTCGCCCAAGGACCGCGACATGGCCGCGCTGGAAGCGATGGTGCAGGGCGTCAAGGACCTGGGTATGGAAACCTGCATGACGCTCGGCATGCTGGACGAGGAGCAGGTGTTCCGCCTGCGAGATGCGGGCCTGGATTATTACAACCACAACATCGACACCTCGGAGCGTTATTACTCCGAGATCATCACCACCCGCACCTTCGCAGACCGTATCGACACCCTGAACCGGGTGCGCGAAGCAGGCATCAAGGTCTGCTCCGGCGGCATCGTTGGCATGGGGGAAAAGCAGCTCGACCGCATCGACATGATGCTGGCGCTGGCAACGCTGGAGGTGCACCCGGACTCGGTGCCCGTGAACATGCTGATCCCGATCGCCGACACGCCGCTCGCCAATGTCGAGAAGCTGGACCCGATCGAATTCGTCCGCTCCGTGGCGCTGGCCCGCATCCTGATGCCGAAGTCGCATGTCCGCCTGTCTGCTGGCCGCACCGATATGTCGGATGAAATGCAGGCGATGTGCTTCTTTGCCGGTGCCAACTCGATCTTTGTGGGCGACACGCTGCTGACGGCGGACAACCCCGAAGAGGACAAGGACCAGCAGCTGTTCGACCGTCTGGGCATCACCGCCATGGCCGCGGGCTGCGACGGCAGCCGCTGATGGCGGGCGCCTTCCCGAGGCATGAGAAATCGCTGGAAGCGCTGCGCACGCGCGGACGCTACCGGCAGCTGATGCCGCGGGACGGGCATGACTTTGCCTCCAACGACTACCTCGGGCTGGCGAGCAGCGATGTGCTGAGCGCCGCCGCCGCAGACGCGCTGGCCCGCGGGGTGCCGGTGGGGGCGGGCGGCTCGCGCCTCTTGCGCGGCAATGACGCGGAACACCAGCGTCTGGAAGCTGAGGCGGCTGAATTCTTCGGCACTGAGGCCGCGTTGTTCATGGGCGGCGGGTTCAATGCCAATCAGGCGATCTTCTCCACCCTGCCGCAGCAGGGCGATCTGGTGCTGTATGACGCTCTGATCCACGCCAGCACCCATGACGGGATGCGGCTGGGCCGGGCAGAGACGCTCAGCTTCGCCCACAGCGATGCGGAGGACGCCGCACGTATTCTGAAAGACTGGCGCTCTGAAGGCGGCACTGGTCAGGTCTGGATTGCGGTGGAAGCGGTCTACTCCATGGATGGCGACCTGGCGCCGCTGGATGCGCTGATGGCTTTGGCAGATGCAGAAGGCGTCGTGCTTGTGGTGGATGAGGCGCATTCGACGGGCGTTTTCGGCGACCTGGGCCGCGGGCTGGCGCATGAAATTGCCCACCGTCCGAATGTTTTGTCCCTGCACACCTGCGGCAAGGCGCTGGGCGCTTCCGGTGCGCTGATCTGCGGCCAGCGGGTGCTGATCGAGACGCTGATCAACAAGGCGCGCGGGTTCATCTTTGCAACCGCGCCGTCACCCTTGAATGCGGCGCTGGTGCGGGCGGCCTTGCAGGAACTTCAGCAGAACCCGGGCCGCCGTGAACAGGCGTGGCAGGGGATTACCCACGCCCAAGGCGAGGCCAAGCGCCTGTGCGGGCTGGAAGGATTTCAGAGCCAGATCCTGCCAGTGATCGTTGGCGATGACAAACGCACCATGGCGCTGGCCTCCGCCATGCAAGATCGAGGATACGATATCCGCGGCATCCGCCCGCCGACGGTGCCGCGCGGCACTTCGCGGCTGCGGTTGTCGATCACGTTGAATACGGGGGCGGGGGTCATCACCCAAATGTTCGAGGACCTTGCCCGGGAAATGGAGACCAAGCCATGAGCGCGCTGATCGTCACCGGAACCGATACCGGCATCGGCAAGACCATCTTCTCGGCCGGCCTGGTGCAGGCGCTGGGCGCCACATACTGGAAGCCGGTGCAATCCGGGCTGGAGGAGGAGACCGACAGCCAGATTGTGTCCCGCCTGTCGGGCCGCCCGGCGCTGCCCGAGGGCTACCTGCTGCAACTGCCCGCCTCGCCGCATCTGTCGGCAGAGGCTGAAGGCGTGGAGATCGACCCCGATGAACTGCCCTTGCCTGAGGTTGACGGCGTGCTGGTGGCCGAAGGCGCAGGCGGGCTGATGGTGCCGCTGAACCGCAAGGTGCTGTATCTCGATCTGTTCGCCCGCTGGCGCGCGCCGGTAATCCTCTGCGCCCGGACCCAGCTGGGCACGATCAACCACACGCTCCTGTCGCTGAAAGCCCTGCGCGATGCGGGCTGTGCGGTCGCGGGTGTGGCATTCATCGGCGATGCGGAGCCGGCGGTGGAGGAAACCATCTGCCAATTCGGCCAGGTGGCGCACCTGGGGCGGCTGCCGGTGCTGGGCGAGCTGACCTCTGACGCGCTGGCCGTGGCCTTTCAGGCCAGCATCCGGGTGGATCTGATCAAGGAGGCGCTGTCATGAGTGCCGCAGACCTCACCCAGCTGGAGTTTGACCAGCAGCACCTCTGGCATCCCTACACCAATGTCGCAAAGCCCGGTCCGACGTTCGTCGTGAAGGAAAGCGCGGGCATGTACATCACTCTGGACGACGGCACCCGGCTGATCGACGCCATGTCGTCGTGGTGGTGCATGATGCACGGGCATAAAAACCCGGCGATCACCAAGGCAATCCACGCTCAGCTTGACACCCTGCCGCATGTGATGTTCGGCGGGCTGACCCATGATCCGGCCATCGACCTGGGCCGCAAACTGCTGGAGATCACCCCCGAAAGCCTCACGCGCATTTTCTATTGTGATTCAGGCTCGGTCTCGGTCGAGGTGGCGATGAAGATGGCGGTGCAGTACCAGCACGCGATCGGCCAGCCGGGCCGCAAGGAGTTTGCCACCATACGCTCCGGCTACCACGGCGACACCTGGAAAGCGATGAGCGTCTGCGACCCGGATACCGGCATGCACCACCTGTTCCAGGGCGCGCTGAGCGTGCAGCATTTTGTGTCCCGCCCGCCGGTCCGCATCAGCGAGGATTGGGTGGAGGATCCGGCCCGAAATGGGTTGGGTGAGCTGCGCGCAGTGCTTGAGGCCAACGCCCAGAGGATCGCCGCCTTCATTCTGGAGCCCGTGGTGCAGGGCACCGGCGGTATGTATTTCTACCACCCGGAATATCTGAACCAGGCCCGCGCCTTGTGCGACGAACTGGGCATCCTTTTGATCTTTGACGAAATCGCCACCGGCTTTGGCCGTACCAGCGAACTGTTTGCCACCAATTTTTGCACGGTGGAGCCGGATATCATCTGCCTCGGCAAGGGGCTGACCGGCGGCCATATCTCTTTCGCCTGCACCATGACCAACGACCGCGTGGCGGAAGGCATCGGCGGCGGCAATCCCGGGCTGTTCATGCACGGGCCGACCTATATGGGCAACCCGCTGGCTTGCGCCGCGGCCAAAGCCTCGTTGGACCTGCTCACCGGGCAGGACTGGCGCGGCACGGTGGCCGCTATCGGCGAACAGATGCAGGCCGAACTGGCCCCGGCCCGCGACCTGCCGAATGTGGCGGACGTGCGGGTCTTGGGCGCCATTGGCGTCATCGAGATGAAGCACCGGGTCTCGGCGGATGAGGCGCATGCCCGTGCCCGTGAAATGGGTGTATTCCTGCGCCCCTTCGGCACCAATATCTACACCATGCCGCCCTTCATCACCTCACCGGATCAGCTGAGCGAAATCACCGTAGGCATGCTGCGGCTTGCGCGGGAGCTGTAAGCCATGGAGTTCCGCTGGCTCAAACAGAACCAAGCAGCCGAGGCCATCGTGGTCTTCGGCGGCTGGGCTGTGGGGCCGGAGGTGTTCTGGCACCTGGATGGCGAACAGGACATCCTGTTTGCCAATGGTTATGCCGATCTGGATGCAGAGCTGCCGGACCTGTCTGGTTATGAGCGGATCAGTCTGCTGGCCTGGTCGTTTGGCGTGGCCGCCTATGCCCATTGGCAGCAGGGGCGGCCGGATCCGTTCCAGCGCAAGGCGGCAGTGAACGGCAGCCTGCAGCCAGTGAGTCGCGGCGCAGGCATTCCGCCTGCCGTGTTCCGCCGCACCGTGGAAACCTTAAGCCCGGAAAGCTACCAGCAGTTCCTGGGCCGCGTCTTCGGTGCTCCTCAGGACGCCGAGGCGCTGGATGTAGAGGCCCGGCGTGCAGAACTTCTGGCGGTGGAGCGCCGGGGGGATGCGCCGCAGATGCGGTTCAACCGGGTCTGGATCAGCTCTGGCGATAAGATCTTCCCGCCCGCCAACCTGGCCCGCGCCTGGGCCGGGCAGAATGTGTCGCATCTGGACGCGCCGCATGCACCGTTCGACCGGTTTGCGCAGTGGGAGGAGCTGTTCTGATGAAGGACATGCAGCCCCCGCATCTGGATCAGTCCCGCGTGCAGCAAAGCTTCCGCCGCGGGCTTGAAAGCTATCATGGCGCGGCTTCGGTGCAGGCAGGAACGGCCGGGCATCTGGCCCGGATGCTGCAGGATCAGGGTGCACAGCGGCACTTTGGCAGCGTTTTGGAATTCGGTTGCGGCACAGGACATTTGACCCGGAATCTGCTGCAGCGTTTCGGCACCGACAGTCTGATCCTGAACGACCTTGTGCCGGAGGCAGCGCAGGTGATGCAGACGTTGGAAAGGGCGACCCAGGCTAAGATTCGCTTTAGAAGCGGTCCGGTCGAAAGCCTGCCGTTGCCGCAGGATCTGGACCTGATCGCTTCTGCCTCAACCGTGCAGTGGATACCCGACCCGCGGGCCCTGATGGCCCGGCTGGCAATGCATCTGAAGCCGGGCGGCTGGCTGGCGCTGTCGGGCTTCGGCCGGGGGCAGTTCCATGAGTTGGCTGCGCTGGGATCCACTGCCGCGGCGCCGAGCTATCTGGATGCGGATGAATGGCCGTCATTGCTGCCGGATGGCTTGGAGATCCAGGCAATTGAGCAGCGAACGGTCGTGCTGGAATTTGATAGTGCGCTTGATGTGCTCAGGCACCTGCGTCAGACTGGAGTGAACGGTAATGCCCAGCAGGGATGGAGCCGCCGGCAGCTGCGGTTGTTCGAGGATGCCTACCGGGAAAGGTTCGGCCAAGGCGGCAAGCTGCCGTTGACCTACGATCCGGTGCTGCTGGTGGCGCGGCGCACTGGCTGAATCAGACGCGCCCTTGAGGCAAGTTTTAGGCGTTTTTATTTCTGAAGGCACACCCGGTCCTGCGTGCCGTTAATCTTTGTCAACTCCCGCCTGATATGCCTGATCCCGGAGCTGCGCTGAGGCGCGGCGTGTGGGACGACTGGCAGTACGGGAGTTACGCCAATGAAAATTAATGTGATTGCCGCGGCGTTTGCGGCGCTGGCGGTTTCGGGAGCCGCCGAAGCAGCTGACATGGGGGACGTGGGAACTCCGATCCGGCTGTCGCTGAACAACTGGACCGGCCAGCACCTGTCGACTTACATTGCTGGCGGCATTCTGGAAGAGGCTGGATATACGGTCGAATATGTCGAGGCGGACCAGAGCAACCTGTACGGCGAAATTGCTACTGGCGATGTGCACGCGATGGTGGAGGTCTGGACCAGCAGCGACCCTGCTGAGTACTTCGATCTGGTAGATGCGGGGCAGCTGGAGAATCTTGGCGATATGGGGCTGGACGCGCGCAATGGCGTGGTCTTCCCGCCTTACGTTGCGCAGATGTGCCCTGGATTGCCGAATTGGGAGGCGCTGCGCGACTGCGCTGGCATCTTCTCAGAGGATGGCAAGGGCAAGCGCGGCATCTACCTGGCCTACCCGGAATCCTGGGGCTCGCCCGGTGCCGACCGGATCCGTGCGCTGGAACTGCCGTTCGACGTGGTCGCGGCCGAGTCCGAGGCGGCGATGATCGAGGCCTTCCAGACGGCCTACCGGGAAAAGCGTCCGGTGATCTCCACCTTCTGGGCACCGCATTGGGCAATGTCCTCTTATGCGCTGCAGTTCGTGCGCCTGCCCAAGCCGGAGCCCGCCTGTTACACTGATCCGTCCTGGGGGCCGAACCCCAAGGCCACTGGCGACTGCGATTTCTACCGCGGCGGCGTGGTCAAGGCGAGCTGGCCAGAGCTGAAGGACCGCTGGCCGGCCGCATACGAGATCCTGAAGAACTACCAGCTGAGCATCTGGGACCAGCAGCCGCTGATCGGCTTGGTGGACGTCCGCGGCGAGACCCCGAAAGGCGCAGCGCGCGGATGGATGGCGGTAAACCGCGCCAAGTGGATGCCCATTGTTGAGGAGGCCACGGGAAAGGGACGCTCCTGAGCCGCTCAAACCTCTCTCATCGCTTCAGCAGCGCGCCTGTAAAACAGGGGCGCTGTTTTGCTTTCAGGATGCGGCTTGCGGCCGGATTGCCGGCTCCTTAGGCCGGGCTCTGGAGGGCAAGGATGATTCCAGAACTTGTCTATTTGCACAAAAACTTGAATCGGCAATCAAAATTTTTCACACTTCGCGTCGCATTTGCTCGACAAGCGGTCGTAATATGTTCCAATACTTGCATTATCCCCGGCCACACTAAAAGCACCGGCTCCTGCACGTAATAAGATGAACTGCCAAAACGTTTGGCAGGAGCCATGAACCGCCGGGTTCCAATGACGCGCCAAGCCGGACAACCGGCGGCGCAAAAACAATGACAGGGAGTATTGAGATGAACTTCAAGGGATATGCGCTGGCGCTGGGCGCTGCAACAATGACAGTTGCCGCTGGCATCGCCTCTGCGGCAGAGCTGGGCGACACCAGCAAACCGATCAAGCTGGCGGTGAACGAATGGACCGGCCAGCATGTGACGACCCACATCGCGGGCGAAATGCTCAAGGCCGCGGGCTATGATGTGGAGTATGTCTCTGCCGGCATGATGAACCAGTTCCAGGCGATTGCCGATGGCGACATCCACGCGACGCTGGAAATCTGGTCCTCCAACGTGTCCGACGAATACGCCAAGAAGGTTGAGGAAGGCACCGTTGTCGAGCTGGGCGACCTGGAGCTGAACGCGCGTGAGGGCATCGCCTATCCGGCGCATGTGGCCGAAATCTGCCCCGGCCTGCCTGCCTGGGAGGCGCTGAAGGATTGTGCCGCGCAATTCGCCACTGCAGAAACCCTGCCCGAAGGCCGCCTGGTTGACTATCCGGCCGACTGGGGCACCCCTGGCGCCGACCGCATGACCGGGCTGGCGCTGCCGTTCAAGGCCGTGCCTGCGGGCTCTGAGGCCGCGCTGATCGTCGAGCTGCGCGCAGCCACCGAACGCAAGACACCGCTGCTGGTCACCTTCTGGCAGCCGCATTGGGCTATGTCGGCCTATGACGTCAAATTCGTCGACCTGCCGCCCGGCGAGGATGCCTGCTTCAGCGATCCGGCCTGGGGCCCGAACCCGGATGCCGTGAACGACTGCGATTTCTCACCCTCACGTATTTTCAAGGCCGCCTGGTCCGGCACTGCCGAAACCTGGCCTGCAGCGTTTGAGATCCTGTCGAACTATACCCTGGCCGTGGAAGACCAGCAGCCGATGATGGGCGCGGTCGACGTGGACGGCGGCAAGGTCGAAGAGGTGGTTGCCGAATGGATGGCCGCCAATGAGGACAAGTGGCGCCCGGTTGTCGACGCTGCCATCAATTGAGCCGCACACGTGACCGGCTCTGAAACGCCCGCCATCACCTGCCGGAATGTCTGGCAGGTGTTTGGCAGCAACGCAGACAGCGCCCTGAAAGAGGCGCTGTCGCGGCACGAAACACCCGAAGCGGCAGCGCAGGAACTGCGCGGCAAGGGGCTGATCCCCGCGGTGCAGGACGCCTCCTTTGATGTGAAGGAGGGGGAGCTGTTTGTGATCATGGGGCTGTCGGGCTCCGGCAAGTCCACCCTGATCCGCTGCATCTCGCACCTGCTGCATGCCACCGGTGGCGAAATCCGCATCGACGGCGAGAACATCGTCGAGGCCAGCCCCAAGCGGCTGATCGAGCTGCGCCGCAAGAAGCTGGGCATGGTGTTCCAGCACTTTGGCCTGTTCCCGCATATGACCGTGGCCGAAAACGTCGCCTACCCGCTGCGGGTGCAGGGGGTGAAGAAAAAGCAGCGGCTCGCCAAGGCGCAGGAGGTGATCGAGCTGGTCGGACTGGGCGGGCGCGAAAAGAACTTCCCGCGTGAACTCTCAGGCGGCCAGCGCCAGCGCGTCGGCATTGCCCGCTCGCTGGTGGCGGATTGCTCTGTCTGGTTTCTGGATGAACCGTTCTCGGCCCTGGATCCGCTGATCCGGCGGCAGCTGCAGGATGAGTTCCTGGAAATTCAGGCCAAGCTGAAGACTACCATCGTCTTCATCACTCATGACATTAACGAGGCGCTGAAGCTCGCCGACCGCATTGCCATCATGCGCGACGGCAAGGTGGTGCAGATCGGTACTCCGGCGGATATCGTGCTGCGCCCGGTCGATGACTACGTGCGCGAGTTTTCCAAGGACGTGGCCAAGGGGCAGCACGCGCATGTGTCCTCGGTGATGCAGCCCGGCGAACACCATGTCTATGGCGCCGACGATCCCGGCCTGCGCCAGGACATGACGCTGGATGCAGCCCTTGCGCGCTGCATGGAGCTCTACGAGCCGGTGCCGGTCCGCACGGATGACGGCAAGCTGGTCGGCGTGGTGAACCCGGCGGATCTGGCCGCGGCCTTGCAGGTGGAGCAGGGGTGATGGCAGGTCTTTCGAAAGGCTCGATTGCGGCGTTGATCGCAGCCGTTGTTGGCGCCCTGTGCCTGTTGCTGGAAAGCAGTATGCCTTGGCTGATCAAGTTTCCCGCCGCCTGGGTGCTGCCCGCCACCGACTGGGTCGGGGCCTTCATGGAATGGTTTCTGGCGCTGATCAAACCCGCCGCGCGCAGCTTCTCGGCGCTGATGTTCTACCCGATGGAAGCGGCGAACTATGTGCTGAGCCACACGCCCTGGCCGCTGGTCATCTGCGCCACCACGGCGCTGGCCTGGACCTTGGGCGGGGTTCGGATGGCGCTGATGGCGGTGGTTGGCCTCGGCTTTGTGCTTGCCTCCGGCTACTGGCCCGAAAGCATGAACACCCTGGCGCTGGTTGCCGTCTCGGTGCCGCTGGCGCTGATCATCGGCGGCGGTATCGGCATCCTTGCCAATGAATACCCCCGCGTCCGCCAGCCGGTGCAGGCGGTGCTCGACATCATGCAGACGGTGCCGACATTTGCCTATCTCACGCCCTTGCTGGTGCTGTTCGGCTTTGGGCCGGTGGTGGGCCTTATTGCCTCTGCCATCTACGCGGCGCCGCCAATGGCACGCAATGTGCTGCTGGGCCTCGAACGTGTGGAGCCGGAGATCAAGGAAGCCGCCATCATGGCCGGCGGCACCCGCCTGCAACAGCTGTTCCAGTGCGAGATTCCTTCCGCCGGGCAACAGATCATGGTTGGCGTCAATCAATGCCTGATGGCGGCGCTGTCGATGGTGATTATCGCTGCCGTGATCGGCGGCTTTGACGACATCGGCTGGGAAGTCCTGCTGACCATGCGCAAGGCGCAGTTCGGCCAAAGCCTGCTGGCCGGCCTGGTGATCGTGATCTTCGCAATCCTGATCGACCGGATGAGTGGCACCCTGACCCAGGACCGGCGCGACCAGCATGACCCGCGCGTTGCTTGGGGTATCCTGGCGCTGGGCGTCGTGGTCAGCGCGGCCTTCTGGGGCAGCGTTCAGCAGCCCGGCGCCTATGGCCTGTTCAACCCGGTGGCGGACAGTGTGGATCGGGGGCTTTCATCCTTCACCAGCGCTAATGCGGAGGCCCTGACCGCGCTCAAGAACAACGTGCTGTTCTATGTGCTGCTGCCGATGAGGATCGGGCTGGATCAGGCAGTGCTGCCCTTCACCTGGGGCTTTGCTTGGACCCCGATGATGAGTGCCGCGCTGTTTGCGGCGGGTGCTGCGGCCGGAATAGTCTTTGCGCTGCGTGGCCGGATGGCGCTGGGAGTGATGCTGCTGATTGCTGCCGGAATGCTGGAGACAGGCATCTCCCAGCTGCCCTGGCCTTTTGTGCTGGTCGGTGCAGGCGCACTGGCCTGGGTCGCAGGCGGGCGCGGGCTGGCGGTTCTGACCGTTGTTCTGCTGGGCACCATCCTGCTCTCCGGCCTGTGGGAACGGGCGCTTCTGTCGCTCTACCTCTCCGGCGCTGCGGTCTTTGCCTGCGCGCTGATGGGCGGAGCCATTGGTCTGGCCTCTGCGGTTTCACCCGGTGTCTGGCGCGTGGTGCGACCGATTTGCGACATGCTGCAGACGATCCCGCTGTTCGTGTTCCTGATCCCGGTGCTGATGGTGTTTCAGATCGGCGAGTTCTCTGCCTTTCTGGCGATCATCGCCTATGCCATCGTGCCGATGATCCGTTACACGCGGCACGGGCTGGTCTCGACGCCGGACGAAATGATTGAGGCCGCCACTGCCTCTGGCGCCACCACATGGCAGATGCTCAAGGACATCCGCGCGCCTTATGCGGCGCCGTCGATCCTGCTGGGTCTCAACCAGACCATTCTCTATGCCTTTGCGATGCTGGTCATTGCGGCGCTGATCGGCACCACCGGCCTTGGCCAGTCGATCTATCTGGCGCTGGGGCAGGCCGACGTTGGGCTGGGCATCTCGGCTGGCGCGGCGATGGCGATCCTTGCTCTGATCGCCGACCGCATGGTGCAGGGTTTTGCAGAAGAGCGGCGTAAAGCCCTGGGTCTGTGAACCTCTGGCACAACACTGGAAAGGGCGCCCCAGCGGCGCCCTTTTTTGATCTGGGGCAACGTTATAGACTGCCTATCCGCTTATAGCTGCACAAAAGACTGATCTATACCCGGAGAGACCCCGATGGGCTGGCTTGAATTCACCGCTGCGCTGCTGCTGTTCCTGGCCAGCCACGCGATCCCCGTGCGCCCGCCGGTGCGGCCCTGGCTGGTCAGCCGCTTGGGGTTGCGCGGCTATTTCATCGCTTACAGCTTGCTGTCGCTGGCAATCCTTGCCTGGCTGGTCGTGGCCGCCGCCCGCGCGCCTTATGTCGGCGTGCTGCCCTATTGGGAAGGTTTCCGCTGGGTGCCGCTCTTGGTGATGCCGCTGGCCTGCCTGCTGGCAGCGGGTGGCATGATGCGGCAGAACCCCTTCAGTTTTGGCGGGCTTGGCATCAAGCCCTTTGATCCGGCAGCCCCCGGTATACTGGCTGTCAGCCGCCATCCTCTCTTGGCGGCGATGGCGCTTTGGGCCGGGGCGCACCTGCTGGCAAACGGCGACCTGGCGCATGTGATCCTGTTCGGCCTCTTTGCGGGCTTTGCCTGGATGGGCATGGCGCTGATCGACAAGCGCAAACAGCGCCAGTTGGGGCAGGGCGAATGGAACCGTCTCAGCCGCAACACCGCGCGGCTGAATTTGATGCGCCTGCGCCCTGCAGCCAGTGAGGCCGGGGCAGCCGCAGCGGTGTTCCTGGGGCTTTTACTGCTGCATGCTCCGGTCATCGGGTTTAACCCGATGCCCTGGTAGGGCTTGACCGCGGGCGCCTCATGACCACCTATGAAACGACATGAGACTGGAGAGAACGACCAATGCACCTGGCCTATGTGATGACCGAAGAGCGCGGTGCCACGGACCGTTTGCTGAGCGAACTGGCTGAAAAACTGGAGGCCAAGGGGATCCGCCTGGCCGGCATCGTGCAGACCAATGTGGAATGCTACGACAAGGAGCTGTGCGACATGGACGTGCGGGTGCTGCCCGCGGGCGAGACCATCCGCATTTCGCAATCTCTGGGCGCAGGCGCCCGCGGCTGCCGCCTGAACCCGGAGGCGCTGGAGCAGGCGGTCGGGCAGGTCTCCGCTACCCTTCAAACGGACCCGGCGCCACAGCTGCTGATCGTCAATAAATTCGGAAAGCACGAGGCCGACGGGCGCGGCATGCGTCCCATCATCGGTGAAGCGCTGGCCTTGGGTATTCCAGTGATTTCCGGCGTGAACAAGATGAACGTGGAGCCGTTCCAGGCGTTTGCCGATGGCATGGCGGTTGAGGCCGGCCCGGATGTGGAAGCTCTGATCGAATGGGCTGAACAGGCCGTGGCCGAAACTGCCTGACCGGCGGATTATCTACTCCAATCAAATGGAAAGCCCGCGAAGCTCACGCGGGCTTTTTGCTGCGCAGCGTGGGTGCGCGGCCTGTTCAGCTTGCTGCTGAACCACCATCGTCAGATCTGAAGAGAGAGAAGATGGTGGGCGACCCTGGAATCGAACCAGGCGTGCGTCTCCGCGAGGGAGTTACAGTCCCCTGCCACACCTTGCGGCCTGTCGCCCACTGTCAGTTGCTTGTTGCACCTGATGTGGAGGCGTGATTACAAGCAGGCCAAAGGGGCGTCAACCGGAAAAACGCAAGTTTTTCGCACGCCTCGCAAATTCTTTCTGCCGGAGAGCGAAATGTCCAAGAAACCCAAATGGGTCGTCGAAAAAGAGCAGGCCAAACGGGCTGCTGCCGCGGAAACCGTATGGCTGTTCGGGCTGCATGCGGTGCGCGATGCGCTGCTCAACCCCAAGCGCGAAAAACTCCGTCTGATGGTGACCATGAACGCGCAGGCGAAACTGGCGGATGCAATTGAAGACTCCGGAATTGAGGCCGAAGTCATCGACCCGCGCAAATTCAATCCGCCGATCGATCCGCAGTCAGTGCACCAGGGCGCAGCACTTGAAGTGAAGCCGCTGAACTGGGGTGGCCTGGCTGAAAACTGCATCGGCCGCGAAGCGCCGCGCGTGCTTCTTTTGGACCGGGTCACCGACCCGCACAACGTCGGTGCCATCCTGCGCTCGGCCGAGGTGCTGGGCGCCAGTGCCGTGATTGGCACCCGGCACCACTCGGCACCTGAAACCGGGGCGCTGGCCAAGACCGCAAGCGGCGCGCTGGAGCGTCAGCCCTACCTGCGGATGCGCAACCTCGCCGATTCTATCACTGAACTGCAGAACATGGGTTTCATCGTGCTGGGCCTGGATGGTGAGGCCGATCAGACCATTGAGTCCGCGCTGGAGGGCAAGCAGCACCTGCCGGTGGCGCTGGTGCTGGGTGCCGAAGGTCCGGGCCTGCGCCAGAAAACCAAGGAAACCGTCGACGGGCTGGTCAAGATCGATGCCGCAGGCGGTTTTGGGTCACTCAACGTCTCCAATGCAGCGGCGATTGCCCTTTACGCATCCATCGCCCGCTGAGGCGCTTGGTGTCACACCTTGTTCACATCTGCGTAAGCTGTCTTTGCAACGGCACTGCGGTGCGGCAAAGTCGCAGGCCTGATGCAAGCAGTGAATGGAGTTCAATGTGACCCTGCGTCTGGTGCTGATGGCCGCCGCGGTATTGTTCCTGTCCCTGCCGGATGCGGTGCGGGCTGACCCGGCCGTGTACTCCTCGCGTGCCGGGGTCGCCATCGGCGGATATGATGCGGTTGCGTTTTTTGAACATGGTGCGGCCGAGGAGGGACGGCCTGTCCATGCCGTAATGTGGAAGGGCGTCGTCTGGCGCTTTGCCTCAGCCCATAATCAGGCGCAATTCGAAGCCAACCCGCGGGCCTATGCGCCTGCTTTCGGGGGCTACTGCGCCTATGCCATGTCAATGGGTCAGTTGCACGAAGGCAATCCGCAACTGTGGGCAATTGTCGACGGAGAGCTTTTTCTGTTGAATAACAGGCGTGTGCATGTGCTGTGGCAGGCTGATACGGCGCATATGATTGCCTCGGGCAGGATTCATTGGCCTGCAGCCCTCAGAAAATAGCCTGTCATCTCACAAATGTGTGATGTATGCTTTTATTTTTCGAACCGTGACCCATATACAATACAGACTGCGGAGTGGAACCACCGCAGATCTTTTTCACTGTCCCTCGTTCCATACCTTGCGCCCGGTTCGTCCGGGCGCATTTTTGTATCCAGGCGGCGTTTCCGCCTATGCGGCCGCCAGCGCCGCCGCTAGGGTTCCCGCATGACAGACTACAGCGATGAGCATCTGAAGAAGGTCCTGCAGCGCGCCAAGACGGTGGCGGTGGTGGGCGTGTCGATGAACCCGGTGCGCCCCAGCTACTATGTGGCACGCTACCTGGGCCTGAAGGGCTATAAGGTGATTCCGGTCAACCCTGGCCATGCCGGCAAGACGCTGTTCGGCGAAACGGTGCGGGCCAGCCTCTCCGAAATTGATCTGCCTGTGGATATGGTCGACATTTTCCGCCGTTCTGAGGCGGTTCCGCCGGTCGTGG
This sequence comes from Leisingera sp. ANG-M7, assembly GCF_000813965.1. Lineage (GTDB taxonomy): Bacteria > Pseudomonadota > Alphaproteobacteria > Rhodobacterales > Rhodobacteraceae > Leisingera. The sequence goes on along the minus strand of NZ_JWLI01000001.1, from coordinate 583,862 downwards.
ACGAGGCACTGGAGGCGTTCCCGAAGCTGCAGACCATCTGGATGCAGATCGGGGTGGAGCACGCCGAGGCGGCGGCCAAGGCCGAGGCGCGCGGCGTCACGGTGATCCAGAACCGCTGCCCAAAAATCGAATACCAGCGCCTATTCGGCGAGCTGCGCATGGGCGGCTTTGCCACCGGGATCATTTCCTCGAAACTGTGACGCCTGTGGCCGGGCAGGGTGCTCCCGCCCGTTCCCGCCGTCCTGCCGGACGGCTTCCACAGTTGGGCCGGGCGCCGCTGCACGGCGCAGATTTTTTTACCGAGAAGCCCTTGAGGGGCAGGAGTGCCCTTAAGGGCCTTGCCGAGTGTGTTTCAGAGTGCGCGTCAAGGGCAAGCCGCGCTGGCGCAATCCGGCTGCGCCTCCCTTGATCCGCGGCCGGATTGCCGGTTCTGACCGAGGATCAGCCTTTGGGGCGGCTGGCCTTCTCGGCAATGCCGCTAAGGCCCTGGCGTTCTGCCAGCACCTGCAGCACATCGTCCAGCGCCACATCGCGGGCGGCCAGCATCACCAGGAAATGATAGAGAACATCGGCCCCTTCGGAGGCGAGCCCTGCCTTGTCATCCTTCACCGCCTCGATAATGGTCTCAATGGCTTCCTCACCGAATTTCTCGGCACATTTCTCCGGCCCTTTGGCCAGCAGTTTGGCGGTCCAGCTGGTGTCAGGATCAGCCCCCTTGCGAGACAGGATGGTGGCTTCGAGGTCGTGCAGCAGGCTCATCACATGCCCTTTCAGTTCAGCCGCATCGGGATGCCGGCAGCGGCCATGTGTTCCTTGGCTTCCTGGATGGTGTACTCCCCGAAGTGGAAGATCGAGGCCGCCAGCACCGCGCTTGCGCCGCCTTTGGTCACGCCCTCCACCAGGTGATCCAGGTTGCCGACGCCGCCGGATGCGATCACCGGCACGTCGACCGCATCGGAAATTGCCTTGGTCAGCGGCAGGTTGAAGCCGGATTTGGTGCCGTCCCGGTCCATCGAGGTCAGCAGGATTTCCCCCGCGCCCTTGGATGTCACCAGCCTGGCAAATTCCACCGCGTCGATGCCAGTAGGCTTGCGCCCGCCGTGGGTGAAGATCTCCCAGCGCCCCGGCTCCACCGTCTTGGCGTCAATGGCGCAGACGATACACTGGCTGCCGAACTGATCCGCGGCCTCTGCAATTACATCCGGGTTGGCCACCGCCGCTGAATTGAAGGAGACCTTGTCAGCACCCGCCAGCAAGAGCGCGCGCACATCCTCCTTGGTCCTGACCCCCCCGCCCACGGTCAGCGGCACAAAACACTGCTCAGCGGTGCGCTGGACCATGTCGAACATGGTGCCGCGGTTTTCATGGGTCGCGTGAATGTCGAGAAAGCAGATCTCATCCGCGCCGGCCGCATCATAGGCCTTGGCGCATTCCACCGGATCGCCCGCATCGCGCAGGCCGACAAAGTTGACGCCCTTGACCACGCGCCCGTCAGCGACGTCCAGACAGGGAATGATGCGGGTTTTCAGCATGGATCGTGCCTTTCAAGCTGCTTGCCCCGTGGGTACGCAAACCAAAAGGCAAGCGCAACAGATATGGAGGGATATGCGCGTTTTGGTCCGGACCCCTTGCGCGGTCCGCACGGAACCGCCGGAACCGGGCGGTCTCGCAGAAGTGAATTGCCCCTGCGGGATGACAGCCCCGATGATGTGCAAATGTCCCTGATTTCCGGAGTATCCGTTATGAAAAAATCTCTTTCCCTCGCAGGCGCCTTGGCGCTCGTCTCTGCATTGCCCGCCGCCGCGGAGCTGGTGACTGTGCCAAGCCAGAAACCCGTGGCCGAAACCATGGATGCGCTGCAGGCGGCAGTGGAGGGTGCGGGCGCCACTGTCTTTGCCCGGGTCGACCATGCAGGCGGCGCAGAGAAGGCAGGAATGGAGTTGGCGGGATCGCAGCTCCTGATCTTCGGCAACCCCAAGCTCGGCACTCCGGCGATGCAGGCGGATATGCGTGCAGGGCTCTATTTGCCGCTGAAGGTGCTGGCTTATGAGGATGCCGACGGCCATGTCTGGCTGACCTATCAGGACCCGGCAGAAATGCTCTCAGGCCTCGACGTTCCTGCCGATGCTGAATTTATCGCCAAGATGCGGGGCGCCTTGGGCAAGCTGACTGCAAAAGCAGCCGAGTAGGCTCAGCGCCGCGCTGCCAGATAGCGCGACAACGCAATGGCCAGCCCCCACAGCAGCCCGGCCCCCATGGAGACCGGGCCGAAGATCAGTGGCCCCCAGGCGGCAAGGACCCCCATGGTATAAGCCGTCTCGCCCAGGTCCTGGCCCAGCACCATGCAGGGGTTGGCAAACCCCTCGTGGATTTCGCAATCAAAGCCGAACCCCAGCAGCATCACAAAGGCTATGCATAGCAGCCACAGGACGATGGGTCCTATGGTGAGGGTTGCAAGGATTCGGCGGACAAGGCGCATGAGAGTTCCCTTCGCCGGGGGAGGCGTCAGGGCTTCAGAACTGCCAGCGCCTCTTTCAGGTCAATGGCGCCATCATACAGCGCCCGGCCTGAAATCGCACCATTGAGAGGCGCGCCGCAGGATTTCAGCGCCCTGAGGTCGTCCAGCGAGGAGACGCCGCCGGAAGCAATCACCGGGATGCTGACCGCATTGGCCAGATCGGCGGTTGCCTCCACATTCGGGCCCTTCATAGCGCCATCTCGCAGGATATCGGTATAGATGATCGCGGCAACGCCTGCGTCCTCAAAGGATTTGGCGAGGTCGGTGACCATCACGTCGGTTTCTTCGGCCCAGCCCTTGGTTGCGACCTTGCCTTTACGTGCGTCGATGCCGACTGCAACCTTGCAGGGGAATTCCCGTGCCGCTTCGCGCACCAAGTCCGGGTTCTCCACCGCCACGGTGCCCAGGATCACCCGTGCAAGGCCCTTGCTGATCCAGCGCTCGATGGTGGCCATGTCGCGGATGCCGCCGCCCAGCTGTGCGGGCACTTTGGTTTGCTTCAGAATCTCCTCGACCGGCGCGGCATTCACCGGCTCGCCGGCAAAGGCACCGTTCAGGTCCACCAGATGCAGCCACTCGCAGCCGGCCTCGACAAACTCCAGCGCCTGCGCGGCGGGGTTGTCGTTGAACACGGTGGTCTTGTCCATTTCGCCATGCAGCAGGCGCACGGCCTGGCCGTCTTTGAGGTCAATCGCGGGGTAGAGGATCATCCGGGCGGTCCTTCGTGAAATCAAGCTGGCGGTGTTTTGCACAACGTAAGGGCAGATTGCAACGCGACCCGAAGTCAACCTTGCCTCAATGACCGCATCAGGGACAGGCTGCCTGAAAAACAGGGAGGAAATGGAATGAAACATCTACTGGCAGGCATGGCCGTAGCCGTCGGTCTGGCAGGTGCCGCGGCGGCGGATCCGGTGCTGGGGGTCTGGAAAACGCAAGCTGATGACGGCTCCTATGCCCATATCCGGATGGCGAAATGCGGCGCTGCGGTCTGCGGCAAGATTGCCCGTACCTTCAACAGCGAAGGCGAGTACAAGTCCCCGAACATCGGCAAGACGCTGGTGATCGACATGGTACCAAACGGCGACGGCTCCTATGAGGGTAAGGTCTGGCGGCCCTCCAACGACAAGATCTACATTGGAAAAATGGATCTGGCGGGCAGCTCCTTGGCCTTGCGTGGCTGCGTTGTCGGCGGGCTGATTTGCTCCAAGCAAACCTGGACCCGCGTACAGTAAACCCATGGGGCTGCCCCTAGAGCAGTCCCAGCTGCACTGGGATCGGCGCATAGCCGCGCTTCAGCTGCCGGTCCCGGAACCCTTCGAAGATCGCCAGCGCCTCCGCGTGCGCGGCGAAATAGGTCCGCTTCTGCGCGCCGCCTGGCGCGTTCAGCGGCCCGGACACACGCTCAACACACCAATCGCCGAACAGCGTCGGCGTCAGGCTAAGGAGGCAATAGCGATGCTTGCCTTCGGTGTGGTCGTATTTCTCGAAACGGATGTGCAAGGGGGACCCTGGGCGCGAAAAAAGGTCCGCTCCGTATGCCCCGAAGCAGACCTCTTGTCTATTGCTCAAACCGGTGAAGTGCACCGTCCCCTGCGGCAGCTGTGACGCTTACACCTCACCGGTGTACTCACCACGCGCCGGGTAGTTGTTGGGGATGGCAAAGTCCAGCGCCGCCACCAGTTCCGAAAAGTGCGGGCGCACAAACGGCATCGTTTGCACAGACCCGTAATAGAGCGTCTGCTCCGGCGTCACCAGGAACAGGCCAGGTTCCGAAAACAGCGCCGGCTCTTCAATCCCGATCGAGGTTTTGCCGCGCGAAGTAGAGATGTAAAGCCCCCATTCCTTGGCAACTGACAGCGGCAGATCATAGCCGAAACGCAGCTCCTTGGCTTCGATCTTGTCGGCCATCGCGCGGGTGCGCTCCTCGCCGTCAGAGCTGATGGCGATGCAGTTGACGCCGCGCTCGGCAAAGGCTGCGACTTTCTTCTCGAATTCCTTCAGGTAGGTCGCGCAGATCGGGCAGTGCAGGCCGCGGTAAAAGCAGATCACTGTGCCGCGCTCGGCCGTTTCCGAAGACAGGTCGAATTGCCCGTGGTCTAGCGTCGGCAGTGTCAGGTCCGGGGTCTTCTGGCGGGGGATCAGCATGTGAATGTTCCTTGTGAATGGTGTGAGTGGTGGTGCTTGTCTGAATGTATGACGCAGTTTAGTGTCGTATAAATCCGAAAAGCCTGATGGGAACACCGGAAGATGGATAGACTCACCACATTGATGGACCGTTTCCAGCTCGCCGTGCAGGCTGCTGTTCCGGGCCGGGCCAACTTGATTGCCCTGGCGGACGGGGCGGGCGAGCCAGTGCAGATCCTCTACCGTACCCGCGGCCCGCTGGCGGACCCTGCTCCAGGTGCGGTCATGTGGGCAGCGCGGGTGGAATGGTCGGGGCAAAGCAACCCGTTCCTGGCCGCCTTGCCGCCGGTGGTGGAGTATGACGTTTCCGGCAATGCCGAGGCACAAGGGCTGGTACGGCTGATGCGCGATGAGGCCGAAGGGCAGCACTGCGGCGCGCAATCGGTGATCAACCGGCTGGGGGAGGTGCTGATGGTGCGCCTGTTGCGCAATCAGATCCAAAGGGGCGCGACAGAGCCGGGGCTGCTGGCGGGCCTCGCCGATCCGCGCCTCAGCCGCGCCATCGTGGCGATGCATGATCATCCGGGCCGCCTTTGGACCAATGCCGACCTGGCACAGGAAGCAGGGCTGTCGCTGTCACGCTTTGCGGAACTCTTCGCGGCAGAAGTGGGCGAAACTCCGATCGGCTACCTGCGCCGCTGGCGGCTGATCCTGGCGCATCAGGACCTCGCACGCGGCGATCGGGTGGAGGCCGTCGCGCGCCGCTATGCCTACACCAGCCCCGAGGGCTTCACCCGCGCCTTCCGCAAGGCCTATGGAGTCGCGCCGGTCTCCCTGCGCTCCGCTGCGGCCTGAACGCCGCGGTTTTCATCCTTCCCCAAATACTCAAAGCCAAGGTAAACGGCGCTTCAGCGCCGTCCCCTTAGGGTTTCCAGGTCAGGAAGTTTCCGATTATCCGCAGGCCGGTGGCCTGGCTTTTCTCTGGGTGGAACTGCATGCCGACCATCGTGCCCCGCCCGATGACGGCGGTCACGTCGCCGGCATAGTCAACATGCGCCAGCCGCTCCGCCGGGTTTGCCGCGCGGAAATGGTAGGAGTGCACGAAATACACGTGATCACCGCTCTGGATGCCGTCAAACACCGGGTGCGCGTGGTCGATCACCAGATCGTTCCAGCCCATATGCGGCACCTTCAAGGAGGCATCCGCGGGCGTGATCTTCACCACATCGCCGCCAACCCAGCCCAGGCCCGGCGTCTCTTCGTACTCATGCCCAGTGGTTGCCATCAGCTGCATGCCGACGCAGATGCCCAGGAACGGGCGGCCCTTCTGCTCCACCGCCTCGACCATCGCGTCATAGATGCCCTTGTGGCCGCGCAGCTCTGCCGCACAGGCGGGGAAGGCGCCGTCGCCGGGTAGCACCAGCCGGTCGGCCCGCGCCACAACATCGGCGTCGGAGGTCACCACGACCTCGCCCGCATCCATTTCCCGCGCCATGCGCTGAAACGCCTTCTCAGCCGAGTGCAGGTTGCCGGACTCGTAGTCAATGATTGCGGTCAGCATCTCAGAGTGCACCCTTGGTGGACGGAATCGCATCCGCCTTGCGCGGGTCGGTCTCCACAGCCAGCCGCAGCGCGCGGGCCACCGCCTTAAAGGCCGCCTCGGCGATATGGTGGCTGTTGAACCCGTGCAGCTGGTCAATGTGCAGGGTGATGCCGCCATGGGTGCTGAGCGCCTGGAAGAACTCCCGCACCAGCTCGGTGTCAAAGGTGCCGATCTTTTGCGTGGGCAGCTCAACATTCCAGATCAGGAAGGGGCGCGCCGACAGGTCCAGCGCGCAGCGCACCTGGGCGTCATCCATCGGCAGGTGGCACTCGCCATAGCGGCGGATGCCCTTCTTGTCCCCCAGCGCCTGCACCAGCGCCTGCCCCAGTGCGATGCCGGTGTCTTCCACAGTGTGGTGGTCGTCGATATGATAATCGCCCTTAGCACGGATGGTCATGTCGATCAGCGAATGCCGCGCCAACTGGTCCAGCATGTGGTCGAAGAAGCCGACCCCGGTCTGGTTGTCATAAACCCCGGTGCCGTCGAGGTTGATCTCGACAGAGATATCGGTCTCCGCGGTCTTGCGGGTCACTTTGGCGGTACGCATCAGCGGCTTATCCTTCGTCATGCTGCAAGAACTTTAATTCTGCCTGGGCGCTTATAGGGCGGGCAGGGGGCACGGCTCAAGTGCGGCATTGTGCATGGCGGTCAATCTGTTGCAGCAATTCCGGCTCCAGCCTGTCTCTTGCGCCTGCTTGCGCCGCATGCGAGCTTGGGCGCAAATTCCTGATCAGCCATGAGGGCCCCCATGTCCACCTGCGTCTTTGTCCAGATCCGCTGCAAACCCGGCACCACCTACAAAGTGGCCGAGGAGATTGCCCTGCGCGAAATCCACTCCGAGCTTTACTCCACCAGCGGCAACTTCGACCTGCTGATGAAGCTCTACATCCCGACGGGTGAGGATGTCGGGAAATACATCAACGACCAGTTGCTGCAGATCGAAGGGATCGAGCGGTCGCTGACCACGATGACCTACAAGGTGTTCTGAGGCTTCCGGCAGCGAAGCCACGGAAAGCAAAACGCCCCGCACTGCGGGGCGTTATCTGTTTGCGGCATCGCGCGGTCAGGCGGCGATCAGGCCTTGCTCGCTGAGTTCAGCAAAGGCCTGATCAACCGCGGATTTCATCCGTGCCAGCATGTCGTCCACCTCTGGTTTGGTGATGATGATCGGCGGGCACAGCGCCAGCGCGTTGCCCGCGACCGCCCGCAGGATCAGGCCGTTCTCCTGGCAAGCCTTCTGGGCCGCTGCGCCAGCAGCGCCTTTGTCAAAGCTGGCACCGGTGGTCTTGTTCGACACCAGCTCCAGCGCCGCGATCAGCCCCTTGCCGCGCACCTCGCCGACCAGCGGATGATCGGTGAAAATCTCGCGCAACTGCGCCTGCATATAGGCGCCCACGTCCGCGGCGTGCTCGAACAGGTCGTCGCGTTCATAGATCTCCAGTGTCTTCAGCGCCGCGGCACAGGCCGCCGGGTGGCCGGAGTAGGTGTAGCCGTGACCAAAGACGCCGACCTCATTGGTCTGGTCGATCATCGCCTCATACATGTAACCCGGAATGACCGAGGCCGAGATCGGGAAATAGGCCGAGCTCAGCTGCTTGGCAAAGGTCATCAGGTCCGGCTTGATGCCCATGGTGGTGCAGCCGAAATCGGCACCGGTACGCCCGAAGCCGCAGATCACCTCATCGGCCCAAACCAGGATGCCATGTTCGCGCAACAGCGCCTGCAGTTTCTCATAATACCCTTCCGGCGGCACGATCACGCCCGACGCTCCGGTGATCGGCTCCACGATCATCGCTGCGATGGTGTCGGGGTCTTCCGCCAGGATCTGCTCTTCCAGGTTATTGATGATCCGGTCGACAAACTGTTCTTCGGTCTCATTGCCCTGGCGGCCGGTGTAATAATGCGGCGCGTCCGAGCGCAGAATGTGCAGCGCCTCCAGCGGCGCGTCGAAATGCGCCAGATTCGCGGGCAATGAGGTCAGCGACCCAGCCGCCACTGTGACGCCATGATAGCCGCGCTCGCGGGTAATGATCTTGCGCTTCTCCGGCTTGCCGATGGCATTGAAGTAATAGCGCAGCATCTTGTAGTGGGTGTCATTGGCGTCCGAGCCGGAGTTGCCAAAGAAGATATAGGCATCCTCCACCGGCACCATCGCCTTCAGCTTCTCCGCCAAGTCCATGATCGGCTTGTGGGTCTTGCCGCCGAATGTGTGGGTGAACGGCAGCTTGTGCAGTTGCTCGGTGATTGCGTCCATCACTTCGGTGTTGCTGTAGCCCAGCGAGGTGCACCACAAGCCTGCCAGCCCCTCGATGTATTTGTTGCCGTCTGTATCAAAGACATAGATGCCTTCGCCGCGGTCCAGGCACAGCTGTTCGGTCGCGGTGAAATTGGTGGTGGGATAGATGACTGGGGCCATGGCCAAACTCCTGCGATGATCTGCCCGTGAGCATTGTTTGGCAGTAGCATTGGCTTGTTTTTCAGCCCGCGTCAAAGGAATTTGATCAAATTTCACGAGGGCGCTTGAAAAAGCGAAAGGCCACCCCGGAGGGCGGTCTTTTCGTTTCCCGATGGAGCGGGCGATGAGATTCGAACTCACGACCCTTACCTTGGCAAGGTAATGCTCTACCCCTGAGCTACGCCCGCGCTGCCATCCGGTGACGCGGTGAATAGGAAATCCCTGCGCGGGCCGCAAGTAGAAAATGACAGTTCAGTGAAGAAAATGCCGCCGGTGCTGCGGTGCGGAAAAGCGAAAGGCCGCCCCGAAGGACGGCCTGTTCCGCTTTCGAATGGAGCGGGCGATGAGATTCGAACTCACGACCCTTACCTTGGCAAGGTAATGCTCTACCCCTGAGCTACGCCCGCGCTGCCATTCGGTGAGGCGGTGTTTAGGGTTTTCCCAAACGGGCCGCAAGAGGAAATTTTCGGAACCTCGCAAGTAACTGTGGATAAGCATTATTCTGCCGTTTCAAGGAAGTCTGCGAGGCGGTCTTCCAAGGCGGCAAGATCCTTGGTCTCGCATTCCCAGATGGTCAGCACCTTCCACCCCGCCGCCTGCAGGGCTGCCAGTTGTTCCGCGTCGCGTTCGGCATTGCGCAGCAGCTTCAGTTCCCAGTAGTCGCGGCGCGAGGCAGGAATGCGCCCGTCGCGGCAGTCATGCAGATGCCAGAAACAGCCATGCACGAAGATCACCTTGCGGCGCGGGCCGAACACCAGGTCCGGCTTGCCCGGCAGGTCCTTGCGGTGCAGCCGGTAGCGGAAGCCCAGGCCATGCACCATCCGCCGCACCAGCATTTCCGGCTTGGTGTTCTTGGCGCGGATTTTCGCCATATTGGCGCTGCGCCGCTCTGGTGTCAGCTTGTCGGCCACGCGATTGGATGCCCTGATTGTCTGGCCATGCGGGCATGGTACTCCGTTTCAATCCGGCAGGAAATAAATTCGCTGGCCGCACAGGGCGGCAGCTCCAGTGCCTTGATCAGCTGGGCATCCTTGCGTCCCTCCAGCACCACGATCTGCTCACGCCCCAGAATGTCGCGGGTGCCATGGCCGCCGTCAGCACGGATGCGGCGCATGAAATCCTTCTGCTGCGCCACCGCCTCCACCGCGGCGCGGGGAATCGGGCGGCGCTGCATCAGCCGGAACAGTGTGGCCATGCGGGCGTTGCCCGTGTCGCAGTCAAATATAACCTGGACGGCATCCGCATCCGCAGTGCGCCAGAAGTTGGCCGGGTAGGGGTGGTCCTTCAGCAGCCACTGGATGTGTTTGAACCCTTCAGCGGAAATGCTGCGCTTGGCATCCTTGTTCTGGCCTGTAGTCAGGTATTCGGGCCGGGCCACGATCAGCCCCAGGTAACAGCGCGCCCGCGCTTCGTCCGCGGCCACCAGCAGGCAGGCGCTGCCCACAGCTTCGGTCGGAATCATCCAGTTGCTGCCCATGGTGTGCTTGATGTCCACGTCATGGCCCAAAATCACGGTGTCCAGCCGTCCCTTCCGCAGGCCCAGCAAGGCCCGCAGCTCAATCTCCACCCGGGTGCCGATATAGGTTTTTTCGGTCTTCTCCAGTTCTTCGTAAGACCGCCGCCCGGTTTTGGGTGTCATGATCACATCGTCGATGCAGTCACGCAGCATGAAGGCCACGTCATGTTCCAGCGCCAGCAACCCGCCGGCGCGCTGGGTGATCTCCATCTCAAGTTGGAGCAGGACGTTGAAATCCTGGTGGTCGAAATCAACCAGGCTGTCAGGAATTTTCTGTTTCATAGCAAAAGCCGCCCGGTGGCCGGCAACGCAGCGGGCGCGGGGTTAGGCCCGCACTGCATGCAGCTTTGGTTTGGCAATTGCTGCCTTCAGCTCTCGCGCCACCGCCTCTGCCACCGGTGGCGGGAAGGCGTTGCCGACCTGCCGGTAGGCATTGGTCTTGGCACCGGTGAAGTGCCAGGCATCGGGGAAGCCCTGGATACGCGCGACCATCCGCACCGTCAGGCGCGGCATGTCGTTGTGAAACGGATCCGGCGCCTCGTTCGCAATCGTGCGGCCCTCAACGCCCAAAGCCGCCCAGGCGCGCCGCGCGCGGGTCGGGCCCAGATCGGGACCCCCGTGTTTCTTTGAGCCGCCGACGATGGTCGGCGCAATTTCATCTGCTTTGGCAGCCCAGTCATCTGCCCCGCGCCAGCCGCGTTCCTTCATCAGGTCGATCAGGGTTGCACCAACAGTCGGTGGGTTGTGCGGCAGCGGCTCGGGCCAGTTGAACTGGCCGGCAAACTCCTTGCGCAGCGCAACAATCGCCACCCGCGGCCGCAGCTGCGGGACGCCAAAATCGGAGGCATTCAGCAGCCGCCAGTCGGTTTCATAGCCCAGTTTCGAAAGCTGTTTCTTTAGTTTCTCACGGTAGTCATGGAACACCGCATCCAGAAAGCCGCGCACGTTCTCGATCATCACAGCGCGCGGGCGGGTGGCATCGACGATCTCGATCGCATCATCAAACAGGTTGCGCTCATCCTTCTCGCCCAGCTGCTTGCCCGCGACCGAAAACGGCGGGCAGGGCAGGCCGCCGGCCAACAGGTCGATGCCTTTGTAGTCGCCCGCGACGTCCTTGAACTTGCGCACGTCCTCTTCCAGCACGTTCCACGCCGGGCGGTTGTGGCGCAGGGTGGCGCAGCAGTGCTTGTCGATCTCAACCAGCGCCGTGTGGTCAAAGCCCGCCGCCTCGAGACCGAGGGCCTGGCCGCCCGCACCTGCGCATAGTTCTACCGATGTCAGCATTCTGCTCTGCCCGTCTGTTTATGTTCTTGCTCTGTTCCTAGGCGGTAAAGCGATTCCGCACAAGGTTTTCTGCGCCCGGCCAGACTATGCGGAAATGCTGAAAAGCGAAAGGCCGCCCGAAGGGCGGCCTGTCCGTTTCCCGATGGAGCGGGCGATGAGATTCGAACTCACGACCCTTACCTTGGCAAGGTAATGCTCTACCCCTGAGCTACGCCCGCGCTGCCATCCGGTGAGCGGTGAAATAGGATCTTGAAGGCTAGGCTGCAAGAGGAAAATCGGCGGGGGATGAAAAAAACTGCCGGGGCCGCGACGGAAAGGCAGAAGATGTGCGTTTGACTGTCAAACAAGAGGAACTTCAGGGGAGATTGAGCCCATGCCTTGCAATGATTACCTGCGGATCGCCAGCTTGGGTGCTGCGATTGCCCTGGGTCTGCTGGTGCACAGCGGTAAGCACCGCAGCGCACCGCAAGCGGACAGCTGGGCGGGCTCGACTGAGCAGCTCAAGCCGGTTCCAGTTGAAACCACAACGCTTCCGGCAACCGCTGTGTTGAACGCCTGATCCTGATATGCTCGTTTCGTTATGCCGATCCGGTGATTGAAAAACCCGTAAGGTGGGCTTTCTCTGCCAGAGGCTTGTTTACCAATCCTGAGGCACAGGTGTTGCTGACAGAACCTGTTCAAGCTGTGCCCGGCTGTCTGCGTCCAGATGCGGTATCATCACCCGAGTGGTGAAGTTGCCGTACAATTTTCCGTCAAGGAACACGCTCCAGTCGCGCAGGCTTGCCCGGTCAAATTTCACGGTGTCGCCGAAATGCTTGCCCGGCAGGTCATTCGGTTCATTGGCCAGCTTGCCGGTCATTCCACCGCCGCTGGCAACAGTGAATTGGTCCACCCAGATGTTCTCGTGGCCATAGCTGGTCTCCAGCGCCACTTTGACCAATGCCCCGTCAGCCGCATTGCCCTGGCTGTCCAGAACATGGCTGAGAAAGGCATCCATCGAGCTTAGCGCCGAGCCGATGGCGGTGTTCATTTCCGCGTTCTCAGTCTCGAACTGGATGACGGGGTCCCCGGCGAATGCGGCGGCAGGGGAAAGTGCAACGAAAGCGGCGATAATCAGAGGCCTGATCATTTGAAACTCCACAAAAGAAAAGCTGCGGCCAAGGGCTGGCCGCAGCTTCAACTCTAGCGCTTTCCGGCTGGCTTATTCCAGCTCGACCAGCAGATCCTTGGCGTCAATCTGGCCGCCGGCCTGAACATTCACCGCCTTCACCACCGCGTCGCGTTCGGCGTGAATGCCGGTTTCCATCTTCATCGCTTCGATGGTCAGCAGCATGTCGCCCTCATGCACCTGCTGGCCCACCTGCACCGCGACTGACGCCACAACCCCCGGCATCGGCGCGCCAACGTGGTTGGGGTTGCCCGCTTCCGCCTTGGGGTTTGCTTGGGTCGAAGCTTTGACCAGACGGTTCGGCACCCGGATTACCCGCGGCTGGCCGTTCAGCTCGAAGAAGACTTTCACTTCGCCCTTTTCGTCGGTCTCGGAAATCGCCTGCAGGCGGATTTCCAGGGTCTTGCCCGGATCGATTTCGGCAGTGATCTCCTCACCCGGCTCCATGCCATAGAAGAAGGTCCGGGTCGGAAGGGTACGCACCGGACCGTACTGGCGGTGGCGGCCCATGTAATCCAGGAACACCTTGGGATACATCAGGTAGCCATTCAGGTCCTCGTCATCGACCTTGAAGCCTTCCAGCTGCTTGGACAGGTCCGCACGGACTGCTTCCAGATCCACCGGTTCCAGATGCGCGCCGGGGCGCTCGGTGTTCGGCGCTTCGCCTTTCAACACTTTGGAGACGATGCTTTCGGGGAAACCTCCCGGAGGCTGGCCCAGGTTGCCGCGCATCATGTCGACAACCGAGTCGGGGAAGGCCACGTCGGTTTTCGGATCCTCAACCTGATCGCGGGTCAGGCCTTGGGAGACCATCATCAGCGCCATGTCGCCAACCACCTTGGACGACGGAGTCACCTTGACGATGTCGCCGAACATCTGGTTCACGTCGGCATAGGTCTGCGCCACGTCGGCCCACTTCTCTTCCAGACCCAGGGAGCGCGCCTGCGCCTTCAGGTTGGTGAACTGGCCGCCCGGCATTTCGTGCAGGTAAACCTCGGAAGCCGGGGCCTGCAGGCCGCTTTCGAAGGCCGCGTACTGGCCGCGCACCTGTTCCCAGTAGCCGGAGATCTCGCGCACCTTGGCAATGTCGATGCCAGTGTCGCGGTCGGTGTTGCGCAGCGCCTCGACGACGGAGCCCAGGCAAGGCTGCGAGGTGCCGCCGGAGAAGGCGTCCATGGCTGCATCCACCGCATCGACGCCGGCATCTGCCGCCGCCAGGATGGTGGCGCCGGCCACACCGGAGGTATCATGGGTGTGGAAGTGAACCGGCAGGCCGACCTCTTCTTTCAGCGCCTTGACCAGCTGGCGGGCTGCGGCGGGTTTCAGCAGGCCGGCCATGTCCTTCAGGCCCAGGATGTGGGCACCAGCGGCCTCCATCTCCTTCGCCATGCCGACATAGTACTTGAGGTCGTATTTGGCGCGGTTCGGGTCCAGGATATCGCCGGTATAGCAGATGGTGCCTTCGCAGACCTTGCCGCTCTCGACCACTGCGTCCATCGCAACGCGCATGTTCTCAACCCAGTTCAGCGAGTCGAAGACGCGGAATACGTCGACACCGGTGGCTGCCGCCTGGCGCACGAACTCCTGCACCACATTGTCCGGATAGTTGGTGTAGCCGACGCCGTTCGAGGCGCGCAGCAGCATCTGGGTCATCAGGTTCGGCATCCGCTCGCGCAGGTCGCGCAGGCGCTGCCAGGGGCATTCCTGCAAAAAGCGGTAGGCCACATCAAAGGTCGCACCGCCCCAGCATTCAACCGAGAACAGCTGGTTCAGATGCTGCGCGTAGGCCGGCGCCACCTTGATCATGTCGAGCGAGCGCATCCGGGTCGCCAGCAGCGACTGGTGGCCGTCACGCATGGTGGTGTCGGTCAGCAGCAGCTGGCGCTGCGCCTTCATCCAGTCGGCCACCGCCTGTGCACCTTTCTGCTCCAGCAGGTTGCGGGTGCCATAGGGCAGGTTGCCCACGTCCGCCTTCGGCGCGCGCGGCTCCTTCAGGTCGGCGGCGGGGGCTGCGCGGCCTTCGGTCTCCGGGTGGCCGTTCACGGTGATGTCCGCGATATAGGTCAGTACCTTGGTGCCGCGGTCGCGGCGCTTCTTGAACTGGAACAGGTCCGGGGTCTCGTCGATGAACTTGGTGGTGTATTCATTCGACAGGAAGGTCGGATGTTTCAGCAGGTTCTCGACGAACGCGATGTTGGTGCTGACACCGCGCACCCGGAATTCACGCAGCGCGCGGTCCATGCGGGCAATCGCCTTTTCCGGGGTCGGCGCCCAGGCGGTCACCTTGGTCAGCAGCGAGTCGTAATAGCGGGTGATCACGCCGCCCGCATATGCGGTGCCGCCGTCCAGGCGGATGCCCATGCCGGTGGCGGAGCGGTAGGCGGTGATGCGGCCGTAGTCCGGGATAAAGTTGTTCAGCGGATCCTCAGTGGTCACGCGGGTTTGCAGCGCATGGCCATTCAGGCGGATGTCGCCCTGGCTGGCCTTGCCGGTGGCTTCGGCAATGGTCTTGCCCTCGGCGATCAGGATCTGCGCCTGCACGATGTCGATGCCGGTGACCTCTTCGGTCACGGTATGCTCCACCTGCACCCGCGGGTTCACTTCGATGAAGTAGAACTTGCCGTCGTTCATATCCATCAGGAATTCGACGGTGCCCGCGCATTCATAGTTCACATGCTGGCAGATCTTGCGGCCCAGGTCGCACAGCTCGGCGCGCTGTTCTTCGCTCAAGTACGGGGCAGGGGCGCGCTCGACCACTTTCTGATTGCGGCGCTGAACAGAGCAGTCACGTTCATACAGGTGGTAGATCTCGCCGTGCTTGTCGCCCAGGATCTGCACCTCGACGTGGCGGGCGCGGGTGATCATCTTTTCCAGATAGCCCTCGCCGTTGCCGAATGCAGCTTCCGCCTCGCGGCGGCCTTCCAGCACCTTCTCTTCCAGCTCCTTCTCGGCGTGGATCGGACGCATGCCGCGGCCGCCGCCGCCCCAGGAGGCCTTGAGCATCAGCGGATAGCCGATCTCTGCCGCTTCCGCCCGGATCGCGTCCATGTTGTCGCCCAGCACTTCGGTCGCCGGGATGACCGGCACGCCGGCCGCAATCGCCACCTTGCGGGCAGAGGCCTTGTCACCCAGCGCGCGCATGGTTTCGGCCTTGGGGCCGATGAAGGTGATGCCGTTGCGGGCGCAGGCGTCCACGAAATCCGGGTTTTCCGACAAGAGGCCGTAACCGGGGTGGATCGCATCGGCACCGCTTTCCTTGGCAACGCGGATGATCTCGTCGATCGACAGGTAGGCCGCAACCGGCCCCATGCCTTCGCCGATCCGGTAGGCTTCATCCGCCTTGAACCGGTGCAGGCCGAGCTTATCTTCCTCGGCATAGACGGCGACGGTGCGCTTGCCCATCTCGTTGGCGGCGCGCATCACGCGGATCGCGATCTCGCCACGGTTGGCAATCAGGATTTTTTTGAAGTCGGTCATGTCACCCTCGGGGTCCGTGCAAGTTGGTGCAGTGTTAGGCGGATATTATCGAACCGCACAACAGTAGTTCTGGGTATTTCCGGCATGATTGCGCTCTCAAGCGGCTTGTCCTTTCCTTTCTGGCCGCGTTTTCGGGGGATCCTGACTTTGCAACTTATCGCGTTGCTTGGCGCTAACATTTGCAGATTCTGCAGAAATTCTGCACGTGCAGCATGCTTTTGTAACTTTTTTTGTTGCGGCGCAGCGCAAAATGACGCTGCGGATGCGTCATTTTGGCGCAATTCATCCGAATTGGCGCAAAAAGCGCCGACAGGGCGCGCAATCAGCCCAGGTGACGGATTTGCAAACCGCGCGCTTCGGCCAGGCCGGGCAGGCCCAGCTGGCCCATGTTGGCCTCCAGATCCTTGGCGAGGATGCTGATCAAATGCGCCGGCCCGGCCTCTCCCAGGGCGGCCAGCGCATAGTGAAAGGCGCGCCCCAGCATGATGAAGTCCGCCCCCAGTGCCAGCGCCCGCAGAATGTCCAGCCCGCCCCCGATGCCGCTGTCAAAGATCACCGGCACGCTCACCGCATCCCGCACTTCCGGCAGCAGGCTGATGGCCGGCGGGCAGCCGTCGAACTGGCGGCCGCCGTGGTTGGACAGCCAAATTGCATCCGCGCCCGCCTCCTGCAGTCGCTGCGCATCCGCGGCCCGCTGTACACCCTTTATGATAAACGGTCCGTCCCAGTTGCTCCGCAACCAGTCGACATAGGCCCAGTCCGGAGAGGTCCGCAGCAGGTATCCGATATGCGCTGTTGGCGGCAGGTTGGCCTGATCGCCGCTGGTGTATTTGTCCAGTGTCCGCATATGCGGCATGCCAGCCCGCGCCATTCCCAGCGCCCAGGCAGGGCGCATGACGATTTGCGCCAACAGGCGGGGTGTCAGCCGCGGCGGCTGTGTCAGGCCTGAGCGCGTCTGCCGTTCCCGGCGCGACGCCACTGGCACATCCACTGTCAGAACCAGGGTGCGGAACCCGGCGTCCTTCGCCCGCTTCAGCAGGTCGGCTCGGATGCCCTCATCCTTGGGCGGATACAGCTGGAACCAGGCATTTGCCCCCAGATGCGGCGCCAGATCCTCAGGCGACCGGCTGGCAACGGTGGACAGGCAATAGGGAATGCCAGCCGTCCTGGCGCTGCGGGCCAGGATGCCCTCAGCATCCGGCCAGATCAGCCCCGACATGCCGACAGGAGCGACCCCGAAGGGGAAGGCGTGTGTGGTGCCCAGCAGTTCAACGGTCAGATCCGCCTCCAGCGGCCCGTGCAGCACCGAGGGCAGCATGCCGATCCGGTCCAGACCGGCACGGTTTTGCGCCTTGGCGGCCTCTAAGCCGGTGCCGCTGTCCAGATATTCCCAGACAAACTTGGGCAGCCGCCGCTGTGCGCGGCGCTTCAGGTCATCCAGGCCGGGATACGTCTGATGCAGATCCATCTGCGCATTGGTACGCGCCGCAGGGGATTGTGCAAGGAAAAGCGCCGGCACCTGCATCGGGCGCCGGCGGCCAGCCGCGGCTTACGCCGCGCCTTTCTTTCGATCCTCCGCATCCGCAGAGATGGCGGCAGCAGGCAGTGCTGCGGGATTGCGGGGCAGGGGGCTGGCGCCGTCGGCCACACAGACCTGATTGCGGCCTTTGGCCTTGGCCTCGTACAGCGCCTCATCCGAAGCGCGCAGCAGATCCTGCGGCATGGTGCCATGTGCCGGGTAATGGGCCACCCCCAGCGAGATCGAGATCCGCGGCAGCGCCTTTTCGCCGTAGCGCACCACCACATCCTCAATCGCCTGGCGCAGCAGTTCCGCCTTGGTGACCGCATCTTCCGGGCTCACGCCCGGGAGCAGCAGCGCGAACTCCTCACCGCCGGGGCGGCAGGCCACCTCGTCACCATCGCAGGCCTGCTCCATCGCGGCGCCAACAGCGCGCAGAACCATGTCACCTGCATCATGGCCGTGGTTGTCGTTGAATTTCTTGAAGTGGTCGACGTCGATCGACACCACGCTCAGCGGCTTGCCGCTGCTCTGGCTGGCGCCGACGAATTTGCGCAAGGACTCGGTCATGTGGCGGCGGTTGAACAGCCCTGTCAGAGAATCGCGCACCGATTGGTCATGCAGTTGATCGCGCATCTTCACGTTGGCAATTGCCATGCTGATCTGTTCGGCGCACATCTGCGCCAGCTGCTTGCAGCCGGTAAAATCCCCGGCCCGGCTAGGCCGTGCCCGCAGATGCATCAGGCCCACTGTCTCACCATGCGCCAGAATCGGAAAGCAAAAATAGGGGCGCCCGTCATGCGGCTCTGCGTGTTCGCAGGTGAACTCCACTTCCGAGGCGCCGAACTCATAGGTGCGCCCGCGGCGCAGCCCCCAGCACTCGCCCGGCTGGATATGGTCCTTGTGGCTTCCGCCGTTCCAGCTGGAGCAGCCATCCAGCACATCACGCGAATTGGAGAACACATAGATGCTGCCCTCCGCGTCGGGCAGCAGATGGCCCATGAACTCCGACACCATGTCAAACAGCTCATCCAGGGAGCGGCAGGATTGCAGCCATTCGTTCAGTTCGCCCAGCAGCTTCACCTCGCGCGCCAGCTGCAGCTGGTTCGCCATCGCCTCCTGATCGCGGGCGGAACGCTCTTCGACCTGCCGTAGGCTGCGGCGGTTGGTCTTGAAAACAACAACCGACACGATGGTCATTGCTGCCACTGTTACCAGCGAAATCAGGGCCAGCGAGATCCGGACGCGGGTAATGAAGGTGTTCCGGATATCGGTGATGTCCGAATAGAACTCGATGGCGCCAATGAAAATGCCGTCGTGCAGCACCGGGGAATAAACCTCGGCCACCTCGCGTTCCGGGATCGATCCGTCCGCATTGGCTGCGGTGCGCAGCCCGTCCACCTCTGTCGCGGGCCGTTCCTCGTGCTTGTAATAGACCAGTCCCTGCGAGACGACAGACTGAAAATACGGCTTGGTGTTGCGCTCACCGATTTCCTCGGGCCGGGTCGACCAGAAGATGGTGCCATCCGCCTCAAACAGTTTCAGCCGGTACACATCCGAGGTTTCCGGCACCAGGCCCAGGTATTCCTGGTCTTGCTCATCCAGATCACCCAGCACAAAGGCATCCTTGCTGTTTTCAAGATGCAGCAGAACCGCCCGCCGCCAGGTGTCGGCCTGCTTGCGCAGGTCCGCTTCCAGCATCCGGTCCACGATAGGAGCCGGCACAGAATAGACCGCCCAGGCGCTCAGGCCGGCCGCCGCCAGCAGCAGCGGCAGCATTGAAAATGTTTTGAGCTTGGATGTCAGCTTCCAGGCCGTCCCCTGTGTCATAGTAGTCCTCAAGCAATAGGCGTTTGCGCTAGAATTGCGCGTTAGCCTTTACAGAACATGAAGATGCCGCCCTGCGCTTGTGCCGAATAGGCAAAATGCAAGTGAAAGCAGGTCTTGACGCAGGGCGCGGATACTACGGGCGGACAAGTGAACAGACTGTGAACGTCCTCTTTCCGCCGGACCTGAATCACGCTAGGATCACGGCCATGAGCAGTTTTGACGAAATGGACGCCTTCGAGGGCGCATCGCTGTCGTCCCGCGCCATGGCCGCGCGGCCGATGCCGTATATGGACTCGCTGAATCCAGCCCAGCGGGAGGCGGTTGAATGCCTCGACGGCCCGGTGCTGATGCTGGCCGGCGCCGGCACCGGCAAGACCAAGGCGCTGACCACCCGCATCGTGCATCTTCTCAGCACCGGCAAAGCGCGCCCGAACGAGATCCTGTCGGTCACCTTCACCAACAAGGCCGCGCGCGAGATGAAAGAACGCGTCGGAGGCATGCTGGGGCAGGCGGTCGAGGGGATGCCCTGGCTTGGCACTTTCCACTCGATCTGCGTGAAACTGCTGCGCCGCCATGCGGAACTTATTTGCCTTTCGGAGAAGACGGATTCTCGCCCAAAGCCGGGTGTTTCAGAATTAAATGCCAGTGGGCTGGATGCTTATGATCATGGTCCCGTGCCAATGCCGCCGCAGCCGGAACCTGTCAGGAGACAGGCCGATGGACATGGCGTTCATCTGAAATCCAACTTCACCATTCTGGATACCGATGATCAGATCCGGCTTCTGAAACAGCTGATCCAGGCCGCAGGCATCGACGACAAGCGCTGGCCCGCGCGAATGCTGGCGAACATCATCGACGACTGGAAAAACCGCGCGCTGACGCCGGACAAGGTGCCGTCTGCAGATGCCGCTGCCTACAACCATCTGGGCGTAGAGCTTTACCGTCAGTACCAAAGGCGGCTGTTGGAGCTGAACGCGGTTGATTTCGGCGACCTGCTCCTGCACATGGTGACGATCTTCCAGAACCACCCGGACGTGCTGGAGCAGTACCAGCGCTGGTTCCGCTACATCATGGTGGACGAATACCAGGATACCAACGTCGCCCAGTACCTCTGGCTGCGGCTGCTGGCCGGCGCCCATAAAAACGTCTGCTGCGTCGGTGACGACGACCAGTCGATCTACGGGTGGCGCGGCGCCGAGGTTGGCAACATCCTGCGGTTTGAAAAGGACTTTCCCGGCGCCATGGTGGTGCGGCTGGAGCAGAACTACCGCTCCACTGGCCACATCCTGGCGGCGGCTTCGAATGTTATCCGCGGCAATGCCGGCCGTCTGGGCAAGGAGCTGTGGACCGATGCCGGCGACGGTGAAAAGGTCAGGCTGATCGGCCATTGGGACGGCGAGGAAGAGGCCCGCTGGATCGGCGAAGAAATTGAATCGATGCAGCGCGGCACCCGCGGCCAGTCACCGATCGGCCTCAACAGCATGGCCATTCTGGTCCGTGCCTCCCACCAGATGCGCGCGTTCGAGGACCGCTTCCTGACCATCGGCTTGCCGTACCGGGTGATCGGCGGCCCGCGCTTCTATGAGCGGATGGAGATCCGTGACGCCATGGCCTATTTCCGCGTTGTGGTCTCACCTGATGACGGTCTGGCGTTTGAACGCATCGTCAACACGCCAAAACGCGGCCTAGGCGACAAGGCGCAGCAGACCATCCAGATGATTGCCCGCGAGAACGGCGTCTCGCTGGTTGAAGGCGCCCGTCTGGCAGTTGAAGGCGGCCATATCAAGGGCAAGGGCGCAGGCAAGCTGCGGGAACTGGTCGATGGCATTGCCCGCTGGGGCCGCATGGCGGGTGACGCGGACATCACCCATATGGAGCTGGCGGAGATCATCCTCGACGAGTCAGGCTACACCACCATGTGGCAGAACGATAAGAACCCCGACTCCCCGGGCCGCCTGGAAAACCTCAAGGAACTGGTGAAAGCGCTGGAAAGCTTCGAGAACCTGCAAGGCTTTCTCGAACACGTCAGCCTGGTGATGGACAACGACAAGCAGGACGCGGACGAAAAGGTCTCGATCATGACCCTGCACGCCGCCAAGGGTTTGGAGTTCCCCGCCGTCTTCCTGCCGGGCTGGGAGGACGGGCTGTTCCCCTCGCAGCGCTCGATGGACGAAAGCGGCCTCAAGGGCCTCGAGGAGGAACGCCGCCTGGCCTATGTCGGTATCACAAGGGCAGAGCAGATCTGCACCATCTCCTTTGCCGGCAACCGCCGGGTATTCGGCCAATGGCAATCGCAGCTGCCCTCGCGTTTCATTGACGAACTGCCGGAAGAGCATGTCGAGGTGCTGACCCCACCGGGCCTCTACGGCGGCGGCTATGGCGCCGCCGCACCGGCGGCAGGGCAGGTCCGGTCCACCATCGAAGAAAAGGTGGCGCAGGCGGACGGCTACAACTCCCCCGGCTGGAAACGGATGCAGGCCCGCGCGGGCCAGTACGGCATGTCCCAGCCCAAGGAGAGCAAGAACACGGTGATTGACCTCACCGCCACCTCAAGCTTCACGATGGGGGAGCGGGTGTTTCACCAGAAGTTCGGCTACGGTGCCATCACCGGCATAGAAGGCGACAAGCTGGAAGTGGACTTCGAGAAGGCAGGCCCCAAGAAAGTGGTGGCCAAATTCGTCACAGCCACCGACGACGTGCCGTTCTGACGAGCGGCGGGGGCCGCCCCGCCGCGTTCACCGCAGCGCAATCATCGCAATGCCGGCGGCGATCAGCACCGCCCAGCCCAAACGGCTGAGGCCGCGCGGCTCCTTCAGCACCAGCGCCGCCAGGATCACCGACACCGGGATCGATACCTGCCGCACCGCGCTGACCGCCGCGGCCTCTGCGCCCAGCTGAAATACCCGCAAGATCAGCAGATAAGATAGATAGGACGACAGCCCCGCAAACAGGATGCGCCAGGGGTGCTGTGCCCAGCCGCGCACCACGCCCAGAAGGGGCGCGGATTGGCCCCGGTCCTCCCAGGCGCGCAAGGCCCCCATCGCCAGCGTCACCAGGATATAGGTCCAGAACAGAAACGGCGCGCTGGCGGTGCCTTGCATCGCAGCGGCATCTGAAATCGAATAGGCGGCCGACCCCAGCATCGCCATCGCCGCCATGGCAAAGGCGCGCGGGTCATCCAGCAACCGCCCCTTGCCCTTCTGGATCATCAGCCCGGCCCAGATGATCAGCCCCATCCCCAAAAGGGCCGCACCGGTATAGCTGCGGTCCAGCGCCAGCCAGCTGAACGCCGCGATTGCCAGCGGCGAGGAGCGCACAATCGGGTAGTAGGCCGACAGGTTGCCCCGCCGCAGGGCCGACAAGGTGCCGTAGTAGTAAATCGTCAGCCCCAGCGCCGAGGCCAGCACCAAAGGCCAGAGCCCGGCGGGCAGGGCAGGGGGCTGCCCCGCCAGCGCCATATGCGCAGCGGCAAACACCACCCACGACAGGCACACCCCTGTGTAACAGGACACCGGATGCGCCACGCCCTTCAGCGCAAGGTCGCGCAGCGGATGGGTGACCGCCGACAGCAGCACCAGCAGGATCCACAGCAGCTCCACTTAGGATGCGGCCTCTTGTCCGGGCCGGTCTAGGTAAGCGTCAAAATGCACCGTCACCTGGTCGCCGCTCATCTGCACCACCCCATAGGCCATCGGCTCGACGCTGTACTCGCTGCCAGCCCGCTCCGGCACCAGAGGGATCTGGTGGTTGGTGCTGGGCAGTGAGGTGAAGCTGTAGCCGCGCCAATTCACATAGGTCATCCGGTGAATGTGGCCAAAGAAGATATGCCGGATGTTCCGCCCCTTCTGCAAGGCGCGGTAAAACGCCTCCGGATCGCGCAGCTTGATGTCGTCCACATAGGGCAGACCGATGTCAAACGGCGGATGGTGCAGGAACAGGAACACCGGTGTTTCCCCGGCCTGCTCCAGCTCCGCCTCCAGCCAAGCCAGCCGTTGTGCACACAACTCGCCATCATGGACACCCGGCCCGCCGGTCAGGGTGTCCAGAAACAGGAACCTGGCACCACCCGCCGCGTGACTGTGCTGCACGAAACCGCCAGAATCGCGGGGGTGATCTGCAAAGACACCCAGGAAGTTCTCCCGCACATCATGATTCCCCAGCATCAGAAACGTTGGCAGCGGGAATGCCGCCAATTGCTCCTGCAGCCAGCCATAGGCCGCGGGATCGCCCTCATCCGCCAGATCGCCTGAAATCACGCAGAACGCGGCGTCCGCGTGCCACTTGGCAATATCCGCCAGCACCCGGCCGAGATTCTCTGCGGGATCGCTGCCGTTCAGCGGCACCCCCGGTGCCATCAGGTGAATATCTGTCAGATGAATGAATTTCATGACACCGGTCCCGCAAATCGCTGCTGCATATGCCGGCGATAAAATCAGCAGATGCAAGAAAGGGATAGCGGGAAAACGTCAGGGCTCCGGCCAGCACGCGGCAAACCTGGCCCAAAAATAAGAAACGGCGGCGCCCAGGGAGGAGGAGGGGCACCGCCGTTCTGTCAAACACCGGGTATCAGGGAGGAGGAGAACCCGGTGATCCAAGCCCGGCTTTCGGCCGGTATAGGGTGCGGCGGCATCAGGGAGGAGGAGGATGCCGCCGCAGAAGACAGGCTCTTCTAAGGGAGGAGGAGAAGGAGCCTGATCTCTATTCAGTTGTTCTCGTAAGCCGCCTGGTAGGCGACGCGCTTGATTTCAGACCGGTTCAGGCCCAGGTCTGCCAGGTCGCGGGCGGTCAGCGCAGACAGCTCATTGACGGTCTGGCGGTACAGGCGGTAGCGGACGAACTTGACCAGCAGGGCATCCAGGAAGCCAAGCGGGGATGCAAAGCTCACCGCGGAGATCTGTTGTGCTGCTGCCATCGTTCTGTTCCTTCGTCTAACCGTCTCGTCGTGTGCCGCTGTGGCATTTCTTGAATGACAATTTAAGGATATGCTGCGGATGCACAATCCCGTGCTTCGTCATTGCTGCTATGCGGCATGTGCATGGGTGACGCAGGGTAGACCTTTGTTATTGGACGAGATTTTCAGCAGTTCGTTATGCGCCTGTATAATTTTCGGGCATCCGCCCGCGCTCGGCGCAGGGCTTGTGCGGCTGCGGATTGACATATCCGCCTCCCTGCAGATGCGGCAAAGGCGCAGGCCGGGTTCCCTGCGCGCGGGCACACACATATATATGGGCCGGAATTGACGCAGGAGAGCAGCCATGGGTGTCACACAGGAACAGATTCACGCGGTGCTGGAGCGGCTGGCGCTGCCGGACGGCGGCACCCTGGTGTCGCGCGACATGCTGCGGGCCTTGCGGATTGAGGGCAGCAAGGTGAGCTTTGTAATCGAGGCGCCAAGCCCCGAGATCGCCAAACTGATGGAGCCGCTGCGCAAGGCCGCCGAGGCCGCGGTGCAGTCGCTGGAAGGCGTTGAAACCGTCTCCGCCGCACTGACCGCCCATGCCCCCCAGCAGCCCGCCCCCAGCCTCAAGGTCGGCGGCCACCCGAAACCGCAGGCGGAGCCGCTGAAGCCTGCAGGGGTGAAGCGTATCCTGGCGATTGCCTCCGGCAAGGGCGGGGTGGGGAAGTCCACCGTGTCCTCGAACCTTGCCGTGGCGCTGGCCAAACAGGGCCGCAAGGTCGGGTTGCTGGATGCAGATATCTACGGTCCCTCCCAGCCCCGGATGATGGGCGCCAAGGGACGGCCTGCCAGCCCGGACGGCAAGATCATCGAACCGCTGCACGCCCATGGTGTCACCCTGATGTCGATCGGTTTCATGCTGGAGGAGGGTAAGGCGGTGGTCTGGCGCGGCCCGATGCTGATGGGCGCGCTGCAGCAGATGCTGGGGCAGGTGAACTGGGGTGAGCTGGACGTGCTGATCGTCGACCTGCCGCCAGGGACCGGCGACGTGCAGCTGACGCTCTGCACCAAGGCAGAGCTGACCGGTGCCATCGTTGTCTCCACCCCGCAGGACGTGGCGCTGTTGGATGCGCGCAAGGCGATGGATATGTTCAGCACCCTGAAAACCCCGGTGCTGGGGCTGATTGAGAATATGTCCTTCTTCACCTGTCCTGACTGCGGCGGCGAGCATCACATCTTCGGTCGCGGCGGTGTGGCGGCTGAGGCAGAGACTTTGGGTCTGCCTCTCCTGGGCGCCTTGCCCATCGACCTGGAGACGCGGCTGGCCGGCGACAGCGGCACGCCTATTGCAGCGGGGGATGGGATGATGGCCCAAGCATATGCCCGCATCGCCGAAGGCTTGATCGGCGGCGGCATGGCCTGAGGCACCGGTCCGCCACTAATATAGTGAGGCTTTTCTGACAGGCCCGCCGTTTTGGCGGGCCTTTTGCGTGGCGGAGTTGATCCACGGCTTGCCGACGCGGCGGGTCTTGCTGGCGGGGCAGGGAGCTCTGCTGCTTTGGGCGCAGATGGGATTGCCCGCCTGAGATGGGACTGCATGGCACTTGCTGCGCCGGGTGGGAGCCTATGGGACAGGTGGCGGTGCGTGGGGCTGGTGGGAAAGCATGGGAACTGCGGGAAATCATGGGCAGCATGGGAAATCATGGCCCATTCCCGCAGTGCACCCCTTGAAGTTGCGAATCACTCGGTGTTGAAACGCTTACGCAGGGTGTTTTTGGCGCTTTTTTTGATTGCCGGGCCTGAACGTACCGGGAACATTCTGAATCATGGGTGCAGGACCTGCAAAGTCGCGGGAAAGTATGGGAAAAAAATTGCCTCTGCAATCTGTATCTATATCTAGTGTTTGCGCTGAGTTTACTCACTAGTGGTTCCGGATTTTGCCCCAATTTGACTGCGAATCTTGCCCGAATCTGCGGATTCCTTGTCAAGGCTTCGGCGATTTCCCGCAAAAAACAGTTGCGGGACCATCAATTCCCATAGTATCCCTAGTTCATCGGATGAGACGAGGGACGGGGCGCCAAACGACCCCAGAGCCAAAAACAAAACAAGCAGGTTTCATACAGGCCTTCGCTTTCATCGAACAAGAGATCCGGCGCGCGGGCGAGCAGACATCCCCCCAGGTGGCGCGTGCAGTCGGACATCCCGCAAAGCGGGCCAAGGCGGCGGGTTGATCAGTGGCAGCAGATCAACCCGCCCCTTTTCATTCTGGGGGACGGATTAACGCGAGGGACGCGCGAAAAGGACGGGAAATTGGGCCGCAGGTTCAGAGGCGAAAGCCACCACAAGGTGGACACAAAGGGGCGGGTGTCGATACCGGCCTCCTTTCGCCGTGTGCTGGAGGCCGCCGACCCCAATTGGCAGCCCGGCCAGAACCCCGAATTGGTGATCGTCTACGGAGACCAGCGCCGCAACTTCCTGGAATGCTATACTATAGAGGCGATCGAGGAGGTCGACGCCAAGATCGACCAGCTCCCGCGCGGCTCGATGCAGCGCAAGATGCTGCAGCGCATGTTCCACGGCCAGTCGTTCCCGACCAACGTGGACGAGACCGGCCGCCTGGTGCTGCCGGCCAAGCTGCGACAGAAGATCGATCTTGAGGCAGAGGCCTTCTTCATCGCCGCAGGCGACACCTTCCAGATCTGGAAGCCGGAAACCTACGAGCAGGAAGAGCTGGCCCAGGCCGAAGAGTGGATGGATGACCTGCCAGAGGGCTTCGATCCAATGGAATTCCTAGACGGCGCCGGGGGCGCTTAAGACATGACCCAGGACCAAACAGCTGCCAATGGTCCCCACATTCCGGTTCTCCTCCGCCCGCTGCTTGCAGCCGTGGCGCCGGTTTCGGGCCGCTGGCTTGACGGAACCTTCGGCGCCGGCGGCTATACCCGCGGCCTCTTGGAGACCGGTGCAGAGCAGGTGATCGGCGTGGACCGTGACCCGCTGGCCTTTGAACTGGCAAAACCCTGGGCTGGGGAGTACGGCGACCGTCTGATCCTGCAACCCGGTGTGTTCTCCCGCATGGATGAATACGCGCAGGACCTCGACGGCGTGGTGCTGGACCTTGGCGTCTCCTCGATGCAGCTGGACCTTGCTGAACGCGGTTTCTCCTTCATGAAAGACGGCCCCCTGGACATGCGCATGTCGCAATCCGGGCCCTCCGCTGCCGACCTCATCGCGGAACTGGACGAGGCGCAGATCGCCGACATCCTGTTCCACTACGGCGAGGAGCGCGCCAGCCGCCGCATTGCCAAGGCGATTGTAAAAGAACGGGCAATCGAACCGATCACGACCACCCTGCGCCTGGCCAAAATCATCGAAAGCTGCCTGCCGCGCCCCAAGCCCGGCCAGTCGCACCCTGCGACCCGCAGCTTTCAGGGCCTGCGCATCGCGGTGAACGCCGAATATGAGGAACTGTTCGAGGGTCTTCTGGCCGCTGAACGGGCGCTGAAGCCCGGCGGGCTCTTGGCGGTTGTCACCTTCCACTCGGTCGAGGACCGGATGGTCAAACGCTTCTTCCAGCACCGCGCAGGCAAGACCGGCCGCGCAAACCGCTGGGCGCCGGAGCAGGAAGAAGCGCCGTCACAGTTCGAACTGGTCACCCGCAAGGCGGTGGGGCCGGACGATCAGGAACTGGCCGAAAACCCGCGCTCCCGTTCCGCCCGTCTGCGGGTCGGGCGCCGCACCGATGCTGAACCCGGGCCAATCTCGGCCAAGGAACTTGGAATGCCGCAGCTGAAAGAGGCGCGCAAATGAAGACTTTGCTGTATGCCGCAACTTGCCTGGCCGTCTTCGGCCTCGCCTTCTGGGCCTACCGCGAAAACTATGCCACCCAGCAGGTGCTGAAAGACACCCGCGCGCTGCAGCGTGAAATCGGCGCGGCGCAGGTCCGTCTGAGTGTGCTGCGCGCCGAATGGGCCTATCTCAACCGGCCGCAGCGCCTGCGCGATCTGGCCGACATCAACTTCGACAGCCTCGGTCTCTTGCCGCTGCGTCCGGATCAGTTCGGCCGCGTGGACGAGGTCTCCTACCCGGCGCCGCCGGAACTGGAGATCACCAACGAGGTCGAAGTCTCTGGCCTCAATGCCGGCCAGAACTCAGACGGGAGCCAGCCATGATCCGCACGCCGCTCCGCCCGCTGGCCCGCATCCTCCACGCCCGCGCAAGCGGTGAAAACCCGGATGTGATCGAAGAAGAAAACATCTCCCTGCGCCATCAGGAAATGCAGGTGCAGGCCCGCCAGCGCTCCGAAGGGCGGCTCCTGGTGCTGGGCCTGTTTTTCGTCTGCGCCTTCGGCGCCATCATCGCCCGCATGGGCATGACCGCAGTGTCGGAACCGGCCGAGCCCGTCGCCAGCGTCCCCGGCGCAGCCATCGCCGCGCAGCGCGCCGATATCGTTGACCGCAACGGCAGCCTGCTGGCCACCAATTTTGAAACGCACTCTCTCTATGCCCAGCCGCCGCAGATGATCGACCCAATCGGTGCCGCGGAAAAGCTGGTGGAGATTTTCCCCGATCTCGACCGCGGGCGCCTGATCAAGGATTTCACCGGCAAGCGCAAGTTTTTGTGGGTGAAGAAGAAAATCAGCCCTGAGCAGCTGCAGGCCGTCCATGACATCGGCGATCCCGGCCTAATGTTCGGCCCGCGCGAGATGCGCCTGTATCCAAACGGCAGCCTGGCGGCTCACGTGCTGGGCGGGGCCGGTTTCGGCAAGGAAGGCGTGAACGCCGCCGAGGTGATCGGCGTTGCCGGAGTCGAGCGCCAGTTCGACGATTACCTGCGCGATCCCGCCAACGCGGGCAAGCCGCTGCAGCTGTCGCTGGACCTCA
Organism: Leisingera sp. ANG-M7; assembly: GCF_000813965.1. Taxonomy (GTDB): domain Bacteria; phylum Pseudomonadota; class Alphaproteobacteria; order Rhodobacterales; family Rhodobacteraceae; genus Leisingera. Next base: position 554,588 of record NZ_JWLI01000001.1, on the reverse strand, counting down.
CCGTGCAAGCGGCGGCGGAGCAGGTGCTCTATGGCGGCATGAAGCTGATGAACGCCAAAGGCGCAACCTCGATCCTGATGGATGCCCACACCGGCGAGGTGATCTCGGTGGTCTCCTTCCCGGACTTCGACCCCAACGACCGGCCGCGCCCGCCGACCTCCGGCTTTGACCCCTCTGACAGCCCGCTGTTCAACCGCGCGGTGCAGGGCGTGTATGAGCTCGGCTCCACTTTCAAGATCTTCACCGCCGCGCAGGCGATGGACCTGGGCCTGGTCAACGCCGACACCGTGATTGACACCCGCGGGCCGCTGCGCTGGGGCCGCTTTGCGATCCGCGATTTCCGCAACTACGGAAACGAGATGTCGGTGACCAAGATCATCGTTAAATCCTCCAACATCGGCACCGCGCGGCTGGCACAGCAGATCGGGGTGGAACGGCAGAAAAGCTTCCTCGAAACGATGGGAATGCTGGAGCCGACGCCGTTTGAAATTTCTGAGGCTGCTGGCGGCAAGCCCCTTCTGCCCGCCAACTGGTCGGAGTTGTCTGCGATGACCATCTCCTACGGCCACGGCATCTCTACCACGCCGATGCATCTGGCGGCGGGCTATGCGGCGGTGGCCAATGGCGGCCTTTACGTGGCGCCGACGATTCTGAAACAGACCGCGCCGCAGCTGGGCCAGCGGGTGATGAGCGAGGCATCTGCCAGGGCCGCGCGCAAGATGTTGCGCAAGGTGGTCAGCGAAGGCACCGCCTCTTTTGCCGAGGTTGAAGGCTATCAGGTGGGCGGCAAGACCGGCACCGCTGACAAGCCCAAGCCCCGCGGCGGCTATTATGATGACAAGGTCATTGCCACTTTTGCCTCTATTTTCCCGGCACATGACCCCAAGTATGTGCTGATCGTGACGCTGGACGAGCCCTCCATCATCGCCCACGGCGAGGAGCGCCGCACCGCAGGCTGGACCGCCACCCCGGTGGCGGCTGAGATGATCGGCCGTGTCGCGCCGCTCTTGGGGCTGCGTCCGCAAGTTGAACCCGCAGAGGTGACTGGTATAACCCTCACCTCGAACTGACACAGGTGAGGGCCGCCATGAGCAGCAGCAGACCAGACCAGCCCCAGAACCAATTGAGACTGAGCCAATTGGGGCTTACTGCCCGCGGCGGCGCTGACCCGCAGATTTCCGGACTGGCAGTGGACAGCCGCGAAGTGCGCGAAGGCTTCCTGTTTGCCGCCCTGCCGGGCAGCCAGATGCATGGCGCCAAGTTCATTCCGGGCGCATTGGATAAGGGCGCAACTGCGATCCTGACGGATGCCGCAGGGGCGGAAATCGCCGCCAAGGTGCTGGACGAAAGCCACGCCGCCCTGGTGGTTGTCGAAGACCCTCGCCAGACGCTGGCCTATGCCGCCGCCCTGTGGTTCGGCGGCCAGCCGCAGACCGTGGTGGCAGTGACCGGCACCAACGGCAAGACCTCTGTTGCGACCTTTGTGCGCCAGATCTGGAGCGAGCTGGGCCATGAGGCCGTCAACATGGGCACCACCGGCATCGAAGGCGCCTGGAGCTACCCGTTGGCCCATACCACACCGGAACCCGTCACTCTGCACCGCGCGCTGGCCGCCGCGGCAGAGGCAGGCGTTACCCATGCGGCGATGGAGGCCTCCTCGCACGGGCTGGATCAGCGGCGTCTGGACGGGGTGCAACTGGCGGCTGCCGGCTTCACCAATTTCACCCAGGACCATCTGGACTACCACGAGACATTCGACGCCTATTTTACCGCCAAGGCGGGCCTGTTCCGCCGGGTGCTGCCGGATGAGGGCGTGGCCGTCATCAACATGAACGACCCGCGCGGCGCCGAGATGCGTGCCGTGGCCGCTGCCCGGGGGCAGGAAGTGATTTCGGTTGGCCGGGGCCTTGGCGATCTGAACCTGATGGGCATGCGCTATGACGGCACCGGGCAGGACGTGCGGTTCTCCTGGCATGACAAGCCGTATCAGGTTCGGCTGAACCTCATCGGCGGCTTCCAGGCGGAAAACGTGCTGCTCGCCTGCGGGCTGGTGATTGCCGGCGGCGAGGACCCGGAGCGGGTGTTTGAAACCCTGCCGCATCTGACCACCGTGCGCGGCCGGATGCAGCTGGCGGCATCGCGCGACAACGGCTCTGCCGTGTTTGTCGACTACGCCCATACGCCGGATGCCGTTGCCAGCGCCATCAAGGCGCTGCGCCCGCATGTGCTGGGCCGGCTGATTGCCATTGTCGGCGCAGGCGGCGACCGCGACACCACCAAGCGGCCGCTGATGGGGCAGGCTGCGCATGAGAACGCCGATGTGGTGATCGTCACCGACGACAACCCCCGCAGCGAAGACCCGGCCATCATCCGCGCCGCGGTCAAGGGCGGCGCGCCGGATTGCATTGAGATCGGAGACCGCGCCGAGGCGATCCTGCGCGGCGCTGACATGCTGCAGGCGGGTGATGCGCTGATCGTCTGCGGCAAGGGGCATGAGACCGGTCAGACCGTCGGCGACACGGTGCTGCCGTTTGATGATGTGGAGCAGGCCAGCATTGCCGTGGCAGCATTGGACGGGAGGATCGCATGACCCTTTGGACCGCATCTGAGGCCGCCGCCGCCACTGGCGGAAAGGCACAAGGGGACTGGGCTGTCTCCGGCCTGTCGATCGACACCCGCACCATCGAACCCGGCGACATGTTTGTCGCGTTGAAAGCCGCGCGCGACGGCCATGACTTCGTGGCGCAGGCGCTGGAGAAGGGTGCAGGCGCCGCACTGGTGTCCCGCGTTCCGGATGGGGTGCCTGCGGATGCGCCGCTCTTGATCGTTGAGGACGTGCAGGCGGGGCTGGAGGCCCTGGGCTGTGCCTCGCGCGCCCGCACGAACGCCAAGGTCGTTGCCGTCACTGGCTCGGTCGGCAAGACCTCGACCAAGGAAATGCTGGCGCGGATGCTCAGCGATCAGGGCCGCACTCATGCTGCGGTGGCCAGCTACAACAACCACTGGGGCGTGCCGCTGACGCTGGCGCGGATGCCGCGCGATACCGAGTTTGCGGTGATCGAGATCGGCATGAACCACCCCGGCGAAATCGCGCCGCTGGCAAAGCAGGCGCGCCCGCATGTGGCGATGGTGACCACCGTGGCCGCAGTGCATCTGGAGGCGTTTGAAAACGTTGAGGGTATCGCCCGCGAAAAAGCCGCGATCATGGAAGGGCTGGAGCCCGGCGGCGTCGCGGTTCTGAACGCCGACATTGCAGAGGCCGATGTGCTGCGGGATGTGGCCGCGGACCTGGGCGCAACCGCCCGCTGGTTTGGCGAAAGCGCAACCGATTACGCCCTGATGTCTGCCGGGATCGAGGGCGAGGAGACCGTTGCCCGCGCCACCACCGCGGGGCGCGAAGTTGAGCTGCATATTCAATCCCTTGGCGCCCATTTTGCGATGAATGCCTTGGGCGCTCTGGCCTGTGTCGAAGCCTTGGGTGCTGATCCGGTTAAAGCCGTTGAAAGCCTCGCCCTGTGGTCGCCGGTCAAGGGCCGCGGCGTGCGCGAGACTGTCCGGCTGTCAGGCGGTGCCATCACCCTGCTGGACGACAGCTACAACGCCAATCCGACCTCGATGGCGGCCGCGCTGGCGGTGCTGGCGGCCACGCCGGGGCAGGGGCGAAGGATCGCCTATGTCGGCGACATGAAGGAGCTTGGCCCGCAGGAGGCGGAGCTTCACGCCGGGCTGGCCGGTCTGGATGCGGTGCAGGGCATCGACAGGATCCACTGCATCGGCCCGCTGATGCAGGCGCTGCATGATGCCTTGCCGGAGGAAAAACGCGGCGGCTGGTATCAATCCAGCGCCGAGGCAGTGCCCGGCCTGGGTGATGAAATCCGCGGCGGCGACATCGTGCTCGCCAAGGGATCGCTCAGCATGGCACTGGCCAGGATTGTTGACGGCATCCGCGAAATGGGTCACTCCACCCCCACACAAGAAAACGCGTAAAGAACGAGGGAAGGGCTCAGATGCTCTATTGGCTGACCGCTTTGTCGGACGGGGGGGATGTTTTCAACCTCTTCCGCTACATCACATTCCGCGCAGGCGGCGCCTTCATGACCGCGCTGATCTTCGGCTTCCTGTTCGGCAAGCCGCTGATCAACGTGCTGCGCAAGCGCCAGGGCAAGGGCCAGCCGATCCGCGATGACGGGCCGGAGGGGCATTTTTCCAAGGCAGGCACCCCGACCATGGGCGGCCTTTTGGTGGTCGGCGCGCTGCTGACCGCAACCCTGATGTGGGCGCGCTGGGACAATCCCTTTGTCTGGCTGGTGCTGTTCGTGACACTGGCCTACGGCCTAATCGGCTTTGCCGATGATTACGCCAAAGTGTCCAAGCAGAACACCAAGGGCGTGCCCGGCAAGGTCCGGCTGGCGCTGGGGATCATGATTGCGGTGATAGCGGCGATCTGGGCTGCAGCCTATCATCCGGAACCTCTGCAAAACCATCTGGCTCTGCCGGTGTTCAAGGACACGCTGATCAATCTCGGGATCTTCTATGTGCCGTTCTCGATCTGCGTGGTGGTTGGTGCTGCCAATGCGGTGAACCTGACAGATGGCCTGGACGGTCTGGCGATCATGCCGGTGATGATCGCGGCAGGCACCCTGGGCGTCATCGCCTATGCGGTGGGCCGCGTCGACTTCACCGAGTATCTGGACGTGCATTACGTGCCGGGCACCGGCGAGATCCTGATTTTCTGCTCAGCGCTGTTCGGTGCCGGCCTCGGCTTCCTGTGGTACAACGCGCCGCCTGCGGCGGTGTTCATGGGCGACACCGGCTCGCTGGCCCTGGGCGGCGCGCTGGGCGCAATCGCCATTGCCACCAAGCACGAGCTGGTGCTGGCCATCGTCGGCGGCCTGTTTGTGGTCGAGGCGTTGTCGGTGATCATCCAAGTCCTCTACTTCAAGCGCACCGGGCGGCGGGTCTTCCTGATGGCGCCGATCCATCACCATTACGAGAAGAAGGGCTGGGCCGAGCCGCAGATCGTGATCCGCTTCTGGATCATCTCGCTGATCCTGGCGATGATCGGGCTGGCGACCTTGAAAGTGCGCTAAGACACGCCGTTTGGCTGCCGCGCCGTCACGCCGGCGGGGCAGTTTGAACTCTCATTTCATTGAACCGCCCGGGGCTGCTGCTGAGGGCGGTTTGTCTTTGAGGAAGAAGGCGGCGCCGCCGGAGGGGCGGAGCATCGGACAGCACTTGCCAAGGGGCTGAGCCCGTCTATCGGCCTATGCGGGCCCGCCCTGCACCCAATGAAGAGGTGGTCTGAGGGGGCCGGTCTCCTGATCTTCGCGTTGCAACGCTTGGAGACTAACCTGACGGAGTGAAGATGCGGTGAGGGCAGCGTACGGTGGGTACGCAACACCCGCGCGGCCTTCAGAACACCGACCAGTCCATTTCGCGCGCCAAAACCTCCATCGCCTCAGTACCAAGCTTGGAGTTGCCGTTGTGGTCCAGCCCCGGCGACCAGACCGCGATGCTGGCCTTGCCCGGCACAATCGCCAGAATGCCGCCGCCAACCCCGCTCTTGGCGGGCAGGCCGACGCGATAGGCGAACTCTCCCGAGCCGTCGTAATGGCCGCAGGTCAGCATCAGCGCATTGAGCCGCCGTACCCTGCCTTGCGACACCAGCACCGGTTTCGCACCACCGCCGATCAGGAAGCGGCCGGCCTTGGCCAGCTGTACTGTTGTCAGTTCAGTGGCGCATTGGTGGAAATAGGTGCCCAGTGTTTTCTCTGGCGTGTTTTTGAGGTTGCTGAAAGATGCCAGGAAATTGGCAAGGGCAAAGTTGCGGTGGCCGTGGCGGGTTTCCGAGCTGGCCACCGCCTTGTTGATGTGGATGTCCTCGTCCCCTGCAGCGGCGCGGATGAAGGCGAGGATTTCCGCCAGCGCTTCCTTGGGCGCGCGGCCGGCCAGCAGCTCATCCGTGGTGACGATGGCGCCTGCGTTGACAAAGGGATTGCGAGGGCGGCCGCGCTCATGCTCCAGCTGGACGATGGAATTGAAGGCGGTGCCCGAGGGCTCGCGCCCGACCCGGTTCCACAGCTGGTCGCCTGCGCGCCCCAGCGCGATGGCGAGGGTGAAGACCTTGGTGATGCTTTGGGCGGAAAACCGGGTCAGCGCGTCGCCCGCGTGGAACAGGCCGCCATCGGCAGTGGCCACCGCGATGGCGAACTGGTTGGGATCAACCTGCCCCAGCTCCGGGATATAGCTGGCGACGGCGCCGCGGTCGGTGTGGCTCTGCATTTCAGCACTGATCCGGTTTAGCAAAACCTGCATATCCGCAGCCAAGGGGCAATCCTTCCTTCTTGATTTGCGCGGAATCTCCGGCAAGGGCCGCGGCTTGTCAATCTGACGGCACTGGCAAAGGCCTGCGGGATCGGATAGCGGTTCTGGCAATAGACATATGGGAGGGCAGGTGATGATCCCGGTCAAAGGTTATGAAGGCGCGAAAGTTGCTGTGCTGGGTCTGGGGCGATCGGGCCTGGCAACCGCACGGGCCTTGCGGGCAGGCGATGCAGTGCCGCTGTGCTGGGACGACAACCCGGCCGCGCGCGAGGCAGCTGAGGCAGAAGGTTTTGACTGCCGCGACCTGCATAAAGCCGGTGCCTTTGACGATGTGGCGGCGCTGATCACCTCACCCGGCATTCCGCATCTCTATCCCAAGCCCAACCCGGTGATCCGCGCGGCGATTGAGGCGGGCGTACCGGTGGACAATGACATCGGGCTGTTCTTCCTCTCCTTTGCTGATGCTGAGTGGCAGATGTTTGAGCAGCCGCCCAAGGTGGTGGCGGTGACAGGCTCCAACGGCAAGTCGACCACGGTGGCGCTGCTGCACCACATCCTGCAGGAGGCGGGCCGCGACAGCCAGCTGGCGGGCAATATCGGCCGCGGCGTGCTGGACATCGACCCGCCGGGCGAGGGCGGCGTTGTGGTGCTGGAGCTGTCCAGCTATCAGACCGAACTCGCCCGCGCATTGACCCCGGATGTGGCGGTCTTCACCAACCTGTCGCCCGATCATCTGGACCGGCATGGTGGCATGGGCGGCTATTTCGCTTCCAAACGGCGCCTCTTTGCCGAAGGCGGGCCGGACCGCGCGGTCATTGGCATCGACGAGGATGAGGGGCTGTTCCTGGCGGGCCAGCTGTCCGAAGGGCTGGGGGACGACCGGGTGATCCGGGTGTCCGCCGCGCGCAAGCTGACCGGGCCGGGCTGGCAGGTCTTTGCCCGCAAAGGGTTCCTGAGCGAGTACCGCAAGGGGCGGCAGGCGGCCTCGGTCGACCTGCGTGAGATGATGGGCCTGCCGGGCGCGCATAATCACCAGAACGCCTGCGCGGCCTATGCTGCGGCGCGCACCCTGGGACTGGCGCCGCGGCTGATCGGCGAGGCGATGGCGACCTTCCCGGGCTTGCCGCACCGCAGCCAGACCATCGCCGAGGCAGATGGCGTGCGCTATGTGAATGACAGCAAGGCCACCAACCTGGACAGCGCGGTGAAGGCGCTGAGCGCCTTCAAGAACATCCGCTGGATCTGCGGCGGGCTGGAAAAGGACGGCGGGCTGGATGCGCTGAAGGGGCAGACCGGTAATGTGCAAAAGGCCTATGTGATCGGCCGCGAGGCGGCAGGGTTCGCGCTGCAGCTGGACGTGGAGGCGGAAGTCTGCACCACCATGGCCGCAGCGGTGGAGCGCGCCATGGAGGAGGCTGAGGCCGGTGATACGGTGCTGCTGGCACCCGCCGCTGCAAGCTTTGACCAGTACGACAATTTTGAGCAGCGCGGCGATGATTTCGTTTCAGAAGTGAAATCGCGGCTTGGCTAAGCCGCAGGAGGAAACAGGCATGACCGCAGGCTCTTCAACAGAAAACACCGTTATGCTGGCATTTCAGGTCATTCCGCGGCTGCGCGAGGGCAACAACTTTGAGGCGGTGGATGCGGCGATTGCCGTGGTGAAATCCGCAGGCGTGCCGTTCCAGGTGGGAGCGATGGAAACCACCATGAAGGGGGAGCTGGATCACCTGCTGGAGATCGTCAAGCAGGCAGAGAAAGCCTGCCTGGAGTTCGGCGCGGTGGAGGTGATCACCAATATCAAGATCCACACCACCACTCCCGAGGCGCATGACACCTTCTGCACCTATACCCGCGGCGTGACGCCGAGCAACAAGGTGTTCATCGGGGAATGAGCAAAGTCGGCGGGGCAGGATGCCCCGGCCGACTTCCTGAGCCAGTCTCACTGGTCGACTCACAGGCCGATGTCCCGCAGCAGGTGCTCGGGCAGGTGGCTCAGCCGCCTGCGGGCCAGCTGTTGACTGGCGGTTTGGCTGGCCTGATCGCCCCGGCGGCGGGGAGAGGCAAAAAATCCATTGATAACGTGCCAGAGGTTCATCTGCGAAAGCAATTCAGCCATGATGGCAATCCTTGTTCTGTATGAACAAGATGTGGGCGCTTGCTGCGCCAATGACCAATTGAATCTCAGCGGTGCTGGTATAAGCTCCCTTTATGGAACGCTCTGTAACTCCCTTGCCGCCGCTGCAGGCGGTGCGCGTTTTTGAGGCCGCGGCCAGGCTGGGCAGTTTCAGCCGCGCGGCGGAGGAACTTGCGATGACGCAAGCCGCGGTCAGTTACCAGATCAAGCTGCTGGAGGACCGGGCCGGCCAGCCCCTTTTCAAACGGTTGCCGCGCGGGGTGGAACCCACGGCCGCGGGCAAGCTGTTGCAGCGGCATGCTGCCGAGGCTCTGGACCTGCTGCGCCAAGGCTGGGCAGACCTGCGCGGCGGCGGCGAGGAGCTGGTGATCAGCACCCTCACCAGTTTTGCGGCCTTCATCCTGGCGCCTCGATTGGGGCAGTTTCAGGTCGCGCATCCGGGCATCACCACACGGGTGGACGTCAATCCGAGGGTGGCGGACTTGCTGGCGGGGGAGGCCACCGTCGCGATCCGGGCCGGGCGCGGCAGCTGGCCGGGGCTGGCGGCGGACCTGCTGATCCGCGGCAGCTATGCGCCGCTGATGACGCCTGCGCTGATGGAGGCCTATGGCCCCATAAGAGACCCCGCCGACCTGCTGCGGGTTCCGCGGGTGGATGCCGGCGACCCGGCCTGGGCCCTGTGGTTCCGGGCTGCGGGGGTGGCGCCGCCAAAACCGGCGGAGCAGCACAGCCTGGGCACCCAGATGCTGGAAGTGCAGGCGGCGCTTGCGGGCCAGGGCGCTTGCTTGCTGACACCGGCCTATGCCCGCGGCCTGATTGCCAGCGGCGCGCTGGTGCAGCCGTTCGATCTGGTGACGGAGGATGATATCTCTGTCTGGCTGGTTTACCCGGAGGCGCGCCGCGATGCCCCGGCCATAGCAGCCTTCCGCAGCTGGCTGCTGGCGGAGGTGGCAGAATTCGCCGGGTGAAGGCTGAATTGAGAGAAGGAGGATTTCATTCTCGCCCAAGAGGAAAACCCAGCAACTCAGCCTTTGGACATTTCCTGTGACAAAATCTTGAAGTAGCCGGGAAGAGTCTCTTTGAGCCGGTGGCGGCCTTCTGCTGTCAGCTTGGCCTTTTTTGACCGCCCGTCGGAAGGGCTTGCCGATATGGTTATCAGCCCGTCTTTCTGCAGCGATTGCAGGGTGCGGGTCATCACCGGTTTGGACACGTCGATGCGCTCGGCGATCTCGTTTGGACTCAGCCAGTCGCGGTCCGGTTCCCGGTCGATCACGATCAGCACAAGGAACCGCAGCTGGGACAGGCCTTGTGCTGCGAAAAAGGCTTCCAGGCTGCGGATCAGAAGGCTGGCGCGGCGCATCATCAGAAGCGCGCCGCTGATATGGGCCGGGTCGGCACCGTAAGCCTCGGCATAGGTGCCGACCATTTGCTGCGATGGCAGGTCCTTGAGGAAGAACATTCGCGTCAGGCCAGCGGGGTCATCTTGTGGATTTCCACCGGGGCGGCAAGCCAAGCCTCGTATTTGGCGAAGACCGGCGTGATGTAATCTGCTGCGTAATGCGCCGCCAAGGCGTCGTCGCTGGCCCATTCTTCGTCCAGATAGAAGCAATCGCCATCGCGGCCTTCGGCCAGCAGGAACTTCAGGCAGCCCGGTTCGGCCCGGGTCGGCTCCAGAATGTCCAGCAGGCTTTGGCGCACATCCTGCATGTGCTCCTGCTTCGGGGTGATTTTGGCGACTAATTGAAATGGGGAAGTCATGGCACGCTCCATTTAAGTTATCATGATAACTATATGAGCGGAGCATTGCCGGAAGTCAAGCCGAGTTCAGCCTTTGGCGGCGATGGCGGTGCCCGCGGCATGGCCCGACGCCCAGGCCCATTGAAAATTGTAGCCGCCGAGCCAGCCGGTCACGTCCACTGCTTCGCCGATTGCATAGAGCCCGGGGGCGGCCTTGGCCTCCATGGTTTTGGAGGAGAGGTCATCGGTGCAGATGCCGCCTAGGGTGACTTCGGCGGTGCGGTAGCCCTCGGTGCCGGCGGGCAGCAGATGCCAGGTTTGCAGGGCTTCGCTTAAGCCTTGAAGCGCGGCGTCGGACTGGTCCGCCAGGCGGCCCTTGAGGCCCAGCTGCGGGGCAAGGAAATCCACCAGCTTGCCGGGCAGGTGGCGGGAAAGTTCGGTTGTCAGGTCGCGGCGGCCTTCGGTCTGACGCTGGTCGCGCAGGAGAGCATAAAGCGGCGTTTCCGGGATCAGGTTGACCGTGATCTCCTCGCCCTCGCGCCAGTAGGAGGAGAGCTGCAGCACCGAAGGCCCGGAAAGGCCGCGGTGCGTGAACAAGAGCGCTTCGTCGAAGGAGGTGCGCGCGTTACTGAGACGCGCAGGAAGCGAGACGCCCGCCAGCGGCTGGAACCGCCCGTCGGGGAATGTGAAAGGCACCAGGCCTGCGCGGGTCTCTGTCACCTCAAGTCCGAACTGGCGGGCAAGGTCATAGGCGAGGCCAGTGGCGCCCATCTTGGGGATCGACTTGCCGCCGGTCGCCAGCACCAGGTTGCGGCAGGTGACGGTCTGCGCCTTGCCCTCGCGCAGCAGCCGGACGTTATAGCCGTCTGCGGTCCGCTCCACGGCCTCAACAGCGGTGTGCAGCCACAGGTCGGCGCCGGCCGCCCGCATCTCCTCAACCAGCATGGCGATGATCTGTTTGGAGGAGCCGTCGCAGAACAGCTGGCCCAGGGTCTTTTCGTGCCAGGCGATGCCGTGGCGGTCTACCAGTTCGATGAAATCCCACTGGGTATAGCGCGCCAGTGCCGATTTGCAGAAATGCGGATTGGCAGAGAGGTAGTTCTTCGCCTCTGCATACATATTGGTGAAGTTGCAGCGGCCGCCGCCGGAAATGCGGATCTTTTCACCCGGCGCCTTGGCGTGGTCAATCACCAATGTGCTGCCGCCCGCGCGGGCCGCGCACATCATGCCAGCCGCGCCGGCGCCGAGAATCAGGGTGTTTATCCGCATGGCGCGCATCCACCACGGAACTGGTGGTGGCGCAAGGGGCAGGCCGGCGGGCGCGGCCCGGCGGATTGGCGCTGGCAGGCGGGCGGCTTCCTGCCTGTCAAGACGGGCCGCCGCGCGGGCGGTGGATTCTTGCCGAACTGTGTTCTTTTTCTGGCGCCGCGGCTCACGAATCGTTACAGTTTCTGTGAGACCCCGAAAAATGGGGCGGAACGAGGCATATAGTGGCGGTATTCCCATGACTGAGATGGTCTATGGCGCGGTTCCCGTGCAGGCTGGTGAACCGATTCTTCCCAAGTGGTGGCGGACGCTGGATAAATGGACAATGTCCTGCATCCTGATGCTGTTCGTGATCGGGCTGCTGCTGGGGCTTGCCGCCTCGGTGCCGCTTGCAGAAAGAAACGGGTTCGGAAATTTCCACTATGTTCAGCGGCAGGCGGTTTTCGGCCTGACGGCGCTGATGGCGATGCTGATCACCTCGGTGATGTCGCCCACGCTGGTGCGGCGGCTGGCAGTGCTGGGTTTTGCCGTGGCCTTTGTGGCGCTGGCCTTCCTGCCGATTTTCGGCACCGATTTCGGCAAGGGCGCGGTGCGCTGGTACTCGCTTGGCTTTGCCTCGCTGCAGCCCTCGGAATTCCTGAAGCCCGGTTTCATCGTGGTGGCCGCCTGGATGATTGCGGCAAGCCAGCAAATCAACGGCCCGCCGGGCACGCTGATGTCCTTTGCACTGTGCATGATGGTGGTGATGATGCTGGTTTTGCAGCCGGATTTCGGCCAGGCGAGCCTGATCTTGTTCGGCTGGGGGGTAATGTATTTCGTTGCCGGGGCGCCGATGCTGCTGCTGGTCTGCATGGCCGCCGTGGTCGTGATGGGCGGTGTCTTCGCCTATAACAGCTCGGAACACTTCGCCCGCCGCATCGACGGCTTCCTGAACCCGGATGTCGATCCCACAACCCAGCTGGGCTATGCCACCAACGCGATCCGCGAGGGCGGGCTGTTCGGGGTCGGCGTTGGCGAGGGGCAGGTGAAATGGTCGCTGCCCGATGCGCACACCGACTTCATCGTTGCCGTCGCGGCAGAGGAATACGGGCTGGTGCTGGTGGCGGTGCTGATTGCGCTTTACGCCTCTATCGTGGTGCGCTCGCTGTTCCGGCTGATGCGCGAGCGCGATACCTTCATCCGCCTCGCAGGCACTGGCCTTGTGTGCATGTTCGGTGTGCAGGCGATGATCAACATGGGGGTTGCGGTGCGGCTCTTGCCCGCCAAAGGCATGACTTTGCCGTTTGTCAGCTATGGCGGATCTTCGCTGATTGCCACCGGGATCGCGGTGGGTATGCTCCTGGCCTTTACCCGGACGCGCCCGCAGGGCGGGATTGCCGATTACCTGAACGGCCGCGGCCGCTGACGAGATAAGAAAAGAGACCAGCTGCGATGGCACAGAAAATGCTTTTGATGGCTGCCGGGGGAACCGGCGGCCATATGTTTCCTGCACAGGCGCTGGCCGAGATGATGCTGGCACGCGGCTGGCGGGTGAAGCTGTCGACGGATGCGCGCGGCGCGCGCTACACCGCGTCCTTCCCCAGCGCAGTGGAAATCTCGCAGGTGTCCTCTGCCACTTTTGCCCGCGGCGGTCTGCTGGCCAAGGCGCTGGTGGCGCCGAAGATTGCCGGCGGCGTCCTGTCGATGGCGATGCAGATGCGCAGTGACCGCCCCGATGCGGTGATCGGCTTTGGCGGCTACCCGTCGATCCCGGCGCTGGGGGCGGCAACGCTGCTGAAACTGCCGCGGATGATCCATGAGCAGAACGGCGTGCTGGGCCGCGTCAACCAGATCTTTGCCACCCGCGTCGCGGGCGTGGCTTGCGGCACCTGGCCGACCGCGCTGCCAGAAGGCGTTGCGCATGAGCATGTGGGCAACCCGGTCCGCAGCGCGGTGAAGGAACGAGCCGGCGCCGGCTATATCCCGCCGGGGGATTACCCGATGTCGCTGCTGGTGATGGGCGGCAGCCAGGGTGCGCGCATCCTGTCCGACGTGGTCCCCGCTGCTGTGGCGGCGCTGCCGGAAGAGATCCGCAGGCACCTGCGCGTGTCGCATCAGGCGCGCGAGGAGGACCTGCAGCGGGTCAGTGCGTTTTATGCCGAACACGGCATAAATGCCGATGTGCAGACGTTTTTCACCGATGTGCCCGCTCGCATGTCGGAGGCGCAGCTGGTGATCTCGCGCTCAGGCGCCTCCTCGGTCGCGGATATCTCGATCGTCGGGCGGCCGTCGATCCTGATCCCCTTTGCCGCCGCTGCAGGCGACCACCAGAGCGCCAATGCCCGCGGTCTGGTCGATGCCAATGCTGCCGTGATGATTCCCGAAAGCGCCCTTGATATCCCGGTGCTGGCAGAGCATATGGGCGCGATTCTGAGTAACCCGCAGGCTGCCACCCAGATGGCAACCGCTGCACTGAGCGCCGGGGTCCCCGATGCCGCCGAACGTCTGGCAGCACTGGTGGAGCAACTGGCCGAGGAAGGATAACGATCATGAACCCTGCAACCAAACTGCCTGGCGACGTCGGCCCGATCCATTTCGTGGGTATCGGAGGCATCGGCATGTCGGGCATCGCCGAGGTGCTCTTGAACCTCGGCTACATGGTGCAGGGCTCGGACCTGAAGTCCTCCAAGATCACCCAGCGGCTGGAGAAGCTGGGCGCGCGGATTTTCGTGGGCCAGAAGGCGGAGAACCTTGAGGAGGCCGCGGTTGTGGTGATCTCCTCTGCAATCAAGCCGGGCAACCCGGAGCTGGACGAAGCGCGTCTGCGCGGCCTTCCGGTGGTGCGCCGCGCCGACATGCTGGCAGAGCTGATGCGGCTCAAGTCCAACGTCGCCATTGCCGGCACCCACGGCAAGACCACCACCACCACCATGATGGCCGAACTGATGGTGGCCGGCGGCTTTGACCCGACCATCGTCAACGGCGGCATCATTCACGCATATGGCTCCAACGCACGGATGGGGCAGGGCGAATGGATGGTGGTCGAGGCGGATGAGAGCGACGGCTCCTTCAACCGGCTGCCTGCAACCATCGCTGTAGTGACCAATATCGACCCTGAGCATATGGAGCACTGGGGCGACTTCGACACGCTGCGCGACGGCTTCCTGGAGTTTGTCTCCAACATCCCGTTCTACGGTGTGGCTGTCTGCTGCACCGACCACCCCGAGGTGCAGGCGCTGGTGGGCCGGATTTCCGACCGCCGGGTGGTGACCTATGGCTTCAATGCGCAGGCGGATGTGCGCGCCGTCAATCTGACCTACAAGGGCGGCGTTGCGCATTTCGACGTGGTACTGCAGGCCGAGGACCGGGTGATCGAGGGCTGCACCCTGCCGATGCCGGGGGACCACAATGTCTCCAACGCGCTGTCTGCGGTGGCAGTGGCGCGGCATCTGGGCATGAACAGTGTTGAGATCCGCGAGGCGCTGGCGGCCTTTGGCGGCGTCAACCGCCGCTTCACCAAGGTGGGCGAGGTGAACGGCGTCACCATCATTGACGATTACGGCCACCACCCGGTGGAGATTGCCGCAGTGCTGAAGGCGGCGCGCCAGGCTTGTGAGGGCCGGGTGATCGCGGTGCATCAGCCGCACCGCTATTCGCGCCTGTCGAACCTGTTCGAAGATTTCTGCGCCTGCTTCAACGAGGCGGACGTGGTGGCAATCGCCGAAGTGTTCGCGGCCGGCGAAGAGCCGATTGAGGGCGCCAGTCGCGATGACCTCGTCGAGGGGTTGATCCGCCACGGCCACCGCCACGCCCGTGCCATCTTGAACGAGGAAGATTTGGAGCGCCTGGTGCGCGAGCAGGCGCGCCCCGGCGACATGGTTGTCTGCCTTGGCGCCGGCACCATCAGCACCTGGGCCAACGGCCTGCCGGAACGGCTGGAGCGCTAAGAGGATGACGCTGTCACTGACCCTGGCCGCCGTCTGGGCGCTGGCAGCAAACGTGCTGGCGATGATCCCCAGCCGCGACAACCACTGGCGGCGGGCCTATGTGCTGATTGCGCTGGGCATTCCGTTGCTGGGGTATGTGACCTATGAAAACGGCCCCTGGTGGGGGCTGGCTGTGCTCTTGGCGGGGATGTCGGTGCTGCGCTGGCCGGTGCTGTATTTCGGGCGCTGGGTTAAACGCGCGTTGGGCCGGTAAAACTTCACAAAAGGGCTGCCGGATCGAAAGGTTTAACCTTTTCTTCCGGTTGGCCTGATACTCAGGCGGGAATACTCTTTGTAACCCGTTTGATGCCGGTACGTGCTTTCCGGCGGTGGAGGCAGGCAATGATCGCCGTTTCTGCAATTTGGCTGTCCTTTGGCCTGATGTGGCTGCTTGGCTTTTATTACCTCGGCCGCTTCCGGCGGCATTGGCTGGCGGCATTGGCTGCAGCAGGCTGGCTGGCCATGCTGGTCTGGCTGGAGCAGAAGCAGTGTTTTGCTGATCACATCCATGATTTCCGCGAGGTTGCGTTGTCCCTTTATTTCCGCGGCCATCTTGTTTACGGACTATGCGCGTTTGTAGGATGGAACTTGGGGCGGAAGCGGCGATGGCGGCGCAAGATCAAGCTATACTTCCGGCGGTGCGTGGCCGCCTTACTGGGCAGAAGCCGCTTGCGGAACTGACCTGGCTGCGGGTCGGCGGCCCGGCTGACTATCTGTTTCAGCCTGCGGATGTTGATGACCTGGCTGATTTCCTGCGCCAGCTGGACCCGGGCGTGCGGGTTTTTCCGATGGGCGTCGGCTCCAATCTGATCGTGCGCGACGGCGGCATGCGGGCTGTGGTGATCCGTCTGGGCCGCGGGTTCAACAGTATTGAAGCTGACGGCGATACAGTGACCGCGGGCGCCGCGGCGCTGGATGCGCATGTAGCGAAGCGCGCGGCGGATGCGGGGATTGACCTGACCTTCCTGCGCACCATTCCCGGCTCCATCGGCGGCGCGGTGCGGATGAACGCGGGCTGCTATGGCAGCTATACGGCGGATGTATTCGTGTCGGCTACCATCGTCACCCGCCAAGGCGAGATCCGGGAGATCGGCGCGGAAGAACTGGCTTTCCAATACAGGCAAACCGCATTCCCGGAGGGCGCGGTGCTGGTCTCAGCCACCCTGCGCGGCGCTAAGGGAGACCCGGAAGAGCTGCACGCCCGGATGGCGGCGCAGTTGCAGAAGCGGGACGATACCCAGCCGACCAGGGACCGCTCGGCCGGCTCCACCTTCCGCAATCCGGCGGGGTTCTCCTCAACCGGGCGCGCCGACGACGTTCATGACCTCAAGGCCTGGAAGGTGATCGACAACGCGGGCATGCGCGGTGCGCGGCGCGGCGGCGCGCAGATGAGCGAGAAGCATTCCAACTTCCTGATCAATACGGGTGGCGCAACTGCCGCAGATTTGGAGGGGCTGGGCGAAGATGTGCGGAAAAAGGTTTACGAGGATTCGGGCATCACGCTAGAGTGGGAAATCATGCGGATAGGTGATCCGCTTCCCGAATAACCGGAAATCTTGAGCGCCGGCAAAGGCTTCTGCACCGGCAGCTGGAGAAGGAACAGGGCTTGGCACAGGTCCGGGAAGCGGAAATCTTAACCGTGGTAAAGGCACTGTTAATGCACCGGTAAGATTTTGGGCGTTACGGTGCCGCACAGGCGGCAAGGCACCGCCGGTTTCAGGGGTGTCCAGCCCTGCAAGGATCAGCCGGGATAAATCCGGCGCAAAATTATAAGGCGGGCCTGCAACGGGTCCCAAGAAACAGGGGCAAAAAGCCCCGCGTATATTGAGGCGTTTCGTGGTGAGTAAGTCGAGCAGGGCACTCCCGAAAGTCGCGGTGCTGATGGGCGGACCGTCAGCCGAACGCGAGGTATCGCTGTCCAGTGGCCGTGAGTGCGCGGCCGCTTTGCGCGGTGAGGGATTCGAGATTGTCGAGGTGGATGCAGGCGCCGACCTGCACGCGCGCCTTTTGGATGTGAAGCCGGATGTGGTTTTCAACGCGCTGCACGGGCGCTGGGGCGAGGACGGCTGCGTCCAGGGCGTGCTGGAATGGCTGCAGATCCCCTATACCCACTCCGGAGTGCTGGCCTCGGCGCTGGCAATGGACAAGCAGCGCTCCAAGGAGGTTTACCGCGCCGCCGGGCTGCCGGTGGTTGAAAGCGGCCTGTTCGCCAAGGATGATGTGAGCGCAGGCCATGTCATGGCCCCGCCTTATGTGGTGAAGCCCAACAATGAGGGGTCCAGCGTCGGCATCTATATCGTGCATGAGGCCGCCAACGGTCCGCCGCAGCTGTCGCAGGAAATGCCGGCCGAGGTGATGGTCGAGACCTACGCGCCGGGGCGCGAGCTGACCACCACCGTGGTCGGGGACCGGGCGCTGACCGTCACGGACATTCTGACCGACGGCTGGTATGACTATGATGCCAAGTACAAGCCCGGCGGATCGCGCCATGTGCTGCCTGCGGATCTGCCGCGGGAAATCTTTGACCTGTGTCTGGAATACGCCCTGAAGGCGCATGAGGTGCTGGGCTGCCGCGGTGTCAGCCGCACCGATTTCCGTTGGGATGAGGCGCGCGGCGCCAGCGGGCTTGTTCTGCTTGAAACAAATACCCAGCCCGGCATGACGCCGACCTCGCTGGCGCCGGAGCAGGCCGCCCACTGCGGCATGACCTTTGGCCAGCTCTGCGCCTGGATGGTGGAGGATGCGTCATGCAACCGCTGAGGAGCTGGTTCCGCAAGCCGGAGGAAGGGCGCTGCGACCCGGCGCCGTCGAGGCTGAAGTACCGTTTGCAGCGCTGGATGCTGACGCCGGGCATCCGCTTCGGCCTGCGTTTCGGGGTTCCGTTTTGCCTGGTTTTTGCAGCCGGCAGCGCCTATCTGGCGGATGAGGCCCGGCGCGATACGCTGGTGGGGCTTTATAATGATGCCCGCGCCGCGATCCAGGAACGGCCCGAATTCATGGTCAAGGTGATGGCGGTGGACGGTGCCGGCGTCAGCGTGGCGCGCGACATCCGCGAGGTGGTGCCGCTGGATTTCCCGGTCAGCTCCTTCGATCTGGATCTGGAGCAGATCCGTGACGTAATCACCGGGCTGGACCCAGTAAAGACCGCCAGCGTCAGGATCCGTCCTGGCGGCATCCTGCAGGTCGATGTTGAGGAACGCGAGCCGGCGCTGATCTGGCGCAGCCGCGAGGGGCTGGCGCTGCTGGACGAAAACGGTATTCACGTGGCCGAGCTCGGCCGCCGCAGCCTGCATCCGGACCTGCCGCTGATTGCGGGCAAGGGGGCTGCCGGCCATGCGGCGCAGGCGCTGCGGCTGTTTGCGGCCGCAAAACCGCTGGGGCCGCGGCTGCGCGGGCTGGTGCGTGTCGGCGAACGCCGCTGGGACGTGGTGCTGGACCGCAAGCAGCGCATCATGCTGCCGGCCAAGAACCCGGTCCGGGCGCTGGAGCGGGTGCTGGCGGTCAGTGAAGTGCAGGATTTGCTGGAACGCGATGTGGCAGCGGTGGATATGCGTCTGGCTGGGCGCCCCACCGTGCGGATGACCGAAAACTCAGTGGAAAACTGGTGGCGGATCCGGCAGTTGAACGGGGGCGGGCAGTAACATGACAGATCTTTATCAATCGCAACGGGCGATGCGGCAGATGCGGCGTCAGGCGATGCAGCGCGGCGTGGTGGCCATTCTGGACGTGGGCAGTTCCAAGATCGCCTGCCTGGTGCTGCGCTTTGGCGGCACCGGGCGGCTCAGCGAGGACGGCTCCATCGGGGCCCTGGCCGGGCAGTCCGGGTTCCGGGTGATCGGCGCCGCAACAACCCGTTCGCGCGGCGTGCAGTTCGGCGAGATCAACGCCATGCAGGAGACCGAGCGTGCGATCCGCACCGCGGTGCAGGCGGCGCAGAAAATGGCAGAAGTGCGGGTCGATCATGTGATCGCCTGTTTCTCCGGCGCCAATCCGCGCTCCTACGGGCTGGATGCCAAGCTGGACCTTGAGGGGCAGGTGGTCTCCGAGCATGAGGTGGCGCAGGTGCTGGCCTCCTGCGAGGTGCCGGAATACGGGGCGGGGCGCGAGGTGCTGCATGCGCAGCCGGTGAACTTCGCACTCGACAACCGCTCCGGCCTGGGCGATCCGCGCGGCCAGATGGGGCAGACGCTGGCGGTCGATATGCACATGCTGACGGTGGACGCCATCGCGGTGCAGAACCTGGTGCGCTGCATCCAGCGCTGCGACCTGGAGCTGGCGGGGATTGCCTCCTCTGCCTATGCCTCCGGCTTTTCGGCGCTGGTCGAGGATGAGCAGGAACTGGGCGCGGCCTGTATCGACATGGGCGGCGGCGCCACGTCGATCTCGATCTTCATGAAGAAACACATGATCTACGCGGACGCAGTGCGCTTGGGCGGCGACCATATCACCAGCGACATTTCGATGGGCCTGGGGATCCCGATGGCCAATGCGGAGCGGATCAAGACCTTCAACGGCGGGGTGCATGCCACCGGCGCCGACGACCGTGAAATCATCGACATCGGCGGCGACACCGGCGACTGGGAGCACGACCGGCGCACCGTCAGCCGGGCGGAGCTGATCGGCATCATGCGCCCCCGCGTCGAGGAAATCCTGGAAGAGGTGCGGGCACGGCTGGATGCGGCCGGGTTCGAGTACCTGCCCAGCCAGCAGATCGTGCTGACCGGCGGCTCCAGCCAGATCATGGGGCTGGACGGGCTGGCCAGCCGCATTCTCGGCCAGCAGGTGCGACTGGGCCGCCCGCTGCGTGTCCATGGCCTGCCGCAGTCGGCCACCGGGCCGGGCTTTGCCTCAGCCGTGGGGCTGTGCCTGTTTGCCGCCCATCCGCAGGATGAATGGTGGGATTTCGAGATGCCCGCAGGCCGCCATCCGGCAGGCACCCTGGGCCGTGCGGTGCGCTGGTTCCGCGACAACTGGTAAAGCCGGGACGAGCGCCGCAAATCAATTCAGCCGGAACGGGCAAAGAGGGCGTGACAGCGCCCCGGTCACCCGTTAAGTTGTGCTTAACGCCCGCGGCAAACGCGGCGATTCAGCAGGCCGGGCAGTGGCCAGCCAAGTTTCGGAACCGACCTCCTCTGCAAAGCGATTTTGCGGCTGGAGAGGTTTTGTTGTGTGTGGCTTGTGCTCAATCCGCAATATCTGCTAGGGACGGCGAAATACCGCGGTTTTTGCCTTAGAATGAGGCCTTATTTTGTGGCTCGTCGTGCTTTTTGGGATGACGAAACCCCCTCTCCGCGGTAGATTATGGTGAATAGGACAGGAATAAGCCCTTTGCGGGAAGGGCAGGTAACACAGGCGGTATGAGCATGACGTTGAACCTTTCGATGCCCGGGAATGAAGAGTTGAAGCCGAAGATCACCGTGTTTGGTGTCGGCGGCGCTGGCGGCAATGCCGTCAACAACATGATCGCCAAGGAATTGGATGGCGTCGAATTCGTCGTGGCCAACACCGACGCGCAGGCGCTGCAGCAAAGCTCGGCCAAGAGCAGGGTGCAGCTGGGCATCAAGGTCACTGAAGGTCTGGGCGCAGGCGCCCGCCCGCAGGTGGGCTCCGCCGCAGCTGAGGAAAGCATCGAGCAGATCGTCGATCATCTGGCGGGCGCGCATATGTGCTTCATCACCGCGGGCATGGGCGGCGGCACCGGCACCGGCGCCGCTCCGATCATCGCGCAAGCCGCGCGGGAGCTGGGCGTCCTGACCGTGGGCGTTGTCACCAAGCCGTTCCAGTTCGAGGGCCTCAAGCGGATGCGCCAGGCCGAGGCTGGTGTGGAAAGTCTGCAGAAGGTGGTCGACACGCTGATCATCATCCCGAACCAGAACCTGTTCCGCCTCGCCAACGAGAAGACCACCTTCACCGAGGCATTCTCGATGGCGGATGACGTTCTGTATCAGGGCGTCAAAGGCGTGACCGACCTGATGGTCCGCCCGGGCCTGATCAACCTCGACTTTGCCGACGTTCGCGCCGTGATGGACGAGATGGGCAAGGCGATGATGGGCACCGGCGAGGGTGAAGGCGAGGACCGCGCGGTTCAGGCCGCCGAGAAGGCGATTGCCAACCCGCTGCTGGACGAAATCAGCCTTAAGGGCGCCAAGGGCGTGCTGATCAACATCACAGGTTCGCACGACCTGACCCTGTTTGAACTCGATGAGGCCGCAAACCGCATCCGCGAGGAAGTGGACCCGGATGCCAACATCATCGTGGGCTCCACCCTGGATACCGGCATGGAAGGCAAGATGCGGGTCTCCGTCGTCGCCACCGGCATCGACGCAACCGACGTGAACACCGACATGCCGGTGCCGCGCCGCCCGATGTCGGCGCCGTTGCGCCAGACTGTCAGTGTCGAGGAAAACCGCGCCGCGCCGCTGGAGCTGGAAACCCCGGTTCAGCAGCCCGCAGCCGCTGAGGCCGCGCCGGTTGCGGCTCCTGCCGCCGCAGCAGAGGCGCCTGCCGCCGCCGCGGCCCTGGAAGAGCCGTCTCTGTTCGAAGAAATGAACACGCAGCAGGCTGCTGATCAGGACCTGGTGGAAGAGGTCGTGGAAACCGTGGAGCAGATGGCCGACGATGGCCTGCCGCCCCCCGCGTACCAGCCTCAGGTGCCGGAGTTCCGTCCGCAGGCAGATGTTGCGGAAACCCCGCAAGCTGCCTTTGTCGCCCCCAAGGCGCCGGCACCGGGCACCCCGTCGCCGCAAGCGCTGGAGCGTTTGCAGGCCGCGGCCCAGCGGGTGCAGCAGCCCCAAGCTCAGCAGCCGCAGGCTCAGCAGCCAATGCGCCCGGCGGCCCCGGCTCCGCAGCAGCAACATCAGCAGCAGCAAGCCCAGCAGCAGCCCGAAGGGCAGCGCCGCTTCGGCCTCAACTCGCTGATCCACCGGATGACCGGCAGCAACGACGCCCCGGCCGCCAAACAGCAGCCGCAAGCGGTGCGCCAGCAGCCCTCCATGCACGCGCATGCACCGGCGGCCCAGCCGCAGCAGGCGCAGCAGCAGCAGGCGGATCCGGACCAGGAGCGCATCGAAATCCCCGCTTTCCTGCGCCGCCAAGCCAACTGACGCATCACATATCACGCTTCAAAAGCCGCCTTCGGGCGGCTTTTTCTTTTTTGTTAGCAATGGCTTGGTGTGTTCTGAGCGGTGTTTTGCCGAGCTGTTACAAGCATGTTTCAAACCGTTACAAAGATTGAGTTGTGCGTTTTTGAGCAAAACCTTAACTCTCATCCGCAACACGGCCCCCGAGGCCGGAAACAGTGAGACGAGGCGCAAAGTGCAGAACACGCTCAAAGCATCGGTGGCATTCGAAGGGGCCGGCCTGCATTCCGGCAAACCCGCACGCATGGTCCTGATCCCGGCTCCGGCGGGGCATGGCATCGTGTTCAAACGCACCGACATCGCCTTGGGCAATACCCTGGTTCCGGCCCGCTGGGATCTGGTTGAGCGCAGCCCGCTTTGCACCCGCCTGGTCAATGGCTCCGGCGTCAGCGTCTCCACCGTCGAACACATCATGGCGGCGCTGGCCGGCTGCGGCGTGCACAATGCGCTGATCGAAATCGACGGCCCGGAAGTGCCGATCGTCGATGGCTCCTCAGCGCCGTTCGTGCGCGGCATCATGAGCCAGGGCGTGCAGCGCCAGAACGCGCCGATCATCGCCTATGAAATCCTGAAGCCGGTAACGGTCGAGAAGGATGGCGCCCGCGCCACTCTGCTGCCCAGCGACCGGCTAACCATCGAATTCCACATCGACTTTGCCGAGGCCGCCATCGGCCGCCAGAGCAAGTCCCTGGACATGCGCAACGGCAGCTTTGCGCGTGAGCTGTGCGACAGCCGCACCTTCTGCCGCCAGGCAGATGTCGAAGCAATGCAGGCCAACGGCCTCGCCCTGGGCGGTGTGCCCGGTGAGAACGCCGTTGTGTTTGACGGAGAACGGGTCGAGAGCGGTGCGGGCCTGCGCCACTCGGACGAGCCTGTACGCCACAAGATGCTTGATGCGCTGGGCGATCTGGCGCTGGCCGGGGGGCCGATCTTGGGGCGCTATGTTGGAGAGCGCGCGGGGCACGCGCTGACCAACACCTTGCTGCGGGCCCTGTTTGCGGAGCCGGGTGCGGTCCGGGCCGTCGCCTGCGATGCAGCGATGACCGCACGGCTGCCGGGGCAGGGGCTGATCTGGTCGGAAATCCCGGCCGAACAGCGCCGCGTGGCATAAGGCAGAAAACCAAAGAACGAGCGGACAGACTGGCCCGGGACATAATCGTCCCGGGTCTTTTACCGCGGGTTTGCCTGCAGATGTGGGCCTGTGCTGCCGGCCGGCCTTGACCATCGCCGGCTTTCTCTGCCAAGTGAGGGCGGAAGTGGCGAAAGGCGTTTTGCGCGCCATTTGAATATGCTAGAGACGGCATAACCGGGGCGGACACCCGTAAGGCAAAGACGGTGAGGTGAGGCATTATGAACGGCATCTGGGCGGGAGCCAAAACCCTCGGCGCGGTTCTGCTGGTTGCAGCCCTTGCAGGCTGCGGCGGCGACGGCGGCGCAGTGAAGCGCGGCCAGTCGGTCGAGGCATTCTCTCCCGATCAGATCTATGAGCGCGGCGAGTTCGAACTGGCCAACCGGCGCCCCAAGGATGCTGTCTACTATTTCTCCGAGATCGAACGCCTGTATCCCTATTCCGAATGGGCCAAGCAGGCGGTGATCATGCAGGCCTTTGCCTATCACCGGATCAAGGACTACGAGAACAGCCGCGCTGCTGCGCAGCGGTTCATCGACTTCTACCCGGCGGATGAGGATGCGGCCTATGCCCAGTATCTGCTGGCGCTGAGCTATTATGACCAGATCGACGAAGTGGGCCGCGACCAGGGGCTGACTTTCCAGGCGCTGCAGGCGCTGCGCACTGTGATTGAGGTCTACCCGGACAGCGAATACGCCAACTCGGCGATCCTGAAATTCGACCTGGCCTTTGACCATCTGGCGGGCAAGGAGATGGAGATCGGCCGCTACTACCTGCGCCGCGGCCATTACACCTCTGCGATCAACCGCTTCCGGGTGGTGGTGGAGGATTTCCAGACCACCAGCCACACGCCGGAGGCGCTGCACCGTCTGGTCGAGTCTTACCTGTCGCTGGGGCTGACTGCCGAGGCGCAGACTGCAGCGGCTATTCTGGGTCACAACTTCCAGTCCACCGACTGGTATGAGGACAGCTACAGGCTGCTGACCGCAAACGGGCTCAAGCCCAAGGACCGCGGCAACAACTGGCTGAGCCAGATTTACCGTCAGACGATCAAGGGGCGGTGGCTGTAGCGGCCGCCGCGGCAATGGGGCGGGGCAATGCTGCGCGCGCTTGATATCCGGGATATCCTGATCATCGATCATCTGGAGCTGAATTTTCAGCCCGGCCTCAACGTGCTGACCGGCGAGACCGGGGCAGGGAAATCGATCCTTCTCGACAGCCTTGGCTTTGTGCTGGGCTGGCGCGGACGCGCTGAACTGGTGCGCCAGGGGGCGTCGCAGGGGGAGGTTCTGGCGGAGTTCGAGCTGAACGCGGACCACCCCGCACACGCGATCCTCGAGGAAGCCGGGCTGCCGGGCGGCACTGAGCTGATCCTGCGCCGGGTCAACACTGCCGAGGGGCGCAAGACCGCCTGGGTCAACGATCGCCGCTGCTCGGGTGAGGTGCTGCGGGCGCTGTCGGAGACTTTGGTTGAACTGCACGGCCAGCATGACGACCGCGGGCTGCTAAATCCGCGCGGCCACATGGCGCTGCTGGATCAGTATGCCGGTGTGCAGGACCTGCTGGCACAGGTGCGCAGCGCCTGGGGCGCGGCCGCAAAGGCGCGCAAGACGGTGGCGGCGACCCGCGCCGCGCTGAACGCCGTGAGGGCCGAAGAGGAATTCCTGCGCCACGCAGTGGCGGAGCTGGATAAGCTGGACCCGCAGCCGGGCGAGGACGAGGCGCTGGACACCCGCCGCCGCCAGATGCAGGCGGCGGAACGCATCCGCGGCGACATCGCCCGCGCCCACGCGCTGCTGAGCGAAGGCGCCGAGACGGCAATGGGCGAGGCGCAGCGCTGGCTGGAAGGCGTTGCGGGGCAGGAGGCCGAGGGCGGCCTGGATGAGCCGCTGGCGGCTCTCAGCCGGGCGATGATCGAACTCGGCGATGCCCAGGACGGGGTCGAACGGGTGCTGGACAGCCTGGATTTCAATCCCGGTGAGCTGGAGGACTGCGAGGAGCGCCTGTTTGCGATCCGCGGCCTGGCCCGCAAGCATGATGTGCAGCCGGATGAGCTGGCAGGCTACGCCGAAACCCTGCGCACCAAGCTGGCGGCACTGGATGCGGGCGATCAGGACCTGGCCGATCAGGAAGCCGCGCTGAAGGCCGCGGAGGCGGCCTATACCGAGGCCGCCAAGCAGCTGGGCGCGGTGCGCCGCCAAAGCGCTGCGGCGCTGGATAAGGCGGTGATGGCAGAACTGGCACCGCTTAAGATGGAACGCGCGGTGTTCGAGACCCGCATCACCACGGCAGAGCCGGGGCCGGAGGGCATGGACGCAGTGGCCTTTACCGTTGCCACCAACCCGGGCGCGCCCGCGGGGCCGCTGAACAAGATCGCCTCCGGCGGCGAGCTGAGCCGGTTCCTGCTGGCGCTGAAGGTCTGCTTGCGCGGCGAGAATTCCAGCAAGACATTGATTTTCGACGAGATCGACCGCGGCGTCGGCGGTGCGACGGCCGATGCCGTGGGCCGGCGCCTGCGCAGCCTGGCGGGCGGCGGGCAGGTGCTGGTGGTCACGCACTCGCCGCAGGTTGCAGCGCTTGGCGGCCATCACTGGCAGGTGCGCAAACAGGTGGTTGACGGCATGACCCTGTCGCAGGTGGTGCCGTTGGCCGAGGCCGAGCGGGTGGATGAGCTTGCCCGGATGGTGTCCGGTGATACCATCACCGAGGAGGCCCGCGCCGCGGCCCGCGCGCTGCTGGCGGGATGACCCGCCGACGCCAAAGCCTGGGTGAGGGTTCTTTAACCGGACTGTGGCAACTAGGGGCCACAGAAAACAAAAAGACCCGCTGACAGGTTATGGTGCAAGAAATCCGTTCGTCCCTTTCCGCAATATCGCTGCAATGGCTGGCTGGCCTTAAGGACATCTGGCGGGTGCTGCGCCACCGCGGCCCCAGCCAGTTCCAGTTCTGGCTGATCGCGCTCATGATCGGCATCGCCGCGGGTTTTGCGGCACTGTTCTTCCGCAAGGGGATCGCAGCGCTGCAGGCCTGGGTCTATGGCGCGCCGGATGTCGACTACCTGCATTCCTACGCGCAGGACCTGCCCTGGTATGTGCTGGTCAGCATTGCTGCAGGCGGCGGGCTGGTGGTGGGGCTGATCCTCGACCGTTTCACCCCGGATGCCCGGGTGCGGTCTGTTGCCGACGTTATCGAGGGCGCGGCACTGCATGACGGACGGGTGGAGCACAAGGAGGGCCTGGCCTCGGCGCTGGCGTCCTTCATCACGCTGTCGACCGGCGGCTCTACGGGCCGGGAAGGGCCGGTGGTGCATCTGGCCGGGGTGATTTCCACCTGGGTCAGCAACCGCATCAACGCCGACGGCATCACCGGGCGCGACCTCTTGGGTTGCGCGGTGGCCGCGGGTGTCTCTGCCAGCTTCAACGCGCCGATTGCGGGGGCGCTGTTTGCGATGGAGGTGGTGCTGCGGCATTTCTCCGTCAACGCCTTTGCGCCGATCGTGGTGGCCTCGGTCGCGGGCACTGTGATCAACCGGCTGGAATACGGCGACGTGACCGAGTTTACCCTCAACACGCCCGGCGCGCTGCAATTCTATGTGGAGTTGCCCGCCTTTCTGATCCTCGGACTGATCTGCGGCTTGGTGGCCGTGGCGCAGATGCGGGCGATCTTCTTTGCCGAGAAGGTGGGCAACACGGTGCAGCAGCGCCTGTCGCTGCCGCGCTGGCTGCGCCCTGCGGTGTCCGGGGCGATGCTGGGTGTGATTGCTGTCTGGTTCCCGCATATCATCGGTGTCGGCTATGAAACTACCGTTCTGGCACTGACCGGAGGCCTGCTGCTGGGGCAGGCGGTGATCTTCACCGTGGTCAAGACCGCCGCTGTGGCCATCACCATGGGCGGGCGCATGGGCGGCGGGGTTTTCTCGCCCTCGCTGATGATCGGCGCACTGACCGGGCTGGCCTTCGGGCTGATTGCCACTTCGGTGCTGCCGGATGTGTCCGGCACCCACACGCTTTACGCCTTTGCCGGCATGGGGGCGGTGGCCGCCGCGGTGCTGGGCGCGCCGATTTCCACCACACTCATTGTGTTCGAGCTGACCGGCGACTGGCAGATCGGCCTGGCGGTGATGGTGTCGGTCTCCATGTCCACTGCACTGGCCTCGCGGCTGGTGGACCGGTCGTTCTTCCTGACCCAGCTGGAGCGGCGCGACATCCACTGCGCGGCAGGCCCGCAGGCCTACCTGCTGGGCATGATCCGGGCCGGTGCGGTGATGCGGCCGATGGGCGACAGCCGTTGCGCCAGCCTGGAGGAGTGCGAGGCGCTGGTGGAAGAGGGGTTGTGCATCCGGGCCGCTGCCTCGCTGGAGGCGGCGATGCCGGTGTTTGACCGGGCCGACGCGGCCTATCTGCCGGTGGTCATGGAAGAAGAGGGAAGGGAGCAGGTCATTGGTGCGCTCTATCATGTGGATGCGCTGAAGGCCTACAACCGTGCCCTCGCAGCCACAGCCGCCGAGGAGCACAGGTAGGCCGGCGCAAGAGTTGCAGCGCTGCCCGCAACAACCCGCGGCGGTTTAGGGGAAACATTCCCCCTTGTTCCCCGGATATGTGAGATTTTGGATACAGGTTAAGGTTTAATTAATCTGTGCATTGCCCTGCGGCAATGTCTGGCTCACCATTACGTGAGAAAATCGCAAAAATACTCACATTGGCAGGCACCAAAATGCGAAAATTCGAAACTGGCCCGCAAGAGGCTGGTACGAAACACAAGGCGAACGAGCGGGAAAACGAACGGGCAGCACTGGAAGCAGTGATCAACTATGCGATCCAATGCGCGCGCGAGACGGATATCCTGGGGGCTGGAGACTCTCTGGAGCAAGCCAGGCAGAATCTCAGCCGGGCCGTCCTGACCTGAACCCCTCCCTCTGAGCCGGCAGGCAGACAGATGCTGTGCGCGGCAGCGGCAGGGTAAGGCTGGCCTCATTCTCCCGAATATGAAAACACCGGCGCCAGGGCACCGGTGCGTGGTTTTTCAAACTTTTTGCCGTCAGGCCGGGCGGCATTGCGGCCGGCAGGCTGGCTCAGACTTGCTCCACCTTGACGGAGTCGCTCAGCACAAAGGCCAGATGGCCCTTGATCTGCGCCACGTCTTCCTTGGGATCCTCATAGCTCCAGGCAGCGTTCTCCGTCACCGAGGACTTGTTGGCGATCGAGAAATAGCTGGCGTCGCCCTTGTGCGGGCAATGGGTGGTCTTGCTGGTGCGGTCCAGGAATGCCATCGCGATGTCTTCGCGCGGGAAATAGATGACCGGATCCAGATCGCCCTCAGACAGCTCCAGTGCATTGGAGGTTTCCCCCAATACGGCGCCGCCGGAGCGGACAGTCCAGGTGCCTTCGGCCTTGCGGATACGGATAGTGGTCATGCGTGTTTTCCCATTCTCTTCGTTCGTGTCGTCTTGTGTTCAGCCTATGTAACACAGCGGTGTCACAAGGGGGCGGTTGCGGCATCAAGCCACGCCTTTGCGGCGGGGCTGAGTTGCGGGCCGATTTTTGCCAGAACCTCCTGGTGATAGCTGTCGAGCCAGTCTT
The DNA here is from genome assembly GCF_000813965.1 of Leisingera sp. ANG-M7. GTDB lineage: Bacteria > Pseudomonadota > Alphaproteobacteria > Rhodobacterales > Rhodobacteraceae > Leisingera. The sequence continues at coordinate 525,315 of NZ_JWLI01000001.1, read as the reverse complement.
TCTCGTCTGCTGTCAGCATGGAGACATTCACCAGCCGCCGGTCAACCGGGGCAAAGGTGAGTGTGCGCCAGCACAGCATGTCGCGCTCCGGGTCGCTGGTGTCAAGAGCCGGGGCGGTTTCAACAACCAGAAGATTCTCGATCCGGATGCCAAAGGCGCCTTCGCGGTAGTATCCCGGCTCATTGGACAGGATCATCCCGGGTTCAAACGGCACATGGCTGGTGCGCGCCAGACGCTGCGGGCCTTCATGGACGCTGAGGTAGGCGCCGACGCCGTGGCCGAGGCCATGGTTGAAGTCCTGGCCTGCCAGCCACAGCGGCATCCGTCCGATGCATTCGATGTCGCGGCCCGCCAGCCCCTTGGGCCAGCGCAAGCGGGACATGGCGATCATGCCCTGCAGCACGCGGGTAAAGGCAGTGCGCTCCTCCTCGCCGGGCGAGCCGATGGCGATGGTGCGGGTGATATCCGTGGTGCCGTCCAGATACTGGCCGCCGCTGTCCATGACCAGCAGATGGCCGTCCTCCAGCCGTGTGTCGGTCTCCTCGGTCACGCGGTAATGCATAACAGCGCCGTTCTCGCCGGTGCCTGCGATGGTTTCAAAGCTGATGTCGCGCAGGGCCGGGTCTTCGCGGCGCAGGGCCTCCAGCTTCTTCACCACGTCGATCTCAGTAATGGTGCCGGGCGCCTGCGCATCCAGCCAGGCCAGCATCTCCACAATCGCGGCACCGTCGCGCAGATGCGCCGCGGCGCTGCCCGCGATCTCGGCCCCGTTTTTGCGCGCCTTGGGCAGGGCGCAGGGATCGCCGGCGGGCACCAGCCGTTCGCCCAGCTTGTCTGCCACGATCTGCGGCACGGTGCCGGAATCGGCGGCGACGGAGCCATTGAGGGCGGCCGTGGCCTTGAGGAAGTCCTCAGGCGCATGAATGGTGACGGAGCTGTCGAAATGGCCTTCAAGCCCTTCCAGTTTCTTTGCCGCCATGAACAGGTCCACCCGCGCGTCGTCGTGCAGGATGGCAAAGCCATGCGCCACCGGGTTGCGGGCCACGTCGGCGCCGCGGATGTTCAGCAGCCACATGATGCTGTCGGGCAGAGTGATGACCGCCGCCGATTGGCCTGCATCGCGGAGACCCTTGGCCAGCCGCGCGCATTTGTCAGCGGCGCTTTCGCCTGCGTAGTCCAGCGGGTGCGCGGTTACCGGGTTCATCGGCGGCGCCGGCTGGTCGTCCCAGATCCGGTCCACCAGGTTATCGCATTGCACCAGGGTGATGCCGCTGCCTTTCAACTCCTTTTCCAGCGAGGTGATCTGTCCGGCGGCATGCAGCCAGGGGTCAAAGCCCACCTTGCCGCCACTGGGCAGCTGTTCTTTCAGCCAGTCCGCCAGCTGCACATCGGGCCACGGCACCGGCGTGTAATCCGCAGCCACCTGCCGTTTCACTTGGGTGCGGTAACGTCCGTCAATGAAGACGCCCGCGATGTCCTGCAGCACCGCGCAAAAGCCCGCGGAGCCGGTGAAACCGGTGAGCCAGCTAAGGCGCTCATCATGGGGCGCGACATACTCGCCCTGATGGGCGTCGGCGCGCGGCACCAGGAAGCCATCGAGACCTTCCGCCGTCAGTTCCTTACGCAGAGCCGCCAGCCGGGGCGGGCCCTGGTCCGGGCGGGCGGTCACATCAAAGGTCTGATACATCGGCGTCTCTCCTGCTTAGAGGGCGGGGCGGCAGCAGGGGAAACCCTGAGGGCCGCAGCAAAGAAAAGGCGCGGGGCTGAGCCGCCGCGCGCCCCTTCTTGTCCCAAATACCCCTGCGGCTGGCAAGGGCGGCTGCGGAGAGATTTGCAGGGACCTGACGGAACAAGCGAAAGAGCTTGAAACGGGGGAGTGCTCCCGCCCGGCCTTGGCGCATCCAAGATGCGCTGCGGCCCGTTGGGCCATGCGCCGGATGCAGTGCATCCGGCGCCGCCGCGCGCGTCAGCGCGCGGCCATGCCCAAGGCTGAAGACGGTATCTGCAGATGCAGGCTAAAGGCGCGGGAGTGCGCCCTTGCAATTGTCCGGTACAGGATCAGCTGGCGCGCTTGATGCCCATGACGCGGGCACGGGCGCACGGGTCGCTGTCAAACAGGGCGGCCAGTTGTTCGGTCATCGCGCCGGCGAGCTGCTCAACGTCAGTGATCGTCACCGCGCGCTCGTAGTAGCGGGTCACGTCGTGGCCGATGCCGATCGCCAGCAGCTCTACCTGCTTGCGCTTTTCCACCATCGCAATCACGTCGCGCAGGTGCTTCTCCAGGTAGTTCGCCGGGTTCACCGAGAGCGTCGAATCATCCACCGGCGCGCCGTCGGAGATCACCATCAGGATCTTGCGGGCCTCGCGCCGCGCCACCATCCGCCGGTGCGCCCATTCCAGCGCCTCGCCGTCGATGTTCTCCTTCAAGAGGCCCTCTTTCATCATGAGCCCGAGGTTGGTGCGGGTGCGGCGCATCGGGGCGTCGGCGCCCTTATAGATGATGTGGCGCAGATCGTTGAGGCGGCCGGGCTGCTGCGGGCGGCCCTCGTTCAGCCAGGCCTCGCGCGCCAGTCCGCCTTTCCAGGCGCGGGTGGTGAAGCCGAGGATTTCGACCTTCACGTTGCAGCGCTCCAGCGTGCGGGCAAGGACATCGGCGCAGATCGCGGCGATGGAGATCGGGCGGCCGCGCATCGAGCCGGAGTTGTCGAGCAGCAGCGTCACCACGGTGTCGCGGAACTCAGTGTCCTTTTCGACCTTGAAGCTCAAGGGCGTGGTCGGGTTGGCGACAACACGCGCCAGACGGCCTGCGTCCAGGATGCCTTCCTCGCGGTCAAACTCCCACGACCGGTTCTGCTGCGCCTGCAGGCGGCGCTGCAGCTTGTTCGCCAAGCGGCTGACGGCGCCCTTCAGCGGCTCCAGCTGCTGGTCGAGATAGGCGCGCAGGCGCTCCAGCTCGGCAGGCTCGGCCAGTTCCTCGGCGTTGATTTCCTCATCATCGGCATCCCGGAACACTTTGTAGTCCGGATCAGCGTCAGAGACAGGCGGCGGGGCAGGCGGCTCCAGCGGCGCCTCGCCGTCGGGCATCTCCACGTCCTCGGACAGCTCATCATCGGCCATCTCGTCCATCGAGACCTGGGCCTGGCTCTCGTCCTGCTGCTGCTCCTGGCTCTGCTCCGGCGACGCGTCGGCCTGCTCCTCCTCGCTGTCGTCCTGGCCGGTGCTGTCCGGGTCCTGTTGCTCCTCGGCGTTGTCTTCGGCCTCGTCGTTTGCCTCGTCGTCCAGCTCATCCGGGTCGTCGCCCAGCTGGTCGCCGTAGCCAAGGTCAGAGATCACCTGCCTTGCCAGCTTGGCGAAGGCGGCCTGGTCGGCAATGGTTTCGTCCAGGTTCTCCAGCGTGCCGCCGGCCTGAGATTCGATGAAGCCGCGCCACAGCTCCATGATATTGCCTGCACCTTCGGGCAGCTCGCGGCCGGTCGCCAGATGGCGCACCAGATAGCCTGCGGCGGCAGCCAGCGGCGCCTCGGAGGAGGACTTCATCTGGTCATAGCCGCGGCGGATCGACTCGTTGCGGATTTTCACGTCGATATTGGACGCGGTGCCCGGCATGTGGCGCGCGCCCATCGCCTCGCAGCGGGCGGTTTCCATCGCCTCATAGAGGTCGCGGGCCATTTCGCCCTGCGGCACGTATTTGGCGTGAGTGGCGTCGTCGTGGAACTTGTGGCGCAGCGCCAGCGCATCCGCGGTGCCGCGGGCAAGCAGCACCTCCTCACGCGTCATCCGGCGGGAGACCTGCGGCAGCCGCATGGTATCGCCTGTGAGGCCCGAGGGATCGACCGTGTAGCTGACCGTCAGTTCCGGGTCGTTGGCCATCACCTTGGTGGCCTCAGACAGGGCCTTCTTGAACGGATCGGCAGGGTTGTCGTTGGGCTTTTTAGCCATTGAACGCACTCCAGATCGACACCGTCAGGAACAAAAGGGCGCATTCCCAACGCAGCCGTATCAAATGACTGTGTTGACTGCCCGTCATTGCTGACGGATCAGTCTTCTTCCAACCAGTTTTGTCAAACAACCAGACTGCGTCAAGCGCGACCCAAATGGCTGCTATGACGAAAATCGGCGTCACCCCAGGCTCACGCTCGCAGCGCTTTCCGGCAGCTCCTCGTCAAAGCAGCGCTGGTAGAATTCGGCCACGGTCTGACGCTCCAACTCGTCGCATTTGTTCAGGAACGACAGGCGGAAGGCATAGCCCACGTTGCGGAAGATCTCGGCGTTCTGGGCCCAGTTGATCACAGTCCGCGGCGACATCACGGTCGACAGGTCGCCGTTCATGAAGGCGGTGCGGGTGAGGTCGGCAACGGTCACCATCTGAGAGATCTTCTTGCGGCCCTCGGCGGTGTTGTAATGCGGGGCCTTGGACAGAACGATGGCGCTTTCGGCGTCATGGCTCAGGTAGTTCAGGGTGGAGACCAGCGACCAGCGGTCCATCTGCGCCTGGTTGATCTGCTGGGTGCCGTGGTACAGACCGGTGGTATCGCCGAGGCCAACGGTGTTGGCGGTGGCAAACAGGCGGAAGAACGGGTTCGGGGTGATGATCTCGTTCTGGTCCAAGAGGGTCAGCTTGCCGTCATGCTCCAGCACCCGCTGGATCACGAACATCACGTCGGCGCGGCCCGCGTCGTATTCGTCGAATACGATGGCAACCGGATTGCGCAGCGCCCAGGGCAGGATGCCCTCGTGGAATTCAGTGACCTGCTTGCCGTCGCGCAGCTTGATCGCGTCCTTGCCGATCAGGTCGATCCGGGAGATGTGGCTGTCCAGGTTCACCCGGACAGAGGGCCAGTTCAGCCGTGCCGCGACCTGTTCGATATGGGTCGACTTGCCGGTGCCGTGGTAGCCCTGGATCATTACGCGGCGGTTGTGGCTGAAGCCCGCAAGAATTGCCAGCGTGGTTTCCGGGTCGAACTTGTAGGTGTGGTCCATCGCCGGAACGCGCTCAGAGCCCTCGGCAAAGCCCTTGACCGTCATGTCGGTGTCGATCCCGAACACATCGCGCACCGAAATTGTCTCGGTCGGTTTCGCATTCATGTCCACAAATCCGTCGGTCATCGCAGTCGGTCCTTATCCCTCTTCCCTGCTGTCAGGGGCCAATTCGCGGGATTGGTGCCTGATCTGGGCCGCGCGCGCAAGGGAAAGTCGCGCTTGAAACCAGCTGAAGGGGTGATTGGCGCCTAACTGGACGGGCTGAACGGCGGGCGCTGACCGGATCGCAGCCGCGGCCTTTACGTCAAAGCGCCCCCAGCCGGGCAGCAGGGGGCGCGTTTTGCCGGTTATGTCTAGCTTTTGGGGGGACAGCTGCATCCGGCATGTCCTTGCGTAACCGGTCGCAACGGGGTGCGTCAAAGAAATAAAATTTCTATCATAAACTTTCGGCAAAAGACCGCGCATCGCAACTGGCGCTGCCGCAAGAAAAAGGGCGGCTGCCGCCGCCCGTCCTTCCGGAAATCTGCCCGTGGCTTACTTGAAGCTGCGGCTGTCCTTGATCTGGTCCCAGGCCCAGCGGACCTCCTGCAGCTGTTCTTCCTGGCTGCGGTCGCCGCCATTCATGTCGGGATGCAGCACCTTGATCAGCTTCTTGTAGGCCTTGCGGATGTCGGCCTTGGACCAGTCGTCCTTTGCCTCCAGGATCTCGATCGCGCGGCGCTCGGTAGGCGGCAGGCGGCGGCCTGCCTTGGCGGCGCGGCCCGGGTTCTGGGTCGCATTGGCGCCCAGCACCTGATGCGGGTCCTCGATGCCCAGCCGGGCCCAGGCGCGGGCCTCCGGATCGCCCATCGGCTTGGTCTCGCGCTCCCACACCTTGTCCTTGGAGCGCTGCGCGTTCAGCTCTGCCTCGGTGGTGCCTTCAAAGAAGTTCCACTGGTTGTTGTACTCGCGCACGTGCTCCTGGCAGAACCAGAAGAAGTCATCCAGCACATCCGGTGCTTTGGGGGCGCGGAACTTGCCGGCTTCCTCGCAGCCGTCCTTGTCGCACACGCGCTGGGACGTCTCGGAGGCACCGCTGGCTGCGCGCCGCCCGCGCGGATTCTTCTTCTTGGCGGAGCGGACGGACATATCGAAGCCAAAGGGATCGGATTTGGACATGGGCGCACCTTCTAGACGCATCTGTTCGACTCGGAGGCAGCAGTTTAGTCTAAGGGGCGTCAGATTGAAGGGGGCGCAGGCAAAAAAGATGGGGATGAGCGGAAAATGAGTGTGAAGCAGGAAATGGAAGCGGCGCTGCAGGCGGCGTTTGAGCCAACCGCACTGGAAGTGGTGAATGAAAGCCACAAACACGCGGGCCACGCAGGCGACGATGGCTCCGGCGAGAGCCATTTTGCAGTGATGATCCGCGCCGGGGCCTTTCAGGGCATGAACCGGGTGCAGCAGCACCGCGCAGTGCACAAGGCGCTGGGCGGCATCGTGCCGCGCATTCACGCGCTGGCGCTGGATATCGGCGCCTGAGGCCAAAGAGCGGCGGGCCGATTCGCCCGCCCTGCGAAGCAAGGCGCCAAACGGGCGGGCAATCTGCCCGCCATTCCAATGATTTACTTGTCGTTGCCGTCTTTAAGGCCGGCCCGCGCCTTCAATGCCGCGGTCATGCCGGAGACCGGGCTCAGCTCCTCAACCCCGTCATCGGCCTGCATCTTTGCGGCACCAGGGCCAGGCACCTGTTCCGCTTCCGGCGGTGCCTCAGGGTCGCCTGCCGCCGCCGTCAGTCGAGGTGTTTCCGGTTCGCTGTGACGGAATTCCACCGACGGTGCGGCAGGCTCCTTGCGGGTGCTCGCGGCCTTCTCAGCAGGCTTGTCCGCCGCCAGCGCGCGGCGGAACACCATCACGTTGCGCCAGTTGGTGGCCGAGCCCATCATGCCGGAGCGCTCCTCGCTCGGCAGCAGCTCGGCGCGCTGGAATTCCCAGCCCTCAGCAGCCATCTCGTTGAGCAGGATCTCGATCGAATTGGCAAAGCGCGCCTCCGGTGTCTTCACCCCCTTGGCCTTGGTGCCCTTGGCCGGGGCGGGGACAACCTTGTATTCAAATGCTTGCATGAACGTCTCCTGTCTTGCGGGCAGGTTTAGCGGAATGGGGGGAGCGGTCAAGACGCGGCAGCGGGCAGGTGTGCTGCAGGCGGCCGTTTTCCGGGGCCGCCCGCCGGGTCAGCCTTTTTCCGCCGCTTTCTGCACCAGGGTCAGACAGACCTCCGTGGCTTTGGCCATGTCCTGCACCGAAATCCACTCCAGCGGCCCGTGCACACTCTGCATGCCTGTGAAGATATTGGGTGTCGGCACCCCGAGCTCGGTCAGCCGTGAACCATCTGTGCCGCCGCGGATCGGGGCAGAGATAGGCTCGATCTCATGTGCACGGCAGGCTGCCAGTGCCAGTTCCACCGGGGTCATGTCGTTTTCCAGCCAATAGCGCATGTTCCGGTATTGCGGGAAGATTTCGCAGGTGATCTCCGCCCGCTGCTCGGTGGCTTGCACCGCCTCGCAGACACCGCGCAACAGGGCGCCCTTGGCCGCCAGACCGTCCATTTCAAAGTCACGCAGGATCAGCTTGATCTCCATCTCTGAAGACCCGCCATTCATGTCGGTGATATGAATGAAGCCCTCGCGCCCGTCAGTGGTTTCCGGCGTCATGGTGGCCTGCGGCAGGGTCTGCACGATCTTCGCCGCCAGATGCGCGGCGTTGACCATCTTCTCCTTGGCCCAACCGGGGTGGATCGACACGCCCTTGATGCTGACCACCGCACGGTCGGCAGAGAAGCTCTCATAGACGATCTCCCCCGCGTCGCCGCCGTCCAGCGTATAGGCGAAATCCACGCCCAGGTTTTTGGGTAGATCCTCGCCGACCCCGCGGCCGATCTCCTCGTCCGGGGTGAAGGCAAGGCGGATCTTCGGATGTTTGATCTCCGGGTTCGCCAGCAGGTGCCGCGCCAGGGTCATTACAATGGCAACCCCCGCCTTGTCGTCAGCGCCCAGCAAGGTGAGGCCGGAGGCGGTGATCAGATCATCGCCCTGTTTGGAGGCCAGATAAGGGGATTTCTGCGGAGACAGCACCAGGTCCGGGTTGTCGGGATAGGTGATATCACCGCCGTCATACCCTTTGATCACCCGCGGCTTGACGCCGGTGGCATTGAACTGCGGCGCGGTATCCACATGGGCGAGAAGGCCGATGGCCGGCCCCGGCGCTGTGGCGGGAATGGTGGCCAGTACCACGCCGTAATCCGTCAGCGTCACGTCGGCGGCACCAATCTCCTGCAGCTCTGCCACCAGCAGGTTCAGCATGGCGAACTGGATTTCGGTGCTGGGAGTGGCGGCGGATGTCTCGTCGCTCTGGCTGTCGATGGCGGCGTAGCGGACCAGACGGTCCTCAAGTTCCTGATCGAAATTGGGCTGCATGAAACCTCCGGGATTTTGGCAGGAGGAAAGCCCTTGGCGCGGCGAAGGTCAAGGCGGGGAATTCCGCTGCAGCGGCGGGGAAAGGCACCGCCCGGTGCACAGGGAGTGTACAGGGGGTGCACGCATGTCACCCCCCTTCCGGTCACAAAAAAGGGCGCCGCAAGGGGCGCCCTTTCGCTATAGGATGTGCAGCGGATCAGCCGCCCAGTTTCTTGGCGACCAGCTCGTTCACTGCCTTGGGATTGGCCTTGCCGCCGGTGGCTTTCATCACCTGGCCGACGAACCAGCCTGCCAGCTTCGGGTTCACCTTGGCCTTCTCCACCTGCGCCGGGTTGGCGGCGATGATCTCGTCCAGGGCGGTCTCGATGGCGCCGGTATCCGTCACCTGCTTCATGCCGCGTTCTTCGACGATCTGCGCCGGGTCGCCGCCTTCGGTATAGACGATTTCAAACAGGTCCTTGGCGATCTTGCCAGAGATGGCGTCAGAGGCGATCAGGTCGATAATGCCGCCCAGCTGGGCCGGGGAGACCGGGGATTCGGTGATCGCGTGGTCTTCTTTCTTCAGGCGGCCGAACAGCTCGTTGATCACCCAGTTGGCAGCCAGCTTGCCGCTGCGGCCCTTGGCGGTTTCTTCAAAGAAAGCCGCCGATTCCACATCCGCGGTCAGCACCGAGGCGTCATAGTCGCTGAGGCCGAAGTCGTTGATGAAACGCGCCTTTTTCTCGTCCGGCAGCTCCGGCAGATTGGCGGCGATTTCATCGACCCAGGCCTGCTCGATTTCCAGCGGCAGCAGATCGGGGTCGGGGAAATAGCGGTAATCATGCGCTTCTTCCTTGGAGCGCATGGAGCGGGTTTCGCCCTTGTCCGGGTCATACAGACGGGTTTCCTGCTCGACCTTGCCGCCGCCTTCGATGATGGCGATCTGACGGCGGGCCTCGACCTCGATGGCCTGCTGGATGAAGCGCATGGAGTTCATGTTCTTGATCTCGCAGCGGGTGCCGAGATGGCTGAAGTCCTGGGTTTCCTGATACTTCTCGTACTGGCCGGGCAGGCAGACCGAGACGTTCACGTCAGCGCGCAGGTTGCCGTTTTGCATGTTGCCGTCGCAGGTGCCCAGGTACTGCATGATCTGGCGCAGCTTGGCGATATAGGCAGCGGCTTCCTCCGGACCCCGGATGTCGGGGCGCGAGACGATCTCCATCAGGCAGACGCCGGTCCGGTTCAAGTCCACGAACGACATGTTGGGGTCCATGTCGTGGATCGACTTGCCGGCGTCCTGCTCCATGTGGATACGCTCGACGCGGACGTTGCGCGCGGTGCCGTCGCCCAGTTCCACCAGCACTTCGCCTTCGCCCACAATGGGATGATAAAGCTGGGAAATCTGGTAGCCCTGCGGCAGGTCAGGATAGAAATAGTTTTTGCGGTCAAAGGCCGACCACAGGTTGATGCCGGCCTTGAGGCCCAGGCCGGTGCGCACCGCCTGTTCGACGCAGTATTCGTTGATCACCGGCAGCATGCCGGGCATTGCCGCGTCGACAAAAGCCACGTTCGAATTCGGCTCTGCGCCGAACTTGGTGGAGGCACCGGAGAACAGCTTCGAATTGGAGCTGACCTGAGCATGCACCTCCATGCCGATGACCAGTTCCCAGTCATGCTTGGCGCCCGCGATCACCTTGGGCTTGGGGAGTTCATATGTCAGGTCGAGCATGGTTTTCCGCCGTATCCGAATGTCCAATGTTGGCAAGCGTTCTAGGCCAGTGCGGCAAGGGGGGCAAGAGCCGCAGGGATGGGAAACTGCGGCTAAGGGGCGGAATATGGAAAGTTGCATCCAGATGGCGGAGCGGGCACCGGACAGCGGCGGCTCCGAAGAGCCGCCGCGGCGTGCAGTCAGGCAGTGGCCAGCAGCCGGCTGCTGCGGCGCAGAGCGCCCAGGGAGAACAACTGGAAGGCAATGAACACCGGTACGAAGTATTCCGGGAACAGGGCCAGAGGATAGGCGTTGATGATGTTGGGGTTATCAAAGGCCATCAGCTGCAGGGCTCCTGCCGAGGTTGCGATGCCAAGGCTGACCGCCACTGCGAAATCCAGCAAGCCGATGTAGCTGGCGCGGCGGACCAGGGCCTCGGCATTGGCGTCGCCGCGGTTCAGCGCGCGCATGGCCTGAATTGCCGCAATGCCTGCCAGAACGTCGCCGATGCCTGCGGGCAGTGCAAACTGCCAGGGCAGGTCGCCCATCAGCCAGCCGATCAGAAACACGCCGCCCATCAGACGAAGGCTTTGAATGCTGATCAGATGCGCGTGGCTGAGCCCGTGCAGAATGGCCCGTCCCGTTGCCGTCAGCCGGCCCATGGCCCAGAGCAGGAAAGCCCCGCCGATGAGCGGCATCAGCGCGTAGGGCGGATCAGTGATCTCGAGTGGCGGCATGAGAATGCCGGCTTGGGCCAAACCTGTGACCAGCGGGAACCACAAGCCAAGAACGGCAGCGGTGACAGTTACTCCGGTTGCGGCTTGCCTCAGCGGCAGGCCGGATCTTAGGGCGCCGATGCTGACAAGGCCGATTGCAAAGGCAGGCAGGATGACGGCGAAGGCCTGAACATAAACGGTGGCGAGAGATTCGAACATTTCTGTGACTCCTACTGGGCTGGAAATCTGTTGGTCCTTGCGTGATAGTGACTATCAAATAAGTAGTGACTTCACATTTGCAAGCTGAGTGCTTAAATTTTGCCCATGAACCAGCAGCCACGTGAAAATTGCCCGGTTCTGCGGGCGTCGAATGTTATGGGGGACCAATGGGTCCTGTTGATACTGCGCGAGTTCTTTTTAGAAGGTCCGCGCCGGTTCCAGGATTTGCAGGACATTTTGAAGATTTCACCGAACACCTTGTCAGGCCGGCTGCGGAGGCTGGAGGAAAACGGTGTGCTTGAGCGCCAGGCCTATTCGCAGAACCCGCCGCGATGGGAGTACCGCCTGACCAAAAGAGGCGAGGCGCTGGCCCCGGTCATGAGTGCGATCCGTGCTTGGGGGGAGGCCCATACACCGGATCTGCCGGACACGCCTTGATGCTGCTGGCGGGGTGCCGCCAGACACGCATTGAGCCCTTGGCGCGGCGCGGGCAGGCAGATAGAACTGGCAGCCCGAGCAGAATTTTGAGGAGGCCGCCTTGGACACATCCGCCCGCATCAGCCAGACCATTGCCACGGAAATCGGTGCCGCCGCCAAGCAGGTGAGCGCTGCGGTGGCGCTGCTGGACGAAGGTGCCACGGTACCCTTTGTTGCGCGCTACCGGAAGGAGGCGACCGGCGGGCTGGACGATACCCAGTTGCGCACCCTGGCGGAGCGGCTGGCGTATTTACGGGAACTGGAAGCGCGCCGCGCCGCCATCATTGAGTCGATCAAGGGGCAGGAAAAGCTGACCGACGATCTGGCGGCCTCGATTGCCAAGGCGGAAACCAAGGCGCAGCTGGAGGATATCTATCTGCCCTACAAGCCGAAGCGGCGCACCAAGGCGATGATTGCAAAGGAAAACGGGTTGGAGCCGCTGGCAGATGCCATCCTGGGCGACCGCAGCGCCGACCCGGAGAGGCTGGCCGAAGGCTATGTGACCGAGGCTGTGACCACGGTGAAGGACGCGCTGAACGGCGCGCGGGATATCCTGACCGAGCGGCTGACGGAAAACGCCTCCCTGCTGGGGCGGCTGCGGGAGTTCCTGCAGCGGGAGGCCGTGCTGACCGCCAAGGTGATTGAGGGCAAGGAGCAGGAGGGCACCAAGTTCTCTGACTACTTCGCCCATTCGGAGCGCTGGGCGGATGTGCCCTCGCACCGGGCGCTGGCGATGCTGCGCGGCTCCAACGAAGGCGTGCTGACGCTGGACGTCGGGCCAGAGCCGGAAGAGGGCGTGGCCCGGGCGGAAGGAATGGTTGCGGCAGAACTGGGCGCGGGCGGCAATGGGCCGGGCGACAAGTGGCTGCGCAAGGTGGCGGGCTGGACATGGCGGGTGAAGCTGTCACTGTCGATGATGCTGGAACTGATGGGTGATCTGCGCGGCCGCGCGCAGGAGGACGCCATTCAGGTTTTTGCCCGCAACCTCAAGGACCTGCTGTTTGCAGCTCCGGCCGGTGCGCGGCCGACCCTCGGGCTGGATCCGGGCATCCGCACCGGCGTCAAAGCGGCAGTGGTTGATGCAACCGGGAAACTGGTGGCCACAGAGACCTTGTACCCGTTCCAGCCGAAGAACGATCTGCGCGGGGCGCAGGTGTCGATTGTGAAGCTGATCGCCGAACACGGAGTGGAGCTGATCGCCATCGGCAACGGCACCGCCAGCCGCGAGACCGAGCGGATGGTGGCGGAGGTGCTGAAACACTTGCCTGCCAAGATCAAAGTACCGACCAAAGTGGTGGTGAGCGAGGCCGGCGCCTCGGTCTATTCCGCCTCCGAACTGGCGGCGCGGGAGTTCCCGGATCTGGACGTATCCTTGCGCGGCGCAGTGTCGATTGCCCGGCGCCTGCAGGATCCGCTGGCGGAGTTGGTGAAGATCGAGCCCAAGAGCATTGGCGTCGGCCAGTACCAGCATGATGTGGACCAGCATAAACTGTCGAAGTCGCTGGAGGCGGTGATCGAGGACGTGGTGAACGCGGTCGGCGTCGACCTTAATATGGCGTCTGCGCCGCTCTTGTCCCATGTTTCGGGACTTGGCCCAGGTCTGGCAGAGGCGATTGTGGCGCACCGGGACATCAACGGCGCGTTTACTTCGCGCAAGGAATTACTGAAGGTGGCGCGGCTTGGCCCCAAGGCGTTTGAGCAATGTGCGGGCTTCCTGCGCATCCGCGATGGCAAGGAGCCGCTGGATGCATCCTCGGTCCACCCCGAAAGCTATGATGTGGCCCGCAAGATCGTCGCTGCCTGCGGCCGCGACATCCGCCAGATCATGGGCGACGGCGCGGCACTGAAGCCCCTGCGGGCGGAGGAGTTTGTCGGCGGCGAGGTAGGGCTGCCCACCGTGCGCGACATTTTCCAGGAATTGGAAAAGCCGGGCCGCGACCCGCGCCCGTCCTTTGTCACGGCATCGTTCAAGGACGGCGTGGAGGAGATCACAGATCTGAAGCCCGGGATGGTGCTGGAGGGCACCGTGACCAATGTGGCGGCCTTTGGCGCCTTTGTGGATATCGGGGTGCATCAAGACGGGCTGGTGCATGTCAGCCAGCTGGCCGACCGGTTTGTGAAGGACCCGCATGAGGTGGTGAAGACCGGTCAGGTGGTCAAGGTCACCGTCACCGAGGTGGATGTGCCGCGCAAGCGGATCGGGCTGACCATGAAGAAGGACGGCGGCGCTTCTGCCAAGGCAGAGCGCAATGCGCGCGGGGCCTCCAAGGGGGCAGTGCCGCGACGGGGCGGTAAGCCGGGCGGAACCCAGGGCCGCAAAGGCAGGATGTCTGCCGGGCCCAAGGGCGGGCAGGCGTCCGGTCAGGGCCCAGGCCAAAGTACTGGCGCACTGGGTGCAGCCTTGATGGATGCCTTCAAGAAGAAATGAGGAAACGGGGCCGTGGCCCCGTTTTCTTTTTCAATTAGGCGCGTTTCCCAATTCAATGGGGATTGTCAGGCGGGGCTGAGGTGCAGTCCCTTTTCGGTGAAGGAGATCTTCTGGCCGCTTTCGATCTCCTCGCGGAACTGGACGGCGAGGGCTTGCAGTGCGCCGGCATGCCCGCGGGCGGCAAAGCGGCTGACGGAGCGGATCAGCGCGCTGTTGTCGAAGCCTTCCTCCGCGTGTGCCCAGATCAGCGGGTGAAGCTCTGTCAGGTGATCGCGGATCAGCCAGTCGGCAGCCCCTGCAATCCTGAGCCGCGGCACGTCGGCTTGCAGGTCCTGTCCCATGTCCTTGGGCAGGGCAACGGTGCAATAGGCGGCCAGCAGGTTGATCATTTCCTGCGACGCGTCGGCCTGGACGATGTCGCGCAGCCCGTCCAGGAAGAAGCGGGTGTCGACACGGGCGCAGGCCTGGCTGTCGAGGGTGATGGCGTCAAAGTATACCCAAGTGTAGCCGCCTGCGCCCCATGTGGCTTCGGTGCGGGCAGCGGTGCGGCGCGCCTCCAGCTCCAGCGCGGCGTAGGAACCGGCGCTGCGCGGCAGCATATGGGTGCCAAGCGCCCGCATGTGGCGGTGATTGGCAGGCGCCAGGTCAATCAGCGCGCTGTAGGTGTCCGCCACCTGCAGGGTGCCGGTGCTGCGGCCGGCAAAGAGCGCGCATTGCGCGGCCAGCAGAAACGGGCTGTTCCGGCTGTCCCCTGCAATCGGCTCCAGCAGCGTGGCGGCACGGTCGAAATGGGCGGCGCAGCGGCGCTGGTTCGAGGCCGGCGTATCCTGCCCGCCGGTTCCGCGCCAGGCCCAGCCGATATCAATGTGGGCAAGCGCCACCAGGGCGGTCAGATAGGGATCGTGCCGGTTCTCCGCGCGCAGCGCCTCAAAGGCCATCAGGCCGCGGATCAGGGCGCGGCTGCGGGCGTCGTGATTTTCGGCCAGCGCGTGTTCCGTGGCGGTCACCACATCGGCGCGGGCGCCAAAAGCAATGAGATCGGCCAGCGGCATCCCGCAGCGGGTGGCAGCGCGGGTTTCGTCGGCCGTGCGGATCTGCCGGGACAGGTCGTCCCAGCGTTCCTGCCGGGCCAAAAACTGGCCGCGGTCCTGGGCCTCGGTGCCTTCGGGGGCGTCCTGCGCGCTCAGGACCGTGATGGACAGGCAATCCTCCGGGCGCTGGGCCAATGGCTGTTCCGCTGGGGCTGGCGCCTGGCGTGCAGCAGGCCTGGACCGGCTGGAAACCAGGCCTGAAATCCGGGAGAAGAGATCCAGTGCCTGTCGAGACTGTGTGAGCATTTGTGCTTCCTGATGAGTGGCAGCTTATCGTTGCTGCCAGTTTCGTCAGGCAATGGGGCGCAAAGATGGCGGCACTGAGGAAGTTAACGCGCCTAGGCGGTTAATCGCGTATTGCTGTCTAAAATCCAAAGTGGAATTGGCGTGCTTTTGACGGACGGGGTCAAAACGCGGTGAAGTGGTGGCGTTCAGTGCGCAGGCCGCGGGCCTGAAACACGGCGTCAGCTTCAGCGTGGGGCGGCGTGGCTTCCTGGGGCAAGCGGATGCGCTTGCCGCTGCGAAGGATCAGGGTTGCGCGGACGGAGAAGTCCCAGCGGGTATCGAACCGCACACGGTCGATTTCATCCAGTTCTGCATGTCCTGCCAGTTTTCCGGTGAACCATTCGACCCTGTTCGGGAACACCTTCAGCCCGGACACCGGGTTTCGGACCAGATCGGCGATCGCGGGCAGGACCGGCAGGGCAAGCAGGATTACGAGCCAAAGCGCGGCATCCAGCACCAGCCACAGGACCATTAGCGCGGCCAGCCAGCCGCCAGTTGCCAGAATGGCAGCGGGGGAGCGGCCCCGGCGGGAGAAACTGTAGTCCTCCGCCGGGGGGCATGTTTCAGGCGTTTCAGGCATCCAGGATCCGGGTCACCATTTCATTGGTGTCGCGGCTGAGGCCCTCAGTCCCGGCAATCCGGCTGAGTTGGGCGCGGATCAGCGATTGGCGGCCCGCGTCATAGCGCTTCCAGGTTTGGAAGGCGGCACACATGCGGGCGGTGGTTTGCGGGTTCAGACTGTCCAGTGCAATCAGGTTGTCGGCCAACAGCTGGTAGCCCTCGCCGCTGGCATGGTGAAAGCCTGCGTGATTGCCCGCCAGCGCGCCCATCACGGCACGGAAACGGTTGGGGTTTTTCATGTCAAACAGCGGGTGTTTTGTGAGCGCGGCTGCGGCTGCGGCGGTCTTCTCTGGCGCGGCGCAGGCGATCTGCAGTGCAAACCATTTGTCCATTACCAGCCGGTCGTCCTGCCACTGATCAAAGAATGCCTGGCTTTGCGCTTCGCCGTTCTCTGCCTTCATCAGCGCGCCAAGGGCGGCATATTGCTGGGTCATGTTATCGGCAGAGGCATACTGGCGCGCAGCCTGTTCGCCGCCGTCCAGCCGGGTCAGCAGCGACAGGATGCGGCTGTTGAGCGCGCGTTTTCCAGCAGCTTCAGCGTCGGGAGAGTAGGGACCATCGACCGTTGTCGCCGCATAGAGGCGGGGCAGGCTGGTTTCCAATTGCTGTGCCAGTGTCTGGGCGAAGGTCTCTGCCGCGTCATAGATTTTCTGGGGATCAGGGGTATAGCCGCGCTCATGCAGGGTCTGCGCAATGTCCGACTGGCTGGGAGGCGACAGCACCAGCGCGCGGAAGGCCGGGTCCTGATTATCATCGCGCACCAGTTTTTCCAGCGCATCCAGATAGGCCGCATCTGGAGCGGCGCCGTCCAGCACCATGGCAACGCGGGTTTCCTTGGCCAGCGCATTGCCGGCCTCCCAGCGATTGAACGGGTCGGTGTCATGGGCCAGCAAAAAAGCACGCTCGGCATTGGTAGTTTCACGCTCCAGGACGACCGGGGCGGAGAATTCGCGCAGGATGGAAGGAACCGGCTTGGTGGCGAGACCGTCGAAGGTGAAACTCTGCTTCGCCTCGGTCAGCTCCAGCACCTGCGTTGCGCGCACCTCATCGCCATTGGGCGACAGCAGGCCCACCGCGACCGGGATCACCCGCGGATCCTTCTCCGGCTGGCCAGGGGTCGGGGGCGTCGATTGCTCAAACGTCAGGGTATAGGTGCCGTCTGCATAGTCCTCGGAGACTTTCACCCGCGGGGTGCCGGCCTGGCTGTACCACAGCTTGAACTGGCTGAGGTCGCGGCCGGTGGCATCCTCGAACACCTTCAGCCAGTCCTCGATGGTGCAGGCCTGGCCGTCGTGGCGCTCGAAGTAGAGCTTCAGGGCCTTGTAGTAATTGTCATCCCCAACCAGCCGCTTGAGCATGCCAATCACCTCGGCACCTTTTTCATACACGGTGGCGGTGTAGAAGTTGTTGATCTCCTGGAATTGCTCGGGGCGCGGCGGATGGGCGAGGGGACCGTTGTCCTCCGGGAACTGACGGGCGCGAAGCGTAATCACGTCGTCGATGCGCTTCACCGGCTCAGAGCGCATGTCGGCGGTGAACTGCGCGTCGCGGAAAACGGTCAGGCCTTCCTTGAGGCAGAGCTGGAACCAGTCGCGGCAGGTGATGCGGTTGCCGGTCCAGTTGTGGAAGTATTCATGGGCAATAATTGCCTCAATACGTTCGAAATTGGCATCTGTGGAGGTCTCAGGCGACGCCAGAACGCAGGAGGAATTGAAAATGTTCAAGCCCTTGTTCTCCATCGCACCCATGTTGAAGTCGTCCACGGCGACGATGTTGAACAGCTCCAGGTCGTATTCCAGGCCGTAGACGTCCTCGTCCCATTTCATCGACTTCTTCAGCGCTTCCATGCCGAAGGCGCATTTGCCCTCATCACCGGGACGGACCCAGATGTTCAACTCAACCTTCTTACCGGACTTGGTGGTGAAACTGCCGGGATGGTTCACCAGATCGCCCGCCACCAGCGCAAACAGATAGGCCGGTTTCGGCCAGGGATCGTGCCATTCGGCCCAGCCTTCGCCCGCGCCCATCGGGTTGCCGTTGGACAGCATCACCGGCTCGTCGCCCTCGATCCGCACGGTGAAGGTGGACATCACGTCTGGGCGGTCGGGGTAATAGGTGATCTTGCGGAAACCCTCGGCCTCGCACTGGGTGCAATACATGCGGTTTGACATGTAAAGCCCTTCCAGCGCGGTGTTGCTGGCCGGGTTGATTTCCACCTCGGCTTCCCAGGTGAAGGGGGCGCTGGGCACGTCGCATTTGAGACCGCCATCGACCAGTTCCGGCGTGACCGCCTGACCGTCAATCTTAGCGGAGATCAGTTTCAGTTCTTCGCCGTGCAGAAAGAAGGTCCTGTCCGCCGCATCCGGTTTCGGGGCAAAGCGGATCTTGCTGATGACGCGGGTTGTTTCCGGCGCCAGGCGGAAGGTCAGGTGAACGCCTTCTACGTCAAACCCAAAGGGCGTGTAATCTTTCAGGTAGAAGGTCTGGGGCGTGTCTTTGGCCATTCTCGTTCTCCTCTGCACTGCTTCTTTTCAGGTGTAGAGGATAGGGGCGGGACTGCAAGCGGATTGGCGGTTGAAATTCGGCTTCCGGAAAATCCGCAGCACTTTCTTGAAAATCAAGAAATTGAGTTCGGTTTCACCGATGGGGTGTTTTGTTGCTGAGTGGAAACTTCTGCCCTAGTTAGGTGTCAGCATACAGTGGTGTACCGCCAGAAGGAGCAAGTCATGAGCCAGGTCGAGAAACAGGGAATTCAGGTGGCGCCTGAGCTGGTGGAGTTTATCGAAAAACAGGCGCTGCCAGGCAGCGGGATCGAGGCGGAAGCTTTCTGGAAAGGCCTGGCGGAACTTGTGAACACCTTTGGACCGGAAAACCGGGCGCTGCTGGCCAAGCGGGAAGAGATCCAGGCCAAGATCGACGCCTGGCACATCGCCAACCGCGACAAGCCGCATGACCATGACGCCTACAAGGCGTTTCTGGCGGACATTGGCTACCTGCTGCCGGAGGGCGGCGATTTTGAGATCGAGACCCGGAACGTGGATCCGGAGATTGCCAAGGTTCCGGGGCCGCAGCTGGTGGTGCCGATCACAAATGCCCGCTACGCGCTGAATGCTGCCAATGCGCGCTGGGGGAGCTTGTATGACGGGTTCTACGGCACCGATGCCATGGGAACCCCGGCGCCCAAGGGCGGCTATGACAAGGGCCGCGGCGCGCGGGTTGTGGCGCGGGCGCGGGTGTTCCTGGACGAGGCCTTTCCGATCAGCGGCGCCAGCCACGCCGACGTGCGCCGCTACCATGTTCAGGAGGGCCAGCTGCTCATTGACGACCTGCCGCTGGCACAGCCGGAGAAGTTTGCAGGCTACCGCGGCAATCCCAAGGCACCGGAAGCTGTGCTGCTGCGCAACAACGGGCTGCATGTGGAGTTGGTCTTTGACCGCGCCCACGCCATCGGTGCCCGCGATCAGGCAGGTCTGGCCGACGTGCGGCTGGAAAGTGCAATGTCGGCCATTATGGACTGCGAGGACTCGGTCGCCTGCGTCGATGCCGCGGACAAGGTGCAGGCATACTCCAACTGGCTAGGCCTGATGAAGGGCGATCTGGAGGCAGAGCTGGAGAAGGGCGGCAAGACCATCACCCGCCGCCTGAACCCGGACTTCGGTTATACCGCGCCGGACGGCTCTGCCATGTCGGTGAAGGGCCGCGCCCTGTTGTGGGTGCGCAACGTCGGCCACCTGATGACCAACCCGGCGGTGCTGGATCAGAACGGCAACGAGGCCTACGAGGGCCTGCTGGACGCGCTGATCACCGTGATGATTGCCAAACATGACCTGAAGCGGGAGGGGGGCAACTCGTCCCATGGTTCAGTGTATGTGGTGAAGCCCAAGATGCACGGGCCGGAGGAAGTGGCGTTCACTGACCGCATTTTCGCCAAGGTCGAGGATATCCTGGGCCTGCCGCGTCACACCGTGAAAATCGGCATCATGGATGAGGAGCGCCGCACCTCGGTTAACCTCAAGGAATGCATCCGCGCCGCCAAGCACCGGGTGGCCTTCATCAACACCGGTTTCCTCGACCGCACCGGCGACGAGATCCATACCTCCATGGAGGCAGGCCCGTTCAGCCGTAAGGACTTCATCAAGCGCAAGGGCTGGATCGGCGCCTATGAAAATCTGAACGTCGACATCGGCCTGGAATGCGGCCTGTCTGGCAAGGCGCAGATCGGCAAGGGTATGTGGGCAATGCCGGACATGATGGCGGCAATGCTGGAGCAGAAGATCGAGCATCCAAAATCCGGCGCCAATTGCGCCTGGGTGCCAAGCCCGACCGCCGCAACGCTGCACGCGCTGCATTACCACAAGGTGGATGTGCTGGCAGTGCAGGAGAAGCTGAAAGAGGGTGGCCGCCGCGCCCATGTGGACGGCATCCTGGAAATCCCTCTGGCGACCTACCGCAAATGGACCCCGCGCCAGATTGCCCGCGAGGTGGACAACAACGCGCAGGGCATCCTCGGCTACGTGGTGCGCTGGGTGGATCAGGGCGTCGGCTGCTCCAAGGTGCCGGACATCAACGACGTCGGCCTGATGGAAGACCGCGCCACCTGCCGTATTTCGGCGCAACACATTGCCAACTGGCTGCACCATGGCGTTGTGTCTGAGGAGGAAGTCATGGGCTCCCTGCGCAAGATGGCCAAGGTGGTGGATGAGCAGAACCGCGGCGACAATACCTACCGCGCGATGGCGCCGGGCTATGACAGCATTGCTTTCAAGGCGGCCTGTGATCTGGTGTTCAAGGGACGGGTGCAGCCCTCCGGCTATACCGAACCTGTGCTGCATGCCCGCCGGCTGGAGCTGAAGGCACAGGAAGCCGCAGCCTGACTGCGGCAAACTGACCGGATGAAACAGTTTCCCCGCAAAAAGGGGTAGTCAAAGGGGGCCTTTTGGCCTCCTTTTCTGTTCCGTAACGTCAGGAGAGGAGGCTGAACACATGTCTGGGATTTCACTGGAGCAGGCACGCACCATCATCCGCGTGGCGCTGGACAAGGGGCATGAGCTGAACCTGAAGCCGCTGTCGGTGGTGGTGCTGGATGCTGGCGGCCACGTGCAGGCGTTTGAGCGCGAAGACGGTGCCGCACCGGGCCGCTTCCCGATTGCGCATGGCAAGGCCTATGGCTCGGTGATGCTGGGCATGGCCGGCAGCGCCCAAATGGCACGGGCAGAGGCGCAGGCCTATTTCATGGCAGCGGTGAACGGTGTTTACGGCGGCCAGGTGGTGCCGGTGCCGGGCGGCGTGCTGGTGCGCGGCGCAGACGGCGCGGTGATCGGCGCAGTTGGCGTGACCGGCGACACCTCTGACAACGACGCGATTGCCGCGATGGCCGGCATCGAAGCCGCTGGCCTGAAAGGTGAAATCTAACCCTCCCGTGCGCCTGTGAACACTCTGTTGCGCCGTCACTGCGGTTGAACCCGGCCCCTCGCGGAGCTAGGTTTTCTGTCAGGGAACGGAGACAAGCACGACATGGCGCGACCCAAAGTAGGCATAATCGGCAATTCCTATCTGCTGAACGATCAGTATCCCGTGCATGCGGGCGGGACGATGAACTCCGAGGCGATTGCCGAGGTGGCGGGCTGTATGCCGCTGATGATCCCCTCAGACCCGCGGTTTGTGACAGTGGCGGAACTGCTGGATACTTTCGACGGTTTCCTGCTGACCGGCGGGCGCC
Source organism: Leisingera sp. ANG-M7 (assembly GCF_000813965.1). Lineage (GTDB taxonomy): Bacteria > Pseudomonadota > Alphaproteobacteria > Rhodobacterales > Rhodobacteraceae > Leisingera. Next base: position 503,643 of record NZ_JWLI01000001.1, on the reverse strand, counting down.
CCAACGTGCATCCCAACGAATACGGCGAGGCCGAGACAGAGGCGCATGGCGCCTTTGACCGGGCGCGCGATGCGATCACCCTGCCGCTGGTGCGCGCCTGCGTGGAGCGCGGCCAGCCGTTCCTGGGAATCTGCCGCGGTTTTCAGGAGGTGAACGTTGCGATGGGCGGTACCCTGCACCCGGAAATCCGCGACCTGCCGGGGCGGATGAACCACCGGATGCCGCCGGACGGTACGCTGGAGGAAAAATTCGCCCTGCGCCACACAGTCAAGTTCAATTCCGGCGGGGTGTTTCACCGCCTGTTCGGGGCCGAAGAGGTGATGACCAACACCCTTCACGGCCAGGGTATCAAGCGCCCCGGCGCGCGGGTTGTCATCGACGGCCACGCGCCGGATGGCACGCCGGAGGCCGTCTATGTCAAGGATGCGCCGGGGTTCACCTTGTCGGTGCAATGGCACCCAGAGTGGGAAGCGGCAGCGGACCCGGTATCGCGGCCGCTGTTTGAGGCTTTCGGGGATGCGGTGCGGGCTTGGGCGGACGCGGGGATGCGGGCCGGTCTTCAAAAATCCGCATAAGAAGGTCTCTGGTACCTCAGGCCTAAGGCGGGAGGCGGTCCGCCCGTCAGGGCAGACCGCATTGGGGCTTCAGATCAGCAGATCAAAGTCATGCATCAGCGGCAGCCGCCGGGCGCGCTTGCCGGTAAGGTCGAATAGCGCATTTGCCAGTGCCGGGGCTGCTGGCGGGGTGCCGGGCTCGCCTGCGCCGCTGATATGCGACTGCTCTTCCAGAATACGCACCTCCACCTCGGGCATCGTATGCATGCGGATAGCGTCGTAATCGGGGAAGTTCCCTTGCTCCGCCGCACCTTCGGCAAAGGTGATCTCCCCGAACATCGCAGCTGACAGCCCGTAGGCCATGCCGCCAAACATCTGTGCTTCAAGGTTCTGCGGATCCAGCGCAACGCCTAGGTCGGCGGCGATCCAGGCCTTCTTGAGGCGGATCAGCCCGTCTTCCTCTGCCACCTCAATTACCTGAGCCACAGGGGTGCCGAAGCTGTAAGTCATGGCAACGCCCCGGCCTACGCCGTCAGGCGCGTTGCCGGTCCAGCCGGACATTTCCTTGACTGTTTCCAGCACCTTGGCTGCAGGCGCCCATTCCTGGCGTGTGAGGGTCAGCCGGAATTCCAGCGGGTCGGCTCCGGCCGCATGGGCCATTTCGTCCATGAAGCTTTCCATGAAGAAGCCGTTGAAGGACGCCCCGACAGACCGCCAGGCGCCGATCGGGACCTGCAGGTCCGCAGCGTGGCCGCGGATGCGGTAGTTGGGGATGCCGTAGGGCTGGTTGAAGGCGCCGTCGACAAGTGCTGTGTCTGGACCCGCAGGGGTCATGCCGAACCAGCGGCTCATCAGCTGCGGGGTCAGTGCCTGGCTGGCGATCTGGCCGTCCAGCAGGACTGCGCTGCCGTCCTTCACGGCGCCGCGCATCCGGGCCATGGCGCCGGGGCGGTAGAAGTCATGGGTCATGTCCTCTTCCCGGCTCCAGGTGAGCTGCACCGGGGTGCCCCGCATCTGCCGCGCTAGCTTGGCGGCATAGACCGAGAAGTCCATCTCGCCGCGTCGCCCGAAGCCGCCGCCCATCAGCAGGGTGTTCACCTCGACCTGCTCGGGTTCGATCCCCGACGCATCGGCACAGTGGTTGCGGGTGAGAAGCGGCCCCTGGTTGCCGCTCCAAAGCTGCAGTTTGCTGCCATCGTAGAGCGCGGTGGCGTTCAGCGGCTCCATCGTCGCGTGGGCCAGGAATGGCACCTCGTATTCGGCGGACACTTCCTGCGCGCCTTGGGGAAGTGCAGAGACATCGCCATCGTCGCGCAGGGTGGAGTTCGGCTCGGCGTCAAAGGCGGCGCGGATTGCGTTATGGATTTCCGCTTGCGTACCCGGAATGGGAGCAGGCCCCCAGTCTGCGGCGACCGCCTCGGTGGCCTGGATGGCCAGCCAAGTGTTGCTTCCAACCACGGCAAAGGCGTTGCCCAGATCCACCACTTGTTCGACGCCCGGCATCTGCAGCGCTTCGCTGGCATCAAAGCCGTTCATTGCGCCGCCAAGGTGGGGGTTCGCCTTGAGGGCCGCGAACTTCATCCCCGGCAGGCGGATGTCGATGCCGAATTTTGCGGTGCCAGTGGCCTTGCCGGGCATGTCCACACGCGGCTGCGCCTTGCCCAGAAGCTTCCATTCGCTGCGGTGGCGCAATTGGGCCTCGACCGGTTCCAGCCCGGCGGCCTCTGCAGCCAGTTCGGTATAGGCAATCTCGACGTTGCCGGGGGCAATCACCTTGCCGTCTCTGGTGGACAGCTGGCTGCTGGCAATCCCCAGCCGGTTGGCCGCAGCAAGCTTCAGCGTTTCCCGTGCAGAGGCGCCCGCGGCACGCATCCGTTCATACCCGTCCTTCATCGAGGAAGAGCCGCCGGTCACCTGCATGTCCATTAGCTTGCCCGCATGGCCAAGCGCTTCACCCAGCGAATGCACAAAGCGGGACTTGTCGTATCCCTTGGAGGGGATCACCTCGCCCAGCAGGGCGGAGTTGTAATAGGCGGTGGCGGCAGGGCCGTGGATGACTTCCACCTGATCCAGCGTCACATCCAGTTCTTCGGCGATCAGCGCGGCCCAGGTGGTGTGCACGCCCTGGCCCATCTCGGCGCGCGGGGCGATCAGGGTGATCTTGTCGTTTGAAATCATCACAAACGGGTTGAACGCCGCTTCGCCTTCGGCCGGTTTCAGCGGGTTCGGAGCAGGGCGGCTGACGTAATAGGCACCGAAGGCAACGCCGCCCACAATTGCGGCAGAGCCGATCAGGAAGGAGCGGCGGGCTATTTTCTTGAAGCTGGCCATGGATTACGCCTCCTGCATCTTCTGCGCGGCAGAATGGATGGCGGCACGGATGCGCGGGTAGGTGCCGCAGCGGCACAGGTTGCCCTGCATCGCTTCGTCAATCTCTGAATCAGATGGCGCCGGGTTTTCCGCCAGCAGGCTCGCCGCCTGCATGATCTGGCCGGACTGGCAATAGCCGCATTGGGCCACCTGATGTTCCACCCAGGCCTGCTGGATTGCCGCCATGGCGTCCGGCGTGCCGAGGCCCTCGATCGTTGTGACCTCTCCCCAGACATCCGACAGCGCCACTTGGCAGGAGCGCACCGCCTCGCCGTCGATATGGACGGTGCAAGCGCCGCAGGCAGCCACGCCGCAGCCGAACTTGGTGCCGGTGAGGCCGACCTCATCCCGCAGAACCCAGAGGAGGGGCACATCATCAGGCAGATCCACCTGATGGGTTTTTCCATTGATGCGCAGGTCTGTTGGCATGGCGGGACTCCCTTGCTGTGCTCCTGACAAAAATAACGAGTTTTGTCAGGGTGTCAATTGACATTTTTTACAAACAATGTCAGAAGCAGAAACATGAACATGGCAGGCATTGATCCGAAGCAGCAGGCAATCCTTGAGGCCGCCTGGATGGCGTTCTCAACTTACGGGTTCCGCAAGACCTCGATGGATGACATCGCCAAGGGCGCGGGCATGTCGCGGCCTGCTCTGTACCTGCATTTTAAGAACAAGGATGCGATATTCCGGGCCTTGGTGACCGCTTATTACGGCAACGCCGCTGCAGGTGTCCGCGCCGCGCTGGCCGGGCCGGGGCCGCTGCCGGACCAGTTGCAGGCCGCCTTTGCAGCCCAGGGCGGTGAAGCGGTTCAGCAGATGATGGCCTCGCCGCACGGGATGGAGTTGTTCGAAGTCACCAAGCACGTGGCCGGGGCAGAAATCGAAGCAGGCGAGGCCGCCCTGAGCGGGATCTATGCGGACTGGCTGCAGCAGCAGGTTGCGGCCGGGCGGGCGGTGCTGAGCGGCGAGGCGTCGGTGATTGCCCGAACCCTCTGCGCGTCATTGAAGGGGATCAAGCAGACCGCCGCGGACTACGAGTCTTATCAGGCAGGGGTGCGCCAGCTGGCTGCCCTGGCCGGAGCCGGGCTGACGCCGCGGTGAGGCGGGCCGGACAGGCCGGCCCGTAAGTGTCTCAGAGTTCGGTGCGCAGGTGCCACAGCTCCGGGAACAGCTCCACCTCCAGCATCCGCTTCAGATAGCTGACGCCGCCGGTGCCGCCAGTGCCGCGCTTAAAGCCGATGACGCGCTCCACCGTGGTGACATGGTTGAAACGCCAGCGGCGGAAATAATCCTCGAAATCCACCAGTTTCTCGGCCAGTTCATACAGCTCCCAGTGGGCCTCGGTATCGCGGTAGACCTCGGTCCAGGCGGCCTGCACCGCCTCATGCGGCTGATAGGCCTCCGACACATCCCGGTTCACCACCTCTTCCGGCAGGGTGAAACTTTGCGCCAATGCCTTCAGTGCCACATCGTACAGTGACGGCTGTTCCAGTTCCGCCTCCAGCAGCGCCAGAATGTCTGCACGGTGGGCGTGCGGCCGCAGCATCGCCTTGTTGCGGTTGCCGAGCATGAATTCGATCTGCCGGTACTGGTGCGACTGAAAGCCGGAGCTTTGGCCCAGCTCATCCCGGAAGGCGGTGTAGTCCGACGGCGTCATCGTGCGCAGCACGTCCCAAGCCGAGTTCAACTGCTCAAAGATGCGGGCGACACGGGCCAGCATCTTGAACGCCTGCCGTGCTTCGCCGCCTAGAAGCCGGTTGCGGGCGGCGGAAAGCTCATGAATGGCCAGCCGCATCCACAGTTCAGAGGTCTGATGCTGGATGATGAACAGCATTTCATCATGGGTGTCGGTCCATGTCTTCTGCGCGTTCAGAAGCATATCGAGCGACAGGTAATCGCCATAGGACATGCGTCCGTCAAAGGACATCTGGGCGCCGTCTTCGGCGGGATCATAGGGTTTGCTCATCGGAGTCGTTCCTTTTCCTAAAGTCAGTATATGTCAGGGAAAGGAATGCGTCCTCCGGTTCAGGGTGCCGCATTGGGCCAGGCGGCGCCACAGCGCGACCCAGCCCGCCGGGCGGCAGAGCGGCAGGTGATATGAACGGCGCAGCCGCATCAGGTGACGGCGTGGTGGACCATGTATTCCGGCCGGTCCCACAGGGCGTTGGTCATTACATCGGCAATGATTTCTGACGCGGCGCGGACGTCGCCCTCGTCAATATACAGCGGGGTAAAGCCGAAGCGCATGATGTCAGGCGCCCGGAAGTCGCCGATCACACCGCGGGCAATCAGCGCCTGCATCGCGGCATAGCCTTCGTCAAACTTGAACGACACCTGGCTGCCGCGGAAGGCGGGATCGCGGGGCGAGGCCAGCTCCAGCTGCGGGCAGCTTTCCTCAACAAGAGCGATAAACAGGTTGCACAGTTCGATGGATTTGGCGCGCACCGCGTCCATCTCCGCCATGTCCCAGATATTCATCGCCGCCTCCAGCGCGGTCAGCTGCAGGATCGGCGGGGTGCCGACGCGCATCCGGTCGATGCCGCTGCCGGGCCGGTAGTCCAGGTCGAAGGCAAAGGGGGCCTCATGCCCCAGCCAGCCCGACAGGGCGGGGCGGACGGTCTCTGCGTGGCGCGGCGAGACATAGATGAAGGCCGGCGCGCCGGGGCCGCCATTCAGGTACTTGTAGGTGCAGCCCACTGCAAAATCCGCCTTGCACCCGGCCAGATCGACCGGAATGGCGCCGGCGGAGTGCGCCAGATCCCAGACCGTCAGCACGCCGTGGGCATGGGCCTCTTCGGTCAGCGCCTTCATGTCGTGCTTGCGCCCCGTGCGGTAGTCCACCTCGGTGATCATCAGCACTGCGATCTCATCGGTGATGGCGTCCTCCACCGCCTCCGGGTCGACCACCCGCAGCTCATAGTCCGGCCCGAGTGACTTCAGCAGCCCGTCTGCCATGTACAGGTCAGTGGGAAAGTTGCCGTTGTCCGACAGCACCACCTTGCGCCCCGGGTTCAGCTCCAGCGCCGAGGCAACCGCCTGATAGACCTTGATCGACAGTGTGTCGCCCATCACCACATGGCCCGGCTCCGCCCCGATCAGCCGCCCGACCCGGTCTCCCAGCGCCTTGGGCTTGTCCATCCAGCCGGCCTTGTTCCAGCCGGTGATCAGCATCTGGCCCCATTCGTCCTGCATCATCGCCGCGACCCGGTCCTTGGCAGCACGGGGCAGGGGGCCAAGCGAGTTGCCATCCAGATAGATCACCCCGTCGGGCAGGTCGAACATCGCTTTGGTTGCGGCAAAATCGGTCATGGAGGGCCTCGCGTCTGGTCGGTATTTTAAGCTTGAAGCTTTTCCGGTTTGCTATCTCATCCTGGACGTTCTGTCCAGTGCCTAGCGCTCGGCCGACTTCGGGTCCGGTATCCCGAACTCGGCGCGCTTCTTCTTCGACAGCTTGGCTGTCACCATCTCATAGGACAGGGTGATCTGCTCCTTCAGCTCCGTATCGGTCAGCCCGTTTTCATCATATTGCTGCAGCCACTTCATCCCCCGCGATGCCAAGTAAGGGGCCGGACGGACGCCGGGGCGCTCCTGCAGCACCTCATAGGCGATGTCGCCAGCCTTGAAGGTAAAGGCGTCCCTGCCATCGGCCCAGCCGCAGACTGCAAACAGCTTGCCGCCCGCTTTCCAGACGTCTGCATTGCCCCATTGCACCACATGCTCCGCCGCAGGGAAGGTGGCGCAGAACTCATTGAATGCCTTGCGGTCCATCACATCTGCCCTCCGGCGATTTCGATGCACTGGCCGTTGACCGACCCCGACCCGGGGCCGCACAGCCACAGGGCCGCCGCCGCCACTTCCTCCGGCTCGATCAGCCGCTTGTGGCGGTTGGCGTTGACCATCACGTCCAAGGCCTCCACCGCATTCAACCCGGCGCGCTGGGCGATCGAGGTGATGTTGCGTTCGACAATCGGCGTGTCCACGTATCCGGGGCAAAGCGCGTTGAAGGTGAAGGGCGTGCCCAGGTAGTCCTCGCTCAGCGCGCGGGTCAGTCCGACCAGCCCGTGTTTGCTGGCGGTGTAGCAGGCGCCGCCTTTCAGGCCTCGAAGGCCTGCAATGGACGACACGGTGATGACCCGGCCCCAATCGGTCTGCCGCATGGATTTGAAGCTCTCCCGGATGGTCAGGAAAGCGCCATCCAGATTGGTGGCCATCATGTCGCGCCAGAATTCCATCGAGGTCTTGTGCAGCGCCGCGCCTTCAGCGATGCCGGCATTGGCAACGCAGATCTGGACGGGGCCGCGGGCCGCCACGGCTGCGTCCACCTTGGCCGCTACATCCTCTTCGTCGCGCACATCCATAGCCATGGGATGCAGCCCTTCGGTGGCGGCATCCTCCAGCACCTCCTGCCTGCGGCCAGTGATGGTGACCTGTGCCCCTTCCGCCGCCAAGGCCCAGGCAATTGCGAGCCCGATCCCAGTGCCGCCGCCGGTCACTAGCGCGTGTTTGCCTTGCAAAGTCATGATTTCAGGCCTCCCTGTTTCGCCGGTCAGCCTATCCAGGGGCAGCCTTCTGGCAAGACCGCCGTACCGTCACGGCCCCATTTGAGGGCAAAATACGTGTTTCTGTGGCGGCCGCACCGGCAGGCGGGCTGTGGACGCCAAACAGTACACAAAGAAATACATAGGCATCCGGACAAATCTATGCAGGATCATGCCGCATGCGGGAATGGATTCGCCGTTTTCGTGGCATCTGGGGCAAATTGTCCTTTTCTTTCAATCCCGGCCAATGCGGGCTGGACGAGCACGCCGGATAAGGGAAGGTTGCCCGCGATGGGTGATATTTCAGACAGAATTCTGCAACGGAGCAGGGCATGACACGGTGGCTGGATGTTCCGCCAGTCTGGCTGGCCGTCTTTGTTGCGGCGGCTTGGCTGCAGGCGGATCGTTTCTCATTCGGCCTCTCCTTTGGCGGCGCCTGGGCAGAATTTCTGGCGGGCATCCTGGTGGGCGGCGGTATCCTGCTGGCGCTGCTGGCAATCACCGAAATGCGGCGTCAGAAAACCACCGTGATCCCGCACCGGACGCCAAGCCGCCTGGTGCAATCGGGGATCTTCAGCCGCAGCCGCAACCCGATCTATCTGGGCGACGTTCTGATCTTGGCGGGCCTTATCCTGTGGTTTGATGCGGTGCTGTCGCTGCCACTGATCCCGGTCTTCCTGTGGCTGCTGGAAAAGCGGTTTGTCATTCCGGAGGAAAACGGGATGCGGCGGGAATTCCGGGCGGACTGGGCCCGGTACGAACAGAAGGTGCGCCGCTGGATGTGACGTCAATGCGGCGATGCGGCATGACTTTGCGGCAATGCGGCAAAATCCTTGCGCAATAATGTTGCGCAATGTAGAGACAATTATTGTGATCCGAACCCGGAGCTGCTGGCACGGGCAAGACGAGGGGGACCAAAAAGGTGAAAATAGGTACACCAAAGGAAACATTTGCGGGTGAAAACCGGGTCGCGATGACGCCGGATTCTGCCAAGCAGCTGCAGAAGCTGGGGTATGAGTGCGCGATTGAGACCGGGGCCGGCGCGGCAGCGGGCTTTTCCGATGCGGCCTATGAGGCAGCAGGGGTTGAGGTCATCAAGACCCCGGCGGCGCTGTGGAAGGCGTGTGATATCGTCGCCAAGGTGCGCCAGCCGGACGCAACCGAGCTGAAGCGGCTGACCAAGGGCAAGACGCTGATCTCCTTCTTCAACCCGGCGGGGAATGAAGAGGGGATGGAACTGGCCAAGTCGAAGAAGGCCAATGTCATCGCCATGGAAATGGTGCCGCGGATCTCCCGTGCCCAGAAGATGGACGCGCTCAGCTCGATGGCCAATATCGCGGGCTACCGCGCGGTGATCGAGGCGGGCAACAACTTCGGCCGCTTCTTCACCGGCCAGATCACCGCCGCAGGCAAGGTGCCGCCCGCGAAAGTTCTGGTGGTCGGCGCCGGCGTTGCCGGTTTGGCGGCCATCGGCACCTCGACCTCGCTGGGGGCCGTCACCTATGCCTTCGACGTGCGGCCGGAAGTGGCTGAGCAGGTCGAGTCGATGGGCGCCGAGTTTGTCTACCTCGATTTCGAGGAGGAGCAGCAGGACGGCGCCGCCACCGGCGGTTATGCGGCGGTCTCCTCGCCAGAGTTCCGCGAAGCGCAGCTCGCCAAGTTCCGCGAGCTGGCGCCGGAAATGGACATCGTCATCACCACCGCGTTGATCCCCAACCGCGAGGCGCCGGAGCTGTGGACCGAGGATATGGTCGCAGCAATGAAGCCGGGCTCGGTGATCGTCGACCTGGCAGCGGAAAAGGGCGGCAACTGCAAGCTGACCGTCGCGGATGAGAAGATCGTGACGGACAACGGCGTCACCATTATCGGCTACACCGATTTCCCGTCCCGGATGGCGGCCCAGTCCTCGTCGCTTTACGCCACCAACATCCGCCACATGATGGCAGACCTCACGCCGGAGAAAGACGGCCAGGTCAACCACAACATGGAAGACGACGTGATCCGCGGTGCCACCGTGGCGTTTGAGGGCGAGATCACCTTCCCGCCGCCGCCGCCCAAGGTGCAGGCGATTGCCGCCAAGCCCAAGGAAACCGTGCCGGAGCTGACGCCGGAAGAAAAGCGTGCCAAGGAAATCGAAGCCTTCAAGGCCCAGACCAAGAGCCAGGTCACCATGCTGGCAGGCGGCGGTGCGCTCCTGCTGCTGGTCGGGCTGTTCGCGCCGGTGAGCTTCATGCAGCATTTCATCGTCTTTGCGCTGGCCTGTTTCGTGGGCTTCCAGGTGATCTGGGGCGTTGCGCACTCGCTGCACACGCCGCTGATGGCTGTGACCAACGCGATCTCCTCGATCATCATCCTGGGCGCCTTGATGCAGATCGGATCAGGCAGCTTCCTGGTGATCCTGCTGGCGGCGCTCAGCGTTTTCATGGCCGGGATCAACATCTTCGGCGGCTTCCTCGTCACCCGGCGCATGCTCGCCATGTTCCAGAAATCTTAAAAGAGGGGCCGAACAAATGGATTACGGTTTCACCACCGCCGCCTATGTCGTTGCGGCTGTTCTTTTCATCCTGTCGCTGGGTGGCCTGTCGAACCAGGAAAGCGCCAAGCGCGCGGTCTGGTACGGCATTGCCGGCATGGGGCTGGCGGTTTTCGCCACCCTGATCGGCCCCGGCTCCGGCCTGTGGCTGCTGTCGATCCTGCTGATCGCCGGCGGCGGCATCATCGGCACCTATGTCGCCAAGAAGGTCCAGATGACCGAGATGCCGCAGCTGGTGGCCGCGATGCACTCGCTGGTCGGCCTCGCGGCGGTCTTCGTTGGCTTTATTGCTCATTTCGAGATCGGCAATGTGGCGGCGGCTGTTGCTGCGGGCAGCACCGATGACCTCGGCACCTTTGCCAAGCTGATCGCCAAGAAGACCCCGGCAGAGATCTCTTTCCTGCGGGTCGAGCTGTTCCTCGGCATCTTCATCGGCGCCATCACCTTCACCGGTTCCGTGATTGCCTTCGGCAAGCTGGCGGGCAAGGTGACTTCGGCCGCAACCAAGCTGCCGGGGGGCCACATGCTGAATGCGGGCGCGGCGGGCCTCTCCTTCCTCTGCCTGATCTGGTACTTCAGCTCCGGCGGCTTCCTGCCTCTGTTCCTGATGACCCTGGCGGCGCTGTTCATAGGCTACCACCTGATCATGGGCATCGGCGGCGCCGACATGCCGGTGGTGGTCTCGATGCTGAACAGCTACTCCGGCTGGGCCGCGGCGGCGATCGGCTTCTCGCTTGGAAATGACCTGCTGATCGTGGTCGGCGCCCTCGTGGGCTCCTCCGGTGCGATCCTCAGCTACATCATGTGCAAGGCGATGAACCGTTCCTTCGTCAGCGTGATCCTGGGCGGATTCGGCGGCACCACCGGTCCCGCGATGGAAGTGGAAGGCGAACAGATCGCCATCGACGCCGACGGTGTTGCCACAGCCCTGGACGAAGCGGACAGCGTCATCATCATCCCCGGCTACGGCATGGCAGTGGCGCAGGCGCAGCAAAACGTCGCCGAACTGACCCGCCGCCTGCGCGCCAAGGGCAAAGACGTGCGCTTTGCGATTCACCCGGTCGCAGGCCGCCTGCCGGGCCACATGAACGTGCTGCTGGCCGAAGCCAAGGTGCCCTACGACATCGTGCTGGAAATGGATGAGATCAACGAGGACTTCCCGGAAACGGATGTTGCCATCGTCATCGGCTCCAACGACATCGTGAACCCGGCCGCCCAGGAAGACCCCAACTCGCCCATCGCCGGCATGCCGGTTCTGGAGTGCTGGAAGGCGAAGCAAGTCTTCGTCTCCAAACGCGGCCAGGGCACAGGCTACTCCGGCATCGAGAACCCTCTGTTCTTCAAGGAAAACACCCGCATGTTCTATGGCGACGCGAAAGCAAGCCTCGATACGCTGCTGGGCCTGGTCCAGTAAGGAAGGGCTTCAAACCAAGAGAAAAGGCGCTCCACCCGGGGCGCCTTTTTTGCTTCCTTGGCAGCGCTCCTGGCTGGCTTTGTATACCGTTGCATTCCGCTAACGCATTGAAATAAAACATTTCTGTACATCTTTTCTTGGCCGGAGTATGGTCCGCGGCATTGCCCCGGAGACCAAGAATGCCGCCGATCCAGGATCACCCGCTGCGCTACCAGCTGACCAATGAGCTGCACGCCCGCCCGTTCCCGACCATGACCTCTCCCTGCACGGTGGTCTACCTGGCTGTGAAGCAGCCGCAGGAGGCTGTGCACCGGGACCGGATGCAGGACATGCAGCACCTGATCCAGCTGCTGGACCGTCACGGCGCGCCGCATCCCAAACCAGGGGCGACCCATCACACCGCGCAGATCGGACGGCATATGCTGAAGTGGGAGCAGCACACTGAGTTTGTCAGCTACACCGTCTATAGTGATGGTGTCAGCTCGCGCGCCTTTGATCCGGCGGATTTCGATGTCTTCCCGGCAGACTGGCTGACCGAGGCGCCGGGCCAGCGGATCACCTCGGCGCTGATCCGGGTGGTGCCGCGGGCGGCGCCTGCGGTGCTGAAATCCACCATGCACGACTGGTTCGTGCCGGAAAGCCTGACCGCTTCGCAGGTGCTGGATGACAGTGCGGTGGTGGCCGGCGATTTCCGCATCGACCCGGCGGGCCATGTACGCTTTGCCATCTTCCCCAATACGGACACCGGCGCCCAGCGGGTCGGCCGGATCGTGCAGCGGCTGTGCGAGATCGAGACCTACCGGGCGATGTCGATGCTGGGCTTTTCCCGCGCCCGCGGCCTGTCGCCGGTGATCGGAAAGCTGGACACCCGCCTCAGCCAGATGATGGCGGAGATGACGGCCGGCTCCAAACCAGCAGAGGAAATCCTGACCCAGCTGCTGGCGGTTTCCGCCGAACTTGAGGCAATGGCGGCGCAGTCCGCCTTCCGTTTCGGGGCCACCGGCGCCTATGACGCGCTGGTCAGCCAGCGCATCAGCCTGCTGCGCGAGGAACGCCATGAGGGGTTCCAGACCTTTGCCGAGTTCATGCTGCGCCGGTTTGAACCTGCGATGCGGACGGTGAACTCCACCGAGAAGAGGCTGGATACGCTGGCCAGCCGGGCGCGCAGGGCAGGGGAACTGCTCAGGACCCGGGTGGATGTGGAACGCTCGGCTCAGAACCAGGCGCTGCTTGCCAGCATGGACCGCCGCGCCGATATCGCCCTTCGCTTGCAGCACACGGTCGAAGGTCTGTCGGTGGTGGCTGTCAGCTATTATGCGATTTCACTGGTCTCTGACTTCTTGTTCCCGCTGGCCGAGCGCTATGGGCTGACCAAGAAGGTGCTGATTGCCGCGGTCACCCTGCCGGTCATTGGCCTGGTGTGGATGGGTATCCAGCGGATCCGTAAAAAGCTGCACTGAGGCCTCCCGCATCCTGGTAAAAGAAAAGGGCCGCCTGATTGGGCGGCCCTTCTTTGTTTCTAAAATGCCTGCTCAGCGGCCCCGGATCCGCGGGTCCAGCGCGTCGCGCAGACCATCGCCCAGGTAGTTCACGCTCAGCACCGTCAGCGAGATCGCCATGCCGGGCCAGAACACCCGCTCCGGATGCTGCTGCAGGTAATCGGTGGCATCAAACAGCAGCCGTCCCCAGGTTGGGAAATCCGGCGGGAAGCCGAGGCCAAGGAAGGACAGCGACGATTCGGTGATGATCGCGGTGGCAATGCCCAGGGTGGCCGAGACCATGATCGGCGACAGCACGTTAGGCAGGATATGCCGTGTGATCAGCCCGCTGTTGGTGGTGCCGATGGAGCGCGCCGCCATTACGAACTCGCGCTCCTTCAGTGCCAGCACATCGCCGCGCACAATCCGCGCGGTGGGCATCCAGCTGGTCACCCCGATGGAGATCACGATCAGGATGAAAATCCCCTGTTCCGGCCCGAACGTGGCGTTCAGCGGCTCGCGGAACAGCAGCATCATGACCAAGAGCAGCGGTAGCAGCGGCAGCGCCAGGAACAGGTCGGTCAGGCGCATCAGCGGCCCGTCCAGCTTCTTGAAGAAGCCGGCCATCACCCCGATGAAAGAGCCCAGGAACAGCGCCAGCAGCATCGCGGTCAGGCCCACCGACACTGAGGTCGCGCCCCCCGCCATCATCCGGGCCAGCATGTCGCGGCCCAGCTGGTCGGTGCCGAAGGGATGTGCCCAGCTCGGACCCTGGTTGCGGGCGCGGATGTCGATCTGGGTGGCTTCAAGCTCCCAGAAAAACGGGCCGAGATAGACCGCCAGAATGATGAACAGGAACAGCGCCCCGCCCATCAGCGCCCCGCGGTGGGATTTGAACTGGTCCCAGACGTCCAGCCACTGGCTGCGCGGCGGCTTGTGCAGCTCTTCCAGCGCTCCGGCGGCCGGAACCGCGGTCGAGGCCGGTGCCATGCCTTCATCCGGCACAAAGCGTTCCTTGTCAGTCATAGCGGATCCTCGGGTCAAGAATGCCGTACAGCACGTCGGCGATCAGGTTGAACAGCACGATCAGCACCGCAAAGATGAAGGTCAGCGTCTGCACCATCGGCAGATCGTTTGCCTGGATGGCGCCGATCAGCAGCTGGCCGATGCCGTTCACCTTGAACACCTGCTCGGTGATGATGGCGCCGCCGAAGATCGAGGGGATCCCCAGCGCAATTACGGTGACCACAGGGATCATCGAGTTGCGCAGCACGTGGACCATGACCACCACATATTCGCTCAGGCCCTTGGCGCGGGCGGTGCGCACGTAGTCCTGGTTGAGATTGTCCAGCATCGAGGCGCGCATGAAGCGGGAGAGCTGCGCGGTGATCTGCAGCGCCAGCACCATCACCGGCATGATCATCTGCTTCAGCTGGTAGACAAAGCTGTCCCAGCTGTCGACCACATGGGTGGTGTCATAGATCGACGGGAACCAGCCCAGCTGCACCGAGAAGATCACGATCACCAAGACGCCGGAGAAGAACGGCGGCACCGAGAAGCCGACCATCGACACGAAGGTGCCCATCTGGTCGAACCAGCTGTACTGGCGGTAGGCGGAATAGATGCCGATCGGCAGCGCAATCAGGATGGCGACAACATAGGCGGTGCCGACCACCCACAGGGTCTGCGGGATGCGCTGCACCACGATGTCCATCACCGGCGAGCGGGTCTGCCAGGAGATCACCCTCAGCTGCCCTTCTGCAAGGCTGGTGCCGAAGATGTTGTCGATCAGAACCTGCGGCTCAATCCAGAAGAACTGCACCAGCCATTTCCAGAACCGGATGTGCATCGGTTCGCCCAGGCCCAGGGCCAGGCGCATCTTTTCTTTGACTTCGGCGGGGACGGTCAGGGGAACCTGCGCCATCGGGTCGCCGGGGGCGAGCTCCAGGAGCAGGAAGATCACGAGGCTGATGAACAGCAGTGTCGGAACTGCCAGGATCAGCCGCCGGATTGTAAAGGTCAGCATCTGCTAAGCGCCTTTGCAACTTGTATTGAATTCGGAACAGGTGGGGAGAAGGCCCCGCGTCCAAGCCACGCGCAGCGCTGCAATGCAGCCCTGCAGATGGCAAGAGGCCCCGGCATGTGCCGGGGCCCCGGGAAGCAAGCCAGGCTTACTTGATGCGGTACCAGTCAGCTGCGTTCCACAGCTCGCTGTCCCAGACGTTCAGGTCGACACCGCCCAGGGTGTTGGAATGCGCCGACAGGCGGCCGCGGTGAACCAGCGGGATCATACCGCCGTTTTCGACCATGATGTCGTTCAGGCGGCGGCCGATCTCGGCGCGCGCTTCCAGACCGGCGGTCTTGCTCAGCTCGGCGTGCAGCTGGTCGAACTCCTCGTTGCAGAAGCGCGAGATGTTCTCACCCTGCCACTGGGATTCCGGCTTCGGCGCCTTGTCGCACAGACCGTTGCCCAGGTAGGACTGCGGGTCGGTGCCGTCGAAGTTGTTGGCGTACATTTCGACGTCAGCATAGAAGCGCTGGAAGGTGTCGGGTGAGCCCGGGTCGCCGCCAAAGAAGACGGACGCGTTGATGTTGCGCAGCTCGGTCTCGATGCCGATCTGGCTCCACCACTCCTTGATCAGCGCCTGGAAGTCCTGGCGGACAGCGTTGGTCGAGGTCTGGTACAGGATCTTCATCGGCTTGCCGTCCGGGGTCTCCCGCACGCCGTCGCCATTGGTGTCCTTGTAGCCGGCCTCTTCCAGCATCGCCTTGGCGCCTTCGATGTCCTGCGTGTCGCACTGGAAGGTGTCAGACGCAAAGGCCGCAGGTGCAGGCACCCAGTTGCAGCTGACCTTGCCGGCCTTGCCGTAACCGATTTCCACCAGCAGCGGACGGTCGATGGCCATCGACATCGCCTTGTAGACCGCCGGGTCTTTCAGGAACGGGTGCGGGTGCTTGGCAGTGGCGCGCTCGCCTTCCGGCAGCTCCGGCGACGGGTCGGTCTGGTTCAGCATGATGCGTTCCACCAGCGAGCCGAAGCCCGCAACCGGCTTGCCTTTGCCGCCTGCTTCCATCTGCGCAATCACTTCCGGTGCCAGCTGCAGGTTCCAGGCATAGTCGAACTCGCCGGTTTCCATTACAGCGCGGCCAGCCGCGGTTGCATCCCCGCCGCCTTTGAACAGCACCTTGGCGAACGCCGGCTTGGCCGGGTCGCGGTAATTGTCGTTGGCGGACATGGTGATCACGTCGTTCGGCTTGAACTCATCCACCACAAACGGGCCGGTACCGATCGGGCCAAAGTTCGCCTCGGTGCATTCCGGGGCCTTGGCGCCCATGCAGTTTTCGAACTGGGCCTTCTGCAGGATCGGGCTTTCGCCGCCCACAAACGGGCCATAGGGGAACGGGGTCGGCTTGTCGAAGGTGACCTTGACGGTCAGATCGTCCACGACCTCGACGCCGGTGACGCCCTGGAACTTGGTCAGCTGCGCGCAGCCCCCTTCGGGATGCATGCAGTAGTCGGCGGTGAACTTCACGTCATGGGCGGTGAAGTCGGTGCCGTCGGACCATTTGATGCCCGGTGCAACCTTCCAGGTGATCGAGGTCAGGTCTTCGCTGACGCCGCCGTTTTCCACGGTGGGGATTTCCGACGCCAGATAGGGGATCATGTTGCCCTGCGGGTCATAGCGCGCCAGCGGCTCGATCACCAGCGATGCCGACTGCACGTCCTTGGTGCCGCTCGACAGGAACGGGTTCAGGATCGACGGCGCCTGCCAGTAAATGATGTTGACCTGGCCGTCGGACCCGCGCTCTGCAAAGGCTGCAGGCGCCAGAGAGGCCGCGGCAACGGCACCCATCAATAGGGATTTCAGTTTCATCACACACTCCTTGTCGGACACGTTTCGTGTCTTTTTGTTGGCCGGGCCGGCTCAGGCCCGGAGGGTTGCCGCATTGCTGCGGAAGTGTAGCATTGGGCCTGCAGGCACAGGGAAAACCTTGGAGCTATAATCCCTTAACACTTTACCGGAGACACCGGCGTGTGACAGCTTGCAGACAACCACGGGGGTATCGAAACGCTTTTGCCGGCAAATTGCAAATTCCAATTTCGAAGAGCCCATGCATTATTTGCATGAGCATTTTGAAGGAAAGTAGAGTTTACTCCGGAACCTGAGGCTGCCTTTGAACGCGGCCCGGACAAAATAGAACCAGGGAGCCGTCATGCTGGACAACGCCATTGCGTCCATAAGAAATCTGCGGGTGGAGTTTCAGACCAAGGACGGCCCGGTGGTCGGGGTGGAGGATGTCTCCTTTGACGTCAGCCCCGGCGAAACCGTTTGTATCGTTGGTGAATCCGGTTCCGGAAAATCGGTTTCCTCGCTGTCGCTGATGCGGCTGGTGGAGTTCGGCGGCGGCGAGATCGCGGGCGGCGAGCTGCTGTTCAACCGCCGCGGCGGCGAGCGCTCCAACCTCGCAACCACTGAACAGGAGCTGATGAAGCAGATTCGCGGCAACGAGATCGGCATGATCTTCCAGGAGCCGATGACCGCGCTTAATCCGGTGTTCACCGTCGGCCGCCAGCTGACCGAAGGCCTGCGCATCCACAAGAAGATGTCGCAATCTCAAGCGGAGGAGCGGGCGCTTGAACTGCTGCGCCAGGTCCGTATCCCGGAACCGGAACGCCGCCTGAAACAATACCCGCACGAACTGTCGGGCGGCATGCGCCAGCGGGTGGTGATTGCGATGGCGATGGCTTGCGAGCCGCGGCTTCTGATCGCGGATGAGCCGACCACCGCGCTGGACGTGACCATTCAGGCGGAAATCCTGGCGCTGATGGACCGGCTGAAGTGCGAGACCGGCACCGCGGTGATGTTCATCACCCACGACATGGCGGTGGTGGCCCAGATGGCCGACCGTGTGGTTGTCATGTTCCGCGGCAACAAGGTTGAGGAAGGCACGGTCGAGGAGATCTTCGAAAACCCCAAGCACGACTACACCAAGGCGCTGCTGGCGGCGGTTCCGAAACTGGGCGAGATGCGCGGCAAGCATTTCCCCGAGCCGATGAAGTTGATGGGCGTCGAGAACCAGAAGATCGAGCCAATCAAGGGCACCGATGAGGTGCTTCTGGAGGTGAAGAACCTGACCACGCGCTTTCCGGTCAAAGGCGGCTTGCTGCGCCGCACCATCTCCAACGTGCACGCGGTGGAAGATGTGTCCTTCAAGGTGTTCAAAGGCCAGACCCTGTCGCTGGTCGGCGAATCCGGCTGCGGCAAGTCCTCTGCGGGCCGCTCGATCCTGCGTCTGGTGGAACCGCAGTCCGGCGAAGTGAACTTCGAGGGGCGCAACGTGCTGGGCTTCAACGCCTCTGAAATGCACAAGGCGCGCCAGGACATGCAGATGATCTTCCAGGATCCTTTTGCCTCTCTGAACCCGCAGATGCAGCTGATCGATCAGGTGGCGGAACCCTTGCGCAACTACGGGCTGGCGTCAGGCTCCGAATTGCACGACCGGGTGGCCAGCCTGTTCGACCGCGTCCATCTGCCGCGCAGCTTCATGCGCCGCTACCCGCACGAGATGTCCGGTGGCCAGCGCCAGCGGATCGCCATCGCGCGCGCACTTGCCCTGAACCCCAAGCTGATTGTCGCGGACGAGGCGGTCTCGGCACTCGACGTATCGGTGCAGGCGCAGGTCCTCAATCTGATGATGGAACTGCAGGCGGAACTGGGCCTCTCGTTCCTTTTCATCAGCCATGACATGGCGGTGGTGGAGCGCGTCAGCCATCAGGTGGGCGTCATGTACCTGGGCCGCATCGTGGAAATCGGCCCGCGCGAGCGCGTCTTCGAAAACCCGCTGCACGCCTATACCCAGGCGCTGATGAAAGCGGTCCCGATCGCTGACCCGCGCCAGCGCAAGTCGGAGAAGGAACTGAATTTCAAACCGATCCCGTCACCGATCCACGAGGTCGGCTACCAGCCGGAACCATCGGAATACCTGGAGCTGGAGCCCGGCCATTTCGTGCTGACCACTGACAGCGGTTACTGATCATGGCCGCAAAACTGACCCCGCTGGAGATCATGGAACGCCTGGTCTCCTTCCCGACCGTGAGCCGGGACACCAATCTGCCGCTTGTCGACTGGGTGCAGGGATATCTGTCCTCCCACGGCATCGAAAGCCACCGCTGGACAGACCCGGATCAGCCTCACAAGGCCGCCGTCTTTGCCCATGCCGGTCCGTGGGAAGAGGGCGCGGTTGTGCTGTCCGGCCATACCGATGTGGTGCCGGTAGACGGCCAGCCCTGGGACACCGATCCGTTTACGGTAGTGGAAAAGGACGGCAAATACTTCGGCCGCGGCACCTGCGACATGAAGGGTTTTGACGCGCTGGCGATTTGGGCGCTGGTGGAGGCGCATACCCAGGGTGTCACACGGCCGCTGCAACTGGCGCTGAGTTTTGACGAGGAGATCGGCTGCACCGGCGCCCCTCCGATGATCGAAGCCATGCAGGCCGTACTGCCCAAGGGCTCCGCGGTGATCGTGGGCGAGCCCTCGATGATGCAGGCGGTCACCGGCCACAAGGGCGGCACCGGCTATGACACCCATCTGGTAGGCTTTGAGGTGCATTCCTCGCTCATGCACACCGGCGTCAGCGCCATTATGCAGGGCGCGAAACTGATCGACTGGGCCAACCAGAAAAATGCCGAAAACATGGCCAAGGAGCCCGGCGAGGTGCAGGCGATGTTCACCCCGCCCTGGACAACCTGCCATGTCGGCATGATCGAGGGCGGCACCGCCCATAACATCACCGCCAAGGACTGCCGCTTCCTGATGGATTTCAGGGTGGTGCCGGGGGAGAACGCGGGCGATTGGGAGGCTGCCTACCTGCAAAAGATACGCGAGGTCGAGGCGGAGATGCAGGCCATCCATCCGGAGGCCCGCATTGATGTGTCCAAGCACTTCGACGTGCCCGGGCTGGTGCCGGAACAAAACGGCGAGGCCGAGGCGCTGGTGCGCCGGGTAACCGGCGACAACGGCTCCCATGTGGTCAGCTACGGCACCGAGGCAGGCCAGTTCCAGAAGGCTGGTTACTCTGCAGTGATCTGCGGTCCCGGCGACATCGCGCAGGCGCATCAGCCCAATGAGTACATCACGGTCGCCCAGTTCGACGCGGGCCATGACTTCATGCGCAAGCTGGTGGAGAAACTGCGCGGCTACTTCCCGCTGCCTTGAAACGGCGCGTTTCGTGCTCAGATTGGTGCTGCAAGTGTATCAGGGGGTGCACAGATGGTGCACAAGGGGTGCACGCATGGCACCCCCGCTTCCGGCATGTTCCGCCGCGTCCCGGCGGGGCTGGATACTTGCGAAGCTAAGTTTTTTCGCGGACAGTTTGCCGCAACGGAACCTGAAACAGAAAAAGGGAGGGGAAAATGCCGGCCAAGAACCGCTTTGCCGAGATGCACCAGGAGATCACAGCCTGGCGCCATCACCTGCACGAGAACCCCGAACTGATGTACGAGGTGCATGAAACCGCTGCCTTTGTGGTGGAGCGGCTCAAGGAATTCGGTATCACCGATATCACCACCGGCGTCGGCCAGACCGGCGTGGTTGCGGTGATCGAAGGCAAGACCAATGCCTCCGGCCGCGCCATCGGCCTGCGTGCTGACATGGACGCGCTGCCGATCCCCGAGGCCTCAGGCGTGGACTACGCCTCTAAGACGCCTGGCGTGATGCACGCCTGCGGCCACGACGGCCATACCTCGATGCTGCTGGGTGCGGCTAAATACCTTGCAGAGACACGGAATTTCGACGGCAAAGCTGTGCTGATCTTCCAGCCGGCCGAGGAAGGCGGCGCTGGAGGCAAGGCGATGTGCGACGACGGGCTGATGGACCGCTGGGGCATTCAGGAGGTCTATGGCCTGCACAATATGCCGGGCCTTCCGGTGGGCGAATTTGCCATCCGCCCGGGTCCGCTGATGGCGTCCTCGGACGAGTTCATCATCACCGTCACCGGCAAGGGCGGCCACGCCGCTGCACCGCATGAGGCGATTGATACGACGCTGGTGGCCTCGCAGATCGTGGTCTCGCTGCATTCGATCGTCTCGCGCAACGTGGACCCGATCAAACGCGTGGTGCTGACCGTCGGCACCTTTGAAACCGACAGCACGGCGTCGAACGTGATTGCCCATACTGCCAAGCTGCAAGGGACCGTGCGCACTTTGGACCCCGAGTACCGTACCCAGGCCGAGGGCTGGGTGCGCCGGGTGGCTGAGAGCACGGCGGCGGCCTTCGGCGCCACGGCGGAGGTCGAATGGGTTCCGGGCTATCCCGTTACAATCAATGACGAAAGCGGCACTACCCATGCGATTGAGGCGGCGCAGGCGGTCTCTGCCAAGGTCGATGCCGAGACCCCGCCGATCATGCCGTCCGAGGATTTCTCCTACATGCTGGAGCAGCGCCCTGGCGCCTATATTTTCCTCGGCAACGGCGACACCCAGATGTGCCACCACCCGGCCTATTTCTTTGACGACGAGGCGATCCCGCTGGGATGCAGCTGGTTTGCCGAGCTGGTGGAACGAAGAATGCCCGCGGCCTGAGGCTGCGGGGGAAAGACAACCAAAGGAGTGAGAAATGCCGGTCAAGAACCGCTTTGCCGAACTGCAGGATGAAATTACCGCCTGGCGCCGTGACATCCACGAAAATCCGGAAATCCTGTTCGAAACCCACCGCACCAGCGCGCTGGTGGCAGAGAAACTGCAGGAGTTCGGCTGCGACGAAGTGGTGACCGGCATTGGCCGCACCGGCGTGGTTGGCGTGATCAAGGGCAAGGCGGACACATCCGGCAAAGTGATTGGCCTGCGTGCCGACATGGACGCGCTGCCGATCCATGAGCAGACCGGGCTGGATTATGCTTCCAAGACCCCCGGCGCGATGCATGCCTGCGGCCATGACGGACACACCGCGATGCTGCTGGGCGCCGCCAAGTACCTGTCGGAAACCCGCAATTTCGACGGTACCGTGGTAGTGATTTTCCAGCCCGCCGAAGAGGGCGGCGGCGGCGCCAAGGTAATGTGTGACGACGGGCTGATGGACCGCTGGGGTGTGCAGGAGGTTTACGGCCTGCACAACTGGCCGGGCCAGCCGCTCGGCTCTTTTGCCATCCGCCCCGGTTCCTTCTTTGCCGCCACCGACCAGTTCGACATCACATTTGAGGGCCGCGGCGGCCATGCCGCCAAGCCGCATGAGACCATCGACACCACCGTTCTGGCCGCGCAAGCCGTGCTGGCGCTGCAGACCATTGCCTCGCGCAATGCCGACCCGGTGCATCAGATTGTTGTTTCCGTGACCTCGTTTGAGACCTCTTCCAAGGCGTTCAACGTGATCCCGCAGAAGGTGCAGATCAAGGGCACCGTGCGAACGATGTCAAAGGACATGCGCGATCTGGCTGAGAAGCGGATCAACGAGGTGTGCACCGGTATCGCCGCCACCTTTGGCGGCACTGCGGACATCACCTATCACCGCGGCTATCCGGTGATGGTGAACCACGAGGAACAGACCGAGTTCGCCGCAAAGGTGGCGGCCAGCGTGTCCGGCTCCTGCGGGGATGCGCCGCTGGTGATGGGCGGCGAAGACTTTGCCTTTATGCTGGAGGAGCGCCCCGGCGCCTATATCCTGATGGGCAACGGCGACACCGCGATGGTGCATCACCCGGAGTACAACTTCAACGACGACGCGATCCCTGCGGGCTGCAGCTGGTGGGCGGAGATCGTCGAGCAGCGGATGCCTGCGGCCTGATCTGAGACGGAGGAGGGGGCCGTCTGCCCCCTCTTGAGCCTGCGGCTCAATTCACCCCCGAGGATATTTCCGGCCAGATGAAGAGGGATCAGGTTGCGCTGCGGCGCTGGGGTCAGTGCTCCAGCAGTTCGCGGTATATGGCGACCAGGGTTTCGGCCTCTTTCCCCAGCGCGAAATTGGTCATGGCGTGTTTGCGGGCCGCCGCGGACCACTCGGCCAGCCGGCCATCGGTGGACAGGACTTCGTTGATTGCCTCCACCATCTGTGCGGTTTCGCCCGGGTCGATAAGCAGGCCAGTCTCATGCGGCGCGATCAACTCCTCGAAGGCACCGACACGGGTGGCCACGGCCGGCACGCCGCAGGACATCGCTTCGAGCGGGGTGAGGCCGAACCCCTCCCAGCGCTGAGGAGCAACGTAGAGGTCCAGCGCCTGGTACCAGCGGGACACCTCCCAAACAGGTACCTCTGGCGGGAACAGCAGCCGTTCCGACAGGCCGGCAGCCTCGACCTTGGCGCGCAGTTCTTTTTCGAACGCCACGTGTTTTTCCGTCGCGCGGCCCATAACCAGGCCCACCGCATTGGGGTGTGCTTTCAGCACCTCCAGCATGGCGTCGACAAAGATGTCGGTGCCTTTCTGCGCCCGGATCCGGCCATAGCAGCCGATCAGGATGGCGTCTTCGGGCAGGCCCAGCTCCCGCCGCAGCGCCTCCTTGTCGGCGGGCGGCGTGAACTCGTCGGTGTTGATCCCGTGGTGCACCACCTGCGCGGGCTTCTCCAAGTAGGCAGCGCCCTTGGCCGAGGTGGCAATCACCCGGTCCATCTGCGAGATAAGCCACTTGGTATAGCCGGAGTGATGCCGCTGCGAAGCGGAGGTGAACAACAGCTTCAGCCGCTTGCCCAGGAGGTATTTCAGTGCCAGCCCGCCCAGCATTTCCACATTGCGGCGGGCGTGCCAGACGCGGGCGCCTGCGGGGCCGTTGCGGTTCATCAGGATAAGCTGTGCAGCCGAAAGGTGCGGCATGTCCCCCGGCAGGCCGCTGCCTGCGGTGGCAATGGCGATCTGCTGGCGCTGCAACGGCACCAGTCGCACGATGGTGGAGGTGACGCCGGACAGACGGCGCTTGAAATTCGGTGCGATGACTTCGATCTCGTTGGCGTCAACCAGTGCCATCAGGGTCTCCTATCAGGCAGCAGCGCCAGCAGGGCGTCCACCGTCTTGTCCAGTTGATCCGACTGCCGCGAGATGAAAGCCCCGGCGGCATCGCGGGCGGCGAGGAAGGCGTCCGGCTGCTCCAGCCACTTGGCAACCTGATCTGCCAGCTCCGCAGCGGAGCGGACCTCTGCCGCGGCACCTAGGGCGGACAGTTCGGCATAGGTCTCGGCGAAATTGTAGTGTCCTGTGCCGGTGATCACCGCGGCGCCTGCCTGCATTGGCTCAAACGGGTTGTGTCCGCCGATTTCACGCAGGGAACCGCCCAGGAACACCAGCGGGCACAGCGCATACCAGGTGCCGACCTCGCCGAGCGTGTCGGCCAGATAGACCTGCGTTTGGGTGCCGGGCATCACGCCCTTGCTGCGCCGTGCGCAGCTGAGGCCCGTGTCCTTGACGAGCTTTTCAACCGCGTCGCCGCGTTCCGGGTGCCGCGGAGCGAGCAGCAGGAAGAGGTCCGGGTGCTTTTTCAGCAGCGTCTTGTGGGCCTCCAGCACGGTTTCCTCCTCTCCCTCATGTGTGGAGGATGCGACCCAGACGGCGCGCTCGCCGATATTGCCGCGTACCTTGTCTAGGGTGTCCTGATCGACCGGCAAGGGCGCGGAGACGGCCTTGAGATTGCTTCCGGGACGGATGCGGTCCGGTGCGGCGCCCATCGTTTGCAGGTTGGCGGCGGTCTTCTGGTTCTGGGTGACCAGAAGCGCGAACTGATCGAGGATGAAGCGGGCGGTATCAGGACGTTTTGTCCAGCCCGCCACCGACTTGTCTGACAGCCGTGCATTCAGAAGCACCAGCGGGCAGCCGGTTTTGCGGGCGCGCACCAGCATTTGCGGCCACAGCTCGCTTTCGACAAACACCGCCAGATCGGGTTTCCAATGAGCCAGAAAACGGTCGACGGCGGCGGCGGTGTCCAGAGGCGGGAACTGGTGGCGGCAGCGCGGCGGCATCCGTTTGGCGATCAGCTCAGCCGAGGTGGGCGTGCCGGAGGTGATCAGGAACTCTGCGTCCGGCGCCTGTTCGCCCATACGGGCAATCAGCGTCAGCACTGACAGGCTTTCGCCAACCGAGGCGGCATGGAACCAGATCAGCTGCCCGGCGGGGCGGGGCAGGGAGGCGTGGCCGAGGCGTTCACGCACCCGTTCTTCCGGCAGGCCGTAATCGCGCAGCTTGCCGGCAACCTTGCGCCAGGCCAGGGGGGCGATCAGCGTGCTGACACCGCAATACAGGGAATAGAGCAGCGTCCGTTGCGCTGGAGCAGTCTGGGCCATGATCAGCCGCCGGTGTGGCTCATGTGGCGGGACATCTGGCCGCCGGCCTCCTGCCGGGAGTAGTCGAAATCATGGCCGCGGGGCTTGTCGCCGATCGCGGCGCGGATTGCGGCCTCCAGCACGCCGGCGCCTTCCTCATTAGCGCGCAGGGGCGCCCGCAGGTCAGCTTTGCCTTCCTGGCCGAGGCAGGTGTAGATCTCGCCGGTGCAGGTCACCCGCACCCGGTTGCAGCTTTCGCAGAAATTGTGCGACAGCGGGGTGATAAAGCCAATCTTCTGGCCGGTTTCCTCCAGCCGCACATAGCGGGCCGGGCCGCCGGTGCGCTCTGCCAGATCAGTCACGGTGTAGTGGTTTTCGTATTCCTTGCGGACATCCTTCAGCGACCAGTACTGGCCGATGCGCTCCATGGCGCCGATATCCTCGCCCATCGGCATCACTTCGATCCAGGTAAGGTCTAGGCCTCGTTCGGCGCACCAGGCCGTGATCCGGGGCAGTTCTTCTTCGTTGAAACCCTTGAGCGCCACCGCGTTGATCTTGACCTTGAGGCCCGCCTTCTGCGCCGCATCAATGCCCTTCATCACCTGCGGCAAGCGGCCCCAGCGGGTGACATCGGCAAACTTCTGTTCGTCCAGCGTGTCGAGCGAGATGTTCACCCGGCGCACCCCGGCGGCATAAAGCTCATCAGCGTATTTCACCAGCTGCGAGCCATTTGTGGTCAGCGTCAGTTCTTTCAAGGCCCCGGTTTCCAGATGGCGGCTCATCGACTGGAAAAAAGTCATGATGCCGCGCCGCACCAGCGGCTCTCCGCCAGTGATCCGCAGCTTCTCGACGCCCAGCCGGATGAAGGTGGAGCAGAGCCGGTCCAGTTCCTCCAGCGTCAGCAGATCCTTCTTGGGCAGAAAGGTCATGTTTTCCGACATGCAGTAAACGCAGCGGAAATCGCAGCGGTCGGTGACCGAGACACGCAGGTACGTGATTGCGCGGGCGAAGGGATCGATAAGGGGTGCCGTCATGCCTCCTAGGTAAAGCGGGGCACCGCCCGCGGCAAGGGGGGACCGCATTTGTGACTGGCAAAGAGTTTCGCAGCTGGCTAGGGTCGCCTCATGCGTATGACAGTCATTTCCCTTGCTTCGATTTCCCTGCTGGCGGCCTGTAACGGGATCCAGCTGAATTCCTCCATTCTGAACGGCGGCGGCGGACAATCAGCCACCGCGCCACAGGACCCGGTTCTGCAGCCCGCTCCTGGCGTTGATGCGGCCACGGCGGAGCCGCTGGCGCCAACGTCGCCTTCCGCGCCTTCCTTCCTCGGCTCCGCCACCACAGTGGCCTCGCTGGGCGATCCGTCACTGCCGGGGTTGTGGATGGAAACACCGCTGGTGGCGGCCGAACAGCAGGCGCTGATCCGTTCCAACCGAAACACCCAGGTGGTGGTGACGCTGAAGCCCATCCCGGGCGAGGCATCCGGCGGCAGCCGTCTGTCGATCGGCGCGATGCGGGCGCTGGGCCTGCCGCTGACGGAACTGGCCGAGCTGCAGGTGCTGCCCCCCGCGGGCTGAACTGCCCTTTTGAAACGGCAATAGCGCCCGCCTGCTTAGGCGGGGCGGGCGCTGACCGGCTCAGGCCGGGACGGATCTTTTGCTGGTCTAAGCGTCTTTCAGGTACTTCGCCGCTTCCTTGCGGGCAAACCCCTTCATGTTTTGCCCATGTTCCGCCAGGAATGCGCGGGTGCGGTCTGCATCGTGTTTGCTGAGGTCGCGTAGCCACCAGGCGACGGCCTTTTGGATGAACCAGTCGCGGTCGGGCACATAAACTGCGGCCCATCCCAGGATGCGTTCGCGGGCTTGCTGATCAGCGGGCTTCAGATTGTTCATCTTGGCCCAGGGCAGGGTGGCGACCAGCGCCGCGCGGCGGGTCCACATGTGGTCCGATTGGCTCCAGCCTTCCACCGCATCCAGACGCGCCGGGTCCGCCAGCAGCCGCTTTGAAATGGCAGAGCAAGCGTGATCGGCAATCGCCCAGCTGTCAAACTGCGGCACCCAGGATTGCAAGAGCTCCCAGACTGGCTGATCCTCCTTGATCCGGGCCTGGGTCAGCAGCTTGCCTGCTGCAATACGGGCCTCGAAGATATCGGAGTCCCACAGGGCGCGGGCCAGATCCACGCGCTCCGCCACGCTCAAGGCATGACGCCA
Source organism: Leisingera sp. ANG-M7 (assembly GCF_000813965.1). GTDB lineage: Bacteria > Pseudomonadota > Alphaproteobacteria > Rhodobacterales > Rhodobacteraceae > Leisingera. The sequence goes on along the minus strand of NZ_JWLI01000001.1, from coordinate 476,304 downwards.
GGATTTGGTCAGCTCATTGGTGGCCGGGTTGGGCACCCCCAGCACTTCGCGGGCTTGCTTGTGATAGGCCGCCATTTGCTCTGCCCGGCCGGGTTCAGCCTGGGCTTTGAGCGCATCAAGATAGGGATCAATCATGTGTTTCCTTGACCGCGACCGTCACACCGGCACGCCGGTCGGCTTGCCGTCGATGGTGGTCTGGTTTTTCTCTTCCCAATAGGCGCGGATATCCGCGTCCGATTTTCCGTCGACCCACTTCTGCATTGTGTCGCGTTCGGACTGGTATTCCATGAAGGGCACCGCATAGCCGCAAGAGGTCTGCACCATGTCGACCGAAACATCAAAAATCTGCCGGGCGCTGCGGTGGGCAGGAAACAGGGCGGCGAGTGCTTCCCAGCCGTTGTCCCCGGCATGCAGAACCTTTGCAGTGCCATAGGCGCGCAGGATCATCGGGCGGGTGGTGAAGGAGCACCACATCAGGGTCATCCGGTTCACCTCCCTGAGGTGGCCCGCGGTTTCATTGCCGCTGCCGGTCAGGTTCATCCAGACGATCCGGTCCGGCCCCATCACCCGCAGCGAGTCCATCCCCTTGGGGGAGATGTTAACACGGCCCTCCGGCCCGGCGGATCCGGTGAAGAACATGTGCTGATCTTCAATGAATTTGCGGTGCGCCTCTTCTATCTGCGGGAACTGCTTGGCCATCGCTCACTCCACCGTCACCGATTTCGCCAGGTTGCGCGGCTGGTCCACGTCGGTGCCTTTGGCAACCGCCGTGTGATAGGCCAAGAGCTGCGCCGGAATGGCATAGAGGATCGGTGACAGCGCTTCCTTGACCTGCGGCATCCGGATCGCGCACCAGACGTCGTCGCCGGCCTCATCAATGCCATCCTGGTCGGAGATCATCAGCACCTTGCCCTTGCGCGCCAGCACTTCCTGCATGTTGGAAACTGACTTGTCGAACAGCGAGTCCTTGGGCGTCAGCACCACCACCGGCATGTTCTTGTCGATGAGGGCAATGGGGCCGTGCTTCAGCTCGCCGGAGGCATAAGCTTCGGCGTGGATGTAGCTGATTTCCTTCAGCTTCAAGGCGCCTTCCAGCGCCAGCGGGAACATCAGGCCGCGGCCCAGGAACAAGACGTCACGGGCTTCGCTGACCTTCTGCGCCGCCAGGCGGATTGCCTCGTTCTGCTCCAGCGCGGAGGACAGCACATTGGGCAGACCGCGGATCGCAGTGGCGTATTCGGCCTTTTCCTCAGGCGAAAGGTGCCCGCGGTCGCAGGCGGCCTTGAGCGCCAGCGCCAGCAGCACGGTCAGTTGGCAGGTGAACGCTTTGGTAGAGGCCACGCCGATTTCCGGCCCGGCAAAGATCGGCAGTGCTAGATCGCTTTCCCGTGCAATGGAGCTTTCAGGGACGTTCACGACCGACAGGATCTTGTCCGCCTTTTCCTGGCAGTAGCGCAGCGCTGCCAGGGTGTCGGCAGTCTCGCCCGATTGCGACACGAACAACGCCAGCGTTTTGCCCGGGACCGGCGGCTCGCGGTAGCGGAATTCGGAGGCGATATCGACCTCGACCGGCAGGCGCGCAATCTGCTCGAACCAGTATTTGGCGGTCAAACAAGCGTAGTATGCCGTGCCGCAGGCGACCATCGTTAAGCGTTCGACTTGCGAAAAATCCACCTCGCCGGGCAGGCGCACGGCGTTTTCCTCAACCGGCAGGTAATGACGGATCGCCTCGGCAATCACATGCGGCTGCTCGGCGATTTCCTTGGCCATGAAATGCTTGTGGCCGCCCTTGTCGACTTGGGTGGAGTCAATTTGGATGGTCTTTGTTTCGCGGTTCACCAGCTCGCCGTTTGCGCCGCGGATCTCGGCACCGGCGCGGGTGACAACCGCGCGGTCGCCTTCTTCCAGATAGGTGATCCGGTCGGTCAGCGGCGCCAGGGCAATTGCGTCGGAACCCACGAACATCTCGCCGTCGCCATGGCCGATCGCCAGCGGAGAGCCTTTGCGGGCGGCGATGATCAGGTCTTCCTCGCCGTCAAACAGGAAGGCCAGGGCAAAGGCGCCCTCCAGCTGGTCCAGCGTCTTGAAAGCGGCATCAACGGGGGAGTGACCCTCTTTCAGATACCGCTCCGTCATCAGCGCGACGGTTTCGGTATCGGTCTCGGTGCGGAACTCCATGCCGCAGTTCAACAGCTCTGCGCGCAGTTCCTTGTAGTTTTCGATAATGCCGTTGTGCACCACTGCGACGGAACCGGCGCGGTGGGGGTGGGCGTTGCTGACCGACGGCGCGCCATGGGTGGCCCAGCGGGTGTGGCCGATGCCGGCCTTGCCGGCCAGCGGCTCATGCACCAGAAGGTCAGAGAGGTTCACCAGCTTGCCCACGGCGCGGCGGCGGCGCAGGGCGCCGTCATTCACCGTGGCAATGCCTGCGCTGTCATAACCGCGGTATTCCAGCCGCTTCAGTGCCTCGACCAGGATCGGGGCGGCCTCGTGATTGCCCAGTACGCCGACAATTCCGCACATCACTTGGCTCCCTTCTGCAGGCGGGCCTTCTTGGCGCGCAGCATATCCATCAGCTTGCGCGCGCGGCCCGGTTTGTTGCTCTGTTCGGCGCGGGCAATGGCCAGGTCGCCGTCTTCCACGTTTTTGGTCACCACCGCGCCGGTTGCGGTCATCGCCTCGTTGCCGACGCGGACCGGCGCCACCAGCATGGTGTTGGACCCGATAAAGGCGCGGGCGCCGATTTCGGTGCGGTGCTTCATCACCCCGTCATAGTTGCAGGTAATCGTGCCTGCGCCAATATTTGTCGCTTCGCCGACAGAGGCATCGCCGATGTAGCTGAGGTGGTTGACCTTGGCGCCTTCGGCAATCTCGGCGTTCTTGATCTCGACAAAGTTGCCGATGTGGGTGTTTTCAGCTAGCTCCGCGCCGGGGCGCAGGCGGGCATACGGCCCGACTTTGGCACCGCGGCTGACATGGCAGCCCTCCAAATGCGAGAACGCGCGGATTAGCGCGCCGCTTTCCACCGTTACACCGGGCCCAAAGACCACGTTCGGCTCGATCACGGTGTCGCGGCCGATGAAGGTGTCAAAGGCGAAATAGACGGTTTCAGGTGCCATCAGGGTGACGCCCAGCTCCATCAGGTCTGCCCGGGCGCGGGCCTGGAACAGCGCATCCGCCTGCGCCAGTTCGGCGCGGGAATTGACGCCCAGCGTTTCCGCCTCATCGCAGGACACGGCGGTCACGTTGAGACCCTCGCGCCGCGCCAGCTCCACCAGGTCGGTCAGGTAGTATTCGCCCGATGCGTTTTCATTGCCGACCTTGGCGATCAGATCAAACATCGCGCTGGCCTTGCCCGCCATCAGGCCGGAGTTGCAGAAGGCAATAGCGCGCTCCGCCTCAGTGGCGTCCTTGAATTCGACAATCTTCTCCAAGCTGTCGCCCTGCATCACCAGGCGGCCATAGCGGCCCGGATCGGCAGCTTCGAACCCCAGCACCACGAGGTCGGCACGCTGGCGGGCTTCGACCATGCGTTCCAGCGTCTCAGCGCTGACAAAGGGCGTGTCGCCATAAAGCACAACCACATCGCCCGCGAACCCGTCCAGCGCGGCGCGGGCCTGGTCAACCGCATGGGCGGTGCCCAGCTGCTCCTCTTGCAGGACAACTTCGGCTTCTTCGTAGATATCAGAGACTGCCTTGCGGACCTTATCCGCCCCGTGGCCTGCCACGATGATGGTGCGCTCCGGCGCCAGCGTGCGGCCCGCGGCCATCGCGTGCTCCAGCATCGGCGCCTGGGCAATCGGGTGCAGCACTTTGGGGAGGTCGGAGTTCATCCGCGTGCCTTTTCCGGCCGCCAGGATGACAAGGGCAATGCTCATAATCGCTTTTCTCTTTGTCTTTTTAGCGCTCCCGTTTTATCCGCTAACAGGCGGGGCGCAAGGGATAGCGCCATCAAACAAGATTGCGGCCTGCAACATGCGGCGGCGGAAAAGTGCCGAAAGGGCAGGACATGCGAACGGTAATCTTCGATCTTGACGGCACGCTGGCGGATACCTCGGGTGATCTGCTGGCCGCGGCCAATGCCTGCTTCCGGCAGATGGGCCTGGGTGACGTGCTAGACCGGCCGGAGGACGCAGCTGTTGCCCTGCGCGGCGGCCGGAACATGCTGGCGACCGGTCTCAAACGGGCGGGCCGGTTTGATCAGGCCACCGTTGATGAGTTCTATCCGGTGCTGCTGGAAGCTTACCGTGACGCCATCGACCACCACACCGTGCTGTATCCCGGAGCGATGGAGGCTGTGGAAACCCTGAAAACCGCAGGTTTCGGTGTCGGCATCTGCACTAACAAGCCTGAGGGGCTGGCGGATAAGCTGATGCGCAGCCTCGGCGTGCGCGATGCCTTTGCCTCGCTGGTTGGCGCCGACACTTTGCCGGTACGCAAGCCCGATCCCGAGCCGTTGTTCGAGGCTGCCCGCCGTGCGGGCGGCGACCCGGCCCGGACCCTGCTGGTGGGGGACAGTGACACCGACCGCAACACTTCGGCCAATGCGGGCGTGCCGTCGGTACTGGTGACCTTCGGCCCCTCCGGCGATAACATGGCCGCGCTGAAGCCGGAGGCGCTGCTCGACCGGTTTGAGGACCTTCTGGAGGTCGCAGACCGGCTGATTGCGTGATCCCGCAACTCAGTTTCGGGAAAATCGTCTGTCCTGCTTCCCCCTTGACCGCTGGCCGCCCGCGGCTCACAAACGCCGCATGAGCGAGACATTTTCCGGGTCATTCACCCAGCAGGAACCCATCCCCGAAGACGCCATCGAGGCCGCACTGGCGGTGCTTCGCAGCGGGCGTCTGCACCGCTACAACGTCGCTGCGGGCGAAGAGGGCGAAACCGCGCTGCTGGAGCAGGAGTTCGCGGCGCAGATGGGTGCGAAGTACTGCCTGGCCGTGGCATCAGGTGGGTATGCGCTCGCGACGTCACTGCGCGCTGTCGGGGTGAAGCCCGGTGACAAGGTGCTGACAAATGCCTTCACCCTGGCGCCGGTGCCGGGATCGATTGCCTCTGTCGGGGCGGAGCCGGTGTTTGTCGAAGTGACGGAAAGTCTGACCATTGATCTGGACGATCTGGCGGCCAAGGCGGGTCAGGCCAAGGTGCTGATGCTGTCGCACATGCGCGGGCATCTGTGCGACATGGACCGGCTGATGGAAATCTGTGATGCCGCTGGCGTCACAGTGATCGAGGATTGCGCCCACACCATGGGCGCCACCTGGAACGGGGTGCTGTCGGGCAAACATGGAGCGGTCGGCTGCTACTCTTGCCAGACCTACAAGCATGTGAATTCCGGCGAGGGCGGGCTGCTCATCACCGATGACGAAGAAATCGCCGCCCGCGCCATCATGATGTCCGGCTCCTACATGCTCTATGGCCGCCACTTGGCTGTGCCGGGACCTGAGGTGTTTGAACGGGTGAAATACGAGACCCCCAACATCTCCGGCCGGATGGACAATCTGCGCGCCGCTATCCTGCGGCCGCAGCTGCGTGACCTGGACACCCAGGTGCAGCGCTGGAACGACCGCTACCGTGCGGTGGAGGAGGGGCTGCGCGGCACGCCGGGCCTGACGGTAGTGGAGCGTCCCGCCCGGGAGGTCTATGTTGGCTCCTCGATCCAGTTCCTGCTAATGGACTGGTCCGAAGAGGCGGTGCAGGTAGCGGTCCGCCGCTGTGCCGCACGCGGGGTGGAGCTGAAGTGGTTCGGCACGCCGGAACCGGTGGCGTTCACCTCCCGCTACGACAGCTGGCGCTATGCGGACACCCCGCGGCTGCCGCAAAGCGACCGCATTCTGGCGGGCATCATCGACATGCGGGTGCCGTTGACCTTCAGCCTGGAAGACTGCGCGCAGATCGCCCGCATCATCCGCGCCGAGGTCTCCGCCGTCTATCAGTCGGCCTGATAGAGCGGCACCGTCGAGATCGAAACTTTGGCCGACCCGTCAGTCAGCTCCGCCGCGTGGGCCGCATAGATCAGAGTCTGGTTGGCCTCGTCGAAGATCCGTTTCACGCGCAGTGACTTCAGGATGATGGAGCGCGACGCGCGGAACACATCCTCGCCGTCGCGGCCGCGGTCGATGTCGCCCAAAGTAATGGGGCCGGTCTGGCGGCAGGCGATTGAGGCATTCGAGGGATCTTCGAACCAGTTGCCCTTGGACAGCCGGTCGATAAACCCGCGCTCGAAATAGGCGATATGGCAGGTTACGCCTTCGACCTTGGGGTCCGCGATGGCTTCGATGATGATGTCGTTGCCCACCCAATCAACGCCGATCTCGCCAACCTCTTCAGCAGAGGCGGGCAGGCTCAGCAGGCAAAATGCGGCAGTCAGGGCGGGGGTTGCTCGTGTCATTTGAAACTCCTCTGGATTACAGGCAGGCACGGTTTTCCGCGTCTGTCTCTTAACGCCCGCAAGCGGGGAAAGATCCCTGCCGGCCGAACTGCCAACCGGAATTCTACGAGAATTCCGGCCCGGAAAACACGTGTTTTTCGTTCCGTTTTCTGTGCCGGAAAACGGAGTCTTCTGGTTTCGGGCGGTCATGCGGCTTGGACGCTGCGTTCGTGGCTGCTGGACCGCCATTGACCCGAATCGAAGGCTCCTCTATTGAATTGAACAACTGTTCATATAATCAGCTCTGGCCTGGAGGATCTGCGGGATGTTCAACGCAAGCATGACTTTCGATCTTGGTGAGGACGTGAACGCGCTGCGCGATGTGGTTCACCGCTGGGCGCAGGAACGTGTCAAGCCGATGGCGCAGGAGATCGACCAGAAGAACGAGTTCCCGGCGGAGCTGTGGCAGGAGATGGGTGAGCTGGGTCTCTTGGGCATCACGGTGCCGGAGGAGTTCGGCGGTGCCGGCATGTCCTATCTGGCCCATACTGTCGCGATTGAGGAAATCGCCCGCGCAAGCGCCTCTGTGTCGCTGTCCTATGGCGCGCATTCCAACCTCTGCGTCAACCAGATCAAGCTGAACGGTAACGCTGAGCAGAAGGCGAAATACCTGCCGCGGCTGCTGTCCGGCGAGCATGTGGGTGCGCTGGCGATGTCCGAGGCGGGTGCCGGTTCCGACGTGGTGTCGATGAGCCTGCGCGCGGAAAAGCGCAATGATCACTTCCGCCTGAACGGCAATAAGTACTGGATCACCAACGGCCCCGATGCCGATACACTGGTGGTCTACGCCAAGACCGATCCGGAAGCCGGCTCCAAGGGCATCACAGCCTTCCTGATCGAAAAGGAATTCAAGGGCTTCTCTACCTCCAAGCACTTCGACAAGCTGGGCATGCGCGGCTCCAACACCGCTGAACTGGTGTTTGAGGACGTGGAAGTCCCGTTCGAAAACATCCTGGGCGAAGAGGGCAAGGGCGTGCGCGTGCTGATGTCCGGCCTCGATTACGAACGCGTGGTGCTGGCAGGTATCGGCACCGGTATCATGGCGTCCTGCATGGACGAGATGATGCCCTACATGGCGGAACGCAAGCAGTTCGGCCAGCCGATCGGGAACTTCCAGCTGATGCAGGCCAAGATCGCCGACATGTACACCGCGATGAACACCGCGCGGGCTTATGTCTATGAGGTCGCAAAGTCCTGCGACAAGGGCACGGTTACCCGTCAGGACGCAGCCGCCTGCTGCCTATATGCTTCTGAGGTCGCGATGACACAGGCGCATCAGGCGGTGCAGGCCTTCGGCGGTGCGGGCTACCTGTCCGATAACCCGGTGGGCCGCATCTTCCGCGATGCCAAGCTGATGGAGATCGGCGCGGGCACCAGCGAAATCCGCCGGATGCTGATCGGCCGTGAGCTGATGGGCACCATGTAAATGTAAAACCCCGAGCATCCGTTGGGACGCGCGGGGTCTGAAACAGACCCGGCGGCACGAGGCAAGCCGCCAGACCTTTACCGGATCACCAAGGATCAGAAGCGGTGCACGTAAGCGAAGTTCACGACAACCGGATCGATCTCTGCGGTACCGATGCTGGCGCCGTTCAGGGTCGCGTCGGAGTCGATGTCCATCCAGCGGACGTTGAACCGCAGCGCGCCATTGTCGGAGATCTGGTAGTCGGCACCCGCGTTCACCGCGATGCCAAAGCTGTCGTCCAGCTTGAGCGTGCCAAGCGCGGTCTCTTCCTCAAAGAAGGTGGTGTAGTTCAGGCCAAGGCCGAGGAACGGCTTGATCACACCTTGGGTGGGGAAGTGGTAGTTGACCGACAGGGTCGGCGGCAGCTGCTTGGCAGACGCCGCGTAGGCGCCGTTCAGGTTGATATCGTGCTCAAACGGCGAGGCCGCCAGCAGTTCGACGCCCCAGTTGTCACGGAAGAAGTACTCAACGGTCAGCGACAGCGCGGTGCCGTCATCAATGTCAGCCAGCGCGCCGGCCAGGGTGCCGTTGCCGGACTTTGGATTCACGTTGGCGATACCAACGCCGACGGTCCAATCGCCTTGCTCCTGAGCCAAGGCGGGGGCGGCCATTGCGGCCAGGGCGGAGGTCAGCGCAAGCGCGGAAACCATGCGTTTCATGGGGTGCGTCCCTTTTCTTGTGTTTACCCGACAGTGATGCACCCGCAGGCGGCCGAAAACTCTGATCTGAGTCAAAACTGTCCGGTGCTACCTGTTGAAAACACAGCAAAATGCCGCATAGCCGCTATGCGTTTCAGGAATGCCTAAATATGCATGTTGAGCGTAACATTCCGGGGTTTCGCGCAGATGGCAGCTGGGACTTGCCAGAGCATCTCAGCATGGCGGCGCAATGCCTGGCGCAGCCAGCCGATGCGCTGGCACTGATTGACATGACCGGCCCCGCGCGCCGGGACATTACTTATGGCGAACTGGCGGCAATGACAGACGGGCTGGCGCGCTATCTGCTCACCCGCATCCAGCCGGGCGACCGCGTGGGCGTGCTTCTCAGCCAATCGCCCTGGTGCGCCGCTGCGCATCTGGCGGTGTGGAAGGCTGGCGGCATTTCGGTGCCACTGTTCAAGCTGTTCAAACACGATGCGCTGGCCTCGCGCGCCGGCGACGCGGGCGTGCGGTTTGTTTTCACCGATGCCGAGGGCGCGGATCTGCTGGGGGATCTGGCCGAGGCCGTGATGGCCGACACAGCCGGGATTGACGGCGGCCCGGTGCCTTTCGCCGACACCACCCCGGAAACCCCGGCGGTGCTGATCTACACTTCCGGCACCACCGGCAGCCCCAAAGGCGCGCTGCACGGACACCGGGTGCTGACCGGCCATCTGCCGGGTGTCTCCATCAGCCACGACCACCTCGGCCAGCCCGGCGATGTGCTCTGGACCCCTGCGGACTGGGCCTGGATCGGCGGTCTTTTCGACGTGCTGATGCCGGGTCTGGCGCTGGGCGTGCCGGTGGTTGCGGCGCGGCTGGACAAGTTCTCGCCCGAAGCCTGCGCGGAACTGATCGCCAAGGCCGGTGTCCGCAACATTTTCTTCCCGCCAACCGCGCTGCGGATGCTCAAGGCAGCCGGGCAGGGGCTCCACGGCCTGCGTTCTGTTGCCAGCGGCGGAGAGCCCCTGGGCGCGGAGATGCTCGCCTGGGGCCGGCGTCAGCTGGGGGTGACCATCAACGAGTTCTACGGCCAGACCGAATGCAACATGGTGGCCTCCTCCTGTGCCGCCGATTTCGAGCCTCGTCCGGGCTGCATCGGCAAGGTGGTGCCGGGGCACGGACTGGGGGTGATTGACGAAGCGGGCAACCCCACGCAGGGCGAGGGCGATGTCGCCATCCGCCGCGGCTCGGCCTCTATGCTGCTGGAATACTGGAACCGGCCCGAAGAGACCGCCGCGAAGTTCCGTGGTGACTGGCTGGTGACCGGCGATCGCGGCACCTGGGAGGATGATTACCTGCGGTTTGTCGGCCGCGAGGATGACGTGATCACCTCCGGCGGCTACCGCATCGGCCCGGCGGAGATCGAAGACTGCCTGCTGACCCATCCGTCCGTCGCGACGGTGGGCGTGGTCGGCAAGCCCGACCCGCTGCGCACCGAAATCGTGAAGGCCTATGTGGTGCTGAAAGCCGGAGCAGAGGCCAAGGAGAAAGAACTGCAGGACTACGTCAAAGACCGCCTCGCACACTATTCCTACCCGCGCGAGGTCGCGTTCCTGGACGCGCTGCCGATGACCGTGACTGGCAAGGTGATCCGCAAGGAATTGAAGATGCGGGCGGCGGAGGATGCCGAATGAACCAAGGTGTTGCATACCCGGCGTACGCTGCCCCAACCGGATTTAAAGATCTCAACCCTATAACGGGAGAGTGGACATGAAACTCACATCCAAGGCGATGCCCTCTTCGGAAGGCTTCAAGCAGAACCGCGAGGCGCATCTGGACGCGCTTGCGCAGATCAGCGAGGCGGCAGAGGCCGCGCGCATGGGCGGCGGCGAGAAATCCCGTGCCCGGCACGAAAGCCGCGGCAAGATGCTGCCGCGCCGCCGGGTGGCGAACCTGCTTGATCCTGGCTCTCCGTTCCTGGAGATTGGCGCCACCGCGGCGCATGCCATGTATGATGGCGCCGCACCTTCGGCTGGCGTGATCGCGGGTATCGGACGGGTGCATGGCCAAGAGGTCATGGTGGTCTGCAACGACGCCACCGTGAAGGGCGGCACCTATTACCCGATGACGGTCAAGAAACACCTGCGCGCGCAGGAAATCGCTGAGGAAAACCGTCTCCCCTGCATCTATTTGGTCGACTCCGGCGGCGCCAACCTGCCCAACCAGGATGAGGTCTTCCCCGACCGCGACCACTTCGGGCGCATCTTCTACAACCAGGCCCGGATGTCGGCCAAGGGCATCCCGCAGATCGCGGTCGTCATGGGCTCCTGCACCGCGGGCGGCGCCTATGTGCCGGCGATGTCGGACGTCACCATCATCGTGAAGGAGCAGGGCACCATCTTCCTGGCCGGCCCGCCGCTGGTGAAGGCCGCAACGGGCGAGGTGGTCAGCGCTGAGGACCTGGGCGGCGGGGATGTGCACACGCGCCTCTCCGGTGTGGCGGATTACCTGGCCGAGGATGACGCCCATGCGCTGGCGCTGGCGCGGCGTGCGGTGCAGTCGCTGAATATCACCAAGCCGCTGACGGTGAACTGGGCCAGCCCGGAAGAACCGGCTTACGACCCCGAGGAAATCCTCGGCGTGGTTCCGGGCGACCTGCGCACGCCTTATGATATCCGCGAGGTGATTGCGCGGCTGGTCGACGGCTCCCGCTTTGACGAGTTCAAGCCGCGCTTTGGCGAGACGCTGGTCACGGGCTTTGCCCACCTCAAGGGCTGCCCGATCGGGATCATCGCCAACAATGGCGTGCTGTTCTCAGAAGCCGCCCAGAAAGGCGCGCATTTCGTGGAGCTGTGCAGCCAGCGCAAGATCCCGCTGGTGTTCCTGCAGAACATCACCGGCTTCATGGTCGGCCGGAAATATGAAAATGAGGGTATCGCCCGCCACGGCGCCAAGATGGTGACGGCGGTGGCGACCACCAATGTTCCGAAGGTGACCATGCTGGTCGGCGGTTCCTTTGGTGCGGGCAACTACGGCATGTCGGGCCGCGCCTATTCCCCGCGTTTCCTGTGGACCTGGCCGAACTCCCGCATCTCGGTGATGGGTGGCGAGCAGGCGGCGGGCGTGCTGGCGACCGTGAAACGCGACGCTATCGAACGCCAAGGCGGCAGCTGGAGCGCTGAGGAAGAAGTGGAGTTCAAACGTCCCACCATCGACATGTTCGAGGAGCAGAGCCACCCGCTCTATGCCTCCGCGCGGCTCTGGGATGACGGCATCATCGACCCGCGCAAATCCCGCGACGTGCTGGCCCTGTCGCTCAGCGCCGCGTTGAATGCCCCGATCGAAGACACGCGCTTCGGCGTCTTCCGGATGTGAGGATCTCCCATGTTTGACAAAATCCTGATTGCCAACCGCGGAGAGATTGCCTGCCGCGTGATGGAAACCGCCCGTGCCATGGGGGTGCGGACAGTGGCCGTTTACTCCGACGCCGATGCGGCTTCGAAACATGTGGCGCTGGCGGATGAGGCCGTGCACATTGGCGGCCCGGCCCCGGCGGACAGCTATCTGAAGGGCGACGAAATCATCCGCGTTGCCAAGGAAACCGGCGCCCAGGCGATCCACCCGGGCTATGGCTTCCTGTCGGAAAACCCGAAATTCGTCGAGGCAGTGGAGGCCGCGGGCCTCACCTTTATCGGGCCGTCGGCGGATGCGATCCGTAAGATGGGTCTCAAGGACGCCGCCAAGGCGCTGATGGAAGAGGCCGGCGTGCCGGTGGTGCCGGGCTATCACGGCACCAATCAGGACCCGGAGTTCCTGGCCGGCGAAGCGGAGAAAATCGGCTATCCGGTTCTGATCAAAGCGGTGGCCGGCGGCGGCGGCAAGGGGATGCGGCTGGTTGAGGCGCCCGCCGAATTCGCCGAGGCGCTGAAAAGCGCGCAGGGCGAGGCAACCACCGCCTTTGGCAACCCGGATGTGCTGATCGAGAAGTACATTCAGCAGCCCCGCCATATCGAGGTGCAGGTTTTCGGCGACGGGGCTCATGCGGTGCATCTGTTTGAACGCGACTGCTCCCTGCAGCGCCGTCATCAGAAGGTGATCGAGGAAGCGCCGGCACCGGGGATGACTGCGGAAATGCGCGCAGCGATGGGCGAGGCCGGCGTGCGTGCGGCTGAGGCGATCGGCTACAAGGGCGCAGGCACCGTGGAGTTCATCGTCGACGGTTCTGACGGGCTGCGCCCGGACGGGTTCTGGTTCATGGAAATGAACACCCGCCTGCAAGTGGAGCATCCGGTCACGGAACTGATCACTGGCGTTGATCTGGTCGAGTGGCAGCTGCGCGTTGCCTCCGGCGAGAGCCTGCCTGCCAAGCAGGAAGACCTCACCATCACCGGCCATGCTTTTGAGGCGCGGCTTTATGCTGAGGACGTGCCGAAGGGCTTCCTGCCCGCAACCGGTACGCTGACCCATCTGTCCTTCCCGGCAGAGGCCCGCGCCGACAGCGGTGTGCGGGCAGGGGACACAATCAGCCCCTGGTACGACCCGATGATCTCCAAGGTGATCGTGCACGGCTCCACCCGCAAGGTGGCGCTGTCGCGGCTGGCCCGCGCGCTGGAGGAAACGCAAGTCGGCGGTACTGTCACCAACCTGGCCTTCCTTGGCGCACTGGCGGCGCATGAGGGGTTTGCCAATGGCGACGTGGATACCGGCCTGATTGCCCGCGATCTGGACGCGCTGACCGCAGCGCCGGTGGTGGAGCTGCGCCACAAGGCGGCGGCCGGTATGGTGGCGCTGGACCTGGTGGAGGCCGCACCGGACACCGGCTTCACCCTCTGGGCGCCCTTGCACCGGGCCGTTGCCCTTTCCCATGCGGGCGAGGAGTTTACGGCGGATGTGCAGGTGGACGGGCCGGACCGGCAGCTTTGGACCATTGATGGCGAAGCTGTCGTGGCCGAACGCAGCCAGGGCCAGTGGCGCATTGATGAGCGCCGGATGCCCGCGGTGTCGCAGTCGGGAAACCTGATCACCGTGCATGATGCCTACGGTCTGGAGTTCACCGCGGTTGACCCGCTGGACCGCGATGCGGCCGCGGGCGGCGACAGCAATGTGATCGAGGCGCCGATGCCGGGCCTCGTGAAGGCGGTCTTTGCCGAAGCAGGCCAGGCGGTGAAAGAGGGCGACCGGCTTGCCATTCTGGAAGCGATGAAGATGGAGCACTCGCTGCTGGCGGCCCGCGACGGCGTGGTGGCCGAGGTTCTGGCCGCTGCCGGCGCCCAGGTTGAGGCCGGCGCGGCGCTGGTGCGGCTGGAAGAAGAAGACGGCTGACCCGGGTCCGGGGCGGCGCGCCTGCCGCCCCCGCTGCGGTTTGAGTATTTTTGGAAAGATGAAGCCGGAGGGCATTCTATGGGCGAATTTGCCGAAATCTTCGAGGTTGGCCCGCGCGACGGGCTGCAGAATGAAAAGCGCGAGATTCCGGTTGCGGAAAAGGTGGCGCTGACTGATTGCCTCAGCCGCGCCGGGTTCAAGCGCATCGAGGTCGCCAGCTTCGTATCGCCCAAATGGGTGCCGCAGATGGCGGGCAGCGCGGAGGTGCTGGCGGGCATCACCCGCGCGCCCGGCGTGCGCTATGCCGCCCTGACACCTAACATGCGCGGCTATGAGGATGCGGTAGCCGCCAAAGCGGATGAGATCGCGGTGTTTGCGTCCGCTTCCGAAGGGTTTTCCAAGGCCAACATCAATGCCACCATCGAGGAAAGTATCACCCGTTTCCTGCCCATTCTTGAGGCCGCTAGGGAGATCGGCTTGCCAGTCCGTGGCTATGTCTCCTGCGTGACCGACTGCCCTTTTGACGGAGCCACGCCGCCCGGGAAGGTGGCGGAGGTGGCCGAACGGCTGTTCTCGCTCGGCTGTTACGAGATCTCGCTTGGCGACACCATCGGGCAGGGCACCCCGGAGGCGATCACTGCGATGCTCAAGGCTGTCACCGCGCGGGTGCCCGCGGCTCAGCTGGCGGGCCACTACCACGACACCGCGGGCCGGGCGCTCGACAATATCGAGGCCTCGCTGGCGCAGGGCGTGCGGGTGTTCGATGCGGCCGTTGGCGGTCTCGGCGGCTGTCCGTATGCACCGGGGGCGGCGGGCAATGTGGCAACCGAAGCTGTGCACAAGCGCCTGACCGAGCTGGGCTATGACACCGGCCTGGATGCGGAGGTGCTGGAAGAAGCCGCGGCGCTGGCCCGGGCCATGCGCGGCCTGCAATAAGATTTGAGCGGAGACACAAGATGTTCGAGACAATCACCCTGAACACCGACGCCCGCGGCGTCTGCACCCTGACCCTGAACCGGGCCGAAAAGCACAACGCCATGTCCGGCCTGATGCTGCAGGAGCTGACCCAGGCGGCGAAACAGCTGGCTGAGGACGAGACCATCCGGGTGGTGGTGCTGACTGGTGCCGGCAAAAGCTTTTGCGCAGGCGGCGATCTGGGCTGGATGCGGGCGCAGATGGATGCGGATGCCGAAACCCGCGCGCGCGAGGCGCGGGTGCTGGCGGAAATGCTGATGGCGCTTAACACCCTGCCGAAGCCCTTGATCGGTGCGGTGCAGGGCAACGCATTCGGCGGCGGTGTCGGAATGGCGTCGGTTTGCGACGTGGCCATTGGCGCGGATCATCTGAAGATGGGCCTGACCGAGACCAAGCTGGGACTGATTCCCGCCACCATTGGGCCTTACGTGATCGCCCGCATGGGCGAAGCCAAGGCGCGCCGCGTGTTCATGTCAGCGCGTCTGTTCGGTGCAGAGGAGGCGGTGGAGCTTGGCCTGCTGGCCAAGGCCGTGCCCGCGGACCAGCTGGCGGAGGCGATTGAGGCAGAGGTCGCGCCTTACCTCAACTGCGCCCCCGGTGCAGTGGCGGCGGCCAAGAAGCTGGCCCGCGATCTGGGCCCACGGCTGGACGACGGCGTGATCGACCATACAATCAAGGCGCTTGTGGAGCGTTGGGAAGGGCCGGAAGCAGGCGAGGGCATTGCGGCCTTCTTTGAAAAACGAAAACCAGCCTGGCAAAGCTGAAAACAGGCATAATTGACTCACGTTTTCACGGCGGCTGCAGTTTCCACTGCAGCCGCTTTTCTTATGAAAACACTTGGGAATTATCCCTGTGTTGCAACAGTGCTTTTTCTATCCAAACCCCTGTGGATTAACGTCGCTTTAGTTGACGCTCCCCGGGCACGGGGGTATGCACAGTCCAAATCAACACGCCAATTGACGCCGCGCGGAAATCCGCCCGGGGAAAGGAGCTGCTCTTGGAAGAGATGTTGAGGGAATACCTGCCTATTCTGGTCTTCCTGGCCGTCGCGGCAGGTTTGGGGATTGTCCTTATCCTGGCAGCCGTCGTCTTGGCGGTCCGCAACCCGGACCCGGAAAAGGTCAGCGCCTATGAATGCGGTTTCAACGCCTTTGACGATGCCCGCATGAAATTCGATGTCCGGTTTTATCTGGTGTCGATTCTCTTCATCATTTTCGACCTGGAAATCGCTTTCCTGTTTCCCTGGGCCGTCGGTTTCAAGGACATCAGCGACCTCGGCTTCTGGTCGATGATGGTGTTTCTGGGCGTGCTGACCATCGGCTTTGCCTATGAGTGGAAGAAAGGGGCCCTGGAATGGCAGTGATGACCGGACCCAACACGGCGGGCGTGGACAAGGAAGTTGTCACCCGGGCCATCAATGCTGAGCTTCAGGACAAGGGTTTCCTGCTCACCTCGGCTGAGGACATCATCAACTGGGCGCGCACCGGCTCCTTGCACTGGATGACCTTTGGTCTGGCCTGCTGCGCGGTGGAGATGATGCACACCTCGATGCCCCGCTATGACGCCGAACGCTTCGGCATCGCACCGCGCGCATCGCCTCGCCAGTCGGACGTGATGATCGTCGCAGGCACCCTCACCAACAAGATGGCGCCGGCCCTGCGCAAGGTCTACGACCAGATGCCCGAGCCGCGCTACGTGATCTCGATGGGCTCCTGCGCCAACGGCGGCGGCTATTACCACTACAGCTACTCCGTGGTGCGCGGCTGCGACCGGGTTGTGCCGGTCGACGTCTATGTGCCCGGCTGCCCGCCGACAGCTGAGGCGCTGCTGTATGGCCTGATGCAGTTGCAGCGCAAGATCCGCCGCACCGGCACCCTGGTGCGCTAAGGAAGGGGCGGAGACAACATGAGCGAAGCACTGAAAGAACTGGGCGCCCAGATCGAAGCCAAACGCCCCGATTGCGTGGTGGCCTGGGATGTGTCCTTTGACGAGCTGAATATTGACGTCACACCCTCGAACATCGCCGGTCTGGTGGAGTTTCTGAAGCTGGACGCCAACTGCAAGTTTTCGACCCTGGTGGATATCACCGCAGTGGACTACCCCGACCGCGCCAAGCGGTTCGACGTGGTCTACCACTTCCTGTCGATGTACCGGAACCAGCGCATCCGCCTGCGCGCCGCGGTGCGCGAAGATGAGATGGTGCCCTCGATCGTGGACGTGCACCCCTCGGCCAACTGGTTCGAGCGGGAAGTCTACGACATGTTCGGCATCCTGTTCTCCGGCCACCCGGACTTGCGCCGTCTGCTGACCGACTACGGCTTCCGCGGATACCCGCTGCGCAAGGATTTCCCGACCACCGGTTACACCGAGGTCCGTTATGACGAGGCGCAGAAGCGCGTGGTCTACGAGCCGGTGAAGCTGGTGCAGGAATACCGCCAGTTTGATTTCATGTCACCGTGGGAAGGTGCTGAATACATCCTGCCCGGCGACGAGAAGGAGGGGGCGCAATGATGGACGGCTCCAAATTTGACGACGGCAGCGTTGACGCGCTGAGCGGCGAGCAGAAGATCCGCAACTTCAACATCAACTTCGGCCCGCAGCACCCTGCGGCGCACGGGGTTCTGCGTCTGGTGCTCGAACTCGACGGCGAGATTGTCGAGCGCTGCGACCCGCATATCGGCCTGCTGCACCGCGGCACCGAGAAGCTGATGGAAAGCCGCACCTATCTGCAGAACCTGCCGTATTTCGACCGCCTCGACTATGTGGCGCCGATGAACCAGGAGCACGCCTGGTGCCTGGCCATCGAAAAGCTGACCGGCACCGAAGTGCCGCGCCGCGGGCAGCTGATCCGGGTGCTCTACTCGGAAATCGGCCGGGTGCTGAACCACCTCCTCAACGTCACCACGCAGGCGATGGACGTCGGCGCGCTGACCCCGCCGCTGTGGGGCTTTGAAGAGCGCGAAAAGCTGATGATCTTCTACGAGCGGGCCTGCGGCGCGCGCCTTCACGCGGCTTACTTCCGCCCCGGCGGCGTGCATCAGGACCTGCCGGATGAGCTGCTGGACGATATCGACCTCTGGGCGATGGAATTCCCCAAGGTTCTGGACGATATCGACGGCCTCTTGACCGAAAACCGCATCTTCAAACAGCGTAACTGCGACATCGGTGTGGTGACCGAGAAGGACATCCAGGAATACGGTTTCTCCGGCGTTATGGTGCGCGGCTCCGGCCTCGCATGGGACCTGCGTCGCGCGCAGCCCTATGAATGCTATGACGAGTTCGAGTTCCAGGTGCCGATCGGCAAGAACGGCGACTGCTACGACCGCTACCTCTGCCGGATGGAAGAGATGCGCCAGTCGACCTCGATCATCCGCCAGGCGATTGCCAAGCTGCGCGAAGCCACTGGCGACGTGCTGGCCCGCGGCAAGCTGACCCCGCCCAAGCGCGGCGACATGAAGACCTCGATGGAAAGCCTGATCCACCATTTCAAGCTGTACACCGAAGGTTTCCACGTTCCGGCGGGCGAGGTTTACGCCGCCGTCGAGGCGCCCAAGGGTGAATTCGGCGTCTATCTGGTGGCGGACGGGTCCAACAAACCCTACCGCTCCAAGATCCGCGCGCCGGGCTTCCTGCACCTGCAGGCGATGGACCACGTTGCCAAGGGCCACCAGCTGGCCGACGTCGCCGCCATCATCGGCACCATGGACGTCGTTTTTGGAGAGATTGACCGCTAATGCTTCGCCGTCTGCATTCCGAACAACCCGACAGCTTTGCCTTCACCCCGGCCAATCAGGCCTGGGCCGAGGCGCAGATCACCAAGTATCCTGAGGGGCGCCAGGCCTCTGCGGTTATTCCGCTTTTGTGGCGCGCGCAGGAACAGGAGGGCTGGGTTACCAAACCCGCGATTGAAGCCATCGCCGATATGCTCGGCATGGCCTATATCCGGGTGCTCGAGGTTGCTTCTTTTTACTTCATGTTCCAGCTGCAACCGACGGGTTCCGTTGCCAATATCCAGATCTGCGGCACCACGTCCTGCATGATTTGCGGCGCCGAGGACCTGGTTGCGGTCTGCAAGGAAAAGATCGCCGAGAAGCCGCATACCCTGTCGGCGGACGGCAAGTTCACCTGGGAAGAGGTCGAGTGCCTGGGCGCCTGCACCAACGCCCCGATGGCGCAGATCGGCAAGGACTACTACGAGGACCTGACGGTCGAGAGCTTCACTAAATTGCTGGACGATCTAGCAGCAGGCAAGGTGGTTGCACCGGGCCCGCAGAACGGCCGTTATGCAGCTGAGCCGAAATCGGGTCTGACTTCGCTGACCGAGTTCGACAGCGGCAAGACGCAATACAACGCAAGCGCGCAGCTGGCGATGGACATCAAGGATGGCGTCAAGCGCATCCAGGGCGATGAAGTGCCGCTGCTGACCCCTTGGGTCGGCAAGGACGGCGTCGTTGCAGGCCGTGCCGCCGAAGGCCAGCCGCCGAAAGCACCGGAAGCGCCGAAGCCCGCCGTGAAGCAGGCGGAGGAAGCCGCCAAGGCGGCACCCAAGAAGGCCGCCGCCAAGGAACCCGCTTCGCCGGAAGGTGCTGCGGCGAAACCCGCGGCAGACAGCCAGGCAGAGGAAAGCCAGCCCGAGGTCCTGAAAGAGGCCCGCGGCGGCCTGCCGGATGACTTGAAGCTCCTTAAGGGCGTCGGTCCCAAGCTGGAAGAAAAGCTGAACGAACTGGGTTTCTTCCACTTTGACCAGATTGCCGAATGGACCGGGGCCGAGGTCGCCTGGGTTGACGCGCGGCTCAAGTTCAAAGGCCGGATCGAACGGGACGGCTGGATCGAACAGGCCAAGCGCCTTTCGGTGGGTGACGAGACCGAGTTTGCGAAACGTGCCAAAGAAGAGCACATCTACGACGACAAAGAAGACTGATCGGATGCGGCCCGGCCGGGCCGCCTTCGGGTGATAGGGAACAGATGAGCAAGGAACAGGATCAGGCCATTGCAGCAAAAGGCCGGCACATCGCATTGGTGATCGCCGGGACCATTTCGCTGTGGATCGTGGTCTCGCTGTTCATCGGCCCCATGCTCGGGCTGCCGGGGCGCTATGCGCTCTTGTTCGACTTCGCCGCGCTGGCGGGCATGATCTATGCCCTGGTCAACATATTTCAACTCTGGCGCATGCGCCGGGACAGCCAAAGGTAGGCACACATGCTGAAGGATCAGGACCGGATCTTTACCAACCTTTACGGGATGCACGACCGCAACCTGGCGGGCGCCAAGGCGCGCGGCCATTGGGATGGCACGGCCGGCATTATCGAAAAGGGCCGCGACTGGATCATTCAGACCATGAAGGACTCCGGTCTGCGGGGCCGCGGCGGTGCGGGCTTCCCGACCGGCCTGAAATGGTCCTTCATGCCCAAGGAAAGCGATGGCCGCCCGGCGTATCTGGTGATCAACGCGGATGAATCCGAGCCCGGCACCTGCAAGGACCGCGAAATCATGCGCCACGATCCGCACACGCTGATCGAGGGCGCGCTTATCGCCTCCTTCGCGATGAACGCGCATACTTGCTACATCTACCTGCGCGGCGAATACATCCGCGAGCGCGAAGCGCTGCAGGCCGCGATTGACGAATGCTATGACAAGGGCCTCCTGGGTAGGAACGCGGCAGGCTCCGGCTGGGATTTCGACGTCTTCCTGCACCATGGGGCAGGGGCCTATATCTGCGGCGAGGAAACCGCCCTGATCGAAAGCCTTGAGGGCAAGAAGGGCATGCCCCGGATGAAGCCTCCGTTCCCGGCAGGTGCGGGCCTTTACGGCTGCCCGACCACTGTGAACAACGTGGAATCCATCGCCGTTGTCCCGACCATCCTGCGCCGCGGCGCCGACTGGTTCGCTTCCTTCGGGCGCCAGAACAACGCGGGCACCAAGCTGTTTGCGATTTCCGGCCACGTCAACAACCCCTGTGTGGTTGAAGAAGCGATGTCGATCTCCTTTGAGGAGCTGATCGAGAAGCATTGCGGCGGCATCCGCGGCGGCTGGGACAACCTGCTGGCGGTGATCCCCGGCGGCTCATCTGTGCCGTGCGTGCGCGGCGAGAATATGCGCGACGCGATCATGGATTTCGACTACCTGCGCGGCGAGCTGGGCTCCGGCCTCGGCACTGCGGCGGTGATCGTGATGGACAAGCAGACCGACATCATCAAAGCAATCTGGCGGCTGTCCAAGTTCTACAAGCACGAAAGCTGCGGCCAGTGCACGCCCTGCCGCGAAGGCACCGGCTGGATGATGCGCGTCATGGACCGCCTGGTGAAGGGCGAGGCCGAGCTGGAAGAGATCGACATGCTGTGGGACGTGACCAAGCAGGTCGAGGGCCACACCATCTGCGCCCTTGGCGATGCGGCGGCCTGGCCGATCCAGGGCCTGATCAAGAACTTCCGCGAGGAAATCGAAGACCGCATCAAGGCCCAGAAGACCGGCCGCATGGGCGCAATGGCGGCGGAATAACTGATGGAAGCCTTTGCTGCATACTCCCACGCTTTGGCCGCGCTGGTGATCTTTACCCTGATCACCCTGGCGCTGTCGCCGTTTTCGGCGCTGGCCAAGCAGAAGGCGGGCCTCGCTCCGGGCGCCACGCCGCAGCAGGATTATGCGGACAAGGCCTACCGGCTGAACCGGGCCTATTTGAACGGCTGCGAGACGCTGCCGGCCTTCCTGACCGTAACGCTGGTTGCAATCCTGGCTGGCGCGGCGCCGTTCTGGGTGAACCTGCTGGCGTCTGTGGCGGTGGTGTCCCGTGTGTTCATGATTTTTATTCACCTGCAGGGCATCGGCAAACCGCACAGCGGCCCACGCTCTGTTTTCTACGTTCTCGGCTGGGCCTGTATGGCGGGTCTGGCAATCCTGGCATTGGCGGCAGTATTTTGAGCATGATGAAAACATACCGGATGGCCGTGCCTGCGGCCTGCCTGGCGGCTCTGGCGCTGGTTTCGGCCTGCGGCACCTCTACGACCAACAAGAACCGCGAGCTGTATGACGGCGTGGCGTTCAAGGCGAAGGCCAAGCCAATCGACAAGAAGACAAACCCCGCGGTGTTCCAGATCGACATCAAGGGCGTTGAGCGTTCGGTCAAAGGCGCGCGGGAAGCGGCGGCCCATGGCGGCACCACCTACTGCGTGACCACTTACGGGTCCTCAAAGATTGACTGGGCCAACGATCCGCGTGACGAGGAGACCCCGCTGACCATCACCGATGGCCGCGCTGTGTTTCAGGGGACCTGCACCCCGTGAGCGGATTTCCGGCATATCAGGGCCTTACGGTCCGGCTGCTATTGCATAGCAGCACCGCGCGCCTGCGCATGGGGGCTTCGAAACTGAAGGAGACCCATGCCATGCGTGCCCTGATTGCCGCTGTTCTGTCCACGGTTGTTGCCCTGCCTGCCGCAGCGCTGGCGAAACCGTCACTTCGCGATGTGCAGGAAATCGAAGACCCCCTGTTTGCCGTTGCCGTGGCCAAGGAAGTCTCGGATTACTGCGACGATATTTCCCCGCGTTACCTGAAAGGGCTGGGCGAGTTGCGCCGGCTCAAAGCGCGCGCAAACGCGCTGGGGTACTCGGACTCGGAAATCCGCAGCTACATCGAATCTGATGCCGAAAAGGCCCGGATGCGCGCCAAGGGAGAACAGCTCCTGGCGCAGAACGGCGTTGACTACGGCGAACCCGAAACATTCTGCGCCTATGGCCGCGCAGAGATTGAGAAAAACAGCGCGATCGGCGTGTTACTGAGGGCGAAATAGACCATGTCTGACCTCCGCAAGATCAACATTGACGGAACCGAGATCGAGGTGGATGGGGCCATGACCCTGATCCAGGCCTGTGAGGAGGCCGGCGTCGAGATCCCGCGCTTCTGCTACCATGAGCGGCTGTCGATTGCCGGCAACTGCCGCATGTGCCTGGTTGAGGTCGTGGGCGGCCCGCCGAAGCCTGCTGCCTCCTGCGCGATGCAGGTGCGCGATTTGCGCCCCGGTCCCGAGGGCCAGGCGCCGCAGGTGAAAACCAACTCGCCGATGGTCAAGAAAGCCCGCGAAGGCGTGATGGAATTCATGCTGATCAACCACCCGCTGGATTGCCCGATCTGCGACCAGGGCGGCGAATGCGACCTGCAGGACCAGGCGATGGCCTATGGCCTGTCGGGCAGCCGCTTCAAGGAAGCCAAGCGCGCGGTGGACGATCTGGACCTCGGTCCGCTGGTCTCCACCACCATGACCCGCTGCATTTCCTGCACCCGCTGTGTGCGCTTCACCACTGAGGTCGCAGGCATCACCCAGATGGGTCAGACCGGTCGCGGTGAGGATGCGGAGATCACTTCCTATCTGAACCAGACGCTGCGATCGAACCTGCAGGGCAACATCATCGACCTGTGCCCGGTGGGCGCGCTGACGTCCAAGCCCTATGCCTTCACCGCCCGTCCGTGGGAGCTGACCAAGACCGAAACCATCGACGTGATGGACGCGCTGGGGTCGAACATCCGCGTGGATACCAAGGGGCGCGAAGTCATGCGCATCCTGCCGCGCAACCACGATGGCGTGAACGAGGAATGGATCAGCGACAAGACCCGCTTTGTCTGGGACGGGTTGCGCCGCCAGCGCCTCGACCGTCCTTACGTGCGCGTCGATGGCAAGCTGAAGCCCGCGACCTGGGCGGAGGCGCTGTCTGCCGCGGCAACCGCCATGAAAGGCAAGAAGGTTGCAGGCTTGATTGGCGATCTGGTGCCGGTCGAGGCAGCCTTCGCGCTGAAGCAGCTGGTTGAGGGGCTGGGCGGCAAGGTTGAATGCCGCACCGACAACGCCCGTCTGCCGATCGGCAACCGGGCGGGCTATGCCGGCACGGCCACCATCGAGGATCTCGATGAGGCTGAGATGATCCTGCTGATCGGCACCAACCCGCGCGATGAGGCGCCGGTTCTGAACGCGCGCATCCGCAAGGCCTGGGCCAAAGGCGCCGAAGTTGCGCTGATCGGCCCTGCAGCGGATCTGACCTATGAATACTACCACGCAGGCACCGGCCGCGACGCACTCAGCGACATGATCGCCAAGGGCGTCTCAGACGAGACCCGTGACGCCAAGAAAACTGTAGTCATTGTGGGACAGGGCGCCCTGCGCGAGGCCGATGGTCTGGCGGTGATGGCTGCGGCCCAGAAGATGGCGGAACTGTCCGGCTCCAAGCTGATGGTGCTGCACACCGCGGCCTCCCGCGTTGGTGCGATGGATATCGGTGCAGTGACCGAAGGCGGCATGGCAGCTGCTATCGATGGGGCAGAGGTGATCTATAACCTCGGCGCCGATGAGGTGGAAATCGACGCAGGCGCCTTTGTGATCTACCAGGGCTCCCACGGCGACCGCGGTGCGCACCGCGCCGACGTGATCCTGCCGGGCGCGACCTACACCGAGGAAAACGGCCTGTTCGTGAACACCGAAGGCCGCCCGCAGCTGGCGATGCGCGCAGCCTTTGCGCCGGGTGAGGCCAAGGAAAACTGGGCCATCCTGCGCGCGCTCAGCGCCGAAGCAGATGCCAAGCTGGGCTATGACTCGCTGGCGCAGCTGCGCCAGGCGCTGGTCGCCGAAGTTCCGCATCTGGCCCGGATCGACGAAGTGGCCGAAAAGGACGGCGAGCCGCTGGAGCAGGACAAGCTTGGCAACGCCGACTTCCTGCCTGCGATCAAGGACTTCTACCTGACCAACCCGATCGCCCGCGCATCCCAGCTGATGGCGGAACTGTCGGCAGGCGTGAAAGCCCGCGGAAACGAGGCAATGGCCGCCGAATGATCCGCCTCGCCCTCATAACGCCCTTTCTGCTGGCCGCCTGCGCAATGGCGCCTGGCAGCGGAGGCGAGCGGCCCGTCCCGGCTTACGAAGGGGTGGAAACCAGCCTGCTGGAGGGCGATCTGGTGCAATTTCACGTCTCCATGCGCGGTGCCGCCGCGCCGGAAGACATTGAGAACTATGCGGAATGCGCCGCCGCGCAATACGCGCTGATCCGGGGTTACGGATTTGCGCGCCATGTGCGCACAACTTTGACACAGGCTGGGGGCAAATCTTCCGCGGATGCGGTTTACCTGATTTCGCCCTCTCTGCCGCGCGGGCTGCGCACCATCGACGCTGATGTCGCGGTTGCGGATTGCGCGGCAAACGGAATACCCACGGTGTGAGGACCTATGGCTGATTTCTTTAACACTCCAGGCGGCATCGCTGTTCTGATCCTGGCGCAAGTGCTTGCAGTTGTTGCCTTTGTGATGATCTCGCTCCTGTTCCTCGTCTACGGGGACCGAAAGATCTGGGCCGCGGTCCAGATGCGCCGGGGCCCGAACGTGGTGGGCGTCTACGGCCTGCTGCAATCGGTGGCCGACGCGCTGAAATACGTGGTCAAGGAGGTGGTGATCCCGGCCGGTGCCGACCGCACCGTCTTCATCCTGGCGCCGATGACCTCCTTCGTGCTGGCGATGATCGCCTGGGCTGTGATCCCCTTCAACGACGGCTGGGTCCTGTCGGACATCAATGTCGCCATCCTTTACGTCTTCGCGGTCTCCAGCTTGGAGGTTTACGGCGTGATCATGGGCGGCTGGGCGTCTAACTCGAAATATCCGTTCCTGGGCTCGCTGCGGTCCGCCGCACAGATGATCTCCTACGAGGTTTCCATCGGCCTGATCATCATCGGCGTGATCATTTCAACCGGCTCGATGAACTTCGGTGACATCGTGCGCGCGCAGGATGGCGATCTGGGCCTGTTGAATTGGTACTGGATCCCGCACTTCCCGATGGTCTTCCTGTTCTTCATCTCGGCGCTGGCAGAAACCAACCGCCCGCCGTTCGACCTGCCGGAAGCGGAGTCCGAACTGGTCGCGGGCTACCAGGTGGAATACTCGGCAACCCCGTTCCTCTTGTTCATGGCCGGTGAATACATCGCCATCTTCCTGATGTGCGCACTGACCTCTCTGCTGTTCTTCGGTGGCTGGCTGTCCCCGATCCCGGGCCTGCCTGATGGCGTCCTGTGGATGGTTGCCAAGATGGCGTTCTTCTTCTTCCTCTTCGCAATGGTAAAGGCGATCACCCCGCGCTACCGCTATGACCAGCTGATGCGCCTGGGCTGGAAAGTGTTCCTGCCGTTCTCGCTGGCCTGGGTGGTTTTCGTGTCCTTTGCTGCAAAATTTGACTGGTTCTGGGGCATCTTCGCCCGCTGGACCGTGGGAGGCTAACTGATGGCGAACATCGACTACACCCGCGCCGCCAAATACTTCCTGCTGCAGGATTTCTGGGTCGGCTTCAAACTGGGGCTGAAGTATTTCTTCGCCCCCAAGGCCACCCTGAACTACCCGCACGAGAAGGGCCCGCTGTCGCCCCGCTTCCGCGGTGAGCACGCGCTGCGCCGCTACCCCAACGGCGAGGAACGCTGCATTGCCTGCAAGCTCTGCGAGGCGGTCTGTCCGGCGCAGGCGATCACCATCGACGCGGAACCGCGCGAGGACGGCAGCCGCCGCACCACGCGTTATGACATCGACATGACCAAATGTATCTACTGCGGTTTCTGCCAGGAAGCCTGCCCGGTGGATGCGATTGTCGAAGGCCCGAACTTCGAGTTCGCCACCGAGACCCGCGAGGAGCTGTTCTACGACAAGGAGAAGCTGCTTTCGAACGGGGAGCGCTGGGAAGCCGAGATCGCCCGCAACCTGGAAATCGACGCGCCGTACCGATGACTGATCCTAAGAACCCTTTTGAGGCCATGATGGCGCAGGCCCAGCAGATGGCCAAGGCGTTCAACCCGGCGCTGGAGAGCTTCTCGCCTTCCGAGGCGTTCAAGGAGTTCGAAGCGCTGTGGCCCACCATGCCCAAAGAGGTCATGGAAATGATGTTCGGCAACACCGTCAACAAGGACGGGCTGGATGCCAAGACCCGGCTGCTGCTGACACTGGCCGGGCTGACAATGCAGGGCGCACAAGCTGACAGTGCTGTGCGCCAGACCGTGCGCCACGCCCTCGCGGCCGGCGCCAAGAAACAAGAGATCGTGGAAACGATCGGACAAATGTCGGTGTTTGCCGGCATTCCGGCCATGAACCGGGCGCTGGATCTGGCGCAATCGGTCATGGACGACAAAAGGGACGATGAGACATGAGCGTTTTTGCCTTCTACCTCTTCGCCATCAGCGCCATCACCGGCGGGCTGTTCACCGTGATCAGCCGCCAACCGGTCCATTCGGTGCTGTGGCTGATCCTGGCCTTCCTTTCCTCGGCCGGGCTGTTTGTGCTGCTGGGCGCGGAATTCGTCGCCATGCTGCTGGTCATCGTCTACGTGGGCGCGGTCGCGGTGCTGTTCCTGTTTGTGGTGATGATGCTGGATGTGGATTTTGCCGCGCTGAAGGCAGAGATGGCGCGCTACATGCCACTGGCGCTGCTGATCGGCCTGGTGATCCTGATGCAGTTCGTGATGGCCTTCGGCGTCTGGGAAACCGCCCACAAGGCGCCTGAGCTGCTCGCCAATCCGGTGCCTGCGGACCGCCACAACACCGAGGCGCTCGGCCTCATCATCTATGATCAATATTTCCTTCTGTTCCAGCTGGCGGGCCTGATCCTGCTGGTGGCGATGATCGGCGCAATCGTGCTGACCCTGCGCCACCGCACCGACGTCAAGCGCCAGGACGTGGTCGCGCAGATGATGCGCGACCCGGCCGCCGCGATGGAGCTCAAGGACGTGAAACCGGGGCAGGGGCTGTGATCCAATGATTGGACTTGAACATTATCTGACCGTCGCGGCGACGCTGTTCGTCATCGGCATCTTCGGGCTCTTCCTGAACCGCAAGAACGTGATCATCCTCCTGATGAGCATCGAACTGATGCTCCTGGCGGTGAACATCAATCTGGTCGCATTCTCCAGCTTCCTGGGCGATCTGGTGGGGCAGGTCTTCACCCTGTTCGTGCTGACCGTGGCCGCGGCTGAGGCCGCCATCGGTCTTGCGATCCTGGTCTGCTTCTTCCGCAACCGCGGCACCATCGCCGTCGAAGACGTCAACGTGATGAAGGGCTGAAGACACATGGAAACCATCCTCCTCTTTGCCCCGCTGGTTGGCGCGATTATCTGCGGTTTCGGCCACAAGATGATCGGCGAGAAGGCCGCCACCGTGACCGCCACAGCGCTGCTGTTCCTGGCGGCGCTCCTCAGCTGGATCACCTTCCTGACCTTTGACGGGCAGACCGAGACCATCCAGATCCTGCGCTGGATCGAAAGTGGCACCCTGTCGACCGATTGGGCGATCCGCCTGGACCGGCTGACCGCGATCATGCTGATCGTGATCACCACGGTCTCGTCGCTCGTGCACCTCTACTCCTTCGGCTACATGGACCATGATCCGCAGTGGAAAGAGGGCGAGAGCTACAAACCGCGCTTCTTTGCGTACCTGTCGTTCTTCACCTTCGCGATGCTGATGCTGGTGACCTCCGACAACCTGGTGCAAATGTTCTTCGGCTGGGAAGGCGTTGGTGTCGCTTCCTACTTGCTGATCGGCTTCTACTACCGCAAGCCTTCGGCCAATGCGGCGGCGATGAAAGCGTTTATCGTCAACCGCGTCGGCGACTTCGGCTTTGCGCTGGGGATCTTCGGCCTGTTCTTCCTGACCGACAGCATCAACCTGTCCGACATCTTTACGGCGGCCCCCACGTTGGCGGAGACCCAGGTCTCCTTCCTGTGGACCGAGTGGAATGCGGCGAACCTGCTGGCCTTCCTGCTGTTTGTCGGTGCGATGGGCAAATCGGCGCAGCTGATCCTGCACACCTGGCTGCCGGACGCGATGGAAGGCCCGACCCCAGTGTCGGCGCTGATCCACGCCGCGACCATGGTGACCGCAGGCGTGTTCCTGGTCTGCCGCATGTCGCCGCTGATCGAGTTCGCGCCTGAGGCCGCGGCCTTCATCACTGCCCTTGGCGCGGCAACCGCCTTCTTCGCGGCCACCGTCGGCCTTGTGCAGAACGACATCAAGCGCGTGATCGCCTATTCGACCTGCTCGCAGCTGGGCTACATGTTCGTTGCGGCTGGTGTCGGCATGTATTCCGCGGCGATGTTCCACCTGTTCACCCACGCCTTCTTCAAGGCGATGCTGTTCCTTGGCGCCGGGTCGGTGATCCACGCAATGCACCACGAGCAGGACATGCGGAACTACGGCGCGCTGCGCAAGAAGATCCCCTATACCTTCTGGGCGATGATGATCGGCACGCTGGCCATCACAGGTGTCGGCATTCCGCTGAGCGGCTGGGTTGGCTTTGCGGGCTTTGTGTCCAAGGACGCCATCATCGAAAGCGCTTATGCGGGCGGCTCGATGTTCGGCTTCTGGGCGCTGGTAATCGCAGCCTTCATGACCTCGTTCTACTCCTGGCGCCTGATCTTCATGACCTTCTACGGTGAGGCGCGCGGCGACAAGCACACCCACGACCACGCCCATGAAAGCCCCTGGACCATGCTGGTGCCGCTGGGCGTGCTAGCCCTGGGAGCGATCTTCTCGGGCATGCTGTGGTACAGCAGTTTCTTCGGCCACGCTGATCAGGTCGGCAAATTCTATGGCATCCCGGTGGCGGAAGCGTCTGCTGCTGCGCATGGCGAAGAAGCCGGTCACGGCGAAGAGGCCACGCATGGCGATGACGCTGCGCACGGTGAAGAGGCCGCCCACGGCGAAGACGCGCCACACGGCGGCGAGCACCACTATGTGTTTGCCGGCAAGCCGGGCGAGGGTGCACTTTACATTGCGCCGGACAACCACATCCTGGAGGATGCCCATGCGGCACCGAAATGGGTGAAGCTGTCCCCCTTCGCTGCCATGATCGGCGGCCTGGTGCTGGCGCTGTGGTTCTACATCTGGAACCCGTCGCTGCCCGCGCGCCTGGCCAAGCAGCAGCGTCCGCTGTACCTGTTCCTCTTGAACAAGTGGTACTTTGACGAGATCTACAACGTGATCTTCGTCAAGCCAGCCGTGGCGCTCGGCCGCTTCTTCTGGAAACGCGGCGATGGCAATACCATCGACGGCTTCCTGAACGGTCTGGCCATGGGCGTTGTGCCCTTCTTCACCCGTCTCGCTGGACGCGCACAGTCCGGCTACATCTTCACTTATGCCTTCTGGATGGTGCTGGGCATTGCAGCCCTGGTCACCTGGATGTCGATCGGCGGAGGAGCGCACTGATGGACAATCTCCTTTCTATTGTCACCTTCATCCCGGCGCTCGCGGCGGCCATCCTGGCCCTGTTCCTGCGCGGCGAGGATAAGGCGGCGCAGCGCAACGCCAAGTTTGTTGCGCTCTTTGCCACCACGATCACCTTCCTGGTGAGCCTGGGGATTTATTCGCAGTTCGATCCGGCCAACACCGGCTTCCAGTTCGTCGAGGACCGGGCCTGGATCTTCGGGCTCAAGTACAAGATGGGCGTTGACGGCATCTCGGTTCTGTTCGTGATGCTGACCACCTTCATCATGCCGCTGACCATCCTGGCCAGCTGGTCGGTCACTGATCGGGTGAAGGAATACATGATCGCCTTCCTGCTGCTGGAGACCCTGATGCTGGGTGTCTTCATGGCGCTGGACCTGGTTCTGTTTTACTTGTTCTTCGAGGCAGGCCTCATTCCGATGTTCCTGATCATCGGCATCTGGGGCGGCAAGGAGCGGATCTACGCGTCCTTCAAATTCTTCCTCTACACCTTCTTCGGCTCGGTGCTGATGCTGGTGGCGATGGTCTTCATGTATGTGGATGCCGGCACCACCGATATTGAAACCCTTCTGACCCACAGCTTCTCGGCGGCGTCGTTCGACGTCTTGGGCATCCATGTTCTGGGCGGCGCGCAGACACTGATGTTCCTGGCCTTCTTCGCCTCCTTCGCGGTGAAGATGCCGATGTGGCCGGTGCACACCTGGCTGCCGGACGCGCACGTGCAGGCGCCGACCGCGGGCTCAGTGGTGCTGGCGGCGATCCTGCTGAAAATGGGCGGCTACGGTTTCCTGCGCTTCAGCTTGCCGATGTTCCCGGTGGGCGCGGACGTGATGACCGATGTGGTCCTGTGGATGTCCGCGATTGCGGTGGTCTACACCTCGCTGGTGGCGATGGTGCAGGAAGACATGAAGAAGCTGATTGCCTACTCCTCGGTTGCGCACATGGGCTTTGTCACCATGGGCATCTTTGCCGCCAACCAGCAGGGTATTGACGGCGCCATCTTCCAGATGCTGTCGCACGGCTTCATCTCCGCCGCTCTCTTCCTTTGCGTGGGTGTGATCTATGACCGGATGCATACCCGCGACATTGACGCTTATGGCGGTCTGGTTATCCGGATGCCGGCTTATGCGCTGGTGTTCATGTTCTTCACCATGGGCAACGTCGGCCTGCCGGGCACTTCGGGCTTTGTCGGTGAATTCCTGACCCTGATGGGCACCTTCCAGAAGAACACCTGGGTAACCGCGGTGGCGGCAACCGGCGTGATCTTCTCGGCGGGTTACGCGCTGTGGCTGTACCGCCGCGTAGTGTTCGGCGACCTGATCAAGGGCAGCCTGATGGGCATCCGCGACATGACCGCGCGTGAGCGTTTCGTCTTTGCGCCGCTGGTCGTCATGACCCTGCTTCTGGGCGTTTACCCGTCGCTGGTCACCGACATCATCAGCCCTTCGACCGAGGCGCTGATTGCAAACTTCAACCAGTCTCTGGCTGCTGCGGACACTGCGCCCGCCGCGACCCAGATTGCTTCGCACTAAGGGAGCATCAGGCAGATGATCCAAGCTGATCTTACCGTAATCCTGCCAGAGATCGTTCTGGCGCTTTACGCCATGGCGGCGCTGCTTGGCGCCGTCTACACCGGCAAGGACAAGCTGGCGGTGCCGCTGGTCTGGAGCACGGCCGGGCTGCTGGCGCTGGTTGCCTTCTGGATCGCCTCCAGCCCGGCCGGTACCCAAACGGCATTCAACGGCATGTTCATCGACGACGGCTTCTCGCGCTTTGCCAAGGTGGCGCTGCTCTTGGGCGCATCCGCTGTGCTGCTGATCGGCCAGGACTACATGGCGCGCCGCGGCATTTTGCGGTTCGAATACCCGGTCCTGGTGGCGCTGGCCGCTGTCGGCATGATGATGATGGTTTCCGCTGGTGACCTGATGTCCCTCTATATGGGGCTGGAGCTGCAGTCGCTGTCGCTCTACGTCGTGGCCGCGATGCGCCGCGACAGCGTCAAGTCGACCGAGGCGGGCCTCAAGTACTTTGTGCTGGGCGCACTGTCCTCCGGCCTGCTGCTTTATGGCGCCTCGCTGGTCTATGGCTTTGCCGGCACCACCCAGTTCGCGGGCATCATCCAGGTGGCGGAGCAGGGGCATATGTCCATCGGCATGCTGTTCGGCCTGGTCTTCATGATCTCGGGGCTTGCGTTCAAGGTTTCTGCGGTTCCGTTCCACATGTGGACCCCGGACGTCTATGAGGGCTCGCCGACCCCGGTCACTGCTTTCTTTGCCACTGCACCGAAAGTGGCGGCCATGGGGTTGTTCGCCCGGGTGCTGTTCGACGCCTTCGGCGGCGCAATTGCTGACTGGCAGCAGATCATCGTGGTGCTGTCGGTGCTGTCGATGTTCCTGGGCGCCATTGCGGCGATCGGCCAGCGCGACATCAAACGGCTGATGGCATTCTCCTCCATCGCCCACATGGGCTATGCGATGATCGGCCTGGCGGCGGGCACCGAACAGGGCATCACCGCGATGCTGGTGTACCTTGCAATCTATATCACAATGAACATCGGCACCTTCTCCTTCATCCTGATGCTGGAAAAGGACAGCAAGCCTGTGACAGATATTCAGGCCCTGAACCAGTTCGCCGCGCGCGAGCCGGGCAAGGCGCTGGCGGTGCTGATCCTGATGTTCTCGCTGGCTGGCGTGCCGCCGATGCTGGGCTTCTTTGCCAAGTTCGGCGTATGGCAGGCGGGTATTGATGCGGGCCTGATGACGCTGGTCATTGCCTCCGCCGTCGCTTCAGTCATCGGCGCCTTCTACTACCTGCGCATTGTCTTCTACATGTACTTCGGCACTGGCGAAGACGATGTGGAGGCCAAGGGCTCTCCGGTTCTGGGCGTGGCGCTGATGGCCTCTGCGGCGTTGATGCTGGTGGGCGTGGTCTACCAATTCGGCATCGACAGCGCCGCCGCTGCCGCGGCAGCAACCCTTGTAAATTGATCTGCTTTTCAGGCAGGCTAGGGAGGCCCGGTCTTGTGACCGGGCCTTTCCGCATCTAAGGAGCGCATATGAGTTGGCCAGCAGGATATGGAAAACGGGTGCTTGATGAGGTGGACAGCACCCTGAACGAAGCTGCCCGCATCGCAGATGAGCTGTCCGGGCCGGAATGGATCCTGGCCCTGCGCCAGACCCAGGGCCGCGGCCGCCGCGGCCGCGACTGGAAGGACCCCAAAGGTAATTTCGCGGCTACTCTGGTGATGCGTCCGGACGGCGCTCCGGATCAGGCCGCGCTGCGCAGCTTTGTCGCCGCACTCGCGGTCTATGACGCCTGTGTCGCGGTCACTGGCCGCAGCGAGGGCCTGTCCCTGAAATGGCCGAACGATGTGCTGCTGAAGGGCGGCAAACTGGCGGGGATCCTTCTGGAAAGCGCCGGCAACGGCAAAGGCGTGAACCACCTGTTTGTCGGCATCGGTGTCAACCTGGTGGAAACCCCGATGAAGGAATGGCTGGAACCCGGCGCCGTCTGGCCGGTGTCGCTGTTGTCGGAAACCGGAGTGCAGGTCACACCGGAGGAATTCCTGGAGGCGGTGGCCGAGGCTTTTGCCCGCTACGAGGAGCAGTTCGCAACCTACGGGTTCGAGCCGATCCGTATCGAATGGCTCGCACGTGCGGCCAAGCTGGGTGAGGTGATCACTGCCAAGACCGTGGCGTCTGAGACCGAAGGCACCTTTGAAACGGTGGACGCCAGCGGCAACCTTGTCCTAAACACCGCCAAGGGCCGCGTCAGCATTCCCGCGGCCGACATCTATTTCTAGGAAGGAGCAGCAATGCTTCTGGCAGTTGATTGCGGCAATACCAATACAGTCTTCTCGATCTATGACGGCGAGAAGTTCATCGGCATGTGGCGCACCGCCACCGAGTGGCAGCGCACGGCTGATCAGTATTACGTCTGGCTGAGCACGCTGATGCGGCTGCAGGGGATCGAGGCGGATATCACCGACATGATCATCTCCTCCACCGTGCCGCGGGTGGTGTTCAACCTGCGTGTTCTGGCAGACCGCTATTTCAACACCCGGCCTTTGGTTGTTGGCAAACCCGAATGCCTGCTGCCTGTCGCGGTGCGGGTGGATGAGGGTACCGCGGTCGGCCCCGACCGGCTGGTTAACACGGTTTCCGGTTTCGACACTTACGGCGGCAACTTGATCGTGGTGGACTTTGGCACCGCCACCACCTTTGACGTGGTGGCCGAGGATGGCGCCTATGTCGGCGGAGTGATCGCGCCCGGCGTGAACCTCAGCCTTGAGGCGCTGCACCAGGCTGCCGCGGCGCTGCCCCATGTCGACATTTCCAAGCCGCAGAACGTGATCGGCACCAACACCGTCGCCTGCATGCAATCCGGCGTGTTCTGGGGCTATGTCGGCCTCGTGCGCGAGATCTGCACCCGCATCAAGGCGGAGCGGGCGGTGCCGATGAAAGTGATCTCGACAGGCGGACTGGCGCCTTTGTTCCAGCAATCTGCTGATCTGTTTGACGCATTTGAGGATGACCTCACCATGCACGGGCTTCAGATCATCCATAAATACAATAAGGATAACGGTACTGACGCATGAGCAGTGATAGATTGATCTACCTGCCCCTCGGCGGGGCGGGTGAAATTGGCATGAACGCCTATGTCTACGGCTATGGACCGCAGGGCAAGGAACGCTTGGTCCTGGTCGACCTGGGCGTAACTTTCCCGGACATGGACACCACACCCGGCGTGGACCTGATCATGCCCGACATTACATGGCTGAAGGAGCGCGCCGACCGGCTGGAGGGCATCTTCATCACCCACGGGCACGAGGACCACATCGGCGCTATTGCCCACCTCTATGCGCATTTGAACGTGCCGGTCTACGCACGCGCCTTCACCGCAAACCTGGCGCGCCGCAAAATGGAAGAGGCGGGCCACGACCCGGCCAATGTGCACACGGTGCAGGCCTGGCCGGAGACAACCAAGCTCGGCCCTTTCACCGTCGGTGTCGCCCCGATGAGCCACTCCATCCCCGAAAGCGGCGCGCTGGTGATTGACAGCCCGGCGGGGCGGGTGGTGCACACCGGCGACTTCAAGCTGGACGCGAACCCGCTGGTGGGCGAGCCCTTTGACCCGGAGATGTGGGCGGATATCGCCAAGGACGGCATCCAGGCGCTGGTCTGCGATTCCACCAATGTGTTCTCGAAGCATCCCGGCCGTTCGGAGTCTGAGCTGCCGGAAGAAATCACCAATCTGTTCTCCGAGGCCAAGGGGCTGGTTGCGGCTACCACATTCGCCTCCAACGTCGCACGGGTGAAAACCCTGGCCGAGGCCGGGGTGAAGGCCGGCCGCTCCGTGGTGCTGCTGGGCCGTGCCATGCGCCGGATGATCGAGGCTGCTGTGGAAACCGGCGTGCTGGTGGATTTCCCCAAGGTGATCAGCCCGGAAGACGCCGCCAACGTGCCGCGCGACAACCTGATGCTGATCACCACCGGCAGCCAGGGCGAGCGCCGCGCCGCCACTGCACAGCTGGCGCGCGGCAAGTACCGCGGGCTGGAGCTGAAAGAGGGCGATCTGTTCCTGTTCTCCTCCAAGACCATCCCAGGCAACGAAAAGGGGGTTATCCGCATCATCAACCAGTTCTCCGAAATGGGGGTGGATGTGGTTGATGACAGCTCCGGTCTCTACCACGTATCGGGCCACGCCAACGGCCCGGACCTGGAGGTGGTTCATAACCTGCTTAAGCCCAAGATGCTGATCCCGATGCACGGCGAGCACCGCCACCTGCGCCAGCACGCGCGGCTGGGGGAGGCCAAGGGCATTGCCAGCGCTGTGGTGGTAAACGGCATGATGATGGACCTGTCCGGAGATGCGCCGTCTGTGACCGAGTGGATCGAGACCGGCCGTACCTATCTGGATGGATCCGTCAAATACGGTGCGATGGATGGCATCGTGCGCGACCGCATCCGTATGGCGCTGAACGGTCATGTTCTGGTGACGGTGATCCTGGACGAAGAAGACGAGCCGCTGGGTGAGCCCTGGTGCGACCTCAAAGGCTTGGCCGAAACCGGCACCTCCAACGCCGCACTGGTAGAGGTGCTGGAAGAGGACCTCAACCAGTTCCTGATGCGCGCAGGAGCCAAGACCCTGCGTGACGACGACAGGCTGGAACAGGAGCTGCGCCGCATCACCCGCCAGACCGCCCAGGCGGAGATCGGCAAGAAGCCCGAGGTCACGGTGGTGGTCAGCCGCATGCGCTGACCCGGCGGGAAGTGCAGGTCGGCTCTCCCGCTTGGCCCATGCCGCATTTAAGATACTGCAGCCCCGGTTGGGCCTGGCGCTGCAGCCCCTGACGGGTCTGCGGCGCGGGCCCAAACCGGCACCGCCTGGAAAAGAGAAACGCCGCGGCCCTTGGGGCACGCGGCGTTTCTCTTTTCAGGTGCAGCTCCACAGGGAGCGGCAGACGTCTCAGCCGTGCAGCGGACGGGCGCAGCTGGGGCAGGAGACCACCTTGCGCGGAGCGCTGAACAGAGCACCGAACAGGCGGCGCATCATGGCGGCAAAGGCCTCTGCGCGCAACTCGTGGGCGCGGGCTTCAATGGCCTGGAACTGGGAAATGGTCAGGGTTTTGGTGTCGTTGGTATTCATGGCGTAGCCCATCATCAATGGCGCGTTTCGTGTTGATGGATGCAATACGCCGCATTGCGCCGAATTACGCCGGCCAAGATCGAAGACCCGCTATGCTGCAAGCGCAAAGGTGGCCATGCTGCATGTGCATCGCAGGCAGGCCTGGATACCACAAAAAAAGGCCGCCCCGGGGAGGGCGGCCTCTTAAAAATACGGAATCTGCAGGGATCAGCTGGCGCGGCGCTCGGCAAAGCTGAGCGCGATGAAGCTCGGCAGGTGGTCACCCATGCCGACCACAGCCTTGTCGTCGCGCTTACCGTGCTTGCCGCCGCGGCCCGATGACCGCTCCTGTTTCTGTGCAGGCTTCTCATCCCTGCGGCGCTCGCGGCTCTCGGCCTTGCGGCTCTCGCGGGTATCCGTGTCTGCCTTGTCTGCCTTGTCTGCTTTTGCGGACCGGGCAGATTTTTCCGTCTTGGGTTCCGGCTTGACCGGGTTCTCCAGCCGCGGGATTTCCTTCTGTATCAGGCCCTCGACAGCCGCCAGGGCCTTGTCGTCGCGCGGGATGCAGATGGTGATCGCCTTGCCTTCGCGCCCGGCACGGCCGGTGCGGCCGATGCGGTGGACGTAGTCCTCGGCATGGCCCGGAACGTCAAAGTTGAACACATGGCTGACGCTTGGCACGTCCAGCCCGCGTGCGGCCACGTCTGAGGCGACCAGAATGCGCAAGGATCCCTCGCGGAAGGCATCCAACGTCTTGGTGCGCTGGCTCTGATCCAGGTCGCCGTGGATGGCAGCCGCGTCATAGCCGTATTTCTTGAGCGATTTCGCGCAGATATCCACGTCCGTCTTGCGGTTGCAGAAGATGATGCCGTTGGTCAGCTTGTCGCCCTCAGCATCGATCAGCGCGCGCAGTACCTTGCGTTTCTCGCTGCCCTCGCGGTCGCGGCGCGACGCCTTGAACTGCACCACAGCCTGTTCGATGGTTTCTGACGCGGTGGCCTGGCGGGCCACTTCGATGCGGGCAGGGCCGGACAGGAAGGTGTTGGTGATCCGTTCGATCTCCGGTGCCATGGTGGCGGAGAAGAACAGCGTCTGGCGGGTAAACGGCGTCAGCGAGAAGATGCGCTCGATATCCGGGATAAAGCCCATGTCGAGCATCCGGTCGGCCTCGTCCACCACCATGATCTGCACGCCGGTGAGCAGCAGCTTGCCGCGTTCGAAATGATCCAGCAGGCGGCCCGGGGTGGCGATCAGCACGTCGACGCCTTTGTCGATCAGCGCATCCTGCTCCTTGAAGGAGACCCCGCCAATCAGCAGCGCCTTGGTGAGCTTCACATGCTTGGCATAGGTGTCGAAGTTCTCCGCCACCTGGGCGGCCAGCTCGCGGGTCGGGCACAGCACCAGGCTGCGCGGCATCCGGGCGCGGGCACGGCCGCGGGCCAGAAGCGTGATCATCGGCAGCGTGAACGACGCGGTCTTGCCGGTGCCGGTCTGGGCGATTCCCAGAACATCACGCCCCTCCAGCGCCGGAGGGATGGCCCCTGCCTGAATCGGGGTTGGGGTTTCGTACCCGGCTTCCTCAATAGCTTTGAGGACCTTGGGATTAAGGTTCAGATCGGTGAATTTTGTCATATGCATCCGTCATTGCGGACACTGACCTGGCCCGCGCGTGTGTGTTGCAGCCGGCTCCGCAAAAGGTCATGCGGTGTGGCAGCTGCCGGCTCGTGGCGGGGCATAGCAAAATCCCATGCGCAGGTCAATTAATGCCGGGTTTTGCAGGGTTTTCGTCGCCGGGATCGGCAAATTGGAAACAATTCATCCAAAACCGGGGAAGTGTTTTTGCCGTTTCTCGGTCAGGGCGAGCGGGCGATTCCGCACCAGCCCGCGTTCCTGCAGCTTGCGGTAAACCTCAGGATCCCGGGCGCTGACCTCATCAAAGAAGCTGCGCAGGCCGTCTTGGCCGTGCTCTTCTTCGATCAGCGACAGAAGCTCATGTGAGTTCAATCCGCCAAAAAGCCGCGAATACCCTGGCTTCAATCCGGGCCGGTATGAGCCGCGCTGCAAACGGTACTGGTAGGTGGTTTGCCACTGTTCCCAGCTCAGAGCATGGCAATGGCAAAGGTCGACTTCTTCCAGAGCGGTGGACGCTTTGATCCTTTTGCCTGCTAAATACATATTGTGAATGCGCACCTCCGCCTGCGGCACGCCCGTCCTGGCAATGATCTTGCCGGCTGTGTGGCTGAGGAAACCGCCCCTCAAGAACCCTCCGAAGGCCGGGTAGACGGTGCGCACCTCTGTCTCACGGTCCGGTCCCCTTGGGATCATCGCCTTGAATTGGCCGTCATGTCCCGACAGCGCTTCAATCGGGCGTATCTTGGCGCTTAAAATGCTGGAGGGCAGGGCGGCGAGGATTTGCCCTAAGTCCTTAGCGGGCCATAGAAACTCGTCCACGTCGATATGGGCAATCCAATCAGTCTGAATCCGCTGATAGGCATGGGCGGAATTCTGTATCTGGCGCATTTGGTGTTTGGCAGGCCGGTAGCCGCAGCGTTTCTGCCAATAGCTGCCGTCGCACACCGTGACCCGCACTTTGGGGTGCTGTTTCAGCTGTGCATAGGCCTCGGGATTCGGTTCATCCAGGTAGACGTGCAGCCGGTGTGCGCCCAGGTCCAAATGGTACGCGGAAAAGTTCAAAATTGTTTCGGCGTCCGCCTTTATGGTGCTGACGATGCCCCATTTGACACCCTGATCCGCCATTGCCTGCCTCTTGCCTTGCCGTTTTTCACAACCATTTCCTCCGGAAGGCAAAAGCGCAAGCCTAGCAAAGAAAAACGCCCGGGGTTCCCGGGCGTTCTCTCAGACCATCATTTCCTTGGTCGCGGTCAGGTTCAAATCCGGGTAATCCCGCACCACCCGGTCGATGTCCCATTGCAGGCGGGTCAGATAGACGATGTCGCCGTCGTGGTCATGGGCGATGTGCTGCTTGTTGGCATTGATGAACTTATCCACCGCTGCCTTGTCGCCGCTGACCCAGCGGGCGGAGGTGAACTGGCTTGCCTCGAACCGCACCGGCAGGCCGTATTCCATCTCGATCCGGCTGGCCAGAACTTCGAACTGCAGCTGGCCCACCACGCCGACGATGAAGCCGGAGCCGATCGAGGGTTTGAATACCTTGGCAGCACCTTCCTCGGCGAACTGCATCAGCGCCTTTTCCAAGTGCTTGGCTTTCATCGGATCGCCAGCTCGCACGGTTTGCAGCAGCTCCGGGGCAAACGACGGGATGCCGGTCACCCGGATCGCCTCGCCCTCGGTCAGCGTGTCGCCGATGCGCAGCTGACCGTGGTTCGGGATGCCGATAATATCTCCGGCCCAGGCTTCTTCGGCCAGCTCCCGGTCAGAGGCCAGGAACAGCACCGGGTTGGATACCGCCATCGGTTTCTTGGTGCGCACATGGGTCAGCTTCATGCCGCGCTTGAAGTGGCCTGAGGCCATCCGGACAAAGGCCACCCGGTCGCGGTGCTTGGGGTCCATGTTGGCCTGAACCTTGAACACAAAGCCCGCAACCTTCTTCTCCTCCGGTGCAACCTGGCGCGGCTCGGCTGACTGGGGCTGCGGCTCGGGGCCGTATTTGCCGATGCCGTCCATCAGCTCCTTCACGCCAAAGGAGTTGATGGCAGAGCCGAACCAGATCGGAGTCAT
This sequence comes from Leisingera sp. ANG-M7, assembly GCF_000813965.1. Classification (GTDB taxonomy): domain Bacteria; phylum Pseudomonadota; class Alphaproteobacteria; order Rhodobacterales; family Rhodobacteraceae; genus Leisingera. The sequence goes on along the minus strand of NZ_JWLI01000001.1, from coordinate 435,924 downwards.
GTGGCCTTCAAGCACCGATTGCGGGTCCAGGGCGGGCAGCAGTTCGCGCGCCATCTCGACCTCTTCCAGCAGTTTGTCCAGCAGATGCGCAGGCACATGCTCGGCCAGCTTGGGGTCGTCCAGGCCCTCAATCGCGATGCTTTCCGCCACCTTGTTGCGGTCGGCGCGGTCCATCAGTTCCAGCCGGTCGCGCAGCATGTCATAGCAGCCGATGAAATCGCGGCCGACACCGATGGGCCAGCTGGCCGGGGTCACGTCGATCGCCAGCATTTCCTGGATCTCGTCGATGATCTCAAAGGTGTCGCGGCTTTCGCGGTCCATCTTGTTACAGAAGGTCAGGATCGGCAGGTCACGCAGGCGGCAGACCTCGAACAGCTTCTGGGTCTGGCTTTCCACGCCCTTGGCGCCGTCGATCACCATCACCGCCGCATCCACCGCCGTCAGCGTGCGGTAGGTGTCCTCGGAAAAGTCCGAGTGGCCCGGCGTGTCCACCAGGTTGAAGCGGAAACCGCTGAAATCAAAGGACATCGCGGACGCCGAGACAGAGATCCCGCGGTCCTTCTCCATCTGCATGAAGTCCGAGCGCGTGCGACGTGCCTCGCCCTTAGCGCGCACCTGGCCGGCCATCTGAATCGCACCGCCGTACAGCAGGAACTTTTCAGTCAGCGTGGTCTTGCCGGCGTCCGGGTGCGAGATGATCGCAAAGGTCCGGCGCCGCGCAATTTCGGCGGGCAGTTCGGGGCGGTTTGCAGCGGTGTCCAACATGCGGGTGGCTGTATCCACAAACCGCGAAAGAGGCAAGAAAAACGGAGGCCCAGGGCCTCGTTGGACGTGCATTCCGCAGTGACATCGAATGTTTTGCCTGTAAATTGCTAACGCTTTTCCTGTAACAATTGCGCTGCAACTGTGTGTTACAGGATTTCAAAAGCTCTCCCGTCTCAGGAACGATACGTGCAGCACGATGAATTTTCAGATCATTTCGGCGTTCTAGACGCAGTCGAGATTGCGGTGATTGTCCTGAAGGTGGGCGAAGACGGGCTGCCGCGCTACGTGCACATGAACACCAAGTCGCGGGAGTTCACCAAGTTCGAGCACAGCGATTTTGCGGGCAAGACCGCACTCGAACTTTACGGCGGGGCAACTGGACGCCGCGCTTTGAACCACCATCTGGCCGTCATCAGCAGCGGCAGGGAGGCAACCTACGACATCGTCCTCCCGACCCAGAACAAGGAGAAATACCTCAGCACCACGCTTCGTCCCGTGTTCGGCGCGGACGGGCGCATGACCTATCTTGTCGGGTCTTCGACGGACATCACGACTGAGCGGGAGCGCGACGAGGCGCTGGAGCTGACCCGGATGGCCCTGGATAAGGCCGAGGAGGCCAGCCAGGCCAAGGAACGGTTTCTCGCCAACATGAGCCATGAGATCCGGACGCCGATGAATGGCATCATCGGCATGTGCGAGCTGCTGAAAGAAACCGACCTGGACGAACAGCAGCAGCTGTTTGCCGATACGATCTTCAATTCCGCGACGGCCCTGCTGACTGTGATCAACGACGTGCTCGATTTCTCCAAGATCCAGGCTGACAAGATCTCCCTGCACGATGCGCCGTTTTCGCTGCGGGACGTGGTTCAGGACGTGGGAACCCTCCTGTGGGCCAGGGCCGCCTACAAGGGGATTGATCTGCGCATCGAGTATCCCGAAGACGTGCCGCATGAATTTGTCGGCGACGCCAGCAAGATCCGCCAGATCCTGATGAACCTTCTGGGCAACGCGATCAAGTTCACCGAAGACGGCCATGTCACCGTCAGCGTCGCCTATGCCCCCGCAGCCTCAGCGCTGCCCCTGTGTATTCAAGTCTCCGATTCCGGCATCGGGATTGAGCCCGCGCAGATGAAATGGATCTTTTCTGCCTTTGAGCAGGTGGACCGGCAAGCGGCCCGCGTGATCGAAGGCACAGGGCTGGGGCTGGCCATTACCCGTGCGCTGGCGGAACGGATGGGGGGCTCGGTCACGGCGTCCTCTGTGCCTGGCGAGGGATCGGTGTTCACGGTTTGCCTGAACTTGCCGCGGCTGGGTGAACAGGCTTCGGGCAGCACGGAGATGGCGCAGTTTCAGGACAGCAGGCGGGCGCTGGCCGCCCCGCCCGGCATGGCGGTGCCGGAGCTGCCGCCGGAGGCGCTGAACGGGATGCGCATCCTGGTGGCGGAGGACAACAGGACCAACCAGCTGCTGGTCCGGAAAATGCTGAAATCTACCGGCGCCGATTTGCGCTTTGCCGCTAATGGTTTGACTGCGCTGGAGGTTTTCACCGCTGAAGGCGCGGACCTGATCCTGATGGACCTGTCGATGCCGGTTCTGGGCGGGCTGGACGCCACCCGCCGGATCCGCGCGCATGAACGGGAGGAAGGCCTGCGGGAATGCCCCATCGTCGCCCTGACTGCCAATGCCCAGCCCAGCGATGTCGAGGCCTGCCTGGCCGCCGGGATGAATGACTTCCTGGCCAAACCCTTCCGCAAGAATGAGCTGCTGGCCCGAATTCTGCGGCAGGCAAAACCAGCTTGAAAAAGCGTGGGTGACATGCGTGCACCCCCCGTACACCCCCTGTGCACCCCCCGGTGCCGGATGGCGGGGCAGAGGCCTGTCCGGAGGTGTTGCGCAAGCACCGTACGCACCGCTGGCGCGGAATTAACCGGATCGGGGCAGGGTGGGATCAGCGCGGGAGTGCCGCCCCGCGCCGAAACCGCCGCCGCCACGGGAGAGAGCGATGCCCAGCAAGCGATACTATGACAATGAGATGCAGCTGGAGCTTGATGAGCTGCAGCAATCCTTGCGCCGGGACTGGCTGGACAAGAGCCTGCCGACCGAATGGGACGGCATGGACAGCTGGGAGCGGATCAGCAAGCCCAAGACACGGGTGACGATCCGGCTGGACGCGGACATGGTGAAATGGTTCCGCAAGCTGGGCCCGAATTACAGCCGCCGCATCAACTCCGTGCTGCGGACCTACTGGATGGCGCTGATGGCGGGCTACATCCAGGCCCATGACAAGGACAACACCATCCTGCGGCTGAGCCTGCAGGCGCGCTACATCGCCATGGGCCGGAATGCCGATGGGACGGAGCGGAAGTGAGGGGGAAGGGGGGCGTTGTGACTATTGCCCCGTTCGGAAAGAAACCTAACGCATCGGACGCGGCTTTCGACCGCTTCGAACTCACATTGCCTAATGCTGCATGCGCCATGAATGTCAGCCTTTGTCCTTCCGCCGCTTGCAACGCCCATGATGACTGCTGCGCCCCGGCCAAATTCAAACCACTGTCGGAAGCGGCCATTCCAGGGCGCTGGCGTCTTGCAAACCCGCCGGGAAACACGTTAACACCGCACGTATTGGTTGTTTGGTGGATTTATGAACACGCATTTTTCTCAGCAGGACCGGCAGGGCCGCCTGTCGACCGTGCTTGGCGCGGACAGTCTGGTGCTGTTGCGCATGGATGGCAGCGAAGAGCTGTCGGGGGATTTTGAATGGCGCGTTGAGGCGCTGTCGGCGCAGGGCGGGCTGGATCTGACCGCGCTTCTGGGCACTCATGCCACTATCGAAATCGATCACGGAAAAGGTTCCCGCGCCTTTGACGGGATTGTCTGCGAGGCGCGCCAGCGCGGCGCTTACGAGAACGGGTTCCGCTATGACCTGCTGCTGCGGCCCTGGCTGCATGTGGCGGGCCTCAGGCGCAACATGCGGATCTTTCACAACAAAACCGTGATCGAGATCGTCGAGGAAGTGCTTGGCGCCTATGCGGGGCTGGGAAACCCGCATTTGGAGGTGCAGGTCTCCGAGGACTATCCGGTGCTGGAATACACCGTGCAATACGGCGAGTCGGACGCGGATTTCGTGCGCCGCCAGCTGGAACGCCACGGCATCACCTGGTCCTGGCGGCATGAGGCTGGGTCGCACACGATGCTGCTGAGCGATGCGGCCTTCAGCCTGCCGCAGGTGCCGGGCGTTTCACGGCCCTATTACGGTGTCGCGGGCTATCACCGCCACGAAGAAGAGCATTTCCGCAGCTGGTCCCCGGCGCAGCGCATCACAACCGGAGCGGTGCGGCTGACCGAATACAACTTCAAGATCCCGAATGCCGCGCAGGAGACCGAGCAGCTCAGCGAGATCGCCCACCCCAGCAGCGATATCGAGAGTTACGACTGGCCCGGCGACTACCTGACCCAGGGCGAAGGGCGCGGCGTGGCGGACCGGCGCCTGGAGGAAGAGCGCGGCCAGGCCCTGCGCCACCATGCCGAGGGCGACGCGGTGTCCCTGGGCGCGGGCTGGCGGGTGACCTTGGCAGGTGATGAGCTGCCGGGCGCGACGGGACAGACGTTTGTCTGCCTGAAGGCAACTCACCGCTTCCGCGCACAGGCCTATGGCTCGGGTGATGCAAGCGGCGATGAGGCGCCTTATGACGGGGCTTACGTGCTGCTGCCGGAAACTGCCCCCTTCCGTCCCGAGCGCCGCACAGTCGGCCCGCGCGTACAGGGGCTTGAGACGGCAGTGGTGGTGGGTGAAGGCGAGATCGACTGCGACGAGCACGGCCGCATTCTGTGCCGCTTCCACTGGGATATGGAGGCTGCGCATACCATGCGGGTGCGTGTATCTCAGAACTGGGCGAGCCAGGGCTGGGGCGGCATGGTCATCCCCCGCATCGGCATGGAGGTCATCGTCGAACACCTGCGCGGAGATCCCGACAAGCCCATTGTCACCGGCTGTGTCTACAACGGCAAAAACAAACCGCCCTATGAGCTGCCGAAGCATAAGACAAAATCGGTGTTCCGGACCGACAGCCATAAGAGCAGCGGTTTCAACGAGCTGACCTTCGAGGACGCCACCGGCAACGAGAAGATTTACCTGCACGCGGAAAAAGACCACGAGCTGCATATCGAGAACAACCGCGCCAAACGGGTGGACCGCAACCAGTCGGAATCCGTTGGCAACAACAAATCCATCGAGATCGGCAACAACCATCAAGAGGTGATCGGCGGCAACATGACGCTGATGGTCGGGCCGAACAAGCTGCAGTCGGCGGTGACCTCAGCTTTCAAGAAGTTCACCAGCGCCATCGGCGACATGACCAGCAAGCTGGGCCTGCCGGATGCGCTCAACATGGGCGAAGGGAACCTGATCATCGGCGTCGCCAAGAATAAGGCAGAGACCGTCATGGTCAGCTCCAACGAAATCGTAGGAGCCGCAAAAACCGTAACCGTTGGGGGAGCCTATCAGATCACTGTGCAAGGCGTGCGCAATGAATCGACGCTGCTAGGGGCCTACGAGGAAGTTGGTCAGAACAAAGTGGTTGTTGCCGGTAAGCGCATTGAGCTGGTGAGCGGGAAATCCATGCTGCAGCTCAATGAGGATGGCAGCATCCTGCTTGAGGGCGTGGATATCAAAATAAACGGGTCCTCGTCGATCAAGGGCACGGCTGGCCGGATTGACCTGAACTGAGGCCCGGTCATGAGTTACCTAACAGGTTTTTTTGCCCGGAAAGAAGGTGCCCGCAAAGCACTTCGGGACCAGAAACGTGATGAGTTTTTTGCGGAGTTTGAAGGCTCGCGGCTGACGGATCCATTCGATTTGGATGTTGACGCCCAGGCGCAAAAGGGGGTGGTCTCTGGCCTTATTGCGCAATCACTGAGCCTGCATAATGGAGATACTTCTGCAATTACGCAGATGCAATCTCTCTTCGAACAGTTGGATTTTGGCATACCCAGCCTGCCGATTGGCAGGCCGCATCAGATTAAGCTGACAGACACCATGCCCGAGGACATGCTGGCCCGGCATTTCTCCATGGGATGGGCTGGGTGGCTTGATGACTGATACTGTATCACCGCCCCGGTCGAATTCAGCCAAGCTGCTGGATGTCACTGACACCAGCTTTCATGCGCAAGCTGCAGCATTGGGCGACTATGCGCAGACGTCCCTGAATGAAGTGCTCGCCCAGTACCGGTTCATGGGCCTGATTTGCGGCATCAAGGGGCCAAACGATAGCGATGCTGATGTCACCAGGGCCCGTGATGCCTTGATGGAGGCGCTGTCCGGCTTCCTTGAGCTTAAAGATGGCCCGTTCGACGCCGAAGCTGCTCAGTCCTGGCAGGAATACCGGTCTCTGCGGGATGCGCCCGATCTCTTTGAAAACTTCGACCCCGATGAAGCCCTGCTCATCTCTGATGCAGTAAACCGCATTTCAATGGGGCATCCGGCGGACACTGGTTCCTACTTACCTGAAATCGCAGAAGGGTCCCGTACACCGGATACAAGCGGTTACCTCGCAAGCGGAGATCTGTCGCCCGCCGGTCAGGCCCATATTGACCGCGCGGCGGCCGCCTATCGCCGTGCGGCCGAATTTGAACTGCTGCGCCGTAATCTTGCCGCTGAGCGCCGCCGCCAGTGGTGGAACGGCGTCTGGGACAAAATCAGGTCTTACTACGACGAGACCATGACGCTGATCGACCGCGGGCAATGGCTCATGGCTTATGGTCGCATTCAGATCGACGCCGCGGTTTTTGCCGCTGAAGAGGCCATTGTCGGCGCCATTGTCGCTGCAATCATTGCCATCAGCGGCGGTGTGGCGGCAGTGGTCGCCCTGGCCCTGAGAAGTGCGGTCCGTGCCGCAATATCGATTGTCCGCCTCGGCAGCCGCACCGTGCGCAAAGTCCGCGCCACATGGGATTTCAAGATCGAGCTGCGCAAAGTGGAGCCGGGAATCCTTTATTCCAACCCGATGCCGCTGGACGTCAAGGTCACCCGCAAGCTGGATTATGAGCACACCGTCCATGTGGACCGGGACCTCACCCCGGACGAGGCCCGCGCCATGGGCGAAGGCGGTCAAGGATCCACGCGCCCGGATACGGACGCGCCAGAGCCGGGGTCATCTGGTGGATCTGATGGCACAAGTGCGGCTCCCGCCGAAGGGGCATTCCGCCACCCCCGCGAGGGCCAGCCGCCAAGATCAAATGAAGAGCTCGCACCGGGCGGGAGGGTTCCGGGTAGCAAGCGGAATTTAGCGGCATTTCAAACCTGGTGGGATGACTTGAGTCCGGCTGAATTGGAACAGCTTTTTAAGGATGATGACATCCTGAGTACAATTAACAGGAGAATTCGCGGAGGAGGCGAAGAGCATGAATGGCTCAAAGTAAGCCAACAACTCGCTCATAAACGCCTTGGTTTTTCGATGAAAGAAATCCAGCAATGGGTTACAGCGACGAAAGATGCTCAAGGGCCACTACCACAGCCGACAGCCGCGGGGCACACACGCTGGCGTCACGCTCCTGAAGGAGGAGGGAAAGGCTCTGGACCGGGATCTAAAACTATGCATAACGCCTTGGACGAGCTGTACAGACCACCACCCCCCAAAACACGAACAGACCTTTTGCGGCGTATGGGGTATTTTGCAAACCACTACCTTGACGGAGGTGTGAACGGGTTGCCAGCAGGTCTGAGAGAAGCAATTTTGAATGTTGGAGATGGATAATGGCTTTATTGGATGATTGGCTGTCTTATGTCGACGATCCTTCCCGCTTTGATCGATATCATTTCGAAAGCCTGATGCTAGAGCTTGAGACGCGCAAACACCTCGAGATTGCATTTTCCCACTTGTCGGGCGGTTTGGAGTTCATTGAGCGGATAATTTGGCTTCGCGAACAGGCCGCATTTAACGGGACCTACCTTCTGTCCAAACCCAAAGAGATCAATTCTGAAATCATAACGCTGGCAGAACTTTATCGAGATTGTGTGGCTGATCGATTGAGTGAACTTGGCGATGATGAAGCAGTTATCATTCGCAAAAACCCAATTCTGAAAATCTTGAAATCTCAGTATAAGCAATACCTCAAGTCTGGAACCTTACCGTTCCTAGAAGCAATGGATACAATTGGTGATGATGAAATTAGGGTGTCTTCTAAGAAGCCTCGTTGGAGATTGGGGCTGCATGAAGCTGTTTACATGATGACGACTGTTCCCGAAGTTACTCGATATATTATGTCTCCTTTCCTGCACTATCCACTCAATGATGAACCTGCCACCAAGCTCTGGCTGATGGGGTATCGCGTAGATTTTACTGAAGACAGCACCTTGCTGATTATGGACGACGCTTGATGCCAGCAGCAGGACGAAAAGGCGACACAGGGTCTGGTCATGATGGGTTCCCGCCAACACCAGCAACAGAAGGTAGTGGTGATGTCGGTATCAACGGGAAGCTAGCTTTGCGCGAAGGGGACGCCTTTGCGCCGCACTCAAAGCCCAAGCATCCACCGCATGGGAGGGTACTGGCGGTTGGATCAGGCAGCGTGTTCATCAACGGAAAACCCGCTGGCCGTGTTGGCGATGCTATTGATTGCGGCGGGGCCGTCGAAAGCGGCTCTGGCGATGTGTTTGTTGGTGGATGATCCTGCAACGCAGATCGTCCTGTTGGATCGCCTGCAAAATAGTTACCCCTCTGCAGCTATTGCGCGGCCTCGGTTGAACGAAAGCCGCCTTTGGAGCACTTGCAGCGAAAGCCCGCTCCGTCCCGCCAGCCCCCCGATTGATTTTGCCGCCGCCTTTGCCTAGATACCCGCAAGCCCTTGATTGCAAACCACAGGGAAAGAGGCGGGATGCTGTATCGGATTTGGCTGTTCCGGACTGCGGCGGCGGGAGTGGTGCTGGCGCTCCTGGCGCTTGCTATCGCGCCGGCCCGGGCGGGGGAGCGGATTGCGCTGGTGGTGGGCAATTCGAACTATGCCCATACCTCGCCGCTGGCCAATCCCGGCAATGATGCGCGGGTGATGGCGGCGGCGCTGGAGGAGGCGGGGTTTGAGGTGACCACGCTCTTGGACGCGGATCTGGGCGGCATGAAGCAGGCGCTCTTGCGGTTCGGGCGGCGGCTGCGCGGCGAGGGGGTGGAGGCCGGGCTGTTCTATTATGCCGGGCACGGGGTGCAGGTGGACGGTGAGAACTATCTGGTGCCGGTCAGCGCCGCCATCGCCAGCGAGGATGAGATCGACCTGGAAGCGGTCAATGTGAACAGCTTTCTGCGGGTGATGAATTCATCGAATGCCAGCATCAACATCGTCATTCTGGATGCCTGCCGCAACAACCCCTTTGCCGGCTCTGCCCGCTCGGCGGTGCGGGGGCTGGCGCCGGTGGATGCGCCGCGCGGCACGCTGATTGCCTATGCCACCGCGCCGGGCGATGTGGCGCTGGACGGCAGCGGCGGCAACTCCCCCTATACCAGAGCGCTGGCCGGGGCGATCTCAGCAGGGGGCGGGCGCACCATCGAGGCGGTGTTCAAGGCGGCCCGCAGCGAGGTGCTGGCGGTGACGCAGGAGCGGCAGGTGCCGTGGGAGACCAGCTCGATCACCGGGGATTTCTATTTCCACAGCCGGCCCGCGGCGGCGGCGCAGCCTGCGGCCGTCACTGCCGCGCCGGCGGATGATATCGCCCGCAAGTACCAGCTGGCTGAGCGGATTGGCACGCGGGCGGCCTGGCAGGCCTTTGTCGATGCGCACCGGGACCGGCCGGAGGATTTCTATGTGTTGCTGGCGCTGGAGGCGCTGGCGGGGCTGGAAGCGCCGGCGCCGCAGCCGCCGCGGCATCTGCCGCTGCCCGCGACACCAGCCTATGCCTGCAACCGGGGGCGGTTCGGCGCGGTTCCGGCGGAGCTGTGCGTGTCCTCCCACCTGGCGCCGCAGGGGCGCAATGCCTATTCAGGCGCGATGCTGTCGGACGGCAATGCCCGCACCGCCTGGGTCGAGGGGCGGGCGGATGACGGCGAGGGAGAAGTTTTGCGGTTTGCCTTTGACGGGCCGCAGCAGGTCAGCCGGGTGCTGGTGGCCAACGGTTACGGCAAGAGCCGCGACATCTTTCTGAAGAACGGCCGGGTGCGGTCGCTGATCGTGGAGACCTCGGCCGGGGTGCGGCAGGAGGTGGTGCTGGAGGACCGCGACGGGCTGCAGGAGCTGCGCCTGCCGCCGCTGGGGCAGGTGACCTGGATCACCCTCACGCTGACGGGCGTCTATTACGGCACCAGATACCGGGATACCGCGATCAGCGAGGTGCAGTTCCGCTGATCGGGATTGCAGTGGCCGCATGTCCGGCCCATGCCGGCTGCGGCAGCGGCTGCAGGCTCTGCGTCACGCCGTGGCGCATTGGGGCGGGGTACAGATCTCCCACATGTCCTGCAGCGCGCTCAGCACCTTTTTGGTGCCTGCGGAGGAGCTTGGCTTGACGATGTAGCCGCTCACGTTGCGGTGGTAGGCGCGGGCGATGTCCTTGGGGTTGTCGGAGGTGGTGAACATGAACACGATGTTGCCGGAAATCTCTTCTTTGGCGCGCAGTTCCTCAAGAAACTCATGCCCGTTCATGCGGGGCATGTTGATGTCCAGCAGTATGAAGAAGGGGCGCGGCAAGTCCCGCGCGCGTTCAGTGGTGAGGATCTCCAGCGCTTCCAGGCCGTCGCAGGCCCGCACGATCCTGGCTGACGGGGACTGCTTTTTCAGCGTGCGCTCCAGGATGAGCGCATCCACGTCATTGTCCTCAACCAGAAGGATGTTCATTCGGTTTTCTCCACGTCAGGCGGCTTTGTCTTGGTGTTCAGCCGGGGCTGTGCGCCCCAGGTTTGGCCAGCTAAACCGGAATTCGGCGCCCTGTCCAACTTCTGATTGAACAGTCACCGCAAATCCGTGCTGTTCCACAGATTTCTTAACGATGGCGAGGCCTATGCCGGTGCTTTCCGGCTCGCCTGCGCGGCGCAGGGTCTGAAAAACATCGAAGATCCTGCTGTGGTGCTCCGGGGCGATGCCGACGCCGTTGTCCCGGACCGAGACGTCGTAGCGGCTTCCCATGTCCTCTACTGTGACAGAGATCTGCACGTGATCCGGTTTGGGGTGGTACTTGACCGCGTTTCCAACCAGGTTTTCCAGCACGCGGACAAAGTTGAAGGTATCGGTGGTGATGCGGGATGCGTTGCCGCTCAGCTCCAGCTGGGTTTCGGACAGGCCGAAGTCGGACCGCAGCGCCCCGACCGCATCCTCCAGGCGGAGCGCCTTGTCTTCTGCTGAATGCGCACCGGTTCGCGCGTATTCCATCACCCCCTGGGTCAGGTTGTTCATCCGGGCTACCCGTTCGGTGATCAGGGCCAGATTGGTGGCCACATCGGGGTCCGCATCAGCAGAGTTGAAGTAGTCCTCCAGGTCTTCCTGGATTATTTCCGTCAGCGCCCCGATGCCGCGCACCGGCGTCTTCAGGTCGTGAGAGGTGATATAGACAAACTGCTCCAGCTCATCGTGGGCCTTCTCGAGTTTTGCGGTTTTTTCCTGCAGGTCTGCGGTGACCCGGTCAGCATAGGCCCTGGCGCGCTGGCTGGAGCGCGCCATGAGGAACAGCAGCGAAATCACCAGAGTCTCGATCACCAGCCCGCCGATCAGGATCAGCACCGGCTGGGAGTAGGAATGCGCTTGCCGGAAGCCAAGGCTGGTGCGGAAATCGAGTGTCCAGGTGCGGCCATAGATCTCCAGGTCGACCGTCTCGGAGAACCTGGGGGCAGGGTCGAACTGAGAGTCCGCAGGGTCATGCTCATCATAAATCGTCTCGCCGCCGTCACTGATGCTGAAACGCACGTTCCTGAGGTCTTTTGACAGCAAGCCGGCCATTAGATTGCGGACCACAAAAGGTGCGTAGACCATGCCATCCAGGCGCCGTTCTCCCAGTGCAGGATTGGCGCTGTTCCCGCCGGCGTAAAAGGGGGCATAAAACAGGAAACCTGCGGTGCTGCCCTTGTCCTGAACCAGCACTATCGGGCCGGTGATCCGGGCTTGGCCGGTTGCGCTGCTGGCCAGGGCCGCCGTCCGGCGGTTCACCTCGTGCGCGACATCCAGGCCAACCGCTGCGGCATTGATGTCTTCCGGCTCGATAAAGGAGATGGGCAGGCGGATGCTGTTGTCATGTGCCGGGTAAACGGCAAACCCTGGCCGTTCCCGGCGCCGGGCCTGCAGATAGCTTTCGAATTGGCCGGGGTCGACATGATGAATGATTCCGATGCCATTGATCCCGGGATAGCGTTCATCCACACGCAGGGAATGCGCAAATTCCTTCCACTCCTGGTAGCTCATGTCACCGCCATGGGATTGCACGGCAGAAACACCGGCCCAGAGCGCATCCTCGTATTTCGCCATCCGCGCGGAAATCAGGCCGACTGCCTGGTCGCGCGCGGCGTTGAAGGCGTTTTCGGTGCGGGTCTCGGTTTGCTCATTGGCATAGTACCAGGCACCGAAGGTCATCAGCAGCGACAGGCCGATAATCAGAGCGTGGATCAGTGAAAGATGGCCGTGGCTGAAGAGCCGGTGCCAGTTCTGCATTCTGGAGGATTGTTCCGGCATGTAATCACGATCCCTTGCTCACGGGATTCATTCTGCTTTTGCGCGATTAACAAAGTGTGAACAAACCCTTTGGGTGTGACGCTTTACTTCGGCCAAGCCTGAGGCTCCAGCGTCCATTGCTTTCGCGATGCAGCGCATCACGCATTTGCTGAACGCACCCTGAATTATGTTTGATTTACGTTTTGCGCCAAGCGGTCGGCGCCTTGCTGCTGATCAGCGCAGCGAGGCGCGTTTCAGCAGTCGGACTGCGTCCGGCCGGTCCAGCAGGGACCGGTTCACGTCCAGCCCGTGAGCACCACAGGTGTGGGTTGCCGGCAGGGTGCCGGGTCGGGAAGTCCAGAAATCCTCAGGCAGGACCTGCCGGGTGACCGGATCCAGGAAAGTGCTCTCAGCCGCGATGCCCTCGGCATAGATGATATGGTGCTGGTCGAACAGGATCTGGAAGTAGTCGGTAAAGCCGCCATCGAGCACAACCACGCTGCCGCCGTTCACCAGATCACGGGCGCGCACCAGCAGTTCCGGCGCGCCGGCGCCGATCTCGTCGCGGCGCTGGTAGACCATCAGCCGGTGGCTGGGGCTGACGATCAGGTCGTTCGAGTTGTTGAGGGCGCCCTTGCGGATCAGGATCGGGGCCAGGTCGCCGACCGCGCGCAGGGTGGACTGACCGACCCAGCGCACCTCCTGGATGCCGTCGTCACGGGTCAGCACCCGGTCGCCCGCGCGCATCTCCTCGATCGGACGCTGTTCGCCGGTCGACAGCGTAATGCGCGTGCCGCGGGTAAAGGAGACGCAGGCCGATTGCGCCAGCTTGCGCCGGGCTGGCTCGCGTTCGGCCTTCACCAGGGTGTAGGGCATCTGCGGCTGCAGCGGCGCCAGCGGCACCAGGAATATGGCGGCGATATAGCCCTCTGCGTCGGCCTCCACCATAACCAGCGTTTCGGTGTTGGGGCCGCGGTCGGGCATCAGGGTCAGCAGGCAGTCCAGATGCAGCGCCGCGCCGGGTGTGCCGATGGCGCTGCCGTCCCCTATGGTGAAACTGCCGTCGTGATGGGCCGCGATGCCAAGGCGCTGCGGCGGAGACGGGCTGTTCAGCAGGTAGATATCATCCAGCACCAGATCCTCGAGCACGCCAAGCGGATCACCCGAATTGGCGCCGTATTCGACACAGAAACGCTCGGCCGGGTAGGCCTGAACGGAAGAGAGGCTGGCAGTCACTGTCTGTCCCATCTGCGGGTTTGTCTTGCTCCATATGTGGGCGCGCGGGGTGCGCTGTCCAACAGAAATGCCTTCGGAATGTGGCACAAAGGCGGTGCAACGGGGCTGATTTTCCGGCAGCTTCACGATTGCGTCAGCCGCCGGGCGGGGCTGGCCTTTGGCAGGCGGGCGGTGCAATCTCCGGCAAACGGTGAAGAATCCGGAGGGAGGACAAAAAATGGATCTTGGTATTTCCGGCAAGCGCGCACTGGTCTGTGCCAGCAGTAAGGGGCTGGGTCTGGGCTGCGCCGAGGCGCTGGCAGAGGCGGGTGTCAGCCTGGTGATGAACGCCCGCGGCGCAGAGGCGCTGGAAGCCTCTGCGCAGGCAATCCGCGATCAATACGGAGTCGATGTGGTGACGGTGGCCGCCGATGTCGCCACGCCGGAAGGCCAGAAGAAGGTGCTGGATGCCGCTCAGGGTGTCGACATTCTGGTGACCAATGCAGGCGGCCCGCCGCCGGGTATGTGGACCGACTGGGACCGCGAGGATTTCATCAAGGCGCTGGACGCCAACATGCTGGCGCCGATTGCGCTGATGAAGGCGCTGCTGCCGGGCATGATGGAGCGCGGCTGGGGCCGGGTGGTCAATATCACCTCGGTCTCTGTCAAATCGCCGGTGTCGGTGCTGGGGCTGTCGAACTCAGCGCGTGCGGGCCTGACCGGCTATGTCGCGGGCACCTCGCGGCAGGTGGCAGGCCACGGTGTCACCATCAACAACCTGCAGCCGGGCATCCATGCCACCGACCGCGCCGTGGCGCTGGATGGCGGCGCCGCTAAGGCGCAGGGGATCACGCCCGAAGAAGCGCAGAAGCAGCGGTTCGGCACGATTCCTGCAGGGCGCTACGGAACCCGGCAGGAGTTTGGCGCCGCCTGCGCTTTCCTGTGCTCACAGCATGCGGGCTTTATCGTCGGGCAGAACATCCTGCTGGACGGTGGCGCCACCAACAGCACGATGTAAGGAAGGGCAGGGCGTATGGATGGCGGGTTTTCCCTAAAGGACCAGTTGTTTAACCGTGAGAAGGTCCGGTATCTGGCGGGTCTGTTCGCGGCTGCGGACGGCGGGTTTGATGCTGAAGCGTTTGAAAGCCAAGTGATGACAGACTTGCCGGCGCTGGAGCTGAAGCAGCGGATGACGCTGATTGCGGATGTACTGGCGGGGCACCTGCCGGAGAATCTGCCCGAGGCCGCGCCTGTGCTGCTGAAGGCGCTGCCGCCGCCGCTGGACCCGTCGAAAACCGATGATGATTTCGGCGATTTCATCTTTGCTCCCTTGGGCGAGTATGTGGCCGCGCGAGGAGTTGAGGCACATCCGGACCTTTCATTGGACCTGCTGGAAGAAATCACCCAGCGGTTTTCCATGGAATGGGCCATCCGCCCGTTCCTGAACCGCTGGCCGGCAGAGGTGCTGGCGCGGATGGAGGATTGGGCCACACACTCCAGCTATCACGTCCGCCGCCTGGTCAGCGAAGGCACCCGGCCGCGGCTGCCCTGGGGCGAGGCGGTGGGACTGCGGCTGGATGAGCCGCTGCCGCTGCTTGACCATCTGCATTCCGACCCGACCCGCTATGTGACCCGGTCAATCGCAAACCACCTGAACGACATCGCCAAGAAGGACCCGGATCTGGTTATGGACCGTCTGGAACGTTGGCAGGCTGCCGGGGTGCAGTCGGCCAAAGAGTTGGGTTGGATGACCTCCCATGCTCTGCGCGGGCTGGTCAAGGCGGGCCACCCGCGGGCGATGAAGATGTTGGGTTATGACCCGGATCTGGAGCTTGGCGCTGAAATCGCACTGATATCGCAAAATGTTCGGATTGGCGATGCCCTGGAATTCTCGGCGCATCTGGAGGGGCAGGCGGGGTCACCGGTCTTGGTTGACTATATCCTTCATTTCCAGCGGCCTGGCGGCAAGGTCTCGGCAAAGGTGTTCAAGCTGAAGCAATCGAAAATTTCAGGAAAATTGTTGAAATTGGACAAGCGTCACAAGCTCAAGGGCAACGCCACAACGTTCAAACTGATGCCGGGACCGCACCGGATTGAGCTGATGGTGAACGGCAGGGTACGGGCTGAGGCGGCGTTTGAACTGCTGCCGGGAGCCTGAGATTAACACCAGTCTTTGAAACGCGTTTTGCCCGGCCTACAGGCCGGGCAGACGCATCCCCACGCTCCATCACAGTTGCGTCAGACCGCCCGCTGCCCCGATTGCCGCACCATCCGCGCGCCGCTATCCCTTTGCTCCTGACACAGCAGGAGAGGCGCCGCCATGAAACATGAAAACGTGCAGAATTATTACGGTGAGGTGCTGCAAGGCAGTGACGACCTCCAAACCAATGCCTGCTGCACGCCGGACGACATGCCGGATCATGTGAAGGCGGTGCTGTCCAAGATCCATGACGAGGTGCTGACCCGCTACTACGGCTGCGGGCTGATTGCGCCGGAGGCGCTGAAGGGCGCACGCATCCTGGATTTGGGCTGCGGTGCAGGGCGCGATGTCTATGCGCTGTCGGCGCTGGTGGGCGAGCATGGCAGGGTCGTGGGGGTCGACATGACTCCGGCGCAGCTGGAAGTGGCGCAGCGCCATCAGGATTATCACGCGGAGGCGTTTGGCTATGCCAAGTCAAACGTTGAGTTTCACCACGGCTATATCGAACAGCTGGAGGAACTGGACCTGGAGCCGGGCTCCTTTGACATCATCGTCTCCAACTGCGTGATCAACCTGGCCACCGACAAGGGCGCTGTGCTGCGCGGCACGCATCATCTGCTGAAAGAGGGCGGGGAGATGTATTTCTCTGATGTCTATGCCGACCGCCGGGTGCCGCAGGAGATGGCGGAGGATGAGGTTCTGTACGGCGAATGCCTGTCCGGGGCGCTGTATTGGAATGATTTCCTGTCAATCGCCAGGGAGGCGGGGTTCAAGGACCCGCGGATGGTGACCTCGCGCCTCCTGACCATTGAAAACCCTGTGCTGGAAAAACGGGTGCAGCCGCTGAAGTTCCTGTCGGCCACCTACCGGCTGTTCAAGTTGCCCGCGCTGGAGCCGGCCTGCGAAGATTACGGCCAGGCGGTGATCTACAAGGGCACCATAGACCACGCACCGCACCGGTTCATGCTGGATGACCACCATGTGATTGAAGCGGGCAAGGTGTTCCCGGTCTGCGGTAACACCTGGATGATGCTGCAGGACACCCGTCTTGCGCCGCATTTCGAGTTCATCGGCTCGTTTGACACCCATTACGGCATCTTTGCGGGCTGCGGCGGCAACTCGCCTTTCAACGGGCTGGAGCAGGACGGTGCTGCGGCAGGCTGCTGCTAATCACTTCCAGTATGATTGGAATGTAACGCCCGGCCGATGGGCCGGGCAGCGCCAGTCCCGCCCCCCCACGGGGCGGGCGCTGCCCTCGTCTCCGTGTGTCCAGAGGGGCAGACCGCTTGCGGCGCCGCCGCTGGGTTGCTATCCCGGCGTGAACCTAAGCGTTTTCATCGGAAACAGCACTGAGGCCTCATGAACACTGCCCCCGCCGGCATCAGCCGCACGATTGCCCCGCCGCGGCTGGAAATCCGCAACATCCGGCGCTTCTTTGAAGGGCGCGCGGTGGTGGACGATGTCTCGCTGCAGATCCGGGCCGGTCAGGTGACCTGCCTGCTGGGCCCCTCTGGTTGCGGCAAATCCACCACCCTGCGGATGATTGCGGGCGTGGAAATGCAGGACAGCGGTGAAATCTATGTCGATGGCAAGCTGATCTGCGACACCGTGTTCCGGGTGCCCCCCGAACGACGCGAGATCGGGCTGATGTTCCAGGATTTCGCCCTGTTCCCGCACCTGAGCGTCGCCGACAACGTGGGCTTTGGCCTGAAGGGCAGCAAGGACGAGAAACGCGCCCGGGTCGAGGAGCTGTTGAACCGGGTGTCGCTGAAGCGCTTCATCGACGGCTACCCGCACCAGCTGTCGGGCGGCGAGCAGCAGCGGGTGGCGCTGGCCCGCGCGATTGCGCCGCGCCCGCGGATCATGCTGATGGATGAGCCGTTCTCCGGTCTCGACAACCGGCTGCGCGACGGCATCCGGGATGAGACGCTGAGCCTTTTGAAAGAGGAAGACACCGCCGTTCTGCTGGTGACGCATGAGCCGGAAGAGGCGATGCGCATGGCGGATGAGATCGCGCTGATGCGCGGCGGCAGGATCGTGCAGCAAGGCGCACCCTATAACGTCTATACCCACCCGGTGGACAAGGCCGCGGTGTCTTTCTTCAGCGATGTGAACGTGCTGAAGGCGGAGGTGAACGGCGCGCTGGCACGCACCGCCTTTGGTGAGTTCCTGGCCCCCGGCGTGGCGGATGGCACCGCGGTGGAGATCGTGTTCCGCCCGCAGCACCTGCGCATCGACTTCGACCGCGGCGGCCAGGGGCCGCTGCCGACCCCCAGTGATGGTGTGCCTGCCCGCGCCGTGGTGGAGCGCGCGCGTTTTCTGGGCAGCGAGAGCCTGGTGGAGTTCCGGATGGATTTCGACGGCTCGGTTCTGAAAGCCACGGTGCCCAATGTGTTCCTGCCGGAAGCAGGCCGGGTGATGTGGCTGACGGTGCGCCGCAACCGCTGTTTTGTCTTTCCTGCCTGATTGTTAGCGGGCATTCTGCACCCGACGAGACAGGAGGTGCGGATGCAAGAAAGTTATCAGATCAGACCGCTGGCGGGCGCGGAAATCCAGACCGCTGTGGACTGGGCCGCGCGCGAAGGCTGGAACCCGGGCCACCGGGATGCGGCCTGCTTTGCCTCGGCAGATCCGCAGGGGTTCTGGGGCGGGTTCCTGGACGGGCAGATGGTCGCCTGCATCTCGGTGGTGAACTACGGCGAGGTGTTTTCTTTCCTCGGTTTCTACATCGTGGCGCCGGAGCATCGCGGCCAGGGCTACGGCTACGCGCTGTGGCAGCAGGCGCTGGAGCATGCCGGGGGCCGTGTTGTCGGCCTTGACGGTGTGGTGGACCAGCAAGGCAATTACCGCCGCTCCGGCTTTGAACTGGCCTACCGCAATATCCGTTTTGGCGGTGTGCCCGGTGACAGGCCGGCGGCGCCGGAAGGGTTTGATCTGTCGCCGCTTTGGGCCCCGACGGCCGAGCTGGAAGCGCTGGACGCGCGCGCCTTCCCGGCGCCGCGCACGGCCTTTTGGCAGCAGTGGTTGGGGGCTGCGGGGCATCGCTCCTTTGCCGCTTACAATGATGGTAAGCTGGCTGGCTTCGGCACGCTGCGACTCTGCGGCAGCGGCTGCAAGATCGGGCCGCTGGTGGCGGTGTCCCGCCCGGCTGCCGAGGCGGTTCTGGCGCGGCTGCTGCAGGAGCTGCCTGCGGGGCAGGAGGTGTTTCTGGATGTGCCGGAACCCCATGCCGCGGCGGTGGATCTGGCGCGCAGCCTCGGTCTTGAGCCAGTGTTTGAAACCGCCCGGATGTACCGCGGGCCTGCACCGTTGCTGGACACGGATCTGATTTACGGGGTGACCTCGTTTGAACTGGGGTAGGGGGCGCTGCCCCCGGCCCGGCGGGCCTCCCCCGGGATACTTTCAGCCAGATGAAGGAAGGATCTCAGGATCCGTAGGGATCATAATCCTGCAGCCGCTTGCCGGGTTCGTCCACGAACAGCTCGGGCAGGGCGGAGGCGTCCTCGATGAGGTCGACGCGAAACACCCGGAAATCCCCGCGGGTCTCGCACCAGGCGGTGAGGGTCCAGACCCGGCCCCAATATTCCATGTGCAGGGGGCGGATCTTGCGCTCTGTCAGGGTGCCGTCGATGCGGCGGTAGCTGAGCTGCAGTTTCTGCCGCGCCTTGATGGCGGCGCGCAGGGCAGGCATGTGGGCGAGGGCGCGGGCGGCGTCCGAGAAGGGGTAGACGGCGAATTTCCAGGCGTCGGCCTCGGCGATGGTCTGTTCCGGCAGCACCGCGTCCACCTTGGCAGCCAGCGACAGGGCGGCGGCCTTCAGGTCCGGGTCGGCAGCCTCTGCTACAATCGCCATGCCGAGGTTCAGCGCCTCCAGCTCCTCTGGCGTCAGGGTCAGCGGCGGCAGGCTGATCTGCTCGCGCACCATATAGCCGACGCCGCGCTCGCCCTCCACCGGCACGCCGGAGGCCGCCAGCGTGTCCATGTCGCGGTAGATGGTGCGGGTTGAGACCTCCAGCCGCTCGGCAATGTCCTGGGCGCGGTGCAGCTTCCCGTCGCGCAGGATCTGGATGATTTCGAAAAGGCGGTCGGTGCGGCGCATGGGGCTAGCCTTTGCGCGGTGGCGTCAGGAGGTCAAGGGCTGCGCCCGGCCCGCAGGCGCAGCCTGCGGTGTTTAAGGCGCCATCTGCCACAGCACCTCTTCATGGCGCATGCTGGCGCTGTCCGGCGCTAGTGCTGCAACGACTTCAGGGGCGAAGTCCTGCTGCATGAAGGTCTGCGCCACTTTCTGCGCCGTTGCCATGTCCTTCCAGACCACATAGTCGGTCCATTTGCCGTCTTCACCCTGGCTCAGCTGGCGGGTGACAAAGCCGTCCTGCGCGCGCACGAAGCCTTCGGTGCGCTGCATCAGGGCTGTGAAATCGGCGGGACTCACGCCGTCGGCCAGTTTGAAGGTCACGATTTCGGCGACATGTTTGCTCATCACGTTTCTCCTTTGTTCATGTGATGGGCTGGATTTACCGCCCTGCAACTGACATAAACCTGTCAGTTGGGTGCGGGCAGCTGTCAAAAACTTCGGATTCCCACGCTTGCAGCAGCTTTCTGCGCGCGGAGTTGCTTTCGCTCAAAGCCGCGCCCGCGCTAAACCCGTAGCGAATAATTCCACCGGCGCCCGAAATCCGCGCCGGATCAAGTTAAGGAGAGACTCACATGCTCAACAACATCGGCCTGCCTGGCCTTCTGCTCATCGCCGTCGTGGTCCTGGTCCTGTTCGGCCGTGGCAAGATTTCCTCGCTGATGGGTGAGGTCGGCAAAGGCATCACCTCCTTCAAGAAGGGCATTAACGAAGGCACCAAGGAACTGGAGCAGGACGCCGCAGACGTGGCCAAGGACGTTACCCCCGAGACCGAAAAAGATAAGGCCTAAGCGCGGATGTTCGATCTTGGGTGGACCGAACTGCTGGTCATCGGTGTTGTTGCGCTGATCGTGGTCGGCCCCAAGGACCTGCCGGTGCTGTTCCGCAACGTGGGGCGGTTTGTCGGCAAGGCCAAGGGGATGGCGCGCGAGTTCAGCCGGGCGATGCATGACGCGGCGGATGAGGCCGGGGTCAATGAGGTCACCAAGGGGCTGAAGGCTGCAACCAATCCCGTCGGCACTGCCATGGACGGCGTCAAGCAGGCGGCGCAGGAGATGGCGTCGTCGATCGATCCGACCAAATACGACCCCGACAGCGAGACCGGCAAGCTGGCGGCGGAGCGTGCCGAGGATGCCAAGAAGATCCAGGCTTCAACTGCCCGCGCCGCGGCTGAGCGCAAGGCGCGCGAGGCTGAGGAGGCACTGGCCAAGGCGGAAGCGGCTGAGGCTGCGCTGAAGCCAGCGGCATCGAAGGAAGAAGAGGCAAAGTCATGAGCAAGTCGGATGAGATCGACGACTCAACCGCGCCGCTGATCGAGCATCTGGCCGAGCTGCGCACGCGGCTCATTCATTCGGTGCTGGCTTTCATCGTCGGCATGGTGATCTGCTTCACCGTGGCAACGCCGGTGTTCAACTTCCTGACGGCCCCGCTGTGCGACGTGCTGGCCGAGAGCGGCCAGGACTGCGCGCTGATCTTCATCAGCCCGCAGGAAGGCTTCTTTGTCGCGATCAAGATCTCCTTCCTGGGCGGTTTCATCCTGGCATTCCCCTTTATCGGGTTCCAGATGTGGCGCTTTGTGGCGCCGGGGTTGTACAAGTCCGAGAAGGGGGCGTTCCTGCCGTTCCTGGTTGCGTCGCCCTTTATGTTCCTTCTGGGCGCCAGCTTTGCCTTCTATGTCGTCACTCCGCTGGCCTATGATTTCTTCCTGGGTTTCCAGCAGTTTGGCTCTGGCGGCGAGGCTGTAAGCAGCGAGGAAGTGAACCAGGGTCTCAGCGTGGTTTTCCAGGGTTCCGCCCAGGAGTATCTGAACCTGACGATCAAGTTCATCGTAGCCTTTGGCCTCTGCTTCCAGCTGCCGGTGCTGCTGACGCTGATGGGCAAGGCCGGCCTGGTGAGCGCCGAGGGCCTTGGCTCAGTCCGGAAATATGCGGTTGTGGCGATCCTGGTGCTGGCCGCACTTGTGACGCCGCCGGATGTGATCACTCAGATCATTCTGTTTGTGGTGGTGTACGGGCTGTACGAGATCTCGATCTTCCTGGTCCGCCGGGTCGAGGCCAAGCGTGAGGCGAAGCTGCGCGCCGAGGGCTACTACGACGATGACGAGGAGATGGAGGCGCATCCGGATGATCCGGTGGCCGCAGATGCCGAGGATGGCAAGGGCACGTAGGCCTTTGACGCTCTTAAGTACTAAAGCGCGCCCGCGAGGGCGCGCTTTTTTGTTGCAGCGGACGTGCAGGCCGGTTTGGACACCGGAGTGACCGATGCCGTGCCGGGCAGGAAAAACCGCTCCGTATCAGTTGGGCTCTTCGTGCACCACCAGATTGAAACCCTCAGCTGGCGACGGCGGGACGAAGTGCTTGGAAAACCGGCGAAACTGCTCCTCGGTCGCCGCAAACGGGTGATCGCCGCGGGCGTTGCGTTCTCGCAGCCGCTGCAAGCAAAGATCATCCGGCGGGCATAGAACGTGAAGCTGATGAGACGCGCTTGTCTCTTCGAGTATGCTTCGCATCCAGCTGCGCGTTTCGATTGTGTTGGCAGGAAAATCCAGAACCACCGAGATCCCCGCGTTCAGCAGTGACGACACGTGAGATCCCATGATGCTGCGCAGTTTTGAAGAACAGCGGACATAGTCCAATGCAGACGTCATTTCATTGGAGAAAAGGGCGTTCAGCCATTTGTCTTCGGCAAGCAGAACTGTACCGCTTCCGCTTGCCAGCCGCTTGGCCAGGGTGGATTTTCCAGCAGCGATTTTTCCGCACAGCATGTGCAGCGTCGGAGGAGGAGAAAACATGGAAACAACCTTGTTCGGCGCGGTAAGCGCATTTGATGTTCAGAGACCAACCACCCGGCCCGGCGTGTCAGGCCGGGACGGTAATTTGCTGCTGGCGCCAAGTGCCGTTGTTCTGTGCCAAGGTTTGCATATCAGATGGTTCGCACAGAGCGGTCGAACTGTCCACTCGTAAGAGGGCAGTCAGCGCCAGGAACCCTGCGGCCGCGTCGTTTCCTCCAGCTGAGCCCCGCACCAGAGCCCGGCCAATCCACCCGGCCGTGATCCCAACACTCTTTCGTGAAACCCCGCCTGCCAGCGTATCTTTACCGCCTTCCATGCGGCATCCTGCGGCCAGTCCTGGATTTAGGGAGGTTTCCATGAACAAGTTTCTTGCTGTCCTGACCTGCTCCGCGGCCTGCGCGCTGGCGTCTGCGTCCTACGCCGAAGACCCGCCGATGGGGTTCTTTGTCACTTCCGTTGGCCTTGGTGACGGCGGCAACCTTGGCGGGCTGGAGGGGGCGGATGCTCATTGCGCCAGCCTGGCAGAGGCGGCGGGCTCGACAGGGCGCACCTGGCGCGCCTATCTCAGCACCCAGGAGGAAGGCAAGCGCGGCATCTCGGCCCGTTCGCGCATCGGCACCGGTCCCTGGTACAACGCTAATGGCGAGCTGATCGCGGTCGATCTGGACCAGCTGCATATCATGCCGAACCTCTATGCCCGTACTGCGGTGGATGAGAACGGTAACCGCATCAAGGGCCGCGGCGATGACCCCAACGAGCATGACATCCTGACAGGCACCCAGGAGGACGGCACTGCCTATTTCCCCTGGCAGGAGGGCGACAAGACCTGCTCGAACTGGACCTCCAACGGCGAAGGGTCTGCCACAGTTGGCCACCATGACCGCCACGGTGGCGGCAATACCTCCTGGAACGCGGCGCATAATTCCCGTGGCTGCAGCGCCGAAAATCTGCGCTCCACCGGCGGCAACGGCTATTTCTACTGCTTCGCGGCAGACTGAGCAGGCAAATCACAGAAAGGCGCGCTTGATCGGACGCGTCTTCCTATGCGGCGTCAACGCGCAGGAAGAAGACCTCGACCGGATCGGATATGCCGCGCACGCTGCGGGTCCCGCAGCTGGAAAACAGGTCCGGGGCCGCCGCAGCGACGGCTGAGGATGCCAGAACGGGATGCCCGGTGGATTTTGTTAGACCTTCGATCCGGCTCGCCAGGTTCACTGCAGCGCCGAGCACGGTGAAATCCAGCCTTCCGGGGCTGCCGATGTTGCCATAGCTGACGCGGCCCGCATTCAAACCGATGCCGATTTCCAGCAGCGGTCTGCCTGTTTGCGCGCGGGTGCTGTTTGCCGCGGTAAGTCCGGCGAGTGCCGTTTGCGATGCCTGGGCAGCCTGGCTGCACTGTTCCGCGCGGCTGCTTCCATCAGCGGCAGGAAAGATGGACAGAATACCGTCGCCCATGAACTTCAGCACGTCACCGCCTGCGTCCTCAACCGCCTGTACCACCACATCGAAATAGGTGTTCAGGGCGTCGAACACCTCTTCTTCACTGGTGCTGTCCGAGAGGGCGGTAAAGCCTCGCAGGTCGGTGAACATCACAACGGCGTCCAGCGCCGTGCGTTCGCCGCGCTTGATGGAGCCGTTCCAGACCGCGTCTGACGGGCCATCGCCCAGATAGGTCCGCAGCAGGCTGCGCGAGGATTTGCGCATGGTGACGGGTTCCAAGGCGCAGGAGAGGCCGGGCAGGGAGGCCTCGATCATCTGCAGGTTCTCTGCCGTGAACCCGCTGTCCGACTGGGTGACAAAGGTGCAGCCGTGCATAGACCCGTCGCCGTAATACATGAGCGTTGCATAGTAGTCGGTGCCGCCAGCCTCCGCGAACTCATGATAGGAGATGTGGTCGGCCTCAGGGTCGAGTCTGCGCAGGTTTTTGTGCAGCGGGCGGCGGTTGGCCAGAATGTATTCAAACGAGCTGCCGACGTAACTGTCCGTCTGCATCACATCATGGGTGACGTCGTAGCTTTCGGTTTTCTCTGGCGTCCAGACCACGCCCCAGGCAATCAGCAGCGGGTTCGCGAACCGCTGTCCGATGTTGACCCGCCACAACGGCACGCCGGCCGCAATCAGGTCCGTGCAGAAGCGGGACACGGCCTTGACCGGATCGCCCGACCGGCGGCCTTCGGTTATCATCCAGCGGGAGAGTTCTTCCAAGGCGTCCATGGGGACAGGTTACACTTATGGTTTGCAGCAGAACAGATGCCGGCTTGCCCTTGCCGCTTGCCCCTGAACATGCTTTGAAATCCCGCAACTGACGGACGGAGGCTTCCCATGGACCAGATTGCATTGACCCGCATTGCCGAGGCGCTAGAGCGGATGTCGCCCGCGCCGCTGGAAACCCCTGATTTCAATGCCGCCAGCGCCTTTGTCTGGCATGTGGAGCCGGAGCGGCTGGAGCCGGTGGAGAGCGTCAACCGGGTCGATCTGAACCTGCTGGTCGGTATCAACCGGTCCCGCGATACGCTGCTGGAAAACACCCGGCGGTTCGCCCAAGGTTTTGCTGCCAACAACGCGCTTCTGTGGGGCGCGCGGGGGATGGGGAAGTCCAGCCTCGTGAAAGCCGTGCACGGGGCGCTGGCGGCGGACCATCCGCAGCTGAAACTGGTGGAGCTGCAGCGCGAGGATCTGCCTTCGGTGGCGCGGCTGCTGGGTCATCTGCGCGGATCGGAGCACCGGTTCATCCTGTTCTGCGATGACCTGTCGTTCAGCCATGACGACCAGCACTACAAGAGCCTCAAGGCGGTGCTGGACGGCGGCATCGAGGGGCGGCCGGAAAACGTGGTGTTCTATGCCACCTCCAACCGCCGCCATCTGATGCCGCGGGACATGATCGAGAACGAGCGCTCCAGTGCCATCAACCCGTCGGAAGCGGTAGAGGAGAAGGTCTCGCTGTCGGACCGGTTCGGGCTGTGGCTGGGCTTCCACCCCTGTGATCAGGACGAATACCTGGCGATGATCGAGGGCTACTGCGCCGCTTACGGCGTCACTGTGGATGCAGAGGAATTGCGTGCCGAGGCGGTCGAATGGCAGGCAACCCGCGGCGCGCGTTCCGGCCGGGTGGCCTGGCAGTTCTTCACCGATCTGGCCGGGCGGCACGGAGTGGCCTTGCGCTGAGGCAGCACAAAATTGGGAATAGCAAAGCCCGGCCAATCAGCCGGGCTTTTCTTTATTAACAATTCATTACCGCCGTCAGTTCAGGTAGCTCAGCGGGTCGATGCTTTCGAAACCGTCGCGCACTTCAAAATGCAAATAGGCATCGTCGCCGCCGCGCAGCGAAGCGATACGCTGGCCGCGAACCACGCTTTCGCCCTTCTTCACGGTGATATTGCCGACGTTCTGGTAGACCGTCAGCAGCTTCTGGCTGTGGCGGATCACCACAATCGGCACATTGCCTGAGTCCTTGGTGATCGCTGCCACCGTGCCAGCCTCGGCTGCGTTCACCGGCGCACCGGCAGTGCCGGCAATGTCGATGCCGTCATTGCTGCCCTTGGAGTAGGTCTTGATGATCTTGCCCTGCACCGGATAGGCCATCGCCGCGCTGCTGCTGCGTGTTGGTTCAGGCAGTTCCGGCTTGGGCAGGGTTTCCGCCGCAGGTTTCACCGCAGCCGGTTCGACCTTCTCCTCCGGCAGCGGTTTGCTGGCGCTGGGCGGCACGGGTGTCTCGGAACCTGCGCCCGGCTCTGTCACCACCACGGGGGCCACTGCAGCGGCAGGCGTCACCTCAGCAGCAGGCTGCTCTTTCAGCGGGATCAGAAGGTACTGGCCTTCGCGCACCGCAAAATCGCTGCCCAGTCCGTTCCATTCCGCCAGTGACTTCACCGGCACCTGATAGAGCCGCGATATGGTATAGGCGGTCTCGCCGCGCTTCACCTTGTGGCGCACCGGTTCCGGGCCGGACTGTACCTTGGCGGGCTGCGGCTTGGGGGCGGACTGGATTTCGGTTGTGGTGACGGAGCCTGCGTTGGGCGAGGTCAGCGGCGCGCTGTCGATGGCCTGGCCCGCCAGGGCGGCGATATCGACCGAGCCCGGCGTGGCGCTACCCGGCAGGCTGCCAGGGGCACGGCGCGGCAAGGCCAGAACCTCGCCCTGACGCATCTTGTCGCTGGTCTGCATGCCGTTGTAGCTGGCGACCTCATTCGCGGGCAGGCCGATGCGGGCGGCCACATCACCCACCGTGTCGCCGCGGCGGGCCACGGCCACCTGATAAGACGGGTAGGAGATCAGGCCGCGGGCATCCGGCGCAGGGCGGTTCGCGGTGGCGGATTGCGCCGCGCCTGTGGTGTTGAAACCGCCGACTTGGCCGCGCAGGTCATAGTCCAGCGGGCTCTGGCAGGCAGCCAGCATACCGGCCAGCGGCAGCACGGCCAGCAGCCGGGCCCGGGGCAGCACCGAATGGGACAGGCCGTGGAACATGGTCCGGGCGGGGGGGATCCGGGTCATTTCGCTCTCCTCAAAACACGCATCCCCTTTTTCGCGGGGATTCTCTCGCGTCAATCACTATAGCCGATGCCATTTGCGGTTCGGCTGAAATCCGCCGCCAGTTTACGTGTCTTTCCCCAGGCCCTCAAGCAGGGGAACAAAGCGCACCGGGCGTAATTCGTCATACTCCAGCCCGTCCGCGGTCTTGCGCACCCGGATCAGGGTCTGAACGTGGTCCGACTGTCCCACCGGCAGCACCATGATGCCGCCCGTCTTGAGTTGCGCCAAGAGCGGCCCGGGCGGGTCTTCGGCGGCGGCGGTCACGATAATGCGGTCAAAGGGCGCCTGTTCGCTGAGCCCGTGGCTGCCGTCGCCGACCAACGAGGTCACATTGGCCAGCTGCAGCTGCTCAAACACCATCCGCGCCTCGCGAACCAGCCTTGCATGGCGGTCGATGGTGTAGACCCGGCGCGCCAGTTTCGACAGGATCGCCGCCTGGTAGCCGGAGCCGGTGCCGACCTCAAGCACCGTGTCGCGGGGGCTGACCTGAAGGGCCTGGGTCATCATGCCCACAACGGAGGGCTGCGAGATGGTCTGGCCGCAGGCAATCGGAAGCGGCACGTCCTCATAGGCGCGTTCCGCGAAGATGCCGCGCACGAACAGCCCGCGGTCGATCTCCTCGATCGCCTCCAGCACTTTCTGGTCCGTCACCCCGCGCGAGCGCACGGAGTAGACGAACTGCATCTTGGTTTGCGCGTCGGGGCCGCTCATGCGCCGGGACCCTCGATCACCTTCAGCGCGTCCATTGCGTCCCGCGCTGTCAGATCGGCGCGCATCGGGGTGACGGAGATATAGCCGTCCAAGTTGACCGCCGCATCGGAGCCCGCGGCGGTTTCGACATGCTGATTGCCGCCGCGGATCCACAAGTAGCGGCGGCCGGTTGGCGACAGCTGCTCCTCGGCGGAGAAATGGCTGCCGCGACGGAACCCCTGCGGCGCGACCCGGGCGCCCTTCACATCCGCAGCCGGCACCGGGGGGAAGTTGATGTTATAGAACAGCCGGTAGTCCTGATTGTCCTGCGGCTGGGCCGCCAGGATCTTCTTTACCAGTGCAGCGCCATGCACGGCGGAGGCTTCGAACGGATTTTCCGTCTCGCGGTTGGCGGGCCCGTAATACTGCGACAGCGCCATTGCCGGGATGCCCTGCAATGCGGCCTCCATCGCGCCGCCCAGGGTGCCGGAATAAAGCGCGTTTTCAGCCGAGTTGTTGCCGCGGTTCACGCCCGACAGCACCAGATCCGGCTTTGCCCCATGCATCGCCACATGAATGCCCGCCAGCACGCAGTCGGCAGGCGAGCCTTCGGCGGCAAAGCGGCGCTCGCCCAGCTGGCTCAGCATGGTGGGGCGGGTGTAGCTGATGCAATGGCCGACGCCGGACTGCTCGAACGCGGGCGCCACGGTCCAGACCTCGCCATCGGGGCCTGCGACCTCATGGGCGATGGCGTCCAGAACCTTCAGCCCTTCGGCGCTGATGCCGTCGTCATTGGTGATCAGAATGCGCATGAAAAGCCTGCCTGCCGTCTTCAACCGGGTTTTCGATTGAATAGGACCTGTACCTGAAGGGGGCAAGGTTTTCGCAGGGAGAAGCCGTATCCGCAGCAAAGCGGGGCAGGGAGGCAACAGGCGGGATGGGGGCGGAGGAGCCGGGGGTCTCCCGCGCCTCTGGACCGGGCGCCGCGCAGGAACGCGGCGCGGCCCGGTCTGAGAGATCAGTCCGCCAGGATCAGCGGCAGCAGGCGTGCGGCTTCGTCCTGGATCGGGGTCAGCGCATCGCGGTCTTCGCCCGGGTGGAACCGGGCGCGCAGGGCGGTGGCCATCGCCTGCGGCTCGAGGATCTTCACCATGGGGCCGGTGCGCTCTGTCTCGGCCTGCCAGCTGCGGGCGAGAGCCATTTGCGCCGCTTTGGTGGCGCCGTAGGTGCCATAGAACTTTTCGCCGGCCTTCGGGTCGTCAAAGAAGACCGCACGGCCCGTCTGGCCCAGGAGAGGCGCCACATAGGGGATCAGCACCGAGGTGGCAGTCGCATTGATCGCCACCGCCTTGGTCCAGTCCTTGGCCGCCACTGAAGGCGCCGGGCATAGGGCGGTGGCATGGATCGCGGTGTGCAGCCACAGGTCCAGCTTGCCCCAGCGGTCATGGATGCCGCGGCAGAGCGTCGCCATCGCCTCCGGCACAGTAATGTCCATCGGCGCCAGGGTGGCAGAGCCGCCGGCCGCCTTGATGCGGTCGTCCAGTTCTTCCAGCGCGCCGGTGGTGCGGGCGACGGCAACAATGTGATGGGTGGGCGCAAGCGCCTCGGCCAGGGCATTGCCCAGGCCGCGCGAAGCACCGGTGATGAGAGCGATTTTGTCTGTCATGCCCGCCTTCTTGGGCCGCTCGAGCGGGCAGGTCAAGAGGCGGCGGACAGAGCCAAGGATTTTCGAAATTCTTTGGCAAATTTCCTGGAAGAAATTTACGCCGCTTGCCGCCGGCTCAGCTGCCCGGGATCTGCAGGCGTTTGGTTTCCCCGCGCTGGTTCAGCACCAGGCCGTGAGCGTCGATGGCAATCACCTGACCCTGCGAGAGCTTGGTGCCGCGCTTCACCTCGCGGGTGCGGCCGGAGGGCAGACGGATCAGCGCGCTCATGCTGTTCTCAGGCCCGTAGACCCCCAGCAGGCTCAGGTTGCTGCGGTTCACTGCATTGGTCTGGGTTGCCAGCCCCGCCACCTTGGCGGAGGTCTGCTCGTTCGCCATCTTCATCTGTCCCTTGATTGTCCGGATGGCATCTGGCGTGCTGCTGCTGCTGTTTCAAGCGGGCGAAGCGGGCCTCGGCGGAAAGCTGCGGAAGGCTAAGAGAAAGGCCGCCGACGGCCCTTGGCCATTCAAGGAGCAGCGGCCTTGAAACAGGCTTCAGGCGTCATAGACCAGCGACGGAAGGTCATGCCCGTAGGCATAGAGCAGCTCCAGCAGTTCCTCCAGCTCCGCCCCGTCCTTTTGCAGCGGGTAGAGCGGGTGGTTCTGTTCGGTGACCTTCAGCTCCGGGTACTGGCCGCCGGGGCGCATTTCCAGCATGCAGCCGGCCGGCAGTGGCATGTCCGGCGGGATGGCATTGGCCAGCCAGGCCGGGCGGTCGCCCAGCTTGTCGGTCTCGCGCATCTCAAAGAGGTCGAGATAGGCGTCGAAATCATCGCGGCTGAGGCTGGCCCAGGTGCCCAGGATGAACTCCTCGCCGCGGGTGCCGTTCAATGGAATTGCCAGCACTGCCCGGACAAAGCGCAGATCGCCGAGGCGGCAGAAGTCCTCGGTCAGGATGTCGCCGCGCGTGGCCAGCACAGCGGAGTTGTCCTCTACGTCCATATCCTCGGAACAGATGTCGGGACGGTCGCAGCTGAGGCTGAGCAATTGCGCGAAAGTCGCGCCGCAGCAGCGGCACTGGCGCGGGGAAGTCAGCATGCGGGCAAGATGCGCGTCCAAGGAGCGGCCTTTCGTCAGGAGCATAGGAAAAGGCGCGGGCCGTCATGGCCAGCGCCTCCCCACGCAAAGTTCCGGGCCCTCATAGACGCATGCGGGCCAAAGTTCAAACCCCTGTTGGGGCAGGTCTCAGCCGGTCGCCAGCTTGGAGGCGTTCCAAGAGGCACCCGGTGCGGGCATGTCCTGGATCTTGGCGCTGACCCGGCTGCTGCCTTCCAGAGCCGCCAGGTACTCTTCGGTGACGCCGGTGATGTAGTTGCCGTCAAAGCAGGAGCAATCGAAGCCCTGGATGTCCGGGTTGCCTTCCTGCGCCGCCCAGATCAGGTCTTCGAGTTTCTGGTAGAACAGCGCATCGGCGCCCAGCTCCTCGCGGATTTCCTCGATGCTGAGGCCGTTTGCGATCAGCTCGTGCTTGGTCGGCATGTCGATGCCATAGACGTTGGGATAGACCACCGGCGGCGAGGCAGAGGCGATATAGACCTTCTTGGCGCCGGCCTCGCGGCACATCTGAACGATCTTCTTGATGGTGTTGCCGCGCACGATGGAATCGTCGATCAGGAGCACGTTGCGGTCCTTGAACTCCAGCGGGATCGCGTTGAGCTTGCGGCGCACTGATTTCTGACGCTCGGCCTGGCCCGGCATGATGAAGGTGCGGCCGACGTAGCGGTTCTTCACCAGCCCCTCGCGGTAGCGGATGCCGGTGGAGTTGGCGACTTCCAGCGCCACGGGGCGGGCCGAATCAGGCACCGGGATGATGCTGTCGATTTCGAGCCCTGACTCCTGGATCTGCTTGGCCAGCGCCTGGCCCATGCGCAGCTGGGTCTTGTAGACCGAAACGCCATCCATCATCGAGTCCGGGCGCGCCAGGTAGACATATTCAAAGATGCAGGGCGTCAGCTTGCCCTCGACCGCCTGGAAAGTATGCAGGTTGCCGTCCAGGTCGATCAGCACCGCCTCGCCTGCCTTCACATCGCGGACCTTCTCAAAGCCGTTGATGCCAAAGGCCACGTCCTCAGACGCAATGCAGTAATCGTCGCCTTCGCCTTGTGCCGGGCGCTTGCCCAGCGACAGCGGCCGGATGCCATGCGGGTCGCGGAAGGCCAGCATGCCGACGCCGGCAATCATGCACAGCACCGAATAGGCGCCCTGCACCCGCTCCATGGTCATCTTCACACCGGCAAAGATGTTGCGGATCGGTTCGGCGTTGCCATTGACCTTGATCGCATCGGCGACCTTGTCGGCCAGAACGTTCAGCAGAATTTCGGAATCGGAGGTGGTGCGCAGATGGCGGCTGTATTTGCCGGTCACCTTTTCGCGCTGCTCGGCGGTGTTGGTGATATTGCCGTTGTGGACCAGGTAGATGCCGTAAGGCGCGTTCACAAAGAACGGCTGTGCCTCTGCGGCGCTGAGGGAGCCCGCGGTGGGGTAGCGCACATGGCCCATGCCGACGCGGCCCGTGAGGGTTTCCGCATCCGACGGCCCGAACACATCCTTGACCAGGCCGTTCGCCTTGCGCTCGCGGAAGAACTCGCCGGTGTAAGTCACGATGCCCGAGGCGTCCTGGCCGCGGTGCTGCAGCATCAGAAGCCCGTCATAAATCTCTGCAAAGACTTCCGTGTCCCGGCTTGCGATCCCCAAAATCCCGCACATTGGCTGGCTCCAATCCCGATTAGTCCGATGGCTGATGGAAGCGGCTTGGCCGGCAGTCTAGCGCATTTTTGCGCGCCCGCGCCATTCCGGAGGCGCCAAAGCAGCTGGCCGGCAAAACGTCCGGAGCCTGATGGCCGCTTGCAGTCCCGCAACCCGGCGCCGCGCGCATCAGGTCAGGTCCACAAGGGCAGGCGGGCAGCGTCTGCAGCAGCGGCAAGGCGGTGTGGCTCCGAATCCGTTTCCTGTTCGCGCCCTCACATAGAGGCTTTCGCGGCGTCTGTCATCAAAGGATCACATTTCCCTTCTGCGCTGCGGCAATAGGGGCGGTTTGCCGAATATGCGGGCAGGGCGCGCCGCTGCAATCAATGCAGCGTCAGCAGCGACACTGCGCCAACCAGCACCAGGCTCAGCGCCCAGACCAGATCCAGGTTGAACCAGCCGCGGGACAGGAACTTCAGCCCCAGCCAGTGATAGACGCCAAAGGCGATGGCACCGCCCGCCAGCGTCATCGCCAGCGTATGGGCCAGCGCGACCAGTATGGCGATGCCTGCAGTGCCGGTCATTAGTGCCCCTGCGGCGGCGTGTCCGGCATCTGTTTCCACCGTGGCGCATAGACCCAAGTAAATCGGCACCAGCATCAGCCCGGCACCATGCGCCATCGCCGCCAGGAAGGACCACAGCGCCAGCCGCGACGGCGGCACGCGGGCCAGCAGGCGCGGGTGGCGGCGGTTCCACAGAAGATACAGCCCCAGCGCAATCACCAGGCAGGCGGCGCCGATCTGGATTTCGCGCTGCCATTCGGCCAGCACCAGCAGCATCGAGAACGGAAACAGCACCGCTGCCATCGCCAGAAGATGCCCCGCCGCCAGCGCGGCCAGGGCCCGCCACAGGCTGCCCTGCGCGCGCTCCATCAGCGCCGCGGAGACCGCCAGCGGCCAGCCCATGCCGGGGTTCACTCCGTGATAGACGCCCGAAAGCGCGACGGCCCCCCACAGGGCCGCCGCCGTGCTGATCTCTGCCACGCGTCAGACGGAGGGATAGCAGAAGCTGTCGGTGGAGCAGTCGCCGCCTTCCAGCCGGATCTGGTGGCTCCGGTAGCCCTCGGGGAGTTCGACATAGAAGTCCTTATCCAGCTCCAGTCCGCCGTTTTCGCCGACATTGGCCATCACCATCTGGCCGCCCACGGCATCGGGATAGAACTGATCGTCCCAGGTGGAATAGAGCGAGTTGGTCCAGTAGACCCGCTTGCCGTCGCGGCTGATCTCCACCATCTGCGGGCCATAGGCGAAATCCTTGCCGTTCGGGTGCTTGGCGCCGCGCGCGATGCCGCCAAGCTCGACCTTGCCGGCCAGCGTGGGGTTCATCGGGTCACTCACATCATACTGGTGCATCTCGCCCAAGCCCCAGCAAGCGACATAGAGGTATTTGTCGTCCAGGCTCAGGTCGATGTCGGTGACCAAGGGCGGCACCGCCTCGAATCCCTGCAACAGCGGCGGCAGGTTTTCGGCCTTCTCCGGTCGCGGGTCGATGGTGATGGTCTTCTTGGCCTCAAAGGTGCCATCGTCCTTCTGCCACCAAGTGAAGATCGAGCCTTGCAGGTTGGTGGTGTCCACCACCACGCCGCAGAACCCGTAATCGCGTGAGGGATCATGCGCCGGGCGGATTTCCAGCGCCATCTGGTGGTTCTCGCCCAGGTCAATGGTCTGCACGTTCTTGCGCTGGCGCAGGTTCCAGAAGTGGATCGAATGGCCGTATTTGTTGCTCAGCAGGTCCTCCGCCACGATGCCGTTCTCAAACTGCGGCGGCAGGCCCCATTCGGAACTCACCATGTAATCGCGCGGCAGGTTCCACCAGAAATCATAGTGCTTGTCCTGCTTGCCGCGGTCCATTTCATAGCGGCCCAGTATCTCGAAGGTTTCGCAATCCATGATGAAGATGCCCGGCGGCCCGTCGGTGCCGTCTTCGCCGCCGCCGCCCAGGGTCGAGACATAGATGCCTTCGGGGCCGCAATGGATGGTGTGCGGGCGCGAGTAGCCGGTCTTGGCAAAAACTTCCTCCGGCTCAATGATCTTGTGGATCTTCGCCTTCAGCGGCTCCTTCACGTCCACGACATAGATCCGGCTGGAGCGGATGCCCGGAATGATCAAGTAGCGCCGCTCCAGGAACGCGTGGCCCGACAGAGGCGACAGGGAGGAGGAGCAGGCGTTCCAGCCGAAATGGTGAAACTCATCGCCCTTATTGGGCATGATCAGCTGATGAACGATCTGGCCATAGGTATCTGAACCCGGGTCGACATCGACCACCGCCAGCCCGTCCGGCTGCGAAAAATCCGGGCTCAGCATCAGCGTGAACGCCAGCTTTTCCGCTGGGGCCTCCATCGCCAGTTTGGGTGTTGCGTGAAATGTTGGGTCAGGCCGCAAGTTCATCGTCAAATCCTCCCTGAATACCGGGCGCCGGTTGCTCTGCGGTGCCTTTGGCGCCTGAGGGGATGCTGGCATACATATATTTTCCGGGCAACTTTTTCCGGAAATGCCCTTGCGTTTGGAACGGGCGTTCCGCATTTCCGCGAAGACGCCCGGGGCGGAACCTTTCCCGCCTATCCGGGCAGCAAAAAGAATAGGCCCGCACAAAGGCGGGCCCGAGGGGGGAGGGAATGTCTTGCTGGCTAGCCCTTGGATCAGGCCGCCAGGATGCGGTCCAGCAGGTTATCCAGCGGGCTGGGCAGACGGGCGTCAATCTCGCCCATGCCGGTCTGCGACAGCGCGCGGCCTTCATCGCTGGCCAGCACCTGGCGGGTCTCGGTCAGCGACAACTGGTGGAAGGCGGAGCCCTCAACGGCATCACCCGCGGGCAGCAGCATGCCGCTTTCGGCCCAGACCAGTTCTTCTTCTGCGAATTCGAAATGGATGCGGCCCAGGCGCTCCGGCGCGGCCGCGGTGATACCCTTGTAGCCAGCCAGGGCGATCAGCTTGGCGACGACAACCGGCAGGCCGAACAGGCGTTCCGCGGTCTCCATCTCCAGCGCCACTTTCTGGTCCGAAGGCAGCATCAGATCGGTGTCATTGCCCAGGGCACCCGCCGGAATATGCATCAGGGTGGTCAGACGCGGAACCGCGTGTTTCACCGCCTTCACTTCCTGGGCACCGCCGTCAAAGGTGAACACCATGTCGCCGGGCTTGATGTCGCGGGCCTGCTTGAAGCCTTCTTCGGTCTCCACCAGCGTATCGGGCAGGAAGCCGCCGCTGCGGATGCGGGCACGCTTGGGCGCGGGCTTCAGGGATTGCGGCAGGGGATTGGTCAGCAGCAGCACGTCAACCGGCAGGTAGTCGGCGAAATCTGTGGTGTGATCCAGCTGCATTGTAGCGTCCCTTCTGAGCGTCTTCGTCCCGGCGTTTTGCCGTTGAAGCCATGTGGCCCCCGAATTGGGACCAAATTGGGGCAGGGGTGCGTCGCATTTCGGGATGAGGCGATTTTTTGGGGACAAAAACTGCGTTTTCAGGGGTATTGTTAACCTTTTTACGGTGCGGGCTGAGGATTTATTAAGGATTGACGCAATTTTTGAGACGCGACCTATCGGCCTTAGAAGTCCGATTCTCTTTGGTTAACAAAGCGTTAATGTGAATTTGCGGTGTTAACGGCTACCCGCCGCATCCTGTGGATAACTGTGTGAACGCATTGAATTTCAAGCAAAACGGGCGCCCCATGGACGCCCGCGTATCTGTCTGAAGGTGGTAATCCTTAGGAATTACTGGCCGCAGGCCCCGATCAGTGCCTCATATTGCTGCGTCACCCAGCCAAGGGCCTGCTCGGGATTGCGCTCTTCGATCTTGCCTGTCAGGCGCTCGAACACCTCGGCAGAGCGACTTTCGTCAACGATTGTGAAGCTCTGCCCGGTCATCACCACATCATAGAGGAAGAAGGCAATCGCGATCAGAAGAATGCCGCGCAGGACGCCGAAGAAGAAACCGGCCCCCTGATCCAGCCCGCCAAGTGCAGAACGCTGCACAAGGGTGGAAAACAGCGGCGTGAAGAAGGAGACCACGATCAGCGCCAGGGCAAACACCGCGGCAAAGGCAGCAATGATCGAAAGCTCGCAGCTGTCGGCGATGAAGTCGCCGATCACCGGGATTTCCGCCATCAGCGGTTCCACCTGCGGCGCGAAGATGAAGGCGAGAACACCTGCGGCGATCCAGCCGGCAATCGCCATCGCCTCGCGCACGAAACCGCGCGAATAGGCCAGCAGCGCCGATACCACGATGACCAGGGCCACGACCCCGTCGATAATTGTGAAACCTTCCATGTCCCTCGCCCGTTTGCCTGCGATCTCAAATTTTTTGCGACTTTAACCGGCCCCGAAGAATTCGCCAACAAAACCTGCCAGATCGCCCGACTTTCTGAGGTTCAGGCCGTTTACGGACACGGTTTTGCTGCCGCCAGGGGCAATCGCCGCCGTGAAACCAAGTTTTTGCGCCTCTTTCAACCTGTTTTCGGTCTGCGGGGCGGGCCGGAGGGCGCCTGATAGCGAAATTTCTCCGAAAACCACCGTGTCTGCGGGCAGGGCGACGTCTTCCCGCGCGCTCAGCAGCGCCGCCGCCACGGCGAGGTCGGCGGCGGGCTCTGAGATTTTCATGCCGCCGGCGACGTTCAGATAGACGTCCAGGCCCGCAAAGGGGATACCGCAGCGCGCTTCCAAAACGGCCAGGATCATCGCAAGGCGTGACGAGTCCCAGCCGACCACGGCCCGCCGGGGCTGCGAATGGGGGGAGGGCGCAATGAGCGCCTGCATCTCGACCAGCACCGGCCGGGTGCCCTCGATACCAGCAAACACCACCGACCCGGGGCTTGGCTCGCCGCGCTCCGACAGGAACAGGGCAGAGGGGTTGATCACCTCGCTCAGGCCGCTGCCGGTCATCTCGAACACGCCGATCTCATCCGCCGGGCCAAAGCGGTTCTTGACTGCCCGCAGGATTCGGAACTGATGGCCGCGCTCGCCTTCGAAGTACAGAACCGTGTCGACCATATGCTCGACCACGCGGGGACCTGCGATCTGGCCCTCCTTGGTGACATGGCCGACCATGATAATGGAAATCCCGTGCCGCTTGGCAAATGTGGTCAGCTCATGCGCGGCGGCGCGCACCTGGCTGACCGATCCCGGCGCGCTGTCCACATGGTCGGCCCACATGGTCTGGATGGAGTCGATAATGGCCAGCTGCGGCCGCTCCGCTTCCAGCGTCGTCAGGATGTCGCGCAGGTTGGTTTCGGCCGCCAACTGCACCGGCGCATCCGCCAGCCCCAGCCGCTGTGCCCGCATCCGCACCTGGGCCGATGCCTCCTCGCCGCTGACATAGACGGTCTTGACGCCAGCCTGGGCAAACCGCGCTGCCGCCTGCAGCAGCAGGGTGGACTTGCCTATGCCCGGATCGCCGCCCACCAGAATGGCCGAGGCCGCAACAAGGCCGCCGCCCAGCACCCGGTCCAGTTCCCCCACGCCGCAGCAGGCCCGCGGCGGCGGGGTTTCCCGCGCCGACAAATCGGTCAGCTGGATGGTACGGCCGCGTTTGACGCC
This sequence comes from Leisingera sp. ANG-M7, assembly GCF_000813965.1. Lineage (GTDB taxonomy): Bacteria > Pseudomonadota > Alphaproteobacteria > Rhodobacterales > Rhodobacteraceae > Leisingera. Next base: position 398,013 of record NZ_JWLI01000001.1, on the reverse strand, counting down.
CAGGGATTTCTTGGAAGGGCCGGAGGACAGCCCCTGATCCTCGGTGATGGTGTTCCACTCGCCGCAGCCCTCGCAGCGGCCCGACCATTTCGAAAAGCTGGCCCCGCAGGCGGAGCAGGAGAAAGATGTTTTTGCCATGGCTCAGATCAGTGGCAGATGTTTCCCTTTTGTTCAAGGGGCTGCGCGCTGCGGCCTGCGGCACGTCAGTCGGCGCGGCGCGGCGGCTGGATCGGCACCACGCTGCCGCCTTCCGGGTCCGAGCCGTCCGGCTGGCCCTGCAACTGCGCCGACAGTTCCGGCAGCAGTTCAAACAACTCGCCGCGCAGCCGGCCCAGATGCGACTTGGCGATGCTCTCTTCGATCTCCACGTCGCGGGTCCACTGGCGCAGCTCATGCATGATGATCTGGGCGTCCTCCAGCCGCGCCTTGAAGATCTCCAGCTCTTCTTGCCGCTGCTTCAAAAACTGGCGGGCGCGAGCCACTTTGGCATCTGAATAGGTCTCCGCCAGCTCGCGGCTCACCTGGCTCATCTGCGCGGCCACTTCCAGCACATCCGGCTCCAGCCCCTGCAGGTCAGGATGATCCCGCATGAACGCCAGCCGTTCCTTCACCGCATCAAACTCGGAGGTCAGGGTGAACACGCCTGCGCGGTCGCCGGCATGGGCCAACTGATAGGCCTGCAGCACGTCCTCCATGTTCATGGAAAACCGCCGGTGCGAGGTTTCCAGCGCCATGATGCGCCCGTTGGCGGGCAGAAAGAACGCCAGCATCACCGCCAATGCGGTCAACGCGATCTGGGCGGCCATTCCGGCCTGCGGCATCGGTTCGCCGCCCAGGCCCGCCTGCAGTGACAGCCAGGGCCAAACGCCCAGGGCCGACAGTGTGGTTGCCGCCAGCATCGCCGCGGCGGCCAGGCAGATCAGTGCAAAGGCAAACCGCATGAGCGCGGTCTGCGCGATGAACAGGATGGATTGAATGCCGGCCATAGGCCCCCCTCCAGCAGATGCACATGTCCCCACGGGGCCGACGGGGCAGGGGGAATGCCCGATCCGGGCGCAGCTTGCCGGTCCCATGTCGATGCGTTTTCACTTGTCCGGCACTATGAAATGGAGCGGTTTTCCGCCGGATCAAGGGCTTAACGCATCTCCTGCGCTGCTTCGGCCGCGCGCTCCGTCAGCATCCCCAGCACAATCGAGGCCAGAATGCAGGCGGTGAACATGTAAAGCCCCCAGGCGGTCTCGATGGTTGCCAGGCCAATGCCCTTGGCCAGTGTGATGTAGAGCGCGATCAGGAAAATATCGGCCATTGCCAGCTTGCCCAGCACATGCAGCACTTTCTGCACGCGGGCGTCCATCAGCTGCCACTGCACCAGCGCGGTGCCGATGGTTTTGAGGTAGGGGGCAAAGATCGCAAAGAAGGTGACGATCAGCGCCAGCACCGCGTCGCTGCCCCAAAGGCTTTGCAGGCCGGTGATGACCGAGATCTCGCTCAGGCCGAAGATCGGCAGCAGACCCGCACGCATCAGCGGCGCAAACCAGGCGACGGGGTAGAGGATCAGCAGGGAGAGGGTCGCAATCTTTATCAGGTTTTTGTTCATTCTATGTCTCAGACGCGCAATTTAGTCAGTGCAATTCCGGTTGCCCACCATGTCCGCGGTAAGCTCCTTGCCATGTTTGCCGAGGGCATCAGCTGCGAAATTCCGCAGCTTGCCGCTGGTCGTGCATGGTGGAAGGCTGGTCGCTCGCGGTGTTGTGTACCAGACAAGGCCCCAGGCCGTCAGACATCCGGCAGCAAAGAATACCAGAGCATGACGGAGTCTCAGCCTCCTGCCTGAATTCGAAGCGTCCTTACCTTGTTCTGCTTCCTGCTTGCCTTCTTCCTTCCGGTGCCCGCGGCGGTCCTCTGGAGGGTCAAAAAGAACCCAGCCAAGAAGCAAGCCAAAGACCGCGATCGACAAAGCGGAGAGGACGGCCCAGCCCGGGTAATACATTTCCTGCGAGGATAACCCGCCAAACATAAACCCGTACAGCAGGTACACAAAACCTGCTGCGGACAGGGCGTAGGCTGCCAGCGAAAGCCCGCGCGCCTGCTGCGCCATGCCAAGCGCTTCGATGACCCCCCAAACAAGAGAAGTCACCATCAGAAAAAGGCCGCTTATGACAGCGCCTATGAACTCGAAAACAGGAAAGAGAAAGGGTGCCAATAGCTCTATGAAAAAGGCCAGGACGCCCTGAAGGAATGCGAAAATTGCTTCAAAAATAGGGGTAAGCAGTGCCCCGATTAGATCTCCGAACGCTAATGACGGTTTCAAAATTATACCTCAAGATGAATTCACTCGGCACCTGATTGGTTTGGTTGAAAATTCAAGTGAGCTGGTCCGGTGAAAGTCCACAGTTACGGTATTTCCTGAACGGGGAAGCTTTACCGCACCGCCTCGATCGGCCCCTCCGCGCGGCCGTGGATGAATTGCTCCATATAGGGATCGCCCGACTGGTCCATCTCGCTCACCGGACCGGTCCATTGGATCACCCCGCCATGCAGCATCGCCACATTGTCGGCAATCGCCCGGACTGAGGTCATGTCATGGGTAATGGTCATGGCTGTGGCGCCCATCTCCACCACGATCTCGCGGATCAGGTCGTTGATGACGCCCGACATGATCGGGTCGAGGCCGGTGGTCGGCTCATCAAAGAAGATGATCTCAGGTTCGGCGGCAATCGCGCGGGCGAGGCCGACGCGTTTTTGCATGCCGCCCGACAGTTCCGCCGGGAACCGGTCGGCGACATTCGCCTTCAGACCCACCCGGCGCAGCTTTTCAATGGCGATCTCGCGGGCTTCCTCCTGCGGGCGCTTTAGCGCGCCGCGCAGCAGGCGGAAGGCGACGTTCTGCCAGACCGGCAAGCTGTCAAACAGCGCGCCGCCCTGAAACAGCATGCCAAAGCGCGCCAGGAACTTGTCGCGGTCGCCCGATCCGGCGGGCTTGCCGTCAACGTAAATCTGGCCGGAGTCGGGCTGGATCAGCCCCAGGATGCTTTTCAGCGCCACTGACTTGCCGGTGCCGGAGCCGCCGATGATCACCATCGAAGTGCCCTTGGCGATCTCCAGGTTCATGCCGTTCAGCACGCGGTTGTCGCCAAAGGCCTTGTGGACGTTTTCCATGCGGATCATAGCGAGAAGAACACCCCTGTGAGGACAAAGTTGGCGGCCAGGATCAGGACGGCGGCGGATTCCACCGAGCCCTTGGTGGCGCGGCCCACGCCCTGCGCGCCGCGGCCCGATTGCATACCGTAATAGCAGCCCATCATCGCCGCGATGGTGCCAAAGGCCGCGCCCTTGACCAGCGAGGAGATGATGTCGAGCGCTTCCAGGAAATCGACGGTGTTCTTGAGGTAGGCCGCCGGGTTGAAGCCGAGGTTCTGTACCGCCACGGTGTAGCCGCCCATGATGCCGATGATGTCGCCGACACCGACCAGCACCGGCACCGTGATCAGCGCCGCCAGCACCCGCGGGGCCACCAGGTATTTCATCGGATGGGTGGACAGCGTCACCAGCGCGTCGATCTGTTCAGTCACCTTCATGGTGGCAATCTCTGCCGCGATGGAGGAGGTCACGCGCGCCGCGATCATCAGCCCGACCAGCACCGGGCCAAGTTCCCGCACCATGCCGATGGCGACGATCTGCGGCACCACGGCTTCGGCGTTGAACCGGGCGCCGCCCGCATAGATCTGCAGCGCCAGCGCGCCGCCGGTGAAAATCGCGGTGAGGCCGACGACCGGCAGCGACAGCCAGCCGACGTTCAACAGCGCCTGAAAGAACTCGCGCGGGTAATAGGGCGGGCGGATCATGTGGCTGAAGGCGCTGAGTGCAAACAGCGCCGCGCGGCCGACAGCCGCCAGCCCCGCCAGGGCGGTGCGGCCCAGCCGGGCCAGGAGAGCGATTGGATTCATCCCAGATATGTCCGCGCCGACCGATGGCCCGAGGAGGTCAGGATCTCATAGCCGATGGTGCCGGCCGCGTCGGCCAGCATGTCGACGGTCTGACGCTCGTTGAGGATTGCCAGCATCTGCGGGACCTCACCCAGATCGGTGACATCCACAGTAATCAGATCCATCGAAACGCGGCCGACCACGGGGCAGGGGGTCTCGCCCGCGTAGACGTGAATGCCGCCTTTGCCCATCGCCCGGTGCAGCCCGTCGGCGTAACCTGCGGCAACGGTAGCGATGCGGCTGGGGCGCTGTGCGGTCCAGGCATTGCCGTAACCGGCGCTTTCGCCCGGTTCCATATCGCGCACCTGAATGACCGGCAGGTCCAGCTGCACCACCGGCACCGCGTCGGTGAACGGCAGCCCGCCATAAAGCCCGACACCGGGGCGGCAGAGGTCAAAATGATACTCCTTGCCCAGCAGCATGCCGCCGGTGGCCGCCAGCGAGCGCGGCACCTCCAGTCCGTCCGTCATTTCGCGGAAGGCCTTCAACTGCTGCGCATTCATGTCATGCGCGGGCTCATCGGCGCAGGCCAGATGCGACATCAGCAGCACCGGGTTCTGACCCAGGGCAATCTCTGCCACCGCGGCCCATTCGCCGTGCTCCATCCCCAGCCGGTTCATGCCGCTGTCCAGCTGCACCCCGAACGGGTGGCCCGGCAGGGTTTCGAAATGGCGCAGCATCTGATCCAGCGAGTTCAGCATCGGCGTCAGCTGGAAATCTTTGAGCAGCTTTGCGTCGCCCTCCATATGGCCGGAGAACACCGAGATGCCGGGGCCCGGCCCCAGCGCACGGCGCAGCGCGCCGCCTTCTTCGGCCGCCGCCACAAAGAAATTGCGCGCACCGGCCTTGGCCAGCGCCTTGCCCACCCGGCCCGCATCCAGGCCGTACCCGTTCGCCTTCACCACTGCGGCAGTCTCGCAATTGGTCAGCGCATCCAGATTCCGCCAGTTGGTGACCAGCGCATCCAGGTTGATTGTCAGTTTTGCCGTGCTCATGCGGTGTTCATGACATGGGAGGGGCGCAGGTCAAGTGGGAAAACCCGCCACACAGGCCAATAGTTGCCTGCTTTCAGGGTGCTGGGCGGTCTGTGGCAGCCACCTCAGGCGGGCATCTGCTGGGTGGCGCAATGGATGCCGCCACCAAGCTCAGCCAGCAGATCGGTGTCCAGCATCACCAGTTCACGCCCGGGATAGTGGCGGCGCAGCGCCTCTGCGGCCAGCGCATCGGTGCGCCTGTCGCCGCTTTCAGGTGCGATCAGCCCGCCGTTGCAGACGTAGTAGTTCACATAGCTGCACTGGCTGTTCACGTCCCTGATCCGCCCGGCCTCGGGCCAGGGCAGGGTGTCCACCTGAAGGCCCGCCTCCAGCAGGCGCCGTTGCAACTGCCGGGCGGAGGCATCAAACGGATCGCCGGGCACAGGCGCCTCTGCCAGCATCATCAGCACGCGGCCTCCGCCGATGAAGCGGGCCAGCCCGTCGATGTGGTCATCGGTCACGTCCTGGCCCTTGACGCCCTTGCCCCAGATCATCCGGTCCGCGCCATAGGCGGCCAGCAGGGCCGTTTCAATTTCGCTGCGGCTCAGGCCGGGGTTGCGGTTAGCATTCACCCAGCTGCTTTCATTGGCCATCAACAGGCCATGGCCGTCCGCCTCCGCCCCGCCGGCCTCGCCCTTGATGCCACTGTCAAACAGCGGCAGCCCCAGCCGCTCCGCCACCCGTGCAGCGATGCGTTCATCATTTGGCAGATGGTAACGGCCCCAGCCGTTGAAATTCAGTTGCCGCACTGACAGTTGCCCGCGCCCGTCGCGCCCGAACAAGGGACCGGAGTCGCGGCACCACAGATCATCTGCAGGAATGTCCCACAGCTCCACCTTGCCGGACAGTTTGCGCCGGGCGCGGGCGTGCTCTTCTGTTGCTGTCAGCATCACCACCGGCTCGAACTCCGCAACAGTATTGGCAATCCTCGCAATCTGGTTTTGAACCTGTCTGCGGTAGCGCCCGGTGCCATAGACTTCAGGCGTTACCGGCCATTGCATGAAGGTCAGCTGATGCGGAGCCTCTTCCGGCGGCACCCGGAAACCGTCCTGTGCCATGCCCGGACCTCCCGCAATGGGCAAAACGCCGGAGCCCGCGGCACCGGCCATTGAACCGGCCAGAAACCGGCGGCGGTTAATAGCCGCCGTCTTCATGTCCTTGCTGCCAAGCCTTGGCGAGGTTGCCGAAGCGGGTGAACTGCGCCTCGAACGACAGCTCCACCGTGCCGATGGGGCCGTGACGCTGCTTGCCGACGATGACCTCGGCTTTGGCGTGCAGCCGCTCCATCGCCTGCTTCCACTCTTCCATCTTTTCCAGCTCGTGGTCGCCGGGCTTTTCCCGTTCCTTGTAGTATTCCTCGCGGAACACGAACATCACCACGTCGGCGTCCTGCTCGATCGAGCCTGATTCCCGCAGGTCCGACAGTTGCGGGCGTTTGTCTTCGCGGTTTTCCACCTGACGCGACAGCTGCGACAGCGCGATCACCGGGATGTTCAATTCTTTGGCAATCGCCTTCATCCCCATCGAGATTTCAGCGATCTCGTTCACGCGGTTGTCCGACATGCCGCGGCAGAGCTGCAGATAGTCGATCACCAGAAGGTCCAGCCCGTGCGTCCGCTTCAGGCGGCGGGCGCGCGCGGCCAGCTGCGAGATCGGGATCGCGGGCGTGTCATCAATGAACAGAGGGCAGCTTTCCAGATCCTTGGCCGCCTGCACAAAGCGGCGGAATTCGCCTTCGGTCATGTCGCCCTGGCGGATCTTGTGCGAGGAAATCTCAGACGCTTCCGCCAGAATACGCCCCGCCAGCTGCTCGGCGCTCATCTCCAGTGAGAAGAAGCCGACGACGCCGCCATCCAGCGCCCCTTCCGATCCGTCGGGTTTCACCCCGCGTTTGTATGCTTTTGCGACGTTGAAGGCGATGTTGGTCGCCAGCGACGTTTTCCCCATAGAGGGGCGGCCTGCGAGGATAAGAAGGTCCGAGGGATGCAGGCCGCCAAGTTGTTTGTCGAGGTCCATCAGGCCCGTCGAGATGCCGGCCATGCCGCCACCCCGCTGATACGCCTCGTTTGTCACATTGACCGCTTCGGTGACGGCCTTAAGGAACGATTTGAAACCGCTTTCCGTCTGGCCCTGCTCTGCCAGCTGGTAAAGCGACTGCTCTGCCTCAACGATCTGCTCTTTAGGTTCTGATGCCACGTCAACGCGGCGCGCCTTTTCTGCAATCGATTGGCCCAGGGCAATCAGCTCGCGCCGGATCGCCAGGTCGTAAATCATCTGCGCGTAGTCCCGCACCGCAAAGGCGGAGATCGACGCGCCCGCGAGCTTGGCCAGATAGGCCGGCCCGCCCAGTTCCTTCAGCCCTTCGTGATCCTCCAGGAACGCTTTCAGCGTCACTGGCGAGGCCAGCGCGTTCTTGGAGATCCGCGCCGCCGCAACCTCATAGATGCGGGCGTGGACCGGGTCGTAGAAATGCGAAGAGTCGATGATCAGCGCGATCTTGTCGTAGACCTCGTTGTTGGTCAGGATCGCGCCCAGCAGCTGCTGTTCCGCCTCCACCGAATGCGGCAGCTCATTATCCGGCATGGCCTGATCCGCTTGCGCGGGGGCAGGCAGATGCTCCGGCATCGGGGCAGGGGGCGGCATATCGCCGTCGAAAGGGGTAATCTCGTTCATCACTGCTCTCGTCACTCGGCCCGCTTATACGGTGCCGCGCGGATTTCTCCTATCTGGGAATCTCTGTGGATTCCCTGTGGATAAAGCCGCAGGGTATGTGGGCCGTTTACCGCAAAAGGCCAGCAAGCCTGTCCTATTCAGGCTACATGATGCGGTGCAATCTGGGAAGGCCCCAAGATCTGCGCGCCAACCTGTACGGAAAACGATTCGGGGCGGGCTTGTCCACAGCCCGCCTTGTAACGCTTTACTTCGCGTAAGGCGATTGTCCGCCTGACCGGCTTCCAACCCTGGAACAGCGGGCGGTCTGCCTGCCGTCCCAAGCCTTTGATCCGCCTCAGGACTTATGCGCTTCCTGCCAGGCGCGCGGGTCCTTGAGGAACTTCTCCACTTCGGCCAGCGTTTCGTCGCTGAAGCTTTTCTGCGCTTTGGCTTCGGCCAGAACATCCCACCAGGTGCACAGGTAATGCAGCTCAACACCGTGTTCGCCCAGGCGTTTGGTGGTTTCGGGGAAGATGTCGTAATAGAAGATCACCGCGGTATGGCCGCAAGATGCGCCGGTCTCGCGGATCGCATCCACAAAGGACAGTTTGGAACCGCCGTCGGTGGTCATGTCTTCCACCAGCAGCACCCGCTGATCCTCGGTCATCACCCCTTCGATACGGGCATTGCGGCCATAGCCCTTGGGCTTTTTGCGCACATAGGTCATCGGCAGCGCCATGCGCTCGGCCACCAGCGCGCCAAAGGGGATGCCGGCAGTTTCGCCGCCCGCAATATTGTCAAACGCCTCGAAACCCGCGTTACGCATCACGGTCACGGTCAGGAAATCCATCAGCGTGGTCCGGATGCGCGGAAAGGAGATCAGCTTGCGGCAGTCGATATAGCTGGGCGAGGGCAGGCCGGAGGCCAGCGTATAAGGCTCATCCGTGTTGAAGTTCACCGCGCCGATTTCCAGCAGCATCCGGGCCGACAGGCGGGCGATTTCTTCTTTGGACGGGTAGGAGGTGGGGATCATGGTCGGGTCCTTTCTGGCGCCAGGAAAACTCGAATTTTCCTGGCAAATTTCTTCGAAGAAATTTGCGGCTCAGCCGCCTGCGTTCCAATAGACCGGGAAGCCCGGATCAAACACGGTGACAGGTCCGTCGCCGCTTTCGATCTTTTCAGGGAATTGCACCGGCGCATCCTGCTTGGTCAGGGTCAGCGTCTCGCCGCTCACCGGCAGGCCATAGAACGCCGGGCCGTTTTCCGAGGCAAATCCCGCCAGCTTGTCCAGCGCGCCTTCTTCCTCGAACACATGCGCCAGCAGGGACATGGTGTTGGTGGCGGTGAAACAGCCGGCACAGCCGCAGGCGCTTTCCTTGTTGGGGTCGGTGTGCGGCGCCGAGTCGGTGCCCAGGAAATAACGCGCATCGCCAGATGTAGCAGCGGCGCGCAGCGCCAGACGGTGCTCCTCGCGCTTGGCGACCGGCAGGCAGTAGTAATGCGGCTTGATACCGCCGACCAGGATGTGGTTGCGGTTGATGATCAGGTGGTGCGTAGTGATCGTCGCACCCAGATCACGCTCCTGGCTTGCCACGTAGTCGGCGGCGTTCTTGGTGGTGATATGCTCCATCACCACGCGCAGGCCCGGTGTCGACTGCCGGATCGGGTCCAGCACACGGTCGATGAAAACCGCCTCGCGGTCGAAGATGTCGATGTCGTGGTCGGTCACCTCGCCGTGGGTGCACAGCGGCAGGCCGATCTCGGCCATTTTCTCCAGCACGGCACGGACATTGTCGAAATTGGTCACACCCGAGGCTGAATTGGTGGTGGCGCCCGCAGGGTACAGCTTCACCGCCTTGACCAGACCGCTGGCGTGGGCCGCAGCCACATCCGCCGGGTCGGTGTCCTCGGTCAGGTAAAGCGTCATCAGCGGTTCAAACGCCATCCCCTCCGGCAGCGCTGCCAGGATGCGGTCGCGGTATGCGGCGGCCTGCGCCCCGGTCACCACCGGCGGCACCAGATTCGGCATGATGATCGCGCGGCCGAAATGGCGGGCGGTTTCGGGCAGCACGGCCTGCAGCATGGCGCCGTCGCGCAGGTGCAGGTGCCAGTCATCGGGGCGGGGGATGGTCAGCGTCTGGGTCATGCGCGTGCGTTAGCACATGGCGGCGGGGAAACAAAGCGGCAGAATGCGCGCGGGTCCGTCTGGCTCAGCGCTTGTCCGGGATGGTGAATTCGCCGTTTTCCGCACGCTTCTGCATCTCCTCCAGGCGGCGGCGGAACCGCGGTGCCCGCATCCGCTCCGTCACGTTGCGGCAAAGAAGCGCAATCAGCACTCCGCGGTCCTCCCGCTCCAGCCGGCCCAATAGGTTGCGCAGGAAGAACGGGTTGTTGCGCCGTGCCCGGAACAGCTTGTAAAAGGCCGCCTCCGACAGCTTTCCGCTGCCTGCCAGCGACAGGATGTGATAGAGCATCTCCATCTCGATCAACCGGGTCTGCACCGCGTCCCCCATGTGGCTGGAGCGCAGCCGGGTGACATTCCTGCGGGCAAACAGCGCCGCGTGCGCCGCATCCAACCGCTCCTGCGGGTCATAGATGACAAAGGCCTGCCCGGCAGCATCCAGCATGTCCGGCGCATAGCCGTAACGGTCGGTGAACGACAGCCGCCGGTTCTCGGCAAAGCGGTCGTCCCATTCGGTCATCCTCGGGTCCAGCGTTGCCTGCGGCTGCACTGCCACAACGGTGGCACCGGGGGAGGCCACGGAATACGCCGCTGCCGCATACCCGCAAGGGCCCGCGCCGTAGAACAGCACATTGTCAAATTCGTCAAAGAAGCCGTCGTCGATCAACTGGTCGAAGAAGCCATAGATGCGCTCGTCACGGAACCAGGTGTCGCCGTCAGAAACCACGCACATATGCGACCAGCCCAGGTTCTTGACCAAATCGAACCCTAGCGGCTGCGCCTGGTCCGAAAGGTTGTGGATGCCCTGCATAGTTTCAAACGTCACCAGCAGGGTATTGCCCTGGTCGATAAAGGTGGTGAAATGCTTGTCGCCCAGCGGCTGGTACATGCCGTGCGCTTCGGCCAGCGCCGCCAGCCGCGCCTTCCATTGCGCCGGTTTCAGCCCCGAAAGGTCTTCATCCAGATTTTCGAGTCCGTCCTGCATGACTTCCACCTTAAGTCCCCCTGCGCCGAGCGGCGGTTTTGCTGATTTACGCCTAGGTGACAAATAAGGCTAAATTTGGAAAAACTAAGGCCTCTTTACTGTCTGGTCCGGGGCGATCAGCGGGCGGTTGCCTGCCTATCGCGCGCCAATGCCCTCTTAGCCCTGCCGCATGCCGCCCTCTGCCGCCAGTCCCAGCATCGCAAAGCGCCGCATCTGTGCGCCTGCCTCCGCCGTCAGCACCCGCGCGGGCGGGGTCATCATCAGGCGGGTGAACAGCGCCCGGTTCTCCTCGGCCAGCATCAGCTCCAGGAACTGTGTTTTGCGCCAGGCGACGGCTGTGCCATGCAGCCGGGCCAGTTCCGCATCCGCCATCAGCTCCGCCTGCAGCGCAGCGCGCGCGGGCTCATAGCGGGCAATTGCATTGTCCTCGCAGGCAGCATAGTTGCGCTCAACCCAGTAATCCATGCCCAGCGGCGCCTGCCGGTTCACCCGGCCCCGGGCCGCTTTCAGCACATAGCTCTCCATCGCACCCAATGGGTAATGGTTCAGCTGCGCCAGCCGCGTGTTGGACTGGCCGTAATCGGAAAACAGCCGTTTGGTCTTGAAGTCCCCGCCCAGCTCGCGCCCCTCGCAGTCAAACCAGCGGTAGCGCTCCAGCCGCGCCTTGTCCTTGATGCTGCGGGGCCGGTGCACGCCGCATTTCCCATAGGTGCCGTCATTGCGGTAGAGCGTCTTGAACATCACCGCCCGCCAGGGCCAGTGGACTACCTCAGGCGCGCATTGCGTGAATTGCTCCGTGACCGGACGGTCCTCATAGGCCGCCACGCCGCCATTGCCGAACAGCCGCCAGGTCAGGGGAATGGCATCCGCATCCGGCAGCGCCGCCAGCAGGTCCGCCACCGTGCCTTCGCCGGTCTTGATGCAGGGGAACTCGTCGATATCCGCCACCAGCACCCAATCCGCGGCTTTCATCAGCGGGTGCTTGTCCGCCATCTTGAGCGCGGTGAACTGAATGCCTTCGCTGCCATAAGGCCCTTCGTTGCGCACATGCGCCAGCTGCCCCATCTTCTCCAGACGGTCCAGCATCACATCCGTACCGTCCTGGCAATCGTTTGAAAACACCAGGAAATCGGTGAAGCCCGCCGCGCGGTAATGGGCCAGCCATTCCAGCAGAAACGCGCCTTCATTGCGCACGCACAGGATGGCCAGCACCCCCATCGTCACACGCTCCCGCAGCGCGTGGCTGCCGGTTGAAACCGCATCTGGGGTGTCTTGCTCATGCCTCGGCTTTCTTTCTTGTTGCCGCCAGTCTTACCCGAAGGCGGCTGCGATACAAACCCTCCCGCTTCGCCGCAGCGTCGCGGTCACCTGCGCTTGACCGTTGCGCCTGCCCGTGGCCTGTTGGGCGGGGCAAGGGGAGGTCATCGATGCAGGCACAAACCATCGAACAGGTGCAGGAGCTGCTGTCGCAGCAGGGCTACGTTTGCGGCCGGGCGCTCGCCACCGTTGTGTTCCTCTCGCTGAAACTGGGCCGCCCGCTGTTTCTGGAGGGCGAGGCCGGCACCGGCAAGACAGAGATCGCCAAGGCGCTGGCCGCCGCATTGGGCCGCCGCCTGATCCGCCTGCAATGCTACGAGGGGCTGGATGCCGCCAGCGCCGTCTATGAATGGAACTTCGCCGCCCAGATGGTGGCGATCCGCACGGCTGAGGCCGCGGGCAGCGCCGACCGCACAGCGCTGCAGACCGAACTGTTCTCTGCCGATTACCTGATCGAACGCCCGCTCCTGCAGGCGATGCGCCCGGATGAGCACGGCGCCCCGGTACTGCTGATCGACGAGCTCGACCGCACCGACGAACCGTTTGAGGCCTTCCTGCTGGAAGCGCTCAGCGATTTCCAGGTGACGATTCCCGAACTTGGCACCATCCAGGCGCCGGAGCCGCCGATTGTCATCCTCACCTCAAACCGCACGCGGGAGGTGCATGACGCCCTGAAACGCCGCTGCCTCTACCACTGGGTGGATTACCCCGATTTCCAGCGTGAACTCGACATCCTGCACGCCCGCGCGCCCCAGGCCAGCGAACAGCTCAGCCGAGAGATCGTCGCCTTCGTGCAGTCCTTGCGCACCGAGGACTTGTTCAAGAAGCCTGGGGTGGCCGAGACCATCGACTGGGCCAATTGCCTCTTGGCGCTCGACGTCATCGCCCTCAGCCCCGAGGTGATCGCCGACACCCTCGGCGCCATCCTGAAATACCAGGACGACATCGCCCGCCTGCACGGCTCCGAGGCCAAGCGCATCCTTGATCAGGCCAAGGCCAGCCTGGACGCGGCCTGATGCTTCATCTTTCTGGAAATACTCCGGGGGCATGGGGCAGCGCCCCCATGAGAGCTAGTGCCTGACTGCCCGCCGCTCACCTTGCCGGACGACCCCAAGCTGCTCCGCAACATCACCCATTTTGCCCGGGCCCTGCGCAAGGCGGGGCTTCCCATCGGCCCGGGCCGGGTGCTGGACGCCGTGCGCGCGGTGGCCGCTGCGCGCTTTACCAGCCGTCGGGACTTCTACTGGGCCTTGCACGCCTGTTTTGTCACCAAGCCGGAACAGCGCACCGTCTTTGCCCAGGTGTTCCGCCTCTTCTGGCGCGACCCCCGCTATCTGGAGCAGATGATGGCCGCCATGCTGCCTGCCATCCGCGGCGTGCAGGAGGACCGCCCTGCCAAACCCGCCGAAAAACGCGCGGCAGAGGCGCTGCTGGACGGCATGCTGGAGCAGCCGGAGACGTCGGCGGAAGAGGAGGACGGCACGGAGATTGAGATCGACGCCTCCCGCACCATGTCAGCAGAGGAACGCCTCAGGACGCTGGATTTCGAACAGATGAGCACGGCGGAAGTTGCCACCGCCAAGCGCATTCTGGCGCAGCTGAAACTGCCGGTGACCCCGATCCAGTCCCGCCGCCTGATGGCTGCGCCGCGGGGGCACCGGGCCGACTGGCGCAAAACCTTACGCAATGCCGCGCGGCAGGGCGGCGACCTGCAGCAGATCGCCCGCGCCAAACGCCGCATCCGCTGGCCCAATCTGGTGGTGCTCTGCGACATCTCCGGCTCGATGAGCCAGTACAGCCGCATCATCCTGCATTTCCTGCACGCTGCCGCCAATGCCCGGGGAAATTCTGGTGGGCAGGGCTGGGCGCGGGTGCATGGCTTCACCTTCGGCACCCGCCTGACCAACATCACCCGGCATTTGCAGCAGCGCGATGTGGACGCGGCGCTGGCCGCCGCGGGAGCGGAGGCGCAGGACTGGGAGGGCGGCACCCGGATCGGCGACTGCCTGCACGCCTTCAACCGCGACTGGTCGCGGCGCGTCATGGGGCAGGGCGCGGTGGTGCTGCTCATAACCGACGGGCTGGACCGCGGCGACCCCGAGGGCCTTTCGCGCGAAATGCAGCGCCTGCAATTGTCGTCCCGCCGCCTGATCTGGCTGAACCCCCTGCTGCGCTGGGACGGCTTTGCCCCCAAGGCACAGGGCATCCGTGCGATGCTGCCCTACACCGACAGTTTCCGCGCCGGCCATTCCATCGCCTCACTGCAAGATCTGGCGCAGGTGATCTCCAGCCCCTCTGATGCGGGTGATAAGGCGCGGCTGATGGCGATGCTCTGATACGGATGCCGCTTGAAACCAGCGCCGCAAGCGCCGATGTTTAAACGCAAACCAACCGGACACCGGAAGGCCCGCCAATGCAATCCATGACCCCGTTTGAACACGCCCCGGAAACCGCGCTGGACTGGCACAAGGCGGGCACTGGTGCGGCGCTGGCCACCGTGGTGCAGACCTGGGGCTCCGCCCCGCGCCGCACCGGGTCGCAACTGGTGGTCTCGGGCGAAGGTCAGATAGAGGGCTCGGTCTCCGGCGGCTGTGTCGAGGGCGCGGTCGTGAGCGAGGCGCTGGAGGCGCTGCAGGATGGCCAGCACCGGCTCTTGGAGTTCGGCGTCAGCGACGCGGACGCCTTTGCCGTCGGCCTCGCCTGCGGCGGCACCATCAAGGTGCTGGTGGAACCTGTCGGAACTGCTTTGCCGGCGGCGTTGCTGGAAGAACTGGTTGCGGCCCGCGCGGCCCGCAGCCTCGTCGCCTATGAGGTGAACCTCACCACCGGCGCCCGCCGCCTCACGGGCACAGATTACGCGGACCGGATGCGGATGGACCGCTCAGGGCTGGAGGAGGACGGGGAGACCTTCGTGGCGGTCCACAATCCGCCTTTGCGGCTAATCTGCGTTGGTGCCGTACATATCACTCAGGCGCTGGTGCCGATGGCGCGGATTGCGGGTTATGACCCTGTGATCATCGACCCCCGCACGGCTTTTGCCTCGCAGGAGCGGTTCCCGGGCGAAACCCTGATGGACGATTGGCCGGATGAGGCGGTCGAAAAGTTGGGCCTGGATACCCGCACCGCGCTGGTGCTGCTGACACACGATCCGAAACTGGACGATCCGGCACTGCAGGCGGCACTGGCGGCGGATGTCTTCTACATCGGCGCGCTGGGCAGCAAGAAAACCCAAGCCTCCCGCGTTGCCCGGATGCAGGAGGCGGGGTTCACCGAAGACCAGATTGCCCGCATCCATGGCCCCATCGGCCTTGATATCGGGGCCGCCGGCCCGGCGGAAATCGCCGTCTCGATCCTGTCGGAATTGACCGCCGTCCTGCGCGGCAAACAGCCATGAGGTTCGGCCCGGTTCCCTTGGAAGACGCCGAGGGCGCGATCCTCGCGCACTCGCTGCAGGGTGCCAGCGGCAAGGTCGCCAAGGGCACGGTGCTGAGTGCAGACGACCTCGCAAACCTTTCTGCCGCCGGCCATGGCACCCTGACCGTTGCCCGGCTCGACCCTGCCGACCTGCACGAGGATGCCGCGGCGGAGGCGCTGGCCAAGGCGCTGGTGCCGGACCCCTCCGCACAGGGCATCCGCATTTCCGGCGCCGGCACCGGACGGGTGAACCTCTATGCCACTGGCGCCGGGCTGGTGCGGCTGGACCCGGAAAAGCTGGCGGGCGTCAATGCAGTGGACCCGATGATCACGGTTGCCACCGTGCCGGATTATCACCGCGCCGATGCGGGCGGCATGCTGGCGACCATCAAGATCATCTCCTACGGCGTGCCCGCCGATGCCATCCGCCGCGCCAGTGAGGGGGTGGGGGACGCGATCGGGGTTCTGCCGCCCGTCTTGTCCTCTGCCACGCTGATCGAAACCACGGTGAGCGAGGACACCCCTTCGGACAAGGGCCGCGCCGCGATGGCGGGCCGCCTGCACCGGATGGGCATCACCCTCACGCCCCGCGTGGTCGTGCCGCATCAGGACGACGCGCTGGCGGAGGCGATCACAAACGCGCCGGGGCAGCTGGTGCTGATCCTCACCGGCTCCGCCACCTCTGACCCTGATGACGTGGCGCCTCAAGGGCTGCGGCAGGCAGGCGGCACGGTGACCCGTTTCGGCATGCCCGTGGATCCCGGCAACCTGCTGTTTCTCGGCAAACATCAGGAGAGGGTGGTGATCGGCCTGCCGGGCTGCGCGCGGTCTCCGGCCCTCAATGGTGCCGACTGGGTGCTGGAGCGGGTGATCTGCGGGCTGCCTGTGACCTCCGCCGATATCGCTGCCATGGGGGTTGGCGGGCTGTTGAAGGAAATTCCTACCCGCCCGATGCCGCGCCGCGACGCAGAAGGCTGAATGCGGCACTGCAGCGCGGGATTTGTGACGCAAGGTCACAACCTTGGGTAAGCCCTGCTGACGCGAATTTGCACTTCTGTTTCCCCGGAAAACACTTCGCGGAACGGGGGCACCCGTGCTTAACTCCCCTCAGCCAGACAAAAACAAGCTAAAGGGAGGGTACTATGGCCAAGGTCTCCATGACCGTGAACGGCAAGGCTGCCAGCGGCGACGTTGAAGGGCGCACGCTGCTGTCATCATTCCTGCGCGAGCAGCTGGGGCTCACGGGCACCCATGTGGGCTGCGACACCAGCCAGTGCGGCGCCTGCGTGGTGCATGTGGACGGCAAGGCGGTGAAGGCCTGCAC
Source organism: Leisingera sp. ANG-M7 (assembly GCF_000813965.1). Taxonomy (GTDB): domain Bacteria; phylum Pseudomonadota; class Alphaproteobacteria; order Rhodobacterales; family Rhodobacteraceae; genus Leisingera. Next base: position 381,119 of record NZ_JWLI01000001.1, on the reverse strand, counting down.
CATGCTGGCGCAAGAGGCCGAAGGCGCCGAAGTTGCCACCATCGAAGGGCAGGCCAACGCCGACGGCTCGCTGAACACGATCCAGCAGGCGTTCCAGGACCACCACGGGCTGCAATGCGGCTTCTGCACGCCGGGCATGGTGATGTCGGCGGCAGCGCTCCTGAAGGACAACCCCAAGCCCACTGAAGCGGAAATCCGCGACTACCTTGAAGGCAACCTGTGCCGCTGCACCGGCTACCACAATATCGTCAAGGCGATCATGGCGGCCTCGGGCCAGGATGTCTCCTCCATCGCGGCGGAATAACCGGACGACCCCAGGCCGGCACCCGGCCTGAGCTGAACAAGGAGTGACTGACAAAGAGGTGCGCCGCACAGGCAGCACCCTCCAGGGAGGAAGACCAGACATGCCCAAAGATAACGGCATCGGCGCCAGCCCCAAGCGGCGCGAGGACGTGCGGTTCCTGACAGGAGCCGGAAACTATACAGACGACATCAACGTGCACGGCCAGGCCCATGTGCATTTCCTGCGCGCTGATGTGGCCCACGCAACCATCAATTCCATCGATACATCCGCGGCTGAAGCAATGCCCGGCGTGGTGAAAATCTTCACCGGCGCCGATTTCGCCGAGGTGGGCGGCATCCCCTGCGGCTGGGGCGTCACCGACCGCCATGGCAACCCGCAGCAGGAGCCGCGCCACCCGATCATCGCGCATGATACGATCCGCCACGTGGGTGAGATCGTTGCCGCAGTGGTCGCTGACACGCTGGAACAGGCCCGCGATGCGGCGGAAGCGATTGAGCTGGATCTGGGCGACAAGCCCGCGGTGGTCAACATGGGGGCGGCACTTGCAGACGGCAGCCCAAAAGTGCACGAGGATCTGACCTCAAACCTCTGTTATGACTGGGTGTTTGGAAATCCCGATGACGATGCCGTGCAAGCGGCCTTTGACAGCGCCGCCCATGTGACCACGCTGGAACTCGTGAACAACCGCCTGGTTGCCAACCCGATGGAGCCGCGCGTGGCCATCGGCGATTATAGCCGCGCCACGGATGAGCACACGCTTTATACCACCAGCCAGAACCCGCATGTGATCCGCCTGCTGATGTGCGCCTTTGTGCTGGGCCTGCCGGAGCACAAGGTGCGGGTGATCGCGCCGGACGTGGGCGGCGGCTTCGGCTCCAAGATCTTCCACTACGCCGAGGAAGCCTTCTGCACCTTCGCCGCCAAGGCCTGCGGGCGGGCGGTGAAATGGACCTCCACCCGGGCAGAGGCGTTTATCTCCGACGCCCATGGCCGCGACCATGTGACGAAGATCGAGCTTGCGCTGGATGCGGACAACAACTTCACCGCGCTGCGCACAAATACGATGGCCAATATGGGGGCGTATCTGTCGACCTTCTCCACCTCGGTGCCCAGCTACCTGCATGGCACCCTGATGGCGGGGAACTACAAGACGCCGATCGTTCAGGTGAACGTCAAGACTGTTTTCACCAACACGGTGCCGGTGGATGCCTACCGCGGCGCGGGCCGGCCGGAAGCGACCTATCAGTTGGAGCGGGTGATCGACAAGGCCGCGCGCGAGCTGGGCGCCGACCCGGTTGCCCTGCGCCGCCAGAACTTCATCACCGAGTTTCCCTATGAAACCCCGGTGGCGCTGACCTATGACACCGGCGATTACGTGGCGACAATGGACAAGCTGGAGCAGGTCGCCGATGTGGCAGGCTTTGCCGCCCGCCGTGCTGAAAGCGAGAAGAACGGCAAGCTGCGTGGCTTTGGCGTCAACTGCTATATCGAGGCCTGCGGCATCGCTCCCTCCAACATCGTTGGCATGCTGGGCGCGCGGGCGGGTCTCTATGATGCCGCCACCGTGCGGGTCAATGCCACCGGCTCCATCAGCGTGATGGTCGGTGCACATTCCCACGGGCAGGGGCATGAAACCTCCTTCCCGCAGGTGGTGGCCGACATGATCGGCATCGACGAGAGCATGGTCGACATCGTGCACGGCGACACCGGCCGGGTGCCCTTTGGCATGGGCACCTACGGCTCGCGCTCCATCGCGGTCTGCGGCTCCGCCATGGTGCGGGCAACCGAGAAGATCATCGCCAAGGCCAAGAAGATCGCCGCCCACCTGATGGAGGCATCGGACGCCGATATCGAGTTGAAGGACGGCCAGTTCACCGTTGCGGGCACCGACAAGTCGGTGGCCTGGGGCGATGTCTGCCTGACCGCCTATGTCCCCCACAACTACCCGCTGGAGGAACTGGAGCCGGGGCTGGAGGAGACCGCCTTCTATGATCCGGCGAACTTCACCTATCCGGCCGGCGCCTACGCCTGCGAAGTGGAGGTGGATCCGGATACCGGCAAGGTCAGCATTGAACGGTTCGCGGCGGCGGATGATTTCGGCAATATCATCAACCCGATGATTGTCGACGGCCAGGTCCATGGCGGGCTGGGGCAGGGCATCGGCCAGGCGCTCTTGGAAAACGCCGCCTATGACGAGGACGGCCAGCTGCTGTCGGCCTCCTTCATGGATTACGCCATGCCGCGCGCCGACGACGTGCCGTTCTACCAGGTGGACCATTCCTGCCAGACGCCTTGCACCCACAATCCGCTGGGGGTGAAGGGCTGCGGCGAGGCCGGCGCCATCGGATCACCGCCAGCGGTGGTCAACGCGGTGATCGACGCGCTGCAGTCGGGCGGCAAGAACGTGGCCCACATTGACATGCCGCTGTCGCCTGCGCGGGTCTGGGCGGCGATGAATGGATGAGGTGTTCGCGGGGGCGCTGCCCCCGCACCCCCGGGATGTTTCCAGCCAGAAGAAGAGCTTGAACGTTCTTTGGAAAGGAAAAGAAGATGTATGAATTCGAGTTCGAGAAACCCTCAACCGTTACCGAGGCGGTGGCCGCGCTGGCGGATGAGGACGCGCAGGCGCTGGGCGGCGGGCAGACGCTGATCCCGACGCTGAAACAGCGGCTGGCGATGCCGTCGAAACTGGTGAGCCTCAGCGGCATTGCCCAACTGAAGGAGCTGAGCGGCAACGGCGGTATGCTGACCATCGGCGGCGCGGTCACCCATGCTGAGGTGGCTGCGGCTGCGGCCGTCAGCTATCCGGCCCTGGCGGATCTGGCCAGCCATATCGGCGATCCTGCAGTCCGCAACCGCGGCACCATCGGCGGTTCGCTGGCCAACAACGACCCGGCTGCCTGCTACCCGGCGGCGGCGCTCGGCAGCGGTGCCACCATTGTGACCAACGCCCGCGAGATCACCGCCGATGACTATTTCCGCGGCCTGTTCGAGACTGCGCTGGAAGAAGGCGAGATCATCACCGCAGTGCGTTTCCCGGTGCCGGAAAAGGCCAATTACCAGAAGTTCCTGCAGCCGGCCTCGCGGTTTGCCCTGGTGGGCGTCTTTGCGGCGAAATATGCGGCGGGCGTGCGGGTGGCTGTCACCGGAGCGTCAGAGGAGGGCGTTTTCCGCTGGCATGAGGCCGAGGCGGCGCTGGACGCCAGCTTTGCACCGGACGCTCTGGATGGTCTTAGCGTCGATGCCGGCGGCATGATCGGCGATCTGCACGGTTCCAAGGAATACCGCGCCCATTTGGTCGGGGTGATGACGAAACGCGCGGTGGCCGCAGCGGGTTGACCAGCCGCAGTGGAATGACAGGTGCAGGCACCGGTCTCCGGTGCCTGTTTCCGTTTCAGTGCCGCAGATAGGTGGACATTTCTTCCAGCAGGTTCTGGGTCTTTCCCGACAGCTCCCGGATCTCGGTGGCAATGACGGCAAAGCCCTTGCCCATATCGCCGATCCGCGCCGCCTCGATCGAGGCATTGAAGGAAATGAACTTGATGTTCTTGCCGACGCCTTCGGCAGTGGCGATGGTGGCCCGCATCTGCGCGTCGCGTTCTTCCTCGCGCTGCTGCTGCGCCTCGCGCAGAGTTTGCACCATGTCCTTGAGGAAGGCCGACACCGCGGGTTCCAGCCGGTAGAGGCAGAGGGCAGCCAGATCCGGCACCGCGCGCACCTGCGCCAGCGCGGCGCCCTCCGCGGCAGTGACGGCATGGTGCAGCGGCGCCAGCATCTCAAGACAGGACTGGCGCTTGGCCTCCAGCTCAGCGGGCAGGGCATAGCTGCACTCTGCCAGCAGGGCATCCAGCCCGCTGCCGAGCATATCATGCGCCGCGCAAATGCGCCGCACCGACAGCGCCAGAACATCCTCTGTACCCGCGCTGTCCGCCCCCTCCGGCGCCTGTGCCAATGCCAGGAGAGACAAGGCGGCGATGCGGCTGGGGCCGATGGCCATGAAGGCGGTGTTCTGAACGTCGGTCAAGCTGGTCATGCGTCTGCCTTCACTGGGGATGACATCTGTATAGGGGGCAGGCGTTAAGGCAGCGCTAACCGATGCAAAAGAAAAACCCCGCAAGCGGCAGCTTGCGGGGTTGCGTCCGGCACCAGCGGTGCGCGGGCTTATTTCTTGGCGAGCGGCCCGATCATCATGATCATCTGGCGGCCTTCCATCTTCGGCATGTTCTCGACCTTGCCGATTTCCTTGACGTCCTCGGCAACCCGCTCCAGCAGCTCGCGGCCGAGGTTCTGGTGCGCCATCTCGCGGCCGCGGAAGCGCAAGGTGACCTTCACCTTGTCGCCGTTCTCCAGGAACTTAACTACATTGCGCATCTTCACATCGTAGTCATGGGTGTCCGTATTGGGGCGGAACTTGACCTCTTTGACCTCGATGATCTTCTGCTTCTTGCGGGCTTCGCTCTCGCGCTTCTGCTGTTCATACTTGAACTTGCCAAAGTCCATGATCTTGCACACGGGCGGGGTGGCGTTGGGCGAGATTTCAACCAGATCAAGTCCGGCCTCTGCCGCCATGTCCATGGCTTTGGCCGGGTGCACAACCCCGACGTTTTCGCCATCGGCGCCGATCAGGCGGATTTCGGGGGCACGGATTTTTTCGTTGACGCGCGGGCCGGTGTCGCGTTGCGGCGGCGCGTTATGAGGTCTGCGGGCTATGACTGCGATCCTTCTGTCATTGCAAAAAGTGCGGGAACGCTACTGCCCCCGCGCGTGTGATTCAAGCGTTATGGGCGGTATGGCGGCAGGAAAGGCGCTTTTCAAGGCCGCATGTTGCAAATGGCTTGGAAAACAGGCGTGAAACCGGGTGCAGCGCCAAGTGAGCGGCGCGGCGCAACAGCCTGAAAAGGCGCGATTGCGGCGGCCTTCCGCCAGTTTTGCGCAGGCAGGGCGGCGCTCAGCCGCCCGTGACGCGCCTGGCGCAAACTTCCCCCTTGAGCTGCGGCGCTTGCATCGCCATCTGGCAGGCAGATGCCGCACCAGCTGCGGCCCCGGCCCGGGCGGGCCGGCAGGAGTGAGGAGAGAGACCATGAAACAGTTGTTGATTGTGCTGGCGCTGGGCGCCGCGGCCGTTGGGGCCTATCTGGTGGTCAGCCGCCAGGACGCGCAGGAGCTGGTCCCGGCTGAGGCGCCGGCGGTGCAGGAAGAGCAGAGCAGCACCGCACCGGTAACCTCTGAAGAGCCGGCGGCTGCGGCAGAGGAAGCTGCCGAGGCAGTTGAAGAGGCCGTTGAGGCAGGCACAGAGGCGGCAGGTGCCGCCGTCGAGGCCGCGCAGGATGCGGTGAACGAAGCCGCAGAGGCGGTCACGGAAACCGTGGGCGATGCGCTGGACAGCGCAGGTGAAGCGGCCGGGAACGCCACCGGCACTGCGGCGGATGCAGCTGCTGCTGCGGCTGACAGCGCGGTGGATACCGCAACGGGCGCGGCTGACAGTGCCGCAGATTCCGCGGCTGGCGCGGTCGAAGCCACCCAGGATGCGGCAACCGAAGCTCTGGACAGCGCAACCTCTGCCGCTGAGGAACTGCTGAACCAGTCCGGCACCGCCGCAACCGGCACCGCTGATGAGGCGGCAACCGCCAGCGAGTAACCGATCCCGCTGCTGGTGCAGAAAAGGAAAGGCGGCCGGGATGTCCCGGCCGCCTTTTCCGTTTCAGGATTGATCCGCGCTGCAGCTGCGGGTCAGTTCGGCCGCACGTGCACCTGCGCCTGGGCCTGCTGGGCAAGGCGCGCCATATGCTCCAGCGGCGCTTGGGCTGCGGGCTGTTCAGCCGGCGATTGCGGTACCAGGAATGTAAGAAAGCTCTCCCAACCGCCGCTGGCGCCGCCCTGTTTGCGGGCGCGCTGGATCTGCAGCTGCGCCACCGCGATCAGGTCCAGGGCCTTGCCGCCGTCGTAGTCCTTGCCGGTGAGCCCGGCCAGATGACTGCGGAAACGGCCGCCCATCGAATTCAAGAGCAGCATCGGGGCGGTCATCGGCTGGCCTTCCTGCACCAGCGCGTCGAACATCTGGTCGATGTCCTGCGGTGCCATGGCACGAAGATCAAACTGCGCCTTGACGGCGGCAATCCTGTCCTGCAGCGGCGGCTGCACCGGGTCGGGGCGGTTCTGGAAGCCGGTGAGCGCGGCGCGGACGCGGGCCTTGCCTGCTTCGGTTCTGACGGACTGAAAGACGGGCGCCTGCCCGGGGGCCGTTTCATTGTGCATCTGCTGGTGCTCCATTCTGGATCTCAGCAGCAGAATTACCGATTCATCCCCAACAAAAGATAAACGGGAGGCGGCAGCCTCCCGTCAAAACAGTGTCAAAATTCGGGCAGCCCGCCGGGCGGCCCGGCCCGGGATCAGTCCAGGAAGGCCTTTTCCACCACGAAATGCGCAGGTTTCGAGTTGGCGCCTTCTTCCAGCCCGTAGGTGTTCTCGAACAGGTCCTTGAGCTCCAGGTTGAAGGCCAGGTTGCCGCAGATCATCGCGCGGTCGCTTTCCGGGTTCAGCGGCGGCACGCCGAGATCCTCAAACGCCTCGCCAGAGCGCATCAGGTCGGTGATGCGGCCCATCTTGGGGCTCTCTTCGCGGGTGGTGGTCGGGTAGTACTTGATCTTCTTCCAGAAGCCTTCGCCGATCACCTCATTGAGCAGCTCGTCGTCCTTCAGGCTCTCGATCAGTTCGCGGCCATAGGTCAGCTCGCCCGCCTCGCGGCAGGTGTGGGTGATGATGACCTCATCGAATTTCTCATAGGTTTCCGGCTCGCGCAGCAGCGAGGCGAAGGGCGCAAAGCCGGTGCCGGTGGCAAAGAACCAGATCCGCTTGCCCGGAACCAGCGCATCATGCACCAGGGTGCCGACGGGCTTGGGGCGCAGGATGATCTCGTCGCCTTCCTTGATGTGCTGCAGCTTGGAGGTCAGCGGGCCGTCCTGCACCTTGATCGAGTAGAACTCCATTTCCTCGTCCCACGACGGCGAGGCGATGGAATAGGCGCGCAGCAAGGGCTTCACCTTACCGGTCTTGGGGTCCGGATCATTCATCAGGCCGATCATCACGAACTCGCCGGAGCGGAAGCGCAGGGACGCGGGCCGGGTGCAGCGGAAGGAGAACAGCCGGTCGGTCCAGTGTTTCACCTGGGTCACGGTCTGGGCGTCGGGCAGCGCCGGCACGGCCTTGGCCGGTTTCGGGTCGGTTGCAGTGTCGGTCACGGGTGTCATCTCATTCATCGGTTCCACTGCCGGAGGAGTAGCCGGCACCTCTGATTAGTCCTTGATACATGTCAGGAAAACCCCCTGTTTTGCGAAACCGGCCCCGCGTTTGACGCAACGGAGCCGGTTTCAGGGAGCGTTCCCGGGTTCGGGGGCTGGCTTAGCGGGCAGCGGTGCTGCCGCGCAGGCGGGCCTGATAGCTGTGGTCTTTCCAGTTGGCGCGGGCCAGCCACTGGTCCTCGGGCTGGCGGGCGGCCAGCTCGTCAGTCAGCTCGACCTCGTCAAAGCCGGAACGGCGGGCCATGGCATACTGGTCTGCAATCACATGGCCAAAGGCGCGCAGGCGGCCCTGGTAGCCCTTCAGCCGCAGCTGGCGGGCCAGGGTGAAGCCGCGGCCGTCGGCAAAGCTTGGGAATTGCACCCGGACCAGCTCCACGCCGTCCAGCGACACGTCGTTCAGATTGGCGTCGGAGGCCAGCTCCAGCACGTCTGATCCCTCAAAGCCGGTGGTCCAGTCGTCGGCGGCAAAGCCGGTGTCGGTCACGATAACAGTCATCTCACTCACGCTCCTGTGCGTACCATTTGGCCGTCCACCACGTGGATGCCGCATTCTTCTTTGTTCTCTCCGCGCCACCGGCCGGCGCGCGGATCTTCGCCCTCCTTGACCGGGCTGGTGCAGGGCGCGCAGCCGATCGAGGGATAGCCCTTGGCCACCAGTGGATGGCGGGGCAGGCGGTTCTCATCCATATAGGCGCGCACGTCCTCGGGCGCCCAATGGGCCAGCGGGTTGATCTTCAGCCGCCCGGTGCCTTCCTCGACCTCGAAGAACTCCAGCGCCGCACGGGTGCCGGCCTGGAACCGCTTGCGGCCGGTGATCCAGCCGTCGTAACCCGCCAGCGCCTTTTGCAGCGGCACGGTCTTGCGCAGCGTGCAGCAGGCGTCCTTGTCGCTGAACTTGAGGGCCCCATAGGGGTCCTTCTCGGCGATGTCATCGGCGCGGATGATGCGCACATTGCGCAGGCCCAGCCGCTCGCTCACTTCCTGCTGATAGATCAGCGTTTCGGTGAACAGCAGTTCGGTGTCCACGAACACAACCGGGGTCATCGGGTCGATGATCGCGGCCATGTGCAAGAGCACCACGGATTCCGCGCCGAAAGAGGAGACCAGGGCGATGTGCCCTGCATCCCGCAATGCGCCCTCCATTACCGAGGTGGCCGAATGGTGGCGGTAGCGCGCATTCAGCGCTTCCGCCTTGGCGGCCAGCTCCCGGTCCCGGAGAAGCTCTGCTTCTCCGGCGGGCCTATTTCCGGCTGGTTGGAACATCAGATCAGGCGACCTTTTTCTGAGCCTCGGGGTACAGTGCTGCCTTGAACGGCTCCATGCCGATCCGGCGGTAGGTTTCGAGGAAGGTTTCCTCGGCGCTCTCACGCTGGGCCATGTAGACCTCGACGATGCGCTCCACGGCGGGAACGATCTCGTCATAGGCAAAGCCGGGGCCGGTGCGGGTGCCGATGGCGGCCGTCTCGGTGGCGTCGCCGCCCAGGGTGATTTGGTAGTTCTCGACGCCCGCGCGGTCCAAACCAAGAATGCCGATATGGGCAACATGGTGGTGGCCGCAGGCGTTGATGCAGCCCGAGATCTTGATCTGCAGATGGCCGATATCGTGCTCCATCTTCAGCTCGTCAAAGCGGGTTGCAATCTCCTGCGCGACCGGGATCGAGCGGGCGGTTGCCAGCGCGCAGTAATCCATGCCCGGGCAGGCGATGATGTCCGAGATCAGGCCGATGTTTGCAGTGGCCAGGCCGTTTGCCTTCAGGGTTGCGTGGATTGCCGGCAGGTCGTTCTTGTGGACATGCGGCAGGATCACGTTCTGCTGGTGGCTGATGCGCAGCTCGCCATAGCCGTACTGCTCTGCGAGGTCAGCCATCACCCGCATCTGCTCGGCGGACGCGTCGCCCGGGGTTGCCCCATGCGCCTTGATCGAGATGGTGGCGATGGCGTGGCCGTCGGCGCGGTGCTCTGCGAGGTTGGTGTCGGCCCAGGCGCGGAACACCGGGTCGTTTGCATAGGCTGCATCGAACGCATCGGTCGGGGCGGAGCGGAACTCCGGCGCCTGGAAATGCGTCTTGATCTCTTCCAGCAGCTGCTGGTCGGTGCCGTCGTACTGGCCGCGGATCGCCATAAAGGCTTCCTCGGTCATCGCGCGGTAGGTGTCGATGCCGTTCTCGGAAACGGTGATCTTGATGCGCGCCTTGTACTTGTTGTCGCGGCGGCCCAGCACGTTGTAGACGGTCAGAACCGACTCCAGGTAGGGCAGCAGGTCTGCCTGCGGCAGGAACTCGCGCAGCACCTGGCCGATCATCGGGGTACGGCCCAGGCCGCCGCCGACGATCACCTTGAAGCCGATCTTGCCGTCCTGTTCCACCACCTGCAGGCCCACGTCATGCGCCTTGATCACAGCGCGGTCGGCGCTGCTGCCGGTGATGGCAATCTTGAACTTGCGGCCCAGGAACTGGAATTCCGGGTGGTCGGTGGACCACTGGCGGATCAGCTCGGCATAGGGGCGTGGGTCGGTCAGCTCATCCGCGGCGGCACCGGCGAAATGGTCGGCGGTGGTGTTGCGGATGGTGTTGCCCGAGGTCTGGATGGCGTGCAGCCCGACTTCACCCAGCGCGTCCAGCATGTCCGGCAGGTCGCGCAGTTTCGGCCAGTTGTACTGGATGTTCTGGCGGGTGGTGAAATGGCCGTAGCCCTTGTCCCACTTCTCGGCCAGCAGCGCCAGGGTGCGCATCTGGTTCGGGTTCAGGGTGCCATAGGGGACCGCAACCCGCAGCATATAGGCGTGCAGCTGAAGGTAGACGCCGTTCATCAGGCGCAGCGGCTTGAACTCATCCTCGGTGAGGGAGCCGTCGATGCGGCGCTCGACCTGGGCGCGGAACTGGGCGTTGCGTTCTGCCAGGAAGGCTTCGTCAAACTCGTTGTACTTATACATTGGCTTGCGCCTCCTGCTTGCCATGGAAGTAGTTCGAGGGGCCGGTGCGGCGGAATTCCTCGCGGAAGTGGGTCGGCTCGGGGCCGTTCGGGCCTGCCTTGGCGTCGGCCAGATAGGCGCCGACGATTTTGATGTTCTGCTTCTCCGCTTCCAGCAGGCGCAGCTGGGCGTCTGCCTCGTCGGTGATCAGCTCAGCCTCCGACAGCTCGCGGGTCCAGGTGTCTTCGGCGGTGAAGTAGATCACGTCGCCCTCGAGCAGGTCGTTGGCGGTGATGACTTTGGGTGTAAAGGCGCGGGCCATTATGCAAGCTCCGTTTTGAGATCGTTCAGGGCTGCCGCCGCCTGGCGCGGGGCAAGACCCAGGAATGTGAGGGCAGGGCCATCGAAACCAGCCGCATCCAAGTCGGCGGGCAGGCGGTCCAGCGTTGTTTCCAGCACCCGCTGATCGGGGCGCGAGGCGTTTTCGATGATGGTCACCGGCGTTGCACGGTCGGCGCCATGCATGATCAGGCGGCCCTGCACAAAGCGGGCGGATTTCTTGCCCATGTAGACAGCAGCAACCTCGCCCGGGCGCGCCAATGCGGCCCAGTCGTGGTCGGCAAAGCCGGTCATCGCGTGGCCAGTCAGGAACCGGACCGATGTATTGCGGCCGCGCTGCGTCAGGCTCTGGCCGATGGCGGCCACGGCCGCAGAGGCGGCGGTGATGCCGGGAATGATGGTGTAAGCGATGCCGGCTTCCTCGCAGGCGGTCAGCTCCTCATCCAAGCGGGCAAAGATTGCAGGATCGCCGCCCTTGAGGCGCAACACCTTCTTGCCCTGCTTGGCCAGCTCGACCAGACGGGCGTTGATGTCGGCCTGGGAGACCTGAGCACCGAAACCTTCCTTGCCGGCGTCTTCCAGCACCGCCTGCGGGCCGGCCAGCGCGAGGATTTCAGCACTCACCAGACGGTCATGCAGAATCACATCGGCGGATTGCAGGGCGCGCAGGGCTTTCAGGGTCAGCAGCTCCGCATCGCCGGGGCCGGAACCCGCAAAGCACACCTGGCCTGCAACCATACAGTCCATGCTGCCACGGACGTGAGTGGCGGCATTGGCAGCATGTATAGATGGTGCGGACATTCCTGTACCCTCTGAGTGTGTTTGACTTGAGGGTAGATATAGGAAATATTCCCGGTATTGCGCTATATGGGCGGATAAATAAGAACATTGGTTTTGCCGCGGCGGGACATCGGGCCGATTGGTCCTCACAAAAGGAGAAAACAGGAATGACGGTGCGGATCGACGGCACGGACCGGAAAATTCTGGCTGAACTGCAGCGCGACGCCAGCCAGTCGCTGGATGAAATAGCCCGCCGGGTGGGGTCTTCCAAGACCCCGGTGTGGAATCGCATCCGCAAGCTGAAGGAGGCCGGGGTGATCGGCCAGCAGACAGTGCTGCTGGATGCGGATTCCCTGGGGTTCGAGGCCTGTTTCTTTGTCCTCATCCGCACCTCGGAGCATGAGGCGGAATGGCAGGCCAAGTTCCTGAAAGCACTGCAGGAACGCCCCGAGGTGCAAGAGGCGCACCGGCTGGCGGGCGACATCGACTATATTTTGAAAGTGCGCGTGCAGAACGCCCGTGCATATGACGTCTTTTATCAGGCGCTGATTTCAGAGGTGAAGGTGCACAATGTGACTGCGCTTTTGTCGATGGAAGAGATCAAGTCGACCACCATGCTGCCGCTGGGCAGCTGAAGGCGCGTGGCGGCGGCCGGCAGGCCGCCCCGGATCTCACAGCGGCGGGCGCAGCAGCAGATGGCGCCCGTCCTGCAGCCGCCACGGGGATGTGTCCTCGGTAGCGCTGGCTGGCACGACCCCGATATCGGCCAGCAGGTGCGGAGAGATCCCGGACAGCCGCTCCAGGTCGCGGTGCGGCACTTGCACTGGTTTCGTGGCTGCCGCGGAACAAGGCGCAGTTTTTCTCAGTCCAGCCAGGCCTGAAATCCAGCCAAGCACGCCGCGGATGAGAACCGCATGGTTCCGGGAGTGCGCTTTCTCACAATATGCTGTCATGGCAATTCCTCCGTTCGGGCCTCTGAGAGATAGAGGCTGCGGGGCTTGCGCGCAAACCAGTTAATCTCCACCATGGATCAGGAAAACTGATCCATGGTGATCTGATGCGCCTGCCGCCCCTGAATTCCCTGCGCGCCTTTGAGGCCGCCGCCCGCCATCAGGGCTTTATCGCTGCCGCGGAGGAGCTGTTCGTCACGCGCGGTGCGATCAGCCGCCAGGTGAAAATCCTCGAGGACCACATCGGCGTGCAGCTGTTTCACAGGGGAGCCCGCGGGGTGGCGCTGACGGCGGCGGGGCAGCGGCTTTATCCGGTGCTGACCGACGCCTTTGCGATGATGCAGCGCGAGTTGGGGCAGATCGCGGCGGATGCGTCGGAATTGCGGGTGATCTGCCCGCCGACGCTGTCGCTGCGCTGGCTGCTGCCGCAATTGGAGCTGTTCCGCGCCGCGCATCCGGAGATCACGCTGCGGCTGGCCACCGACTTTTACGGCAGCAAGGGATTTGAACGGTCGGAGTACGATCTGGGCATATCGCTAGAAAACATCCCGGGACGGCCTGCGGATATCGAGGTGATGCCGCTGTTCGGCATGATCCTCTCACCCGCCTGCGCGCCATCGCTGCTGCCTGCGCTTGCGGACGGTCCTGCGGCGCTGGCGGGTCTCAGGCTGCTGCATGAAACCCCGCGCCGCCAGGACTGGCACACCTGGCTGGGGCACTTCGGGGTGGAGGGGGTAGACCCGGACAGCGGCGAAGTCTTTCCGAACCTCGATATGGCAACCCGTGCTGCGGTTATCGGGACCGGCGTGGTGATGGCGGATCTGGTCCTGTGCCGCGATGAACTGGAAAGGGGTGATCTGGTGCTGCCCTTCCCGGAAATGGCCTGCGCCACTCCGCAGGGGTCCTATGCGCTGATCGGCGAACGGCAGAAATGGAATGACCCCAAGGTGGCGGCCTTCCGGGAGTGGCTGCTCAACAGTCCCGGCATGGCAGCCCTGCCGGTCTTGCCGGAGTAACGCCCCGGACGGGCGCGGTAGGAGGGCGGGAGGGGGCGCTGCCCCCTCGGCGCCGGGGCGCCTCACCCCCGGAGTATTTAGCCAAAGGTGAAAAGGGGCGCGCGCCGCGCCGCGTCAGCGGCGCCCGGCCCAACCGCGCAAGGGGATCTGTGATCCTTGCAGCGCGGGCGGGAGCGCCCGGGGCTTCAGCTGCGGGCCACCATCAGCCGGGTGAGGCCGTGGAAGTGGAAGGTGTTGGAGTATTCCGGCTCCGCCGCCAGCCTCAGGTCCGGACAGCGCGCGAACAGGATCGGCAGGGCGATCTGCATTTCCAGCCGCGCCAGCGGCGCGCCGACGCAGAAATGCAACCCGCCGCCAAAGCTCTTGTTCACCTTGGGCGGGCGTGCGGGATCGAACTTATCCGCATCGTCCAGCGCCTTCGGGTCGCGGTTGGCAGCACCCAGCAGCAGCGCCACCTGATCGCCGCGCTGGAAGGTGTGGCCGAACACCTCTGCCTCCTCATAGGCGTAGCGGGTGAACAGATGCACCGGCGGATCAAAGCGCAGGATTTCCTCCACCAGCCCCTCGATCCCTTCCGGCGCCAGCCACTCCGGCTGCCAGCCCTGCTGCAACATGGTTTTCACCCCGTTGCCCAGCGAATGCACTGTAGCCTCGTGGCCTGCGTTCAAGAGCAGGATGCAGGTGCCAATCAGTTCGTCGGTGGACAGCTTGTCGCCTTCTTCCTCAGCGGCGATCAGCCGGGTGATCAGGTCGTCACGGGGATCGTTGCGGCGTTCCGCGATGTAGCCCTGCAAAAAGTCCGTGAACTCCTGAGCCGCCTGCGCTGCAGTGTGCTCTGTCGCCTCTGTGCGCGCGGCCTGATACATCGCCACGATCTTGTGCGACCAGTCCACGAGATTGGCGCCCATCTCTTCGGGAACACCCAGAAGGCGGCAGATGGTCACCACCGGAACCTGTGTGCAATAGGCCTCCAAGAGGTCAAAGGGCTGATCCGGAAAGGCGTCGATCAGCTGGTGGCACAGGTCCCTGATCCCCGGTTCCAGCGCCGCGATTCCGCGGGAGGTGAACGCGTGCAGCACCAGGCGGCGCAGGCGGGTGTGGCGGGGCGGCTCGGCATCCAGCATGGAGTGCGCCTCCACCGCCAGAAAGGGGGCCAGATGGGCGGGGCCGGGCTTGCGCAGCTCTTTCGGCACCTCGCGGCCGAAGCGGCGGTCGCGCAGCAGCATATGCACCGCTGAATGGCCGAAGGCGGCGACCATGCCGTAGTCCTGCCAGTGGTGCAGCTGCCCTTGTTCCCGGGCTGCAGCATAGAAAGAGTAAGGGTCCTGCACAAAGGCGGGATCGGTGGGGGATTGGTTTAAAGTCTTCATACACCGGTTGTTGCCGTTGCATCTGGTCAATGCAAGGGGCGCTTTGATAACGTGCCGCAATGAAAACACAGCACTATCTCCGCTGGAGCCTGCCTGCCGGGTTCCTCGTGGCCGTGGCGGCATTGGCGCTTGCGGTCTGGTCTTACGGATACCGTCAGGCGCTGAACGGCCTGGCAGAGCGCAGCGCTGCGGATCTGGCGCTGGCGTCGGACCGCGTCAGCACCCAGCTGCAAGTCTATCAGGAACTGGCGGTTTTGACGGCAGAGCATCCGGTGCTGGCGGATTTGTCTTCGCCCGAAGCGCGGGCAGAGGCGGCGGAGCTCTTGCGCGCGGTCGCCGACAAGACCGCGGCGCTGGATGTGTTCTTTGCTGCCGCAGACGGGCGGGTGCTGGCGGCGGCCGAAGGGGTGACTGGCGCCAGCGTGGCAGCGGAGGATTATTTCATCCGGGCCACGCAGGGCGCGCTGGGCACCGGCCATGGGGTGCTGCCAGCGGAGGGCAAGCGGGCCTATTTCTATGCGGCCCCTGCCTTTTCCGGTGAGGGCCGGGTGCGGGGCGCGCTGGTTGTGGTCGCGGATGTCGGAGACGTGGAGCAGACCTGGCGCGGCTCCTTGCCCGCGGTGTTCTTTACTGACGAGCGCGGAGAGGTATTCATTGCCAACCGCACGGAGCTGCTGTTCTGGCAGCGCGGCGCTGACGGGCAGAATCCAAGCGTGACGGGACGGGACTATTTTGCCGGGCATGAGATCTGGAGCCTGGAGGGCAGCCCCTATCTGCCTGCGCAGGCGCTGCATCTGACAGTAGGCTTGCCGGTCATCGGCATGACCGGGGAGATCCTGGTGGATGTGGCGCCGGCCCGGCGGATCGCGCTGCTGCAGGCGGCGGCGCTGGCGGCGGTGTGCCTGGCGCTGGGTGCGATGCTGTTCATCGTGATGGAGCGGCGGCGCACTCTGGCGGAGGCCAACGCGGTGCTGGAGAGCCGGGTTGAGCAGCGCACCCGCGACCTGTCGGCGGCCAACACCCAGCTGCGCCGCGAGGTGCGCGAGCGGGAGGAGGCCGAAGCGGCCCTGAAGCGGGCGCAGGAGGATCTGGTGCAGGCGGGCAAGCTGTCGGCGCTGGGCCAGATGTCGGCAGGGATCAGCCATGAGCTGAACCAGCCCCTGATGGCAATACAGCAATTCGCCGAGAATGGCGCCGCCTTTCTGGAGCGCGGCAAGGCGGAGCGCACCAGTGAAAACCTGGGCCGGATTGCCGACATGGCGGCGCGGATGGCGCGGATCATCAAGAACCTGCGCGCCTTCGTGCGCAACGAAAGC
This sequence comes from Leisingera sp. ANG-M7, assembly GCF_000813965.1. Lineage (GTDB taxonomy): Bacteria > Pseudomonadota > Alphaproteobacteria > Rhodobacterales > Rhodobacteraceae > Leisingera. The sequence continues at coordinate 364,835 of NZ_JWLI01000001.1, read as the reverse complement.
GAGCCGATGGGGCAGGTCGATCTGGTGCAGGTGATTGACGCCGCGGTGGAGCTGACCGCGCCGCGGCTGAAGGCTGACCATATTGACCTCCGGTGGAACGCGGCGGCCTGCGGCGGGGTGGTCCATGCCTGGGGCGGCGAGGTGCGGCTGACGCAGGTCTTTGTGAATCTGATCAACAATGCCGCCGATGCCATGCAGGGGCAGGAGGAGAAGGTGATCTCGATCACCGTCGACACCGGGCCGCGGCTGCAGGTGAGGGTGCAGGACAGCGGCCCTGGCATCAAGGAGCCGGAGAAAATGTTTGATCCCTTCTATTCCACCAAGGCGGTGGGCAGTTCCGAGGGTATGGGGCTGGGGCTGTCGATCTCATACGGGCTGGTGCAAAGCTTTGGCGGCAATATCCGCGGCGCCAACACCGGCGGCGGCGCCGTGTTCACGGTGGAGCTGGAGCCGTGGCGCGAGGGTGAAGAAAAGGGAGACGCCGCATGACCCGCAAGGTTCTCTTGGTGGATGATGACGCGGCGGTGCGCGAGGCACTGGCGCAGACACTGGAGCTGAACGACCTGGATGTTGTGGTCTGCGGCTCGTTTGTGGCGGCCAAGGATCACATCACGCCGGCGTTCGGCGGCATTATCGTTTCCGACATCCGGATGCCGGGGCGGGACGGGTTTCACCTGCTGGACTATGCCCGCGGCGCGGATGAGGAATTGCCGGTGGTGCTGCTGACCGGCGAGGGCGACATTCCGATGGCCGTGAAGGCGATGTCGCAAGGCGCCTTTGATTTCCTGGAGAAACCCTGCGCGCCTGCCGACTTTCTGCCGGTCTTGGAGCGTGCGCTGAAAACCCGGGCGCTGGTGCTGGAAAACCGGCGGCTGAAGCACCAGCTGGAAACCGGCGACCCGGCGGCACGCCTGCTGTTCGGGACCTCGCCGCAGGCCAAGGAGATGCGCCAGCGGGTGCGGGCGGTGGCGCCGACAGGGGCAGAGGTGCTGGTCACCGGCGCGCCGGGCAGCGGCATTTCCAAGGTGGCCGAGGTCATCCACCTGATGTCGCCCGCCGCGCAGGGGCCCTTTGTGAAACGCCCGGCCGCAGGGCTGGCGGCGGAAACCGTGGCGGAGCTGTGCCAGGAGGCGGCGGGCGGATCGCTGTTTCTGGATGAGGTGCAGGCGCTGCCGGAGGCGGCGCAATACGCGCTGCTGGCGCAGCTGGAGCAGGGCGGCGGGGTGCGGATCATCGCGGGCTCCAGCGCCAGTCTGGCAGAACTGGCGCAGGCAGGGAAGTTCAGCGCCGATCTGTTCTACAGGCTGGATGTGATGCGTGTGCGGATCCCCTCGCTGGCGGAGCGTCCTGGCGACATTCCAGTGCTGTTCCGCCATTACGTGGCGCAAGCCGCAGAGCAGGCAGGGATCGAGCCGCCGGAGATCAGCCAGGACCATCTGGCGGCGCTGATGGCGCAGGATTGGCCGGGCAATGCGAGATCTTTGATGTCGGCGGCGATGCGGTTTGTGCTGGGAATGCCTGAGGAAGCCGCAGCGGCGGCCGGGCTGGGGCTGGCGGAGCAGATGGCGCAGGTGGAGCGCTCTCTGCTGATTGCGGCGCTGGGCCGTGCCAACGGGCGCGCGGCTGCGGCCGCCGAAGCCCTGAAGCTGCCGCGCAAGACGTTTTATGACAAGCTGGCCCGCTATGGCATCCGGCCCGAGGATTACCGCCGCTAAGGGCGTTTGGCCGGGAACCTTGCGGTTCGTTCTGTCCGGCGCTGTGGCCGGGGCCGTTAAGGAGGCGGCGCCGCCGGGAGGCCCTGGGTGGGGCCAAAGGCGGAGGGAGGACGGGGGTCGCAAGCCCCCATGTCCGCTGAAGCCTTCGGTGCGGGACGCCCCTGAACCCGATGAAGAGGTGGTCTCGGGGGCCCTGTGGTCTCCTGGTGGTGCGGGGTGTCAGTCCGCACCGGTGTCGCGACGGGAGTGAGTATCGCAAGCCCGGGTTAAGGAGCGGCAAGCGGTGCGTACGGTGGGGGCGCAACACCCCGGGGCCGGGGCGAATTAGGCGAGGCCGGGAGCCCCCCCCTCTCGGCGGCATAGCCGCCTGACGGGCAGTGGGACGGGGATATTTTCAGCCTGAAGTAGGGGGCGATTCCCGTGTGCTGCTGTCCGGCGCTAACATTTGTGCGGTTTTCCGCACAAAGCCCGGAATGCCCTGTGCGGGTTTTCGCACAGCTTGCTGCAGGCACATCGCGGGCGCATTTTCGCAGGTCCGTAAGCCTATGCAAAATTGCGGAAAATCCCATGCCGCCGTGATTCTCGAATCAATTCTTGAGCGGTTTTCCGCAACTTGGGATGCTCTTGCCAGGCCTCAGCCATGCGCTGAGTGCACCATCGGATTACAGACGATTTTTCTGGGAGGAAAAACCATGAAATTCCTGACAACTGCCGCCACCGCATTGGCTCTGGCCGTTTCCGCAGGCGCCGCAAGCGCCGCTTGTGACGACGGCGAGATCGTGGTGAAGTTCAGCCACGTCACCAACACCGACAAGCACCCCAAGGGGATTGCCGCGGCGCTGCTGGAAAAGCGCGTGAACGAAGAGATGAATGGCACCATGTGCCTGGAAGTCTATCCGAACTCCACGCTCTACAATGACAACAAGGTGCTGGAAGCGATGCTGCAGGGTGATGTGCAGCTGGCCGCGCCGTCGCTCTCGAAATTCGAGAAGTTCACCAAGCAGTTCCGCCTGTTCGACCTGCCGTTCATGTTCAAGAACATCGAGGCCGTGGATGCCTTCCAGGCGTCCGAGACCGGCCAGGAGATGCTGAACTCGATGCAGCGCCGCGGCCTGCAGGGGCTGGGCTACTGGCACAACGGCATGAAGCAGATGTCCGCCAACAAGCCGCTGGTCGAGCCGTCTGACGCCAACGGGCTGAAGTTCCGCGTGCAATCCTCTGACGTGCTGGTGGCGCAGATGGAAGCAATCGGCGGCAGCCCGCAGAAAATGGCGTTCTCGGAAGTTTACGGCGCGCTGCAGCAGGGGGTTGTCGACGGGCAGGAAAACACCTGGTCCAACATCTACGGCAAGAAGTTCTTTGAGGTGCAGGACGGCATCACCGAAACCAACCACGGCGCGCTGGACTATCTGGTTGTGACCTCGGTTGACTGGCTGGACAGCCTGGATCCGGCAGTGCGCGACCAGTTCCTGAACATCCTGAACGAGGTGACCGCGACCCGCAACGCGGAGTCGACCAAGGTCAACGGCGAAGCACGCCAGGCGATCATCGACGCCGGCGGCGTGGTGCGCGAGCTGACCCCTGAGCAGCGCGCGGCCTGGGTCGAGGCGATGAAGCCTGTGTGGGAGAAATTCGCAGGCGACGTCGGCCAGGAGAAGATCGACGCGGCGCAAGCCATCAACGCAGGCCTCTAAAGGCCACCTCCGGGGTGCCCTGCACGGGCGCCCCGTGACCGCAGGCGGCGCGGGGATCCGCCGCCTGCACCCCTTCTTTCCGCAAAACTTGGGAGGCAGCCATGGCGGGGTCCAGAACCGGCCCGAGCGGGCTTATCAATTCACTCGAAGAAACCCTGATCGCGCTTCTGCTGGGGCTGATGACGGCGATCACCTTCGCTAACGTGATCGCACGCTTCGTGTTCAATTCAAACATTTTATGGGCGCTGGAGCTGACCGTGTTCCTGTTTGCCTGGCTGGTGCTGCTGGGGGCGTCTTATGCGGTCAAGACCCACGCGCATCTGGGCGTTGATGCCATCGTCAACATGCTGGCGCCGGGTGCGCGCAAGGCGGTGGGCCTGTTTGCTGCCGGATGCTGCATCGTGTTTTCGCTGCTCCTGCTGAAGGGCGCTTATGACTACTGGGCGGTGTTTGCCGACCTGCCGCCCACCTCCGGCCGCTGGTTTCCGACCGGGCTGGACATGAAGGCGCGCAGCCAGAGCTTCTATGAGGTGCAGGACGTGCCGATGGTGGCGGTCTTCAAGTTCCTGGAGGACCTGATCAATTACGGCGATTCTTACGAGAAACTGCCGAAAGTGGTGCCTTATGTGGTGCTGCCGGTGTCGATGCTGCTCTTGGTGTTCCGCTTCATCCAGGCGGCGTTCCAGATTGCCCGCGGCGAGGCCGACCGTCTGGTCGCCAGCCACGAGGTCGAAGACGAAATTGCAGAAGTGCAAGCGCAGCGCGGGGAGCATGACTGATGGAAGTGGTAATCCTCTTTGCGATGGTGATCGGCCTGCTGCTGATCGGGGTGCCGATTGCGGTGTCCCTCGGCCTCAGCTCGACCATTTTCCTGCTGATCTATTCCGACAGCTCGCTGGCGTCGGTCGCAGGTACGCTGTTTGAAGCCTTCGAGGGGCATTTCACCCTGCTGGCGATCCCGTTCTTCATCCTGGCCTCAAGCTTCATGACGACGGGCGGCGTGGCGCGGCGGATCATCCGTTTCTCCATCGCCTGCGTTGGCCATCTGCCGGGCGGTCTGGCGATCGCTGGCGTGTTTGCCTGTATGCTGTTTGCCGCGCTGTCCGGGTCGTCGCCCGCGACCGTGGTGGCCATCGGCTCCATCGTGATCGCAGGCATGCGGCAGGTGGGCTACACCAAGGAGTTCGCGGCCGGCGTGATCTGTAACGCAGGCACCCTGGGCATTCTGATCCCGCCGTCGATCGTGATGGTGGTCTATGCGGCGGCGGTAGAGGTCTCTGTCGGGCGGATGTTCCTGGCCGGTGTCATTCCGGGCCTGCTGGCCGGTCTGTTCCTGATGGTCACCATCTATGTGATGGCCAAGGTCAAGAACCTGCCGAAGGGCGAGTGGAAGGGCTGGGGCGAGATCATCACTTCAGGCCGCGAGGCCGGCTGGGGGCTGTTCCTGATCGTGATCATCCTGGGCGGCATCTATGGCGGCATCTTCACCCCGACTGAAGCGGCGGCGGTGGCGGCGGTCTATGCCTTCCTGATCGCGTCTTTTGTGTACAAGGACATGGGGCCGCTGTCGAACGGCGAGGGCGAGGCGAAGACGCCGCTCTTGAAGAAACCTTATGCGCTGGTCACTGCCTTCTTCCACAGCGACACCAAGCACACGCTGTTTGAGGCGGGCAAGCTGACCGTGACGCTGCTGTTCGTGATCGCCAATGCGCTGATCCTGAAGCATGTGCTGACCGATGAGCAGGTGCCGCAGCATATCGCCAATGCGATGCTGTCGGCGGGCTTTGGCCCGGTGATGTTCCTGGTCGTCGTCAACGTGATCCTGCTGATCGGCGGCCAGTTCATGGAGCCTTCGGGCCTCTTGGTGATCGTGGCGCCGCTGGTGTTCCCGATTGCCATCGAGCTGGGCATCGACCCGATCCACTTGGGCATCATCATGGTGGTTAACATGGAGATCGGCATGATCACCCCGCCAGTTGGCCTGAACCTGTTCGTGACCTCGGGCGTGGCGGGGATGCCGATGATGGGGGTGGTGCGTGCGGCCCTGCCGTTCCTGGCAGTGCTGTTCGTGTTCCTGATCCTGATCACCTATGTGCCCTGGCTGTCGACCGTGCTGCCAAATGCGGTGATGGGGCCGGAGATCATAACAAAGTAGGCGATTTGCCAAAAAGAAACGCCCCGGGAGACCGGGGCGTTTGTCATTTCAGGGCAGGGGCTTTGCCCCTCTGCGCCGCGGGCGCATTCACCCCAGGATATTTCCTGCCAGATGAACAGGGGATCCGTTCTTCATCTGGCTGAAAATATCCCCGCCGGAGGCACGCGCCGCAAGGCGCGTATCAGCTGGCTTCCAGCGCGGTGATGATCGGGGAGAAATCCGCGGCCTTGAGGCTGGCGCCGCCCACCAGCGCGCCGTCGACGTTGGAGACGGCAAAGATTTCCGCGGCGTTCGACGGTTTGACCGAGCCGCCGTAGAGCAGCCGGATGCTGTCTGCGGTTTCCGCGCCGAAACGGGCGGTGAGCTCGGCGCGCAGGAAATCGTGAACCTCTGCGATCTGCTCCAGCGTTGGCACCTTGCCGGTGCCGATGGCCCAGACCGGTTCATAGGCGATCACGGTGTTTTCACCGGTGGCCGAAGCGGGAACGGAGCCTGCAAGCTGGGTGCCGGCCACTTTCAGCGTATCGCCGGCTTCGCGTTCCGCCAGGGTTTCGCCAATGCAGATCACCGCAATGAGGCCCTCGCCGATGGCGGCCTCAGCCTTGGCGCAGACCTGTGCATCGGTCTCCCCATGGTCGGCCCGGCGTTCGGAGTGGCCGAGGATCACGGCGGAGGCGCCTGCGTCCTTCAGCATCGCAGCCGACAGATCGCCGGTGTGGGCGCCGGAGGCGTTTGCATGGCAGTCCTGGCCGCCGATGGCAACGGTGCCGCCCTTGGCGGTGTCCGCGGCGCGGGACAAGAGGGTTGCAGGCGGGCAGATCAGAATGTCGGCTGCGGGGCGTGCATGGCTTTCCGCAAGTGCCGCCAGTTCCGCGAGGCTCGTGCCGGTGCCGTTCATCTTCCAATTGCCTGCTGCCAGTTTCCGCCGCATGGGGGGCCTCCGAAATGTGGTGTTTCGGCGTGACTGGTAGCACCGGCGGCGGGGCGGCGCAATTCGCTTGGGCGATGACCTGAAAAGCAAAAGGGCGGGGAAAGCCCCGCCCGGTGTTTTCATAGCTTTGGCGCCGGATCAGGTTCCGGGCGCTTCCTTGAAGGAGATCGACTCGCCGCAGCCGCAGGCCTCGGTGACATTGGGGTTGTTGAACTTGAAGCCGCTTTCCAGCAGCGTGACCTCATAGTCGATCTCTGTCCCGAACAGGAACATCTGCGCCATCGGCGCGATCAGGATACGGGCGCCGTCCTGTTCCACGACCTCGTCATTGGGATCGGGCGCGTCGACATATTCCATGGTGTATTCCATGCCCGCGCAACCGCCCTTTTTGACGCCGATGCGCAGGCCGGCGTGGCCGTCCTTTGCCATCAGCTTGGCGATCTGGGCCGCAGCCTTGGGCGTCATCGTCACCGCCTGTTTGCCGGGAATGCCGAACATGTAAGTCTCCTTGCGCTTCCCTTGTTATCTAGGATGGCTGCCGGGGCGGCTCAACCCCGGATGCGACAGGGATGCATAAGATATACCCGATATGCAGAATTAAAAGAGGCCGCCTCCTGGGCAGGGAGGCGGCCATTGATGGGGTGTCCGTCGCGGGGGGAAGGACGGTGGTCAGAGCCCCATGCAGTTCGCGTAGAAGGTGGTGGTGGCGGGCCAGTCGGAGAACACGCCCTGCACCCCCACATCCCGGGCCAGCACGTCCAGCAGCTGGTAGTACATGCTGTCATCGGTGGTCAGGTCGGAGACGGACTGGAAGTACCAGCCGCCGCCTGAGGCCAGCGGGCCGGAGCGTTCCAGGGTCCAGGTGATCAGCTTGAGGCCCGCCGCCTTGGCATCCTTGGCATAAGCCGAGGGGACGATCTTGCCATTCTCAGCAGTGACCAGCATCCACATCGGCGGCGCGATGTAGTTGACACCTTTGGCGTGCAGCGCGGCAAAGTCATGCGGGAAGGTTGCCGGGTTATTGTGGTCGAAGCCTTCGAGGTTGTAACTGGCGTCGAGGAACACCGCCTGCTTGCCGAATTCCGGCTCGTTTTCAATCCAGTAGAGCACGTCGTTCAGGTTGAAGCTTTGCGCCCAGACGTCGGAGGCGGGGATGCCGGCGGCCTTGTATTCATCAATCAGCTTCTGGGCGTAGTCGGCCTGGGAGAAGCCGTTGAAGGGCATTTCCACTGCCGGGCTCTTCAGTTCCGGGGTGAATTTGGCGCCCAGCGATTTGAACAGTTCGATCGACTCTGCGTGGGTCATGCTGGTGGCGTCGCCGGCGAACAGGGTGGAGCGCCAGCTGGCGGTGCCGCCCTGGTAGGCTTCGGCGGTCAGGGCCGTTTTGTCCGCGCTGTCCATCTTGGGCTGCAGGGTGCGGAACTCGGCCAGCGTGATGTCGGAGGTGCGGCACTCGGCGTTAGCAGGTGTTTCGCCGTCCGCCGGGGTGAACGATGTGATGCAGGTGTCCGCCAGATCCGAGGTCAGGATGTTGGTGGTGGTGTGCAGGTCGTTCTGGGCGTGGCGGCAGACCAGCTCCAGATCCTTGGTGAAGGTGACATCGCATTCCAGAATGCCGGCGCCCATCTGCGCAGCGGCGATGTTGGATTCGGCGGTGTGTTCGGGGAACATCAGTGGCGCGCCGCGGTGGCCGATGGAGAAATCCGTGCGCTGGGGCGTCTGGCCTAGGCAGGACTGCAGCTTCTCTTTCAGAGCGCCCTCGGGCAGCTTGGAGACCAGATAGGCGGGGCGGGGGCCGTAGCTGAGGCCCGTATCCGCCGCAACCGGGGGATTGCCGGCAAAGACGGCGGTAGACACAAGCAGGGCGGTTGCCGAAGTCAGGGCGCAGCGCATTGAAAATTCTCCGGTTGGTCAAAATTTGCGCCGAGAGTGGCGCCTGTATGTAACACCCGGATTGCGCCCGCATGACGGGCGCATCAAATTCTCATGACAACCGGCGCGGTGCGCGGGCTTGGAACCTTACATAAAGCCCAGTTCGAGGCGTGCCTCGTCGGACATCATTTCCATGCCCCAGGGCGGCTCCCAGGTCAGTTCGACATCAACGCTTTTGACGCCGTCGACCGGCGATACAGCATCGATCAGCCAGCCCGGCATCTCGCCTGCCACCGGGCAGCCCGGCGCGGTCAGGGTCATGATGATCTTCACGTCGTTTTCGTCATTGATGTCGATGGTGTAGATCAGGCCAAGCTCGTAAATGTTCACCGGGATTTCCGGGTCATAGACGGTGCGGCAGGCGTCGACGATAGCCTCGTACAGCGGGTGGCTGACGGAGGAGGGGGCGATCAGCGGGGCGCCTTCGAGCGGTTCGGCAGGGTTGGTCATGAGGATCCCGGTTCTATTTTCCGACGGTTTATATAGGGAATATGCGCCCCGGCGTCCAGAGGCGGCGGTCATGGCGGGGCTAGGGAAATGTGCCTCACGCTGATGTGAAAATTTGATTTGGGGCTGCACCCGCTCTACGTTGTGAATCCCCCGCGATGTTTTTGTAAAGGCTGCCAGATTGCAGCGGACCGGATGCTGTTTGCCGTCCGGGCCGGGTGGACTGGTGCGCCGGGAGGAGCGATGCTTGATCCGATTGCACCCCTACGCGCTGCCGCCCAGGTCAGTCTGGCGGCCGCCGCGGGTCTGGCTGGGGCGGTTGCCGCCGCGGCTGGGGAAAGCTGGCAGTGGCAGCTGACGCCGTTCATGGTTGCGCCTTCCATCGACAGCACGACCGAGCTGGGCTGGACCGGCGGCGATGTATCCATTGACGCCGGCGATGTGTTCGACCAGCTGCAGGCGGGCGGGATGCTGCAGTTCGAGGGCACCCACTACAGCAATTTCGGCTTCCGGCTGCGCTATGCGGTGCTGGATGCCGATTCCAATGCGCTGTCGTCAGTGGGGCCGGGCGGGGTGCGCTACGATCAGAACCTGGCCGAGGCGCTGGTGACCTACCGGTTCGGGCGCGGGCTGGATCAGTTTGAGGTCTTCGGCGGCCTGCGCCACTGGGATGTGGATGTGACCGCCTCCTTGCCTGGGGCGGCCCTGTGGCGCGGGGCGGACTGGACCGATCCCGTCGTTGGCATGCGCTGGGAACGGCGGCTGTCGGACAACTTCAGCGTTACCCTGGAAGGGGACATCGGCGGATTTGGCGCCGGGTCGGAGGAAAGCTGGTCGCTGGCGGGCGGCCTGGTGCATCACCGCTGGAAGAACGCGTCCATCTATGTGCTCTACCGCGGGCTGGGGGTGGAGTATGAAGAAGGTGCCCGCAGCACCGGCAGCTTCTTCCGCCATAACGCGGTGACGCACAGCCTGCTGGCCGGGGTTGGGTTCCGGTTTTGAGGGTTGAGAAGCGAGCTTGCTGTAGCCCTGCGCCTGTATGGCCGCGGGCCAGCTGAAGGGGCAGATGGCAGAAACAGAAGTTTGCACGGTATGCGGCGAAGGGGGACAAAGAGACCATTTTGGCGAATGCTGTGAGGGGCATCAAAGAAGGCTTACTATTTTCCTTGAATCCAGTGATCTGATTAAGCAAACGAATATCATTGTTCTATTATTGCTGCGGGCGATATTGTCCCGTCGGTCCAACAGAGGTGGGTATCGCTTTGAACTGGTGGAAAAAGCTCCGAGGGCAGGGGCCTGAAGCAAAGGTCGTGAAACCAGCAGGCAACCATATCGAGAACTTACAGACCCACCCTGTCGTCAGTATTCAACAAATTGGTGAAACCGCTGAGCTCCCGGTTTGGGTTGATGTTCCACCCGAAGAACCCACCACGTCAACTTTCAATGGGTTGCTTTGGGAAGTTGAACCTATGGGTGAGTATCTCTACTTCCTTGCGGGTAACTTTCCAAAGAACGAAAGAGGACTACTCCGCTACGCAAGTGCTAAGACAATAGCTGAAGTTTATGTCAGCTTCGAAGATGATGTGATTTCTGTAGACCGCTCGGAGATGCAAAGATCGTCAGAAATTGCTCATAACGAGATGACTTACAGCAGTGATTTCATTGGAATGCAGGCGGGTGAAATTAGCGCCTTTGCCCATGACAGGACACAATCCGCCGGTTATGCCAGACGGCTTGCCACGCTGTCCGTAAAAGACTTGCGAGGCGGCATTGGCTACATGGAACAAGCCGATGAATTTAACCCCGGTCCGTGGGTCCGCCTGTTGTGGAGCAAAAATACCGAGACCTCTCAAGGTTTACGGGTCACAAAAATCGCTGTCAGGTCCAGCGATGCCGATCAGCAATTTGGCCCTATGCATGATCTTTTGACGACACTCATAGATCGGTATCAAAACATTGAGGATCATCCATTGTCAGGCGCGGTCAGAATGTAGCCTGTCGTTTTCAATCAAAGCCTGCATTGGTGCAATTTGAGTACCGCCATCGACACCTTATAGCTGACTTTGGCGCACCCGCAGCAAATTGCAGCTCCGTTCGGCAACGCGTTCTTCCTTCCGGCACTTGTGAAAGTTTGCAAGCAAGAGGCGGCTGCTTTCTGCACAGCCAGTGTGCCTTGTTAGGTCATGGGAGCGGCCGGACTTGGACTCTTTGAAGAGTAAAGCGCGGGCATCCGGTTAGCCCGAACGGGGCAGCCAGACGCTGTCAGCGAAACGAATGCGCCGGATGAAGGCAGGCATGCAAAGCCTTGCCAGAACCGGAGCCCAGGAGGGCTCCGGCCTGAGGATCAGTCGTTGATATCGTGGTTGAAGGTCTTCACCTGGCCCTTGGGCAGGGCGAAGAACTTGCGCATCACCAGCCAGGCCGCCAGCGACAGGGCGGCGAAGATCAGGAGCAGCGGCGGCAGGGTGATGCCGGCGCCGGCCAGCAGCAGCAGCGCCACCACCGCCGCGCCGATGGCAAAGCCCAGGAAGACAAAGCCCGGTGCCAGAACCTCAAGGATGGCCAGTACCAGCGCGCCGGCGCCCCAGACCCACCACAGGGCCCAGAAGGGGGCATCCATCACTTGCCCCCTTTTAGCAGGCTGAAGGCATTGCCAAAGGCCTCCAGCGCGTGGGCGGGGACCACGATGGTCTGCTTGCCTTCGCCTTTGCCGAGCGCAGTAAGGGACTCCACCTGTTTCAGGGCAACCTGATACTGTGCAGCCTCCAGCCCGTTTTCGGCAATGGCCTTGGCAACAACTTCGGTGGCATAGGCCTCAGCCTCGGCTTGGATGCGGCGGGCCTTGGCGGTCTGTTCGGCGGCATAAAGCTCTGCATCGGCCTGAAGTTCGACGGCGCGTTTCTGGCCCTCGGCCTTGGTCACCTCGGCGCGGCGGGCGCGTTCGGCATTCAGCTGCTGCAGCATGGCATCGCGGGTGGCCTGGTCCAGGTTCACATCCAGGATCTCGGCGCGGGTCACTTCGATGCCCCAGTCATCCACTGCGCTTTCGACGCTTTCCTGGATGCGGGAGATCAGCTGGGCGCGGTTCGACTGCACCTCGTCCAGGTCCATCTTGCCGATCTCGGCGCGCACGATGCCGGCAACGGTGGTAGCGATGGCGCCATCGACGTCGCGGATCCGGTAGACGGTCTTTTCCGGCTCAAGAATGCGATAGAACACCGAGGTGTCGATCTGCACCAGCACGTTGTCCTTGGTGATCGCGTCCTGGGTGGCATTGGGCAGCTGGCGTTCCAGGATCGAGATCTTGTGGCGGGCCACGTCGAGGAAGGGCACGATGAAGTTGATGCCCGGGCCAAGCACCGAGTGCAGGCGGCCAAAGCGTTCGACCACGTATTTTTCCGACTGCGGCACGATCTTGATGCCTTTCAGGACAATAATGACCAGCAGAACGGCGCCCAGCAGATACAGCAGGTTGCCGGACAGGAGTTCGAGGATGAGGTCTTCGTTCATGTAAAATTCCTTTGATGGATCAGCAGGGGCCGCAGAGGCTGCAAGCGCAGCCGGTTCCGGCGGCGCGCCGGGCAGGGGCTCTGCGCCGGGGGTCTTGGCCTTGTTCAATGACAAGCCTCTTTGTGTGCAATGGTATGCAAATGGATGTTTGCCGCGGCGGTTTCAAGGGTTTCCGGCGTATATGACGCGTCGCAGCGCAGGCTGGCAAGCCCGGACAGGCCTGCCAGCATCGGTCAGTTGCTGCTGGGTTTCAGCCGCCGCAGCGGTGCCGGGCGGACCCGGTTCTCGATCTCGGCGTAGATCAGGCCCGCGATGTTCTTTGCGGAGGTCTTCTCGATCCCTTCCAGCCCGGGCGAGGAGTTCACCTCCAGCACCTTGGGGCCGGTTTCCGAGCGCAACAGGTCGACGCCCGCCACATTGAGGCCAAAGGCGCGAGCAGCGCGCACGGCGGTGGCGCGCTCCTCCTTGCTGATGCGGACCGTTTCGGCGCTGCCGCCCAGGTGCAGGTTGGAGCGGAAGTCGCCTTCTGCCCCTGAGCGTTTCATCGAGGCCACCACCTTGGACCCGACCACAAAGCAGCGGATGTCTACGCCCGCGGCCTCCTTGACGAATTGCTGCACCAGGAAGTTGGCCTTGAGCCCGCGGAAGGCAGTGATGACGCTTTCGGCGGCTTTCTTGGTTTCCGCCAGCACCACGCCCTTGCCCTGGGTGCTTTCCAGCAGTTTCACGATCAGGGGTGCGCCGCCAACGATCTGGATCAGGCTGCCGGTGTCCTTGGGCGAGGCGGCAAAGGCGGTGGCGGGCATGCCGATCTTGTGGCGCGCCAGGATCTGGTGCGCGTGCAGCTTGTCGCGGCTGGCGGTGATGCCCTCAGACCCGTTGACGCAGAAGGTGCCCAGCGTTTCGAACTGGCGCAACAGCGCGGTGCCGTATTGGGTGACAGAGGCGCCGATGCGCGGGATCACCGCGTCGTAGCGGGGCAGGCGTTTGCCGTCGTAATGGATTTCCGGCGCCAGCGCGTTCAGCGCCATGTAGCAGCGGGTAGTGTTGATCACTTCCACCGTATGGCCGCGGCTTTCGCCTTCTTCCACAAGGCGGCGGGTGGAGTAGTTGTCCTCGCGGCTGAGCACGGCGATGCGTAGGGCGCGCTTGGGGGCGGATTTGCGGATATTGGCAGAGGCGTAGACGGAATAGTCCAGCGCCGGCTGGCACATGCGCTCACCGGGCACCACGGTCACGTTTTCGGTCAGCGCCTGGCGGCCCAGCAGCATGTGTTTCGCCATGCCCCGCCGGTCGGTCAGCGTCAGTTCCACCGGCCAGGCCTGGCCGCCGATCTCCATCGGCGTCTCGATCACGAAGCGCATTTCGCTTTCGCCGTTTGACGAAGTCACTTCGCGCCGGTCCTTGATCAGGGCAGAGCAGGGGATTTCCAGATCATACTGGCCGGGAATGGGGTGCACCATGAAGCGCACCTTAGGGGCATTTGCGGGCCCGAATGTTTCGATCCCGGTGGCGTGCAGAGATGAGGTGCGGGCGCCGGTGTCGACCTTGACCCGCAGGGCGGGTAGGCCGAGGTCCGGCAGGCTGACCCATTCCTCCCAGCCGAGTTTCAATTGCGGCGCAGGGTCGGCTGTGGACATGAGCTTGGCTCCTTGGCATTAGGGGTGAATCACCGGGATGCCGGTTTAAGTGTAACGGCAGGAATACGAGATGGCAGAGCTTTTCAACTTCGAACTGAAGGCAACCGACGGCAAGGCGCGCACAGGTGTCATTAATACCCCGCGCGGCGACATCCGCACGCCTGCCTTCATGCCGGTTGGCACTGCCGCAACAGTCAAGGCGATGATGCCGGAAAGCGTGCGCGCGACCGGCGCCGACATTCTGCTGGGCAATACCTACCACCTGATGCTGCGCCCGACGGCAGAACGGATTGACCGGCTGGGCGGGTTGCACAAGTTCATGAACTGGGAGCGCCCGATCCTTACCGACAGCGGCGGGTTTCAAGTGATGTCGCTGGCGGGGCTCAGGAAACTGACCGAGAAGGGCGTCACCTTCAAGAGCCATGTGGACGGCTCCAAGCATGAGCTGACGCCGGAGCGGTCGATGGAGATTCAGCGGCTGCTGGGCTCCGACATCGTGATGTGCTTCGACGAATGCCCGGCGCTGCCTGCGGACCGCGACCGGATTGCCGAGTCGATGCGCCTGTCGATGCGCTGGGCGGAGCGCAGCCGTGAGGCCTTCGGGGATCGTCCGGGCCATGCGCTGTTCGGCATCATGCAGGGCGGGCTGGAGCAGGACCTGCGCGAGGAAAGCGCCGAAGCACTGAAAAAGATCGGCTTCGAGGGCTATGCGGTGGGCGGACTTGCGGTGGGCGAGGGGCAGGAGGCGATGTTCGACTGCCTGGATTATGCCCCCGGTTTCCTGCCTGAGGACAAGCCGCGCTATCTGATGGGGGTGGGCAAGCCCGACGATATCGTTGGCGCTGTTGCCCGCGGCATCGACATGATGGACTGCGTGCTGCCGTCGCGCTCTGGCCGTACGGGGCAGGCGTTCACCCGCTATGGTGTGGTGAACATCAAGAACGCCCGGCACCAGGACGACCCGCGGCCGCTGGATGAGCATTGCAGCTGCCCGGCGTGCTCGAACTATTCCCGCGCTTACCTGCATCATGTGTTCCGCTCCAACGAGATGATTTCGGGGATGCTGCTGACCTGGCACAACCTGCATTACTTCCAGGAGATCATGGGAGGAATGCGGGAGGCTATTGCTGCCGGAACGTTTGAAGCCTGGCAGAAGGATTTCCACGACACCCGCGCACAGGGCGATATTGAGCGGCTGTAAAGCCGCGCAATTGAACAGTCTGCTGTGCGCAGGTGAGCAGCAGTTCCGGCTGTCCCCCGCTTGAACGCGCGGCGTGCAATGCTCAGGTCTTTCCGGCAACGTTCCTGTTGCTGGAAACTTTGACCGGAGGGAAATCCCCGTGAGCCAAGAATTGTTTTCCGCCAGCACTGCTGGTGCAATCGAGCTGCGTAACCGCATTGTCATGGCGCCGCTGACCCGAAACCGGGCTGACGACCAGACCGGCGAGGTTCTGGACCGTCATGTGGAGTACTATGCCCAGCGGGCGGGTGCAGGCCTGATCATCACCGAAGGCAGCCAGATCAGCCCCGAGGGCAAAGGCTATATCCAGACCCCGGGCATCCACACGGCGGCGCAGGCCGCGGCCTGGCGCAAGGTCACCGATGCGGTCCATGCGAAGGGCGGCAAGATTGTCATTCAGCTGTGGCATGTCGGGCGGATCACGCATGACTCGCTGCTGCCCGAAGGTACCCAAGCCGTGTCTTCCACCGATGCCGCGGCTGAGGCCCAGACCTTCACCCGCAATGGTGTTGAGCCGACGGCCACGCCGCAGGCGCTGAGCGCCGAAGGCATTCAGCGGGTGGTCGCCGACTATGTTCAGGCGGCGAAATACGCTAAGGACGCAGGGTTCGACGGTGTCGAACTGCATGCGGCCAACGGCTATCTGCTGGAGCAGTTCCTGAAAGACGGTGTGAACACCCGCGCGGATGCCTATGGCGGATCGCCGGAAAACCGCGCCCGGATCGTTTTTGAAATTCTGGACGGGCTGCTGACGGTTTGGGAGGCCGGCCGCATTGGCCTGCGCCTGTCGCCTTTCGCGACCTTCAACGATGTTTCCGACAGCGATCCCCTGGGCCTGTACACGCCGCTCATCCAGCGTCTGAACAGCTATGGCCTGGCCTACCTGCACATGGTCGAAGGGGAACCAGGCGGCAGCCGCGATGGTGGTTTCGAGGCTCTGCGCAAGCTCTATACCGGCACCTATATGGCCAACAATGGCTATGACCGTGAAACTGCGCTGGCGCGGACGGCATCTGGCCAGGCGGACCTCGTGGCCTTCGGGCGCCCCTTCATCGCCAACCCTGATCTGGTTGACCGGCTGGCAGCGGATGCGCCGCTGAACGACGGCAATCCGGAAACCTACTATGGCGGCGGAGACGACGGCTATACCGATTACCCGTTGCTGGAGCAGGTGGCGGCCGAGTAGCCAGCGGTCCTTCAGATTGAGGATTTGCGGCCGGGCTGTACACGCCCGGCCGCAGATAGCGGGCCGTGCGCCCGCGTTCACCTGTTATGAAGACCTGATCCGCTATCCTGCCGACAAAATGCGGAGGATGGCGATGACATTTTTGCGTGCGCTGGCTCTGGCCGCGCTGCTGGGCGGCTCTCCTGCAGCCGAGGCGCAGACTGCACAAAGCAACACAGCGCCGGGTTCCCTTGCGGAAGCCTCAAGTTTTTTCAAAGCGCCGCCGCTGGATGGCTGCCGGATCTCCATTGACGAATTGATCAAGGGCGGCTCGCAGGCTTTGCGCGGGCAATGGATCGTGCAGAAGGGGCCGGGCGAGATATCACTGAACACAGGCGGGCGCATCGAAATGGTGCCGCTGCCGCAACGCACCGGCGACCTGCTGCGCCTGGGGTTCCGGGGCGGGCGGCTGGTGGCGGATTCCGCGGCCTTGGGGTTTCTGCCCATCGGGGTGGAGAACCGGGCGCCGCTGAAGCCCGGCACGGGCCTCAGGGCCGATAGCGTCGGCCGTGGCGATCTGGCTGACGGCGCTGAGGTTTTCCTGGATGAATTGGCGCTGGGCGCGCTGCCCTGCGGCGCGGATCAGCTGCTGCGGCTGAACCTGCTCGCGGAGCGCGACAGCGGCACCGGAGAGGCGCTGCGGCAGGACATCCGCCTGTTTCTGGTCGACCAGGGCCGGATGAGCGGTACCTACCGCGAAACCGGTCCGGGCGGGCGGCTGGAGCGCGGTCTTATCACGCTGCTGCGGCGCTGACAGGCCCTTGCGGAGTTATCCACAGGGAAGCCCCGCAAGGCCTTCATCATTTGCTCACCCTTCCTGCATTTGCGCCCTTGTGGTCCCGGCGCGCAGCGGGCAAGGTGAGCCCCAGCCTTGAGGTGCCGCGGTTGAAAACAAAGGGCCGCCCCACCAAGTAAAGACATCCAATGAGGAGACGGGCCAAAGCTGCCAATACCGGGGCCGGGCCGTCTTGCCTAACCAAAGGACCGAGTATGCAAGAGCCACTCAATTCCTCCTACCCAGTCCTGCCGCTGCGCGACATCGTGGTGTTCCCCCACATGATCGTGCCGCTGTTTGTGGGCCGGGAAAAATCGGTGCGCGCCCTGGAAGAGGTGATGGCTGACGACAAGCAGATCCTGCTGTCGAGCCAGATCGACCCCTCCGAGGACGATCCCGAAACCGATAGCATCTACACCGTCGGCGTGCTGGCCAATGTGTTGCAGCTGCTGAAACTGCCCGATGGCACCGTCAAGGTGCTGGTCGAGGGGCAGAGCCGCGTGAAGATCACCGAGTTCCTGGAGAACGACAATTTCTTCGAAGCCAAGGCCGAGGAACTGGGCGAGATTCCGGGCGACGTCACCACCACCGAGGCGCTGGTGCGCACTGTGGGCGACGAGTTTGAACGCTACGCCAAGGTCCGCAAGAACATCCCCGAAGAGGCGCTGTCTGCTGTCGGTGAGACCGCTGAGCCGGCTAAGCTGGCCGACCTGGTGGCAGGCCATCTGGGCATTGAAGTGGACCGCAAGCAGGAACTGCTGGAGACGCTCTCTGTCAGCGAGCGTCTGGAGAAGGTCTATGGCCTGATGCAGGGCGAAATGTCGGTCCTTCAGGTCGAGAAGAAGATCAAGACCCGCGTCAAATCCCAGATGGAGAAGACCCAGCGCGAATACTATCTGAATGAGCAGATGAAGGCCATTCAGAAGGAGCTGGGCGACGGCGAGGAAGGCGCAGGCGAAATCGCCGAGCTGGAAGAGAAGATCGCCGCCACCAAACTGTCGAAAGAAGCACGCGAGAAGGCGGATGCTGAGCTGAAGAAGCTCAAGAACATGTCGCCGATGTCGGCGGAAGCCACGGTTGTGCGCAACTACCTCGACTGGATGCTGTCGATCCCGTGGGGCAACAAATCCCGCGTCAAGAAAGACCTAAACAAGGCGCAGGAGATTCTGGATGCGGATCACTACGGCCTGGAGAAGGTCAAGGAGCGGATCGTCGAGTATTTGGCAGTGCAGCAGCGCTCGGCCAAGCTGAAGGGGCCGATCCTGTGCCTCGTCGGCCCTCCGGGCGTGGGTAAAACCTCGCTGGGTAAATCCGTGGCCAAAGCCACCGGCCGCGAATTCATCCGCATCTCGCTGGGCGGCGTGCGCGACGAATCCGAAATCCGCGGCCACCGCCGCACATATATCGGTTCGATGCCCGGCAAGATCATCCAGGCGCTGAAGAAGGCCAAGACCACCAACCCGCTGATCCTTCTCGATGAGATTGACAAGATGGGCCAGGATTTCCGCGGCGACCCGGCCTCGGCGATGCTGGAGGTGTTGGATCCGGAACAGAACAACACCTTCATGGATCACTACCTGGAGGTGGAGTACGACCTGTCGAACGTGATGTTCCTGACCACCTCGAACAGCTACAATATGCCCGGGCCGCTCCTGGACCGGATGGAGATCATTCCGCTGTCCGGCTACACCGAAGACGAAAAGCGCGAGATTGCCAAGCAGCACCTGATTTCCAAGCAGGTGAAGAACCACGGCCTGAAGGCCAAGGAGTTCGAGCTGACCGATGATGCGGTGACCGAGATGATCCGCACCTACACCCGCGAGGCCGGTGTGCGGAACCTGGAGCGCGAGATCGCCAAGGTGGCGCGGAAGTCGCTGACCAAGATCGTCAAGAAAGAAGCCGAAAGCGTGACCGTGACGGCGGACAACCTGGATGATTTCCTGGGCGTCAAGAAGTACCGCTATGGCCTGGCCGAGCTGGAGGATCAGGTGGGTGTCGTCACCGGTCTCGCCTATACTTCTGTCGGCGGTGAGCTGCTGTCGATCGAGGCGCTGCGGCTGCCGGGCAAGGGCCGGATGAAGACCACCGGCAAGCTGGGCGACGTGATGAAGGAGTCGATCGAGGCGGCGTCAAGCTATGTGCGCTCGGTCAGCCCGCAGATCGGCGTCAAGCCGCCGCAGTTCGACCGGCTGGATATCCATGTGCACGTGCCGGACGGCGCAACGCCGAAGGATGGCCCCAGCGCCGGCCTGGCGATGGTCACTGCGATTGTGTCGGTGCTGACCGGCATTCCGGTTCGCAAGGACATTGCGATGACCGGCGAAGTCACTCTGCGCGGCAATGCCAGCGCCATTGGCGGCCTTAAGGAGAAGCTGCTGGCGGCACTGCGCGGCGGCATCAAGACGGTGCTGATCCCGCAGGAGAACGAAAAGGACCTGCCGGAGATCCCGGACAACGTGAAAGAGGGGCTGGAGATCATCCCCGTCAGCCACGTGTCCGAGGTTCTGGAACACGCGCTGGTCTCCAAACCCGAACCCATCGAGTGGGACGAGGAGGCGGAGGAAGCCGCAGCTGCCAAGGCGGCGCTGAAAGGCTCCGGCGAGGGGGCTGGCGCCACCGCTCATTGATCCGCTGATCAGATAAGATGACAAAAGGAAAGGGCGGTCCCAAAGGGCCGCCCTTTTTCAGTGTTCTCTTCCGTTCTGGCCCTTCTTGCCGGGGCATATTGTTCTGGGCGTTTGCGAACGGGAACAGGGGCTCCCGTTCGCAGCTGGCAGCGCTTCCAGCGCCGCCAGCAGGAAAGTTCAGGCCGCCTTGCTGGCGCCTGCCATCTTGTCCTGCACGGTGGCAATGGCCATTTCCGCAGGGCTGACATCCGCGGCCTTGGCCTGGGTCAGGATCGCCGCCATGGTTTCATCGAGCGCTTGCAGCTTCTCGGCGACAAAGCCTTCACGGTCCTTGATCTTCTGGATCTCGGTCGCGACGTTGATAATGCCTCCGCCATTGGCCACGAAATCGGGCGCATAGAGGATGCCGCGGGCATGCAGCGCTGCGCCGTCTTCAGGTGTTGCCAGCTGGTTATTGGCGCCGCCTGCAACGATATCCGCCTTCAGCTGCGGGATGGTCTGGGCATTCAGGATGCCGCCGATGGCGCAAGGCGCAAAGACGTCCGCCTCGGCGCCGTAGATCTCTGCCAGCGGCACGGCCTTGGCACCGAATTCGGCAATTGCCTGCTCGACGCGAGACTCGTCGATGTCAGTGACAACCAGCTTGGCGCCGGCTTCATGCAGGAACTGGCAGAGGTACCAGCCGACGTGGCCAAGGCCCTGCACCGACACGGTGACGCCGGCCAGATCGCGGCTGCCGTGCTTGTGGGCGCGGGTGGTGCGGATCGCGTTGAAGATGCCGCGCGCGGTGATCGGGGAGGGGTCGCCGCTGGCAAACTCGCCATCAGCAAGGCCGGCCACGAACCGGGTTTCCTCCGCGAGGACAGCCATGTCGGCGGGGCTCATGCCCATGTCCTCGGCGGTGATATAGCGGCCGTCCAGGCCCTCGATGGCGCGGGCAAAGGCACGCAGCAGCTCCGGCGATTTGTCCTTGGCCGGATCGCCGATGATCACCGCCTTGCCGCCGCCCAGGGTCAGGCCTGCCGCCGCGTTCTTGTAGGTCATGCCTTCGCTCAGCCGTTTGACGTCGGTCAGCGCTTCGTTTTCGCTGGCATAGGGGCGCATGCGCAAGCCGCCGGCCGCCGGTCCCAGATGGGTGGAATGCACGGCGATAAAGCCGAGAAGGCCAACAGCGGGCTCCTCGACGCGGTAGATCTCTTCATGGGTGCTGGACGCAATGGCGGTCACTGTCATCTGGATGGCTCCTCCAAAACTTTCCAGGATACTACCAGTGCGCAGGCGCCGGTTTTCACCAAAAGGAGCTCCCGGGCTGGCGTGATTTGGTGGTATGCTCTAGGAGCGGCGCTGGTTTTAGAGGAAAGCACCATGGATTCGATTGACCGCAAGATTGTCGCTGCGCTTCAACGCAATGGGCGGCTGAAGATTTCCGAGCTGTCGGAGATGATCGGCTTGTCCCCTACGCCCTGCGCCCGCAGAGTTGCAAATCTGGAAGCCAGCGGTGTGATCGCGGGCTATTCGGCGCGGGTGGATCAGGCCAAGCTGGGGCTGCCGGTGACAATCTTTGTGGCGGTGGAGCTGGAGCGGCAGTCCACTGACGCGCTGCAGGCCTTTGAGAAAGCGGTGCGCAAATTCGATCAGGTGATGGAGTGCTACCTGATGACCGGTACGCGCGACATCCTCTTGCGGGTGGTGGCAGAGGACCTGCCTGATTTCGACCGCTTTCTGGAGGACCGGCTGATGCGGGTGCCGGGAATCCGCAACACTCGGTCCAGTTTTACCCTGCGGACCATGATACAACGCGACGCGCTGCCATCCTGCTGACCGGTTCATGGCGGGAGGAGGGGCGCGGGCTTAACCTCAGACCCTTGGCCAACTGCGCACCAGCTGCAGCCGGCAGCGCGGCATCGGCACGCTGTCCGTCTGCCG
Source organism: Leisingera sp. ANG-M7 (assembly GCF_000813965.1). Taxonomy (GTDB): domain Bacteria; phylum Pseudomonadota; class Alphaproteobacteria; order Rhodobacterales; family Rhodobacteraceae; genus Leisingera. Next base: position 343,018 of record NZ_JWLI01000001.1, on the reverse strand, counting down.
GCTGCACCTGCGCTTGGACACTGTGAAAGCCAAAGACTGCGCCGCTGAAGAAAATGCGCGGGAAGCGCAAAAATCTGCCAAAGACCCTCTTGCAGAGCCCGCACCGGGCAGTTAAAAGCCTGCCTCACGGGTGATTAGCTCAGTGGTAGAGCGCTTCGTTCACATCGAAGATGTCAGGAGTTCAAATCTCTTATCACCCACCATTCTATCCCTTTGATTTACATGGGTTTCTGCTTAATAGCAGGAAAGCTCCGCCTCGACTGGTACATAGAGGTGGTACATCAACATGGGGCGAGGGATGCCGAAACCAATCCGTATTGGTGCCAATCCGAACTACTATTTGAGGATTGCCGTGCCCGCTGACATAGCGAGCAAGGTCAAGGGAACGGAACTTTCTATCCCCCTCAATGGGAGTCTCCGGCGGGTGAAGGCCGGGAGTGCCGTTAAGGCTTCACTTGGGACGAGTGACTGGGAGGAAGCTAAACGGCGTTTTCTCCCGGCCCATGAGGCGATCCTGGCCCACTGGGATGCAGTCCGTACGGGACCTCAAAGGCTGAGCCACAAGTCGCTCCTGGCTCTGGCGGGCGAAATGCGAGCTGGCTGGGTCAAAGCATTTGATGAAGACCCCGGGGAGCCGGAAGTGTGGCAAAGGGTCCGGGCTCAAAACAATGCGGCTCTTTCGGACGGGCGGAAGCTTCTGTGGATACCGAGAGATGATCCCCCGCCGAATTCTTTGGAGGAGCGGTTTGGAGGCTTGGTTGACGCATTCCTTGCCAGCAAGCGAGTGTTGTTGCGCCTGGAAGATAGACCCAAACTGCTGCGAATGGTTGCGGATGCCATGAACGATGCCGCTAGGGTCAACGAGGCGAAGGCTGAGGGGGACTATTCAGATACCGGTGAGACCTCCAAATACCCCGAATACATCCCTGCACCAGCCACGCCTAAGGCTCCTGTAGCGGAGCCGGTAGTTACCTTCCAGTCCATCATCGACAAGGAGGTGAAGCAGCGTGCAGCGGGCAGGGGCGGCGTTGCTATGATTGCTGCGACTGAAAGCAAATTCAGGCGTGCCGCAACGGAGTATGCGGAGTTCGTGGGTAGCGAAAACGCGGCACAGATCACCGCAAAGGATGTCGATGGCTGGAAGCAGGACATGCTGGAAGCTGAAGAGCTTTCTAACAACACCATTGGTCAGCGGCTTCAGAACCTCCGTACAGTTGTAGAATGGGGGAGGCAGCAAGGGCTTGGAGAGTTCTTCCCTGAAGGAAACCCTCTGACCCTCGTAAAGCTCCCACGCCACCAGCCAGTTCCCAGTGAAGAGAAGACCTTTAGGCTTGATGAGGCCCAGAAGGTTCTTCGAATGGCCCGAAAGCAGTCAAAGCCAGACCTCCGCTGGTTGCCTTGGATGTGTGCTTACTCCGGTGCCCGGATTAATGAGGTCGGGCAGCTTGTCCCGAAAGACTTCTTCAAGGTGGGCGAGGACTGGTTCTACAAAATCACTACGATGGGAAAGCGGAACGTCAAGAACGAGCACAGTGTCCGACAGGTCCCCGTCCATCCTGACCTTGTAGCCGAAGGGCTTCTGGAATTCGTAAATGGGTGCAGCAACAAATCGCAAGACGCCCGTATGTTCCCAAATAGGGCGGCGTTGAACATCAGGGATTGGCTACGGGAAGAGTTGAAGATCACCCGCAAGGAGTTGGCGCCAAACCATGGGTGGCGACATTTGTTCGAGGATTTGGCGATGGCAGCCGGGATGTCCGACTCGGCAAAGTTATACATCACTGGCCGCTCTGGTGGCGGGTCAGCCCGGGCTTACGGCAAAGGATTTGAGATGCTTCCCGGCTTGGCGCAGCAGATGAAGCTGATAAAGTCGATACTGCGGTAATCTCCAGGACGGGAGCAGGGCAGATGAATACTGAACGTTTCGACGCTATCCTAGAGGCGGCATACAAAGAAATTGAATGGTCCTTAGAGGAGGCTTCGAGGATCAACCGACGGAACCCTCTTGTGCCATTGCTGGCCGGTGCAGCGTTTGCGACACTACTCTTAATTTTTATTTTGTTGGCCGTTCGGTTCCTGCATTGATTTCGTGACCTCTTCTGCGTCAAGCCGGTGAAGAAGAAGTGTCACAGGTTCTGAGGCTTGCCTGCACTTCAGATAACCCAGCCCCGCAAACTGTTGACTTGCTCGACATACTTTTCAGCGGGCCGGTCAGCTTTTGCAGGGGGAACTTCAATCATATGGAACAAGTTCTCACTGAACTTCTCCAGGCCGCCGTGCAAGTTTCTGTCGGTGAGTTCTTCTACTGCCGAAGCATTGATGTGAATTCGGTAATTCGTACCAAAAGTGACAAGGCCTCGATCATATGCGCGATGGTGCAGAGCGCATAGAGAAATCCCATTGCTGGTATCGTCAGTGCTCTCAGGGTGTGCAGCAGGTAAAATGTGAGCCGCATCGAGCAGCCGTAGTTGAGTGCCGCACATCGCACACGTATTTGAGTAAGCGGTCAAGACTCGATTGCTGAAGTTCGCGTCACGTAATGCCTTCTTAGTGGAGACGACAGCAAAGCGGCGCGGCTCGGGTACTTTCTCATTAACCTCACTATCATCAATGAGCGGTGGGTCCTCGAAGATGCCAGCGAGCAATTCTAGTGCTTCATTTGATGATCCGCAGGCGTGGAGGTCTTCTACAAAGTCTAGATAAATTCCCATGCACTCCGGTTTTATCGCGAAAGCAACCTCTTCCCCTCCCCTAAAGTGGTGAGCAAGACCGTTAACTCTACATGCTTCGAGTGCAGGTTGACGAATTTGAATAGAGGGTGACCCCCCTAAGGGACCGAGATGCTTGGTAACGTCATACCCAGCAAACACCTGAAGCTCTTGGCACCATCCGAGAACAACAGTTTTTTCACCTTCTTTAGGCTGAAAACGCTGGTGCCCGCCGAACTCAGGTAGACCTGTAACTTGAATTCTCCATTCACCCGGAATTGACTGACGCCCACCGAAGGTCAAATTCCAGATATAGACCTGGACCGTAAATGAGTTTGCTGGTCCAATTACTTGGTAGGAGGCTGGGTGAGCCCCCTCAGCCGAAAGTCTAAGGAAGTTGAGGCCGCACTTTCGAAGCGAGTTCTCGAAAATGCGAAACAATGCTGGTTTTCTAAGCGGAGCCATCTATTTATCCAAAGAAATGAAAGCTCTAAGCGGCCTTAGACACTTTCTTTTGCAAATGTAGTACAAGTTGTTGACCAAGCGCTGCCGCAAGTCGAGGAGGGACAGCGTTCCCAATTTGTCGCCATTGTTGCTCAACGGTGCCTGACAAATAAAAGTCATCCGAAAAACTCTGCAACCTTTTCACTTCTTCGATACGCAAAATTCGGTTTCGCCAGTGCAAAGGGCCCATGTTATTTGAGCGTCTTGCCTGAATTGTCCATGAGGGTTTCTCAGGGCTCAACTTCAAAAGATAAGACCAGTAGCGACTGCGCCACTTAAAGACCGGATTGGGGTGCCCTCGTTCCTTTGTCAGGTGCAGGTAGTTTTCCCCGGGGGGTATCTGAGCCAAGAGGTGATGAAATTTTCCACCAGCAAAATGCCCAGTATCGTCTGCATTTTCTTCAGTATCTAAATCTGAGATAGCATGCCCAGCAGTCACCCATTTAGGCAACCCCAGATTACCCTCTTTATCATGGGTGGGAGCCGGAAATTTGAACTCTCCGTCAAGTAGGCCAACTACAAAAAAACGTTCGCGCATCTGTGGCACGCCATAATCGGCCGCATTGAGAGTTTTTTGGCTGACATTGTAACCAAGTGCTTCGGCTCGTGAAGTGATTGTGTGCAATGCTTCAGCATGCACTTTATAGGACAGCCCCTTTACATTCTCCAAAATGAACGCACGAGGGCGCAACCAACTCAAAACGTTGAGATAGCCTTCAACAGTTTCTAAGCCGTTTGGATCGTCCAAGGCTCTGGGCATATCTTTGCGATAGAACCTGCTTTTGGAGAACGGAGGGCAAGGTGGGCCTCCCGCCAGTAGGTCAATGCTTTCTGCCCGGTCGCCTAACTCGTCTTTGAGTTTCGCCTCAGTTAGTTCGCCAATGCGGGCCAAGGCAAACTTTGCGGAAGGAAAGTTGTGCTCATACGTGATCTGGCAGGTTTTTTCACTGTCGGTGGCGAACAACGTGCGAAAGCCAGCGTCCTCTAAGCCAGCATCCAAGCCCCCGCAGCCGGAAAACAGACTCACCGATGTAAGGGTCTCTTTCATGCGACGGCCTCCATTACCGACGAAACCATGGATTTTGCCAAAGGAGGCGGAACGGCGTTTCCCAGTTGCCTCACACGTTCTCTTCTGCTTCCAGAAAACTGGTAACCGGATGGAAATCCTTGAATGGCCGCCATCTCAACGGTCCGCAGCCTCCTGGAGTCCCAATGGAAAGGTCCAGTCCATGGCCCTGGAGATGCCGCTAGTGTCCATGATGGTTTGTTAGGGTCTAGTTTAAGGAGGAAGTTCCAGAAACGCGTCTCAGTGACAAAAGTCGGGTTTGGATGCCCTGCCCAGGCCGTGTGAGCTTTGTAGTTCCAGCCTGGTGGTACAGTTTTTAGATGGTCTGCCCACTTACCTGCTACAATTTCTTCTGGTTCGAAGTAACGCTCATCGTCCAATCCGTCGAGCGCTTCACCAGTCGTAAACGCTGGAAGCAGGCCGGGCACATTTTTCCCCGGTAAGGCGTGGGTAGGGGCAGGCGCTTGCGGTTTCTTCTTTTTCGAACCGAGCAAAAAAACTCGCTCACGCTTTTGAGCTACACCATGCTCAACGGCTTTACCCAATGTCTCAGACACAAAGTAACCAGCGCGTTCCGCCTCTGCGATGAATGCTTCTAGGACTGGGCGGTTTTTGGGATGCCTTATTGAAGGGACATTCTCGAAAACGAACCCGTCTGCATTGGACTCGTTGATCAAGCGCCAGAATTCAAGAACCAAGTTTCTGCGTTCGTCAGGTCGCGCTTCGCTTTTTGTCCCTGGTTTATCAATCGTTTGCCCTTGTGCGCGAGCCCTTCGATAACGAGCTTCCTCGCCATTTTCGACCCAATATGCCGCTTTAGAAAACGGCTGGCATGGTGCGCCACCTACGACCACGAGGGGATCGGTGCTCGACAGTCCAGCCAAGGTGCGCAAATTTTGTCCAGAAATCTTGGAAACGTCTTCGTTAGAAACATTACCATGGAACCCATTGTTTCTCTTCAGTGTTTCACAAGCGGTCGCATCAAGCTCAACAGACGCCTTCACATCGCAGCCAGCTTGAGTGGCTCCAATGCTCAATCCGCCAGCCCCCGCGAACAGATCAATGACTGGCAAATTCATGCTCGATGTACTCCTCGACTACCGCTTCTATCACAGAGCTAGACTCTAGATGTGGTATTAAGTTCTGATTAATGCCCGCTATACAGTCTCACCGTCAAGCATTCATGCCTGCAATTTCTACCGATTGTTGGCGACAAGCTTGCTGGGTGGACTCAGCGAAGCTCTCTATCGGCTGGCTGGCGGAACAGCAAGAGGTAGCCAGAAACTGTTCGATCTTCGGCAGAGAATTCGGTCGCACTGTAGCATCCTCAATGACTTCTCCGTAGCTGGCAAGGACCAGCCAGCACAAGGAGGCCCGGCTACTGGCCCGGGCAGTCTGGACCGCATCAGAGCCCAAGACAGGAACAAGTTCGACTGCGGAAAGGGAGTACGGTGGGTCGATACGGTCAGGCATCAGCGCGAAACGTATTGGTTTCCGTACTACCTTTTGGGGTTCCCGGTTGGTACTTGATTGAAAGCCCTATGAAAAATCTAGCTAGCTCCAGGTGTTTGCAATGACGGCTTCAGTTTTGACTACTATCTGGGTCTGGCTCGGAGTTTTGACTTTGGGAGCACTCTCTTTCGGCTGCGTTTACTTCGGGCAGTGGGCAGGCGGAGTGCTGTTCGGTTTCCTCGCCTACGCACTCCACTATGAAAACTTCAAGTCACGGCTCTAGCCTCCGGGCAGTTTTTGGGGTCAAAAATCTGAACCCCCTCCTACGGTGGAGACGAGTAGCGCTTTCCCCCCGTACCCCCTGTTGGTGGTCCCGTAGCTGGCCCCCTTACGGGAAGTAGCGAGACCCCGGGGGCTTTCTGGCAGGTTCATCGCTAACCCCCGTTAATTCTAGCAACCTTGGGGTGGTCTACTTGCGAGTAGAGGGGTGCCCAAAAGGGTATACCTTTGCGGACGCAATTAGGTTGCACCTTAGAAGTGTACGTTAGGGTTGCGTTCCATCAACGGACATGCAAATTAATGGACGCCACCCTAACGGACAGATTGAGGCAGCATGTCCCATACTATTCTTTACGCTCGCGTCAGCACAGCGGAGCAGACCCTCGAACATCAGGAAGCACAAGCCAGAGCTGCTGGGTTTCAGATTGATGAAGTCATTTCTGACCAAGGCGCATCTGGCGTTTCGACAAGGCTGGCAGAGAGACCCGGCGGGGAGCGCCTGAATGATAGGCTGCGCAAGGGAGACATCTTAGTAGTCCGCTGGGTTGACCGTCTGGGGCGGAACTATCAGGACGTTACAGACACCATCCGCGAGTTTATGCGACGGGGCGTTGTGATCCGCACTGTTATCAACAACATGACGTTTGATGGGTCTACCACTGATCCCATCCAGGAAGCCGTGAGGGACGCCCTCATCGCCTTTATGGCAGCCACAGCACAGGCGCAGGCGGAGGCCACTAAGGAGGCTCAGAAAGCCGGGATTGAGGCTGCCAAGACGAACGGTAAGAAGTATCGCGGCAAGAAGCCGAGCTACAGCAGGACGCAGTTCGAAACAGTGCGGTCTATGCTGGGGCAGGAGGCCGGTGCCACGAAGGTTTCAAACGAAACCGGCTTAACCCGCCAAACTGTTTTGAGGATTAAGAACGATCCTGCGGCAGCGGAGGAAGCACTCGAAAGGTGGGGGCTATAGGATGGTGAGTACAATAGGTCATTATTGCTGATCTTTTTGTCTGCTATCTGTTTTTGTTCTCTGGTTATGGAGGTCAGCGAGTCCGTGGGTCGATTGGGTTGCACCATAAGAAAGGGGTGTGCGCCTGTGCCGCCCTTGTCCTGAAAAGGAACCCAAGGAGTCACCACACATGACCGACCACATCACACCCGCCCCGGCGGCTCGCACCTATATTGTCTTCACCGATGGCAGTTGCCGAGGAAATCCCGGCCCTGGCGGTTGGGCGTTTGTCCTCACTGACCCGGATGGCATGACCAGCGAGCGCTCTGGGCACGACCCCGACACCACGAATATCAAGATGGAGATGGATGCCGTGATCCATGCTCTCCAAGCAGTCCCCGAAGGAGCGGCAGTGCACATCTTCACGGATAGCCAATACACGATCAATGGCGCGACCAACTGGGCGCCGAACACCTGGATGAAGAACGGCTGGAAGGGCGCAAAAAATAAGCCGGTGAAGAACCAGGACCGCTGGCAACAGATCATGGCGCTGATGGAAACCCGTCAAGTCACCTTCGAGCACGTCAAAGGCCACAGCGGAAATCCGGGTAATGAACGAGCTGATACGTTGGCCCAGGCGGCGTCTTACGGGGAGAGCGCGGCACAATGACCGAGACAACAATCAGCCCGACACGCCGTGACATCGCTTACTTGCAAGCGCACCCGGAATTTGCGGAAAAGTTTGATGCTCGGTTCGGTGATGGAGCCGCTGAGGCTGCGCTTTCGCAGACTTCCAACTCCCTACTAGCACCAGAACGGGGGGAGCCAAACCGCAGTGACATTGAGTATTTGAGAGCCAATCCGGGGCTGGCGGGAAAGTTTGATGCACGGTTTGGTGAGGGAGCTTCGGCCTCCTTTATTTCAATGAAAGGTGGTACCGAACCCGCAGCGAACCCCAACCGGCAACCAAGAACAGCGGCGGTATGCTGGTGCAGGCAGCCAATGCAGTAGATGGTTTCCTGGACGAAACAGCCGGGGCCATCACCCATGGGGTCCAAGAAGCGGCGAACGAGACGCTGGACGCCCTAGAGGCTGCCGACATCTCCATGTCCCAGACGCTTGACGAATGGGGCATCCCCAGCCGTCTCCAAATTGTGAACCAGGAAGGTGCCCTTGATGTGCGCCTGAAAACCCTTGCGGAAAGCGAGGGTGATGGAGACCTGCTGTTTGGCGGTGAGGTGACCACCAAAGGGGACGCGCTGGAACTCGACATTGCGCGGGAACCAGTCTCCTCCTACGGACGCTTCACCTCCAGCACGGCCCAATTCCTTGCGGGCATGGCAGGGGCTTCTAAGGTCACCGGCCTGAAAGGCGTCATGGGTGCCTTTGTGAATGGCGGCATCGCTGATGGTCTGGTCTTCGACCCCGAGGACCCGAACATCTCATCGTTCATGCAGGACAATGAGTATGCGATCCCGTTTCTGACCGAAGCGCTGGCAACCGACCCGGATGACTCCGAATGGATGAACCGGATGCGGAACGTGGCGGAAGGCGTGGTCGCTGGCGGCCTCGTGGATACCACCCTGAAAGGCTTTCAGGCTCTCGCCAAGGCAGCCAAGGGGCGGCAGGTCGGCGGGGAAGCTGGTGAACAGATGATCCGTGAGGCCGAAGACCTTGCAGATGAAGCCGCTGAGGAAGCCCGGTAGGCGGTTGACGAGGGTATCCCCCAAGATGCCGCTGAGACGCCGGAACCCGAGGTGGAAACACCTGCTAAGCCCGAGCCATTGGCAAGCCCTGAGGCGATCCGTGCAGCGCTGGCCGACAAGGACAACGTGACGGTGGAACAGGTGGCTGACAGCCTGTGGTTCAACCCCTCGAAAATGGACGGCCCGATTGAAGGCCAGAAGATGATTGAGGTGGCAGGCGATGCGCTGGCCCGTAGTGGTGCCCTGGAGAAGCTGGGGATCGACCAGCCGGAGACCTTCGAATCTGTGACCAAAGCAGCCCAAGAGGAACTGGCAGGTTATCTTGGGGTTGGCCTGGATGCATTCACCGCACGGGTTGCCAAGGTCGGTGAAGCCGCTGTGGAACAGTCAAAGTTCCTCGTGGCAGGCAAAACCGCACTGCTTTCCGTGGGCAATCACATCTCCAAAGTGGCACGGCAACTGGATGCTATGTACGCAGCGGGCAAGATCGACCCAGAGGTGGAAGCCAAGCTGCTGAGCCTGATGGAAACCCACACGAACCTGCAGGGTCACCTGAAACAGGTCCAAACGGCAGCCGCAAGGGCGGTTTCGGTGGGCCGCATCAGAACCCAAGGGGGTATCGACGGGGAAGCCTTGGCTGCCCTGGACCGGGTACAGGCTGCAGGTGGCTCCGATGCTATCCGGGAAGCTGCTAAACGGCTCCGCATGACCGAGACCCCGAGCCAGCAAGCCGCACTGTTGCGCAGCATGGAACGTGGCGGGTTCTTCAAGAAGGGGTGGAACGTGGTCAATGAAGTCTTCATCAACAATATCCTGTCCGGGTGGAAGACTCATGCGGTCAATGTCGCATCGAACACCGTCAACAGCATTGTCTTGCCGTTTGAACGGATCGTCGGCGGGGCACTGACTGGCAGCCGGGGCGAGATGCGGGCCGGGCTGGAACAATACGTGGCCTTGCGGACTGCCGTGATCGACGGTTTGCGCTTCAGCAGCCGGGTCATGAAGAACGAAGCACCTGTGCTCGATACGCAAGTGAAACTGGATTATCAGAATGAAGGCTTCAAAGCGATTTCGGCCAGCAACTTCAGCCTGGAAAACACCATGGGCGGCAAGCTTGTGGATGGGCTGGGACAGCTTGTTCGGGTTCCTGGCAGGTTCCTGATGGCTGAAGACGAGTTCTTCAAGCAAATCATGTTCCGGTCCCGCCTGAAGGCAAAGCTGACGGTGGATGCAGCGTCTATGAGTGATGCCAAGCTCAAGCGGCTGGGCTATGACAGCAAGGGAGCATTTGTCGAAGGTGAAACGGAGGCAGCCACGTACAACTTGCAGACGCTGGATCAGCAATGGCGTGAACTGGTTGCTGCTGGCCGGGTAATTGATGACCCCGCGACAAAGGCGGAGTTCATCCGCAACAACCTGGGGGCCGCCAATGAAGGCAGCACCTATGCACGGGATGCTTTGCGGATTGCGCGGGAGGCGACATTCACCACGCCTCTTGCTCAAGGAACGCTTTCCCACGCATGGCAGCGGATTGCGAACCAGCACCCGTACCTCCGGCAGGTCACACCATTCATTCAGACCCCTGTAAACATCCTGAACAAGGCTTTCGACCGGATACCCGGGGTGAATCTCGCGCGTCCTCGTTACCGGCAAAGGCTCACCAGTGCTGAACCTGCAATCCGGGCTGAGGCTGCGGGTGAAATGGCGACTGGCGTGGCAATCACAACGGCGCTGTACATGCTGGCACTGGAGGGGCGGATCACCGGGGGTGGCCCAGTTGATGGTAAGCGGCGGCAGATGTGGATGCGGGATGGCGGCTGGCAGCCATACTCCTTCAACGTAGGCACCCCTGAGGCTCCTGTCTGGGTCGAATACCGCCGGATGGACCCCTTTGCGTTCACCTTGGGGATTGCAGGGGACATGGCTGAGATGGTTCAGGCCGCTGAGGATGATCCCTCACTAGACCATGCGGGTTTGTTTGCGATGGCTGCTTCGTCTGTCGCCAATAATCTGACCTCCAAGACTTGGCTGCAGGGTATCTCCGAAGTGGTGGAGGTGTTGTCTTCAAAGGATCGGCCCTACGTTGCTCAGCGCTGGATGGAGACAAAGATTACATCCCTCATCCCGTTTTCTTCGGCAGGCCGGACCTTCAACCAGTCTCAGGATGATTACATGAAGGAGGCCAGGGGCTTCATCGACAAGGCCAAGGCCAACATCCCGGGCATGACTTCGAACATCCCTGACCGCCACAACTGGGTGACCGGCGAGGCGCAGGCGAAACCGGAACACCTTCTGGGTTTCATCAAGGTCAGCCGTGGGGATAACGATCTGGTTGCCGCCGAGCTCCGCCGCCTGAACTACGGCTTCACCGGCCCGGATCGGCGCATCGGGGAAATCACCTTCTCTACTCAGCAGTACCAGGACTGGAACCGGCTGATGGGGACCGTGCGGATCGGTAGCAAGAACCTCAAACAGCGGTTAGAGATGACCATGCGGGGCAACCGCTACGACCTAGAGCGGGATCGCACACCGGATGGCCTCACGGCTCCAGGTGAAAGCCACCGGGTCGATATGATCCGTGGCGTCATGTCTGCCTACAAGCAGCGGGCGCGGGCTGAGCTCTTCGACCTTTACCCTGAACTCTACGACGCATGGCGGGCCTACGAGCGATCCGAGGCTGATGCCCAGCGAGGCAAGGTGGACCCGAGTGCACGGGAGAACCTGATCCTCAAATTCTGATGAGCAGGATCATCGTCACATCAATCAACAAGGGGGCCTTTCGGGGTCCCCTTTTTCTTTCCATCATCAATGAGAAATACAATGAACAATGATACCATAACGATGCCCAACGCATCGGAAACCAGACAGGACGCCTTTGCGCGTGTCCAAGCGGAATTTGCGGCTGCTGAGGGCGGACCTGTCAAGCGGCACAGGTCGCTGCCACTCCTGGAAATCAGGACGGAACCTGCCGTGTTCCAGCACAGGGAAGATGATAGCGAGACCCGGTACGCTCTGGAGTTTCACATCAGGGAGCTTGTTGCGGCAATCAAACGGGAGCCTGAGAACCGGCTGGACGCGGTGACCGTATGGCGCTGCGGAAAACGCTGGATCGTTCTTGACGGTCACTATCGGCTCGAAGCGTATCAGTTGTTCGCTGATGAGGTGGATGCGAACCTGAGAACCTTCAAGGTTCCCGTTAGGGTCTTCGAGGGAACACCCATTGAGGCTTGGGATTTCTCCGCCCTTGCCAACAAGAAGGCAGCAGCCCCGCTTACACCCACCGAGCGCAGCAATGCCATGTGGTGCAGGGTTTGCATGAGTTGGCAGGATGGAACATGGGCGAGCACACAGGCTGAATTGGCAGCCCTGGGCCTCACGTCCAAGCGCTCAATCATCCGAATGCGGCAGGCACTCAGGGAGTTAGTGGAGGTGGAAGGGGTTCCTCTCGGGGAAGCCATGGGGATGACCTGGGCGGAGGTAATGCGGAGAGAAAAGGAAACAGGAGAGATACCGGATATGGACGCCGATGAGGAGAAACGTAGGCTCACCGAAAAGGAATGGGCTGACCGGCTGAGAAGGCAGTTCGGCGTGATACCTATCAAGGCTCCACTAATGTTCTTGGCAGCCCTGGAGGTCTATTCGCCCAAGATGGTCGAAGACATCACTGATTACTTGGCGGGCACCGACGAGGATGAAGACGAGATGGTGGACTTCTGAGGTTTGCGGGTGTGCCACCCTTGGAGTGTGCCATTGGCACAGCCTTGTCCGTCGATTTCGGCTTGCAATCAGCGTTGCATCCGTGCTTTCTGCGGGAGGTTGCAATAGCACTCACATGTGGTTTTTTCCCACAAGTGCAGACGCTTAGATACTCCCGCAGAACTGATAAATCTGACGGAGAAATTGATCATGAAATTCTGGCGCTTGAGTGTGGACGCTATCTTTTCGCCCCGGCTGGCAGGCGAGATTTTCGCCTATTGCACACCGAACACGACCCGCTCATATCGCTCTCTTACGGGTCGGGTCGGTGACTGCCTGCTTTGCTTTGACTTTGAGCGGTTCCAAAATGCAGATGCTTAGCGACTTCCTCCGATTACAGTGGGGCAGCCTCCGGGCTGCTTCGCAATTCAACTTTAGGCCCAAGGTTTCTACGGTGAACGCTGCAGGCGCTTGGCAAGTTGACCCAAGTGCAGTGCACTGGTACATGATCCAAAGCGGGGTTGTTTTTCGACCTATATAAATCAATAGGTTAGCGTGCGTGTTTGAGACTTCAAATCTCTTATCACCCACCATCATTCTAAAAGGCGCTCCCTGAAAAGGTTGAGCGCCTTTTTGCTTTCCGGGGTTCCGCTGGCGGCACTGCGGCGCTACCAATTGCCTGAACAACCGGGCAGGGAGCAGATCATGCAATTTCCCAAAATCTGGCTGCTGCGGCATGGGCAGACCGAATGGAATGCCGAGCACCGCATCCAGGGGCAGCTGGAATCCCCGCTGAGCGTGCTGGGAGTTGAACACGCCCGGCGTCAGGCAGCACTGATGGTGCCGGTCCTGATGCAGAACCCGACCTGCTATGCTTCACCCCTGGGGCGGGCGCAGCAAACCGCTGATATTGCCCTTGGCGGAGCGCCCTTTGTGACCGATGCGCGGCTGGCAGAGGCCTATGCCGGGGCTTTTCAGGGGATGACGCTGGAGGAGGTCGCAGCGGAGTACCCGGATATCCACGGCGCCAATCCGCGAAATCTTGACCTGTTCTGCGAGGCGCCGGGCGGAGAGGGGTATGGCAGTTTCCATGCCCGTATCCTCGATTTCATGCAGTCGCTGACCGGCCCGTCGGTGGTTGTGGCGCATGGCCTCTTGGGGCAGGTGATGCGGGGCATCGTCTGCGGGCTGAGCCGCGACCAGATGGCGGCGCTGCCGAACGGGCAGGGCTGTGTCTATGTGCTGGAAAACGGGATGGAAACAGTTCTGGAATAAGCGGCCCGGGCTGGCAAAAAAATCTGCATTGCCCCCTTGCGCTGTCAGGCGGCATTGTCTAAATCCCCGCTCATCGGGTCGTTAGCTCAGTTGGTAGAGCGCTTCGTTTACACCGAAGATGTCGGGAGTTCGAGCCTCTCACGACCCACCATATTTTCCTGACTTGATCATGGGTTTTACGAAGCGCGCCCCGGTTCCGTGAACCTAGTTCGCTTTCCTGAAGTTCATGAAATCCAGCACTTCAGCGGCATCCTGCATCTGATCAGGCAGGAATCGGGCGTAGGTCTTGAACGTGATCTGCACGTTGCTGTGGCCCAGGTACTGCGAAACCTTCTCGATTGGGATGCCGGCGCCCAGCAGGTGCACCGCGGCGGTGTGACGAAGCTCGTGGATGGTCACGTGACCGATCTTGGAACGCTCGATAGCGTTGGACACACCCTTGCGGATGCTCTTGACCGGGCCTCCGGCATATTCCACCACGTAGTCGCTCATCGCCATGTCGTTCGCGGTCTGCAGAGCGGCGCGGGTGCTGGCGTTCATCGGTACCACAGCCCGGCCCTTGCGTGTTGCACCATCTTCCCGGCGCAGGTTGATTACGCCGCGCTCGAGGTCAATCCGGTCCCAGGTCAGGTCCAGCACGGCGCCAACGCGGGCAGCGGTGCTGAGAAGCAGGATAAGGGCAAGCCGAATGTGCGGGTCGTGCGCCGCGCTGATGAGCGCGCGGATCTCCCCGGCGTTCAGGATGCGTTTGTCGCTGTCAGGCTTGGCCGGCCGCCAGATATGGGGCGTCCCCCCCTCGATCATGCGGACCTTCTTGCCGAAGTTCAGAGCGCTTTGCAGGTGGCCTAGTTCCGTCCAGATGGTTCCCTGCTTCTTGCCCTCGGCCTTGCGGTCCCGCTCGTAGGCCTGGCACAGGGCCTTGTCTATGTCCTGAGGGAGGAACGGGCCGAAGTGCGGCAAGATCGCCTTTCCGGTATATCCCATCGTCTTTGCAGTGGGCTTGTCTCCCAGGTCGGCGATGTAAGCGTCCCAGATCTGCTGCACATCAGCACCCTTAGGGGTGGCCTTGAAGGTCTCCCGCCGGAATACGTCTATTGCCTCGGCTTCCGCTTCCTTTCTGGAGCGTGAGTCAAGCTGATACCGCTTTCGCTTGCCGGTGTCCGGGTCGTCCCAGTAGACGCAGAGGCCGCCGCGGAGGCGTCCGATCCTGATGTTTGACATTCGAATTCCTCAACAGCGGATTTGGGGAAGCGGTACATCTTCCCGACACGGAAATATCTGATTGCGCCTTGGCGCGCCAGTTGCCGGACGCTTTCGGCTGAGCATCCCCAGCGTTCTGCTAGGGTGTCGGCTGAAAATGGTCGTGCAGGTTCCATCGCTTACTCCTTTCCTGTTCTCGTGGCGGGCATGGCGGGGAGGAGGTATTCGGTTCCCGCGTCATCAGGTGAAAATGGGTCTTCTGAGAGGCATTCGATGTAGAGGCCGTCGCTGTCTTCATCAATGTAAGCCCAAATCCGTTCCGGCGCCCCCACCTGATCCGCAGGCACAGCCTCCCGCTCCTCACCAGTGCCGCCGCAGCGGGGGCAGGTGTACTTGTTGTCAGGAGCGGCGTGCCCCTTTGGCTGCTTTGCGCCCTTCCGGCGCTGGTGATCCCAGCCCCACACCCCTCCAACATGAACGTGGTGGCAGTCGTCGCACAGTGGCGAACCGCACAGGCTCATGCCGCAATCGGCCATGCAGTTGTGGGTGGCGGGCTGCCCGCACGAGACACATTTTTCAGTCATGGTCGGAACCTCCTGCTACTTTCCGCACGTCGGGCAGTCTCCGCCCGATTGGTTGCATCCGCTAAAAACTCCTGGCTCGATTTCAATGCCGGGGCACTTAGGGCCGCCGTGCATTGGGCACGCCAGTCCGGGGGCATAAGCCGGCTGCCGGTATCTGTCCCATTTCGGGAACCTAGACAGATACTCGATTGTTTGCTCACCAAAGGCGTCATGATCGCAAAAACCTGCGGGAATGCCGCCGCACCACATCGGGACAGAGCATTTCCCCTTACCGTCTTTCAACTCATGGTGATGGTTACTTGTTTTCATGGTCGGAACCTCCGGCGGGCGGCTCCGGACGGTGCATCCAGTGAGTGACAAATTTAGACTGTATGGACAGCAGGCGGCCTGACGGCCTGCTAGTTCTCCATGTATCTGTTATCCTGTCGTGGTAGCAGTCACACCAGCGCACGCCATCCGACAGCCAAATATCTATAAGGCCGCCCTTCGGCGCGGTTTCAATCGGCTGCCAGCCTGCCGCCTGCTCTACGGTCGGTTCCTGCGGGGAGTGGGCGAGGTGGTCTGCATACTCGTCGCTCATCAGGTCCGGCTTGGGTTCGCCAAGAAGTACGTGCCGCAGTCCGTCGCGCTCGTATAGGGCTCGGTTGCGATATTCCCCCGGGTAATTTCGGACGTCATAAGTGCGGTTCCCGCATTTGATGCGTACCCAATGTTCTAGACGTCCGCCCGAAAGCTTCATTTCAAGAATATCCACCGCCAGAGGCTTCACTTCCGCAACAGGGGCGGGGCGGGCGTTCCAGGCGGCAATGGCATTCGCTTCATTCTCGGCGCAAACATCCGGGCCAACAGGGCAATCAAGATTGCTGCAATTGACATAGTGCAAACGTATTTCCGGATCAGCATCAAAGCCCCATTTCGGTAACTCGTCGCAAAACGGACATGGCAACAGTTCGGGTTGATCAGTCATTGGGGGAGTCCTTCCCATTTTCTGTGGGTGTCTTGCGGATTGCTACGGAGCAATGACGGGCATAGACGGCGACGGCCTTCCAATAAGCCGCCATCGGCCCTTTGTGCTTCTTCCAGGACGTCTCCGCCCGGCAGCGCGCATCAGCTGAGATTTCTTTCAAAATGTCGGAGAATAGAGATTTGGTCTCAGGGTCGAGGGCAGCCAGTTTTTGAGACGACGGAAGTGCCAAAACCGGGTTTCTAACTTCTTGCTTACTGCTCCGCATCAGCCTTCCTCCCTCTGGTGCTGGACGGCGTCGATAGCTTCGCAGGCAACCTCAACCGTCGCAGCCTCGGCCCGGGCAATCGCGCCCTCTGTCCGCATGTCATAGGAGCCGTCAGGAGCGATGCAGGCTTCGCGGACCGCTGTCTTCGCCTCCTCCAGCGCCTCCTTGCGCCCGGCAGCGTGGGCGTAGTCCCATTGATCCTGAGATACGGCGCGCTCCTCTCGGATCATGACTGCCAAGTCTTCAGCGGCAATGCTGTCAAGCAGCCCGTGGGCGTCTTCACCACCGGCAATGGCATAGGCTAGATCGTAGGCGCGCTTTGATGCCGCATCCCGCTCGGCCACCAGCGCCCGCATCAGCGCGGCATCCGGGCATTCCCGGTCATGGGCGACGTGATCAAGGTGCTGGCAGCGGGCCTCTACGGCGGCGGTGCTGGTGTCGATGCTCATTCCTCTTCCTTCCGCTGCTCTTTCCGCCGCTTCAGTTCTGCGGCCAGTTCCTCATCCGAAAACCGCGCCAACGGGTTGCTGTCTCCCCATTGGATAGGGACGTGTGGAGCCTTGCGGAGAGGGGTTAAGGGGTCGGGCATGGGGCTGCCTTAGATCAAGCTGGGTCTTGAGTGACAGCTTCGACGCCGCTCAGCACGCGTCCATTCTCGACAACCATTGATGGCGCCCAGCCTGGGCCGCGAACAAAGCGTTCGGCCTGCTCTTTACCCCAACCCGAAACACCCGGAGTGCCACCCCACAGCGTTGTCCAATTCGGTTTCTTGCAACGCTCCTGATCCCAGAAATCCCCGTGCTCAGCGAGGTAGTGAATCAGCTCCTCTTGCGTCTCGAATGGTGGTGAAACCGGCGTGCCCTCGCTGACGGTCTCCCAGACTTGGAACCATGTCGCATCTTCGGACTGCCAAGGCCGATAGTACTCTGGCGCCGGGGCTACGTTCTCGCTCGCCCAGTGGCACTCGTTCTCGTAGCAGTCACGCTCATAGCCCTCCATACCGCCGGAGCGAACACGGTCAAATTCGGCCAGCCAGTCTGCACAAGCCTCCTGATAGGTCTTGTCAAACATCGGCTGGGGGCCTTCGCGGCCATAGTTGCGATCAACAATCGGATGATCCCAGTTCTCTGGAACTCTGCGAATTTCTCTGCCCATCGTCTCTCTCCTTGTTCACTGCGTCTTGAAAGCAACCGGGGTACTGTTGCGGGAATACGAGGCTGAGCGGGGCGGTATAATTGGCAGGCGCGGGATACGCCCGCTTCTGGCTCAGCCGCCCGGTTGCTGTCAGGGCGCAGCGTTGATCCTGTCTTGCGTCGGCGCGATCCAGTCACGGTCAGAGCCGTACCACTCCACCCACAAGGCGCGGTCGCGGTGAATGGCAATCTTGGAGGTGTCAAAGTCCCCCTGATGGTGGCCGTCACAGAGGGGGATAGCCTCGTGATCCGGCACCTTCTCCCCGCCGTGGCGTTCACAGATAGGATGGTGCGCCGTGGTCGAAGAAATCTGGGTGTAGCCGTAGGACTCGCAAATGCAGCACGGCATGGCGCGGACCTTGCGCAGGTATTCGGAGTCCTTCTTGGCCTTGGGCTTCTTCAAGCCGAGCGGGCCGCGGTTGGCGATGTTCACAGCGCGTCCTCCGGTGCGGTCCAGCGCACGCCGTGGCGGTCGCCGTACTCCTGAATGAAGGTGATCAGGTCAGCCATCTGCTCCTTGTCCAGGCGTGAGGTGCGGAACCCTGCCGGGAAGGGCTGGCCGTTCAAGCCGGGCTGCCATAGGATCTCGTGACCCAGGGCGTGCATGAATGCCGCTTTCCATGTGTCAGTTGTCCACTGTCGGCCCTCGGGCGCGGCGCGGGAAATGTCGGATAGCATCGACCACATCTTCGCGTTTTGATCGACGGTGCGCTTAGCCTTCTTCACGCTGAGAACAGCATTGATCGGCGCGCGCTCAATCAGGTCATGCGCAAAACGGCGCTGGCTCGGGCCGGCAAGGATTACGGTCTGCCCAGCCATCAACCCGCCCTCGGCATTCCGGCGGAGATAACCGCCTCTTGCAGAACATCGAACTCCACCTTGTGTTCACGGGCTACCGCTTCCCACAGGGCGATGCAGTCTTGGCCTTGAGGTGTCTTGCTGGCGGCTGCCTCGCGGGCGAAATAGTCCTGCACGGCGGCGTCGAGTTTGGAGCAGGTCATCAGGCGGCCTCCTTACCGGTGAGCTTGGCAATCATGATTTCCACATCTGCCAAGAAGGCCCGGACGTCGGATTCCATTTCCCGGATCGCCTTGCCGTCGGCATCGATCCTCACGATGTGCAGAGCCAGATCGTCAGGCAGGTCCGGGCAGAACGACACGAAGTCGCACCACTCGCGGCCCGTGCAGGCCATCTGCCACTGCATCTGCTCGCGGTAGGCCTTCTTGATCGCCCCGCCCATCATGACGCGGATATGCTCTGTCGGCTGCGGGCATTTGATCTCGACAAGACCAGTTTTCCCCACCAGGCCGTCAGGCGATGCACCGGCCATGCTTATCTCTGGGTGATCGACAAACGCCACCTCCTGCACCATCTGGCCGGTGGTCATGGTGTACATGGCGCGGGCCTGCGGTTCAGTCTCGTTGCCCTGATCCATCGCCGCGCTCTTGAATGTCTCAGTGGGGCGCCCAGTCAGACGCTCACAGACAAGCTGCGCGCGGTAGTTCTGATAGCCCGCCTTGCTGGCATCCATCATGGCGTCGTTGACTTTGGAGGCCGTGACTTTGCCAAGGCGCAGATCGTGCCACTCATCCGTTCCTTGCTGGGTCATTTCTGTGCGCTCCGGTCTTTGATGGTCTGCCGCAGTCGGCCCGCTACGCGGGAAAAGTGCTGCGCAGGCAAGTCATGCAGGGCGCTCAGCTTCTCGGCGGTGCAGACGATTTCCTCGGTGATGCCCGCTTCCTTGATCAACTGGCACAGTTCGTCGTATTGGCCAGCGTTGATAGGCTCGCCGCGGCCCGCAGCTTGGCCGTCGTCGTCAGTCTCGTCGCCGCTGGACAGGCCCAGAATGGCAAAGCCGGTGAAGCGCTTGAGATAGGTCTGAGTGGACCCGCCGCCCTGGATGTGGTTCATGCTGCCGCTCTTGTCCCGCGGTGCGGTGTCGATGGCCTCAATCGAGTGACCCAGCGAGTGCCGCACGATGGCGCGCATAGAGATTTGGTCTCCGCTGATTTCTGGCTGCCAGTTCAAGGAAAGGCCGTGCTTTGCGAGAACCGGGCGCGCGGTGCGGATCAGGTCGTCCAGCGTGGAGTATTTGCGCTTGAGGTGCTTGTTCTCTCCGCTCTTGGGGATATCGGGCATTTCCGCCATTGCCGCGGCGAAAGCTGCGTTGAAAGCCTGCTCTGCCTCTTTCGCAAGCTGGCGCTCGCGCAGGTCGAACATGGCCTGCACCCTCTCCATTGGCAGATCTGGGTTCATCACAACCCGCTCGATCATGCAGACCATAGGGTCGGCGGGCAGCGCGGCCTCCTGCGGCTCAACGTGTGCAACTTGGTTCATGTCTCGCTCCTTTCAAAAGCACCCCGGCAAGGTCGCCAGGAGGAAAGTTGGTTTCCCCGCCGGGGTGAGGTTCGGGCACCAACTGGGGGACGTGGTGCCCGGGGAGAAATCTGGTCAGTTGTCGAACCAGAAGACCACGCGATATTCGCAGTCTTCTTCTCTATCGACGCCAAGCAGATCATAGGCTGCGTGTTCGGCCCGGACGCTCGGGTCATTGGGGTTCTCGGCCAGGTAGGCCTCACAGAAGTCGGACACACTGAGGTGCGATGGGTTGTGATAATCAGTCGGGCAGCGCATGTACTGATCCCAAGCCAAATCGCTCACGTCTCGCGGCAGATTTTTGGGTAAATGTCGGGGGCCATCTTCTGGGTGGTGTCGAACATGCGCGAGACGACCGAAGAATCCATAATCACGGTGACTGGCTCTAAGATTACGCCCCACAGCATTGTAGTTGTCAGAGCAGTACTCTCCGATCCACTTGGCCTGCCCGTTGCGGCGGCGTTCAAGGACGATGTGAATATCACAACCCACGCAGTTTCCTTTCAGGGTTTCGGTTTCAAAGAACAGCCAGCACCATCAGCAGGCTGGTCAGGGTGGATGCGGTGGAACTGTCGCCCTGCTTGGCGGCGCGGTATCCGCGCTCCACACAACCGGCGTATTCAGAGGTGCCGGCGGCATAGCCAAGGGTGGCGCATTCAGC
The DNA here is from genome assembly GCF_000813965.1 of Leisingera sp. ANG-M7. Taxonomy (GTDB): domain Bacteria; phylum Pseudomonadota; class Alphaproteobacteria; order Rhodobacterales; family Rhodobacteraceae; genus Leisingera. The sequence continues at coordinate 322,137 of NZ_JWLI01000001.1, read as the reverse complement.
AGATGCCCGGTCAACGCGAACCTGCGGAGAGCAAGCGGCGGCAACGAGGATCAGAGCGGCAAGGGCAGTAAGTTTCATGTCGTGTCCTTTCACAGAGAGAGGCCCATCACATCGAACAGGGCGAACAGGAGACGCAGCACGTACGGGGCGGCGATGAAGGTGCAGGCCACCACGATGAAGGCCAGAGCCAGGATCGTGAGGAACACCGCGTGCCCAAGGTCCTCCTGCATGTGATCTTCGTTGAAGTCCTCGAACACTTTGGCGCTGCGGCCCCGGTTGTCTGGATCATCCGTTCCCCGGCGGCACTGCCCGTTAGTGGTGGCCTGACCAGCCGCCGGGGAGGAGACAGCGCGGGGAGGGCGCGCTGACGTGGGTGTGGTGGTGAGGGTCATTTGCGGGCCTCCCGATGTGCTTCCGTCTGGGTGTCGCAATCCTCGCAGATAGCCTCGAGGGTCTGGATCAGGTCTTCGCCTTCACCGTCTGGGCCAATGTGGATTTCTTGGATCACGCGAAGGGCAGCATCCTTGATTTCCATGAAGGCAATATCGTTGCCCTCCGCCGCCAGAGCGATGCGCTCCAACTGAGGCAGTCGGCAAAATCGGCGCATATCCGCTTCGTTAACGCGGTCCATTCCAAAGGCTTGCTCAACCGCAACAACAGCAAGAGGCCGGTTATTCGGGCCGATCACGTAATAGGAATTCTCACCCTCGGTATCGAGGCTCCATTCGTGGTCTGTGACTGTACCGAAGTCGCCCTTCGTACCAACTTCACGGTCCGCTTTGATCTGGTCGAAGATGCTGGTCATATCGTTCACTCCGCTGCCAGCGATCCGCCCAGAGTGCGGTCGCCGCTTTCGTATTCGGTTTGGATCTGGTCGAGGGTGGCGTTGATTTCCTCAGCCGCTCTCTCTGCCGGGTGCTTGCTGGCCTCTGCCCATTCGCTGCGAAGGCGCTGGATGGTGCGGCCAAGGTCATAGACGGGGGAGGTCATGCGCTTGACTCCGACACCTTCAAAAGCTGGTCGGCAAGGCTGCGGCACTCGCCTATGCAGTAAACGTCGTCTTGCACAGAGGGGTGGTCACCAGCGTGGGCGCAGTCATATCCGAACCACCAGTGTCCGGGTTTACTCTCGCCGCCCGGCGCATAGTTGCTGGCGTAGGTCAGGCCGCCATGCACATCGACTGCAAGGACGATATCCAGAGTCCCGTCCGCTACCTCGTCAGAGGTCATTGCAGCGCAAAACAGGTTGATTACACCGATCTTATCAACGTCGATCGGACGGTTAATGACTTCCTTTGGAACGGTAACCTTGTCGCTGTAGCATTTCCCATGCCACGGGTGGCCTTCAGGAACTCCAACGTATCCACAGTAGTGACCCATTGATGTTTTCAATACCCGGCAGGGGAGGCCGGAGTGCTCAAAATCGATAGCGTTATTGGCGGTCATCGCTCTTACTCCGCAGCCATAGAATGAAGGACAGGATCAGCGGCTCGGATCATCGCAGCAGCGTCGAACGCAGCGCCGTCGTCGTCATAGATCGTGTCGAACTCGTCCAGTTCCTCGCGGAAGGCTTCCTCCTCGAAGTATGCCTCCACGCGGGTCACCTCGGACTTGTCGAAGCGCCGGCACAGAGCGTCACGGTCATGGAGAACACCGTCGATCACAGCGAAGGCGATGGAAGCGTAAGCCTCCCAGCCGCCCGGTTCGCTGGTCTCGCGGTCAGCCTGGATTTTGCTGGCGGTCCAGCAGAACTCGGCGGAACCCTCGAAGTCCTCGCCCTTGCGATCCGTCAGTTCGATTTCCTTGAAGGCTCGTCCGTGCATCTCGGTTCTCCCTTTGCTTGAGAACCAATGTAGTGACCAAAATGGTCACAGTCAACCGGAAAAATGACCAAAATGGACATTCACGTGTGCCGCAGCGGATTCAAGGTGCTCGCAGAATGTCGTTAATCAGCTATAAGGCGAGGCGGCATTTGTCATGAATTGTTCGAGGTATTGATGTCGGAGCAAGCATTCATTCTATCCGCCGCGCTCTCGCACAGGCTGTCCGGCCTGAAGGCAAAGGGCTGCACTGTCCGTGTGACCCACGACTACCAATCTGTTGCGGAAAAACTGTTGGAGATTGGGAAGCCGTACCTTACGCCCACGCTCTCCCCGGAGAAAAACGACTTCACATTTGAGGGGTGTTTCTGGGTGACGATCAGCGGTTCAGGGAAGATGCTTGGAGCGGCTGGCGTCAAGTTGGAGCGCTTGGGCAGGGAGAGGGTGTCCGACTACTGGAAGCGCATCCACCAGCGGCAGTATCCTGGCGCAAATGACGTTGCAACCATCAAGGAAGTATCCAGCTTGGTTGACGGCCGGTTGTCGGGTGATGTGGTCTATTTCGGCGATCTATTCTTCAGCCCCGAATTGAGGAAGTTGAATGCTGTGGAGGACTTTGGCCGGGCAGCATTGTACCATGCCGCGATAACGTGGCGCGCCAATCAGTTTTATGCATTTCTCAAGGATCGGGATTTGCGCCGGGGGTTCGGGTTCCAACTCGGGCTTATGTCCTGCATCCCTCGCGCTCAAGTGTGGTCAGCTCCAGTGCCTGAAACAAGGGGGGATCATGAGGCGTGCTGTTATTCTTCGATGGATGACGTGATGAACTTGGCTGAGTTGGACACCGGGATAGCGTAGATCCCGACGCCGGGGGCGCCATCGAAAGAGGCGATAGGGAATAGCAGCCGTTTGTACACCAGTTCATCGACCCCAGGCTGCCCGTGCAGGTGAGCTGACAGGCGTTCTATCGTAATGATGCACGCGCCCTTGGCGGCAACTCGGTAGGAGGCCAGCAATTTTTTGCGTGACGCATCTGGGAAGGCGTCCACGGCCCGTTGAAGAACCGATGGTGATCGTGTCGATATCACCTGCGCAGCCAAGCTTTTGCTGCCCATGTGGACCAATCGCAGAGTGCTGTCGCTATCGTCTGGCTCCGCATATACCAAGATGTGATCCTCAAACGCGCGTATCTCATCCTCGGTTGCGCCGCGTGCGACAAGTTCTGTGATTTCATCCAGGCTGGGGAAATCGTTCCTTGCCAGAGCAGATGTCCGCTCAGACGTTGAAATCCCGAGGGCGTCACAGATCCTGTGGAAGCGGGCAATGCCAATATCGTTCTTGTCTCTGAAGAGACGGGACAAGTATCCTCGACTGTTGCCAGCCTTAATTGACGCCTCGCCAAGGCTTAATCCAAGCTCTGCACGGCGGCTCTCGACTTGCGCCTCTAGCCACAGTATCAGTCTTGTTGCCTCGTTCTTGCTGCTCATGTTGAAAATTTACGACAGGCGAAAAGTGCTTTTGACAGGTGGTGTTGGCTGTGCGCTCATGTCGTCCATAGGTTGAATGTGATTGGGAAGATAAGTGCTGTACTGGGTCTGGAACTTGAAGCTCTTTTTCGCTGCGCGGGCGGCGCTGAAATCAGGGCAATCTGTCGATGAGGTCTACTTCAATCAGTCCTGGTTGGCGATCTTCGTGATCTTGTTTGCCAAGTCCAGCGGCAAGCCGCCCAGCTCACCAACGATGATGTAGTCCATCGTCACATTGCACCGTTCTTTGATGATAGCGGCAAGTTCTTTGGAGGTGGCGCGCTTGCCGCCCTCGATCCGCGACCAGTAGGTGCGCTCTATGCCGAGGAAGTCAGCCATTTCCGCCGGCTGAAAGCCCAGTGCGAGGCGGAGCCATTTTAGGCGCTGCCCGATTCTCTCGGGGCGCATTTCCTGTGCAAATTTGGATTTTTGCTGTTGTGCGTCGGTGCTCGTGCTCATGACGCAATCTATCATGACCAAAGTGTTCATGTTCAATAACCATTCAGGTGAGTTGACGAATGACCGAAATGGTCATTATAGTGTGAGGCATGAGCAAAAAGCACCTCACTCAAGCCATCATTGATAAGTGGCCAAGCAGGAAGGCTCTCCTTGACGATGTCAACGAGAGCCTGTCCTTGAGCGATCAAATTGAAATTGTCGCCATTCACCGCTGGCATCAGCGCGGTTCGATTGACGGCAAGTATGACCTCGCCATCCTCGCTGGAGCCAGCAAGCGGAATATCCCCTTGAGCTGGCACGATTTGATGGCGGCGCGTTCTATTCATGATGACCGATGTGGTCACGCTGCCAGCGATGGTCAACCCCGCGTCAAAAAAACGAAAAAGGGCGCAGCATGATCAATACGTCGTGCAGTTCGTTTGCCCAAGCGTCGTCGTGCAGTTTGTCCGCACCGGTGTCGATACTGGCATTGGCGTGTGCTGAAGCTGCACAGGTTGCCGCGCCCCGAGGTACGCAGACACAGCCGCTATGCGTTGCGCCCGGATCTGTTCATAAGCAATGCAGGCGTTCGTATCACCGGCCTCACAGGCTTGGATCAGCCGCGCATCGCCGGGACTCGGTTTCGGTTCTTCGCAGCCAGCCAGCATCAGAACGGGCAGGGCGAGGGCAATCTTTCTCAGCATCAAAACAGGCTCCTGAAATGCGCGCGTGTCATCTGCCGCAATTTCAATTGCTGCGTGCGCCCGAGTCAAGCTCTGAGGCCGCCATCCGTAAGATGGGGGAAGGTTGATGCTAGTTCGTGCCGCCGCAGGGAAATGCCTCACGTCCGGATGCCAGCAACAGGCTTCTAGCGCTGTCGTGTCGTGTCTCCGGGTGGTCGGCAAGGTACTTGGCGAACACGTCAGTTTGCTGTTCCCACGTGGCGCTTTCCGGCGCACAGGTTCCGAGGATCAAGTTGACGTCCTGATTGATCTGCGCGGCACTGCCTCCTTCGTTCGCAACAAAAAGCACGCTGGCGGCGCCCCACTTCATGCCTTCCCAGGCACCGATCACCCAAAAGGCACAGGCACTATTGAGCAGATCGCTTCCCTCGTGCTGGTTGCACATCCGGTGCAAGTCGTTCCCGGTCAGATTGTTGGCATGGGCTGCGCTGGAACACGCGGTGATCAGGGCGGCCGCAATCAATCGCTTCAAAGCAAATCCTCCAATTCAACTCCCTCAATCATGGCGCGCAATCCGTCCGCGGAGTCAAGCGCCAAGCCGACAGGAGCGCCCCAATGACCGACCTATCCCAGCAGATCACCGACCATCTGAAACAGTGCGACCGCATTGACGACAGCGAGATCCTTCTGGAGCTGGCGCAGGAGCAGATCGACCGCCTGAACCACGAAATGGAAGCGACCAAGGAGGCGGCACGGGCGCGGGAGGCTGTGCTGCGGGCCGGTCTGGAAGATATCAGCGACGCCCGCCGGGTCATGACGTACGGAGACCCCGGGGTGCTTCGTGAACATGCCGCATCGACCTTGGACCGCACCGCCCTGAACGGGGAGGCAGGGGAATGAGCGGGTTCGATCCAATCGCCGAAGTTGCCGAAGGTCTGGGGCTGGCCCGCACCACATGCGCAGACAATCCGTCCGACACACTGGAATTCCTTTGGTTGCGCCCCAATCAAATTGTGATCGATCGCACCTACCAACGGCGCGTCTCAGATGCTGGCAAGGCTCGCATCAAGCGTGCGCTCAAGGCGTTCGACTGGCGGAAATTCGGAGTAATCTCTGTAGTTCCCGTTGGAGATGATCAGTACGCCTGCATCGACGGCCAGCACCGCTCCATCATGGCATGGGCGGCGGGTGCGGCGGTTGTCCCAGCGGTAGCATTCAAAGCCGATGTGACTGATCAGGCCATGGCGTTTGTCGGCGTAAACGTGAACAGGACCACGGTTGCCAGCATCGACAAGTTCCGCGCCCGTGTTGCCGCTGGTGATGAAGCTGCGGTCACTGCGCAGGAAATCATGGACGAACTGGGTATCAGCGCGGACGTGGCCGCTGGTTGTTCACTTGCGCCGCATCAGACCCGCGCGGTTAGCAAGCTGGAAAAGCTGGTCAAGATCATTGGCCGTGGCCTTACCTTCACTGCTCTTGAAATGCTCCGGGAGGCGCAGCCGGAACAGACCAATCTCCTGACAGCTTTTGCGGTGGAGGCGGTGTCGATGGCGGTGGCAAAGCTCGTGGACGCTGAGGCAGACCTTGACCGGCTGGCGAACGTCCTGCCTGAGATTGATTTTGAAAGCCTCAAAGACGATTGCAAGCAGCTTGTGAAGCTTCAGGGCGGGCAATTGGCGCGACATGGAACGGCGTCAATTCTCCGCCTCTACAACAAGGGCCTTCGGGACAAGGTGGCCGCATGAGCGCCGCAAACAAAGCCCTAGCCCGCCGCCTTCGTGAACTGTCGGAATATCTGGAGAAGAACGACCCGGCCCGCGCGGCAGAGATCTGGAAGCGCATCCCTTTCCCGATGCGGAACAAGGGAGGCAAGTCATGAGCCGCCGCCCCATAACAGACGCTATCCTGGCTGAGTTGGCGGCCAATCCGAACCGGTCAGCGTTTGAGATCGCCGCCGCCTCTGGCAGCAGCCCGAAAACCGTTCGGACGGTTGCAAGCCAGCACAGCATCAAGTTCGGAAAAGCCGGGGCGCCGCAGCTTCTCAGCGACGAAAACAGAGCCTGGCTGCAGACGCAGGCTTGGGCCTCCAAATGCTCCATTATCGACGTCCTCAACGCCATCGTAACAGATGCGCGCTGCGAGGCAGAGGGGGAAGCGTGATGGCAAGTTTTACTCTGACATTGCCTTTGCCGCCGTCAGTCAACCGCCTCTACCAGGGCGGCGGGAAAAACAAGCGCAAGACCCCACAGTGCGCCGCATGGTTCGAGGAAGCCGGCTGGCGCATGAATGAGGCGCGCGCCAAGTCCGGATACAAGCCTCTGACCGCGGAGACATGGTACTGGACCGATGTTCGGATGCCAGAGAACCACTTGGGCGACAGTGACAACCGGCTGAAGGCTCTACACGACCTTCTGCATCAGATGGGGGCCACCCCGGACGACCGCTGGCTGATGGGCGGAACGTACATGCGATGCCCAGATGTCCTGTCAGGAACGTGTATTGTCACCGCAACAAGCATTCCAGGCGGCATTCAGTCTCGCGCAGAGGAGATCCGGCTTCTTGTCGAGCGCTTCAACGCATCGTGTGCGGCAGAAGACCTGAACCCCATCAATGAAACGGCCCGCAACGGTGCGGACACACCGGAGCAGGCCTGACCGTCACGCGTAGCAAATGGAGAACGCGAGAATGGCTTATGACGATAGTAAAGCAGCCCCTCCTGAACGCAATGGGGATGAAGCGGGAACATGGAAGCCTGTTGGCGCTGTGTCTCAGAAGCTGGCGGGCGATATGGCGCGCCGGAAAGACGCGGCGAAGGCAATTCTGTGCTGCCTGATCGAGGATAATCGTGATGCGTGGCTTGCAGCAAGTCCAACTTTGAGCCGCAAGTTGACAGAGGAGGAGCTTGCCTCTGTCGCATGGGCGGCCCTGCGCGCCATGCCCGGAGACACGGCCTTTGACACAGCCAAGAGCGCTCTGGAATGCGGTTGGGAGTTTCTGCCACCCCTAGACCCCGAGGACAAGGCAGAGGTTCTGTCAACGGCCCGCATGTGGGCTGCCGGCGCATCGCAGAACGAGCTGATGGCGGCGGCGGTTGTGGCTGTTGAGGGTATGGCCCCGCGGTCGCGGATGAGTTTCGCGGCCTGGCTCAAGAAGAAGGGGCTGGCATGAACGCGAAGCTGCGCATCCTGCAATACGCAGAGGGCATCGGCCTGGCGCGCACCAGCGGCGAGGAACAGGTGCTTGTCAAAAAGCTGTTCTTTGCCCTGTGGCAGAAACTGCCAGCCTTCGAGCGCCAGAACTTCCTCAGCAAGGTATCGAATTACCCGCATGACGTACCAGCACCGGCAAGCCGTTTCCCCGGCCTGAAAGACCCGGAACTGGAGGAGGCCGCCCGCTGGTGGTTTCACGTCCTGCGAACCCTCGAAGGTTCCGACGCTCATGGGTTCGGCAAATCCTTCATGAAGCTGGTCAAGGAAGGCGACACGCCCAGCCAGAAAGAGGCTGAGTTCGCCAAATCCCTCTATCGGGAATGGAAGGCGCAAGGAGCCATCCAGGCCGGTGAGGACGTGCATTTGGACGTGCTGGAGGCTGCGGAATGACTTGACCCTATAGCTCAGCGCTCCGGGCAGCGGTCGGATTGCTGAGAATGGCGAAACTCTTTGGAGCAGACCGGATACCCGGGCACATCGCAAAGAAACCGCCGCACCGTTGCCGCCTTTGACCGTTGGGCGAAACCAATGGGGAAGATCCGGGGAAGTGACCCGACCCTTGCCGAAGCGGCCCCGTCTGGCCCGGCAGAGAAGCGTGCCTACTAAATCCCACCAGCTATAGGGGCCAGAGAGACGGCCACGACAGACTGGGGACCGCCGATGCGGCGGGCTGGGTGAGAACCCCAGGGGGAAGGCGGATGGCCCACGTTACGGGCAGCGCGTGGATACGGATCGTCAGTGACGGGCTTTCTCTGGCCTCCAGCAGGCCTCTCCCGCCAGAGGGAGACGTTTCAATAGCGGGGGGAAGGACGCGGGTCGCGGCCCATAAAGATAGTTTAATGGTTGAACTAACGGCAAGGAGCAGACGAAATGAACGCACTTCATAAGATCAGCGCGCAGACCCTCGCGCAGTACAGCCCGGCCGAAGCGCGGGCGTGGGAGAGCGTGTACCGGGCTGGGTATCGCCGGGAGTTCGGCGGGCTGCGGAATCCGAAGGCGCGGCTGCCGGCCTCACCCTTGGCAAACCCGGTCAAGATCAAGCCCGCAGTGGTGAAGGCGGCGGCGCGGACGGAACAGGTGCTGGCGATGGCGTCCAAGCCGGTGTCGTCCTGGGACGTTATGGCGGCGCTTAATTGCAGCAAGGCGCAGGCGCTGCGTTCGCTTCGTGATCTGTGCAAGCGGGGTCTGATCGAAAAAATCCGTTCCGCGCGTGGTGGGGGAGATGGCGGCAACAGGCCGGCGCTTTTCATTTCGGCGACTGCGCAGAGGGAGGCAGGGGAGTGACCTGGTATCTTGGCATTACAACAACCCGGCACATCGCCCCGTCGCCAGGGGCGGACAAGGAGCGCGGCGAGTTCGCTGTAGAGCGCCAGCTTCGCGCCCTCGGCCTTGAGGCAGTGGCCCCACGCAGGATCGAGTTCAAGCGGCAAGGCAAGAAGCGCTACGCCGAGCCGGTCACATCGGCCTACCTCCCGGGCTATATCTTCGCAGAGATCCCCGCGGCTATGTTCACCAAGGCAATCCAGTGCCGCGGCCTCAGCCCGTCACTGATGGCCGTAAGCCCGCAGGAGGTGCGCCGGCACGTTCAGCCCTTCCTGAGCAAGGTGGAGCAGGAGAACGCAGAGGCACAGCGCATCATCGACAGCCGGGACCGGGCGGCCATGTGCCAGTTCGAGCCTGGCGCGGCGCTGGAGGTGCTGGCGGGGCCGTTCATGGACAGGGCAGCGAACTTTGTGCGGATGGTGCAGGCGGCGCATGACCTTCACCCGATGATCGAGGCAGAGGCGGAGATGTTCGGGCGCTCGGTGAAGGTGCGGATTGACCCACTGGATGTGAAGGGGGTGGCGTGATGGATGCGCTAACCGCCTATCTTATCAAGCGCCCGATACTCTGCGCTGCATTTTCAGCGCTAGCCTTGGTTGACCTGGCGAACTGCATCAGGCTTGAGCACTTGGACTGGCCAATCCCTGCATTTGCAGCTTGGGGAATGGCCTATTTGGTAAGGCCCACAACCCCTTGATGCAACGTCCAGATGTGGTATAGTCACGGGCAAGGCCGCACCTGGATTGCTCCGGTCGTGCCCGACCACGCGCCCCCGGTTTCGGAACTGAGGAAAGGGCGCGTGCTACTGCATTTCGAGGCTGACAAGCGGGGAAAGACCCGCATAGCCGCTTTTTGGCGGGACGATATCCGGTCGGGGCGGCATCCTCGCAAAACCGAGCCTCACACACCTTTCTCAGCACATCCCCGGCACCAGCACAGGAGCAGGCATGGCCAAGCGTCCCGTAAAGCTGTCACTGCACAAGAATACCATCGAGCGCCGCAACCAGAGGGCCAAGCGGGATGAGATGGTGTCCTCGGCCCGTGAGATCGGCACTCAGGACGTTGTGGCTTATGCGATTGTGGCAATCACCTCCAACGGGAACGCCGTATGCCGGTGGGACACAGGCGGCGCCGTGCCTCTCTGTGCATTCGACGGGATGATCTGCCGCGCCCTTGAGCAGGATATTGAGACAAGCGGCGTAGAAGATGATTGGCGGCCCAGCCTGACAGAGCGGCTGCGCACCCCTGGCAGCTAACGGCATTCTCAGCACAGGAGCCTGAACTATGGCAACAGTCCACGTAACCTATGGAAGCGCGATGGGCGGCGGCGCTCCAGTGCTTGCGCCGGCACCAGACAAGGCGGAAGAAATCACGTCCTCTGGAACAACTCAGCAGGGGTCAGAGACCGCACCGGGCGGCGCGTATGCGTCAGTTTGCTCTGATGGCGGGTCTGTCTATGTGGTTTTCGGGCAGAACCCGATTGCCTCAGCATCTACAAGTTACATGGTTCCTGCAGGCGGTTGCCGCGACTTCGGCCCACTGAAGGAAGGCGACAAGATCGCCGTGATTGACGTCTAATCAAACTTCAACAGCGGAGGTTGCCCCCTATGAGCGGCGATAACGCGACCATGAATGAAAAACAGAAGCGTTTCGCGGAAGAATACCTGATCGACCTGAACGCTACGCAGGCGGCAATTCGTGCTGGGTACAGCGAGAAAACAGCCGGCCGTCAGGGCTTCGACCTCTTGAAAAAACCTGAAATCCAGAAGGCTGTTCAAGAAGGCATGGAGCGGCGGGCCGAGCGCACCGAGATCACGCAGGATCGCGTTCTGCAGGAACTGGCGAAGGTGGCGTTCTCCGATCTGCGCAAGGTGCTGACGCCAGGCGGCGCGCTGATCGATGCGCAAGATTGGGATGATGATGTGGCGGGGTTCATCAGTTCTGTTGAGGTGGTGAAGAAGCCAAGCGGCGAGCAGGACGAGGAAGGCCGGCCGATTGTCGAGCATGTCCACAAGATCCGGGCTTGGGACAAAATGGCGGCGCTCGAAAAGCTGGGCAAGCATCTAGGAATGTTCGTTGACCGGAGCAAGCATGAAGTGTCCGGCCCTGACGGCGGGCCGATCCAGACCGAAAGTGGCTCGGGCAAACTGGCGGCTTTTTTGAACACCCTTGCAGACCGCGCCAGTGAATGAGTTCTCTTGCCGAGCGCCTGGCCGCGCTCCCCGCCGATGAGAGGGCGAAAGCTCTATCGCAGCTTACCGATCAGGAGGCCGCGGCCCTTCTTTTCGATTGGCGTGGCTTTCTGGCGCGGCAGGATCAGGTAGCGCCAAGTGGCGATTGGGACGTCTGGTTGTGCCTAGCGGGCAGGGGATGGGGCAAAACCAGAACCGGTGCCGAGTGGATCAGGGAGCAGGTGCAGGCAGGGGCGAAGCGCATAGCTCTCATTGCGGAGACGCAGAAAGACCTTGAGGAGGTCATGATCAACGGGGATTCAGGATTGTTGTCTGTATTCCCAGAGCATGAGCGTCCGCACGTTCGCTTTAAGCCGGTGCGGGTGACGTTCAGGAATGGAGCTGTGGCCCTGGGCTACAACGCGACTGAGCCGAACCAGCTTCGTGGCCCTCAGTTCGATACCGCATGGTGCGATGAGTTAGCTAAATGGCGCTATGCCCGCGAAACATGGGATATGCTGCAGTTTGGCTTGCGCTTAGGCGACCATCCGCGTGTGCTGGTCACGACGACCCCTAGGCCCACTGAACTGGTCAAGGCAATGGTGGCTGGGCAGGAAGGCAAGGTGCATGTCACCCGCGGTAGCACCATGGACAACAGGGCCAACCTCGCAAAGGCGTTCTTGCGCAAAGTGGAACAAAGGTACGCCGGCACACGGTTGGGCAGGCAGGAACTAAACGCGGAAATCCTGGGAGACCTTCCTGGCGCTCTATGGTCGCAAGGTGGTATTGACGCATACCGGGTATCACGGGCACCGGATCTGCGCCGCACAGTGATTGCAATCGACCCGGCCACGACCAACACAGAAGAAAGCAACGAGCACGGCATAGTCGCGGTGGGTGCAGCGGGATCAGATCAGGACCAAGCCGGGTATGTTCTGGAGGACGCCAGCCAAGGCGGCTCCCCGGCAGATTGGGCGAAAGCCGCGGTTGCGCTGTATCACAAGCACCAGGCTGATGCGATTGTCGCGGAGGTTAACCAGGGTGGCGACATGGTTGAGCATACCATTCGGACGGTAGCCCCTCACGTCAATGTTATTCAGGTCCGCGCAACCCGCGGCAAGCACGTCAGGGCCGAGCCGGTGGCGGCGCTGTATGCGCAGGGCAGGGTTCGGCACGTAGGGCAGATGCCCGAACTGGAAAACCAGCTCACCCAATTCACCAATGAAGGCTATCAGGGCGATAACAGCCCAGATCGGGCGGACGCGCTGGTTTGGGCGTGCACTGAGCTTTTCCCGGACATGGTGGACACAATTCCTGATGTGTCCCGGTTCTACGGCAGCCGCGGAAGCGGCGGAGGGTTCCTAGCATCATGAAGCATCAAAAGCTGCTGAAACTCGCCCGCTCGCGCATGGCGGAGTCCATCGAGGCAGACCGTGAAAACCGTCTGGAGGAACTGGACGACCTCGAAAAGCTGGTGGGCAAGCAATGGCCCGAGGATATCCGCCGCGAACGTGAGAGCGAGAGCAAGCCGTGCCTCACGATGAACCGGCTGCCGCAGTTTGTGCGCCAAGTGACTGGCGACATTCGCCGCATGAACCCGGCAATCAATGTTATTCCGGCGGATGATGAAGCCAGCGGCGATATTGCCGAGATCTACGAAGGCTTGATCCGGCAGATTGAGTATTCCAGCAACGCCAGCCGCATCTATGAGCGCTCGGCGGAGCAGGCCGCGGCAAGTTCTATCGGATGGTTTCGCATCCTCACGGACTACGAGAGCGACGACAGCTTTCTGCAGGAGATTAAGCTGAAGGGTATCCGCAACCCTCTCAGCGTCTATTGCGACCCGACCGCGGAATTGCCGACCCGAGAGGACGCAGGGTACATCTTCATCACCGAGCAAATGGCGCGGGATGAGTTCGAAGCGGCATATCCGGGGAAAAAGGCCGTAGACGTTGAGGCCGATGGCGCAACCGACGGTCTGGAGCACTGGCAGGAAAACGACAAGGTTGTTGTCGCGGAATACTACTGGAAAGAGCCGGTAGAGCGGGAAATTGTTCTGCTTCAGAGCGGCGAGGTGATCCCGGCGGAGAAGTTTGTGGCGCCGATGCCCCTGGCGAAGCGCCGCAAGGTCAAGTCGCACAAGGTCATGTGGGCTAAGCTGAGTGGGCAGGAGGTGCTTGACGGGCCGCAGGAGCAGCCTTGCCGCTATATCCCGGTTGTGGCTGTGACAGGGGAGGAATGGCACGTTGGCGACCGCGTCCACAGGTCCAGTGTGATCCGTTACGCCAAAGATGCGCAGCAGATGTACAACTATTGGCGATCTGCACAGACCGAATTTGCCGCGCTGCAGCCGAAAGCGCCGTACATTGTGACCGCCAAGCAGATTGCCGGGCTTGAGACCTTTTGGAATCAGGCGAACCAGAAGAACCGACCATATCTGCCATACCACCCCGACGAAAAGGCCCCGCCGCCGCAGCGAGCGACCCCTCCGATCAGCTCACAAGCCATGTTCGAGCAGGTCATGAGTGCGGCAGAGGATCTGAAGGCCACCACCGGCATCTATGACAGCGCGCTTGGCAACGCCAGCAACGAGAAATCAGGCGTTGCGATCCGGCAGCGCCAGATGGAAAGCGACGTGTCCACCTCAATCTACTCCGACAACATGGCGGAGGCTATCGGAACGGCCGGGCGCATCATCGTGGACATGATCCCGAAGATTTACGACACCAAACGCACGATCCGCATCTTGGGCCAGGATGATGCGGAGAAAATGGAGCGCATCAACGAGCAGCAGATTGGCGTGTCGCCGGATGGCACGCTTATGGCAATTCCGGTCAATGACCTGACCGTTGGCAAGTACGATATCCGTGTGAATGTCGGCCCGAACTACGCAACCCGTCGCCAGGAGACCGCAGAGGGGATGCTGGAATTCATCCGGGCTGTCCCGGGTGCGGCGCAAGTCACGGGTGACCTCATCGCTAAGTCGATGGACTGGCCGGATGCCGACCGCTTTGCAGACCGCCTCAAGAAGGCATTGCCCCCGCAGTTCCGGGACATGGAGGACCTGTCGCCAGAGGAAAAGAAACAGATGCAGGCAGCCATGGAAGAGCAGGCCAAGGCAGAAGAAATGCAGATGGCGGCCCAGCAGACCGAGATGCGCAAAGCGGACGCAGAGGCCACAGAGGCCGAGGCGGATGCGCAAAAGGCGCAGACAGAGGCCGCAACAGCCTCGTTGGAATTGGCCCTTCAAAACGGCCAGCTTGACGCGGCGATTTCGCAGCTCGTGCAGCAGCAAGTCGCCCGTGCCCTTCAAGGGCTAATGCAACAGGGGCAAGGCCCCATTTTCTAAGGAAAATCGAGCAATGACGGAAGAAGCGCAGGCAGCCCCGGAAGCGGGAGCAGCCCCGGAAGCCGTGACCCCTGAGGCAGATCAGGCGTCGGAAGCGACGGAAAACACAGAAGGGCAGACCGATGCGGAACAGCCCGCCGAGGATGACGGGAAACCGGAGGCCGAGGAAAAAAGCGAGCGCACAACGCGGAACCAGCGCCGAAAGGCGCAGATGGACCGCGTGAAGCAAGAAGCCAAGGAAGCCCAGGAGCGGGCAGACAAGGCGGAGCGTGAGCTGGCGCGCCTCAAGGGCGTGGAATCTACCCCCCCAAAGATGGAGGACTTCACGGACCACGACGAATATCTTGCGGAGCTTTCGGCCTACAAGGCTGAGCAACGAATGAACAGCCGTCAAGTCCAAGAAGCCGAGCGCGAGGCCGCAGAGAGCAAGAAGCAGACCGAGGATGTGCAGAAGCGTCAGGCAGAGGAAGCCGCCCAGAATTGGGCAGCCCAGTCCGACGAAGCGCGCACCCGATACGCGGACTTCGATGCTGTCGTGCAGGCCCCTGACGTTTCAATCACCCCGGACATGGCGCACCTTATCGCGTTGTCCGACAACGGTGCTGACGTCGCCTATCACTTGGGGATGAACAAGGAGCTGGCGCGCGAACTCGCGCAGATGCCGGCGCCGGAACTCGTTGGGGCAATGCGGATGCTGGAACGCACCGTGACAGCGCAGACGCCCAAGCCCCGGACCACCACCCAAGCCCCTGCACCCGTGAACCCGGTCAAAGGAAAATCGTCGGGGTTGAAAGACCCCAAGGATATGACGATGGCCGAATACAAGGCCGCGCGTGCAGCAGGCAAAATCTGAGGAACTGAGGAATGGCTAATGCCCTCATCACCCCCAGCCTGATCGCCAAAGAGGCGCTGATGCAGCTGGAAAACAACCTGGTCATGGCGAACCGCGTGCACCGGGAATACAAGAAGGAATTCACCGGCGGGCAAGGCGATACTGTGTCGATCCGCCGTCCGGTGAAATTCTACACCGCTGACGGCGCGACCCGCGTGAACCAGGACGTCGAGGAAAAAAGCACCTCGATCACCGTGGATCAGCGCAAGCACGTCTCCTGGAAGTTCACGACCCAGGATCTGACCCTGTCCGTCGAGGAGTATTCGGAGCGCTACATCAAGCCCGCCGCCATCACCCTGGCGAACACCGTGGACCGGTCCCTGATGGGCCTGTACTACACCGCCTGGAACTCGGTCGGCACCCCCGGTACCACCCCGGCCAGCTTCGCAAATGTGGCGGATGCCGCACAGCGGCTGGACGAAATGGCGGTTATGTCGGATGGCCGGTCTATGGTCATGAACCCGGCGGCGCACTATGCCGTTGCGGGCAATCAGCTGACCCTGGATAGCGTCGGCGCAATGGGCAAATCGGCCTATGAGCGCGCGTCTGTCGGATATGTGGCGGGTTTCGATACCTTCTCGACCCAGAACGTGCAGTCCCACACCGTGGGCGTTGCCACCGGCACCCCCCTGGTCAATGGCGGCGCGCAGAATGTGACCTATGCAGCTGCCACTGGGGCGACCTGGTCGCAGACGCTGAACACCGATGGCTGGACGAACTCCACCACCGGTATTCTGAAGGCGGGTGACGTGTTCACCATCGCTGGCGTCTACGCTGTGAACCCGGTTCCGGGTGAAGGATCGACCGGCAAAACCGTGATGCCGTATCTGCAGCAGTTCACCGTTCTGGCAGATGCGGACTCCGGCGCGTCCACCGGCCCGGCGGCTCTGACCATTTCGCCGCCGATTATCACCAGCGGCCCGCAGCAGACCGTCGGTGCGGCGCCAGCCGATGACGCGGCAATCACTGTTCTGGGCACCGGCGGCACGGCCTATCCGCAGAACATGGGCTTCCACAAGAACGCCTTTGCGCTGGTGACTTGCCCGCTGCAGATGCCGGATGGCGTGGCCTTCAAGGCGCGTGAGAGCCACAACGGCCTGAGCATTCGTGTTGTCAAAGACTACGACATCGACAGCGACGAGGACATCATCCGCCTGGATATCCTCTATGGCCGCAAAGCGATCTACCCGGATCTGGCTTGCCGGCTCTGGGGTTAAGGCAAACACCGGGGCTGTAGCGGCCCCGGTTTTCTTTCATGACCGAGAAGGCAGAAACCATGACCGAGAAGGCAGAAACCAAAGGCGTCCCCCAATGGGGATATCGCTTGGTGGATGGCGAGGTTGAGGCCAAGCTGTTCCCTGAGGGCCGGCCATCGAAGGGCTGGCAGGACACCCCCGCAAAACTGAAGCGCAAGGGCTAACCCATGGCGACCATGCGGGATATCGTCACGCGGGCGTATCGCAAGGCCCGGATTGCGGGGTCCGGCGAGAGCCTCGAAGCTGAGCAGGCCGATGAAGGCAACGAGCAGTTGAACGCCATGCTTCATGAGTGGAAGCTGCGCGGCGTCGATATCACGCACACTGACAAGGGCCTCAGCGACACTTTCCCGCTTGGACCGGAGTACGAGCATGGCACCGTCCTGCTTTTGGCGGAGGCGGTTGGGCCGGAATTTAATCTGCCCGCCAGCTTCAATGCGGATGACTTTTTCCGTGCGATCCAAGCCGCATATCTGACCATCGACACCGTGTCGTTTGACAAGGCTGTGACCGAGGTGCCGAGCAAGAAAGAGCGCGACGGCACGCTTGGGTATCAATGGCGGTGAGGTACTAATGCCCCTGATCCCCTTCGCGCGGCAGAGCAAGGATGAGCCGGGATACAGCGGCGAGCGCCTGAAGAACTACTTCCTGCGGCAGGCGGACGGCATTGCTCCCGCAGTTGTTCTGGGGCGCTCCGGTCTGCTGAGCAAGTACAGCCTCGCCGGGCCGGTGCGCGCCATGGAGGACCTGAACGGCACGGTCTACGCTGTTGCCGGAGGCCGGGTCTACAGGATCAGCGGCGGAACGGCCACGGATGTTGGCGGCGTACTGGATGACGTGAATACCCAAATGGCATCCAGCAGCGATGAGGTCGCCATTGTCGCTGGCGGAAAATACTACATTTGCAACGGCACCACGACCACGGAATACACCACAGGCGCAGTCACCAGCCCGATAGGTGTTGCCTTCCTGGATGGCTACTTCCTTGTGATCGGCACCTCAGGGGGCCGCGCGGATGCTCTGACGATCAGCGGCCTGGATGATGGCACCACCTTTGACGCGCTTGACTTCGCCTTTGCGGAGAGTTCGGCAGACCGGCTGGTAGGAATTGTTGAGGACCACGGGGAAATATGGCTGTTTGGCAGCAAGACGATTGAAATCTGGTTCAACAGCGGGAACGCGGCGTTTCCGTTCGAGCGCAACACCGGAGCCAGGATCGAGCGCGGCGCGGTGGCCGGCACGATGGCAAAAGAGGACAACGCGGTGTTCTGGGTGGGGCAGGACAAGCGCGCCTATCGTTCCACCGGATCCTCTCCCACGGTGATCAGCACCAGGGAGATTGAAAAGACCATCGCCGCGGGTACGCTGAGCCGGGCGTTCATCGTGGATGACAGGGGCCACAAGTTCTTCGTGATCCGACTCACCGGCCAGCCTGCAGTGGTTTACGACATCACCACGGGCCTGTGGTGCGAGTTCTCCACCGGGGTAGGAGAGGTGGCCTTCGCCGGGCTGTGCAGCGTGCGGGAGACGGACGGCGATTTCCTCGTCGGTACAAGCACGGGTGCCGTTGCCACTTTGGACAAGGAAACGTTTCAGGATCTCGGCGGCGTGCTGGAGGCAGAGGCAATTTCCCAGCCGGTGGCGGAGGCAGATTTCTTCACCATCAACCGCGTTCACATGAACATCGACTCCGGTGATGTTGACGCCACAGGCCGGGTAATGCTGCAGGTCAGCAAGGACGGCCACACCTGGGGCCTGGAGAAATGGCGGAATCTGGGCGCTCTGGGGCAGCACTTCCGCCGGGTGACATGGAACGGGCTTGGCACCTCCCGCCGGTTTCAGTTCCGGATCCGGATTACCGACGCAGTGCAGCGCGACATAAACGGGGCGAAGTATGGCTAAGCTGCCGTCATTCCGCCCGCGGCAGTTGATCGGCTATGTCGTCGGAAACGAGGTTCTTCCGGATATCCGGTTTCTCCGGTTTCTGGACCAGCTTCTGAACCAAACCAACACTCAGGAGGGCCAGCGGCCGCCAACCGGATCTCTGCTTCCAACACTCGCCAGCACGGAGCCGTCAGACGGTCAATGGCTCCTGTGCAATGGGCAGTCGATCAGCACCACGAGCTACCCGGAACTGTTTGCGATCATCGGCTACACCTTCGGCGGCTCGGGCGCGAGCTTCAGCCTGCCAGACGCAGAGGATTTGATCCTGATGGGTGCGGGCGGTGCTGCATCACTTCTCGGAACCGCCGGCGCGCTGACACAAACGCTTTCGGCAGCCAACATGCCGGCACACACGCACGGGATTACGGACCCGGGCCACACGCACACCTTCACCGGCACGCCTCACAATCACACAATCACGGATCCCGGGCACACACATAGCGTGGACCAGGCCGCGGGGGCGGCGGATGCCGCGACGGGTAGCGATGTGACCTCGGCCACAGGCGGCGGGACGACTGGCAGCAGCACAACCGGCGTGACGGTCAACAATGCAACGGCGGGCGGCACCAATGCCAGCGCCACAACAGGCATCAGCGTGGATAGCGCAGGTTCGGGCACAGCTTTCAGCATCCTGCCACCGGTTCTGGGCGTGAATTTCCTGATCAAGACGTGATGGCAGAGCAGATCAGCGCGCAGGAGGCGCGGGAGTTCTTCCAAGACCAGTCCCAGCAGATCGGTTTTCTGCCGGAGGACATAACAGACGAGCAGCCACTGGAGTTCTGGGCGTGCGGGCCGATCTGCGGGGTGTTTGCTTACGGCCTGTGGCCGGGCGTCTGGACTGCGCACTACGGCGTCAAGCCCGAGGGCTGGGGGCGGCTGAAAGAGCCGGCGCTCGATGTTCTCAGCGCCTTTTGGGACAGCCGGGAGGTTCACCTGATCACCGGGTGGACACCAGAGGCTAACCGACCCGCCATCGCCTTCGCGCGAAGGCTGGGTTTCTTCGAATACGGACGAATGCCGACACCAGACGGCGATGTAATCTTGCAGGGGTGGAAAAAATGCCAGTAGGAGCACTTATCGGCGGTTCGCTAATTGGCGGAGTGGCCAGCGCCTCCAGCGCATCCAAGGCCGCCAAGGCGCAGACCGCCGCCGCGGATCAGGCGAACCAAACCCAACGGTACATTTTCGACCGCAGCGTGGAGCTGACAGAGCCTCAGCGCAAGCAGGGCTTGAACGCATTGTCGGCGCTCTCTTACGAGCTTGGCCTTGCCGACCGACCGGAGAGCAAGGACTATCAGATTGCGGAGGTGTTCACACCAGGCACTCCGGCACAGCCTGGAAATGCTCTCCAGCCGAACCACGATGGGCTGTTTTTCAACCCATACACCAAGAGTTGGAGCCGGAATCGTCCACCTTCGATTGGCGGGATGGCGGCCACCCCGGACACAACGACGTATATGGTCGGGGATAGGTCTTTCGACAGCCGTGGCGCAGCGCAAGACTGGATTGATGAAAATCAAGGGTTTGACTACCGGGGGTTCCAGGAAACGCCGGGCTTTCAGTTCAATCTGGACCAGGGCAACAAGGCAATCGAGCGCATGGCCGCGGCCCGGGGCCTTCGCCTGTCGGGCGGCACGCTGAAGGCCGGGGCAGACTATGCATCCGGTCTCGCATCGAACGAATACGGCAACTACCTGAACCGCCTCGCGGGCATGGCCGGGGTCGGGCAGACCGCCACCAATCAGCAGATCGGCGCAGGCCAGAACTATGCAGGCGCTGTGAGCCAGAACGCACTGGCGGCAGGCAATGCCCGGGCCAGTGGATACATGAACCAGGCCAACGCCCTGAACAGCACGATTGGCGATATCTCCGGGATTTACACACTGGGCAAAATGGGGGTGTTTAGCTGATGGGACCGAATGTGCTTGGCAGTGTGGCGCGGGCAGTCGGCACCGGGAACGCGCTGGCGCAGTTTAACCGCAACCGGCGGCTGGATGATGTGTACCAGCAGCACGGCGCGGGGATTGCGCAGGGCAACCAGAATGCCTTGGCGGCTTTGGCTGGCGTGGACCCCATGGCTGCGCTGCAGGCGCGGAACACGCATCAGGCGATGGACCTGCGGCAGCAGTCGGCCGACCGGCAGGCGCAGGAGCTTGACATGAAGCTTGAGCAGTACGCGCGAAGTCTGAGTGCCACCGAGGCAGCGCAAAAGGCCGCCGAGCTGGAAGGGGCACTAGCAAAGGGCATTCCGCTTTATCAGAGTGGAAACCTCGAAGACCTGAATGCATTGATCACCTCAGTTGGCGAGCAGCCTCTTGAGAGCCTGGATCAGTTCCCGGCATTTGTCGCGCCATATGAGAACCTGTTGGACAAGTTGACCAAGGTCAGGGAGTTCAGCGCCCCGCCGAAGCCGCTATCGTCAGCAGGCAAGACACAGGCGGACATAAATGCGGGCCTTCTGCCAGCAGGTACGCCGCTGACCAGCAAAGGCACCACCGTCAACGTCAACACCGGCGATCCGGCCAACCAGCTTCCAATCGTGGACAAGCCACCGAAGGGGTTCCAGCGCCGCTGGGACGCTGACCGCGGCACGTTTGTTGACGAACCCATCCCGGGCGGCGACGTGGAGACCGAGCGGAGCGATGCGGGCCGGAAGTCGGACCTTGCGCAAGCCGGTTATCAGCGCAAATCCGACATTGTGAACTCCAATATCGACAAGGCGATGCAGATGCTTGATGAGAGCGGTCGCTGGGTCGCTGGGTTCGGGTCTATGCTCTCCGGCGTCCCGGAAAGTGGTGCGCGCGACTTCCAGGCAGTGCTTGATACCGTCAAGGCCAACCTAGGCTTTGAGGAACTGCAAGCAATGCGTGATGCTTCTCCAACTGGAGGGGCGCTTGGTGCTGTTACCGAAAAGGAAATTGCTTTCCTGCAGGCCATTCAGGGCAACCTTGACGCCGCGCAAAGCCCGGCGAGACTTCGGTCCGTCCTGCAAGAGATTAAAGACCGTCGTGCGGAGTTTGCCGCCGAACGCGAGCGCATCCTGTCGAAAAACCAGACTGCTGCTCAGGCTGCCGAACTGCAGGATCGGGTGCGGGGAATGCCAAACTTTCAAACCATGACTGATGATGAACTTGATGCCTTCATCCGGGAGAATGAGCGATGAGCGATGCTCTGAGAGCGGCGCTTGTCGAGAAAGCCAAGCGCGAACTGGCGCGCCGCCGCAGCAGCCAGACGGACGCAGCCCAGCGGAACCCAGATGGCACATACGGCCAACCGCCCGAGGGGGCTTTTCAAAATGCCGCAGGTCAGGTTGTGGATCCAGCATTGCAGGCCGCGCAGGACGAGCGCGTGATTGCCGCCTATCCGGTTGCCGGTCGAGTGCAGGAAGCGGTGCAGGGCATCCCTATTCTTGGTGAGTTTGCTGACGAAACAGTAGGAGCGTTGGGGCAACCTGAAACTGCAGATACCATGCGTCGGGTATCGGACGCCTTTGAACGTCAGCGCCCCGGACAATCCATGGCGCTGAATATCGGCGGCGGTGTCGCTTCGGCAATCCCACTGGCGGCGGGCGCAGCGGGAGCAAAGGCGGTGGACTTTGTGTCTCGCGGCGGGAATGCACTCACAAGAGCGTTGCGCGTTGGCGCGGTTGCTGCTCCGGGCGGCGCGGTCGAGGGTGCGGCGTCTTTTGCCGGCCGCGCTGAGGATGGAGAACGTCTGGCTGAGGCCGGAAAGGGTGCGCTGATTGGTGGCGGCATGGCGGCGGCGCTTGGACCCTTCGCAAGTCTCATCGGTGAGGGCGCGACCGCCATGGCGAAGCGCATAAAGCGGCTGGACGTTCGCACCATCGCGGACGAATTCGGTCTAAAGCCGGAGGCGGCCCGGGTGGTAAAGCAGGCTCTGGCAAATGACGACCTCGATGCAGCGGCGGCGCGGCTGTCCCAACTTGGGGATGATGCCATGCTCGCAGATGCTGGCCCGGGAACTGCCGCACTGCTGGACGCAAGCGCCAACACAGGCGGCGCTGCGCTGCGTGTCGCGCGTGACGCAGCAGAAACCAGGGCAACACAGGTGGGGCAGCGCCTCGGTCAAACCCTCGATGGGCTTCTAGGCAAGCCTGGCGGTGTGAAGGCGGCAGCGCGCGATATTGCCTCAGAAACCTCCCCGGCGCGGCAGGCGGCATATGATCTGGCCTACTCCAAGCCGATTGACTACGCGGCGGCATCAGGACGGAAGGTTGAGGAGGTGCTGTCCCGCGTCCCGGCCCGCACTATGCAGTCAGCGGTGCAGGAGGCAAACGACGCCATGACTGCGGCGGGACTGCGCAACCAGCAGATCATGGCTGAAATCGCCGACGACGGTAGCGTGGCGTTCCGTGAAATGCCAAACGTTCAGCAACTCGATTTCCTCAAGCGAGCGCTGGACGACGTGGCGCGCGGCAATACTGACCAGTTCGGGCGCTTTACTGAGGCTGGCAACCGCGCCCGGCGTCTCGCCGCGCAACTGCGGGACTCCGTCCGTGAGGCTGTGCCGGAGTATGGGCGCGCTCTGCGGATCGGAGGCGACAAGATCCAGCGCGACGAAGCCCTGGCGCTGGGTAAAAATATGCTGTCCAGACGCACCACGCTGGAGGACGTGCAGCAGTTCATGCGCCAAGGCGTGTCAGCGGAAGCCAAACAGGCGCTGCGTCAAGGGCTTCGGGAGGGCATCGAGGAAGCGCTGTCCAATGTGCGCCGCACGATCACCGACCCGAACACCGACGCTCGCGAGGCTATGCAACTGGTCAAGGAAATGTCCAGCCGGGCCAACGTGGGGAAGCTGCAGCAAATCCTAGGTACGCAACGCGCCAACAGGCTACTTCAGGAGTTGGATCGGACCGCTGCGGCGCTTGAACTGCGCGCGGCCATAGCCACCAACTCGAAAACCGCCATTCGTCAGTCGATCCAGGAGCAGGTGTCCGATGAGGCCGCCCCGGGAATGGTGCGCCGCACCGCAGGCAATATGGGCAACCCGCTGGAAGCCGCTCAGGACATTACCCGCACCATCACCGGGATTGATCCACGCAGCATGTCTGCGCGGGAAAAGGCCATCTTCGATGAAATCTCCGACCGCTTGGTAAATATCCGCGGTGAGGAGGCGCAGCGCGCACTTGCAGCGGTTCGCCGGGCGATGGCTGGTCAGCCTCTCAAGAACGCAGAGGCGGCCCTTATCGGTCGCGTGGCGGGAGGATCTCTTGGCCTTGGCTCTTATCAAACAGGGATGCAATCCCTAGAGACGCAATAGAGATAGAAGCGCAGGCGGTCAGGAATACGGCCATGCCTGCGGCTTCATAGATCAATTTCAGCCCCCAGCCGACGAAAAACACGGACAAAGGGGCGTTGATCAGAACAACGGCAATCGCCGCGTGAATGAGGAACCTGCGCATCCACCAAAGATGTGCGTTGGCTCATTGGAATTCAAGCACATTCAGGAGGCCCCATGCTTCCCAAACTCCAAACCGCGAATGTCGCGGGCAATGCGCTTGCGCAGATCGTGCAGGCGCGGCGGATGCAGAACGCCCTGGCAGAGCAGCCAACCAGCCCGCAATACAACGCCTTGGCAGCCTATGGCGGGCCGACGCGGGAGGCCGGAGACGCCCTGTCACTGCTTCGGGAGTTCGAGGGGTTCAGCAACACCCCGTATTGGGACGTGAACGCGTACCGGGCCGGATACGGGTCGGACACCATCACCACCGAGGACGGGCGCATCATTCCCGTGCGGCAGGGTATGTCCGTGGACAGGGCTGGGGCAGATCGCGACCTGTCGCGGAGGGTCAGCACGGAATTCGAGCCGTCTGTAGTCCGGGCTATCGGTCAGGAACGGTACAACGCCTTGGACCCGCAGCAGCGGGCCGCCCTTGTTTCACTGGCCTACAACTACGGAGCTGGCGCCTGGAACGATGACCTGTCGGGTGTGGCCCGGGCAGTGCGCTCCGGCGGTGACGTGCGATCCGCAATTTCCTCCCTAGCTTCCCACAATGACGGCGTGAACAAAAAGCGCCGCCTGCGGGAAGCGTCCTTTTTCTGATCATAAGAGGCGCGAATGGCAAGGCTTTCGTTCGAGGCGTTCCCGCGGGCGCTGGATAGCAATGGCAATCCGGCAGGCGGTGCGAAACTGTATGTCTATGAAGCCGGGACCACCACGGCTGTCACGACCTATTCCGACCTGGCGGAAACAACCGCGCACACCAGCCCGGTGATTGCGGATTCCGCAGGTTTTTTCCCGGAGATCTACACCTCGGACGACAGTCTGAAAATCCGGGTCACAGACGCCGCGGACGTGCTGATTTTTGAAGCAGACAACGTGCCGCAGCAAATCACCATCACCGGAGACGTTTGGGCAGAAAGCTTTGGCGCCAAGGGCGATGGAAGCACGGACAACAAGGCGGCTGTAACTGCTGCGGTGGCGCACCTTACAGCACTTGGCGGGGGCAAGCTGAAGTTCGGCCCCGGGGATTTCGTCTTTGACAGCCAAGTGCTGCTTTCGGAGACCGATGACAACATCCTTTTCCAAGGCTCCGGTCCTGACACGGTCTTTATCAAAGGCGTGGACAACAACATCAACGTTCTGAGGGTCCTGGGGGATTACTTCAAGATCCGGGACATCACCTTTGATGGCGACAAGGCGAGCAATACCACCGACACAACTCTGCTGTTCATCTATGGCGATGACTGCACGGTTGAAAACTGCATCTTCCGCAACTCGACCCGGAACGGCCTGGCCTTCGCAGATGACACGCCGGGCAGCCCGAAGCGCGCGACGGTGGTCCATTGCACCTTCGAGGACAACGATGGGGTGGGCCTGTCTACGGCGGGCCTGGACCGGTTCGTTATCGCGAACAATACCTTCCGCAGCAATGGCTGGGAGGGCCTGACCCTTGACCAGAACACGCGCAACGGCAGCGTGACCTGCAACCTGTTCGAGGACAACAACCTCGGCGGGGTGGATACCGACACATCCACTACCGTTTATGGCATCGGCCAGCTTGGCTACGATAATGGCGACGGCCTCTCGATCACGTCCAACGTGTTCATCGAGAAAACCACTGGGACCGACCGGGTACCGGCGATCCGCATGGGCAACGCACTCGGCGACACGCTGGGCATGACCATCGTCGGGAATATCATCGTCAACCATTTGGTGGGCATAGACTTCCGCGGCACGGCGGCCACCACTGCAACGGACCAGAACACCATCGTTCAGGGCAACGCCTTCCGTCTCACTACCACGGCCATCGCATATGACAGCGATGCAATCCGCCTGGAGATTGGAACAAACAGCTATACGGGCGTGACCACCCCCATTGACGATTCCAATGCGCCAGTGGCGGCCCGGCTGCCGGCTCGCCTCAGCTCGTGGTCGATGAACTCGAACAACGCCCAGAGCAGCATCACTGGCAACGGCGCGCTGGTTCAAGTGGCATATGACACCGACGTGCCGACCGGATGCCAGCAACCTCCGACCGTCAACACGGGCACGGGTGCGGTCACTATCACGGTCTCCGCCTTCTATGAGATCACCGCCTCTGTTGCTGTGTCTTCCATCGCCACCGCCGCCAGCGGGCACATCGAGGTCCGGCAAAATGGCACCGCCATCGGCAAGCGCCGCTGGCAGTTCAACGGCACCACCGGCGACGACACCATGACGATCACCACCAGCCAGCCACTGACCAGCGGAGACGTGATCACTGTGCACGCAGTCGTCAACGGGATGGCGGGGAACACGGCGGGCTTTGCGGCGCGGCCGATTGAAAGCGAGTTCACAGGGCACCTGGTGCACTGAGGGGGAATGGATGCGCGAACTGATAACCAGCTTGGAGTTCTGGATTGCCATGGCTGCGGCGATAGCGCTGAAGCTCAGGGCTTCGCCAACCATCACCTGCTTTGGCGCCATCGCCACGACTGTTTCAGCGGTCGCGTGCGCGCTGGTGTTCACGCAGCCGCTTGTGGCCTGGCTGGATCTGGATGGTGAGACATACAC
This sequence comes from Leisingera sp. ANG-M7, assembly GCF_000813965.1. GTDB lineage: Bacteria > Pseudomonadota > Alphaproteobacteria > Rhodobacterales > Rhodobacteraceae > Leisingera. The sequence continues at coordinate 295,511 of NZ_JWLI01000001.1, read as the reverse complement.
CTACGCGGTCTCCGCCCTCATTGCCCTGACCGGCGAGCATATCTCCCGGCAGATCCTCTCCCTTGGCATTGAGGACGCCTTTCGCCTCTGGAGGGGGAAGAAATGACCTGGGGCAAGATCATCTTGGGGGCTTGGGGCCTGCTGCTGGCGTACAGCACGGCTCTGTCCTCTCTGCCAGCGAGCTGGTGGTTCGAGGTGAGCGGTATTCATGTCGAGAACGCGGCGGCCGGTGAATGCCCGAAAATGACGGTAAACCGGGACATTAACCGCCACTTCTACGCCAAATGGACCGTCACCGTCATGCGGCAAACAGCGGGTGGAAACTGGTACACATACTCCACGCACAGAGGGGCAAACGATTACCGACCGGACAACAGCCTGCCGGATAATCTGGACCTGTGCTGGTGGGCATGGGTGGATCAGATCGACCTGTTGCCGGGTCGGTATCGGATTCACACACTATGGCGCATTGAGCCAGCAAATGGCGGCATGCGCGAAGTTCGCCGGGCCAGCAATGCGTTCGACATATATCCGCAGAGGTAAGCCATGACAGTTGACTATCGCTGGGTGCAAACCCGGCTGCGGGAGCTTGGGTTTGACCCAGGCCCCATTGATGGCGTTCGTGGACCGCGCACCGATGCGGCAGTGGTCGCGTTCAAGCGATCGATCGGCTTCCGGGCGCGGCCCTACATCGGTCCGCTGACGCTGGCAGCCTTGGAGCCAAGGCCAGATCACGAGCGCGTCCGGCTGCCGTGGATGCAAGAGGCGGCCAAGATCCGCGGCCTGCATGAGCAGCGGGACACAGCGCGCCTGCGCCGCTGGTTCGACAAATCGGTGAGTTGGATTGACCCTCGGGACGTGCCGTGGTGCGGCGCGTTTGTCGCCACGGCGCACCGGCTGGCGGATCCGCACATCGCCCTGCCGGAAAACCCACTGGGTGCGCGAAATTGGCGCGACTGGGGCAAGTCCACAGATCCGGTGCATGGGGCAACGCTAGTGTTCTGGCGCGTGTCTCCGCACTCCTGGCAGGGCCATGTTGGTTTTTACCACGGTGAGGATGCAACGCACTTCCACGTTCTAGGCGGCAACCAGTCCAATGCGGTGACCGTAAGCCGGATGGCTAAGGAGCGGCTGCTGTCGTCCCGGTGGCCCGATGGCGTTCCCGTGACCGGTCGCCGCATTCACCTGACGCCCGGCGGCGTCCCGATTTCAAGCAATGAGGCCTGAGAAATGAAAACCTACAAGCGCGAAACCGCGTGGGTGTTGCTGGCGACCCTTGCTGGAGCCTTTGTCTATGGACACGGGGCAGGGCAGGAGGCCGTGGTGGATTCCGCGAAGTTCATGGCAACACCTGTGTTCCTGTTCGCCGCTGGAGCGTTTGGCTTGGATGCCATCGCGAAGCAATTCGGGGGGCGGTGATGGGAATTCTCAACCGCATCTGGGGCTACCTTGCGGCGGCAGGCGCGCTGCTGTCCGGTCTGGTCCTGTGGGGGCAGTCCAAGAAGAAACAGGGCCGGGACGAAACCTACATCGAGATGAGGGCGAAAGACCATGAAAACGCTGACCAAATTCGTGATCGTGTTGACCGCAATCTTGATGAGCGGGTGCGCAAACTGGACGACGCCGGCTGGCGGGACTGAGACCGGCGCGGAACTGTGCCGGCAGTGGGGGAAGTCCCTGCCCACGCGCTCGCGGCAGGACACCCAGCAGACTGCGGATGAGATCCAAGAGGCCTATGCGGCGTTCTCGCTGGCCTGCCCGGAATGGGCACACCTGATCCCATAAGGAGGATAGCTGGAGAGTAACGATGGCAAACGCAATTTACCCCAAATACAAAGAGGCCCTGCTGAACGGCTCGGCCAATACGGACATGTCCGCAGGGACCGTGAAGGCGGCGCTGGTGGATACCGGAACCTACACCTACAGCGCGGCGCATGACTTTCTGGACGATCTGTCTGGCGTGGTTGGCACGGCGGTCACGCTTGCGAGCAAGACGTTCACGGACGGCACCTTTGACAGCGCCGACCCCACATGGTCCAGCGTCTCAGGGAGCACTGCGGAGGCAATCGTCCTCTACATCGACACCGGCACGCCGGGCACGTCGCGGCTGATCCTTTACCTCGACACCGGTCAGACCGGACTGCCTGTCACGCCGAACGGTGGCGATATCACCTATACCGTGGATGCGGCTGGCTGGTTCACGCTGTAACCGGCCATGACTACCTTTTCCATAGCTCAGTCACTGAACCAAAGCAGTGCTGACCCGGCAGAGGTAACAGTGGTCAGCCCCACAGAGGGCAACTTGCTCCTGGCTATCGCCTCTGAGCGCTCTGGAACCGGCCAAAGCGCGCACTCCGTAACCGGCGGTGGGACGTGGACAAAGCGGGTAGCCATTGATCAGGAGCTGGCGGACGCCAACGCACGCCATTCCGTGACCGTCTGGGAGCGGATTGTGGGCGCGTCCGAGGGGAATAGCACGGCCAGCTTTGACGATGGCACCGGGAACTCGAAGGCCCTGACGGTTGTGGAGGTAGAGCCAAGCGCCTCCTACAGCTTCTCATTCGTGGAGGAAGCATCAGAACATTCCGGCACCGCGCACTGGGACGGAACGTCATCGGGGAACACCTCCAGCATATCAGGAACGGACCTGTTCGAGATTGCCATCGGGGCTTGCAGGAACAGCGCGTTCACCCTGTCCGCCGTGACATTCGACACGCAGACGGACAGCAACACGCTCTACAATGGCGGGAACAATGGCCGGTCTCACGTTTATGCGATAGAGGCCTCAGGACAGTCGGGCGGGGTGAAGTCCGCCACCGTCAACTCAGATGGCTCGCAGCACGAAGGCGCGGTTGCTGTTCTGATCTTCGAGGACGGCGGGGCAAGCGGCCAAACCATCACCGGCTCGGATTACATCGACGCGGGCTCCTTCGGATCCGGAACAATCACAACGGGCGCCGTCTCGATCACGGGTGCGGCGTTCACTGACCCCGATACATTCGGGACCGGGCAGATTGGCCTAACCCTGTCTGGCGCAGCCTATACCGACGGTGACACCTTTGGCAGCGGCACGATTTCCACGGGTGCAGCGACAATTACCGGCGCGCCCTTCAGCGATCCCGATAGCTTCGGTTCTGGAACCATTTCGACCGGCGCCGTGTCAATCACAGGTGCCGCATATAGCGACCCGGACAGTTTCGGCAGCGGGACCGTCAGCCAGGGCGGCATCACCATTGTCGGGTCGTCCTATGCTGACCCCGATAGCTTTGGCGCCGGCACAGTTGCAACCGGGGCCGTCGCAATATCAGGCGCTGCATATGATGATCCTGACGCCTTCGGTACAGGCACTGTCTATCACGGCACCCCGGCGCAATCAGCCCCCGCAAGGAGTGGTCTGAGCCTTGGGCTGCGGCTTGGACTGTGACGCGCAGCGCATTTCCCAAAAAGGAGATTAACCGATGAAAGCACTCATTGTAGCTGCCTTGGCGGCCCTCTTTGCCGTTCCCGCATGGGCGCAATCGAACTGCGCAAGCCGGGAGCAGGTACTGGATATTGTGCGCGGGAAATACCAAGAGGAAGCCATTGCCCGCGGCATCGACACCCGGGGCCGCATGGTCGAATGGTGGGGCAACCCAGAAACAGGTAGCTGGACCGCCGTTCTCACCAAGGGCAGCCAGTCCTGCATTGTGGGGCAGGGCTGGGATTTCTTCATTCCTGAGCCGGTCGCAGTTGGGGAGCCGCTATAATGACCAGCCTTCGTCTCGGCCTTGGTCTTTCCCTGTCCGCGCGCGGGTTCAGCCCGCTGAGTTACAGCCCGTCGATGCTGATCGACGCGCGCAACACCTCGAAGTTCTTTCAGGACGCCTCAGACACCACAGCCGCAGAGCCAACGGGCGATTTGGTGCGCCGGGCGCTGGATGTGAGCGGGAACTCCAATCACCTCACAGCCCCCGCCGACACGAACCGCGCGGCCTACCAGTCGGGCAGCGGGTTGCTCTGGCTCGACCCAGACGGAACGAATGACTATTACACCGCGGCAACCCGCTTTGGCCTGGCCGCAAACCCCGGCCTGACCGTCGTCGCGGCGCTGAACACAGGGGCGCAGGCAAACATGGTGGAGCGCGTCTGGCACATCGGGACCACAGGCGGCGGGTCCATTTGCGGCGCTGTCGGATCCGGCACATTGTCATGGCGGCACAATAACGGGAATAAGATCGTCGCGAAGGTGGCAGACAACACGGACGCGGTGATTGCCTGGAGGCGTGCCATCGGCGACACCTACGAGGACCAAGAGATTTTCGTGGATGGGGTTCTGCAAGCGCAAACAGGCGTCGTCAACGGCACCGGGGTGCCAACGGACACCGGAGCGAACTTCGGCATGTTTGCGGACACTGCGGGTGGCGATCCGTTCGCAGGCCTGATCTACACGCTCCTCGTGTTCCCGTTCGAGCTGACCGACCAGCAGCTTGCGCAGGTGGTGACATGGGCGGGAGCGGCGCAGGGACGGTCAATTTGACCTGACGCCCGACAGAAGAAAACGCCAGAAAGCCCCGGTTCGCGCCGGGGCTTTTGTCGTTTCAGGGTGGGGGGTTAGTTGGATGCCATTGCGGCATCGACGTGAAGGTCAAGATCCTCGCCATTGAGGATCACGTTCTCAGGGGTAAGGCCTGCGAAGACGCCGCCGCGATCAATGGTGTTCAGATCCCGGTCCCGCAGCCAGCGATACCGGGCAGCATCGCGGGCAAGATCCGGGTCCGGTGACATGCCTGTGGTGCAGATCGGGGCGACTTCCTCAGCTTTATCCAGTTCAACCATGGTGACACCGCTGGACGCCGTGCAAAGCTGAATAGCTTCCTCCTTATGGAAGCGCCCGGCCTCAGCCTTGCTTGCGGTGTAACCTTGGGCGTCGAGGCGGTAGTAGTAGCCGTTTTTAATCAGCAGATAGAGCATGGTTCCTCCGGCGGCGGTTTCTGGATTAGTAGATTTCTGCAACCAGTTGACGCAGATCACTGGGAACCATCTGGTCTAGGCAATCGTCTCGGCGCGCGAACTCCTGCCACTCCGCCACGGTCCTACCTGCGATCCTTCTGGGTTTTGGCTGCGGCGGCTCATAGTCATCGGCATACTTCACCGCTTCGGCGCGGGTCGGGAACTCGATAGCCCCCTGATCCCAGTCTGCAACACAGGCGAAGCGCAGCGTGCTGGGATCGCCGTCGGCACGAATGCGCAGGAAAACACCCATCTTGCCGTTTGCGTAAATGCGCTGCTCAACGTCTTTCAATTCGGGCGCATTTCTCTTTTTGCCAAACATGTTCGGTCTCCTGGCGGTTTCTGGAGCGTGTCCGCTCCTGCTTACTGTTGCAATAAATATTACAATAATTATGGTTATAAATATTGCAACAGAAAAGTGTTGTAATATTTATTGCAATGGAAAGTCTGAGCGGGGTAAGCAGGTGGCTGGAATGGCAGCAGAGGCACGCATGGGGCGACCACCAAAGAAAGTCAGCCAGCTCAGGCGCAACCGCATGGTGCTGCTGTTCACGGATGACGAAATGCAGCAGATCGAGGACCACATTGCCCGGGAAGGTTTTGAGGGGCACAATCACCTGGGGCGCGAAGCGATCCTGGCTTTGATCGAGTCCAAGAACCCTGTCCAAACCGGCGGTGATGATGGCGAAAAGCAGTAAGAAAGCAGTGTCCGAATCCGGAAATGAGCCGGTTCGCAAGATCGGGTACGCCAGGGTTTCGACCGCGGAACAGAACCCCGATATGCAGATCCAGGCGCTCAAGGATTATGGGGTACCGGAGGAACTGATTTTCGTGGATCGGGCCAGCGGCGGCACCCTGCACCGCCCGGCGTTCCTTCAGGCGCTGAGGTTCGCTCAGCACCCCGGCACAGAGTTTGTTGTTTGGAAGCTTGACCGGCTGGGCCGCACGCTGGAAGGTGTGATCATGGTGTTGAACCTGTTCGAGCAACGCGGCTTGAAGTTCTTCAGCCTGACTGAGCGCGTGGATATGACTACGCCGATGGGCAAGGCTATGGTGCAGATCATGGGCGCGGTTGCCGAACTGGAGCGCAACCTGATCATCGAGCGCACGAAAGCCGGGATCGAGCGGGCCAAGGCGCGCGGCGAAAAGCCCGGCCGCCCCATTGCTATGACGCCCGCCCGGGTCGAGGTCGCTGATATGATGCTGCGATCTGGAAAGCGCGGTCAGGAAGTATTCGAGGCGGTCAAGCCGCTGTCAGATGTCAAGCTGAGCCGTGCGGCCTACTATGCTTTTCAGAAGCGGTGGGACGATGGCGAGATAGGTTCCGTCGATGACGGTGAGGAATCCTAAAAAGGAGCGGCTACCCGTCCTCCTTCGAATCCGCCAGTGCGTTCACTACGGCTTGCCAGGCCAGCCGCGCCTCGGTGCGATCTGTTTTGCCACAGCCATTGCATCGGTAGGTCATCTTCTCCGCGCGCTGGAATCGGGTGATGATCCTCTCATCAGTGATGGTGTTGTAGTGCCCGCAGGCGCAGTCGATCTGGATGGCGAGCATCTACGAAGTGTTCCTTGGTTCCGTGAACCGGCACGAACCGGCAAACCCTGCGGAAATGCCGTATAGGGCACTATTAAAAACAGCGCCTCGGATCAAAAATCAACACCTTGGCAGCCTATCGCTTCGTTTACACCGAAGATGTCGGGAGTTCGAGCCTCTCACGACCCACCATCCCTCTCTCACGATGTTATCCAGGTTGCCCGCGCAAGTGATTGTTGCGGCTGTGTTTTTTGCTGTGATTCAGTGTGTTGTCCGGGTGGGGCTATTTTTTTCCGGGAAAGTTCTGAAAAAGGCAAAACACCGCTTGACGGGTCCGGGGGTGGAGAATATTACAGCCCAACATTCGGCAGCGATGCCTGAATGGGCAGCGGGCGGTTGTAGCTCAGTTGGTTAGAGTACCGGCCTGTCACGCCGGGGGTCGCGGGTTCGAGCCCCGTCAACCGCGCCACTGCTGCGCCCTTTCCCGGGGCAAACAGGGACCGCCCCGGAGGGGAACAGGATCGGAAACGGTCCGCCGCAAGGCGAAAATGCGGTTGTAGCTCAGTTGGTTAGAGTACCGGCCTGTCACGCCGGGGGTCGCGGGTTCGAGCCCCGTCAACCGCGCCACTTTCGCCCGCCGCCCTGACGTTTCAGGGTCCGCCCCGGATGGGGACCATAGCCGAAAGGCCCATGCGCGGTTGTAGCTCAGTTGGTTAGAGTACCGGCCTGTCACGCCGGGGGTCGCGGGTTCGAGCCCCGTCAACCGCGCCACTTCCTTCTTCAGTAAAAAAAGACGCTCCTAGTGTTTGTCATCCGTGTTCCGGTGGGCATTCCGGGGCCGCTGTGAATTCGGGGGTGTCCTGGCTGAAGCTGTTGCGCCAGCCTTCTGCGCTATTCTCCCACAGAGACGAAATCAGCATCGATTTCCATGCTGTGGTGCCAGAGGGCAGATAGGCCGCGCGGTAGCTGAGCAGCACGGCATCAGGGCTGATGATACGCAGCTGTGCGTCGCTGAGGCGGTAGCCCGCCATCACTGGTCCGTTTTTCAGTTGGTCGCAATGGCCTGTTTTCCCGGAAAAGCCGCTGGGATAGACGCCTAGGAAGTCCTCTGTCAGCATTCGGCTGTCGGCCTCCGGGTCACCCGCAACCAATGCCTCCCAGACCTGAGTTTCCAAGGCGAGGAAACCGGCCAGCCGCGGGCCGTCAATCAGAATCGATTGTGTCATGATAGCAGCCTGACCGCGGGTGGCGGGTCAGGCAAGCAGCCAACTGACTGCGGCTGCCTTCAAAGGGCAGGCGGGTTCGGTGCCGCCTCTGTGTCGTGGCGCCATCCGGTCAGCTCCGCATCCACCCATTTCTTGAGCCGGTTCAGGTCGGGATTGGGATTGGATTCCAGATAGCGCAGCAGAACCCTTGTGCCGTGCTGGTAGCCGGCGCGGTAGCTTTCCTCCGGGTCGGTCTGGTTGCCCTCGAATCCTGGCGGACGGTTGAACCTGCTTTGTGTCATCTCTGCCTCCGTTTGCTGGCCGCATGCGCGTTGCCGTCAGGTTAGGGCAAGAGCGATAAGCAAGTCTTAACCGGGTGCGTAAAACGAACATCAAAGCCGTGAAACGGTGCCGGGCGAGGTCTCAGGCCGGCAGCAGCGGGGTCAGGAATTCAAGCAATGCCGCAGCGGTTTCAGCCGGGGTGCTGTCGATGAAGAAATGCCCGCCCGGCACGCTGCGCGCAGACATGTCCTGCAGGTGCGGTTCCCAGGCGGCGGCGACGTCATAGGCCCGGGCCATGGCGCTATCGGCGCCATACAGCACCAGTGAGGGGCAATGGATCTGCCGGTCCAGATTGCGTGCGTCGTCGTGGAAGTCCACCTCTATCGCGGCCCGGTAGTCATTGCACATGGCATGGACGCAGGCCGGATCTGCCCAGGCACGGCGGTAGGCAGCCAGTGCGGCAGGCGGGAAGTCCGAAAGCGAGGCGCCGCCCCAGCCAAGCAGACAGCTTTCGAAATAGGCCTGCGGATCGGCTCCGATCATCCGCTCCGGCAGCGGTGCGGGCTGGGCAAGGAAGAACCAGTGATAATAGGCACGGGCGACCTGCTGGGTGAGCTGGTCCAGCAGCAGATGGGTCGGGATGATGTCCATTAGTGTCAGGCTGGCCACGGCCTCCGGCGCGTCCAGCGCCAGCCGGTGAGCGGTGCGCCCGCCGCGGTCATGGCCTGCGAGGTGAAAGCGGGGAAATCCCAGCGCCTGCATCAGCGCCAGCTGATCGGCTGCCATGTTGCGGAAGCTCATGGCCTCCAAGCTGCCGGGTTTCGAGCTGGCTCCATAGCCGCGCAGGTCCGCCGACACCACGGTGAATTCGCGGGCAAGCAGCGGGGCACTTTCCTCCCACATCTCCTTGCTCTGCGGGAAGCCGTGCAGCAGCAGAAGCGGCGGGCCGTTACCGCGCCGGGTATAGGCAATTTCCTGGCCGTTCACCTGATGTGTGCCGGTTTCAATTACAGCAGGCATGGGCTCTCTCCCCTGAATAATGGGTTCCCGCGTATTGGAGCTAGAGCGACGTGCAGGATCAAGACTGCCGCTGCGTTCGGTGGAAAGCGGAGGTCTCCCGCGCCTTGGCGCGGCATCACAGATGCCGCACAGCAAGCCTTGGGCCCGGCGCCCTGCGGTTGCACGGCGCGCGCCGCCATCGGCGGCGCCAGGCCCAACGGGAAGAGGGGCTCCTCGGAGCGCCGATGACGGGCGGGAGGGCCTCCGTGCGCGTCTCCGGGTTATTGCAAGGGGGCATGGTGGCGGGAAGCGTGTCAGAGTGAAGCAGCTTGCGGCTGTGTATTGAGGCTGGCAGAGGTAGCCGGGAAAACAGTCCTCTTCTCAGGCCTGTATGCGATGGAGGCCGCTATGCCGCACCAAAAAATCTGGGAATCCCAGCTCCTCAGCTCTCCCAGGAATATCAAATCCGTAGACTTCTTCTTTCCCGGTGCCGATCAGAAATGGCGCGTTGCCTTCCAACGTCGCTATGCCTATGGGATTGAACCAGAAATCAACACTGACGAATATCCAGCCTATATATTCTTTGCGCTGCGAGACCTCTCCAGCAAGAACAAGGACAGCCTCCCGGATATGTTCATGGGGCACCAGGGGCTGGTCATTGTGTCTGGTGCAATGCACGACCTCTTGCAGACCTTCAACATGGGCCGCACACGGTTCCACGAGGTGCCGCTCTATGAATATGACCAGAAAACCCTGCGCCCAGGGCGCTGGTATTTCATGCATATTCGGGAGGACTGCCAAACGCTTGTGGCGGAAGCGTCTAGCGGGCTGAAACCTGTCGGGAAGTCTGGGGGAATTTGGAAACCGACCTTGGCAGGTGATCATGAACTCGCGTTGGACCCAGAGGAGGCTGGAGAGCTGGATCTTTGGCTGGACCGCAGCGTTCGCAACCGTGTGTTTTTCTCGGACCGTTTAAAGAAGGCTATCAAGTCCTCCGGCCTCAGCACCCGCTGGCTGGGGTTCCGCCCCTGCAAGATCGTGACCGTTTGAGTGGGCGGAGACCCCGCAGAACCTCCGCCCGTCTGTCTTTACTTCTGTGTCAGCGCGTCCAGGATACGGGCCCAGGAGCGGATGCCCTTGTGGAAGCTTTTCAGGTCATATTTCTCGTTGGGCGAGTGGATGGCGTCGTCGTCATTGGCGAAGCCGGCCAGCATCGATTCCATGCCCAGGATCGACTTGAAGAAACCGGCGATCGGGATCGAGCCGCCCATGCCGCAGAACACCGCTTCGCGCTGCCACTCGTCCGACAAAGCGGCGCGGGCAGCGGTGAATTCGGGGCGGGTGATGTCCATGACTGACGCCTTGGAGCCTTCGAGGTCGTTGTCCCAGACCACCTTGCAGTCCGGTTTCAGCTGCGCTTCCACATGCTTGCGGATCTTTACCCGCAGCGCGTCCGGGTCCATGTCGCCAACGAGGCGGCAGGTGATCTTGCAATGCGCTTCCGACGGGATCACGGTCTTGGAGCCCGCGCCGTTGTAGCCGCCCCAGAGACCGTTCACCTCCAGCGTCGGACGGGCCCATTGCTGTTCCAGAACTGAGCGGTCCTTTTCGCCATGCGCTTGGGTGTAGCCCGCGTTGTCGAGGTAGTCCTTCTCGTCAAAGCCGCAGCCTTCCCACTGGCGCAGCTGGTCCTCGGGCACCTCATGCACGCCTTCATAGAAGCCGTCGACGGCGACCTTGCCGGTTTCCTCGTCATAGAAGGAGGCGACGATGCGGCTGAGCTCACGCAGGGGGTTCAGGCCAGGGCCGCCGTAGTGGCCGGAGTGCAGGTCGATGCGGGGGCCAATGAGGGTGAACTCATCCTTCAGCATGCCGCGCAGCTGCGAGGAGATCGACGGCACCCCGCGCGACACCATGGAGGTGTCGCATATCAGCGCGATATCGGCTTTCAGCTCCTCGGCGTTGGCCTCCATGAAGGGGATCAGCGAGGGGGAGCCGCTTTCCTCTTCACCCTCGAAGAAGAAGGTGATGCGGCAGGGCAGGGAGCCGTTGACAGCCTTCCAGGCGCGGCAGGCCTCGACAAAGGTCATCAGCTGGCCCTTGTCGTCCGAAGACCCGCGGCCGCGGATCACGGTGCCGTTCGGGGTATCCTCCAGCTGCGGCTCAAACGGCGGTGTGTTCCAGAGGTTCAGCGGGTCGACCGGCTGCACATCGTAATGGCCATAAAACAGCACATGCGGCGCATCGGTGTTTTCCTCGCCCACGTGGCCGACCACCATCGGGTGGCCCGGGGTCACGCGCTTTTCCGCCTTGATGCCGATGGAGTTCAGATCCGCCACCAGCCAGTCGGCGGCCTTGTCGCACTCTGCCTTGTAGGCCGGATCGGTGGAAATGGACTGGATCCGCAACAGCTCCATCAGCCGTTCGGTGGCTGCGTCCAGCTCTGTGTCGATCCGGTCCAGAACATCATTCAGTGCCATCTCATGCTCTCCTGTTTTTCGGGGGAAGGCCCGGGGAAAGGGCCAATTTGCCGCGGACCCTAGCAGCGCGATTGAGGAGGGGCCAGAGGCCTCAGGGCCGGAAATCCCCGGCATTTTCCGCTGCTGCGGTTTCCGATACTGCGCATTATTCGGAAATCCGGGAAACAGATACGACGCAAACGGCCAAAGGTTGGCCGCAGCTGTCCTTGCCCGGACCCTGTTTAAGTTTTATTTGACCTGCATCAATGTTGCGCACCCTTGGCGGCGCGTATGTAGTTGATCGAAGGGACTGCCTCAGGTAACCAGTCGTGAACGTGATTGTGGCCTAATCGTCAGAAGACCCGTGCCCTTTACAAAGCCCGCGTGCTCCGCAGGAGTACAATTAGCTATGGAGATGCCGGTGGACTATACCGCGAAACTGGACGCAGCGATTGCTAGCCTTCACGAAGAGGGCCGTTACCGGACCTTCATCGACATTGAGCGCAAGAATGGCCATTTCCCGCATGCGGTGTGGAACCGGCCGGACGGCAGCAAGCAGGACATCACCGTCTGGTGCGGCAACGATTACCTGGGCATGGGTCAGAACCCGGTGGTGCTGGATGCAATGCATGACGCCATCAACGCAACCGGCGCAGGCTCTGGCGGCACACGCAACATCTCTGGCACTACGGTCTATCACAAGCAGCTGGAGGCCGAGCTGGCCGACCTGCACGGCAAGGAAGCGGCGCTGCTGTTTACCTCGGCCTATATCGCCAATGACGCGACGCTGAGCACTCTGCCCAAGCTGTTCCCGGGGCTGATCATCTATTCAGACGCGCTGAACCACGCCTCCATGATCGAGGGCGTGCGCCGCAATGGCGGTGCCAAACGCATTTTCCGCCACAATGATGTGGCCCACCTGCGCGAGCTGCTGGAAGCCGACGATCCCAAGGCACCCAAGCTGATTGCCTTCGAATCGGTCTATTCGATGGACGGCGACTTCGGTCCGATCGAGGAACTGTGCGATCTGGCCGATGAATTCGGCGCGCTGACCTATATCGACGAGGTGCACGCCGTTGGCATGTACGGCCCCCGCGGCGGCGGCGTGACGGAACGTGACAGGCTGGCCCACCGCATCGATATCATCAATGGAACCCTCGCCAAGGCCTATGGTGTGATGGGCGGCTATATCGCAGCCTCGGCCAAGATGTGCGACGCGATCCGCTCCTATGCGCCGGGCTTCATCTTCACCACCTCGCTGGCGCCAACAGTGGCGGCAGGGGCGGCGGCCTCGGTTGCCTATCTGAAAGGTGCTCAGGATCTGCGCGACAAGCATCAGGATCAGGCCAAGGTGCTGAAGCTGCGCCTGAAGGGGCTTGGCCTGCCGATCATTGATCACGGCAGCCACATCGTTCCAGTGATCGTGGGCAACCCGGTGCACACGAAGGTGCTGTCCGACCACCTGCTGGAGGACTATGGTATCTACGTGCAGCCGATCAATTTCCCCACCGTACCGCGCGGCACCGAACGCCTGCGCTTCACGCCCTCGCCGGTGCACGGACCCAAGGAGATCGACGCGCTGGTTCACGCAATGGACGCATTGTGGTCGCATTGTGCGCTGAATCGTGCCGAACTTGCCGGGTAACTTACTGATCAGTGTAAATTAACACTGAGTGTGTTACGCTGTTGCTAATCAATCAACGGATCTGAGTCGCACATGTGATTCTTTCACCGTTTAGAAACGATGGCGGCAGGCATAGTATGGGACGGCAGGCATGATCGGGCGCTTCACCCAGCGCAAGCAAGATGAGCATGGCGGAACGGCAGAGCCGAAGGGTTTTGACGATTTCGAGCTGAAGCTTGGCGACGTGATGCGCGGCGAGCGGGCGACGATGGGCAAATCGCTGCTCGACGTTCAGCGCGAACTGCGGATCAAGGCCTCCTATATCGCTGCGATCGAAAACTCCGATCCTTCCGCCTTTGACACGCCCGGCTTCATCGCCGGCTACGTACGGTCTTATGCGCGCTATCTGAACATGGATGCCGAACAGGCGTTTCAGGACTTCTGCAAGGAAAGCGGCTTCTCCGTGGCGCACGGCATGTCTGCTGAGGCTTCCAGCCGCAGTAAGTCAGGCAATGCGCCGGTTGTTGCATCCAAGGGCCTCGGCAGCGATGCCTTTGCCTCTCCGAATACCCCGTTCATTCCCGCACCCAGCAGCATCCTGAGCCAGATTGAATTGCGTGCCGTCGGCTCGCTTATGGTGCTGGCCGGCCTGATTAGCGGCATCACCTATGGCGGCTGGGCGGTGCTGAAAGAGGTGCAGCAGGTGCAATTCGCACCGGTGGATCAGACCCCGGCAGTGCTGGCGGATCTCGACCCGCTGAGCAGCGCCGTGCTGGCGGTTGCCGAAGGCACCCAGGATCCTGCGGCGGAGGCATTGGACCGTCTTTACCGCCCACAGGCGCTGGATGTGCCTGTGCTGGTCGCGCGCGACGCGCCGATTTCCACTCTTGACCCTTCGACACTGGGAAATTTTGCTGCGCCGGATGTGCCGACGATCAGCCTGGCCGAGGCCAGCTTGCCGTTTGACGGCGCGGGGCCGCTGCAGCAGGGTGAGCAGGGACCACAGGTGCCGCAGGTTTTGGCAGCGGTTACGCCGGGCGTTGAAATGGTTGCGGTGCGCCCCTCCTGGGTGCAAGTCACTGCGGCGGACGGCAGCGTGATCCTGGAAACCATTATGGATGCGGGCCAGCGGTTCCAGGTTCCGGTGACCGAGGACGCACCGAAACTGCGCACCGGTGAAAGCAGCGCTATTTATTTTGCCGTCAATGGCCAGCATTTCGGTCCGGTCGGAGAACGCGGCCAGGTTACCAAAAATGTTGAGCTGTCGATGGATGCGATCACCGGGCGGTTTGAACTGGCTGATCTGCAGGACGGCAGCAACGAGGCGCTAGCGACCTTGGTGGCGCAGCTTCAGGCAGAAGTGCAGCAGCCCTCCGAGTAATCCCGGCACAGGAATTCTCACAGGACGCCCGGTGCTGCCATTGCAGCGCCGGGCGTCTGCACGTATCTAATCCCCAACAGGATCCAGCCGGGACACCAGCCGCAATGTCGATCAATCACATCCGCCCGTGGCGCCATATAGAACGCCGCAAGAGCCGCCAGATTCATGTGGGTAACGTACCCGTTGGCGGTGACGCCCCGATTGCGGTGCAGACCATGACCAACACGCTGACCACCGATGTGGCGGCAACGGTGGCGCAGGTCCAGGCGGCGGCAGAGGCGGGTGCTGATCTGGTGCGGATCTCGGTCCCGGATGAAGCCTCCTCCAAGGCGCTGAAGGAAATCGTGCGTGAAAGCCCGGTGCCGATCGTTGCCGACATCCATTTCCACTACAAGCGCGGCATCGAGGCCGCGGAGGCCGGCGCTGCCTGCCTGCGCATCAACCCAGGCAACATCGGTGACGAGAAGCGCGTGGCCGAGGTGATCCGCGCAGCGCGCGACCACAACTGCTCGATCCGCATCGGGGTGAACGCCGGCAGTCTGGAAAAGCACTTGCTGGACAAATACGGCGAACCCTGCCCGGAGGCGATGGTGGAGAGTGGGCTCGACCATATCCGGATCCTGCAGGATCATGACTTCCACGAGTTCAAGATCTCGGTGAAAGCCTCCGATGTCTTCATGACCGCCGCCGCCTATCAGCAGCTGGCGGAGGCGACCGACGCGCCCATTCATCTGGGCGTGACCGAGGCTGGCGGTTTTGTATCCGGCACCATCAAATCGGCGATTGGCCTCGGACAGCTTCTGTGGATGGGCATTGGCGACACGCTGCGCGTCAGCCTGTCTGCCGATCCAGTGGAGGAGGTGAAAGTAGGTTTCGAGATCCTCAAATCCCTCGGCCTGCGCCACCGCGGCGTTAACATCATTTCATGTCCCAGCTGCGCGCGGCAGGGGTTTGACGTCATCAAGACGGTGGAAACGCTGGAGGAGCGGCTGGCCCATATCCACACGCCGATGAGCCTCTCGATCATCGGTTGCGTGGTGAATGGCCCCGGCGAGGCTCTTATGACGGATGTGGGCTTCACCGGTGGCGGCGCGGGCTCCGGCATGGTCTATCTGGCGGGCAAGGCCAGCCACAAGATGTCCAACGAACAGATGGTCGAGCACATCGTCGAGGAGGTCGAGAAGAAGGCCGCCCAGATCGAGGCGGCCCAGGAAGCGGCGGAGTAATACTCCAGCCGTTTCATCTTTCCAGAAATACTCCGGGGTTCGGGGCAGAGCCCCGGTTCCACCGGTTGAGATTGGATCTCAGCTCTGCTGCTCGCGGATCTCCGCCACCATCAGCTCCATCTGATCGGCGGGCAGGTAACCGCGCAGGAGTTCAGTGCCCAGAACAAAGGTCGGGGTGCCGGAGATCGCCATCTTCTGGGCCAGCGCCCGGGTCTGACGCAGCTCGGCAGTCACTTCCTCGCTATCCATCTTTGCGAAAATCGCCTCTGCATCCAGCGACAGCCCTTCGGCCAGGCGGCGCAGGGCGACCTCGTTCGGCTCGCCGCCAAACTCGATCAGGGCGTCATGCACATCCTTGTAGGCGTCATCGCCTGCCACCAGCTTGGTGGCGACGGCAAAGCGCGCCGACAGTACAGAGGCGTCACCCAGTATCGGGAATTCCTTGATCACCAGGCGGATGTTGCCGTCGCTTTTCAGCAGCTTGGCCACCTCAGGCGCAGCGCGCCGGCAGTAGCCGCAGCGGTAATCCATGAATTCAACCAAGGTGATGTCGCCTTCGGGATTGCCACCAACCCAAGAATAGCCGTCGTTGACCAGTTCCTCCAGGTTGTCGGCGACCAGCGCGTCATCGCGTACAGCTTCGGCCTGCTGCTGGCGCTGCTCCAGAAGGTCAACCGCCTCCAGAATCAGCTCAGGGTTTGCCAGAATGTAGCTGCGCACTTCCTTGCCAAAGGCCTCGCGCTCAGCTTCCGACATCGCGCTGATGTCAAATGCCTGCGCCGGTGCGCCCAATAGGGCGAGGGCGGTGGCCGCGGCGGTAGCGGTGCGGGTGAAAAGGGTCATTTCCGTCTCTTTCTCTTCTGAGCTTGTTCATAGGCCACCAACACATCTGTTGCCCGCCGTGCGGCGGGGGATCCTGCTGGCAGCAGGGCGGTGGCCCGTTTTGCGTGAATTCCGGCGTCATTCAGACGCCCTTGCAAGGCATAGCGTTCGGCAGTGACCAGCGCTGCCATGCCGGTTTGCCCGGTCTTGGCATAGGCCAGTGACATGTCGCGCAGCAGCACCGTATTGCGGAAGTCGATGGCACGGGCGCGCTCCATCGACTTGAGCGCCGCCTTGGGCTGGCCCGCGGCCAGCTGTGCGCGGCCGTAGCCGGTCAGGATCAGCGGGTCCTTGGGGGCAAGGCTGACGGCCTTGCCATAGGCGGCTAGTGCCGCGGACCACTGGCGGTTCTCGATCAGGATCTGGCCCTTGAGTTCGTAGTAGAATGGATCGGAAGGCCGTGCAGCCAGCGCGCCGTTTACCGCCTTCAGCGACTTTTTCAGGTTTCTCTGCCGGTGATAGGCGGCGGCCTCGCGCATCAGGCGGACGTCCTTGTACTGCTCCTCGCGCACTCGGCGCAGGGTCCATTTCGGCGCGCGGGTAAAGGCCGACAGCTTGCCGCGGACCCGGGCGAACCAGTATTGCGCGTCCGGGCTGGTCTGGCCCTTGTCGCCATAGGCGGCCAGATAGGCCTGCGCGGCCCGCATACGGTCGCGGCTGAGGGGGTGGGAGCGGGTGTAGGGATCCTGGGTACCTGCACTCAGCACTTCCTGGCCTGCAAAGGCGCGGTGCAGATCGACCAGTCCCTGCGGGCTGATGCCTGCCCGGTTCAGGTAGTCAGCGGCGGAACGGTCGGCGCTGCTTTCCTCTGCCCGTGTGTGGGCTAGGAAGCTGCGGAAGGCCGAGCTTTGGGTGCCGATGGCAATGCCCGCCGCCGCATCCCCGCCGCCTGCCGCCGCAGCCAGCGCGGCCAGTGCCAAGCCAAGACCGGCAGCACTGTTGGCAGAGCGCAAGTTCTGCATTCGCCGTGACAGGTGGCCGTTGGTGATATGGGCCGCCTCATGGGCTAGCACGGCTTGCAGCATTTCCGGTGAGGTGACCTTGAGGATCAGCCCGTAATTCACAAATATCGTTCGGGAATCCAGCACAAAGGCATTGAAGGACGAGTCGTTGACCAGCAGGATGCGCACCCGGTTCGCATTCAAGCCCGCGGCGCGCAGCACCGGGGCGGCCAGCCGGTTCAGCCCGTGTTCGATATCCGGATCGCGCAGCAGCGAAATGGATGCCGCATGCGCTGCTGCTGAAAACTGAACCAGCGCGCAAAGAACAAGAGCCGGGATTGACGCCAGCCGGAAGAAACGGTCAAAACTCATGCGCGCACATTGGGAGATAAGCATGCGAAACTCAACCCGGTCCGAGGTCGATCCCTTCATTGTGATGGATGTGATGGAAGCTGCCCGCAAGGCTGAGGAGGCAGGCCGCCACATCATCCACATGGAGGTGGGCCAGCCCTCGACCGGGGCGCCGTCCGGGGCGCTGCAGGCGCTGGGGAATGCGCTGGAAAACAATGCCTTGGGGTATACTGTTGCCTTGGGGCTGCCAGCCCTGCGCAAGCGGATCGCACAGCTGTACGGGGAGTGGTACAACGTCGATTTGAACCCGGAGCGGGTGATTGTGACACCGGGTTCTTCCGGCGCTTTTCTGCTCAGCTTCACAGCGCTTTTCGACAGCGGCGACCGCGTTGGCATCGGCGCGCCGGGGTATCCTTCCTACAGGCAGATTCTGAAGGCGCTGGGGCTGGTTCCTGTGGATATCCAGACAGCGCCGGAAAACCGGCTGCAGCCGGTGGCCGCGGACCTTGCCGGACAGAAGCTGTCAGGGCTGATGGTGGCGTCGCCCGCGAACCCGACCGGGACCATGCTGGACCGCGCGGCGATGGGCGCGCTGATTGATGCAGCAAAGGGCGAGGGTGCCAGCTTCATCTCCGACGAGATCTATCACGGGCTAGAATATGAGGCGAAAGCAGTCACGGCGCTGGAGCTGACCGACGAGTGTTACGTCATCAACTCCTTCTCCAAGTTCTTTTCGATGACCGGCTGGCGGGTCGGCTGGATGGTGGTCCCGGAGGATCATGTGCGGGTGGTAGAGCGGATTGCCCAGAACATGTTCATCTGCGCGCCGCACGCCAGCCAGGTGGCAGCATTGGCCGCGCTTGATTGCGAAGACGAGCTGCGTGAAAACCTGGCTGTTTACGCAAAGAACCGCCGGCTGATGCTGGACGGGCTGCCGAAGGCCGGTTTCACCAAAATCGCGCCGCCGGACGGGGCGTTTTATGTCTATGCCGATGTGTCGGACCTGACCGACGACAGCCGCAGCTTTGCTGCGGAAATCCTTGAAAAGGCAGGTGTCGCGGTGACCCCGGGGCTGGATTTCGACCCGGTTCGAGGGGCCACGACGCTGCGATTCTCCTATGCGCGCTCAACCCAGGATATCGAGGAAGGCCTGGCGCGGCTGGCGCTGTTCATGGCCTCACGCGGCTAAGGCGGGGATAACCGCAGAAGGCGGATTTCCAAGCACGTGCAAATTGCCTAGTCTGCCGGCAAAAAGGGCCGGAAGGCCGGGCAAGAGGCAGATATGGGCAAACTGATCACTCTCACCGCATTAATCTGGGCATTGGCGGCAGGCGCCTGGGCGCAATCTGGCGGCAGTGGCTTCAGCGGCCTCGCGCGCATCGATACGGACGCAAGCCATGTGCGGGACGCCGGGCAGGGGGCAGAGATCACCCTGGGCCTCAGCCAGGGGGTGCCTTACCGGCTGTTCACTCTGACGGAGCCGCCGCGGCTGGTGCTGGATTTTCAGGAGGTCGACTGGACCGGGCTGACGGCGAAGGCGCTGCTCAAAGGCGAACAGATCACCACCGCGCAATTCGGCACCTATGTGCCCGGCTGGTCGCGGCTGGTACTGCAACTGGCGGAGCCGATGAAGGTGGCCAGCGCAGGGTTGACTGTGGATCAGGTATCGGCAGTGGCAAAGTTGTCGGTGTCGCTGGAACCGGTCACATCGGAAGAATTCGAGGCCAGTGCCGGCGCGCCGCAGGATCCGCGGTGGGACCTGCCCGAACCTGAGACAATGGGTGCCAAGGCTTTGCGGGACGAAAACGCGCCGCTCTTGGTGATGCTGGACCCGGGTCATGGCGGCATTGATCCCGGGGCGGAAACAGAGGTGGTGGTCGAAAAGCACCTGATGCTGCAATTCGCCCGGGAACTGGGTGAGGCGCTGGTGCGGTCCGGCCAGTTCACCGTGCTGATGACCCGCGACGATGACTACTTTGTCTCACTGGAGCGCCGTATCGCGCTGGCGCACCAGGCCGGGGCGGACGTGTTTATTTCGCTGCATGCGGATACAATTTCCGAGGGCCGCGCTCATGGTTCCACGGTCTATACCCTGTCCAAGGATGCCTCTGATGCGGCTTCGGCCAAGCTGGCAGAACGGCATTTGCGTGGTGATCTCTTGTCCGGCACGGACCTCAGCCAGGCGGATGATGGGGTGACGGCTGTGATGCTTGACCTGGCCCGGCAGGAAACCCAGCCGCGCAGCGACGCACTGGCGGCGGCGCTGATTGACGGGCTGCGGGCGCAGGGCCAGCCGATCAACAACCGGCCGTTGCGGTCTGCCGGGTTTTCGGTGCTGAAATCTGCTGACATCCCCTCCGTCCTGGTCGAGATCGGCTTTTTGTCCAGCAAGCGCGACCTGAAGAATCTGGTGGACGCGGAATGGCGGGCCAATGCGGCCCGCGGTATTCTGAACGGGCTGATCACCTGGCGCGCGCAGGATGATGCCCGCCGGGCGCTGGTGCGGCAGTAGGCATATTTGCGCCTGAATCGGCGGATCATCTGCAAAACGGGGCCGGGTGCGGTGAAATCTGCTAGGATTTTCCCACCTTCCCCGGCGCATATCCCCCGTTTCCCGTTTTGACGAGGGCGCTTGCCGTCCCTATATAGGCGGCACCCCGCGTGAAAGGCCAACATCCGTGCTCAGGTTCATATTCTCTTTCTTCGGCTCCATCTTCAGCACCATCACCCTTGGCGTGGCGATGGTGGCGCTGACCATTGGGGCCGTGTTCTGGATCTACGGGCGCGACCTGCCGAGCCATGAATCGCTGGCCCAATACCAGCCGCCGACGATCAGCCGGATCTATTCGGGCGAGGGGCACCTGATCGATGAATTCGCCAAGGAGCGCCGCCTGTTCACACCGTCGCATGAGATCCCGGATCTGGTGAAACAGGCCTTTATCTCCGCTGAGGACAAGAACTTCTACAGCCATTCCGGCTATGACGCCCGCGGTATCGCTGCGGCGGCGATCGAAGCGGTGCGCTCGCGCGGGCAGAACGTGCGCGGCGCTTCCACCATCACCCAGCAGGTGATGAAGAACTTCCTGCTGTCCGGAGACCGCCGGGCCGAGCGCAAGATCAAGGAGATCATCCTCGCCACACGGCTGGAGGAAACGCTCGACAAGGAACGCATTCTGGAACTGTACCTGAACGAGATTTTCCTCGGCCAGAACTCTTATGGTGTGACCGCTGCCGCCCAGACCTATTTCAACAAGACCCTGGGCGAGCTGGAACCGCATGAGGCGGCAACGCTGGCCTCGATGCCCAAGGCGCCGTCCGATTACCACCCCGTCCGCCAGAAGGAGCGCCTGCTGGCGCGGCGCAACTATGTGCTGCGTGAGATGCGCGAGAATGGCTATATCTCCAAGGATGTCTATGACGTGGAGGTGGCGCAGCCGCTTCGGTCTGTCCAGAACGGCGACTTCGAGGGCTTCCGCACCACGCTGCCGCCGCGCGACTATTTCACCGATGAAATCCGCCGCCAGCTGACCGAGGACTTCGGCGAGGGCGAGTTCTTCACCGGCGGCTTTACGGTGCGCGCAACCATTGACCACGACATGCAGGCCGAGGCGGCGCTGGCGATGCGCGGCGGTCTGGAGAAATACGACCGTTCCCGCGGGATCTGGCGCGGCACCGGGGTCAAGCTGGAAGAAGAGCAGCTGAAGGATGAGGCCACCTGGCGTGCGGCGCTGGAAAACACCGAGGTGTCCCGCGATATCGTGCTGGGCGGCCGCTGGTATCCGGCGGTTGTGCTGGAAGTTGGCAGCGAGAGCCTGACCGTTGGTGTCGAGCACAGTGAAGGCACAGGCACTGTCCCGCGCTCTGACATCAAATGGATGAAGGGCAGCTTTGCAGACAACTTCACCCGCGGCGACGTGGTGCTGGTCCGGGCTGAGAAGAAAGACGATGCCTTCAGCCACTGGTCGCTGCGGCAGGTGCCGGAAGTGCAGGGCGGCTTTGTTGCGATGGACGTGAACTCGGGCCGGGTTCTGGCGATGCAAGGCGGCTTCTCCTACCAGCATTCGGTGTTCAACCGTGCCACCCAGGCGATGCGACAGCCGGGTTCCAGCTTCAAACCCTTTGTCTATGCTGCAGCGCTGGACAGCGGTTACAGCCCGGCGACCATCGTCGTCGACGCACCGATTGAGATCAACACGCCGCAGGGCCTGTGGCGGCCCAAGAACTCTACCAACAAGTTCTACGGCCCGACGCCGCTGCGCACCGGCATTGAGATGAGCCGGAACCTGATGACCATCCGTCTGGCGCAGGAGGTCGGGATGCCGGTTGTGGCGGGCTATGCCGAACGCTTTGGCGTCTATGACAACATGGGCCCGTTCCTGGCAAACTCGCTGGGGGCCGAGGAAACCACGCTCTACAAAATGGTGGCGGCCTATGCGATGTTCGCCAACGGCGGCGAGCGGGTGCAGCCGACGCTGGTCGACCGGGTGCAGGACCGCTTCGGCAAGACCATCTACCGCCATGATGACCGCGACTGCGTGGATTGCTCCGATCCCAC
This sequence comes from Leisingera sp. ANG-M7, assembly GCF_000813965.1. Classification (GTDB taxonomy): domain Bacteria; phylum Pseudomonadota; class Alphaproteobacteria; order Rhodobacterales; family Rhodobacteraceae; genus Leisingera. The sequence goes on along the minus strand of NZ_JWLI01000001.1, from coordinate 273,083 downwards.
GCTGGCACCCGGTCAGGCTCCTCGTATTGTCACCGACCGGGAGCAGGTGATGGATCCGATCACCGCCTATCAGCTCACCTCGATGATGAAAGGCGTGGTAGACCGCGGCACCGCGTCGAGCGTGATCAACCTGCCGGTGCCCACCGCTGGCAAGACCGGCACCACCAACGATTCCCGTGATGTCTGGTTTGTCGGCTTCACCTCCAACATCGTGGCCGGCTGCTACATGGGCTTTGACCAGCCCCGCCCGATGGGCCGCGGCGCCTATGGCGGCACCATGTGCGGTCCGGTGTTCCAGCAGTTCATGAAGAAGGCGACCGAGAAATTCGGCGGTGGCCCGTTCGAGGTGCCGGAAGGCGGCCATTTCATCAAGATCGACCGCTACACCGGCGCACGTCTGCCTGATGGCGCCTCTGGTGCCTATGTGGTGGCGGAATACTTCCGCGACGGGGCGGAGCCGATCTTCGGCCTGACCTATGACGGCGGTTTTGCGATGGGGTCGAACCTGCCGCTGATCGAGGAAGTGCAGCAGTCCGGCCGTCAGGTCACTACTTCCAGCGGCGGCACGGCTGTGCTGGGGCCAAAGGCGACCTTCGGTACGGTCAGTTCCGGCGGGCTTTATTGATCCTGCGGCGCGCGCGGCACCAGCAGCGCGGCCTCGTGGCGCGAGGCGCAGAGGCGGGCGGTGCGCCCGCCTTCGCCGCTGTGCCAGCGCAGGTCCGGCATGATACGGAACAGCTCCTCGCGCACCGGTTCCTCCAGGGCTGAGACAGCCTGAATACCCGGGTGAAAGCTCTCGGAGGCGGCGCCTTCGGCATAGATGATCTCATGCTGGCCGAACAGCACATGCACATAGGTCACGGTACCGCCGGGTTCCCGCCGGATGGAGCGGTCGTTCAGCATATGCACGGCTGAGACCAGAACCTCGCTTTCGCCAAAAAGCAGGCTGGCCTGGGAGCCGGTGAACAGCATCCGGTGCTGCGGAGAGACCAGCAGGTCGCGCTCCGCCCCGAATTGGCCTGCCTTGATGCGGATCGGGGCGAGGTTGTCCGCAGCGGGAACCGTTGATTGGCTGATCCAGCGGACCGGCTGCAAGCCATTGTCGCGGGTCATCACCAGATCGCCCAGGCCCAGAGTTTCGATGGGGCGCAGGCCCGCAGGAGTGGCGATACGTGTGCCTGCTGTAAAGCAGATGATGTTTTCGATGCCGGAGAAATAGACCGTGCTTCCGTCCAGAAGTTTGGCACTGCCGGTCTTGCTGCCGCCGGTGTCATCGGTAATGACCAGCGTGCCCTTGTCCAGCTGGCCGTTGAAATCCAGCGTATCGCCCGAGGTTTCGCCGTCATCTCCGCCAGTGATGGTAACATCGTTACTGCCGCTGTCACCCGTGTCTTCGATAGTAAAATAATCGTCGCCAGCACCGCCGCTGGCGGAGTCCCCCTCACCGGCAATGATGCTGTCATCGCCTGCGCCGCCGTCGAGCGTATCGGCACCACTGCCGCCCTGAAGCGTATCATTGCCGCCTTGGCCATAGATTACGTCGTCGCCGTCGCCGCCGTCGATACTGTCATCCCCATCCGCAGGGTCTTCCGGCGGAACTGTGAATGTGACATCTGTGACCATGTAGTCGGAGCCGTCGGTGCCATCGGTCTGCAGGTTGGCGGACAGCACCAGCTGGTCGAAATCACCGTAGCCGTTGATGTCGATGGTGCCGGTGCCGGAGCCTGGCGTGGTCTCCGTGAAGTCGCCCTCAGCGACCAGGGCACCGTCTTTGTAAATCGCCCAATGGCCCTCTTCGCCGTAGGTGTCGGTATAAAGGTGCTTGAAAGAAAAGCTTACGTCGTCGGTGTCCTGATCGAAGTCGACGATAATTTCTTCGGATATTCCCGAAGCCTTGTCGTAGCCGATTTGCGCGTCCACCAAGCTGTCTGAATCGGAGATCGCACCGGCCACACCAAAGCCGCCGTCGTAATAGTCGATGTTGGCGGCGTTTGCGGTGCCGGACAAGTCCCTGGCGGTGACTGTAAAGCCGCTGCTGGTGTCGGTGACGTTCGAATTGCCGATGCTTTGGTCGGATTCCGTCAGCCCCGCTTCACTGCTGCTGTCGCCATAGATCGTGTCGCCGCCGCTGCCGCCTGCCAGGCTGTCACCGCCGGAGCCGCCGAACACCATGTCGTTGTCTGCCCCGGCATCGACCGTATCGTCGCCTGCTCCTGCTTCAACCGTGTCCTGGTTGCCGGAGGCACCACCTCCGCTGCCGTTGTCGATCTGGTCGCCGTCCGCATCGGTATAGCTGCTGTCGATGGTGTCGGCGCCGCTGGTGCCCTCCACCGGGCCGTCCGTGTCTGTATAGGCAGGCGGGCTGTCGGCCGTGGCGGAACTGAAGGTGTCAGGCGGTCCGTAATCCGGAACAAAATAGACGTTTCCGTCAGTGGCCAGATAGTAGACGCCCGGTTCCACCTCGTTGGTATAGGGCGTGCCGCCGTGCGTCCCGCTCCAGCTCCAATTGCCGGCCCCCAGGTTCTGGTCGGTGGTAAAGGAGGAATAGGTGGACGTGATCGTATCGCCGTGATCGAGCGATCCGTCTCCAAGCTGGACAAGATATCCGCTGGGCATAATCCCAATTCCCCAAAATGCACGGCGGGCCAGGCTGCCCGCGCGATCCAATGTTCAGACTTCAGCAGGCCGCGTTAATTCTGCGTATTTACCGGATCAGATACCGCGCTGCATTTTAGATGCATTTTCTGCATCTCCCTGCGCCCGCCGGGACATGCTGGCCGCTTGCCCGCGGCGCAAGGGTGGTTTATCACGCAGGCCTGATCTCAGATTGCAAGGACCTCCCATGCGCGCGGAAACCCAGAATATCGTCGCAGACATCGAGAAATCGCTGGAGCTGCTGGCCCAGCGGTTGAACTGGGAAACTGCCGAATACCGGCTGGAGGAGTTCAACGCGCGGGTCGAAGACCCAAACCTGTGGGACGATCCGGAGGCGGCACAGAAGCTGATGCGCGAGCGTCAGGCCCTGGTGGACTCCATTGATACCTACAAGGGCATCAAGCAGGATCTGTCGGATAACATCGAGCTGATCGAACTGGGCGAGATGGAAGACGATGCAGAGGTGATCAAGGACGCAGAAGCTGCTCTGGCGGCGCTCAAGGAGAAGGCGGCCGAGAAGGAGCTGGAAGCGCTTCTGGACGGCGAGGCGGATGCCAACGACACCTTCCTGGAGATCAACGCAGGCGCTGGCGGCACCGAGAGCTGCGACTGGGCCTCGATGCTGGCGCGGATGTATGTCCGCTGGGCAGAGAAAAAAGGCTACAAGGTCGAACTGCAGTCCGAAAGCGCAGGCGACGAGGCGGGCATCAAGTCCGCCGCCTACAAGATTTCCGGCCACAACGCCTATGGCTGGCTGAAATCCGAAAGCGGCGTGCACCGGCTGGTGCGGATCTCGCCCTATGACTCGGCGGCCAAGCGGCACACGTCGTTCAGCTCCGTCTGGGTCTACCCGGTCGTGGACGACAATATTGAGATCGAGGTGAACCCTTCTGATATCCGCGTTGACACCTACCGCTCCTCGGGCGCAGGCGGTCAGCACGTGAACACCACTGACTCGGCGGTGCGGATCACCCACATTCCGACCGGCATTGTGGTGACTTCGTCCGAGAAGTCCCAGCACCAGAACCGCGACATCGCCATGAAGGCGCTGAAATCGCGACTCTACCAGCAGGAACTGGACCGCCGCAACGCCGCCATCAACGAGGCGCATGAGGCCAAGGGCGACGCCGGCTGGGGCAACCAGATCCGTTCCTATGTTCTGCAGCCCTACCAGATGGTGAAGGACCTGCGCACCCAGCATGAGACTTCTGACACCAAGGGCGTGCTGGACGGTGATCTGGACGGCTTTATGGCCGCAACCTTGGCGCTGAACGTGTCCGGCAAGAGCCGCGCTGATGCGCAGGCTGAGGATTGATCCCTTCGCCGCCCGCTTCGGGCGGCTTTCGGAAAGAGGAGGGGCAGCCTGCGCGGGCTGCCCCTTTTGTTTTGGCTGGCACTGCCAAGGGCGGGGCGGCAGTTAAATCATGCATCTGTAAAGCATTTTATTGCGCGGGTTTCCCGGCTAGGCTCAAATGAAGCATTTTTGATGCTTCATTTTGAAAAGGACGCAGGCCATCCGTAACAGGACAGAAAACCGGGCCTGCCTGAGGGGAGGAGCAGCGTCATGTCACCTGAAAAGCCCTTTGGCGTGCCGCCGCTGCAGCCGGTCACGACGCAGATGCTGTTCGAGGCACTGCGCCGCGGATGGGCAGACTTTCGCAGAAAGCCGCTCTACGGGCTGTTCTTTGCGGCGGTCTATGTGCTGGCAGGCTGGGTGATGGCTTGGATAACCGTGCGCACAGGCACCACCTACTGGCTGGTGCTGGCGGCCATCGGCTTTCCGCTGATCGGTCCCTTTGCCGCGGTTGGCCTTTATGAAGTGTCGCACCGGCTGGAACAGGGCAGGGGGATCGCAGTCGGCCGGATCCTGGGCGTGGTGCTGCAGCAAAGCCGCCGCCAGCTGCCGTCGATCTGCGCCATCATCGTGGTGGTGTTCCTGTTCTGGTTCTTTCTAGGCCACATGATCTTTGCCTTGTTCCTGGGGCATGCGACGATGACCAACATTTCCACCTCGGCAGAGGTGTTCCTGACGGCCAACGGGCTCACCATGCTGGCAGTCGGTACCGTGGTGGGGGCAATGTTTGCGCTGCTTCTTTACATGATCACGGTTATTGCGCTGCCATTGCTCCTGGACCGCGAGGTGGACTTCGTTACCGCCATGATCACCAGTTTTCAGTATGTGCAGCAGAACTTCACAGTGATGATGGTCTGGGCTGGAATGATCGCGGTTCTGACCTTTGCAGCGCTGCTGCCATGGTTCCTGGGACTGTTCCTGGTGCTGCCGCTCTTAGGCCACGCCACCTGGCACATCTACAGGCTGGCTGACGCGGGTTAGCGTCAACGAAAGGGTTGGGTGGTGTTCAGCAGGCGGCGGTGAAAGGGCAGCAGAGCATCCTCGTCAGCAAAACCCGCGCTGCGCGCGGCGGCCAGAACCTGAGACGTGTCGCGGCCCAGGTGTTCATAGACCATTCGCGTCACCCGCTCCCCGGTACCGCTTTCCCGGACAGTGCGGGCAACATATCCGGACCAGAAGTTGTTCTGCAGGGATGCCACCCGTGCCAGGTAGTTGAACGAGTATGTCATTGCCTTGCGCCGGGCGATGACAAAGGCGACGCCGTCCTCGTGGCCGCTGACGTAGCCGCGGAATTCGCGAACCCCGGGGCTGGCCGGCAAACCCTGGCTCAGCATCGCCTCCTTTGCCTCGAACCCCTTGATATAGGTGACGCTGCCTGAGCGGAACACGTAGACGAGGCCGATAACGAATTTCTCTTCATTGATGAAACTGCGGCGCGTGAAACGGTAAAAACCCGAAGGGAAAAACTCCTCGGTCAGCTGCTGAACTCCATGGCCAAGGAAATCCGCCAGAAACGCGCCGTTTACGACCTGACCTGCCTTTGAAAGCGTATCCACCGGATCCAGCAGGATACGGGCGTCCACGTCAAAGAACCGGCAAATGCGGTCGAGAATATCCGGGCGCGGAAAACTCTCGCCAGACAGGTAGCGGTTGAATTGCGTGCGGTTGATTCCGAGCTGGCGCGACAGCTCTGAAATCGACCGGTACTGCCGCGCCAATTGACGCAAGTTCGCGCCAAACATGTTCCTCAGGTCAGCTGGAGAGCGGTTCTGGCTGTTCATTCGGGGTCCTGATGGTTCGGCATTTACGTAGAATTTTCCCTTTTTGCCGGTAGGTTATGCCAGTTTCAGGCATCAGCACATCGATCTGTGCACCCATATCGCGTCAGGGGTGTCTCTAGTTCACGTCAGGAGGCTATCCGAACTGACACAAAATGCAATAGCGGGACTCGTTTTTTGTCATGTTGGCGTCAGCTCAATTGCTTCAGAATTGGAGGGCGGCAATACGAGGACTGGTATGATTGGAGTCATTTTATGGAGTGACGCTCCCCTGACCAAAGCCGTGATCTGGTGCGATGACCAGGGGGACCTTGCTTTTTTTACAAACAAGGCTGGAACAGAGTGTGCTGAACTCAATCCGGGGGACTGGGTTGAATTTGATATAACCCTGAGTGGCAATATCAGAGTTGCCGAAAATCTCGCTATTGTGCTGGAGCAGGGAAGTCCTGATCTGGCGGACCGGTTGAGTGAAACAGCGGAGTGCAAGACGGCTGATGCCGTCAGTCAGGAGCAGAAAGTCGTTCCCTTCCCGCTGCAGGCAGCAGAAAAGCGGCGCGTTTCCGCACCGCTTCGCAACATTCAAGGATAACGCCGGCCCTTCAAGGGCCGGTGCCGGGATCAGTTCCCGCGCAGCAGGGCGGCGACGCCGGTGCGGGCGATCTCGGCCAAACCCAGCGGGCGCATCAGATCGGCAAATGCATCGATCTTTTCCGGCGCACCGGTGATTTCAAACACAAAGCTGTTCAGGGTGCTGTCGACCACATTGGCGCGAAAGATATCCGCCAGCCGCAGCGCCTCGACGCGTTTGTCGCCTTCGCCTGCCACTTTCAGGATTGCCAGTTCGCGCTCCACTGCGGCGCCTTCGACTGTCAGGTCATGCACGTCGCGGACCGAAACGATCCGACCCAGCTGTGCCTTGATCTGCTCAATCACCTGCGGCGTGCCGGTGGTGACAATGGTGATGCGCGACAGGTGGCCGGTATGGTCCACCTCCGCCACAGTGAGGCTTTCGATGTTGTAGCCGCGGCCCGAGAACAGGCCGATCACCCGGGCCAGAACGCCGGGTTCGTTTTCCACCAGCACCGCAATGGTGTGGCGCTCCTGCACGTCCGAAAACGTCGGGCGCAGGTTGTAGGCGGAGTGGCGGTTGGAGCCTTTTTTGATATGCAGGGCAGACATTCGTGGTCTTCCTCTCGTATGTCGGTGCCAGGAAATTCGAATTTCCTGGCAAATTCCTTCGAAGAAATTTGCGGCGCCGCCGCGGTTACACCAGCACTGCGCCGCCGGCCTGGATGACGCCCTGCGTCTCCGCCTCGCCCAGCAGCATCTCGTTATGCGCCTTGCCCGACGGGATCATCGGGAAGCAGTTCTCGTGCTTCTCGACCAGGCAGTCAAAGATCACCGGACCGTCGTATTCGATCATTTCAATGATCGCATCATCCAGGTCCTTGGGATCGCTGACGCAGATGCCCTTGCAGCCGAAGGCCTCGGCGAGCTTCACGAAATCGGGCAGCGCCTCAGACCAGCTGTGGCTGTAGCGCTCGCCGTGCAGCAGTTCCTGCCACTGGCGCACCATGCCCAGGCGCTCGTTGTTGAGGATGAACTGTTTCACCGGCAGGCGGAACTGCACCGCGGTGCCCATTTCCTGCATGTTCATCAGCCACGAAGCTTCGCCCGCGACGTTGATCACCAGCGCATCCGGGTGTGCCATCTGGGCCCCGATCGAGGCCGGGAAGCCATATCCCATTGTGCCGAGGCCGCCGGAGGTCATCCAGCGGTTCGGGTCCTCAAAACCCAAGTACTGCGCCGCCCACATCTGGTGCTGGCCGACCTCGGTGGTGACATAGCGGTCACGGCCCTTGGTCAGTTCTTCAAGGCGCTGCAGCGCATACTGCGGCTTGATGGTCTTGTCCGAGTTTTTGAATGACAGGCAGTTCACCGCGCGCCATTCGTTGATCTGCTTGTGCCACTTGTCCAGGGCCTCGCGGTTCACCTTGCGGCCGCGCGATTTCCAGACCTTCAGCAGGTCCTCCAGCACATGGGCGACGTCACCGACAATCGGGATATCGACCCGGATCACCTTGTTGATCGAGGAGGGGTCGATGTCGATATGCGCTTTCTTCGACTTCGGGCTGAATGCGTCGATGCGGCCGGTGATCCGGTCATCGAAACGGGCGCCGATGTTGATCATCAGGTCGCAGCCGTGCATCGCCATGTTGGCCTCGTAAAGGCCGTGCATGCCCAGCATGCCCAGCCAGTTCTTGCCGGAGGCCGGATAGGCGCCGAGCCCCATCAGGGTCGAGGTGACCGGAATGCCGGTGGCGTCCACCAGTTCGCGCAGCAGCTGGCTGGCCGCGGTGCCGGAGTTGATGACGCCGCCGCCGGTATAGAACACCGGGCGCTTGGCCTTTTCGATGGCCTCAACCAGCTCGGTGATTTCTTCCATGTCACCTTTGACCTGCGGCTGGTAATGCGATGCCGAAGGTTTCGGCCCCTGATACTTGCCATTGGCAAACTGCACGTCTTTGGGAATGTCGACCAGAACCGGGCCTGGGCGGCCGGATTTGGCGACGTGGAAGGCTTCATGCAGGGTGCCAGCCAGTGCATCGGTGTCCTTGACCAGCCAGTTGTGCTTGGTGCAGGGGCGGGTGATACCGACGGTATCGGCCTCCTGGAAGGCGTCGGAGCCGATCATAAAGGTCGGAACCTGGCCGGTCAGAACCACGATCGGGATCGAGTCGAGCAGCGCGTCGGTCAGGCCGGTGACAGCATTGGTGGCACCGGGACCGGAGGTCACCAGCACAACACCCGGCTTGCCGGTGGAGCGGGCATAGCCCTCCGCCGCGTGCACCGCGCCTTGTTCATGCCGCACCAGGACGTGGCGGATGTCATTTTGCAGAAAGATCTCGTCATAGATCGGCAGCACGGCGCCGCCTGGGTATCCGAAGACTACGTCCACACCCTGATCCTTCAAGGCTTGGACAACCATCTTTGCGCCGGTCATTTCACGTGTCATCTGCTTTTTGCTCCAATTGGCGGCATCGTCCGTTACGCATAAAAAAAGCCCCCGATTTCTGGTCGGAGGCGCATGGGTTCGATTATGGTCTACCGTTACCGGCCCATGCGCTTGGTTCCTACGATTACGACTAGGGTGGTCACTGCCACAGGCTCCTCTTTGCGTTGCGGGCGACATTATGTCTGCCGGGCAGGGGCGTCAACCGCGAAAGCTGTCAAAAAACACCTGTTCAGGGACATTTTCTTGCTCACACCCAGGGGTGCGGCGAAATTTCCGCGAAAATGACGGCGCGTGCCGGTGCGGATTCGTTCAAAACCGGCACTCCCATGTCCCGTTTGTGCCAGATCAGCCAAACCGCAGCGGGCAAGCTCACTTAAAAAGAGGCGACAGGGAAGGACATGAATATGGCTGAACTTGCAGATCTGGTGGACCTGGGGCGCTATCCGATCGACAGGCCTGGCTCGCCCGCCTATGCGCGGATGATGGCGGACGTGCAAAGCGAGCTGGAAGCTGACGGTTGCGCGGTGCTTCCGTGCTTTGTGCACCCGGACGGCATCGCCAGGCTGGCGGCCGAAGCTGATACCGTGGCAGATCAGGGGCACAAGTCGTTCAGCCGCACCAACGCTTACTTCTCCAAGGACGATCCGTCGCTGCCGGAAGACCACCCGGTGCGCCAGTTTTATGACCGCTCCAATGCCTTTATTCCGGCGGATAATTTCGGCGCGGCCAGCCCGCTGCGGACGATTTACGAATTTCCCGGCTTCATGCCCTTCATCCGCGAGGCGCTGGGGGAGCCGGAGAACCGTTTCTTCCGTTATGACGACCCGCTGGCGGATGTGATCATCAACATGGTCGAGGAGGGCGGCGGCTTCCCCTGGCATTTTGATACCAACAACTACACGGTCACGCTGGCGATCCAGAATGGCGATGCTGGCGGCGATTTCGAATACGCACCGATGCTGCGCACGCCCACGGATGAAAACTACGACGGCGTTGCGCGGGTGCTGGCGGGCGGCTCGCCCCTTGTGCGCAGGCTGGTGCTGCAGCCGGGCGATCTGCAGATCTTCCGTGGCCGATATTCATTGCACAGGGTGGCTCCGGTGGAAGGGCCGCGCAGGAGGTATGTCGGCATTTTCTCCTTTGTCGAGACTGAGGGCATGTGCGGCGGGGTGGAGCGCACCCGGCAGCTTTACGGCCGCGTCCTGCCGCGCCACTACGAGCGCGAAGGCCTGCGCGCGGACGCGCTGCGGGACTGACAAAAACGGGCGCCCCGGGGGGAGGGCGCCCGGACGGGCACAACGATGTTGCGGCAATGCCGGGGATTACTCCGTCAGCGCGTTATGCCCGAAATACAGGAACTCCTTGTCCATCCCCTGCACATCCGCCGCCGCCAGCGACAGAGAGGCGCCGTCCAGCATCTTGTAGCTTTTCTGCTCCTTCACCCAGGTGTCGGCGGGCTGCAGCGTCGACAGCGTATAGGTGGTGGTCTCCGACAGGTAGTGGGTGGGGATCACCGCCTTAGGCTGGATCCGTTCCACCAGCGCGTTGGCCTGCTCATAGGACAGGATGTGCTCAGAGCCGTCGACCGGCAGGGTCAGCACGTCGATACGCCCGATGGCGTCCCAGAATCCGTCTGCCGGGTCGGGCCGGTTATCGCCCCAGATCAGGGTGCGGATGCCGCCGGTCTCAACCACATATGTCACCATATCCATGTGGCCAGGGTTGTTGGGCGGGCAGGCCTCGACCCCGAACTCGGCCAGGGCGTTGGTCCAGGGATACCAGCCCGGCGCGACGCAGGCGTGTTTGTCGGCGTAGCCAGTGATTTTGAGGTCCGCGAACTCGAACGTGCCCACCATCCGGTCCAGCACCATGGTCGATTGCGGGCGGTCGATGGCGTCATGGTCGAAATGAGTATGGGTGGACATGGTGATATCCACCAGTGTCTCCGGGAACTTCTGCTTGAACCATAATCCCCAGGCACCGGAGGGGTCATCCCGCCACGGATCGAAAAGGATCGAGGCGCCGCCGGGAGAGGTGATCTTGATCGCGCAATGGCCGTAGAAATCAATCTTTACCTCGCCATCGGCAAAGGCGGACATGTTCTGCAGATCGATCACATGGTTGTTGTTGCCGGGCTGCAGCCAGTCGGTCGATTGCGCCTGTGCGCTGGTGGTGCCCAGCAGGCTGGCGGCTGTTCCGACGCCTGCAGCACCTGCGGCGGCAAAGAAGCTGCGCCGGGACAGGCCGGGCGCCAGGTCATCCTTGCGGCCGTCCAACCTGGCCGGTTTCAGCTCTTTCTTGTGCTCATCCATTGGTTCCGTCTCCCTGTTGTTGTCTGGCCGCCGCCTTGGCGCAGCGATGCAAACAGGCTAGGCATCAACGGCTTTAAGGGGTGCCCCGGAAGATTGTGGGGGGAATATGGGGAAAATACCCATAATGGGTGCAAATGTACCAGCGGCGGGTCCTTGCTGTGGAGGAAATCCGGGCCTTGGCGCATCTGCTGGTTTCTGGCAGCCTGTTTTCAAAGGATCCGGACGGAACCGGGCAGCTAATCACCTATTGGAGCGGGCAGAGAGCATGAACATCACACGGCGTCACTTCGGATTTGGCCTGGCAGCCTTGGGGCTGGGTGCCTGCAGCAGCACGGTACCGGCAGGCAGCGGCCCCAGCGGCACCTCCGGCCTGCCTGCGGACCTGCGGCCCGTGCCGAATGCTGGCTATGACGCTTGGGTTGCCGCCTTCCACACGCGGGCAGAGGCCCGTGGCATTTCCAGCGCCACACTGCGCGCCGCCTTCCGCGGCGCGGGCTATCTGCCCGGCGTCGTCAAACGCGACCGCAATCAGACCGAATTCAAGCGCTCGCTTGAGGATTACCTGTCTATCGCCGTCTCGGACGAGCGTCTGACCAAAGGCCGTGCTGCCTTTGCCCGTCACCAGTCAACCCTGCGCACGCTGGAGAGCAGCTATGGCGTTGATGCGGAAATCATCTGTGCGATCTGGGGGCTGGAGAGCTTCTTTGGCGAGCGCCGCGGCAACGTTCCGGTGATTTCCGCCACCTCGACGCTGGCCTATGACGGGCGGCGCGGGGCGTTCTTTGAAAAACAGCTGCTGGCGGCACTGAAGATCCTGCAGAACGGCGACATTACACCGGCCAGAATGACCGGCAGCTGGGCCGGCGCCATGGGGCATACCCAGTTCATTCCGACGTCCTACCAGGCGTTTGCTGTGGATTTCACCGGCGACGGGCGCCGCGATATCTGGTCGGAGGACCCGACGGATGCGCTGGCCTCCACCGCTGCTTACCTCCAGCGCAACGGCTGGACCCGCGGCCTTAAGTGGGGGGGAGAGGCTGGTGCGCCGGGCACCCCTTCGGGACGCAGCCTGCAGCCGCAGCCGGGCGGGCCTGTGTTCTCCGTCACCAGCAACTTCAATGCAATCAAGCGCTACAACAATTCAGATGCCTATGCGATCGGCGTGGGCCATCTGGCCGACCGCATCGCCGGCGGCGCTCCGCTGCGCGCCAGCTTTCCGCCGGATAAATACGGGCTGACCAAGGACGACCGCATCCTGCTGCAGAAACGCCTGACCGCGCGCGGTTTTGATACCGGCGGTGCCGATGGGGTGCTGGGGCCGAAAAGCCGCGCGGCGATCAGTGCCTATCAGTCCAGCCGCGGCCTGCCCGCAACCGGTGACCCGTCGCAGGCGCTGCTCAGAAGTCTGAACTAACGGCTACTCCGCCGAACTCAGCGCAATCAGATGCTGGCGCAGGTTCTCGCGCCGGCTGAGGCCCAGTTTCTGGCGGATGTTGTTACGGTGAAAGTCGATGGTGCTGGTTTCGCGCCCCAAGGTGGCGGCGATCTCTTTGGTGGTGCGACCCATCATGATCAGCTGCATGATCTCGGTCTCCGCTGGGGTCAGCTGTTCCAGCGCTTCTGACATCTTGGACGACAGGACGGAGGTGATGTTCTTCAGATTGTCCTCGATCATCATCAAATAGGCGCTCTGCAGCTCGCGCCCCGCATCCAGATGCCTGAGCTTGGCCACATAGGGCAGCACCATGCCCTTGATCTGCTGCACGATCTGCTGCTCGCTTTCGTGGCGCGACGCCTCCACGTTGTCGATCAGCACCCGCAGCGCGGTGTTGGCCTCCTCCAGCGCCTTGGTGCGGCGCTTGATGGTGTCCTCCCGTGCCCGTACCGTCTCGCGCAGTTCCGCCTGCGCCTGCTTGCGCTGGGCCACCTCCAGCAGAAGCGCCAGATCGCCCTCCACCACCCGGCAGAACTCCTGCAGTCCCTTGCGGAACATCAGCGCGCGTTTGTTGCGCCGGGTGTCGAGCACGCAGATGGTGCCGTAAATCTCCCCATCCGGCCATTTGATCGGATAACCGATGTAAAAGGACATGGCGTGTTCCATGTCCTCGTTGTCCTGCCAGCGCGGCTCGCACTGGGCGTCCTCGACCACCAGTTCGCCGTCGTTCTCAAAGACGCCAAAGCAGTAGAGCTTTTCGTTCAGTTGGTACTTGCGGCCAGGAAAATAGGGGTTGTTTTCCGCGGTGTTGGAGACCTTCACCCGGTGGTCCAGATCGACCGTTGCCATGATCAGTGCGGCGGGCACATCGGTCAGCTCGGCCACCAGATCCACCACCCGCTGCCATTTGGCCTGGGTCTGCGGGGGGATTGCGGGCTTGTCTGTACTCATGGCGCAGCTCCTTGACGCGCAAGGCTAGGGCAGGGGCTGCGGATCACAAAGAAAAATCTGGAAGCGGTCAGAAACCGGCGCCGGTGCCCTGCAGCACCCCATGCTCCAGCGCATACCGGGTCAGGCCCGCAGTGGAGGAAATCCCCAGTTTGCGTTTGATGTTCTTCCGGTGGGTCTCGACCGTTCTGACAGATATATCAAGCGTTTGCGCGACTTCCTTGTTGGACTTGCCCTGCGCCAGCTCCAAGAGGATGGTCTGCTCGCGCCCCGTGAGCGCCTCACGGATATCGCCGTCCTTGGGCTTCAGCGAGCCGGCGGCGCCGGTGCACAGATAGGTCTTGCCCTGCATCACCGCATCGATGGCCTGCTTGATTTCGTCGGTCGGCACATCCTTCAGCACATAGCCCATGGCGCCGTGGCTGAGCGCGGTGGAGATATACTCGGCGCTGTCATGCATCGAAAGGATCAGGATGCGGGTGCCGGGGTGCTGTTCCAGAATGATCTCGGTGGCGCTGAGGCCGCCGAGCTTGGGCATGTTGAGGTCCATCAGCACCACATCAGGCGCCAGCCGGCCCATCCGGTCCACAGCATCGCGCCCGTCTGTCAGGGAGCCGACAACTTCGATATCGTCATAGCTTTCCAGGATCGACTGGATGCCCTCAGCCACCATCGGGTGGTCGTCCACGATCAGCACTTTTACCGGATCCGCCATTATCCCCCCAACGGCAGTTGTCGAACTTTCCAAAGGCTGCGCTGGGTGCCGTATCCTCCCCAGGACTTACGGCAATTGCGCTGGTGTTCCTTCCTCGCCCGGCGGCAGCAGGTGGCTCAAGGGCAGGCTTGCCTCGATCACAGTGCCGCTCTGGGTGCCCCGTGATGACAGAATGCGCAAGGTGCCGTCAAGCTGCTCGATCCGCTCCTGCATGTTGCGCAGGCCGATCCCAGGCCCGGTGCGGGCATCACGCGGCGGCAGCCCGCGGCCGTTGTCGGAGATCCGCATGGTGGCGCCGCGGGTGTGGCCGCGCAGGTCGATGCTGACATTGGTTGCCTCTGCATGGCGCTCGATATTGGTCAGCGCCTCCTGCGCGATACGGTAGAGAGCGATCTTGGAATCCTGATCCAGACGATTGCGGAAAACAACGGTGGAGAACTCGGTTTCGATGCCCGTGCGCACTGCAAAGTCATCGGTCAGCGCCTTCAGCGCCGGCCCCAGACCCAGGTCATCCAGCACGCCGGGGCGCAGATCGCGGCTGATCCGCCGCACCTCCGTGATGGCGGTCAGCAGGTTCTCCGTGCCTTTCTCCAAAGGCGCCGCCGCGCCTTCTCCATCGCCGCGCGACAGGCGGCGGCGGGTGTTGTCCAGGGCATAGCGCACCCCGACCAACAGCTGGCTGATGCCGTCATGCAGCTCCCGCGCAACCCGTCCGCGCTCCTCTTCCTGGGCGTCGAACACCCGCTGGGTCAGCTCCTTCAGCTTGGCATCCGCCAGCCGCCGCTCGCGGATGTTCAGGAACATGCCGGAGGCAAACACCAGCGCCAGGGAAATCAGCGTGATCGCACCGATATACAGGAACGTGCGCTGCACACGCGCCTCAACCTCTGCCCGCGAGGCGGCGACCGTGGCCAGCACATCGTCGATGAAGACGCCGGTTCCGATTGCCCATTGCCAGTCCTGCAGGCCCAGCACATAGGCGATCATCTGCGCCTCCTCGCCGGTTGAGGGCTTCTCCCAGGTGAAACTGTGCCAGCCGGCGCCGTCGCGGGCGAGGCGGATGAACTCATCCACAACCGGGACGCCTGCGCTGTCCCGCAGCCCGGCCCAATTGCGGTTGATGTATTCGGTCTGCCGCGGGCTCACCAGGTTGGTGCCGTCATAGTCGTAGACGAAAAAGAACCCGTCCTTGCCGTAGATCATCGCGCTGAGGATCTGGGTGACCCGCTCCTTGGCGGCCGCATCATCGGGTGCTGCCAGGCCATAGATATGGGCAAAGCCGTTGCGCGCCTGGGTCACGTAATTGCGCAGCTCCGCCTTCTTTGCCTCCAGCAGCTGCATTTCCAGCGCCTGGATCTCGCGTTCGGCCAGGGCACGCGACTGATAGCCCACCACCAGCGCAATCGCAGTGCCCGCCACGATCAGCGGCAGGGTCATCAGCAGCGACAGTTTCTGCGCGTAGTCGGGGCGCAGCAGGGAACGGAACAGACGCATAAGCACTCCGCGGGAATGGGTCAGAATCGTGTACCGAATCATTGCGCAGCCGCCCAGAGGAATCAAAGGGGCAGGGGTGGTTTGCCCTTACTGCGGGTGTCCGCGGTTTTCTCATCGCGTGTGAAATGCATGCGAAGTGCTGCAATTACCGGCAAAAACGTTCCGTTCTACGCAGTACTAGGTATTCACATAAAATTCATCGCCGCTAGGCTGACCGCACTCGAACCGATCCGCCTTGGGGGGACCTGGGGCAATCCGAATTGATAATGGGAGGAATAATTAATGGATCGCCGTTCTTTCTTGAAAACATCCGCGCTGGGCGGGTCCGCAGCAGCAGCCAGCACCCTGGCGGCACCGGCCTATGCCCAGGGCAATCGCACCCTGACCATGGTCACCACTTGGGGCCGCGGCCTGGCAGGCGTGCATGACTCGGCGCAGTTCGTGGCCGACACCATCACTGCCATGTCCGACGGCACCCTGACCGTTGACGTGAAAGCTGCAGGCGAACTGGTTGGCGCGTTCGAAGTGTTCGACGCCGTGACCGCAGGCCAGGCCGACATGTACCACGCAGCTGACTACTATTTCGTAAGCCAGCATCCGGGCTATGCCTACTTCACCGCGGTGCCGTTCGGCATGACCCCGCAGGAACTGGTGAACTGGTACTACCACGGCGACGGCCATGCGCTTCATGACGAGCTCGGCCAGATCTTCGGTCTCAAGTCCTTCATCGGCGGCAACACAGGCCCGCAGGCCGGCGGCTGGTTCAACAAGGAAATCAACGGCCCCGAGGACTTCAACGGCCTCAAGTTCCGGATGCCGGGCCTGGGCGGCAAGGCGCTGGGCAAGCTGGGCGCATCCGTGCAGAACATCCCGGGCTCCGAAGTGTATCAGGCGCTGTCCTCCGGCGCGATTGACGGCACCGAGTGGATCGGCCCCTGGGCGGACGAAAAGGCCGGCTTCCAGGAAATCACCAAGACCTACTACACCGCGGGCTTCCACGAGCCGGGCGCAGCCCTGTCGGTTGCCACCAACCGCGACGTGTTCGAAGGCCTGTCGCCTGCCCATCAGAAGATCATCGAGATGGCATCGGCCGCCGGCCACCAGTGGAGCCTGGCGCAGTTCATGAACAACAATGGTGCAGCGCTGCAGCGCCTGCAGTCCGGCGGCGTGAAGACCCTGGAATTCCCCGACAGCGTCTGGGATGCCTTCGGTGCAGCGACCAAGGAAACCCTGGACGAGTTCATGGGCGACGAGCTGTTCGCAAAAATCCGCGGCAGCGTCGAAGCGTCGATGAAAGCCTCCTCCGGCTGGATCACCAAATCCGAAGGCGCCTACCGCGTTCAGCGCGACCGCGTCCTCGGCTGATCTGCCTGACCGGCATCAACCGGATCCTCCGCGCGCGCCGCGGGGGATCCTTTTCCAGTTGCGTGACGCGGGGCTTTAGGCCGGCCGAAGGGCCGCGCGCCTGACCCGCCGCAGCAAAGACCCCCGGGGGAAACATGCAGGAAGAGAGTGGCCTCACCTTCTTCGGCGCCATAGCGGGCGGATTGCTCTGGCTGGTCCAGAACATCGCCGGCGCCTTTTACAATTTCGGCTATGCCATCACCCATCCGCAGCTCTGGCTCGACTGGTCCGACAAGGCCTCGATCATGCGCTTCGTCTACTATGGCGGCTCGGTCGAGTTCTTCTTTGTCGTCTTCACCGCCTTCCTGGTGCTGACCGCCATCGGAGTTTACTTCCGCGGCTTCATGTGGGGCATGGTCCGCGGGCTGGAGGGGATGGCCAATACTGTCGGCCGCTTCTTTGCCTGGGCGGGCCTCTTGATGGTTTTGCAGCAGATCATCATCGTCTTCATGCAGCGGGTTTTCGCCCGGCCGGACATCAGCTTCGGCTTTGGTATCCCGTTCAGCCAGGACATCAGCTGGTTTGCCGAAGAACTGAAGTTTTACAACGCCTTGGTGGTCTGTCTTTGTGTGACCTACACCTTTGTGCAGGGCGGCCATGTGCGGGTGGACCTGATCTATTCCGGCATCAGCTTCCGCGCCAAGAAGGTCGTCGACATGCTCGGCTCGCTCTTGTTCATGATGCCCGCCGCGGTGCTGACGTGGATGTATGGCTGGTTCTTCCTGTGGCGCCACCTGATTGTGCCGAAACCCTCGGCCTCGGACACGCTTGACCGGCTGGTGATGAAATCCCGCGCCCTGCGCTGGAACGTGGAAACCATCGGCTTCAGCCCCAACGGGTTCAACGCCTACTTCCTGTTCAAGATCCTGCTGATCGCCTTTGCAGGCCTGGTGTTCCTGCACGCCATCGCCTTCTTCTACCGCTCCTTCCTGGAGTTTGTCGAAGGCCAGGGCAGTGAAAACAAATACCTCGACAAGGACAGCCTTGGAGAGGGTGAAGAAGCCTACGAAGGCACGCACTAAGGGGACGTCTTAAAATGCTATTTGGACTTGATGGCGTCGAGATCGGCCTGCTCATCGTATTCTTCTGCCTCTTCGGGGGCATTCTCTCCGGCTTTCCGGTGGCCTTTGCCATCGGCGGCGCCGGGATCATCTCCTTCGGGATTATCGCCGCACTGGACAGTGCAGGCATCCTGATCCACCAGGCTATCGACACCTCGTCGCAGGCCTACCGCGATCTGGTGGGATCCGGCATCAGGCCCGACAAGATATCCGTCTTCCGCTACCCGGACCTGCCGCGCATGGCGGAGCCGGTGTTTGTTCAGGGCTGGGAAGTGGCGCTGGACCGCAATGTCTCCTTCATCGTTAACCGGATGAACGAGCGGGTGCTGGCGGGCGCGTCGATTGAAACCCTGCTGGCGGTGCTGATGTTCGTGCTGATGGGCATCACCCTGGAACGCTCCAAGATCGCCAATGACCTCCTGACCACCATGGCGCGTGTCTTCGGGCCGCTGCCTGGCGGCCTAGCGGTGTCGATTGTGGTTGTGGGCGCGTTCCTGGCGGCTTCCACCGGTATCGTTGGCGCAACCGTGGTGACCATGGGGCTTCTGGCCCTGCCCACAATGCTGCGCAACAATTACTCGCCAGAACTGGCAACCGGTGTGATCGCCGCTTCCGGCACCCTGGGCCAGATTATTCCGCCGTCTATCGTGATCGTTCTTCTCGGCACGCTGGCGGGCGACCTCTACTCCACCGCGCAGGAAACCCGTGCAATGGAGGCAGGCTGCTCCGATGCGCTCACCTATCTGGGCGAACCGGCGGTGGTCTCGGTCGGCACGTTGTTCCAGGCGGCGCTGCTGCCGGGGATCCTGCTGGCGATCCTCTATGCCACCTATGCCTTTGGCTATGCGCTGCTGAACCCGCATAAGGCGCCGGCTGTGAACATCGAAGGCGGCACCGGCGAGGTGATCACCCGCAACGAAGGGCTGATCTGGTTCCTAGGCGTGCCTGCAGCTCTGATCGGCGGCGCGATCCTGCTGAACAGCTTCAACGTGATCGGCAGCCAGAACATTGTCGTGTCCACCTTCTCGGATGCTGGTGAAACCGCTTCGCTGCGCACCTCTGTCGGTGCGGAGTGCAAGGCGTCCATGATTGAGCTGCACGGGCAGGATGCCTGGGATGCTGCGGTCGAAGAGCAGAAGGCCATCAACGAGGCAGGTGGTGTGACCTTGGCCGAACGGCTGAGCGAAGAGCAAATCGCCGCCGCCCGTGAAGCCAAGATCGCTGCTGCTGCCCCCATCGGCACCGGCATCACCGTGATCATGGTTCTGCTGGGCCTGGTGCTGGCCTTCGGCCGCGGTGTGGCGCCGTCGCGCGATGCCAAGCCGCTGATCCTTGGTGCCATTGGCATCCTGCTGATTGCGCTGGTGGATCTGGTGGCTATTGCGCCCACCACCTCTGCCGGGGTGACTGTGCTGTGGATCGCACTGCCGCTGCTGCTGGCGCTCAATGGCTGCCGCGAGGCCGCGGCCCGCTGCGCAAAAAACGATCTGATCCGGGTGGTATTCCCGCCGCTGGTGCTGATCGTTGCGGTGCTGGGCTCGATCCTGGGCGGCATCACCAACCCGACGCCCGCCGCGGCGCTGGGGGCAGGCGGCGCCATCATGCTGGCGGCCTACCGCAAGCTGCAGGATGAGGGCAAATCGGGCAAGATCATCATCTGGTCGACCTTTGCCGTCATGCTCTGCATCCTGATCGGCATGAACTTCGATCTGCGGGTGAACCAGGGCGGCGTCTCTGTCGAGAGCTGGATAGCCTTCTTTGCAGCTTACGCGATGTACCTCTACGCGCTGTTTGGCCTGCTTTATGGCTGCTGGGTTCTGTTCCGCTCCGGTGTGCTGACCCCGGTGGTTCGGGAAACCGCCAAGGTGACCTCAATGGTCTTTACCATCCTGATCGGCTCGCAGCTGCTGAACCTGGTGGTGATCTCCTTTGGCGGCGAGCACTACATTCAGCAGTTCCTGAAGAGCTTCGACAACGAGATGACGGTCTTCCTGATCGTGATGCTGGTGCTGTTCTTCCTGGGCTTTGTGCTGGACTTCCTGGAGATTATCTACATCGTGATCCCGATTGTGGGACCGGTGATCTATGGCGGGTCGTTTGATCCGAAATGGGTGACCATCATGGTGGCGGTGAACCTGCAGACATCGTTCCTGACACCGCCCTTCGGCTTTGCGTTGTTCTACTTGCGCGGGGTGGCACCCAAGGAGGTGACGACAGCCCATATCTACCGCGGGATCGTGCCCTTCGTGCTGATACAGGTGGTGGGCATCGGCATCCTGTGGGCGTTCCCGTCGATCGTCACCATCGTGCCGGCGCTGATTCCGAACTGATCCGGGCATCAATGGCAAGAAACGGAAAAGGGGCCCCGAGCGGGCCCCTTTGCTTGTTTTGAAGGGGGCGGGGCGCTGCCCCTCTGCACCCTTGGCGCATTCACCCCGGAGTATTTGAAACCAGAAAGAAGCGGCAGGTCAGGCGAACTGGATCAAGTCCCAGCGGTTGCCGAAGGGATCGCGCCAGACGGCGACGGTGCCATAGGACTCATGCCGCGGCTTTTCCTCGAATGCCACCCCTTGGGTCACCATCGACGCGTGGTCGCGGGCAAAATCGTCGGTGGCCAGAAACAGCCCGACGCGGCCGCCGAACTGGTTGCCGATGGCAGCCTCCTGCTCAGGCCCTTCGGCACGGGCCAGGATCAGGCTGCCCTGCTGCGCGCCGGGCGGCAGGATCCGCACCCAGCGCTTGCGGCCCTGGTCGATATCCTCCGCTAGCTGCCAGCCCAATTGGCCGCAGTAAAAGTCAATGGCGGCGTCGTAATCCGGCACCACCAGCGAAATGGCATGGAGGAATTGCATCAGCGATCGCGGTGAATCGGCTGTTCGGGGAGCTGGATATTGGCAACCTGCTCAGCAATCGGGTCGGTCGACAGCGGGTGGCTGGCGGTCTCGAACTGCGCCGGATCGCTCATCTTCTTCCATTCGCTCTGGTGATAGATCTCCAGTCCGGAGAACTTAGCCTTGTAGCCCATCTTCTGGCTGCCGGGCACCCAGTAGCCTAGGTAGACATACGGCAGACCCGCTTCCTGGGCGATCTTGATGTGATCCAGAATCATGAAGGTGCCGAGCGAGTCCTGCGGCCGGTCCGGGGCGTAGAAGGAATAGACCATGCTCAGCCCGTCCTCCAGAACATCGGTCAGCGACACCGCGGTCAGTTCGCTGCTGCCCGGCGCCGCATATTCCACGACCCGGCTGCGCACCGGGGTTTCCTCGATCATCGCGGCGTATTCAAATACGTCCATATCGGCCATGCCGCCATCCGCGTGGCGGCTGTCAAGATAATTGCGGAACAGGGAAAACTGATCCTCAGTCGCCCAGGGCGATGTGGCGCGCCGCTCCAGATGGGCATTGCGCTTCAGAGTGCGTTTCTGGCTGCGGCTGGGGCTGAAGGCCGCCACGTCGATCCGTGCCGACAGGCAGGCGGAACATTCCGAGCAGGACGGCCGGTACAGCACATTCTGCGAGCGGCGGAACCCCTGCTGGCTGAGGCTGTTGTTCAACTGGTCCACCCCGTCGCCCTGAAGCGCCGTGAACAGCTTCCGCTCCATCCGGCCCTCCAGATAGGGGCAGGGCTGCGGTGCCGTCACATAGAATTGCGGCGCAATGGGAAGGGTATGGCGCATCGGAACCCGTCAGCAGTTTCGCGGAACAGGCGGAACAGATCGCCTGCAGTCCCAAGGATGATAGCAATGCGGTTCCGGTGCGCCAAGCGGTCTTGTGGAAAATGGTTTAACGCTGTCTTGCCGGTTTCATTCAAACCCGCCGGTTCAGCATCACGGTGCCAAGGAAATGATCCGTCAGCCCCTGGCCGCGTGAGGAGGTCAGCATCAGGATGACAGAGATCACCTGCAGGACGGGCAGCGCCAGCGACAGCGTGTAGCCTGCTGTGTGAAGCGCAGCCATGCCGCTGTCCATCCGGCGGCCTTCACCGTCGCGCAATTCGATGCCCGCAAAACGCATGCCCCAGGTAGCCGACCCGTTGGCGATGGTCACAGTGCGGTAGGCAAAGCCGACGGCCAGATACAGAAGCGGCCAGATGAAAAGGCCGGTGAAGGCGGTCAGCACCACGGCACCGGCGCTAAGCGCAAAGATCAGGATGCTGTCGATGATCCAGGCGATCAGCCGCTTGGCGGGCACAGACGCATAGAATTCTGCCTGGTAGTCGGGATCGGGCAGGGCGGTCATTTAAGGGTCCTTTGCTGAATGGGCACGGGGGAGGCATGGGGAAGCCCCGCCCGGACGGTGGGCGGGGCAGCCGGAGGGCGTTTGGATCAGTGGCGCTTGGGTTCGCCCTGGTCTTCTCCGTCGTCCTCCAGGTCTTCGCCGGACGCGGCATGGGCGCGCTCATCCATGAACTCGTCGAACTCTGCCTTGTCCTTGGCTTCACGCAGGCGCTGCAGGAAGGCCTCAAAATCATGCTGCTCCTGTTCCAGGCGGCGCAGTGTGTCAGCCTTGTAGGCGTCAAAGGCGCTGTTGCCGGAAGGCTTCATCGCCGAGTAACCGTGGCGGGCCCAGGATTTGCGGTGGCGGCAGGAGGATTTGCTGAACATGCGTTTGCTCCAGATCATGTAGAAGAGAAGGGCCAGGCCAACCGGCCAGAAGAACACGAAACCCAGGACCATGGCGGCGATCCAGGCGCTTTTGCCCTTGCTGTCCAGCCAGGCTTCGCTGCGGGAAAACCAGCCCTGTACCGGGGCGGCAGGGGCGGTCGGGGTGAAACTCGTCATCGGGGTCCTCCAGGTTGCGGGTCAATGTAAATCTCTTTCACATGATTGCATATCGGAAGCCGTCCGCGGGCTTTCAAGCCCCCATGTAAATCTTTTTCACATTTTAATGCTGGAAGACGCAGCAACAGCAGCCTGGCTCGAAATCCGCGTATACGGTTGGTGCGTACAGGAAGCTGCGAAGAAGGCTGGGAAGAGGGTGCGCGGTTATGCTCCGGTTACATGGCCGGATGCGGGGGAGACACTGCAATGCAGTTGCGAGAACCAGTCAGAATTCACGGACAGATCCAAACGCCCCTTGAAAACAAAACACTCTTAACTTCGAAATGGCTCCGTAACGGGAGCATAACCGTAACGTTAACATTACTTTAAAACTCAATCTTAATCTATGCGGGTATTCCTGACCCATGGTAAACCTGTGCGGCAGCGCGGCAATTCACCCATTGACGCCATCTTGCCTGCGGCACAGTCTCGCTCCATGACGACTGGCCTGACGATCTCCCGCATTCCCCGCCCTTATGACCCGGAGCTTGGCGCCGAGGCGCGTGCACTGGTTCCGGAACTGTCCGGCGCACTGGCACAGCTGGTTGCCGGCGCCTGCGGCTCCAGCCCGTACCTTAAGGAACTGACGGACCGGGAGGCTGACTGGCTGCCGGAAGCGTTGCACGATCCGGAGGCCGCATTGCAGCGGGTCTTTGCGGACTGCCGCGGGCTGGAAGCGGCGCAGCTGAAACCGGGCCTGCGCCAGGCCAAGCGGCGGCTGGCGCTGCTGACTGCTCTTTGCGACCTCTCGGGCGGCTGGAGCCTGGAGCAGGTGACCGGGGCGCTCACCGATTTCGGGGCGCTGTGTGCAGACGTAGCGATCAAGGCGGAGGTCGCCAATCTGATCCGCCGCAAGAAACTGCCCGGCCTGGCAGAAGACGACTTGGAAACCGCGGGCGGCCTCACTATCCTGGCGATGGGCAAGATGGGCGCGCATGAGCTGAACTACAGCTCCGACATCGACCTCATCTGCCTGTTCGACGAAACCCGGTTCGATCCGGAGGATTTCTACGAAGCGCGCCAGGGCATGGTGCGCGCCACCAAGAATATGTGCGCCGCGCTCAGCGACCGCACCGGCGACGGCTATGTGTTCCGCACCGACCTGCGGCTGCGCCCGGACCCGGCGGTCACCCCCGTCTGCCTGGCGATGGAAGCGGCAGAGCGCTACTATGAAAGTCTCGGCCGCACCTGGGAACGCGCCGCCTATATCAAGGCGCGTCCCTGCGCCGGCGATATCGCGGCGGGGGAGCGTTTTTTGAATACCCTGCGGCCCTTCGTGTGGCGGCGACACCTGGACTTTGCCGCGATCCAGGACGCCCATGACATCCGCCTGCGCATCCGTGAGAACAAAGGCACCGGCGGCGCACTCCACGTGCCGGGCCACGACATGAAGCTGGGCCGCGGCGGCATCCGCGAGATCGAATTTTTTACCCAGACTCGCCAGCTGATCGCCGGCGGGCGCGACGAGTCCCTGCGCCTGCGCGGCACGGTGGAGGGGCTGACCGCACTGGCGAACAAGGGCTGGGTGCCGCCGGAAGCGGCAGAGATTCTGACAGCCCATTACCGTGCCCACCGGGAGGTCGAGCACCGCATCCAGATGGTGCATGACGCACAGACCCACAAGATGCCCAAGTCGGAAGACGGCATCGCCCGCATCGCCTGCCTGATGGACCGGGACCCAACGGAACTGCAGGCGGAAATCAGAACCCGCCTGGAAGAGGTGCATGAGCTGACCGAGGGCTTCTTCTCCCCCGGCGCGGCGCCGCGGCAAGCGCCCTTGGCGGCGGATACGGCGGAACTGGATGGCGCCATCATCGCCCGGTGGCCCACCTATCCGGCGCTGCGCTCTTCGCGCGGCGCGCGGATTTTTGAAGGATTGAAGCCGGAACTTCTGTCCCGCGTGGCCAAGACCGCAAAGCCGGCTGAAACCCTGCTGGCGCTCGACGGCTTCCTGGCCGGACTGCCCGCCGGCGTGCAGCTGTTCTCGCTCCTGGGCGCCAATCCGCAGCTCATCGACTTGCTGGTGGATATCGCGGGCACCTCAAGCGATCTGGCCGCCTTCCTGTCACGCAATTCCGCCGTTTTTGATGCGGTGATCGGGGGCTCTTTCTTCGACCCCTGGCCGGGGGCGGACAGGTTGCGGGCGGAGCTGAAAACGCGTCTGGAGCAGGAAGAGGACTATGAAACCCGTCTCGACGCCACCCGGCGCTGGTGCAAGGAGTGGCACTTCCGGATCGGTGTGCACCATCTGCGCGGGCTGATCGACGGCCACCAGGCAGGCGCCCAGTATGCCGAACTGGCAGAGGTGGTGATTGCCGGCATCGCGCCGGAGGTTGTGGCGCAGTTCTCGGAAAAGCACGGGCCCCCGCCCGGCCGCGGCGCCGCAGTGCTGGCAATGGGCTCGATGGGGGCCGGGCAGATCAACGCGCAGTCCGACCTCGACCTGATCGTGATTTACGACCCCGCAGGTGTGGAAATGTCCGATGGCAAACGCCCGCTGGCCACAAGGCCCTACTACGCGCGCCTGACCCAGGCTTTTGTCACCGCGCTGTCGGCCCCGATGGCGCAGGGCCGGCTGTATGAGGTCGACATGCGCCTGCGCCCGTCCGGTACACAAGGCCCCGTCGCTGTCAGCTTTGCAGGCTTCACACTTTATCAGCAGAACGAGGCCTGGGTGTGGGAGCATCTGGCCCTCACCCGTGCCCGCACCATTGCTGGCGACCGCAGCCTGACCTCCGAAATCGAGGACTTCCGCACAGGCTTCCTGTCAGAGTCGCGAGACAGCGGCAAGGTTCTGCTCGAGGTTGCGCAGATGCGCGAACGGCTCGCTGCCGCCAAGACTCCTTCGGGTACCTGGGATGCCAAGAACGGGCCGGGGCGGATGATGGATATCGAGCTGCTGTCGCAGGCCGGCACGCTCACATCCGCCTCCGCTGCCCGCGATGTGGCCTCAGGTCTTCGGGGCGCTGTCGCTGCCGGGTGGCTGAATGACGCGGATGCAGAATACCTGACTGCCGGATACCGTCTATTCTGGTCCGTGCAATGCGCAGCGCGGCTGCTCTCTGCCAAGGCGCTCGATGCCGAAAAGATGGGGGAGGGCGGGGCGCAGTTCCTCTGCCGCACCACCGGGTTCGACCGGCTGGACGCGCTGGAGCAGGAGTTGCAGGACCGCTACGGCCGCTGTGCTGCGCTGATTGGCGAAACCTTGGAAAGGGAAGCAGCGGATGAAGACGGGCAGCACTGAACAGGACCCGCGCGGGCTGATCTACGAATCCTACCGGATCGAGGGCATCACCGATGCCCAGTGCCGCAGCATCTTCTTTGACTGGGCGCTGGGCATGGACGCCGCGCGCGACAGCCGCGCCGACATCCAGGCGCTGCTGGAGCTTTACGGCACTGCCCAGCCGGAGCATCCGATGACCGCAGTGCTGCGCGACGGGCTGCAAGGCGCCGAAAAACCGCGCCGCCGCGGCGGCTGGCGTTCACGCGAGCGCTAGGCTCAAGGCTGGCTGGCCGCTACGTGCAGCTAAATGTTTCAACAGACAGGATCGTCGGCAGGTGCCGGGCGATTTCCGACCAGCTTTCGCCTGCATCAAAACTGGCAAAGACTGAGCCGGAGTTGGTGCCGAAATAGACCCCTGCATTCGCATCGGTTGCCATGGCCTGGCGCAGCACGGTGAAGAAACACGCGCCTTGCGGCAGCCCTTCGCGTTTGGCCTCCCACGTCTCTCCGCCATCGTTGGACTTCCAGACCGCCGCCGAGGCTTCCGGCGGAAACCGCCCGGCGGCATCTCCGTTCAGCGGCAGCACCCAGATTGTATCCGGATCCTGCGGATGCACCGCTATTGGAAAGCCGAAGGTGGAGGGCAACCCAGCAGTAATGTCACTCCAAGTGCGTCCGCCATCGCTGCTGCGGTAGGTGCCATGGTGGTTTTGCTGGTATAGGAGATCACCTGGGCCGCGCTGCATGTTGTGCACGCAGTGGCCGGTCTCGCCGTCGCGCGGTGCAGCCGGGTGGTGATGCTCCGTGCAGACCGTGTCATTGGACAGCCGGTTGCGCCGCTCCCAGCTGTTGCCGCCGTCCTCGGTGGCAAAGACACCCGCCGCGGAAATCCCCAGCCACAGCTTCTCCGCGCTCTCCGGATCGCTCAGCAGCGTGTGCAGGACCAGTCCGGCGGCTCCGGGATTCCAGCTTTCGCGCGACGGGTGGTTGTCGAGAGCGGCATTCCTCTCCCAAGTCCTGCCGCCATCCCGGCTGGACAGCAGCGCTGCCGGTTTGGTGCCCGCAAAAAGGACCCCATGCGCTTGGTGCAGCGACCACACAGATTTGAGGTCCTTAAAAGGAACCTCCACAGGTTCCCAGTTGAAAAACGCCGCTGTTTCCGGGTCCGTGGCCGCCCATTCATCTATCTGGCCATTTGACAGCTTGCTGAGCTCCCATGCCTCGCCATCTTGAGAGCGCCAGACCCCGGCACCTGGCCAGTCGCCGCCACCGCCCGCCCACAGAATGCCGCTGTCCGGATCGCCGATCACATGGTTGATGCACCAGCCGTCGCAGTGGGGGCCGCTGACAGACCAGCCCTTGCCGTCCAGTGTCAGAACAAAGGCGCCCTTGGTGGTGCCAAGAAGAACTCTTGCGGATGTGCTCATGGCGGGTCCTCCTGCTGAAAGGTTACCACAGGCTGTTGCCAATGTCGTAGCGGCAGGGGCGGTCAGCAATGGGCTGCCGGGCAACAAGGGCATGCGGCCCCTTTTCCTGTCCCGTGCTTGCCGCTAAGAGGACCCCATGACAGCCTCCTCCGATGCGCTCCAGCGCCCCCGCGTGAAAATGAAACCCAAATCCAACGCCCGCGCCATCCGGCACGGGTTTCCTTGGGTTTATGCGAATGAACTGGTGACCGACCGCCGCACCCGCAAACTGGCGCCCGGCACCCTGGCGGTGCTGGAGGATGAAGCGCAACGCCCGCTGGGGCTGGTCTCGGTGAACCCGGAAAGCAAGATCATTGCCCGGATGCTGGACCGCAACCCGGAGGCGGTGATTGATCAGGCGTGGTTTTCCGCCCGCCTGTCGCGTGCGCTGGACATGCGCGAACGCTTGTATGAAGCGCCGTTCTACCGGCTGGTACACGCCGAATCCGATGGTCTGCCCGGCGTGGTGATCGACCGTTTTGGCGCAGCTTGCGTGGTCCAGCCAAATGCCGCCTGGGCCGAGGCGCATCTGGATCTGCTCACCGCCGCTTTGGCGGAGGTCACGGGGGCGGAGGTGATCCTGAAAAACGCGTCGGGCCGTACCCGCGGTCTGGAAGGCCTGGATGACGTGAACCACACCCTGCTGGGCGAAGCCCCCGCCGCGCCGCTTCCGGTGCAGATGAACGGCGCCACCTATATGGCCGACCTTACCGGCGGCCAGAAAACGGGGCTGTTCTTTGATCAGCGCGAAAACCACGCCTTTGCCGCCCGCCTGACCGCGCCGGGCGCCAAGGTGCTGGACGTGTTTTCCCACGTCGGCGGCTTTGGTCTTGCGATGCTGGCAGGCGGGGCAGGGCAGGCCACCTGCGTTGACGGCTCCGCCGCCGCGCTGGACCTGGCCGCGCAAGGCGCGGACGCTGCCGGGTTCAAGGACAAGTTCACCGCCCGCCAGGGCGACGCCTTCGACGTGCTGGCAGCACTTGGGGAAGAGGGCGAAACCTTCGACGTCGTCATCTGCGACCCGCCCGCATTTGCGCCCTCGAAACAGGCGCTGGAGGCAGGCCTGCGCGCCTATGAGCGCGTCGCCAAACTGGCAGCCCCGCTGGTCAAGCCCGGCGGATACCTGGGCCTCTGCTCCTGCTCGCACGCCGCTGACCTCACCCGTTTCCGCAACGCCTCCGCCCGCGGCATTGGCAAGGGCGGCCGCCGTGCGGCGCTCATCCATACCGGATACGCAGGCCCCGACCACCCGCAACTGCCGCAGCTGGCCGAAAGCGGCTATCTGAAGGCCGTGTTCTTCCGGCTGGACTGACGCAGGTGAAGCTGCTCCTCGACACTTGCGTCCTCTACCCGACGGTGATGCGGGAGATGCTGCTGGGCGCGGCGCGCCGCGGCCATTTCACCCCGCTCTGGTCCGCGCGGATCCTGGGTGAATGGGAGCGGGCTGCAGTGAAACTCGGCCCCGCCGGTACCGCACAGGCCAAGGCGGAGATCGCCCTGATCCGCGCCAACTGGCCCAAGGCGGAGGTCGCTCCGGCACCGGGTATCGAGGCGCGCCTCTGGCTGCCCGACAGCGCCGACACCCATGTGCTGGCCGCAGCCATCGCAGGCCACGCCGATGCAGTTGTGACCGTCAACAACAAGGACTTCCCGCGCCACACATTGGCAGAGGAAGGGTTGCAGCGCCTCGGCCCGGACGAGCTGCTTTATGGCTTCTGGCTGCAGGACAGCACCGGCATGGAGGCGCTGGGCGCAGCGGTTCTGGACGAAGCCAACCGCTTGTCGGGGGGCAGCTGGGAGATCCGCCCGCTGCTCAAGAAAGCCCGGCTGCCGCGGCTCGCCAAGGCGCTCTCTTCTTCTTTGTGAAAATACTCCGGGAGTTTGAGGGGCCGACCCCTCAACTCTGCTGTTGCCTCAGCCCTTGGCCCATTTGTCTTCTAGCCGTTCCAGCGCGGCGATGCGCTCTTCGGTTTTGGGATGGCTCATCAGCCAGGCCGGTGCCATGCCCGCCCGCTGCTGGGTCAGCGCCTCAAGTTTGGTGAAAAGGCTTTTCTGCGGCGCCAGCCCGATCCCTGCCTTGGTCAGCAGCGCGGCGGCATATTCGTCGGCCTCATATTCATCGCCGCGCGACAGCCTTGCTGCCAGCAGTGATGTCAGCACCCCGGCAATCCACGGTCCGATAAAGGGGATGTAGCGGCCCAGGATCATCATCAGCGCGGTGCGCAGCGCATTCTGGCCGGAGAAATCGATCATCCGCTTCTTGGCATGCCCCAGCGCCACATGGCCCAGCTCATGCGCGATGACCGAGGCCATCTCCTCGGCGCTGACATCGCCGTTCTGGTACTTGCGGTAAAACCCGCGGGTGATGAAGATCCGCCCGTCCGGCGCCGCCAGCCCGTTCACCGGATCGACCTCGTAGATATGGACCGGGATGCGGGCCACGTTCAGCGCCGCTGCCAGCCGGTCCGTCAGCTGTTTCAGCCTGGGGTCCGCCAGTTCGGTTGAGCGCTGGTCCAGCTCCCGGTGGGTGCGCCAGATCGAGATCCGGTACATGACAAGGCCATAGGCAACGGCCAGCAGAATTGGAAGTAGGCGCAGCATGGCACAGATATGGGCGGAAAGCCCGGCAGCAGCAAGGGTCAGCCTTGCATTCCGTGCAAACCGCCATGCAAAATCCGCACTCGCTGCCGGGTAGTCCATCCTATAAGGGGGGCTTCCCAAAGGCTCCAGTTAACAACGGCTTCCGGCACATGGCACCGCTTTCACAGCTCCGCAATATCGCTGACACCGGCGAGACCCTGCACCGCAGCGGCTGTGCGCCCTACAAGATCGAGAAATACCTGCAGTTCTATGCCCGCAAACAGGGCATCAACGTGATCGTGCAGGCCACCCCCACCTCGATCTCCTGCCAGTTCCCGGACGAGGACAACCAGTTCATCATCCGCCGGCTGGAGCCCGCGCAGATCAACCTCAGCCTGCTGGCGCGCACCATCATCCGCATCAATGCGGTGGAGGACCCGGGGATCGAGGAGCCGGGCCGCTATCCCGGCTGGCTGATCATGCTGGCCAATATCGCCATCCCGCCCGCTTTCCTGACCCTGATCGGCAGCGCGCTCACCACCATTGCGCTCTCGGCAGTGCTGGGCTTCCTGGTCTGGCTCTGCCAGCTGTTCTGCCGCGGCGACCGGGTGATCCTGGTCGAATTCCTGTCGGCGCTGGTCGCAGGCCTGACTGTTTCGCTGGTCAGCAGCATGGGGGTGGAGGTGCCGGTCTGGGGCACCTGCATTGCCGCCATCGTGCTGTTTGTGCCGGGACTGTCGATTGCCAACTCCTTGGAATGCCTTGCCTTCAATGACGTGATCTCCGGCTCCAGCCTGTTTGCACAGTCGATCTTTGTGCTGATGAAACTGTTCATCGGCATCTATATCGGTGTCAGCATCGGCGCGGCACTGTGGGGGGCAACGCCGCAGGTGGCGAACGTGAACGGGGTCTTGTGGTGGATGCCCTATCTGGCGCTGCCGGCGCTGTCGTTCTCGATCGGGGTGATCTTTAATGCACGCATGGCGGATATCCTGCGGGCGCTGCCGGTCACTGTTCTGGGCATGTGGGGCCCGCTGTACCTGGGCTTTGGCGGCGGCTGGATCGTCGGCACCTGGGTCACCGCCATGTGCATCACTCTCTATGGCACCTGGCTCGCCAAAACGCTGAACCTGACCGGCGCCATCTATATCGTGCAGGGCATCTTGATCCTGGTTCCCGGCAGCCGGGTGCTGATGAGCGCCACCCAGTCGCTGTTCAACGAGACGTTGATGGCGGATGCCAGCATCGGCCTGTCGGCGCTTCTGATGTTCTCGGCCATCGTGGCGGGGCAGGTCACGGCACTGGCACTCTATTCGCAGAAGAACCGCAACCTCGCCAGCTAGGGTCGGGACCCTATGCGCTGCGTTCGGCTTCGGACAGTTCCCATTCGCCGCCGGCCAGAGGCGCGTCGGTGGCTGCGGGCCAGCCGCTGGCCGCCACCGCATCCTGCAGTGCGGCATAACACTCGGGATCAATGCCGGAGCCGGACATGCCGTCCATGATGGCATAGGTCTTCTCCAGCGGCAGCGCCGCGCGGTAGGGGCGTTCGGCGGTCAGCGCATCAAAGATATCCGCCACTGCCATCACCCGCATCTCCTGGGTCAGCTGGCTGGCATCCATCCCGTAGGGATAGCCCTTGCCGTCCAGCCGCTCATGATGCGCGGCGCTGACATCTGCCAGATCCCGGAAGGCATGGATCCGGCTCAGCACCTCGTGGCCCAATACCGGGTGCTGCTTCATCAGGACAAACTCCTCCTCTGTCAGCTTGCCGGGCTTGTCCAGGATGGTGTTTGAGATCCCCAGCTTGCCGATGTCATGCAACAGCGCCCCGCGCACCATCCAGCGGCGGCGCTCAGGCGTATATCCCAGCTGGTCGCAGATCAGCCCGGTGTACCGCGCGACCCGCTGCGAATGGCCGTGGGTAAAGGGGCTCTTGGCGTCGATCACCAGCGAAAACGCCCGGGCGATCTCATCCAGGTATTCCTCGTCGACGGCATGGATGTGCTGCGTCTGCGGAGTGGCAAAGACCTCTGCCTCCAGTCCGGGGTCCTGCAGATCCGCCAGAAACCGCGGCCGCCGGATCACTGCGGTGAAGACCGGCACCAGGTCCGGATCGAACCAGGTTCCAGCGCGCCGCTCCAGTTCCTCTGCTGCGGCCTCAGCCCCCAGATCCGTGGCAAAAACATCCGTCACCTGCGCCATCAGCGCGATGCGCGCAAACAGCGGGATCGCATCGCCCGTCAGTCCCAGCGGCTGGCCGCCGCCGTCCCAATGCTCATCAAGGCAGGCGATGCCTTCCGCCACGTCTTCGGAGAACCGCATCTGCCGGGCAATCGCCGCGCCGCGGTTGCAGCGGGTCTCGATCAGCTCCCCGGCAATTTCGCTGTTCCTCGCCAGCACATTCTTCAGCGTCTTCAGCCGGGTCCACGGGGCAGCTGCGGCAGCTGTGTTGCGCCACAGGAAGCCAAGCCCTTGGCGCAGGCCGCTGACGGTCTTGAAGCTGCGTTTGAAAGCCAGGTCGTCGGTCATGTACAGCTGGCAGATCCGCGCCGCGTTGGAACTGCAGCCCAGATCTTTCATCAGCAGCGTGAAATAGAGGTCCGAGCGCGCCTGCGGCGCCAATCCCAGTTCGGCCGCCACCTGCATGCCGATCCAGCAGCAGCGGACGCAATGGCCTTCGGGCTGGCCTTCGGTCAGATCCAGCGCATGGCTGAGCGCGCCCAGCAGCTCGCCAAGGCGCAAGGTATCCTGCGGCGCGGCATTTCCGGCCTGTCCGGGACTGAAAGGGGAAACGTAATGTGTCATGGGCCTTCGGCAGGGAAAATGCGGAAGGCCCATGACAGCACGGACAGGATTAACCTGCCCTTACCCGGCGCAGGATAGGGGTGGGGACTCTGCGCCGGATTTTCCTAAAATGTCCGGGGCCGCCGGATGGCAGCCCCTTGCTCAGCAGTGCGGAGCCGCCTGCAGGCCGCCCCGGGGCACCCCGGCCCTAGTTCACACCCAGCTTGCCCGGGAACTCGATATTGATCTCCAGGCTCGACAGCTCGTCGCCGCGCTCCATGCGGATGTCGATCGCCTCGTCGCCGATCTGCATGTGGCGGCGGATCACGTCCAGGATCTCGCGCTGCAGCTGCGGCAGGCAGTCGGGGCGGGCGCCGCCGCTGCCGCTGCGCTCATGCGCCAGCAGGATCTGCAGCCGTTCCTTGGCGGTGTTGGCAGAGGCCGCTTTGCGGGGGCGAAGGGAAAATCCGAACATTCTTTACACCGCCCGCCGGAACAGCCGCTGCAGCAGCCCGCGACGCGGATCTGCGGCTATCCGCATCTCGATCTGCTCGCCGATCAGCCGGCCCACCGCGTCCTCATAGGCGGCAGCGGCGGCGGACGGGTCATCCAGCACGACCGGCACGCCGAGGTTGGAGGCACGCAACACCGCCTTGCTTTCGGGAATGATCCCCAAGAGCGGCACCGCCAGCACCTCCAGCACGTCCTCCACTGTCATCATTTCGCCGCTGTCGACGCGGGATTTGTCGTGACGGGTGATCAACACCTGCGCCTTCACCGGCTCCGCGCCGGTCTTGCCGGCCCGGTCGGTGATGCTGTTAAGGAGCCCCAGCACCCGGTCGCTGTCGCGCACCGAGGAGACTTCGGGGTTGGTGACCACAATGGCTTCATCGGCGAAATGCATCGCCATCTGGGCGCCGCGCTCGATCCCTGCCGGGCTGTCGCAGATGATATAGTCGAACTCCTTGCGCAGTTCGTCCAGCACCTTTTCGACGCCCGCCTTGGTCAGCGCGTCCTTGTCACGGGTCTGCGAGGTCGGCAGCACCGCCAGGTTTTCCAGCCGCCGGTCGCGGATCAGCGCCTGCTTCAGCTTGGCGTCGCCCTGAATGACGTTGATGAAGTCAAAGACCACCCGGCGCTCGCAGCCCATGATCATGTCCAGGTTGCGCAATCCGACGTCGAAATCGATCACCACTGTCTTGTGCCCGCGCCGCGCCAGCTCAGCGCCCACCGCCGCCGAGGTTGTGGTCTTGCCGACGCCGCCCTTGCCTGAGGTGACAACGATCACCTTGCCAAGCGGTTCTTCCAATGTCAGGTCCTTGCTCATTACAGTGCCTCCACACACAGCCGGCCGTCGCGCAGGAATACCTGTGCTGCGCGGTTCAAAAGCTCCGGCTCCAAATTCTCGTTCGTCCGGTAAAGGCCCGCCACTGCCAGCAGCTCCGCATCCAGCCGCTGGCAGAAGATGCGCGCGCTCTCGTCGCCCTCGGCGCCGGCCATCGCGCGGCCCCGCAGCAGACCGTAGACATGGATATTGCCGCGCGCGATCAGCTCAGCGCCGGAGCTGACTGGCCCAACCACCACCAGGTCGCCGCCCTCAGCCACAACGGTCTGGCCGGAGCGCACCGGGCGGGTAATCACAACGTTCTGGGGCGGGCGCAATTTCTTGGGGATTTCCCGGCGGGTGCCGGGGCCGGTGTTCAGCGGCGCGTCCTTGCCGCTCGCCAGCGTGATCAGCCCCGCGTCCTCTGCCGCAGCGGCCTGTGCGGGGGTGGCGTTCTGCACCCCGAAGACCGCCAGATCGCGGCTGCGCAGGCTGTCGGCCAGCGCCCGGATCTCGGCAGGCCGGCTCAGCCCCGGAGCCTGCGCCAGATCCAGGATCAGCGGCGCGCCGTCAAAGAAATGCGGGCTCCAGCGCAGCTGCGCGT
This sequence comes from Leisingera sp. ANG-M7, assembly GCF_000813965.1. Taxonomy (GTDB): domain Bacteria; phylum Pseudomonadota; class Alphaproteobacteria; order Rhodobacterales; family Rhodobacteraceae; genus Leisingera. Next base: position 238,111 of record NZ_JWLI01000001.1, on the reverse strand, counting down.
CCAGCGCGGCATAGAACGCCTGGTCCAGCGGCCCGTCTTCGGGGCGCAAGGCGACCGCGGTGAAATACCGCCCGCGGATCTGGAACGGTTTCACGCTGGCGGCAGGGGCGCTGCTACGCGGTTTGATGTCTTGATGCGGCACGCTCACGCGATGCTCCTGCTCGGAAATGGCGGCCTTGTTTTGCCGCGGCTTTTCCCTTGGGTAGCGCCAGGCAGGCAGGCCGTTCAACCGCAGCCGGTCAGGGTCGGCGGACATGCGCCTGCCGTCATGTCTGGCGGCGGATTTCCGCAGATGATCTGCCGGGGGTTGCGCAGAAAACGGTTGCCGCCCTGGCAGTGGCGCGGCGCCTAGAGCGCCAGAGGCGCAGACCGGCCGGAGGTTTCCAGCTCCCATACGGCAGACCAGGTTTCACCGTTGCGCTCCAGAACCAGATAGTTCCGCTCGGCGGTATAGCGCCCGGTCTGGCCGGGGATCTTGCGGATGCGGATGGGGTGGCCGGGCAGGGGCGCGTCGCCCAGCCACGAAAGCATCCCCAGCACCCTGGCCCAGGCCCGCGGCGGCGCCCGGTGGGAAATGCCCGAGGCCACCAGCTGGTGCAGCAGCTTGCCGCCGCCAAGCACCATTTCGCCGCGCGTGGCCAGGTGGATCTCGCCGGAAAGGGCTGTCACCTGCTGGCCGTCCTGCGCAGCCATGTCCCGTACCAGCCGCAGCATCCGCCGCCACGAGGCCCGGTGCGCCCGGCTCTGCCACTGATCGCGCAGGTCGTCCTCGTATTTCTGCATCCGGGGTGTCAGCACCATCAATAGCTCCAGCAGCGACAGCCGCGGCCCCAGCAGCGGAACGCTCGATAGGATCAGGCTGCGCCCGTCAAAGCGCTGCTTGGCCGCTGCCTTCATCATCCGCCAGCCGCCCCGCGCCATCACCCGGCGGCGGCTGCGTTCCGAGCGCAGGTCAGGGGCCAGCAGCCGCAGGCCCGGCGCTTCGATGCGCCAGCCCAGGTGGCTGCCTTCGGGATCGGCAAAGCGGGCAGGCAGGTCGCCGTCCGCACAGCCGTGCTGAAACAGCAGCGCCGCCTCCCGCGCAGCGGCAAACAGGGTCTGGCCGACCGGGGAACAGGTGCGTGAGCGGCGCAGGGATCCCCAGCCGTCGCAGATGTCGTGGTCATCCCATTGCATCAGCGATGGCACCCGGGCGGCGATCCAGGCAAACTCCGGCGCGCTGTAGACCGCCAGATACCGCTCCAGGAACCGTTCGCGCAGGTGGCGGCGCAGACTGTTCAGCTCTTCGGGTGCAGGATCGCGGGGGAGGCGGTCCGGCCAGTCTTCGCTCAGGGGGTGGCCGTGTGTGACCTCATCCGCATAGACCTGATCACCGCCATGCAGCAGCAGCGAGAACGGCTGTTCCGCATGTTCCGCGCCCATCCGCGCCCACATCGCGTTACGCTCGGCGCCGTCGCGGTCCAGGTCGCCATGCTCCTCGCCATTGCAGGAGGCATAGGCGATCCGCAGGCGGCCGCCAAAACCGCCGGCCAGCGCATAGCGGGTGCCGTTCCACTGGTAGGCAGAGGGCCGGTCCGCAGGCAGGCTGAACCGCGCCCTGAGCACCGTGCAGGCGCTGTATTCCGCCAGCGGCTCGGGGTGCGCTGCGCCATCTTCCAGCAGCAGCGGCGGCAGGGTGGCACCTTTCGGGGCAATGAACAGGGCAGCCAGAAACATTCGGCCATCACGCAGATCATCGAGGATCAGGATGGGGCCGGTGATTGCTTTCACGGCGGGTCCGCCGGCGGGGCCTGTTGTCCGGGTGCTGCTGCTCATGCCGCCACAGCACCTAAGTGCGCCTTGCACAGCATTCAACCGCGGGCGGCAATGTCCCGGGTCATGGCCCGGGACTGCGGCAGAATTGCCAGTGGCGCTGCCGAGGCCGCCGTGGTCTGAGTGGCCGCGCGTGTTTCCCTGCCGCCTTCTGCCCGACCGATGCGGCTGATTTTTTAGGAGATTTGAGATGCAATGGAGTCTTCTAGCCGCTGCGGTGCTGGCCGCTCTGTGGATGCTTGTACACGCTGTTGCTGGCGGCCGTGAATGCGCCCGGCCGCTGGCGCAGGAGCAGCAGTTGCCCGACTCAGCGCGCGAAACCATGCTTTTGTGCTGGCACATGGTCACCGGCTTTCTTGGCCTGATGGCCCTGTTCCTTTTCCTCGGCGCCCGCGGGGCAGCCGGGATGGCGCTGGCGGGGACTTCCATGGCGGCAATGGCGGCGCTGGTTGGCCTGCTGCTGCCGCTGCTGCGCCAGGCAGGCTACCGCCTGCTGCCGCAGGGCTGGCTGTTCGTGCCGGTTGCGGGCCTGGGCGCCTGGGGGCTGTGGGCCGGCTGAGGGATTGCAAAGAGGGCCCTCCCGCCCGGCCGGGCTGCATTGGAAATGCAAACCACCCGGTTGGGCCCGGCGCCGGACCTGCTGGTCCGGCGCGCATTCTGCCTGCCCAAGGCAGGCAGAATGCCCTGCCCAAGGCTGCCAAGGGGTGGCGGCGCCAGCCGCTGTACCTGCAGGCGCGGGAGAACTGCGGTGTCAGAAGGCGATGGAGTTTAGCGGCTCAGCTCCCGCATGCCGCGTTCCAGCCCGTCCAGCGTCATGGGCACCATCCGGTTCTCGAAGATCTCCCGGATCATGCCGATCGAATGCGTGTAGTCCCAGTATTTCTCCGGCACCGGGTTGATCCAGAGGTGTGAAGCCCAGGCCTCGCGCGCGCGCTGCAGCCAGAGCTGTCCCGCTTCCTCGTTCCAGTGCTCATTGGCGCCGCCGGGATAGGCGATCTCGTAAGGCGACATCGAGGCATCGCCAACGAAGATGCATTTGTAATCCGGCCCGTAGGTGCGCAGCACCTCGTGGGTGGGGGTCTTCTCGTTCCAGCGCCGCCGGTTGTCGCGCCACACGCCCTCATAGAGGCAATTGTGGAAGTAGTAGTATTCCAGATGCTTGAACTCGGCGCGCGCAGCCGAGAACAGCTCCTCCACCACCTGGATATGCGGATCCATTGAGCCGCCCACGTCGAGAAACAGCAAGACTTTCACCGCATTGTGCCGCTCCGGCCGGGTCTTCACATCCAGATAGCCGTGTTCAGCGGTGGCGCGGATGGTATTGTCCAGATCCAGCTCTTCCTGCGCGCCTTCGCGCACCCAGCGGCGCAGCCGTTTCAGGGCCACCTTGATGTTGCGGGTGCCTAGTTCGACATCTCCGTCAAGGTTCTTGAACTCGCGCTTGTCCCAGACCTTGACCGCGCGCTGGTGGCGGCTTTCCTTCTGGCCGATCCGCACGCCCTCGGGATTGTAGCCATAGGCGCCAAAGGGCGAGGTGCCCGCGGTGCCGATCCACTTGTTGCCGCCCTGGTGGCGGCCCTGCTGCTCCTTGAGGCGCTCCTTCAGCGTCTCCATCAGTTTGTCGAACCCGCCAAGCGCCTCGATCTCGGCTTTTTCCTCCGCGCTCAGATGCTTCTCCGCCATCTTGCGCAGCCACGCCTCCGGAATGTCCACGGCCTCCATGACCGCCTCAGACGGGATCGCCTCCAGCCCTTCAAATGTAGCGGCAAAGGCCCGGTCGAACTTGTCGATATTGCGCTCATCCTTCACCATCGCCGCGCGGGCGAGGAAGTAGAACGCCTCGATGTCATAGGTGGCGAGCCCCGCCTTCATCCCCTCCAGAAAGGTCAGATATTCGCGCAAGCTGACAGGAATGGACGCGTTGCGCAGGTTTTCAAAGAAGGGCTGGAACATCGCGGAAGGGTCTCCGGCAGGGGTAAGCTGGCGCCGTCGGATCTTTGCGGGGCGCTAGGCCAGCACCCGGTGGGTCAGGATGGTGGCCAGTAGGCCGAGCACACCAAAGATGATGGCATAAACAGCCCCGTATTGCAGCATGTCCAGGGTGTTGCCGCCCCGTTTCTTTGCCTTCAGGGCGCCGATCAGGCCGCCCAGCAGAACGCCGAGGATTACGATCATGGTTCTTTCCGTCCGTTGTCTTTCAGGATCTGTTTCTTGCAGGCCGCATCAGGAACCAGCGGGCCGCAGCGCTGCAACCTCCTCAAGCCGGGCCTCCACCACCCAGTCCGGGCCAAAGCCGTAGCGTGCCCATCCCAGGCTGTCCAGTCTGACCCGGCGTGCCTCAACCGTCTTGCCCTGCAGATCCAGGGCCTCTGCCTGCAGCATCAGCAGCGTGGACAGAAGCGCGGCATTTTCATGCGCCGCCGCCGTTGCTGCGGCGGGTTTCAGCCGGGCCAGGGCTGCCGCGCCGTCTCCGGTGGCCACGTCATGGGCGGCCAGCTGCACCGCCAGCTTGGCCTGGTGGATGGCAGTGCCGCGCTGCGCCTGCAAATAGGTCTGAGCGGTCAGGAAATGCCGCAGTGCCAGCTCCGGCTCGCGGATATGCAGCATCCGTCCCAGCGTATAGTGGCTCATGGCGCGGCGGTGGTCGCTCCAGCCCAGGTCGCGGGCGATTTCCGCAGCCCTGTTGGCGGCGCGCAGCCGCTCACGCAGGGCGGCCTGCGGCCCCAGTGCCTGTTCGTAGGCTGCAGACCAGGCGCGCGGGGTTGCCGGCAGCGGCCAGGCTGCAACGCGGTTCCCGCGCGGGTTCAGCCGGGACAGGATCGCGGGCAGGCGGGCGGCCACCTGCGCGCGGGTCATGCCGGTCTGCAGTTCCGGCGCATAGGTTGCGCGCAGGATCAGCATGTCGAACCCGGTCAGCACCGCGTGCATGTTGTCGTCGTTGAAGATCGAATCCGGCAGCCGGTACAGGTCATTCAGCGGGCCGATGGCCTGTGCCAGCTCCTCGTGCAGGCAGTCGCGCACTTCCTGCGGGCTGGTGTCATTGGGAATGAACACCGCCAGCCGGCTGCGCTCGCGCAGCAGCGCCCAATTGGTGCGCGGGCTGCGCCGGTTGCGCCGGTACTCCGCCAGGGACGAGACATTGGGCACCACGAAACAGGCCGCCTTGGGCAGGGCGCGGCGGATCTCGGCACGGGTGACGGCCTGGATGGTGATGCTGGCGTCACCGGATGCGACCCGGCGGATGGAAATCCCGGCCTCGGCTTGCAAGCGGCTGAGCAGTGCGGACAGGTCGCGGTTGAAACCCGGCGGCGGCGCGCCGGTGACGCGCAGGGTGATTGGCGTTTCGAACCGGGTGAAATGGGGCAGGGTGCTGCCGCCCTCCAGCTGGAAATGCAGATCCAGGAAGTCGCGGGCAATCTCCGCATTGGCGCGCTGCGGGGCTTGCGGGCGCGGCGCGGAAAAGACCTTGACCGGCGGCAGCGCCAGTGGCGTTGCGGCCGCGCGGGTTGGCGCCTCGACCCGGGCTGTTGGGGCGGTGCAGGCGGCCAGCGCCAGTGCCGCCAGAACTCCGGCAGCAGCCTGCATCAGGCGGCGCCCGCCGTTGCGGGGTGTCTTGAACGGTTCAATTGCTGCGTCCGCGGGCACTCAGGTGTCTCCCTAGCGGCCTGGCTGCCGCAGCCTGGCCCTTCACCTCTGATAGGGGAATGCGGCGGCGAATTGAAGCGAAACAGGCAGGCCGCTGCAAGTGCGCCTGCCAGTGTGGCTTCATACCGCCGTCAGCGCCGCCCGCGCGCCAGGAAGGCGAGCCGTTCGAACAGGTGCACGTCCTGCTCGTTCTTCAGCAGCGCCCCGTGCAGCTTGGGCAGTGCATCGGCGCCGTCACGGGCAATGTCTTCGGGGCTCAGGTCCTCGGCCAGCAGCAGCTTCAGCCAGTCGATCACCTCGGAGGTGGAGGGCTTTTTCTTCAAGCCTTGCGTCTCGCGGATCTCGTAGAACTGGGTCAGCGCGGCGGTCAGCAGGCTTTCCTTGATGCCTGGGTGGTGCACCTCGACGATCTTTTTCATCGTTTCCGCATCCGGGAAGCGGATGTAGTGGAAGAAGCAGCGGCGCAGGAAGGCGTCCGGCAGCTCTTTTTCGTTGTTGGAGGTGATGATCATGATCGGGCGGTGCTTCGCCTTGATGGTCTCGCCGGTCTCGTAGACGTGGAATTCCATCTTATCGAGCTCCTGCAGGAGGTCGTTGGGGAACTCGATGTCGGCCTTGTCGATTTCGTCGATCAGCAGTACGACCTTCTCGTCCGCTTCAAATGCCTCCCAGAGCTTGCCCTTGCGGATGTAGTTCTTCACATCATGCACGCGCTCCTCGCCCAGCTGGCTGTCGCGCAGGCGGCTGACCGCATCGTATTCATAGAGGCCCTGCTGGGCGCGGGTGGTGGATTTCACGTTCCACTCGATCATCCTGAGCCCCAGCGCCTCTGCAACCTGCTTGGCCAGCTCGGTTTTGCCGGTTCCGGGCTCGCCCTTCACCAGCAACGGCCGCTCCAGCGTCACCGCCGCGTTAACCGCCACCTTAAGGTCATCGGTCGCAACATATTCCTTAGTGCCCTGAAATCGCATATCTTTCCCGTGTCAGCCGTGGTTGCCGTCTTGTTATCACGGTTTTAACCAAACAGCGCCACTATTGTGTAGTGACATTCCTGTCCGATAGGGATAAACGCTGCGGCAGAGGGGGAGCCAAAATGTTGAGGTGCAGTTTATGACCAGCATTATGGGCCAGACCGAAGGAGCCGAAATGAAGCAAGAAGTGTTTCTGCCGGACGACTACCGACCGGCTGAAGATGAGCCGTTCATGAATGAACGGCAGACCGAATATTTCCGACGCAAGCTATTGGAATGGAAGCAGGACCTGCTGGCCGATACCCGCGACACGATTGAGGGGCTGCAGGACAGCACCCGCAATATTCCCGATGTCGCCGACCGTGCCAGCGAAGAGACCGACCGCGCGCTGGAACTGCGTACCCGTGACCGCCAGCGCAAGCTGGTCGCCAAGATCGACTCGGCCCTGCGCCGCATCGACGAGGGCGAATACGGTTACTGCGAAGTGACCGGCGATCCGATCTCGCTGAAACGCCTGGATGCGCGTCCGATCGCAACCATGAGCCTGGAAGCGCAGGAGCGCCACGAGCGCCGCGAAAAGGTCCACCGCGACGATTAACCGCTGATTATGGCGGCAAAATCGCAGGAAACATTGACGCCGGGGCCTTTTGCTCCGGCGTTTTTTGTTCCATTGGGGGCGGGCGGAGAATCTGCGGGAGCCCCATGGACCTCAAAGGCCTGAAAACAACCGTCATCGGCGCCGGGATCGGCGGCTTGGCCGCAGCGCTGGCGCTGCGCCGCTTCGGGGCATCCGTCACCGTGCTGGAGCAGGCCGAGAAGATCTCCGAAGTGGGTGCGGGCCTGCAGATCACCCCAAATGGCGTGCAGGTGCTCAAGGCGCTGGGGCTGGCCGATGATCTGGCCTGGTGCTCTCAGCGGGCGCGTGCGGTGGTGCTGCGCGGCCACCGGCGCGGCAATCAGGTACTGCGGCTGGATCTGGATGAATACGCTGCCGGGCTGCCTTATTACTTTGTGCACCGTTCCGACCTCGTTGGCATTCTGGCCGGTGCGGCCCGCCGCGAAGGCGTCCAGGTGCGGCTGCTGCAAAGGGCCGACCGGGTTGTGCCTGGCCCGCAACCGCTGGTGCATCTCAGCAATGGCGCACAGTGCGGCGGCGATCTGGTGGTGGGTGCCGACGGGCTGCATTCCAAAGCCCGGGTGGCTTTGAACGGCGACCGTAAACCCTTCTTCACCGGCCAGGTCGCATGGCGGGCCACGGTGCCTAACCATCTGAACCTGCCGCCGGAGGCGCAGGTGTTCATGGGGCCGGGTCGGCACCTGGTGGCTTACCCTTTGCGTGATGGCAGCCTGATGAACCTGGTCGCGGTGCAGGAGCGCCGGGCCTGGGCAGAGGAAGGCTGGAACCTCAAGGATAACCCTGACAATCTGCGCACCGCCTTCCGCGGTTTCGGCGGCAATGCCGCGGCGCTCTTGGAGGCGGTGGACGAGGTGCTGCTGTGGGGGCTGTTCCGCCATCCGGTGGCGGAACGCTGGCACGGCGAAAACACCGCCATTCTGGGCGATGCCGCACACCCGACGCTGCCCTTCATGGCGCAGGGCGCTAATCTGGCGCTGGAGGATGCCTGGGTGCTGGCGCGCTCGCTGCAGGAAGCCGCGGGAATGGCTTCCGGCCTGGCCATGTATCAGGAACGCCGACGCGCGCGGGCCGAGAAAGTCGTGCAGGCGGCCAGCAACAATGCCTGGAAATACCACCTGCGCGCACCGCTCAGCTGGCCGGCGCATCAGGTGCTGAAGCTGGGCGGCCGATTTGCCCCGGACCGCATGGTCAGCCAGTTCGACTGGATCTACCGCCACGACGTCACCGCCTGAGGAGGGCAGAGGCGGACAGGCGCGGCTCCCGCCCGTCGCAGTTTCATTGAAAATGAACCGCTCCCGTTGGGCGGAGCGCCGCGCGGATGCGCGGCGCGGGCAGTGTTCAGATGTCCAGATCCACCCAGACCGGAACATGGTCGGACGGTTTTTCGCGCCCGCGCACGTCTTTGTCGATCTGGCAGTCCCGCAGCAGATCGGCGGCCTGCGGTGTGAGCAGGAAATGATCAATGCGGATACCATCGTCGCGGTTCCAGGCGCCGGCCTGGTAATCCCAGAAGGAATAATGCCCCGGCCCCTGGTGGCGGGCGCGGAAGGCTTCTGTAAAGCCCAGGTTGACGATCCTCTGAAACGCCGCACGGCTTTCCGGCCGGTGCAGTGCGTCCTCGGTCCAGGCTTCCGGGCGCTTGGCATCTTCGGCCTGCGGGATGATGTTGTAATCCCCGGCCATCAGCGCGGGCATCTCTGCAGCCATCAGCGCCTCTGCGCGGGCCTTAAGCCGTTCCATCCAAGCGAGTTTATAAGCATATTTGCCGCCCGTTACCGGGCTGCCGTCCGCCTCCAGCTCCACCGGATTGCCATTGGGCAGGTACAGGCCGCAGATCCGGATCGCCTGTTTGCCCACCACCGTCGCCTCGATCCAGCGCGCCTGTTCGTCGCTGTCGTCGCCGGGCAGGCCGCGGGTCACGTCCTCCAGCGGCAGTTTGGACAGGATCGCCACGCCGTTGAAGCTTTTCTGGCCGTGGGTTTCGACGTTATAGCCGCGCTCCTCGAAGATCTCGCGCGGGAACGCCTCATCCACCGACTTGATTTCCTGCAGCAGCACCACATCTGGCTGCGCCTCCTCCAGCCAGTCCGGCAGCGCCTGCGCCCGGGCCTTGATGCCATTGATGTTAAAAGTGGCGATTTTCATGGCTTGCCTCCGGCGCAGAATTCTTTATTCGGGGCCGATCTATCGCTGAATCAGCGTCCCGGGGCAAGCCCGATGCGCGATTCGCGAATCACCTTTGGCGCTGCGACTCACCAGCGTTTTGCATGGGTGAAAAATACCCCTAAGGTTGAGTTTCTTTACTTTGCAATAATATGCGTGTGAATAACGCGGTGCATATCCTGTGGATGAATTGAAATAATTGAAATTGCGCAAAAAATAGCGGCTTGAAGTTAAAGTAATTGAAACTACAAAATACAATGTGAAATTGCATTTTTTGTTTGCGCTGCGCGGCGCCCGTGCCAGCGTCAAGGAGCCTTTTGTCCTTAACGAATGGGGTTCCAAACATGACTGCTCAGCGTAAAATCCAGACCGTCCGCGTCACCCGCCCGGCCGCAGGCGCCAGCCTGTTCGAGGGTGATGCAACAGAGTTGTTCTCCTCCGGCTCCGCGCCTGAATGCACTGCCGGTCTGGCAGCAGGAGAAGGCGTTTCGCTGTTCTCCTCGGGCTCCATGCCGCAGACGGCGGAGAGCTGGGCAGGCGGGGAAACCGGGCTGTTCTCCAGCGGTTCGGCGCCGTCGGCCTGCAGCGAAACCGCGGCTGGCGACCTGGTGGAAATGTTCTCCTCCGGCTCTGCGCCTGCGTCACATGCTGACACGTCTGCGGGCGACCTCGTGCAAATGTTTTCTTCCGGATCTGCGCCCGATAATCAATCAGAGGTTGCTGAAGGCGATCTGACGGAAATGTTTTCTTCCGGCTCGGCTCCGGCAATGGAAGGCGAAACTGCCTCCGGTGATCTGACGGAAATGTTCTCGTCCGGCTCCGCTCCTGCGGCGCAGGCCGGAACCGGTGCCGGCGAAGGCGTGGAGATGTTCTCCTCCGGCTCGGCGCCGGCCGCCACGGCTGAGCGCGGCGCGGGCGAGGGGACGCATCTGTTCTCCTCCGGCTCCGCACCGGCGGCAGAGGCCCGCACCAGCGATGGCGATGCAACCCGGCTGTTCTCCTCCGGCAGCTGATCAGGACGGGGCCGGTCTCCCTCCCGGCCTCTGACCAATGGCGGTCTCGAACCCGGGGCCGCCCTTGCCGCGCCGTACTCACCCGCAGGAGGTTTCCATGGCCCAGATCATCCCGTTCTTCTCACCCGCCGCCCGCCAGTCCCGGGCGGCTGCGCAAGCTGCGCTGATCGGCGGTTTCGCCGCACAGCGGCGCACCCAGGAAGACGTGTTCTGGCTCAAGGAAAACGCCGAGCTTCTGAACATTCTGGAATGCACCGGGGCCGATGTTGCCGCTGATGCCCTGGCGCCCTTGCAGGGGTTTTACGACGGTGCGGCGCGGCACATCAGTTTCTTCCGCCAGTATTACCGCTTCATCCTGTCGATCTGCCTGGATCTGGAGGATCTGGGCCTGCCCGGCGGCACCGGGGCGCAGCTGGCCGCATGGATCCGGGACCAAGGGCTGGCGCAGGCAGAGCTGTCCGATCTGCAGCGCGCCGAGGCCCGCCGCCTTTTGGCCCGCCGCGGCGAGACCCTGCAGGACTATGGGCTGGACGACCGGCTGCGCGCTTTCATCTCGCGCCCGGAAACCTTTGCCATTCCGAACAAGAAAGCTGCTTACGAGCTGACCCATATTGTCTTTTACCTGTCGGAATACGGCCGCCGGGATCCGCAGCTGCCGCAGGCCGCGCTGACCAGCCTGGAGTTCGCAGGGCTGGTGGCTTTTCTGGACCAGAACGCCGATCTGCTGGCCGAAATCTGCATCGCGCTGCGCTATGCCGGGCAGCAGCCGCCCGCGGCCTGGGAGTGCTGGCTTGACAGGCATGTATCCGCCTTTACTCTATCGGAGCGAGAATTTTCTGGACTTCACGATTCTTATCACGAGTATTTTGTTACTAACTGGCTCATGGTCCTGTCCGGTCGAAAACCCTTCCGACAGGCAGTTCCCGCAGGGGGCGTGCATGTGTCAGCGGTGCGGGGAGGAAGTATCTTGAGGAGCCTTTCAGAAGCCGTCTTTGAGGCCGGAACGGGCCGATCGGGCTGGAGTGCTGTCAGGGCGCGGACTGAGGCCATGCTGACTGAGGAGCAGCACGGTTTGCTCTGCGCAGCTGAGCGCAGCTGCGCCGGGTTTGACCATTTCTTTGAAGGGTTTGCCCGGGCGGGCAGTGCGGGGGCGGCGTAATGGCCAGTTCCCGCAACCAAGCCCTGGGCGGGGCGCTGCTGGTCGTGGCTTATACCGGGCTGATCGCCTCGGCCGACGGGATCACCAAGCTTCTGGCGGGCCAGTATGCGGCGGCGCAGCTTTATGCATTGTCGGGGGCCATGGTGGTTGGCTTCTGCCTGCTGGCTGACCGTGTGCCCCGCTTGCGCGGCGGCTTTCGCACCCGCTGCCCGCGGGCGATGGCGCTGCGCTCTGTGGCGACGCTGATTGCCGCTGTCTGTTTTTTCTATGCCTTCCGGCTGCTGCCCTTTGCCGAGGTGTTTGTCTTCATCGGCCTGATGCCGCTCTTGGCGGGGGCGATGTCCGGCCTCGTGCTGAAGGAGCCGGTGCGTCCGGCGGCCTGGATTGCGTTGCTGGCGGGTTTTGCCGGGGTGCTGTTCCTGCTGCCGCATGGCGGTGATGGCAGTCATACCTCAACTGGGCATTTTGTTGCTTTTGCAGCGGTTGTTTCCGGCACGTTTTCCATGACCATGGCCCGGTTCATTGGGCGCCATGAGAGCAACGCGCTGGCGCAGGTGTTTTACCCGAACTTGACGCTGTGCGGCGCGATGCTGCTGGCGCTGCCCTTTGTCTGGGTGCCGATGCCGTTGGCGGATGTTGCTTGGGCGGCCGCCTATGCATTTTTGTTGTTCGGCGCGCGCTGGCTCTTGGTAGTGGCGCTACGGCTTCTGGCCTCCTACGCCGTGACGCCTCTGATGAACCTGCAGTTTATTTGGATGGCCGTCATAGGTGCGGTATTCTTTGAGGAGTTTCCGCCCGCCACAACCTATCTGGGAGGCGCCATCGTGATCGCCTCGGGTCTCTATCTGGTCTGGGATCAGTTCGCCCCTGCGATGCCGCGTTTTCGTGGTGCTGGGCGGTTGCGGACGGATCCGTAACGCTGGAAACCACCTGTTGAGCCCCTTAAGGGGCGAAGCGCCCGCCCCTTGAGTTGGGGGCGGGCGCGGCCTTGCAGGAGCAAGGCTGGGAAATGCTCAGATTTACCGTCACATGGAGAACGAAGTGCCGCAGCCGCAGCTGGAGGTGGCGTTGGGGTTCTCGATGGTGAAGCGCGCGCCGATCAATTCCTCGGTGAAATCAATCACCGCGTTTTCCAGAAACGGCAGGGAGACGCTGTCGACAACCACTTTCTCGCCCTGGCCTTCGAGCACCAGGTCATCCTCCTTGGCCTCATCCAGCGCAATTTCGTACTGGAAGCCGGAGCAGCCGCCGCCCTCCACCGCGACCCGCAGCGCCTGGCCCTGGTCCGCGGCGCCGATCTCGGCCAGCCGGGCAAAGGCGCGGTCGGTGACTTTGGGGGGCAGGTTCATCAGCTTTCTCCACGGGCGTAGGTTGCAGCGCAAAGCTTTATATAGAAAGGTGCAATTCACGCGGCAAGATGTGGAGCCCCAGCTTTGGTTAAAAGATTTGAACTGCACGCACCTTATGCCACGATGCCGGACCGCAGCCGCGGGCGGCAGGTGCCGGAGGAGGAAAGCTCCTTCCGTTCGCCGTACCAGCGCGACCGCGACCGCATCATTCATGCCAGTGCCTTCCGGCGGCTGAAGCACAAGACGCAAGTTTTTGTGGAGCACGAGGGCGACAATTACCGCACCCGGCTGACCCATTCCATCGAGGTCGGGCAGGTGGGCCGCACCATCGCCGGTGCCCTGGGTTTGAACCAGGAGCTGACCGAGGCGGTGGCGCTGGCGCATGATCTGGGCCACACGCCGTTCGGCCACACCGGCGAGGACGCGCTGCATGCGCTGATGGCACCTTATGGCGGCTTTGACCACAATGCCCAGGCGATCCGCATCGTGACCTGCCTGGAGCGCCACTACGCCGAGTTCGACGGCCTGAACCTCACTTGGGAAACCCTTGAAGCGATTGCCAAACACAATGGCCCGGTGGTGGGAGAACTGCCCTGGGCCTTGGCGGAATGCAATGCGGCCATCGACCTGGAACTGCACACCCACGCCAGCGCCGAAGCACAGGTGGCGGCGCTGTCCGATGACATCGCTTATAACAACCACGATCTGCATGATGCGCTGCGGGCCGGGCTGTTCGGCGACGATGATCTGGCGCGGCTGCCGCTGTTGGATCAGGCCTATGGCGAGGTGGACCGGCTCTATCCCGGCCTCGACCCGAACCGCCGCCGGCATGAAGCGCTGCGGCGGTTTTTCGGGGTGATGGTGGGGGATGTGATTTCCACCGCCCGGACCCTGCTGGCGGAGACCGGGGTGCAAAGCGTCGAGGAAGTGCGGGCGCTGGATCACCCGGTGGTGCAGTTCTCGCCCGAGATCTGGGAGGGGCTGAAGGAAATCCGCGCCTTCCTGTTCACCCGCATGTACCGGGCGCCCTCGGTGATGGAGAAGCGCGCCAAGGTGGCCAAGGTGGTGGAGGCGCTGTTTCCCTATTTCCTGGACAATCCGCAGGACATGCCGGAGCGCTGGCACGCCGAGATCGCGGCGGCACAGGGCCGCACCGCGCTGGCGCGGATCGTGTCCGACTATATCGCCGGCATGACCGACCGCTTTGCCCTGCAGCTGCATGAGCGGCTGGTCGGGGTGAAGGTCGAGGTCTAGAGGCTTCCGTGGGCTGCCGTATCTGCTGTCTTTCTGTCTGCGCGTGTCCTGCCTGGCTGCCTGTCAGAGGACGGTGAATGATGGCGGCGGCGCCAACGGGGGCGGAGGGTAGGGCCGGAACGCCTGCGCGCCCCGGGTCCGGTCAAAAGCTTTATCGTTCGGACATCCCTGCACCTTTTGGGGAGGTGGTCTTGGGGGTCCTGGTCTCCTGTTCGCACGGGGTGCCAGACCCGTGCCAAATGCTGCAGCGGAAATGACAATCGCAGATCCGGGTTAAGGCCGCGCAAGCGGGGCGTGCGCTGCGGCGGGCCTTTGCGCAACACGCTGCGGCGGCTTGTTTGATAGCGAGTGTTCCTGTAATGTTCTCATCAAATTCAATTGAACAGAAGGATTGCCGGAATGATTGAGGGAAGCTGCTGCTGCGGCGCGGTCAGGTTTGAACTGCTGGCGCAACCCGGCTTAATGGGCACTTGCCATTGCTCCCGCTGCCGCAAGGCCGGGGCCAGCACCATCGTGTTTGTGAAGAAGGGCGATCTGCGCTGGATTGCGGGCAAGCAGGAGGTGGCGCTGTATCAGCCTGCGCCGCCCTATAAGTACGGGCGCTGCTTCTGCCGGATCTGCGGCAGCTCGCTGGGGGAGATCCTGTCGGAGGAGGAGAGCTTCCCGATTGCTGCAAATGCGCTGGACGGGGTGCTGCAGGCGGCAAACAGCTTTCATGAGTTCGTGGGTGAGAAACCCGGCTGGTATGAAATCTGCGACGGGGCAAAGCAGTCGCAGGGGCATCCGGCCTAGGCATGGCAGCGCAGGGCGGGCGGACTGCCCGTCTTGCGTGCCATGCGGTTTCCCAAATTGGCCGTAAGCCGTGTTATGATCTGGCCCTATGATGCTGCAGGGCATCGGCGTTATCCGCGAGAGGAGGCCTAACGAGGGGAAAGCCATGGCACGCTGGACCGTCACATTCACGGACAAGCCCGAAATGGACCGGGTGCGCAGCGACAAGAAGCGGCGCGAGGCGCATATCGCCTTTGTGCGTGCGCGGCCGGAGCTGCAGATCGGCGGCGCGCTGGCGATGCGGCCGATGCAGGACTTTCCCGGTGCGATCTGGAATGTGGAGGCCGAGACCCGCCAGGATGTGGAGCGGCTGATTCTGCAGGATCCGTATTACGTGGCTTCCTTGCGCACTTACAAGATTACCGAATGGGGCACCGCCTCCGCCATCCAGGGGATGTTTTCATGACCGCCGCAATTGAAGCCCGCAAATCCGCACCTGCACTGACCCGCTGGGCGGTGATGTTCCGCGATGCGCCTGCGATGATGGATATCCGCGCCGATAAAGCCCGGCGCGATGCCCATGTGGCCTATGTCGAGGATCACCCGGAACTGCGCATCGGCGGCGGGCTGAAACCGGACACGGATGGCGATTTCTGCGGTGCGCTGTGGATTGTCGAGGCCGAGGACCGGATCGAGGTGGAGCATCTGATCCATGGCGACCCGTTCTACGTGCCCGCCTTCCGCTCCTACGAGATCTTCACCTGGGGCAAGATCCTGGAAGACCGCACCGCGGTTCTTTGAGCTGCCTGAACGGTGAAGAGTCCACAGAAGTGTTGACCCTCTGGCTAGGCATGATAAGCCGCAAAGCCGAACCATTGGGACGCCAGATATGAACCTCTTTACCGATATCCGCACGCTTGTGATTGACAGCCTGACCGCCATGACAGGCGAAGGCGCGCTGCCCGAGGGGCTCGACTTTGCCAATGTGGCGGTGGAGCCGCCGCGCGATGCCGCCCATGGCGACATGGCGACAAATGCGGCGATGGTGCTGGCCAAGCCCGCCAAAATGAAGCCGCGCGACATTGCCGAGGCGCTGGCGGCCAAGCTGGCCGCGGACGGGCGGATCACCAGCGCTGAGGTTGCAGGCCCCGGCTTCCTGAACCTGCGGCTGGCGCCTGGCATCTGGCAGGGCGTTCTGAAATCGGTCCTGGACGCAGGCACGGATTTCGGCCGCTCGGACATGGGCGCGGACAAGCGCGTGAACGTCGAATATGTCTCTGCCAACCCGACAGGGCCGCTGCATGTGGGCCACACCCGCGGCGCGGTGTTCGGCGATGCGCTGGCGGCACTGCTGGCCTATGCCGGCTATGACGTCACCCGCGAGTATTACATCAACGACGGCGGCGGCCAGGTGGATGTGCTGGCGCGTTCTGTCTACCTGCGCTACCTGGAGGCGCACGGGCAGGAGGTGGCCTTTGCCGATGGCACCTATCCGGGCGACTACCTGGTCCCCGTCGGGCAGGCGCTGAAGGACAAGGTTGGCGATGCCTATGTCGGCAAGGGCGAGGACGTCTGGCTGGCCGAGGTGCGTGAGTTCTCCACCGACGCGATGATGGAGCTGATCCGCGAGGATCTGGCCCAGCTCGGCATCAAAATGGACAAGTTCTACTCCGAGAAATCGCTCTATGGCACCGGCAAGATCGAGGCGGCACTGGCCAGCCTGGAATCCAAGGGGCTGATTTATCAGGGCGTGCTGGAGCCGCCGAAGGGCAAAAAGCCCGACGATTGGGAGCCGCGCGAGCAGACCCTGTTCAAATCCACCGATCACGGCGACGACGTGGATCGGGCGGTGAAGAAATCCGACGGTTCCTGGACCTATTTCGCGCCCGATATCGCCTATCACTACGACAAGGTGGAGCGCGGCTTTGACGAGCTGATCGACATTTTCGGCGCCGACCACGGCGGTTACGTCAAACGCATGAAGGCAGCGGTTTCGGCGCTCTCCGACGGCAAGGTGCCGCTGGATATCAAGCTGTGCCAGTTGGTGAAGCTGTTCAAGGACGGCCAGGAATTCAAGATGTCCAAGCGGGCAGGGACCTTTGTCACCCTGCGCGATGTGGTTGATGCTGTCGGCGCGGACGTGACCCGCTTCATGCTGCTGACACGCAAGAACGACCAGGGCTTCGACTTCGACCTCGACAAGGCGCTGGAGCAGTCCAAGGACAACCCGGTGTTCTACGTGCAATACGCCAACGCGCGGATCTGCTCGACCCTGCGCAAGGCAGAGGAGCAGGGGATTGCCGCGGATGACGCCGCCCTGAATGCTGCCGACCTGAGCCTGATCGCCGATCCGGCGCAGCTGGCTGTGGCCAAGAAGCTGGCCGAATGGCCGCGCCAGGTGGAAATCGCCGCCCGCACCCATGAGCCGCACCGGGTGGCATTCTATCTCTACGATCTCGCGTCTGAGCTGCACGGGCTGTACCACCTCGGCAAATCGAACGAAGGTTTACGATTTGTTAATGAAAGCAGCCAATCGGCAACACATGCGAATTTGGCGCTGGCGCGGGCCGTTTCCGTTGTCATTTCCGCAGGTCTTGGTATTCTTGGCGTGAAACCGGCAGAAGAGATGCGATAACCAAAGGGGCCTGTCCCCTGAGGGAATAAATCACACATTCCGCCGGACTGAGGCAGTTCAAGAGACTTGGGTCGCAGCACCACCTTAGGTGCTGCCGAACCGGGCAGTGAGGCGGACAATGGCGTATTTTGCGCAGGCGGGCCAGGGCCACGCCTATTCACAGGGCGATGTTCAGGAGCAGAACACCGCAACTGGCGGCTCATACGGGCAGCAGTACACCGATCAGACCTATGCGGCGCAGCCGTATGCCGGCCAGCAGTACTCCGGGCCCGGGGCAGAGCCGGGTTACGGCTATGAAGACCCGGCCTATGGCTATCAGCCAGAGGGGCAGGGCTACGGCGCGGATGCGTATGCGGCCTATGCCGCGGCGCCGGCGGGGCTGCGGGCGCGGTTTTCCAAATCGTTGAGCATCCTGGGCGCGGTGGCCTCCATCGCGCTGGTCGCAGGTGTCGGCTTCTGGGGCTACAAGCTGGTGATGCGCGACGTCAGCGGTGTGCCGGTGGTGCGTGCCGCCGAAGGCCCGATGCGCGAGCAGCCCGAAAACCCGGGCGGCAGCCAGGCCGACCATCAGGGGCTGGCGGTGAACGCGGTGGCGGCCAGCGGCAGCGCCGAGGCGCCCGCGGACCGGCTCACCCTGGCGCCCGCTGCCATTGAGCTGACAGAAGATGACAAGCCGCTGCCGGAACTGGCAGCCGAAGCCGCGCCGGCAGCGGAATTGCCTGCTGTCCCGGCTGAGCCTGAGATTCCTTCTGCCCCTGGTGCCTCAACCAATGTCAGCGATGAAGCGGTGGCCTCCTTCCAGAACGGTGACATTGATGCGCTGGTGGCGGAGCTTGCGCGCGAAGCCGAGGATGTTTCCGCTGCGGTTCCCGCCTCGGCAGCAGCTCCGGCGATCGTGCAGCCGGAACCGCTGCAGCCGGCACTGGCTGCAGCCGCAGCTTCTCCGGCGGTGCTGAATGCGCCCGGCGTCAAGGTCTCGCTGCGGCCCTCGGCCCGCCCCGCACGGTTCAGCTCCGCTCCGGCCGCAGCCGCACCGGCAGCGCGTGCCGGAACCGTCGATGTGGACCCTGCAACCCTTGCCGCCGGCACCCGCCTGGCGCAGCTGGGCGCCTATGAAAGCCCGGAAGTTGCGCGCGCGGAATGGAACCGTATCAGCGCCCGCTTCCCGGAGTATCTGGACACCAAGCAGCGGGTGATTCAGCGTGCCGAAAGCGGCGGTCGGACGTTCTACCGCTTGCGGGCGATGGGGTTTGACGGGCTGTCGGATGCGCGCCGGTTCTGCTCGGCGCTGGTGGCAGGGAACGCGGATTGTATTCCGGTAACCACCCGGTAATGATGTAAGTGAAATACTTCTACTGCCTGGCAGTTCCGGGCGACGCCCGCCGGTACCTCCCCGGCGGGTCGTCGGCATCCTGAAACAGGTGCTTTTGTTTCTAGGAGGAAGCGCAGGGGGCACTCATGACCTACGGAGCTACGATCCTTGACGCTGAAGGCCTGCGGCTGACAGCAGACGAAAAGGCGTTCTTCCGCGATGCTGATCCGTTTGGCTTCATCCTGTTTGCCCGCAATCTGGAAGACGTCGAGCAGATCCAGGCCCTGTGCAGTGACTTCCGCGAGGCGGTGGGCCGCAATTGCCCCATCACCATCGACCAGGAGGGCGGCCGGGTACAGCGGCTGCGCAAACCCTTGGCGCGCAACTGGCATCCGCCGCTGCAGCATGTGCAGCTGGCCGGCGAGGATGCCGTCCGGGCGATGTATCTGCGCTACCGGCTGATTGCGCATGAGCTGCACACGCTGGGCATCGACAGCAATTGCGCGCCAATCGCTGACATCGCCTATGCGGAGACCCACGAATTCCTGCGCAACCGCTGCTATGGCACCAGCGCTGCAACCGTGGCGCGGATTGCCCGCACGGTGGCCACCGCGCATCTGGATGGCGGCGTGCTGCCGGTGCTGAAGCACATTCCCGGCCACGGCCGCGCCACCGCCGACAGCCACCTGGACCTGCCGCATGTGGCCAGCCACCCGGAAATGCTGGAGGAAAACGACTTCGCAGCCTTCGCAGCGCTTAGCGACCTGCCGCTGGGGATGACCGCGCATCTGGTCTATGAGGCTTATGACGACCGGCCCGCCACCACCTCGCCGGTGATGATGCGGCTCATTCGGGAACGCATCGGCTTTGACGGGCTGATCATGACCGACGACATCTCGATGAAGGCGCTGCAGGGATCGCTGGCCGGCAACGCCCGCGCCTCGATCGAGGCAGGCTGCGATGTGGTCCTGCTGTGCAATGCCCCGCTGGAGGAGCGGATCGCCGTGGCTGAGGCCGCAGGCACCATGAGCGAGGCGGCACAGACCCGCGCAGAGCGCGCGCTGGAGGCCCGCCGCGCGCCTGTTGCCCTTGACATTATGAGCGCTGAAAGAGAACTTGCCGCCCTCATGGGCGGGCAGGTGTATGGCTGAGCAGACACTTTTTTCAGAAGCGGACACGAGCGTAGAGGAACGGCTGGCGGCCGAAGCCCTGATCGTGGACGTGGACGGGTTCGAAGGCCCGCTGGACCTTCTGCTGACGCTGTCGCGTACCCAGAAGGTGGACCTGCGCCGGATCTCGGTGCTGGAGCTGGCAAAGCAGTATCTGGCCTTTGTCGAGAAGGCCAAGGAACTGCGGATCGAACTGGCGGCCGACTATCTGGTGATGGCGGCCTGGCTGGCGTTCCTGAAATCCCGCCTGCTTTTGCCCCCGGACCCGGAGGAAGAGGGGCCGTCGGGCGAAGAACTGGCGGCGCACCTGGCGTTCCAGCTCGAACGTCTGCAGGCAATGCGCGACGCCGCCGCGCGGCTGATGGCCCGCGACCGGCTGGGCCGCGACTTCTTTGCCCGCGGCGAGGAAGAGAGCGTCGCCCGCATCAAGACCGTCACCTATACCGCCAACCTCTTGGATCTGATGCAGGCCTACGCCCGCATCCGCACCAAGGAGGATTTCCGCCCCTTCGTGATGGACCGCGACTCGGTCTTCACCATGGAGGAGGCGCTGGACCGGATGCGCCATTTGCTGGGCTTCACCGGCGACTGGACCGACCTGATCAGCTATCTGCCCGACGGCTGGCACAGCGATCCCGTGAAGCGGCGCTCTGCCACCGCGGCGACCTTTGCCGCCTCGCTGCAGCTGGTCAAGGAAGGCAAGGCCGAGCTGCGCCAGAGCGAAACATTTGCGCCCATTCAGCTGCGCAGCCTCGACGAGGATACCTGATGGAAGATCAGATCATGGATGCGGCCAGCAGCTCTGGCCGGACCGAGAACGACACCCTGTTTGATGCGCCGCCGATGGCAGAGCAGGAGCGGATGGTCGAGGCGGTGCTGTTCGCCAGCGCCGAGCCTGTTACTTTACGCGACCTTGAGGGCCGCATGCCGCCCGGCTGCAACCCGCGCGAGGCGCTGGAGCATCTGCGCAAACGCTATGAGGGCCGCGGGGTGCGCGTCGTGCGTCTGGGCGATGCCTGGGCGATCCGCACGGCGCCGGATCTGGGCTTCTTGATGCAAAAGGAAACCACCGAGCTGCGCAAGCTGAGCCGTGCCGCCATCGAGACCCTGGCGATTGTCGCCTATCACCAGCCGGTGACACGGGCGGAGATCGAGGAAATCCGCGGCGTCTCGGTGTCGCGCGGCACCATCGACCAGCTGATGGAGATGGACTGGATCCGCCTGGGCCGCCGCCGGATGACGCCGGGCCGCCCGGTGACCTTTGTGGTGACGCCGGACTTCCTGGATCACTTCGGCCTCGAAAGCGCCCGCGACCTGCCGGGGCTCAAGGAGCTGCGCGCCGCGGGCCTCCTGGAGAACCGCCCGCCGCCGGGCAGCCTGCCGCTGGGGCAGGGCAGCGACGAGGACGACGAGGCAGAAGAACAGGCGGAACTGTTCGAGGAGTAACGCCTGCGCGTCCCGGAACGCCCGGAAATTGCCGCATTGGTTTTCTAAGATGCCCGTAGGGCTAGGCAGAGGACTGAAGCCATGAACGCGAACTGGATCATCCGCATGGTGCTGCGCCGCCTGATCGGGCGCGCCGTCAATGCCGGGCTGCGCCATGCCGCGCAGCAGGGCGCGAAGCGTATGGGCAAGAGCAAGGGGCCGGCACCGGGATTCGGACCTGGCCCCAGCCCGCAGCTCAAATTCCGCAATGCAAGGTCACGCATTCCCAAGGTCAAGTAGCAGAACCGGCGTGCAGTGCGCCGGGCTTGTGCCGGAGGCTAAGCGCCTCAGCCGCGCCGCTGAGCGCCAGCAGCGCGGACAGCATCAGGCAGCCTGCGAGGCCCCAGGCAGTGAACAGCAGACCGCCGGCAAAGGGCGCCGCAAAGACGCAGAGATAGGTGACGGTGCTGTAAAGCCCCATGATCGCGCCGCGCTGCGCAGGCTCCAGCGCCGTAAGGCGCGCCACCAGCAGGTTGAGGGCAAGATGCTGGAACATGCCCCAGACCAGGGCCGCCCCCAACAGCAGCAGGTATTGCGGTGCCACCGCCATCATCAGCAGGTAGCTGGCTGTGACCACCAGCAGCACCGGCGCAGTGGCGCGGGCCAGTCCCAGCCGGTCCAGCAGCGGATCCAGCAGCACGGCGAGGCCAAAGCCGATGCCGTAGAACAGCGGCAACAGGCCCGCCTGCGTGGTGCTGAGGCCAAGCGCTTGGGTGATATGGGCACCGGTAAAGAAATAGCTGCTGTAAAACCCCATCATCAGCAGCCCGGTTGCCAGCAGGCCGCGGAAAATCCCTGGCACCCGCAGCGCCGTCAGCGGCGAGGTGGCCTGGCCGCTGGGGCTGCCCGCAGCACGCATTTGGGCCGAAGCGCCCCACAGCAGCAGCGCCACACCCGCCAGCGTGCCATAGACCGCGCGCCAGCCCGCGAGATCAGTGGCCCAGGCGCTGACGCTGACACCCAGCACCATCGACACCGTCCAGCCCGCCAGCACATAGCCCAGAACCCGCGCCTCGCGCCCCTTGGGCGCAATCACCATCGCCAGCGTGTAGATTGAGGGCAGGGCTGCCCCGGCCGCCAGCCCGCAGACAGCCTGTGCCGCCATCAGCCACCAGGCATCCGGCGCTGCAGCACTTGCGCCCAGCCCGGCGCCCAGCAGCAAGAGCGCCGCGCGCATTAGCCGCCCGGCGCCGATCCGGTCCCCCAGCGGTGCCAGCAGCAGCGCCGCCGCTGCAACCCCCAGCCCATAGGCGCTGGCGGCCCGCATCACCTCTGCGGTGGTGGCATTCAGCGTCTGGCTGACCGCCGTCACCACTGGCGACAGCAGCAGGGAGTTCGCGCCAATCACGCCAATGGCGCTCATCAGGATCAGAATTGGGGTTCGCATGGGTTTACCTTGAAGAATGTTCAGGTATCCTTGCTAAATGCTGAATGAGGTTCTGTGAAGGGCGGGCGGAAATGGTCAGGGAAAAAACAGATGAGGTTCGGAGGAACGGCGGCGCTGCCCGTGTTCTCGACGCTTTGGACCGAAAAATATTAGGCGCGCTGAGCGTCGATGCGACCCTGTCCTATGCCGCCATAGGGCAGGAGGTGGGCCTCTCGGCGCCCGCGGTTCATGAGCGGGTGAAGCGGCTCAGGGCCTCTGGCGCGATCCGGGCGACGGTGGCGCAGCTGGACGGGCCTGCGGTGGGCAAGCCGATGCTGGCCTTCATCCATGTGGACACGGTCGGCTGGGGCAAGACGGCAGAACTTTTGTCACTGGAGGCCTGGCCGGAGGTGGAGGAGATCCACACCGCCACCGGCGACACCTGTCTGATCCTCAAGGTTCGAGTCGCCTCACCCCATGCTCTGGAGGGGCTGCTGGCCCGCATCTACGACGTCGAAGGGGTGCGCGGCACCCGCACCTACATGACGCTCTCCACTCATCTGGAGCGCACTGTGCAGGCCGGCGTCAGCGCGGAACTGGAGGAGGAACTGTATATCAAGCGTTGAGGGCGCGGATGCCGCGGCCCGGCGGTGCCGCCGGGCGAACGGGGTCAAGCAGGCGTCTTGAAATGCTTCGACAGCTTCAGCCCCTGGCCCTGGTAGTTCGAGGCAATGCCAGCACCATAAAGCTGCTCCGGCACCTCGGCCATCTTCTCATAGACGAGGCGGCCGACCACTTGGCCGTGCTCCAGCACAAAGGGTGCCTCGTGGCAGCGCACTTCCAGCACCCCGCGCGAGCCGGTGCCGCCGGCCGCGTCATGGCCGAAACCGGGGTCGAAGAAACCGGCGTAATGCACCCGGAATTCACCGACCATCGCCAGATAGGGGGCCATCTCCGCCGCATAGGCGGGCGGGATATGCACCGCCTCGCGACTCACCAGAATATAAAACGCGCCGGGGTCCAGGATGATGCGGCCATCCTTGGTGCGGACCTCTTCCCAGTATTCCTGCGGGTCGTATTCGCCGATTCGGTCCAGGTCGATGACGCCGGTGTGGGGCTTGGCGCGGTAGCCGACCAGATCGGTGCTGGGCAGCTTCAGGTCGACGGAAAAACCCAGCCCATCCTCGATCACTGCCTCGCCATCCACCAGCGGGCTTCCGGCGTGCAGCATCTTCAGTTCGGCATCACTTAGGACCGCCTGGCCGGTGCGGAAACGGATCTGATTGAGGCGCATGCCAGGGCGCACCAGCACCGAGAAGGAGCGGGGGCAGATCTCCGCATAAAGCGGCCCGGTGTAGCCGGGCTTGATGCGGTCAAACTCCTCGCCGCCGTCGGTGATGGTGCGGGTCAGGAGGTCCAGACGCCCGGTGGAGCTTTTGGCATTGGCGACGGCAGAAACATCCTGCGGCAGCGCCAGCCCTTCCATCAGCGGCACCACATAGACGCAACCCTTTTCCAGAACAGCGCCATTGCTCAGGTCGATCCGGTGCATCTCAAACTCGGTCAGCCGGTCGGAAACGCTGCGGCCTTGACCGGCCAGAAAAGACGCCCGCACCCGGTAGGCCACGTTGCCCAGGCGCAAATCAAGGCTGGCGGGCTGCACCTGGCCCTCCACCAGCGGCGTGCTGACGGTGATCTCCCCGCGCTCCAGCATTGTTTCGATGGTCTGGCTGGGCAATACGCCTGTCATGTCCTGTCCCCCTCCGCGCCGGCTTTGCGGCGATGCTGGCCCAAACGGGGCCGGTTCGCAATCCCAGTTCGCAACCGGCAACGCCTTGCGCTGGATACGAAAACGCCCGGGTGCGTGAACACCCGGGCGTTTTTCATATGGTCGGGCTAGCAGGACTCGAACCTGCGACCTTCCGTCCCCCAGACGGACGCGCTACCAGGCTGCGCCATAGCCCGTTGCAAAGCCTTCTAACCGTTTTGGCGGCAGGGGCAAGAGGGGGCGGCAAGATTTTTTGCCGCCCCGCAAAGAAATTCAGCAGGCAGAAGCAGTTGCCGGGGCAGGCCCGGAAATCAGGTGATTTCCGGCGTGCCGGCTTCAGGACCTGTCCTGAACAAGCGTGCGCAGCTCTTCGGCGCAGGCGGCAATTGCCGCCAGCGACTGCGGCGGCAGGCTGCGGGTTTCTGCCAGCAGCGCCAGAATGCCGGGCTGAATTGGGGCCGGGGCAGCCGAAGACTCTTCGCTGAGCGTTTCTGCCGGCTCTTCAGCGGCATGCTCCAGCGCAGGCTCTGCTGCCGGTTCGGCTGGCTCATCCGGCATTTCCCCGGGCACAATGTCCGGCTGGGCGGATGGCTCCTCCACGGCAGCCGTTTGCACGTCCGGTTCGTCCTCAAGTGCTGTGTCCGGATGGGCTGCCTCCCCGGCGCCGTCACCATCGCCACCGTTGAAACCAGCAGCAAACTCCAGCGCATCCACCTGGCGGGCAGCTTCGTCCAAGTCGTGCGGCGGGAAGGCTGAGGCTGGGTCGGAGAGGGGGGATTCCTCCGGCTCGGGCACCGGTTCTTCCGCGGCAAAGGCGAAATCCAGCGGCTCCTCCGGCTGCATCCCTGCGGCGGCAACCAGCGTGTCTTCCGCCGGGGCCGGTTCTGCCGGCGCCTCTTCCTCAGCAGGCTCTGCTGCAAGCGGCGTCTGCTCTTCTGCATCAGGACCGGCGGCAGAGGTAAGGTCCTCTTCCTCAAAATCCATGGCTGCGGCAGCGGGTTCCGGCGCAGGTTCGGCTTGCGGAGCAGGGTCCTGAATACCCTCTTCCGCGGGCAGCCTGGCGGTCAGAGGCATTTCTGCAGCGGTGAGATCCGGTTCCGGCTCCTCAGGTTCTTCCGGCTCTGACAGGTCATCCTGACCGGTCAGCGGCGTGATCTCTTCCAGCGGTGCGGACGGTGCCTCAGAGGCTGGCTCTGCAGTCGCTTCCAGGGCGGTTTCCTGAATTTCTTCCTGCAACAGATTCCCGGCCACAGGCGGCAGCTCGGCGGCGGCCGCGGCTGGCTCCTCTGCGGGGGCATCTTCGGAGTTCAGCTCTGGTTCCGGTAAGTGCTCCTGGCCTGTCAGCGGAGCAATATCCTCCAGCGGGGAGGGGGGAGCAACAGGGGCGGGTTCCGCTGCCGGTTCCGGCGCGGTTTCCGGAATGTCTTCAACAGGTTCAGCTGTTTCAGCTGTCTCGGTTGCTTCCGGTGCCGCTTCCTCCGCAGTGGCGGGCGCATCGGCAAAACCGGCCTGAGGCTCCTTAACCCGGTCGGCGGTTTCAGGCGCGGGGACAGGCTCCGCGACGTCCTCCATCAGCGGTGTACTGGTTTCCGGTTCTGTGGCGCTGTCATCCGCGAAAAGCTTTTGGGGCGCCTCGGCCGCGGGTCCGGCAACCTGCTCCTGGGCCGCTTCGTCACTAGGCGGAAGGTTTGTCTCGGCAGCTTCCGGCTCATGATCCCGCACTGCGTCTACGGCGGCAGGCTGTTCTGCGTCCTCAGCTTCGGGCTGTGCCTCCGGTTCAAGGGCAGAGGATGGCTGCGCTGCTTCCGGCGGATGCTCAACCGGCTGATCCGCAAACTGTGCTTCATCTTCGGCCTGCTCTTGGGCCTGACCGGCATCCTCACCTGCTGAGGCAGCGGGCTCTGCCGCAGGGGCGGGGGATGCCGATGCCGGGGCCGCCGGCGCGTTTCCGGACGGGGCGGTGCCGCCGCTTGCGGCGGGCGGTGCCAGGTCCATCTGCATCTGCGGGGCAGCGGCGGCTTCGGGCCTTGGGGTTGCCGGGGAAGGCGTAGAGAGGGAAGCAGGCGGCGGGGTGTCCGGCAGGGTAGGTTTCGGGAATCCCACGACATTGCTGTCTTCGGGGGTGGGCTGGGGCGCGACCTCCGCGCTCATCTCCAGCGATTCCTGCCAGTCATCACCCAGCTTGTCCGCGGGCGGTGGCGCCTCAACAACAGGCTCTTCCTCTCCGTCCAGTGGGTGCGACAGGCTGGCGACATGGGCCACGCCCTGTTCGCGCAACAGTGCCTGCACTTCCTTGATCGACAATCCGTCAACGTGCAGCAGTTTCCTGATCCCGCCCAGAAGCTGCATGTCCGCAGGCCGGTAATAGCGCCGCCCGCCGGCGCGCTTTACAGGTTTGACCTGGGTGAACTTGCTCTCCCAGAAGCGCAGAACATGCGCCTGCACGTCCAGCCATTCCGCAACTTCGCTGATGGTGCGGAAGGCGTCCGGTGATTTCGACATGACTTAATAGGTCCCGTTACTTACGGTTGCCGTCTGCCACGCGGTCTTTCATCAGGTGGGAGGGCCGGAAAGTCAGCACGCGGCGCGGCTGGATCGGCACTTCTTCGCCCGTCTTCGGGTTGCGCCCGACGCGGGCCGACTTGTCCCTTACGCTGAAGGTGCCGAACGAGGAAATCTTAACCTGTTCACCGCGCACCAGGGCATCCGACATATGCTGCAGCATGCTTTCCACCAGCTGCGCGCTTTCGTTGCGCGACAGGCCGACTTCCCGGAAAACAGCTTCACTCAAATCCATTCTTGTCAGTGTTTTTTCGCCCATACCAATCCCCGTTGTTTGCCAAAGCATAGGGCGGAGGGAATTTCCCTGTCAATATCAATGAATTGCACGGGGGTATTCGGGCGGAAATTAGAGCTGCGCGGTTACCAGCGCAACACAACAGCGCCCCAGGCCAGGCCGCCGCCGATGGCCTCAGTCACGATCAGATCGCCTTCCTTGATCTGGCCGCGGTCCTTGCCGACCGACAGGGCCAGCGGAATGGAGGCGGCGGAGGTATTGCCGTGATCCTGCACGGTAACCACCACGTTGTCCATGCTGAGGCCCATTTTCTTGGCCGTGCCCTGGATAATGCGGATGTTGGCCTGATGCGGCACGATCCAGTCGACATCCCCCGCAGACAGGCCTGCGCGGTCCAGCGCGGTATTAGCGGTGGAGGCGAGTTTTTCGACCGCGTGGCGGAACACCTGGTTGCCCTGCATCCGCAGGTGGCCGGTGGTATGGGTGGAGACGCCGCCGTCGACGTACAGCAGGTCCTTGTAGCGGCCATCGGAATTGAGGTCGGTGGCCAGGATGCCGCGGTCCTTGTTGGTGCCGGGCTGGTCCTGCGCTTCCAGCAGCAGCGCGCCGGCGCCGTCGCCGAACAGCACGCAGGTGGAGCGGTCGGTCCAGTCCATGATCCGGCTGAAGGTTTCCGCGCCGATCACCATCACACGGGATGCCTGGCCCGAAGCAATCAGGGCGCTGGCATTGGACAGCGCATAGACGAAGCCTGCGCAAACCGCCTGCACGTCAAAGGCAAAGCCCTTGGTCATGCCCAGTTTGGACTGCACCATCGTGGCGGCAGACGGGAAGGTGAGGTCGGGGGTGGATGTCGCGACAACAATGGCGTCCACATCATCCGCGGTCAGGCCCGCGTCCGCCAAAGCGCGTTCAGCTGCCCTGGCGGCCATATCCGATGTGGTCTCTCCCTCAGCGGCAAAATGGCGGCGTTCGATGCCGGAGCGGCTGCGGATCCATTCGTCCGTTGTGTCCAGCGTGGCTTCGAATTCCGCGTTTTCAACCACCCGTTCGGGGAGATAGTGTCCTGTGCCAACAACTACCGCGCGTCGCGTCATCCGTCTGCCTGCCTATTTTCAGTCTTTTTCGGTGGCCGCCCGCATCTTGCGGGGGGCAGTATTATCTTGGGTATGCAAACCGGCAGATGCAACCCGCGCTGCCAGCTTTTCGGCGAATCCGTGCTGTGCCAGCCGGAAGGCCAGTTTGACCGCAGCGGAGACGCCCATGGCATCGGCGCCGCCGTGGGATTTCACCACCGTGCCGTTGAGCCCGAGAAACACGCCGCCATTGACGCGGCGGGGGTCCATCCGTTTGGATAGCCGTTTCAGGGAGGTCATCGCCAGCACTGCGGCAATCTTTGACAGGAACGAGTACCCGAACGCCTCGCGCAGTGCGGTGCGCATCAGGCTAGCAGTGCCTTCGCCGGTCTTGATCGCGACATTGCCGGTAAAGCCGTCGGTCACGATCACATCGGCGACATCGCCGGGAATATCGCTGCCTTCGACAAAGCCGACGAATTCGTAATTCGCCTGCTCCGCTTGTTCTGAGATCAGCCCGAAGGCCTCCTTCAGTTCGGCGCGGCCTTTGTGCTCTTCGGTGCCGACATTCAGCAGGCCCACGCGGGGGCGGGCGATGTCCATCGAGTTGCGCACGTAAGATGTGCCCATCAGGGCGTATTGCAGCAGATCCTCGGCATCCGCCTTCACGTCGGCGCCGACATCCAGCATCACGTTGAAACCTTGCGGGTTCAGCGAGGGCCACAGGATTGCAATGGCGGGCCTGTTGACGCCCGGCAGCTTGCGCAGCCGCAGCATCGAGAGCGCCATCAGCGCGCCGGTGTTGCCGCAGGAGACCGCGCCCGAAGCCTCGCCGTTCTTGACCGCGTCCAGGGCCGACCACATCGAGGTGCCCTTGCCGTTGCGCATCACCTGGGAGGGCTTGTCCTCCATGGTGACCACATCGCGGGCATCGCGAATCTCGACGCGGCCCTTGAGCGCGCGCTTTTTGGCAACCAGAGGTTCCAGCTGTTCGGTAGGCCCATGCAGGATGAACCCGATATCCGGATTCTTTTCCGCAGACATGGCAATGCCGGCCACTACAACTGCAGGGCCGGCGTCTCCGCCCATGGCGTCAACAGAAATAGTGATGCGGCCGGCTTTTGCCTGATTTTGATCGGGTTTACCCGTCATGCGAAAGCCTGCCTGGCATCAGGATCCTGTCCGTGGCTTACGCCGCGTCCTCATCGATCTCGATCTCGTCTGCAGCTGCGACGATTTCCTTGTCGTCGTAGTGGCCGCAGGAGGGGCATACGTGGTGCGGGCGCTTCAGCTCGCCGCAGTTGCCGCATTCGTTCGGATTCGCAGCAACCAGTGCATCGTGCGCGCGGCGGTTGTTGCGGCGCGATTTGGATACTTTGTTCTGTTGGACGGCCATGTCTCAACCTTTGTCTGTTTGGGCCTTGGGGCCATCCCCGCGGCGCGATTGCATTCTGTTCGATCAGTCTGACGTGCGTTTAGGCGTCTGCCCAAGCATTGTCCAACCAAAAATTCCGATGAGCGCGCGAAAATACTGCGAATCTTCGCTGGCGCAAGCTGTTTTTTAAGGCAGCCGGCGGTGCGGCGCCAGAGATGATTTTCTGCGCTGCAAAAAATCTGCGCTCAGTCCTCATCTTTCAGCTGGCCGCGCAGCGCCGCAAGGCCTGCGAACGGCCGGGTGTCCTCGTCGCGCATCGGCTGCACGCCGTCCTCGGCATAGACCGCCTCGCCCAGTTCGGCGCCGTCTTTGCGCGGATAGGCGGGGATGTGCAGTGCCAGCGCCTCTGCCATCACCGCAGCAGGGTCGATGTGGCTGCCTAGCGGTTCAATGCTGTCATCCTCGGGCATTTCAACCTCGGCGCCTTCCGGGGTTTCGATGCGGGCCAGATAGGTGATTTCCACCGCTTCCTCGACCCTTGTGGTCACCGGCTCCAGCGTCACTACACAGTCCTGCACCACGGTTGCCCCCAGCCGGCCTGACAGTTTCCAGTCCTTCTTGCCCATCGCCTTGATCTCGCCGCTGAAGCGCAGTTTGCGCAAGGCGTTCACCCCCAGTTCCGCCGCCAGCGCGGCCATGGCGGCCTTGTCCGGGATGATTTCAAAGGCGGTCGGGGTGTTCTGCGGCAGGTCCGCGACCCGCAAAGCGGTGCTGTCAGACATATTCGGGGACTTTCGTTTCTTGAACCGGAGGCGGTCATTAGGTAATCGGGTTAAAAGACGTATTCAAGCCGCCGGTGATGGCGGCAGGCTGGGGGGCAGTCATGGTTGCAAAGGCATTTCACTTCAAGGCGGTTTTGCGCGGGGCGGTATTTGCGGCAGCGGGGCTGGCCCTGGCGGCCTGTACTTCGGTCTACCGCAAGCACGGCTATGTGCCGGCGCCGGAACTGCTGGCAGAGGTGGTGCCGGGTGTCGACACCCGGGATTCGGTGGCCGAGACCATCGGTATTCCATCCTCGACCGGCGTGCTCAACGAAAGCGGCTACTACTACGTGGCCACCCGGTTCCGCCACTACGGTGCCAAGGCGCCGGAGCCGGTGGCACGCGACCTGGTGGCGATCAGCTTTGACACATCCGGCGTGGTGCAGGCGATCGAGCGTTACAGCCTGGAAGACGGCAAGGTGGTGCCCCTGGAGCGCCGCGTGACCAGCTCCGGCGTTCAGGACAACACATTCCTGCGCCAGCTGTTGGGCAACCTGGGCAATTTCGCCCCCGGTCAGCTGCTGAACAACGAATAGGACTGCTTCCTGCTCTGTCACTGCGCATATGCTAAGGTCTGAGCTGGAAAGCTGGAGGCCGCTGCCATGGCGGAACCTGACATGCTGCTGAACAGGGGGCGCTATCGCGCCCGGCTGGCTGCAAGTGCAGCGGATGTGGCTGCGGCGCAGGCCCTGCGGGCCCAGTGTTTCCGCTCCGGGTGCACAGACAGCGATGCTTTTGACAGCGAATGCTGCCATGTTCTGGTGGAGGAGCAGCCCGGCGGCGCACTGGTCTGCTGTTTCCGGCTGCTGCTGCTGGAAAGCGGCGCGGAGCTGGCGCGGAGCTATTCAGCACAGTTTTATGATCTGACAGCATTGCAGGCTTTTGAGGGGCGGATGGCCGAACTGGGCCGGTTCTGCATTCACCCGAATTGGCAGGATGCAGATATTCTGCGTGTCGCTTGGGGGGCAATGACGGGCCTTGTTGACGGGCAGGGGGTGCAGATGCTGTTTGGCTGCTCGTCCTTTGCAGGCATCTCTGCCGCACCCTACGCTGAGGCATTGGCGCTGCTTCGGCAGCGGCATCTGGCGCCGGCGCAGTGGCGGCCGGGCATCAAAGCGCCCGAGGTGGTGTGTTTTGGCGCGGAACCGCTGCGGGAGGCGGAGACTAAGAAGGCCCTTCAGAAGATGCCGCCCTTGTTGCGGACCTATCTGCTGATGGGCGGCTGGGTCAGCGATCACGCGGTGGTGGACCGGCAGATGAACACGCTGCATGTGTTTACCGGGCTGGAGATTGGCGCCATTCCTGATACCCGCAAGCGGTTGCTGCGGGCTGTGGCTGGCGGGGACTGAGTATTTCAGGAAAGATGAACGGGGAGCGTTGACGCGATTTTGCCGCCGGGGTAGCAGCCTTTCATGGCACGTATTCCTCTTTTGCAGATGTCCGGCATTTCCCTCACCTTTGGGGGCGATCCGGTTTTTTCGAACCTCGATCTGGTGGTGCAGCCCGGCGACCGGGTGGCGCTGGTGGGCCGCAATGGTTCCGGAAAATCCACCCTGATGAAGGTGATGGCGGGGATTGTTGAAGCCGATCAGGGCGATATCGTGGTGCCGCCGGGCAAGTCGGTCGGCTACATGGAGCAGGACCCGAAGATGGAGGGGTTTGCTACCTTAGGTGATTTTGCCGCCAGCGAGCTGGATCCCGGCGAGATGTACAAGGTGGAACGTGCAGGCGAGGGTCTGAAATTCGATCCCGCACGGCCGGTTGAAACCGCCTCCGGAGGTGAGCGGCGGCGCGCGGCGCTGGCCAAGCTGATGGCCGAGGCGCCGGACCTGATGCTGCTGGACGAGCCGACCAACCATCTGGATATCGAGGCAATCACCTGGCTGGAGAACGAACTCAAAAACACCCGCGCGGCTTTTGTGCTGATCTCCCACGACCGCGCGTTTCTGAGGGCGCTGACCCGGGCCACCCTGTGGGTGGACCGCGGCGAGGTGCGCCGGCAGGAAAAGGGGTTTGAACATTTCGAGGCCTGGCGCGATAAGGTCTGGGAAGATGAAGACATGCAGCGCCACAAGCTGAACCGGCTGATCAAGTCGGAAAGCCGCTGGGCGGTGGAAGGGATTTCCGCGCGCCGCAAGCGCAACATGGGCCGGGTGCGGGCGCTGCAGGATCTGAAGGCGGAGCGCGCAGGCCAGATCAAACGGCAGGGCACCGCCGAGATGGCGCTGGAATCCGGCCCCAAGTCGGGCCGCAAGGTGATCGAGGCCGAAGGGCTGAGCAAGGCGTTCGGCGGCAAGCAGATCGTCCGGGACTTCTCGCTGAAGGTGCAGCGCGGTGACCGGGTGGCTTTTGTCGGTCCCAACGGCGCAGGGAAAACCACGCTGCTGAAGATGCTTCTAGGTATGGAAGACCCGGATGCAGGTGCGGTCAAACTGGGCACCAACCTGGAGATTGCGTTGTTCGACCAGACCCGCGACCAGCTGGACGGCGATTCGACCCTGTGGGAGAATCTGACCGCCGATCCGCTGCTGGGGATTTCCGGCAAGGCCGATCAGGTGATGGTGCGCGGCCAGCCCAAGCACGTGGTTGGGTATCTGAAGGAGTTCCTGTTCGACGAGCGACAGGCGCGGGCGCCGGTGCGTTCGCTGTCGGGCGGTGAAAAGGCGCGGCTGTTGCTGGCGCGGCTGATGGCGCGGTCCTCGAACCTGCTGGTTTTGGACGAACCGACCAACGATCTGGATGTGGAAACGCTGGATCTGCTGCAGGAGCTGCTGGACAATTACGACGGTACCGTTCTGCTGGTCAGCCACGACCGGGATTTTCTGGACCGGGTGGCGACCACCACCATTGCAATGGAAGGCAACGGCAAGGCCACCGCCTATGCCGGCGGCTGGAGCGACTACATCGCGCAGCGCGGGCCGCTAGAGGTTGCGGCTAGAGCGGAGAAGGTGAAGCCCGCGAAGGCGAAGCCTAAGCAAGAGAGCCAGCCCAAGGGCGGCCTGAGCTTCAAGGAAAAGCACCGGCTGGAGGCGCTGCCTGCGGAGATCGAACGGCTGGAGGCGGAGATCGGCAAGCTGCAGGAGCTGATGAACGATCCGGAGCTGTTCACCCGCGAGCCGGTCAAGTTCAAGAAGGCCACTGAGGCGCTGGTGGAACGGCAGGAAAAGCTGGCCGCCGCTGAAGAGGAATGGCTGGAGCTGGAGGAAAAGGCCGGGGCCTGAGGCCGGTTCCTCAGTTAGGTCAGAACGTCTGACCAAATGTTTCGCGCGCGAAACATTTGGTCAAAGATGCTGCCATAATGCTTTGGAAACTATCGAGAAAGTTGAATCTTGGGTGAAGGCGGCGGGCGCTGGCTTTACCCTTTGATTACCCCTGCCGGAGGCGGGCGGGATTGCCGGTGACGGTCTGGCCCGCGGCGACATCTGTGGTTACCACGGCGCCCGCGCCAACGATGGCGCCGTCGCCGATGGTGACGCCCGGCAGGATGATCGCGCCGCCGCCGATCCAGACATCTGCGCCAAGGGTGACGGGATAGGCAATCTCCAGCCCTTTGGCCCGCAACGCACTGTTTTTGTGGTGCTGGGCACAGTAGATCTGCACGTTCGGCCCCAGCATGGTGCCGTCGCCGATGCTGACGGGAGCGGTGTCCAGAATGGTGCAGCCCGCGTTCAAATAGACGTTGTTGCCGAGGGTGATGTTGATGCCGTAGGCGCAGTGAAACGGCGCCTCGATCAGGCAGTTTTCGCCGGCGGCGGCGAAGAGTTTGGCGAGCGGCGGGCTGAGGTTTTCAGCCGGATCAGGCAGTGCGCCGTTGTGCTGATGCACCGCAACGCGGGCCTGGTGGCGCAACGCCGAGAGTTCGCTGTCCAGGCAACAGTACCAGTCGCCTGCCTGCATTTTCTGCCGTTCGGATTTGTTCATCGGGGCCTCCTGACCCGGAGTGAAGGGCGGAGGGCCGGGATTGTCAACGCCCGGGCAACTCCCGCGCCCGCAGGCGCCCTGGCTTCGCCAAGGCGCCCTTGTTCGGCCTTGGGCCCGGCACCGCTGGCGCGGTGCCGGGCGGGCTGCAACTCAGGCGGTTTGGGTCATCTCGTTGAGGGTAAAAGCGGCCACTGCGCCCTCTGTTGCGGCCATATAGGCGGCCAGGTGCGGCGCGTTCATGTGCTGCTGCCACAGCGCCCGCGATTCCCAGGTTTCGTAGAACACAAAGAAGCCGGGTGTCTGGTTGTCCTGGTGCAGGTCATAGCGGATGCAGCCTTCCTCGGCGCGGGTGATGGGCACCAGCTTTTCGAGTTCGGCTTTGACTAGGGCTTCTTTGCCGGGCTGGGCGGTGATCTGGGCGAGAATGGTCAGGGCCATTTGGGCCTCCTGTGCTTGAGTGGTTTGACGGGACGGGATATGGCTGCATGGTGTATTCTGCGCAAGAACGCACGTTTTGTGAGGGTAGGTACAGAATGGATACTGGAAATCAGGGCGAAAGCCGGGCGGCACGGTTTGAGACTTACGATTGCAGCGGCGGCTGCCCGGTTGAGGCGGCGCTGGAGCAGATCTCAGGCAAGTGGAAGGGACTGATCGTCTATCACCTGCTGCCCGGCACCTTGCGGTTCAATGCCCTGGCGCGGGCGCTGGGGGATGTGACACAGCGCAGCCTGACCAAGCAGCTGCGGGAGCTGGAGGCGGATGGCATCGTGCACCGCAAGGTCTATGCCGAGGTGCCGCCGCGGGTGGAATACAGCCTGACCGGCAAAGGGCAGGCGCTGCGCCCGGTGATCGAGGCGCTGGCGGCCTGGGGTGCCGGTCCGGGGAGCTAAGGCGGCAGTTTGGCAAGAAGCTCCCGCGGCCGCAGGTGCCCTGGCTGCGCCAAGGCGCCTTTGTGCGGCCTTGGGCCGGGCATTGCTGCGCAATGCAGAAGATTCTGCTGAGACGCGCTTTAGGGGCAGGCTTGCCCTGAAGGCGCGATTTCCAGTGTGTGATCTGCTGAGGCCGCTTCAAGGGTGAACGGCGCAGGCGCCGCCGCTTTGGGCTCCGCCCGTTCGCAAGCGAAACGCTCCCCCGGAGCGTTTCCAGGGAGCTTGCTCACCCCTTGACCCGGCCTCAGCAGCGGGGTGTCAGCGCATGCGCAGGGCGCCGTCGATGCGGATGACTTCGCCGTTGAGGTATCCCATCTCGACGATGAAGCCCGCGAGGCGGCCGTATTCGCGCGGATCGCCCAGGCGGGCGGGGTTGGGAACATCTGCAGCCAGCTGCTGCTGCACCTCTTCCGGCAGGCCAGCCAGCATGGGGGTCATGAAGATGCCCGGCGCGATGGTCATCACCCGGATGCCGGAGGACGCTAGATCCCGCGCCATTGGCAGGCACATGCCGGCAACCCCGCCCTTGGAGGCAGCATAGGCGGCCTGGCCCTTTTGCCCGTCAAAGGCCGCAATCGACGCGGTGTTGATGATCACGCCGCGGGCGTTGTCTGCATCGGGCGCGTTCTTGGTGATCTCGACAGCGGCAAGGCGGGCGACGTTGAAGGTGCCGACCAGATTGATGTCGATGGTGCGCTTGTAAGCATCCAAGGGGTGCGCGCCTTCCTTGCCCACGGTCTTGGCGCCGATGGCGATACCGGCGCAGTTCACGCAGGCAGTGATCTTGCCCATCTTCTCAGCAGCGTCGGCGATGGCAGCAGAAACAGACTCTTCGCTGGTCACGTCGGTCTGGGCGAAGTTGCCGCCGATTTCTTCGGCCACCTGCTGGCCGCGTTCGGCGTCGCGGTCCAGAATGGTGACCTGGGCGCCTTGTTCGGCGAAGTAGCGCGCGGTGGCCTCACCCAGGCCGGACGCGCCGCCGGTGACGACGGCTGCAGTGTCTGCAAGTTTCATGAGCGGGGCTCCTCCCGGTTATCTGAACATGTGTTCATATAATGGAGGGGCCGGGGATCTGTCCAGCGGGACGGGGCGTCGCGGGTGTTTAAGCGCCCATCAGGCGGCGGTCGAGCAAGGATAGCGGTTGCAGAAGGCGGCCCAGCGGTGGCCATAGGCCCCAGGTGCCGCCCAGGCGGTGCAGTTGTGCGCCGGTGCCAAGCTTGAAGCGGGCAAGGCCGGGGGCGTCCTCGGTGTTGATGAGGCCGAGGTCCAGGCGGCAGACGCCCTTGGCGGCGAGCCAGTTTGCGGCCTCCCATAGCAGGAGCGGGTGGGCGCTGAGCCGTTTACCGCGCGTGGTGGTGTGGGCGATGTGGTAGCTGGCGGCATTGCCATGGGTGAGGATCAGGATTGCGGCGACCGGTTCCTTGCCC
The DNA here is from genome assembly GCF_000813965.1 of Leisingera sp. ANG-M7. Classification (GTDB taxonomy): domain Bacteria; phylum Pseudomonadota; class Alphaproteobacteria; order Rhodobacterales; family Rhodobacteraceae; genus Leisingera. Next base: position 201,256 of record NZ_JWLI01000001.1, on the reverse strand, counting down.
TCAAACGCCTGGAAGAGTTTTACCTGCCCCTTGTTCTCGCGCGCATAGGCGAGGGTGAGACCAATCGGCCAGCTGCGATAGCCGCGAGCGGATTGCTGTTTTGCGTCGGCGCGGAACAGCCAGTGGCGCACGTCATGCGGCAGGTTCTGGCGGGTGAGGCGGAGGGGCTGCGCCTCGCCGTGTTTCAGCCGGTTGCGCCATTTCGGGTGCAGCGCGGCGCGGCGCTGGTCCGCATCGCCGCTGAGGTCCCAGAGCGCGGCGTGGGCGGGCGTGGCCAGCGGCACGGCGCCGAGGCGGGCAAGATGCGGCGCTGGGGATTCGGGCGACAGGATCAGCGGCGTACGGGCAAGGGCGCCTGCGCGCAGGGCCGCCAGCAGGGGGGCGGGATCTGTCAGATCCGCCCGGTTCACCATCGCCAGCCGCAGCCCGCCGGGCAGGCGGCGGTGCAGCACCAGCGTATCGTCGAGTAACAGCGGGTCTTGGCCGCAGGCCATCAGCGCGCGGGCGAACTCCGGTGATTGCTGGAGCGCGCGGGGTTGGGGGCGGGCGGTAGCTGCTGCGGGCAGATCGGGATCGGGGGCGCTGTCGAACATAATTCCATTAACGCGCTGGAAACCTAAATTATGGTTAATTTCCAGTATGAGAAATGCAAAACAGATCATGGGGCAGGCGGCAGCCGCCCCGCGGATGACCAAGGCGGCGGCGCTGCTGATTGCGATCGGGTTGTCGGTGCCGGTCTTTCTGGTGCTGACGCTGGTGGAGGCGCTGCTGTTTTAGAGGCAGGATGATTTGCTGAGAGGCGCCTAAGGTCAGGTCTGCCCTTAGGCGCCTGTTCCAGTGTATCCCGGCCATCCCCGCCTCAAGGGTGAACCGTGCTGCGCACGGCCGCATGCGCGGCCCTTGACCCGGGGCTGGCCTGAGTGGGGTGTTGCGAGGAAGTGCTGGCGCGCCGCGCAGCGGCGCGCGGCCCAACCGTGAAGGCTCATCTTGGATGAGGCTGGAATGGGCGGGAGCATCTGCGGGCAAAAAGAAAGGGAGCCAATGGCTCCCTTTTTCCGTTTCATGGCAGAAGGCTCAGCCGTCCAGCCGCACCAGCGCGTGGCGCTTTTTGCCGGCGCTCAGCTTGATCGGCGAAGACAGAGCGCCCGCGTCGATCATCAGGCCTGCATCGGTCAGCGGCTGGTCGTCGATTTTGGCACCATTCTCGGAAATCAGCCGCTTGGCGTCCTTGCCGGATTTGGCAAGGCCGGATTTCACGATCAGTTGCACGATCGAGATGCCGTCGCCCAGATCGGCAGTCGTCAGCGAGAGAGTGGGCAGGTCATCGCCCACGCCGCCCTTCTCGAACACTTCACGTGCGGTGGCTTCGGCGGCGGCTGCGGCCTCGGCGCCGTGCAGGAGGGTGGTCACTTCGTTGGCGAGGATGACCTTGCCCTCGTTGATCTCAGAGCCCGCCAGCGCGCCGATGCGTTCGCATTCCTCCACCGGCAGTTCGGTGTAGAGCTTCAGGAAGCGGCCCACGTCGGCGTCGGTGGTGTTGCGCCAGAACTGCCAGAATTCATAAGGCGACCGCATGTCGGCGTTGAGCCAGATCGCGCCTTCGGCGGTCTTGCCCATCTTCTTGCCGTCCGAGGTGGTCAGCAGCGGCGAGGTGAGGCCGTAGACCTCATGATCGATGGTGCGGCGGGTGAGGTCGATGCCGTTGACGATATTGCCCCACTGGTCAGAGCCGCCCATCTGCAGGATGCAACCGTAGCGGTTGTTCAGCTCCATGAAGTCATAGGCTTGCAGGATCATGTAGTTGAATTCAAGGAACGACAGGGACTGCTCGCGATCGAGGCGCGATTTGACGCTCTCGAACGACAGCATCCGGTTCACCGAGAAATGGCGGCCAATGTCGCGCAGGAATTCCAGGTAGTTCAGCCCATCCAGCCATTCGGCGTTGTTCAGCATCAGCGCCTTGTTCGGCGCGTCGCTGTCATAGTCGATATAGGCCGAGAACACCTTTTTGATGCCGGCGATATTGTCGTCGATCTGTGCTTCGGTCAGCAACGGGCGCTCGTCGGCGCGGAAAGACGGGTCGCCCACCTTGGTGGTGCCGCCGCCCATCAGGGTGATCGGCTGGTGGCCGGTCTTCTGGAACCAGCGCAGCATCATGATCTGAATGAGTGAGCCGACGTGCAGCGATTTCGCTGTGGCGTCAAAGCCGATATAGGCCGGGCGCACACCTTGCAGCAGGGCGTCGTCAAGGCCCTGATAATCGGTGCAGTCCGCGAGGAACCCGCGTTCCATCATGACTGCGACGAAATCCGATTTCGGTGTGTAGGTCATAATATGCCTCGGTCTTTGATTTTGCACCATGCCCTATAAATCGCATTGGCGCCGGTTGGAACCTGTTTTCCCGGCAAATTATGCGCTGTAGTATCCCCAGCAACGGGCGGTACGGCCCGGATCCAGAAGGATGGGGGCAGGCCATGAGCAGGGCCATTGCAAAAACGGGTGCGGTACGGGCGCTGGGGGCGATGAGCGGCACCTCGCTGGACGGGGTGGATGCGGCGGTGGTGGTGACCGACGGCGCGCGCATTCACGGGTTTGGCGAGAGCAGCTACCGCGAGTATTCGGCAGAAGAACGCAGCGTGTTGCGTGCGGGCCTCGGCAAGTGGGCGGGGCCGGAGGTGGAGGCTGCGGCAGAGGTCTGCGATGCGGCCCATGCGGCGGCGCTGGCGGAGTTCGGCGATGTGGAAATCATCGGCTTTCACGGCCAGACCCTGGCCCATGCGCCGCGGCTGCAGGGAACCCTGCAGGTAGGCGACGGCGCGGCGCTGGCCGAACACCTGGGCAAGCCGGTGGTCTGGGATTTCCGCAGTGACGACGTGGCAATGGGCGGCGAGGGCGCGCCGCTGGCGACGTTCTTTCACTTTGCCTGCGCCAAGTATATAGGTGCTGAGCGGCCCTTGTGTTTCCTGAACCTGGGTGGGGTTGGCAATATCACCTATGTAGATCCGCGGTTTGAGCGGCCAGAGGAGCCAGGAGCGCTGTTGGCCTTTGACACCGGCCCGGCCAATGCGCCGGTCAATGATCTGGTACAGGAGCGTTTGGGCATTCCCTGGGACGCGGATGGCAAGGTGGCGCGCTCAGGCAAAGTGGAAACAGGCGCGCTGGAGCTGTTCCTGGCCGAGCCGTATTTTGCAAGAATGCCGCCCAAGTCGCTGGACAGGAACGATTTTGCTGAGATGGTTGAACTGGTCAATGAACTGAGCGACGCGGATGCTGCGGCCACCCTGATTGCCATGTGCGCCGCTGCCGTCGCGCAGGGCATGGAGCATTGCCCGGAACCGCCGGAGATGGTGCTTGTCACCGGCGGCGGGCGGCACAATCCGGTACTGATGGAGATGCTGCGGGTGTCGCTTGATTGCCCGGTGAAGCCGGTAGAGGACGCAGGGCTGGACGGTGACATGCTGGAGGCGCAGGCCTTTGCCCATCTGGCGGTGCGGGTGGCGCGGGGAATGCCGACATCGGCGCCTGGCACCACCGGAGTCAGCGCCTGTGTGGGCGGCGGTGTGGTGAGCGTGCCGGGGGCGTAAGGTTGTGACCGGCGGACAAGAAACTTCGAAGTTTCTTGGCAAATTTCTTCCAAGAAATTTGTGCGGCCTCTGGCGGCGGATCAGCGGGAGAGCTGGCGGAGGTAGTCCGCCGTGAACTCCCCGTACCCGTCTGACGTCGACTTCAGATGTGCCCGGGTAAAGGTGTGGAATGCGGGGAGCCTGTGGAAGGGCACGTTCGGAAAGGCGTGATGCTCGGCGTGGTAGGGCATGTTCCAGGCCAGGAAACGCACCACCCGGTTGGTGAAGGTGGTGCGGGAGTTCTCCAGCATGTTCGCCACCGGGGGGCAGAGACCGTGTTCCGCCAGCAGATAGGCGCGCAAGAAAGGCTGGCCGATCAGCAACGGGACAATCCACAGCCATAGAACCAAGGGTGAGGCCAGCAGGCTCAGCAGGGCGGCGGCGTAGAGGACCAGCAGCGCACGCGCCTCTAGCTGCACATGCGCGTGGCGGCGTTCGGGCAGGTAGGGGGCGTTGATGGTGCCAAAGGCGTTGCGCCAGAGGGTTGCGGCCATTGCGCGCCAATAGCCCCAGCCGCTCAGGTATGTGAGCCATTGGCCGAATGTCCCAGGCCGTCCGCCATGTTCCAGCTCCGGGTCGCGCTGGGGGTCGTTGGTGTATTTGTGATGCGCCAGGTGAAAGTAGCGGAACCAGACAAAGGGCAGCGCGATGGCAATGGCGCAGAAATGGCCCGCTGCTTCATTCAGCCATTTGCTGCGGAACGGCGTCTGGTGGGTGCATTCGTGGCTGAGCGTGAAGAGAAAGACCAGCAGTATGCCTTGCGGCACCATCAGCAGCGGCCAGAAGGGTATTTGCAGAGCGAGACCCGCGGTGCAGGCAGCAAGGGCAGCCAGATACAGGGCAAGATGCCGAAGTCCCGCCGCATCGGAACGGGCCGTCAGGGCGGCCTTTGTCTCTGGCGGCAGCGATTTGATCAGGGCTGTGTGATCCAGTGCGGCAGACATGTGGACACTCTTGTCCAGTCTGGCGATTCGCTGCAAGGGGCTGGTCAGCTGCGCGGGATGTCGAAGCCCGGAGCAGCCAGTTCAAACCCCTCAAACTCAAACCCCGGCGAAACCGTGCAGCTGACCAGCGTGTAGTCCCCGGTGCTGCGGGCAGCCTGCCAGTGGCCCTCGGGCACAATCAGCTGCGGCGCGCCTTTGGTCAGGTCCGGGGTGAGCAGGTGGTCCTGCGCCGGGCCCTCATCGGTCGCCGCCAGCGACAGCACCAGCGGTGCGCCGGCGTGGTAGAGCCAGATCTCGGCGGCATCGACCCGGTGCCAGTGGCTGGCTTCGCCTGCCTTCAAAAGGAAGTAAATACAGGTGCCTGTGGGGCGGCCTTCATTTTCCGCACGCCAGGTTTCCTTGTACCAGCCGCCCTCCGGGTGCTGCTGCAGTCCCAGGTGTTCGATGATCCGGTCTGCGTCCATTGCTGCTGCCTCCGCTTTGGTGCTGGTAAATCTCTATTCCAGTCATATGTTTGGGCCATGACATTCACGATCCCCTTTGACAACACCTATGCTGCCCTGCCGGGGCAGTTCTACTCCAAACTGCCGCCGCAGGCGGTAAAGGCGCCGCGGCTGGCGGCCTTTAACGAGGATCTGGCGCGGATCATGGGGATCACATCCGGTGAGGCCGGGGAGATGGCGGCGGTGTTCGGCGGCAATCTGGTGCCGGAGGGGGCTGATCCGCTGGCGCAGCTTTATTCCGGGCATCAGTTCGGCACGTATAATCCGCAGCTGGGCGACGGGCGCGCGATCCTGCTGGGCGAAGTGGTGGGAACGGACGGCAGGCGCCGTGATATCCAGCTGAAGGGTTCGGGACGGACGCCGTATTCGCGCAATGGCGACGGGCGGGCCTGGCTGGGGCCGGTACTGCGCGAATATGTGGTGAGCGAGGCGATGCACAGCCTGGGCATCCCGACCACCCGCGCGCTGGCGGCGGTGGAGACGGGTGAGACCGTCTGGCGCGAGGGCGGCCTGCCCGGTGCGGTGCTGACCCGGGTGGCGGCGAGCCATTTGCGGGTGGGCACCTTCCAGGTGTTCGCGGCCCGCGGTGACAAGGCGAGCCTGCAGCAGCTGACGGACTATGCCATTGCCCGCCATTACCCGGAGGTGGAAGGCCCGATGGGCCTGCTGCAAGCCGTGCGCGATGCGCAGGCGGAGCTGATAGCCGCCTGGATGTCCGTGGGGTTCATTCACGGGGTGATGAATACCGACAATTCTTCGATCTCCGGCGAGACCATCGATTATGGCCCGTGCGCCTTCATGGATGTTTATCACCCGCATACTGTGTTTTCCTCGATCGACCGGGGGCGGCGCTATGCCTATGCCAACCAGCCCGCGATTGCGGTCTGGAACCTGGCGCAGCTGGCAACCGCGCTGATCCAACAGATGGACGACCCGCAGGACGGTGTCGCGGCGGCGACAGAGATTGTGCATGCGATGCCCGCGCTGACCGAAGCGGCCTGGCTGCGGCGGTTCCGCGCAAAACTGGGGATCACTTCAGAACAGGAGAGTGATTTGGAGCTGGTTACTTCCCTGCTGGGGCGGATGGCAGAGAACCAGAGCGATTTCACCAATACGTTCCGTACCCTGGGTGAAGGCACGGCAAGGGACCAGTTCACCGATCCGGTGGCTTTTGATGCTTGGGAGCCGGACTGGCAGGCGCGGCTGGAAGGCGAACCAGACCCGCAGGCGGTCATGCGTGCGGCGAACCCTGCCTTCATTCCGCGCAACCACCGGATCGAGGAGATGATTGCCGGTGCGGTGGCAGGCGACTATGCGCTGTTCCACCGGCTGAACACGGTGCTGGCCAACCCTTATGAGGACCAGCCGGAGCACAAGGATCTGCAGCGCCCGCCGCTGCCGGAGGAAGTGGTGCAGGCGACCTTCTGCGGCACCTGACTGGCTTCTTTCTGGTGCAAAATACCCCGGGGGTGAATTGAGCCGAACGGCTCAAGAGGGGGCAGGCAGCCCTACTTAACCAGAACAGATCTGGTTTATTTGCGGTTGATCAGGAACACGCCTGCAGCAACCAGCGCCAGGGCGGCCCAGACCTGCAGCCCGATCACCTCATCCAGCAGCGCCCAGCCCATGAGCACTGCCAGCACCGGCGAAAGAGAGCTGAAGGATGCCACCGAACTGGCGCGGTAGATCTTGATCAGCTGGAACCACAGGAGATAGCCGAGGCTGGCGATGCAGATCCCCTGGAAGGCTAGCCCCCAGAGGTGCAGGGGTTCGATACCGCGGATCAGCGGTCCGAACAGCGGCGCAGCAGCCGTCAGCAGCACGGCTGAGACTGCCAGCTGGAACACAAGCTGGGTGACCGGCGGCACTGCGGCCAGCGGCGTGATACGCAGGCAAAGCGCAATGCCCGCCCAGCCGAAGGTGGCACCTAGTGCCAGCAGATCGCCCGCCAGGCTGGCGGTGCCGCCGCCCCGGTCCAGAACCGCCAGCGCCACCCCGCCCATCGCCAGAACCAGGCCGAGGCTGCGGACCCGGTTGAACTGTTCGCCGGGCAGCAGCAGATGCGCAGCCAGCGCCAGCCAGACCGGCATGGAGTAGAAGATGATCGACGCGCGCGAGACGGAGGTCACATCCAGTGCGATGAACAGGCAGATGAATTCAAAGCAGAACAGAAGGCCCGCAACCACACCCCAGAGCGCGGCGCCGCGGGGCAGCGGGCCGAGCCGCGGACGGCGGAGGATGATCCAGACCGCCAGCACCAGGAGGCCAATGGCGGAGCGAAGCCCGGCCTGAAACACCGGGCCAAAGCCGCCGCCTGTCACCTTGATCACCACCTGGTTGAAGGCGAGGAGCAGGGCAAAGCCGGTCAGAAGTGCAGCGCCGGAGGTGTCGATGGGGCGTTTTTCTGTCATGGCGGCAACTGGAGGCGGGCAGCCGCGGCAAGTCAAGCGGAACCCGGTGGCGCTGGCGGCCGGATCGGGGCTGTACGGCGGCACGGGTTTTGCGCAAGATCGGGACAGCGAAAGGGGGACGGATGCCGAAAGCCAAAAGGCCTGATACGCTGCGGATTGCCACGTACAACATTCAGAAATGCATCGGCCTGGACCTGCGTCGGCGGCCCGAGCGGATTCTGCAGGTGCTGGGCGGGATCAAGGCCGATGTGGCTGTGTTGCAGGAGGCGGACAAGCGCCTGCCGCCGCGCCCGGCGGCACTGCCGCATTTCCTGGTGGAGGAAACCGGCTGGCAGGCGGCGGACCTGGGCGGCGCGGGTTCGCTGGGCTGGCACGGGAATGCGGTGCTGTTCAGGAATGCGGTTCGGCTGAGGGCCAAGGGACATATCGCCCTGCCGGGGCTGGAACCGCGCGGTGCGGTTTGGGTGGAACTGGACACTGGACTGGGCGTGGTGCGGGTGATTGGTGCGCATCTGGGGCTGACAGGCCGGGCGCGGCGCGAGCAGATGCATGCGCTGGCACGGGCCGCCAAACATGATGACGCTGCCGTGGTGCTGGCGGGTGATTTCAATGAATGGTCGCGCGGCCAGGTGCTGGAGCATATCGCACCGGCGCTGAAGTTCCTGCCGCCCAGGCCCAGCTTTCCAGCGCTCAGGCCCCTGGGGGCGCTGGACCGGATCGCTCATTGCAAGCGTTTGCAGGCCGTGGCGCATGGGGTGCATGGGGGGCGGCCTGCCCATATCGCTTCGGACCATTTGCCGGTCTGGGCGGATCTGCGGGCGGTTTGAGGCGGGCGCGCTTCCGCGCCTTTTCCGGCAAATTGCCGTCAGGCTTGGGCGTGGCGCTGCTGCTCAGCGCAGGGATTATATGCTGAGAGGCGCCCAAGGGCAGATTTGCCCTTGGGCGCGAATTCAAATGTGTGGTTTGCCAGTGCCGCGTCAAGGGCAAGCCGCGCGTTTCGCGCGGTCCCTTCGGGACCCTTGACCCGGCGCTGGCGGAGAGAGCTTATCGCGCGCGCTGTTTCTGGCTGCGGCGCTGGGCGTTGCCGGGCTTGCCGCCCTGCGGTTTGCCCTGGCCGCTGTTACCGCCGCCGCCACCGCGGCGGCGCTGGCCGCCGGGTTTGCCGCCGCCGCGGCGTCCGCCGGGACGGCCGCCCGGTTTGCCTGCGGGGGCTGCCGGATCGGGCATCGCTTCCCAGGGGCGGCCGGAAGCGGTGGGGATGGTGATCTTCATCACCTTCTGGATCGCCTTCAGCTCTTCCATTTCATCCGGGGCGCAGAGCGCGATTGCCTGACCGTCCTTGCCCGCGCGGGCGGTGCGGCCGATACGGTGGACATAAGCGTCCGGGACATTGGGCAATTCGTAGTTGTAGACGAATTTCACATCCGGAATGTCGAGACCGCGGGCCGCCACGTCGGTGGCAACCAGAACCTTGATCTCACCTGCCTTGAAGGCGGCAAGCGCGCGCTCGCGCTGGCCCTGGGATTTGTTGCCATGGATGGACGCCGCGGCAAAACCTGCCTTGTCCAGCGTCTTCATCAGCTTCTCCATGCCCCATTTGGTGCGGCCGAAGACCAGGGTGCGTTCGTCCTTGTGCTCGTTCAGCAGTTCCTTCAGCAGGTCCAGCTTGGCGGCCTTGGCGATGAAATGCACCGACTGGGTGATCTTGTCGGCGGCCTTGCCCGGAGGTGAGACCTCGATCCGGACCGGGCTTTGCAGGTAGGAGTTGGCGATCTCGTTCATCTGTTTGGGCATGGTGGCCGAGAACAGCATGGTCTGGCGTTCTGCCGGGATCAGCGCCGCGATCTTGCGCAGCGTGTGGATGAAGCCGAGGTCCAGCATCTGGTCGGCCTCGTCCAGCACCAGGAAATCACAGGAGCCGAGGTCCAGCGCGCCGCGGTCGAGGATGTCGATCAGGCGGCCGGGGGTGGCAACCAGGATGTCGGTGCCCTTGGCGATGCGGGCGATCTGCGGGTTGATGGAAACACCGCCGACCACCAGGCCCACTTTCATCGGGGTGCCCTCGGTCAGGCCCTTCAGCGTGTCGGCGATCTGGTTGGCCAGCTCGCGGGTCGGCGCCAGCACCAGGCCGCGCACGGTCATCGCGGCGGGCTTGCGGCCGTATTCCAGCATCCGTGCCACCAGCGGCACACCGAATGCGGCGGTTTTGCCGGTGCCGGTCTGCGCCAGGCCCAGCACGTCCTTGCCGTTCAGGGCATGGGGAATGGCGCGGGCCTGGATCGGGGTGGGGTCGTTCAGACCCATGTCCTTGAGGCGGGCGAGGAGCTTCTCAGGCAGCCCCATGGTCGAAAATTCAGTCACGTATCGTCCTTTCACGGCCCTGCGGTCTGCACGGGCCGGGTCCGCTGCGCGGCAGCGGGTTCATGCGGGGCAGGGACCTCGGGCGCGCGCTGGCCGGATGCCAGGCCGCTGGCCTCTGCAATCCCCACGCGTGATCTTGGGAATGGCGGCATATCACTAGACCCCGGAATATTGTCATGCGCTGGATGCGCGCCCGGTCTCATGGCCTCTGCTCACGCGGCAGGGAGGGATGCCTGTGCGCCAAATGGCTGTGGATAAGGTGTTTGTCAAGCTTTGATACGGGTGAAAAGCCTGTTTTCGCCGCAGAATGCATCCGTTAAAGAGGAAGGTCAGAAAACCACGAGGAAGAGATGCGAAAGACGATTATCGCCCGCTGCGAGGCCAAGGGGCTGCGCATGACCGGCCAGCGCCGGGTGATTGCCCAGGTGCTGCAGGACAGCGATGATCATCCGGATGTCGAGGAGCTGTATACGCGCGCCAGCGCGATGGACGCGGGGATTTCCATCGCCACAGTGTACCGCACTGTGAAGCTGTTCGAGGAAGCGGGGATTCTGGAACGGCTGGAGTTCGGCGATGGGCGGGCGCGGTATGAGGATGCTGAACGTGAGCATCATGACCACCTGATCGACATGAACACCGGCGAGGTGATTGAGTTCTGCGACCCGGAAATCGAGGCACTGCAGGAGCGGATCGCGCGTAAGCTGGGCTATGAACTGCGCGGGCACAAGCTGGAGCTTTACGGGGTGCCGGCCAAGAAGGCCTGAACCTGCCGGAGAACTGGCCAAGCTACAGCTTGGCTTCGCCTTTGATCTGCACCGTGATCTTGTAGGACTTCATCAGTTTCATTTGCTGCGCCAGATAAGCGGCATTGCCTGCATAGCGCAGCTTGAACCCTCTGACTGTTTTCTTCTTGGGGACCCAGTCCCAGCGGAAGTCATAGACATCGTTCACTGTTCCATCGAATTCGAACGTCTTGCCCTTGGGGGTCAGATTGCCGGAGAGGGACGCCTGATACAGTGTTCTGGCAAGGTCGCGGTTCTTGACGAAGAAGATCGTCACATTCTTCAGCTTGACCGGATTCTTGTGCTTTGCAGCAATCTTGCGCAGTTCCGCGCTGTTCAGGATGGCTTGCGAGATTTTTGATTTCACCCCGTGACTGATGTTCCCCTTGCCATCAATGGAACGTTTCATGTGCTCATAGGCGATGGGATAGCTCTTGTTCTCCGCCTTGTTGGCATCATGCATGGCTGCCCTGATTTCATCCACGGCGGATTTGCCAAGCTCGTCGATCGCCTTCTCGGCGTCCTTGGCGGTTTTGATCAGTGAATTCAGCGGGTCGAAGTCTGGCATCAGGGTGTCTCCTGCTGGATATGGAAACGGTGTGCGGCGCGATATGTGGTGCGGCGGAACCCCGGGACACTGCCGATATGCTGCGGCTGCAACCGGGAGCTGGTACTCCTTAATATATATCAGAAGTCTTGATGGTTGCCGTAACGACTTGTCATGGCAGGGCGTCGGAAACGGAGTTGCCCACGCCGGGACACTGATGTTTTTTGCCCGGATGGTCTGGCGTGCTGCCGGTCTGCAATACAGGACGCGCGAACATGAACAACCTGCACGGCATTTTGCTGGTCATCGTCTCGATGGCCGCCTTCACGCTTGAAGACATGTTCATCAAGCAGCTGTCCGGTACCTTGCCCGTCGGGCAGATCCTGATCTGCCTTGGTGTTGGCAGCGGGCTGGTCTTTGCGGTAATGGCCAAGATGCAAGGGCACAACCTGTTTGCGCCGCGGTCCTGGCGGCTGCGGCCCGTACTGCGTGCGGGGACAGAGGCGGTATCGGCAATGGGCTTTGCCTCGGCGCTAGCGCTGGTCGACATCTCGGTTGTGGCCGCCGTGTTTCAGGCGACGCCGCTGGTGATCACTATGGGGGCTGCGCTGTTTCTGGGCGAGCAGGTCGGCTGGCGGCGCTGGCTGGCGATTTGCGTCGGTTTTGCCGGGGTGCTGCTGATCATCCGGCCGGGGCTGGACAGCTTTGAGCCTGCGGCATTACTGGTTTTGATCGCGGTGCTGGGTGTTGCCACGCGTGATCTGATGACACGGGTAATGGACAGCGCGGTGCCCTCCACCATTGTCAGTTTTCAGGCGTTCCTGTCGGTCATTCCTGCGGGTCTGCTACTGCTTGCGTTCACCCCTGGCGACGCGCAGGTGATGGAGCAGAATGAATACCTGATGCTGGCAGGCGGTGTGCTGTTCGGCGTGCTGGGGTATTACGGCATTGTCACGGCAACGCGGGTGGGGGATGCCTCTGCGGTGACGCCGTTCCGCTATACTAGGCTGTTGTTTTCGATCCTGGCGGGCGTGCTGGTCTTTGGCGAAAGGCCGGATGCACTGACGCTGACAGGGGCTGCGCTGATCATCGGATCGGGGCTTTACACCTTTGTGCGCGAGCAGCGGCTGGCACGGCGGGCCCGCCGGGCGGCTGCTGCTGCGGCCTGACGTCCCTGCTGGCGGAAATCCTCTACCCTGTTGGCGCAAACAGCGCCTTGTTAGCCCTAACCTGCCGCTTTTATGCGTGTTAGCGATAACGATCCCGGTTTACTTTCCTGCAGCGGCTGGTATGACGCTGGCAGCAAAACGCGCCGCTTTCAGGCCAAACCAAGGATGGACAGATGAGCACCATTATCGACATTCACGCCCGTGAGATCCTCGACAGCCGGGGCAACCCGACGGTTGAGGTCGACGTGATCCTGGAAGACGGCACCATGGGCCGTGCTGCCGTGCCCTCGGGCGCCTCTACCGGCGCCTATGAGGCGGTGGAGAAGCGCGACGGCGACAAGTCCCGTTACATGGGCAAAGGCGTGCTGGAAGCGGTGGCCGCGGTGAATGGCGAGATTGCCGAGGAACTGGTGGGTTTTGACGCGACCGAGCAGGTCGCGGTCGATCAGGCGATGATCGAACTGGACGGCACCGAAAACAAGGGCCGCTTGGGTGCCAACGCGATCCTGGGCGTGTCGATGGCGGTGGCCAAGGCAGCCGCAGATTTCACCACCCAGCCGCTGTACCGCTATATCGGCGGCACCTCGGCGCGCGTCCTGCCGGTTCCGATGATGAATATCATCAACGGAGGCGAGCATGCCGACAACCCGATCGACATTCAGGAATTCATGATCATGCCAGTGGCCGCGGACAACATCCGCGAAGCGGTGCGCATGGGTTCCGAGGTGTTCCACACCCTGAAGAAAGAACTGTCGGCAGCAGGTCTGTCGACCGGTATCGGCGACGAGGGCGGCTTTGCCCCCAACATCGGCTCCTCCCGCGAGGCGCTGGACTTCATCCTGAAGTCGATCGAAAAGGCAGGCTACAAGCCCGGTGAGGAGATTTACCTTGCGCTGGATTGCGCGGCGACCGAATACTACAAAGACGGCAAATATGTCCTGTCTGGCGAAGGCAAATCCCTGACTTCCGAAGAAAACGCCGACTATCTGGCGGCGCTGGTCAATGACTACCCGATCATCTCCATCGAAGACGGCATGTCCGAAGACGACTGGGACGGCTGGAAGCTGCTGACCGACAAGATCGGCAACTCTGTGCAGCTGGTGGGGGACGACCTGTTCGTGACCAACCCGGCGCGTCTGGCTGAGGGCATCGAGCGCGGGGTGGCGAACTCGATGCTGGTGAAGGTGAACCAGATCGGTTCGCTGACCGAGACCCTGAAGGCGGTCGATATGGCGCACCGCGCCCGTTACACCAACGTGATGTCGCACCGCTCGGGCGAGACCGAGGATGCCACCATTGCGGACCTGGCTGTGGCCACCAACTGCGGCCAGATCAAAACCGGCTCGCTGGCGCGCTCTGACCGGCTCGCGAAATACAACCAGCTGATCCGTATCGAGGAAGCGCTGGGCGAAGTGGCTGAATACGCGGGCCGTACGATCCTGAAGTAAGGCCTGAGGCCGGAAGATTTGCATGTCTATCTTGCAGGAAAGCCCCGCCTGAATGGCGGGGCTTTTTTCCTGTTTGCCGGTCCGTTTGAACGTCCGGCGGCTGGAAGAAGCGGCAAGCGCAGTCTATTGCTCCCCTACGAGACTTCTTAAGAGGCAAAGATGCAGGTGCCCGGACCGGAGAACAGCTATCAAGCCGCGCACGCAGAGCTACTGCTGACGTCATTTTTGAATGTGACGGGCCGAACGCTGCTCAATCGCGCGGACGCCGAAGCACTCTATCACGCGCCATTCCCGGTTCTGTCGCATAACACCGCCGCCGATCCGGTGCTGACCTATGGCAACCTGGCGGCGCAGGCGCTGTGGGAGATGGGCTGGGAGCAGCTGACCGCGATGCCCTCGCGGCTGACAGCGGAGCCTGCGCACCGGGAGCAGCGCGAAGCGATGTTTGCGCAGATGCGCGCCAAAGGGTTTATCGAAGATTATGCGGGCGTCAGAACCAGCGCCTCGGGGCGGCGGTTCGAGATCCGGGGAGCGGTGATCTGGCCGCTGCTGGGGCCGGACGGCGTGAAGCTGGGAGAGGCAGCAAGTTTCCGGGAGTACGGGTTTTTCTGACAGCATACCTGCCGGAAACGGCATATGTGGCCCGGATCACAGACGCTCACGCGGGCGTCATGCTAGCGTGTTCTTACGCGGTGCAAAGGCGCTGCGGGAAAGGGGAACAGGCCATGACGATGCGGATGATGCGCACAGTGGCAATCTGCGCAGTTCTTTCAACCCTTTTGGGGTGCAGCGGACCGGGGATGTACCCGTTCAGCGGTCAGGCCGCGTCACCGGATGATCCGGTCCAGCGGCTGAACCTTGGCGGGGAAATACGCTGATACCAGGGCTGCGGCTTGAACGCAGGCTGCAGCCGGAGATCTGGCGCCCTAGCCGGGGGGAGGGCGCCAGATCAAAAAACTCTTAACAGGCTGCGGTGTAATAGGTGCCGTCGCCGCGGGAATAGGCGCACTGATTTGACTGGTTGTTTTGGGCGACCAGGGTGCCAGCGGCAGCGCCGCCAAGCGCCGCGATAAGCCGCCAGTCGTCGTCAGCCTTGAGCGCGTCAGCGGCAATCAGGCCAGCTGCGGCGCCGCCTGCCACACCGGCAACAGTGCGCTGTTCCGGGGTCAGGTTGGTACAGGCGCCAAGGCCCAGTACGGCGGAACTTGCAAGTGCAGGGATCCAGCGGAAAGTCATTTGATATCTCCATTTTCAGGTCCGGTGCGGCCATATTGCTGGCCGCAGACGGGACTATAACGCCGGCCTCTGCAGGATGGTTCCGTATAAATGCGCGCGGTTACGACAGCAGCGCAATTCTGCCGGAGGGGGGCGCACAGCGGCGGGCTTTTGCCGGGGAGGGGGGGAAAAGCCCGCCGTGAAGTGCTGGATTTCAATTCAATTTCAGGCCTGGAAGCTGGGGGGCTTCCGGGCCGTATTCTGTACGTCAAACTGCTTGCGGGTCTGGCGTGTCAGAGCTGCTTGGACATCAGGATGTAGTTTTTGCGCGGCTGGAAGCGGGTGCGCAGGTAGAGCCGCTGGGCAGTTTCGTTTTCCCGGTCAACCTCCAGATGCAGGGCGCGCATGCCGGCAGTGGCCAGCGATTTCGGCAGTTCGGTCAGCACCTCGGTGGCGACGCCTCGGCCGCGCACGGCAGGGCGGATGTAAAGTTCATCCACGAAACCGTCCATGCCGCCGAATTCCACCGACCAACCGAAGGTGATCACGATATAGCCTATCGGCGCGCGGGTGGGGCCGATCAGGTAGACAGCACCGTAAGGGTGGCCATTCAGCAAGGGTTCGATTCCAGCGCGGCGATGTTCGTCGCTGCTTTCCAGTCCGGATTCGGTGTGGAAAGCGGCAACCAGCGCCAGAACGGTGTCCAAATGTTCGGGCTTGGCGAGATGCAGGGCGGCGCTCATAGTCGGGCGAGCCTTTCGGTCAGAAGGGTGAAGAAGCCATCTGCGTCAACATCGCCGATGAACATCGCGTTGGCACCACGGTCCGTGACGCCCCACCAGTCGGCGACGGTCATACCGAGGGTGAGGTCCGACTTGGTTTCGATTTCGACGTTCACATGGCGGCCGGAAAACAGCTCCGGCTGCAAGAGCCAGGCGATAACGCAGGGATCGTGCAGCGGGCCGCCTTCGGAGCCGTATTTCTCCACATCGAAGCGCTCGAAGAAATCCAGCATCTCTGCGGTGAAATGGCCGACCCGGGTATCGAGAGCACGGATCGCTTCGACGCGCGGCTTGGTGGCCAGCACCTTGTGCGTGACATCCAGCGGCATCACGGTGATCGGTGCGCCGGATCTGAACACAATTTCAGCAGCTTCCGGGTCGACGTAAATGTTGAATTCCGCGGCCGGGGTGATGTTGCCGACCTCGAAATAGGCACCACCCATCATCACGATCTCCTGCACCCGGTCGATGATGTCCGGGGCAGTGTTGAACGCGGCGGCGACATTGGTGAGCGGCCCCAGCGTGCAGAGCGTGACAGATCCGGGTTCGTGCGCGCGCAGAGTTTCGATGATGAAATCGACGCCATGGCCTTTGGCCAGCGGCATCTCGGGCTCCCACAGGTCCGGGCCGTCGAGGCCGGTCTGGCCATGCACATGTTCGGCGGTGATCAGCGGACGGGCAAGCGGTGCTGCGCTGCCTGCATACACGGGCACATCCGGGCGGGCGGCGGCTTCGCAGACAATGCGGGCGTTTTTGCTGGTCAGCTCCAGAGGGACATTGCCCGCCACGCAGGTGATGCCGAGCAGGTCCAGGTCTTCCGGGCTGGCCAGCGCCAGCAGGATGGCGACGGCATCGTCCTGGCCGGGATCGGTGTCGATGATGATTTTTCTGGCACTCATGGCGGCCTCCGCGGGATCGTGAACCGGGAGACTACGCGCTGTTTCATCAGGATTGAACCGCTGCTGTGCAGGTATGCGAAAATTTCACGGGATTTTCTGCGACGGAAGTTTGCTGTGCCCGCGTTTGCTTTCTATAGTTGCCTGACGCAGCGTCACGGACGGGATGGTTCGCAGGCGCAAGCGATGATTTTCTGGCCCGGATTTCGGGCATTATTGGTACGGCATTGTTTGGCCGGAAACACATTGATTTGCATGGGGAAAACAAGACATGCCCAAAGAACCCAAGGTTGTTGGCGATATCCTGAAAGACAAGAAGATGACCGCCGCTTACATGGATTACTGCAAGCGGCGCTATTGCCTGAACGAGTTCATGTTCACCCAGAACAAGGGCAACGCGGAATCGCTGTGGGTGCGCTACATGGACCAGAAGAAGGGCAAGGAGCCGGTCAACATCACCTCCAAGACCCATCTGGCGGCCAGGGCGCTGGCTGACAAGGGCGATTTCAAGCACGCCGACTGGAAGAAAATCATCGCGACCGGCAAGGAAGAGGTCGTGAAGATGCTGAACAAGGATGTGATGGGGTTCACCGGCGGCGACGAATACAAGAAATACGTGGCTGAAAACGGAATGGGCGACCCCAAAAAGGCAGCCAAGCTCTTGGGCATCACCGATGTGAAGAAGCTGAAGGAAGTGATGGTGAACGTCGCCGTCGACGACAAGAAGACCGCTGAAAAGCTGTGGAAAGAGCTGGCGAAGAAGGAAAAGATCCTTGAGGATTACAAGGCGATTTCATCGTCCTTGAAAAAGGCAAATCTGGTCTGATCCGGTCGGCCCCGGAGCCCGGCCGCTCTGCCATCGGGATTTGAGTATTTGGGGAAAGATGAAAGGTTTGGGCGCGTTCAGGCGCGCTCGTCTGCCTTCACCTCGTCCCAAAGCGCATCCATTTCGGCCAGATCGCTGTCTTCGGGACGTTTGCCGCGCGCGGCGAGCTTGGTCTCGACGCCCTCGAAGCGGCGGGTGAACTTGGCGTTGGCGGCGCGCAGCGCGGCTTCCGGCTCAACCCCTAGGTGGCGGCCCAGGTTGGCCATCACAAAAAGCAGGTCGCCGAATTCCTCCTCGACTTCCGTGTGGGAGAGGGTGTCACGGGCCTCGACCAGCTCGGCGCATTCCTCGGTGATCTTGGCGATGACGTTGTCGGCGGACGGCCAGTCAAAACCGACGCGGGCAGCGCGTTTCTGGAGTTTGTAAGCGCGCAGCAGCGCGGGCAGGCCAACGGCAACGCCGTCCAGCGTGCCTTTCTGTTCCTTGCCTGCGCGCTCTGCCGCCTTGATCGCCTCCCAATCCTGTGTCTGCTGCTCTGCGGATTTCTCTCGGCTCTCATCGCCGAACACATGCGGGTGGCGCGAGACCATCTTGTCCGACATGGTTCGCACCACGTCCTGAAAGGTGAAATACCCGGCTTCCTCCGCCATCTGGGCGTGGAAGACGGATTGAAACAGCAGGTCGCCCAGTTCCCCCTTCAGTTCGTCCCAGGCCTCACGTTCGATTGCGTCGGCAACTTCATACGCCTCTTCAATGGTATAGGGGGCGATGGTGGCGAAATCCTGTTCGATGTCCCAGGGGCAGCCGGTTTGCGGGTCGCGCAGGCGCGCCATGATTTTTAGAAGGCGCTCGATACCGGCGGTTTGGTCGTGGATCAGGTCTGTTTCTTGCATTGCGGCTGCTCATTTTCCGGTGTCAGATGCATCATCCCGAGTCTGGAGCAGGAGTCCACCCCGATGCCCGTTGTGAACCGTATTGCCGATTATGCCGAGGAGATGAAAGCCTGGCGGCGGCATTTGCACCAGATCCCGGAACTGGCGCTGGACCTGCCCAAGACCGCTGCATTTGTGGCGGAGCGGCTGCGGGAATTCGGAGTGGATGAGCTGCATGAGGGCATCGCGCAGACCGGCATGGTGGCGATCATCAACGGGCAGGGTGAAGGACCTACCATCGGCTTGCGTGCCGATATGGATGCGCTGCCCATCCCCGAGGAAACCGGTGTCGACTACGCGTCCGGCCATGCGGGCAACATGCATGCCTGCGGCCACGACGGCCATACCGCGATGCTGATGGGCGCGGCGAAATACCTGGCAGAGACGCGCAATTTCCGGGGGCGGGTCGCGCTGATCTTCCAGCCCGCAGAGGAAGCGATCGGCGGCGCCCGCATCATGGTCGAAGAAGGCATCATGGAGCGGTTCGGTATCGGCGAGGTCTATGCGCTGCACAATGCGCCGGGCCTGCCGGAGGGGCATTTCCTGACCACGCCCGGCGCGCTGATGGCAGCGGTTGATACCTTCCACATCCATATCCAGGGCAAGGGCGGCCATGGGGCGATGCCGCATGAAACCCGCGATCCGGTTATGGCGGCCTGCGGCATGACGCAGGCGATCCAGACCATCGTCAGCCGCAACCATCACACGCTGGAGGATCTGGTGGTTTCGGTCACCCAAATCCACACCGGCACCGTCGACAACGTGATCCCGGACACCGCCTATATCAACGGCACTGTGCGCACCTTTAACCCTGACGTGCAGAAGATGGCGATGCGGCGGATGAAGGAGATCGTTGCCGGGCAGGCGGCGAGTTACGGCGTTGAGGCAGAACTGGACTATGAAATCGGCTATCCGGCCACGTTCAACGACGCCGAAAAAACCTCCTTTGCAGTGGAGGTTGCCAAGGAGGTTTCCGGCGATGCCAATGTAGAGGCTGACGGCGGACGCGAGATGGGGGCAGAGGATTTCGCCTATATGCTACAGGTGCGGCCCGGCTCCTACCTGTTTCTGGGGCAGGGTGACAGCGCCGGATTGCATCACCCTAAGTATGATTTCAATGACGCGATTGCACCGGTGGGGGCGTCTTTCTTCGCCCGGCTGGTGGAGCGCGCACAGCCGCTGAACGGTTGAAGGCGCTGAGTGATGACAACGGCCCGCTGGCCCTGTATTTGATCAAAAGGTCGGCATAAACAGGAACAATCCGCCATGGCATTGGAAGACGCAAAACGCATCGTCGATCACGCCTTCACCCGCGAGGATTTGAAGGGGTTGAGTCCGGAGATCACCTTTGGAGGGGCGACATCCTTTTTGCGCCGGAAATACACCAAGGACCTGACGGGCGTTGACATCGCGGTGACTGGTGTGCCCTTCGACCAGGCCGTCACCAACCGTTCCGGCACCCGGTTGGGGCCGCGAGCGATCCGCGAGGCGTCGTCAATGCAGGCGCCGGATGAGCCCTATGGCTGGCCGTACAAACCGCTCAGCACCCTGGCGATTGCCGATTACGGCGACCTTGCCTTTGATCATGCCAATGTGCCGGAGTTTCCCGCGGCGCTGACGGAGCATATCCGCGGCATCCTGGCCAAGGATACGGCGTCTGTGGTGCTGGGCGGCGATCACTACATCAGTTTTCCAATCCTGAAAGCCTATGCCGAGAAATACGGCCCCATTTCGCTGCTGCAGTTCGATGCCCATACGGACACCTGGGCGGATGACAATATGGACCGGGTGGACCACGGCACCATGTTCTACAAGGCGGTGAAGACAGGGATCGTCGATCCGGACACGTCCGTGCAGGTGGGGATCCGCACCACCAATGACGACACGCTGGGGGTCAATATCATCGATGCGCCCACCGTTCACGAAATCGGACCGGTGGAAACCGCGCGGCGGATCAAGGAAATCCTGGGGGACCGGCCAGTCTATCTGACCTTTGATATCGACTGTCTGGACCCGGCGTTTGCGCCCGGCACCGGCACCCCGGTCTGGGGCGGGCTGAGCTCGGCACAGGCGTCGCGCATCCTGCGGGAGATTGTCGGCATCAATATCAAGGGCGGTGACGTGGTGGAGGTCTCTCCGCCCTTTGACACAACCGGCGCAACTGCTATTGCCGGAGCACACGCAGCGACGGAAATCATCTGCCTTCTTGGCTGGAACATGAGAGACAATGACTGACTTCAATCAGCCGATCAGCGGCAATGACCTGGCGCGGTTTTCCGGGCCGAACACCTTTATGCGGCTGCCGCAGGCGACTTCGCTGGACGGTTTG
The DNA here is from genome assembly GCF_000813965.1 of Leisingera sp. ANG-M7. Classification (GTDB taxonomy): domain Bacteria; phylum Pseudomonadota; class Alphaproteobacteria; order Rhodobacterales; family Rhodobacteraceae; genus Leisingera. The sequence continues at coordinate 180,488 of NZ_JWLI01000001.1, read as the reverse complement.
GATGTGGCAGTGCTGGGGGTTCCGATGGATATCGGCACCTCCTGGCGGTCGGGCACCCGGTTCGGACCAAAGCAGATCCGCGCCGAGAGCGCGATGCTGCGGCCCTACAACATGGCGACGGGCGCGGCGCCCTTTGACAGCCTGAACATCGCCGACATCGGCGATCTGGCGATCAACACGTTTTCGCTGCCTGAGTCGCTGCGGATCATTGAAGACAGCTATGACGCGATCCTGTCCGGCGGGGTGGTCCCGGTGGCGATGGGGGGCGATCATTCGATCACTTTGCCGATCCTGCGCGCCATCGCCAAGAAATACGGCCCCGTGGCGCTGGTGCATGTGGATGCCCATGCTGATGTGAACGACGAGATGTTCGGCGAGCGCGAGACCCATGGTACCGTGTTCCGCCGTGCCTATGAGGAAGGGCTGATCGTCCCCGACAAGACCTATCAGATCGGCATCCGTGGCACCGGCTATGCCGCCACCGATTTCTCCGAGGCGCAGGGCTGGGGATTCCAGCACTTCCCGGCGCAGGAATTGTGGAACCGCTCCCTGCACCAGATGGGTGCGGAAATTCGCCGCGATATCGGCAATAGGCCGGTCTATGTGTCCTATGATATCGATAGTCTTGACCCGGCCTATGCGCCGGGCACCGGCACGCCGGAAATCGGCGGGCTGACTACGCCGCAGGCACTGGAATTGATCCGGTCCCTGAAGGGGGTCAACATCGTTGGCTGCGACCTTGTGGAGGTGTCGCCGCCTTATGATCCCTCGGGCAACACCGCCCTGGTGGGCGCCAACCTGCTCTATGAGCTGTTGTGCGTGCTGCCGGGCGTGGCAACGAGATAAGCGGTCCGGCCTCAAGCGGAAGGCCGGGGGAGGGCCGCGTGAGGAGGAGGCAAGGGGTGACCTTGAAACCGCATTGAGGCGGCTGATGCTGCTGGGCTGGCTGTTGCTGGCCGCGATTATCGCCGGGCTGGGCTTTGTCCGGCTGGCACCAAGCGATCCGCTGGATTGGAACACGCAGCCGGAACTGAGCGAGGACAAGGAGTTCCGCGGCGGTGTGTTCCGGGTGGTCCGGACCGGGCCTGACGGGCTGGAGCGGTTTCACCGCATCGCCAGCCACGCGCCACGCACCAGCGTGCTGGCGGGCGGGCCGGACGACGGGATGGTGACCTATATCACCCGTACCCAGGTGCTGGGCTTTCCCGATTACACCACTGCGGCGCAGGACGGCGATCTGCTGAAAGTCTATGCCCGGCTGCGGTTCGGCCGGTCCGATCTGGGCGCCAACAAGGAGCGGATCAACACCTGGCTGGCGGAAATGGAGGAGACTCCGCGAGCGGCCACCGCAAGGGAGTAAGCAGATGCTCCCGCCTGTTCTCGGGCTTTTTGCAAAAGCCTTCTACAGTTGGGCCGGGCGCCGCGCTCTCGCGCGGCGCGGGCTCTTCCGCCACGGGCGGCAGAGCCATTTCTATTCGCTGAGAAGCGTTTCAGGGGCAGGGCTGCCCCCGAAGGCACCAATTCGAGTGTGTTTGCTGATACCGTATCAAGGGCAAGCCGCGCTGGCGCGCGGTGACTGTGCCACCCTTGGTCCGGTTCTGTGATTGTTGATTGTGGTTTGCATAGCCTTGTTAAGAAAAGAATTTTAGGTGCTGAGCATCAGTGCTGACTTGAAAATGGAGAGCATTTCATGACCCCTAGATTTACGAAGCCTGTGCTGTCTCTTGTTTGTTGCGCGCTGTTTGCTGCCTGTGGTGGAGTGCCTGCCAGCAATGAGCTGCAATTCGACAACGACGGGAATGGCCGTTTCAGCGGAAGTGCGGGTTCAGGCTGGACGGTACAGGATATCAACACCTATGCCGTCAATCAGATATGCGGCGGCGGTCCTGTTACAGGCTTCAGTGTCAGAGTGTTGCCAACTGCCCCTGACTACAAGATTTTTTCAGGCGCTTGCGCATCGGGAGAATATAGCGTGGCTGCTGCAGACGCAGGTCAGAACTATGTTGTGGCCGCCCCGACCGCCCCAGCCGCGCCGGCGGCGCCGGTCGCGACCCCGGCAGGCAACAGTTCAGGGTGGGACGGTTCCACTCCCTTTGTGGATTGATCAGGCTGGTGTCAATTTGGGGGTGAAGTGCAGCGCGCGCAAAGCAAGGTCACGGATACTGGTCTTCGCCCTTCAAACCCGTCGTAGGCAACCTTGCTGCTCCAAGCGCGGTTGCAGGCCCTGTGGGGGAGAGAATGCCCGAGCAGCTGCTCGCGGCAAAGGCGCTTTCACCGAGCAGCAGAGATTGCGCCCCAGCGGATGCGACTGCGGTTTAGATCTTCGGGAGTTCTGGTGGAGCTGCTGAAGAACCGCGCTCATCCCCTAGAGACGCCGACAGGCAGCTGCTTTGCACCTCGCGCCACATCGGCACGTTCAGCGACATCTGGCATTGCGCCATGAACATGCGGCCGTCGACTTGCAGGCAGCGCAGTTCACCCAATTCCACGCGGGAGCCGGACTTGTCAGTGCAGTAGCAGTCGATTGTCTTGCCGCCCGGACCCTTCACATCTGCCAGCCCCAGGCCGGGCAGGGTGAGGAGGATTGTGGCAATAAGGGCTCTGGCATGTCGCATGGCTCTAGCATATCACATGGGGGTCACTTGGCCAAAACATGAACAACAATAGGCGTGCCCATGGTCCCCGAAGAACGGCTGGAACAGATCCTGCAGCGGTTTCAGTATCTTGAAGCTGCGATGGCGGACGGTGCCGGGGGCGGGGATATTGCAGCGCTGGCCAAGGAGTATTCCGACCTGCGCCCGGTGGCGGAGCAGGTGACGGCTTACCGCAAGCTTTTGGGCGATCTGGAAGAGGCCGAGCTGATGCTGGCCGATCCGGACATGAAGGATTTGGCGGCGGAGGAGATCCCGGCCTTAAAAGCGGCCATTCCTGAAGCCGAGCACGCCTTGCAGCTGGCCTTGCTGCCCAAGGATGCCGCCGACAGCCGTCCGGCGATGCTGGAAATCCGCCCAGGGACCGGCGGTGACGAGGCGGCGCTATTTGCCGGTGACCTCTTGCGGATGTACCAGCGCTATGCCGAAGCACAGGGCTGGAAGTTCGACATCATCGGGGAGCAGGTGACTGAATTGGGCGGCATCAAGGAGGTGGTCGCCCATATCAAGGGTGAAAACGTCTTTGCCCGGCTGAAGTATGAATCCGGGGTGCACCGGGTGCAGCGGGTGCCAACGACTGAAAGCGGTGGGCGTATCCACACCTCGGCAGCCACTGTGGCAGTGCTGCCGGAAGCAGAGGATGTGGACATTCAAATCGATGCAAATGACATCCGTATCGACACCATGCGGGCGTCGGGGGCGGGCGGGCAGCACGTGAATACGACCGACTCTGCGGTCAGGATCACTCACCTGCCGACCGGGTTGATCGTCACGTCCTCGGAAAAGTCCCAGCACCGCAACCGCGAGATTGCCATGCAGGTGCTGAAGACGCGGCTTTACGACTTGGAGCGCCAGCGGATCGACAGCGAGCGGTCAGCGGATCGCGCAAGTCAGGTGGGCTCAGGCGACCGGTCGGAGCGGATCCGGACCTATAACTTCCCGCAGGGGCGGATGACCGATCACCGTATCAACCTGACGCTTTACAAGCTGGACCAGGTGATGAGCGGTGATCTGGAGGAGATCATCGACGCGCTGACCGCGGACAATCAGGCGCGGCTTCTGGCCGAGATGGGGCAGTGACCATGGCAGAGACCGCGGCACAGGCAATGGCGGCTGCTACAGCGAAACTGCGGGCGGCCGGAGTGCAGGACCCGGCCCGAGATGCACGGGTGCTGCTGGCGCATGCGGCAAGGATCGAGGCCAGCCGGGTTACGCTTATCGCACCGGAGGAGCTGGCGCCGGAAATCTCTGAGCGCTATGAGCAGCTGATTTCGCTGCGGGCGGTTCGGGTGCCGGTGTCGCATCTGATCGGCGAACGGGAGTTTTACGGGCGCCGCTTCAAGGTCTCGCGCGATGTGCTGGACCCGCGGCCAGAGACCGAGATCCTGATCGAGGCGGCGCTGGCTGAGCCTTACGCGCGGGTTCTGGATCTGGGCGTCGGCTCCGGCTGCATTCTGGTGACTCTGCTGGCCGAGCGGCAAGAGTCCACCGGTCTGGGCGTCGACATCAGCGAGGCGGCCTGCCTGCAGGCCAGCGCCAATGCGGTGCTGCACAGGGTGGAGGCGCGCGCCGACATTCAGCAATCGGATTGGTTTGAAAAGATCGAGGGACAGTTTGATCTGATCGTGTCGAACCCGCCCTATATCGCGCTGGACGAGATGGACGGGCTGTCGGCAGAGGTGCGGGGGCATGAGCCGGGCATTGCGCTGACCGATGGCGGCGATGGCCTGGGTGCCTACCGTCAGATCGCCGCACAGGCTGCCGCACATCTTTCACCGGGCGGGCGGGTGCTGTTGGAAATCGGTCCGACCCAGGGCCGGGCGGTCAGCGCGCTGCTGGAAACGGCGGGCTTCAGCGGCCTCGCGGTGCTGCCGGACCTGGACGGGCGTGACCGGGTGGTGCGGGCGCATTCCCCCTCAAATCGCGGATTTTAACGCGGTAATCCGCAGATTCGGGTGAAAAAACACAGAAAAACCTTTTGGCCCCCTTGTCTGCGCTTCCGGAACATGGTTACTCAAGATGAGCCGTACAGAGGTGAACGCTTTTCAAGCATTCCCGCGGCATCAAGCCCAAAAAAGCTAACGATCCGGCGCTGAGGCGCGCTGCACAGGGTCAACGGCGCATTAACTCAAGGCTTATGATAGGCATATGAGATCGTCCAAATCACGTTCACGCTCCAAGTCGAACCGGAATCGCCCGAACGGCGCCAATGTGGTCAACCGGGTGTTCGACAGCTCCGGCCCCGAAGGCAAGGTGCGCGGAACCCCGCAGCAGATCATTGACAAATACAACCAGCTGGCGCGCGATGCGCAGCTGGGCAATGACCGTGTTGCAGCAGAGAATTTCCAGCAGCACGCAGAGCATTACCTGCGGATGCTGAACGAGGCGCAACGCGAGATCGAGGCGCGCCGTGAGGAGCAGGAACGCCAGAACCGCGAACGCCAGGCAGAGCGCGACCGTGAGCGGGCTGAACGGCTGGAGCGTCAGGAGCGCGAGGCTGCGGTCTCAGCACCTGCTGACAGTGATCCGGCAAGCACGCCGCAACCCGAAGTGATCGACCCGCGCGGCGACAACGGCAATGGTCAGGACAGCGGCCTGGTTGAGACGCCGGAAAGCCAGAGCGCGGCACCGGCAGAGGGTGGCGAGGAAGCTGCCCCGAAGAAAGCTCCGGCGCGCAAGCCCCGTGCCCGCAAGCCCGCAGCTAAGGCTGACGGCGGCGAGGCGGCCGGCGAGGGCGGTGACGCCCCGGCCCCGAAGAAACCAAGCCGCCCGCGCGCCAAGCCGAAGCCGAAGGCCGAGGATGGCCCGGCGGAAGCTGCCGAATAAAGGCAGCAAACAATCAATCAAAACCCCCGAAGCTTACGGCTTCGGGGGTTTTCTTTTGGAGGGACGCTGGCGGTGCGTTCAGGTGTCGTGGCCCAGCACCCTCAGGTAGCGGCGCACAGCTTCGGGGAAGCCCAGCATCAAGGCATCTGTTGTCAGGCCATGGCCGATGGAGACCTCGGCCAGATCGGGAATGGCCTGGCGCAGGCCGGGCAGGTTTTCGACGGTCAGATCATGGCCTGCATTCATCATCAGGCTGTTGCCCTTAGTGCCCAGGATGCGGACGGCATCTGCCGTTTGCCGAAGCATGTCCAATTCGCGCGCGATGGCATCAGGATCGGTCTGGTCAGCATAGGGCCCGGTATAGAACTCGATACGGTCGGCGCCTGCCTGCTGCGCCAGCGCCGGATCAGCGGGGCTGGCGTCCACGAAATAGGAGACCCGAATGCCGGCAGCCCTGAATTCCTCAGCGATGGGCAGGAGCATCTCGCCATCGGCAGCAAAGTCCCAGCCGTGATCAGAGGTGGACTGCTCCGGCGTGTCCGGCACCAGCGTCACCTGATGCGGTTTGTTCTCCAGCACCAGGTCGATGAAGTGGCGGGTCGGGTAACCCTCGATGTTGAACTCGGTCTGAGGGAACTCCTCGGCAATCAGGCGGGACAGGGCAGGCAGGTCGGAAAAGCGGATGTGGCGTTCATCCGGGCGCGGGTGCACGGTTATACCGTGGGCGCCGGCCTGCAGGATTGCACGGGAAATGTCGATCAGGTTCGGCCAAGGCACGTCGCGCCGGTTACGCAGGTAGGCAACTGCGTTGACATTCACGGACAAAAGGGTCGGGCGCGCAGTAACGGCTTGGGTCATCTGATGAACAGGCTCCGGTATTGTCGGGAAAGGAGGGTCAGGCCTTGGCGACTTCACGCGCAAGAGCGCAGAAGGCCTCCAGGCTCACTTGTTCGGCGCGCTCGGTGGGCGGGATGCCAGCCGCGGTCAGATGCGCCTCGATATCTGGAGAGATGCCCTTGAGCGAGGCACGCAGCATTTTGCGGCGCTGGTTGAAAGCGGCGGCGACGACGCGCGACAGCACTGCAGCATCAGCCTGGAAACGCGGCTCGGGCAGGGCGTCCAGATGCACCACGGCACTGGAGACCTTGGGCGGCGGGGTGAAGGCACCGGGCGGCAGCGACAGCACGATGCGCGCATCCGCCCGCCACTGCGCCAGGATTGCCAGGCGGCCATAGGCCTTGGAGCCGGGCTGGGCAACGATGCGCTCCGCCACCTCGCGCTGGAACATCAGGGTGAGGCTCTGCCAGAACGGCGGCCAGTCCTTGGGAGTCAGCCAGCGCACCAGAAGCTCGGTGCCGACGTTGTAGGGCAGGTTGGCGGCGATGCGGATCGGCGGTGTCAGATGTTCTAGTGGGTCGATCTCCAGAGCGTCGCCGTTGATCACCTCGAACCGGCCCGGATAGGCGTCTGCGATCTCCTGCAGCGCGGGCAGGCAGCGGCTGTCCTTCTCCACCGCCAGAACGCGGCGGGCGCCCTCGGCCAGCAAACCGCGGGTCAGGCCGCCAGGGCCGGGGCCGATTTCCAGCACGTCGCAGCCGGTCAGATCTCCGGCTTGCCGTGCGATCTTGGCAGTGAGGTTGAGGTCGAGCAGAAAGTTCTGGCCCAGCGACTTGCGTGCCGACAGCTGATGCGTCGCGATCACTTCGCGCAGAGGGGGAAGGCTATCGATAGCGCTCATGTCATCTGGACCTCAGGACGTGACGCGGGCGGTGCGCCGGAGTTTTCATGCCTTCGGCGGGGATATTTCCGGCAAGAGGAAGAATCAAGAGCTGGCGGCCATGGCCTGCGCCAGCTTGAGTGCCTCGATCAGGCTGGAGGGGTTGGCCTGACCGGTCCCCGCGATGTCGAAGGCAGTGCCGTGATCCGGAGAGGTGCGGATGAAGGGCAGGCCCAGAGTCACATTTACGCCCCTGTCGAAATCCAGCGTTTTGATCGGGATCAGTGCCTGGTCGTGATACATGCAGACCGCGACGTCATAGCGGGCGCGGGCGGCGGCGTGGAACATTGTGTCAGCCGGGTGCGGGCCGGTGACCTTCAGGCCTTCACTCTGCATTTGCGCGACCAGCGCATTGATCCAGTCGAGTTCTTCCCGGCCCATGGCACCGCCTTCGCCTGCGTGCGGGTTGAGGCCCGCGACAGCGATGCGCGGCGCAGCAATGCCGAACTGGCTTTGCAGGCCGGCAGCTGTGATCTCGATCGTTTCACGCAACGTTTCCGGGGTCAGCGTGGCAGGCACGTTCGACAAGGCGATGTGGATGGTTGCCGGCACCACCCGCAACTGCTCGCTGGCGAGCATCATCACCACGCGGCTGCGCCCCGCCAGCGCGGCCAGAAACTCGGTATGGCCGGGATAGGCAAAGCCTGCGCCGTCGATCAGTGCTTTTTTGTGAATGGGGGCGGTGCAAACGGCCGAAGCCTCACCCGCCTGAACCAGTTTCACGGCAGTTTCGATCGACTGGATCACGCCTGCAGCATTGGCCGGATCGGCCGTGCCCTTGGCAGTGCTGCCGCCGAAGGCTAGCGGCAGGACCGGAAAGCTGCCCGCGCAGGCTGCGGCGGCCTCAGCGGGGGATGATATCTCGCTGACTGGTGTGCCTGAGGGAAGGTGCTGTGGATCGCCGATCCAGAAGAACGGGCAGTTGTCCCGCAGTGCGTTCCATGCCTTGACGGCGATTTCCGGGCCGATGCCTGCGGGTTCTCCGCAGCTAAGGGCAATGGGCCCGGAAAGTGTCATTTGATGTCGATCCGGGCGTCGGCGCGCAACTGTTCGAGAAAGCTGTCCGTCAGCGAGGTCATCCGCTGCGCCACCAGCGCATTGGCCACGGTTTCGCGGTTAGCGCCTTCTCCGAGGTCGGCGGTGCGGCCGCAGAGCATAAGAACCATAAGCGTCTGGCCGTTGTTGCGAGTCAGCGCAGTGGAGGTCTCAGTGGGGTCGAGCTTGGCCAGTTCCAATGCGATGTCGCGGGGAATGTCAGCAGGCGGCAGGCTTTGGATGTCCAGCACCGACGGGTCCTGACCTTGAGCGAGGCCGTAGAAGTCCTCGCAGGTGTCGACGCTGTTCACAACCTTCTGTGCTGCGGCCAGCCCTTCAGGCGTGCGTCCGCCGGGGATGAAGTAGGTGGCGTATTCGATTGCGGTGTAACGCGGTGCAGCGCCTTCAACCTCGCGCACGCCGCGCATCTGGAACAGTGCCACGGCGTTTTGCAGCGGCAGCGGTTCGGAAATTTCGCCCGGCTTCAGTGCTAGTGCGATTTCCTGCAACTGGGGTGGCAGTTTGGTCAGGGGCATCCAGGGCAGGCGGCCGCCTTCATTGCGGCTGGCCGCGGCTGAGTACTGGGTCGCCGCAGCAGAGAAGCTGTCATAGCTTTTGAGGCGTGCGACCTGCTCAATCAGTTCTTCGACCTGTGCGGCGTTCTGGTCGTTGATCGGCACGATGAATTCGCTCAGCAGCACCTGGACGCTGCCGGTTCCCGCAGAGCCCATGGCGCGGTCAATCTCTTCCGGGGTCGGGCGCGCCTGGGACAGGAAACGGGCGCGGGTGTATTCGCGCCAGCCCAGACCGACCCTGGTGAAATCGCGGAGGGTTTGCGGGGCGACGCCCTGCTGTTGAAGTGCGGTCAGGAATTCGTTCAGCGACAGGTTGGCGCGGCCTGCCATTTCTTCCATGCCCGCGGAAATATCCTCATCTGACAGTTCGATACCGGCCTGTTGCAGCACTTGAAGCTTGAGCCGGTCGTTGATCAGCTCCTCGCGTGCAGTTTCCAGCGGGTCGCCCGGAACCCTCAGTGCTGCCTGGAAGCGGGCGCGCTGTTCCAGCTCATAGCGGGTGATGACCTCGTCATTGACTGTAATCGCGGGGGCAAAAAGATTCTGAGCCCCAGCCGGCAGAGCGGTCAGGGAAAGACCTGCGGCCAGCGCCAGCGCGGCTGCGGATTTGAGGGTACGGGATAGGAAGGGAGCCGGGAACCGGTAATTCACGTCTTGCTGCATGACCGCCTGTACTGTTTGTTGCCGCTCTTTACGGAAAAACCGCTGAGGGAGATGGTAAAGCCGAAATCCGTTGTCGGCTCAACACTTGTTGTTGAGGTATAGCGGCGGTTGACCGAAAGGTCGACCGTTACGCATTCGTTCTGGTAGGCCAGCCCCAGGCCCGCCCGGGTGGCTTGGGCGCCGGAGATATCGTAGCGCAGCCGGGCGCTAGCAGACCAACTGGGGGTGATGTCGTAGCGTCCATCGACCCAGATTTCGGAGCTTTCTTCTGTCCGTTCCTCGACAGGATCGGTGCCAAGCCACAAATAGGTGCCGGCCAAGCTGGAACGGTCCGTGTGCCATTCACCGCGGACCTCGGCTTTGGAGAAGTTCAGCGAGCCATTCAGCAGACCGCGGGTTGAGATCGCAAGCCCGTCGCCAAACTTGATCTGACCTGCCAGCAAAAGGTCTGACGATGTGCCGCTGAGCCCCGAGCTCTTGGTGAAGCGGATGTCATTTTCGCTGCGCAGCACCTGGCCTATCGTTGCGTAAGCCTGCCAGCCCTGGGGCGAGTAGCGCGCCCAATTGGCGCCATAGACCAGGGTAAACCCGTCCTCGCGGGCATCGGTGGCAGGGAAGCGGGACAGCGACAACAGGTTACCCTGGTCGAACTCGACGAATCTGCTTTCCTCGCTGACCACATCACCACTGCCTTCGTTGCGCCAGCCCAGCTGCAGGATCGGCTCCAGGTATTGGGTGGCGCCATTGGCTTCACGGCGGGTCATCGGCAAGCGGAAGGTCATTGAGCCTCGGGGCGTCAGGCGGGTGACTTCATCGGTGAAATAGGCATCATCATACGCCCTGGAAGCATCTGCCGCAGCGCCTAGCTCTGCCTCTGCCAGGATCCCGTAGCCGAGCCTCCAAGTGCGGAGCCAGCTCAGATCAGCAGTCAGCCGGACGAGGTCCCGGCCAGTAGCGGAATCTTCGCTCAGGCCATCGCCCCGGTTTGTTGAGCGGCGGTAACGCCCGTTGCCTTGAAGCGTAAGCCGGACTTCGCCGCCCGTGAGGCTGGGGAAATAGCGTTTCTGAAAAAGCGCTTCCGCAATACCAGAGGGGATTTCGTCAGGGTCTTCGTCGGAGCGGAGGGTTTTATAGTGAGTCAGCGACGTGCGGAGCAAGCTGTCCCGGCGGACCCGTGACAACTCAAGCCTGGAGCGCAGCCGGTCGAGGTCAGGCAGGCCATAGTCCGCCAGGTAGGCATCATCGGAAACCACCTTTGCGTCGAAGGTCAGTCGGTAGCCGCGCGGCAATTCGAACTGGCCATTGCCGAAGATGTATCCGCGGTCCTGGTCCGGGTAGAGGTCGTCACGAGTATATGCACCGTTGAATTCGATCCGGCCGCGCCGGAAGGCCTGCCGGTAACGCAGATCCAGTGTCCGGGTGCTGGATGAGATATAGGGCGCGATCGTCAGATCTTTGTGCGGGCCGAGGGTGAAGAAGTAGGGAACCTTGACCCCGGTGCCGAGGTTCGACGTTGAGCGCACGGACGGGATCAGAAAGCCGCTGGTCCTCTTCAGTGAGGGGTCCGGCAGGCGGAACGCCGGGAAATAGAATACCGGCACATCCAGTACACGCAGCTGTGCGTTCTCAAAGTAAAGCTGGCGCTCCTGCTGGTCGTGGGTGACGCGCTCAGCGCGGATCTGCCAGAGCGGTGGTCGCCCGTCTTCGCAGACATGGCAGGAGGACACAGCGGTCTTGTAGAGCTGGGTATAACGGCCGCTGACCCGTGTCATTTGCAACGAGGCAAGCTGAAGCTGCTGCTGCAAAACCATGCGGGCGCCGTCCAGCAGTCCGTTGCGCAGGCTGCTGTCCATTTCCGCAGCGTTTGCCAGAATGGTGATATCACCGTTTTGGTCTATACGGATCGGGCCCTCTATCTGCAGAGTGCCGGTCCCCTGATCAAAGGTGATCTTCTGCGCGCGCAGGCGGATGTCGCCCTGGAAAGCTTCGACATTACCTTCTGCGACAAGTGTCCGGTCCGGGGTGATGAACACCTGGTCGGCGACAAGCATTGCAGGCTGGGCCTGATCCGGGGGCGTAGCAGTCTGAGCCTGAGGAGCAGGGGCAGACAGCGCTAGCCAGGGCAGCACGGCGGAAAGAAGCAGCGCCCGGCGCAGGTTACCCGTCTTCGGCATGGAGAAGTAGTCCCAAAGTCAAAAGTATCGCAGCAGCGGGAGGTGCCCAGGCAGCCAGAGCCACCGGGATTTGCCCGTTCTCGCCAAGGATTTGCGCGAAATTGCGGATGAAATAAAGCCCAAATCCTAGCAGCACCGCCATCAGCACGGCCAGGCCGGTGCCGCCAAAGCGGGCGTGCCGCATGGTGAAAGATGCGCCGACCAGCACCATGGCAATCAGAAACAGGGGGCGGGCAAGTTCCGCCTGCAGTCGGACTTCGTAGCGCTTGGTGGTAAAACCGGCGGCTGACAATTCGCGGATGGTGGAGGGCAGGTCATAAATCGAGATGCCGCTGGCGGTGCCCAGTGTGCCGCGGATGCGGTCTGTGGTCAGAGTGGTCGGCAGCCGCAGCTTTTCATGCCGGGCAGCACCGGTTTCAGGATTGATGCCGGCTGTCAGAGGCCAGGCCTTGGCGTTGGTCAGAATCCAATGATTGCCCTCCAGCCGCGCCGTTTCAGCGGCTATGCGGCGCACCGGGCCACCTTCATTTGTGTAGGCATGTATCGAAACGTCAATCAGGGTGATGTCAGCGGCATCGCCGCTGTACCCCTTGGCGTGAATAACCGACTGGCCGCGGGCGCCGCCCTGGCGCAGCCACAGGCCTTCACCGCTCAGCGACAAGGCCGAGGGGCCGCCGTTCTGATAGGTCTCCGCCAGATCCTGGTAGCGGTTGGCGGTGGCTGCGGCGATGGGATTGAGCATGGTGACGGCCAGACCGCCGATTGCCGCTGCCACCAGTACCGGGGCCGCCAGTGCCCTAATGCCCGACCGGCCGATGGCACGGGTGACCACCAGCTCGCTGCTGCGGGCAAGGCCAACAAACAGCACGATGGTAGACAGGATCATAATCAGCGGCAGGAATTCACTGAGTGCTGGCGGAATGTTCAGCAGGGTCAGGCCAATCAGTTGCGCCAGGCTCAGGTCAACAGATTCAAACCGGCGTATCTGCTCGTTCAGATCGATCAGAACCACCAATGTCATCAGCACTGCAACAATCACTAAAAACCATTGCGTGAAACGGCGCGCATAATAGAGGTCCAGTTTCATGCCGGGGTCTCCGCTGCCTTTGCCCGGATCCGCTTGGGGCGGGCGGACAGGATCAGAAATACCAGCGCCACCGCCAAGCCCAGCAGGGTGGGAAGGTAGATCAGCGGCCATAGATTGGGATTTTGAAGAACGGGTTCGGAAACCACGCCGCGCAGGCCTTCAACAAAGATAAGGATGACAAAGGCCAGCATTGCCTGACGCCAGACCCCAAAACGCGAGAATGTGCCCAGCATCAACGCGGAAAACCCAATCAGAGTTACCGCAATGCAGACCAATGCACGGGCAAAGCGAAGGTGCAGCTCTTCGGCCTGGGCACCAGCGGAGTAACCGTCGCTTCTGGTGACTGCTGCAGTGTTGTTCATCAGCTCCAGGCTGGGAATAGCGCGGATGTTGCGGGCCGGGTTCTCAGCCTGGCGGGCCAGGGAGCTGATATCATACGAGAAATCGGAAAAGAATGTGGTCGATAGACGTTGCGATTTGCTCTCGAGCCGCTGTGCCATGCCTTCCACCATGATCAGGTGCGCGCTTTCACCGTCACGTACGAGAAATGCGCGGTTTCCGGTGTAGGTGACAGTCACTTCCGGGTCCCGGCGGTCCGACAGGAACACGTCTTTGAGGGTCCCGTCCGGGTCAATCTGCCGGATATAAAAAGTGACACCTTCAGCGGGATGCAGGAAATCGCCTTCGCTGAGCAGCTTGGCAGTAATGTTGCGCGAGATTTCGCTTTCGCGCTGCTCCAGCTGGTTGATCGAGGCCGGCAGCAGATAGTGCGTCAGCGCCGACATCATCAGAGCGGTAATGATTCCAAAGGCCAGCGCAGGTCGGGCCATTTGCCAGGGGCTGGTGCCGGTGGCACGCAGCACAGTCAGCTCGCTTTCGCTGTTCAGCCGGTTGGTGACCCAAACCGCGGCGCCAAAGGCAGCGATCGGCAGCACCATTCGGATCAGGTTAGGCAGCGTGAGTGCAGTGAATTCCAGGAACACCAGCGCCGACTGTCCGTTGCCAATCAGCGTGTCGAACAGGACAACGGCCCGGTTGACCCAGAACACGGCCACCAGAATCAAGGCAAAGAAGCCGAAGAAGAGCAGATACTGTGACAGCACATATCTGTCGTAGCGTGACACCCGATCCCCCCAGATCTTGCCATTGTTATTTTTGCGGACCTTAGTGGATTTGATTGGCGGGGAAAACTGCATTCTCGTCCCGCCCGTCAATCGGCGGCTGACCGCAGGTGCCGACCTGCGCAGCCGGGTCTTTCCAACTGCCGCTCTGCAGGATACCTCTGGTGCCAAGAACCAAGAGATTTTCAGCAGGAGCGCGCAAGAATGAGCAGCCTTACCCCGATCCGTTTCGTCGACTACGACCCCAAGGCGATAGCAGAGATGACTGGCCGGGTAGCGGTCATGGTGAGGCCGGACGGCAGCATGGACCAGGCTGCGCGCAGCGCCAACCGGATGTCCAAGGGGGCAATTGCCCGGCTGATAGACTCGGAAGGGTTCAAAAAGGCGAAGGCAGGCGATGTGATTTCCCTGGGCTGGCCCGCAGGCATGCAGGTTGAGGCGCTGGATATTCTGGTGCTGCCGCGCAAGCTGACTCCTGTGGAGGCGCGGCAGGCAGGGGCTAAGCTGGTGAAGGGGGCTGCAGGTAAGCGGCTGACCATCATGGCCGGCAGCATGAACAAGGCTGCGGATCTGACTTTGGGTATGGCGCTTCGGGACTATGCTTTTGATAACCACAAGTCTCCCAAAGGCGACAAGCCGGAGGGAGAGGTTGTTGTGGCCTCCAAGTCTCCGGCAGAACTGGAGGCCGCCTGTGCGCCGCTGCTGGCGGTGGCCGAGGGCGTGCATATGACGCGTGATCTGGTCAATGAGCCTGCAAATGTCCTCACCACCACGGAATTCGCCCGCCGCATCGAAGAAATGAAGGGCATTGGCCTGGAGGTTGAGATCCTGGAAGAGGCTGACCTGGAGAAGCTTGGCATGCGCACGCTGCTGAGCGTCGGACAAGGCTCCGACAGCCCTTCCAAGGTGGCGGTGATGCAGTGGAAGGGCGGCGCCAAGGATGCCGCGCCACTGGCGCTGGTTGGCAAGGGCGTGGTGTTTGATACCGGTGGTATCTCCCTGAAGCCCGCGGCAGGCATGGAAGAGATGACCATGGACATGGGCGGCGCCGGTGTCGTGGCAGGCGCCATGCGCGCGCTGGCGCTGCGCAAGGCCAAGGCAAATGTGGTTGGCTTGGTTGGCTTGGTGGAGAACATGCCCTCTGGCAACGCCACCCGTCCTGGCGATGTGGTGAAGTCCATGAAGGGTGACACCGTCGAAATCATCAACACGGACGCCGAGGGGCGTTTGGTGCTGTGTGATGTCCTGTGGTACGCGCAGGAGCGGTTCAAGCCCGCAGGTGTAATCGATCTGGCAACCCTGACAGGCGCGATTATCATCGGGCTGGGGCATGAAAACGCCGGTGTCTTCTCCAATGATGATGACCTGTGCAATGCCTTCCTGAAGGCTGCCAAGTCTGAGGACGAGGGCGCTTGGCGGATGCCGCTGGGCAAGGCCTATGACGAGCAGCTTAAATCCCGCATTGCCGACATGAAGAACGTTGGCGGCCGCCCTGCGGGCTCCATTACTGCGGCGCAGTTCCTACAGCGGTTCATCAAAGACGATATGCCCTGGATCCATCTGGATATCGCCGGCGTGGCATCGGTCAGCAAGGACACGGACTATGCGCCCAAGGGTGCCACCGGCTGGGGGGTAATGGCGCTGAACCGGCTGGTCGCGGATAAGTTCGAGGCGGAATAAGCCGTTATGGGGGTCGCCTATTTCTATCATCTGACGCAAAGGCCGCTGGAGGAGACCCTTCCGGTCCTTCTGGACAAGGCGCGCGGGGCGGGCTGGCGCATTGCGGTGCGCGGGCGCGATCCGGAGCGTATGGTCTGGCTGGATGACCGCCTGTGGCAGGGGCCGGAAGAGAGTTTCCGGGCTCATGGCCTGGCGGGCGGCCCCCATGACGCGCTGCAGCCCATCCTGCTGACGGCGGGCCCTGAGGTGGCCAACAATCCGGAGTGCGTGATGGCGGTGGATGGCGCCGCGGTCAGTGCCGAAGAAGTGAAGGCGCTGAACCGGGTCTGTATCCTGTTTGACGGCACCGACCCCGAGGCCGTGCAGCATGCGCGCACCCAGTGGAAGACACTGACGGATGAGGGCTGTTCCGCCCAGTACTGGTCAGAGGAAAGCGGTCGCTGGGAAAAGAAGGCCGAAAAATAGGCGGATCTACGGTTGCGGCACCTGGTGTTGGCAATAATTTGCCGATGACCCATTAGATTTGTTTCACAAGGGCAACAATTACTCGATTTTTCGTCACTTGGCCTTTATCCCTTCCAGCACAAATCCCGGTCAACCGGGAAAACAACCAGGACACTGGGGGGACAGATGAATTTCGTACGTGCGGTCAAGCGGCTGCGGCTGCTTCCTATTGCCGGCGCCGGCCTGCTTTTCCTGGCCAATTGCGGTGATGTTCAGAACGGATCCGTCAGCCGGGCAGAGGCCGAGGCTGCGCGGCTGGAGTATGCCGTTCAGGAAGTTCAGTATTTGCAGTCCAAAGGCCGCCGTGTCTGGTGTGTGCCCTTTGCCCGCAACGCCAGCGGGATCGAAATTTTCGGAAATGCCAAGACCTGGTGGGCGCAGGCCACGGGGCAGTACAGCCGCAGCAATGAGCCGGAACTGGGTGCCGTGATGGCCTTCAGTGCCACCCGCTCCAACCCGCTGGGGCATGTTGCTGTGGTTTCAAAAGTCGAGGATGCGCGAAGGATCCGGGTCAACCACGCCAACTGGCACCGCAACAAGATCTCGCTCGGCATGGCGGTGATTGACGTGTCGGAAAAGAACGATTGGTCTGCGGTCCGGCTGGAAAGCTATCCGGGCGCGTTCGGCCGGGTTTATCCCGTCAAAGGATTCATTACGGCTGAACCCGGCAACAGCTGACGCTGCTGCCAAGAGACCGTTTCAGTGGCCTTGAATGCCGCCGCGTTCGATCATCTTGAGGGAAATCTCCTTGAAGGCCGTGCGCCACAGCGCCTCCAGCTCCAGGGTCATCTCCTTTCCGAGCGCGTGGCGCAGGGTGTCGATCAGGGCTTCTTCCATCGGGGCGAAGTGTTCCGTCCTGACGCCAAGAGACGCATGAGTCTTGCCGAGCTGCTGAAATTGCGGGGCAACGGCGCTTTCATCATTCAGTCTGGCAACAATCACGCCCAGTGTGGTCATGAACTTCATGCCCTGGCCTTCCAGATCCTCGCGGAACAGCTGGCGCAATTCAGGCGCATGACGGAACAGCGAGTCATAGAAATATGAGGGCGACTTGCCGGTTTCCTCTTTCAGCTTGCTGTAGCTTTGCTGCAATTGCTTCAGTTCGTCATCTGTCACGGCGGCTTGCTCCTCTATTTGATTGGTTGGCTCAGATCCAATCTAGGGGGCAAGCGGGAGCAGAACCTTGATCCGCCTCAATACATTGCAGGCCGGAGTTGCGCGGTTTGAGGCCGTCAGCGTGTCAGTACCAGCGCACCGTTTCGGATCTCGATGCTGGACCAGCGCTGCAGGTAACCCATGCCCAGCAGGGATTGTTCCAGCTCTCCCTGGTTGACCCAAACGCGCAGGTTCCTGTCGGTAATGCCGCCGAGCGAAATCTCATCCACCCAGACAGAGGCGGTGCGCACTTCACCGTTGGCGGTGCTGGCGCGGCCAAGATAGGCGAGATTGCCGGTGTCGATGCCCGCGCTTTGCGCGTCGCGTTCATTCAGCACCACCTGGCTGGCACCGGTGTCGACCAGAAATTCAACCGGGGTGCCGTTTACGTCCAAGGTTAGATAATAGTGGCCGTCGGGTGCGCGCGGCACCTCGACGCGGCCCGCGTCTATGGCGACACTTTGCTGCGGGCGAACAGTTTGGCGGATGTCTTCCCACAATCCGTATGAGGCAATGACGCCAAGAAAGATGAAGCCCCAGACGGCAAACATTTGCATCGTCTTGCCGAGGCTTTGCCGGTTTTGGACAAAGACCCAGGATCCGACTGCAACCAGCAGGATGATCAGATAGATAAACCGCCCGATTTCATATTCGCCCATGCGCTCACCTCCTGTTTATTATGTAGGCGGGCCGGGACGTTATACTAGCCTGCAAAACCGAAGTCGCGCAGGCCGTCCAGCACGAACTGCACCGACAGGGCTGCCAGCAGCATACCCAAAAGCCGGGTGACTACAGTGATGCCAGTCTTGCCCAGCATCCGTTCGAACAGGCCGGAAAACAGGCACATTACCAAGAGGATTGCCAGCACGGCAATCACCACGCCCATTACCATGGCAAAGCCTGCAAAGCCGGGCTGCTGGCCTGTCAGCAGGATCACCGTGGCGATGGAGCCGGGGCCAGCCATCAGCGGGATGGCTAGCGGAAAGACAGAGGGGTCGTCGAAATCGTCTTCCTCGCTGCGGTCCTCGCGCCGCTTGTTGCGGCGTTCGAACAGCATGTCGAGCGCGGTCAGGAACAGCAGCACGCCGCCAGCCACCCGGAAGGCGGGCATGGAGATGCCGATGAAGCCGAGCACTGCTTCGCCAAAACCTGCAAAAATCGCCAGCAGCACGGCCGCAGTGATGGTGGCCCGCAGCGCGATGGAACGGCGGCGGGATGAGGACATGCCCTGCGTCAGGGCGATGAAGACCGGCGTCAGGCCGATCGGGTCGACGATCACGAACAATGTCACGAAGGAAGTGATCAGGAATGCAGTGTCGATCATTGTGCTTCTGCCTGTTCCAGTTTTTCCAGCGCCTTCATCCAAAGATCCTCGGCACGGTCCTGCGCTTCCATCACTTCGGCATATTTGCGCTGCCAGACCACAGCCTCGTCCTTGCGGCCTTCCTCGTAGAGGGCAGGGTCGGCCAGCTTCTTGGCCAGCTTGTCGCGCATCTCACTTACTTTTTCGAGCCGGGCCTCGCCTTTGCGGACCTCTGCGCGCAGGGCCAGGATGGTGTCCCGGGAGGGGCGCTTGGGTTTTTCTGCCTTAGGCTTGCCCGCTGGTTTGTCGCGTGTCAGCAGCAAGTCGCGGTAGGCGGGCAGGTCGCCCTCAAAGGGCTTTACCGTGCCGCCGGACACCAGCCACAGGCGGTCCGCCACCAGGCTAAGGAGGTGCATGTCGTGGCTGACCAGAATGACCGCGCCGGAGTAAGCTGTCAGCGCCTCCACCAGCGCCTCGCGGCTTTCGATGTCCAGGTGGTTGGTCGGTTCGTCAAGGATCAGCAAATGCGGCGCAGGCAGGGTTGCCAGCAGCAGCGACAGGCGTGCTTTCTGTCCGCCGGAGAGACGGCCCACGGCTGTATCGGCCTGATCCGCACCCAGGCCGAAACCGGCGAGCCGTGCGCGCAGCCGGGCCTGGCCTTCGTCGGGGCGTTCGCGTTGCAGGTGCTGCAGCGGCGTTTCGTCGATGTGCAGCTCATCCACCTGATGCTGGGCAAAGAAGCCGATCCGCAGCTTGCTCGACTGGGTCATCCGGCCTGACATGACATCCAGGCGGCCTGACAGCATCTTGGACAAAGTGGATTTGCCCTCGCCGTTCTTACCCAGCAGCGCGATGCGGTCGTCCTGGTCGATGCGCAAGTCCAGCCGGCTGAGGATCGTGGTGCCGTCATAGCCCACCGACGCACCTTCGGTTGCGATGATCGGCGGCGAGAGCTCTTCGGGTTCGGGGAAGGTGAACACGGTGCGCGCGGCGTCTTCGGGCGCGCGGATGGTTTCCATCTTCTCCAGCATCTTCACCCGGCTTTGCGCCTGCTTTGCCTTGCTGGCCTTGGCCTTGAACCGGTCCACAAAGGCCTGCAGGTGGGCGCGGCGGGCGTCCTGTTTCTTGGCCAGGGCCGCCTGATTGGCGCGGTTGGCGGCGCGCTGGCGGGCAAATTGGTCATAGTTGCCGGAATAGAAGGTCAGGCCCAGGTCCTCGAGATGCAGAATGCCATTGACCGACCGGTTCAACAGTTCACGGTCGTGGCTGATGATGATCACCGTATGCGGGTATTTCACCAGATAGGCCTCAAGCCACAGCGCGCCTTCCAGGTCCAGATAGTTGGTCGGTTCGTCAAGCAGCAGCAGATCCGGCTGGGAAAACAGCACTGATGCCAATGCGACACGCATCCTCCAGCCGCCTGAGAAATCGGAGCAGGGGCGCTGCTGGGCGTCGTAGTCGAACCCCAGTCCTTTGAGGATAGAAGCGGCGCGGGCCTCGGCTGACCAGGCGTCAATGTCGGCCAGACGGGTTTGGATTTCCGCAATCCGGCCCGGATCCTGTGCGGTCTCCGCCTCTGCCATCAGTTCGGCGCGTTCGGTGTCCGCTGCCAGAACAGTATCGATCAGCGACACACCCGAGGCGGGCGCTTCCTGCGCCACACCGCCGATCCGTGCCCGGCTTGGCAGGGAAATGCTGCCGGATTCCAGCGACAGCTCATTGCGGATCAGCCGGAACAGCGTGGTTTTGCCGGTGCCATTGCGGCCGACCAGCCCGACTTTGTGCCCGGTGGGGATCGTGGCGCTGGCGCCATCGAACAGGAGGCGGCCTTCGACCGCATAGGAAATATCGCTGATACGTAACATGAACCGAGCACTGCGGCAGTGCTGCGGTGTTGTCAATGGGGGAGGGGAGCTGGCGGCGGCTGGCAGCCCCATCATGACCCATCATGAGCAGCTGCTAGTTCAGATGCTGTGCGAGATCATCGAAGGCATAGGAGGCAAAGCCGACCAGCGGGTTGCCGTCTTCACGGCTGAAGGCAAAGACGTGGATCTCGTCATGGCGCAGGGTTGCGCGGCAGAAGGTGTCCGGTTTGGCGAGCTGCGCCGGGCAGCTGTCCAGATCGGTATGGGCGATGGCCGTTTCGAACAGGCCGTAGGTCATTGGCATGGCAGTTTCAGCGGCAACCGCCGGGGCGGCTGCGAAGCAGGTGATCAGAGCAAATACAGGTTTCATCATCCAACCTTGTTTCAAGTTTCAACCCTGTTCGCACCGCAGTACCTGACAAAAAAAATCAGATAAGTGCAACCCCGAAACGGCAGCTGCGTCAAAGCTGCGCAATCCCCTCTTTATCCTGTCACAGAGCCATGCTATCGGGGCGGCAATTCGTAACAGGCCGGGCATGACGTCCGGCTTTTCAGCACAGGAGTCTGCCCCATGGCACTGGAACGCACTTTCTCGATCATTAAGCCCGATGCAACCCGCCGCAACCTGACCGGCGCAATCAACGCCAAGTTTGAAGAAGCTGGCCTGCGCATCGTGGCGCAGAAGCGCATCCACCTGACCAAGGCGCAAGCGGGCGAGTTCTACAAGGTGCACGCCGAGCGTCCGTTCTACGACGAGCTGTGCGAATTCATGGCTTCCGCGCCGATCGTTGCACAGGTTCTGGAAGGCGAAAACGCCATCGCGAAAAACCGCGAAGTCATGGGCGCCACCAACCCGGCAGACGCCGCGGCCGGCACCATCCGCGCCGAATTCGCTGAATCGGTAGGTGAAAACTCCGTTCACGGTTCCGACGCGCCGGAAACCGCAGCGGTTGAAATCGCCTACTTCTTCTCCGGCCTCGAGCTGGTCGGCTAAGCCAAACGCTTAACCGGTATTAAGGGCTGCAGCCTGAGGGCTGCAGCCCTTTTTTATTGCGGAAATGCCCGGCCCAGAGGGTGCTGGCGCAGCTGTGGCTGGTGCTGCCGTCGGTCCGGGGGGGCGGCAAACGCAGGGGAATACCGCAGTTCCCGCGGCGCGGTGAGGCTGGAGAATTTCCGCCGGCCAAGGCGTTTTGGCAGCGGCTCGCCCCTGTTTCCCTTCTCCTCCAAATGGCGGCGCAACAAGGCGGTGTTGCGGGTGTTGGATTTCCAGGCCGCATCAAACAGGTCGCCCAGGACCGGCACCGCACCGATTAGCGCGTCAATCCCGGAATTGGCCGCCATCCGGGCCAGCACCCGGGGGGAGGCGCCCAGGCGGTATCCCGAGTAGAGAATGTACCCTGCTGGCAGCAGGGCAAGAACATCCCCAATGCCAGGCACAAGACCGGCGATGCTGTCCCAGCCGACCCTTAGCCCGATCACCGGAATGCGGAAGGCGCGGTCCATGCGATGGGCAAGACGCTCCAGCGCTTTCAGCTGCTTGTGCTGATGTTCCGGCAGATCAGGCATGGCTGGGCGTCCGTGCGATAATCCACACCGCGTGCACGATGCCAGGAATGTAGCCAAGAAGCGTGAGCAGGATGTTCAGCCAGAAGTGCTTGCCCAGGCCCACCTGCAGGAACACGCCCAGCGGCGGCAAGATGACTGCGAAAATGATGCGGATCAGGTCCATGACGGATCTCCCTTCGTTGCGTCTGTTCTTGGAGACACAACGCCGCGGCACCGGAAAAGGTTGCAGATTTACCAGCCGGCCGGCTTTCTGCGGCCCCGCATTCACCTGTCCGAAGCCCTGTCGCGAAGTCAGAGCGTCTTCAGGTCCGCCGGGGTTGCGCGCACGCCGATGGCGTCCAGCTCTGCCAGCAGTTTGGAACTGTGCTGCGGGCGCACCTCAGCCTTGATTGCATCAAAGCGTTTGCGCAGTTCTTCCTTTTCCTTGCCCTTGCAGTCGTTCCACGGGCGTCCCTGAAGCGCCATCACCAGCACGTAGTAGCCGATAAAATGGGGGCGGGTGCCGGTTTGCAAAAGCCTGGCATAGGCCGCATCGGCGCCAAGCGTGCGCAGCTCCTCGGCGGAAGCAATGCCCGCCTGGCGGCAGGCTTCCTCATAGGCGGGGCCCAGATTGCGGATGGAGGAAATGGCTGTGTTCATGGTTTGTTTCTATCTGCGCCCTTCCTTCTTGTCACGTGGAAAACTGGCTTCACGAAAAATCACTCTGCAGTCTTTTGACGCTGGGTTCCGTGACGGACTGGGCGATTGACAGTCACATTTGCGGGGGAAACGCTGGCCGGGCAGCCAGCTGGAGGATAGCGGATGAGCAGTGGGGCGCGTGTACCTGCGAGTATAAAGGGATTTGATCTGGCAAATCCGCCGGTGGGTTTTGTTGAGGATCCTTTTCCTTACTATGATGCCTTGTTGCGCGAGGCCCCGGTGCTGCCGCAACCGGATGGATCCCTTTTGGTCTGCCGTCATGCGGATCTGGACCGGATTTACCGGGACACCACTTTGTTCTCCTCTGACAAGAAGCGTGTCTTTGGTCCGAAATACGGCGAGGGCTCGCCGCTGTTTGAGCATCACACGACATCGCTGGTATTCTCTGATCCGCCTCTGCACACGCGGGTGCGCAAGATCATGACGTCCGCCCTGACGCCGCGGGCCATTGCAAAGATGGAGCCGGGGCTGGTTGAGACTGTCGATCAACTGCTTGAGGAGATAGCAGGCCGGGATAAGGCGGATCTGATCGGCGATTTTGCTGCCTCCATCCCGATCCAGATTATTGGCAACCTGTTGGATGTGCCGATGGCGGAACGGGCGCCATTGCGGGATTGGTCACTGGCGATCCTCGGCGCACTGGAGCCTGCGCTGAGCGAGGCGCAACTGGCCGCAGGGCATCGCGCGGTGGAGGAGTTCAAGGACTACCTGCAAGACCTGATCGCCCGGCGGCGGGCCAAGCCGGGCGACAGTGAGACCGATGTTCTGACCCGGCTGATCCGGGGCGAGGGCGCTGATGGAACGCTCAGCGAGATCGAGCTGATCCAGAACTGCATCTTCATCCTGAATGCGGGTCACGAGACCACCACCAACCTGATCGGCAACGGGCTGGCGCTGCTGAACGACCATCCAGAGCAACGGCGGCGCTTGCTGGAAGAACCGGAGCTGATCAAGCCCGCGGTGGAGGAAATGCTGCGGTTCCGCTCTCCAAACCAGCTGGGCAACCGCGAAACCACCGCTGAGGCGGAGATTGGCGGCCTCCAGGTGCCTGCGGGAACCAACCTGCATCTGGTGATCGGGGCTGCGAACCGCGATCCGGAGGTGTTTGAGAACCCGGAAGAGTTTGACATCACCCGGACACCGAACCGGCACCTGGCCTTTGCCGGCGGGCCGCATGTCTGTGTCGGCCTGACGCTGGCGCGGCTGGAGGGAAAAATCGCCATCGAACGCCTGTTGCGCCGGTTTCCGGGCTACCGCCTGCTGCCGGGGCGGGTGCCCGGCGGGCGGATCAGGTTCCGCGGCTATGCAGCTTTGCCCGCGGTGCTCGGGTGACGGGGCGGCTGCCGTCATCCTGCCGCTGACCTGTAGGCGCTCGGCGGTGCGCCGGTCCAGCGGCGGAACGCCCGGTGAAAGTTGGCGGCAGAGGAAAATCCGGTGTCCTGCGAAATTTCCTCGATGCTTTTCAGGCCGGATTGCAGATCACGGATCGCCAGGTCGCGGCGCAGCCCGTCCTTGATGGCCTGAAAGGAGGTGTCCTCCGCATCCAGGCGCCGCATCAACGTTCGTGGTGTTACCTTCAGCGCTTGCGCCACGTCCGCAAGATGGCAGTTCTCCCAGCTGCTCCGGTAAAGGAATTCCCGAACTTTCAGCGATTGGGTGTGTTCACGGAACCCGGTGAAGATCCAATCACGGGGGGCGCGGTCCAGAAATGCGTTCAGCTCTGCGTTGCTGCGATGGCCTGGCAGGCCAAGCGTGCCGGTGTCAAAGACGATCGCGGACCACCGCGCACCAAAGCTGACAGGGGCAGGGAAGATGACCGCATAGTCCTGGGCAAACGCGGGGCGTTCAAAGGCGAACTGTACAGCCCGGACCGG
Source organism: Leisingera sp. ANG-M7 (assembly GCF_000813965.1). GTDB lineage: Bacteria > Pseudomonadota > Alphaproteobacteria > Rhodobacterales > Rhodobacteraceae > Leisingera. The sequence goes on along the minus strand of NZ_JWLI01000001.1, from coordinate 155,933 downwards.
CACTTCATATCCAGCAAGCCACGACAGCAGACCATGTGCCAATTTCAGGATCAGCATGTGCCCGAACCGCTGCACGGGATGCCCGCCCTGTGGCACCAGCTGCAAGCCGGTGCTGGCCGCATCCTCTGTCAGGTCAACCCGGTAGTCATCCAGCAGCAGGTTCCAGAATGTCGAAAACCGGTGCAGGGCAGCGGGCAGTGTGCTGGCCTCGCGCACGGTTGTCAGCAAGTGCTGCAAGGCCCTGGGCCGGACCGGGCGGCTCCAGAGGCCGGTCATCTCGTCCCCGGTTTCAACTGCGGCCATCTGATAAAGCCGCACGATCTGATCCAGTGTGACACGGTGTGTCAGCTGCCCCTCTGCCAGATGCAGCCCGGCCCGGTGCAGGAAGGAGGCCAGCTGGCTTTCCGTGCTGCACTGGCGCAACGCTTGCAGCCAGTCGCCGGCAAACTGCGGCGACACGGTTGCAAGGCTGGAGGAGTCTGGCGGCGGGATCTGCATTGTGTATGGGCGTGCTGTCACTTTTTGAAAGGATTATGTCTGTAATGAACGTGGAATAGCCGTCTTGCAACGCGTATCTGGCATTAGGGAACAATAGTCCGGAGCTGCGGAAATGACCTATCAGGCGCCCATTCGCGATATCATGTTCAATATTGAACACCTGCCGCCCACGCCGGAAGCAGGTGCTGCTGGCGGTGGGATCGAACTGGAAGATGTTGGCGCTGCGCTAGAGGCGCTGGGACGCTTCTGCTCTGACATCGTTGCGCCGTTGTCCCGCGTTGGGGATGAAGCCGGTGCGCGTCTGGACGGGACAGAAGCCGTTTTGCCTGAGGCCTATACGCAGGCCTATGCGCAATTCGCCGAAATGGGCTGGCAAAGCTTGCCGCACCCGGAGGAGTTCGGCGGCATGGGACTGCCGCGAGCAGCTGCGGCGGCTGCGACCGAGATTTTGAATGCGTCTGACCTGAGCTTTGGCCTGTGCCCGCTGCTGACCGATGGTGCGGTGGAGGCGCTGCTGCTGACCGGATCGGATGCGCAGAAGCAGAAGTACCTGGAGCGGATGATTTCCGGCCAGTGGTCCGGCACCATGAATTTGACAGAGCCGCAGGCAGGCAGCGACCTTGGGCGGGTGCGATGCAAGGCGGAACCAGCTGCAGATGGAACCTATGCGGTTTCCGGCACCAAGATATTCATCACCTATGGCGAGCATGGGCTGACAGAGAACATCATTCATCTGGTGCTGGCCCGCACCCCGAATGCTCCGGCAGGCCCCAAGGGGCTGAGCCTGTTTATTGTACCGAAGTTCCTGGTAGAGGAGGACGGCACGCTGGGCCGTCGCAACGCAGTCACCTGCGTTAGCCTGGAACACAAGCTGGGTGTCCGCGCGAGCCCGACTGCGGTGCTGGAATACGATGGTGCGACCGGTTTCCTGGTGGGAGAGGAGAACCGCGGGCTGGAGTACATGTTCGTGATGATGCGTGCCGCCCGCTTCGCCGTGGGTGTGCAGGGTGTCGCAGTGTCGGAACGCGCCTGTCAGCATGCGCTGCAATATGCACAGGAGCGCGTGCAAAGCCGCCCGGTGGACGGCAGTACCAAAGATGCGGCTCCGATCATCCGGCACCCGGACGTGCAGCGGATGCTGTTGCGGATGCGGGCGCTGACCGAAGGCGGCCGGGCGCTGGCGATTGCCACTGCGGGCTGGCTGGATCTGGCCAAGCAGGGCTACACTGACGCTGAGGATATGGCCGAATTCCTGGTGCCGCTTGTCAAGGCATTCTGCACCGAGCGGTCGCTGGAAGTTACCTCGCTGGGGGTGCAGGTGCATGGCGGCATGGGCTTCATTGAGGAGACGGGTGTTGCCCAGTTCTACCGTGATGCGCGGATCCTGCCGATCTATGAGGGCACAACTGCAATTCAGGCTAATGACCTGCTGGGCCGCAAGGTGCTGCGGGACGGCGGTGCAACTGCCCGCCGTTTTGCGGGGATGGTACAGGAGACCGAGCAGGCGTTGCAGGGGGGGCAATGCTCAGGCGCAGGCCGTGGCAAAGCGGCTGGGCGAGGCGTGCCAGATGTTTGAGGCCAGCCTGGAGTGGCTGCTGAACACCGCAGGCAAGGACCCGAATGCAGCTTTTGGCGGCAGTGTCCCGTTCCTGATGCTGACTGGCAATCTGGCCGCTGCCTGGCAGCTGGGCCGGTCCATTCTGGCGGCCAGCGCCAAGCTGGAGCAAGGCGAAGACACGGGCTTCATGACCCGGAAAATTGCAACCGCAGTTTTCTACGCCCAGCACATCCTGGTGGAGTGCGGAGCCGAAAACTTGCGCATCACCGAAGGCAGCGCCAGCCTGGGCGATGCCGCACTCAATCTCTGAACATCTAATCACAGCGGCACGGCTCGGTGCTGGAAAACAAAGAAAAGGCCGGACTCATGACCCAAGCGGCAAATGTGCAATCTTATGAAAACCTTGAAATTGAACAGAAGGACAATGGCGTCAGCATTGTCCGGCTGAACCGCCCGACCAAGCGCAACGCGCTGGATACCGCAACCATCGAGGAACTGGTCAGCTTCTTCAGCAACGCCCACCGCAATGGTGTCAAGGCAGTGGTGCTGGCCGGGAAGGGCGATCATTTCTGTGCGGGCCTTGACCTGGTTGAACATTGGAAAGCAGACCGCAGCCCCGACGATTTCATGCATGTGTGCCTGCGCTGGCATGAAGCCTTCAACAAGATGGAATACGGCGGCGTCCCGGTTATCGCCGCTCTGCAGGGCGCGGTTGTCGGCGGCGGGCTGGAACTCGCAAGCGCGGCGCATATCCGGGTGATCGATCAGAGCACCTATTTTGCGCTGCCCGAGGGCCAGCGCGGCATCTTCACCGGCGGCGGGGCCACCATCCGGGTCTCTGACATGATCGGCAAATACCGGATGATCGACATGATTCTGACCGGCCGCGTTTATCAGGGCCAGGAAGCGGTCGATCTGGGACTGGCGCAATACATCACCGAAGGCTCGAGCTTCGACAAGGCGCTGGAACTGGCGGACAAGATCGCTGAAAACCTGCCGCTGACCAACTATGCGATCTGTTCGGCAATCAGCCATCTGAACAACATGTCCGGCATGGATGCCGCCTATGCTGAGGCAGTGGTGGCAGGCGTAGTGAACACCCAGCCCGCTGCGCGCGAACGGCTGGAGGCCTTTGCCAACAAGACCGCAGCACGCGTGCGTCCCAACAGTTGACCATTGCACAGCGCGCCGCCGGGAACAGGGCTGTCTGGCGGTGCGTTTTCTTGCAGGTTTCCCGAACAGGACGGCTGTTCGTTCATGCGCTGCAAGGATCAATGCCGTAAAAGAAAAGGGCCTAGCGGTGAAGCGCTAAGCCCTTGAATTTTTTGGCTCCGGCGGTAGGGATCGAACCTACGACCAATTGATTAACAGTCAACTGCTCTACCGCTGAGCTACGCCGGAACATGTGGCGTCGTATAGGATTTCCCGATTGCTGCGTCCAGAGGAAATTCTCATGCGGACGTAATTTTTTTACCCACCGCCAGCGGATTTGGCGGCGGGCCGGAAGGGGTGCGTAAACTGGTTTTTGACCCCTTCTACAAGTTGGTCGTCATCCTGTAGCCCGGTGCAAAAAACAGTTTTGCCAGGGTAACGGGCTGACCGCGCAGCCAGGTGATGCGTTCTGCAGTAAAGATCGGATCACCCGCCTGCGCGTCCAGAAACTCGGCTACGGATTGGTCGGCCTTGGTCGCCAGAAAACTTAGCTCCAGATTGGTAAACGGCACCTTCTGCACCAGCCAGTCGTTGGGGCCGGAGCGGGAGAAGTCAGCCTCCAGAACATCAGGGATGCTGTCCGGAACGATCCAGCGCACCTCATACTGAAACGGTGCATTTCCGGCATAGTGCATGCATCTGAGGTGCAGCACGTCGCGGCCGTGCGGGATGTTCATTCTGGCCGACAGCCAGCCTGGTGCTGGCATGACAGCCCGCTGCACAAGCGCATAGCGGTATTCAGCGCCGGTTTCAGAGATTTCATCCCGGACCAGCGGTATGGCAAACTGCGCTTTCCTGACCGGCGCGTTCAGGACCCTTGTGCCGGCCTTGCGCTTGCGCTCCAGATAGCCTTCCTCAGCCAGTTCCCTCAGAGCACGGTTGACGGTGGTGCGGGTGCTAGAAAACTCCTCGGCGAGGTCGGTTTCGCTGGGCAGCAGGCTGTCCGGCGCCCAGATCTTGTTGTGGATGCGGTCCAGCACCACCTGCTTGATGTCGCGATAGCTCATGTTTGCCCGGGGTGCGGCCATGCTGCCTCCAAATAAAATTTGTTAATGCCAATATATATAGACATAACTTTGATTGGAAAGAGCGCTGTCACGGGACGCGCAGTGGCGTTGCGGGGCTCTTACGAAGATGGGGCAAGCTACATGCAAAAAAGCCCTCAAGCGGTTGAGGCTTGAGGGCTTATTATGGCTCCGGCGGTAGGGATCGAACCTACGACCAATTGATTAACAGTCAACTGCTCTACCGCTGAGCTACGCCGGAACGGTTCGTGCCGTATAGCGTTCCCGGAATGGGGCGTCCAGAGGGCGGCGGGCACTTTTTTGAAAAAAAAAGTCAGCCGTTGCTCAGCGCGAAGACCGACGATGCCGACAGGGTACCCTGCGGTGTCGTCAATCCGCGGCCTGTGAGGTCTACGAGATGCGCAAAAACATTTCGCTCAGCGGCCTTTAGGAGCGCAGGCGGGGTGTCGGTGTAGATCTGCTCTGCCAGGCTGCGGGCAGTGGCCGGGGCATGCGCCAAAGCCGCCAGAATCGCGGATTCACGCGATTCCCGGTGGGCAATCAGCCAGTCGAGCCGCCCGGCCGGGTCGGAAATGGGCGCGCCGTGGCCGGCGTGAAAAACCCGCCAGTTGCGCTGCCGCAAGCGGCGGCAAGAGGCCATGAAATCGGTCAGGTCGCCTTCGGGCGGCGACACCAGGGAGCTGGCCCAGCCCATGACGTGATCGGCGGTAAAGCAGGCATCTTTCCACGCCAGCGCGATGTGGTTGCCCAGGTGGCCGGGGGTGTGGATCACTTCCAGGTCCCAGCCGTCCCCGCGGATGACTTCACCGTCACCCACCGTGACATCGGGTGCGAATTCTCTGTCGATGCCTTCACCGCCGCCGGCCAGCCCGTCTGCTGCCAGGCGCGTCATGACATCGCTGCGCCCTGCCTGGGAGCCGCCAAAGGCATATACCGGCGCGCCGATGGCCTGGCTGAGACCGCGCGCCAGCGGAGAATGATCCAGGTGGCTGTGGGTGACGATAATATGGGTGATCTGCTGTCCGGGCTGCACCGCCGCAAGGATTGCAGCAAGATGCGCTTCCGAATCCGGCCCCGGATCGATCACCGCAAGCCCGCCGGTGCCCAGCAGATAAGTGTTGGTGCCGCGGTAGGTCATGGGGGAGGGGTTCGGCGCCAGAATGCGGCGCAGGCCTGGCTCCAGTTCTTCTACCAGTCCGGGTTGCGGGTTGAAGTCGTCCGGTGCCTGCATAGTCCTGCCTCATTGATGATTTCCCGGTCCGGGCAATCTTCCCTCTTTCCCCGGCGCCCTATAGGCTTAGCCCATGTTCTTCCAATGGCTCAAACGATATATGCCGCGCAGCCTTTACGCCCGGGCGGCCCTGATCCTGGTGGTGCCGATCGTGGCGCTGCAAATCGTGATCTCTGTTGTGTTCATCAAGCGCGACCTTGAGGATGTGACGGTGCAGATGACGGCGACCATTCAGCGCGAGATGGAGCTGCTGCGCCAAATCGCGGATGCCGCGCCGGATCAGGAAGCGGCGCTGGCACAGATTGCACCGGTGCTGCAGCCGCTGCAGATGCAGGCGCGGTTTCTGCCGCCTGGCGCAGCGCTGCCGGAAGATGAGTTCAGCCTGATCGAATTCTCTGGCCGTGTGGTGCGCGAGGAAATGGAAAAGAACTTTCCGGGATTCCTGGCGGCACGGTTCCTGCCTGACCGGATGGTGCAGGTCTATTTTGGTTCCGCGCATGGGCTGGTGGAGCTAAGCTTTGACCGCCGCAGGCTGACTGCCGCGGCGCCGCACCAGCTGATTGTCACCATGCTGCTATTCGGCTTTTTCATGATGATGATCTCCTTTCTCTACATGCGAAACCAGCTGCGGCCGATCAAGCGGCTGGCCAACGCGGCAGAGGCCTTCGGCCGCGGGCGCGCGGTTCCGTATTCGCCATCCGGTGCAACAGAGGTGCGGGCGGCGGGCAGCGCCTTTCTGGATATGCGTGCGCGGATCGAACGGCAAATCGAACAGCGCACGCTGATGCTGTCGGGGGTCAGCCACGATCTGCGCACGCCGCTGACCCGGATGAAGCTGGAGCTGGCGATGCTGGACGAGGAGGATGCGGCGCCGATGCTGCGTGATGTTGATGAAATGCAGGCGCTGCTTGATGCGTTCCTGGACTTCTCCCGCGGCGCCGCTGTCAGCGAGCCGGAGCCGGTGGACCCGCAAGAGCTGGTTCGCGATATCATCAGTGACTGGCAGCGGCAGGAGCAGCAGGTGACGCTGGGTGAAATGTCCGGCGAGGGGCAGGTCATGCTGCGCCGACAGCCAATGCGCCGCGCGGTTGCAAACCTGATTTCCAATGCTGTGCGCTATGGCACTCGGGCGCGGGTTTCCGTTGCGATGACAGACAAGTCGATGCGGATCCGGGTTGAAGATGACGGACCGGGCATTCCGGCTGAACAGCGCGGCGACGCAGTGCGCCCCTTCACCCGTCTGGATCCGGCCCGTAATCAGAACCGTGGATCCGGCGTCGGGCTGGGGCTGGCAATTGTCGCCGATACCGCGCGTGCTCATGGCGGCACCCTGCGGTTGGGGGAAAGCGCGGAGCTGGGCGGGTTGAAAGCGGATATTGTTATCGCCCGCTGACAGCGCGAGGGTCAAAGCGCATTGGCAGCCCTGCAAGGGCTGCCAATCTACGGGTGCACGGATCCGGGCTTGCTGCTCAGCCGGCCGTCACGCAAACTCTTTGGACAGGGTATTGAACCCGGTTTCGATGGCAGAGGCAGCCTTGACCAGGTTTTCTCCGCCGGAGGCTATGCTGGTGACCGTAGTGCTGAGGCCCAGGCTGCCAACCCAGATAACCCATTTTGCCCATACCGGATCCTTGTGGCGCAGGGCGTCGACGGCTTTTTGCGAGTTGTCGCGGAACTTCTCGGCCGGCTTGATGCTGACGTGATAGGCCTCGATGCTCTTGATCAGCTTGGCTGTTTCCTTACGGGCAGCCTCCATTGCGGCAAACAGCCCGTCCAGCTTCTTGCTCTTGTAGCCCCGGTCTTTGGCCATCTTGCCCAGCTTCTTCTCGATTTCCTTGTCGAGCTTGCCTTGTTTGTCCAGCAGCTTGTTCAGTTCCTTGCCCAGGGCGGCGATTTCCAGATCTATGTTCTTGAGCTTGGCTTTGTAGGTTTCCAAATGCTTGTCGACCCGGTTGAAGCCCGCGGTTTCGATCATCAGGAAATCGGCCAGAAATTCCTTGCCAATCTCCTTGGCTTTCACCTTGGCCTTGGATTGCTTCTCATAGGCAGAAACCAGTTGCTTCAGCGCCTTCTCAAGCTCGCCATGGATCTTGACGATGTCGGACGTCACTTTTTGCACCGCACGCGCAACTGAAACGATGCTTTGCGCAATGCCATAGATGCTGGCGGCAATGGAGACGCCACCGGTCACGGCGCCCGCCGCAAGCGACGCGGTGGAGCCGATGGCGGCAGCGCTGCCAAGCACGATCGCGCTCACCACCTTGATGCGGTATTTCTTGCGGTCCTTGTTGGCCTGTTTCCATTTGTCGAAATGCTTGGTCGCAACTTGCTCAATCGACTTTTCATATGTGGCAAAGATCTTCTTGATGTCGGCGTCCAGCTCTTTGCATTCCTTGTCGCTCAGCGGCATCACCGAGCCTAGGTTGTTCGCGGCATCCACCCGAAGGCAGCATTCGTTCAGCAGCTTTTTGTATTCTTTGGTGGCATCGTCATACAGCTTGGCGACAAAGCGGGCGTCGGTGTCGAGTTCCTTGGCAACGCTCTTGTCGACCTCGACGGTTGCGGCAAAGTTCATGTTGCCGAGCTGAACAAATTTTGGCTTCACCTTTTTGGTGACCTCATTTTTAACGTCAGCTTTGATGATGGTGAGCTTTTCTGTCGCCATATTTCTGGTGCCTCTTGAATAATCTTGCGGCGGGGGCGGCGCCTGAAAACAGTATCGAAATCGCTACGGAACAAGTAATTTGCCCTGCTCTGAAGCCACCCTACCGGACGGCGGGGATTATGAAAGCTAAAAGCTTACAGCCGGGTGAAGGCGGCCTGAGAATGGCATGATCCTGTAAGTTTCTATGGTTTGGTGCCTCCTGACCGGACGCACTAGGCTGCGCTCCCGTGGCTGGCTGCAGGATGTTGCGCCGCAGGCCTGAACCGCGCACGCCCGGTTTTCCGGATGTTTGTCTGTAACTCTCTGACACAGGGGAAGCAGCCTTGAAGCGAAACCTGCCTGGGAGTTCCTGCATGCCTCCGATTGGTCCGTTCACCAGCTTCCTCCGTGGCCTGGAAGGCCCGGTCGTCCACCAATTTGTCATTCCCCGCGGGACGGAAAGGATTAACCTGACAGGCCCAGGGTCCTGCGCCTGCCGGGGGCCGGCGATCTTGCCATGCGCGATGTAGCCGGGACCGAGATCATCTATGCCTTCACGGCTGACGAAACCAGCGGTTTCGGCTGCGGGCATAGAGGCAACTGGCACCTGTGCATCCATCGCGGGGTGGTTCTGACGTTGCGCTTGGCGCCAGCATTCCAAATGCATTTGGCGACGTAAATGAGGAGCTGGGCAAAGAAATTGTCCCGTTCTTGGTGCCGTTGAAGGAGCACGTCAGCGGGGCTATCCATAGGTTTGCCGCGCTATCCCCGTAAGTGAAGCGAAACATTGTCCTGGCTGGCGGGCTGTCTGTTGCCCTCGGGCCTACCATCGCTGCTATTGGCCTGCCGGTTGCAGCAACTGCGCTGGTCGGAGTTGGGAAGGGCATGGGAGCAATCATTACGATGGTCCCAGGATGGCAACGGCCAGGGCAGTTGCAACATGCCCTTGGGCTGGCGGCACTGGTCGGAGGTGCGGCGGCGTGCTCCGCCGGAGGTCTCTACGTGTCGTTTGACCCTCTGTTCCGGGCGACACCGGCCGTTGCGGCAAACGGTCAGGAACTGCCCACGGGTGCACGATCAGTGCGATCAAGTGCGACCCGTTCAGGGTTCATCAGTAGATCGTCGATTCAGCGGGGCAGATATTGCCTGCGCTTTTGTTAGGGTCGCCAAGGGATACGGGCGGGCGCATTAGCACTGCTCCAATCGGGAGGAAACCATGTCGCAATATTACTTTGGGGCTATAAAACCCGCAACAACCAGCGGAGCTGCCCTGGCTTTGCTTATGGGGCAACTCAGGGGCGTCCAATACAGAGGCCACAAGGGGCGGGCAGGCCGTCCTGTGCGGTTCCGGCATGTTCTGATCAAGCTGGACGTGTCGCGGTTTGATGCCGCTCCTTTGATAGTATGTATTGAAGCAAAGGAGACGAGCTATGGGAACGAAATGGACGGACGAATTCCGCCCTGATGCAGTACGGATCGCGCTGACCAGCGGTCTCACAGGCAAACAGGTGGCGTCTGATTTGGGTGTTGGCGTATCGACGCTGAACAAGTGGATCACGATGCACTGCGATACGGAAGTGGTGACGGACAAGACGCACGGACTGCTATTTTGAGTAGACTAGCGAAGGACTGCATGTTCCTCTTGACGGTGATTGGTCGCGCCTGCAGCGAAAGCCCGCTTTGCGCCTGTGGGGAGAGACGCAGACGGCCCTTACCTGCCTTTTTGCAGGGTTCCAGTCACCGCAGTGCGGCCTCCCCAATGCGGCCGTTCGCAATCAGGTGCAGCATTTCTATCCAGTCAATGCCTCGGCCCGCAAGAAACGCTCTTTGGCTGCACGTACTCCAAGGCATTTCAGAACAATCCATGCTACCTTTCCACGCGTAGTTTTCTGGTAGCGGGTTTTGTGATGGGACGAGTGCGGCAAGGTTTGAGCGAAGGGCAGGCGCAAGCTTTAGAGGCAGCCTGCAAGGCGGCAAAAACCTATCGCGAGGAGCTGCCGAATGAGCCTGCCCGACCTGCCTTGGGACTTGGCGAAGCTGTAAGCCGCTTCCTAGGCCCTGTTCCTGAAACAGGAGTTCCGGAAAGTGAGGTAATCGGGGATATCGTGCGGCTGTCTAAAGGCGGTCTGCACAAAATGGCGGGGCCGACCTTTTTCGGATATGTCCTCGGCGCGTCGCATCCTGTCGGTGTAGCTGCCGACATTTTAGTGTCAGCCTGGGGGCAGAACGCAGGCTCATCTTTTGAAACGCCAGCAATAACCGGAATGGAGCGCGCTGTTTGCAACTGGGTAATAGAGTTGCTGTCACTGCCCTCCGAAAGCGGTGCCGGTCTTGTCACAGGCGGCACAGTGGCCAACATGGTTGGCGTCATGGCCGCACGCAATGCGCTGCTGGCTGCCAAGGGGTGGGATGTTGAAGCTGACGGGCTGTTTTCGGCACCCGAGATTCCCGTTTTGATCGGGCAGGATGCGCATTCCGCCCCATTCGCTGCCCTGCGCTATGCTGGCTTTGGCGCGGGCCGGACAAACATCGTCGCAGCGGACGGCGAAGGGAGGATAAAGCCGGATGCGTTCCGGGCTGCCTTGGACAGCTGCAGCAGCTCGCCGCTTGTCATCCTGCAGGCAGGTCAAATAAACACCGGCGCCTTCGACTCGTTTGCCGAGCTAATCCCAATGGTGCGCGAGCGGAACGGCTGGGTTCATGTGGATGGCGCCTTTGGGCTCTGGCTCGCCGCCGTGCCAGAATTGGCAAACCGGTTGGAGGGGGTTGCTGAAGCAGACAGTTGGGCGATTGACCTGCACAAGTGGCTCAACGCGCCATTCGATGCAGGCATGGTCATCGTGCGCGACCGGGCGCCGCTTGTTGCATCGATGTCTGCCCGGGGTGCCTATCTTCCGGATACAACAGAGCATTGGGAGCCAAGTGATTCAACGCCGGAGCTATCCCGGCGTGCAAGGGGTGTCCCGAGCTATGCGATACTTCAGCACCTCGGGCGGGCAGGCGTTTGTGAAATGGTAGCACGCCACTGCCGCCTGGCGCAGCGCGTTGCCCGAACGGTTTCGAACGAGCCCGGCCTGACAGTTCTGAACCAGATCCACAGCAACCAGGTCGCAATCTGCTGCGGCGAGGGGCCGGATGGCGACGATCTGACCATGCGGGTCCTGCAGCGCATTCAAGACAATGGAAAGGTATACCCCACCCACGGCGAATGGGCGGGCCGGAAGATCATTCGAGCCTCTGTTATCGGTTACGGTATGAGGGAAGAGGATGCTGATCTTTTGTCATCCGAGATCATTGAAGCTTATCGTCTTTGTGCTGCCGGTGTTCCCTGAGTTGGTCAGCAGTTTTATTGCTGCAGTAAGGCAATTATGAGCTTCAATGGGCTCGAATAGGCCATTCGGTGTCACTGCGAGCAGTTCCATCAACCTGCCAGCCCCTCCTGCGCAACCGGCCCATAGAAGCGGTTCCATAGTTTCGGGCAGCTTCCTGGAAGCGGCTTTTGGTGCTTGCGGCAGCAAGACCTGTACGACATTGTCCGCGGAGAAGCACGCCGCACTGGTCATGGGTCTTGTCCAGGGAAGCGCCGCTCTACAGCGCCGCGCGCGAATGGAGCTCAGTGCCGTCCAAGGTCCTAAGGAAGTTGCCGCTGATCTCCGCAAACGCTTTGCTTCTTTGCGCCGCGCAACCAGCTTCGTCGACTGGCGCAAGCAAAGGGCGCTGGTCAAGGATCTGGAGGGGCTCCTGGCAATGATCGAAAAAACCATCGCCCCCGATGACCCGAACGAAGCGTTTGAACTGCTCTGGTCATTCCTGCACCTGGCCCCCTCGGTCCACGAACGCACGGATGATAGCAATGGCCCGATTGGCGGCGTCATGAGTGAGGCGGTGGACCTGATCGCAAAACTATCGCCCACCGTTTCCCAGGACCGCACCGCCCTGCAGGAGCGCGTTCTCGACGCTTTCGCCAATGCGGGCTACGGCGAGTTCGACGGGTTCATCCCCGCGACGGTGGAGGTGCTGGGGCAGGAGAGGCTCGAGCATCTCAAGCAGATCATGCAAGTATGGGTGGTCACCCCGCCGACCGAACAGGAACTCGAGCAATACCGGGGCTACGGCCACATTTCTTCCGCCGAAGACAGCGTGCGGCGCAACAAGCAGGTGACGCGGTCGACCATCCTTGCGGATGCGGCTGACGCCCAAGGGGATGTGGATGCCTGCATGGCACGCTATTCCGACGAACAGCTGACCTATGGCACCATCGGCTCCGACGTCGAGTGCAGAATGCTGGATGCGGGGCGCGTTGACGAGGCGTTCGACATCGTTACCCGTGCCCGCACCGCCGAGGATTTTAAGTCAATCCGAATGTTCCGTTAGGATCTCGACGCGGTCTATGAAGAATACCTCGAAAACAGGGCGAGACGGAGGAGTTGACGGCGCATCTGCGGAGGGCCTTCGCGCAGACCCTCAGTGCGCCTTGCTTTCGAAAGTATCTGAAATTGCTTCCTGATTTCGGCGGCATTGAGGCAGAAGAGGCTGCCCTGGACTTTGCCGAGGCCTATCCGCATTTGGGTGCGGCGATCAGTTTGCTGATGAACAGGCCATCTTTCGGCCGCGCGACGCGGATCGCAGTGGCGCGGGCCGAGGAATTGAACGAGGATCCCTATCACACCTTCATGAGCGCGGCAGACGCCGTCGAGGCTGAGCACCCGCTTGCCGCCACACTGATGCGCCGTGCCATGGTGCTGGACACGCAGACCGGCGGAAAATCCACGCGCTACTGCCACGCGGCGCGCCATCTGGCCGAATGCCGGTCCTGCGATGCGGCCATCACGGATTATGGTGTCCACCTCTCCCACGCGCAGTTCCTCGAGATGCTCAGGACGGAACACGGTCGAGAACATGGGTTTTGGTGCTTGGTCGATTTGTAACTCCGGTCCTGACCGGACATTAGCCATTATCTGCCGCCGCCGTGGTGCGGCCCATCATTGCGGATTTTCACCGCGACTGCGATATTTGACAGTCAGTGAAATCACGCAGGACGAGACAATCCTGCCCGTCACTGCAGGTGTGCAATTCTTACTGCGCTTGCGAGGATGAAGGCAGGTTAGGTAGGAACTGGTCTCTCTCCGCAAACGCGAAACATTCCCCGAGATCTGCGAAGGTGGTCATTGACCGTCATGCAGCTTGCAGCGAACACCATCTGCACGCAGGCTTTCTTTAGGTGGAAGCGCGCCGTGTGGGACGCATGCAGTTCGAAGAACTGCCATTCAGAAGCACTTTCAAGACTGAAAATCACCTCCTGACGATGGCATGCGCGGTGAACTCCGCGAGCTCGCCGCGCCAAATCTGGCGGCCGAAGCAGAACGGCTTGCCATCCGGCCCGTAAATCACCTGCTCAAGCTCGATGCCGGCATTGTAGGTTGGCAGGTTCAGTAATCCCGCTTCCTGTTCATTCAATGCGCGCATCCGGATCGTGATGTCACCGGAATGCGGGGGCACGTTGTATTCCCGCTCCATCAGCACCGTGGTCGACTGCTGCAGGTTGTGGTCGAACAGGCCGGGGAATAGGCTGGCAATGGCGTATTCCTCTTCGACAAAGGCGGGGTGGTCCTGAAGCAGGAACACCCGGATGTATTTATACAGCACCTCTCCTTCGGGCACGGCCAGCTTTGCGGACAAGGCTGCATCCGCTTGGGCCATTTGCTGGGAGATCACCTTGATCGTCAGGCCGGGTCCGTCCTGGCCGATCAGAGCCGAGAGGCTGACAGTCTTGCTGATGTCATATGCCACGCGCTGCGGCGACACGAATCGGCCGCGGCGCCCGGAACTGTAGGCGAGACCTTCCATTTCAACTGCAAGAAGCGCGCGGCGTGCGGTCATCCGGCTGATGCCAAACTGTTCCGCGATGGCTCTTTCCGAAGGCAGCGCTGCATGCGCTGCCAGTTTGCCGCTGCGGATCTGATTCCGCAGATGGACAATAACCATCTGAAAAGCAGGTGTTTTTTTGGTTTTGTCCAGGTCGTCTGCGTTCATGATGCGCGGTCCCGCAAGTTTTCATTTGGTATATACCAGAATGGTGGTATATACCAGTTATATGAGTTCCACATCCTGAGTGCATGGCGCAGCCAAGGTTTGCAAGGGATGGGCAGGGGGAGCGGGGCGTAAATCCCGCGGGTTTTGGAGGCAGGACGATGAATGCGGCGCCGGATATTCAAGCACTGCAATTCACCAGTGACGGGGGGGTGGGCGGCACGGCCCGGATCGGCCTTATTGTCCTGCAATCGGACCAAACCCTGGAGCATGAGCTGTCGGGTGTGCTGCGCCAGCCCGGGGTGGCGCTGTATCACGCACGGATCCCCAACGAGATGGAAGTCACCAGCGATACGCTGCGGAAGATGGAAACGGATCTGCCGGTCGCGGCGGCGCTGCTGCCGGCTGCCTTCGGGCTGGACGCGATCGGCTATTGCTGCACGTCTGGGGCGACGATGATCGGCGAGGCCCGGGTGGATGCGATCCTGCGCCGCGTGCATCCGGCGGCAAAGACCACCAACCCGCTGACCGCATGCAAGGCGGCGCTGAGCGCGCTGAAACTGAAGCGGATCGCGCTGATCACCCCCTATGCCGCCGAGGTGACCAAAGGCATGCGGGACAATCTGGCCGCCGCCGGGTTCCAGGTGAATGCGGTCGGCAGCTTTAACCAGAGCGACGACTTCAAGGTGGCGCGGATTTCCTCTCAGAGCATTCTGGAGGCGGTCAAGGAGATCGGTGGCCGCGCGGATTGCGATGGCGTGTTCGTGTCCTGCACCAGCCTGAGGGTCATGGGCATCATCGCCGAGGCCGAGGCGGCCATCGGCAAGCCGGTTCTATCCAGCAATCAGGTTACCGCCTGGCATCTGGCCCGTCTTGCGGGCCTGCGCAGCAGCATCGCCGGGGCCGGCATACTGTTCCACACCCAGTTGAAGCCGCAGGAATAACACAATGACCGATATGCACCCCGCCGCGGAGCGCGGGTTTACCACACAGGAGTTTGAGCAGCGCACGCAAGCCGCCCAGAAGATCATGGCGGGGCTTGGACTGGATGCGCTGCTGCTGACCACCGAACCGGAGGTGCGTTATTTCACCGGCTTCGACACCATCTTCTGGCTCAGCCCGACCCGGCCCTGGTTTGTGGTGATCCCGGCCAGCGGCGCGCCGGTGGCGGTGATCCCGGAAATCGGTGCACCCAGTATGGCGCTGACCTGGGTTTCCGATATCCGCACATGGCTGGCGCCGCAGCCGGAGGACGACGGCATTTCGCTGCTGGCGGACACCCTGCGGGAGCTTATGCCCGGCGGCGGCACCCTGGGGGTGCCGATGGGGCATGAAACCCATGTGCGGATGCCGGCAGCGGACTTCCTGAAACTGCAGGAGAACCTAGGCGGTATCCGCCTTGCGGACGGCACCGATGTCGTCCGAAGTCTGCGGATGGTTAAATCCGAGTCTGAGATCGCCAAGATCGCACGGATCTGCAACATAGCCTCTTCAGCCTTTGAGGACTTGCCGAACCATATCCGGGCAGGCGACACCGAGCGTCAGGCCTTTGCCAAGTTCAAGATCAGCCTGCTGCAGCACGGCGCCGAAGACGTACCTTATCTGGTGGGCAGCTCTGGTCCCGGCGGGTTTGCGGATGTGATCAACCGGCCGACGGACCGGGTGATTGCAGACGGCGATATGCTGCTTCTGGATACCGGGTCGCTGTGGGGCGGCTACAGCTGCGATTTTGACCGGAATTATGCCTTTGGCCATGCCGCGGACGCAGCCAAACGGGCCTATGACCTGGCCTGGCACGCAACCGAGGCCGGATTGCAAGCGGCGCGGCCCGGCATCACCACCTCAGACCTGTGGGGGGTGATGGCCAAAGTGCTGGAGGACGGCGGCTGCACCGGCCATCAGATCGGGCGCATGGGCCACGGGCTGGGCATGCAGGTCACCGAATGGCCATCGCTGATGCCCGGCGACAATACCATGATCGAGGAAGGCATGGTGCTGACGCTTGAGCCCGGTTTCGCCTTCGGCGGCAACAAGATGATGCTGCACGAAGAAAACATCGTCATCCGCACCGATGGCGCGGAATTACTCTCGCGCCGCGCTCCGCGCGAGCTGCCAATCATCTCTTAACACATGGGATCCGACCACATGACCAAACAGCTCCCGTCCCATGCTCAGGTCGTCATTATCGGCGGCGGCATTCACGGCTGCTCTGTAGCCTATCATTTGGCCAAACAGGGGCTGACCGATGTGGTGCTGCTGGAGCGCAAGCAGCTTACCAGCGGCACTACCTGGCACGCGGCCGGGCTGGTCGGGCAGCTGCAGGGCAGCCATGCCACAACCGCGTTTGCGAAATACGGCATCGAGCTGCTGCAGGAGATTGAGGCGGAAACCGGCCAGAACCCGGGTTACCGCCGGTCGGGGTCGATCTCCATTGCCGTTAACGATGAGCGAATGGCGGAGTTGAAGCGAAAGGCGGATTTCGCGGCGCTGTTCGGCATTGAGGCACTTTATATGGAAGCGGCGGCCATTCAGGAGCGCTGGCCGCTGATGAATCCAGAGGGCGTTCTGGGCGGCATTTATATGCCCAGCGACGGATCTGCCAACCCGGTGGATCTGACCACGGCGCTGGCCAAGGGTGCGCGGATGCGCGGTGCGAAAATTCTGGAGAACATCAAGGTCGAGGAAGTGCTGACCGAGCGCGGCAAGGCGGTTGGCGTGCGCACCGCTGAAGGCACGATCAGCGCCGATTATGTCGTGAACTGCGGCGGTATGTGGGCGCGGGAATTGGGCCGGCAGAACGGCGTCGGCGTGCCGCTGCACGCCTGCGAGCATTATTACCTGGTGACCGAGGCTATCGAGGACCTACCCAGCGATCTGCCGGTGCTGCGGTCCTATTGCGACGGCACCTACTGGAAGGAGGACGCCGGCAAGCTGCTGTTCGGCTTTGCCCATTTCCAGGCCAAACCCTGGGGCATGAGGGGGATATCCGAGGATTTTGAATTCGACAGCCTGCCGTTTGTCGAAGACGACGTGATGGAGGTGCTGGAACTGGCAATGAACCGGGTGCCGCTGCTGCAGAAAACCGGTATCCGCACCTTTTTTAACGGGCCGGAAAGCTATTCCTATGACGGGCGGTTCATCCTGGGACAGGCGCCGGATATTGCGAATTACTTTGTTCTGGGCGGGGTGAACTCCACCGGAATCCAATCCGGGTCGGGCGCGGGCCGGGCGCTGGCGCAGTGGATCATCGACGGCCATCCGCCGATCGACCTGAGCGAGATGGATCCAATGCGCTGCGAAGAGTTTCAGGCGCGCGACCCCTATCTGCAGGCGCGCTGCCCGGAAACCCTTGTGCTGACCTATGCAATGCATTGGCCGAACCGCCAGCGCGAGACCGTCCGGAACCTGCGCCGCACCCCGTTCTATCATCCGATGAAGGCCCGCGGCGCCTGTTTCACCGAAGTTCAGGGCTGGGAGCGGCCCGGCTGGTTTGCACCGGAAGGGGTGGAGCCGAAGTACCAATACAGCTTTGGCCGCCAGAACTGGTTCCCGTATGTGCAGGAGGAGCAGAAGGCCGCCCGCGAAGCGGTTGCAATGATCGACTACTCGATGCTGGGCAAGCTGATGGTTGAGGGTAGGGACGCCGAGAGCTTCTTGCAGCGGGCCTGCACCAACAACATGGCGATGGCCAATGGCCGGGTTGCCTATACGCTGATGCTGAACGAACGCGGCGGTATCGAGAGCGACGTCACGGTGGCGCGCCATGGGGACGAGAGCTTCATGGTGATGAGCTCAATCTCGCACACGCGGCGCGACTATCTGCATCTGCGCGACCTGATCCGCGAGGATGAGGACGTGCGGCTGCGGGATGTGACGGCGGCCTTTGGGGTGCTGGGGGTCATGGGGCCGCAGAGCCGGGCGCTGCTGCAAGCCGTCAGCGATGCGGATCTTTCCAATGCGGCGTTCCCGTTCAACAGCCTGCGCCATTTCCATATCGGCCACGCCCCGGTTTTTGCGCAGCGGCTGTCCTATTCGGGCGAATTGGGCTGGGAGATTTTCGTCACCCCGGATTTTGCCGAGCACGTGTTCGAGGTGCTGATGCAGGCAGGCGAAGAGTTCGGCATCCGGCTGATCGGCGGCGAGGCATTGAACGCGCTGCGGCTGGAAAAGGGGTTCCTGCACTGGGGCCATGACATGGCCTATACCGAGGCACCGCATCAGATCGGGCTGGAGTTTGTCTGCAAGACAGAGAAACCCGTCCCCTTTACCGGCTTAGAGGCCTATCTGGCGCGCAAGGCAGAGAACAAGGGGCCGTTCCTGTGTTCCATCAAGCTGCGCGATCCCGGGCTGCTGCTGCATCACAATGAACCGGTGCTGCGGGACGGTAAGGTTGCGGGTTTCGTGACCGCCGGCGCCTGGGGGCAGAAGGTTGGGGCCGCGGTTGGCCTGTGTTTCCTGACCCTGCCGGAGGGCCAAACGGGCAAGGCTGCGGCGGCGGACGGCAACTTCACGGTTCTGGTCGAGGGCAAAAGCATCGAAGCCGATGTTAGCCTGAGGCCGTTCTACGACCCGCAAAGCAAGAGGATGCTGGCGCGGGCATAAGGGCCTGCGGCCGGAAGAAGAGGGGAGCGGCGGACAATCATAACCCTTGGTTATCACAAGGCGGCAGGAAAGGTCATTTTGAAATGTGTGTTTGCGACCTTACGCTAAGCTGATCCTGGGCAGGGCCGCCATATTTACAAGGGGAACGCAGATCTTCGGGCGGGCCGTGGGCGGGGAGGCGCAGCCGCAAAAGCCGCGGATTCTGATAGGCAGCCAGCGCCGGAAACATAACCTGCCGGAAGACCCAAAAGAGGCGGCGGGACCAAAACAGCAACTGATCCATGAATGAACTGGGAGGAAATCATGACTAACAAAACATTGAAAACCATTGGCGCGGCAGCCCTTGCGGTTGTGGTCAGCAGCGTTGCAGCTCTGGCCGGCCCGATCGAGGACCGGATCGCCGCGGGCGAGCCGATCCGCATCGGCTTCTCCAACATCCCGATCTGGGGCTTCCCGGATGAAAACGGTGACGCCAAGGGCTTTGTGAACGAAATCGCGCTCGGCATCCTGAAGGAAATGGGCCACGACAACGTGGAAACGACCGTGACCGACTGGGGCGGGCTGATCCCCGGCCTGCAGGCCAACCGCTATGACCTGATCACAGGCGGACTTTATATTCTGAACAGCCGCTGCCAGAACATTGCCTTCTCCGAGCCGATTGCCCAGGCCGGCGATGCCTTCATCGTGCCGGCGGGCAATCCCAAGGGCATCCAGAACTATCAGGACATTCTGGCGGCGGAGGCGATGCTGGTCACTGGCGCAGGCTACAACACCGTGGAAGCGGCCAAGAAAGAAGGCTTGACCGATCCAATGATCATGCAGGTTCCGGGACCGACCGAGATGCTTGCGGCGGTCAAGGCGGGCCGAGCGGACGCTGGTGGAATGACCTATTTTGAGGCCGCGCATCTGGCTGAAAACGACGATGCCGTCGATGTAACCGATCCTGCTGCGTTGCCGGATTGGACGCAGAACTGGGTGGGTGTCGGCTTCCGCGAAGCGGACAGTGACTTTATGGCCAAGTTCAACGCAGCGCTTTCTGGCTATGTCGGCACCGACGCGATGATGCAGTCCGTTGAAGCCTACGGGTACACCGCAAGCAACCTGCCTGGCGACAAGACCGCGGAGTGGGTCTGCGCCAACCGCTGATCTGACAGTGCGGCGGAGCCCTGCGCTCCGCCGCATGTAATTCTGTTTGAAAGACGAATGACGGATGGGGCTCTACGACTTTCTGGCACAGTACTGGCCGCGGCTGTTGACCGGCGCCGGGATAACTGTTGCACAATTCCTGCTCGCCGCCGCTTTGGGTGTCGCCATTTCCCTCTGCATGGGGCTGATGAAGCTGTCGCAGAACGCGCTGCTGCGTGGCGCTGCCGTAACCTATATTGAGATTTTCCGCGGCACCTCGCTGGTGGTGCAGCTCTACTGGATCTTCTTTGTGCTGCCGCTGTTCGGGCTGACGATCGAGAAATTCACCGCCGGCTATCTGGCGGTTGGCATGAATATCGGCGCCTACGGGGCGGAGCTGGTGCGCGGCGGCATCCTGTCGGTGCCCAAGGGGCAATGGGAAGCGGCGCTGGCGATCAACATGAGCCCGGCGCAGCGGATGCGGCGGATCATCCTGCCGCAGGCGCTGGTCAACATGCTGCCGCCCTGGGGCAACCTGATGATCGAACTGCTGAAAGGCACCGCGCTGGTGTCGCTTATCTCGGTTGCCGACCTGATGTTCGAGGCGCGGCAGATCAACTCCTCCACCTTCCTGTCGGCGCAGGTCTTTGGCGCGGCACTATTGATCTACTATGTGCTGGCCCGCTTCTTAGTGACGCCGTTCATGCGCTGGCTGGAACGCCATATGGCGCGCAAGCTGGGGAGGACCTGAGCCATGTTCGACTGGAAATGGGACTTTACCTGGGAAATCCTGCCGCGGCTGGTCTACGCCACTGGCAACACACTGATTGCAGCCGGCGCAGGGTACGTCATAGCTGTGGTATTGGGGCTGATGCTGGCGCTGGCGCAGCGTACGCCGTCAAGGGGCCTGACCTTCACCGTGCGCGAATTCGTGGAGTTCATCCGCTCCACCCCGCTGATCCTGCAGATCTTCTTTGTCTTCTATGTGGGGCCACAGTTCGGCGTCCGGCTCAGCCCCTGGATGTCCGGGATGATTGCGATCGGTCTGCACTACGCCTGCTACCTGTCAGAGGTCTACCGCGGCGGCATTGAGAGCGTGCCGAAAGGCCAGTGGGAGGCCGCTATCGCGCTCAACATGACCACGGCGCAGAAATACCGACGGGTGATCATCCCGCAGGCGATCCCGCCGGCGCTGGCCGGCATGGGCAACTATCTGGTCGGCATCTTTAAGGACACGCCGATGCTGTCGGTGATCGGGGTTGCCGAACTTATTCATACCGCCAATGCCATCGGGTCCGAGAACTACCGGTTCCTGGAACCCTACACGATGGTTGGCATTATCTTTCTGGCAATCTCCCTGCCGGCGGCCGGCTTGATCCGGCTGTTCGAAGGGTATGTGCGCCGCAAACTGGGACTGTAACGATGCTGGACAAGACTGGCTTTCCGCTTGAGATGACCGGCGAAGACACGCCGATGGTGAGCTTTCGCAAGGTGCGCAAATCTTATGGAGCGCTGACCGTTCTGGATGATCTGGACCTGGATATTAGCGCAGGTGAGATGGTGTCGATCATTGGCCCTTCAGGCTCGGGCAAAACCACCGTGCTGCGGATGCTGATGACGCTGGAGCGGATCAATGGCGGGGTGATCTATGTGGACGGCAAGCCGCTGACCCATATGCCTAAAGGCGGCCAGCTTGTGCCCGCCAACCAACGGCACCTGCGCAGCCGCCGTGCCGATATCGGCATGTGTTTCCAGCACTTCAACCTCTTTCCGCATTTGACGGCGTTGGAGAACTGCATGGAGGGGCCGGTGCAGGTGCTGGGGCTCTCCAAGGCGGAGGCGCGCGACCGGTCGGAGGAGCTCTTGGAAATGGTCGGCATGATCTCCAAGAAAGACCAGCACCCCTCGCGCCTGTCCGGCGGCCAGCAGCAACGGGTGGCGATTGCCCGCGCATTGGCGATGCGGCCCAAGGTGATGCTGTTTGATGAGGTGACCTCCGCCCTGGACCCGGAGGTGATCGGCGAGGTGACCAATGTGATCCGCCAGCTGGTCTCCGAGCATAACCTGACCATGCTGATGGTCACCCACCAGATGGGCTTTGCCCGCGATATCTCGGACCGGGTGTGTTTCTTCTATGGCGGCAGAATCGAGGAGCAGGGCCCGCCGGCAGAGCTGTTCGGCAACCCGCAGCGGGAACGGACGCAACAGTTCCTGAGCGCCGTCAGAGAGGCGGTGTAAGTTTCAGAGCGGGATGCCCACATCCCTCAAAAGGCTTCGGGTCTGCTCGGTGAGCAGACCTGTGCGCCAGATCACGAAATAGCTGCGTCCGGTCGCCAGCTGGTACGCATCCAACGGCACCAGCCGCCCGGCGTCGATTTCGAACCGCAGCACATCGGGGCAGCCAAGCGCCACCCCGCGGCCGCGGATCGCGGTATCCAGAGTGTTGCCGTATGAGCCCAGGTTGACCTTGGCAGCCTGGGCGATTTCGGGATTGCCGGTCAGTTCGGCAAAATCGCCCCAGTTCACCCATTTCGGAGTCAGCTTGTCAAAATCAAGCAAGGTCGCCGCCGCCAGACCGCCTTCGCGCTGCGCCTTGGCTGGAGACGTGACCGGCATCCAGCGTTCCTCGAACAGAAGTGCGCCGTCCCAGCCGGCCGGGATGTCCTGGCCGTAGTAGATCATCGCATCCGTCTCCAGCGCGAACAGGTCAGTGTCCTTGTCCGAGGCTGTCAGGGTAACAGGCGCGGCATCACTGCTGAGAAGGTATTCATTGATTCTAGGCGTCAGCCAGTATTGCGACACGGCGACATTGGCCGCCAGCGACAGCCGTGTGCCGGCGCTGGCGCGGCGCATCTGCTGCAAGCATGAGTGCAGGTAATCCAGCGCCTCGCCCGAATTGGCAGCCAGGATCTTGCCGTTGCGGGTCATGGACAGGTTGCGGCCGCGGCGGTTCACCAGGGTCATTCCCAGCCAGTCCTCAAGCACTTTGATTCTCTTGCTTACAGCGGCTTGGCTGACATTCAGTTCCTCCGCGGCACGGGTAAAGTTGCCGTGCCTGGCAACAGCTTCGAAGAACAGGAGGTAGTCGAGGGGCGGCAGGGCGCGGCGGTAGTTTTTCATAACCATTGGTTATCACATTCCCGGACCGAATGTCACTTTGGAAAGCGTGATTTCGAGCGTAGCATTCGGATCAGGCCCGGAATGCGGCAGGGCTTTGCCGCGCGGCTCTCCATAACAGACGGGGATGTAAAATGTTCACAGAGCGAATGTCGCGTTTTCAGGCAAAGCTGGCTGAGGCCGGGATTGATGTGGCGCTGATCACTGATGACGACAATGTCTATTACCTGACGGGTTATTACGATTACCTGCACATGGAGTTCGGCCGCCCGACCATTCTGGTGGTGCCCAAGGACGGCGAGACGCTGCTGATCACCCCAACCATCGACCTTAACAGTGCGGAAGCAGCGGCGCGGGTGGGCCGGATTGCCGCCTGGAATGACGGAATGGGCAACGAGTGGCGCGAGGAACTGCCAGGTGCAGTCCGGAATGCGGCGTCGGTGGCGATTGAACCGGGCCATATGCCGCCGCCCGTGCGCGCCTATGTGAAAGATCTGGTCGCCGCGGAAAACATCACCAGCGTGACGCCGATCCTGAACCAGATGCGGATGATCAAATCGCCGCAGGAGCTGCAGCTGGCGCGCCATGCCGGTGAGGTCGCAACCGCGATGATGAATGCAGGCCGGGCCGCAATCGGCGACGGCGTGGCAGAGTTCGAGGTGGCAATTGCCACCAGCCAGGCGGGCACCCGCAAGGCGGCGGAACTGCTGGCAGCGCATTACGACGATGGCGATATGTCGCCCAATACCCATTTCCTGCAGATCATGGCCTCGGGGAAGGATATCATCAAAACCCACCACCGGGCCTCGACCCGGATCATGCGGCGCGGCGAGCCGGTGTTCCTGTGCTTCTGCGGCATGACTAATTTCCACCGCTTCAAACTGGGTTTTGACCGCACCTTCTGGATCGGTGAGCCGGATCCCGAGCAGGCGAAGGTCTATGAGGTAGCCGTGGCCAGCCAGAAGGCGGCGCTGGAGGCTCTGCGGCCCGGCGTGACGGCGGAAAGTGTGCATGCCGCCTATGCCGAGGTGATCCAGGGGGCGGGGTACGAATACCCCTTCCGTTGCGGCCGGGCCACCGGTTTCAGCTTCCTTGAGGCGCCGCAGCTGGTCACCGGCGACACCACGATCATCCAGCCGGGCATGGTGCTGGCGGTGGACGGGTCGGTGTCAGTTGAAACCTTCCGCGCCCAGGTCGGTGACAGTTTCATCATCACCGAGGATGGCTGGGAGCAGCTGACCCAGCATCCGAAGTCCGTTGAGGAGGTCATCCTGTGATGTTCCAGCCAGGCCAAACCATCCAGTCCAAGCCCCGCACACCCGAAATGGATGCCGGGCGGTTCCACCGTGCCAAGCTGGGCTTTATCCTGATGTCCACCGACCCCTCCGCCGAAGGGGATTTTTGGGACATGGCGCCGGAAGGCGTTGCCGTCTACGTCACGCGCCTGAAAACCGACGACCACACCACAACCGAAACTCTGGCCAGGCACATCGAGCACATGGCCGACGCGGCGGCGCGCATCCAGCCGGAGGCGAGGCCCGATGTGGTCAGCTACAGCTGCACCTCCGGATCCATCGTGATCGGCGAGCAGCGGGTGATGGCGGAGATCAGGAAAGGCGCGCCCTGGGCGCAGCCGATGTGCCTTGTGCAGGGTGTTTTGGACGCGCTGAACGAGCTGGGCGCCAAGAAGCTGGTGGTCGGCACGCCCTATCTGGATGACATCAACACCGCCGAGGCAGAGTTTCTGGTCGAGCGCGGCTTTGACGTTCTCGACATTCAGGGGCTCAATATCGCCAGCGGCTGGGACATGGGGCTGGTGACGCCGGACTACTGGAAGAAATTCGCGCTGGAGATCGACCAGCCGGAGGCCGATGCGATTTTCCTCAGCTGCGGCGGCGTGCGCTCGCTTCCTGCGGTCGAGGAAATCGAGCAGATCACCGGCAAGCCGGTCATCACGTCGAACCAGGCGCAATTCTGGTCCTGCCTGCGCCGCGCCGGGATCATGGATGAGCTGGAGGGTTTCGGCCAGATCTTCAAACACCCGGGGCGGGTGCTGAAACCCACCGCCTGAGGCCCCTGAAAGACCTGATAAATGACCCGTTTTTCCGCATGGAATGTGCTCTGGCAGGGTATCACCGGCCAGAAGGGGTGGACTCGTCAGTGGCGGGACCCCGAACCCAAGAGCCATTACGGCGTAATCATCGTCGGCGGCGGCCTGCATGGGCTGGCGACCGCCTATTACCTGGCCAAGAACCACGGGCTGCGCAATGTCGCGGTGCTGGAGAAGGGCTGGATCGGCGGCGGCAACGCCGGGCGCAATACCACCATTGTGCGCTCCAACTATGCGCGTCCGGGCAACCGGCAGTTCTATGCGCATTCGCTGAAATTGTGGGAAGAGCTGAGCCACGTACTGAACTACAACGTGATGTTCAGCCAGCGCTCGCATATCGCGCTGCTGCACTCTCCGAGCGCTATCGATGCGGCGGCGCGCAATTACAACACCCTGCGCCGCACCGGCACCCCTGATGCAGAGATCTGGGGCCTGGAGCAGTTGAAGCAGGCAGTGCCGCACCTGAACTACGCCGAGGGCGCGCGGTTTCCAGTGATGGGGGCGGCAGTGCAGAAACGCGCGGGCACCGCCCGCCATGATGCGGTGGTCTGGGGGTATGCCCGCGCCGCGGACCAGCTGGGCGTGGACATCCTGCAGAACTGCGCGGTGACGGGGGTGGAGCGCGACGGCGGCCGGATTACTGCGCTGGAAACCACGCGGGGCCGGATCACCGCCGGCAAGGTCGGCTTTGCGGTTGCAGGCAATACCTCGCGGCTGTGGAACATGGCCGGGCTTGGCCGCCTGCCGATTGAATCCCACAAGCTGCAGGCCTTCGTCTCGGAGCCGCTGAAGCCCCTGCTGGATCAAGTTGTGGTCTTCGGTATGGGCGGCGCGCATTTCTATATCTCGCAGTCGGACAAGGGCGGCATGGTCTTTGGCGGTGATCTGGACTGGTACAAATCCTATGCGCAGCGCGGCAACCTGCCGATTGTGCAGGACGTGGCAGAGGCGGCGATGTCGGTGATGCCCTGCCTGGGCCGGGTCAAGCTGCTGCGCCATTGGGCCGGGGTGGTCGATATGTCGATGGACGGCAGCCATTTCATCTGCCCGACGCCCTTGGACAATCTCTATCTCAACACCGGCTGGAACTACGGCGGCTTCAAGGCGACACCTGCCGCGGGCTGGTGGTTTGCCGATCTGATCGCCAACGAACGCCCCGCGCCGATGATCGCCGATTTCGACCTGAAACGCTTTGAGCGCGGGCTGCAGATCGACGAGCGCGGCGCCGGCCCCGATCCCAAGCTGCACGGATAAGGAGTTAAGCCATGATCCGGATATCCTGTCCCTTTTGCGGTCCTCGCGACCATGCCGAATTCAGCTATGGCGGTGACGGCTCTATCGAATACCCGGCGCTTGATGCGCCGGTGCAGGACTGGCACGACGCGGTTTTCCTGCGCGAAAACATCTGCGGCCTGCAGTTGGAGACCTGGCAGCATGTGCATGGCTGCCGCATGTGGCTGAAGGTGGAGCGGGACACGATGACCCAAGAAATCCGCAGTGTGACACCCGCCCACCCCGGACTGGCATCGGTTTTGGAGAGCCAGGCATGAGCGCGCGGCGTCTGGACAAGGGCGGGCGGATTGACCGCTCCAAACCGCTGACGTTCCGCTGGGACGGCAAGGCGCTTCAGGGATATGCAGGCGACACGCTGGCCTCGGCGCTGATGGCCAATGGCCAGCGGGTGCTGGGCCGGTCCTTCAAGTACCACCGCCCGCGCGGGATCATGTCGGCAGGGGTGGAGGAGTCGGGCGCCATCGTGACGGTTGGCAGCAGCGCGCGGGCGGAACCAAACGTCAAGGCCACCATGCAGGAGCTGTTTCAGGGGCTGGAGGCGAGCGGCCAGAATGCCTGGCCCAATGTGCGTTTTGATGCGGGCGCGGTGAGCGGGCTGTTCGGGCGCTTCTTTTCGGCAGGGTTCTATTACAAGACCTTCATGGGGCTGCCGCCGTTTGAGTGGGGCCGCGGTACCGGGCTCTGGATGAAATACGAGGCGCTGATCCGCAAGGCGGCCGGCATGGGCGCGGCTTCGCGCGAGGCTGACCCGGATTGCTATGACCATGCCCATGCCTATTGCGACGTGCTGGTAGTGGGGGCGGGGCCTGCGGGTCTGCGCGCCGCGCTGACGGCAGCGGAGGCAGGCCGCGACGTGATCCTGGCGGAACAGGATTTTGAACTGGGCGGGGATCTGCTGAATGATCCCTTTGCAGAGCCAAAACGCTTGGCCTTGATCAAGGCGGTTGAGGAAGCGGGTGTGCGGGTGATGCCGCGGACCACAGTCTTTGGGCTCTATGACAATGGCACGGCCGGCTTGGTCGAGCGTGTGACGGACCATCTGCCGGAGCCCGGGCCATTCATGCCGCGGCAGCGGTTCTGGACCGTACGGGCGGACGCCACTGTGCTGGCTACCGGCGCGCTGGAACGCTCTGTAGCCTTTGCAGGCAATGACCGTCCGGGGGTGATGACAGCAGCGGCGGGGCGGGCTTACCTCAACCGCTTTGGCGTTCTGCCGGGGCAGCGAATAGTAATCGCCACCACCAATGACAGCGCCTACCAGACCGCTGGCGAAATGGCGGCTGCCGGGGCAGAGGTGGTGCTGGCGGACGCCCGCGAGCGTTCCGGCAATGACGTCGCCTCAGGGGGCAGACTGCAAAACGGCTTGGCGCCGTTGGAGGCGAAAGGCCGATCCGGCATTAAATCCGTGCAGTTTGCTCGGAACACCGGTTCCGGCTGGCAGGCGGCGGGCCGCGAGGACTGCGATCTTCTGCTGGTTTCGGGTGGCTGGTCGCCGGTGGTGAATCTGGCCTCGCACCGTGGGGTCAAACCCGAATGGAATGCAGAGCTGGCCTGTTTTCTGGCAGGCGAATGCGCAGAGCCGGTCTATACGGCGGGGGCCGCGGCCGGCGTCTGGGACGCCGCCGCCTGCGAAGCTTCAGGCGAGGCCGCAGCAAAACGCGCCATGGGATTTGAGGCCATGCAGCCTGCACCAGGCGGCTGGACCAGCCCGATTGAGCCGCGTTACGAAGTGCGGCTGCCGGGCAGCAAGGCAAAGGGCTTTGTCGATCCGCAGCATGACGTGACCGGCGATGATGTGCGGCTGGCCCATCAGGAGGGCTTTGTCTCGGTCGAGCATCTGAAACGCTACACCACACTGGGCATGGCTACCGATCAGGGGAAAATGGGCAATATCGTCGGCCTGGCACTGATGGCCGAGGCCCTGGGCAAGGAGATCCCGGCAGTGGGCACCACCCGCTTCCGCCCGCCCTACACCCCGGTTGCCATCGGCGCGCTGGCGGGGCGCAACGTGCATGGCCATTTCAAAGCCCTGCGCCGTACGCCGCTGCATGACTGGAACCTGCGCCATGGTGCCACCATGACCGACGCGGGCCTGTGGCACCGGCCCTGGTACTTCGCCGAAAACGGCGAAACCATTGCTGAGGCCTATGTGCGCGAGGCCGCCACGGTGCGCGAAACGCTTGGCGTCTGCGACGTCAGTTCTCTGGGCAAAATCGCGGTGCAGGGGCCGGATGCGGCGGAGTTTCTGAACCGGGTCTATACCAACGGTTTTGCCAAGCTGGCGGTGGGCAAGGCGCGTTACGGTATCATGCTGCGCGACGACGGCATGGTGATGGACGACGGCACCACCTGGCGGCTGGCAGAGGATGACTTCCTGATGACCACCACCACCACCGGGGCTGGTAAGGTCATGGTCTGGCTGGAGGAGCTGCTGCAGACCCGCTGGCCTCAGCTGCGGGTGCATCTCACCTCGGTTTCGGATCAATGGGCGGGAGTTTCCGTTGCCGGTCCCAAATCGCGTGAGGCGCTGTCGGCCTGCCTCGCGGACCCAGATGCGGT
This sequence comes from Leisingera sp. ANG-M7, assembly GCF_000813965.1. GTDB lineage: Bacteria > Pseudomonadota > Alphaproteobacteria > Rhodobacterales > Rhodobacteraceae > Leisingera. The sequence continues at coordinate 126,929 of NZ_JWLI01000001.1, read as the reverse complement.
CTCGCATGAGGCGTTGCCGTTCATGGGAGTGGTCCGGGTCAAGCTGAAGAATGGCATCCAGGGGCTGGCTGCGCGGATCAGTTTCTCAGGTGAGCTGGCCTATGAGCTTTATGTACCCGCCGATGATGGCGAGGCGATGATGGATCTCCTGTGGGCGGAAACCAAACACCTGGGCGGATGCCTTTACGGGCTGGAGGCGCTGGGCACACTGCGGATCGAGAAGGGCCATGTCACCGGCGCTGAACTGGACGGGCGGGTCACAATCCGCGATGCCGGGCTGGGCAAGATGGCGTCCGCAAAGAAACCCTATATCGGCAAGGCCTTGCAGGACCGCCCGGAGCTGTTGCGAAAAGACCGCCCGCAGCTGGCCGGGATTTTCCCCAAAGATCGCAGCAAGACCTTCAATGGCGGTGCGCTGCTTTGCCAGCCGGAAGAGGGCGAGGGGTTCGGCGAAGGCTGGGTCACCGCGGTAACGCATTCGCCTGCGCTCGGCCACTGGATCGGGTTGGGCTATGTCGCGGGCGGCCACGAGGCCTGGGCCGGGCGGACGCTGATGGCCAGCGATCCGGTGCGCGGCGCTCCCGTCGAAGTCGAGGTCGTTTCCCCTCACATGTTCGATCCGGAAGGAGGGCGGATGCATGGATGACCAGATGAATGCACTTCAAAAGCAGCTGGTGCCTGTGCGTGGCGGTAAGCCCGGGCCTGCGGGTGTCACCCTAAGCCAGCTAACCGGCTTCCGCCTCACCCAGATCGCCGCCTGGCCGGAGACGCTGGCGGAAGCCGGTGCGCTGGCCGCTGCCGCCGCGGGCTGCGGTGCTGCGCCCGGGCCGGGACGGGCGGCGCAGGGCAAGGACGGCACGCTGCTGCGGGTTGAGCCGCTGAAATGGTGGCTGCTGCAGCGCGCTGGCCAAACATCTGTGCCGCTGCAGAGCGGCAGTGCCGTTGCAATTCTGGATCTATCCAGCGCCCGGACCCTGGTGCAGGTCTCGGGACCGCAGGGGGCCACGCTCTTGAACCATTTCCTGCCGCTGGACCTGCGGCAGGCATCCTTCCCGGCGGGCCATGCCGCCTCCACTGCCTTTCACCACGTGGGCGTCACCCTGTGGCGCACAAATGCGGGCTTCATGCTGGCACTGCCGCGCAGCTTTGCTGCCTCGCTGCGGGAGCTGCTGGAGGGCAGCGCCCTGCAATACGGACTGAAAACACGCGAAACCGCGTTTTCCCTTGCAACAGGAGAGTTGGAATGACCCCCCGTATGTCAGTTGATGAGCTGCTGGATGCGGTGGCGCGCAATGCCGCGCTGCCGGATGAGCTGGCCGAGGCGACGCCGCCGCAGGTTTATACGTCGCCGGAGTTCCTGGAACTGGAGCTGGACGAGATCTTCAATCACGAATGGTTCTGTGTCGGCCGGGAAGATGAGTACGAAAATCCCGGCGACTACCGCGCGACCACCATCGGGCGCGATCCGGTGGTGGTGCTGCGCGACCGGGACGGGGTGCTGCGGGCGATGTCCAATGTCTGCCGCCACCGGATGGCAACGCTGCTGGAAGGCTCCGGCAATATCCGCGGCCGGATCAGCTGCCCCTATCATGCCTGGACTTACAACCTGGACGGCCAGTTGATCGGCGCGGCCCATATGCGTGACAATTTCAACAAGAAAGAGGTCTGCCTGCCGCAGTTTCAGGTCGAAGTCTGGCAGGGCTGGGTCTATGTCTCGCTTGATCCCGATGCCGCGCCTCTGGGACCGCGGCTGGCTGGCCTGTCCAAGCGGCTGGAGAATTATCAGCTGCCGAAGTACCGCACCCTGTTCCGGGCTGAAGAGATCTGGGACACCAACTGGAAGATCCTGGTGCAGAATTTCACTGAGGGTTACCACCTGTTTGTGGCCCACGCCCAGACCATCGAACCGGCGATGCCGACCCGGCTGGCCAATGCGATGCACGGCGGCGCAGCCTACAGCCTCTATGAACAGGGCCGCCTTCCAGGGAAATCCTATGAGCGCAAGTCCGACATGCAGGTGGACAACCCGCTGCTGAGCGATGAGGAGCGTGAGAAGGCAGTGCTGTCCGCGATTTTTCCCTGCCATGTGATGTCGGTGGTGGCAGAGCGCACCTTCTGGCTGTCGCTGCAGCCCTATGGCACCGATAAGGTCAAGGTGTTCTGGGGCGCCGATTACTACCCTGGAGCGGTGCCGGACGACCCGGAGGAACGCGCCGCCTATGCCGCCGAGCTGAAGGCTGGGTTCGACCGCATCAACGAGGAGGACAAGCCGATCATCGGCGGCATTGCGCAGAACGCCAAAGCGCTAGCGGCGGCGCCGGGGCGGCTGTCGCCGAAGGAACGCACAGTCTGGTATTTTCAGCAGTATCTTGCGGCGCAGCTGTGCAAGGGTGGCCTGTAAGAAGCATTGCCAGAGAGGCAGCAAGGCTGAGCCGACGTCTTGGAACCGGCTGGTGCGAGTAAAGCAGGGCTTCGCCTGTGGCGATCTGCTCCCTGCTAACCTTGCCTTGCCGCCATCTCAAGTTACGGAGTTGAGCAAATGTCTCCTTTGGAAATTTTAACCGCTCCGATAGGCAGGCCAGCGGCCTGCGCGCCTTTGAAGGCCCGGCGCGCTTGAGCTTCTGTGAAGGTCGTTGCTTACATATTTGCCTCATAATCAGTCCAGGAATTCGAATTCGATGCGGTTCACGGGTTCGTCCGGTGGGCAGCCGCGGTGGGCGGCGAGCATGTTGACAAAATCGGCCGGCGCATATTCGGGGAAGCCTTCGCGGGCGCAGTCCTCGGCTGTGATGGCGTTGAGGGGTTCGCGGCTGGTGCTGGTGATGCGGATCTGGCAGATGCGCTGCACCTTCTCCCTTGGATTGAGGCCCATGCACTTCACGCAGGCATTCTCCACGTCACCGGGCCGCAGGAGCCACCAGCCAAGGCGGCGGGTGACCGTAATCGAGTTTCTAACCTATTGATTTGTTTGGTTCCGGATTTGTTGCCCCATGGGGCGTCCATATTTTTAAATCAATAAATTGGCGGTGATTTTGGTAGGCCCGGCAGGATTCGAACCTGCAACCAAAGCGTTATGAGCGCTCTGCTCTAACCGTTGAGCTACAGGCCCGCCATGGATTTGTGGTTAGGAAAAGAGGCAGGTAAGGTCAAGCGGTGATTGCAGTGGCAGCTTGCGTTTCCGCCGGTGGAGGCCTGTGCAGAGCTTCCAGCCGGGCCATCGTGTGCTCTATCGTCAAGTCCCTGCGCCGGTCCGGGGTGCGGCGGGAGGGGTAGACCGCAAAGACGTCCTTTAAGGGGGCCTCATAACCAGGGAGCACCTGTTCGTATTCGCCGCTGGCCAGCTGCTCCTCGACCATGAAGCGGGGTGCGCGGGTATAGCCGGAGCCGCTGCTGACGGCGCGCATGATCAGGTCCGGGTCATCAGCGGTGAAACCGACCTGCACCGGTGCTGGGTATTCCTGCCCGCCGCGCCTCAGCGGGAAGAAGCCGCGGGTCTGGTCCTCGTGGTGCTGGATGAACTTGAGCCGTTTCAGTTCCTCCGGCGTTTGAGGGCGGGTTTCGCGGTCGAGATAGTCGGGGGTGGCAAACAATACGGTTTCCAAGGTGGAGATCTTGCGTCCGAACCCATCGGTATCACCCAACTGTCCTGTGCGGATCGCCAGATCATAGCCCTCGCGTACTACGTCGACCAGCCGGTCCTCCAGCCGCATCACGACGTTCAGGTCCGGGTGTTCCCGGTTCAGGTCCAGCAACATCGGTCCGATCACGCTGCGACCCAGAAAAGAATTCACGCTGATGCGGAAAGTGCCGGAGACGCTGCCCTCCAGCGCGTCCACCTCCGCGGTCATTCGGTTGTAGCCGCTTAGCAGCGACTGCGCGTGGCTGTAGACCAGATCGCCTGCACGGGTTGCGTGGATGCCCTTGGCGGTGCGATGCAGCAATTGCTGGCCGATCTGCGCCTCCAGTTGCTTGATCTGCTGGCTGACCGCCGATTGGGTGATGCCGCGGCGCTGGGCGGCACGGTTCAGGCTGCCTTCGTCCAGGGCGATGGTGAATGTCTCCAGCAAGGTCAGCTTGTCCATGGGGCGCCTATAAGAATTGCTAATAACCGTTATCGGTGCCGCCGGGCTGCAAGCTGCGGAAATGCGCGATTAAGTCCGGTGCACGGGAATATTTCCTGAAACAGATATTGGAGTTTCTTATGACAATCAATCGCAGGGCGCTTCTGAGCGGGCTGGCGGCGGCGCCGGCGGTGGTACTGGCAACCGGATTTGCTGGCAGTAATTGGGCTAGGGCGGCGGAGGGGGCAGCGCCGGCTTCGCCGGTCATTCACACCTTCACGCTTGGGGATGCCAGGATCACCGTGCTGCTGGATGGCCACCTGCCGCTGGGGACCCAGTTGATCAATGACTACGATGCTGCCAAGGCGAACACTGTTCTGGCGCAAGGTCTGCACCGGCTGCAGGGCGATGCGCTGCAGATCCCGGTCAACGGCTACCTGGTTGAGCGCGGGGGGAAGAGGCTGCTGATTGACACCGGTACCGCAGAGTTAATGGGGCCGGGCCTGGGGGCGCTGGGCGCCGGGCTGGCAGCAGCGGGCGTTGCGCCGGAGAGTATTGATACGATTTTGTTGACCCATATCCACCCGGATCATTCCGGCGGGCTGATCTCGCCGGACGGTGCCGCGGCCTTTGCCAATGCGGAGCTGGTGGTTGCGCAGCGTGAGTGGGACTTCTGGCATGACGATGCCATCATGGCAGGTGTGCCGGAAAGCAACCGTGGTTTCTTCGACATGGCCCGCCGCTCGGTTGCGCCATATGCCGACCGCCTGCACCTCCTGCAGGGGGAGGGTGAGGCCGCGCCCGGTTTCACCGCGCTGGAGCTGCCGGGCCATACGCCGGGCCACACCGGGTTCATGCTGGACACGGGCGGCGAAGGGCTGTTGTTCTGGGGCGACCTGATCCACAGCGCCGCGCTCCAGTTTGCGCTGCCGGACTGGACCATCGCCTTTGACACCGATCCTGGCCTGACCGCACAGACCCGGCGCAAGATGATGGACCGGGCGGCGGCAGACAATCTGCTGGTCACCGGCGCCCATCTCGACTTCCCGGCGCTGGGCCGGGTGCTGCGGCAGGGCGATGCCTTTGCCTATCAGGCGGCGCCTTGGCAGTTTGGTATCTGAGACCGGCAATGCCGGCCTGAAAAACACCCCGCTGCACCGTCAGGGACGGCGCAGCGGATTCCCTAGTTCCCTTCTGATGCGCCTTGCGCTAAAGGCTGCGCAACCGATTTGAAGGAGCCAAGTGATGACCAGCGGCAAGAACGGCCTGACCTATGCAGATGCAGGTGTGGACATTGATGCGGGCAACGCCCTGGTTGACCGGATCAAGCCGGCCGCCAAGCGCACCAACCGCCCTGGCGTAGCCAGCGGGCTGGGCGGCTTCGGCGCGCTGTTCGATCTGAAGGCAGCGGGCTACAATGACCCGATCCTGGTGGGTGCCACCGACGGTGTCGGCACCAAACTGCGGATTGCCATCGACACCGGCGTGGTGGACGGCGTTGGCATCGACTTGGTGGCAATGTGTGTGAACGACCTGGTCTGCCAGGGGGCTGAGCCGCTGTTCTTCCTCGACTATTTCGCCACCGGCAAGCTGGAGACCGACGTCGCGGCCCGCATCATCGAAGGCATCGCCGAGGGCTGCGTTCGTTCCGGCTGTGCACTGATCGGCGGTGAGACTGCGGAAATGCCGGGTATGTACCCGGAAGGCGACTTTGACCTCGCAGGCTTTGCCGTGGGCGCGATGGAACGCGGCACCGCACTGCCCGAGGGCGTGGCTGAGGGCGATGTGCTTTTGGGCCTGGCCTCGGACGGCGTGCACTCAAACGGCTATTCGCTGGTGCGCAAGCTGGTCGAAGTCTCCGGCCTCAACTGGGATGCGGATTGCCCGTTTGGCGATGGCTCCCTGGGTGCGGCGCTGCTGACACCGACCCGCCTTTACGTCAAGCAGTGTCTCGCCGCGGTGCGGGCAGGGGGCGTGCATGCGCTGGCTCATATCACCGGCGGCGGTTTGACCGAGAACCTGCCGCGGGTGCTTCCTGAGGACCTGGGTGCCGACATCGACCTGAATGCCTGGGACCTGCCGCCCGTGTTCAAATGGATGGCAGAGACTGGCGGCATTGCCGAAGCAGAGATGCTCAAAACCTTTAACTGCGGCATCGGCATGATCCTGTCGGTTTCCGCGGACCGTGCAGATGAGCTGGTCAAGGTGCTGGAGGGTGAAGGCGAGACCGTGGCCCGTCTGGGCACCGTCACCGCAGGCGCCGGCATGCGCTACTCGGGCAAGCTGCTGTGAGCCACAAAAAGGTCGCGATCCTGATATCCGGCGGCGGCTCCAATATGGTGTCGCTGCTGGAAAGCATGACCGGCGATCACCCGGCGCGGCCCTGTCTGGTGCTCTCCAACAACGCCGATGCCGGCGGTCTGGCCAAGGCTTCGGCGGCAGGCGTGGCAACCGCCGTTGTGGATCACCGCCCGTTCAAGGGCGACCGGGAGGCTTTTGAAGCAGAGCTGGTAAAGCCGATCTTTGAGGCCGGTGCGGACATCGTCTGCCTTGCCGGTTTCATGCGGGTGCTGACCGCAGGGTTTGTCTCGCAGTTTGAGGGGCGGATGCTGAACATCCACCCCTCGCTGCTGCCGAAATACAAGGGGCTGCACACCCACGCCCGCGCGCTGGAAGCGGGCGACGCAGAGCATGGCTGCACCGTGCACGAGGTGACACCGCTGCTGGATGACGGCCCTATTCTGGGCCAGGCGCGGGTGCCGGTGCTGGCAGATGACACGCCGGACACTCTGGCTGCGCGGGTGCTGGTGCAGGAGCATGCGCTGTACCCGGCCGTGCTGCGCCGCTTTGCCGCGGGCGACAAGGCACCGGTACAACTGCCCTAACGCGTTTGCTGCACGGTGGCGCTGTTGCCGTGCCAGTCCTGCGCCTCAGCCTGCTCTTCCGGCGCCATCAGTGCGGGCAGGCCGATCAGCACCAGCAGCACTGCAGCCGCCAAAAGCGGAATCAATCCGCGGGACAGAGTGAAGCCACTGGTTTTGGCGGGAGAAAGATCAAGTACGGTCATTGTGTGTCCTCCTGTGACGGGTGTGACACCAATCTAGGAGTGCAGAATTCATTATGAAAATGAATGTTTGCGAGGCCGTGCATCACATTTCGTGAACCCAATTGGCGCCCGTGTGCCGACGGCCACAGCGGTGACGGCAGAATTCTTTGCCCGGTCCGGCACCTGTTTGCATTGGCCGGGACAAGCGCGTATCACGGCCCGGTCCTACCGATAAACAAAAAGCCGTAATTGATGAAAACTCTGACCTCTACCGAAGAACTGCAGGCCTTCTGCGAAGCTGCAGCGCAGCATGCCTATGTCACGGTGGATACCGAGTTTCTGCGGGAGCGGACGTATTATTCCAAGCTGTGCCTGATCCAGCTGGCCTTTGCCGGGGACGGGGAGAACGACGCGGTTCTGGTCGATCCGTTGGCCGATGGCATCTCGCTAGAGCCGCTCTATGAGCTGTTCCGCAACGAGGCTGTGGTCAAAGTGTTCCATGCCGCGCGGCAGGATCTGGAGATCTTCTGGGTCGACGCGCAGGTGTTTCCGAAGCCGCTGTTTGACACCCAGGTTGCGGCGATGGTCTGCGGCTTTGGCGAGCAGGCGGGCTATGAAACGCTGGTGCGCAAGATCGTCAAGCAGGGGCTGGACAAGACCTCGCGCTTTACCGACTGGTCGCGTCGACCGCTGAGCGAAGCGCAGAAAACCTATGCGCTGGCGGATGTGACCCATCTGCGCAAGATTTACGAGTTCCTTGCTGCGGAACTGGACAAAAGCGGCCGCGCCCATTGGGTGACAGAGGAATTGCAGGTTCTGACAGATCCCGCGACGTATGACATCCAGCCTCAGGATGCCTGGAAACGGGTGAAGACACGCACCAATTCCGGTAAATTCCTGGCGGTTGTGCGCGAACTGGCCGCCTTCCGGGAAACTTATGCGCAGAGCAACAACGTGCCGCGCAATCGGGTGTTCAAGGATGATGCGCTGGTGGAGCTTGCCTCGACCAAGCCGCGCAACCCGGGGGATCTGGGCGGCTCCCGCCTGCTGCTGCGCGAGGCGCGCAAGGGCGCGATTGCTGAGGGTATTCTGGAGGCCGTGGCCAAGGGTGTTGCCTGCCCGGCGGAGAAGCATCCGAAGATGGACCGCAGCAAGGAGAAGCTGCAGGTGAACCCGGCTTTGGCGGATCTGCTGCGGGTGCTGCTGAAGGCCAAGACCGAGGCCGAGGGCGTGGCCGCCAAGCTGATCGCGCCCAGTGCCGATCTGGATGCAATTGCAGCAGGCCTGCGCGATGTTCCGGCCCTTAGCGGCTGGCGGCGTGAAGTTTTCGGGGCTGACGCGCTGCGGCTGTGCGAAGGCAAGATCGGACTGGCTGCCAAGGGGCAGGACGTGAAGGTGGTTGAGCTCTAAGTTCCCAGCTAGGTCTCAGTATCAAAAGAGAAAACGCCCGCTGATGCGGGCGTTTTCTCTTTTGATGGCCAGGAGATTCAGCGGCGCCGGCTTTCCCGTGCGTTCGTCTCGCCGTTTACCCTGACGATGCGGATCTCCTCCAAATCCTGGTTCGACAGGGTGCGGGCAGCATGCAGTGTGCGGCTGAACTCGCTGCCGGTCAGGGTAGGCCCTTCTGGGTAGACCACGCGGAAGTCGTACGTCAGCACGCCATCCTCAGCGTCCTCCACTGGGCGCAGCTCAACCTTGAAGGCGCCCTGACGCTCGGCAATGCCGGTTGCGTGGATGATCGCACCGGAGGCCGTCCGTTCAATTTGCAGTCCGGCGATCTGGCTGATCAGAACACTTTTGTCTTTGGGCGGCTTCTTGGCAAAGATGCCGCGGGCATTGCTCTCCTGCGGCAGCAGCGGGTTGACGTTCTCCGCCACCTCGACCTCTGCCGGTTCCGAGCTGCCAAACCAGTTGGTCGGGTTCAGCCGTGAATCCCGCCAGCCGCACGCTGAAAGCACCAGCGCGCAGGCCAATGTTAGAGCCAGTGGTTTATGCATTTGTCCCCGCCCATTCAAATTGTCTTTGCAACGGATTACCCGATTGGCTGCGGCTTGAAAAGCGGTTGAAAAGGGGCGGGCAGGGGCTTAGGTGCTGATCTGCACCTAATGCGGGTTTAGAGGATTGACCGACGATGGCCACTGCCGCCTTTGAAGAGATCGTTGAAGACTTCGAGTTCATGGAGGACTGGGAGGACCGTTACCGCCATGTGATCGATCTGGGCAAGGCAATGGAGCCGCTCGACGAAGCGCTGAAAGTGCCTGCGACCAAGGTGGACGGCTGTGCCAGCCAGGTCTGGCTGCATGCCACGATCGAAGGCGGAGAATTCCGGTTTGACGGTGACAGCGACGCGATGATTGTGCGCGGTCTGATCGCGGTGCTGCGCTGCCTCTACAACGGGCTGGCGCTGACAGAGGTTCCGGCGGTGGATGCCAAGGCTGAGCTGGGACGGCTGGGGCTGAATGAGCATCTGTCCTCGCAGCGCTCCAACGGTCTGCGCGCCATGATCGAACGGATCCGCGAAACCGCGATGGCGCAGGCCTGAAGCGGGCCGAGGGGTCGGCCCCTCGTGCTCCCCGGAGTATTTCCGGAAAGATGAAGAGGGCTACCGGGCCCAGTTTGTCATGGCGGTTTCCAGATCGCCATAACCGGTGTGGCGGTGTTCGAACGCCAGGCCCATGCGGTCTGCGCATTCTCGCGCTTTTTCCACCAGTTTGGGATCGCTGACCTGGGACTGGTAGACTAGCTTGGTGTAATTGCCGAACACCATGTCCCGCAGCTCCGGGTTCTTGTCGAGGCCCATCGGGCGCCAGACAAAGGCGTCGAATTGCTTGACCAGAAAGTCTGTGAGGTAGAAAGCGGTAATTTCGCCTTCTTCCGAATGGCGGGCAAAGGTCTCGTTGCCCTCGAAGAAGGAATAGCAATGCGGGCCTGCCACCATCTCCACGCCCAATTCAGCGCATTTACGCTCCAGCGCGCCGCCAGTGCCGCAGTCGGCATAAACCACGAAAATCTTGTCATAAACGGCTGAATGCTTGGCCACGGCGCCGTCGACGGCGTCCACGATCTGCTCGGGATTAAGATGCAGCTTGGCAGGCAGGCAGGTGAGGTCGATGTGATCCATACTGTTCGCATCCTTGATGGCAAGGATCTCGCGCGCCAGTGCACCGCAAGCAATCAGCAGGATGCGGCCGGTCTTCTTTTCAGGGGCGGCCAAGCCCTGTTCGGTGAGGGATGTTTCCTCAAGCGTCCGCCCGGTCGGCGGGCGGAATGCAGCCCGCTCTGTCAAGCGGGCTGCACGTCCTTTGCGTGCCAAATCAGGCGCTCATCGAGTTGTGCTTGCGCGCAACGAAGTCCTTGGCCATTTCCACGGCCACGGCTGCGTCACGGCAATAACCGTCGGCGCCGATTGCCTTGCCGAACTCTTCGTTCAGCGGTGCGCCGCCAACCAGCACGATGTAATCGTCGCGCAGGCCCTGCTCGACCATAGTGTCGATAACCACTTTCATGTAGGGCATGGTGGTGGTCAGCAGAGCCGACATGCCGAGAATGTCCGGCTTATGCTCTTCCAGCGATTCCAGGTAGTTCTCGACCGGGTTGTTGATGCCGATGTCGACAACCTCGAAACCTGCGCCTTCCATCATCATGGACACCAGGTTTTTGCCGATGTCGTGGATGTCGCCCTTGACGGTGCCGATGACCATGGAGCCCACGCGCGGCGCGCCGGTTTCGGCCAGCAGCGGCTTCAGGATGGCCATGCCGCCCTTCATCGCGTTTGCCGCCAGCAGCACTTCAGGAACGAACAGGATGCCGTCGCGGAAGTCGGCGCCGACGATGGTCATGCCGCCAACCAGCGCTTTGGTCAGAATGTCGTAGGGAACCCAGCCGCGTTCCAGAAGGATATTCACGCCTTCTTCGATTTCCTCTTTGAGACCATCATAGAGGTCGTCAAACATCTGCTGAACAAGTTCCTCGTCATCGAGTTCCGAGAGGATGATGTCTTCTTCGTCCGACATGCGCCTAATCCTTGCTGACGGGGGAATCCCCCGTGTTGGCCTATTTCTGAGGCTTTTGTGACAGAATGCTGTTTGCGAACTGCATTATTTGCGACATTGCCGCGTTTCTAACCGACGTATAGAGACAATTCCGGCGCAAGAATAATGAAGATTCCACATGGAAATCTTCGATTTCGCCCATTTGTTCTTTATTTGTTCTCTTTCGGGCGCTATTTTGCGCCTATGCTGCCTGAAAACACGCCACACACCATGCGCCGCAAAACGCGCGCCAGCCTCAGCAATGCGGCAGGCCGTTTCGAGATGGTTCGGGAAGGGGTGGATGATGGCTGGTTCCAGGAACTGCAGGATGCCGTGATTCCCACTGAGGTGCGCCAGGAAACGGCGCGCACATTGATCACTTACAACCGCTCGCCCGATCTGCCGTTCGACCGGTCTATCAATCCCTACCGCGGTTGCGAGCATGGCTGCATTTACTGTTTCGCGCGGCCCACCCATGCTTATCTGGGACTGTCGCCAGGGATGGATTTTGAAACCCGGCTGATTGCGCGCCCGAACGCTTCCCAGGTTCTGCGCAAGGAATTGTCGGCACCGCGCTACAGGGTGGCTGCAATTGCGCTTGGCACCAACACGGATCCCTATCAGCCCTGCGAGCGGGATCTGCGCCTTTCGCGCGCCTGCCTGGAGGTGCTGCGCGACTTCAACCACCCGGTGGCAATCGTGACAAAGGGAGCAATGGTGGAGCGGGATCTGGACATCCTGGCACCGATGGCGGCCAAGGGGCTGGTGCGGGTGGGGGTTTCCGTCACCACACTGGACCCGGACCTGTCCCGCCGGATGGAGCCGCGGGCGCCGCTGCCTGCCCGGCGGCTGGCTGCGATCCGGCGGTTGACTGCGGCCGGGGTGCCGGTGCGGGTGATGACCTCGCCTGTTGTGCCGGGGCTGACGGATCATGAGCTGGAGGCACTGCTGGCCGCGGGAGCGGAGGCTGGGGCTGATGCCGCCAGCTGGATCATGCTGCGGCTGCCGCGGGAAGTGTCGGAGCTGTGGCAGGAGTGGCTGGCAGAACATGCGCCGGGCCGGGCGGCCAAGGTGATGGCGCGGTTGCGCGAGATGCACGGCGGGCGCGATTATGACCCGCGCTGGGGGCATCGGATGCGGGGCGAGGGGCGCTATGCCGAGATGATCGCTCAGCGCTTCAAGGCGGCCTGCAAACGGCTGGGTCTGCGGGAGCGGACGGAGGCACTGCGTTGCGATCTTTTTGCGCGGCCGCCGCAGCCAGGTGATCAGCTGGCGCTGTTCTGACCGGTTGTTGAACAATCCGGGCGGCTGAAGTGTGCTAAGGTTGACATCACTCTGACAAGAAGGAGCGTGTCCAATGAGCATAGTTGCTATGAAGGCGCGCGTCACGGGACGCGTGCAGGGCGTGGCTTTCCGCACCTGGGCGCGGGCAGAGGCGCTGCGTCATGGATTGACCGGCTGGGTCCGGAATGAACCCGACGGTTCGGTCAGGGCCTTGCTGATGGGCCCTGCAGCCAGTGTCGCGGATATGGTGCGCAAAATGGGCCGCGGCCCCGGGGCAGCCTCGGTCAAGGATGTGCTGACGGAAAGAACCGATCCGGACCCTGGGATAAGCGGCTTTAGTATCACCGGATAGGTCGGGCAGGCCGAAAGAAAGCGCCGCGTGTGAAGACGCGGCGCCTTTCGTTCTGTCTGTGCCAGCTAGCGGTCAGGCGCGGCGGCGGCCACGGCGGCCGCGGCGCTCGCCGCCTGCTGCTGCATCCTCGCCAGTGCCATCGCTTTCAGAGGTGAAGGGGCCCAGCACCTCGACGATTTTCTCCAGCGCCGGTGCATCGCAGCGCGGGCGGCTGTCCAGCGCATCACGCATGGAGCGCAGGTGGTCAGGCATGGTGCCGCAGCAGCCGCCAATGATCTTGGCGCCGGAATCGCGGGCCATCACAGCATATTCGCCCATCAATTCCGGGGTGCCGTCATAATGAATGTGGCCGTCGACGTATTTCGGAATGCCTGCATTGCCCTTGGAGATGATCGGGCGCTCTGTGCCTTGGGCGGCAAAGCCCAGCACGGTGCGCAGGATGTCGGAGGCGCCGGTGCCGCAGTTGGCGCCAAAGGCCAGCGGCGCGTTGGCGAACTCTTCCACCAGCTGCGCCAAATCAGAGGAGGTCACGCCCATCATGGTGCGGCCTGCAGTGTCAAAGCTCATGGTGCCGCACCAGGGCATATCCGCCAGTTTGAAGGCCTCGGCTGCGGCGCGGAATTCTTCCGGTGCGGAAATGGTTTCCAGCCACAGCACATCGGCGCCGCCTTCTTTCAGCGCGTCGGCCTGCTCATGGAACATTTCAACCGCCAGTGAATGGGACATTTCGCCAACGGGTTCAAAGATTTCGCCGGTCGGGCCGACAGAGCCGGCAACGGCGATCTTGCGTTCCGCCTTGTCGGCGACTTCGCGGCCGAGTTCGGCGGCGATGCGGTTCAATTCGCGCACGCGGCCCTGTGCCTCGTGCAGCTTCAGGCGTGCAGCGGTGCCGCCAAAGCTGTTGGTCAGGAACAGGTCGCTGCCCGCATCAACCGACCCCTGGTAAAGCGCCAGGATTTTCTTGGGCTCATCGACGTTCCACAGCTCCGGTGCGTCGCCGGACTGCAGGCCCATGGCGAACAGGTTGGTGCCGGTCGCGCCATCCGCCAGCAGCACGTCCCTGGCGTCCAGCAGCTGTTTGAAGGTGTTTGTCATCAGTTGTGTCCCGTGTCAGCGCGCCGCCCCTGCAGGCAGGGCGGCAAAATTGTGGTCTTCCCCTGTCTCACGCCAGGCGGGCAGGGGCAATTTCATTTTCCTCATCTTCATTATGAAATCACTGACAAGCTGCCGCAAAGCCGCCGCCGCAGGATGATATGCGGCATGGCTTAAAGCACAAGCAGCCGTGTTCAGCCTTAAAATCTTCTGCCGCGGCAAACAAAAGGTTAAAGCCGCGGCCCGCCAGCCGCCAAAGGGCCTCAGCCAGCCTCGCTCAGGATCTGGTCTTTCGCCTGCGGAAGCAGTTCGGCGCGTTTCGCCCTGATTTCATCCGCGGAGGCTTTGCCCTGCAACGCGTCTTCCAGCTTGCGCACAACGTCCTCGTGGCCTGCCTCTTCCAGATCCGCGGCCACGACGGTTCCGGCAAATGTATCGGCGTCCGTGCCGCTCAGCCCCAGCAAGCCAGCGGCCCACAGGCCCAGCATTTTGTTGCAGCGCGCCTGCGCATTGAATTGCATCTCTTCGTCGTGGGCAAATTTGGCTTCAAATGCCTGCTCGCGGTCGTCAAATGTTGTCATGGTGCATCCTCATTAACCGGTTGAACCCCATCTATGATAGGAGCGTGATAGGGGGGCAGGGCAAGAAAAAACTTTGCCGGATAAGGCCTTAGTTTCGATGTTCCCGGGCAGTGCCGGCGTTGCGGGCCTTGTGCCTGCTGCGGCAAGCTGCGGAGGGATTGCCTTGTATCGGTGCGCCGCGCCGCTGCAAGCTTGCGGCTGAGGCCCCCTTGCACTATGAGAGCGGCACATCGCAGGGCCGGATTCCCGGCATTGACCCGAAAGGTTCCCAATGGCGCGTCGCAAGAAGATTTACGAAGGCAAGGCCAAGACTTTGTACGAGGGCCCCGAGCCCGGCACTATCGTGCAGTATTTCAAGGATGACGCCACCGCCTTCAACGCCGAAAAACACGACGTGATTGAGGGCAAGGGTGTCCTGAACAACATCCTGAGCGAGTTCTTTATGCTCGGCCTGGCGCAGATCGGCGTCCCGACCCATTTCCTCAAGCGCCTCAACATGCGCGAGCAATTGGTGCGCAGCTGCGAGATCATTCCGCTGGAAGTGATTGTGCGCAACTATGCGGCCGGTTCGATCTCCAAGCGCCTGGGCATCGACGAGGGAACCCAGCTGCCGCGCCCGGTGGTGGAATACTGCTACAAGGATGATGCCCTGGGCGATCCGCTGGTCACCGAAGAGCATATCGCTGCCTTCGGCTGGGCCAGCCAGCAGGACATGGATGATATCCTGAGCCTGGCGCTGCGCGTGAACGACTTCCTGTCCGGTGTGTTCCTGGCTGTGGGTATCCGGCTTGTCGACTTCAAGATCGAGATCGGCCGGATCTACGAGGGCGACTTCCAGCGCCTGGTGATTGCTGACGAGATCAGCCCCGACAGCTGCCGTCTGTGGGACATCAAGACCGGCCAGAAGTTGGACAAGGACGTGTTCCGCCGCGACCTGGGCAGCCTCACGGATGCCTACAGCGAAGTGGCACGCCGTCTGGGTGTGATGCCGAACAATCCGCCCGCGCCGGGCAAACCGACGCTGGTGAACTGAGATAAAGACCCGCAGCGCCTGCAGCGCCGCGGGTCTTTGAGTATTTTTGAAAAGATGAAGCCCGGCAGGGCTTCGCCATCGAAAACCTGAGGGATGATGCGATGAAGGCACGGGTGCATGTGATGCTGAAGAACGGGGTTCTGGATCCGCAGGGCGAGGCCGTGCGCCACGCGCTTGGCGCTCTGGGCTTCGACAAGGTCGAGGGTGTGCGTCAGGGCAAGGTGATTGATCTGGACCTGGCCGAAGGCGCCACCGAGGCAGACGTGACAGCGATGTGCGAGAAGCTGCTGGCCAACACCGTGATCGAATCCTACAGCATCGAGATGGCCTGATGAAGGCGGCGGTTGTTGTTTTCCCGGGTTCGAACTGCGACCGCGATCTGGCGGTGGCGTTTGAGCAGGCCGGTTTCGACGTGTCGATGGTCTGGCACAAGGACAGCACGCTGCCCGAGGGCGTGGACATCGTCGGCGTGCCGGGCGGGTTTTCCTATGGCGATTACCTGCGTTGCGGCGCCATCGCAGCCCAGTCGCCGATCTGCAAGGCTGTGATTGAGCATGCGGACCGCGGCGGTTACGCGATTGGCGTCTGCAACGGCTTTCAGATCCTGACCGAAACCGGCGTGCTGCCGGGCGCACTGCTGCGCAATGCGGGGCTGAAGTATATCTGCCGCACCGTGAACCTGAAGGTGGCGACCTCCGAGAGCGTCTTTACCCAGGGCTACAATGCAGGTGATGTGATCGGTGTGCCGATTGCCCACCACGACGGCAATTACTTTGCTGATGCGGAAACCGTGAAGGCGCTGCAGGATCAGGACCGCGTGGCCTTTACATACGAAGAAAATCCGAATGGGTCGGTCGCTGACATTGCCGGCATCCTGTCGGAAAACCGCCGTGTTCTTGGCATGATGCCGCACCCGGAACGGGCCGCGGACGAGGGCCACGGCGGCACCGACGGCGCGGCAGTCTTCCGCGCATTGGCGGGGATGGTCACCGCTGCGTGACTTGAGGATATGCCGTGGCGGTCATAGGGTATCTTTATGACCGCCACGCGCTCTGATGAGACCAAAAACAAGCCCAAGTCCGGATCCCGCACGATTTCGTGGCGGGCGCGGCTTGCGCTTGTATTGTTCATGGCTGTGGCTGCAGTCACGGTCTGGACCACCAACCGGGCGCTGACCCACCGTTTCACCGAAAGCACCCGCAACCGCGCTGAGCTGCGGCTGGCGCTGTACTCCGGCAACCTGCTGAGCGAGCTGCGCCAGCACGCCATCGTGCCGCAGCTTCTGGCCCGCGACCAAACGTTGATCTCTGCGCTTCAGTCCAGTGATTTTTCCCTGTCGACCCAGCGGCTGATTTCCTTTGTCGATGAAATCGGCGCGGCCTCAATCATGCTGCTGGCGCAAGACGGGCGCACGGTGGCGGCGACCGATCGCAACCGGCTGGGGGAAAGCCACCGCAACGCCGCCTATTTCGTCGATGCGGTGCGCGCAAAGTCGACGGTGTTTTCCGTCATCCCAAGAGAAGTGGGCGGGTACCGCTTCACCTATTCCCGCCGTGTGATCGATGCGACGGGGGTGCTGGGGGCGATTGTGGTTGAAGTCGACCTGCAGAAGTTCGAGCGCGCCTGGGCAGGGATCTCGGATGCGGTTCTGGTCACCGACAGCACCGGCAATATCATCCTCGCAACAGAGGCGCGCTGGCGCGGGCTGCAGGAGGCCGACGCCCTGACCCTGCAAACGCCCGAAGGTGCCATCCAGCGGGCGATCCGCGCCACCACGGACTGGACGGCGTTACCGCCGGATGCCTACCTGCAGGGCGAAGCCGTGATGCGGCTGGAAACCCGGGTCCCGTTCCAAGGGTGGCGTATGGCCACTTTCACCACCTATTCATCCGTCCGCGAACGGGTAAATGCGGTACTGGCGCTGGAAATCATGGGATTCGCCATCCTTCTGGCGCTGGCCTTCTATGCGCTCAGCCGTAAGACCGCGCTGCGCATGGCGCTGTTCCAGCGCGAGTCGGCAGAGCTTCGCGTATTGAACGCTCGCCTTCAGCGGGAAATCGCCGAGCGTGAACGCATGCAAAAGACCCTTGCCGTGGCGGAGCAAAGCCTGGCTCAGAGCTCAAAACTGGCGGCTTTGGGTGAAATGTCTGCCGCTGTCAGCCACGAGCTGAACCAGCCGCTTGCGGCGATGAAAACCTATCTGGCCGGTGCGCGTCTGCTGCTGAACCGGAACCGTCCGGACGAGGCGCTGGCCTCCTTCGGGCGCATTGATGATCTGATCGAGCGGATGGGCGCAATCACACGGCAGCTCAAATCCTACGCGCGCAAGGGCGGCGACGCGTTCAGCCCTGTAAACTTGGGCGATGCGCTGGCCTCCAGCCTGTCGATGATGGAGCCGCAGCTGCGCCAGCGCCATGTGAAAATAACCCGCATCCTGCCGGAAGAACCTGTTATGGTAATGGGCGACCGGATGCGGCTGGAACAGGTGATGGTCAACCTCTTGCGCAATGCGCTGGACGCCACCAAATCCGTGGCGGACCCTGAGGTGGAAATCCTGCTGGCAGCGGGTGAGACAGCAACCCTGTCGGTGCGTGACAACGGGATGGGTATCAAGGACTTCGACAATCTGTTTGAGCCTTTTTACACCACCAAGCAGCCCGGCGACGGGGTTGGATTGGGGCTTGCCATCTCCTCGGGGATCGTCAACGACCTTGGGGGACGGCTGACCGCCCGCAACGGGCAGAACGGCGGGGCGGTCTTTGAAATGCAATTGCCGGTCCTGGTGGACGGTATCGAAGCTGCCGAATAGGCAGCGCGGAGTGATTAGGAGTGAACGCGCATGGCCCAGGCTATGAAAATCGCGATCGTGGACGACGAACAGGATATGCGGCAGTCGATCAGCCAGTGGCTGGCGCTGTCTGGCTATGACACGGAGACTTTCTCCAGCGCCGAGGAAGCGCTGAAGGTGCTCGGCCCGGATTATCCGGGTATCGTGATCTCCGACATCAAGATGCCGGGCATGGATGGCATGCAGTTCCTGAAGAAGCTGATGGGCAGTGACAGCGCCCTGCCGGTGATCATGATCACCGGCCATGGCGATGTGCCGATGGCGGTGGAAGCGATGCGCGTCGGTGCCTTCGATTTCCTGGAAAAGCCTTTCAATCCGGATCGTATGTCGGAGCTTGCCAAACGCGCCACTGGTGCACGCCGGCTGACGCTCGACAACCGAGTGCTGCGGCGCGAACTGTCCGACGGCGGCCAGATCATGAAAAAGCTGATCGGCCAGAGCCCGGTGATGGAGCGGCTGCGCGAGGATATTCTGGACTTGGGCCAGGCCGACGGCCATGTGCTGATTGACGGCGAGACCGGCACTGGCAAGACACTGGTGGCTCACGCGCTGCATGCGGTTGGAAGCCGTGCAGGCAAGAAGTTCGTGCTGATTTCCTGCGCTGCTTTGGAGGAGGAGGCGCTGGCCAAGCGTCTATTCGGTCCGATGCTGCCCGAAGACAGCATGCTGCCTGCCATCGAAGAGGCCCGCGGTGGCACCCTGGTACTGGAGGACATCGACGCGCTGTCAGAAACCCTGCAGGCCAAACTGCTGAGTGTGATCAATGAGCAGGGCACCCCGGCTGAAACCCGGATTGTTGCTATCTCCAACCTGCAGGAAGCGGGCAAGACCTGTGAGGACGCGCTGCGCCCGGATCTGTTCTACCGCCTGGCAGCCCTGCGCATCACCGTGCCGCCGCTGCGTCAGCGCGGCGAGGATATCCTGACTCTTTTCACCCGCCTCAGCGAGCAGTTTTCCGAGGAATACGGCTGCGACGCGCCGCAGGTGAGCGCCCAGGAAGCCGCGCAGCTGCTGCAGGCGCCCTGGCCGGGCAACGTGCGCCAGCTGATCAACATCGCGGAACGTGCTGTGCTGCAGTCGCGCCGCGGCTCTGGCACCATTGCGTCGCTCTTGATGTCCGATCACGAGGAAATGCAGCCGGTGATGACCACCGAGGGCAAGCCTTTGAAGGAGTACGTGGAAGCGTTCGAGCGGATGCTTATCGACAATACTATGCGCCGCCACAAAGGCTCGATTGCCAGCGTGATGGACGAGCTGTGCCTGCCGCGCCGGACGCTGAACGAGAAAATGGCGAAATACGGCCTGCAGCGTTCGGACTACCTGGCCTGACTTCTGGAGTAAGCCGTTTCCTGACGCCAATATCGGGCAGGAAAGCGCTGGTCCTTGGTTTCTGAGCTTGGGTTGGTTTTCGGCACGGCCTTGGAAACTAACTAAAAATTAACGGCTTGCCTGTTAGGGGCAGGCCGTTTGCATTTTCAGGCCGCCGATGACGAATGTCCATTGTCATTACCTATCCACAGGCCTTATGCTGGCGCAACGGGCTGGAAACCGGCATATGGATCCGCCCGTTCTGAAGAGTTTCGCTGGCTTTTGCTTTTGTCCGGCATGATCCGAGAAAGCAGCAGCCAGACCGATTGGCCCTCTTGAACCAAGAGGGCAGTTTAGCGCCCAAACCGGAATTACCGCCGGTGCAGGGATAACAAGGCAGGCACGGGCACGCCCGGCTGCCGGAGAAGAACCGCGATGACGCGCGCGAGAGCGAAGAGCACTGAGGCAGGAAGGCCGGGCATAGACCCCGGGACCACCTGCTGCACCGCGCCGTCCATTATCGCCCTGACAAGACACCACCCGAAACGCGCGCGGCCGCCTGGAAGCAGGAGGCTTGCGGGCGCACAGGGCAGGTGCACCAAGGAACCATGGCAAAGAAGATGCTTATTGACGCCACCCACGCGGAAGAAACCCGCGTTGTGGTGGTCGATGGAAACAAGGTTGAGGAGTTCGACTTTGAATCCGAAAACAAACGCCAGCTTGCTGGCAACATCTACCTCGCAAAAGTAACCCGCGTCGAACCGTCCCTGCAGGCGGCCTTTGTGGACTATGGCGGAAACCGTCATGGTTTCCTGGCGTTTTCGGAGATCCACCCGGATTACTACCAGATCCCCGTCGCGGACCGTGAGGCCCTGATGGAGGAAGAGCGCGCCTATGCCGAGGCGATGCGCGCCCGCGACGAAGACGAGGAAGAAAAACCGGCCAAGCCCAAGCGCTCGCGCCGCTCTAAATCCTCTGCCAAGGCAGCTAAGGCGTCGTCCAAGGATGCCGTGGAAACCAAGGAGGTCGAGGCCTCTGAGGCGGCGGCCAGTGAAATCGCTGGTATGGAAACCATTGATCTGACCGACAGCACAGAAGCTGCGGACGTCCCGGCAGAACTCGCCGAGGTTCCGGAAGGTTCCTCGCCGATGGAACGTGTCGCCGACACCCCGGTGGAAGAGCCGGAAGAGGGCGAGGCCGCAGAGGCTGCACGGGATGCAGAAGAGACCGACGCCGTTGCGGAGGACGCTGCAGAAGAGATCGCCGAGGCACCGGCTGAAGACGCCGCGGTTGAAGCTGGCGAAGCCGAAGCTGAGGCAGAAACTGCGGCTGCAGATGAAACGGCCGCTGCTGAAGATGTTCAGGCAGAAGAGGGCGCTGCTGACGGCGACGAGGAAGGCGATGACGACGGCGAAACCAGCCGTGCAGATGCCACCTCCAAGGACGAAAGCATCGAGTCGGTTGCCGACGAGGACGACAGCGAAGACATCCGTCCGCCGCGCAAACCGCGTCCGCGCCGCTACAAGATCCAGGAAGTGATCAAGGTGCGCCAGGTACTGCTGGTGCAGGTCGTCAAGGAAGAGCGCGGCAACAAAGGCGCGGCGCTGACCACCTATTTGTCGCTGGCCGGCCGCTACTGCGTGCTGATGCCCAACACCGCCCGTGGCGGCGGCATCTCCCGCAAGATCACCAACGCAGCCGACCGCAAGAAACTGAAGGACATTGCAACCGAACTGGACGTGCCGACCGGCGCGGGCCTGATCGTGCGCACCGCCGGTGCCAAGCGCACCAAGTCCGAGATCAAGCGCGACTATGAATACCTGCAGCGCCTGTGGGAGCAGATCCGCGAGCTGACGCTGAAATCCATCGCACCGGCCAAGATCTATGAAGAAGGCGACCTGATCAAACGCTCGATCCGCGACCTCTACAGCCGCGAAATCGACGAGGTTCTGGTGGAAGGCGACCGCGGGTACCGCATCGCCAAGGACTTCATGAAGATGATCATGCCGTCCCACGCCAAGAATGTGAAGCACTACCAGGACGGGCTGCCGCTGTTTGCGCGCTTCCAGGTGGAAAGCTACCTGGCGGGCATGTTCAACCCGACAGTGCAGCTGAAATCCGGCGGCTACATCGTGATCGGCGTGACCGAGGCGCTGGTGGCGATCGACGTGAACTCCGGCCGCGCCACCAAGGAAGGCTCGATCGAGGAAACCGCGCTCAAGACCAACCTGGAGGCCGCCGAAGAGGTGGCGCGCCAGCTGCGCCTGCGCGACCTTGCCGGTCTGATCGTGATCGACTTCATCGACATGGACGAGCGCAAGAACAACGCCGCCGTCGAAAAGCGCATGAAGGACAAGCTGAAGACCGACCGTGCCCGCATCCAGGTGGGCCGGATCTCGGGCTTTGGCCTGATGGAAATGTCGCGCCAGCGCCTGCGTCCCGGCATGATCGAGGCCACCACCGCGCCGTGCCCGCACTGCCATGGCACTGGTCTGATCCGCTCCGACGATTCGATGGCGCTGTCGATCCTGCGTCAGATCGAGGAAGAGGGCACCCGCCGCCGCTCCCGCGAAGTGCTGGTGCGCTGCCCGGTGTCTATCGCCAACTTCCTGATGAACCAGAAACGCGAGCACATCGCCCAGATCGAGGCGCGCTACGGCCTGTCCGTGCGTATCGAAGGCGACGCGCATCTGGTCAGCCCGGACTTTGTGCTTGAGAAATTCAAGACCGCGTCGCGTACCGTTCCGGCGGCAACCGCGCCTGTGGTTTCTGTGGACACCTCGATCATGGATCAGGTGGATGCGGAAGAGACCAAGCAGGACGAGGAAGAGAGTACTGCTGTTTCCGAAACGGAAGCGCATGAAGACACATCTCAGGACGACAAGCCCAAGCGCAAGCGCCGCCGCCGCCGCCGTCGGAAGGGTGGCAATGGCGAGCAGTCTCAGAACGGTGAGGCTGGCGAGACTGGCGAAGAGGCGTCTGACGACCAGGAACAGCCCAAGGAAGAAGCTGCCGAGGCGTCCGAGCCTGCTGGTGAAGGCGAGGAAGCACCTGCGGAAGAGGTGAAGGGGAAGAAACGCTCCCGCACCCGTACCCGCTCGCGCAAGCCGAAGGCCAAGCCTGCAGAGGCGGAAACCGCTGCTGGTGAAGAAGCCGCAGCCGAAGAGGCGGCGCCGGTTGAAGCTGCTGAGGCGCCGGTGGCGGCTGAGGAGGCTGCCGAGGCAGCTGACGCACCGGTGGCTGAGGCCGCAGAACCTGTAGCGGAGCCCGCTGCCGAGGCTGAAGCCGCAACTGCAGTCGCCGAAGAAGCCCCTGCGCAAGAGGAAGCGTCGGCAGAGACTGAAGAGGCCTCCACAGAAAGCGCTGAAGAAGCCGAAGCGGAAACCGCTGCTGCAGAGCCAGAGGCGGAAGCAGAACCCGCCGCTGAAGAGCCTGTCGCAGAAGAGGCTGCACCTGTGCAGGAAGAAAAACAGCCGGAGCCCGCGATGGCCGGTGCGGAGGCGGAGCCGGAACCGGCATCCCCGCCCAAGCCCAAGCGCCGCGGCTGGTGGTCGATGGGCGGCTGAGGCTGAAAGGAAATGATTTTGGGAAGGGCGGGCCGTTTGGCCTGCCTTTCTTTTTTGCTTGCTGGTGGTGCTCCACAGTCAAAAACTTCGTTGTGTTCCGGGCCGGAATTCGCGCCGAATTCCGCTTGCCGCGAAGCACAATACCGGTTCGTGAAGTCTTAGCTGACTTTGCGGATCAAGTAGATCTGATGACCGTCACCGGCGCTGTGGCCAAGAAACTCATGGCCTGCCTCATTGCAGAAATGCGGCACGTCGATCACTGCCGCGGGATCATCCGCCAGCAGCTCAAGAACTTGGCCAGGCTGCAGCGATTTCAGCCGCTTGCGGGCCTTCAGGACGGGCAGGGGGCAAAGCAGCCCGATTGCGTCTACGGTCTCTTTGATCTCGGTCATGGTGTGCAGATAAGCGGGATGTTTCATGCTGTCCACAAGGATGTGACCAGCCGTCCCCGTGACGTTGGTCCGCGGCTGACATAAGTGTTGGAACATGTTTGGAATCGAGATCATCGACGCAGGGCTGCTCCCTGCCATGCTGGTGGCGCTGCTGGGCGGCGTGATCAGTTTCCTGTCTCCCTGCGTGCTGCCGATTGTGCCGCCTTATCTGGCCTATATGAGCGGTGTGACCATTGGCGAGATGCAGGGCACTGTCGCCGCGCGCCGCAAGGCAATCATCGCCGCACTGTTTTTTGTGCTGGGGCTGTCGACAGTGTTCCTGCTGCTTGGCTTCACGGCCTCGGCCTTTGGTGCATTTGTGCTGAAGAATCAGGAACTTTTCGCGCAGGTCTCAGGTGTTGTGGTGATCATCTTCGGCCTCCACTTCCTGTCGGTGTTCCGCATACCCCTCTTGGACCGCGAGGCGAGAATGGAGGCCGGCGAGTCTGGTGGTTCCGCCCTTGGCGCCTATGTGCTGGGTCTTGCCTTTGCCTTTGGCTGGACACCCTGTATCGGCCCGCAGCTGGGGGCAATTCTGTCGCTGGCGGCCTCTGAGGCTTCGGTTAGCCGCGGCACCATTCTGCTGGGCGTTTATGCCGCGGGCCTGGGCGTGCCGTTCTTGCTGGCAGCGATGTTCCTCAACCGGTCGATGACGCTGATGAACAAGATGAAGCGCCATATGGGGCTGATTGAGAAAGTGATGGGAGGCCTGTTGCTGTTTGTCGGCATCATGCTGGTCACCGGATTGTTCACCACTTTCTCCTGGTGGCTGCTGGAGACCTTCCCGGCCCTGGCGACGCTGGGCTGAGACCAAGGAATGGGAGGGGCCTTCAGGCCCCTTTTTCTTGAACATTCCAAGCCTTACTCTTGCCGGATTGCACTGCTAATCTGCCCGCAGAAAAGCAGAGCAGGTCAGTGTGGATCAAACCGGTTCCAATCCCCAGCATGTGAACAGGCGGCGGGTGTTCTACATCCCCGGCTATGACCCGATTCACCCGCGCCGCTACCGGGAGCTATACCGTAAGGAAGGCGCCGCGCAGGCGGAGGTTTCCGGCTACAGCCTGGCTCTCTCTCCAAAACAGACCAAAGGCCCTTATGGTTGGCATGCGGCGGCGGAGATGGATGGACAGCGGTCCGAAGCAGACATTGAGGTGCTGGTCTGGTCCGACATCGTGCGCGGCAGCATGGAGGCCACGATCCCGGGCACCTACTGGCAGCTGGTGCGGACCGCTTGGATCTACATTTCCACCGGAGCGCTGCGGCGGCTGATGCGGCTGCGCAAGGGACCTGTGATTGCGGCGCTCTATCCGGTGGGAATGCTGCTGCTGCAGGCACTGCTGGCGCTGCTGCTGGCCTGGGGCGTGGCCCATGCCTTTGGCATTCCTGCCGGGCTGCTGAACCATGGCGGACTGCCGGCCACGTTGATGGGCTGGGCTCTTGGGCTTGGTGCGGGCTATGCGCTACTGCGATGGTTCAAGAAGCGCGATGGCAAGTTCTTTGCTTACTACCTGATGCATGACTACGCACATGCCGCTGCTACCCGGGGGGCGATCGCGCCAGAGATGGAGGCCCGGATGGACCAGTTCCGCGCTCTGATTGCAGAGGCCTTGCAAGATCAAAGCGTGGATGAAGTGCTGGTTGTCGGACATTCCTCCGGCGCGCATCTGGGGGTGTCAGTGCTGGCAGATCTGATCCGCGATGGATTGCCGCTGGCCCGGCCCGCCCTGGGGTTTCTGACATTGGGGCAGGTGGTGCCGATGGTCTCCTTCCTGCCGCGGGCGCGGCGGCTGCGAGGTGATCTGCAATACCTGTGCCAGCGTGGGGAACTTACCTGGGTAGATGTCACCGCGCCGGGGGACGGCTGTGCCTTTGCCCTCTGCGACCCGGTGTCGGTCAGCGGAGTGGCGCCGGAAGGCAAGCGCTGGCCCTTGGTGTTCTCTGCCGCTTTCACCCAGACTCTCAGCCCGGAACGCTGGCAGCAGCTGCGCTGGCGCTTCTTCCGTCTGCACTTCCAATATCTCTGCGCCTTCGACCGGCCCGGCGACTACGACTACTTCCGCATCACCGCCGGTCCGCTGACGCTGGCGGAGCGCTACCGGGACCGCAAGCCGTCAAAGTCGCGGATTGACGTGCCGGTATCAAAATTCACTTCGGTAGCTGCTGAATGACCCAAGTGATGCCGCCCAAACCGCCCGCCCGCCCTGACAGGGTATCGCTGTGGCGATATGTAAAATTGTTCCGCCAGGACATCCTGTCAGCCCAGCCCGCGAAACTGTACCGCGCCTGGATGGCGGAGTTCCGCACGCCGTTCTTCCGTTCCTTCCTGGTCAACCAGCCGGATCTGGTGAAGCGGGTGCTGAAGGAGCGTCCGGATGATTTCCCGAAATCGGACCGCATTGCCGAGGGGTTGAAGCCCTTGCTGGGGAATTCGGTGTTCCTGACCAACGGCGAAGCTTGGAAGCGGCAGCGGCGGATCATTGATCCGGCTTTTGAGGGCGGTCGGCTGAAGGACACGTTTCCGGCGATGCGTGCAGCGGCGGAGGCCGCCGTGGCGCGCCTGGAAGGGCAACAGGGGCTGGTGGAAATCGAGGAAGAGACCTCGCACGCGGCGGCGGACGTGATTTTCCGCACGCTGTTTTCGATCCCGATCGAGCACGAGGTCGCGGGGCAGGTCTTTACCCGTTTCCGCGACTACCAGCGCAGTCAGCCTTTGCTGAATCTGGCCGCCTTTGTGCCTCTGCCGCGCTGGATGCCACGCTTTTTCCGCCGCGGCACCCGGCAGAACGCGTCTGAGATCCGGGCGCTGATCGCGCAGCTGACAAGCGAACGCATGGCGGCCATCGAGGCGGGTACCGCACCGGATGACTTGGCGACCAAGATCATGACCACCCGGGACCCGGAAACCGGCAGCACCTTTGATGCGGATGAGATGGTGGATCAGGTGGCGATTTTCTTCCTTGCCGGCCATGAAACCAGCGCCTCAGCCCTGGCTTGGGCGCTTTACCTGATGGCACTGTACCCGGAGTGGCAGGAGAAAGTGGCTGCAGAGGCGGCTGCACTGGAGGATGGCAGCTTTGCCGCGGTGTCCAAGCTGAAGATCAGCCGCGACGTGTTCCGCGAAACGCTGCGTCTGTATCCGCCGGTGCCGATGATGGTGCGCGAGGCCGCCTGCCCGGAACGCTTCCGCAACCGGGACGTTCCGAAGGGCGCGCAGATGGTGCTGAGCCCCTGGCACCTGCACCGGCATGAGCGGCTGTGGGAAAACCCGGACGGGTTTGATCCGGCGCGCTGGCAGACGGAGAATGGGAAACAATGCCAGCGGGACGCCTATATCCCGTTCTCAGCCGGTGCCCGCGTGTGCACAGGTGCCGGGTTCGCGATGGTCGAGGGACCGCTGATCCTGTCGATGATCCTGCGGCGGCTCCGGATCGAGCCAGTGGCGGGCAAGGCGCCGGTGCCGGTGGCACATCTGACAGTGCGGTCGCAGAACGGCATCTGGCTGCAGCTGTCGCCTAGGTAGCCAAGAAAATTAGAATCTTCTTGGCAAATTTCTTCGAAGAAATTTGCGTCACTGGATGATACGCACGGCGTCCTGATTGCAGAAGATGACAACCTGACCGGCGTTTTCCACCGCATGAAAACCCCGGTGCTTCAGTTCCCGCCGAAACCGGTCCCAGCCGAGCAGCCGTTCAATATCGTGCTTCTGCCGCCGGATCACACTGCCTTTCGCAGCCGCCTGAGAACGGAACAGTTGCTGTAACCACGCGTCAGCGGAAAGAGGGGCAGGAACTGGCATAAGCCAACGATGGCAATTTGTGGTTAACGTGCCCTTAACCGCCGCAGCACAAACAGCCGGATGGCGGAGGCCAGCCCGCAGTCCTCGCCGCGGATCTCATCAATTTCGGCTGCCAAGTCGTTGATTGCCCGGTCTTCCTGCGCGGCGATCTCGCGGAAGGCATCCCAGAAATCATCCTCCAGCGACACCGACGTGCGATGCCCTCGCAAGGTAAGGGAATGCTTCTTGGGGCGTCCGTTCATTCGTCGCGTTTGTGCTCGTCCAAGCGTTTGACCTCTTGCGCATTGCGGGCCTTGTCCAGATCTTTCTCTGCCTTGGTCCGCCCGAAAGTCACGGCGTTCTCGTCAGCGCGGGCCTTTTTATCGGCCCGCGCTTTTTCTTTCCTGTACCGGTTCAGATTGACCGGCTTACCCATCAGTCCTTGGGCCCGATCATTTGCTCTGGGCGCACAACTGCGTCAAAGGTGGCTTCATCCACGAAGCCGAGCGCAATCGCCTCTTCCTTCAGCGTGGTGCCGTTCTTGTGCGCGGTTTTGGCGACCTTGGTGGCGTTGTCATAACCAATGGTGGGCGCCAGTGCGGTTACCAGCATCAGTGACTCCTTCATCAGCTTGTCGATGCGCGGCTCATTGGCTTGGATGCCGTTCAGCATCCGCTCGGTGAAGCTATCCGCCGCATCACCCAGAAGCTGGATCGACTGCAGCAGGTTGTAGGACATCATCGGGTTGTAGACGTTCAGCTCGAAATGGCCTTGCGAGCCTGCGAACTTGATCGCAGCGTCGTTGCCCATCACATGCGCGGCCACCTGGGTCAGCGCCTCTGCCTGGGTCGGGTTCACCTTGCCCGGCATGATCGAAGAGCCCGGCTCGTTCTCCGGCAGGATCAGCTCGCCCAGACCGGAGCGCGGGCCGGAACCGAGGAAGCGGATGTCGTTGGCGATCTTGTAGCAGCTGCCCGCAATGGTCGCGAGCGCACCGGAGAGGAACACCATCGCGTCATGGGCGGCCAGCGCCTCGAACTTGTTCGGCGCGGTGACAAAGGGCAGGCCGGTGATTTCTGCCATGTTTGCGGCCACGGTTTCGCCCCAGCCCTTCTGGGTGTTGAGGCCGGTGCCGACGGCGGTGCCGCCTTGCGCCAGCTCATAGATGCCAGGCATTGCTGCCTCGACCCGTGCCAGGCCCTGGCGGATCTGATGCGCGTAGCCGCCGAATTCCTGACCCAGAGTCAGCGGGGTCGCATCCTGGGTGTGGGTCCGGCCGATCTTGATGATGTCTTTGAACTCTTCTGCCTTGGCCTCCAGTCCTTCGGCCAGTTTGGTCAGGCCCGGCACCAGCACGTCGCGCACGGACATCGCTGTGGCGATATGCATGGCAGTGGGGAAGGTGTCGTTGGAGGACTGGCCCATGTTGCAATGATCGTTCGGGTGCACCGGGTCCTTGGAGCCGATCACGCCGCCCAGGATCTCAATGGCGCGGTTGGCGATCACCTCGTTGGAGTTCATGTTGGACTGGGTGCCGGAGCCGGTCTGCCAGACCACCAGCGGGAAGTTGTCGTCGAACTTGCCTTCAATAACCTCACCAGCCGCCTGGATCACCGCATCTGCGATGGTCGCTTCCAGTTTGCCTGAGGCCTTGTTGGCCATGGCGCAAGCCTGCTTGATGACGCCAAGTGCGCGCACGATTGCCACCGGCTGCTTTTCCCAGCCGATCGGAAAGTTCATGATCGAGCGCTGGGTTTGCGCGCCCCAGTATTTCTCTGCCGGGACTTCAAGCGGGCCAAAACTGTCGGTTTCGGTGCGGGTTGCGGACATCCGTCTGTCTCTCCGTTGAGTATGCGATTGTATGCCGTTTAGCCTGTGCCGGATCACGGCGCAATTGGCCAGTTGCGCGCAGCATAGCCAAAAGGACCGCAAGGTATAGTGTTGAATTGGCACAACCCCGCGCGTGCCATTGCCTGAGAACATGCTATGCTTAAGGTGCGGGAAACGGGTTATGCTGTATCCGGAAAGGAAATGAATGTGCCAATCCGCTTGTCTCTTGAAATGTCGTTGAAATCTCTTGCCGCTTTGCTTGTGGCGGGCGGTATTCTAGCGGCTGCAGCCGGGCAGGGGATTGCAGCCGGGATCGCGCAGTTCGCGGGCGAGTACTCCGGCAGTGTCGAAATCGTCAAGGCCGACGGCGACACAGATCCGCGCGACATGAGCGTGGTAATCCGCGAAATGAAGAAAGGGTTCACCATCAAATGGACCTCCACGACGGAGCGGGACGACGGCAGCAGGAAATCCAAAACCTACGAGATAGAATTCCAGACGTCCCGGCGCGACGGTGTTTATTCAGCAGCTATGAAGCGGAATGTCTTCGGCCATGAAGTGCCGCTTGATCCAATGGAAGGCGAACCCTTTGTTTGGGGGCGGATCACCGGCGACACCCTGACTGTGTTTTCGCTGTTCATACATCCAAACGGCGACTACGAGATGCAGCAGTACGACCGGACGCTGGCGGACGGAGGGCTCGATCTGGTCTATATTTCCCGTCTGAACGGCGAGCCGCAGCGGCAGCTGAAGACCTTCCTCGTCCGGCACTAAAGACCTGCGTTTGCCATAACAAAAAAGGCAGCCCGCCGGGCTGCCTGATCCTGTGGCCTGGAAATCAGGCAGATTATTTGCGGAAACTGTCAAGCGACACCACATCAGCGTCCTTTTTCTTGGGTTCCGGCTGGTCCTCAGCACTGACAGGTTCGTCCTCTGCGTCCGGTTCTGCAGAGTAGCCGTCTGCGTCTTCATCTGCGCTTTCAAACCGCAGACCGAACTCCACCGAAGGATCCACAAAGGTGCGGATTGCATCATAGGGAATATAAAGCGGCTCAGGCGAGTCGCCGAAGTTCAGCGTGACCCCAAAGCCGTCTTCATCAACCGTCAGATTGTCAAACCAGTGTTGCATGACCACGGTCATTTCACCCGGGTAGCGGTCGGACAGCCAGTCCGCCAGTTCCACGTCCGGATGGGCAGTGTCGAAGGTTATGAAAAAGTGATGGTTGCCAGGCAAACCATTATCGGAAACGTCCTGCAGCACGGTCCGGATTAGGCCGCGCATGGCAGAGTGCATCAGGTTGCCATAGTCGATTTCACGGGACATGCAGTCACCCTTTGTTCATTTGCTGTTAAGCATAAGAGATTCTGCCGGAAACAAAAGAGCAGCCTTGCGGGCCGCTCAATTATTTTTGCTGCAGGTCAAGCCCTCTGACAAACCGCAGTCAGCTGATTGCAAACGGTAATTCAGCGATGGTCAGGCCAGCAGCCGACATCATTGCCAGCAAGAGCAGCATATTGCCGCGCACAGCTCGCGCCACCAGCGGGGCAAGCAGAACCAGCACCAAGGCTGGCGTGTTCACGCTGTTCCATACGGGGACAGGAATGTGCAGAATGCCGGCCTCAAATACTGTAGTCCCGGCAAATGCGACATGCATCAGGAACCACATTGTCAGTTTCAGGATGACGCCCGCAACAGTGGCGGTCACGGCCTTCAGCGCCATCCCGAGGCGCGGATGAGATGCGATGCGTTCCACATAGGGCGCAGCGGCGAAGATCCACAGGAAGCAAGGCATGAAGGTGGCCCAAAGCGCCACTGCACCCGCAGCGAGGAACAGGCCGGAACCGCCTGCCTGCAGGCCTGACAGCATGGCGACGAATTGGGTAACCAGGATCAGCGGGCCTGGGGTTGTTTCCGCCAGCCCCAATGCGTCGATCATCTGGCCGGCGCTGATCCAGCCGAACTGGCTGACCACGGTTTGGCTGATGTAGGCCAGCACTGCATAGGCCCCGCCAAAGGTCACCACAGCGAGCTTGGAAAAGAACCAGCCGATATCGGCCAGGAATGACGCTCCTGACAGGCTCAGGGCAATCAGCGGCAGCAGCCACAAGGCGCCCCAGACGGCAATCGTCCGCAGGGTGCTGCCATTGCTGGCAGGCGGGGAGTGCAGCGCTTCGGGGGCATTAGCATCTTTTCGCATCAGGCCTAAACAGGCGGCGGCCAGAACCACCAGCGGAAACGGCAGGTTCAGCAGGAACAGCGCGGCAAAGCCAAACCCCGCCAGCGTCCAGTCCAACGGTTGCTTCAGCGCCTTTCCGGCAAGCCGGCGCATGGCCTGTAAGATGATGACGACCACTGCTGCCTTGACACCCAGGAAGGCCGACTGCACCGTCGGCAACGTGCCGAAAAGCGCGTAAAGCCAGACCAGGGCTGCAATCACTGCCGCACCCGGTAGCACAAACAGCAGACCTGCCAGCAGCCCGCCTGCAGTGCCGCGCATCCGCCAGCCGGTATAGGTGGCCAGTTGCATCGCTTCCGGTCCCGGCAAGAGCATGCAGAAACTGAGCCCGCGCAGAAAACTCTCTTCGCTCAGCCAGGGACGGTCCTCCACCAGTTCCTTGTGCATAACGGCGATCTGGGCTGCCGGGCCGCCAAAGCTCAGCACGCCGATGCGCCCGAAGACGCGGAACATCTCCGCCCAGGCGGGCGGGTTCATGATTTCCGGTCCGCGGGCCAATCATGGCCTTCCCCGCGCCCGTCCCGGGCCCAGCGGTACAATGCGTCATAAAGGATCATGCCTGCCTCAAGCTGCTGATGGTCATCCTTGAACTGGCGCGACAGCCCGACCGAGAGTGCGAGAAGCCCCGCTGACTCAGGCGCCAGATCGTGCCGGTTGGTGTCGGCGCCTCTCACAACCCGGGCCAAGGTGTCAAGCGCCGGGGTTCTGAGGCCGAACTCGTCCAGCATGGTGTCAAAGGTGCAAAACTCATCCCTGTGCGACCAGAACACATCCTCGACATCAAAGGGCGTGGCGCCGAAGCGCTCTGCAACACCTGCAACTTCGGATGGTGAAACGAACAGGAAGCGCGCCTGGGCGTCCACAAAGCGGCGGATCAGCCAGGGGCAGGCGATGCGGTCGATCTTGGGGCGGTGGCGGGTCACCCAAAGGGTGCTGACGCCAACGGCTGCGGGTAGGGCGCTGGCTGGAATGCGCGGCGCGTCCTTGTGGTCACGCCAGCCGTGCATTCCGCCTTGGAGATACTCCGCTTTGATGCCGTCATTGCGCAGCCAGGCGGCTACGCCCTGCGACAGTTTCAGGCCCTTCTGGCAGATCACAACACAGCGCCGCCCGTTTAGGCGTTCCTTGAGGCTTTCGATGCCGGTATGCGGGTGCCGGTAGGATCCGGGGATCAGATAGGGATCCGCGTCGAAGTCTTCGTCGATGCAGATATCCGCCAGGACCGGCGCATCGGGCGTGCCGATCAGGCGCAAGAGCTGGGCAGGGGTGATTTCATTCGGGGCAGCCATGGGCATGTCTCCTCGCTAGCAAGGTTAACATGCGAACCTTGGGCTGTCGCCTCACGGGGCGTTCGCGTCTCTCCCCATGAAAGCCATGAGACCGGAGCCTAAGGGTCCGTGTCAAGCCCGGACTGTTTCCAGTCAAGGGTTTCCCCGGTCATGCAGGCGGCAAGCGCCTCCGGCGGCAGCTGGCCCAGGTTTTCAAACAGGGTGAAGTAATCCAGCTGGCTGATCACTTCGGCGATCTTGCCGCCTTCGAACCGCACAAAAAAATGATCGCTGAAGCGAAACGGTGTCCGGTCGCGCGGGTTTTCGGTCTCGACTATCACCCGGGCTGCCAGCCAGTCGCCTTGTTCAACCGCCAGTTCCGAAGATGCGTTTATCGGTCCAAGGAGGCCGCTGATCGTTTGCGCAAACTCCTTGACTTCGCCGACGCTGACAGGTTCCCGGGTCATTGCACCGCGGACTGTGGCGTCTTCCGTCAGAAGCTTGTCCGCATAGTTGAAGTTCCTGTTGCCCCAGGTTTCATTCAGCCAGAGGAGCAGAGTTTCAATTTTTGACATCGCCACTTCTTGGTCCTTCCAGCGGTAACGCGTGTTTCCTCAGGAACCATGTTTGAGGATGGAGTTTCAAGCTTAAAGCGGTTTGACATCGCCAAGGTTGCGCGGAATTTCCACCAAGGCACTTGTTCTGCGCAGAACAACTATGGCGCAACAGGGCTTTGCTGAGAGAGTGCAGGTTTCTGTTGCCAGGTACCTGCGAACCCCGCCTTACGCGGCTAGGCGCAAGGGCTTAGATTTCGATTCCTCGAACTGCTTACGCAGCCAGAGCAACCGGAGCACGATTGTCGTTTGCAATTGTACTGTTTGGGCCGGTACGGTGGCACCCCGCCGAGACAAAGCAAAACCCCTTTAGACGTCCGTCGATCCTGTTTCGGCCCCATGATCCCCAAACGAAGGATATTGGTGGAGCCGCCGGGTACCGCCCCCGGGTCCGATCCGCTTATTACGAGCGCGTTTATGTCCATAGTTCCACAAGGGAACAGAAGTCATATAGTCGGCTTCTCGGCGGTTGCAAAGGGCAGAACCGGAATCCTGAGAGGATTCCGGCCAGTTTTCCGGTGCGGAAAACTGGTGTCAGCCGAAACCGCAGCCCCCGAAAATCCTCGCAGGATTTTTGGCCGTTTCCCGCGCCGGAAAACGGAGGTGCTAGACAAGTTTGAGGATTGGGGCGCTATTGCAGAAGATGATGACCTGCTCGCGGTTCTACACTGCCTGAAACCCGCGGGCGCGCACCTCAGCCAGAAAGGCCTCCATCCCGGCATAACGTTCGATGTCGCGGCGCTTACGGCGGACCACACCGCCGTTCTGCACCGCCTTGCAGGCGAATAATATCGCGCAGCCAGATATCAGGAGACAGGGCGGAACCGGGTTTGACCAAGCAGTATTCCCCCCCGGTTCATGGTTAACAAATCCCTACGGTGCAGCCCGGGCAGCAAAGACATCAGCTGCCAGCTTGCGGGTCTCATCCTCCAAATCCTGCAGCCCTGCAACGGCAGCACCGCTGTCGCCAGCCTCAATGGCATCGGCAATCCGGGTATGAAGGCCGGTGATCACCGCGCGGTCACGGGCGGTGAAGGTAATCATGTTCATCAGGGGCTGCATCGCCTCGACAGCGCCAGCCAGTTGATAGGACAGCACCGGATTACCGGCCCCGTCCACCAGAGCGCGGTGAAAGGCCACATCGGAGGCGCAGAAGGCCACATCCGTCAGCCCTGGTTGGCCTTGACGGAAGATCTCCGCCCGCATGGTCGCCAGCTGGTCAGCGCTGCGGCGGGCAGCCGACAGCGGTGCGCAGGCGCGCTCCAGTGCATAGCGCGCCTCGCAGGCGGTATCAAAGCTCACTTCGTTCATGCTCAGAAGCAGGGTCGAGGTGGTGACCTGCTGCGCATAGGCATCCTCAAAGCTCAGCCGGTTCACAAAGGCCCCGCCGGAGGCGCCGCGCTGGGTGCGGATAAGGGATTGCGCCGCCAGCCGTTTCAGCGCCTCGCGGACCGTTGGGCGGGACACCTGGAAATGATCCGACAGCTCTGCCTCGGACGGCAGCCGCTCATCCACGATCAATTCGCCCGAGATGATGGCATCCTTGATTGCCTGGGCTATCTGAACCGACAGATCAGCGGAACTATTGGGATCGATTTTCATGCCATTGGTCCTGTCAGTTGGCTGCGCCGGGCGCGGCCCCGGCAAAAAATCATTTGTCTGACATTTAAAAGTCTGACATTTAGAACCTAAGGCTTGAGTCGGGAGAGGGCAATGCTTGGATCCTCTGTACGCAGGCTTTTGCGGCATTGGTTCTGCCGCGTGCAGCCAATTACCTGAAACGCTCAAACGGAGACTTGAGCATGGCAAGCATCTTTCCCTCCCGCCGCATCCGGCGCACGCCCTTTTCCCCCGGTGTCGAGGCCGCGGGCGTCAA
This sequence comes from Leisingera sp. ANG-M7, assembly GCF_000813965.1. Lineage (GTDB taxonomy): Bacteria > Pseudomonadota > Alphaproteobacteria > Rhodobacterales > Rhodobacteraceae > Leisingera. Next base: position 91,696 of record NZ_JWLI01000001.1, on the reverse strand, counting down.
GGGCTACACGGTTTATAATCACATGCTGCTGGCAACGGTGTTTGACAGCCTGGAATACGACTGCGCCCACCTGAAAGAGCATGTGCAGGTCTGGGATGTCGCCTGCGAGCGCCAGGTCAGCATCAAGGGACCGGATGCGCTGCGGCTGATGAAGCTGATCAGCCCGCGCGATATGGACAAGATGGCAGACGACCAATGCTATTACGTGCCGACGGTCGACCACAAGGGCGGCATGCTGAACGATCCGGTGGCCGTGAAACTGGCTGCGGACCACTACTGGCTGTCGCTGGCGGATGGCGATCTGCTGCAGTTTGCGCTGGGGATCGCCATTGCCAAAGGGTTTGATGTGGAGATCACAGAGCCCGATGTCTCGCCGCTGGCTGTGCAGGGGCCCAAGGCGGATGAGCTGATGGCACGCGTCTTTGGCGAGGCGGTGCGCGATGTCCGGTTTTTCCGCTACAAGCGCCTGGATTTCCAGGGGGCAGAGCTGGTGGTGGCACGCTCCGGCTGGTCCAAACAGGGCGGCTTCGAGGTCTACGTCGAAGGCGCTGATCTGGGCATGCCGCTGTGGAACGCGTTGTTTGCGGCAGGCGAAGACCTGAACGTGCGGGCAGGCTGCCCCAACGCCATCGAGCGGGTCGAAAGCGGGCTGCTGAGCTATGGCAACGACATGACCCGCGACAACACGCCTTATGAATGCGGCCTGGGCAAGTTCTGCAACTCGCCGGAAGACTACATTGGCAAGGCCGCGCTGGCGGAGCAGGCCGCAAACGGGCCGCAACGCCAGATCCGGCCGCTGGTGATCGGCGGAGAGATCCCGCCTTGCCTGGACGCCTGGCCGCTTTTTGCGGACGGGCGCCGGGTTGGAGAGGTCGGCTCGGCCATTTTCTCACCTGAATTTCAGGTGAACGCCGCGATAGGCATGGTGGACCGGTCTCATTGGGCGCCGGGCACTGCGTTGGAAGTTGAGACACCGGCAGGAATGCTGCCGGCAACAGTTCAGGAGAAGTTCTGGCGGTGATGCAAAGCGCCGGGGGCGCTGCTCCCGCCGCTGCTCCCCTGGGATAATTTGGGCCAGATGAACACTGGATCTGGTTCGCGGTACAGGAAAGGATGGCAAGATGTTCAATGCACTGGTGGTGAACAAGGACGAAGACAGCGGCAAGACCTCGGCCGCGGTGGAGCAGATCAGCCTGGATCAGCTGCCAGAGGGCGAAGTGACGGTGGCAGTGGAATACTCCACGGTGAACTACAAGGACGGGCTGTGCATCGGGCCGGGCGGCGGGCTGGTGCGCAAGTACCCGCATGTGCCGGGCATCGACTTTGCCGGCACTGTCGAGGCGTCGTCGGATGACCGCTACAAGCCGGGCGACAAGGTTGTGCTGACCGGCTGGCGCGTGGGCGAGGCCCATTGGGGTGGTTATAGCCAGAAAGCCAATGTGCGCGCCGACTGGCTGGTGCCGCTGCCCGAGGGACTGGACAGCCGCCAGGCCATGGCAGTGGGCACCGCGGGCTTTACCGCTATGCTGGCAGTGATGGCGCTGGAGGATCACGGGCTGGAACCCGGTCATGGCCCGGTGCTGGTCACCGGGGCTGCGGGCGGTGTCGGCTCTGTTGCCACCGCAATCCTGGCGAACCGGGGTTATGAAGTTGCCGGTGTGACCGGACGGCCAGAGACAGCGGACTACCTGAAGTCTCTTGGCGCGACCCAGATTGTGGCACGTGAGGAGATCAATGAGACCACCAAGCGCCCTCTGGAAAGCGAATCCTGGGCTGGCTGCGTCGATGCGGTTGGCGGTGCCATGCTCGCGCGGGTGCTGGGGCAGATGAAATACGGTGCCTCGGTGGCAGCTGTGGGCCTAGCTGGCGGTGCCGGGCTCCCGGCGACCGTTATCCCGTTCCTGCTGCGGGGGGTGAATCTGCTGGGCATCGATTCAGTGATGCAGCCCTATGACAACCGCGTCCGGGCGTGGCAGCGGATCGCCAACGACCTGCCGATGGACAAGCTGGAGGCGATGATCCAGCCCGCGGCCCTCAGCGACTTGCCGCAACTGGGCGCGGACATCCTCAAGGGGCAGGTCAAAGGCCGTGTGGTGGTGGACGTCAACGCTTAAATCCTTATAGTAGCTTGCATCTGTCGGAAGACGCGTGGCGATGTCCGCGCGTTTTTCATTGGGGGGCTGCAGTCCCGGGCAGGCAGCGGCGCTTGTAAGCGGTCCTGTTTGCTGTTGCGCCCAGTGGTGTCCAGGCCGGTGCCCCGGAACCCTGCAAAAAATCTGAATATGAGGGCTGGAATCCCTAGGTTTCAAAGCCAATGCGCCGGTTCCGTCGCCCTCCACCGCGGGAAGTGGCTGCATGCTGTCCTGTTTGAGCGCGCAGGCCTTGGCTTGCGATGCAAAGTAATTGCTAAAGGAGGCCGAAATGGCTGACGAAACCACCAATCAGGGTATCCCTGCGCCCGAGGGCGAAGCGGATGTCATTGATACCGACTACGAGATAGGCCAGGACAATATCAACACCCAGATCGGCCCGTTCGGGGTCGACATCCATAACCCGGTGTTCCTGGTCTCAGGCCTCGTGATCGTGGCTTTCGTATTCTACGCGCTGGCGCTGCCGGAACAGGCTGGCGCCTTCTTCAACTGGCTGCGTCCCGCCGTCACCAGCAGTTTCGACTGGTTCTTCTTCGGCGCGGCAGACCTGTTTGTGCTTTTCTGCTTGTTTCTGATCGTTTCCCCCTCGGGCAAGGTGCGCCTGGGAGGCAACGAAGCCACGCCTGATTACAGCTACATGGGGTGGTTTGCGATGCTGTTTGCCGCAGGCATGGGCATTGGCCTCATGTTCTACGGCGTCAGTGAGCCGATGAGCCATTTCTCAACTGCGTTCGGCGGCACTGCGGTGCCTGAGGGCGGCGGCGCCCGAACCGACTGGGCTCCGCTGGGGGCTGCAGCGGGGGATGAGGCAGAGGCGGTGCGCCTGGGCATGGCCGCGACGATTTTCCACTGGGGGCTTCACCCCTGGGCCATTTACGCCATTGTGGCGTTGGCTTTGGCGCTGTTCACCTACAACAAGGGGCTGCCGCTCACCATCCGCTCTGCCTTTTATCCGATTTTCGGCGAACGCGTCTGGGGGGGACTGGCTACGTCATCGACATCCTGGCGGTCTTTGCCACGCTGTTCGGCCTCGCGACCTCGCTTGGCTTCGGCGCGACCCAGGCCAGCGCAGGCCTGAATGAGCTGTTCGGCGTGCCGACCGGTGCCACCACCGAAGTCATCCTGATTTCCGCGATTACGGCCGTTGCGCTGATCTCGGTCCTGCGCGACCTCGACGGCGGCGTGAAGGTGCTGTCGGAGATCAATATGGGGCTGGCCTTCTTGTTGCTGGTGTTCGTGCTTCTGGTCGGCCCGACTGCGGCCATCCTGACAGGTTTTGCCGCCAGCCTGGTGGCCTATGTCGTGTATCTGCCGGCTCTCTCCAACCCGATCGGGCGCGAAGACGTGAACTTCAGCCAGGGCTGGACCGCCTTCTACTGGGCCTGGTGGATCAGCTGGTCGCCGTTTGTGGGCATGTTCATCGCCCGCGTCAGCCGAGGCCGCACAGTCCGGGAGTTCGTGATCTGTGTGCTGCTGATCCCCAGCCTCGTCTGTGTCCTGTGGATGAGCGTTTTCGGCGGCACCGCCATTCACCAGGTGCTTTCTGACGGCTTCACCGGTGCACAGGACGCGGCGCTTGAACTCAAGCTGTTCAAGATGCTGGGAGAGTTGCCGCTGGCCGGGATCACTTCCTTTGTCGGGATCATTCTGGTGGTGGTGTTCTTTGTGACCTCCTCCGACTCCGGATCGCTGGTGATCGACACCATCACCGCTGGCGGCAAGGTCGACGCGCCGGTGCCGCAGCGGGTGTTCTGGTGCATCTTTGAGGGCGCCTTTGCCATCGTTCTGCTGCTCGGCGGCGGTCTTGGCGCGCTGCAGGCAATGGTGATCTCTACCGGCCTGCCATTCACTGTGGTGCTGCTGCTGATGTGCTGGGCGATCTTCCGCGGCCTGCAGACAGAGGCACGCTAGGGCATCTTGCAATGAATGACAGAACACCCCGGCAATTCTGCCGGGGTGTTCGCTTTGTCAGCTATTGTATTTGAAGAAACCCAGCGAATTGCCATCCGGGTCGGTGGCATAAAAGAACCGCCCGGGCGGGATCTCGATGGTCCCGGAGACCACCTTGCCGCCTGCGTCCGTGACGCGTTCCATCACGTCTTCCAGTTCGCCTTCGGCAGTCAGATGCAGTGTCGGGCCGCGGCCATCGCCTGCGGGTTTGCCGGGATAGAGATGCAGTGCAACACCGGTTGCCTCATCAGCAGGCTTGAACATCGCAATCGGATTGGGTCCGCTGCTGTCGATGCTCAAATCGGCGCCGGTCACCTTGCTGTAAAAGGTAACCGCCACGTCCAGGTCGCTGACCGGCAGCTCGCCCCAGACCAGAAAATCCTTTGGTGCAAAAACCATATCCAATCCTCCATGATGTGATGCCGCCAGACTGCCATGCTCTGATGACAGTTTACGGCATCAGCCTTGCCGCTTGACCGGACCGCCACCGCTACGTTACGACCCTCGTGTCCTGCTTCGGCTTTTCGCCTTGCAGGGCTGCCTGCGATCCCTCAATCCTTGAGCGGGAGCGCGGCTCGGCTGGAAGACCTGCCATGTTCGGGGTGATCCCTGGCATGTGCCGGTCGCCCCCTGAACCGCAGCGATTGAGGAGACACGCGATGAGCGTTTTGGATATTGATTTCGTCCGGGCACAGTTCCCCGCCTTTGCAGAACCCAGCCTGAACGGGCAGGCGTTCTTTGAAAACGCGGGCGGGTCCTACACCTGCCGTCATGTGATAGACCGGCTGACCCGCTTTTACACCCAGCGCAAGGTGCAGCCCTACGCGCCCTATGAGGCGTCCCGCCTTGGCGGCGCGGAAATGGACGAGGCCCGCACCCGCCTGGCCGCGCTGATGGGCGTTGCCACGGATGAGCTGAGCTTTGGCCCCTCGACCACGCAGAACACCTATGTGCTGGCGCAGGCCTTCCGCAAGATGATGAAGCCCGGAGAAGCCATCATCGTCACCAACCAGGACCACGAGGCCAACACAGGCCCATGGCGGCGGCTGGCAGAGGAAGGCATCGAAGTCCGCGAATGGAAGCTCGACCCGCAGACCGGCCACCTGGATACGGCACAGCTGGAAAACCTGCTGGATGAAAACGTCCGCCTGGTCTGCTTCCCGCATTGCTCCAACGTGGTGGGGGAAATCAACCCGGTGGCGGAGATCACCGCGATGGCCCATGCCGCAGGTGCCTTTGTCTGCGTCGATGGTGTCTCTTACGCACCGCACGGGCTGCCCAACGTCGATGAACTGGGCGCCGACATCTACCTGTTCTCCTCCTACAAGACCTACGGCCCGCATCAGGGCGTCATGGTGATCCGCCGGGCGCTGGGCGCGCTGCTGCCGAACCAGGCGCATTACTTCAATGCAGGCGATCTCTATAAACGCTTCACCCCGGCCGGCCCCGACCACGCCCAGGTGGCGGCCTCCGCTGGCATGGCGGATTATTTCGAGGCGCTGGCGGATCATCACGGCCACTCCGGCTCTGCGGCCGAAACCGGCGCCTTTGTCCACGATCTGATGCGCGCGCATGAGATCAAGCTGCTGCAGCCGCTGCTGGACGCAGTGAAGGACCGCAACGATCTGCGCCTGCTGGGCCCGTCCACCGCCGAAAACCGCGCGCCCACCGTGGCCCTGGCCCTCAACCGCACAGCTGAACCCGTTGCGGCGCAGCTGGCAGAGCACGGCATCATGGCCGGCGGCGGCGATTTCTACGCCGTGCGCGCGCTGGAGGCGATGGGCATTGATCCAAGCGAGGGCGTGCTGCGTATCAGTTTTACGCACTACACGTCCGAGGCGGAGGTCGCCAAGCTGATCGAGGCCTTGGACCGGGTGCTGTAACAGGAACCGCACAAGGACAAAGACATGAGCAGCCATGCCCCGGTCATCTGGTGGATCAGGCGGGACCTCCGCCTGGCAGACAATCCGGCCCTCACGGCTGCTGTGAACAGCGGCGCAGCTGTGCTGCCTGTTTACATCCTCGACAAACAGGACGAGGCGCTGGGCGCCGCACCCAAGTTCCGCCTCGGCCTGGGGCTGGAGCATTTCGCGCGAGAGCTGGAAAAGGCCGGGTCGCGCCTCATCCTGCGCCGCGGCGAAGCGCTGGCGGAGCTTCAGGAACTTATCAAGGAAACCGGGGCAGGGGCCGTTCACTGGTCCCGCCTCTACGATCCGCAGGCCATAACCCGTGACACAGAGGTCAAACAACAGCTGAAGGCCCAGGGGATTGCGGCCAAGTCCCACGGCGGGCGGCTGCTGTTTGAGCCCTGGTCTGTCGAAACCAAGACCGGCGGCATGTACAAGGTCTTTACCCCGTTCTGGAAATCCGTGCGGGTGCGTGATGTGGACAGGCTGCTGCCTGCGCCGGGCAAGCTGCCCGCTCCGGACAGATGGCCTGCCAGTGATGATCTGGCTGCGTGGAACTTGGGCGCCGCCATGCGCCGCGGCGCCGAAGTTGTGGCGCGCTATTGCCGCGTGGGGGAGGCTGCGGCGCAGGCGCGGCTGGATGAATTCCTGGAAAACAAGGTCTTTGCCTACAAGGACCGCCGTGACTTTCCAGGCGAGGACGCAACCTCCGGCCTGTCGGAAAACCTCGCCTGGGGCGAAATCAGCCCGCACCGCCTTTGGCACAGGGGCCGGGCAGCCATGGAGCAGGCCAGCCAGGGGGGCGAGACCTTCCTGAAGGAGGTGGTCTGGCGCGAGTTTGCTTATCACCTGATGTACAATTCACCGCATATTCTGACTGAAAGCTGGCGGGAGGAATGGCAGGATTTCCCTTGGTCGCAGGAGGTAACCCCGAAAGTGCAGGCCTGGCAGCGGGGCCGGACCGGATACGGCTTTGTCGATGCCGCCATGCGGGAGCTTTTCGTGACCGGAAAGATGCACAACCGGGCCCGGATGATCGTGGCAAGTTTCCTCACTAAGCATCTGATGACGCATTGGAAAATCGGCATGGATTGGTTTGCCGGCACGCTGGTGGACTGGGATCCGGCCTCCAACGCCATGGGCTGGCAATGGGTGGCGGGCTCCGGCCCTGATGCGGCGCCGTTCTTCCGCGTGTTCAACCCGTCGGGCCAGCTGGACAAATTCGACCCCGATGGCGCCTACACCCGCCGCTGGATTGCCGAAGGCCGGGGAAATCCGCCGCAGACCGCGCTTGATTTTTATGATGCAGCACCGCTGTCATGGGGCCTGTCACCGGACGAGGCGCGGGCAGAGCCGGTCATCAGTCTTCAGGCAGGCCGGGACCGCGCACTCACGGCCTATCACGACAGCCGTGAAGACCGATGACGCATAGTTTCCTTGCCTCAAAGCCCCCTGCGGCCTAGCTTTTTCCCATAGCACGCCTGTTTCCTGCACAGGGGGAAGCGAATGAAGTTCACGTCCGTTGAGGGCCAGAAAGACCTGCCGCGCTACTTTCCGGCAGTGTTTGTCAAGGTAAAGGCCATGGAGGTCGGGCAGCTGGATATTCAGCTGCCGGACGGGCGCATTTTCACTGCCAGGGGCGGCAAGCCGGGCCCCGCGGCGGATCTGATCATCCACCACCCCGATTGCTTTGCCCGCCTGATCCGCGAGGGCGATCTCGGCTTCTCGGTTGCCTATCTCGAAGGCTGGTGGAGCACTTCCGACCTGCAGGCCTTTATGGATCTCGTGCACATGGGGGCGGATACCGTCTATGACGGGTTTCCGGGCCAGGGGCTGGCGCGGGCCTATGAACGGTTCCGCTTCTGGCTGCATCGCAACCACCGCCGCCAAGCAAAGAAAAACATCGCCCATCATTACGATCTGGGGAACGCGTTCTACCAGCTTTGGCTTGATGACACGATGACCTATTCCAGCGCCCTGTTCCGCAGCGGCCAGGACAGCCTTGAGGCGGCGCAGACCGCCAAATACGCTTCCTTGGTCGATCAGATGGGGGTGCAGCCCGGCGATCATGTGTTGGAAATCGGCTGCGGCTGGGGCGGCTTTGCCGAATATGCCGCCAAAGAGCGCGGCTTGAAGGTGACCGGGCTGACAATCAGTAAGGAACAGTTAAGGTTTGCCCGGCAACGAATTGAAAAGGCAGGTCTTTCCGGGCGGGTGGAATTGCGCCTGCAGGACTACCGCGATTGCCGTGGGCAATTCGACGGTATCGCTTCAATAGAGATGTTCGAGGCGGTTGGCGAGAAATACTGGCCCGCATATTTCGGCGCGGTCCGCGACCGTCTGAAGCCCGGCGGCAAGGCGACCCTGCAGATCATAACCGTGGCAGACAGGCGCTGGGAGGTCTACCGCAAGGGTGTAGATTTCATCCAGAAGCATATCTTTCCGGGCGGCATGCTGCCGTCACCGGCGGTGCTGCGCGCCCAGGTGGAACAGGCGGGCCTGGGCGTCGTGCGGTCGATCGAATTCGGAAGCAGTTACGACCAGACACTCAGGCGCTGGCACGACACCTTTAACACCCGGTGGGACCGGATCGCAGCCCTTGGCTTTGATGAGCGGTTCCGAAAGATGTGGAACTTTTACCTCACTTCCTGCGCGGCTGCCTTTAGGACTGGAAATTGCGACGTGACGCAGATTACAGTTGCGCATCGCTAACTGAACTGCGTTACGGAACTGACCTGATATGCCCACCGGAGCCCGCCTTGCCGCCGCAATTTCCCTGGCAACACTGGCGTTCGTCGTATCATTTCTGGTCATGCCCTTGCTGCCCGTGGGCACCAACTTCGGATATTTCGTGCATATAAACGTGGTGCTGGGGCTTCTTTGCGGCTGGATCTTCATGGGTAAACGCGCCGGCCGCGGGGTTGTGCCTGCGATCAACAATGGCCTGACTGGCATGGCTGTGCTGGTGCTGTGGGCGCTGTTTGTTCAGGGCGCATGGGAAATGTTCCGCCTTGCCATGCGGCACCGCTACGGCGGCCCGTTCGAGGCGCTGTCGCAGATCTTTGTCATTGGCATGGAATACTTCTTTCTTATCGCCGTGCCGTCGGTGGTGATACCCTTGGTGGTTGGCGGGGCTCTGGCCGGTCTTGTAACCGAAAATGCCTCTCAGCGCTGGCGCTAAAACAATTATAAACAACAGGTTGTCTTCCGTGGCTGATCTCTTCTTCTTTGGCACGCTGCGCCATTTGCCTTTGCTTGAACTGGTTCTGGGCCGCAGCGGGGACGCGCTGAAGGCGCGGCCTGCCAAACTGTCCGGTCACGGCGTCTATCAGGTGGCCGGCCAGCCCTTTCCTGCAATCGAGGAACGCCAGGGTGCCACGGCAGATGGCGTGCTGGTACGGGATCTGACACCAGCCGATCTGGATGCCTTGAACTTCTATGAGGGCGGCTTCGGCTATTCGCTCAAGCCGGTTACAGTGGAGCTGGCGGATGAAAGCACGGCCGCGGCTGAGGTTTATTTCCCGGAGCCGGGGCTTTGGCAGACAGCGGAGCCCTGGGATCTTGCGGCCTGGGTGGCCGAATGGGGGGCGTTGTCCTTGCGTGCTGCCCAAGAAGTCATGGCCTATCATGGCCGGATGAGCGCAGAAGAGGTTGCGCGCAGTTTTCCCTCTGTCCGCCGCCGTGCCGCCGCCTGGCTGGCGGGGCAGGCCCGGCCCGGCGACGGGGTGCATGACCTCAGCCGCGACGTGATTGTCCATTCCCACAAACGCGCCCATCTGAACTTCTTCGCGATGGAGGAGATGGACCTTCAGTTCCGTAGGTTCGATGGCAGCATGAGCCCGGTGCTGAACCGGTCGGCGTCGATGGCGGGCCACGCAGCCGTTGTGCTGCCCTACGATCCTGTGCGCGATCAGGTGCTGCTGGTGGAACAATTCCGCGCACCACCCTTCATGATGGGCGACGCCCACCCCTGGATGTGGGAGCCGGTCGCCGGCGTGATCGACCCAGGCGAGAGCGCAGAGGAGACCGCCCGGCGCGAAGCAGTGGAGGAAGCGGGCGTTACCATCCAGCACCTGGAGGCCGTGGCACAGGGCTACCCTTCCAGCGGGGCTTTGGGAGAATATATACACATTTTCATCGGTATAGCGGACCTTTCTGATGTCTCGGGCGGTGGTGGCGTTGCTGGCGAAGGCGAAGATATCCGCAGCAAGACCCTCAGCTACGAGGGGATGATGGCCGGGATCGACACGCAGACCTATCAGGACATGCCTCTGATCACGGCAGCGCTGTGGCTGTCACGGCACCGTGATCGTCTGCGCGCAGAGCATTCCTGACCCGCTTCCCGCCTTGTGATCGGCAATCCGCTTGGATACACCATGGGGGAACGATCGAAAGGGATACCATGCGCATTGCACGCGATCTGGCTGATGCCGTCGGCCATACACCTCTTATCCGCCTGAACCGCGTCAGCGAAGAGACCGGCTGCGAGATCCTGGGCAAGGCGGAATTCATGAACCCTGGCCAGTCGGTCAAGGACCGCGCCGCGCTCTATATCATCCGCGACGCCATTGCCCGCGGAGATCTGAAGCCGGGCGGCACCATCGTTGAAGGCACCGCTGGCAACACCGGCATCGGCCTGGCACTGGTCGGCGCTTCCATGGGCTTCAAGACGGTGATCGTGATCCCGGAAACCCAGTCCGAGGAAAAGAAGGACATGCTGCGCCTTGCTGGCGCGCAGCTGGTTCAGGTGCCCGCAGCACCCTACAAGAACCCCAACAACTATGTCCGCTATTCCCAGCGCCTGGCTGAGAAACTGGCCAAGACCGAACCCAACGGCGCCATCTGGGCCAACCAGTTTGACAACGTCGCCAACCGTCAGGCCCATGTGGAAACCACCGGCCCGGAAATCTGGGAACAGACTGGCGGCAAGGTCGATGGTTTCGTCAGCGCCGTCGGCTCCGGCGGCACCATCGCGGGCGTGGCTGAGGCGCTGCAGCCCAAGGGCGTGAAGATCGGCCTTGCTGACCCGATGGGCGCTGCGCTCTATTCCTATTACACCAAAGGTGAGCTGGCCTCCGAAGGCAGTTCGATCACCGAGGGCATCGGCCAGGGCCGCATCACCAAGAACCTCGAAGGCTTCACCCCGGACTTCAGCTATCAGATTTCTGACGCCGAAGCCGTGCCTTACGTCTTTGATCTGCTGCACGACGAGGGCCTTGTGCTGGGCGGTTCCTCCGCGATCAACATCGCTGGTGCCGTGCGCCTGGCCAAGGAGATGGGACCGGGCAAGACCATCGTGACCGTTCTGTGCGATTACGGCACCCGGTACCAGTCCAAGTTGTTCAATCCCGATTTCCTGCGCGAAAAGAACCTGCCGGTGCCGGAGTGGATGACCCACACGCCCGCGTCGATCCCCGGTGTTTTTGAGGACGTATGACACCTATTATAACCGCTTTGCGGAATGTGCTGCTGGGGCTGGTCCTTGTGACCGGCCTCGCAGTGCCTGCGCTGGCGCAGCTGACTGCTGAATCCCGCGCCTATTATCAGGACTGGCTCAAGACCGCGAACCGTGCGGAAGAAGTGATTGACGCCAGCCGCGCCTCCAGCGCCGCGCTGGAAACCCTGCGCAAGGAGCTGACCAGTTACCGCCAGCGGTTTCTGGAAGCGCGCACTGCCAACGGCGACCGTATCAAGACGCTCGAAGGTCAGATCAGTGCCCTTGGCAAGGCGCCAGAAGAAGGCGAGAGCGAACCAGAAGATATCGCTCAGCTGCGCACCTCGCTGGAAGAGCAACTGCGCGACCTGAAAGTGCCGCGCATCGTCTCCGAGGAGGCCTACAGCCGCGCCAATGGCCTGATTTCCGAAATTGACAAGATTATTCGTGAGCGTCGCACCCGTACTCTGCTGGAGCGCGGGCCCTCGCCGCTGAATCCGGAACACTGGCCCGGCGCGCTGCGCATCCTCAGCCGGTCGGTAAGCTCCATCTGGAACGAAACTGCCACCCGGATCGGCAGCGCCACCACTGCTGAGCGGGTGAGCAACAGCTTGCCAGCTTTGCTGTTGCTTCTGGCTATTGCCGCATTTCTGCTTCTGCGGGGCCGCCCCTGGGCCCATGCCGCGGGCGACTATTTGCGCCAGTTCGGCAGCAGCGGCCGCGGTGTCTGGGGCTTCATTGTGTCGCTGCTTGAGGTCATTCTGCCCTTCATCGGCATCATCTGCCTGGCCGCCGCGGTTGAACTTTCTGGCATTTTGGGCAGCCGCGGCACGCTTTTACTGGACTATGTCCCAGGCTGGGCGCTGCTGGTCCTTTCATTCCACTGGCTGGGCAACCAGCTATTCTCCGGCCGCATAGAAAACGATCTGGTGCCGGTGCAAGAGGGGCGGCTGAATGAAACCCGCCTGATGGTCGACATCCTCGCGGTGATCCTGGTGCTTCAGGACGCGCTGGTAAAGCTGGAGAACATCGAAACCATCCCGTCCTCCGTTCACGCAGTTGCCAGCTTCCCGCTGATCACCGCGGCCGCTCTGGTGATGCTGCGGCTGCACCGGATCGGCGCCAAGCGGCGGCAGAAACAGACGGCGGATACCGCAGACGACGGTGCCATTGCCGCCGGGGCCAACCGCATCCTGACCTTTGCGCGGCGCGCCAGCTATTTGCTGGGTTTTGTCTCTCCGCTGCTGGCCGCACTTGGCTATGTCAACGCGGCAGAGGCGCTGATCTACCCGGCGGTGTCCACGCTGGCCCTGCTGGCCGCGCTGCTGGTGGTGCAGCGGTTCCTGGGTGACGTCTACGGCTGGTTGTCCGGCAAGGGCTCTGCCGCGCGGGAGTCGCTGTTTGCGGTCCTGATCGGCTTCCTGCTGGCCACCCTGGCGCTGCCGCTGCTGGCGCTGATCTGGGGCGCGCGGGTGGCGGACATGACCGAGCTTTGGTCGCGCTTCCTCGAGGGCTTCCAGATCGGCGACACCCGTATCTCGCCAACCGCCTTCCTGACCTTTGCCGTGGTCTTTGCCGCAGGCTATGCGCTGACCCGCCTGATTCAGGGGTCCCTGCGCAACTCGCTGCTGCCCAAGACCAAGATCGACCCGGGCGGCCAGAACGCCATCACCTCAGGCCTGGGCTATGTCGGCATCTTCCTGTCGGCAGTGATTGCCATTTCCATGGCAGGCCTCGACCTGTCCTCGCTGGCCATCGTTGCCGGTGCACTGTCGGTCGGCATCGGTTTCGGCCTGCAAACCATCGTTTCGAACTTCGTCTCCGGCATCATCCTCCTGATCGAACGCCCGGTCTCCAAGGGCGACTGGATCGAGGTTGGCGGGCTGATGGGCTACGTGCGCGACATCTCGGTGCGCTCCACCCGGATCGAGACCTTTGACCGCACCGATGTGATCGTGCCGAACTCGGACCTGATCAGCGGAACCGTCACGAACTACACCCGCGGCAACACCGTGGGCCGGGTGATCGTGCCGGTAGGGGTCGCCTATGGCACCGAGCCGCGCAAGGTCGAGGCGATTCTGACCGAGATTGCCAAGGCGCATCCGATGGTGCTGCTCAATCCGGCGCCTTATGTGGTGTTCCAGGGCTTTGGTGCCGACTCCCTGGATTTCGAAATCCGCGCCATCCTGCGCGACGTGAACTGGGTTCTGTCGGTGAAATCCGACATGAACTATGAAATCGCCAAGCGGTTCCAGGAAGAGGGGATCGAGATCCCCTTCATGCAGCGCGACATCTGGATCCGCAATCCAGAGGCGCTTTCACCCGCTGGCGCGGCGCCTGACAGCGCTGCCAACGGAAGCCCGCCGGCCCCGGCAATACCGCCCAAGCCGGACGTGAGCGATCTGCAGCAGGACCAGGAGGGAGAAGGGGAAGCCGATGCCGACAAGTGAACCGCTGTTCCGCAAGGACGCCTATGCCCGGATGACCGAGGCCGAAGTGGTGGCCCACTCTGACCAGGGCGGGATCGTTCTGGACCGGACTCTATTCTATGCCACAGGCGGCGGCCAGCCCGGCGACAGCGGCCAGCTTTTGTGGGTCGACGGCCAGTGCTCCATCGCAACCACGGTCAAGGGCGAGGAGGGCGCGATCATTCTGGTTCCGCATGAAGGCGAGCCGCTGCCTGCGGTGGGCACCACAGTGACCCAGACGCTCGACTGGGACCGCCGCTACGGCCACATGCGGGTCCACACCGCACTGCACCTTCTGTCAGTGGTGATTCCGCTGGAGGTGACCGGCGGCTCGATCGGCGCGGACAAGGGGCGGCTTGATTTCAATATGCCCGAGGCGCCGGAGGACAAGCAGGCGCTGCAGGAGCAGCTGCAGGCGCTGATCGACCGCGATCTGGCGGTGACAGAGGACTGGATCACCGACGCCGAACTGGATGCCAACCCGCAACTGGTCAAGACCATGTCGGTGTCACCGCCGCGCGGGGCAGGACACGTCCGCTTGGTGCGGATCGGCACGGAAGACGAGCAGGTGGACCTGCAGCCCTGCGGCGGCACCCATGTGAAGCGCACCGGTGAAATCGGCCGCATCCGCCTTGGAAAGGTTGAGAAAAAGGGCAAACAGAACCGCCGCGTCTACCTGCATCTGGAGGCCTGAAAAAGATTTGGGGGTAAGTGAAGTTTTTGCAGTTTCAGCCCTTGCAATTCCCCGGCTGATCCTTCAAAAGCCCCCTCAACGGAGAGGTGGCCGAGTGGTCGAAGGCGCACGCCTGGAAAGTGTGTAGGCGGGAAACCGTCTCCAGGGTTCGAATCCCTGTCTCTCCGCCATAACCCTGCTATCGATGCTGAATGCTTGCCTCTATGCGGAGCTCAGGTGTGGCTGATTGCTGCAGGTTTGATTAAATTCCCCTCGACTATTTCCTTGTGCATCGATCTGCGGCTTGCTGCCCTTTTGATGCCTTGATTCGTGTCTTGTCAGGCGATTTTCACGCGATCGGGGAAACAAAAACCGGATATCGCGCATAATTGATTGCCGTTTCGCCCCTAATGTCAGGGCTGCACTGGCAGAATGAGGCAGAGGGCACTGGCTGCGCCTGGAAAATTCCATGTTTCGTAAATGGAAACCAAACCGGCGCTGAAACCGCCTATGTATGGCGGAAATAGCATGTTTGGCCCTATCTGAGACGCGATTTTGGGCGGAAACTGGAAACAGTCAACGGAATCCAGGTCCATAGCGGAGCGCAATTTTCCAGCCGTGTGGAGAAATGAGGGGAAATTTAGACAATTTTTTGTCTTTGTCGCCCGCTGCGCCTAAAGTATTCATGATTCAGCCCATTGGGGGGGCATGTTCTGCAAGCTGCTGGACTGTGGTGGACTGCTAAAATTTTATTTTAAGTCTTCGTGCCGTAGTAAGTGCACTCCACTGATCCGAAAAGCGAATGCAATCCGGCTGCGTGCTGCTTGAGCACGCAAACCAGAGCGCGTGTGTGGTCTGGCCCTCTTCCTGCATGGGCGGGTGTTTTTTTGGCGGCATTCCGCGTGGCTGCGCGACTGCCTGGCTGGTCCGGACGATGGGGCTTGGGACCTGCCCGGCGAGGAGAGGGTGAAGACTATGAGCGACGAAAATCCGAATCCGGAACTGGACGGAATCGTAGAGGGTACCGCAGGCAATGACCTGATTGACGGGGCCTACACCGGCGACCCCGAAGGCGACATGGTCGATAACGCAGACGCGATTGATCCGGGTGCGGGGCCTGATGACGACGTCATCGTCGCTGGCGGCGGCGATGATACTGTCTACGCCGGTTCTGGCAGCGACACTGTGGACGGCGGCAGCGGAAACGACCTGATCCTCGGCGATGGCGTCTCGGGTGTCTATGAACCTGTAAAGATCACCATTTCCTCGACCAGCGCGGCTTTTCAGAACCAGGTCTTTGCTTACACGATTGACCCTGAAACCGGCGAAATCAGCAATATTGTGGTGCTGTCAGAGAACGCCAATGCGGACGTGGGCGAGACCTACACCTATGATGCGCCCGCTGGTGCGGTGATCGGTGTTGGCATCATCAGCCCGCAGGGGACCTTCTATTCCTCGGGTTACGGCGACAATGCGGATCTGAATCCCGACGGGCTGGACCATACCAAGGGAATCTATGAGTTCCCCGATGGTTCAGTGCAGCTGGGGTTCGAGGACCTGCGCAACCTGGGCGACAGGGACTTCAACGACGTCAAGCTGACCGTTGATCTGGGCACCTCCGGCACGACGCTGGACAACGCGCATTACGACTATTCTTCCGAACCCGTGGACCCGGTTGTGCCGGGCGACGACAGCCTGAGCGGCGGCGAGGGTGACGACACCATCCTGGGCGGCGGCGGCAACGATACGATCGACGGCGGCGACGGTTCCGACTCGGTGGAAGGCGGCGATGGCGACGATGTGATCGACACCTCCAGTGACAGCGGCTACCCGCTGCCCGACCGCAGCTTCCCGGGCTACACCGGCACCGATCCGGATATTCCGTTCATCCCGGCCGATGCCGATCCCTATGACGACCGCGATACGGTTCTTGGCGGTGCTGGCAACGACACCATTTCCACCGGGGATGATGCCGACCTGATCGACGGCGGCACCGGTATGGATGTGATTGATGGCGGTATCGATGACGACACCATCGATGGCGGCGCGGATGCCGACCTGATCACCGGCGGCGAGGGCTCCGACCTCATCGAAGGCGGCAGCGGTGACGATACCATCTATGGCGGCCTTGACCCGGCGTTCCCGGACGGGCTGAACATCACCGATGACGGCGGCGACGGACGTCCGGCAGACCCCGATCCCACCAACGGCATGGACACGATCCACGGTGGCGCCGGCAACGACGTGATCTATGGCCAGGATGACGACGACGAGATCTATGGCGGCACCGGAAATGACACCATCGATGCAGGCATCGACGATGACTATGTCGACGGCGGCGACGGCAATGATGTGATCACTGGCGGCCACGGCGCCGATACGCTGTCAGGCAGTGACGGCCGCGATACCTTCATCGGCGGCACGGCCGGTGATGTCGTGGATGGCGGCTCAGGCGGTGATGATTTCGACACCCTGGACCTGCGCGGTTCCGGCCCGTTCGAGCTGACTGGTGTCACGGTTGATCCGGACGGCAATAGCCTGTCGGGTACTGTGAACTTCCTCGATGAGGACGGCGACGTAACCGGCTCGATGACCTTTGGCGAGATCGAGCAGATTATTCCCTGCTTTACGCCGGGCACACTGATCGCAACTCCGCAGGGGGAGCGCAAAGTCGAGGATTTGCAGGCTGGCGACCGGGTGATCACCCGCGACAACGGCATTCAGGAAATCCGCTGGGTTGGCACCCGCACGCTGCAGGCCGGAGAGTTGAAAGGCGCCGCGCATCTTCAGCCGGTGCTGATCCGCCAGGGCGCCCTGGGCAATGGTCTGCCGGAGCGTGACATGATGGTCAGCCCGAACCACCGGGTACTGGTGGCAAACGACAAGACCGCGCTCTACTTCGAGGACCGCGAAGTGCTGGTTGCGGCCAAGCATCTGACCGGCCTGGCTGGCGTGGATCCGGTCGAGGTCGACAGTGTGACCTACATCCACTTCATGTTCGAGCAGCATGAGGTTGTGCTGTCCGACGGTGCCTGGACCGAAAGCTTCCAGCCCGGCGATCAGTCCCTGCGCGGGCTGGACAACGCACAGCGCAATGAACTGTTCGAACTGTTCCCGGAACTGAAGTCTCAAAAGGGCCGCGAGGGTTACACCGCCGCGCGCCGCTCCCTTCGGAAACACGAGGCGCATCTGCTTGTGCACTGAAAAGTGCAGCTGCCGTCTTGGGGGAGTCGGTGGTTAAGAGCGTAGCGCAGGAAGGCAGGGTCTTGTGCCCTGCCTTCTCTGCATTTGCAGGGTGTGTCAACGGTTCCGGCGCCAAGCGGCCCAGTCTTCCGGCGTGTCCAGATCGGTCACCGCGTGACGGCCGGGCAGGGAGACGGGCTGCACCGTTTCCGCCTTCAGGAGGCTGCGGGCGCCTTGATCTCCGCTCAAGGTTCTCAGAGCTTTGAAACAGCGTTGCGGAAACAGCACCGGATGGCCCGGCGTGCCGTCCTCTGCCGTTGCGCGCAGGATGGGGCTGTCATGTCCGCTGAAATACGCGGCAAGGCGCAGCATGTCCTGGGCCGTTACTTCGGGCATGTCGGCGGGCAGGATCATCACCGCCTCTGTTCCTGCGGGCAGCGCTGCAATGCCGCGGCGGATAGAGGCGGCCATGCCCTCTGCAGCGTCCGGCACCGGAACCTGGATTGCATCGCCTGTTGCTGCCGCCCGCGGATGAGACGGGCCGGGCAGGGTGACGAAAACCGGCAGCCCGGTCAGCGCGGCGCGGCGGCACATCAGGGTGAGCAGCGGCTGGCTGTCCACCTCCTCCATCAGCTTGTCGCGGCCCCGCATCCGGGAGGAGGCACCGGCGGCGAGCAGGAGAATGGCGATGGCGGTCATGACTGTTCGGAACCTCGGCTTCTGCCGGGCTGTTGGATGCCTCCGGCGGGGATATTTTTAGCCAGATGAAGAGACGGAGCCAGCGAAAGCTGCATAGGTCAGCAGGATTTACCGAATGTTTCGCGCGCGAAACATTCGGGTGCCGGCACTGACCTATGCGTTGCGCGGATTTCGCAGCGTCAGCGTGCGCTGATATGGCAACAGGGCGGATTCAGGTCAGGCGGGCTGACCTGAATCCAGTGCTTTTGGGGCTCAGCCGCGCATCCGGGCGCCGTCGGCGTCGAACAGCGGTTCGGTGACCAGCCGGGCCTTGTACATCTTGCCAAGGATTTCGATCTCCACTTCCAAGCCTTCAACGGCTTTCCCCGTGGGGACAAACCCCAGCGCGATGGATTTCTGCGCATAGTGCGAGTAGCCGCCGGAGGTGCAGAAACCCACGACCGCGCCGTCGAGCCAGATCGGTTCATAGGCCACTACATCGGCGTCGTCTGCCGCGACCTCAAAGGCGCAGAGCTGGCGGGCGGGGCCCGCGTCGCGTTCGGCCTCGGCTGCCGCGCGGCCGATGAAATCCGCGTTTTTCTTGAAGGAGATGAAGCGGTCCAGCCCGGTTTCCGCAGCGGTGTAGTCCGGCGAGAATTCCCGCAGCCAGGAGCCGAAGAACTTGTCCAGACGCAGCGACATCATCGCCCGCATGCCAAAGGGCTTCATGCCCAGCGGCTGACCCGCACTCCACAGCGCATCCCAAAGGGCGCGCTGGCTGGGCAGGTCGCAGTAGATCTCATATCCCAGATCGCCGGTATAGCTGACCCGCTGCACGATGCAGTCGGCCATGCCCACGGTCAGGCGGCGCACATCCATGAAGCGCATGTCCGAAATGTCGGACCGGGTGCAGGCTTGCAGTACCTCGCGCGCCTTGGGGCCTGCGATCTGGAAGCCGTTGCGGGTGTCGGAGATGTTTTCGAGGGTAACGCCCGCGTCCAGGTTCTGAAGGAACCAGCGCATGTGGTAGGCCTGTGAGCCGTAGGAGGCCGTGAGCTGGAACTCTTCTTCCGAGAGGCAAGAGATGGTGAAGTCACCGATCAGGCGGCCCTTGGGGGACAGCATCGGGGTAAGCGACAGGCGGCCCGGCTGCGGCACCCGGCCGGCCATGATGCGGTCGAGCCAGGAACGGGCGCCGGCGCCCTTGATCAGGTATTTTCCGAAGTTGTGGACCTCGTTGATGCCCACATTTTCGCGGACCGCCTTGACCTCGCGCGCGGTTGCCTCGAATGCGTTGGAGCGGCGGAAGGAGGGGGTCTCGTACCGCGGTTCATCCCCTTCGGCAAAGTAGTTCGGGACCTCCATGCCGTATTGCGCGCCCCAGACGGCGCCCATGCCGTCAAAGATGTCGTACATCGGGGTGGTGCGGAACGGGCGGGCCGCTGGCAGCTCCTCGTTCGGGTAGGCGATGGAGAAACGTTTCTGATAGTTTTCAATGACTTTCGGGCGGGTGTAGCCCGGGGTGATCCAGTCGCCGAAGCGGGCGCAGTCCATGGCAAAGGTGTCGCGCTCGCATTCACCTTCGACCATCCACTGCGCCAGCATCAGGCCGACGCCGCCGCCCTGCGAGAAGCCGGCCATGACCGCGCAGGCGGACCAGTAGTTGCGCATACCCGGCACCGGGCCGACCAGCGGGTTGCCGTCGGGGGCAAAGGTGAAGGGGCCGTGGATCACTGATTTGACGCCTGCAGCCTCCAGCGCCGGGAAGCGTTTGTAAGCGAAGGCGATGGAATCCTCGATCTTGTCAAAGTCATCGGGCAGCAGTTCGTGGCCGAAGTCCCAGGGGGTGCCATCCACCGCCCAGGGTTTGCAGGGCTGTTCGTAGAAGCCGATGCAGAGGCCGCGGCCTTCCTGGCGCAAGTAGCTTTCGCCGGCCGGGTCCATCACATGCGGGTGCTCGCCGCCGCCGTCAATGATCTCGGCAATCATCGGCACCTCGTCGGTGACGATATACTGGTGCTCCATCGGGTGCAGCGGGAAGTAGACGCCGGCCATGGCGCCGACCTCGCGTGCCCAGAGGCCGCCTGCGTTGACCACATGCTCGGCGTGGATGGTGCCCTTGTTCGTCACCACATCCCAGGTGCCGTCCGGGCGCTGGTTGGTCTCGATCACCTTGCAGTGGGTCTCAATGCTGGCGCCGCCCATGCGGGCGGCCTTGGCATAGGCGTGGGTGGTGCCGGAAGGGTCGAGGTGGCCGTCCAGCGGATCGTAAAGCCCGCCGATGATGCCGTCCACGTTGGTGACGGGGGCGATCTTCTTGATTTCTTTGGGGGAGACGATTTCGGTCTCCAGCCCCATGAAGCGGTGCTTGGCGCGTTCGGCCTTCAGCATGTCGAAGCGTTCCTGGGTCTCGGCCAGGGTGACGCCGCCGACGTGGTGCAACCCGCAGGACATGCCGGTGATCGCTTCCAGCTCTTTATAGAGCTTGATGGTGTAGCCCTGCAGCGCCGCCATGTTGGTGTCGCCATTGAGGGTATGGAAACCGCCCGCCGCGTGCCATGTGGAGCCGCTGGTCAGCTCCGAGCGTTCGATCAGCATGACGTCCGACCAGCCGAGCTTGGTCAGGTGGTAGAGGACAGAGCAGCCGACGACGCCGCCGCCGATCACTGCCACGCGGGTGGTGGTTTTCATGGTTCCCTCCCTGAATAGGCGTTTCCTGCATTCTGTACAGAAGTGAACAGTAGTCCAGAAGAAAAACGGCACGGCGTGCCGCTATTAGGCCGCCGGAAGGAGCGAAATCACTCGGAGGTGCGGAAGCGGCTGTTCTGGATGAGGAAAATTGCCGTCAGAGGGGCGGCCAGGAGAATGACGCCAACGGTGATCAAGAGCATACCGAGCTGGGAATAGTCTGCCGGCGTGGTGACGGCGCCTGCCGAATCTGTGACCTCGCGGGTCACCACGAAGATTTCGTTCAGGTATTTGGTGCCGAGGCTGGAGGCTGAGAGCGCAAGGTTGGTGAAGGAAGCCATGACCGCAAAGAAGGTGGCCTTGAGCCCCGAGGGGGCGTTGCGGGCGATCCAGGCGAGCATCGGGATCATCGCGACCTGGCCGAGCGGGGATTCCACCGCGGTGTCGACAATGGCAATAAAGCGGGCATCGACAATGCCGCCGGTCATCGCGGCGGTCCAGTGGTGGGCGCCGTAGTAGAGCGCGATGTTTGGCAGGCTGAGGAGGGCCTCGGTGATCGCCAGAAAGGCAACAATCCAGGCGATGGGACGGCTGGCCATCAGCGGTCGGAAGATCAGCATGCCGACCAGCGTCAGCAGTGAGGTGATGAGGGAGAGGACAGACAGGAACTGCTGGTCAAAGCCCAGCACATCTATCTCGAACCACGTGGCGCCGGGGCCGCGCAAAGGCGTGGCGCGGTAGACGAAGATGATGATGGCGGTGCCAATGAGGGCGCGGGCGTGGTCGGTTGGCAGCACCGCAACCAACTGGCGCATCAGAAACAGCACGATGGCCATGGATCCAGCAAAGACGATTTCCTGCGAGTAAGGCACATCACCCAGCCCGACGGCCAGCGACAGCGCGACAAAGGCGCCGCCGCCGATGAAGTACCAGTGGTTTGGGGCGACCGGCTCTCGCGGGAGGTCTATGCGGCTGCGGATTTCAGATTCGGCCAGGCCTTGGCGGCGCAGAGCGGCGGCCTTGCGCCACTTTTGCCAGATCGCCAGCGCCACGCCAGAGAGGGAAATCACCGGGATCAGCAGGGCGAGGGTGAAGACAAAGCCATAAAGCGCGCCCTTGTCCGCCTGCGTCATTGCATCTGCGCCGTCGAACAGGGCGACGTTCAGCGCCGCAGCGGCGCTGGAGCCGCCAATCAGCGCGATGCGGCCAAAGGTCTGCATGGTGGTGTGCAGGGACTTGGTCTCAGCCTCGGGCAGCGGATTGCCATGGGTATCCACATGCGGCACCGCCTCTACCGACATCGCGTCTGCTACCACGTCTTGCAGCACGAAACCGCAAGGGGCCAGCAGGGCTGCGGTGACATACCAGGCGCCAAGCGGCATCAGTGCGCCCATCATTTCCGGCTGCAGTGCGATGGCAGCCAGAATGGCGTAGCTGGCCGCCATCAGCGCCGCACCAGCGAGGATCAGCAGGTATTTCCAGCGCCAGATCAGGTCGACCAGATGGCCGAGCGGCATCTTCAATGCCCAGGGCAGCCCGACCCAGAACGCCAGCCCGGCCAGGAATGCGGCGGAGAGGTCGAGGTATTCCTTGACGTAAAAGGACGCGGCGACGGTGCTGATGCCCTGCGCGCCATAGGCGAAGTAGATCAGCAGCGGCGGCAGGAAGGACCAGCGCAGCTGTCGGAACAACTCCAGCACGATGCTGTCGAACCAGCCCCAGGCTAGCACCGCCGCACGGGTCATGAATGTCCTCCGGTCAAGCCCGCGCCAGTCAAGACAGCGGCCGGATCTTCAGTTCGGTCACACGGTTGCCCTCGCGCGCCGTCACCTCGAAACGGAAGCCGTGGAAGGAAAACACCTGGCCCTTGACCGGGATCATCTGGGCTTCGTGGATCACCAGGCCCGCAACGGTATTGGCTTCGTCATCCGGCAGGCTCCATTCGGTGGCCCGGTTCAGGTCACGGATGGTGGTGGCGCCTTCGACCAGATAGGAACCGTCGGCGGTCCTTTTGGCGACGCTTTCCTCCGCGGGGTCGAATTCGTCGGTGATTTCGCCGACGATCTCTTCCAGGATGTCCTCCAGCGTGATCAGCCCCTGCAGGGCGCCGTATTCATCCACCACCAGCGCAAAGTGCGAGCGCATCCGCAGGAACTGGCGCATCTGCTCGTCCAGGGTGGTGGTTTCGGGCACGAAATAGGGGGCCTTGGCCACTTCCGCGATGTCAAAGGATTTCAGGCGGCCGGAATCGGCTTCCGTTCCGCCGGCCTGCTCATACATTGCCCGGAACAGGTCCTTGGCATGAACCACGCCGATGATGTTCTCCTGCTCGCCGCGGAACACCGGCAGGCGGGTGTGCTGGCTCTGCAGGCACTGTTCCAGGATGGTCTCTGGTTCTGCGTCCGCGTCGATCATCTCAATGTTGGAGCGGTGCAGCATGATCTCCTCGACAAAGCGGTCGGAGAGGTCGAGCGCGCCCAGAATGCGATCGCGGTCTTCCTTTTCGACCACGCCCTCTGAGTGCCCCAGCTGCAGGGCGCCCGCGATTTCCTCGCGCACCGCCATGATGTGGCTGTCGGGGTCGATCTGCACGCCAAAGACGCGCAGAACACCGCGCACGAACAGCCGCACCGCGCCCACGACCGGCGACAGGATCATGACGAGGAAACTGATCGGGGCCGATACCGCCGAGGCGGCCTTCTCGGCGTTGGAAATGGCGTAGGTTTTCGGCAGCACCTCGGCAAAGACCAGCACCAGCAGGGTCATCACCAGCGTTGCCATCGCGACACCGCCTTCGCCGAAGATCCGGGTAAAGAGCGCGGTGGCGAGAGAGGCTGCGAGGATGTTGACAACGTTGTTGCCCAGCAGAACCGAACCGATCAGGCGCTCATTGTCTTCGGTAATGACCAGCGCGCGCTGAGCCCCGCGGGAGCCCTTGTCGGCCTGGGCGCGCAGCTTGCCGCGCGAGGCGGCGGTCAATGCTGTTTCTGAGCCTGAAAAGAAGCCGGAAAAGACAAGGAGCAGCACGATGGCCCCGGCAGTGGTCCAGAAGGCGCTGTCGAGAACGGTGGAGGCGGTGTCCATGAGGGGTTCAGATGTCCAGTCTGTTTATTGTTCGCAGTATTTATGGGGTCTTAGCCCCGCCGCTTCAAGCGCCGCGGTTAATCGCGGCGGGCCAGTGGGTGGTGTTCGAGCACCAGTTCCTGCAGCCGCGCGTCCAGCACATGGGTGTAGATCTCTGTGGTGGCGATGTCAGCGTGGCCCAAGAGCGCCTGGATCGCGCGCAGATCGGCACCGTTTGCCAACAGGTGGGTTGCAAAGGCATGGCGCAGCGTGTGCGGCGTCACCTTGTCCGGGGAGATGCCGCCGGTAACCGCAAGTTCCTTGATCAACAGGTAGAACCGGTGCCGGGTCAGGTGGCCGGATTTGCTGCGGGACGGGAACAGAAAACGCGAGGGCGGGTGGCCCTTGGCCTCGCGCTCCGCGTCAGTCTCGTCCCGGACCAGCAGCCATTGCGCCAGTGCCTCGCGCGCCGGCGGCGACAGCGGCACCATGCGTTCCTTGCCGCCTTTGCCGAGGATCAGCAGCATCCGCGGGTCGCCGCGGGCGGCGGAAACCGGCAGCGAGACCAGTTCGGTGACCCGCATGCCGGTGGCATAAAGCAGTTCCATCAGGCAGGTGTTGCGCAGCCGGTCGGCCTCAGTCCGGCCGGTCTGGCGGGCGGCGTTCAGCAGGCGGTCGACCTCGATCACCTCAAGGGTCTTCGGCAGCCGCTTTTCCCGTCCGGGGCCGCGGATTTGAATCGCGGGATTGTCCTCGCGCCAGCCTTCTTCAAACGCGAAACGGTAGATTTGCTTGACCGCAGACAGCCTCCGGGCACGGGTGGAGCGGGCCAGCCCTTGCGCGTCGCAGTTGATCAGATAGGCCTCAACATCGTCCTGTGTGGCCGTCAGGAAGCTGAGCTTGCGGTGCTCCAGCCAGGCGGTCAGGTCCTTGAGGTCGCGGCCATAGGCCAAGAGCGTGTTCTGCGAGGCGCCGGTCTCAGCCGCTTGGGCGTCGAGGAAAGTGGAGATCCACTGGAAATTGTCGCGCGGGGCCGCCATTTCAGCCGCGCTCCAGCAGCATCAGCTGAAGGGCGGCGCGGCGGGCGGTGTCCTCCAGCCCAACGGCGCGGAAGGCGGCGAGGGCGGCGGTGAGGTCGCCAAGATTGCCGTCGGCACCTTGGGCAAACAACACCATGCTGCGCAAGATCGCCTCGCCCAGCTGGCCGTTGTCCAGCAACCGGCGGATGGCTTGCGGCGCGGAAGCCTCCGCGGCAAACCCCAGCGAAATGGCTTCTGCCAGCGGTGACGGTGCGGCGGCATCGCCGGGGCGGCCCTGGGCTAGGGCGGCCAGGAAATGATCGGCCGCGCCTGAGGCCTCTGCATCATGTGCAGCAGTTTCGTAAGCAGGCGACAGCAGGCGGATCCGCCAGGCAAGCTGAGCCGCCGACCCTGTCAGTTCTGCGCGCGCCAGCGGCTCAGCAAAGAGGTCCGCAAAGACGGTTTCGGTGCCGGCTTCCTGCATGGCCTTCCAGGCGCGGGGCAGGGATCTGGCAATGGCGTCAGGGCTGCCGGAACTCAGGTCGTCCTCAAGTTTCTGCACTGCCGAGACCCGGTCCCAGATACCGCCGGAGGCGGCGGGTTTGCGGGCGCTGAACAGGCCCAGATACTGGTTCGGGTTGAGCGCGCCGGCGCGGGCCAGCCGCTCTGCGGCTTCCAGCTGCGCCTTCCAGCCGGCAATGTCGCGCAGGTCGGCAGCGGCAAATGCCGGGGGCAGCGGGGCGGTGGGCATGCTCTCGCCAATGGTTTCAAACAGCCGGAAGGTCAGCGGGTCAGGATGCGCCGGGCGGCGCAGCGGCGGGGCCAGTTCGAACAGGTCCGGATTCAGGAACCTGTCGAGCAAATCCATCTGATCCTTGGGCAGCAGCTCCAGCGCGTGGGCTGTTTCAAGCATCAGCGCCGCGGTCGGCCAGTCGCCGCGCCGGGCTGCGCAGAATATCCGCACGGCGTAGCTGTCCGACAGATGCGGCGACGCGGTGAGGGCCGCGCAGGAGGCATCCTCGCTGCCGGTCAGCAGGGTGGCGTCGAACCAGCGGGCAAAGCGGTCCTTGCTGTCTGCCGGGCCTGCGTGCTCCACCAGTGCCTGCGAGGGATCGGTGGCCCCCAATGCCAGCAGCCGGTCGAGCCGGGCCAGCAGGATCCGGTCGCCGGTGGCGGCGGGCGGGCGGGTTTCCGACAACAAGAGGGTGAACAGCAGCGCCTGCATCGCCGGGCTGCCGCGCACCGGCACGGTTTCGATCAGATGGGTGATGTCATCGGCTGAGCTGCCGCGCCAAAGGTCGGCAGGCAGGCCGGTTGCGGCAGCAGGCACCAGCCCGACCGGAGGCAGCAAGGTTTCCAGCGGCGTGACGGATATTTGGGGCAAAGCAGCGGTCCCGGCGACGGGCGGTTCCAGCAGCACCGTGCCCGGCAGCCCGACCCTGGGTGCCGGCTGGTTCAGCCAGTCAATTGCCGCCAGCGGTTCGTTGGCAAGCGCGCTGCCTGCCAGCATCACTCCGGCGGCAGCCGCCTTAATCCGCATTCAGCACCACCGGTTTGCGCACTTCGCTGCTGGGCGCGCTGAAATCGGCACCGAACCAGGGGCCGACGTAGGCATATCCCACCAGCCCGATTGCAGCCAGAACCAGCAAGTAGACCAAATACTTAATCAATCGCCCCATAGTGCATCCAATGCCTGTTTCCTGCTCTTTTGCCCAAGTTATATATTCCCTTTTCGGCAAGATCACGTCATTCACTGAAGAATGAGCGAAAAAGAGCAAATCAGCGGCCAGAAGGCAGCAGCGCCGGTGCCGGGGAAATTGAAGAAGACCATCGTGATGGTGGGCATGATGGGGGCGGGCAAGACCGCCGTGGGACGGGCGCTGGCAGCCCGGCTGAACGCGCCGTTTCTGGACAGCGATCACGAGATCGAAGCCGCCGCCAACATGACCATTCCGGAGATTTTCGCCCGCGACGGCGAGCCGTTTTTCCGTCAGAAGGAGCGCCAGGTGATCGCGCGGCTGCTGGAAGAGGAGCGCGGCGTGCTGTCCACTGGCGGCGGGGCCTTTCTTGCAGAGGAAAACCGGCAGGTGATCACCGCCAAGGGCGTTTCGGTCTGGCTGAACGCTGATCTAGAGGTGCTGTGGAACCGGGTGCGCCACCGCGATACCCGGCCTCTGCTGCGCACCGCTGATCCGCGTGCGACACTCAGCAACCTGTATCACCAGCGGGTGCCGCTGTATTCCAAGGCCGATGTGTCAGTGGTCTCGGACGGGCAGGCCTCGATCGAAACCATGGTGGACCGCGTGCTGGACGCCTTGAAGGCACGCCCTGATGTATTGGAGTGGAATTGATGGAGCGCACGGTTCATGTGCCCCTGGGCGAACGCGCCTATGATGTGGTGATCGGCCCCGGCCTGCTGGCGCAGGCAGGAGAGCGGATCAGGCCGTTCTTGAGCCGCCCGCAGGTGGCGGTGCTGACGGATGAGACCGTGGCGGAGAAGCACCTGGAAACCTTGCGTGCCGGGCTGGCCGCCGCGGGTGTGGAGATGACCGCGCTGGCGCTGCCGCCGGGCGAGGCCACCAAGGGCTGGCCGCAGTTCACCCGCTCGGTGGAATGGCTGCTGGAGCAGAAAGTGGAACGGGGCGACGTGGTTGTGGCCTTTGGCGGCGGCGTGATCGGAGACCTGGCGGGCTTTGCCGGTGCAGTGCTGCGCCGCGGCGTGCGGTTCGTGCAGATCCCGACCTCGCTCCTGGCGCAGGTCGACAGTTCCGTGGGTGGCAAGACCGGCATCAATGCACCACAAGGAAAGAACTTGATTGGCGCTTTCCACCAGCCGTCTCTGGTGCTGGCAGACACGTCGGTGCTGGAAACCCTGACGGCGCGCGATTTCCTGTCCGGCTATGGCGAGGTGGTGAAATACGGGCTGCTGGGCGACGCGGAGTTCTTTGCCTGGCTGGAACAGAACGGTCCGGCGCTGGCTGCAGGCGACGTGGCAGCACGGGTCGAGGCGGTGGCGCGGTCAGTGCAGATGAAGGCCGATATCGTGGTGCGCGACGAGACCGAGCAGGGCGACCGGGCGCTGCTCAATCTGGGTCATACATTCTGCCACGCGCTGGAGGCGGCCACGGGGTATTCGGACCGTCTGTTGCATGGCGAGGGCGTGGCGATTGGCTGTGCGCTGGCGTTTGAACTGTCGTCGAAGCTGGGCCTTTGTTCACAGGAAGACCCCAGCCGGGTGCGCGCGCACCTGAAGGCGATGGGCATGAAGACCGACCTGGCAGATATTCCGGGCGACCTGCCCGGGGCAGAGGCGCTGCTGGATCTGATGGGGCAGGACAAGAAAGTGGTTGCCGGTCAGCTGCGGTTTATCCTGGCGCGCGGCATCGGCGAGGCGTTCGTGACCGGCGACGTGCCGCCGGAAATGGTCCTGGAAGTGCTGCGTAGCGCAGATGCCTGACCCGGTGCACAGAGTGCAGACAGTCAAAGGGCAGCCGCTGAGGCTGCCCTTTTTTGCTTTGCGGGCGGTGGTGCCGGCGTCAAGCGGCGCTGACGTTCAGGTCCTGGTCCCAGCTGTCGTCCTCATCGAAGTCGATAGCCATCGGCGGATGTGCTTCGGGTGCAGGCAAGGCGCTTGACGTGGAGCCTAATGTGAACTGGGTGACCTGTTCCCGCAGCTCCTGCGCCTGATCGGACAAGGATGTCGTCGCCGCGGTGGTCTGTTCGGCCATGGCGGCGTTTTGCTGAGCCATCATTTCCAGCTCGCCCACGGCAGTGTTGACATCGCTCATCTGCGCCGACTGGTCCTTCATGTTGCCGGCAATCTCGACAACCAGCGAGGAAATCTCGACGACCTGTTCGCTCACGGTGGCCATGGCCTGTCCGGCCTGATCCACCAGAGCCGCGCCGTTTTTGACCTGTTCGGAGCTGCGGGCGGTCAGCTCGTCGATCTGCTGGACCGCATCGGCGCAACGCTGTGCCAGCATCCGCACCTCCGAGGCAACAACCGCAAAACCGCGACCTGCTTCGCCTGCGCGGGCGGCCTCGACCCCGGCGTTCAGTGCCAGCAGGTTGGTCTGGAAGGCGATGTCCTGGATCACCTTGGTGATCTGGGAAATCTCCTGTGAGGATTCCTGCAGCTTGTCCATCGCGGTAATGGTGTCCTTTACCACAGCGTCGCAGGATTTGACCCCGTGCTGGGCGCTGTCCGCCAGTTCTTCGGCGCGGCCGGCGTTTTCTGCAGTCCGCTTCACATTGCCGGTCAGCTCGCCCACCGCATGGGTGGTTTTTTCCAGTGTCGCCGATTCCGCCTCTGTCCGGTGAGCAAGGTCCATCGAGGCCTCGGCAATCGACTTGGTGCTTTCATCGACGCTGCTGGTCAGTTCGGCGATCACGGAGACCGCCGCGCTGAGCGACGTCAGTGAGTCGTTAAAGTCCATGCGGATCGATTTGAATTCCTCCGGAAAGTACTCCGAAATCGGGTTGTCCAGCCGCTTGTGCTGCAGGTCCGCCAGAGCGCTGCCGATACGGCCGGTCACTTTCAGGATTTCCTCGCGGCGGTCTTTCTCCTCCTGCACGCGTTCTTCCTGCTTGCGCTGGGTGACGGTGCGCAGGTCCACCACATTGCGGGCAACCGCGCCGATCTCGTCCCGGCGTTGCGCGCCTGGAACCTCAACCTCGGTCTCGCCGGAGCCAAGCTTTTTCAGCGCCACGTTCAGGATCGACAGGTTCCTGGTCATGTCGCGGGCGATCACCGCGCTGAACAGCAGAACCAGTCCCAGCATGACAGCGGCAAAGATGGCCATCTCTGTCAGCATCAGCTTGTTGTGCGCATCAAAGGCTGCCATGTCGCGCTCCAGATGCTCGATCAGCAGCACTTCCTTCTTTTGCAGCACCTCGATGGCCTTGGTTGCGGCTGCAAACCAATCCTCGGCCGTCACGGCTTCACCGGCAGAGCCGTGCAGAATCGATTCGCGCATCCCGTCGAATTTCTTCATGGCAGGATCGCTGAAAAGATCTTTGACGGCGTCGCGGTCCTCTGCAGTTGCAAAGTTCTTGAAAGTGCTCAGACGTTCCTTGAACAGTTCATGATCGGCAAAGAAGGCTTCGCGGTCTTCAGGTTTCCACCCATGTTTGAACCCAACGGCACCGGCGGCACGTTCCAAGCCCGCGGCGTCGATTGCTCGCATGAAGAAAGACAGTGCCACGGCCTCCTGCGAGATCAGGGGATCATCAATGCCCTTGGCCATCGCCAGGCCGGTCTGGATGAGGGCCTCGTTCAGGTTCGTGTAGTAGGCAATCAGCTGCTCCAGCTTCAGGGAATGAGTGTCGATCTTCTGGCGGATGTCTTTCTTGCGGGCGAGTTCGGACTTGGCAAATGCGATTGCCTCTGCTGACTCGGACGGCAAAGATGCGGGATCGATGTGGCTGATCTCTTCGAGATAAGCGGCCATCTTGGCGTCATTTTCCTGGCGCACCTTGACCAGCTTTTCCGGCGGGGAACTGTCGGCACTTTCGAGATAGCTTGCGCTCAGCCCGCGTTCCAATTGCAGATTGTGGACCAGGCTGCTCATATGTTCCATCACTTCGCCGGCGAAGACCGTGTCGGCCTGGGCTTTCCGTTGCAGGTCGAGCAGGGTTTGCCCGATGAACCAAAAGCTGAGCAGCAGCGGTGCCGCCAGGAGCATCCCGATCTTGGTTCTGATCGAGAGATGCTGCAGAAAACGCATTCCCATATTCCGAATCCTTGATGTACCTTTTCACGACATATCCATTCAGCATCCGTGATATGTCTTAATTTTTGCCTAGCGCTGCGTACGCAGGGCGGGTCCCGAACCTGTTTGATGGGCCCGGATGTGTGCAGCTGCAAGCGCTCGGACGTCCAAGCCTGCGCATTGAAAAGACAGAAGAAATGGGACTTCAAAGGGGGCTGGATGCGCGCTTCGGGAAACGGTCGGCCGGGTGTTGCGCGGAGGGTGGCAGCCTGCTTAAAGCGTATGCCTGGCGCGCAATATTATCATGAAAGCACAGTAAAAAGCCCCCAGGAGGCGGTTCTCCCGGGGGCTTTGTAAGATTGTGGTTCAGGGAAACGGCTGCAGGCCGCTTAGAACGGGATTTCGTCGTCGTCGATGTTGTGGGAGGCACCGCCGCCAAAGTTGCCGCCGCCGCCTTGGGAGCCGCTGTCATACCCGCCGCCAAAGCCACCGCCCTGACTGCCGCCGCCATAACCGCCGCCCTGGCCGCCACCGCCGCCGCCTTCACCGCGGCCGTCCAGCATGGTCAGAGTTCCGCCGAAACCTTGCAGCACGATTTCGGTCGAGTAACGGTCCTGGCCGCTTTGGTCCTGCCATTTGCGGGTTTGCAGCTGGCCTTCGACGTAGACCTTGGAGCCCTTGCGCAGATACTGTTCGCACACGCGGACCAAGCCTTCGCTGAAGACAGCGACGGAGTGCCATTCAGTCTTCTCACGGCGCTCGCCGGTGTTGCGGTCCTTCCAGGTTTCCGAGGTGGCAATCCGCAGGTTGCAGACCTTGCCGCCGTTCTGGAAGCTGCGCACCTCCGGGTCGCGGCCCAGGTTGCCGATGAGCATGACTTTGTTGAGTGAGCCGGCCATGAAGTTTCGTCCTTCCGTCCTGATTTTCTTGTCTTGCAGCGGGCGGGGGCGAATCCGGCCGCACCGCGTTTCAGGCACAGTATAGTCCTGCGCCAAGCGTGAAAAGCAGGCATCTGTGGATGCTTTCTGCCGATTTTGCGCGGGCGGATCAGCTGTTCACGCCTGTGTTGCTTTAAATTTGCTCCGCATTAGTTATATTTGCGCAAAGTGGGACAGTGTCGGGACAGCGGAAATGCGCAAGACCGTTGCGGGTTTGGTAATTGCCATGGTTGGGGCAGGGCAGCCTGCGTCTGCCGATATGCTGGGAACAAAGAACCGGCGGGATCTGTTTGCCGCCCACACCAGGGTGCTGGATGGACGTGCCGCGACCCAGTACAAAAACTCTGTCCGGCTTCAACCCAAGACCTTCAGTATCCCGTCCTCCGGCGGCACGCTGCCTTACAGCGGCAAGTACCGCGGCCAGTATCTGGAGATGGCGCGCAGCGCAGCACGCCAGCACGGGGTGCCTGAGGATCTGTTCCTGCGTCTGGTGCAACAGGAGAGCAACTGGAACCCCAATGCCAAGTCGCACAAGGGCGCGCTGGGACTGGCGCAGCTGATGCCTGCCACGGCGCGGGCACTGGGGGTGAACCCGGCGGAGCCGAAGCAGAACCTGGAGGGCGGCGCGCGCTATCTGGCGCGCCAGTTCCGCAAGTTCGGTTCCTGGCGGCTGGCCTTGGCGGCCTATAACGCGGGGCCCGATGCAGTGAAGAAATACGGCGGGGTGCCGCCCTACAAGGAAACCCAGAACTACGTCCGCAAGATCTGGGGCAGCTGAGGCGGCGCAGGCGTTAACCTGTGGATAACTTTCCTTAATGCCGCGTTAACTCCGCCGGAGTGTCAAGCATTTGCCTTAATTTTTCGTGAATCTGTGCGCAGGTTCTGGAGGGAATGCCTTGTACATCAACAGCTTTGACGAACGCCTTGAACGCATTGACTGGCAGCCAAGCGCGGTGCCGACCCGGCATATGATCGACAGCGTTCTGGCCAGCCGTCTGCCGGTGCAGCCGCGCAGTGCGATGCTCAGCTTGGCTGGTGCGGTAACGGGTATCCTGATCGGCGTCGGGCTCAAGGGCATGACAGTAGCGGACTCACCGTGGGGACCGGACGCTGGCTTGGCCGGACTGGCTGGCAGCGGCCTCGCCGTGGCCGGTCTTACGGTTTCAGTTGCTGCGGCATTGTTGGCGGCAGCCAAGGGCAGCAAGGCGCCGCGGCTGATGCAATTCGCCTCGATCAATCTGCTTATGATTTCGGTTCTGCTGTTGAGCTGAAACGGATTTCCCCCGTGGGAGTGGGGGAGTGACGTGTAACCCCATGCGCCGCCAGCTGGCTGCGCATGGGGTTATGCTTTGGGGCGATGCCTGATGCATGAAAAAGCCGGGGTTCTGAACCCCGGCTTTTCTGTGGTGCATTGTTCTGGCGCGTTACTCGGCCGCAACCTTGATCACCGGCTTCATGCGCTCCAGCACGTCATCGCTGAGGTGGCATTTGATCTGGTGGCCGCCGTCCAACGTGCGCACCGGCGGAACCTCCTTCTCGCACAATCCGCCCGGGACCTCGGACTTCCAGCGGCAGCGGGTCTGGAACGGGCAGCCCGGCGGCGGGCTCATGGCTGACGGAATGTCGCCTTCCAGAACGATGTGTTCCTTCTCCACGGAGGTGTCGGCAATCGGCACCGCGCTCAGCAGCGCCTCGGTATAGGGGTGGTAGGGCGGCGCAAACACTTGGTCGGTGTCGCCCAGCTCCACCACATGGCCGAGGTACATCACCATTACCCGGTCAGAAAGGTAGCGCACGATCGACAGGTCATGGGAGATGAACAGGAGAGTCGTCTTCTCGTTCCTCTGGATCTCCATCAGGAGGTCGGTGACCGCGGCCTGCACCGACACGTCGAGCGCAGAAACCGGTTCATCCGCCACCACGATGCGGGCGCCGCCGGCAAAGGCGCGGGCGATGCCCACACGCTGCTTCTGGCCGCCCGACAGCTGCCGCGGCATCCGGTCGGCAAAGGCGCGGGGCAGTTTCACCAGGTCCAAGAGCTCCAGCATCCGCTTGCGGCGTTCGGCCTCGGAGTTGCCGATGCCGAAGATTTCCAGCGCCCGCATGATCTGGCGGCCGACGGTCATCGACGGGTTCAGCGTGTCAAACGGGTTCTGGAACACCATCTGCACGTCGGAAACGGTTTTGGTGTCGCGCTCTTCGATCGGGATCTGCTCGATGTTGCGGTTGTCGAGCAGGATCTGGCCCTCGGTGGCGGTCTCAAGTCCCATCAGCACCTTGGCAAAGGTGGACTTGCCGCAGCCGGACTCGCCGACGATGGCGAGGGTTTCGGACTCGCGGGCCTCGAAGCTCAGCGTTTCGTTGGCTTTCACCACCTTGGTGTCGCCGCCGCCGAACAGGGCGTTGGCGGCCACCTCGTAGTATTTCTTGAGGTTGTCCATCTTGAGGACGACCTTGCCGGGCGCGGTCTTTTCCTTCTGCTCGCCCACCGTGATCGGGGCGTTCCAGTCGATTTCCTGGAACTTCAGGCAGCGCGTCTCGTGCCGGTCGTTGCCGTGCACGGGGCTCATCGGGATCACCATGTCCTGATCGCAGCGGCCCTCTTCGAAGTAATCGCAGCGCGGGCCGAAGTTGCAGCCGGGCGGGCGTTCGTGGGGCAGGGGGAAGTTGCCGGGGATCGCCACCAGCGGGCGGCTGTTCTTGTCGGCGCCGGGCAGCGGGATCGAGCGGAACAGCGCCTGGGTATAGGGGTGCTGCATTTCGTCGAACACATCGTGGATTGAGCCGCGCTCTACCGCTTCGCCGGAATACATCACGCAGAGCCGGTCGCAGGTTTCCAGAACCAGGCCGAGGTTGTGCGAGATGAACAGCATCGAGGTGCCGTATTTCTTGCCCAGGTCCTTGACCAGCTCGACCACCGCGGCCTCCACCGTCACGTCGAGCGCGGTGGTGGGTTCATCGAGGATCAAGAGTGCAGGCTTGGACATCAGCGCCATCGCAATCACGATCCGCTGCTGCTGGCCGCCCGACAGCTGGTGCGGGAAGGAGTTCAGCATCCGCTCCGGGTCGGGCAGGCGCACGTCAGTCACCACTTCCAGCGCGCGGGCATAGGCTTCTTTTTCGCTGACCCCCTCGTGGATCATCGGCACTTCCATCAGCTGCTTGCCGATTTTCATTGCCGGATTGAGGCTGGCCATCGGCTCCTGATAGATCATCGCGATCTCGTTGCCGCGGATGTCGCGCAGTTCTTCTGCGCTCATTTCGGCCAGGTCGCGGCCCTTGAACTTGATGGTGCCGCCGACGACACGGCCGTTCTTGCCCAGATCCTGCATGACGCCAAGCGCCACGGTGGACTTGCCGCAGCCGGACTCGCCCACGAGGCCCACTGCCTCGCCGGGCTGAACGGTGACCGAGAAATCCATCACCGCGGGGATTTCGCGCAGCCGGGTGAAGAAGGAGATCGACAGCTTGTTAATCTCAAGGATCGGGCCGTCGTAGTCTGCCAGTTTGTTCATATTCTTTTCTCCCTGTTGAGGCTGGAAGGGACAGGATCCCTTTCATCTGGCCTCAAATATCCCGGGGGACCGGGGGCTGGCCCCCGGTCCCGCCGGTTTGGATCAATCCTTCAGGCTTTCCTCGCGCAGGCCGTCGGCCAACAGGTTGAGGCCCAGAACCAGCGTCAGCAGCGCAAAGGCGGGCGGCAGCGCCGGGTGCAGGTAGATCGACAGCAGCTTGCGCCCGTCATTGATCGTGGAACCCCAATCCGGGCTTTCCGGCGGCAGGCCAAGGCCGAAGAAACCGAGGGTACCAAGCAGGATGGTGGTGTAGCCGATGCGCAGGCAGAAATCGACGATCAGCGGCCCGCGGGCGTTGGGCAGGATTTCCCACAGCATGATGTACCAGGGGCCTTCGCCGCGGGTCTGGGCAGCCGCAACATAGTCGCGGGTTTTGATGTCCAGCGTCAGGCCGCGCACGATGCGGAACACCGTGGGTGAGTTGACGAAAACCACCGAGACGAAGACCACCAGGATACCGCCGGGGATGTCGAACATATCCATCACGCGGGGCAGGCCCGGGATCGAATAGGCGGGGGTGTTGATCAGGTAGCCGCCGTTGGAAACCAGCTGCAGGTAGAACCAGATAATGATCCCCAGAACCAGCGGCAGCACCAGGTTGCGCACCTTGGGCCGGGTGTAATAGCGCGAGTTCAGCAGCACCCCGACAAAGACGATCGGGAAGATGAACAGAACGATCGCCATATAGTTCGGAACACCGGTGGCGACGATTTCAGGCGTGACCAGCAGGTAGAACAGCAGGATCACCGGGAAGGCCAGGATCAGGTTGGCGGCAAAGGACAGCGTGGTGTCCAGGCGTCCGCCGTAGTATCCAGCAGGCAGGCCCAGGGTGATCCCCACCATGAAGGCAAAGACAGCTGCCATCGGGGCGATCTTGATGACTTCCCAGGCGCCTTTGACCAGACGGCTGAACACGTCGCGCGCCAGGTTGTCGCCGCCAAGCAAGTAATAGGGGTAGTCTGCCTCGGTGGCGCCGTTCATCGGCGTGCCGGGGACCTTGTTCTTCATGCCCGAGACCTGCACCAGCGGGTCATGGGTAATGATCATGTCCATGGCGCCGTAGATGCCGGTGAACACCCAGAACATCACCAGGCCGAAGCCGATCATGCCGATGGGGCTGTCAAACAGCTTGCCATAAAGGCCCAGCCGCCGTTTGAAGCCGATGGAGGCTGCGTAGAGGATTACCAGTGAAAACCAGACCGGGGACAGCTGGTAGATGATACGCCCCGCAATTTCGAGTGTGCTAAGAGGTTCCATGCTCTGCTGCCTTCCTTAAGAGATCCGGATACGCGGGTTCAGATACACATAGCCGATGTCGGAGATCAGCTGGGTGATCAGCACCACGAAGACTGAGACCACGGAAACGGCCAGCAGCAGTTCAATGTCGTTGTTGCCCGCGGCTTCCACCAGGATCCAGCCGAAGCCCTTGTAGTTGAACAGGGTCTCGACGATCACCACGCCGTTCAGCAGCCAGGGGAACTGCAGCATGATGACGGTGAAGGGGGCAATCAGTGCGTTCCGCAGCGCGTGCTTCAGAACGATGTTGTGAAAGCTCACACCTTTGAGCCGGGCGGTGCGGATGTATTGCGCGGTCATCACCTCAGTCATCGAGGCGCGGGTCATACGTGCGATATAGCCCATGCCATAAAGCGCGATGGTCAGCACCGGCAGGAAGAAGTTTTCGAAGTTCGGGTTGTCCATCGCCGAGGTGGCGGTGCCCTTGAACCACTTGAGGCCCACGGTGGAGGATGTGAACACGGCGATGAAGATCACGCCGGAAACATATTCGGGTGTCGCCGTGGTCAGGATAGAGGCGGTTGAAAGACTTCGGTCGGTGACAGAGCCTTCGCGCATGCCCGCCAGCACCCCGATGATCAGGGCAGAGGGCACCATCAGCACCAGCACCCAGAACATCAGGCGGCCTGTATTGCCGAGCCGTTCTGCGATGATGGTGGAGACTTCATCCTTGAACCGGGTCGAATAGCCCCAGTCGCCTTGCAGAATGCCGCAGAAGGTCGGGGCTTCGGCGGCTTCCTCAGCGCTGACCGCGCCGGTCATGCAGCGGCCGGTGAACCCTTTCTCGGTCTCGCGGGTCCAGCCCGGCAGAACGCCCAGCCATTGCCCGTATTTCGAAACCATGGATCCGCCATAGCCGTTGGCGTCCAGCCAGCTGGCCACGGCCTCATCCGACATGCGGAAGTTGCCCTGAGTTTTGGCGAGTTTTTCGAGGTTTGGGTAGAGGTTCGTGAGGAAGAACACGATGAACGTCAGGCACAGGGCCGTCAGCAGCATCACGCCCGAACGGCGGAGAATGAAAAGTCCCATTTGGGTCCCCTGTCAGTCTGGCGGATCGGACCCGGCTCAAAGGGCGGGTCTCTTATCTTTTGAGCTGGAAAGCACCGCCCCGGAGGAGGGGCGGTGCAAGAGTCAGGAGCCGGTCGGGCTTAGGCTGCCCAGCCCCACTTGTAGTGGTGGTGCTCGAAGGAGATGTGCATGTCGGCACCGACAACACCTTCGCGCATGTGGCGGTAGAGCGAGCGCCAGTAAGGCTGGATGGTCACGCCTTCTTCCTGGATCAGAGCCTGGCCCTTGGCAGAGATTTCGCGGCGCTTGTCGGCGTCAGCAATAGACAGGGCTTCTGCCAGCAGGGCGTCGAATTCCGGGTTTTCCCAGCCGAATTCGTTCCAGGCTTCGCCGGATTTGTACGCCAGCGCCCAGATCTGAACGCCCAGCGGGCGGTGGTTCCAGTTGGTCGAGGAGAACGGGTATTTCGCCCAATCGTTCCAGAAGGTCGAGCCGGGCAGAACGGTCCGCTTCACCTTGAAGCCCGCGTCGCGCAGCTGTGCCGCCACCGCGTCGGTGGTGTTCCGGCGCCAGTCGTCGTCGATCGACAGGATTTCATGCTCGAAATCCATCATGCCGGCTTCTTCCATCAGCGCCTTGGCGCCAGCGGGGTCAACCTTCTGCGGCGGCAGTTCGGCGTATTCCGGGTGGATTGGGCCGACGTGGTGGTTTTCCGCAGTTTCGCCGCGGCCGCCGTAGCCAAGCTCCAGGCAGACGGAGTTGTCGACCGCCATCTGGATCGCCTTGCGGACGCGCTTGTCGGCATAGGGTTTCTTGCCGTCGATTTCCGCCAGCTGGTTGGTGCGGACCACGATCGAGGACATGGTCACAACTTCGGACTTCTTGTAGCCGAGGCCGTCCATCACGTCGATGAATTCGCCAACCGATTCATAGAGCATGTCGACCTCGTCGGACTCCAGCGCCGCCAGCCAGGAGGACGGGTCGGTGCCGAAATCGACGTATTCGATGCGGTCCAGTGCCGGCTTGCCATAGATCGCTTCGCCCCACCAGGTGTGGTCGTCGTTGCGTTCCAGAACCGAACGCACGCCGACTTCCAGCTCGGTCAGCAGGAACGGGCCGGTGCCGACGTTCTGGGTGAAGTCATTGGTCTGGAAGGAGGAGTGCACGATGGCCGCCGGATAGTCGGCCATGCCTGCAATCAGCGAAATGTCGGAGGCCGGCAGGTTCAGCTTGACTGTGTGGCTGTCGACCACTTCGATTGCGCCTTCGGTTGCCTGGCCGGTTTCAGTGTCGATCAGGGTTGCGAAACGGCCGGCCATGGAGTTGCCTTCCAGGCCCTTGTCGCACCAGCCGGCGATGTTGCGGGCAACATCTTCGGCGGTGAAGTCGTCGCCGTTGTTCCACTTGACGCCCTGGCGGACGTTCAGAGTGTAGACAGTTGCGTCTTCGTTGATCTCCCAGCTCTCCAGCAGCATGCCGGTGAAGGAGCCGTCATTGTTGTACTCCACCAGGTATTCGATGGTGCCGCGGGTCTTGTTGGCCATTTGCGACCAGTCAAAGGTGCGCGGGTCCTTGAGCGGGCGGACTTCGGTCTGCACACGCAGGGTGCCGCCTTGCTGCTTCTCTTCTGCGGCTTTCACAGGGGCAGCCAGGCCGATCATGCCATAGGCCGCAGCTGCGGTGACGCCCAGCGAGGTGGCGCGGGTCAGGAATTCCCGGCGGTCCAGCTTGCCGTCCAGCACTTCCTTGGCGTGCATCTTGGCGGCCCAATGGATCGGGGCTCCGTTGATTGTGTCTTTGGTCATTTAGGTCTCCCTGTCATACCGTTCTGTCTTTTTGCGAAACGGGTATTGGCCCAGCGGCTGGCCGGGCGATTATGGTTCGAGTTTTGGATTAAAGTTTCCCCATGCCTGCATTCCGGCAGAGATACGGCGTTTCGTCAATGCACAGTTTCGTCGTTTCCGTGTAAAAATACGACATTTCCGGCGTCGGTTTTATTATTCTGGGCGGCATACATCCGCATACTGTTCAAAACTGCCCAGTACTGGAGGCAGGCAATTGTGGGAAATTACGGCCCGCACAGCCGTGTGCCGGGAAACTGCTGAGGGATCAGGCTATTGCGGTCTTCTGCGGGCGGATTCGCGCAATTCGCGGGGAGGCTGGCCAGTGTGCTGCGAGATGAAACGGGTGAAATAAGCGGCGCTGCCAAAGCCCAGCCGGGCAGCGATGTCGCGAATGGGCAGTTCGGAAGAGATCAGCAGGGTGCGCGCGGCATGCAACTGGCGCTCTGTCAGCAGGGCGGCCGCGGTCTTGCCGGTTGATGCCTTGCAGACCCGGGTCAGATGCGTCGGCGTCACATTCAGGGCTGCCGCGTGTTCAGCCATGCTGAGCTGACCAGCCTGCAGGCCTGCAATGCGCTGGCAATAGGCCCTGCAAAGGCGCTGCGCTGCGGTCAGCTTGCCCGCTGTCCCCGGCTGGCGCTGGAGGGCGATGGCGGCCAGCTCGCACCGGGCCTGCACGGCACGGTTCCAATGCGGGTCGCGTGCAGACTGTTCGCGGCTGATGGCCTCAAAGTGCCCGGCCAGGCTGGTCTGCTCCTGCAGGCTGGCGAACCTCTTGTGCATCGGCTCCCCGGGGAATGGCGGCAGCAAGGGGCCAGACATCGCCAGCACCTGTCCTAGACACTGGCGGCCGAAATCCGCGGACCACAGGGTGCCTGCGGGAATGAAGATGACGCTATGCAGCCCGAAGCCGCGCTGTTCGCCGTTCAGCAAAAGACGCCCCTGACCGCGGGTGATCCAGATCAGCAGGTGGTCGCAGCGGCTGTG
Source organism: Leisingera sp. ANG-M7 (assembly GCF_000813965.1). Taxonomy (GTDB): domain Bacteria; phylum Pseudomonadota; class Alphaproteobacteria; order Rhodobacterales; family Rhodobacteraceae; genus Leisingera. Next base: position 51,127 of record NZ_JWLI01000001.1, on the reverse strand, counting down.
TGCAAGACAGGTCTGCCAGTTGCCGTCCGGAGCCAGCCGCACCAGCGGTGCAGCGTGAAACTCTCTCGGGAAATCTGAATCGAATGGCATGAGCAATTTTTGGCAGAGGATCCGGTGTCGGTGGCGGAAACAGCTCATGGATTGCTGATTCTGGCAAGTTTCCGCTTGCTGAAGCCGTAAATGCTGACAATTTTCCGGGCTTGGGTCCTGCGCCGGCCGCTCAGGTCATTAAAGCCGGGCCAGTGTGATTCAGCCGAGAGAAACCTGATGCCAGTCTTTCATCCGGGCGCGAAACCAGCTGCGCTGGCGCTTGGCGAACTGCCGGGTGGCGATGGCGGCGCGCTCTTCAGCTTCCTCCAGCGACAGGCGGCCGTCCGCATAGCCCATCAGTTCTGGCACGCCGATGGCCTTGCAGGACGGCAGAACCGGATCGTAGCGGCTGCGCATGGCTTCGATCTCTGCCATTACACCCTGGGCCAGCATTAGCCCGAAACGTCTGCGGATGCGCTCTTCCAGCCAGGTTTTTTCAGAGTTCAGCACCATAGCGGTACAATTCTCCAGCGGCAGCGCCGGGGCAGGGGTTTCGTCCTGCCAGGTGGCCAGGGGGCGCCCTGTGGCCTTCAGCACTTCCCAGGCGCGCTGTACCCGGGCCCGGTTCATCAGGTCGATGCGGCTGGCGGTTTCCGCATCCAGCTCTGCCCGCAGCGTCTCCAGCGGCAGGCCGTCAGCTTCGGCCCGCACCGCGGGCGGAGTGGCGGGGATCTCGGCCATGCCCTCTGTCAGAGCAGTGAAATATAGGCCGGTGCCGCCGACGATGATCAGACGCTCCGGCCCGTTCAGAAGCGGCAGCACTTCGCGCAGCCAATGGCCGGCAGAATATTCCGCGTCAAAGGGCACATGCCCGTAAAGCGCATGCAGCGCCAGCGCCTCTTCCTCCGCCGAGGGGCGGGCGGTGATTACCCGCCAGCAATCATAGACCTGGCTGGCGTCTGCATTGACAATAATGCCGCCTTGGCGGGCAGCAATATCCAGCGCCAGCGCGGATTTTCCAGAGGCGGTGGGGCCTGCAATCAGCACAGGTTTGCCGGGATCAATGTCGGGCAGGTTCATCGGGGTGCGGTCCGTCTCTTGGGCGTGTTCCGCAAATATGCGCGGAAACTGCGCTGCGCGGATTGAATCCGCCAGCGATTTACTTCATTTTGCCGCGCAAATTAACCCTCACATCTTCTGGAGCGCAACATGCCTCAACCGCAAGAAAAGCCGGAACTGGATCCGGCCGCCGCCTATAAACGCGTCATGCTGAAAATTTCGGGCGAGGCACTGATGGGCGACCAGGGTTTCGGCCTGCATCCGCCGACCGTGCAGCGCATTGCCCGCGAGGTGAAGACCGTGCACGACATGGGGGTGGAAATCTGCATGGTGATCGGCGGCGGCAACATCTTCCGCGGATTGTCCGGTTCTGCCCAGGGGATGGAGCGCACCACCGCCGACTACATGGGGATGCTGGCCACGGTGATGAACGCGCTGGCAATGCAATCGGCACTTGAGGGCTTGGGTGTGTTCACCCGGGTGATCTCCGCGATCCGCATGGATGAAGTCGCGGAGCCCTACATCCGCCGCCGCGCCGTGCGCCACCTGGAGAAGAAACGGGTCTGCATCTTTGCGGCCGGTACCGGCAATCCCTATTTCACCACCGACACTGCAGCCACGCTGCGCGCCAACGAGATGGCCTGCGAGGCGATCTTCATGGGCAAGAACGGCGTGGACGGGATCTATGATAAGGATCCCAAGGAGCACGCTGATGCGGTTCGCTATGACGAGATCAGCTATGACGACGTTTTTGCCAAGCGCCTGAAGGTGATGGATGCTTCTGCCATTGCTCTGGCACGCGACAACAACCTGCCGCTGATCGTCTTCCCGCTGGATGAACCGGGCGGCTTCCGCGGCATCCTGTCAGGTAAAGGCACTTATACCAAGGTACAGGGCTGAGCTTCTGAAACAGCCCTTGTGGAACCGCTGGCGTTCTGAACGCTGGCGGTTTTGCTTGACAGGCCAAAGCCTGAGCCAAGGCGGCGGGATCAAAACAGTGAATTCCGCCGCGGGCAGGCTAAATCTTGCAGCACCGGCGGCGGCGAATCCTCCGCTTGATCGCTATACATCAGCCTTCCAATGGCTTATGAGCCAATGGAAGACCGCCTCAGATAAGGGGAGAGAGCAGCATGTCTGATGATTTTGAACTGGATACCGACGATCTGAAACGCCGCATGGAAGGCGCCATGGCCAACCTGCGCACCGAATTCGCCTCGCTGCGCACCGGCCGGGCCTCCGCTTCGATGCTGGAGCCGGTGATGGTGGATGCCTATGGCTCAATGACGCCGATCAACCAGGTTGGCACCGTGAACGTGCCGGAGCCGCGCATGGTTACCATCAACGTCTGGGACAAGTCGCTGGTGGGCAAGGTGGAGAAGGCGATCCGCGAATCCGGCCTGGGCATCAATCCGCAGCTTAATGGCACCATCATCATGCTGCCGATCCCGGAGCTGAACGAGGAGCGCCGCCGCGAGCTGGGCAAGGTTGCAGGCCAGTACGCCGAGCACGCCCGGGTGTCGATCCGCAACGTGCGCCGCGACGGCATGGACCAGATCAAGAAGGCCAAGGCCGACGGCATGTCGGAAGACGACCAGAAGTTCTGGGAAGCCGAGGTTCAGGATCTGACCGACGCCATGATCAAGCATGTGGACGAGGCGCTTGAGACCAAGCAAGCCGAGATCATGCAGGTCTGACGGGCTGTAATGCCAGGAGACGCAAACCCGCAAGTGCGCTCTGCCGGAGAAGCTCCGGCGGTGCGTTCCGGCCCGCGCCATGTGGCCATCATCATGGATGGCAACGGCCGCTGGGCGCAGGCCCGGGGCCGGCCGCGGCTGTTCGGCCACCATGCCGGCGCGCGCCGGGTCCGTGAAGTTGTCGAGTGCTGCCCGGATTTGGGCGTGGAATACCTGACCATTTTTGCCTTCTCGACAGAGAACTGGAAACGCACACAAACCGAAGTCACCGGTTTGATGAGCCTGTTCCGCCGCTATATATCCAAGGAAATGAATGCCTTGGCTGAGAAGAATGTGCGGGTGCGGTTCATTGGCGACCGGGTGCGGTTGGATGCCAAACTGACCGGCCTCATGGACAAGCTGGAACGCAAGACCGAAGGCAATAGCGGCACCCAGCTGACCATCGCGCTGAACTATGGCGGCCGCGACGAGGTGGCCCGGGCCACCAAGCGGCTGGCGCGGGACGTGGCCGAGGGCCGGCTGAACCCCGAAGACGTCGATGAGGAGACCTTGCCGCGCTACCTGGACACCCATGTGCTGCCAGATCCCGATCTGGTGATCCGCACCAGCGGCGAGGCGCGGATCTCAAATTTTCTGCTGTGGCAGTCGGCCTATGCCGAGTACGAATTCATCGACACCCTTTGGCCGGACTTCACGGCTGAGGAACTGGCGCGGCTGTGCAGCAGCTATGGCCGCCGCGACCGCCGGTTCGGGGCGGTGAAGACATGAGCGGCGCCAAAGACCGCTGGGCGGATCTGTTGCCGCGTGCTTTGTCCGCCGTGGTGATGATCGCTGCGGGCGGCATTGCCGTCTGGTCAGGCGGGCTGATCTTCAATGCAATGATCGCGCTGTGCTGCGGCGGCATGGTGTGGGAACTGGTCCGGATGCTGATGCCGTCGCGCAGCAGCACGGCGCTGCAGCTCGGGGCGACTTCGGCCGCCGCGGTGCTGCTGGCGTCCCTGCTGCCTGCCTTGTGGGTGCTGCCGGTTCTGGCGGCGCCGGTGGCAGCCGGTTTCAGTCAGATCAACGAACGTCGGCAGTACTTCACTGGTTTTGCCCTGTGGGTGCTGCTGGCGGGTTTCGGCTTCATCTGGCTGCGCGGACAGATGGGCATGGCCTGGATGCTGTGGCTGGTCTGCATCGTCGTGGCCACGGATGTGGCCGGGTATTTTGCGGGCAAGGCCATTGGCGGGCCCAAGTTCTGGCCCCGTGTCAGCCCCAAGAAAACCTGGAGCGGCACCGCCTCGGGCTGGATTGCGGCCGCCATCGTCGGGGCAATCTTTGCAGCGCAAATGGGGCAGGGCATTGGCTTTGTCGTGCTGTCGGTTCTGTTGTCGATGGCCAGCCAGGCCGGCGATGTGGCCGAAAGCGCCCTGAAACGCAGGATGGGCGTCAAGGATTCCAGCGCGCTGATTCCCGGCCATGGCGGGCTGTTCGACCGGTTCGACGGTATGCTGGGCGCGGCGGCCATGTTCCTGGCCGTAGCCGCCTTCTGGGGATAACCAGTCAGGAAAGACCATGCGGAAAATCTCCATCTTCGGTGCCACCGGATCGATTGGCCAGAACACCATCGATCTGATCCGCCGCGCGCCCGAAGCCTACGACGTCGTGGCACTGACTGGCGGCGCCAATATTGCCCAGCTGGCCCAGGACGCCATTGCCTTGCGCGCAGATGTGGCCGTAACCGCTTTTGAGGACCGGCTGCCGGATCTGCGGGCCGCGCTGGAGGGATCCGGCGTGGAAGCGGCTGCGGGCCAAGCCGCGCTGGTTGAGGCAGCTGCTCGGCCTGCAGATTGGGTCATGTCGGCGATTGTCGGCGCTGCCGGGCTGGCGCCGGGGCTTGAGGCGCTGAAACACGGCACCACGCTAGCGCTTGCCAACAAGGAATCGCTGGTTTGCGCAGGCAAGCTGCTGCTGGAAACCGCGGAAAGGCACGGCGCCCGGCTTCTGCCGGTGGACAGCGAGCATTCTGCGGTGTTTCAGGGCCTTGCAGGCGAGGACATGAACGCGGTTGAACGGATTGTCATCACCGCGTCCGGCGGCGCTTTCCGCGACTGGCCGCTGGAGGACCTGCCCAAGGCAAGCTTGGCGCAGGCATCCTCGCACCCCAATTGGGACATGGGGCAGCGGATCACAATCGACAGTGCGTCGATGTTCAACAAGGCGCTGGAAGTCATTGAAACCCGGGAATACTTTGGCGTCCGGCCTGAGCAAATCGAGGTGTTGGTGCACCCGGAATCGCTGGTCCACGCGCTGGTCGGCTTCCACGATGGCGCGCTGATGGCGCATCTGGGCGCTGCTGATATGCGCCATGCTATCGGCTATGCGCTGCATTGGCCCGCGCGGCAGGCTCTGCCGGTGGAGCGGCTGGATCTGGCCCGCATCGGCCAGCTGAATTTCCGCGCCCCCGATCCGGCGCGCTATCCGGCCCTGCGGCAGGCTTATGAGGTGATGGAGCGGGGCGGCCTGATGGGGGCGGCCTTCAACGCAGCCAAGGAACAGGCGCTGGATGAATTCATCGCCGGTCGCATCCGGTTCACTGACATGGCAGCGGTGACAGCTGCAGTTCTAGAGCGGATTGAGGCGGAAAGCGACCTCATTGATGCCGCAATGACACTTGATAACGTGACCCGGGTTGACCATGTCGCCAGGAAACAGGCGGCCCAGGCCGCCGAAGAACGCATAGGGTAGATCTTTGGACGTACTTTCTTTTGTCCCGCAGTTTGGCGGTTTTCTCTATACCATCGCCAGCTTTGTCATTGCCTTGTCGGTGATCGTGGCGGTGCATGAGTACGGCCACTACATCGTCGGCCGCTGGTCGGGCATCCATGCAGAGGTGTTCTCTCTGGGCTTCGGCCCTGTTCTGTGGAGCCGGGTGGACAAGCACGGCACCCGCTGGCAGGTGGCTGCGCTGCCGTTTGGCGGCTTTGTGAAGTTCCTCGGCGATGCTGATGCAGCCTCGGGCAAGGATGCACAGGCGATGGAGGCCGCAGCGGCGGATCCGGCGGCGTTGCGGCGCACCATGCACGGGGCGCCCCTGTGGGCACGGGGGGCAACAGTTGCGGCAGGCCCGGTGTTCAACTTCGTGATGTCCGCGCTGATCTTCACTGCCATCGCGTTCTCGCAGGGAACCATGCGCGATCCACTGACGATTGGTTCCCTTGAGACGCTGCCCGGAGATTCAAACGGGCTTCAGCAGGGGGATGAGCTGATTGCAGCGGGTGGATTGGCAGTGCCCGACTACCTGGATTCAGACGCCTGGGAGGCGTTCCGGGAGGAACTGCCCCAGGAACAGCCGCTGGACTATACCGTGCGCCGGAAGGGCGAGGAGCTGACGGTCAGCGGGCCGTATCTTTACCCGCCTTATGTGAGGGGCGTGGTGCCGCGCAGCGCTGCCGCTGATGCGGGGCTGCAACCGGGTGATGTGATCGTTTCGGTTGATGGCGCGCCCTTGGTGTCCTTCGATCAATTGAAGGAACTGGTTGAGGCAGCCGACGGGCGGGTGCTGGTGCTGGATGTGTGGCGCGACGGCGAAACTGTCGAGATGGCGCTGGCACCGCGGCGCACGGATGAACCGCAGCCGGATGGCGGCTTTGCCACCCGCTGGAGGATCGGCATTGTCGGCGGTCTCGCGTTTTCCCCGGCAACCGAATCCGCGGGGTTCGGAGAAGCGCTGGCGGCAGGCACCTATCAGGTCTGGGCCGTAGTCGAGACCTCTTTGTCGGGCCTGAAACATATGATCACCGGCGCGATCAGCACCTGCAACCTGTCCGGGCCGATCGGTATCGCCGAAACCTCCGGTGCGATGGCCAGCCAAGGGGCTGAAAGCTTCATCCGGTTTATCGCGGTTTTGTCGACGGCCGTTGGCCTGCTGAACCTGTTCCCCGTGCCAGCGCTCGACGGCGGGCATCTGATGTTCTACGCCTATGAGGCCGTGGCGGGCCGTCCGCCCAGCGACCGGGCAGTGCGGGTACTGATGACCTTTGGCATTGCGGTGGTGCTGTCGTTGATGCTGTTTGCACTGGGGAACGACCTGTTCTGCTGAACAGGCTCCGGTGCAACGACCCCGGCCAAGGGCGGCCATAGTGCCGCCCAAGTGCTGCCACATTCCAGCATTAACTTTTCCTCAACCCGCTGGCAGAACCTACTGCTGCTTGCTGGCGGCTGAGTGAAGAACTGGGGAAAGCGATGCACGTACTCTCGCAATCATACCACGGCCTTGGCCTTCTGGTCCGCCTGAACTGGGACCGGGCACTGACCGGTTTCGCGATCTTTGGCTCCCTCGCTGCAGGCGCCTGGCTCGCCTCTTTGTGATTCCCGCAACCGGCGCGGCAGCCCGCTGCGCGCCTTACCCCGATGAAGCGCCTTAGTTGGTTTTGACAAGCGCTTTCAAACCCGGTACGCACATCCCAAAGCTGCTATAAAAATCGGGTTCTGAAAAATGGTTTGGGGGAAAATCGCAGGCAAGTCCTGTGTCGAGCGCAAGTCGGGCATCAATATCTTGTACCGGAAAGTTTCTGCTATTTCTCTGGCAGTTGCGCTGGGTTATGCGCTGGCACCGCTGCCGGCTGAGGCGCAAAGCTACCGTTTCAATGCGGTGCAGGTCGAAGGCAACCAGCGCATCCAGACGTCCACTGTTGTGGCCTATACCGGCATCGAGCGCGGCCAGACTGTCAGCGCGGGCGAGCTGAACGATGCCTACCAGCGCATTCTTGACAGTGGCGTATTTGAAACAGTGGAAATCGTGCCGCGAGGCAGCACGCTGGTGATCAAGGTCACTGAATTCCCGACCATCAATCAGATCAGTTTCGAGGGCAACAAACGCCTGAAAGACGACGCGCTCACCCAGATCATCGAATCTGCACCGCGCCGGGTGTTTAACCCCAGCCAGGCGGAGCGTGACGCGGCTTCAATCGCCGAAACCTACAGTGTGCAGGGACGCCTGGCCTCACGTGTGACACCGCGGATCATACGCCGCAGCAACAACCGTGTTGACCTGGTCTTCGAGATTTCCGAAGGCGATACCATCGAAGTGGAGCGCGTCTCCTTCACCGGCAACCGGGTTTATTCCGACCGCCGCCTGCGCCGGGTTCTGGAAACCAAGCAGGCCGGCCTTCTGCGCGCCTTCATCCGGTCCGACACCCTGATCGAGGACAGGCTGGAGTTCGACAAGCAGGTGCTGCGGGATTTCTACCTGTCACGCGGTTATGTTGATTTCCGGGTCAATAGCACCAACGCCGAAGTGACCGAGGAACGTGATGCCGTGTTCCTGGTCGTTGACGTGACAGAGGGGCAGCAGTTCAAATTCGGCAATATCACTGTCACCAGTGAAATGGCCGAGGCAGATGCGGACGAGTTCGCGTCGACCCTCAAGATCAAGCCGGGTGTTACCTACACGCCGACGCTGGTTGAAAATGCAATCGACCGGATGGAAGGCCTGGCAGTCCGCAAGGAGATCGACTTCCTGCGGGTCGAACCACGGGTCACCCGTAACGACCGTGATCTGACGCTGGACATCGAATTTGTTCTGACCCGCGGCCCGCGCGTCTTTGTTGAACGGATCGACATCGAGGGCAATACCACCACTTTGGACCGGGTTATCCGTCAGCAGTTTGCCTCTGTCGAGGGCGACCCCTTCAATCCACGCTCCATCCGCAACAGTGCGGAGCGGATCCGTGCGCTTGGCTTCTTTGCAAATGCGGACGTTGAAACCCGCGAGGGCAGCTCTGCGGATCAGGTGATCGTTGATGTGGACGTTGAAGAGCAGCCAACCGGCTCGCTGAACCTCGGCGGTGCGTACTCGGTCACCGATGGTTTCGGCCTCAGCATCGGTCTGACGGAAAACAACTTCCTGGGCCGCGGTCAGCGTTTGTCTTTCAACATCGCAACCGCAACCGAGTCCGATTCTTATGTTCTGGGCTTCACCGAGCCTTACCTGCTGGGCCGGAAACTGCGTTTCGACCTGGATTTGGGCCTGAATGAAACGGATTCCAGCTTTTCGGAGTACCGAACCAAGCGGGTGTTCTTCCGTCCGGCGCTGACATTTGACACCGGGGAAGATACTTCCCTGCAGGTCCGCTACACTTGGGATGCGGACGAGATGCTGTTTGATGACGATGACACCAACCAGAATCTGCCAGGTCCGGTGGTGCGGAACGAAATTGCGCAGGGCGAACGCAACGCCAGTGCGATCGGTTTCACCTACCGCTATGACAGCCGCCTGACCGGTCTGGATCCGACCGCAGGTTTCCTGGTGGAGATCGGTGCGGATTATGCCGGTATTGGCGGGGATTCCGAGTACATCAAGGCAACAACCAAGCTGATTGCCCAGAAGCAGATCTTCAACGAGGAAGTGACAATCCGTGCGACGCTTGAGGCCGGAGCCTTCCAGTGGCAAGGTAGCGGAAGCAGCCGCTCGATCGACCGTTTCGTGCTGACGCCTTCTGTCATGCGCGGCTTTGAACCCGGCGGTATTGGTCCGCGGGACCAAAGCCCTGGCAACCCGGGGGGCGGCAATTACAACGACTTCCTTGGCGGCAACTACTACGCAGTTGCCCGGTTCGACGCAGAGTTCCCGCTTGGCCTACCTGAGGAACTGGGCATGCGTGGCGGCTTGTTCTACGATGTCGGCGGCCTCTGGGGCCTCCAGGATGCTGACACCGCAGGCGCTACCATTGTTGGCCGCAACAGGTCTTTCCGTCATGTGGTTGGCGTCTCGCTGCTGTGGACCACAGGTTTCGGCCCGCTGCGGTTCAATTTTTCCAAGGCCCTTCAGAAAGAAGACTTCGACGAAGAGCAGACCTTTGACCTGACCTTGCAGGCGAGGTTCTGATCTGGTGCCGCGGTTTGCGCCCGGAAACTGGGCAGCGTTTGGCCTTGCCCTGGCGCTGAACTGGTTTTCGCCGTCATTCGGTTACGCCCAGGACGCCGATGCGAACGGAGGCACCGAGTTCCAGCTGGGGCTGCCGCAGAGCGGCATCCTCACAATCCAGCCGGACCGCCTGTTTTCCGAAAGCGCCTTTGGCAAGCGGGTGGAACGCGAGATCGAGGCCGAAGGTGCTGTTCTGACCGCGGAGAACCGCCGGATCGAGGCGGAGCTGCGCCAAGAGGAACTGGAACTGACCGAACGGCGCAACGGGATGGAGCCTGAAGCGTTCCGTGCCTTGGCGGATTCCTTTGACGAGAAGGTGCAGGAAACCCGCCGCCGCCAGGATCTGAAACTGCGCGAAATCTCTCAGATGGGAGAGGACGCCCGGCGGGAGTTCATAGCGGCGTCGCTGCCAGTGCTTCAGCAGATTATGCGCGAAACCGGTGCAGGTGCGATCCTCGACCACTCCTCCGTCTTTCTGAGTGCGGATGCCGCCGACATCACATCATTGGCGATTGCGCGGATTGATTCTGTTCTGGGCGATGGCGCATCGGATGAGGCCGGCGAGCACTGAGGTGCGAACTTGCCGAAAGGCTGTTCGCTTGCTAGGGACAGCGCAGTATACTTGACGTAGATGGGAAACCACGCATGACCACCGAGCTGCAAAGCGCTGACATTCAACTGATCCAGCGGATCCTGCCGCACCGCTACCCGTTCCTGCTGGTCGACAAGGTGGTCGACATCGACGGCTTCACCTCGGCCCGCGGCATCAAGAATGTCACCATGAATGAGCCGCACTTCCAGGGCCATTTCCCGGGCACGCCGATCATGCCGGGCGTTACCATCGTTGAGGCGATGGCGCAGACCGCAGGGGTCATGCTGGGTGTTGGCATGGATATGGTCGACACCGACCTGCTGATCTACTTCATGAACATCGACAAGTGCAAATTCCGCCGCAAAGTGGTGCCGGGCGACGTGCTGGAGATGCATGTTGAAACCCTGCGCGGCAAGCCGGGCGGCAAGATCTTCAAGTTCCTGGGCCGGGCAACAGTCGAGGGCGAAGTGGCTGCAGAGGCAGAATTCACCGCGATGGTCGACCGCCAGGCCGAGGAAAGCTGAAATGAGCAAGATCCACCCCAGTGCCGTGATTGAAGAGGGCGCCAAGCTTGGAAAGGACTGCGAGATCGGCCCGTTCTGCGTGGTTGGCTCTGAGGCGGTTCTGGGGGACAGGGTTGTTCTGAAGTCCCACGTTGTTATCGCCGGCGATACCGAAATCGGTGACGAGACCGTGGTCTTCTCCTTTGCCGTGCTGGGCGAAATCCCTCAGGACCTGAAGTTCAAGGGCGAGAAGTGCAAGACAGTGATCGGCAAGCGCAACCGCATCCGCGAGCACGTGACTGTGAATGCGGGCACAGAGGGCGGCGGCGGCGTGACCCGGATCGGTGACGATGGCCTCTTCATGGCCGGCTGTCACATTGCCCATGACGCGCAGGTCGGCGACCGGGTGATCGTGGTAAATTCTGCCGCGGTGGCGGGCCACTGCGTGCTGGAAGACGATGTGATTATCGGCGGCTTGTCCGGCATTCACCAGTGGGTGCGGATCGGCAAGGGCGCCATCATCGGCGCTGTCACGATGGTGACCAACGACGTGATTCCCTATGGCCTGGTGCAGGCGCAGCGCGGCGAGCTGGACGGTCTTAACCTGGTGGGCTTGAAGCGCCGCGGCGTCGCCCGCAGCGACATCACCGCCTTGCGCGCGGCGTTTCAGATGCTGGCCCAGGGGGAAGGCACCTTCCAGGAGCGTGCGAAGCGGCTGGGGGATGAAACCGACAGTGAATACGTGCAGCGGATTGTTGGCTTCATCACCGGTGGAAGCGACCGTTCCTTCCTGACCCCGGGGGGCTGACGCGATGCTGGCAGTGATTGCAGGCACCGGCGCGCTGCCGGCAGAAGTGGCCGCGCATGCGCCGGGCCGTCCGCTGATCTGCGCGATGGCAGGGGCGGAACCGGACATGGTCGATCCGGAAATCACCTTCCGTTTTGAACAGCTCGGCAGCTTTCTGGAGCGGCTGAAGGCGGCAGAGGTGACGGAGATTTGCCTCGCTGGCGCTGTGCGCCGCCCGCATATTGACCCTTCGGCAATCGACGCGGCCACGATGCCGCTGGTGCCGGTGCTGCAAGCGGCGTTGGCGGCTGGTGATGACGGCGCCTTGCGCGCGATCATCGGGATTTTCGAACAGGCGGGATTTGCCGTCCGTGCAGCCCATGAGGTGGCTCCGGGTCTTCTGATGGCCGCTGGCGTTCCCACCAAGGTGCAGCCCGGCGAACTGGACAAGGCCGACGCAGAGCGCGGCGCGGACATCGTCGCGGCGATGTCGGCGGCCGATATCGGCCAGTCCTGCGCCGTGCGCAAGCAGCAGGCAATCGCGGTCGAGAACCTCTTTGGCACAGATTGGATGCTGGTCTCGCTGCAGCAGCGCCCGGACGGGCAGGGCGGGTTGCTGTTTAAGGCGCCGAAACCGGCGCAGGACCGCCGGGCAGATTTGCCAACCATCGGCGTGGAGACAGTTGAGGCCGCGGCCAAGGCTGGGCTGTCCGGTATCGTTCTTGAGGCGGGTGGCGTCATCGTTCTGGATCAGGACGCGGTGATTGCGGCCTGCGACCGGCTGGGCCTGTTCCTCTGGCTGCGCGAGGCATGAGCCTTCGGGTCTTTATCCTGGCTGGCGAACCTTCGGGTGACCGGCTGGGCGGGGCGCTGATGGCAGGCCTGAAACAGCTGTCACCCGGCGTTCAATTCGATGGCATCGGCGGGACGCTGATGGCGGAGCAGGGGCTGACCTCCCGTTTCCCCATGGATGAGCTGTCAGTGATGGGGCTTGCGGAGGTGCTGCCCAAGTACCGCCACCTGAAGCGCCGGATCCGGGAAACGGCAGAAGCTGTCCTTGAGACCAAACCTGATGTGCTGATCACGATTGATAGCCCGGATTTTTCCCTGCGCGTGGCGCGGCTGGTCAAGGGCCGCAGCAACATCCGCACTGTTCATTATGTGGCGCCCTCAGTCTGGGCGTGGCGACCCAAGCGGGCACAGAAGATGGCGGAAGTCATCGACCATGTTCTGGCGCTGTTGCCGTTCGAGCCGCCCTACATGGAAGCGGCTGGGATGGACTGCGACTTTGTCGGCCACCCGGTGGTGGCGGAGCCGCAGGCCACGGACGCAGAGATTGCCGCATTCCGCAGTGAATTCAGGCTGAACGGCGTGCCTTTTGTGCTGGCGCTGCCCGGATCGCGGCGTTCGGAGGTTTCACGGCTGACCCCGGAGTTCGGCAAGGCGCTGCGACAGTTCGCTGCCAAGCATCCGGACTACCGGATTGTGGTTCCTGCCGCCGCGCCCGTTGCGGGTTTGGTGCAAGACGCGTTGAAGGATTGGCCGGCGGGAGCCGTCATGGTCGATCCGAACCGCTACAGCCCGGAACGCGCCAAGGCCTTCAAACGCGCCGCCTTTGCCTCCGCCAGCCTGGCGCTGGCTGCCTCTGGCACGGTTTCGCTGGAACTCGCCGCAGCCCGTACGCCGATGGTGATTGCCTACAAGTTTCAGTGGCTCACCTGGCAGATCATGAAGCGCATGGCGCTGATCGATACAGTGACGTTGGTCAACCTGGTAAGCGATACCCGCGTGGTGCCGGAATGCCTGGGGCCGGATTGCACGCCGGAGAACATCTCCGCCCGGCTGGAAGCACTGGCAGAGAACCCAGACGACCAGATGCACGCGATGGAACTTACCATGCTGCGGCTGGGGCAGGGCGGAGAGGCTCCGGGGCTTCGGGCAGCACGTGCCGTTCTTGACCGGCTGCCGGCTGGCTGAGGCCATAGCACAGCGGATGCAACGCCTCCGCTGCGCGTCTTCCGGTGGCGCGGAGGCTTCGCCTTCCTTGACAGAAGTGCCGCGTCAGTAGCCGCGCCAGATCCAGCCGCCGCCGTAGATGCGGCTGCCCTCATTGGCGTAGAACACACAGGCTTGGCCAGGAGACACACCTTCCTCAGGCGTTAGCAGCTCAACCTCGGCAGTGGTATCGGTCAGAGGCCGGATGATTGCCTCGCGCGGCGGACGGGTGGAGCGGACTTTGACCTTCAGATGCCATTCCTCGCGGGAGGTGAAGGGTTCATCGCCCAGCCAGTTGATTTCACGCACCGGGATGGTGCGGGTCGCCAGCAGTTCCTTGGGGCCGACAACCACCTGTTTCTTGTCCACATCCAGTTGCACCACGTAAAGCGGTTCGGACAGGCCGCCGATGCCGAGGCCGCGGCGCTGGCCGATTGTGTAATGGATGACACCCTCGTGGCTGCCCAACACCCGGCCGTCCGAATGCACGATCTCACCCGGTTCAGCGGCGCCGGGGCGCAGTTTCTCGATTACGCTGGCGTAGTTTCCGTCCGGAACAAAGCAGATGTCCTGGCTGTCCGGTTTGTCTGCCACTGCCAGCCCGTATTGGGCTGCCATCTCGCGCGTTGCGTCTTTTGAGGGCAGGTGGCCCAGCGGGAAGCGCAGGTAGTCGAGCTGGTCCGGCGTGGTGGAAAACAGGAAGTAGCTCTGGTCGCGGTTGGCGTCCTCGGCAGAGTGCAGCTCTGGCCCATGTGCACCCATCTTGCGCTGAATGTAATGGCCGGTGGCCATGCAGTCGGCCTCCAGATCCTTGGCGGTTTCCAGAAGATCCTTGAACTTCACCCGCTCATTGCAGCGGATGCAAGGCACCGGGGTTGCGCCTGCCAGATAGCTGTCAGCGAACTCGTCAATCACCGCATCTTTAAAAATGTTCTCATAATCCAGAACGTAATGCGGGAAGCCGCGCTCCTCTGCGACACGGCGCGCGTCGTGAATATCGATGCCTGCGCAGCAGGCGCCTTTCTTCGCCAGCGCCGCGCCGTGATCGTACAGCTGCAGCGTCACACCCACCACGTCATAGCCCTGATCGGCCAAATATGCAGCAACAACAGAGCTGTCGACGCCGCCGGACATGGCCACGACCACCCGGGTTTCCGAGGGCGGTTTGGCAAAGCCGAGCGAATTCAGTTCCAGATCTTGGTCCAGCGCCATGGGGCAGCTCCTAAAGGCAAGGGGGCAGGCGCCGCAGAATATATGAAAATCCTAAGAACTCTCAAGGGGCGTGGTTCATGCGGCGTTAAGCCTGTTGGGAAATTCTGGTGCCAGACCCAACGAACAAGATCTTCAGAGGGAAGAAAGATGTTTTTGAAGAAAGTCGACGGGCCGCGGGCAGTCACCCTGCCGGACGGAACCATCATGACCCGGGCGGATCTGCCGCCGGAAACCACCAAGCGCTGGGTTGCGTCGCGCAAGGCGGCTGTGGTGCGTGGAGTGCTTTATGGGCTGCTGCCGCAAAAGGAGGCGATGCGCCGTTATGGCCTGAGCGAGGAGGAGTTCCGCAGCTGGGTCGCGGCCGTTGCCGATCATGGCGAAGAGGCCCTGAAAACCACACGTCTCAAGAAATTCCGTGATCAGGACGCAAAATAAATCAAGCCGCCCTTGAGTTGAAATTCTAAATTAACCATCATGGTAACGAGGCATTAACTTTTTTCCACCAAGGTTAACGCGACCTGAGGGAAACAGTGTACAGGCGGAGAAAATAATATGCGCATTCTGCTGGTTGAGGATGATCCGACCACGGCCAAAAGCATCGAGCTGATGCTGACCCATGCCAACCTGAACGTTTATACGACGGATCTGGGGGAAGAAGGGATCGATCTGGCCAAACTTTACGACTATGACCTGATCCTTTTGGATCTGGGGCTGCCGGATATGAACGGCCATGAGGTGCTGCGCCAGCTGCGCATGTCCCGCATCGAAACCCCCATTCTGATCCTGTCCGGTGCCGACGATACCGACAACAAGATCAAGGGCTTCGGCTTTGGCGCGGATGACTATCTGACCAAACCCTTCCACCGCGAGGAACTGGTGGCGCGGATCCATGCGATCATCCGCCGTTCCAAAGGCCATTCGCAGTCGATCATCAAGACCGGCAAGATCGCGGTCAACCTGGACGCTAAGACGGTGGAGGCCGGCGGCAAAGCCGTGCATCTGACCGGCAAGGAATACCAGATGCTGGAGCTTCTTTCCTTGCGCAAGGGCACCACGCTGACCAAGGAAATGTTCCTCAACCACCTTTATGGCGGCATGGATGAACCGGAACTGAAGATCATCGATGTTTTCATCTGCAAGTTGCGTAAGAAACTCAGCAACGCGACCGATGGCGAAAACTATATCGAAACTGTCTGGGGCCGTGGCTATGTGCTGCGTGATCCGCAGGAGGATCATATGTCTGGCGGCCAAAGGATGGCTGTCGGCGCCTGAAAGGATGAACATCCGGGTGGCGCGTAACACTGCGCCACCGGTTGCAAAGACCTGCCTTCCGGCGGGTCTTTTTGTTTTTGCGGCTTCCGCACGCTGACTGTCAGATGCGCTGGACGCGGACCGCGCGGCACCTTATCACCGGAGGGGAGAACGAAGAGGGACCGCGCGTGGCAGGAATGACAGAAAAAGACGTGGCCGGCCTGACGGCAGAGGACGCAAAGGCGGAGTTTCTGAAGCTGGAAGAGCAGCTGCGCGCAGCGGATCTGGCATATCATCAGGAAGATGCGCCGGAGATCAGCGACGCGGAATATGATTCGCTGAAGCGGCGCTACCGGGCCTTGGCAGACACCTTTCCTAACCTGGCGGAAGCGGCCACTCAGCTGGACTCGGTTGGCGCGCCTGCGGCTTCCGGTTTTGGCAAGATCACCCATTCGGTGCGGATGCTGTCGCTGGGCAACGCGTTTGAGGATGAAGACGTCACAGATTTTGACCGCAGTATCCGCAAATACCTCGGCCTTGGCCCTGCGGATGCGCTGGCCTTTACGGCGGAGCCCAAGATCGACGGGCTGTCGCTGTCCCTGCGTTATGAAAACGGCATGCTGATCCAGGCAGCAACCCGCGGCGATGGCAGTATTGGTGAAAACGTGACCGCCAACGCGCGCACCATCGCTGACATCCCCCAGCAACTGGAAGGCGCGCCTGAGGTTCTGGAAGTGCGCGGCGAAGTCTATATGAGCCACGCGGATTTTGAGGCTCTGAATGCCCGGCACGCCGAACGCGGCGGCAAGACTTTTGCCAACCCGCGCAACGCGGCGGCGGGTTCCTTGCGGCAGCTGGATTCGGAAATTACCCGTGCGCGCCCTTTGCGGTTCTTTGCCTACAGCTGGGGAGAGCTGAGCGCACCTCTGGCAGAGACCCAGATGGACGCTATTGCACGGCTCGAAGCTTTGGGCTTTCAGACCAATCCGCTGACCCGGCTTTGTGTGTCCACCGAGGAGATGATAAGCCACTACCGCAGCATCGAGGAACAGCGCGCGACGCTGGGCTACGACATCGACGGCGTCGTCTACAAGGTCAACGACCTGGCGCTGCAGGGACGGCTGGGGTTCCGCTCCACCACGCCCCGCTGGGCGATTGCCCATAAATTCCCGGCGGAACTTGCTTGGACCCGGCTCGAGGCCATCGACATTCAGGTTGGCCGCACCGGTGCGCTCAGCCCGGTGGCGCGGCTGACCCCGGTGACGGTTGGCGGGGTGGTTGTGTCCAACGCCACGCTGCACAATGAGGATTACATCCAAGGCCGGGATTCCAAGGGTGAGGAAATCCGCGGCGGCAAGGACATCCGTATCGGCGACTGGGTGCAGATCTACCGTGCAGGCGATGTGATTCCCAAGGTGGCGGACGTCGACCTGTCCAAACGCCCCGACAACGCAGAAGCCTACCAGTTTCCGCATGTCTGTCCCGAGTGCGGCAGCCCTGCCGAACGGGAAGAGGGCGATGCGGTGCGCCGCTGCTCTGGTGGCATGATCTGCCCGGCCCAGGCGGTGGAGAAGCTGAAGCATTTCGTCTCCCGCGCGGCCTTTGACATCGATGGGCTGGGCGCCAAGCAGGTGGAGCAGTTTCACGGTGATGGCTGGATCAGGGAGCCTGCGGATATCTTTGATCTGCAACAGAAATTCGGCTCCGGCCTGCAGCAGCTGAAGAACCGGGAAGGCTGGGGTGAGAAATCAGCTGAGAACCTGTTTGCTGCAATTGAGGAAAAGCGCACGATCCCGCTGGCCAAGCTGATTTTTGCCCTGGGTATCCGCCACGCGGGCGAGGTTGCGGGCCGCGATCTGGCGCTGCACTATCTTGACTGGCAGGCAATGGCGGATGCGATTGATACCGCGCGTCCGGCTGCGCTGGCGCACCGGGCCTCGGATGAGGCGGAAGAGGCTGAGCGCCAACAGGCCGCAAATGAGGGCCGCCGCGCGAAGATCTCTGAAACCCGCGCTGCAGCCGTGGAGGCTTGCGAAGTTCCGGCGGACGCCTCGGCTGCCTGGGCCGACCTCATTGGCGTGGACGGGATCGGCGCGGTTCTGGGGCTGTCGCTGTCCGACGCCTTTGCCAACGCAGAGGAGCGCGCGGCCTTTGACCGGCTGGTGGAAAAACTCACTATCGTGCCGCCGGATGCCCCAGCCGCCGATAGCCCGGTGGCTGGCAAGACCGTTGTCTTCACCGGCACGCTGGAGAAGATGACCCGCGCTGAGGCCAAGGCGCGGGCAGAGGCGCTGGGGGCCAAGGTCTCAGGTTCCGTCTCCAAGAAAACCGACATTCTGGTGGCGGGTCCGGGTGCCGGCTCCAAAGAGACAAAAGCGAAGGAATTGGGGGTGGAAATCCTGGATGAAGACGGCTGGCTGGAGCTGATCGCAGAGGTATGAGCGGGCGTCCGGAGATCCTGTTTCCGCTGTTTGCCGGCGCCGAGACCCTGCAGGGGGTCGGCCCGAAAACGGCGCAGACCCTCAGCCAGATTGATATTGAAACGCCGCGTGACCTGCTGTTTTCGCTGCCTTATTCGGTGGTGGACCGCCGCCGTCGCGACACCATCCGCGGGGTCGACCTGCCAGCCACGGTGACGGTGGAGGTGACCATCGGCCGCCACCGCCCGGCGCGCAACCGCGGCGGCGCTTACCGCATTCACGTGGAGGACGCAGAGACCGAGTTCCAGCTCGTCTTCTTTCATGGCCGCAGCCGCTATCTGGAGGCGCAGCTGCCCGAAGGATCCCGGCGGGTGGTCTCGGGCAAGCTGGAGCTGTTCGATGGTCTCGCGCAGATGGTCCACCCGGACCATATGCTGCCGGTGGAAGAGGCGCACGGCATCCCGGAGTTTGAGCCGGTCTACAGCCTGACCCACGGGGTCACGCAAAAGACCATGTACAAAGCGGCGCAAAGCGCGCTGGCGCGGATGCCGGAACTGGCAGAATGGATCGACCCGGCGCAAATGCTGAGGGAGAACTGGCCTGCCTGGCATGAAGCCTTGCACTCTGCCCATGCGCCGCAGGGGCCGGATGACCTCAGCCCGCAGGCGCCGGCACGGGCGCGCATGGCCTATGACGAACTCTTTGCCCACCAGCTGACCCTGGCACTGGCGCGCCAGAAGGAGCGCAAGACTCGCGGCATCCAAAGTGCGGCCACCGGACGGTTGCAGTCCAAGGTGCTGCAGGCGCTGCCGTACCGGCCCACTGGCGCGCAGGCCCGCGCAATCGAGGAAATCTCAGCCGATATGGCTTCGGAAAAACGCATGAACCGGCTGCTGCAGGGGGATGTGGGCGCCGGGAAAACCCTGGTTGCTTTCATGGCTTTGCTGGTTGCGGTTGAAGCAGGCGGGCAGGGGGTGATGATGGCCCCGACCGGCATTCTGGCGCAGCAGCACATGGAAGGTCTCGCGCCGCTGGCTGAAGATGCGGGCGTGGTGATCGAGATCCTGACAGGCCGCGACAAGGGCAGCGAACGCAAGGACAAGCTGGCGGCGCTGAAACGCGGCGATATTCATATCCTGGTCGGAACCCATGCGGTTTTCCAGCAGGACGTGGAATTCCGCGACCTGCGCCTGGCTATCGTTGATGAACAGCACCGCTTTGGCGTGCGCCAGCGGATGGAGCTGGCGGAAAAAGGCAAGGGCGCCGATGTGCTGGTGATGACCGCTACACCGATCCCGCGGTCGCTGGCACTGGCGCAATACGGTGACATGGATGTCTCGGTGCTGGGTGAGAAGCCCCCGGGGCGCAAGCCCGTGAAGACCGCTGTCATCAGTACAGAGCGGATGCAGGAGGTGGTGGACCACCTGCGCAAAGCGATCGCTGAGGGGCGGCAATGCTATTGGGTTTGCCCGCTGGTCGACGAATCCGAGCTGAGCGACCTGACCGCTTCAGAGGAACGCTTCAAGCACCTGCGCGCCATCCTAGGCGAAGGCACGGTTGGGCTGGTGCACGGCCAGATGCCGCCCGCCGATAAGGACGCAGCCATGGCGGCCTTTGTCGAAGGCAAGACAAAGGTTCTGGTCGCTACCACGGTGATCGAGGTCGGGGTGAACGTGCCCAATGCCTCAATCATGGTGATTGAGCGGGCGGAGATCTTTGGTCTCGCCCAGCTGCACCAGCTGCGCGGGCGGGTGGGGCGCGGCAGCGCCGAGTCGACTTGCCTTTTGATGTATCAGCCGCCGCTGACCGAAGGCGGCCGCAAGCGGCTGGAGGTGCTGCGCGAGACTGAGGACGGGTTCCGGATCTCGGAAACCGATCTGCAGATGCGCGGAGCAGGCGATATGATCGGCACGGCGCAATCGGGCCTGCCGCGATTCCAGATTGCCGACCTGGAACGCCAGGCCGGGCTGATGGCTGTGGCGCAAAGCGATGCGCGGGCGCTGCTGGCTGCTGATCCCAAGCTGGACGGGGAACGCGGCAAGGCGGCGCGCGTTCTGTTGTGGCTTATGAAACAGGATCAGGCGATCCGTTTGATTTCAGTGGGTTAAGCTGCCACACGACGGTTGTTCCGCCTTGGTGTTCCCCTATGTTCGCGAATGTTCTCAAAAAGTTCTTTACAGGCGCGCCTGAAAATGAGAACAAAGAGGCAACAAGATTGCCAGAGAGCAGCGACACAGACTGGAGGAGGCCCGAGCCATGATTGCACAGATCAAGACCACCATTCAAAACGCCCATTCAACCCTGCTGCAGGACGCTATTGGCGCGGCTTCGCTGATGGTGATGCTGGTGGCGGCGCTGCATCTGCCGGGACTGTTCTGATCCCCTTACCTTTTTCCTGAATGCCTCTGCTGTGCCGGGCCGGCCCTTTCCTGTCCCGGACTGTTTCCGGGGATCAACCGCCTGTACAGATCCCCCTCGGCCCGATCTTCGACTGAATTGCCTCAAGATCCTGCCTGGCCCGCCCGGATCCCGCACAACAGAGCATGACTGCCGCCGCCATCTGCCCGGATGTGCGGCGGTTTTTTCATGTCAGAAAGGGAAGCCAGACGCATATTGACCGCTCTGGCGCGGCGCACATGGCGATTTTGGAAGCAGAAACGGGAGCTGGCCTTAGGCGCACTGCTCCTTGGCCGCAGTCTGCATCGCTTCCAGAGTTGCCTCCAGCGCCAGCATGATCGAGGCGTGGCGGTTCTTGAATTCCTTTGCAGGCTGCAGAACTTCCAGCCCGTCAAACGGCGCATCAGGGACCGGTCCGTCCTGGGTCAGCATGGCCTTGAGCTGGTTGCGGGCGGTTTCAACCTCTGCCTGCGAGCGGCCAATGACATTGGCGCCTACCACCGCGGCAGAGGCCTGCCCCAGGGCACAGGCTTTCACATCCTGACCGAAATCCGAGATCCGGCCATCCTCAACCTTGACGTCGACAGTCACGGCAGAGCCGCAAAGGGGCGAGCGTTTTTTGACCGTGGCGTCCGGCGCCTGCAACCGGTCGAGGTGCGGAATGTCGGCTGCCAGCGCCAGAATGCGCGAGGAATACAGCTTGATCAGATCACTATCGCCAGACATTGCGTTCCCGGTCTTTCCCATTTTGCAGGTTCCCCATACATAGGGAGCCGAACAGCAGATGCAAAAGGTTTTTGCCCATGTCTTCGCCCAAGTCCTTTGATCCCGCCAGCCTGACCTACAACGATGCCGGGCTGATCCCCTGCATCGCACAGGATGAAGCTTCCGGCGAGGTACTGATGATGGCCTGGATGAATGCCGATGCGGTGGCGAAGACGCTGGAGACGAGCAAGGTCACCTACTGGTCGCGTTCGCGGCAGTCCTTCTGGATCAAGGGTGAAACCTCCGGCCACGTTCAGGAACTGGTGGATCTGCGGATTGACTGCGACCAGGATTGCCTGCTGGCACTGGTGCGCCAGACCGGAGCGGCCTGCCACACCAACCGGCGGACCTGTTTCTATACTGCGGTTCGGGACGGGGACGAAGTGGAGCTGATGAAGCCTATGGAATAACGGCCCTGGCGGGCCGTGCCTCCGGCGGGGAAATTTTCAGCCAGAAGAAGCGGGCAGGCCCACCATTTCCCGGATGTCCTGCGGAGTGGCCCCCTCGGCGCGGTATTTGGCGATGGCGCGGGCGTCGTCGCGTTTGGCAAGACGCTTGCCATTCTCATCGCGGATCAGGTTGTGGTGGTGATAGACGGGTGTGGGCAGGCCCAGCAGACTTTGCAGCAGCACATGGATTTGGGTCGCCTCGAAAAGGTCTGCGCCGCGCACAGCACATGTAATGCCCTGATCCGCGTCATCCGCAACCACTGACAGGTGATAGGAGCTGCCCATGTTTCTGCGCACCAGGATGATGTCGCCGACGCTTGAGATCAGCGTATCCGGGGCGAGAGTGTGCGTGCCCGGGAAGGCCGGCCCGGTCTCCGTGAAACTGCGCAGTTCAGCGGCGAGGACAGCCTTTTCCATGTTCAGGCGGATCACGTCCGTTTCGGTAGCCTCATCCGTAAGACGTCCGCGGCAAATGCCGGGGTAGATCCGGCCGTCCGGGCCGAACTGCGGCACGCCTTCCTGCGGGGCGCCGGCTGCCGCCTCGATATCTGCCCGGTTGCAGCGGCAGGCGTAGGTAAGGCCCATCGCGGTCAGCTGGTCCAGTGCTTCCCGGTAACGAGGCAGCCGTTCTGACTGACGCATCACCGGTTTCGGCCACCGTAGTTCCAGCCACTCCAGATCCTCATAGATCTGCGCCTCCCATTCAGGGCGGGCACGGGATTGGTCGATGTCTTCGATGCGCAGCAGAAATGTGCCGCCCGCTGTGGCAGCCATATCATGCGCCAGCATAGCGGAATAGGCATGGCCCAAGTGCAGCGGCCCAGTTGGCGACGGCGCGAAACGTGTGGTGAATGTCACGCTTTCTCAATTACATAAACGGTGGACTTCAGGTCGATGCCGGGGAGGTGATCCCCGTGTTCCCGGAATAGCAGCCGCGCCGCCGAACAGTCCAGCCATTCATTGAGCTTGCCGGTATAGGCATGGTCGGCCAGCGCGTGGTCGTTATAGGAAAAGGCAAACAATCCGCCGCGCGGCAAGGCGTGCATGATTGTGTCGAACACCGCAGGCGGGGCTGCGCCCGTGCCCAGAACGCCGCAGCCGGTGATCAGGCGGTAGGCACCGCGCGGGATCGGCTGTTTTTCTGCGGGATCGATCCGCGTCAGCGTGCGGTAGGCGTCTTTGCTGCGGGCCTGGGCCAGCATTTCCTCTGACGGTTCCATGCCGTCCACCGTTTGAAATCCCTGCAGCCGCAGTGCAAGCCCAGCCAAACCGGTTCCGCAGCCGAAATCCAACACGGGTTCGCTCATCTCGGTTTGGTATTTTGCCAAAGCGCGGGCAATCCGCCCCGGTGTCGCGTAACCGTTTTCGGCAATCTCAGCGTCGTAGGAAGCGGCCCATTGGTCATAGTGCTCCAGGGTCGCTTCCGGTGTTTCAAGGCCGTACGCCTTGTCCAGAAACTTTTCGCTCATGGGAAAAGTTTAGGCGCGGGCAGGGCTTTTCGTCTAGGAAAAGTTTTTGAGCCACTCCTGCCAGGCATCCTTGGCGCGGTCGGTATAGGCCTTGTAGCGGTCCTTGCGGCCGCGGCGGCCGCCCTTGAGGCCGTCAACCGGGCGGAACAAGCCGAAGTTCACGTTCATCGGCTGAAAGGTCTTGGCTTCGGCGCCGCCGGTGATGTGATGGATCAGCCCGCCCATGGCGCTGTCCTGCGGCACTTCCGGAAGCTCCTGGCCCAAGATCTCAGCCGCAGCCAGGCGGCCTGCCAGCAGTCCCATGGCCGCGCTTTCCACATAACCCTCAACCCCTGTGATCTGACCGG
The DNA here is from genome assembly GCF_000813965.1 of Leisingera sp. ANG-M7. GTDB lineage: Bacteria > Pseudomonadota > Alphaproteobacteria > Rhodobacterales > Rhodobacteraceae > Leisingera. Next base: position 27,247 of record NZ_JWLI01000001.1, on the reverse strand, counting down.
CAAAGCGGATGTGGGGCCGGGACTTCAGCCGCATCTGGCTGTCCAGCAGCGTGGGCGAGTTCAGGAAAGTGTTGCGGTGGATGCCGCCGAGACGGGCGAAGCTGGCGTTCTCCAAGCCGGGGATCATCTTGAAGACTTCTGTCTGGGCGCCGTATTTCATCTTGGTCTGGAAGCCGACGATATTGAACAGTGTCCCCAGCGCGTTGTCGCGGCGCAGTTGCACCACTGCATGGGCTTTGACCTCCGGCTGGTGCGGATTGGTTAGCCCCACCGGTTTCATCGGGCCGTGGCGCAGTGTCTCGCGGCCGCGTTCGGCCATCACCTCGATCGGCAGGCAGCCGTCGAAATAGCCAGCGGTCTCGCCCTCGTGGAACTCGGTCTTGTCAGCGGCCAGCAGCGCGTCGATGAAGGCTTCGTACTGGTCCTTGTCCATGGGGCAGTTGAGGTAGGCAGTGCGCTCTTCCTCGGTCTCGCCCTTGTCATAGCGCGACTGCATCCAGGCCTGCGACATGTCGATCGACTCGGCATAGACAATCGGCGCGATGGCATCGAAGAAGGCCAGTGCCTCGGCGCCGGTCTCTACCTGAATGGCCTTGCCCAGTTCGGGCGAGGTCAGCGGGCCGGTGGCAAAGATCCAGTGGCCATCGCTCGGCAAGTCAGTGATTTCTTCATAAGAAACAGTGACGTTCGGGTGCGCATTCAGCTTGGCAGTGACAGTCTCGGCAAAAGGCTCGCGGTCCACAGCCAAGGCGCCGCCTGCGGGTAGCCGGTGCTCATCCGCCGTGGTCATGATCAGCCCGTTCGCCGCGCGCATCTCCCAATGCAAAAGGCCAACGGCGTTCTGCTCGTCATCATCCGATCGGAAGGAGTTCGAGCACACCATCTCGCCCAGATTGCCGGTCTGGTGGGCAAAGGTCTCTACCTTCGGGCGCATTTCGTGGATCACCACCTCAACGCCCATGTTTGCCGCCTGCCAGGCCGCTTCCGAGCCGGCCATGCCGCCGCCCACGATATGCAATGTCTGTGCCGAATGATCTGTCATGCCCGCCACATAGGGCAGGGGGCGGGTGCGTGCAACAGGCTTGGGGCGGACCGGGCGCCGTTCAATGCGGGAGGGGGAGATTTGGGGCCGCCGCTGCAGGAATGGATCACCGGGGTGAGAGAACCGGTTGGAGGGACCCTTCTGCAGCAGCAGCCCAAATTGTGCCGGTCTGCGACCTTGCCCAATCTCTGCCATCTTTCTGCCCGAATTGAAAGCCGGGCATTTGGCTTATTGCGGAAACATTACGTTCCGATTGGTAAACAAAGGCTAAAGCTTTCCGTAAATTTTCGGAAAATTTCACTCCTGCCAGTCGGGGGCGCGTTTTTCGATAAAGGCGGCCATGCCTTCGATGGTGTCGCGGTGCATCAGGTTCTCGACAATCACGCCGCTGGTATAGGCATAGGCCTGGTCCAGCGGCATTTGCAGCTGTTCATAGAACGCCTGCTTGCCGATCTTGACCGCGGCCCCGAGTTTGGATGCGATGGTTTCCGCCAGCCGCGTGGTCTCCGCCTCCAAGTCCTCCATCGGCACAGCACGGTTGGCAAGCCCCAGATCAACAGCCCGGGCAGCGTCCACGAATTCGCCGGTGGTCAGCAGTTCAAACGCCTGTTTGCGGGGAATATTGCGCGACAGCGCCACCATCGGCGTGGAGCAGAACAAGCCGATGTTCACGCCGTTGACGCCGAACCGGGTGCCCTCCGCCGCCACTGCAAGATCGCAGGAGGCAACCAGCTGGCAGCCCGCTGCGGTGGCAATGCCGTGTACTTGGGCAATGACTGGCTGGGGCAGGGACTGCAACCCCGTCATCACGCTGGTGCACCGGGCAAACAGATCCTGGAAATAGGCTTTGCCGCCATCTTCGCCTGCGCGGCCTGCGGTCATCTGCTTGATGTCATGGCCTGCGCAGAACGCCTTGCCCGCGCCGGACAGAATCACAACCTTGATGCGGCTGTCTTCGCGCAAGGCGCCGATCTGCTCCTGAAGTGCGGCCAGCATTTCATCCGACAGCGCGTTCAGCTTTTCCGGCATGTTCATCGTAAGCCGTGCAATCGCGCCCGTGTCGTGACGTTCCAGAATTGCCATCTTGCCCTCCTCGCAAATCCGGGGGCAACTCTATGCGGGGCGGACAGAAAGGGAAAGCATGGCACTGGCATTTGATGTCGCAGGTCTGACAGCATACCTGCATGAGATTTTTCCGCAGGTGCGGGATGACTTTGTCATCGACGCGATGGAGGAAAGCCATCTCCGGATGCGGCTGTTGACGGCGGAGCGGCACCTGCGCCCCGGCGGCACAGTCTCCGGCCCGTCGATGTTCGCGCTGGCCGATTGCGCGGTCTACGCGCTGATCCTGGCCCATCTGGGGCAAGAGGCGCTGGCGGTCACAACCAACTGCTCGCTCGATTTTATGCGCAAGCCCGCGGCCGGTGCCGACCTGATCGGCGAGGCGCGGCTGCTCAAGCTGGGCCGTGTGCTGGCTGTGGCCGACGTTCTGATCTATTCCGAGGGCATGGCAGAGCCGGTGGCGCGTGCCTCGATGACCTATTCGATCCCGCCGAAACGCTAAAGAGTAGTGGCGAAAGGCTGGCCCACCTTGACCAGTGTTTCGCGGCCCTTGGCGCTGTTTGCCACCAGATCATCGGCGAACCGCACTTTGCCCGGCTCGAACACCACCACCACAGTAGAGCCGCCGAACTTGAAATAGCCCTTCTCGTCCATCTTCTGTACAGCGCCAGAGGTGCGGGTGTTGACGATAGAGCCGACCCCAAAGGCGCCGACCTCGACGAAGCAGTAGCTGCCCAGCGTCTCGGTTTCGATCAGTGTCCAGGTCCGCTTGTTCTCGCCGAACACATCCGGCCCGGCGCCAAGGGCAATCGGGTTGACCGAATGCAGCGCGCCGGGAATGTCCTGCGCCGCTGTGATGCGGCCCGCGGCGGGGAAATGGTAGCGGTGGTAGTCCGCCGGGCACAGGCGCACGATTGCCAGCGCGCCACCGATGAACTGCTCTGCGACGCCGGGCAGCATGGTGCGCACCGACATCGGATAGCCCTTGACCGGGACAAACACGTCCTCAGCCAGCTCCGGGAACACCAGCACCCGGCCATCGGCGGGGGATACAATGTCATTCGGGTCTGCGCTGAAGGGACGGGCCTCTGGCCTCAGGTTCCGCACGAAGAAGTCGTTGAAGCAGCCATAGCTGTCCGCAGGGTCGGTTGCTTCGCTCATGTCGATGGACAGTTCTTCAACCACCGCCGCGATTTTGCTCTTGGAAAAGCGTGAGTCAAACCAGGCGCCCATCAGCCTGCTGATGAGGGATGACCGGAACAGCAGCTTTTCCACCGGCTTGGCGCTGGCGTTCTGATAGGCCCAGCGGATCCACTTTTCGCCCAGAACGGCCTCTTCAAAGGTCTCGCCGGTCTCGCGGTCTACAACAAGAATGGGGTCGCGCTGCATCAAATCTGCCAAATCAGGTTTCGTCCCGCTGCGCCTAGCAAGAAGCAGGTGGCGGGCCAAGAGTGGAATTTACGACAGGCAGGTGCAAGGCGCCGCATGCTGCGGGCGGCGGGGGAACAAAAAAGGCCGGGGCGAACCCCGGCCGTAAGGTTGTTCTTTTGCCCAGGGGATCACGGGCGCCAGAACGGAAGAGTGGCTTCATAATGGGCGTCTTCACGGGACAGCCCGATGTCCTTCAGCTGCGTGTCGCTCAGGTGTTTCAAATGGGTTCGGGTGCGTTGGCGCAGGCTCCACTTGGTCACCAGCACGGCAAAGGAGACGGCCCATTGCGCCAGCACCGGCAGGGCCGGGCGGCTGTTCAGATAGGACATGTTCGATTGTGCCATTTGCATATGCTGTGCCATGGGAGGCTTCCTTTGTATTGTGTTGATACAATCCTGTTGATTTGTCTTGGTGTTTTGATACAAAGGGGGCGAGAAGTTGTCCAAGGATGGATTGTAATGGGTACAATTTGGCCGCAAGCCCTGGGTGAGACAAAAGGTCCCAAGTACAAAAAGGTCGCAGATACAATCCGGTCTGCTGTCGAAATGGGCAGTTTGAAAATTGGTACAAAGCTGCCGCCGGTGCGTGACCTCGCGTATCAGTTGAGCATTACGCCGGGCACTGTCGCCCGCGCCTACAGCATCCTGACCGATGAAGGTGTGCTGGAGGCCGAGGTAGGCCGCGGCACTTTCGTAGCCGAAAAGAAAAAGCCGGTGCCCGATGACGTATGGTCGCGGGAGCTGCATCTGCTGGAGGCGCGTGATCCCGGCCATGTCAGCTTGTTCAGCCCGCGGATTGCCGACATGGGCCAGGTGGCGGCGGTGCGTGAGGCGCTGCACAAGGTCGCTGAAGGCCAGGCGCGCAACTTTCTGAACTACCCGACACGCGACGCCTATCAGCCAGTGCGCCAGGCCGCTGCGGATTGGATTGCCAAAGCGCCGGTTGGCCCGGTCAATGAAAAGGACGTGGTGCTGACCCATGGCGGCCAAAACGCCATCATGGTTGCGCTGCAGGCGATACTGCAAGGCCCGCAGCCGGTGATCATGGTCGAGGACCTGACCTATGCGGGCTTCCGCCGCGCGGCGGAGCTTCTGCGGGCGCAGGTGGTTGAGGTTGCCATGGATGAGAACGGTATCCGCCCGGACGCGATGGAGCTGGCAATCCGCAAATCCGGCGCCTCTGTCATTTGCACCAGCCCGGAGGTTCACAATCCCACCGGATTGTTCACACCGCTGGAGCGGCGCAAGGAGATTGTCCGCATCGCCCGCCGCCATGGCGTGCAGATCGTCGAGGACGACTGCTACCGCCTGGGGGAATCGCGTGCCCCCAGCTACCGGGCGCTGGCGCCGGAGCTGGCCTGGCACGTCTCCTCGATCTCCAAGATCCTGACGCCTGCCTTGCGCGTGGGCTTTGCCCTGGCACCGGAAGGGCGGGCGGCAGACCTGCGGCGGGTGGCGGAATACGGATATTTCGGCCTGGCCCAGCCGCTGGCCGAGCTGGTGCGGATCCTGCTTAGCGACCCGCGCCTGCCAGGCCTGGTGAAGGCGGTGAACAACGAAATGGCCCGCTATGTGCGGGTGGCGGTCAATGCGCTTGGCGGGTTCGACCTGACTTGGAATCCTGAGGTTCCGTTCCTCTGGCTGAAACTGCCGTCCGGCTGGCGCGCCGCTGCCTTTACCCGCGCGGCAGAGGCCAACGGGGTGCAGATCCGCTCGGCGGATGAGTTCGCCCTGCGCGATGGCCGCGCGCCCCATGCGGTGCGCATTGCCATCAACGCGCATGTGCCGCTGAAACAGTTCGAGGAGGCAATGCTGCGCCTGCGCGCCCTGCTGGACAACCCTCCGGAGCAGATCAGCGTGTGAATTTGTGGGGTATTATTATACCTATTTTTTAACGTCTTGTTTTATAACGTTTTAATCTTGTTTGGTGGTGTTGACTGGGGCCTGGGATGCCCGTAAACCCCGTCCATCGAATTCAGGCCGAAGACCTCTGGGATTCTGCCTTCACGACAAACAGGATTGACCTGCCATGAAAACCTTCTCTGCTACTCCGGCAGATATCGAGAAGAAGTGGATCATCATCGACGCCGAGGGCGTGGTGCTGGGCCGTCTTGCCTCGATCGTTGCCATGCGCCTGCGCGGCAAGCACAAAGCGTCCTTCACTCCGCATATGGACATGGGCGACAACGTCATCATCATCAACGCCGAAAAGGTGCAGATGACCGGCAAGAAGCGCGATGAGCACTTCTACTGGCACACTGGCCACCCGGGCGGCATCAAGTCGCGCACCAAGCAGGAAATCCTGGAAGGTGCCCACCCGGAGCGCGTTGTGACCCAAGCGGTCAAGCGCATGCTGCCGGGCAACCGCCTGTCGCGTCAGCAAATGACCAACCTGCGCGTTTACGCTGGTGCCGAGCACCCGCACGAAGCCCAGGCCCCTGAAGTTCTGGACGTCAAATCCATGAACAAGAAAAACACCCGGAGCTGATACCGATGGCTGATCAGATCAACACTCTCGAAGAGCTCGCAGCTGCAACCGGTGTGGAAGCAGTGGCTGAAGAAACCATCGCGCGTGAGCCGGTTCGTGACGAACTGGGCCGCTCCTATGCCACCGGCAAGCGTAAAGACGCTGTTGCCCGCGTCTGGATCAAGCCGGGCTCCGGCAAGGTCGAGGTGAACGGCAAGGAAATCAACAAGTACTTCGCCCGTCCGGTGCTGCAGATGATCCTGCGCCAGCCGTTCCAGGTTGCCGGCGTCGAAGGCGAGTTTGACGTCTACGCCACCGTCAAAGGCGGCGGCCTGTCCGGTCAGGCCGGCGCGGTCAAGCACGGCATCTCCAAAGCGCTGCAGCTGTACGATCCGTCGCTGCGCGGCGCTCTGAAAGCGGCCGGCTTCCTGACCCGCGACAGCCGCGTTGTGGAACGTAAGAAATACGGTAAGGCCAAAGCCCGCCGTTCGTTCCAGTTCTCCAAGCGCTAAGCTGGGAACCATATGGTTTTGGAAGGGCTCGCTGCTGGCGGGCCCTTCTGCGTTTCCGGTGCTGCGGAATTCCGGCTGCCTTCAGGGTTCCTTTAGAAAGATTTCCTAGGGTGGCCCGGAAATCCTAGGACGGGAACCGGAAGGCAGAACACCATGACATCACCAGAACAATTCAAGACTGCCCCGATCGGCAACGGCAAACTGGAAATCGGCCGCTTCACCCATGGCTATGAGGATCTGGAGATCGAGGGGCAGGGCGGCGGCGCCAATGTCGCGATTGGCTCCTTTTGTTCGATCAGCCGCGGTGTGCGGGTGATGCTGGATCAGTCCCCGGCGCTGGACCGGATTTCTGCCTTCCCCTTTGGCGAAGCCTTTACCGAACATCTGGGGGGGGCTGACACTCATGCTCCCCGGCCGGGCTGCCAGGATGTGGTGATCGGAAATGACGTCTGGATCGGTGCCAATGCGACCCTGCTGGGCGGGGTGACGATCGGTGATGGTGCTGTGATCAGTCCCAATGCGACCGTAACCGCCGATGTGGGCGCTTATGAGGTCTGGGCCGGCAATCCGGCGCAGCTCGTGCGTAAACGGTTCGACTGCGCGGTGTGCGAAAAGCTGCAGGCGCTGCGCTGGTGGGACCTGCCGCTGCCGCTGATCCAGGAAATGGCGCCACTGCTGTCCACTCAGCCTACGCTGGACCTGATCGAGGGGCTGCAATGCATTGTCAGCGACCTGGTGACCTTCACGGATGAAAGCGCGGCCTGACCGCGCGGCGGGCTGTTGGACTTATGGTTTTCAGTTCGGAAACCGGCGCGGGCTGCCCCTGCGGCGCCCGGGCGTTAACTTTTCCGCAAAATTAGCGTAACATGGGCAGACCGCTTCCTGATGGGGGACAGCTGTCATGCCGCAAACGATCTACGAGAAATACGGCGGGTTCAGCGCCATCAGCCGGGTCGTGATGACCTTTTATGAGATGGCGCTCGATTCCGATCAGATCGGCGATTACTTCGCCGATGTAGATATGGCGCGTCTCATTGACCATCAGACCAAGTTCATTTCCTCGCTTCTGGGCGGGCCTGCGTCCTTCAGTGACGACAGGCTTGAGGCGGTGCACAGGGCCCTCGGCATTACCCACGAAGATTTCGATGAGATGGGTGCACTGCTGAAGGAGGCGCTGGAGCAGCACGGCCTGTCAGAGCCGGACATTCGCACTACGCTTAGCGCTATAGAGGGAAAGCGCAGCATTATCGTCACCCGGGATGCGGCATGAGCATTGCCGCCATCAATGAGCAATTGCTGCGTGCCATTGGTGTCGGCGTGGCAGTCGTGCGGGCATCAGACCTTGGATTTGTCTTTCATAATCAGCCTTTTGCGGAATGGTTCGGAACGCCGGGCGAGGGGGCTGCGCTAACCGATGCCATAGACGGTCTGCAGCCGGAGGACCTGGGTCCGCTTTGCGACGAAGGCCTGCGCTATTCTGCAGAGCTGAAGATCAAGCGCAAACGCCGCACGCTGGTCTTTGCCATCAACATCTCGCAAGCCAGCCACCTGGACGAGGCACTGCTGGTGGTGGAATGCCAGAACATCACCCGCATCCGCGAGCTGGAAAGCATGATCGACAGCTATTCCACAATGGTGGAGCGCAACACCCGCGAACTGGAACGCGAGAAGGAGCGGGTGGAGCGGCTGCTGCTCAACCTGATGCCGCGCTCGGTCTATGAGGAATTCAAGACCTTTGGCGTGGTCACCCCGCAGCTTTACCCCAAGGTGTCGGTGGTGATGCTGGACTTCGTGAATTTCACAGATTTCGCCTCCCGCACCGATCCCACCGTAACGCTGGGAGAGCTGAACGATATCTTCACCGCTTTCGATCGCATCGTCGAGCAATACGGCTGCGAGCGGATCAAAACCATCGGCGACGCCTATTTGGCGGTTGCCGGAATGCCTGAGCCGACGCCGGACCACGCCACCGCCGTGGCCCATTGCGCCACCCGTTTCCTGCGCTACCTGGACCGCCGCAACCAAAGCCACCAGCACAAATGGCAGGCGCGGATCGGCCTTGGCACCGGCTCCGCGGTTGGCTCCGTGGTGGGTATCCAGAAATATGTCTATGACGTCTTCGGCCCGGCCGTAAATCTGGCCTCCCGGCTGCAAGTCTTTGCCAACCCGATGAAAATCGTCGCGCCAGAGGACATGAAGGATGCATTGTCCGAGGAATTCCACGTCACCGATATCGGCCCCGAGGATATAAAGGGCATCGGAGAGGTGAACCTCGTGAACGTCGGCGATGAGCTGAGCGCACCGCAGCCCAGCGGCCGGTTCTAGCTACCGGGCCTAATTGTCCGGATCGATCAGCCCCAGCCCGCGGAGATAAATACCGATCCCGCTTTCCAGCAAATCCTCCGGCGGGAAGGGGGAGGCCGCTCCGGGCGAATTACGCGCATAAAGCTCCACAACCCCGTGGCTCATCGCCAGCACATGGGCAGAGAACATCGAGGCCGGCGGGCGTTTTTCTGCCGGGATGTGCTGGCTCAGGTCCGCTGCTGCGCGTTCCAGAATTGCGCGTGCCCGGGCGGCAGCGTCGGCCAGTTCGGGTGTCCGGTTCACCGAAATACCACTTTCGAACATGGCGATGTAGTGGCCGGGATGTTTGCGTGCAAAGGCCAGATAGGCCCGCCCGGTTGCCTCAAACGCAGCCAGCGCCGAGGGCTGATACTTGTCATAGGCGTGCTGCATCAGGTCGGCGAACATCACGTAGCCTTGGCGGGAGGCCTCAGCGATCAGATCCTCCCGCCCCTCAAAATGGCGGTAGACCGCTGCCGGGGTAACGCCCGCCTGCTTGGCGGCTTCCGAGAGGGTAAAGCCGGTCGGCCCCTTGGCCTCGATCAGCTGCAGGGCGGCCTCTACCAGCGCTTGGCGCAGGTTGCCGTGATGATAACCGCGTTTAGGCATCCCAGATTTCCGGGCCTCCGCATATTTCCGAGTCCAGGGCACCAATCGCCTTGGTGTCCTTGCTGGTGTAATCAATCGCGTGCAGCACGCAGCGCATCGCCGCCAGCCGCGCCCGCCGCTTGTCATCCGACCGGATGATTGTCCAGGGCGCTTCACGGCTGTGGCTGCGGGCAAAGGTTTCTGAAATGGCAGCGCTGTAGTCGTCCCATTTCTCCAGCCCCTTCACATCAATGGAGCTCAGCTTCCACTGTTTCAAGGGATCGGATTCCCGTGACAGGAACCGTTGCAGTTGCTCTGCCCGGCCCACATTCAGCCAGAACTTGAACAGGTGGATGCCGTCCTCTGCCAGCGCCTTTTCAAAGTCCGGAACCTGATCAAAGAACCGCTCACGCTGCAAATCACTGCAGAAGCCGAATACCTTTTCGACAACACCGCGGTTGTACCAGCTGCGGTCAAAGAACACGATTTCGCCGCCCGACGGCAGCTGCTGCACATAGCGCTGAAAATACCACTGGCTCTGTTCCGCTTCGGTGGGTTTCGGCAGCGCCACGATTCGCGCCCCGCGCGGGTTCAGGTTTTCGCGGAACCGCTTGATGGTGCCGCCCTTGCCAGCCGCATCGCGCCCCTCAAAGACGATGGCAATGCGGGCGCCGCTGGACTTGACCCAGGACTGCAGCTTGACCAGTTCGATCTGAAGCGCCTCCAGCTCTTTGTCATAAGCCTTGCGCTTCATCCGTTCCCGGTGCGGGTAGCTGAGGCTCAGGATCTCGTCCTTATCCGCACGCTTGATCGCGGTTCGGATCTTCTCCGGCGCGCCGCTCTGGTAGTAGCGGCTGATGGCCCCGTCAAACGGCAGCGGCATGTGCAAAACCCTTCTGTCCTCAATCCCTTATATGGGTAAGGAGTATGGAATGTGAATCGCTTTAACGCAAATTTGCACAGGCCGCAGCAGGAAGCTGCGGGGCAGGTCTGTGAACGCCGCACCTAGCCGCCGCGGGGGGCGCCAGCGATTCAATATCTTCCGCCAGGGATCAGGTGACGCAGTCTCAGACTTTGAGTTTTTTGCGCAGTCGCCGGATTTTGGATTTAAACTTAAAACCCTTCTCCAGGCTCACGCTGTTGGTCGCCTTCCACCACTCCCGGTCCTTCGGCCAGCTGCGCCAGACAATGCCGTCTGCTGCCTGCAGATGAGAGATGCATTCTTCCTCGCCTTCCTTTGCGATAAGTGCACCGTCTTTGGAATGATACCAGGTCATTTTCTGGCAAACGCGGCCTCTGCCGTCGATGTGCCATTTTCCGACACCGACGCTGTTGGGGTGCTGCGCGCAGTAGCCTTGCGCCTCCCAGCGCGGCCCGTAGTAGACACCGCCCTGGCATTTCTTCCAAATTTGCGTTTTGCCGCCGTACAAGTTGGCAAGTTCTTGTGCCGCGGGGACTGCCGCATTTTGCGGTTTGGGGTCAGCCGTGGCCTGAGTCGTTGAAAAAGCCGCGCTGAGAATCGTTACCAAGACGGCGAGATGAGATGATTTCATGGTGCCCTCCATTACCAGAGGTATAGTATAGCACGATTTGTGTAGTGGGTTGCGGAGGTTGTATTTGGGCCGCCATTGGCCGCGGTTACTTCGTTTTAATGCAAATCTGCGCGCTCGGCAGCGCGGCGGACCGCATCAGCGACATCCTCCGTTGCGACGTGCTGCGGCATGTGGCCAATGCCTTCCAGCAGGGTCAACCGCGCGCTGTCCACGTCCCGTGCCAGCCCCTCGGCATGCAGCTTGAGGTTCACCAGATCGTCCTCGGTGCCGTGGATCACCTCCAGCGGCGCCGTGATGCGGCCGTAATGCTGCGAAAGCTCTGTCACTTCTTCCAGCAGGTTCGCCCGCTGCCGGGCGTTGGCCCGAAGCGAGCTGCGCCGCAGCGACAGGCGGGTGCCAAAGTGTTCCGCGTATCCCTCAGGCACCATCTGCGGGGCAAAGATCTCCTGCAGGGAGCGGCTGACCACGGCATCCGGCACATAGGCCGTCAGCAGCGGCACCGCCACTGCACTGCCAAAGCGCGATGAGGTGAGGCGGTAGAGCGGATCCAGCGGCGTTGTCCACGGGTAGGCCACTCCGGACACCGACACCAGGGCGGAGACGCTTTCGGGGTGATCCACCGCCCAGGCCAGAGCCACCGCGCCGCCATAGCTTTGGCCCAGCACAACGGGATTCTTGGCGCCCATCTGCGCCGCGGCCTGGCGCAACACCTCCGCCTGCTGGCGAATGGTTGCGCCCGTGCCGTTCAACGGGCTGGAATAACCCAGGCCCGGGCGGTCGAAGATCAGGATGCGAAACTCATCAGCCAGCGCTGGTGCCAGCCGGAACGTCATGTCGCGGGTGTTGCCGCTGGAGCCATGCAGCAGCACCAGATCCGGCGCGCTGCCTTTGGGCCGTCCCATCTCCACCACATGCACCCGGTGGCTGCTCACCACCAGAACCTGGCCCTGCGGCGGATGGCGGGTCTCAGCCGCGGCCTCGCGTCGGCCTGCCTGCCAAAGCGTGAGGGCAGTCCCCGCTGCCACAGCAAGGCCTGCCCAGACCAGCATTCTAGCGGCCGATCTCATCCATGTCATAAGGCGTTGTCTGGTAAATCTCATTGATCCAGTTGCCGTATAGAAGATGCGCGTGGCTGCGCCAGCGGTTCTGCGGCTGGCGGCTGGGATCATCGTCCGGGTAGTAGTTCCCCGGCACGTTGATTGGAGTGCCGTTGGCCACGTCGCGGTCGTATTCCTGCTTCAGCGTATCGCTGTCGTATTCAAAATGGTTGAAGATATAGAGCGCGCGGTGCGCCTTATCCTCAATCAGGCAGGGGCCGACCTCGTCACTGCCCAGCAGTGTCTTCAGCCCCTCGGCGGTATCGACCTCCGCTTGTTTCATCTCGGTCCAGCGGCTGACCGGGATCACGAAATCATCCGAGAACCCGCGCAAGTACGGCGAGGCCGGCGCCAGGTTCTGGTGCCGGAAGCAGCCGAACGCCTTGTGGTCCAGCATGTGCTTCTTTACGCCATGGAAATGGTTGATCATCGCCATGCCGCCCCAGCAGACGCCAAAGGTCGAATGCACGTTGGTCTGGGTCCACTCGAAAACCTCGCGCATTTCGTCCCAATAAGTGACCTCTACGAAATCCAGATGCTCAATCGGCGCGCCAGTGATGATCAGCCCGTCGAACTTCTCGTGCTTCACTTCCTGAAAGGAGTGATAGAACTCCTCCATGTGTTCAGCCGCGGTGTTCTTGGTCTGATGCTCTGTCATCCGGATCAGGCTCAGCTCGATCTGCAAGGGCGTCGCCCCGATCAGCCGGGCAAACTGGTTCTCGGTCTGGATCTTCTTGGGCATCAGGTTCAACAGCCCGATGCGCAGTGCCCGGATGTCCTGACGCGCCGCCTGATCCGGCGACATGACCATCACGCCTTCGTTCGTCAGAACGTCATAGGCGGGCAGGTCAGCGGGGATCTTGATGGGCATGTCAGTATCCTGATTTGCGGAAAGTTGTACGATATAGCGGAGGTTGTCAGATAAGCGGGTTAGCCGCGGTCCTCAAGGGCCTTGGCGATCAAATCCACGAAACCTGCCTCATCCTTGACAGCGGAGATCTGGCTGGCAGTCACCGTGACGCCCCAGTTGTCAGCCATCGCCAGATACCGCGGCTGGCGGTGCGCCAGCGCCTGGGCATAGGTCCAGCGGATAAAGGCATCTGGGTCCACATCCGCTTCAGATATCTTGTTTTCCTTAAGGTATTCCTGCCAGACCCGGTTCAGGAACTCCGGCTGATAGGACATCGGTTTGGGTGCCTTGTCAAAACGGCGCACCAGCTCCGCAGTGTGCTCTTCGCTGCCCTTGATCCAGACCATCAGCGTGTGCTTGCTGAGCTCGGATAGGATCTGGTCGTTCGGATCATTGGCATCCACCCATTCGCAAATCGACCCGCCGGTGTCGCAGATGAAATGCGGGTAGCCATACAGCTGCTGCGCCCGGCCTTCGAAATATTCGGTATCCAGCAATGCCCGGATTTCAGCGACCCGGAACTGCTCCTGGCGGCGTTTGTATTCCGCGATCGGCAGGCCGCCCTTGGCCACATCGCCGGGCTTTCCCAAGTAGGCAGAGACCGGGCGCAGGTTTTCAAAGGTGATGTTGGAGCCAATGAAGATCGAATCCGTCAGCAGCAGCTCGCGCAGGAACGGAACTTTCATCGCCTCGGCCTTGGCGTTGTCGGCGATGTATTCGCCCATGTAACGGGTGCCGATACGGTAATCGATGGAATAGTGGAACCAGCTGCCGGCGCCGCGCAGAACGTTGCTGACATAGGTTTTGCCAAGCCCGGACATGCCAAAAAACAGCACCCGTTTGCTGGGGGCGTCGCGCCAGTCCTGTGCGGAAGAGTAGAGCATGAAAGTCCAAGTCCCTGAAGGTGTCACGCCTTGCTAGCCACCCGCGGGGGCTGGGTCAATTCCATGCGCGCTTCAGCCGCGGTAAAAGAAAACCCCGCCCCTGGGAAGGGGCGGGGCATACTGCCCGGAAGGTGCCTGGATCAGAAGTGGAAGCCGACCTTCAGGCCGAAGCTGACCGCGTCGTTGTCCTGGAAGTTGGTGACCGGATTGCCGCCAGGGGAGGCAACCGCGTCGCCCAGCTGGGTGTAACGCACACCGGCAGAGACGGTCATGTTGTCCTGCTTGTACTGCACGCCAACGCGGATCGCTTCATAGCCATGCGTCGGTGCCAGCGGAGAGACCAGATTGTCGCCGTCCGAATCCGAATAGATCAGCGCCACCGAACCGGACCACTTCTCATTGAAGGCGCGCCCAACACCCAAGGTGTAAGTGATCGAGTCGTCCAGATCGATCAGATCGACGGAGCGGCCGGCCAGAGTGCTCAAGCCCGGAACCACCAGATTTGTCACGCTGTGCTCAGCCCAGCGGATGCCGCCAAACAGCAGTGTGTCCTGGGCGATGCCGGTCTGGAAGTCCAGGTTCACTGATTGCGGAGTTTTGGTTTTTGTTGTGGTGCTTGCGGTGGCGCTGGTGGCAAAGGTCTCGTTCAGGTTGAAATCATGCTCGATCTCAGAGCTGTAGGTCAGTGCAACCCGCAGGGCGATATCGGGAATTTCATAGGCCACGCCTGCCACCCAGCCAAAGGCGCCGTCCTTGTCCACCTTCACGTTGTATCGGCCGCCGATGGAGGTGTAGGCACCGCCCTGCAGATTGATCTCGCCGTCAAGCTCCTGATAGCGCAGTCCGCCGTGGACGCTGAAGCGCTCATTGAACTTATAGCGCAGCAGGGCGGTGATCGAGTTCGAATCCGCCTGCGCTGTTGTGCCCCCAAGCAACAGCGACCCGGTGGTTGGATAGTTCACATCCACCCCCCAAGGCTGGTCAAAGATCAGGGCGAACGACAGCTGTTCGTTGATGTCGCGCTTGTAGCCGGCACCAAACATGTTGAACCGCTCACCGACATCGCCAGTGGCAGAGCCGAACGGGTTCAGTGATGTGCGGTCGTTGCCTGACAGGTCAACCGAGGTCGTCGCGAACGAAAACTCGGCATAGTTGCCTTCTTCAAAGATGATCCCGATCGGCTGGCCGGTGCGGTCCAGACCGCTTGCCATGGCAGAGCCGGATGCCAGCGCCAAAGCCGCCGAGGTTGCAAGATAGCGTTTCATTGTTCCTCCCTGAGTTGCGGCCAGTGGAAGCCGCTTTACGCGAACGTAATCGGGCGGATTTCGGCAAATCAACATTAACCGCGCGGCAACTAGGCCGATTCAGTCAGCTTTGCGGGGTTCTGCGCGGCTGGCCTGCAACTATATTAAGATAATTTGCAATGCAGATGATGGCGGCACCCCCCAGCACCCAGGCATCCAATGCCTCTCCGTAGATCACCATACCAAGGATGGCGATGGCGGGCAGGCGGGCAAAATCCACCGGGACCACCACGCTTGCCGGCGCCAGCGACAGGGCTGTGGTCAGGCAGAAATGCGCGGTCAGTCCGGCAATGCCGATCAGAACCAACCAGGGCAGGGTTGTGGCATCCGGCAACGCCATGTCGCCATCCCAGCCCGCCGCCAGCAGGCCCATCACCAGCTGCATGGAGGTCAGCCAGAACAGGATTGACGCGGTGTGCTCGTGCCGGGTCAGACGTTTGGTCAGGATCGCGGTCAAGGCAAAGAAGATGGCGCAGCTCGCCGCTGCGGCCAGGCCAAGGTTCAGCGTGTCCGGGCTTGGCCGCGCGACGATCAGGATACCGGCAAAACCCAGCGCCGCCGCCAGCATCCGCCGCCGGGGCAGCGCCTCGCCCAGCAAGAGCGGCGACAGGATGATCACCCACAGCGGTGAGGTGAACTCCAGCGCAAAGACCTGGGCAAGCGGAATCAGCGTCACCGCCAGGAACCACAGGTTCTGGCCAGTGAAGTGAAACAGGTTGCGCAGCAGATGCACCCCCAGCCGCTGCCGCCGGACCTGATGCCAGCGGCCCGCGGCGGTCAGGACGGCAACAACAATCACCACCCCAACCAGGCTGCGGTAGGCCATGATCTCGAAGGTGTCCAGCGTCAGCCCGGCCTCGCGTCCGGCGATCGCCATTGCGGAGAAGGAGACAATGGCCCCAACCATCCACAGCGCTGCCAGCCCCGCGCGCGTCTCGCCTTGTGTCATGCCTGCCCCCCGAACTTCTGGTGTGAGAAGAGGCGGAATTTTCCTTCGGGGTCAAGCAGAACGCGGCGGGGCCGGTGCAATTCTCAGGCCGCGGCGCGGCTCATGGCCTGCGCATCCAGCGTGCGTCCTGACTTGATATAGACGGCTGCTGCTGCCACTGGGTCGAAGTTCAGCCGGTTCAGCAGCGTCCGGATTTCTGCGGTCAGTTCTTCCGTCGCATCACCTTGGTTGCCGGTAGCATTCTTCTTCTCCGGCAGCAGCACCGGGCCGCTGTGGCCCAGTTCCGCCAGCAGCCTGGCGGCGCCGTCCGGCGTTGTCGCTTCCTCCAGCCGGGCAGTGACAAAGTTGATCTTTTGGCCGTAACTCAAAAGGTAATAGGCATAGCGGGCTTCCATCTCCAGCGCGTACCAGATTGCCCAGCCAATCTGGCCCAGTTGCAGGAAGCTTGCGGGGTTGACGATGACGTTTTCGTAACTCACGTCGAGGTACCACTGCCAGACTACTGTCAAATTGGTGAAATCACCGCGCCCCGCGTAGCTTGCGCATTGCTTGGCCAAATCACGGCGGAGGATGATCACGGTGGTGCGGTCGCAGATGCTGCTGTCTGCCAGTGCCTCGATCAATCCGCATTTGCCCAAGGCGTGATTGGACTCACCATAAGGAGCCTCCAGCGACTCCAGTTTCTTATTCCAGAAGTCCTGCAACTTCGGCGTCATACCGCGGGTGTTGAATGTGCGCATGTGGCCGATTTCGGGCATTGCTGAACCACAATCCTCGACCGCCAAGGGTTCGTGCACAGAGTTGATGTCCAGGTTGTCGCCCAACAGCTGTGCCAACCAAGCGGTGCCGGTGCGCCCGGCCGACAGGGTGAAGATAAAGTCGCTGGTACGGGGGGCCTCAGGTATGGCCGCCGCCGCTGGAGCGTCCGGGCGCGTATAACCGAATCTGCGGATCTCAGCGGCGCATTTCTTTGCCACGATCTCAGCGGCGTCAGGATGCCGTGCAAAGAGCGTGGCAGGATCTGTGCCGGATTTCGGGCGGAACGCCCCTTTGGCCCGCAAGCTGGAAAACCGCTCCCACAGCCCGTCGATGCCCAGTGCGGCGATATCATTTTCCAAGTGTTCGTATCGCAGGAAAACATCCGGTGCAGACAGGCCCTCCAGCGGTGCAATCTGGATGTTTTCAGTCAGCATGCCGGGGAAGCGTTGCACGAACTGTCCAAAGGGAATTCCGGCGGTATCGGCTTTTTCCCAGTAATAGCGGGAAATTATAGCGTCAAAGGGATCGCGCCAGATCGTCACCTTGGTATAGCTGTCCCAGATCTCCTGCGGGATCAGTTTCCGGGCCTCTTCAGCGGGGATGTGGTTGTAGAAACCGGCATTTGTTCCGGATCCATCCGGCCAGACCTGGCGCTGATGATTCTGCGCGCCGGGATAGCCCAGGTCTGCACGGGTCTTTTCGTCGTCGGGAGAGATTGGCGTGATGATGCTTGTGTCGTCGCAAAAGCTGGACAGGGCAATTTCAAACGACGTGCCACCTACCTTCTTGGTCTTGATGAAGATGAGTTTCAGCGGGTGGCAAATAATCATTGGGTTCTCCAAAACTGTCGTGTTTCGGGGACTATTCCAAACAGGTCTGACGGATGTGTTAATCGCTTGCCGCAGAAAAAGAAAAACCCCGGCCAATCTTGCCGGGGCTCTTCTAAATCAGATTATTCCCACTCGATGGTTCCCGGAGGCTTCGAGGTGATGTCGTAGGTGCAGCGGTTGATGCCTTTTACCTCGTTGATGATCCTTGTGGCGGTTTCGCCCAGGAACTCGTGGCTGAACGGGTAGTAATCCGCGGTCATGCCATCGACCGAAGTCACCGCGCGCAGGGCGCAGGCGTAGTCGTAGGTGCGGCCGTCACCCATCACGCCAACGGTGCGAACCGGCAGGATTGCCACGAATGCCTGCCAGATTTCGTCATAAAGCCCGTGCTTGCGGATCTGGTCGATATAAATCGCATCCGCTTCGCGCAGGATCTCCAGCTTTTCGCGAGTGATCTCGCCAGGGCACCGGATCGCCAGGCCCGGTCCGGGGAAGGGGTGGCGGCCGATGAAGCTCTGCGGCAGGCCCAGTTCGCGGCCCAAGGCGCGGACCTCGTCCTTGAACAGCTCGCGCAGCGGTTCGACCAGCTTCAGGCCCATCTTCTCCGGCAGGCCGCCCACGTTGTGGTGCGACTTGATGGTGACCGAAGGCCCGCCCGAGAAGGAAACCGATTCAATCACATCCGGATACAGCGTGCCCTGCGCCAGGAATTCAGCGCCGTCGATGGTGTCGGCGTGTTTCTGGAACACGTCGATGAACAGCTTGCCGATGATCTTGCGCTTGGTTTCCGGGTCCGACTGGCCGTCCAGCTCACCCAGGAACAGATCGCTCTCATCCGCGTGGATCAGCTGGATGTTGTAGTTGTCGCGGAACATTGAGACGACTTCTTCCGCCTCGTTCTTGCGCAAGAGGCCGTGGTCCACGAACACGCAGGTCAGCTGATCGCCGATTGCCTCGTGGATCAGGATCGCAGCAACCGAACTGTCGACGCCGCCGGACAATCCGCAGATCACCTTCTTGTCGCCGACCTGTTCGCGGATCTTCTCGATCATCTGCTCGCGGTAGGCGCCCATGGTCCAGTCGCCGCTGAAACCGGCCAGCTTCACGAAGTTCTCATAGAGCTTGGCGCCATTCGGGGTGTGGTGCACCTCCGGGTGGAACTGCACCGCATAGAAGTTGCGGCTGACATCGGCAGTGATGGCAAACGGCGCGTTGGGGGAGGTGCCGTAGACCTCGAACCCCGGGGCGATCTTGCTCACGTGGTCGCCGTGCGACATCCAGACCTGTTCGCGGTCGGCGTCATTGGCAAACCAGCCTTCCAGCAGCGGCGGTGTTTCCACCGTGGGGGTCACATAGGCGCGGCCGAATTCGGCGGTGCCATGGCCGCTTTCCACTGTGCCACCCAGCTGGTGCATCATCACCTGCTGGCCATAGCAGATGCCAAGGATCGGCACGCCATAGTCGAAAATCTCCTGCGGCGCCCGCGGGCTGCCCTCACGGGTCACGCTGTCAGGCCCGCCCGAGAAGATCACCGCCTTGGGCGCCAGCTCGCGCACAAAGTCCATGGTGACATTCTGATAGGGGTGGATTTCGCAATAGACGTTCAGCTCGCGCAGGCGGCGCGCAATCAGCTGCGTGACCTGGCTGCCAAAGTCGATGATGAGAAGGCGGTCATGGGATGTCTCTGTCATGCACGCGCCATAGGGCAGGAACGCGTTTTCCGCAAGGGGGTTTGGCCGCCTTGCCGGGGAGCGGGCTCCATTTAACGGCGGATGGGCATCCCCTGTGCAAAAGGTATGCCAAAGTCGACCGGCGCGGTGGAAAATGCTCCGGCAATGTCGCTTTTCAACTTGAATGGCCGCAATCCTGCGGCGGCGGCGCGCGCACTGGCTATAATACCCTTCGCAATGAAATGCCTGTGGTGAGGATAAACCATGACAGAAGCAGCCCCGCGCCGTCGTGCCCGCGGTTCCGGCGGCGGCGCCGCCCGCCGCGCCGAGCGCACCAGCGTCAAGATCGAAACCGCCAAGTACATCGAGCGCAACATTCCGAACTTCGAGATCCTGAACGAGGAAGCGCTGGAAATCATCGAGTACAACGCGGACACGATCCTGGAAGAGGTCGGCGTCAATTTCGTTGACAACCCGGCGGCGCTGCAGCGCTGGCGCGAGGCAGGTGCCGATGTCCAGGGCGAGCGCGTGCGCATCCCCCGCGGCCTGGCCCGCAAGCTGTGCGAAACCGCACCGGCCGAGTTCACCCAGCACGCCCGCAACCCCGAGAAATCGGTGGTCATCGGCGGCCGCAATCTGGTTCTGGCACCGGTCTACGGCCCGCCCTTCGTGCGCACCCGCAGCGGCGGCCGCCGCTATGCGACCATGGACGACTTCAACAAGTTCGTGAAGCTGGCCTATATGTCCAAGTGGCTGCACCACTCCGGCGGCACCGTTTGCGAACCCACCGACATCCCGGTGAACAAGCGCCACCTGGACATGCTGATGGCGCATATGACCCTCAGCGACAAGCCGTTCATGGGCTCCGTCACCGAACCCAGCCGCGCGCAGGACTCCGTCGACATGGCGGGCATCCTGTTCGGTAAGGAGTTCGTGCAGAACAACACCGTGATGACCTCGCTGACCAACATCAACTCGCCGATGACCTTCGACGACGTGATGATGGGCTCGCTGGAAGTCTACGCCCAGAACATGCAGGCCTGCATCATCTCGCCGTTCATCGTCGGCGGTGCCATGGCGCCGGTGTCGGTGGCTGGCACCCTGACGCAGGTGCTGGCAGAGGTTCTGGCCGGCATCGCCTACAACCAGCTGTGCCGCCCCGGCGCCCCTGCGATCTTCGGCGCCTTCGTGTCGTCGATCGACATGAACTCCGGCGCCCCGACCTTCGGCACCCCCGAAGCGTCGCTGGTTACCTATGGCGCAGGCCAACTGGCCCGCCGCCTCGGCGTGCCGTTCCGCTCGGCCGGCTCCTTCTGCGGCTCCAAGCTGCCGGATGCGCAGGCTGCCTATGAAACCGCCAACTCGCTCAACATGGGCCTGATGTCCGGTGTGAACTTCATGCTGCACTCCTGCGGCTGGCTTGAGGGCGGCCTGGTTGCCGACTTCGAGAAGTTCGTGATGGACGCCGACCAGCTGGGCACGCTGCACGGCCTCGCCAAGGGTATTTCCGTGGACGAGAACGGCCAGGCAATGGACGCCATCCGCGAAGTCGGGCCCGGCGGCCACTACCTCGGCTGCGCCCACACCCAGGCGAACTTCAAATCGGCCTTCTGGAAGTCCGAAGTGCTTGACTACAAGCCGTTCGAACAGTGGGAAGAAGAAGGCGCGCGCGATACCTATGCGCTGGCCGAAAGCCGGGTCGAGAAGCTGCTGGCCACCTACGAGCAGCCGGCGCTGGATCCGTCCATCAAGATGGCGCTGGACGAGTACGTAGCCGAGAAGAAGGCCTCCATGCCCGACGCCTTCATGTAAACACGGGCCTGAAAATCAGGGGCAGGGGGCCGCACCCTCTGCCGCAGGAAAACGGCGGTCCCGCGGGACCGCCGTTCTTGTTTTTGAGCGGGCTTTCAGGCAGGCGGCCTCGCCCGCCAGCGCAATCAGCACTTCGACATGGCGGATCATCGAATACCCGGCTTCACCTGCCTTGCGTGCGGTGTTCAGCGCTTCCTCCAATTCCAGCAGCCGCATCACGGCGGCGGCAGGTTTGGGCACCTCGCCGCAGCCCAGAATGCGCCGCAGGTCGCGTTTGCGGCAGTAATTCCGGGCGCCCAACCGGGCTGCCCGCGCCAGAATTCCCGGGCGCCGGAGCAACGAAACGCGGCTGAATACATCCTGCATGATCGTCTCCTTTCCTATCTCTGATCTGGCTCTGCTATAACACAACCTCAGGTGGTGTTGCGGAAAGGGGGCGACCGGCGAACGGTCCGTTTTGTGATGATTATGTTTTTTCTGGAAACAATGATGTCCGATCCGCGATTTTGTCCAACTTCAGCCGGGCATAAAGGGACAAGCCGCAGGCACCTTTGAGTGCGGCTGACCCGGCAGCCTGGCTCACGACCGGGGGTTACGAATGCAAAATATGACTCAGGCACCCTTTCCAGGCTGGGTGCCGCTGGAAACCTGCCGCTATCTTCAGCACACCGAGGCAGGCCGCCCGATCCGCCAGCTGGCCCGCAAGGCGGGCTGCCATCCATCCACCATCCTGCGCCAGGTCCGGCGGGTTGAGATCCTGCGGGATGACCCGCTGATTGATGAGGTGCTGACCTATCTGGCCGGGCGCTATAAATCGGCAACGGCAAAACCGCGCCAGGAAGACAAGCCCTCCGCCGCAAGCCGCAGCCTGCGGTCGGGGTTCGAGCGGGAGGCGGCCAGCGTGCTGACCCTCCTCAGCCGAGGCGGCGCTGTCCTGGCTGCAGCCGAAGGCATGGAAATGGCCGTTGTCGTGCGCGAAGGCCAGGAGGCCGACGGGCACAAGGTGGCGGTGTCGCGGCCCTTGGCAGGGGCGCTGGCGCTGACCGGCTGGATTGCCTGTTCCCGCAAGGGGCGGATCAGCCGCTATGCGATCACCGCAGGCGGCCGCGCGGCACTGAACCGGATCATTGCCGACCAGGAAAACCGCGCCCGCGCCCGGCTGGAGGGTGGGTTTGCCGAAGCGCAGACGCCCTTTGAGGCACCGGAGGCGGGCGAGGCCGGGGGATTGGGCCGCAAGTCCCGCTACAGCGGAGCCGAAACCCCGCTGGAAATGCTAGCCCGGCTGCTGGACAAGGACGGCAAGTCCTTCCTGACCCAGCCGATGGTCCGGGCCGGGCGGCGCCTGCGCGAGGATTTCGAGCTTGCCCAGATCAGCAGCCACCTGATGCAGGAGGAATTGTATTTCGCCCAGGGCAGCCACCCGATGCGCAGCACCAGCCACCAAGCGGCGGCAGAAGCCCACCAGCGGATGACCGGAGCGTTGCAGAAGCTCGGGGCCGGTCTCAGCGACATCGCCCTGCGCTGCTGCTGCCATCTGGAGGGGCTGGAAACGGCGGAACGCAATCTGGGCTGGCCTGCGCGGTCAGGCAAGGTTGTGCTGCGCATCGCTCTGCAGCATCTGGCGGACTACTACGGCGAGGCCAGCCCGCAGCAGGAAGAGATGATCGGGTGAAGCAAACGACCCCTCAAAACGAAAACGGGCCCGCAGCGCGGACCCGTTCGAATGCCAGATCGGGCAGTGCAGCTTAGGCTGCGACTTCTGCCTTGGCGTCTTTCAGGTGCTTCAGCACGGTCTCCGGGGAGGACACGCCATAGGGGTCTTCGCCGTGGTTGTCGGACAGGCCCGGCTCTTCGAACCATGCCTCAACAACACCGTTGTTGACGATGGCCGCATAGCGCCAGGAGCGGTTGCCGAAGCCCAGGTTGTCCTTGGCGACCAGCATACCCATTTTGCGGGTGAACTCACCGGAGCCGTCCGGGATCACTTCCACGTTTTCCAGTTCCTGCGCGCGCGCCCAGGCGTTCATCACAAAGCTGTCGTTCACCGACATGCAGTAGATCGCGTCGATGCCTTCGGCCTGGAAGTCACCAAAGCCTTTTTCAAAGCCCGGCAGCTGGTAGGTCGAGCAGGTGGGGGTGAAGGCGCCCGGCAGCGAGAACAGCACAACGCGCTTGCCTGCAAAGTAGTCAGCGGTGGTCTTGTCTTCCCAGCGGAACGGGTTCGGGCCCTCGATTGCTTCGTCGCGGACACGGGTGTGGAAGGTCACGTCGGGCAGCTTAACGCCAGCTTTCATCTCAGCTTGCTCCTGATTGCGGATGTCATTCGGCGGGCAGGCTTAAAATGATTCTAAGCTGGCTTCAACACGTCCCTGTGATTTGCGCGCAGGTTTCCTGCGCCAGTCCGCAATTGCAGCGGTCCGGCGCCGGAAAACCTCGCAAATACGGCATCTTCGGCCCCTTGCGGGACGTTACGCCGCAGCCTTCTTGATGGTGACCGTGGTGCCGCGGATCTTGCGTTCGGCAGCGGCGGTCAGGTCGTTGAACTTCTTGAGCGTTGCCAACAGCTTCTTCTTGTCCTTGGAATCCTCGATGGCGCCCGGGAACTTCTTTTTGGCGGTCTGGTACTGGTCGTTGATCTTCTTCAGATCCTTGTACTTGGCCGCCGCCTCTTTCAGCTCCGGCGCGGCGGCCTTCAGATCCTCGCCCGCCTTATCGATGGCGGTCACGCAATGGGCATTGATTGCCTTGACCAGCGCGCCGACCCGGTTGGTGTATTTCTTCAGATTGCGGTCCACCAGCAGCTGCGGCAGCTCTGTTGCGTCCTTCTTCTTGTCATGGCCATCCGCCTTTTCCTTCAGGATCTTGTCGACCGTCTTCTGGAAATTCGCCCCATAGAGCTTTTGCGCCGCGTTCAGCTTACCCTCATACTCGGACGCCTTCTTGACCGCCGCGATCTCCTTTTCCAGCTCGCCCTGCAGCGCCTCGATGTCTTTCTTCGAGGCGGAGGATTTGCCGCGTTTCTTCAGGTCCTTCTCGATGTCCTTCAAGAGCGCCTGCTGCTTGGCCATATGCGCCTTGGCATCGGCGCAGAACCCCTTCATCGCGCCGACTTCTTCCTGATGGATGTCCACCGCCTTGTTCCAGGTGACCAGCCCGTCCTTGAAATGCTTGTTCTTCTGGAAATCGGCCAGCTTCTCCGATTTCACCCCGTCCTTGCGCGCCTTGGCCAGGCTCTCGCGGAAATAATCCTCGCCCTCCCAGGCGTTGCCCAGCGAAATCCCGATCCGCTTCTTCAGCTTGTCGCCTTCTGCGGTGGTGAATTTCTTGGTGCCGGCGGCCAGCTTCTTAGCCTCTGCCTTGAATTTCTCCAGCTCCTTGGCCATGCGTCCCTCCCTGAATGATCTGCGGCAAAATCCTGATGCTTGGTGGAATTATGTGTCCCGCTGCGCCGCTTTGGCAAAGGAAAACGGCACATTTTCGGAGTTTGAGCCATGACAAGGAGGCAGGGCAGGGTTGACGATATGACCGTGCCAAGCCAGATCAGCTATGTTAAACCGCTCACAAAGCCAAAGGCCGGAAGGGAAACCCACGTGAGAGACCTCAAGATCCCGGAGCAGCGCCACCCCGAAAAGGCGCATCGTCCCGACAACGCTCAGCCCAAGAAGCCAAGCTGGATCCGGGTCAAAGCGCCGGGCGGCAAAGGCTACGCCGAAACCCACAAGATCATGCGCGACAACAAGCTGACCACGGT
Source organism: Leisingera sp. ANG-M7 (assembly GCF_000813965.1). Taxonomy (GTDB): domain Bacteria; phylum Pseudomonadota; class Alphaproteobacteria; order Rhodobacterales; family Rhodobacteraceae; genus Leisingera. The sequence goes on along the minus strand of NZ_JWLI01000001.1, from coordinate 2,284 downwards.
CTGCGAGGAAGCTGGCTGCCCCAACGTCGGCGAATGCTGGAGCCAGGGCCACGCCACCATGATGATCATGGGTGAGGTCTGCACCCGCGCCTGTTCCTTCTGCAACATCGCCACCGGCAAGCCGCCCGAGGCGCTGGATGCGTTTGAGCCGGGCCGCGTCGCCCATGCGGTCGAAAAACTGGGTCTGAACCACGTCGTGATCACCTCTGTTGACCGCGACGACATTGAGGACGGCGGAGCAGAGCATTTTGCCCAGACCATCCGCGCAGTGCGCCACCGCTCGCCGAACACTACGATTGAAATTCTCACCCCGGACTTCCTGAAATGCGATCCCTCGGTGCTGGAAACAGTGGTCGAGGCGCGGCCTGACGTCTTCAACCACAATCTGGAAACCGTGCCGGGCCTTTACCCGGAAGTGCGTGCCGGCGCGCGCTATTTCCACTCCCTGCGCCTCTTGCAGCGGGTTAAGGAACTGGATCCGTCGATGTTCACCAAATCCGGCATCATGGTCGGCCTGGGCGAGGACGCACAGGCGGTGAAACAGGTGATGGACGACATGCGCGCCGCCGACATCGATTTCCTGACCATCGGCCAGTACCTGCAGCCGACACCCAAGCACCACGCGGTCGACCGCTTCGTGACGCCCGAGGAGTTCAAATCCTACGAGAAAGCCGCTTATGGCAAGGGCTTCCTGATGGTCTCGGCCACGCCGCTGACCCGGTCCTCCTACCATGCCGGCGACGATTTCGCCCGCCTGCGTGAGGCCCGCAACAAGAAGCTGGGCCTGGCATGACGCCTGAGCGTCTGGCGCAGCTGACGACGCTGCGCCATGCTCTGCATCAGATCCCCGAAGTCTCCGGCGCCGAGGAAAAGACTGCCGTCATGGTGGTGGACTACCTCCGCCAGCATCAGCCCGACCAGCTGCTGACCGGGATTGGCGGCCACGGTGTTGCGGCGGTCTTTGAGGGCAGGGCGGATGGTCCCACGGTCCTGATCCGCTGTGAACTCGACGGGTTGCCGATTGAGGAGTTGTCGGATCAGCCCTACCGCTCCACCCATGCCGGCCGCGGCCACCTGTGCGGCCATGACGGCCACATGACGATGGTGGCGGCGCTGGCAGCTGATCTTGCGTCACAGCGCCCAGCCAAAGGCCGCGCCGTGCTGCTGTTTCAGCCGGCAGAAGAAACCGGCAAGGGGGCAGCGGCAGTGATTGCTGATCCGGGTTTCGCAAAGATTGCACTGGACTACGCCTTTTCGCTGCACAACCTGCCGGGGTTGCCGGTGGGGCAGGTGGCCTTGTGTTCCGGTGCCGCCAACTGTGCGTCGCGCGGAATGCGGATCAAACTCACTGGCAAGACCTCCCACGCCGCTGCGCCGCAGGACGGGGTGTCGCCTGCCGGTGCCATCTCCCGGCTTCTGCCGGGCCTTGCCGCCTTGGGCAGCGGCGGTGATCTGGGGCCGGAGTTCGCGCTGGTCACCCTGACCCATGCCAAGCTGGGTGAAGCCACCTTTGGCATCGCCCCGGGCGAGGGCGAGGTCTGGGCTACCCTGCGCACGGTTACAAACATCCGAATGGATCAGCTGATTGCAGAGGCCACGGCGCTGGCGGAACAGGTCTGCGCGGCGGAGCGGCTGAGTTTTTCCATCGAATTCGACGATGTTTTTGACGCCTGCACCAACCACCCGGAAGCGGTGGAGCTGCTGCAGGCCGCCTGTGCCGAAGCAGGCCATCCGGCGCAGATGCGGGACTATCCGCAGCGCTGGTCCGAGGACTTCGGCCAGTTCGGCAAACACGCCAAGGCGGCGATGTTCTGGCTGGGGTCCGGCGAGGCGCAGCCGCAGCTGCACAACCCGGATTTCGATTTCCCGGACGCAGCAATCCCGGCCGGAGCCGGGATCTTTCTGCAGTGCGTCAGAAACCTGCTGGGCTGACCGTCAGTTCACCAGCGCATCAACAACGGCCACGGCGCCGATAATGGCCAGCGTGTCCTTGACGACCTCAAAGATCTTGTCGCCCTGGCGCACATAGCGGTGCCCGTCGCGCGGCGGGTTCAGCCCCCAGCGGCCGTAGTCGTCAATATAAACCCAGTCGTCCCCGCGAATGCGGCCGTCGTACCGGTCGTGGTCATGGTCGTGATCATGGCTGTGCTTGCGATGGTGCCGCTTCTTCACCTGGCCCGGCGCATAGTGGGCGGCACTGTTGCTGTGACCGGGGGCCCATTTCGGAGGCCCCGCATGGGTGGCTGCGGGGGCAAGAGACATGGTCATCGCCGCAGCTGCGGCG